>NZ_CP101112.1:0-2424775 GCF_024296965.1 Moraxella sp. FZLJ2109
TCTTGCTCAACCATCACAATTTTTTGGTTCAGCTTCGGGCGCAGTACCAGATACATCATGCCTAGCAGCAGCGGCATCATCACGAGCATCATCGGCAGACCAAAGCCCATCCACTCGCTAAAGCCAATGTCCAGCTCTTTGGCAGCAATGGCGTTCGGCGGTGAACCAACCATCGTACCCAAGCCACCGATCGATGCAGAATAAGCGATACCCAATAGCACAAAGATAAAGGTATTGCGATCTTTGGTCTCATCAACAGAAGTTAGGATACCAATGGCAAGTGGCAGCATCATCGCGGCAGTCGCGGTGTTACTGATCCACATTGACAGACCTGCAGTCACGGCAAACATCATGATCACCGCACGGCCCAAGTGACCACCTGCAAGGTTAATCAAGCCAAAAGCAATCTTGCGGTCAAGCTTTTGCACATGCAAAGTCGCCGCAAGCGCAAAGCCACCGAAGAAGACGAAAATGATCGGATCAGCAAAGCTGGTTAGGGCTTTTTTGGTGTCAAATTCTGGAATGCCGATAAAGATTGCAAGCAGCGGCACCAAGATTGCCGTCGCTGTCACATGAATGGCTTCAGTCAGCCACAAGATACCGATGAATGTCGCCAATGCCAAACCCTTGTTTGCAAGCGGCTCAAACGGCAATGCGCTCGATAGAAAATAGGCAACAATCGCTGCGATGGCAGTGATGACGATGCCTTTGATGGCGTCGTTACGCACTTTGCCTGATGGCGGCGTGCTGTTATCATCATGCTGAAAGTCGGTGCGTAATGTGAAATCCGACTCTTGTTGAGTTGTCTGTGTCATAATTCATCCTTAATACAAACCAGCTTACCGCAGCCAAATGCCAAGCAATGCGCATTCTCCACAGCAAGCAAAGGCGATAAAAAGTTACAGATACGACAAAAACTCATGGCGATCTGTCACCATAAGCCCTTTATCCTAAGTAAATTGTCCATCGCTTTGTCGCTATCATAACAAATTGTCAAGAATTTGCAACAGTTTTGTAAGCTTATAGATAAAAATCGGCAAACTATCAGCTCAAGCATTCAGCGCAAACATTGACCCAAGTGTTAAAACTTATGCCCAAACCCTTAACAAAGCCTGCAAAATTCGCTACAATGCACAACAAGTATGTTATTCACGGAATTATCATGAGCACCCCAGAGACTTTCAAAGACGCTTATCACATCTTGAAAAAAAACGCCGATCACCTTGAGCGATCGGACGAATTAGACATTGACAACTTAGTCGCCATTGTCGAAGAATCATTGGCGGCATATAAGGTTTGTCAAGCGCGCATTGATGCGGTTGAGACCGCCTTACAATCCGCCTTTACTAATGCTGAAGTTGGCGATACCAAAACTGATGCTTGATTGATAACTATAAATTTGATTTATCAGCATAAAAAGCAGGGAAGTCATCAAACCGCCCTGCTTTTTGCTAAATTTTAACCCAAGCTCACTCTTTGATTTCAAAGACCTGCTTAAGATACGCCAGATAGGTATCATCTTCGATCATCGTCTTACCAGGACTGTCGGATAATTTTGCCACTGGCTGACCATTACACGCCACAAGTTTTAACACGATATTGAGCGGCGTTACACCCATGTCATTGGTCAGATTCGTGCCGATACCAAAGCCTGTCTTAATCCGCCCTTTGAAATACTGGTGCAGATCCCACGCTTTTTGTAAGTTCAGACCATCGCTGAAAGTCAGGCCCTTGGTTTTTGGGTCGATTTTTAGCTTATGATAATGATTGATCGCCTTATCACCCCATTCATACGGATCGCCGCTGTCGTGTCGCAAGCCGTCAAACAGCTTGGCAAAGTACAAATCAAAATCACGCAAAAACGCATCCATACCGACGACATCCGTCAGCGCAATGCCAAGATCGCCGCGATATTCACGCACCCAGCACTCCAGCGCCGCTTTTTGGCTGTCGCGCAATCGCACATCAAGCGCCTGAAACGCCTGCATGAACTCGTGCGCCATCGTGCCAATCGGCGTGATGCCAAGCTTTTTGGCAAGATAGACATTCGATGTGCCACGCACAATCTCAGGACACGCCTTGGACAAAGTCTCCACCACATGATAATGCCACACCTTGCTAAATCTGCGGCGCGTACCAAAATCAGCGACGACAAATGGCGTGGTCTCGTACGAACCATCTGCCATTTGTTTGGCTTGATAATCGTGCAATGCCGCGACTTTCTCATCAAGTCGTCGCTGCCCTTCTTCTAGCAATGCCTTGGTATCTAGGCGCGCATAGTACAGCTCGCTGACGATACACAGCACAAAAATCTCAAAAAACATCGCCTGAATCATCGGGCCTTCGATGTCAATGTTCAGATGCCCTTCATCATCGACCGAAACGGTGACAAAGCGGCGTTTTAATGCGAATAATTCTAAATAATCAACAAAATCAGACTTAATAAAACGAAAACTACGCAAATAATCTAATTCATCTTGACTAAAGCGTAATTGGCATAGATAGTCAAGCTGAATTTCTAAGTCTTGTTTAATTTCACTTAATGGATATACCGTGTCATCATGATTGCGGCAGCGGAAACGATACACGCCGTGCGTCTGCGGAAACTGATGCAGCATGGCTTGCAGCATGGTGAATTTGTACAAATCATTATCAAGCAATGAAGTAATAATGGGCTGTGTATTCGCGGTCGGTGCGGTCATGACCATAGCCATCCTTTTTTATAAGAATTAAAAACAGACATGATACTATAAAATGCGTCATTTTGCAGGGTTTTATAACTAAATCTTGGCCATTTGTTTGAAAAATGGTGAATTTAGCAAGAAAAATCATTGCATAATCGCTGGGATATGCTTATCATAAAGGCAAATTTTGATGATTGATGCTATGGCATTTCATTGCATTTAACCATTTTATCATCAATCAATATTGATAAATTTATTACACTTTTACTTTATAATAAAGATAACATCATGACAACCATCACCCCAAGCCAATACACTGATTTACACGCCCTTGACAGCGATACTCTAAAAATTCACCTGCTCGATGATGCTGAATACAACGCCACGCATGATGCGATGCTCAGCCACACACTCTTGCGCATCGATGATAAAAAACAGGATAAATCACACCCTGACGAGCTGTGGATCGTCGAGCATCAGGATGTCTATACGCTTGGGCAAGCAGGCAAGCCTGAACACATTTTATACAAGACCGACACACCCATCATCAAAACCGATCGCGGTGGACAGGTGACATGGCATGGCAAAGGACAGCTGGTGGTTTATTGGCTATTAGATTTGCACAAATTAAGCTTTGGCGTGCGTGATCTAGTGAGCCATGCCGAGCAAGCGATCGAAGATGTGGTGAGCGATTATCTGCCTGATAGCCTAATTGCCAAAGCGCGCCGCGACGCCCCAGGGGTGTATATTTATAATCATGACGGTGATATGCTGGGCAAAATCGCAAGCTTAGGCTTTAAGATCAAGCAAGGCTTTAGCTATCATGGCATCGCGATTAATCTTGTCAATGACTTATCTGCGTTCAACGCCATCAATCCGTGTGGCTATGCGGGTATGCCGATGGCAAAGCTTGAAAGCTATGGGCTGTTTGACGATAGTAAGATGGGTGAGTTTATCGAAAAATTCATCAAAAATATTGCCGCGCGTCTGTCGGGGACGGTTGCACTCAGACCACAAGATGCGATAGAATAAACAAGTTTTAAGTCATTAAAATCCAACACAACTTTTATCTTTTTTGGAGCAATCCCATGGCAGATTTTAACCAAATTCTTGACGCAGGTGATGTCGATGGCGGCGTGATCAATGTCGTGATCGAAATCCCAACTGGCTCAAACCACAAAATCGAGTGGAATCGTAAATTGGCGTGCTTTGAGCTTGACCGTGTTGAGCCTGTTGCATTTGCTAAGCCTTGCAACTACGGCTTTATTCCACAAACCTTGGACGAAGATGGCGACGAGCTGGACGCACTGGTCATCACCGAGCAGCCACTGACCACTGGTATCTTCCTACAAGCCAAAGTCATCGGCGTGATGAAGTTTGTCGATGATGGGGAAGTCGATGACAAAATCATCGTCGTACCTGCAGACGATCGCAACAATGGCAATGCTTACAACAGCCTAGAAGACCTGCCAGCACAGCTGATCAAGCAACTAGAGTTTCATTTCAATCACTACAAAGATCTGAAAAAAGCAGGCACAACCAAAGTTGAAGGTTTCTTCGGTGTCGATGTCGCCAAAGAAGTCATCAAAGAAAGCCAAAAACGCTGGAAAGAGCTGTAATTTCTGGTAGCGATGTAATGCTTAAGCCCTGAATTTTTTCAGGGCTTTTTGCTTGATAAAATTCGCTTAATTTTTATCAGATTTTGACAATTTTCTGACAAAACATGACGCATGGATGTGCTACAATTTGTCAATTTTTCCATCTTTTGTGCCACGATTTACCATCATAGCTATGTCATCATTTGCTCGCCTGCTGATTACACCTTGTCTTGCCTTGATTTTGGCAGCTTGTCAAAGCCTGCCTGAGACTGCGCATTTGCCAAAAAGCCAAACGCTCACCATCCAATCGCAGCTACTAAACCAAGTTGGGCGTGATTTGGCAGAGCCGAGCCTGCTTAATGACAGCCTAGATCAGCAAGCGGCACAATATCCCAAGCTATCAGGCTATTATCCGATCAGCAAAGGCTCGGACGCGTTCGTGTCGCGCAGCATTTTATCAGATCTAGCCACCCAGACCATCGATATTCAATACTACATTTGGCACAATGATGAAGCTGGACAGATGATGCTCAAGGATCTGTGGGAAGCGGCTGAACGCGGTGTGATGGTGCGTCTATTGCTCGATGATATGAACAGCTCAAAAGAGCTTGATCAGATTTTATTAAGATTTTCTGAACATCCAAACATTGCCGTACGCCTGATGAATCCGATGGCGCACCGCAAAATCCGCAGTGTCAATTTCATCACCGAGCCCAAGCGCATCAATGCGCGAATGCACAATAAGAGCATGACTTTTGATAATCGCATCAGCATCATCGGTGGGCGTAATATCGGTAATGAATATTTAAATAACGCCAGTGATAATAGCTTTGCCGACTTAGATGTGCTACTGGTCGGCGCGGTGGTACAAGACATCAATGACAGCTTTGAGCAGTATTGGAATTCTGATTTGGCGTATGATATTGAGACATTGGTCAAAAAAGATGATCGCAAATACAGCGAACTGCTCAATCCGATTATTAAGGATGAATTAACCCGTACTCAGACCGATGGCGAACACGCACTCCGCAGCTATCGTCTTGCGGTACAAAATTCCACCATTGGTGATGATTTGATCGCGCGTCGTGTGCCTTTTCGTTGGACACGCATTGAGCTGTATGCCGATCCTGTAGAAAAGCTTAGCAATGCTAAAGCCACTACCAACACACATTTGGTCGCACAGCTACAGAATCGACTGGGTAAGCCCAAGTCAGATTTTAGCATCATTTCATCGTATTTCGTCCCAACCAAAGATGGCGTAGAGACGCTCACCAAGCTTGCCAATCAAGGTGTAAAGGTAAGCGTTTTGACCAATTCATTTGATGCCACCGATGTCGGTGTGGTACATTCAGGCTATGCACATTGGCGCAGTCGCCTATTATCCGCTGGCGTAAAGCTGTACGAAGTCAAATCCAATGCATCAAGCGAGAAAGACAACCGCTTTTGGCGTAACAAAGTCTACGCCAGCACCACAAGCCTACACGCCAAAGCCTTTGCCGTCGATCACTCGCTTGTGTTCATCGGCTCTTATAATGTCGATCCGCGCTCTGCCAATATCAATACTGAACTTGGCGTACTTATCCGCGATCCTTTGCTCGCCAGTCAAATCCATCACGCACTACAAAATCCGCAGCTACTGCGCGGACAGGCTTATGAACTCAAACTCAACGATCGCGGTCTGCTTGAGTGGCACACGATCAATGACGGCACGCCAACTCTGTATCGCAACGAACCAAACACCAACCTAAAAGATCGCATGGGAATTGTACTGCTTGGCTTAATGCCGATTGATTGGTTGTTATAATATATCTAAATAGACAACTCATGTATATTTCACATGGCAATCTTGGTAATTTTCATGTAAACTAAGCAACAGCCATTTTGGTGGTATAATTAGTAATCATAACTTAACTATTTATCAATATCATCATGGCACTTGTCCTATCATTCATTGACATCATGTAGCTGAGTTTACCATGCCTTATGAACCGATTTTGACGCGCCAACACATCACCACCTGTCTGATTGTCAGTTTCGCTGCAGCGGTTGCCGTGTTTGATGCGGCGGTTTTTTGGTATCAGACGGAATTATTAAGCTTGAATTTACAATCTAACCGCAACACCAAATAAAAAAGAAGTGTTCATCAATTTAATGTATCATTAAGTTACCACACAAAACAAGACATTAAAGCATATGAACACTTCTTATAGACATCTTAGCATAGATGAACGTGAAAAGATAATGGTTTTACTATCTTTGGGCAAATCCATTGGTATGATTGCCAAACGGTTAGGCAGAGCCAAATCCACCATTTGCCGTGAGATAAAAAGAAATGGCTATGATGGCAATTATTCAGCAACCAAGGCAAATTGCTTATACCAAACAAGAAGACAGGCTTGTCACCCTAAGTTAAAGCTTAATAACCCACTTGTATTTAACTTAGTACAAGACAAGCTGTTTAACCACCAATGGTCACCTGAGCAAATACAACATCGTTTAGCCTATGAAGACAGTCAAATACAGATTAGCTATGCAACCATCTATCGAGGGTTATACAAGGGCTTATTTGATGTGGATGGTAAGCTTGCCACAAGAAAGCTAAGGCACAAAGGCAGAACTCGTCACACCAAAAACCATGAAGAAAAGCGAGGTAAGATACCAATTACTCATCATCTTAAAGACAGACCACAGATTGCCAATGAACGCCTAAGAATTGGTGATTGGGAAGCTGATACAGTATTGGGTAAATCAGGCAAGGCTTGTCTTGTGACATTGGTGGATAGATGTAGTCGCTTTTTGATTTGTGCAACCGCTAAAGCCAAAAAGGCAGAATTAATCAGTCAAGCAATCATCCATGCTTTAGCCAATCACCCTGTGTTTACCATTACGCCAGATAGGGGAAAAGAATTTGCCAAACACAAACAAGTAACAGACAGTCTAAAAGCAAACTTCTACTTTCCACCACCAAGCCAGCCTTGGCAAAGAGGAAGTAATGAGAACACCAATGGGTTGCTTCGGGAATATTTTCCAAAGCAACAAGATATTAACCAGTGGGATGAACAATACATACAAACAAAGGTTGCTAGACTTAATCTACGACCGAGAAAATGTTTAAATTGGCGAACACCTTATGAGGTTTATTATCAAAAGGTGTTGCAGTTGGTTTGACAATTCAAGAGCAAAATCTTTTTTGATGAGCGTCATCTGATGACTTGGCTGTCAAATTGGTACACGCTAATCATGTGTAGCGCACTTGCGATTGGGTTGCCAATTGGTGGTGTATTATTCGGCTGGTTGGGCGATCGCCTTGGGCGAAAATCCTCATTAATCTACAGCAGTGCCATCGTCAGCATCACCACCATTGGTTTGCTGTGCTTACCGACATCGCAGCATTTCGGTCATTTACCTGCTGTTATTCTAGGCGTGCTCAGATTCATTCAAGGTATCGGCTGCGGTGCGATTTTGCCCATTGCATTTGTCATCATCGCCGAGACCCTACCCACCAAGCGCATCGGCATGGGCTCAGGATTGATCCTAGCAAGTGTCGTCGGCGGTCTGATGATTTTGGGAATTTTATTAAATATTATTAATAACTCATTTAGCTTATATGAGCTTATCAGCTATGCATGGCGCATTCCCCATGCGATCTCGGCAGCTTTATCCATCATAGGCTTGTGGCTATTATCTAAGCTGTCAGAGACGCCCGTATTTTTATCAAAAAACTCTGTCGATGCACAGCAAAATGGACAACTGATCAGCCAAATTCACCTTGCTGACAGCCAATCCCTGCACAAATGTCTACCACCACCCAATCTCATCGCTGCCATCATCTTATCACTGATCGCCGCGGCGTTATTGATCCTAATCCCTGTACTGTTCTTGCCGATGTATGAGATCAGCTTTATCAGTTCAGCAAGTGCGGCGCGGTTTGGCGGTTATGTTGGGCTATTATTCATGCTGCTTGGCTGTATTTTTTATGGCGCGATGGCGGATCTGAATAATGCTGGGCGTGTGCTGATGATGGCGGGGATTTTGTTGCTGATTTTTAGCGCAGGTTTTATTTATCATGTGCAAAATGGCGGCGGTCTGGTGCTGGTATTTTTCGCCCTACTTGGCTTTGCTACAGGCTTAATCGGTGCTGTGCCTGCAGTGATGACACGACTATTTCCCACCAAGCATCGCCTACGCGGTGTGGCGATCACCCTGACGATGGCTTATGCTTGTATCATCGCTTTGCTGCCTTTTGTCACTGGGCAATTTCTACTTTATACCGCCTACACGCCGCTTTTGTATGTGATGTTCATTGGTTTGGTGACGGTTTTTATCAGTTTTTATATTTACTACATTCCGCGTACCGCTCAGGATTTGAACCGCTGATAAATCTTCGCACAACAAAAAAGCAGGCACAATCACCTGCTTTTTTTATTTAAAATATTTAATGATTTATTAAAAATTCTTGGTTTCTACGCCCTGCTCACTTGCCTTTAGCATCACACTTGCCGACTGTGCAGCAAAGATACCATTACACACTACACCGACGATATTATTTAGCTCTGCTTCAAGCTTGGCAGGATTCGACACATCCAAATCATAAGTGTCCAGAATCAAATTACCGTAATCGGTGACAAAGCCTTCGCGATATACAGGTTCACCCCCAAGCTTGACAAGCTCACGCGCCACATAAGAACGCGCCTGTGGCAGCACTTCGATGGCAACAGGGAATTTGCCCAATACTTCGACCGTCTTAGAATCATCGACCATACAAACAAATCGGCGTGATGCTGCAGCGACAATCTTCTCGCGCGTCAAAGCACCGCCACCACCTTTAATCATATTGCCCGCGCCATCGATCTCATCAGCACCATCAATATACAGATCCAGCTCGCCAATACTATTTAGATCAAAAATCTCAATGCCAAGCGCACGCAGCTTATCTTCGGTGACTTGTGAGCTTGCGACCGCGCCTTTAAGCTTAACTTGCGGCAATAGCTCAATCAAGCAATTAACCGTGCTGCCTGTCCCCACACCAAGCACCATGCCATCGTCAATGTAGCTGAGTGCTGCTTTGGCAGCGGCTTGTTTTTGGGCAAGTTTTGGATCGATCGTGGTCATAGCAAGCACCTTAACAGAATCATCATTGTGGCTATTGTACGCCAGTGTTACAATATTTTAAATTATAATTACAAAATTTTACAGATAAATTTTAGGCATAAAAATGACTTCATCAGCACATCTTCGGCACACTTTGTATCTACTACCGTTGCTACCTTCCGGTCCTGGCGGGGTTCATAGTACACAGTTGCGAAGCTACCGATGAAGCCAAGTCAGTATTATACTGATGTCGATTTGCTTTTGCAAGCAAAATTTGCAGTTTTATATTTATTTAGAACTGCTTAAGGCTGCTTCGGTACAAAGCGATCACAGGTATGCCCAAGCCCTTCGGCGATAACTGCTGTTTGCAGTACGCGACACTCAGCAAGCTCAAAACTTGACGGCAGTAAACCATCCAAATGCGCCACTATATAAGCAACGATCGGCATATGGCAGACAATCGCCACACAAGGCTCAGCATCATCACCGAACTGCTGACGAATCAGCGTGTCAATACCATCAACACCTACCACAGGATCATCATCAGGCGTGATGTTATCCAGTGTTAAAAATTGTGGCGTCTGACCTGCTTGATTAAGTTTATCTAATAAAATTTTTGCCGTCTGATCAGCGCGCACATATGGACTGGCGATGATCAAATCCACCTTATGATGATCGGTGATATAACGCGCCGTCTCATCAGCTTGCGCCTGACCAAACTGAGTCAAGACACGCCCTGCATCATCAGCACAATACGGTCCCGCTTGCCCATGACGCACAAAAATCAGTTTCATCTATTATTCCTTCGTCGTCTGCGGTACTTGATCTGCACCATCAGTATCACCAGCTTTTGGTATGGCATCAGCGCTACTTTTTAGCACTTCGGTAAACTCTTGGCTTAGTCGTGCGTTGCTCTCATCATGTGGCAGTACAAACTCCACATCACTGCGAAAACCTGTTTCCATTAGGTTCAATGCAACACCAAGCGCAGCCTTATCTTCGTACAATACCGCGTGCAAGGCGTGCGTGATCGGCATATACACACCCAGCTCATGCGCGCGCGTATGCACCTGCGCTATGGTATTGACCCCTTCGGCAGTTTGCCCAAGTTTTTTCACAGCAGCATCAAGACTGATACCCTGTCCAAGCATATAGCCGACACGATAATTTCGGCTCAAAGTCGAGCTACAGGTCGCATACAAATCTCCAACGCCTGACAAGCCTAAGAAAGTCAAAGGATCAGCACCAACCGCAACCCCAAAACGGCTCATCTCAGCCAACGCACGCGTCAAAAGCATTGCCTTGGTGTTCTCACCCACTTCATAAGCTGCCGCCATACCCATTGCGATGGCATAGATATTCTTCAGCGCACCGCCAAGCTCCACGCCTTTGACATCATCACTGGCAAAGACACGGAAAAACGCACTGTGCAAAGCTTGCTGCACCGCTTTTCTCAGCAGCTCCGAGCTTGATGCGATCACGGTCGCCGATGGCATATTATCCATGATCTCAACTGCTAAGTTTGGACCACTCATCACACCAAAATTCACTTCAGGCAGTACTTCTTGGATGATGTCACTCATCAAAGCATAGGTCTCTTTTTCCATACCTTTGGTCAATGACACCACCGCTTGATGGGTGATAAAAGGCTTGATCTGCGTCAAAATCTCACGAAATGCTGAACTTGGCACGGCAACAAAAATCACATCCACTCCCGTGATGGCTTGCTCAAGATCATGGCTGAATTTTAGGCGCGGATCCAGCTTGTGCGTTGGTAAGTATTTCTTATTAATTCGTGTCTTGTTTAACGCCTTGACTGTGCGTTTATCACGCACCCACAGTGTCGCATTACAGCCATTTTTGGCGGCTAGATTTGCCATCGCAGTGCCAAAACTACCGCCACCCAAGAATGCAAATTTCAGCGTCCTGGCATCGCCGTGTTCTTCACAAGCTTCTTGCAAGGACTCAGTCAATTGCGCTGATTTTTTCTTTTTTAGTCCAGTCAGCTCAGCAATGCTATTTAAAATCGGTGCTTGTGTTAAGCTTGATTCTTTAAGCGCGGTCACAGCTTCATCAATGCCAGTTGCAGCCGCATCGACGATTTTTTGCACTTTTGGATTTTGGACGCTTGGTTTTTTCAGTTTCATCACCGAGTACCTTGTTATCGGCTTGCTCAATCAGCTTGCCAGAAATTAGCAGTTTGGGTCAGTATAGCATATTTGTACGATAGAAAATGCATTTGTGACAAGTTAGGACAAATAAGTCACAAACTCATCGAGCGCTACCGTATCACGCTCAGGCATCTGAATGTCGCTTGAGCCTGTATAAATCAAGCCGCAGATGGTATTATCAGCACTGATATTGAAATACGATTTGACCGCGTCACTATTGCACAATGGACCCGAACGCCACACGCTGTGATAACCCAATGACTCTAAAGCCAACAGCATATTTTGTGCCGCTGCGCCTGCGCTCAATAATTGCTCAAATTCAGGCACTTTCTCATGCACTTTATAATTGGTCGCGATGAGAATAATCATCGGTGCACGCAGTGGCATATTTAAGGTTTTTTTCACCGTGGCATCATCTAAGATCTCGCCTTTGGCGGTCGCTTCATCTTGCGCAGCTCGCAAAAGAACTTGACCAAACCGCACCAGAGCATCGCCTGATAATACCCAAAATTGCCACGGCTTAAGCTGCTTATGATCAGGCGCGACCATCGCAGCGTACAGCACAGCATCCAGCTCATCTTGGCTTGGCATCGGTAGGACAAGCTTACCGATACTGCGTCTTTTATGCATAATATCTAAAATATCATTATGAACTTTTGTCATCTTATCCCTTATATTTTTCCACCATCAATCCAAGCGATGCTCAGCTGCCAAATAATCTTCTGACTGCATCTCAAGTAAGCGCGAACGCGTGCGCTCAATCTCAAACGCTAGTTTTTGCCCTTGATACAGCTCAAGAATAGACTGCTCAGCGCGCACCAGTAATTTGACACGGCGATCATAAAATTCATCGACCAAATAGATAAACCTGCGTGTCGGATCCATCAAGGTATCATTTAGAAATGGTACATTATCCACCATTACTGTATTGAACTGATTGGCGATCTCAATAAAGTCAGCAGCAGAACGCGGCTGCATACATAGTGCACGAAAATCAACTAGCAACATCGTCTCAGTCCGCTTGATAATCTCAATCTCACGATTGGCAACGACAATCGGTGTCGTGATGACACATTGCCCACCTGCCAACACATCAAATCGTTCAGACAGCCAGCCATCCGTCTCGCTAGTTAATGGGTATGAATATAGTTTAGCTTGTTTTAATAATCTTAGGCGATAATCAATACCAGCATCGATGTTCATTACAGTGGTATTTTTTTCGACTTGGGCGATGGCTGGCAAAAATCTGTCACGGTGAATGCCATTTTTATACAACCCTGATGGCTCAATATTTGATGTGGCAACAAGCGTAATCCCACGGTCAAATAGCATGGTGAACAAATCACCCAAAATCATCGCATCTGAGACATTAGACACAAAAAATTCATCAAAACAAATCACCACCGCTTCACGATGAATAATATCAGCGACCTTTTGTAGCGGGTCGGACTGCCCTTGCAGTGCCACCAGCTCACGCTGAACTCGCTGCATAAAATGATGAAAATGCATCCGCATCTTACGCTCAATCGGCAAGCTGTCGTAGAACATATCCATCATCCAAGTCTTACCACGGCCGACACCGCCCCACATATACAGACCCTTTGGCGTCTGTGGTTTTGACTTAAATAAGCTTGCAAACCAGCCTGATTTTTGTTCGCCATTAGCCGCCAAAATCTCATGGTGCAGATTATCCATATAAGTCACGGCAGCCAATTGAATCGCATCTTCGCTAAACTCGCCTGTTGCCAGTGCCGCCTTATAACGCTCAAGTGGCGTCTGTAAACTCATAAATTTTCCTTAATTAATCTATCTTTATTTAATGGTCAATTGTTCCAATGCTTGCCGCAATTCTACCAGTTTAGCATGAAAAAAAATGCCCCGTATCAATCACTTGGCTCGGCATCTGATGCGCCTGCGCAAATTCTGCCAATGCTGATGGCGGTATCAATTCATCATGAGCGCCATAGACCAAAAATGTACGCTCAGTTGGCAAGGTCAGTACACTGGTATCATTCCTAACTACAGATGGCGCAATCAAGGCAAGATTATGTAGATTTATTTTACTAAATTCCTCTTGCTTGGCAATCGCATCAGCCACTTGGCACGCCACAAAACCACCAAATGAAAATCCGCCAAGCCACAGCTTACGAGCCTTGGTTTTGGTCAAGGCAAAACGAAGCACCGTCAGTGCATCGGTCAGCTCGCCAATGCCATTGCCTGCTACACCAGTCGATTGCCCCACGCCACGAAAATTAAACCGTAATACATCCATGCCACAATCACGACAAAAGCGATACATGGTGCTGACAACTTTATTATTCATCGTACCACCCGCCATCGGATTGGGATGACAAATGATTGCCAAGCCATCAGCTGCACCACGTTCGCCTGCTTGCCAAATTGCATCAATCTCAAGCTTGCCGTTTGGCGCATCGATCAGCAAAATTTCTTGTTTCATACAAAAACTGGATAAAAATTCAAGCCATTATAGCACAATTTTTACGCATTCAACATCTATGCATGACTGACCATCATGCCAGCAACACAGTAGAAAAATTCACAGCAATTCTTCACAAAACCCACACAGCACACACCCATAAAATTCTTTGTAGCACGCCATACGGTATGCTAACATAGACATTGGTCAATTTTGACACCCCTAAAAAAAGGAGTTATCATGAAACGATTCGCCCTATTTGGCGCTATCAGTGCAGCCCTGTTATTGAGCGCCTGCGCAACGAGTGGCACGACTACCCCTGTTATCACTCGCGCTGATGCCAGCCATGAGACCACAGGACTTGGCGCGACCAAACTTAAAGCTCAAGAGTTGGCACTGGCCACCGCCAAAAAACAATGCGGACTTAAAACACCCATCATCATCGAAGACAAAACCACTTATAATGGTGTGCTTGATGAAAAAACCGGTCGCATCCTTGAACAAGGTGTTGGCATCATCGGTTCAGTATTGGGCAAGGCAACACCTGATTTGAGCCGTGATGATGATTATGAATACAATATTAAGTTTAAATGTCAATAAAGTTTATAAAATCAGCCTTGATGGGCTGATTTTTTTGGCAACCTTCAACTTGATAATCGTAGCATTTCAACACACGCTCCCGCATGGGGAGCGACACTTAGTCAGCGGTTGGTTCAGTCTGTTCAGCTGATGCAGCAACCTCGCTAGTAGCTTCAGTGACTGCTTGTTGCATCACGCCCTTGTAGAAGCGTTCTGCATTGGCTGGTACAAAGCCAGCTGATTGACCGCTTGCCAGCGACCGCTAGGCTGTGTCAGCTTGTGCTGACTAGCACAGCCAGCCAATACGGTAGATGCCAAGACAGCGAGTAAAAGAGTTTGTTTCATTTTCACTTCCTTACTGTCCGAATTCGGACACTGTTAATGCCCGATTGGGTTTTTTGTTAAAAATCTGAATATATGCTATAAAAATTTATGCTATAATGTAGTTGCTAACTCTAACCACCGAATAAGGGGGTGTTTATGCCAAACTACATGAATTTTTTGGGCGTACCCATCCAACCAGCCAATCTGTATCCTGTATCTGCTTTTTTGGCATATAGGCAGATTGACAAAAGTTATCCAATTTCCTATCAAGTAAACGAGCCAAGAATCCAGCTAGAGCAAACGCCTGAAAAGCGGTCATATGATTACTATCTAAACAGACTTGAGCAGGATTTTGACGCTCAAAAGCTTGGTTTTTTAGATGAATATGACTTTTTGGCTGACTTTTCATACTATGACGATGAAATGGAACACAGGCCTTTTGAATTACCAAAGACGCTGTACGACCTAGGTATGAGTTTTGACCCAAAACTTGCTGATATAATTTGTGATGACGAATAATTTTCATGTATTTACTTGATACCAACATCGTTTCTGAAATCCGTAAAATCAGCAATGGCAAGGTCAATAAAGGGGTTGCTGATTGGTTTAAAGTCGCTGAAACTGATTCACAGTACATCAGCACCATCACGCTTTTTGAATTGCAAAAAGGCGTATTATTGGCAGCACATAATAATGACTTTGTAAAAGCCGATGCTTTGCAATCTTGGCTTGATGTCGTGCGTTTTAATTTCACCAGTAGAACCTTGCCAGTGAACAAAAAAGTTGCTTTACGCTGTGCTGCATTACATATTCCCAATCCTAGACCATCGTTTGATTCACTCATCGCCGCCACAGCATTAGCGCATGACTTAATACTGGTCACACGCAACACTAAAGACTTCCAAAACATTGACGGCTTACGCATCTTTAACCCTTTTACCTAAGTGTCCGAATTCGGACGCTTTTTTTGTTTATTTAAAAATCAAGCTTTTTACATTTTTAGCTTAAAAATGCAAAAATATGACTATCCAATTTCTATCTTTAAGCCCCACCATATAAAGGATTGAGCTATGGCCAACAAAGAAAAAGATGATTATTTAACCACCGCTGCCAAAACCTACTTTGGTACTTATGCGGTTTTTGGCATTCTATTTCTTTTATTAGCCCTAGGAATGATGGCTAATGCAATATATAAAGCCATCACACCAACTTTTTTTGTTTATTCAGTCTTTATTATTTACTGGATTTTATTGGCTATTCTTACTGCAAAGGTTAAGAATCGTGTCATTAAAACCATTTTGATATTGACATGGTTTTTTTCACCATTGGTTTTTAAACAGTTTGTTTAATCTATTTACCTTTGTTTTCTGCCACGCTATTACCACGAATCTTAGAAACTACAGCCTTTCCAGCCTTGCTTGCACCAGCGGCAGCTGCCAAACCGCCTGTTTTAGCTGCCGCTGCCGCTCGTGCAACCTGACCAAAACCACCAACTGCTAAGCCGCCAAATAATTGAGAAGTCAGACTAGGAATTTGGAAAATCACGACTACAAACACAAGGAATATAGCTGCCAATTGAAGCAACGAGATAAGCGAAATGCATGCATCTATTGGGTTGGTAGCTGCGCCACTAGCAATACCGCCAACACCTGTTACAGCACCTGCACCAGCACCAATGCCAGCAGCTTTAGCAATTTCCTTCATTACTGAACCAATGTTGTCTAGTTGAGCATCAACAACTTCAACACCAAGATTGATGACTACGATAACGAACAAGAAATAAAACCATAATTCAGAACTTGACCAGCCCAGTTTGTAAAATAAGTGCGTGTTGGTGAAAATAATGCAAAGCCAAAGAATAATGATCCAACAGCAGCCAAAATCACCAAGTTTCAACACACGCTCCCGCATGGGGAGCGACGCCATCTTTAACGGCAAAAAGCGTAACAAACATACGTTTCAACACACGCTCCCGCATGGGGAGCGACTCATGGGTCAGCCATCGCAGACTGTTTTTATTGGTGTTTCAACACACGCTCCCGCATGGGGAGCGACGCATACAAGTCGGCTTTGGACGATTGACGCCATCGTTTCAACACACGCTCCCGCATGGGGAGCGACACAATCTGATGATGACATCGTGAATGCAACAGATGTTTCAACACACGCTCCCGCATGGGGAGCGACGACTTTACAGATGGCAAAGGCGAGTTTGGTGGCTTTGTTTCAACACACGCTCCCGCATGGGGAGCGACGTAAAGCTTTTCATCAAAGATAATGTTTTGCATAGTTTCAACACACGCTCCCGCATGGGGAGCGACGTCGCACTCTTTGATGTGACAAATTCGATTTTTGTTTCAACACACGCTCCCGCATGGGGAGCGACTTGTTGTTGTTCGTGCGATAGTTTTGCAAGACAAGTTTCAACACACGCTCCCGCATGGGGAGCGACGAATGTAATGCAGACACTTGATGCGCCACAAGCGGTTTCAACACACGCTCCCGCATGGGGAGCGACGTTTTAGAGAAAAATGCATTGGCACTATTGCGAGTTTCAACACACGCTCCCGCATGGGGAGCGACATTGCAGGGGGATTTGGTGGCGGTCGGATAGGGCGTTTCAACACACGCTCCCGCATGGGGAGCGACATCAGCTCCTGATTTATGATTACTTAGGGTGCATAGTTTCAACACACGCTCCCGCATGGGGAGCGACGACCTAAAAAGTGCTTGTGATAATTTACGCTCAAGTTTCAACACACGCTCCCGCATGGGGAGCGACTTGACCCAAACCCAGCTTGCCGAAAAATTTGGGCTGTTTCAACACACGCTCCCGCATGGGGAGCGACCCGACTTGTATGCGCATGAGTGCTAAAAATCTTGCGTTTCAACACACGCTCCCGCATGGGGAGCGACTTGGCAATCTTAGCATTAGTGATTGTACCATTTTGTTTCAACACACGCTCCCGCATGGGGAGCGACCTCCCGCTGGAGGGTTATCTAGCAATGTAGCAAAAGTTTCAACACACGCTCCCGCATGGGGAGCGACGATTGAGCTTAGTGATACCGATTTTGCCGTCATCGTTTCAACACACGCTCCCGCATGGGGAGCGACGCATGAAAAAACCGCCAATTCAGGCGGTTAAAATGGTTTCAACACACGCTCCCGCATGGGGAGCGACCTCGCCTCGCCCGCCTGGGGGCTTTTGATGTGTTGGTTTCAACACACGCTCCCGCATGGGGAGCGACATCTAAAAACACGGTCAGACAGTCACTATCAAAGATGTTTCAACACACGCTCCCGCATGGGGAGCGACTGCCATCATTGCAATGACAGTATTTTCAAGGCTGGACGATAACAAAATCGCTAAAGCCAAGCCCCAAAAACATCCTTATTGTAGATGATTTTATTTTTGTTTTCAATTGTTAAATAATTCAAAGGCTTAGCTCATCGCTAACCCCTTAGCAAATCCATGATAACCGCCCGTTAGCGATTAGACAATCAGCACATCTTGAAAGACATCCACCGCAGGCTTTGCTCCATGATGCTCCACCTTGCGTCGCCATTTACTTCCTAGATGATAAAAACGCAAACTATCCACCTTTGGGTCATAAGTTTTTAGCAATTTATCCTTTAGAACCACCCACTGATCAGGCGTTACATCACATTCAAATACTGAATACTGTGCTCTCACACCATAATCTAGACAATGCTTAGCGATTTGGCGAAGTCGTTTCGTTCCCGCTTTATCGTCTAGCGATATATCATAAGTAATTAACATCATCATAAGATTATCTCATCAAAAATGGTGGGTAATGCACCAAATCACCCCGCAAATGCCTTGCCAGTAGCATGGCTTGAATATGGGGCAATAAGCCGATTTCCACTTCTTCTTTTAGATAGGGATGAATGATTTTTTCTTGTTTTTTGGCTTGCAAGGCTTGAAATACCAACTTTCTAGCATCTGGCTTAAGATTGACCGCACCGCCAGCTTCGGTAGTAAAATCATCAAGCTTCAGCTGTCCACGATTAACCAAAGTCAGCACCAATCTATCCACCCACCACGCACGAAACTCTTCCAAAATATCCTGCGCCAAACTATCCCGCCCTGGTCTATCGGCGTGCAAAAATCCCACTTGCGGATCAAGCCCAACCCCTTGCAATGCCCCGCCAATCTCTTTACCGACAATACTATAAAGCAATGATAATAAGGCATTTATTTCATCTTTTGGCGGCCTGCGATTACGCCCATGAAATACAAACCCTGCATCCGCACTAATCAAATGGCGAAATACTGCAAAATAATTTGCCGCTGCTTCACCTTCGATACCCCGAATTTCATCAAGACTTTGGGCGTTTTGTAATCTTAATAAACCATTATTCAAACATTGAATCGCTTGACCAATATCAGCAATCTCACCATGGTTTCTTTGCCTGCGTTGTAGCACTCGTTTGGATGCTTGGATTTTGGCAGCGATAATATGCCGTGCAATCGGCACGGGGTTTTGTTCACTCAATCGGTATTGAGCTCGCCTTAATAATACATTGCCATTTTGTCGCCCTTGTAATCGCCCCAAAAAACGTCCGTTTTCGGTAAAAAATGCCAAATTCACATTATTTTCACCACAAAATCCCATCAAAAACGGCGACACCAGCGCATTGCCGAAACAGAAAATATGCCCGATGGAATGCACTGGCAATTGCGCCACTTTTTTGCGCGCCTGTTCCACCACCAGCGTTTCCCGCTCCTTATGCAGATAACTACCCTGCGTGGTGATGTAGAGCGTGTTTTGAAGTTTACGCATGGTTAAAAAACTCCCTTGGTTTTGACCTCACCTTAAAGGCCGTCTGAAAAATATGTCAGATGTAGGACGGGTGTAAACCCACCGATTAGCCAGTCGCCCGATTTAAAAATTTTGTCGGATTACACCTACTTGAAAAGTTTTTATAATAACACCTATATTTACTATCACTTTTCAAAATATTCATTTAAGCTATCAAATATTTTACTCATATCATCACGATAATGTTCTTGAAGGACTTTGTCCTTATTTAATAAACCTTGTTTTTCAGCAACCGCATCGCGTGCGGGTTTTGTTCTAATATCATCAGCAGGAATAATTTCAAAACCATACTTGGGAAACTGTTCTTTCAAACTCTCAAAATTTTCTCTCTTATCTCCATCTAAAATGGCAGCTACTTTATCAAACCCTAAATCTTTTGCAATTTTGCATAAATATTGAATATTTCCAGCACCACCCACTCCCCATCCAAAAAAACTTCCTTGCAATTTTTTATTTAACTGCTCAGCAATTTTAGGATATAAGATTACATCTTCTTGCCCCTCTACAAGAATGATTCCATCCTCTTGAAAAAAGAATTCACGAGCATCCAATCCCCATGTATGTGGATTATACAAATTACCCTCTGCCAGTTTTGGAATTAAAGCTGTTGAAGTTGAAGATAGCTGATAAATTTTTGTCCCCTCATCACTAGAGATAACTCTTGCCAAAGCCGCTCCCATAGATAAGGCATTAATATCAACAAAATAAGGAGAATGCGTTGATATGACAATCTGTCTATCTCTTGCATACTCAACAAAAAGTTTACTCAACCTCTTTTGCAGTGATGGATGTAAAGATAGTTCAGGTTCATCTATGACAATAATGTCACCTTGTTGTGAGTCATACAGGGCATCAACAATGACAAAAATACTGACAATACCCTCCCCCATTCCATTACTAGAATAACTATTCCGACCAGATGTGAATTTTAAAAAATACTGCCCCATTTCATTTTGATCAATAGCCCACTCGGGTCTAAAACCTAAGACTTTCTCCAAAATATCATCAAATTCCTTTTTTGTCCCATCATCTTTTTCTATTGAAAACAATCTATATGAAAACTGATCTAATAATGAGCTTCTTTTAGCTTGAAATGCAGTATTTAGGATATAGGTTTCTCTATTTACTTCGGATTTGTGAAAATATGGTTCAAAAGCCCTCCTAGATGGAACAACAAAAATCTTCTTCTCGTACTTTTCTCCCTCAAATTTTGTCTCGCTAGAACCTTTGTGCACCGACATCAAAATTTCCTGGCGTTCATCAAATAGATACTCAATCTCAACTTTGTCAATCAAATTATTTCTGACTCCATTTGGAAAGCTGGGTGGGTTATACCCTTCTCTCGCTCTCAAACATTCAATAATTGAAGATTTTCCAGAATTGTTAGAGCCAGTAATAATCGTAAGCCCACTACCTTCAATACCATCTTGTTTTGGAGTAGCAAAACTAATTTTTTGTTCTTGCTGAAAACCTCTATACCCCACTATTTTCATAGTTCTTAAAAACATTTTCTTATATCCCCATAGTGAAATTTACTTATCATCAAACAACCCCGCCACATACCCCACCGACCTATCCTTCTCCAACAGCTTTGGTTGACATAGCTCTATGAGCGAGCACGCCTTACAGCGTTTGTCATAATTAGGCAATGGCGTTTGTCCATTTGCCAACAGCTCCTTGACTTGATGAATCACAGTGAGTGTTTGTTCTCTTAGCGTATCGGTAAACACCACTGGTACACGATGGCGAGTTTGCATATACCACAACGCCCCTTCGCTGATGGTTTGCCCTGTCATTTCTTCTAGGCACAACGCTTGGGCACATAGCTGAATTTCATCAAACGACTCGGGTTTTGGCTTGCCACGCTTATATTCCACAGGATACAGTCGCCCTGTGGATAATTCACATTCCACCATATCAATAACACCGCTTAGCCCCAATTTGTCGGCAGATACGTGCACGCTACGCTCAAAACGCACACCTTGGCGAGTTTCGGGCTCACCGCTATCCACCCGCCTATGCAAGGCTTGACCTTGTGCAGTCAGATAGTTTTCTGCCCATGCTTGTTCATTGTGAATTAACGCACATTGGCGTGGGCAAAAAGCATAGTGTTGCAAAGCAGAGAGCAAAATAGGTCTTTGCTCTCTGCTTTGTGGTGTTGCTAGATTAATTGGCATATCAACCATAAGTCAAAACCATCAATCAAGCACAATTAACCCAAGTGGCGGTGTAAAGTTGTCGCCCCTAGATTGCTATCATCAACCGTTACCACATAGTCATCAAAGCTACGCACGGTATCCACGCCTGCTTTTTTGGCAACCGCAATGCGCCTAAATAGACTATCGGCAGGAGCATCGCCCAAACTATTGCTATGCTCAAACACATACAACCCACGAGCCGTCATCTGTCCACGAGCTGCCGAATGGTCATGGTCAAACATATTGATAAGTGCCTGCCACAATAGTGCCAAATCATCATCGCCAAAGCCTGTTTGCTTAGCAAAATGAGCCGACACAAAGCCATGACAACGATACAATCCATAAGGTACAGTAAACTTACGCCCCATTGTGCGATTATCGCCTGTTTCGCTGGCGTCTTTTTCGTTGGTTACTGCCATACGAGTGATGCTATGCTCAAGCGTGATAATCGGGTCAATAGAGCGTGAAAAGGTCAGCTGAACAGGGCCACGCACTTGACCTGCATTTTTACCTGTAGTCATCACCGCCCCAAAGGTGCGAATATCATAGTAGCGTTGGCACATATATTGGCGTGCTGCTTCGGTTTTGTCGCCTTTTTCTTTGGCTTTGACACTTTCTTGCTCGTGTGCTTCGTCAATCAGTTGGTTCAAAATCCCCTTTTCACGGATAAAAATATCATGCGTTTGGGCATCTTGGGTCATCTGCACAAAATTACGCACCTTGCGTTTTAGGCAGACATCGGTCACCAGCCCCATGCCTGTTTCTGGGTCAATGCGTGGCAAGTTGCCTGCATCAGGGTCACCATTTGGGTTGCCGTCTTGCACATCAAACAAAAATACAAAATCGTAGCGTTTTTCGATAGTCATCTGAATTACTCCTTGTCAGCGTCAGTAGATTTGACATAAAAATCTTGTTTTTGATGATAATAGCCAATAGAAAACAGCCCTTGTTGGTTGATATTCAAATGGCTTGGAAATTGGTTAATCTTGGCAATGATTTCTTGTTGCAATTTTTCTAAATTTACTCGTCTACCGATATTGCTAATCTTTGCCAAATGATGTTTTGATAAGCGTATCAATGTGCCAAATACCGAAATCGGTGTACTACTTGCCGAACCAAAATACCGCTCGCCGATGGTGGCGTTTAGGTTAGGATTGGCTTCTTCTTGGATTTTTTCAAGCACAGCAAATAGCCTGCCCAATAGATAGCCAATATCTTCACGAGATTTATCCAAACTCATATCAAGCTCCTTGATGTGTGATAAACTGCCACAACGGACAGCACGATTTAAATAAGCTTTAATCAGACACGCTCGCCCATGCGTGATTTTTTGCTCTGCTTTGTTGCGACGCAATGCCAGCTGGAGCAGTCCTACCGACAAAGGGCGGTTATTCAATACGCTTTGGGTCACGCTTGCAATCAAATCAGGGGGGAGATTTTCCAATTTGCCATCTAGCACCAAATTGCCCAACAAGCGTGGCAATGGCATAAAAGGCGGATAGGGTGAGTTTTCGCCACGCACCATCTGTAAATCGTCATACCATGTGGCAATGTTTTCGGACAATGCCGCCACTGTCGTTTCATGCCAAAACCGCACCACGATACGAGCAGAGTTGGGCGATAGTCCAAGCACATAAAATTTGTCTTTAGCATTTGGTTCTTTATACACGCCCTTGTATAAGCTATTATAAAGCCCCTTGACTTCATCAATATGAGCATTGGGATTGTCTTTGATACCGTTTATCAAAATAGATACTTTGGTCTCAAGCGGCGTTGGTTTTTGAGCCCAGCATACCGCTGTCACATCCCCAACACGAAAGCGATTATCGCTATCTAATAGCATATTTAACGCTGTGGTGTATTCAAACATCGCCTGCTCACCCACAGGAAAAATATATCCCTGCTGTTTGCCGTAGGACTCGAACGCTGACAAATTCACCGAAGTAAATGGCGAAGGTTTGGCATTCACTCCCTTGATGGCATTGTGCAAGCGGGCGATGGTGGTTTTTTGTCCTGTTGCCAAACAAATACCCGCCTGCCCTGCGGTGCTAGTTTCTTGTTTTTGGCTCGATAAATAAGCTTGCACACTTTTTGATTGGCAAACCAAATCACGCACTTCACTTACCAAGCGAAAACTTAGATTGCACCCTTTAATTTTAAAGCACTCCGCCCAATTATCCGACTGAACAACCTTGTTGATTTCATCAGCATTTGCCAGAAACCGCTTGACCGCTAGCACCCCCACATCATCGCTGATGGCATGATGTAGCTCATCTACCGCTTTGATAAAGCTATGATGTTGGTTGTCCGCCAAGGTTTGATTTTTGGCGACTTCGCTGGCAATTTGCTCTGGGTCTTTTTTGGCAACGCCATCTACTTCCTTTGCTACGCCTAGCACATAGCCATAATGATCCCATAAGATATTGCTCACTTCATAGGACTTAGCACCACTACGCCCAAGCCCCTTGGGTACTAAAAATTTGCGTCCGACCTTCTTTTTACCCTGAATTTCTCGAGTATCTTCAAGTTGAACAAACTTACCCTGCTCATCAATGACGATGATAAAGGGCAATTCTTTGTATTCAAAGCCTTCGGGGGCAACATCCCCGCCTAAGCTTGCCATCCGCTGATAATATTGGGTTAATGCGTGTAAAATCATCGCAAAACCTCCCCGCTGTCTCGTGCTGGCACGACAATCACCCCATCAACCGCCCGACAATGATAAAACATCGGCTCGGCATGATTGGAGTCTCGTGGTGCAGACTTACTATAATCCATATCATAAAGCATCAAGCCAAAATCTTGGGTAATTGCTTCTCGTGGCAAGCCGTCATCGGCACGCTCAAGCAGCCTAAAATCACAGGCAAATTCACGACAGCCCAAATACGGCTGATGAAAATACTGTCCCCGACTGGCTCGGCGGCGAAACATCTCCACAAATTTGGTGCGGTTGTCAGCTTCGCCCGCTTCATCAGTCAACTCAAAATCGGCATGGATACGATAAGCGACATCTTTGAGTAGCATAGACGCCCGCTGTTGACGATTGTCTTCAATATACACCCCTTGACTACGCTCACTCATCTTAGTGCCTAGCTCGTTGCGGCGTATGTTTACCCATTGAATAGGTTTTAGGATTTCAATCTTCAGCACTCGCCAACGAATGGCAGGACGCCACAAAATCGCCATCAAGATATTGCGTGCTGCTGATGGGGTAATGACAGGATAACTCACCCGCTCCACCTTGAGCTCAGGTCGTGTAAAACACGCAAAATCACCACTGATTTCTAGGATAAAACTCATGTATTCTCCTTTTGTCTATTCTATGAAACCATAATAAATAATTTTGATTTTTAAGTCAAGTGCTCTGCTGACAAATTTGATATAATAAGCAACTTGGATAATTATCCAATCAACCACTTTGCGTGGTTGTGTGTTGAAACTATGATACCATGTCTTAAATCTACAAGACAAAACGCCCCTATTTAGGGGCGTTTATCATAAGACACACTCACTTGGTGATAGGACGCTATCATCTGTCATCAATCCAAACTTATCATCATAATATCCCGTATCTAACACCAATAAGCCCGCTCGCTCAAAAACCGCCCCTTTGGGCAATTTTGCCAATTCATGCTCATATACAGTAATGGTGTAGCGCTGCAATTTGCGATAGACCCATTTGTGCTTAAGTGGGTCGCTTTGTAAATAACTAAACCAAGTCTCAAACGGCTCAGGCAACGCCAAGCTCTGCACGCCGCCACTTTGAAACTCAAAGCCATCTTGGGCATAAGTAGCGCAATCCACATTTTGGCCATCTTGGGGCTGGTATCGCAACCCATCAAGCACTGATTGCCATGTTTGTATGGGTTGATTTGCCAAATATCGCTCAAAAAATTCTGACAACTGCGTGGCTTCTACAATTTTTGGAGTGCCATCCTGCCAAGCCAATGGCACAAACGGCACAACCAATGCCACACCTTGATTGTCAATCAAACGAAACTTCTCTGAAGCGGTGCGAAATTTGATTGCCAAAGGATTTTGTTCTGAGACTTGCGCTGTCAAATCGTCGGTAATTTTGTATTTATCTACCGAGCCTTTGGCACGAAAACGGCGAAAATACTCACTAAATGTCTGTGGCGACAAGGGGTCTGCTAATAGTCCTGCCGTAAGCATCTCTTCGGTAATATCTTGTCCTTGTTTTAGACTGCCTGTGGGAGCACCCTGCTCTGCCCGAAATACCACCACATCACCCAGCTTAGGCAATTTACCTTCTCGATTGCACCGACCTGCCGTCTGAATGATACTATCCAAGCCTGCCATCGCTCGATACACCACAGGAAAATCCACATCCACGCCTGCTTCAATCAGCTGAGTACTTACCACCCACAAAGGCTTGGCTAGCTTACCTTGATGATAAACTTGCAAATAATAGCGTATCAGGGCAACCACTTGGGTGCGATGGGTGGCGCACATATTGGCGGATAAATGCAGCTTAATACCATCATCGGGCAAAGCTTCAAACAACAGACGAGCGTGTCGGCGAGTATTGACCACCGCCAGTACGCAGTCATGATTGGCAATATCATGAGCGACCTGTTGCCAAGTCTGCTTGGGTGCGTCTATCTTAGGCAGATGAATTTGTACACGCTGTAGCTTTTTTGCTAAGGCTGTCTTATCAAGGATGATTTCATGTACACCATCTAGCCCCTGCATATCCATTCGCCCAAAGGCATCCACTTCCTTGCCAAGCTCTGGCTGGGTGGCGGTACACAGCACAAATGTCACCCCAAAATCCCTTGCCAAAACACGCATCATATCTGTGATTGGCTTTTGAAACTCTCTGGGAATTTGCTGAGACTCATCCAAAATCACCACACTATCAGCAATATTATGAATTTTGCGACAGCGACTGGTGCGTGTAGCAAACAGACTTTCAAAAAACTGCACATTGGTCGTAACTATCAAAGGCGCATCCCAATTTTCGCTAGCCAGTCGGTTTTTGGCGGTTTCTTGCCCTTGTGCCACTTCAAGATTGCTATGATGTTCAAGCACCGCTTCATCACCCAAGACTTGACGAAATACGCTGGCGTTTTGCTCAATGATACTGGTAAAAGGAATGGCATAAATAATGCGTTTTTTATTAAATTTCAGAGCGTGTTTGAGTGCAAAACCCAGACTTGCCAAAGTCTTGCCACCCCCCGTTGGTACAGTCAGGCTAAACAGCGACTTCTCCAAAGTAGCAGCACTAAAGCATTGCTCCAAGATGGCTTGACGCTCTTGGTTTAATGCCGATGGCTTAGCATTGTTGGCAAGGGCTGCCATAAAATTCTCGTAGCGATGATGCAGCTCATTTAGTGTCTCAAAACTTGGTCGAACACCGGCTTTTTTGGCGTCATCAGCATTATCAAAGCCATGCATAAAGCTTTCGGTATCCAAAAAATCAGCATCCACTAGGCACGAAAACCAAAAACGTATCCAAATATGCAGTTCGCCCAATACATCATCACTATGAGCGACAATCTGCTCAAGCTGAGCAACCAGTTCACCTTCGTCAAATTGCAAAAACTCGCTTGCCCCTTGCGATTGTGCTACGCCAGCAAGAGCAGCAGAGAGCTCATCATCCGCCTGTTGCAATCTATCCTTTAGGCTACCCTTATCATGCCAATCTGCAAGCCCTGCATGATGACCTGCAATCAAATACGCCAATAGATGTCCCAATAACGGATCAAGATGGGTGGTGGCGTACTTTGCTCCTGCAGTAGAATGGGGGCGTTTGGTAGGCTTGCTACTTTCTACATCTTCAAGATGAGCGTTTTCTTTGTCAAATCCTGTCGCCTGTTTGATGTATTCTTGAAAAACCTGCTGAAATTTGCCCAAATCATGCCACAACCCTGCATAATGAGCAAACAACGCACCCCGACTGCCTGCAAATCTGACCGCCAACTGAGCAACTTTGGTCAGATGATCCTGCAGAGCATGAACATACCAATTTCCCTGTATATCATGACGAATATGCGCGATATGCCTATTTTCCATACAAAGCCTCTTTTCATTGACTTACAATTAATTCACCAATCAGGCAACCAAGTCAGCCTAGCTTATTGATTTACACTCCTTGCATAGCTTTGAATTGCTCAAGCCTTCTCTGCTGCTCATCATACGCCTGCTTATCTCGCTGATAAATCTCATACACACAAAAATCCCCACATTCACTCCCACAACATTCCCAGTCTTCAGGATAGTCAGGCTTGGGCAATAATACTTCATTAAATACTTGAGTTTCGCTCATTGTTGACTCCTTTTTTGTTTCATTATAACAAAATTTTCCATAAAAAAACGCCCAAACCCGCATGGATTTGAGCGCTTGCAAGCCAAATGACTTTGCAGATTATTCATCCACAAAGCTAAGCCAGTGCTTGTACTGCTCATTACGACCTTGCACCACATCGAAATATAGCGTTTGTAGTTTTTCGGTGATTGGACCACGACCGCCGTTACCAATGGTGCGATCATCATATTCACGGATTGGCGTTACTTCTGCCGCTGTACCAGTCATAAAGATTTCATCTGCCAAATAGAACTCATCACGAGTGATGCGACGCTCAACCACCTTGATGCCTAAATCTTGGGCAAACTGGATAATCGTACGACGAGTGATACCGTCAAGTGCACCACCTGCCAAGTCAGGCGTGTGTAGTTCACCGTTTTTTACCAAGAATAGGTTTTCGCCCGAACCTTGGCAGACATAGCCTTGTGGATCCATCAAAATCGCTTCGTCATAGCCATTGCGTGTCACTTCTTGGTTGGCTAGGATAGACACAGGATAGTTGCTGGCCGCTTTAGCTTTACACATGGTGACATTCGGGTGATGGTGCGTGTAGCTTGAAGTTTTGACACGGATACCGTTTTTGATACCATCTTCGCCCAGATACGCACCCCAGTGCCATGCCGCGACAGCTGCATGGATGGTGTTATCTTTGGCGGCGATGCCCAGTTTTTCAGAACCAACCCAAATCAGCGGGCGAATATAGGCTGATGCCAAACCATTTTCACGCACGACATCTTTTTGGGCTTGGCATAGCTCATCAAAGCTGTAAGTGCAGTTTAGCTGAAAGATTTTGGCTGAATTTAAGAGACGCTCAGTATGCTCTTGTAGGCGGAAAATCGCCGTGCGACCATCAGGTGTCTGATAAGCGCGAACGCCTTCAAATACCGCCAAGCCATAATGCAAGCTGTGAGTCAGTACATGAACTTTTGCTTCTGGTTGTTCAACCAAAGCACCATCTAGCCATAGTTTACCTTGTTGGGTTGCCATGCTCATAGTCGTTTCCTTATTTTGTGAACTTCTTGGCAGGCTTGCGTTCAGTCAGTTTACCAAAAGTTTGTACGCAAGCCTACTAACCATCTAAATGTTATGGATTATAGCACTGTTAGATTAATTTGTAACGCTTTTTTGATGGCAAATTTAGTGATTTTTTTATACAGTTTATCGCCAAAACCTGCCAATCGCCATAGGTGGATTAATACGCCATTATGATGATTCTTCGGCAACACCCAAGACATCTTGCCACACATCACGCACAAAACGGCGAAGCTCATGCCACTCTTCATCATTGACGATGGTTTTTTGTTCGGATAAGGCAAGTTCATGCGTTTTTTTACGCAAATCCAAGTAAGCTTGGGTCAGTCGCTCGCAGCGATACACATCCCAAATGCCTGCCTTACCCACTTCTTCAAAAATACGCACATTGTCCGGCCAAATCGCCAATGTCGGATACTCATGCGACAGGCTAAGCACCATATACTGTGCCAAAAATTCAATATCCACCAAGCCGCCAAAATCTTGCTTGAGATGAAACTGCTCATGATCGCCATCACGACTGTTTTGCTTGGTGCCAAGATGGGTTTGCATTTTTTGTCGCATCTCAATCACATCAAGTCGCACTTGTGCTTTATCGCGCAAAGTGGTAAGCACCTGTTTGCGAATCTGATCAAACTCTGCCAAGACTTTTGCATCACCAATCAAGCCACGAGCACGCACCAAAGCTTGATGCTCCCACGCCCAAGCCTTTTCGTTTTGATACATCTCAAAGGCATGGGTAGAAATCACTGGCACGCCAGCATTGCCCGACGGACGCAAGCGAGTGTCAATCTCATAAGCACGACCATCACGAGTCTGGGTGGCCAGATAGGTCATCAGCTTTTGGATCAGTCGTGCGGCAAATTTCATGCCACTGATTGGCTTATCGCCATCGGTTTCGCCCTTTTCATCGATGCGATGCAAAAACACCAAATCCAAATCAGACGCATAACTCATCTCAAGCCCACCAAGCTTGCCATAGCCAACGATGGCAAAGCCACAATCGTCCGCACCTGCTCGCTCGCCATTTTGGAGTAGCGGAAAGCCGTGCTTGGCTGTCAGCTCATCAAAGGCTCGATACAACGCCGACTCAAGCACCACTTCAGCGATAAATGTCAGGCTATCTGACACCTTCATGATATGGCGAAGCCCCAATACATCAGCGGTTGCTACGGCCAGTACTTGAGTCTTTTTAAATAGGCGAATGGCTGACAAATACCCTTCGTCATCAAAAGGCTCAACACGAAGCAGGCTTTGGCGTAAAATATCGGTCAGTTCACTCTTATCCGGCAGATGCAGATAGCGTTTTTGTAAGAAAGTATCAAGTAGTACAGGATAATGTGCCAGCTCTTTGGCAATCCAAGGACTGGCCGTAAGCATCGGAATGAGTCGCACGGTGGCATCAGGGTTTTCGGTCAGCATCACTAGATAAATCGAGCGGCGGCAAATCGCTTCAAGCAGACTGATCAGTCGTGGCAATGCTGCCATCGCGGACGCCACGCCATCAAGCTGCGCATGGGTCAAAAGCGCGTGCAAAATGATCGGATAAGCTTGATTGAGTCGCTCTTTGGACACATCATCGAGCGTCGCTACCAGACGCGACTGCTTAAACCGCTCAAGACTTGCCATCGCATCATCGCCAAGGCTTTCGTGCAGTGAGCTTGTGATTTCACTGGCGTTTAAACTCTCTTGCTTAGGCGATTGACGATCAGTGACCATGCGCCCAAACGGACGGCTTACATTTTGACGATGCGCATCCAGCACCGAGCGGAACGATGTCACCGACTCAAAGCCCAAGGTCTGTGCCACTGCTAACAACTCATCGGCATCGCTCGGCAGTCGCTGCGTCTGATGATCGTGGCGCGCTTGAATGGCGTGCTCAAGTCGGCGCAAAAAGCGATACGCCGCGCCCAACTGCCGTCCTTCTTCTTTATCAATATAACCAAGCTCAATCAGCACCGCCAAGCACTCAAGGCAGGCAGGATGCTCAGCGATACGCACATGATGACCGCCATAAATCAGCGCAAACGCCTGCACAATGAACTCAATATCACGGATACCCCCGACGCCAAGCTTGACATTATCAAGGTCTTGACGCTGTGTTTGCTGATTGATAATCATCGCTTTCATCTCGCGAAGTGCGCTGAATGCACTGTAGTCGATGTAGTAACGATGAACGAAGTTTTTAGTAATTTGGCGTAATTGTGTGGCGAACTCATCGCTGATGTCATTGACCACACGCGATTTTAGCCATGCAAACCGCTCCCAAGTGCGCCCATGCTGATTGAAATATTTCTCAAGCGCTTGTAAATGTAGCACCAATGGTGAACCATCGCCCCACGGACGCAGACGCATATCGACACGAAACACAAAGCCATGCTCGGTGTTTTCGTCCAAAAGCTTAATTATCCCACGCCCAAGATCACGCATGAATTTATGGCTGTCGATGCACTTTTTGCCGTCGGTATCGCCATTGTCAATATGCACAAAAATCAAATCAATATCGCTCGATAAATTCAGCTCTCTTGCGCCAAGCTTACCCATAGCAATGATGGCAAGCTCATCTTTGAGCGTCTTCATCTTGCGGCGAATGATCGGATTACCATAGCGTATTGATAATTTATGATAAACAAAATCTTTGGAAAAGCTGATACAGCTATCAGCAAAATCCGACAGCTCGCGGGTCAAATCTTCAAGTCTGATCACCGACAGCGCATCTTGCCAAATCCATTTAAGCATCAAAAACTTGCGCAAATCACGCAAGCCTTGCATCACCATCGCTTCATTGATCGCATCCAGATAATAAGTCGTACCAAGCCCAACAAAGCGGCGCACCAGCATATCAAAACCAGCACGATCAATCGGCACGCCAAAACCAAACTCACCCAAAAAAGCCTGCGCCTGTGCGGTGTGCTTTTGGTAAATTTGACTGGCAAATGGACTTGCCAATGCCAAAATATTTAGCTGCTCTTCATTGGGTATAAAGTCAAATGAACTCATTGTTGCATTCCATTCCTTATCTTTGCGCCGCCATCTGTGCTGTGAATGCCGATAAAGCACCACCAAAGCACAAAATCAACCGATGATTTATCAATACGCCCTTATTTTACAACAAAATTTGCGTTATAATACAGCCAATCTGACAAATTTATCTTAAAAAACCCATTATATCATAAAATCTTATGACTTCATCAAAAACACTAATCCTAATCACCACAAATCCGCACAGCCACAAGGCAAAGCTTGCACTACAAGACGCCCAAAGCCGCTTAGCAAAGGGCGAGCATATCGCGGTATTCTTCTATGGTGACGGTGCATATACTGCCAATCGCCTGATGTGGCAAACCGCCGATGTGCCAAGCATTGCTACTGAATGGGTGAATCTTGCCCAAAGCCACAATCTGTCACTGCCTGTCTGTGTCAGCACAGCTCTAGCGCGCGGCATCACCGATGCTGAGAATGCCAAACGCCACAGTCTAGATGGTGATAATTTGCTTGTACCATTTACGCTAGTGGGTCTATCTGAGCTTGCGCTCTTGATCGATGATGAAACTGCCGTGGTGCAATATTAAGGAGTGATGATGAAATTTTTAATTAATATTGGCAGTGATAGTGAGCTGATTTGTTATGAAGCCCTTGCCCTTGCGATGACTTTGGCGACTTTTGATCATCAAGTACAGCTTAATTTTATGAATGATAGCTTAATAGTATTACAAAATGAAAATAGCCGATTATTTGGTATGGTGCAGTCGCTTGAATTGTACGATATGCCACTTGCCTATCATCAGTTTAGCAATGCAGTTGATACACTTGATAAAAAAATCCAAGCAGTGCTGACAGCAGATACCACCATCATCTCAGACTATGATACCGTGCTGAATTTTTAAATTTTGATTAATGAAGGAAAAATAATGCTAAAGCTTGATGATGATGGACATCTAGTGAATCATGAAGACTGGACAGCGGATGTCGCCCAGACGCTTGCCGATACGCTGGAAGTGCAGCTGACCGATGAGCATCATAAGATTTTGCTTGCGGTGCGGGATTTTTTTGAGACTTATCATCATAGCCCTGCCACACGCCCTTTAATCAAGCATCTGATGGCTACCCTGCCCGAGCTTGAGATTAGCAATCAAAAACTACAAACACTGTTTAATACAGGCTTGGTTGCGCGTCATGTCAATCGCATTGCAGGCCTGCCAAAACCGCCGAATTGCTTGTGATAATCAATCATCACAAACACAATAGTAGCAAGCCTTTTAAAGCAATCAACCTTTCAAATACCCCATCAAATCCACCACTTCCACGCCGTATTGCATGGTTGGGTTTTTGGCAGCAAGGGTTGATTTGAGTGCGGTCATCACGCGCTCGGCAAGATCTGCTTTAATCTCATCGCTACGCCCTGGCATGATGGCGACTTTGACATAGGCGAACGCCTGATCGCCCCGTCCATCACCGACCAAATTCCAATTTTGGTACTCTGGCTTATATAGGCGTGATTTGATGTCATGCAGGTGAAACACCCCACTCTCGCCAAGCGCGCGATTGACCGAGTGTAGCACTTGAGCTTCAATGCAATCCACCGCGGTTGATAATTCAATGATCACTTGTGGCATGGTTTTTCCTTATAAATTCAATGAGTTATCTTGATGTCGGCTTATGATAACCAACGCTTTCACCCACATCACCAACAAAGCCAAGCTGCCGCCAAACTTCATACAGACAAATCGACACGCTATTGGCAAGATTTAGGCTGCGCGACTGTGGCAACATCGGCAATCTCAACCAATTCTCCGCGCCGATATCAGTACGCACATCATCAGGCAAGCCGTCAGTCTCCGAACCGAACACCACAGCGATACCGCGCGCGTCACTTTGATTATTCAGCCCAAAATCATACTCATAAAATGGACGGCTGAATTTGGTCGTCATCGCCACAAATCGACTCACGCCCTGCGCCCGTAGTGCAGATTTTGCCGCCGCCCAATCGCCATGCACCTGCAGATTGGCATATTCATGATAATCAAGCCCAGCGCGCTTAAGCTTGGTATCATCAAGCTCAAAACCAAGCGGCTCAACCAAATGCAAGCTTGCACCTGTATTGGCGCACAAGCGAATGATATTGCCCGTGTTATTGGGAATCCTTGGCGAAAATAAAACGATATGAATCAAGGGGTTATCGACTGAATTTGACATAAATGCTCTGTAGGCGATTTTTATTGAAAGTATTTCGGTTATTATAATCAACAAAATCTTGCTTGATTATTTCAATTGTAATTTAATGTAAAATAAACGATGAATGACTGGTCAAAAGCCAAAAACTTCGTTAAGATAAAAGCGTGAATGCCACTGCCGTCATCTGCAGTGCATTTGCCAAAACACATTAACCATAAGGATACTATGATGAAAAAGTTACTGATTACTTCTTTGGCAGCATTGGTCGTATTGACTGGCTGTAACACCGTCAAGGGATTTGGCAAAGATGTGTCAAAAACTGGTGAAGCTGTTTCGAATACCGCTGAAAAAGTTGAAAACAAGCTGTAATTTACGATTATAAATTACACTTAATTTCAGCACCCAAACTTGCTTTGAAATATCATCAAGGCAAGTTTTTTATTTGTTTAACACCAGTATATTATTAAGCGCATTTTATAAAAACTGACTCACCAAATGATTGACATAGCGAAAGCCCAATGCCGTCGGCGCTAAAATCAGCGGATCAAACACCATCAAACCCTGATGCTGTAGTGGCATCAACTCATTATCAATGGTACTGACAAACAGCCCTGTGCGCTCTTCGAACAGCTGTGTCGATACGCCATTTCGCAAGCGCAAGGCATTCATCATAAATTCAAAGGGTAGATTCTCCGCTGCCACAGGCTCGAAGTTCACCATCTTAGGTGCATCGGTATAATTAAGATAATCTTTAGGCAGGCGTGATTTTTGGAAACGATACACGCCATCACTCAGCCCATCATGCCCATGCAGCGTTACTTTACCATGCGCCCCTGCGCCGATGGCAAGGTAGTCGCCAAATTGCCAATAGTTCAGATTGTGCCGACACGGCGTATCATTTTGCCCCGCCCATGCACTGACTTCATAATTATCAAATCCGTGCTTGGTCAGTACATCTCGCCCAGCGGTTTCGATGGCATCCATCATCTCTTCATCAGGCAGATCAGGCGGTGCGCGATAAAAGGCAGTATTTGGCTCGATGGTCAGCTGATACCAAGAGATGTGCGTTGCGCCAGCATGAATCGCGGTCGTGATGTCATGTACTGCCTTATCTGCCGTCTGCTGCGGCAGTCCATGCATCAGATCGCAGTTCACACGGCGAAAACCTGCCGCGCGAGCAGCCTGAATGGCATGAATGGCTTGATCGGGATTATGAATACGCCCAAGTACGCTCAGTGCATCAGCATCAAAGCTCTGCACGCCGATGGATAAGCGATTGATACCAATATTGAGGTATTCTTCAAAAGGTGCGTGCTCAAGCGTACCAGGATTGGCTTCTAGAGTGATTTCACAATCATCTGCAAATGGCAAAATCTTACGAAGACCTGCGAATAATCGCACCATCTCATCGATAGGCAATAGCGATGGCGTGCCACCACCGATGAATACTGTGCTGATTTGACGATTTGCCAGATATTGCGCTTGACTTACCGCATCTGCTAGCAGTGCATCAACATACTCAGCAAATGGCGCATCCTGCCCTGCTGCGTGCGAATTAAAATCACAATAGGGGCATTTTTTCACGCACCACGGCACATGAATGTACAGCGACAGCGGAATGCGCGATGGCAGCAGCTCAAGCTCAGGAATCATGGATTAAGCTTCGTCACTGCTGTTGTCAAATTCAAATTGATTGAGTTTAAACTTCATATCAATATGCGACTCAAGTGCAGGTAAGTTGAACGCATCATTTTCACTGACAAAGCTGATCGACACGCCCTTATGCCCTGCACGCCCCGTGCGTCCGATACGATGCACATAGTCATCAGGCATATCAGGCAAGGTGAAATTAATCACATGGCTAACATCATCAACATGGATGCCGCGACCAGCAACATCGGTCGCAACCAAGATATTAACTTCACCATCTTTGAATCGCTGCAGATAGCGTTCGCGTTTTTGCTGCGCAACATCACCTGAGAGCATGGTCACTTCATGATAACGGCGCAGATTATCGTACAGTCGCTTAACCTGATCTTTGCGATTGGCAAAAATGATCGCCTTGGTGACATCAGGATTGGCAAGAATCTGACGCAGCGCGCTCATTTTTTCTTTTTCGGTCAATAGATAAAACTGCTGATCAATCGCGGTATTGGTCTTCGACTCGGGCGCAATCTCGACAAAGGCAGGATGATACAGCCAGCGATAAGCCAAATTCATCACATCTTGGTTAAAAGTCGCCGAAAACAGCAGGCTTTGACGGTCGGTATTGGCAGGCATATGGCGGACAATGCGCTTAATATCAGGGATGAAGCCCATATCCAGCATACGATCCGCTTCATCAAGCACAAACACTTCCACGCGATCAAGGAACAGCACGCCCTTATTCACCCAGTCAATAATCCGCCCCGGTGTGCCGATTAGGATATCCAGCGGTCGCTTATTGATCTGCTCAGCTTGCTTATCAAAATCCGCACCGCCTGTGATGCACAGATTATACAGCTCGCTAAATCGCGTCAGCTCACGACAATCTGCCAAAATCTGCTGCGCAAGCTCACGCGTCGGTGCCAAAATCAAGGCGCGCGGCTCGCCCAAATAACGCTTTTCATCTTTGGCAAATGGTCGCTTGAGCAGTGCCTCAATGATGGTAATCAAAAAAGTCGCCGTCTTGCCCGTACCTGTCTGCGCCTGCCCGATGGCATCTTGATTTGCCAAAGTATGCGGCAAAATCTGCGACTGAATCGGCGTTAAGCGATCAAAATTCAGTGCTTTGACGGCTTTTAGCGTCGATGCTGACAGGGGTAGATCTTCAAACTGCACAAAGGCGCTTGGCTCGATGCCCTGTTCGATGTTTGGCTCAGGAGCGTTTGCAAAATCAGTGGTGGCGTTCATTGAATCTTTCGACATGGAAACTGGCTGCGTGGTCAAAATTAGTCTTATAACAATAAAGATGGGCTGCCCAGTGGACAGCCGCTTGGATTAGTTGGCCGATCCGCCTTTTTTCAGATCAGAGATGCAAGTACCCATGCTTTGTTGATAAACCGCTTGCACGAAGCCGCGCTTATCTGCATCGGTATCATACACTTTGGTTTCCCACATACCATCGATGTTCATTTTCCAAAAATCGCCCAATTGCTTGGCAACTTCTTTATCTTCAGTGCTGTTATTGATGGCGTTGATCACAGTATCAAGCTCTTTGGTCGCGTCCGCTTTACTCAGACCGCGTTGGCGCATATCGGCAAGTAGCACCAGACCAAATGATGATGAGTCGCAAAATTGCAACATTGAAATCTCTTCTGGCGTAAATGGTGGCTTACTGTCTTTTTTGGCTGGCTTATCTGCTGCCATCGCCAAAGTGCTACTTGCAAGCAGTGCCGCTGTCGCCAATAATTTTACCGCAGTTTTCATTGTTATCTACCTTTGTATGATTTTTTGCGATCTTATTTTGATCACTTCATCGGGTGAATTTCGCCACCCAAACAAAGGTGACACTCATTCACATTATCGCACATTGCCCCGCCCTTTGCCAAGTCACAATTGCAATGATTGCTTAACAAAACAAAAACTCGCCTTGAAATTAAGACGAGTTTTGCACGGTAAAAATACCAAATTTACAGCAAAATGCTCAGCTTTTGATTATAGCTTGACCACTTCTTCAGCTTGCAGACCTTTATCGCCTTCGGTGACGACAAATTCAACTGCTTGACCTTCTTTTAAAGAGCGATAACCTTCACTTTGGATCGCACGAAAATGCACAAACACATCTTCGCCGGTTGCGCGCTGAATAAAACCAAAACCCTTGGCATCATTGAACCATTTAACGGTACCTTGTTCTTTAGACATGATAATTTCCTTATGTAGCCATCACGAAAATCCTGTGAATGATGGACGGTATGAGCGATGGCAACTTAGCAAATGTTCACAGCCATTATACTTGCTCGGATCCCTAGCAAAAAAATTCCCTTACAACCCTAACAACAAAGTGCCACTGATATAACTTAACAGCAAAAGCCATTATGCGTATAATACATGGTTTACAAAACCAATACAAGTTTTACGATAAAAAATAATCATCATTTACTTTTTGAAAAACTTATTTTATGCTTTTCGATAGTATTGATAAAATATTTTAATGCAAAGTTGTACAAAATCCACTACAATAAAATCACCGATTGCAACTGTTAAAGAGAAACCCATGAACCGACTACCCAAAAAAATCGCCCTGATTAACGGTCCAAATCTGCACCTACTTGGCAAGCGCGAACCTGAGATTTATGGTTATACCACATTGCAAGATATCGAAGATAGGCTTATCAAAAAAGCGCAGGCAGATGGCATTGAGCTGATTTGTTTTCAGTCCAATCACGAAGGCGCGATCGTTGATTTCATCGGTGAAGTTGGGCTGTTATCCGCCGCGCCGATTGATGGCGTGATCATCAATCCTGCTGCTTTTACACACACATCGGTCGCCATTCGTGACGCTTTAGCAGCATTGAATAAACCATTTATCGAAGTGCATCTGTCCAATGTCCATGCACGCGAGCCGTTTCGCACGCATTCTTATTTTTCAGATAAAGCAGTTGGTGTGATTTGCGGCTTGGGTGATTTGGGCTATGAGATGGCTTTGGATTGGTTTGTGCAATATTTTAAAAATCAGTCATTTTAAACCAATGCATGATTTTGTAGAGTATCTGTGCGATAGCTTGGGCCCCTTGGGGAAAATCTCATCTCGCAAAATGTTCGGCGAGCATTGCCTATTTTTAAACGGGCAAATGTTCGCCATTATTGATAAAGACCATCAAATATTTATCAAAACTTCACAAATCAGCGATACTGACACGCCATTTACCTATCAAAGACAAGGCAAATCTGTTGCCATGAACTATGTTAAAATCGATGATGGCTTGATCGATGATAGTGATGAGCTGATGGCGGTGATTGCAGCCAAGCTTAAGTTTTAAACGGTTAAATATTTTAAGCAAAATAAAAAGCTAGGTTTTGATACCTAGCTTTTTAATGTGCAAAATAAATTACAACAACGGATTAATCACAGGGATTTTATTGTCTTTTTTGTCGTCTTCTTTGGCAAATTTTGGGTTAAAAGTCTGCACCAGAGGATTAGTTGGCAAGCCCATTTGATTAAGCTTATCACTCACACCCACTTGGATATTATTACCTTCAAACAGTCGCTCATCATCCGTGCGTGCCAATTGCAGATTTTCAAAATCAAACAAATTACGATCAGCTAGCTGACTTGGCGCGACATTTTGCAAGGCTTTAAACATACTTGCCAAGCGTTTTGGATGTGCATTATCCCATTCACGCAGCATCTCATTAATCATCGCGCGCTGCAGATTTTCTTGTGAGCCGCACAGATTACACGGAATGATTGGGAATTTTTTATAATTGGCGTATTTGATGATGTCTTTTTCGGCGACATAGGCAAGCGGACGAATCAAGACATTTTGTTTATCATCGCTTAATAGTTTTGGTGGCATGGCTTTTAGACTGCCCCCATGGAATAAATTTAGGAAAAATGTCGCTAAAATATCATCACGATGATGACCTAGCGCCACTTTGGTTGCACCAATTTGTTTAGCAAAACCATATAATGAGCCACGACGCAAGCGAGAGCACGCCGAGCAGTAGGTCTTGCCTTCGGGGACGACAGATTTGACGATACTATAAGTATCCTTTTCTAGAATATAGTAAGGAATGCCTTGCTCTGATAGGTATTTTGGCAGCACATCTTCAGGGAAACCAGGTTGCTTTTGGTCAAGATTTACCGCCACGACATCAAAGTGAATCGGCGCAATACGCTTTAGGAATAATAAAATATCAAGTAGTGTAAAACTGTCCTTACCGCCCGAGATACAGACCATCACCACATCGCCATCTTCAATCATCTTAAAGTCGCGAATCGCCCAAGAAACTTCCTTGCGGATTTTCTTTTGTAGCTTTTTAAAGCGTGCAGATTTGATGCCATCATCGAATTCATGGCGAGCATCGTCCGCATGATCATCAAGCTCTTCTTCATGATCATCAAGGCTAATATCCGCACCCGATAGCACGCTGTGCAAAGTTTGTTGTTCTTGATTGTCGATTTCTTCGATATGAGTGGTCATGGCTTACCTATATATACAATAAATTTATTTTTTAGATTTAATTTGATAGCGCGAAGTGGTGCTTGTATCATTTTTGGTATCAATCTTATCTTGCAGATTTTTGGCAAGCGTGTCTGCGCCTGCAAGTTTTGGATTGACATACACACGCTTGGCACCTGTCGTATCCAATGCACGCTCATGTTTTTGCACAGTTTTTGGATGAGCGTCGGCTGATTTTTTATTCAATGATTTGTTATCAAACGGCTTTTTGTTTGCTGGTTTTTTATCAAATCTTGGTTTGTCAGCTGATTTTTTGGTAAATTTATCATCACGCTTAGCAAAGCTTTTGCCTTGATTCGGCTTGTCAGTTTTATCAAAGCGCGATTTATCCGTGCGTTTGCCATCGCCATCTTTGCCAAAGCTGCGTGATTTTTCGCCTGCATAATCCGCTGATTTATCCAATTGTTTATCAAATTTATCTTTAAAATCACCACTTATACGGCTTGGCTCATTATCAGCTACCAAGGCGGATTTGATGGCGTTTTTGTGACGAATCTCAAAGCTTTGATGAATTGGTTTTTTGATATCAAAATCAAAGCCGATGGTCCTATGGGTAATGTCCACAACTTCATAGCGATTGGTCAGGCTCTCGTCAATCTCAAAGCGCGTGTAATTATTACTAAAATACAGTACGCCACCCGCAGATAGGCGGTTCATCGCGCGATTGATTAGTGCCACATGATCGCGCTGCACATCAAAAGTACCTTTAAATTTCTTAGAATTTGAGAAGGTTGGCGGATCAATAAAGATGACATCGTACTGCTCGGTGTTATTCTTAATCCATTCAAAGGTATCTTCTGCGATGAACTGATATTTTAACCTATCTTCAATTTGAGCATCGAGCACCAAGCCATTTAGGGCGAAATTTTGCTTGCCCCAATCCAGATAATTACCCGACAAATCGACACTAGTCACGCTCTTCGCCCCTGCCATTGCAGCGTGGACACTGGCTGAGCAGGTATAAGAAAACAGATTTAGCACGCGTTTGCCACGACTTGCCGCCTTGACAAGTCCGCGCATATTGCGATGGTCGATGAACAGACCAGTATCAAGATATTCTGTAAAATTGACATAAAAATACGCACCATTTTCGGCGGCAACATACAGCTTGTGGCGTTTGCTGTTTTCATTCTTGGTGTATTGCTCATTGCCCGATTGGCGCGCGCGTGTCTTGATAAAAATCGATTCACGCGATACACCAAAGACTTCACGCACCGCGTGCAACACCAGATTAAAGCGCGCTTTGGCGACATCAGTAGGGATTTGCTTAGGCGGTGCGTATTCTTGCACATGGATTTTATCGCCATAAACATCGATGGCGACATTGAAATTGGGCAAATCCGCATCATAGACGCGCAGGTTGGTTACGCCTGTTTTGGCAGCTTGTTTTTTAAGATTGACTACATTTTTTTGCAGGCGATTGATAAATTCTTGTGCATCATCAATCAGCACTTCACGACGCTCATAATCACGGATAATGCTTGGCAAGGCTACCAAATTCAGCTGACCATGGCGAAAATACACCGTCAGTGCGCCGTTGTGACAGCGTAAAGTATTCGGCTCGGTGATTGGTAGCGTATCGGCGTGCTCGACATGGCTTGCCAGTACCGCCATATAGGCATGATCCACACCTGCTGCGCGCAAGCCATCGACGCATTTTAGCCCCAAGCCTTGATACAAGGGCTTGATAAAATCACTGTCGCCCAGTCGCTCGCCATAAGGTGGATTACTGATGATCAGTGCTGATTTGGCAGTGATATCGCTCAGCACATCACCCAATGTCGCCACCGCACGCTGCTCAAGGCGCACCTTAGATAAAATCAGTGATAAGCCTGACGCCATCAAGTTCTTATGACACGCTTGCACCGCATAGGCATCGGCATCACAGGCAATGACGGTCAGCTGCTCATTTTGTAGTTTTTCTAAATTATCATGAAAATCTTGCGTGGCTTTGGCGACCATCTGATCCCACAAATATTCATCATGATGCTGCCAGCAATAAAAGCCAAATTCATCCGCTGCTTTATCCAGTCCCACAGGGTAGTTGGCGCACATCAGAAGGCTTTCGATGATAAAAGTACCCGAACCACACATCGGATCGATGATGGCATCAAACTCACCCTTGTGCCAGCCGCATTCGTACAGCAGGGCTGATGCCAAGTTTTCTTTCAAAGGCGCAGCAGTATTGGCGATGCGATAGCCGCGGCGGTGTAAGCTTGTACCTGATAAATCAAGGAACAGTTCGGCAAATTTATTATTGGCAGCGGCGAAAATCTGAAAATCGGGGGCTTTGGCATCGACATCAGGACGCGCGCCAAACGCACGGTTGAAAGTATCGGCAATGGCATCTTTGATACGCAAGGTAGCAAACTGCTGATTGACCGTCAGTCGCTTATCGGTACTTAGGCGAATGGCGAAGCGGTGATCTAAGCCAAACAGCGCCATCCAATCGATACGGCTAGCAAATTGATACAGTGCTTCAGGCACATCTTCGTTCAGAACTTCGTTGCCATTATCAAGTTTTTGTTTAAAATAATACTCGCCAAGTGGCAAAAGCACGCGACTTGCCACACGACTATAAAGGCACAAGCGATACAAACCTGTCAAATCCGTCTGCACCAGCACACGCCCTGCGCGCAAGATCTCACCTGTCATGCCAAAGCTATCAAGCTCGATCAGCAGCGCAGGCTCAAGCCCATCAGCGCAAGTGATGACAAGGTGAAATGCGCTTGGGTCAAAGGCGCGCAGATTGGCAAAATAAGTGGTAGCAGACGCAGTCATAACGATCCAAATTTTCAGTCGAAGTCAAACGCACCATTATAGCACAGCTTTGTGATTTCGACGATAAAAAACCACCAAGTGAATCGGTGGTTTGGCTGCTTAATTTTTGTCCATCAACTCATCGGTGTGTAGCAGCTTGCCTTTAGTTTCATCACTCATCACAAGCTTCATATATGGATACGGCACTTCGACGCCTGCGTCATCAAGGGCGCGCTTGATTTTTTCGTTGATATTTTCTTTAATCACAGGGATGCGCGCAACCGATAATGGCGCAACCCAAAAACGCACAATCAGATTAATCCCCGATTCACCAATACTATCAACCGTGGCAAGTGGCGCAGGATGCTTAAGCACCACTTCATCTTTTTGTAAAGTTTTAATAATCGCACTGCGCGCAGCGGTGATGTCCGCATGTAGCCCGATGCGCGTTTTGACATCGAAGCGGATCATTTTTTTGGAAGTCAAATTCACCACTTCAGACGATGCCACTGCTGAGTTTGGAATGATGATGATAATGTTGTCGCGATCTAGGATTTGCGTGGCGCGAAGCGAGATTTTCACCACGCGACCTTCTTTATCACCCAAGCGAATCCAGTCGCCAACTTGGAAAAATTGCTCCACCAAAATCACAATCCCTGCGATGAAATTGGCAAGGGTGCTTTGGGACGCCCAACCCACCGCAAGACCTGCGATACCAAGACCTGCAACGATTGAGAAAATATCAAAGCCGAATTTTGCCATCACGGTGGCAAAGGCAAGCACCAAGATAAGTACTAATAATAAGTTTTTTAAAAGTTGCTCAATCGATGCATTCAGATCATAATGCTTCAGCACACTGCTGACCATCTGTCCACTGGCAGCCCACAGTGCATAATAAAAACCCGCCCAAGTTGCCGCCGATGCCCCTGCCTTAATGGTGTCCGCCCGCACGCCAATCTGCGACAGCACCGCCAAAATACTGGTAACAAACCACAAATAGCGCAAAGTCACGCGAGCAATGCGCGCATAGCGATGCGGTAAGCCAAACGCCTTTCGCACTGTCTTGATAGCATAGACAAGCAGCCAATAAATAAAGCCAATCAACACAAGCAAAATAATGATTTTAATGCCTGTGGCCAGTATCGACAAGCCAAGCTTTGCCCAGTTGAGCGTCTTATCATCGAGCGAACCACCAAGCAACCAATAGATATTTTGGTATAATTCCCTTAATATTTTTTCAAAAAATTGTGCAATATTCGACGCATTCATAGCGGGCACATCCATCGACAAAAATCAACTACAGCAATTGGTGTTAAGACTTGATATTTTAACAAAAAAATTGACACTAAGCCATTGATAAATACGAGTTATTTTTTAATAAATGTTATATAAATTCAGCTTGCACAAATTTTATCCACACACCATCATAACGAACGCTGTTTATGCATATTTTCAGCCCAAAACAAGGATAACTTTCACAAATACAGAAACAGTGTTACAATAGCGAAATTTATCCACACAGGTACCGCTATGTCAGGTCTGATCACGCTTGTACTTATCCTAAGCCCGATGTTTATTGGCTTTTTATTACCCAGTCGTCCAGAGTGGGTGAAAATGAGCGAAACCGCTTTGGGCTATTTGGTATTTTTACTGTTGATCGTCATCGGCATTGAGCTTGGGCTTGTGCAGGATTTGGCGGAGAAAATCGGCGCGATCGCCATGTATCTTGGCGTGCTAATGCTACTTACTCTAAGCTCAGGCGTCGTTGCATTATGGGCGTTTGATCGCTTTTCACCACAGCACACCACTCGCACAGACACACAAGGCAGCAAGCCAAAAGTTAGCCTACGCGGCAGCCTTGTGCAGCTGATTTGTCTTGCCATCGGATTTGGCTTAGCACAGATTTTACCTGCTGCCCTGCTACCCCCTGAGAGGACCACCACCGTGCTACTCATGGCACTGCTGTTCTTGGTCGGAATCTCATTAAAAGGCTCTGGCGTAAGCCTTCGTGAAGCCATGCTAAATAAACGCGGCTGTCAAATCAGTGTGATTTTTATGGCGGTCACTTTATTAAGCGGTGTCATTTATGCGCTGATTTTCTCAGAAGTGTCATTTGCAAAAGCCTTGGCATTGGCATCTGGCTTTGGTTGGTATTCGCTGTCTGGCACGATCATGACCGATGCCTATGGCGCGGTTTGGGGCAGTGTCGCCCTGCTCAATGACTTGGGTCGTGAGATCGTTGCTTTGATCGTCATTCCGATGCTGATGCGCCATTCGACATCGGCAGGCATTGGCTTGGGCGGTGTTACCAGTCTTGATTTTACCTTGCCAACCATTTTACAATCAGGTGGTACACAGATCATGCCTGTGGTGATTAGCTTTGGTTTTATCACCAATGTGGTTTCGCCAATTTTAATGGTATTATTTAGTCAATTGGGATAATCGTAGCATTATATCAGTACAAAGCACACATTGTCTTAAGACCCTTGCTTTGTTACAATAACCCATTCACCGCTTTATTTTGGTTATTATTATGTCAAATTCCATCGTCGAACAAGCACTGCGCGCCGCCCGAGCTGATCAGGTAAATAGCCATCAAGACATCCTTGCCAAGCACCAAAAAATCGCCGAAGAATTTGAAGAATCATTAAAAAATCAGCAAGCATTACAAGACATTCATCTATCCCTATCAGACTATTTGGCTGCGGTCAAATTGGTCATTGATGACAGCTTCGATCATGAAGTATGGGTGCGCGCCGAAATCCGCTCACTGCACAGCAAAGGCGGCCATTATTATTTTGAACTTGCCGAAAAAGACGATGATGACAACATCACTGCCAGTTGCCGCGCGACCTTATGGCGGTATCGTGCCAATACAGTTCTTGCCAAATTCACCGCTACCACGGGGCAAAAACTTGCCGCAGGCGCAAGCATCCTGATCGAATGCTCAGCAAGTTTTCATGCGCAATACGGCTTTAGCCTAAATATCTCAGACATCGATCCGAACTACACACTCGGTGAGATCGCAGCCGCTTATCAAGCGATGAAAAAACGCTTGATTGATGAGGGATTGATCAATTTAAATAAACAATTACCCACACCATTTGACATCGAAAATGTCATCGTCATCGCACCAGAGCAAGCGGCGGGATTGGGAGATTTTCGCGCTGAAGCCGATCGCTTGATGCGTGCAGGCGCGTGCCAATTTCACTATCATCATGCCACTTTTCAAGGCAATCATGCACCCAGTGAGATTCGCGCCGCTATTACTACAAGCTTGACAGAGTTTGTAGAAAATCATCAAAAACTACCCGACATCTTAGTGATTATTCGCGGTGGCGGCGCGGTCGGCGATTTGGCATATTTGAACGATTATGAATTGGCAGCACTGATCGCAGAATGCCCTGTGCCTGTTTGGGTTGGCGTCGGTCATGAGCGCGATCAGGTGATTTTGGATTTGGTGGCACACACAAGCTTTGACACACCGTCAAAAGTCGTGCTCGGTATAGAATCGCATTTGGCACAAATTACAAGCCAAGCCAAATCTACCATGGAATACCTGCACAAAAAAGCACTGGATCAGCTAAACCTTGCCAAAAATAACAGCCAGCGGCATTTTGAGAAAGTACGCCTAAAAAGCCTAGCTGCCATCGCCTTGGCAAAAAAAGACACCGCACATGAACTCAAGCAATTTAGCCAAACGATCAAACACCAGCATTCTAAAGAAAAATTAAAAACTTATGCCTTGATGAAATCAATTCATCAACACAGCATTACGCAGCTTACCCATGCCAAGCACCAAAGTACACATCAGCTACACCGCCATCACAGTGTGAAATCTCGCCTGCAAGTCATGCACGATCGCTGCGCACAGCTACAACGCCTAATCCTGACTCAACACCCCAAACACACCCTACAAAAAGGCTATGCCATCATCTATAATGATGTCAATCAGCCGATCAAAAGTGCGAGTATGCTCAAGGCTGATGATCGCGTACGCATTCAGTGGCAGGATGGTAGCGTCAGTACGCGCATCGAATCAGTGCATCCAGAGTCATTTTAACGCTATAATTTTCGAAAAACTTTTAAGGTAAATTTATGAATACACCACTACAATTGGCACAGACACGATACACTTTCAAAGCCTATGATGCTGCGCAAAAAATCGATGAAGACACTTTTAATACCCTGCTTGAAATGCTGCGCCTTGCACCATCATCGATCAATATTCAGCCGTGGCAATTTTTGGTGGTGAATAGCGATGACAAAAAATCCCTACTGACACAGTCGATGACCGATGGCGATGCACACAATGTGCCTAAGGTAATGAACGCATCTCATATCTTGGTACTGTGTACCAAAACCAGCCTTGATGGCGCGCATCTTGACAAGGTGCTACAAGCCGAACAAGCTGCAGGACGCTTTGCTACCGATGAAATCATGCAGTCACGAAAGGCGCTGTGTAGCTACTATATCGAGCAGTTCGCCCAAGATCCCCAAAAGCTCATCACTTGGGCGGAAAATCAAACCTTCATCGCACTAGGACATCTGCTGCTATCAGCTGCGATGCTTGGCATTGATGCCACACCGATCGGCGGCTATGATGCGCAAGTGCTGGATGATTTGCTAGATCTACCTGCGCATAATCTGAAAAGCTCGGTGCTTGTAAGCCTAGGGTATGCAAGTAATACCGATGGCAATAAAACCTTGCCAAAAGCCCGCCTAGCGATGGATGATGTTGTTAAGTTTTTATAAAAATTATCAAGCAAAATAAGCTTGTGAAAATACCAAAACCCATCATCGCGATGGGTTTTGTTTTGGTTTAACTTGACAAATATATTTAGTCAATCCGCCCCAAAAACTCATCAACAGCACGGTACTGCTCAGCCGTCGTCTCACAGGCATACATCGCATCACGAAAGGCATTGGAATTGGGTAAGCCGCCTGTGTACCAAGCAATGTGCTTACGCGCAATGCGACAGCCTGAATATTCACCATAGAATTGATATAGCTCTTGTAAGTGAGTCAGGACAATGTCTCGCAGTTCGGTAACGCTTGGCGCATCCAAAAGCTCGCCCATCTTAGCATAATGCACGATGTCGCGAAATAGCCACGGTCGCCCTTGTGCTGCGCGCCCAATCATCACTGCATCTGCGCCAGTGGCTTGTTGTACCGCGACTGCCTTTTCAGGGCTATCGATATCACCATTAACAATCACAGGAATACTGATGGATTGTTTAACCTGTCTAATCAAATCATAGCGCGCCTGCCCTGTGTAGAAATCTTCGCGTGTGCGTCCATGAATGGCAATGGCGGCGATGCCTGCTTCTTCGGCGATCTTGGCGACTTGTAGGATATTTTCTTGCCCATTGGCAAAACCAAGTCGTGTCTTTAGGGTGACAGGCACATCGACGGCATCGACCGCGGTTTCTAATAATTGCTTGACCAGACCAACATCTTGTAAGAGTGCTGAGCCCGCCAGTTTTTTACAAACCTTTTTGGCAGGACAGCCCATATTAATATCAACGATTTGTGCGCCATTTGCCACCTGAAATCGCGCAGCTTCGGCAAGCTTATCAGGCTCTGCACCAGCGATTTGCGCGGAGATTGGGGCGATCTCCCCATCGAAATTAGCGCGGTATAAGGATTTTTTACGCGCGTATAAAGCGGTATCAGCAATGATCATCTCACTGACCGCATGACCCGCGCCAAACGACTTGCACAAGCGGCGAAAAGGATTATCCGTCACACCCGCCATCGGCGCCACCCATAATCTATTCTTAATCTCCAAACCCTTGATATACAAAGGCTGTAGTAAAATGTGTTGATTTTCAAGGGGTTTTTGGGTATTTTGCATTGTGTATATTTTCGTATATTGTTGTATATTTTAGCGTTTTCTTGCATATTTTTGCTTTATTCTGCATCATATTGACATCATTTCTCAGTCGTAACGCAGAACCAAATCATGCAATCACCGTCTTATACTGATTGACAAGTCGCACAAAATTCTCGCTGCTAATCCGCCCAATCTCTTCGCTGCTCATACCATACACCTTGGCAAGTGCCTGTGCCACATACGGCACATAGGTCGGTTCATTATCACGACCACGCTTGGGCACAGGTGCCAGATACGGACTATCAGTCTCAATCAATAAGCGGTCTAAGGGCAGCTGTTTGGCAACTTCTCGCAACGCATCAGATTTATTAAAGCTGACAATCCCTGATAGCGAAATGTACAGCCCCATATCCAGTGCACGCTTGGCAAAGGCATAATCCTCGGTAAAACAGTGGATGATGCCATGCTCACAGCGCTCGCTTTGTAGCACATCCAATGTGTCATGATAAGCACTGCGAGTATGCACAATGATGGGTTTTTTGGCGATTTTACTGGCACTGATATGGATGGCAAAGCTATGCTTTTGGGCGGATTTTTTATTGTCATCCCAATAATAATCCAGCCCCGTTTCGCCAAATGCCCACACCTTATCCGTATCCAAAGCCAACAAATCCTCAACTTGCACGCTCTTTAACATCGCTTCATCTTGACAAGGGTGAATCCCCACACTCATGCCGATATCAGGCAGGCTATCATCACTCATCGCCAAATCCACCCACGCACGGATGGCGTCATTTTCCTCAAACTTGCACATAATCGCCATCGCTCGGCTGACATCAGCATCCCGCATCGCAGTCAGTAGATGGTGTGGCGACTCTTCGTGATTGTCAAGTTTTAGATAGGTTAGGTGGCAATGCGAATCGGTGTACATAGTCGTTCTCAATCAATACAAACGCCGTATTTTATCATGAATCTGGCTGATTTAGGCGGTTTTTGTCATCCAGCACCACCGTCTGGCTAGGCAAGGCGTGCTCAACCTGATAATTTTCTAAGAATTTGAGTACTGCAAGCGCAAGCTGGGTCTGCTTGGCATAAAAATCCTGCGCCCCTGACGCTGGAATATACGCACGCATCTCGATGACATAGCAGTCTTGGCGCAGCTCTTTGATCCACACCTGATTCCACTCATCATTGGTCAAGGTATGTGATGCCAAAAAGCCTTGTAAATCAGCAATCATCCGCTCTACTTCTACCAAATCCGCTGTGCGTTTGATAAATAGATTATGCAGAAAATAAAACATATCTCTTGCGGTAAAGTTCTCAATCTGCAAAGCAGAAAACTCACCATTGGGCACGGTAACAATGGTGCGATTGAGCGTACGAATGCGTGTCGAACGGATGCCAATGTCAATGACCGTGCCTTCATAAGTACCAAATTTACAATAATCCCCCACGTGCACTGGGCGGTCAGCGACGACAACCACTGAGCCGATGAGATTTTCGATGGTTTTTTGGGCACCAAAAGCCAGTGCCAAACCGCCCACACCCAGTGCAGCGATCCCTGTGGTCAAATCAAAGCCTAAGTTGCCAAAGATGATGATAATTGCCAAAATCAACATAAATACTTTAGCAAGCTTACGCAATAAGCCTAGGATAGATACCTGTTCAGGGCGATTGCGTTTGAGCGAATTGGCTTCGGCACGGCGAAACACACCATCAATCAAACGAAACGCAAGCCATGTGGTCGCAATCCATGCCACTGCTTCCTTGAGTCGCCCAACTGGCGTGCGGATGGTAACAGGCACGCCTGCTCGTAGCATGATTTCGGACAGTAGCATGGCGACGATAATAATCGCAACAGGCATGATGACATTGGCATTGATGGCAAAGCGTCTGCCAGTCAATCTAGGAAACAGCCATCGGCTAATGACAAACAACGCCCAAACCAATACATACACCACCGCAAGACTAATCAGCACCATCACCGCCAGTGCGATAATCTTTGACAGCTCAAAGTCAAATAGCTTAACGACCTTTAACTGCTCAATCTCAAAATAACTTGCCCAAGTCCGTCCTGTCGTATGCACATCGGGTAAATTTGCCAAAGTCTCATCAGCAAACTGCCAATAGCGGTTGCCATCTTTATCGATCTTACGCACCAACAAGACATCCACAGATTTGTCAGCAATGCGAATACTACCAACTTTTTCTTGGTCGTTTGGCAGCAAATCCCCAACATCCCCTTCTTTGGCATCAGACAGTTGCAACAGCGGCTCAAGTCGACCGCCCGTGTCAAGCGCCTGCTTAAACTGTGCCACAACATCAGCATCCGACATCTTTGATTTACTTAAAAATGTCGCATCCAAATAGCGACTGGCAAGCTGTGCATCTTCGCTTGATAGCGCCGACATAAAGCCCTCAACAGTGCTACGCGGCGTATCTCGTCCATAGCTATCCGACCACACTTCGGCAGGCTCTTCGGTTTGGGTGGTTTTTAGCCCAAGTTTGGCAGTGGTGGCATGACTTGGCGATACCAATAGCAGACAGCTACACAGCATCATCACACACCACAAACCAACCCTTGGCATTCGCTGATACCGCTTAGCAAGCATACTATACAGGGATGATGGATCAAGCATGGCAATCCTCAATCAATTCTACAAACACCTCATTGTATATCCGATACTCAGCACTTGCAACTGTCAGCACAGTATGCCAACATCTGTTATGGTCAAGAATGGTAAGTCTCATTGAACAAATTTCATGCCAAGCTTAGAATTTTTCATCTAATTGAAAGTTGTTAAAAAATTTTTCATGTTATAATAAGACAGTTAATTTTACAAAACCCAACCCATTAGCAATATTAAGGTTAGTTATGTCATCGACCACTCTACGCCGTGCTATTTTGTTAGCATTAGCCCCAACGAGTCTTATCACCGCCGCCCATGCCGAGAGTGTACCAACCGTGATGCTTGATCCTGAAGTCATCACCGTCAGCCGCAGCGCCACACCACTGAGCGACACCCCTGCTGCCGTGAGCGTCATCTCACGCGCCGAAATTGAGAAAAACCCTGCGCGCAATCTGTCAGATGTCATCCAGTCAGATGCGGGTATCTATATCAAACAAAATGGCGGTATTGGTCAAGGGACTAATTTAAGCATTCGCGGCACAAACCCAAGCCACACACTATTGCTCAAAGATGGTGTGCGCCTAAATACACCAAATACCCTTACGCCAATTTATCCAGAGAACTTAGATCTAACCAATGTTGATCGTATTGAGATCGTCAAAGGTCCTGCATCGGTACAATATGGCTCAGATGCCATCGGTGGCGTAGTGCAAATGGTCAGCAAAAAACCTACACGCACTGGTGCAGAGCTCACTGGTATTTTTGGTGAGAACAACACTTATAAAGCTATCGCACGCGGTGATGTGGTGCATAATGGCTTTTATGCCAGTCTATCAGGTCAGCGTCTAGAAACTGACGGCACGCGCATTTTTAACACCCAAGCGCGCAACGATCAAGCAGGCTATGAACAAAAAGGCTTTGGCGCAAAAGTCGGCTACAATAATGACAAGGTCGATGTCGGCGTTTCATTTGATGAAAACAAAGGCACAAATGAATACAGCACCAATAGCGGTACAAGCATTGATGCAGCGCGTGAATTTAAAAATACCCAAGCCAAAGTTTTTGCCAGTATTAAAGCGACTGACAGCATCAAGCTATCAGCACATTATGCACAAGCCAAAGATGAACAATCTTATGTAGAACCTTGGTCAACCAATGAGTACAATACCCGTTATCATGAAACCGATGTAAATGCTCGCTGGAACATCACACCACAGCAAAACATTCTATTTGGCATTACCGACAATACGACCAAATATGCTGACGCTTATGCTTACAAGGGTGAGAAAAAAGTTGGTAGTACAGGTTATTATCTACAGCATCAATATAATAATGATAAATTTAATACGCAAGCCGGTATCCGCGTTGAAGACCATGATACTTTTGGTGTGCACACCGTTGGTCAAGCAGCAGCGCGTTATCACTTCAGCCCAAGCACCAGTGTTTATGCTAATATTGGTTCGGCTTTCCGCGCACCAAGTCTGAATGAACTGTATTATGATTCAAAATCAACTTGGGATGCGACAACTTACCTAACCAAAGGAAATGAAAATCTTGATCCAGAAAAAAGTATCAGCTACGGACTTGGTCTTGATCACCAAATCAATGACAATCTAAGTATCTCATTATCAGGTTTTGCCACCGAAGTCAAAGATTTGATAGCTCTTGATAGCAATTTTGATGTTGACACAAGCACAAGCATCTCCACCTATCAAAATATCAATAAAGCCAAATTTACTGGTGGTGAATTGGGTGCAAAATATGTACGCGGTGATTACTACGCCCAAGCCAACTATAGCTATGTTGACACCGAAAATAAAGCCACAGGTCTTGAAATCGCCTATCGCCCAAAACATACAGGCACTTTAACCATCGGTTATGACGATGGTGTGGTCGGTGTGAGCAGCTCATTGGTTGCGCGCACGGGTGCAAAAACCAGCAATAATACAACCGCCAAAGATGTGCCAGGTTTTGCAACCATTGATTTTGATGCACATTGGAATATTAATCCTTATGTTAAGGTATTTACAAATATCCAAAATATTACAAATAGTGATAATAAATTAGTAGACAATTTTGGCAACTGGTACATCAACGGCGGTCGCCAAGCCAATCTTGGTCTGACTTTCAAATACTGATCGGATGCACTTTGACAAAATGGCTCGCTTTGGCGGGTCATTTTTTATGGAAAAAGCGGATGAAATTTGTTATAATTATCCGTTTGCAAGAGATGTTGCAACCGCTTTTTTAAACGGTCAGGCTTGCTTTTTAGATTTGCGACAGCGATTTAAAATAATCAACGACATCTGCGTTTTCTTTTTTATGATGATTATCCATCATCTCATCGTTAATTTTTAAAAGGAGTGGACGCAGTGTCTACATTTACCGATTATAAAGTAGCTGACATCAGCCTTGCCGACTTCGGTCGTAAAGAAATCCGCCTCGCCGAAACCGAAATGCCTGCTCTAATGGGTCTGCGTAAGCGTTATGCTGCCGCTCAGCCACTGGCTGGTGCCAAAATCGTCGGCTGTATCCATATGACCATTCAGACAGCCGTTTTGATTGAGACTTTGGTGGCATTGGGCGCTGAAGTTCGCTGGACTTCTTGCAACATCTTCTCAACCCAAGACCACGCCGCCGCTGCCATCGCCGCTGCTGGTATTCCTGTATTTGCTTGGAAAGGCGAAACCGAAGAAGAATACGAGTGGTGTCTAGAACAACAAATCCACCAAGACGGCAAACTGTGGGATGCCAACATCATCCTAGATGACGGTGGTGATTTGACCGCATTGATTCACGACAAATACCCACAAATGCTCGATAAAATCCACGGTATCTCTGAAGAGACCACCACAGGCGTACACCGCCTAATCGAGATGCTAGGCAATGGCACACTCAAAGTCCCTGCCATCAATGTCAATGATGCTGTCACCAAATCAAAAAATGACAACAAATACGGCTGCCGCCACTCACTAAACGACGCCATCAAGCGTGGTACAGATATGCTGCTATCAGGTCGCCGTGCATTGGTCATCGGCTACGGTGATGTGGGCAAAGGCTCAGCACAGTCTCTACGCCAAGAAGGCATGATCGTGCGTGTATCTGAGATTGACCCAATCTGTGCGATGCAAGCGTGCATGGACGGCTATGAAGTCGTCTCACCATTCGTCGGTGGCGACCAAGCCCAAGGCGTGAACACCGCCCTGCTCCAAGACACCGATTTGATCGTGACCACCACAGGTAACTATCATGTGTGCAATAGCGAGATGCTAAAAGCCCTAAAATCAACCGCTGTCGTGTGTAACATCGGTCACTTTGACACCGAGATTGACACTCAGTTCATGCGTGACAACTGGAAATGGGTAGAAGTCAAGCCACAAGTGCACCAAGTCTATCGCTCAGACAGCGATGATGACTATCTCATCCTACTGTCTGAAGGTCGCCTAGTGAACCTTGGCAATGCCACAGGTCACCCATCACGCATCATGGACGGCTCATTTGCCAACCAAGTACTGGCACAGATTCACCTGTATCAAGAAAAATTCGCTGATTTGCCTGCTGCTGACAAGCCAAGCAAAGTCTATGTCAAGGTACTGCCTAAGAAACTTGACGAAGAAGTGGCTGCTGCGATGGTTGCAGGCTTCAATGGCGTCATCACCAAACTTACCCAAAAACAAGCCGACTATATCGGCGTATCGGTTGATGGTCCATTTAAGTCAGATGAATACAAATACTGATTAGCAATATTTATAATAAATAGCCTTGGTTTACTTACCAAGGCTATTTATTATATTATTAAGTTATAATCAATCAAATCACCATACGATCACGCCCAGCAATCACCTGTCCTTGATAATGTTTCTTGGCAGACGCAATCCACTGCTCATCAGTAACAGGTTCTGGGCCGCCGATCAGATGGTTGAGCACCAAAGTTTTTACCCCTGCAGCCGCTGCAATCTTACCTGCGTCTTCAGCGGTCGTATGTTCACTCAAAAAATACTGGCGATGCGATTCGGGTATCACACCATTGCCACGAGCCAAAAGCATTTTCTCGATGCCGGGCCAGTACATTGCTTCATGCAGGAGTACATCCGTACCCTTGGCAAGTTGCACCAAATTCTTAGAATAACCCGTATCACCCGACAACACAATCGAGCGATCCGCCGTATCAAATCGCAATGCCAATGCCATCTCAAACTCACTATGCGGCACTTTGATCGCCGAGACTTTCACAGTATCATCCTGATGGATTATTACAGGTTTTTCAGAGATTTGCTGACTCAGATCAATCGCTCGTGCTTCAAATACAGATTCGATTGGCAAAAAGCGGCCACCGCGACCGCGGATGCGATAGTCTTCAGCAAATAACTGCTTAGCAGCAACCAAACTCTGTGCAATCGGCTCAGGACCATACACCCCAATCGGGCCCTTCACACCAGATGCCCAAGTCACATTCATGATCGCAGGCAAATCCATCATATGATCCGAATGATGGTGAGTCAGATACATATTTTGTAGTGTTTCAACTTCAATGCCCATTTCTGCCATGCGCTGCAAAGTACCATAACCAAAATCCACCAAGTGCATCTTACCATCAATCATAATTGCTTGCGAGGTCATCATACGAGTGACATTCATAATTGGCCCGCCTTGAGTACCAAATAGCACAAGCTTGGTGCCAACTCGCCATTTGCCTGCATCAACTGGCACAGGCTCAGAAAACTGTGGATTGGCAAATTCTTGTGCGGCAGCGCCTTTAGTCATACCTGCAAACATCGCTGTTAGTATTGTTGATTTTAATAGCGAGCGTCTTGAAATTGACATATTTATTATTCCTATTATTTGTTTTGATTAAAATAAAAAAACATATCCAATCATCAGTAGTGATGCAAATCTCATCATAACAAATCGCACATTGCAAGACATTAATTTTGATTTACTGTCTGGTCACCTCCATGCCTTTAGGCTTGATTATTGGTTCATAAAGAAATCTAGCTTGGAATTTACTAACATCTATTTGGCATTAACAAACTACCAAAAATCTGCTATAATTGAATAATTTTAACAAATTTGATAAATTCTCCAATTACTTGATTTATCATAAAAATTTTGAGAGCTGCCATGAGCCAAGACACCCTAAACCGCCTAGCCGCAATTGAACAATTATTAAATGAACTAAAAACTGATATCAAAAATCAACAGCCTATTACGCAGACCATCACCAAGCCTATCGAAGTGGTCAAGCCTGCACCAAAAGCGGTAAATACGACTACCAAAGTGCCATTTTCGTTTGAGTTCTTCCCTGCCAAGACTGACGAAGGTCAAGACAAGTTACTTAGCGTCTTTGATGAGCTGAACGCTCTGAACCCAAAATACTTCTCAGTTACCTATGGTGCTGGTGGCTCTACGCGTGAACGCACATTGGGCATCGTCAAGGCGCTCATCGAAAAAGGCAGCACACCAATCGCTCCACATATGTCATGTATCGGCGACACCAAATCACAAATCGGCGAGCTACTCGATTATTATAAAGCACTGGGCGTGGATCGTGTGGTGGCACTGCGTGGTGATTTGCCATCAGGTCAGGTCGGCTATGGCGAGTTGCCTTATGCGCTGGATTTGGTCAAATACATTCGTGAACACAGTGCCGATCACTTCTCCATCAAAGTTGCCGCCTATCCTGAGATGCATCCACAGGCGCGTAATTTTGAAGCAGATATTGATAATCTGGTTGCCAAATATCATGCTGGTGCAAACGAAGCCATTACCCAATTCTTCTACAATCCTGACAGCTATCTGTTCTTGCGTGACCGCTTGGCAAAAAAAGGCGTGCATCAAGATGACTTCCCAATCATCGCAGGTATCATGCCAATCACCAATGCATCAAACCTAATCCGCTTTGCAGATGGCTGTGGTGCCGATGTCCCACGCTATATCCGCAAACAGCTTGCTGACTATGGTGATGACAAAAAATCCATCCGCCAATTTGGCTTTGATATCGTGCATCAGCTGTGCGAACGCTTGATTAGTGAAGGCGTGCCAAGCTTGCATTTTTATAGCATGAACCACACCGAGCCAAACAAAGCCTTGGTCGAAAGCTTAGGATTAATTTAATTTATCCAAAAACCGTCCATGAGTTGATGCCAGTTTATATGAGTATTGACTCATTACGGTTTTTAATTTTTCTTAGCATTTATTGATGAATCATGTCCAGATTTTTTATTGATACGCCTTTATCCACGACGCTCATCGGTCAAAGCATCACGCTACCAGATGGCGTCTATCATCATTGGTGCAAGGTTTTGCGTGCCAAAGTGGGCGACACTGCGGTGCTATTTGATGGTACAGGTGGTGAATATACGGCAGAATTGATTAGTATTGATAAAAAATCAGCACAAGCAATCATTCATGCCTACGACCCCATCAATCGCACACCACCCTTTGCAGTCAGTATTGGGCTTGTAATGAGTCGTGGCGATCGCATGGATTATGCCATCCAAAAAGCGTGCGAGATGGGCGTACATCAGATTCAGCTACTCACAAGCGAACGCTGTCAAGCTCATCTAAAATATGAGCGAGATTTTAAGAAAATTGAGCACTGGCAAGGCGTGGCAATCGCCGCTTGTGAACAATGCGGATTGAACATCATTCCAAAGATTATCCCGCCTGTTGCTCTCGAAACTTGGGTGGCAGATTGTACAGCTAATCTAAAACTGGTATTGGCACTATCAGATGGCAAGCCAAGCTTTACCAGCCCCTTGCCTGACACCATCGCCCTACTTATCGGCGCTGAAGGCGGTCTATCCCCGACCGAGATTGACTTTGCCATCGAGCATGGCTTTGTACCTTGGACGATTGGCGAGCGAGTACTACGCACCGAGACTGCCCCTGTGGTGGCTTTGACAGCACTGCATATGATTCATGAATTGGGTTAATTGGCTGTCAATTTGCTATTTTAAATGATATTTAATTGGTTAAAAATTCATAAAATACCATCCAATTTTTCACTCATTCACCATAAATCTGCTGCCACATCGACAGCATCTGTACGCTTTTGGCGACATCATGCACACGAACGATGCTTGCACCTTGTTGCACCGCCAATAGCGACATCCCTGCACCGATGATGTCTCGATCATGTGGCTGATGGTTTTGTAGGCTATCCAGTCCGGTACGCTGCAAAATCTCACCCAAAAACCGCTTACGAGACACACCAAACAACATCGGCAAATCAAAATGGCGAATAAAAGTATCAAGCTGCGTCATCAGCACCTTGTGATGCTCATAAGTTTTGGCAAAGCCCATACCAACATCAATCACCAACTGCTCACGAGCCACCCCAGCTGACACCGCCCGCTCAATGCTGTGCGACAGCTCGTCGATGACTTCACGGATGACATCAGTATATACCGCCAACTCATCCATCGTATCAGGCTCACCGCGGCTGTGCATCAGCACCACAGGCACACCAAGCTTGGCCGCCATCTGCACCGCCCCATCTCGTCGCAGTGCTCGCACATCATTGATGATGTCTGCGCCCGATTCGATACCTGCTTGCATCACCGCAGGATTGCTGGTATCAAGCGACAGCCAAATCTCATCGCCGAACGCCGAGCGAATCGCCTGCACCACAGGGACGACACGGCGAAGCTCTTCATCTGTGCCAACTGCGGTCGCATTGGGGCGTGTCGATTCGCCGCCGATATCGATGATATGCACGCCATCAGCGATCATCGATTCGGCATGAGCAAGTGCCCGATCCACCCCATGATAGCGTGAGCATGAATCTGGCGTGACATTTAAGATTCCCATCACCTTGGGCGTGGATAGCTCCAAAATCTTACCGTGTGCGTATAGCTGTCTGATTACTCGCTGTGACATAAAAAACTCACTTCATCCCAAAAATGCCTTATAATAGCATAAGTTGCAGTTTAAGTGACACATTCGATGGTAAGTGGTACACCAAAATTCCCCATCATCATCCCATGCGGTCGCTTGCTGATTAATTGGTTAAAATTTATTTATAATAATATTTATCATAAGGATAAAATTTGCAATATTTTGACAGACATGAAGGTGGCGACAATGCCATCTTGGTTCACCTAGATATCCATCAAATCATCGATCCTGATGATTTAGAAGAGTTTCGCCTGCTTGTACATTCAGCTGGGGCAAACGAAATCGAAATCATCACAGGCAGCCGTAGTAAGCCACACGCCAAATACTTCGTCGGTACAGGTAAAGCCGATGAAATCGCCGATGCCGTGCGTCGCTTCCGTGAGAGTACGGATGACGAAAAAGGTGATGTGGTGGTGATTTTTAATCACACACTCACCCCAAGCCAAGAACGCAATCTTGAAAAAATCCTAAAATGTCGTGTGCTTGACCGTACAGGGTTAATCCTTGATATTTTTGCTCAGCGTGCTCGCACTTATGAAGGTAAATTACAAGTAGAATTAGCACAGCTTAACCATCTAGCGACTCGGCTGGTGCGCGGCTGGACACACCTTGAACGCCAAAAAGGTGGTATCGGTCTGCGTGGTCCGGGTGAAACTCAGCTAGAAACTGACCGCCGATTGCTGCAAATCCGTGTCAGTCAGCTCAAAGCCAAGCTCGATAAAGTCAAGCAAACTCGTGCCCAAGGTCGTGCCAAACGCCAAAAGTCCGAAATCCCTACCGTCTCATTGGTCGGCTATACCAACGCTGGCAAGTCCACACTCTTTAACCGTCTAGCCGATGACAACATCTATGCAGCCGATCAGCTATTTGCCACCCTTGATCCGACACTTCGCCGTGTCAAATGGCCTGGTGTCGGTAATGTCGTACTGGCGGATACCGTCGGCTTTGTACGTCATCTACCGCATGAGCTGGTCGAAAGCTTTCATGCAACACTCGAAGAGACGCTTGAAGCCGATCTGCTACTACACGTCATCGATACCGCCAGCGAAGATCGCCATGAGCAGATCGCCGCGGTCAATGATGTACTCGCCCAAATCAAAGCCGATGCACCGATTTTACTTGTGCATAACAAAATCGACAAAAGCGGCGAACCACCTGCCATCTATTATCAAGATCATGGTGTGCCGCATCGCGTCTATGTCTCCGCTCGTGAAAATCTAGGCATCGATCAGCTGATGATCGCCGTACAAGAGCTGCTCTCAGGCGAACTCAAAGAGTTTACACTCACCCTGCCTTATCATGCTGGCGGACTCAAAAACACCCTGCACGGTCTGGGTGTCATCACGGGCAATAGCTATGATGAGATGGGCAAAGAAGTACTACAAGTGCTACTTGCACCCAGCAAGCTACAGCAGCTACTCGGTCAATACGCACTGGATGCTGATGAAGTCCTACCAAAAGCTCAGGCGGATAGCCTAAAACCAGTGCTTGAGCCTTTTGAGGTGGTGCTACAAAATAATATCACAAATGAAAATAGCGAACATTTAGATGAAGAACTTGACCCATTTTGTCGATAATGGGTAAACTGTCAAAATACGCTAATTACTTGTATTTATTAGAGTTTACAGGTGTAACCCAATCAATAATGGCGAAATTTTGGTACATAATCGCCCAACAAGGATGAAGTATGAAACTACCCGTGCACTCAGGTAAATTTTGGCTTGGTATGCTCGCCACCATCATCATCGTCGTAGCGGTGCGTGAGCTCGCCTTGGTGGTTTGTACCTATTTTGGTATGCCAACTGCGGCAAATATCGTGGGCTTGGTCAGCTTATTTATCGCACTGATTGGTATGCGTATGACGATTGGGCTGCCTGAGTGGCTCAGCTACTCATCGAGCGTGCTACTGGTGGATAGCGGTTTTGCATTTTTGCCGGTGTCGGCCGGTGCCGGGATATTGTTGTTTGGGCTTGGGTCGGATTTATTACCTGTGTCGGCAGTGATTATCATCAGTACGCTGATTCCGCTGTGGGCATTTGCCAAGCTCTCAGCAGCATGGCTCAAAGGCTCTGAACAGGATAAGGAGTAAGCCATGCCACAGATTGACAGTACCACCATCATCATTGCCTTTATTGTGACACTGATTGCTCATATCAGCGCCAAATATGTACTTCGCTATCTGAATCGCTACATTCGTGGCGTACCGATGATTATCATCGCCATCGTGATTACGCTGATTTTGCTGCTGATTATTCAGTTGGACTATGCCACTTATTATGCCAATGCCAAGCCTGTATTTGACCGCTTGCTGGGCTATAGTACCGTGCTACTTGCCGTGCCACTGGCTGGGATGGATTTTAAGGGACTACCTGTCAAAAAACTCTCCATCATCGTCGTACTTGCAAGTCTCGTTGGTGCCATCGTGCCAATGTCACTCAGCTATCTGTTTGCACTCAATATGGACACCATCTTGGCATTTGCCACTCGCTCAGTGACGACACCTGTCGGTCTATCAGTCGCCCAAATCATCGAAGCACCGCTGGTGATGGCAAATCTGATTATCATCGTCTCAGGTATCTTAGGTGCAGGGATGTGTCGTATCTTATTTCGCAATATCAAAGATGAACGCGCACAAGGTTTGGCACTTGGCTTAGTGGCACACGCCATCGGCACAGTCGAAGCATGGACCATCAGTCCGACGGCTGGTCGCTATGCCGCCTTTGGACTTGCCATCAATGGGCTGGTAACCGCTGTATGGTTGCCGATGGCGGTGCTGTGGTGGCTTGGCTAAAACAGTATTTGGACACCGATCACATCTCAATCATCAGTATCAATTTTCAGATTTACCACTTTTACTTAAAGAAAAAAATAACCACGATATAAGAATCGTGGTTATTTTTATGTCTATTTAGCCTTATTCATCATCAGATGCCATCGCCATGATTTGCTCACTGATAGCAACGGTATTAAAGCCTGCATCAACGAACAGGATTTCGCCTGTCACACCACTTGCCCAAGGCGATAGTAGGAATAAGGCGGCATTGCCCACTTCTTCTTGGCTGACATTGCGTTGTAGCGGTGCGATTTTTTCGCTGACATCGAGCATACGACGGAATGATTTGATACCGCTGGCTGCTAGGGTGCGGATTGGGCCTGCACTGATGGCATTGACACGGATGCCTTCACCACCCAGTGATGATGCTAGGTAGCGTACTGATGCTTCTAGGCTGGCTTTTGCCATACCCATGACATTGTAGTTCGGCAGTACTGAGATGCTACCTTCGTAGGTCAGGGTCAATAGCGAACCTTGACGCGCAGCAAGCAGCTCACGACCCGCCTTGGCTAGTGCCACAAAGCTGTAGCTTGAGATGTCGTGGGCGATTTGACTGCCTTCACGCGTGGTCGCATTGGTAAAATCACCATCTAGCTGATCTGCTGGCGCAAAGCCAATGGCGTGTACGATGCCATTGACACCGCGATCATCGCCATTGCCCCAGTGTTTAGCCACTTCGGCAAAGCACGCTTCGATAGAGGCATCTGATGCGACATCACACTCAATCACTGCAGTGGCATTGAACGCTTCGGCTGCCATATCGACACGCTTTTTGATTTTCTCATTTGGATAAGTCAAAATCAGCTCTGCGCCTTCGCGGTGCAAGCTCTCAGCAATCGCCCAAGCGATAGATAGTTTACTGGCGATACCAGTCACAACAAAACGCTGACCTTTTAGTAGCATAATTTTTGTCCTTTGTTTGGATAAAATTGATAAATTGGCGGTATTATAGCACGGTTTTTGAAATTGTGCAGTAAAATTAGTACAAATGTAAACTTAATATCACACTCACACACCCGCCCAATCACCACACCCAAGCTTGTGATAAATTTCTCCAAAAATCGCAATAAATCCCAATAAAGGCTTTAAAAAATTGCCGTTTTGCGTTAAGCTATGTTGTTTTCATTCATTATTCATCAAAAACCATGTCAAATTCTGATACCGTAAACTTTACACCCGATTTTGAAGTCCTATCTGAACATTATGCCAAGATTATCAGTGCATCAGGCGAAGATTTGAGCCGTGATGGTCTGCTTGATACGCCGATGCGCGCCGCCAAAGCATTTGGCTACTTGACTCGTGGTTATCATCAAGACCTTGCAACTGTGGCTAATGATGCGGTGTTTGACTCGGATAATCCCGAATTGGTACTGGTGCAAAATATCGAATTTTATTCGCTGTGCGAACATCATCTGTTGCCATTTTATGGCGTGGCTCATGTCGGCTACCTACCCAATGGTAAGGTGCTCGGTCTATCAAAAGTCGCACGCATCGTCGATATGTACGCGCGTCGCCTACAAATCCAAGAAAACCTAACCAAGCAAGTCGCTACCGCCATCGAAGAGCTGACAGGCTGTCGTGGTGTTGCCGTGGTGATGGATGCCAGCCATATGTGCATGATGATGCGTGGTGTCGGTAAGCAACAATCCACCACCCGCACAACGAGTATGCTAGGTGAATTTGTCAGCAATCACGATGCTCGTCGTGAATTTTTGGAAGCTGTACCAAAAAGAATGCCTGCGTTTGGGTGATGAAACAAGGTTTAATTAGAGTTCTTTTTGTTGTTTTTACCGAACGCAAAGATACTTTTCGTATCATCACCGCTTTCTTCCCAAGTAATCAGCAAATAAGGAGTTATCAAAATGCCACAAAGTATTAACTTCGAACGCTATAAAAAATTTGAATTTTACAGAAGCTAAACTCGCAATTAATAATCCTATGATTAAAAAGTTACAAGACAATGCCAAAATCGAGCATCTGTACTGGATGATGATGTTCTTCAATGGATTAACACCCAAGATCCCACTACCATTCGCCATATCAACGAAGTGATTCATCACTTTATGGCAATTAAAATGGCATAAATCATTAACAAAAAGGATAAAGTTTTTTGGCTTTATCCTTTTTTATAATCAATCATTCAATCACTCTTGCTTTTTCACTGACTTCAGCCGCTCAAATCGTTTGAGTTTTTTCAATTTCTTAAGCCGTGCCACACGCGCAAACACCCCAAACCATCGCCCCATCTGCGAATAGCTGGTCGCCGCCGCCAAGATGATCACGATCGGCAAGAGCATCGACCAATAGCCATAGTACCGATATGACACCACGGCGACAAAGCTACCACCAAAAAACGCCCACCATAGCCCGCTGTGTAGCACCACTTTGGCGACATCGACCTTACGCCCAACTAGCCAATTCCCCACAGTCGCACCCAGATCCGATGTCGTCCCTGTCAAATGCGTCGTACGAATCACCGCGCCGCCGTAGGTCGCCACCATCGAGTTTTGTAGCCCACACGCCATGGCGATCATCATCTGCCCAAAGTAATTATCATGCACATACAATGCCAAGCTTAGGCACAGCAGCAGCACTTCAAGATACATTGCATAGCCATAGTGCCGATTGATTTTCAGCTCGCTTGAGCCGATAATCATGCCTGATAGTACAGAACCGAACCAAAACGCCAAAATCGAAATCAAAAATAGGCGCATATTTGCCCAGTCACCATCAAGCACACTTAGGGCAAATTGGCTGACATTGCCCGTCACATGCGATGCCGACACATGAGTAAAGCCCATCAGCGCCGTAGTATTCAGCATACCAGCACAAAAAGCCAACACCACCGCACCCCACAGCACCCACGCTGGGATGGTATCACCCATGATTTTCATCACATCCCCATGTCTATTTCATGAAAAATGACCCAAAAGTATATTTTAGCACCGAATGATAAAAAGCACAAAATCCATACAGACTTTGTGCTTAATCATGCAGATTAATTTTAAACAATTATTAATTTAAAATTATTTAAACTCTACAAAATCCACATCCACTTTCATGCGTTTGGTTGGTAGATACTCGACATCCAGCTCACCGACGATGGTGATGATGTCATTGGCTGTCACAGTGCGACCTTGCCAATCTTCATTGTCAATCTCCACAATGACTGCGCCTGTCGCATCGACGAATTCATATTTTTCATCGCCTAATGCCTTGGTGATTTTACCTGTCAAGCGCACCATGCTCTCATCACGAAGATTGGCAAGGCTTGCAACTGTAGTCGGCGCGCCTGCGACAGCTTGGCTGTTGATCGCAGCTTGTGGGTTAATCACAGCAGATTGGACAGACTTTGTCGCGGCTGCCACCTGCGTAGTCGATGTGGTGCAAGCAGCCAATGCAGTAGCAGTGATGATGGTAGCAATTAGGGCAAATTTTTTCATAAGAAACTCTTTTTTTAGGTTGGTGTAATTTTAGCTCAATAAAATCTGATTAAAAACTACCATCAGTGTAGCACAAAACGGCAGTGTCAATGGGTTAAATTTTCCAATCACTAAGTTTATACAAACTTATCATATACGCTTATTATGATCGGCGACTTGAATGCGTATATTTCATCATAATAAGCTTAAATCAACCTTAAAAAACTTAAAAAATATCCAAAATTTTCAGCATAAAAATCCCTGCCTATAGATCTGTAGCGTTTTTGTGAGTAAATGGTTTCTTTGTGTAGAAATGCCTGTTTTATCATTGAGTTTGGTTTATAATATGGCTAAATTTTAACCGATCATGTTGATCTTTTTTATTTGAGTGTTGAATATGTCACAAACTTCTGCCAGCGTCATCCGCTTAGAGCAAGCGGTTGCAAAAAAAGATTTTGAAGCATCTTGCAATGAACTACTTGCCATCTTGGGCAGTCTTGATAATCAGTTCGGCGGCATTCACCAAATCGAATGCAACTACCCACAACAGCTAAATTTCTCAGAAAAAGAGCGTGTGGTGCATTTTGCAACTCGTGTTGCATCGGCGGTGACTGAGCTGTTTGATGCCAAAAACAACTTTAGCATCACCGATGGTGGCTTTAACCGTTTTATGACTTTGCATCGTTGGTTGGGTCTGATTTTTGCAAGCTCACCATACATCAATGCTGACCACATCCTAAAAACCTATGACGCTAATCCAAATCCAAATCCAGAGCGTCCGCTTGAGATTCATCTATCAAATAATCTAGAAGCTGTTAAGCGTTTTTGCATCCTATACACCATGGAATCTAATATTCCGCTAAACCTTGATGTTATGTGGAATCTTAACCCATCACTGTGTGCATCGCTATGCTTCGCCCTACAATCACCACGCTTTATCGGTACGGATGCTGCATTCAATAAGCGTGCCGCCATCCTAAAATGGTTCCCAGAAAAGCTAAAAACCTTTGAAAATCTAAACACCCTACCATCAGCCATCAGCCACGATGTCTATATGCATTGCAGCTATGATGTCGATGCTGACAAGCACCGTGTCAAAGAGTCTTTGAATGCTGTGATTCGTAAGCACCTGCTATCTAGCGGCTGGTCAGATCGCGATGTCTCCAAGATCGATCGCACCAATGGCAAGCCTGTGATGTTCGTCGTGCTTGAGCATTTCCATTCAGCACACTCCATCTATCGCACGCATTCTACATCGATGATCGCTGCCCGTGAGCTATTCCACCTTGTTGGCTTTGGTGGTGAAGCTGTGGATCAAGCAGGCCGTGATGTTTTTGATGAGTTCCATCTGCTTGACCAAAACAGCATTTTTGATAAGCTAAACGCCATCAAAGACTATGCTGATAAGCTTGAGCCTGCTGTGCTATATATGCCAAGCATCGGCATGGATTTGACCACGATTTTCCTAAGCAATACCCAAATCGCACCAATCCAAAGTGTCGCACTGGGTCATCCGGGCACGACGCACTCGCCATTTATTGACTATGTCATCGTCGAAGATGATTATGTCGGCTCAGAAGACTGCTTTAGCGAAACACTACTTCGCCTACCAAAAGATGCGCTACCGTATGTGCCATCAGCACTAGCGCCAAACTCAGTCGAGTATCGCCTGCGTGAAAATCCTGAAGTGGTGAATATCGGTATCGCTTCAACCACAATGAAGCTAAACCCATATTTCCTAAAAGCACTACAAACCATCCGTGACCGCGCCAAAGTCAAAGTACACTTCCACTTTGCTCTAGGTCAGTCATCAGGTATCACCCATCCGTATGTCGAGCGTTTTATCAAGTCATATCTAGGTGATAGTGCAACAGCACATCCACACACCCCATATCATCAATATCTAGGTATCCTACATCAGTGTGATATGATGGTGAACCCATTCCCATTTGGCAATACCAACGGTATCATTGATATGGTAACACTAGGCTTGGTGGGCGTCTGCAAGACCGGCCCTGAAGTACATGAACACATCGACGAAGGTCTATTTGGTCGTCTAGGACTACCTGAATGGCTCATCGCCAATACTGCTGATGAGTATGTCGAGCGTGCCATCCGCCTAGCCGAAAACCACGAAGAGCGTCTGGCGCTACGCCGTCATATCATCGAAAATAACGGCTTATCAACGCTATTTACCGGCAATCCAAAACCGATGGGCGAAGTATTGCTTGCCAAAGTCGCTGAAAAAGGTCTATTGGGTGATGAAAAGCCTGCAGCGAAAAAAACAGCCGCTAGAAAACCTGCAGCAAAAAAAGCAACCACAGTCAAAGCTACAGATGCCAAGCCTGTGGCAAAAAAACCAGCAGCGAAAAAACCTGCTACCAAAGCCGCTGCCAAGCCTGCAGCCAAAACCACCACGCGTAAACCTACTGCCAAAAAAGACAGCTAATACGCGCGCATAAAAAACAGCCTTGCACTAAGTGACAAGGCTGTTTTTTATTGGTAATTCAATCAGAATATTCAATGACGGTTTACAATATCAGTCGGCTTGCTTGGGTGATTTGACCAAATCCGATTTTTGTAAAATAAACTCCACCAAGGCACGCACCGCAGGCACCGCACCGCGATTTTTATAATAAATGATGTACAAAGGCACGCCATCAATCTGCCATTCGGGTAGTACGCGCAGCCAGTCAGCTTGCCATGCATTATCAAACAGCGGCAGCATTCCGATACCGACACCGTCGCCGACCATATTGCCTGCCAAATTATTATCGTTGCAAATAAAGCGATTCTTAGCATCGATCAAAATGCTACTGTCCTTATGGTGAAACAGCCACGGCACACCATCGTATTTATGGATCAGCTGATGACCATACAGCTCATTGGGCGTACTCGGCATACCCATGCGTGCGATGTAGTCGGCACTGGCGAACAACCCAAATTCAATGTTGAACAGCTTACGCGCGATGACATTGTCATTATCCACCGAGCCGACACGCAGCGAAATATCGATGCCATCTTGGATCATATTTACCTTACGATTATCAACTTGTACCTCAAGCTGAACATCAGGATACAAGCGCAAAAATTCCGCCAAATGATGCATCAAAAACCCGCGACACACTTCAGTCGATACAGACAAGCGGATCAAACCACTGGGCGATTGCAAATTATCCTGCACATCATCAATGGCAAGCTGTGCGGCTTTAAGCATTTCTTGGGCATGATGATAAAAGCGTGTGCCAAGCTCGTTGAGCACCACGCCACGCCTGCCGCGATCCATCAGCGTCGTGCCAAGGCTGTTTTCCAGATCGGTCAGATGGCGACTTAGGTGCGATTTTGGCACATCGAGCAGCTCGGATGCCTTGGTCAGACTGCCCGCCTGCACCACAGAGACAAACAGTCGCATATCATTTAGGTCAATTTTCTGGATAGGTTTTGGCATCGTTTCACTCACTCAATCCCATGCTTTATCTTAAAGCTTTATCATTGATTTGCAGGATAAATTTGTTTCATATTTGCAACTTTAGATTGTTATTTTACATCTTATTCTATTTTTTGCAACCTGTATAATACACATTCATGGAGATTACTCTGAAACACCAAAGTCATTATAAGACTTTTTAACCATTAAATTTTAAGGAAACTTACCATGTCAAAACCTTATGTTCGTTTAGACAAAAACAATGCAGCCATGTTATTGGTTGACCATCAAACAGGTCTTTTATCACTGGTGCGTGATATTGACCCAGACAAATTTAAAAACAATGTATTAGCAACGGCAGATTTGGCAAAATATTTTGGCTTGCCAACGATTTTGACCACTTCATTTGAAGAAGGCCCAAATGGCCCGCTTGTGCCTGAACTAAAAGAAATGTTCCCAGATGCACCATATATCGCTCGCCCAGGTCAAATCAATGCGTGGGATAATGAAGAGTTTTTGGCAGCCGTTAAAGCCACTGGCAAAAAGCAATTAATTATCGCAGGTGTAGTGACTGAAGTTTGTGTGGCATTCCCTGCACTTTCAGCGATTGAAGAAGGGTTTGATGTGTTTGTGATTACTGATGCGTCAGGTACATTTAACCAAATGACCCGTGATGCTGCGTGGGATCGCATGAGCCAAGCAGGTGTTCAATTAATGACTTGGTTCGGTGCTGCGTGTGAATTACACCGTGATTGGCGTAATGACATTGAAGGTTTGGGTACATTATTCTCAAATCACATCCCTGACTATCGCAATTTGATTAACAGTTATACAACACTTACCCAAAAATAAGTAATTCGTATCAATTTTGTAAATAAATAGAAAAGATGGCTTAAAAGGTGACTATGTTTGTCATCTTTTCTTTTATAATAGTTGGATTTATTCCAACAGGATTTTACAATGTCCAACATCGCCTTGATTATCGGCAGTCTTAGCCAAAATTCTCTAAATCGCAAAATCGCCAATCATATTGTGGGTCATTTGCCAAGCGATTTGACGGTAGAAGAAGTTGTCATTGCTGATTTACCACTTTATACCCAAGATTTGGATCAAGATAACATTGCAAGCTATGAGCGTGTCCGCAAGCAAATTCAATCAGCCACAGCCGTTTTAATTGTTTCGCCCGAGCATAACCGCAGCATCCCTGCCGCCATGAAAAATGTTTTGGATATCGCATCTCGTCCAAACGGTCAAAACCTATGGGCAAATAAAAAAGTGGCGGTTGTGACAGCTTCCCCAGGTTCGTATGGCGGAATTAATTCAGGTTTGCATCTGCGTCAAAGCCTACAAGCGGTCGGTGCGGATGTTTTTCGCTCGCCTGAAGTGTATTTAAGCCAAGCCCATACTGCCTTGAATGAACAAGGGCAAGTCGCCAATGAGCGTACCAGTCAATTTTTAATTAAATTTGCCACGGCGTTTGCCGAGTGGGTGCAATAAGCTTTATTCATCAATTAATTTTTTACCAATACAAGGATATCCTATGAAACTTTATTATATGGCTGGGGCGTGTTCACTCGTACCGCATACTGCACTGGTATGGACAGGTACAGCCTTTGAAGCTCAAGCAATGAAACTTGCCGATACTAAAACACCTGAATATTTAGCCTTAAATCCACAAGGGGCTGTGCCTTTATTGGTCGATGGTGAGTTTGTCTTATCGCAAAATGTGGCTATTTTAAGCTATTTAGATGAAAAATTCCCAGAAGCTAAACTATTTGGTAGTCGTACGGCTGAGGGTCGTGCAACGGCAATGCGTTGGCTAACTTTTTTAAATGGTGATGTGCATAAAGCCTTCTCACCATTATTCCATTTACCTGATTATGTACAAGATGAAGGGTTTAAAGCCGATATGCAAACTCATGCACGCAGTGAAATTTTGCGTATGCTGGCTCAAGCCAATACTCGCCTTGGGGCACAAGCGTATTTAGCTGATGATATTTCAGTGGCTGATGTCTATTTATTTGTGCTACTTCGTTGGTGTCGTGGTCTAAAAATTGACTACAGTTCATTGGAAAACTTAGTGGCGTTTTATGAGCGTATCAGTGACAATGTTGGCTTAAAAACAGCCATGGCAGAAGAAGGCATTCATGCCTAAAAAGGGATAAATCATGACAGATACAAGCTATACCGTCATTGATAATAAAGAGCTGAGCCGTTTTGAAATTCATGTCGATGGCTTTATCGCCTTTGAAGATTATGAGCTGTTTGATGGCGGAATTGCCTACACCCATACCGAAGTGCCTAAAGAATTAGGCGGTCGTGGCATTGCTAAATTTTTAATCAAAACCATTTTAGATGATGCTGCCGCCAAAGGCCTAAAGGTTAAACCTATTTGTCCAATGGTGCGTGCATTTATTGAAAAAAATCCAGAATATCAGGCAAATACGGTCGATTATCCATAATAGTCTGCATCATTGACCAAGGTGTAGTTTTGGTTTTGGATGCTATGGTAGTTTGGTGGATAATGCGAAGTAGATCATGGTTATTTTTTAAGTAAAGTTTTTAGGAATTTTTTATGAGCGTTGATAAATATACCGCCACGACCAAAGATGTCGGTGGCATTCCTGTGGCTCGCCTGCTACCACAAGCGCGCCGCAAGACCGTTGGCGCGTGGTGCTTTTTGGACCATGCCGGTTCAGATGAACTAAAATTTGCCGATGATTCAGATGGCTTACAAGTCGGTCTACATCCACACGTCAATCTTCAGACCTTCACTTGGATGCTTCAAGGCGAAGTATGGCACCAAGACAGCCTTGGCAATCGTCAGCTGATTCGCCCAAAGCAAGTCAATCTAATGACCGCAGGCACAGGCAACCACACAGGCATCAGCCACACCGAACAAACCCCTGACGGCATCAAAGACCTACACGCCGTACAGCTATGGATTGCCCTGCCCATGGATCAGGACATCAAACCAAGCTTTGAGCATTATCCACAGCTACCGACTTGGAGCCGTGATGGTGTGAATTATATCTTAACAACAGGCAGTTATCACGGACATACAGCACCAACCGCACAGTACAGTCCGCTACTGGGTGTGGATATGCAGTTCACCCAAGATGGCAGCTTTGAGATCGAAGAAGTCGCAGGCTTTGAATATGGTTTTCTGGTCATCAAAGGCGAGCTTGTCATCAATGGCAAACGCTATGGCCAAGATGAGCTGGTGGTATTATCCGACTGCACCAATGCGACAGATACGCTTGAATTATCAGCCACTCAAGGCACGCACATCATGCTGCTTGGCGGTGAGCCACTGCCACATCCGACCTACATCTGGTGGAACTTCGTCGCAGATAACATCGACGATCTTAAGCGCGCGGTGAGTGATTGGAATGCAGGTCATGAGCGATTCGGCACGATTAACCTAGATGGTACGCAGCTTCGTAGATTGGTTGCGCCTGAAATACCTGATACGCTACAATCTTAAGTAAATCTACAATGCGATAACTGAGTTTATCGCATTTTTTATTGCGCTATTTTTATGATAGGATTTTTGCAGCACAACTTTTATTGCATTATCATTACCAAAAATAGCCGATTAAGTTGCAAATATGAAACTTATAGTTGCAATTATCCCTGTTTTATTCTTATCTTAGCAACCCCATAATAGCGCCATCATATTAATCATCTAAGGGTTTTGCAATGAAACAAGTTCTAAAAATCTATCCAGCACCACAAAAACATTGGGTCGGTGATGGCTTTCATGTTCACGGTATGTTCAATTATCAAGAAACGCACAAAAATCTTGATCCATTCTTATTGATGGACTATGCATCACCGCAGCATTTTGCACCCAATCACAGCAGCCATCATCGCGGCGTGGGCGAGCATCCACACCGTGGCTTTGAGACTGTCACCATCGCTTATCAGGGTGAAGTGGCGCACAAAGACTCAGCAGGCGGCGGTGGCATCATCGGTACAGGCGATGTACAGTGGATGACCGCGGGCAGCGGACTGATGCACGAAGAATTTCATTCAGAGAAATTCTCAGAAACTGGTGGTGATTTTGAGATGGTGCAGCTGTGGGTGAACCTACCTGCCAAAGATAAAATGACGCCGCCAAAATACCAGGCCATCACCAATGATGACATTCCTGTTGTTGATTTGGATGGTCAAGGGGTGGCGCGTCTGATTGCAGGTGATTTAAGTGACACCAAAGGCGCAGCAAGCACTTTCACTCCGATCAACCTATGGGATGTACGCCTAAATGCAGGTGGCAAGTATGAATTCACCATTCCAGAAAGCCATAATCTACTGCTACTGGTGCAAGATGGCACGGTGCAAATCAACGGCGACAACATCGCGCACCCTGCCGAGCTTGTGACCTTTGCCAAAGGTGGTGATCGCGTGATGCTAGAAGCCAATAACGCCGCCAAAGTGCTGGTGCTATCAGGCGAACCGATCAACGAGCCAATCGTTGGCTACGGTCCGTTTGTGATGAATTCTCGCGAAGAAATCATCCAAGCCATGCAAGATGTCCAAAGCGGTAAATTTGGTCAGATCGTACAATAAGCCACCCAAATTATCCTAATGAAAATCACGCCAGATCTACACATTTGGCGTGATTTTTTTATGGCTTCATTTTCAAATCAATTTACCAAAAGCCCACAACATTCCCCCAATTTGAATAAAATTCATGCTAAAATGAGAAGTTTTCATTATTACTTTTTATTTGGTAACGCTATCCATGTCCACCGCTTATAAACACCGCCAAACTGCCAAAAATATTTTAGATTATGATAAATATTGGGCAAGTTGTTTTGAACCTGCACCATTTTTACCCATGTCCAAAGCAGAAATGGATATGCTTGGTTGGGATAGTTGCGATTTTATTTTAGTGTGTGGTGATGCCTATATTGACCACCCATCATTTTGTTCAGGGGTGATTGGACGCACGCTTGAAGCACAAGGTTTTCGTGTTGGCATTATTGCCCAGCCCGATTGGACATCTGCTGATGCGTTTAAAGTGCTTGGCAAACCAAACATTGCCTTTGGTGTTACCGCAGGCAATATGGACAGTATGATTAACCGCTATACGGCTGACCGCAAAATCCGTTCTGATGATGCCTATTCCCCTGATAATGTGCCAAATAAACGCCCTGACCGTGCAGCGACGGTGTATTGTCAGCGTTGCCGTGAAGCCTTTGGCGATGTGCCGATTATTTTAGGGGGAATTGAAGGCAGTCTGCGCCGTATCGCCCATTATGATTATTGGTCAGATAAAGTGCGTCGCTCCATTTTAATGGACGCAAAACCTGATATTTTGGTTTATGGTAATGGTGAGCGTGCAATTATTGAAATCATGCACCGCTTGGCTCGTGGTGAAACTATCAAAACGATTGTCGATGTGCGTGGTACAGCATTTATTTTAAATAAATCTAATCGCCATCTTAAAAAAGATTTTATTGAAATTGCCAGTAATGATGTAGATACGATTGGGCGAGTTGACCCAATTATCAATCCTTATGTGATGATGGAAGATATTGCCGATTGTGAAATTGAGCAAAATAAAACAGAACAATATCAAAACTTTAACAAAGATGTGGTCGAAAATCCAATCGTAAAAGCAGGTGATGATTTGCCAAGTGATACGCAAATTGTCAGTCTGCAACCCTCAAAAGCCATTAAACACAAATTACCACCACGAGAACTCGCAGTCATTCGTATGCCAAGTTTTGAACAAGTGGCAAATGACCGTGTGATGTATGCCCATGCCAATCGTATTTTGCACCTAGAAACCAACCCTGGGAATGCTCGTGCATTGGTGCAACGTCATGGCGATAGAGATGTTTGGCTAAATCCACCAGCAATTCCACTCACCACCGAAGAGATGGATTATATTTTTGATTTGCCTTATGCTCGCTTGCCACATCCAAGCTATGGTAATGCTCGTTTCCCTGCTTTTGATATGATTAAGTTTTCGGTCAATATTATGCGGGGTTGTTTTGGGGGCTGTACCTTCTGTTCCATTACCGAACACGAAGGGCGAATTATCCAAAATCGTTCGGAAGAATCCATTTTAAGAGAAGTGGAAAAAATCCGTGATACCGCACCAAATTTTACAGGCATTATTTCTGACCTTGGGGGGCCAACAGCGAATATGTATCGCTTGCATTGCAAGGACCCTGAAATTGAAAAAAATTGCCGTAAACCATCGTGTGTTTACCCAGGTGTGTGTCAAAATCTGCATACTGACCATGCTCCACTGACCCAACTTTATCGTAAAGCACGTGAAATCCGCGGCATTAAAAAGATTTTGATTGGTTCAGGGTTGCGTTATGATTTGGCGGTGTTAAATCCTGAATATGTCAAAGAATTGGTTACGCATCATGTAGGCGGATATCTAAAAATTGCACCAGAGCATACTGAAGCAAACCCTTTATCTAAAATGATGAAACCGGGGATTGGTACTTATGACCGCTTTAAACAGATGTTTGACCGTTTTAGTAAAGAAGCAGGTAAAGAACAATATTTGATTCCTTATTTTATCGCTGCTCACCCCGGAACCAGCGATTATGATATGATGAATTTGGCAATTTGGCTCAAAAAAAATGGTTTCCGTGCTGACCAAGTGCAAACCTTTTATCCAAGTCCAATGGCAACCGCAACGACCATGTATTATTCAGGGAAAAATCCGCTAGCGAAAGTCTCTCGCACCAGTGAAGATGTGGATATTGTCAAAGGTGAGAAACGTCGCCGCCTGCATAAAGCCTTTTTGCGTTATCATGACCCCAATAATTGGGAATTGTTACGAACAGCCTTAAAAGAAATGGGGCGATCGGATTTAATTGGCAATAGTAAACAGCATTTAATTCCAACTTATCAACCTGCTGGCACAGGCAGCTATCAATCAGCTCGTAAAAAGAACTCCAGTGCCAATGGTGATAGCATCAAGCGGACAGGCAACGCCGCTACAAAAGGTGCAAAAAGCCAAAATCATGGCAACTCGCAACACCGTCAACCACCCAAAGGGCGAGTGCTGACCCAGCATACTGGACTGCCACCACGCAAGACAGGTGAGCACAAGACTCGTAAAAGCAAATAATGCTGGCTAAAGGCTAAATAATGACGGCGTGTGGATGTTTTTTGCGGTTGTATCGCTTGCTGGCGTGGCTTGGCCTGATGGCTTGGTGGACAGCTACTGCTTTGGTGGCGTATTCACTCATCACTTATCAAGTTGGCGTCTTGGGTCATGCCATCTTTTTGGGGCTGTTTTTTGGTTTTGGTGTGGTGAGTGGCAAATTAGCCCTACTTTATCACACCAAACTAAAATACATCGGCTTTGTGGTGCTACTGATTGCCTTTTTGGTCGCATTAGTGGCAATATCAGCTGAACATCATCGGCTGTTTATAGAAGGTCTACCGCTGTTTGATTAATTTTTTTTCAAAATCATTAGGAGATTTTATGAAACTTCCCATCATCATCACTTTGGGCTGTCTATTAACTGCCTGTGTCAGCGGTCAAACACCTGACCATGCTCAAAACAGCCAAACCAAACCCGCCCCAGCCCAAAACTTTCGCTTTAGCGATGCAGAAAATTTTGACATTGCCAACGAAAACAAATTGGCTTGGCGTGTGTTTTATGACAAGCCATCTACAGGTCCAGATGCAGCGTGGTTTGATGCAGTCAAACGCGGCGATTTGCCAACCGTCAAATACATGGTACAAAACGGTCAAAACATTGAAGCCAAAGATGTCGGCAGTCTTGAGCAGACGGCGCTGGGCTGGGCGGCATTTATCGGCTATGAAGACATGGTGGATTATTTAATCGCTCAAGGCGCTGACCTATACGCCACCGACACGGGCGATGTGTATAATGTCATGAAATCGGCAGTACTGGGCAAAAATACCAACATCGTCAAAAAAGTCCACCAACAACTAAACGCCAAACAACCTGTGGATCTCAATGATCAAAGTGTTGAAAGCGATGGTGAAACTTTGGTGATGGTCGCCGCCAGTAACAACCGCCTTGAAACCGTCAAATATTTGGCGGCCCAAGGGGCAAATCTAAACTTGGTCGCCACCACCGATGACCCAAAAATGGGCTCATACAACCAATCCGCCTACTCTTATGCGTGTACCCGTGGTCATGTTGAAATGCAACAGCTACTGGCAAGCCTTGGTGCCATCAACCACCGAACTGGCAAGGCAAGCTGTCAATAAAGCTTAAAACCGCTGTAATGCATCGCAGCGGTTTTTTAGATAATACCCATTGTCTGTAGATTAGCTTTGGCATCATCAGGCAGTTTGTCAAGCAATGCCAATTTCATATGCTCATCACCCTCTTTGAGCACAAGCTCAACCAGTGGTAAGCCATCGAAAGGCAAATCCTGCACCTGCATGGCAAAATTTGCCAAATAATACGCCCCATCGACATCACGATCCGCCATCACGCGGTTGTACACCACTTGCCATGCCAACTCGCCTGCACCGCCATGCTGAATGATGAGATGAATGGCTTGTAATGCCGTATTTGGCGTCTCGCACAGGGTTAGGATTTGTTCGGAGCTTTGTTTGATTGGGTTCATGGGTTTGTCCTTATTGTCATCTTACCGCACTTAATATGGACAAAAGTAGGATTTGCAAGCTAAGCCCATCAAGCAATATCACCGCTCATAAATTACTTTATTGTCAATCAGTTTAATACAGCCTTGTTTTTTGAGTGCTTTGATGACTTTTTTGGCGGTTTCTTTATCACATTGCAAAATATTGATAATTGCATTATGCAGGGATTTTAATTTTTTGGGTCTATGATTATTATTTTTATTTAGTAAATCTAATAGTTTACGAACTGATTTATCATCAAAATCAGCAAAGATTTGCAGACTTGGTTGAGCTTGCTGATCTTCAGCATGATTCTTGGATGATGATTTGGTCATCGCTTGCACAAGATGGATGTCATTAGTGCGTCTGATGCTGTGAGCTTGCCGCTGTTCTTCAATGTGTTCAAATAACGCATCAAATCCCTTATCATTCGATAGGATAATCAGATCAGCCTGTGGATCTTTGGCAATGATTTGCCCTGAATAATAGCTCAAATAAAAATCGAGTAAATTTTTGCCCGATTTCTGCAGATGAATGATTTTGGGTTTATATTTGAATTTTAATAAAGAATTGGTCAGCGTGGTGGGTAAGTTTTGCTGTTTAGCACCCACGAATAACCACACCTGCACTTGATCATAAGGCAGTTGATCCAAATTTTTTGGTTGGATATTTTCAAAATCAATCAATAAATATTTCATAAATCACGCATAAATGATTAAAAAAATAGCTACTTGATTCAAGTAGCTATCGGAGTCTTAGGCTGGCTGAGTATGCTCTTCAATTAATGGCTTAAGCTCGCCTGATTGATACATTTGTAGGATGATGTCGCTACCGCCGATCAGCTCACCATTGACCCACAGTTGTGGGAAAGTTGGCCAGTTGGCGATGATTGGCAAAGTCGCGCGAATTTCAGGATTTTCTAGGATATTGACGAACGCAAATGGACGACCGATTTGGGTCAATACTTCTACCGCACGAGCAGAAAAACCACATTGTGGGAACTGTGGTGTGCCTTTCATGTACAGTAGCACGGCATGGTCTTTGATTTGGTTTTCGATCAATTCTTTGATTTGTGGATTGATGTCTGTCATGGTTTTCTCCAATTATTAGATATTAAGAATGTTTTCAACAAGCCATTTGCCGTTTTCTTTCTGCATACTCACCGTTCTGTGCAGCGATTCACCTGAAACATCTGAAACAAAAGTGACTTTAAATACAATCTTGTCTCGAACAGGTGCATACCAACCGCCAACTGAAGAAACGGTCATACACTGATCCACTGGGTGATATTTGGTTCTTGGGATAATGGTAGTGTAATTAACATTTGCACCTGATGCCATAATACGACCTAATGCAGGTTTATCACCATCATACTGACAAGACATTACTTCCAAAAAATGAGCTACATTATCTTTTGCTTCCAAAATATAGTCATTTAAAAATTTATCATCAGTATTGGCTTGAATGCTATTTTGGATAATTTGCTTTTGTTCATCTGTAATTTGAGCCATTGGCGCAGAACGCACTACACCTGAATTACTATTACCGCCAGTAACAGCACCCACAGTACCTAGCACTTTACCAGCACCATCTAGCACGCCATTAAGCTTGTCCCAAAAGCTAGCATTTGCAGTAGATGCAATCATAACTGAGCCAAGCAATACTGGCATCATTACTTTAAGCTTCATAATAGACTCCAAAACAATTATAAGATACAAGATGATTTATAGCATACATTGCTATAAACTTCAAATAATTTAATAAATATTATACTTTTTGTAGCAAAACCACACTGCTGGCAAAAATCCCTTCTTTACGCCCAAGATAACCCATTTTTTCGTTGGTAGTGGCTTTGATGCTGATACAATTCACACTCACACCTAGCACGCCTGCGATACAGTCACGCATGGCAAGGTTGTGCGGTGATAGTTTTGGTGCTTCACAAATCACCGTCATATCAGCATTGACAAGCTGATAACCCTTTGATTTAACCAAGTCATACACATAAGCAAGTAAGACCTTGCTATCCGCCCCTTTATAGGCGTCATCAGTATCAGGAAAATACATACCGATATCACCGAGTGCCAACGCACCCAAAAGTGCATCGCACAAAGCATGCAGTAGCACATCGCCATCAGAATGTGCCTTGATACCGTGCGTATGGGGAATTTGGATACCACCAAGCGTCACAAAATCGCCATCGGTAAATGCGTGTACATCCAAGCCCTGACCAATTCTTAGCATGATAATTCCTTAAAAACCTTGAATTATTCAATTATAACACAAAATAACTGGCTAAATTTGCTATAATAAATCATTCATTTTTATCAATTAAGAACAACTATGACCACACCATTCACCCTAACCGATGTCGCCAAATCACTTGGCAAAGAACCCAAAGACATCAAAGTCATCGTCGGTATGTCTGGCGGTGTTGACTCTTCCGTTTCTGCGGTACTGCTCAAAGAAGCAGGCTTTGCCGTGGAAGGCTTATTTATGAAAAACTGGGAAGAAGACGACGGCACCGAGTACTGCACCGCTTTAGAAGACTTGGCAGACGCACAAGCCGTCGCTGACAAAATCGGCATCAAGCTACACACCGCCAATTTTGCGATGGAATATTGGGACAGAGTGTTTGAGCATTTTTTGGCAGAATACAGTGCAGGACGCACACCAAATCCTGATATTTTGTGCAATAAAGAAGTAAAATTCAAAGCCTTTTTGGATTATGCTTTGACTTTGGGTGCAGATTTTATCGCCACAGGGCATTATACCCGTCGCAGCTTTGCAGTAGATGGCAAGGCACAGCTACTTCGTGGACTAGATGGCAACAAAGACCAAAGCTATTTTTTACACGCTGTTGGCGGGGACAAAATCGCCAAAACGCTGTTTCCTGTGGGTGAACTTGAAAAACCTGCCGTGCGTGCCATCGCCGAAAAATACGAACTTGCCACCGCCAAGAAAAAAGACAGTACGGGCATTTGCTTTATTGGTGAGCGTAAATTCAAAGACTTTTTACAAACTTATCTACCTGCCAAGCAAGGTGATATCTATACCGATGATGGCGTGTGTATCGGCAAGCACGATGGTCTGATGTACTACACCATCGGTCAGCGTGGTGGTATCGGTATCGGTGGCGTATCAGGTCGTCCTGAAGAGCCTTGGTTTGTCTTACACAAAGACCTTGACAATAACCGCCTTATCGTCGGTCAAGGGCATGAGCATCCCTATCTGATGTCTACTGAGCTGACCGCTTATAAGCTCGATTGGGTAGTTGCACCGCCTGCCGATGGGGCGAAGCTTGTCGCCAAAACTCGCTATCGTCAGCCTGACCAAGCTTGCACCTTATATCACGATGGCGATAAAGTGCGTGTGGTATTTGATGAGCCGCAGCGTGCTGTTACGCTTGGGCAATCTGTCGTGTTTTATGATGGTGATGTGTGTCTAGGTGGTGGCGTGATTGATGGCTGTAATGTCAATATTGGCTAATGGGTTATCAATCAATAAAAAGACGGTTATTAGCCGTCTTTTTGCTTTGTATCATCTCGATTCACTGAAGCTTCAAGCGTTTTTGCTGATAAATGCGTTCATAAAAATCCATCGCCGCTACCACACCAACTTGCTCAATCGGTATGATGGCAATAGATGCACCAAGCTTAATGGTCAAATACCGCTCATCGAGTGCAAAATCACCCACCTTATGCCACGCCCATTGTCTCGTCTTGCCGCTCATCGTCTCTTGAATGCCAGTATCAGTGATTTCAATCACTGCAGGCTTGCACCAAAACGACAACGCACCAATAATCAGTACATAGACCAATGCAATGGACGCAATTAATACCATCACCCCCACCCAAGGAAAACCCGAACCTTGATTGATGGACTGTACACCAAAGACAACTGCATAAGCGATAATCAGCATCACTAGCCAATCAAATTTACGGGCAAAATATCGGTTCAACTCCCCAACTGTCAAATGATACTCAAGTTTCATAACGCATCTCCTTGATTTTATTCATCATACATTCACCTTATCAAACCCTAACAACTAAGTCAAACTCGTTCACCATTCATAAAATTTGTGCAACACAAGCACTTTTTGACCACAAATCCCCAAAACTGTGTAAACTTTTGTTATAATACGCCAAGCCCTTTTTCTTGATGATTTTAAGGATTATTCATGACCCTATCTACCCTGACCGCCCTATCACCACTTGATGGCCGCTATGCATCAAAAGTCGATGCACTTCGCCCTTATCTGTCTGAATTTGGTCTGATTCACGCTCGTGTCACTGTGGAAGTTCGTTGGCTACAAGCCCTAGCCAATCACCCACAAATCAGTGAAATCGCCCCATTTTCGGCCGAGACCAACGCTCGCCTTGATGCGATTGTGGCAAACTTTTCAGAAACTGATGCCGAACGCATCAAAGAAATCGAACGCACCACTAACCACGATGTCAAAGCGGTAGAATATTTCTTAAAAGAACAAATTGCCGACATCGCAGAGCTTGCCAATGCAGGTGAGTTTATCCATTTTGCGTGTACTTCAGAAGATATTAACAACCTATCTCACGCATTGATGCTCAAATCAGGCCGTGATGTGCTTGTGGCAAGTATGCAAAAAATCGTCGATGAAATCGCCGCTTTGGCAGATAAGCACGCCGCCCAGCCGATGCTATCACGCACCCACGGTCAAACCGCAAGCCCAACCACGCTAGGCAAAGAGATGGCGAATGTCGCTTATCGCCTACATCGCCAAATTCAGCAGTTCAAAGCAGTGGAATTGTTAGGTAAAATTAACGGTGCTGTCGGTAACTACAATGCCCATCTATCTGCTTATCCAAGCGTTGACTGGCCAAAACACTCACAAGCGTTTGTAGAAAGCCTAGGTTTGACCTTTAACCCATATACCACACAGATTGAACCGCACGACTACATGGCAGAGATGTTTGATGCCCTGCGTCGTTTTAACACCATCTTGATTGACTTTAACCGTGATGTATGGGGTTATATTTCATTGGGTTACTTTAAACAAAAACTAAAAGAAGGTGAAGTGGGTTCATCAACCATGCCACACAAAGTCAATCCGATTGATTTTGAAAATTCTGAAGGTAACCTAGGTATCGCCAATGCTGTACTTGCACACTTGGGCGAAAAATTACCTATCAGCCGCTGGCAGCGTGATTTGACCGACTCAACGGTACTTCGCAATATGGGTGTTGGTTTTGCCCAAAGCTTGATTGCATTTGATGCCTGTCTAAAAGGTATCGGCAAGCTTGAGCTTAATGCTGACCGCCTACTCGAAGATTTGGACAATGCCCAAGAAGTACTTGCCGAGCCGATCCAAACCGTGATGCGTCGTTATAATGTCGAAAAACCTTACGAAAAGCTAAAAGCCCTAACCCGTGGTCAGGCGATGACTCGTGAAATGATGGTGAATTTCGTCAATGGTGATGAATTGGCAACCGTACCAGCAGCTGACCGCGAACGCCTAGCCGTGATGACCCCTGCCACTTATACAGGTAATGCCGAAGCACAAGCCCGTGTGTTGAAGGATTATTTGAAATAATCAGCCGTCAAATTCGGTTCTATAAAACAAAATAGCGATCTGGTTTAGTCAGGTCGCTATTTTTTATATTTTTATGCCAAATGCTCAGATTTGCTCTTATTTGACACTTTTAAGGCATTTGGCACTATTAAGCAAAGAAACACGACCGCAAGCCACATTTACTAATCAATATGGCTTATTGTCGTGTTTTTTGATGTTAGTTAAATCAGTCAGCTTTTGCTACTGGTTAGGTTGCTGATTTTCTTGGTCAAAACCACCGCAACAGGCAAGCTGATCAGACCGCCGATGACCACAGCACCAACGATATGCGGCATTTTATCAAAACCCGTCACAAAAGCCACAATCATCAGTACACCTACAATCACTGTAAACGCCATTGAAAATAACATACTTAATAATGGTAAATTCATCTTAATACTCCAATTGTGTTGAGCCTTGCTATATTTATACACCTTTTTTGCACAAATGTTAAGCCTTTTTATAAAAATTTCCATAAAAAATTTGTGGGTATGATAATTTTTACAAAAATTTCTCAAAATTTGCATGAAAGCTCTGATATTTACCAACTTTTATGCTAAAATTAAGCGTTTTTGGTCGGATATTTGTTGAGTAATTCGCTCAGCTTATTTAAACAGCGACCACCAGATTTTATGTTTGACATTCGCCACGATTGGCAAAGGATATTTATGAAAACAATGCAATTAAATCAAGTGCGTCAAGCCTTTATCGATTTTTTCGTCAGCAAGCAGCACACCCATGTCCCATCATCTAGCCTAATTCCGCACAATGACCCTACCCTGCTATTTACCAACGCAGGCATGAACCAGTTCAAAGACACTTTCCTAGGTCTTGAAAAACGCGACTATGTGCGTGCCGTGACTTCCCAAAAATGCGTACGCGCTGGCGGTAAGCACAATGACCTTGACAATGTCGGCTATACCGCTCGCCATCATACATTCTTTGAGATGCTTGGCAACTTTTCATTCGGTGATTATTTCAAGGCAAATGCCATCGCTTTTGCATGGGAGTTTTTAACTTCAGAAGACTGGCTTGCTCTGCCAAAAGATCGCCTGTATGTCACCATCTATCAGACCGATGATGAAGCCTTTGACATTTGGCACAAAGACATCGGGCTTGCACCCGAACGCATCATCCGCATCGGCGACAATAAAGGCGGTGCATTCCAGTCGGATAACTTCTGGATGATGGGTGATACTGGCCCATGCGGTCCATGTACTGAGATTTTTTATGACCATGGCGATCATATTGAAGGTGGCCTGCCTGGCACACCTGAAGAAGACGGCGATCGCTATATCGAAGTATGGAACTGCGTCTTTATGCAGTTCAACCGCCAAAAAGACGGTACAATGGAACCATTGCCAAAGCCATCGGTGGATACTGGCATGGGTCTTGAGCGTATCAGTGCCATCATGCAAGGTGTTCATGGCAACTATGAAGTCGATCTATTTGCCAATCTGATGAATGCCGCTGCCAAGCTACTTGGTATCGAAAACCAAGATCAGCCATCACTTAAAGTCATTGCTGACCACATCCGCGCGGTATCATTCTTGATCGCTGATGGCGTCCGTCCAAGTAATGAAGGCCGTGGCTATGTACTACGCCGCATCATCCGCCGTGCCGTGCGTCATGGCAATAAACTGGGCGCAGAAGGTGCATTCTTCTATCAGATGGTGCCAGCACTAGCCATTGAGATGGGTGCTGCCTATCCACAGCTGAATGAAAAACTGGCCGAAATTCAAGCCGTTATCCAAAAAGAAGAAGAGCAATTTGCCAAAACCCTTGCTCAAGGCCTACGCCTACTCTCAGGCGAGCTTGAAAAGCTCAATAACGGCGATACGCTAGATGGCGAAACTGTGTTCAAGCTGTATGACACCTATGGCTTCCCTGTCGATTTGACCGCAGACATCGCTCGTGAGCGTGAGATTGGCATCGATGAAGCAGGCTTTGAAACGCATATGCAGGCGCAGCGTGAACGCGCTCGTGATGCTGGTAAATTTGATGTGGATTATTCTGCCGCCATTAAGGTTGATACCCCGACACAGTTTTTGGGTTATGACAGCTTGGCTGCCGATACCACCATCGTTGGCCTATACCAAGATGGTAAAGAAGTGGATACACTTGCCGAAGGCGATACCGGTGTCATCGTCCTGACTGCAACCCCATTTTATGCCGAAGGTGGTGGTCAGGTCGGCGAAACTGGAGAAATCAGCACCGAGTCAGGGGTATTTGCCGTCGAAGATACCAAAAAATCAGGTCAAGCCATCATTCATCATGGCACCGTAAAAATGGGTCAAATCACCAGTAAACAAGCTGCTGCCGCGCAAGTCATCGATGATGTGCGTGCTGCATCTGCCAAGAACCACTCAGCGACTCACCTACTACACGCTGCTCTACGCACCGTACTTGGTGATGGCGTCGCCCAAAAAGGCTCATTGGTCTCAAGCGAAGTGCTACGCTTTGACTTCTCTTATGATGGCAGTATCTCAGCAGAAGAGCTGGCTCAAGTAGAACGCTTGGTCAATGAACAAATCCAAAAGAACACCACCGTCAGCATCGAACACATGGACATCGACAGTGCGATGAAAAAAGGCGCAATGGCACTGTTTGGCGAAAAATACGGTGAAACAGTCCGCGTCCTAACCATGGGCGAAAAAGCAGACAAAACACCATTTTCTATCGAGCTGTGTGGCGGTATCCATGTACTACGCACAGGCGATATCGGTATGTTCAAGATCACCTCCGAAAGCGGTATCGCAGCCGGTGTACGCCGTGTCGAAGCCTTGACAGGCATGGGTGCACTACGCTATATCCAAGCTGGTGAACGCACTTTGGCAACCTTGGCAAATAACCTAAAAGCCAAACGCAATGAAATCTTGCCACGCATCACAAGCCAAAGCGAGAAGCAACGCGAGCTAGAAAAGCAGCTAGAACAGCTAAGCCAAAAACTAGCAAGCCTACAAGCAGTCAGCCTACTAGATCAAGCAATCAGCATTGGTGAGTATCAGCTACTGATTGCCAAAGTTGCAGGCATCGATGGTAAGAGCATTCGCGGTCTGACCGATACGCTCAAATCTCGTCTGACCAATGGCATCATCGTGATTGTTGGCGAAACCGATGATCTGGCCATCACCGCCAGCGTCGCCAAAGGTGCTCAAGACAAAGTCAAAGCAGGCGACATCATTCGCCATCTAGCTGGCGAGCTGGGTGGTAAAGGCGGCGGCAAACCTGACTACGCCCAAGGCGGTGCACCAAAGTCTGACAAATTGGCTACGGTCTTAGAAGCATTACAAACCAAGCTTACTGCCGATTTGGCATAAGCTTATCCCAAAACCATACAAGCACGGCGGCGTTTTTGTGGCACAATATCCGACTGGCACGGACGCGCGACAGCTTTGCTTGATGGATTTGGCTTTTTTCCATGAGCGTTTTTGACGCTTGACGACAAGCCCTATTGGGTGATTTACAAGGCAACTATAATGGCACTAATCGTACAAAAATACGGCGGCACTTCGATGGGTAACATCAGCCGCATCAAAAATGTCGCTCAGCGTGTCAAACGCTGGCACGACAATGGTCATCAAGTCGTTGTGGTCGTCTCAGCAATGAGTGGCGAAACCAACCGACTGATCGGTCTGGCGCGTGAAATTACCACCGACCCAGATCCGCGCGAATACGACCAAATGGTCTGCACTGGTGAGCAAGTTTCGATTTCTCTGCTGTCGATGGCATTGCAATCGATTGGCGTTGAAGCCAAATCGATGACAGGTGGTCAAGTTGCCATTCGCACGGATGATACTCATACCAAAGCTCGCATCCAAAGCATCGATACTGATGCCATCATGAACGAGCTAAACGCAGGTCGCGTCGTCGTCGTGGCAGGCTTCCAAGGCATCAATGAACTTGGCGATGTCACCACGCTGGGTCGTGGCGGCTCTGATACCACAGGCGTCGCCCTAGCTGCTGCACTAAAAGCAGACGAATGCCAAATCTATACCGATGTTGATGGCGTTTATACCACCGATCCACGAGTCACTTCAAAAGCCAAAAAACTCTCAAAAATCACTTTTGAAGAGATGATCGAGATGGCAAGTCTAGGCTCAAAAGTCCTACAAATCCGCTCTGTAGAATTTGCAGGCAAATACCAAGTCCCACTGCGCGTTTTGTCAAGCTTTGACGAATCAGCAGACGGCGTCTTTGATGACAACTTTAAACAAAATGTCGGCACACTAATCACGATTGATGAAGGAGATGATATGGAGCGTGCAGTAATTTCTGGTATCGCATTCAACCGCGATGAAGCAAAAATCGTAGTACGCGGCGTGCCAGACCGCCCTGGTATCGCATCAGCCATCCTAAGCCCAGTGAGCTCTGCCAATATCGAAATCGATATGATCATCCAAAATGCTTCACAAGAAGGCTACACCGATTTTAGCTTCACCGTGCAGCGTGGCGACTACGAAAAAACCCTAAAAATCCTAAACGAGCGCGTGAAAGACGAGATCGGTGCGACCGAAGTCTTTGGTGCTAATGATGTGGTCAAAGTCTCTATCGTCGGCGTTGGTATGCGTTCACACGCGGGCGTGGCAAGCAAAATGTTTGACACCCTAGCAAGCAACAACATCAACCTACAGATGATCTCTACCAGCGAAATCAAGGTCTCTGTTCTAATCCAAGAGCAGCACCTAGAAAAAGCCGTCAAAGAGCTACACACTGCTTTTGGTCTGGATCGTCAAGATGGCGAAAGTAAAGTTGCAGGTTTGTAATTAAAGTTATGCGTTAAGTATAGTCAAGCAAATTAAAAATAAGACAAGAAAAACAAACGAAGTTGTACAGCAGTACCACAAGCAAGTTTGACGAAGTATTATTTTAAGGCTGGCAGACTATAGTATTTTTGTATAAATTAATTATAGTATCTTTGTATAAATTAATTTTAGCAATAATACAGATATGCAAAATATAACGAAAACAGACTAAAAACTGCTGACAAAAGTGCCTAATGCGGATTATAATATCGCATTAGGCACTTTTTATGGGCATTGCCCTGTGTACCACCGATTTGCAAGATTGACAAAATAGGACACACAAGGCTAATAATAAACAATCGCGCAAATCATCTTTAAGGAGTTTTATCATGCTAATTCTTACTCGTCGCGTCGGCGAAACTTTAATGATCGGTGATGAAGTCAGTGTTACTGTACTTGGCGTCAAAGGTAACCAAGTGCGTCTTGGCGTCAATGCCCCAAAAGACATCGCCGTACACCGTGAAGAAATCTATCAGCGCATTCAGCACGAGCGTTCTATGCAGATGCACATGAGCCATCTTGAGCAAGGCAACTTTGCGCCACCATCATTCGATGATGATGATTATTTCAATCGCTAATAAGGTGCGTCATGAAAGCTACTGAAATCTCACACTTATTGGCTGGCGTCGCTAATGAAAGCCTAGCCTTTGCTGATGTGCTTGCGTTTATTGAGCAGCACTACACTTACACGCCTGTAGAATTTGTCAATGGTGATGTGACTAACCCTGCTGGCACTAATGAAGGCAGTGCTAAAGTATTTAGCTTGGCTAAACTGCATGGCTTAAACCAAATCGACACCCTAAGCCTATTTGCCGAGCATTACCGCGCGGTACTTGCCACACCAGATGGTACAGATCACGCCAATATTCGTAACTTCATGCACTACGGTTGGCACGGTTTTGGTCTGCCGACCAATGCTTTGACGCCAAAAACTTAAAAATATCTGGGCTATTGTAGATAATACGCCCTGTATTTTTTATCATAAAAGCCTGAATACTACTTGTATTTTATAATCATTTCATGTATAATTTGGGCTTTAATTTTTTCTGCTACTTCTTGATTGTCGTCGCCTTTAACGGTAAGCAAAGAGTGGCCTAACCATGAAAAAGTCACGCTTTATTTGTGCCGTGTCCATACCACAAATAAATAAGCACCAAAGCTGTGACTGGCACACCTGATACCGCTCAATATCCGTGCCGCTAAGATTAGGAGTTCACCATGTCTCGAGTCTGTCAAGTGACTGGAAAACGCCCACAAGTGGGTAACAATGTATCACACGCGAACAACAAAACTCGTCGTCGTTTTCTGCCAAACCTACACAACCATCGTTTTTGGGTAGAGTCAGAGAACCGTTTTGTTCGCCTACGCGTTTCATCTAAAGGTATGCGTATCATCGACAAGCACGGCATCGAAAAAGTGCTTGCTGACCTACGCGCACAAGGTCAAAAAATCTAATTTGACCCCACATACCATTAGTTAAAGGATACGATCATGAGAGATAAAATTAAACTAGTTTCTACCGCTGGTACTGGTTATTTCTACACCACTACTAAGAACAAGCGTACCATGCCTGGCAAAATGGAAATCAAAAAGTTTGATCCAAAAGTTCGCCAGCATGTTCTATTCAAAGAAGCAAAAATCAAATAATTGCTTAATTGAATTGTTCAAATGCCCATTGAGTTTTCAATGGGCATTTTTATTGGTTCATTGTCAGACCATCGCCATTCGCCATCATCACTTTTTGAGAATTTTTCCTAATAAATCAATAAGTTATTTACGAAACACTACACGAAATTTGACAATAATCACTTGCCAAATTTCACCAATTTGTTATAATAATCGCTACTGGAGCACTCGCCAGTGAAGCGTATTCCTGAGCCGATAATCTTATTTTAGGATTTGGGTTCAATGTTTCTGTTGTGCAGGCCTGCATCCTTGTGATGTATCAGGAAGCCGTAATGAGCATTACTCTTATCCGCCTTGAACTTCACGGTTCATGGTCACCCCTTTGCAGCGGTGCTTTGGTTTTTTCAATTATGTGCTTTTGGCATTGAATTGATCAAATAATCGAAATTTTTTCGAAAATTTTTAAAAAAAAGTATTGACAGGCAAAAATAACCTGCTATAATACGCACCATCTTAAGCAGTTAAGCGAAAAGATAACCGACATTCCCCAATAGCTCAGTCGGTAGAGCATCGGACTGTTAATCCGTGTGTCCCTGGTTCGAGCCCAGGTTGGGGAGCCATATTCAAGAAAGCCTTTCATTTTGAAAGGCTTTTTCTTTTTTGTATTGGAAGGTTTTCCAGTCTATCAATATCACACCAATCTCAGATCCACTTTATTACCAACACCCTTTTACCCCAAAACTTTTATCATCAATCACCACCCCAATATACGCCACTCTATTCAAAATGACTGCTCAGTCATTTTTTGTAAAAATATATCATTTCATTTTTGCATAATTTGCTATTATAATATAACTATACCAAACGGTAATGTCAGAGTAACAAACAAAAGGATGGCTGTTATGAAAGCATATACTTCGATGAAAGAAAGAGTCTTTGGTATTGGCGCGCTGGCCATCGTCGTAGTGATCAGCGCGTGGTGCATCGGCGAGCTGACTGTATCTGTGGCGCAGACGGATTTTCGCCTAGCAACCGATGGGCATTATCATCTGTATCAAGATGGTGCATTTACCCCTGATGCAGGTGCAGTGACGGCACAAGATCCACTACTTGTGCATGACACACTGGTCTATGGCGTGGCAAATGGCGATAAAGCACCGCATTATTTCGCGGTCGATGTCTGCACAGGCAAGCTGATCAGTACGACAAGCGACAGCGAGTTTGCCAGTCAGCTTGACAGCTTACAAGTTCCAGCGGCAAATCGCGATTTTAGTACGGGCAAAAGCCTAGCCGAACTTAGCCAAACGCTTGAAGTGAGCTGTGGCTGAACTTGAATAATCTTAAAAACAGTGTATGATACTTGTCATGCACTGTTTTTTATGCAGTATCTATAATAAATATTAATAATAATTTATGGATAATAGTCATCACTAAAAGCAGCTAAAATCAAAAGCTTATAACAGGAATAATAACATGATCGCCCTATTGCTCTTGCCGATTTTAATCAGTCTATTCACCATGCTCGTGCTGCACAAATCCAGCCAAACCGCGGGCATTGTCGGTATCATAACCGCCCTATTCTTAGCGGTCACGGTCGATGGCTTGCGGCTGGACACAACCATCATACACGCATCTGTGGTTAATACACTGATTTTATCTTTGACGGCATTTTGTGTGATTTTACCTGGTTTGACATTGGGCGTGCTGCTCGATGAATATCGCTATAATGCTAAAATCCGTGATTTTTTGGCGGCATTGCCGATTGATGCACATCACAAGGTGCTGATTTTGTTATTTGGGCTATTGCCTGCCATTGAGTCGATCACAGGCTTTGGCGTCTCGCTGATTTTGGCTGTGCCGCTGTTTTTCTCACTGTATCATGCCACGACCGCCGCGCAGCTGTCGATGCTGAGCATGAATATCATCTCATGGGGAACGCTTGGGCTATCGACCATGGTTGGCAGTAAATTGGCAGGCATGGACGCGCCGACTTTGGGTGTGATGACGGCGTATTTTGTGCCGCTGTATCTACTGCTGTTTAGCATGACCGCCTTTAAACTCCTAAAACAATCTCGCCCAAACCTTGGTGACATCGGCTTTTGTGCGCTACTCATCGCAGTATTTGGCACGGCGTTGTACTTTGCCAATCGCTACAATCAAGTGGAGCTGGCTGGTGTGGTTGCAGGCTTTATCAGCTTTGTGGTGTTTTGTGCTTATTTTTTAATCAAAAATAAGCAATCCCTTGCCAAAACCACACGCACTTTTCTCATCGTCATGATACCGTATCTACTCGTGGTCGTGTTTGTCATCGCCATTAAGCTATTGGTATATGCGATGCCAAATCTGCTAGAACTTGGCACGCTGCATGGTCATGGCGTGAATTTTGTGCTGTTTGCCAGTCCTTGTCTTGCCATCACTTTGACCATCTTAAGCATCGCGGTTCGCCATCGTCATTATCGCATTCATCTGCCGATCGCCAAGAGCATCAAGGCGTGCGCGACTTTGTTTATCTTTATTTTGCTCGCGCAATTGATGGGCTTTGCAGGGTTTATCTCAGCATTGATCGCAAGCCTTGACGGTGTCGGCGGGCTGTGGCTGTATGTGCTGATTTTGCCGATTTTTGCGATGCTAAGCGGCTTTGTGACAGGCTCAAACCTCGGCGGCAATGCGTTATTGATGGACATCAGCGTGCAGCTTGGGGATAAATTTGGGCATGATTTACTGTTTGCCGCGATCCAAAATGCTGGCGCAGGCTTTGCGGTATTTACATCCATGCCACTGATTATTTTGATCTGTACCATCGCAAGCCAAAATAATGTCGATGGCACATTGGACGAAAAAAGTCTATTAAGCTTCGGGCTAAAGCTACTGCTTGGCGTGTATGCCAGCATCATCGCGACAGCGGCAGTGTTATTATTGATCACATAAAATCATGGGCAATAGCGAAAATCATCAGCGTTATTTATTATCAATTTCATCCAAAATCATCGGCAGTGCATGAAAAAATCTTTTTAAAATCATCTAGTTATAAAGATATCAGTGAGATTTTTCAAAGCCAATCATGCGATGGTTTTGAAATTGTTTTGTTATCTTAAACAAAAGTTTGGCTCAACCAAACAAATAACTCTACAAAAGCGGTTAAAAACACTTGATTTTTTGTCGATAACAAGGCATAGTTAGCTATTTGATATTTAGTCCAATTGTGATGGTCTAATTGGGCGATTTCACCAAGCAAAAGGTAGTTTTAACATGGCAGAAAAAATGGTAGTTGGTCTGGTTGGCTGGCGTGGTATGGTTGGCTCTGTACTGATGGCTCGTATGATTGAAGAAGGCGATTTTGCACACATTACGCCTGTATTCTTCTCAACGAGTAACGCTGGCGGCAAAGCCCCTGACTTTGGCGTGGATGCAGGCACTTTAAAAGATGCCAATGACATCACAGAGCTTGCCAAATGCGATACCATCATCACCTGCCAAGGTGGCGACTACACCAAAGCTGTACATGGCAAACTGCGTGACAGCGGTTGGAATGGCTACTGGATTGATGCAGCCAGCTCGCTACGCATGGAAGATGACGCCATCATCATTCTAGATCCTGTCAATCGTGATGTGATTGATACCGCCCTTGCCAATGGCAAAAAAGACTTCATCGGTGGTAATTGTACCGTCAGCCTAATGCTGATGGCCATCGGTGAGCTATTCCGCCGCGGCTGGGTAGAATGGGTATCAGCGATGACTTATCAAGCTGCATCAGGTGCTGGTGCCAACAATATGCGTGAACTCATCAGCGGTATGGGCGTACTGCGTGATTCGGTCGCTGATAAGCTTGCCGACCCTGCTTCTGCCATCCTTGAGATCGATAAGACCATCGCCGATACACAGCGTAGTGACAGCTTCCCAAAACAGCATTTTGGTGCGGTCTTGGCAGGCAGTCTAATCCCGTACATCGACAGCCAGCTTGAGAATGGTCAATCTCGTGAAGAATGGAAAGGTCAAGCCGAAACGAATAAAATCCTTGGCAAATCAGGCGATGATCTGATCAACATCGATGGTATCTGCGTGCGTATCGGTGCGATGCGTTGCCACAGCCAAGCACTGACCATCAAGCTAACAAAAGACATTCCACTAGAAGAAATCGAAGCCGCCTTGCGTGAAAGCGACAATCCATGGCTGGATGTCGTCGAAAATGACAAACCTGCCAGCATGGAACGTCTAACCCCTGTCGCTGTCACAGGCACGCTCAATGTCGCTGTTGGTCGTCTGCGTAAGATGAACATGGGTGGCGAGTATCTGACTGCGTTCACCGTCGGTGATCAGCTACTATGGGGTGCTGCCGAGCCACTACGCCGTATGTTGGCCATCCTACAAGGTCGCATCTAAGATAGGCAGATCATCAAAAGCACATCGATTTCGATGTGCTTTTTTGTCAGCTTTGCTTTATAATAAGCCAACCTATTTTTATTGATGATATTATGACCACAAACAATCCATCCGTACAACTCATCTATGCTGGCGGCACTTTTGGCAGTCATGGCACACCGTTATCCCCACTACCTGCCGATGTGTTTTTGCCAATTTTGGGAACACAGCTTGCGACACATGGCTATACGGTTGAGATTTTGCCAAATGAGATTGTCAAGGATTCTAGCACCTTGACCGCTGTGGACTTTGTGGCATTTTATCAGCAGATATTACACGCTTATCAATTGGGCAAACGCCAGTTTGTTCTCATCACAGGGACTGACAGCCTAAGCTTTTTGGCGGCATTTTTGGCAAATGCACTGCAAGATTTGACTGATATTAGCCTTGTCATCACAGGCAGTATGCAGCCTTTATTTATCCCTGATACAGCCGAACATCAAATCAATCCACACAGTGATGCATGGGCAAATCTTAGCGGCGCCTTGGATATCGCTATCGCACATACGGGCGTGTTTGTACAGTTTTATCGTCAGACATTCGATGCCAAAAACACCCAAAAAATCAACAGTCAAATCCATGATGCCTTTGTCGGCACGCCTGCGACTTTGGACGGCATCAAGCCATCGACAGACAGTCAGCGCATCACGGATAAACTGTTAAAGCTACCACAGCTTGTAAATAAAGCCAGCCATACCCGCATTCAAGCAATCTACGCTTTGCCAAATGATGCCGATCAGCTGGCTTATAATCTGGGCAATCTACACATGGATACCAAAGCGGTCATCCTAATTGGCTACGGCTCGGGCAATCTGCCATCAACACCCGCCATCAAAACCGCCTTAGATCAGCTACACGACCAAAAAATCACCGTCATCTGCACGACAATGTGTGCTTTTGGTGGTGTGAGCAGCACCTATGCCGCTGGTGCTTGGCAATATGCACATGGCATCATCGCAGGTGGTAGACTTAGCATCGCAGCCATCTATGGACAAGCGATATGGCTATCCTTGAATGATCAATTGACCGCATCAAACTGGGTAGCCGATCAATGATGGATCAATTTGAACAATTAACACCCAATCAAGCACAAGTCTATGCCGTTGGGATTGAATTTATCGGAACAAACTACCGTGGTTGGCAGCGTCAAATCGATGCCATTGGCGTGCAGGCCGTCATTGAAAACGCCTTGTCCAAAATCGCCAACGAACCCATTGAACTCATCGCCGCAGGGCGTACCGATGCAGGCGTCCATGCAGGCAATATGGTGGCGCATTTTAGCACGCACGCCAAGCGTCCTGTGTATAACTGGCTACGCGGTGTCAATAGTATGTTGCCTGATGACATCGCGCTACGCTGGATGGTGCCGATGCCGTCTGAGTTTCATGCTCGATTCAGCGCCATTGCACGCCGCTATCGTTACATCACACTCAATCAGCCCTATCGCCCTGCCATCTTACGCCATCAAGTGACGCATGAATACGCACCCTTGGATATCGATAAGATGATACAAGCAAGTCAGCTTCTGGTTGGTACGCATGATTTTAGCAGCTTTCGAGCGGCGGCGTGTCAGTCCAATCAACCAGTGCGTACAGTAAGTCATGCCGATTTATTCACGCATGGGGCGTACTTGGTGCTGGATATCCAAGCTGATGGCTTCTTGCATCACATGGTGCGTAACATCATGGGTGTACTGTTTGCCATTGGTCGTGGCGAGATGGCAGTAGATGAGCTGATGCCCTTGATACACGCCAAAGATCGCACCTTGGCACCGCCGACCGCATCCGCTGATGGGCTATATTTTATCAATGCCTATTATCCAGAGCACTTTCAGATGCTACTGCCTGATGAGCCACTGACACCCCTTTGGCTAAATTTGCCGAAATAGTCAAATAAGGCTATGTTTTCGGCTCAAAAAATAGTATAATAGCCCAAATTTTTTAACCACTTGATTTAGATTATGGCAAAAAAAGACGACATCATCGAATTTGAAGGCGAAGTAATCGACACTTTGCCAAACACCCTGTTCAAAGTCCGCCTAGATAACGGACACGAAATCATCGCTCATATCTCAGGCAAGATGCGTAAGCACTACATCCGCATCCTAACTGGTGATAAGGTTAAGGTTGAGATGACACCGTATGATTTGAGCAAGGGTCGCATCACTTATCGTGGTAAATAATCCACTGAGTTGATGGCTTAGTGCTATTTGCACCATCAAATCCCAAAAGATTCAAACGATTGTTTGGATCTTTTTTTGTGCAGTGATTGATTGTGGTTTTGTGGATTTGCTATGATATGGTTCATCCAAACAACATAATATCGTCAATGAACACCCCCTTAACCATTCTCATTCATGGACTGCATCTCAATCCGTGGTATATGAAACCACTCGCCAAAAAGCTTGAAAACCATGGTTTGCTTACCTTTTGCTATGGCTACAAAAGCCTAAGTCAACCCATCGCGATCAACAGCCAAGACCTGCACGAGTATCTGCTCGCCAATCATCATCCCGCTCAGCCAATCAATCTGGTTGGGCATAGCCTAGGCGGTCTTGTGATACGGCATTTCTTGGCGCATTATCCGATGTGGCAAGTACATCACTGTGTCACACTCGGCACGCCACATCAAGGTAGTCAGACAGCACGCTATGCACGCAGATATCTGCCTTCATTGGTCAGACATGCCTACACGGGTGCACTCGATGGTACCTGTCCACTACCGCCGACTGGTACCAAGATTGGTGTCATTGCTGGCAACCGACCTATCGGTCTGGGCGTGCCATTGCTTGCGCTGTACAGCTACCAACGCAGGCATGATAGGCTTGATAGACGACATGACGGCACGGTGCTATTGTCCGAAACCACCCTTGACCATGCGACGGATTATTTGGTTTTGCCTGTCAGTCATTCAGGATTGCTGACTGATAAGACAGTAGCAATGCAGACGCTACATTTTTTGCAACATGGTCAATTTAATCATGCTTAATCATTATCATCATTAATATAAACCGACCAGACGGTTTGCAATCGTCCATCTTGACTGATTTTCCAAAGCTTACTTCTCAAACTTGCCATATCAAATCACATTTGATACAATGACAATTAAGCCCAACACTACTCCCACGGGGTGACCACGGTCACCCAAGATGTGGGGAAGCGTGTTGGGCTTTTTTATTCTTGATAAGCGGTTATGGCTAAATCAATCAAGACTTGGCAAATAACTCATTCATCCATTGACCAATCGCCTTAATCTGCGCCAGACACACCTGATGCGCCATTGGATAAGTCGATAGCGTCGGGGATAGTCCAAGCGCTTCAAGCGATGCTTTGGCTCGTGCACCAAGTACAGGCGGGACGATGTCATCAAAGTCGCCATGATCGATTTTGACAGCGATGTCTTGGTTGATGCCGACGCTTGAGATTTCATTGCTGGTGGCAAAATAAGTCGATAAAGCAAGCAATCCACCAAGCTTGCGAGTATTGGTCAAGACGGTGTGATATGCCACCGCACCACCTTGTGAGAAGCCTGCGATGATGATGTTTTGGCTATCAATGCCTGCGCTGATTTGCTCATCAATCAGCACATTGATGGCATCTGCTGATGCAGCAATTTGGGCGACATCCACCTTGCGATCGAGTGTCATCTCAAGGATGTCATACCACGCCGGCATGATATAGCCACCATTAATCGTCACAGGAATCTGTGGTGCGTGCGGAAAAATAAATCGCACACCCACATCACCCACCAAGCCAAGCTCAGGGACAATCGGCTCAAAATCATGACCGCTCGCCCCCAAGCCATGCAGCCAAATCACCGCATGAGTGATGGGTAAGTTATTTGGGTTGTGCTCTACAATGACACTTTTTAGCATAAATCATTCCTAAAATCAGTAATACTGCCAATCTTACGCCCAATGTGCCAAAATTGCAAGTCAATCACGCTTGCCAAGTCACCACCAAACCACTTATACTAATCACTCTAATGACAAGGCATCCGCATGATGGCACGCACAGACAGTACACAGACTTATCAAGTAATGATTGGGATACTCATTGCCATCGCCTTTATGGTGTGTGCAGTGGTGGTCAGCCATCATCGGGGTGGGTTTGATACATCGCACGCCCATCATCACGACAGTCACGGCAGTCACGACAGCCATCATGCCCATCACAGCCATCAGCAGGATTTGGCAAATATTCACGCATCAGCTATACACCAAACTGACGCCATCAAAGGCTACTGGTGGTCGCCACTCGTGCATATGGCGACTTGTGCGCACTGAATGGATCGATCGCATCATCACAGGGTAACTTTTGTAAAATATCGTAACCTATTGCCCATTTATCGGCATCGTTTTGTATAATAAGCCATATTTTATTTCATTTAAAGGATAACTCTATGCAGTGGCGTGGTCGCAGACAAAGTAGCAATATCGAAGACAGACGCGGTGGCGGTGCCAAAAAAGCAGGCGGTATCAGCATCGTCGGTCTGATTATTGCGCTGATTTTATGGCAAGTATTTGGCATCAGCCCCGAGACCACGCTAGGCGTCACTCAACAAATCCAAAATGCCAACACGCCTGCCACCGCCCCTGCTACCGAAACGGCGGATATGGCAGAATCTCGTGAATTTGTGGCAACAGTACTTGCTGATACCGAAGAAGTCTGGACGCCGATTTTTAATCAGCTTGGCAAAACTTATCAAGCGCCGACCCTTGTGCTATTTAGCGGTGCGGTGCAATCTGCGTGCGGTTCGGCAACTTCTGCTAGCGGCCCGTTTTATTGCCCTGCTGACCAAAAGGTGTATCTGGACACGGGATTTTTTCGTGATATGAGAACCCAAATGGGCATCGGCGGTGAACAAAACAACACTGAACTAACTCGCAATGACCAAGCAGGCGACTTCGCCCAAGCCTATGTCATCGCCCATGAAGTCGGTCATCATGTGCAGACCCTGCTAGGCATCTCAAGCCAAGTCCGCCAAGCACAAGCACAGGCAAGCAAGGCTGCCGCCAATAACCTATCTGTCCGCCAAGAGCTACAAGCCGACTGCTTTGCTGGGCTATGGGCACGCCACAATCACGAACGCACCCAATTCCTACAACAAGGCGACATCGAAGAAGCACTGGATGCCGCCGAAAAAATCGGTGATGACTACCTACAGCACAAGGCACAAGGTCATGCCGTCCCTGACAGCTTTACGCATGGCACGAGCGCACAGCGTAAGCAGTGGTTCTATCGTGGCTTTGAAACTGGTGATATTAAGCAGTGCGATACCTTTGCCACACGCAATATTTGATGGTAATTTGCTAAAAAATTGGGGTACAATGGCGTATCCCAATTTTTTTATTTTTGATTTGTATGATTAAGGATATGCCATGACTTTGCCAAATGAACTCATTAACCTACTGACCCAATACCTAAGCGAGCGTACCACACAGCCCATTAGCATCGATGCTGATGTACTTGCCTATCGCTGGGTGGGCGGTCTGCATGGCAAGCTTGTGCCGATTGATGTGAGCTTCGGTGGGGATTTGGCGGATTTGCTTGGTATTGACACCCAAAAAGACAAGCTCATCGCCAACACCGAGCAGTTTTTGGCTCGCCTGCCTGCCAACCATGTGCTGATGACAGGCACTCGTGGCGCAGGCAAATCATCGCTGATTCGTGCCCTGCTCAAGGCCTATCACCACAAGGGGCTGCGTATCATCGAAGTGGCTCGTGATGATTTATTACACCTTGATAAAATTCGCCAAGCCATCAAAACCGCTGCCAAGCGTGGTAATCCCAATCGCTACATCATCTACTGTGATGATTTGGCATTCAACGCCCAAGATGAAAATTACCGCACCCTAAAAAGTGTGCTCGATGGCGCACTTGACAGCGAACAAAATAACCTGCTCGTCTATGCTACCAGTAACCGCCGCCATCTACTGCCACAGCTGATGAAAGACAATGTCAGCATCTATAATGGTCAAACCGATGAAGTCAATCCCTATGAGACCATCGATGAGACGGTATCGCTATCAGACCGCTTTGGGATTTGGCTGTCGTTTTATCCGATGAATCAAGTGCTGTATCTGGACATCGTCAAGCACCTACTTGCCAAGCATGGTATCAGCTATGATGATATCACCGAAGCCGAAGCGCTCAAATGGGCAAGCACTCGGGGCGGTCGCTCGGGGCGTGTGGCGTATCAATTTAGCCAACATTGGGTGGGGATGACTGGGCTAAACCATCAATCAAACCAAGCGATGGATGACTGATTTATGACAGTTGCGCCGCCATTTTTTCTGATATTTGTTATCTTCTTGGTGATGGGTCTTAGCGTCTTATTCGCGATTGTTGTTGATATTCGCCTGCTTTTGCGTATCACAAAATCAAAATCACACGGTCATACTTATCAAATGACCAAAGCTGACAAGCGATGGCTGAGTATCATAAATATACCAGCTGTATTGAGTTTGATTTTTTATGGCGTCATGGATTATCAGAGTGATCAAGCACAGCAGCGAGATCAAATTCAGAATTTGTATCGTTATGCAACCTTAAGCAGTGAAAAACCTTATGGTGCTATCACCCTGCCAATCGGCACTCATGTGGAGTATGGCGTGCCGTACGGTGGTGATGTCCAAAATAACACCACTGCCAAAATTATCCAAGCCAAATTACCCACACCCATACTCATCAATGGCATATCAGTCATCTATATTAATACAAGCTGGCAAATCACTGTCATCAATACCGAACCATTCACACCCGGCGAATTATTTGCCGATGCGTACGATCGTGATGATTATGATGCCATCACCTGCCCTGCATATTCATGGGTAAGATTTGATATCGGCTTTGAACAAGCACAGAAAAATAAAGGTACGCTGACTTTAGATGGTTGGAAATTTGAAGATTGTAACAAACCCTATGGCTTTGTGGATAGAGACAGTTATGTTGCCGTACCTTACTGGAAAGATGGTAAGCTTATAAGGGACTGGTAAAATTGATCATTCACCAATCTTCACCACCATCAAATCTTCCGCCAAAATCAATCTGCCATCATAGACCGATTCTACTTCTGTACGGATATGCCCCATGTTTGGCGTGCTATCATCAGGGTCATCAAATAGCATAAACCGCGCACTAAAATGCGTCAGTACAAGACAAGGTACACCTGCATCACGAGCAAACTTGGCCACCATCTTGGCACTTGAATGCTTGGGGTCAAACACACCTTTGGCAAGTATCTTATCCATCACTGCCTGCGTATAGGTCGCTTCATGCACCAGCATCACGGCACCTTTGACAGCATCAGTCAGCAGGCTTGGTGTATCATTATCACCTGCGATGACGATTTTTTGGGAAGTTTCGTTCAGCTGTAGATACTCATCCACCAACACGGTGCGCCCATCCATGCTAAGACTTGGCGTATCAGATTTTAAAATACTACCCCAGTGGCGTGTGGCAATATGATCAAGTGAGAGTTTGCTGGTATTTAGCTTTTTTTGGCGGTGGATTTGGGTCAGTCCAAACCCAAAACTATCACAGCGGTGGCTAAGTGGGTGAATATCGATTTCTAAGGATAATTCATCAGACAACTCAAGCACAAGCCCTGTATCTAGCACACTATGAATATCAATAAAATCAATCTCATAGCTCAAATTCATCTCAGTTAGGCGGATAAATGCATCCAAAAGCTCCCCCAAAGCAGGCGGTGCGATGATCGGCAAGCTTGTGGTGCGGCCATGCATGGCTAGGCTTGCCAACAGCCCCATCAAGCCATAGCAATGATCGCCATGCATATGAGTAATCAAAATCGCTTGTAGCATACTAGGCTTATGTGGCGTGCGTAGTAGCTGATGCTGTGTGGCTTCACCACAGTCGATGAGTATCCACGGTGTTGATTTGCCCGTCTGATAGCTTTTGGCAAGTAGTGATACCGCAAGCCCAGAAACATTGCGACGCAAAGTCGGTACACCGCTTGATGTGCCCAAAAATGTCAATTCAAACATATATTTACTCTTTATTTTCGGTGATGAGATAGCGTACAATAACTGCTGTTATTTTGCATCATTTTTCTTTTGTGCATTTTTTGGAATCTTATGACAAAGTCCGCTGTCGCCATCTGGTCACTGGTCGCCATCGCTGCGACGATTCTACTCATCACCACTGGCATTCGCTTGTCATTAGGCTTATTCATTCAGCCGATTACCGCTGAGACGACGGTCAATATCGTACAAATCAGCTTTGCCTTGGCGATGACACAGCTGATGTGGGGCGTATCACAGCCAATCACAGGGGCGATTGCCGATCGCTTCGGTGCAAAATGGGTGCTATTTATTGGTACGCTGGTGTTGATGCTCGGCTGTGCTTTGGTGCCACATCTATTGTCCGCTTGGGGGCTGACTTTGACTTTGGGCGTACTGATTGCCTTTGGTGCTGGTGCAGGCAGCTTCTCGGTACTCATGGGACAAGTCGCCAATCAAGTGCCTGAGCACGCTCGGGGTACGGCATCTGGCATCATCAATGCCGGCTCAAGCTTTGGGCAGTTTTTGTTCGCACCGATGCTACAGCTACTCATCAGCTTACCGCTCATCGGCTGGTCAAAGGCATTTTATGTCTTGGCGGCCATCAGCCTGCTATGCCTGCCTTTGGCATGGTATCTGACACGCCATCAGTCAGCACCCAAAGCCATCGCACCCACTGAGCCGACACAGACGCTCTCACAGGCTGTCAAGTCTGCCATGGCTGATCGCAATTATCTATTGATTCACTTGGCATTTTTTACCTGCGGTTTTCATATCGCCTTTTTGGTGACGCATCTGCCAACCGAAGTGACACTGGCGGGGCTTAGCTCATCAGTGGCATCATGGTCGTTGGCATTGATTGGGCTGTCTAATGTCGTGGGCAGTCTGTTTGTCGGATGGTCGGTGGGTCATTGGCGGTGTAAATATATCTTATTTTGGATGTATTTAAGCCGTGTGGTTTTGGTCGCGATTTATCTGATGGCACCGCAGACTCCGATGACTTTTTATATCTTTGCCATCGGTCTTGGTCTGACTTGGCTTGCGACCGTGCCACCGACTGCAGGGGCGATCGGTAAGCTGTTTGGCGTGCGATATTTGGCGACTTTGTTTGGCTTAACATTGCTTAGCCATCAAATCGGTGGTTTTCTTGGGGCGTATTTTGGCGGGCTTGCCATTGACAGCTTTGGCAATTATGCCTATATGTGGTATGCCGACATGGCTTTGGCATTATTGGCGGCGGTGAGTAATTTACCCATCAAAGAACCCAAAGTTGTGCGTACCACCACCGCTTAAATGAACGATATCATGACCATTCAATTATTCATCTTCTTTGCCATCAGCACCCTACTGGTCTCTGCTACCCCAGGCTCAAATATGCTGTTCGCCTTTCAATGCGGTCTCAACCACGGTTTACGCCGTACACTGTGGGCGATGGCAGGTCTGATGCTTGGACTGATGATATTGCTTGGTGCATCACTGTTTGGCCTAAGTATCATCAGCCGACACCCTGTGGTATTGGACAGCGTCAAGGTTCTAGGTGCGATATATTTGTGCTATCTTGGCGTGCAGTCATGGCGAAGTGATGGCGGCAGTTTTGGCAGTGCTATCGAGGCGAATGGCTCGCACTGGGCATTGTTTCGCACAGGCATTTGGGTATCATTATCCAATCCCAAAGCCATCTTGTTTTTTGCAGCATTTTTCCCAAAATTTATCAACTTCTCAGCACCACTACTGCCCCAATATGTGATTTTGGTGATTGGCTTTTATGTCATTGAGACCTTTTGGCAGTTTATGTATGCCATCAGCGGTCAAAAGCTTGCCAACTGGCTGGGACAAGGCAACCGCTTATTGTGGCTCAATCGCTTATGCGGTGCGGTATTTATCGCTATTGCTGTGGCATTAGCATGGGAAGTGTTTATCTAAACTTAACCTAATCCAACCATTCGCACAATAATTTCGCACAATAAAAAAATCGCATCCATCACTGAATGCGATTTTTTGGTTTCATAGATGATTATTAAGCTGCGTCAAAGCGTTTTTGTGCTTCGTCCCAGTTCACCACGCTCCAGAATGCTTTGATATAGTCTGGGCGTTTGTTTTGGTATTTTAGGTAGTAAGCGTGCTCCCACACATCCAAACCAATGATCGGCGTACCTTCGCAGCCTGCAACTGCAGTACCCATCAATGGGCTGTCTTGGTTAGCCGTTGAAACGACAGCAAGCTTATCGCCTTGCTTAACTAGCCATGCCCAGCCTGAACCAAAGCGAGTCGCTGCCGCTTTTTCAAACTGCTCTTGGAATGCTTCTACCGAACCAAAATCACGCTCGATGGCTTCTTTAAGTGAGCCGCCAAGTGTGGTGCCAGTTTTTAGGATTGTCCAAAATAGGCTGTGGTTGGCATGACCGCCTGCATTGTTACGCACGCCAGTTTGTTTGTCAGCTGGTAGCTTGTCTAGGTTTGCGATCACTTCTTCGGCTGACTTGTCCGCCCACTCAGTGCCTTCTAGCAAGCCGTTGGCATTATTCACATACGCTTGATGGTGGCGTGAATGGTGGATTTCCATGGTTTCTTTGTCAAAATGTGGCTCTAGTGCGTCGTAGCTGTAGCCTAGCTCAGGTAGAGTAAATGCCATTGCGGTATTCCTTCTTTGTTGATTCGTTGATAAATTTGCGAACACTGCCAAATGCCGTTGTCCGTCCTTTCAATATATAGCCATTGGATGACAATTTCAAGAAAAAACTGCAAAAATACCAAAAGAACTTCATCCATCCGCTGTCGGATTGATGGCGGATATGTCATGCCAAGTGATGAATTTTTATGATCAAATAATTGATTTTATTGTATTTTTTAAATTTTATTTGGCTTGATTTTGGCTTTTTTCATGATATAATTTTTCATTTTATCATGCCGACATCCACCAGACGCCCCCTTGACCATATCGCCATCAGTACGATGGTGGTATGCTGTTTGTTTCTTGGATTGAGCAATATCGCCATCAAGCTCAGCCACCACGAAATCTCGCCAGTGATGCAGCTGTCGATGCGTTCGCTGTTTGGTTTGCTGATTTTGCTTGGCTTTATGGTGTACCAAAAAGAACTGCGGTTCAATCCCAAACAAATCAAGCTTGGGCTATTTGTCGGTGCATTGTTCGCTTTTGAGTCACTCTTGGCAGGCGAGTCGCTACGCTATACCAGTGCATCTCGCAGTGTGGTGTTCTTATATACATCACCCCTATTTTCGGCGTTGTTTTTGCATTTTTTGGTCAAAGATGAACGGCTGTCTTGGGTGCAGTGGCTAGGCATGGGGCTTGCTTTTGGCGGGATTGCGGTGGCGTTTTTGCTGTCATCACAGGCGGGTGGCTCGCTACTAGGTGATGGCTTAGCATTGGCGGCGGGCTTGTCGTGGGGCTTGACAACGGTGATTATCCGTATGACAAGCCTTGGTACACTGCCTGCCAAACAGGTGCTTGCCTATCAGCTGTTTGCCATCGCTGTATTACTGTGGCTATATGCGATAGCGACCGATCAAGCGGTGATGAATTGGCAAACTGCCAGCGTGCTTAGCGTCGGATTTCAAGCGGTATTTGTGGCGTTTTTAGCGACGGTGGCATGGTTTTGGCTCTTGACTCGCTATCGCTCAGCAGATATTGGGGCGTTGATTTTGATGACACCGATTTTTGGGGTGGCACTGGGTGCGTGGATTTTGGGCGATGAGATGACCACAAGCTTTATTGTCGGAGCGGTGATGGTGCTGGTTGGGATTGTATTGGTCGGACGGCGAGTGAAAGCAGCTTGATTGTTTTTTGATGATTGATGATTAAGGGCGTATTGTTTACGCCTTTAAAATCACGCCAACAACATCGGCAACGCCGTCAATACCGCCACCAAAGCAAACATATAACGCCCTACCCAGACATTATGACGAAATGCAGCAAAACACGCCAAACGCTCACGGTCTTTGATCAAATTATATTGATAAATAAATTTACCAACCACAGGCAATAACGCCACGCAAATCCACACAGCATCAAGCGTATCGCCATAATAATGCACCAACGCCACCGCCATTAAGCCGACAAATAATGCCTTTAATAGCACGATGATCGCCACATCATATTTGCCAAATAAAATCGCCGTTGATTTGACCCCGATGATCATATCATCATCACGATCGCACATCGCATATTGCGTATCATACGCCACCGTCCAACACATATAAGCCACGAACAGCACCCATGTCCACACATCGGTATGTCCTTGCGCGGCAACGAACGCCATCGGTATCGCCCAGCCAAACGCCGCAGCAAGCACCACTTGCGGCAGATGTGTATAGCGTTTCATAAATGGATAAACGAACGCCAACACCACCGCTCCAAGCGACCAATAAAACACCGCAACTGGCAAGAAAAACAGCAGGCACGCGGATAATAATGACAAACCCACAAAGGTATAAAGCGCAGTTTTGGCGGACAATCGTCCATCGGCAAGCGGGCGAGTGTTGGTGCGCTTGACATGACCATCAACTTTACGATCGGCAAAATCATTGATCGCACAGCCCGCCGCACGCATCAAAATCGCCCCAAGCGTGAAAATAACAAACACCTTCAAACTTACCATCTGCTCTTGCCCAACATACGCCATCAGCACTGCCCACAGCGTCGGATACAAGAGCAGCTCTGTACCGACAGGCTTATCAAAGCGTGTCAGATGTAGCCATGCGATGAACTTATCGCGGGCGATCATAGGGTGATTAGTGTGGTGGTTTTTCATTAGGCTACTGAATTATCAACTATAGGGTGTTTGTGATATTGATCAAACCGCACTGCGTCATTTTGCCATGATTGTATCGGTGCTTGCTGTGCCAAATGCGGCGCACTCACGGGTCGCTTGATAATCACGCGCCCCTCATCATGGATTAATTGTACAGCATGGTTTAATAATTGTATCTCATCATCATGGCTTGGTGGCGCGACAAAAGCGTGCAAGGCTTGCATCGTTTTGCCCACCTTAGCACTGTAGCTGTCCTGCGGAAACATCGGATCAAGATAGACCAGATCACAGCTTGCACGCACATCCAGCACATTGCCATGATAAATCTTAGTACGCGATAACAAACCTTGCCAATTGGCATTCGACTGCATTCTGTGATGTTCATGCATCAGCATCAGCGCCATGATGGGATTATTTTCACACATCATCACCATCGCGCCAGTGCTTGCTAATATTAGGCTATCATGCCCAAAGCCTGCCGTGCCATCGATCACGCTTTGTCCTGCCGCAAGCTTGGCTGCTTGTAAGAGCAGCTCGGATTTGCGCCCTGCAGTGACGATGCGCTTGGTGAGTGTGTGCCATTCATTACTGACCTTGATCAGCTCGCCATCCTTGTACTGCACGAGTGATAATTTATCTTTTTCAAACAATAACGCTTGGCTGATGTTATGCTCAGTAAAAGCAAAGCCTAGGTATTTATTATTAAGCTTAGATAAAATAATTGGCTCAATATTTAGTGGCATCCCATCCGCCATTGCCATCACTTTGACAATGTCATCTAAATGGGTACAAAAAATCGGTAAATCCGCAGCCATCTGCATTGATCAGCCTTGAATCTGATAACCAAACCCAAAAAACGCAATCAGCACAATCACGCCTGTGATGATACGCAGCCAAGCAAAAATCATAAAGTCTTTTTTCGACACCCACGCCACCATCAGACGAATGCACAGCAAGGCAACGATGAATGACACCAGTGTACCAATGCCCAAAATCGCCCAGTCGCTGCCTGTCTGTAGCGTGTCTTTATGCTTGATCAGATCCAATAATGCCGCACCGATGATGACAGGGATGCCTAAGAAAAACGAAAACTCAGTCGCTGCCTTGCGCGAAGTGCCAAGTAGCAACGCGCCAATGATGGTTGCCCCCGAACGACTCGTGCCTGGAATGAGTGCCAGACATTGGCACAGACCAATGTACAGTGCGGTCTTAAAGCTGATGTTCTCAGCTTCATCAGCGATGATTTTGCGGGGAGTTTTCTCAGCATAAATGATCAGTAGCGCACCGACGATCAGCATCGTCGCCACCACCAACGGATGAAACAGCACAGCCGTGATGGCATTAGCAAAAGTAAAGCCCACAAGCATCACAGGAATGGTCGCAACAATCAAGGCAAGCCCAAGCTGACGCGGACGCTCAAGCCCTTCGGCTTTACCTGTCACAAGCCCCATAAAGGCATTCCACAATCTGCCCCAATAGTCATAAATCACCGCCAAAATCGCCCCAAGTTGGATAAAGACGATGAACAAATTGCGAAATTCACCACTCAAAAAATTCATCACATCGGCTGATAAAATCAAATAACCCGTGCTAGAAATGGGCAAAAACTCAGCAATGCCTTCAACAATACCCATGATGACGGCTTTGATAATCAGCAAAATATCCATAGAACAACCTAAAAATTAACCAAATAATGGCAAATGATAACGCACCAAGCTGAAATAAAGCTTAAATAAGGTGCTAAACTTAGTTTTGTGGTTTTGATAACTTTTACATTTGGACAAAAACTGAGTATAAACTAACTTTTGCCTTGCTCAGCCAAGGTTTTCCACGCATTATCACGCAGATAAACGGGCAATGCCTGCTCAGCACTCACCGCTTGCCCTGCTTGATAAGCAATTAACCCTAAGCGTGCAATATCAATGGCAGCGGGCTTTAGATCTGTGATTTTGGCGGTTTTAGCCGTATCAATCTGTAGCAAATCCACGCCATCACCGACCGCGACATCACAGATGATAAGACTGTCATAATCAGACAGACTCTCATCACCGATGATTGTGCCATTTTCACGATGTAGCGCACCATTTTTGACAATAAATCGCCCATGATACACTTGATTTTGGCGTGCATCCATCACTGCTGCAATGATCGTATCATCTGCCAAGCTTTCTTGATGACAAGCCGTATCAGCAAGTGCAGCAAGGCTTGAGACGCCCACGCAAGGCAAATCTGCCGCCACTGCCAAAGCTTGCACCACCGCAGTATTGATACGAATGCCGCTGAATGCCCCCGGTCCGCGGTTGAACGCCAAGCAGTCAATTTGGCTCAATGATAAACCTGTCGCCGCCAATGCATCATCCACCATGCCCAAAATCAGCTCAGTCTGTCCGCGATTGCCCGCCACTGTCTTATGATACAACACGGCATTATCACGCACGATCGCCACCGAACACTGCTCAAACACCGTATCAAATGCCATCAAAATTGCCATGACAAAAAGCTCTCAAAATCAATAAAATGATAAAACGAAAAACCGTTCGCCAAATGGAGAGCGGTTTTTCAAATCAATCACAGCTACAGCCAATCAAAAACGCTTTTTAAATTGTGGTGGCAGCTGACCGCCCAATTCTTGCATTTTTTTCTGCATTTCTTCCATGCTTGGCATATCATTTGGGTTCAAGCCCAGATCCTGCATCGATTTTTGCATCTCTGCCATGCTTGGGGCAGCGCTCGCATCACCGCCTTTATTGCCAAACAATGGGCCGCCGCCTGACATACCACGCGTCAAACCTTGCACAGCTTTCATCATCTTACCGATGCCATCTGGACGACTGATCATTTTCATCATTTTTGCCATCTGCTTGTGCTGCTTGAGTAGGCGATTGACATCTTGGATTTGGCGACCAGAACCTGCCGCGATACGACGCTTACGGCTTGGGGTAATGCGATCAGGATTTTGGCGCTCAAATGGGGTCATTGAGTGAATCAAGGCTTCCATTTCTTTGATTTTCTCTTCAGGCTTAGCTTCTGCCATCGCCTTTTGGATGTCCGCACCGCCAAGACCTGGCATTTTATCTAGAAAACCTGCCATGCCGCCAAGATTACGCATTTGTTGAAATTGGGTCAAAAGATCTTCAAGGTCGAACTCGCCGCCTTTTTGCATCTTTTTCGCCATTTTTTCGGCTTTTTCACGGTCAAGTTTTTGTTCAACTTCTTCGACCAGACTCAGCACATCACCCATACCCAAGATACGCTGGGCGATACGCTCAGGGTGGAATAATTCAAGCGCATCCAGCTTCTCACCACGACCCAAGAACTTAATCGGCTTACCGGTAATCGCACGCACCGACAATGCCGCACCACCGCGCGCATCACCGTCTGTCTTGGTCAAGATCACACCTGTCAAAGGCAGTGCATCATTGAATGCTTTAGCGGTATTTGCCGCATCTTGACCTGTCATCGCATCGACGATGAACAGCGTCTCGACAGGATTGACCGCCGCGGCAAGCTCTTTGATCTCATCCATCATCTCATCGTCGATGTGCAAGCGACCTGCGGTATCGATAATGAGAATATCTTGATATTGTAATTTCGCTTCATTAATCGCACGATGCGCGATGTCGATCGGCTTTTCATCACTGCTTGATGGCACAAAGCTTGCCTTAACCTGCCCTGCCACCTGCTCAAGCTGCTTGATCGCTGCAGGACGATAGACATCGGCAGAGACTAGCATGACTTTTTTATTTTGTTTTTCTTGTAAAAACTTAGCAAGCTTACCTGCTGTCGTCGTCTTACCCGCACCTTGCAGACCTGCCAGCAGATACACCATCGGCGGCTTGCCAGTCATCTCAAGCGTCTGATTGGCGCTGCCCATCATCTCAGTCAGCTCATCATAGACGATTTTGACAAAGGCTTGACCAGGTGCAAGCTCTTTTAGGACATCTTGACCCAAAGCCTGCTCTTTGACCCTGGCGACAAAATCTCGCGCCACAGGCAGTGCCACATCCGCTTCTAGTAGCGCCATGCGCACTTCGCGCAGTGTGTCTTTGATGTTATCTTCGGTCAGCTGACCTGTGCCTGCGATATTACGCAGACTGCCCGAAAGTCGTTCTGTTAAGGTATCAAACATTGCTTTTCCAATCTTTTCAATGGGCAAGGTTGTGTGTCTTGCCAAAACTAGTGCTACAAATAAACGCTATTTTATGCTAAATTAGGCAAATATTCCAATTTAATTGCACAAATCTTGTCAATATCCACAAATTTTTGTCTTTTTTGCCAATTTTACCCATAAAACCACAGGCAAATCGGCAAGTTTTGCATCATTTGACAAGACTCAAGGGGTCACTGTGCTTTTTATATACCTATCGTGTGTGGCGGTGTATGCAGCGGCAAGCATCTATTTACTTGCTTGTCTTGCCAAAGACCGTCCGATTGCCAAAGTCAGCTTGCTAAGCCTGCTTATTATCGCGCTTATCTTGCATGGCGCTGTGCTGTATCCTGAAATTGTGACAAACTATGGGCTGAATTTTAATCTATTTAATACTTTGAGCCTTACCAGTTTGTTTTTTGTGCTGTTTTATGTGCTGTTTGGCTTATATCGCCCTATTCTAAGCCTTGGCGTGCTTGCTGTGCCATCAGGACTGCTTGGTATCAGCTTAGGCTATTTTGGCAAGGCAGACTATCAGCCAATCTCTGATCTGTCTGCAAGCTTGCAGGTGCATATTTTATTGTCTTTTGCTGCTTATTGTGTGCTTTTGATGGCGGCGGTGCAAGGGATTTTGCTGCGCTTACAGATCCGCGAACTCAAGCATCAGACTATGCACCGTTTTTGGGTGTCGCGCCTGCCATCACTGCAGAGCATGGAAGGCTTATTGTTTGATATGATTGCGCTGGGTTTTGCGATTTTAAGCCTTGCTTTGGTGCTTGGGTTTATTGCCACTTATGACATCATGACGCAGCATTTGGCGCATAAGATGGTGTTTAGCCTGATCAGTTGGCTTGTGTATGGCATACTGATTTGGGGGCATTATCGCTATGGCTGGCGTGGCAAGCGCGCGGCAAGCTTTGCCATCTATGGCTTTGTGCTACTGGCAGTGGGCTTTGTCGGCTCAAAGGCGGTGATGGAACTGTTATTAAGCTAGCCACAACTTGTAGAATATCAATCAGCCCAAATAGACAAATTTGGGCTTTTTTGTAAAGTGCTGATACATATTTTGTTACAATTATCATCCTTGAAATTTGATGGTTGATTTCTGAATACAAATTATTTATTGGAAAATCCCATATAAAGGCGAATTTTTAAACAGAATATTGCTTATTTTCCCAAGCTTTGCACCTTGTTTTTGCTTTGGTATTTATAAGCTAAATCTAATCTTGCCATTGTGTTATTTTTTGTAACTTGATGATATTTTTTACTAGCCATTCATATTTTTATGCTATACAATGCGTTTCAAATTTCAACTTCACTTACGATTATGACTATTAAAATTAACAAAATCGCATTAAGTACCCTATCTATCGCACTACTAAGCACGACTGCTATGGCAGAAGTGACCACCACAACGATGCCTGCTGGCGGCGTAACCGTGTCAATTCAACCAAGCAAAACCCCAAATAAGGCTGTCTTGACCCAAAGCCAAACCACAAGCTACGCTACTGCAGCATTGTCAAAGTACACTTCTAGCAACCAATCATCAACTCCGAACTACTCAGCATTCACATCATCGCATTGGGATACATCATACAGCAGCTATGGCTCTGGTCGTGATGCTTATGATGATTTGATCCGCCAATCGGCCTCGCGTTATGGCGTCGATCCTGCGTTGGTAAAAGCGATCATCCATACCGAATCTACCTTTAATCCAAGCGCGCGCTCACCAGTAGGCGCAATGGGTCTGATGCAGTTGATGCCAGGCACTGCAAGCGATATGGGTGTGTATAATGCCTATGATCCTGCTGAGAACATCGATGGCGGTACTAAATATCTAGCCTACCTACAAGGCATGTTCAGCAATCCAAATCATGTGATCGCTGCCTATAACGCAGGTCCAGGTAATGTGCGCAAGCATGGTGGCATCCCGCCATTCCGTGAGACGCGCAACTATGTTCAAAAAGTCAATGAGCGTTATAACAACATCTATAGCCTAGATGCCAGCCTATATCAAGGCTTTAACGGTTCACGCACTACCCTTGCGATGAATACACCGCCAGCATCGACCACCATCTCACAAACCAGTCAAGTACTGGGTTCAGGTGGTAGCTATGCCACCCCACAAAATCCAAATGTCGGCTCAACCAGTGGACGCGTTTATATCTCTAGCCGCTGATTGATCCTAGCAAGAGTTACATAAACTGTATGCAACTCTTGCAGTTACAAAACGCTTTGTCAGTTTTTTGTATATTAAGGCAAAATTTAGAGAACTTTCTCAAATTTTGCCTTTTCTTTTGGGCAAATATCCCTATAATACTCTACACCCATGTTTAATTTTGTTTTTAAAAGGAAAAGCTTCTTATGATGCGAATTGGTTTATTTTTATTAACCAACTTGGCTGTCATGATCGTCTGCGGCATTGCATTTTTTGTCATTTCTAGCGTCTTTGGACTTGGCAGTGTGCACGGCAACGGCGGTTTGAACCTTGCTTCATTGATGGTACTGTGCCTTGTGTGGGGCATGGGCGGTTCATTGATTTCGCTATTTATGTCAAAATGGATGGCAAAAAAATCAACAGGCACGGTCGTGATCGAAACACCGAGCAATGGCACTGAACAGTGGCTTGTTGATACCGTTGCACGCCAAGCGCATGCGGTCGGTATCCAAATGCCTGAAGTGGGTATTTTTAATTCAGAACAGCCGAATGCCTTTGCAACTGGCTGGAATAAAAACAACGCCCTAGTCGCTGTCTCAACAGGTCTGATTCACACCATGACCCCTGATGAGGTCGAAGCAGTACTGGCGCATGAGATCGGTCATGTGGCAAATGGTGATATGGTAACACTTACGCTAATTCAAGGCGTGGTCAATGCCTTTGTAATGTTCTTTGCACGCATCATCGGTAACTTCGTCGATCGCGCGATCTTTAAGAACGAAGGTGATGGTCCAGGTATTGCTTATTTCATCACCAGCATGGTCATGGATATCTTGCTTGGTATTTTGGCATCAGCGATCGTCATGTGGTTCTCGCGTCTGCGTGAATACCGCGCTGATGAGATGGGCGCACGCTTAGCCAGTCGCGATAAGATGATCAGCGCACTAAACGCCCTACGCCCTGCTGCTGAGCGTCCTGATCAAATGCCTGAAGCAATGAAAGCATTCGCGATCTCATCAGGCACTTCACAAGGCTTTAGCTTTGCCAATCTGTTCCGCTCACATCCGACACTTGATGATCGTATTGCAGCCTTGCAGAAATTTCAAGGTTAATTAGCCAATACCATTCACCAAAAAACAAGCTGCCATCATATGATCGCGGCTTGTTTTTTGTGCTATTTTTCAGCAGCTTAAACCATAGTCAAACAAATTTGAAATAGGGCAAGGAAAACGAGCGAAATTTTACAAGTAGTACCACAAGCGAGTTTGACGCAGTATTATTTCAAAGTTGGCAGACTATGTTTCACCACTTCAAACTTAAGCTTATCCCCATCCATCACTACATCAACTTTACCACCATCAACCAAATCACCAAACAGTATCATCTGTGATAATGGTTTTTTCAGTTCAGTTTGAATCAGTCGTGCCATTGGGCGCGCACCCATCAGTCGATCATATCCCTTATCAGCAAGATAAGCACGCACCGCATCCGACACGCTCAAGACGACATTTTTATCAAGCAGCTGTGTTTGCAGTTCTGTGATGAATTTATCCACCACCGAACCGATCACCGATGGATCTAGCGGTGCAAAATTAATGATGGCATCTAAGCGGTTGCGAAACTCTGGGCTGAATGTACGCTTGATCGCTTCGGTATTATCCGACTGATAATTTTGCTCAGTAAAGCCCATCGAATTTTTGCTGATCTGATCTGCGCCGACATTGGTAGTCATGATGAGAATCACTTGGCGAAACGACACCGATCGCCCATTATTATCCGTCAGCGTGCCATGATCCATCACTTGTAGCAGCAGGTTGAACACATCGCTGTGCGCTTTTTCGAGTTCATCGAGCAGTAGCACACAATGCGGATGCTGATGGATTTTCTCGGTCAATAGCCCACCTTGATCATAGCCGACATAACCTGGTGGCGCACCAATCAGTCGCGATGCCGTATGCGCTTCCATGTATTCACTCATATCAAAGCGCACCAACTCCACGCCAAGCAAAAAGCTTAACTGACGGCTGATCTCAGTCTTGCCCACACCTGTCGGTCCTGCGAATAAAAACGACCCGATCGGCTTATCAGGATGATTCAGCCCTGAGCGCGCCATGATGATCGCATCGCTCAATGCGGTGACGGCTGCATCTTGCCCAAAGACCACTTGCTTGAGATTTTTCTCAAGGTTTTTTAGCGCCGATTTATCATCACGGCTCACGGTCTTGGCAGGAATACGCGCAATCTTGGCAACAATGGTCTCAATCACAGACACATCGACGACGGCGGTCGCATTATCGGTTTGTGCTTGTAGTTTGAGATATGCGCCTGCTTCATCGATGACATCGATGGCCTTATCAGGCAAGAAGCGCTCATGAATGTGCTTATCTGCCAAGCGCACCGCCGCATCGATTGCATCATCGGTATAGCTGACCTGATGATGGCTTTCATAATAACCTTTTAGCCCTTGTAAAATCGCAATGCTATCAGCGATGGATGGCTCTTGAATGTCGATTTTTTGGAAACGGCGAGACAACGCATGATCTTTTTCAAAAATCTGTCGATACTCGACCACCGTCGTTGAACCGATACAGCGGATTTCTCCCTTGGCAAGTGCAGGCTTAATCAGATTGGACACATCCATGCTGCCATCCTGCGAGCTGCCTGCACCGATGACCATGTGAATTTCATCAATGAATAAAATGGCATCAGGCAAGTTTTTCAGCGCATCCAATAAGGATTTCATCCGCGCTTCAAACTCACCGCGAAACTTCGTACCTGCGATCAGCGCACCCATATCAAGGCTATAAATCGTCGCATCAGCAAGCGGTTTTGGGGCTTTATCATGGACAATCAGCCACGCCAAGCCTTCAGCGATAGCAGTCTTACCCACACCCGGATCACCGACCAATAGCGGATTATTCTTGCGTCTGCGGCACAGAATCTGCGCCGTACGCTCAATCTCATCACCGCGCCCCACCAGCGGATCGGTTTTGCCAAGTTTGGCTTGTTCATTGAGATTGAGCGTATATGCCTGCAGCGGATCTTGCTTGTTTTTACCACTTTTCTCATCACGATCAGCATCGCCATGCAGCGCATAATCGACCAATTTACTACGATTAATCACCGAAATCTCACGCATCACGCTCAAAATATCCACGCCAGATGACTGAAGCAGCTCATTGGCAAAGCTTTCTTCTTCCTTAAAAATCGCCACCAATAAATCCGTCGGCGCAACTTCTTCACCGCTTTGTGATGATTGCACCTGCCAAATGGCGCGCTGAATCACACGCTCAAGGCTCTTGGTCGGCATCGGCTCGCCGTCGCGCTTGGGGATATAGTCTGCCAAATACTCTTTTAAACTGCCCAAGATCGCCTTGGTATCCGCATCACACGCTTCTAAAATCTGCACACAGTTTTTGTCTTTTAATAAGCCTAGTAACAAATGCTCAACGGTGACGAACTGATGAGACTGGCGTTTGGCATATTCATACATGAATTCTTGAATCGCCAAAAAATTTTGGTCAAACATATAAATCCTTGATTTTTAAATACTTTTTTAGGCTTTTTCGATGGTGGTCAAAAGCGGATATTGCTCTTGTTCGGCAAGCATGGTCACTTCATCGACTTTCATCTCAGCGATGTCAAAAGGCAATAACGCCACCACCACACGCCCTGTTTCGTGGATTTTCATCATCAAGCGATACGCTTCATCCATGTCATGATGAAAAATCTCAACCAGTACATACACCACAAATTCCATCGTTGTATAATTATCATTGTGCATCACCACCGCATACATCTGCGGATGCTTGCGCTTGGTTTGACTCACGGTCAGCACATCACTTTGGCTGTCGGTTTGTACATCATAATCATTAGGTGCGCTCATGATTGACATCATCCCTTATCAGTTTTTTAAAGTTTTTGAGCAATAAAAAAGCCATAAGCACGCGGCACATCACCCAACACGCTTATGGCATTATTTTAAATTAATTGATTAGTCTTGTTTGACAATTGGGCGATTGCTGGCGTTCGGCATTTCAGCTAATGAAGTCGGTGCATCGCTGATGATTTTGCCAATTTGCCAGTTGTACAGCTGCTGCACTTTTTGTGTGCCTGCCATCAGCTCGATCTTCATCTGCTTAGGCTCAAAGCCTTCAGGCATGATAAAGCGGCCGCGGATATTCGCCACGCCATTGATATCATAGCTTGATGGATCAAGTGGAATCTCAACCATACTGGTAGCATTCAGCAGTGTCAATTTAGGAATCATTTTCACCGCTTTGCCCGAGACATCGATCATCGAGACATCAAAACGATATTCATAGGTATTTTGTGGCAATGAAATGATCTCAGACGCCATGATATTCAGCGCCACGCCGCCTTGCTCTGCCACCGATGCTTTGAGCAGTTCATTGACCTGCTCTAGCTGTAGATTGGTGGTTTTTAACTCTTCATATTCGCCGCGCAGTCGCTCAAGATTCGCCATGCTGATGTCGCGCTCTTGGCGTGCCGTGGCAGCATCTTGCTTCAGCTGTGCGTTTTCTTTGCTCAAAACTTGGCTGTCTGCAGTGGCTGCAGCGACTTGTGGAATGTTCTCGGCAGCGTCCGCCACACCTTGGCGAAAGCCGAATTTAAAGCCAATCACCGCCACCACCAACGATGCGAAAATCAACGCCAACATGAACAGAGCCAAAATCTGCCCTGTCGCCCCACGCTCATGACGAGCCTTAGAAAATGAAAAATTATTTGGCATGAGTTACCCAAACCATTGTGTCTAGAAAAATGCCACTTATTATAGCAAAATTTGCGCGATTGCATACGCTTGTTTTGCGATGATATACGAAATTTTACAATTCATTCTCATTTGGCGAATGGTTGGCATGGGAAAAATGGCTAAATATTTAGAATAAGATGGGTCAAGTGGTTTAAAAATTTAGGTCATTAAATGTTCGCTTTTAAAAAACCCATCATCAGCCTTGATACAAATCCACCACTTTACCAACGATAATAATCGCGGGTGCAGATACGCCGCTTTCTTCTTGCTTGGCAACAATATTTGCCAAAGTCCCAGTCAGCACCGCTTGATTGGGTAAGCTTGCGTTCGATACGATGGCGACAGGCAGATCGCTTGGCAAGCCTTGCGCGCTTAAGTTCTCGACAATCTTCGGCAAGGCGTGTAACCCCATATAAAACACCAAAGTCTCATCGGCTTGGTACGCACTTTTTAGCCCATCAAAGGCTTCATTGGTCTTGTAGCACCCTGTCAAAAATCGCACCGAAGTCGCCACACCACGATGGGTAAGCGGAATGCCTGTACTGCTGCTTGCTGCCAATGCCGCCGTAATGCCGCTGACCACTTGGTATGGCACGCCTGCTTGTCGGCACGCGAGCATCTCTTCACCGCCACGCCCAAAGACAAAAGGATCGCCACCTTTTAGACGCAGTACGCGATGCCCTGCTTTGGCATATTTGACCAATAAGGCATTAATTTCATCTTGGGTTTTGGCGTGGTCTTGGCGTTTTTTACCGACGAAGATTTTTTGGCTATCACGGCGGCACAGATCCAAAATCTCAGGCGATACCAAAGCATCGTACAGCACGACATCCGCCTGCTGCATGAGTCGCAATGCCTTGAAAGTCAATAAATCTGGGTCGCCTGCACCTGCGCCGACGATATATACTTCGCCCTGCTTGTCGTTATTTTCGATAAAATCACTTAATTCAGTATCAAGCTCACCGACGGATTGATCCACCATCGCACGACCAAATACCGATTCCCAAAAATAGCGGCGCTCGGTGATGGTCGGCAGTTTTTCTTTTACCGTCGCGCGAAACTCGCCTGCTTTGGCAGCAAGCTTACCTAAGCCACTTGGCAATACACTCTCAATCTTGGCGCGAATCAGTCGCGCAAGCACAGGCGCTTTGCCATTGCTGGACACGCCGATGACCACAGGATCGCGATCGACGATGGCAGGGAAAATAAAATCACACAGCGCAGGCGTATCGACAACATTAATCGCGATACGGCGCGCTTGACAGTCACCATGCACCAAGACATTCACCGCATGATCATCGGTCGCAGCGATGACGATGCTTGGCTGATGGGCATCCAAATCAGTGGCATCGTAGCTTTTTTGATGGATGATAGCTTGATGATTATTTAGAAATTTAACAAATTCATCATCGAAATTTTTCGCGATTACCACAAGCTTTGCCCCTGCCTTTGCCATCAGCATCGCTTTACGATGTGCGACATCGCCGCCGCCGACGATCAGCACGGTTTTATTTGCTAGGTCAAAAAATAAGGGCAAAGTCTTCATGGTAATATCTTTTTTTATTATTAAATTATATTTATCATTAGCTAAATAATGGCAAACGGCTGATCGTTTCACCATCATAACCTGTGGCAAGATCTTGTAAGGTTTTGGTCAAGGTCGCAAGCTTTGCTTCTTCGACCAAAAACGCCGTTGCACCTGATTTGACAAAATAATTCGCCTGATCCAATGCAAAATCACCAGCGACGATGATCTCGCCTGCAAAACCCTTGTGTCGTGCGTGGCGGATTAGGCTAAACACGCGACCATCTTTAAAATCCGCTAAATTAAACAGCAGTGACGCAGGCGCAGCTTGTACTGCCGATTCGATCTCATCTGGTGTGGTGTCTGCGCTCAAAGCTGCCACCAATTCTTCTTCACTGATCGCCACAGCTTCGGTGCGCGCATCGCTATATACTTTCGTTATGCTCATGATGATTCCTTACTATTTCTTATCAATGATCAGCTATAGACTGCCGCTTTGAATGGTGCAATACCCAGTCGCTCTACCGCTTGGGCAAATGTCTCGATATGCTCATCGCTTTCGATGCGGTTGGTTTTATAGACATCCACGATGGTGGCGATGGTCTTGGCAACTTCATCAGCAGCGACCGCACGGCCTAGGATATCACCAAGCTTAGCATTCTCACCTGAGTTGCCACCTAGGCTGATTTGATACCAATGCTCGCCTTTTTTGTCCACGCCCAAGATGCCGATATCACCGACATGATGGTGCGCACACGCATTCATACAGCCTGACATATTTAGGCGGATTTCACCCAGATCATAAAGATAATCTAAATCATTGAACTGCTTCTCGATCGATTCTGCGATGTTATGCGTCGTGGCATTTGCCAAAGCACAATAATCAAAACCAGGGCAGACGATCATATCTGTCAGTGTGCCGATGTTCGCGCGTGCAAGTTTTAGCGCAACCAATTTTTGCCACAAGGCATATAGATCACTGATTTTGACATCAGTCAATACAAGGTTTTGATGATGTGTACCGCGAATCTCGCCAAGGCTGTATTCATCAGCAAGATCAGCCAGAGCAAACATCTGCGCATCGGTGATATCGCCTGCTGGCACATAGGCATCGCCCACCACGCCTGCTTTTAGCGAGATGACCGCTGCACGATAGCCGTTCACCTTATGCGCGACCGTATTATGCTCATACCAGTTTTTAAAATCAGTATCTTTAAAAAATTCGTTCAATGATTCTTGCGCTGCCAATGGGTCGATTTGCTCATAATTTGGCTCAGTAAAGTAGCTTTGCGCCTTAGCAAAATGCGCGTCGGTCAAAGTCAGCTCGCCATCTTTGCTAAATTGCCATTCTTCTTCGACCTTTTGGGCAAACACATCTTTACCCAAACTTTCTACCAAAATCTTGATACGCGCCTTGTATTTATTATCACGGCGACCTTCTAGATTATACACACGCAAAATCGCATCCAGATACGACAGCAGATGACGGCGTGGCAAAAATTCATTAATCACCTTGCCAATGATTGGCGTACGGCCAAGACCGCCACCAACCAGCACTTCAAAGCCAATCTCGCCATCACGCTCAACCAAATGCAAGCCGATATCATGCACCTGAGTGGCTGCGCGGTCGGCCTTAGTGCCAATCACGGCAATCTTAAATTTACGCGGCAAAAACGCAAATTCAGGATGGAAAGTACTCCACTGGCGGATGATCTCGCAATACGGACGCGGATCGGCGATCTCATCGGCATGAATGCCTGCATAAGGGTCGGTCGTGGTGTTACGAATACAGTTGCCCGATGTTTGGATCGCGTGCATTTGATTGGCGGCAAGCTTGGCAAGAATATCAGGCACTTCTTCAAGCTTCACCCAGTTGAGCTGCATATTGGTGCGCGTGGTAAAATGTCCATAACCGCGGTCATAATCGCGCGCAATCTCAGCAAGTGTGCGCAGCTGATTGCTTGACATCAAGCCATAAGGAATGGCAATACGCAACATCGGCGCGTGACGCTGAATATACAGACCGTTTTGTAGTCTGAGTGGCAAAAACTGCTCTTCAGGCAATTCGCCCGCCAAAAAACGCTTGGTTTGATCGCGGAATTGGGCGACGCGTTCATCGACCAGTTTTTGGTCAGCATAGCTGTATTGATACATGATTTTTCCTTTGGCTTGTCGCTAATTGGTTGAATAACTTATGGAATATTTTTATTGCATCATGTTATAGCTTACAGGCACAAATTTAAAATTCAAAAATGGAATATCGGTAGATGGTTTGGGAAATTATAAAGGTTTTTTATCGCGTCATTTGCAAATAAATTGATAACAAAAAAAGGCAAGCCATCGCTCACCTTTTTTACTCTTACCGCCAATTTATTCTGTGCCAAATTCACGGCGTTTTTTGGCAAAGAACCGATCCAGTCGATCCATCGCATCTTCAAGATCAATCAGATTTGGCAAAAATACCACACGGAAATGATCTGGCTGATCCCAGTTAAAGCCTGTACCTTGAACAATCAGCACCTTTTCTTCGATCAATAGCTCCATCATAAATTTCATATCATTATCAATCGGATAGACATCACGATCAATCTTAGCAAAGCAATAAAACGCCCCTTGTGGTGTGGTGCAACTGATGCCTTTGATGGCGTTTAGACGCTGTACCGCCAAATCACGCTGTTTGCACAGTCTGCCTGTCGGTGCGGTCAAAGCCTGCATGGACTGATAGCCACCCATCGCTGTCTGGATGGCATATTGTGCTGGCACATTGGCACACAGACGCATACTAGCGAGCATGGTCAAGCCCTCAATAAAATCGGTGGCGTGATCTTTTTTGCCCGACAGCATCAGCCAGCCCGAGCGATAGCCTGCGATACGATGCGACTTGGATAAGCCGTTGAAAGTCAGCACCAAGCATTCATCAGTGATGGTACACATCGGCGTATGCACCGCACCATCGTACAAGATGCGATCATAAATCTCATCTGCCATGATGACTAAGCCATATTTTTTGGCAAGGCTTGCGATGCTGTGTAGCATCTCATCAGAGTACAGCGCGCCGGTTGGGTTGTTTGGATTGATGATGACGATGCCTTTGGTGCGTGGCGTGATTTTACTTTCAATATCCGCCAAATCAGGCTGCCAGTTATCATCTTCATTACAGCGATAATGCACTGCCGTACCACCTGCCAGATTTGCTGCCGCCGTCCATAGTGGATAATCAGGCATCGGGATCAGCACTTCATCACCGTCATCAAGCAATGCCTGCATGGTCATCACAATCAGCTCACTCACACCATTGCCGATATAGACATCCGCCACATCGGTCGCCGTCAACAACCCTTTGGCTTGATAATATTGCAAAATCGCCTTACGCGCTGCAAAAATCCCTTGTGAATCCGAATAACCCGACGCATCATTCAAATTCATCGCCACATCACGGACAATCTCATCTGGTGGCAATAGCCCAAATGGTGCTGGATTGCCGATATTCAGCTTGATGATACGCTGACCTTCAGCTTCCATGCGTACAGCAGTCTGAAGCAGTTCGCCACGAATATCGTAGCAGACATTAGCAAGTTTACTGGATTTTTTTAGGGGTTTTGGGGTGTCGGTAAGCATAGCAGTTTCCACAGGTTGTGTCGTTTGTAAAATTGGAGTCATCATCGGCATACCCATTGGCGTGACGGCATCATCGCCCCGCAGCAAATAACTTTCGCTCACGCCAAGCACTTGGGCAAGAATCGGTAATTTAGCACTGGCAATGCCATTTTTGCCACATTCCCAATTGGCAATCGCACCACGACTGATAGGCGAGCCATACTCCCCCATCTTGATCGCTAAGCTTTCAGCAGACATACCGAGTGCCTTGCGACGCTGTTTTAGGCGAAGTCCTTGGGCTTGGGTACTGGTTAATGTGTCGTGACTGTCATTGTCTTGCAAAATTTGGCTCATGGCAACCATCGCTGATGAATGAATGGCAGTATTTTACGCCTATATTGACCATTTTGCAAGTTGTGCTTTACAAAATTCGCACACTTTGCAAGGTAAATCAGATAGTAATGCTAATTTTGCAAGTTTTACTTGCAAATATCTGGGATATGCACTGATTTTGTACTTATTTTTAGCCAATCATTCAAATTATCCGCCCATCTTGTGTTACAATCATCTCATCACAACCCTAATTTCTCACCAAATACTCAAGGATATCCATGAAAACCATCGACCAAGACACCTTACGCACCATGACAGATAACGATTGGCGAGAGCGACTTGATGAACTCTCTTACTATGTATTACGCCAAAAAGGTACGGAGCGGGCATTTACAGGGATTTATACCGATACCGAGACGGCAGGCACTTATCACTGCAAGGGCTGTCATGCGCCATTATTTAGTAGCACGGCGAAATTTCATTCTGGCTGTGGCTGGCCAAGCTTTGATCAAGTCATCAGCGCCGATGCTGTCGATGAAACGCTGGATCTGTCGCACGGTATGCGCCGTATTGAAGTGACTTGCCATCACTGCGGCGGCCATCTGGGTCATGTGTTTAATGATAATTATGTCACCGATACTGGTCTGAGATACTGTATTAATTCTGCAGCGATTGTATTAGATGCAGACAAGTAATTATCATAAACTGCTATTTAACTATTTTTATAGAAAAACCCAAGACACCAAGCATCTTGGGTTTCTTAGATTGGATAGTTTCAATCAAACTAAGCGACTTAGCCACCGAACACTGCGAATTTGAACACCCATAAAGCTGCGATGATCCACACCATATACGGCACAGATTTTGCCTTACCAGTGAACAGCTTGATCAGCGCATAGCTGATAAAGCCCATGGCGATGCCATCCGCGATCGAATAAGTCAGCGGCATAAAGACAATGGTCAAAAACGCAGGCGCAGCTTCGGTGATGTCCGTCCAGTCGATGTCAAGGATGCCTTGAATCATCAAAATCGCGATGAACAGCAATGCTGGCGCAACCGCAAAACCCGGAATCGACTGAGCCAATGGTGCAAGGAACAAGCAACCCAAGAACAATAGCGCCACAACCACAGCCGTCAGACCCGTGCGACCACCTGCTGCCACGCCCGATGCCGACTCGATATATGGCGTGGTCGATGATGTCCCTAGTGCTGCACCTGCGACGATGGCAGCCGAGTCAGCGAACAGCGCGCGTTTTAGACGGGGTAATTTACCATCAACAAGCAAGCCTGCACGGTACGACACACCCACCAAAGTCCCTGTCGAATCGAACAAATCCACCAAGAAAAACACAAAAATCACACCGATCAGACTTGCGGTAAATAAGCCGTCAAAGTCCATCTGCATAAAGGTCGGCGCAAGTGATGGCACTTCACCGACGATGCCCTGAAACTCATTATGTCCTGTCAAAGTCGATAGCACCGTCACCGCCAAAATACTGATGATAATCGCTCCCGTAACGCGAAAATGATGCAGCACAATCATCATCAAAAAGCCCAAAAACGCATATAGCACTTGTGGGGATTTCAGATCGCCAAGCTGGACGAGCGTGAACTGATTGGCGACGACAATGCCTGATTTTTGGAACGCGATGAACGCCAAAAACAAGCCGATACCACCACCGATAGCAAGCTTCAATGACATCGGAATGGCATTGACGATTTGTTCACGGATGCTTAATAAACTGATGATAAAAAACACAATCCCAGAGACAAAAACAGCCGCCAATGCCGTCTGCCACGGCACAGCCATCGCCCCAAGACACACCGAAGCGAAATAGGCATTGAGCCCCATACCCGGTGCAAGTGCGATCGGATAGTTAGCAAAAATACCCATTACAAGGCAGCCAATCGCCGCCGCCAAGCAAGTCGCCACAAAGATCGCGCCATAATCCATACCCGTCTCCGATAGAATGATCGGATTGATGATCATGATATAGCACATGGTCAAAAAGGTGGTGATACCCGCGATGGTTTCGGTTTTGATCGTTGTACCGTTTTCGGATAATTTAAATAGGCTTTCAAATAAACCTTGAGAATGAGAACTTGACATAAGCCAACCTTAAAAGTAAAAAAAGCCGTCATCAGGCACACACAGCCCAATACAGCTCCTTGATTTTATTGATGATGATTTGAATGATTACAAACAATAATAGTATAGCACAATTTGTGTAGCAATCCTATTTATTGTATCTGTATAAATAGCCAAGATAATAGGAATATAAGAACCGACACCTATAGGGTGCGTTGTACGCACCATTAAGATACCTAATATGTCAATTTACCAAAAAGATTTGCCAAATTTATCATAAAAATCAAGTATTTGTGGTGTATTGGTGCGGATGCCGCACCCTACGGTTCATTATTTTAATTAACACCAATCATCAATTTAATTTTCTCTTTTGTCACTAAACCCCACCCACAAAAAAACCAGCCCTTACAAGCTGGTTTTTTAACGCCTTTTTTAATCAATCCGCGATTTTCTCACCGTGGATGGCTAGGTCAAGACCTTGATATTCATCTTCGGCATCGACACGCAAGCCCATGGTATATTTGATCACAAGACCGATCACCGCTGTCATCACCGCAGAATAGGCGATGGTCGCAAGGACGCCTTCGATTTGTAGCCACAGCTGCTCAGCCATGCTGACATTGGCAGCATCTGGATAGATGGTAGTACTGACGAACACCCCAGTCAAGACCGCACCGACGATACCACCGACACCATGCAGACCGAACGCATCTAGACTATCATCGATACCCAGGCGGCGTTTGCCATAATGGATCATCACAAAGCACGCCACCGCAGTCAAAGCACCGATTGCCAAAGCACCAGTCACATCCACGAAGCCTGCCGCAGGAGTGATACCCACAAGACCCGCGATCGCACCTGATGCACCGCCAAGGGCTGAAGCTTTGTTACGCACGAAGTATTCACACACCATCCAAGCCAATGCACCGATTGCTGCTGCCACTTGCGAGACCACGAGTGCCATCGCCGCGCTGCCATTTGCACCCAATGCCGAGCCGCCATTGAAGCCGAACCAGCCGACCCACACCAAGCCTGCACCGATCAAGGTCAATGATAGGTTTGCAGGGGCAAGATTGCCTTTGCCGTAGTCTTTACGCTTGCCAAGCAGTGCCGCCAGTACCAAGCCTGCCACGCCTGCATTGATATGCACCACAGTACCGCCCGCGAAATCCAGCGCATCGCCAGTCAGCCAGCCGCCGCCCCATACCCAGTGGCAGATCGGTGCATAGACCAGCAGTACCCACGCCGCTGAGAACCATAGGAATGAGCCGAATTTGATACGCTCAGCCAACGAACCCGCCAAAATCGCAACAGTAATCACCGCAAAGGTCAATTGGAAAATCACAAACAAAATGGTCGGAATGCTACCACTTAAGTCATCAAGCCCAATCCCTGCAAGCATCGCATTGGCAAAACCACCAACAAAAGCATTCATGCTGCCTTCAGAGAACGCCAGCGAATAGCCCAGCACCACCCACAGCACCGACACCACCGCCGCCGCGCCGTAGCTGTGCATCATGGTTGATAGGATATTTTTCTTACGCACCATCCCTGCATAAAACAGCGCAAGCCCTGGTAAAGTCATCATCAGCACAAGTGCAGTCGAGACCAGCACCCACGAAGTATCACCAGTATCAAGCACATCTTCAGCGAACGCCATATTTGATAATCCCAGCAATCCTAAGCCTAACAACGCCGATTGCCAACCTTTTACCACTTTCATTGATTACCCCTTATCACTCTTTTCACCTATTTTTATCAAATCAATGCATTATGCCACTTACAGTGCCGATTCATCCATCTCGCCTGTGCGAATGCGGATCACTTGCTCCAGTGGCGATATGAAAATCTTACCATCACCGATACGACCAGTATTCGTACATTGAATAATCACTTCGATGATTTGCTCGACCATCTCATCGGTGGTGGCGATTTCGATCTTCACTTTTGGCAAAAAATCCACCACATATTCTGCACCGCGGTACATCTCGGTATGTCCTTGCTGACGACCAAAGCCCTTGACTTCGGTGGCGGTGATGCCCTGCACGCCGATTTCGGATAAGCCTTCACGCACTTCGTCAAGCTTGAATGGCTTGATGATGGCACTGATTAACTTCATGTTTTACTCCTTGATTTGTCGCTGAATGCTGTAAAAGTTTGCAAGTGATTGTTGCAACTTTATATCGTGAACATAGTATGCAAAACTTTGATAAAAATGAAAAACGGTTTATTTTTATAAAAAATCTTTTATTTATCATTTTTTCTTATGATATCATTATTTTAAATATTCAATTGTTTTTATGAATTTATCATAAGTATTTATTATTAAATGGATTTTGGCTGAATTTGATATAATTTGATTAAATTTGCTTAATCAAATTTCTGCGCTTCAGATATTGCTTGAAAAATTGTTTGGCTGTGGGAAACTTATGGTTATTAATCCATGAATTTACCATGATTGCATTGCAAGCCAACCGCCAAAGCCTTACAATAAGCACAACTTCTCAATTTGCACACTTTGGACGACATATGACAGACACCAAACAGCTTACCATCGGCATCGTCGCAGGCGAGATCTCAGGCGATGCACTGGGCGCGGATTTCATGCAGCAGATGAACGCCATTCATCCACATATCCGCTGGGTGGGTGTGGGCGGCACGCAGATGGCGGCGCAGGGCTTGGCATCAGTGATCAAAATGAGCCGCTTATCAGTGATGGGATTGGTTGAAGTCATCAAGCATTTGCCTGATTTATTATCAGCAAAAAAAGAGGTTTTGGCAGCATTTGCCGATGCTAAGATCGATATGTTCATTGGCATTGACGCGCCTGATTTTAATCTGCGACTGGGCAAAGCGCTTAAGCCACAAGGTGTGTACTGTGTGCAATATGTCAGCCCGTCGGTATGGGCGTGGCGCGAAAATCGCATTCATGGCATCATGGCAGCGACCAATCTTGTGCTGTGCTTATTTCCGTTCGAACTTGGGGTCTATGCCAAGCACAAGCACCCTGCCGCCTGCGTCGGTCATCCGCTACTTGGCAAGCTGACCACAGACAGCCGCACGCTTGTTAATCGCCGCCAAGAGCTGATCGCCGCCCTACCGCAGTTTGCCCTAAATAATATCCATAATAATCAGCCGCTGATTTGTCTGATGGCAGGCTCTCGCACTTCTGAGATCACCGCCATCTTGCCACTGCTCATCGAAAGCGCGCAAAAAATCAGCCAAACTGTGCCAAATTGCCAATTCATCCTGCCTGTGGTCAGTCGCGAACACGCGCAGCTGGTGCAGGATTTTTGCCAATCGCACGCCGCTAATTTGTCCGATAGTATGCATATTGTGCATAATGATGGGCAATTTTCATACACCGATGGCTTGGGTTTGAGCCAAGCTTGCATGAATTCCAGTGATGTCGTACTGCTCGCATCAGGTACGGCAACACTTGAGTGTCTGCTGCTTGAGCGTCCGATGGTGGTGGTGTATAAGGTGAGCCGCATTACTTATGCCATCGCCAAGCGATTGGTAAAAATCCCTTATGTCAGCCTGCCAAATATCTTATCAAATCAGCAAATTGGCACTGCCATCGTCCCAGAGCTGATCCAAGCTGATGCCAATAGTGATGCGGTCAGTCAGCACGCCTTGGTAATTTTGCACAATCCAAGCGAGCAGACGCAGAAACTTACCCAGACTGCACGCACCCTACGCGCAGACAGCCATGCCAATGCAGCACAGGCGGTGTTGGATGGGTATTTTGGCAATCAGATCTAAAAAGCGTGATTAGCTTATTTGATTCTTAACCATTTGATTTTAAAAGAGATTTGTAAGGGCGTATCGCACACGCTCGTGAGTGTTTTTTTAAACTATTGAAAATAAATTCGGAAAAACAATGACCATCAATTTATCTCAGCTTGCATCATTATGCACCATCACCCAAAAACCCGCCATCAATACACCACTACCGCCGCGCGTGGTGATCGGCGTCGATGAAGTCGGCCGCGGTGCGTTGTTTGGGCATATGACGGTAGCGGCTGCGATTTTGCCGAGTGATTTGACGGGAAATTTTGGTGAAATTGATCTTGGCGATACACCGATCAAGCTATTAAATGACAGCAAGAAACTCACTGAAAAACGCCGAGAAAGCTTGTTTGAACCGATAAAATCACTTGCTTATGATTATGCCATCGTCGATGTGCCGCGCACCGTGATTGATGAGATTAACATCGCCAATGCCACGATGTTTGGGATGCGTCTTGCCATCGAATCATTGTTGTCGCGCCATCAGCTGACGCCGAGCAGTACGAGCATTCTTGTCGATGGCATACAGTTTCCTAATCTACAAAATGGCGTGGCGGCGGCATTTTATGACAATCACACACTAATCAAAGGCGATGGCACGCATTCAACCATTGCTTGTGCCAGTATTCTTGCCAAAGTGCATCGCGATCGTGCGATGGTCGAATACGGTAAAGCCTTTCCAGAATATCGTATCGAAGGACACAAAGGCTATCTGACCGCAATGCATAAAGCTGCCATTCTTGAACACGGCATCTTGCCTGAGCATCGCCGCAGCTATTCACCGATCAAAGAGCTGTATCACGATGGCTTTATCAATCGCACTTATTGGCAGGGTGTGTAAAACCGACTGGTTGGTTTTACTTATTAATTTAAAAAGGGGCTGTAGTAGATTAGCACTTATGCTATACTACAAACATGAAGATAACTCGTTGTAAATTAAGTAAAAAAGTTCAAATAAAACTGCTTGAATTTTTTGTTGCACAAGTTACTGCTAGAACAGCAAGTGATTTGCTTGGCATTCAGCACAATTCAGCAGCTTTATTTTACCGCAAAATCAGACTTGTGATAGAATATAATCTCAACCTTGAAGCTCACACTTTGTTTGATGGTGAAGTAGAGCTTGATGAAAGCTACTTCGGTGGCATTCGCAAAGGTAAGCGAGGTCGTGGCGCTGGTGGTAAAACAGCTGTATTTGGTCTTTTGAAGCGTAATGGCAAGGTTTATACTGTTGTGGTAAAAGATACCAAGCAAAGCACCTTAATGCCTATCATCTCAAGCAAAATCAAGCCAGATAGCATCGTTTACACAGATAGTTACAGAAGCTATAATGCTCTTGATGTGAGTGAGTTTAAACACTTTCGCATCAATCATTCCAAAGAGTTTGTCAAAGACCACAACCACATCAACGGCATTGAAAATTTCTGGTCTCAAGCTAAACGAGTACTTAGAAAATACAATGGCATTGACAAGAAAAACTTCCATCTTTTTATCAAAGAATGTGAGTTTAGATTTAACTACAGTACACCATCTAATCAGCTTAAAATATTGAGAAAATGGTGTGGGATTTAGACCTTATCTACTACAGCCCCTTTAAAAAAATAACGGCAGCACATCACTGTCGTTATTTTTTTGCCATCACTTAACCGCGTTTTTTCTCCGCGCGCTTAAACTTCTGAATACGCTTTTTCTCACGCATAAGCTTGGCTTTATTTTTCACCACAGGGTTTTTCTTGCCTTCATATGGGTTGGCATTTTGTTTGAATTCCACATGCAAAGGCGTACCTTCAAGCTTAAATACATTGCGATAGACATTCTCAAGATAACGCTGATAGCTCTTTGGTAAGGCAGAAGTTTGGTTGCCATGAATAACGATTACCGGTGGATTGTGTCCGCCAAGGTGTGCATAGCGAAGCTTGATGCGGCGTCCAGAGACCATCGGCGGTGGATGATTTGCCACAGCATCTTCTAGGATACGCGTCAGCTGATTGGTTGATACCTTAAACATCGATGCGTCATATGCCTTGTGGATTGATGGGTACAGATTGCCCACACCATTGCCATACAGGGCTGAGATCAGATGGATTTTCACCCACGGCACGAAATTGAAACGGCGATCAATCTCAATTTTCACAATGTCTTTTTGTTCTTGGGTTAAGCCATCCCATTTATTGATCGCAACGACAATCGCACGCCCTGCATCGAGCGCATAGCCCAGCATATGCAAATCTTGATCAACAATCCCTTCTTTGGCATCGATCACCACCACGACGACATTGGCATCTTTGATGGCTTGCAAGGTCTTGACGACCGAGAATTTCTCCACTTTCTCATCAATGCGACCACGGCGACGCACACCCGCTGTATCGATCAAGACATAATTGCGCCCTTCGCGTTCAAACGGAATATAAATACTGTCGCGCGTCGTCCCCGGCATATCAAAGACCACCACGCGCTCTTCGCCAAGTAAGCGGTTCACCAGTGTTGATTTACCGACATTCGGACGACCAATAATGGCAAGCTTCAGGGCTTGCTCATCAAGCTCATCACTCTCTTCATCTTCAGGCATATCAGCGGTCAAGGCTTCAAGCAGGTTATTTACGCCCTTGCCGTGACTTGCCGCCATCGGAAATGGCTCGCCAAAGCCCAAGGCGAAAAATTCAGCTGAGCTTGCTTCATGCACGCCATCCATCTTGTTCGCGACCAGATACACAGGCTTGCCAAGGCTGTGCAAAAAGCGCGCAATCTCACTATCAGCACCAATCATACCCACGCGCGCATCAACGACGAACACCACGATGTCCGCTTCATGGATCGCGGTATATGACTGCGTCGCCATATAATCATCGATATTGCCCGTGCCGTCATCCATCTCACCGATACCGCCTGTATCAACGACGATGAATGATTTGTTTTCATAATGAGCGTCGCCATATTGACGGTCGCGGGTCAGACCTGCAAGGTCAGCCACCAATGCTTGACGGCTTTTGGTCAGCTGATTGAATAATGTGGATTTGCCGACATTGGGACGACCAATCAAGGCAACGACAGGTTTTATGCTCATATAAAAACTCTTAACTTTTTATCAATGAATCATACAATCAAAATGAGATTGATGATTATTTTTTAAACAAAATATAAAAACGGCAAAACCTTTGTTGCCAATGACAACAAAGGAATGCTAATAATAGCCACAAAAGCCTAATTCGCTTTAGCTTTTATGGCTATAAAATGACTTAGAACTGATAAATGCTGACCACGCCATTGGCACTTTGGGTGTATAGGCGATTGCCATAGACTTGTAAGCTGGTCAATTCATGCTTGCTATCGACACGGCTGATGATTTTACCCATGGTGTCAAACACATGGATGATGCCATCTTTGTCACCGACAGCGATATATTGACCGATGGTGACAGGATTGGTCAGACCACGGAATTTCAAATCGCTGTTACGCCACAGCACATCACCAGTGATGCGATCAAAGGCGATCACTTCGCCATCGACGCTAGCACCGATTACTGCACTGCCAAGCACACTCACGCCTTGGATGGTGGCAAGCTCACTGACAAACATGGTGCGACCTGTCGCCATATCAAAGCCAACCAACTGACCACTGTAGCTTGCTGCATATAGATGCTGACCTGCGACGATCGGTGTGCCATCAACATCACGCAGCTTGGCGATATCGCCCGAGCCTGCCGCCAGACCGACACGGCGCACCCACACAGGTGAACCGCTTGCAACATCGATCGCGTGGATACGACCATCTGCCGCACCGATCAATGCCGTCTTGACATCAACCATGATCGGTGCTGCCATACCACGAATGCTCAGGCTTGGTGCTTGGCTGCTGTACTGCCAATCGATCGCACCTGTGGCAAGATTTAGACCATAGACCACGCTGCCATTGGTTGATACGATGACTTTGCCATTATTAATCAGTGCAGGTGCAAGGCTTGCTGATGGCAGCTGTACCGTCCAGCGTGTTTGACCTGTCGCGCGATCCAGTGCCACGACAGCACCTTGACGCGTACCCACGACCACCGTATCACCTGACACCGCCACACCACTGGTGATGGCATCATTGACATTGGCTGCCCAAGCTAGCTGACCACCATCAAAGGCACTGACTACGCCACCACGGCTGGCAGCGATATAGCCTGTTTCAGTTTGAGCGATTTTTAGATCCACCACATCTTTATCTTTGGCTTTGTTGCGCTTAAAAGTCGATGTGCCCTGCTCAAGCTTGGTACTGGCAACTTGGCTTAATACCGCAACAGATTGCTCAAGCTTAACCAGTTTGGTCGGCTTTCTTGGATCTTCTTGAAAAATGCGCTTACCTGCACTACAGCCGACCATCGCGACCGCCAGTGTAGCAACCAAAGCTGTTTTGATAAAAGCTTGAGACATATCGTATCCTTTGAATGAAATAAAATGCAAAACGATTTTATTATAGCGTTTTGTTGCTAAGCACTAATTGCCAGTTTGTGTAGTTTGTGTTTCTGCTGACGCATCAGCTACTGCTTGTGCATCTTGTGCAGGCTCAGCGACAGCTTGTTCACCTTGCACTTCTGCTGCTTGCTGTGTCGGCTGATTGACAATCGGCGTTGGCACTTCGATCGGATCAGCAATCACGCCCAATGCTTGTAGTTTTAGACTCAGCACTGCACGATTTTCTTGGCGTGCTTTTAGCAGATCCCAAGCAGCAAGATAAGCTTTTTTGGCAGATTCTGTGTCATTTTTTGCCACAGCGATGTCGCCCAACAGTTCTTGGCGTGATGGCTCGAATGCTTCAGGCATCGTTTCATTGGCAACTGCTGTCGCACCATCGATGTCATTATTAGCTAGCATGGCGCGTGCATAGCGAATTTTGGTAATCGCTGCCAAGCCTTCATCACCCGTATCGATAGCTGTAGCCTGACTCAGTGTCGTCACCGCCCCTGCCAGATCATCATTATCTGTCTGATGGCGCGCCTTGATCATCAGCGCTTGCCATGCATAAGCGGTATCACCATGTTCCGCGACCAACGCATCGATGTCAGCGAACAGCTTGGTTTCTTCTTCAGCGATCAGTTTTTTGGTCGCTTCATCTTGCGCACCATTGGCAGCTGCCAGCACGATTTGGTCATTGCGATCACTGATGACGGTGTATTTGTCCGCTGCCACAGTATCGACCTTGGCATAATGCTTTTGGTAATATTGCCAACCAAAAAACGCTGCCAACACCAACAGCACCGCATAGATGATTTTTTCGCCATGCATTTTTAGGGCGTTGATTGATTGGCTGTCCGCAAAGCCGTTATTTTTCGTTTCAGACATGAGTGTACTCTAAATAAATTTTAAACGCATTATAACACAAACGACAAGGTAGCAGTCAATCACACATCAAAATGATGACTTGCCGCCACACGCGCCTGCTCACCCGTCGCCATGGTCTTGACGGTGATTTCGCCCGCTGCCACTTCATCTTCGGCGATGATTACGGTATGCGATGCGCCTGATTTATCCGCCTTTTTCATCTGTGCTTTTAGGCTTGTAGCACTTGCCATTTTTACACGCAAGTTTGGCTGACGATGACGCAGCTCACTGGCGTATTTCATGCCTTGCACATAGCATTCAGACAATGCGGTGACAAAGATATCGCATTGCGCTTGTTCATCAAATGGATTCACCGCTTCAATCAACAAAAGCAAGCGCTCAAGCCCCATCGCAAAGCCCACACCAGGCTCAGATTGCTCAGGCTTACCCTTAATGATACCAACCAAGCCATCATAGCGACCACCACCGCAGACCGTTGCCTGCGAGCCAAGCTTATCTGTGACCCATTCAAAGACAGTCTTATTATAATAATCCAAGCCGCGCACAAGCTTTTCATTAATCTCAAAGCCAATGCCCAAAGCGGTCAAATATTCTTGCACTTTGGCAAAATGCGCTTTGGTATCATCACCCAAAAATTCGCTTAATTTTGGTGCATTTTGTAAAATCGCTTGGGTTTTTTCATCTTTACTGTCCAAGATTCGCAGTGGATTGGTGCTAAGACGACGCTGTGAATCTTCGTCCAGATCCGCCTTGTGCACGGTCAAATACGCCACCAAAGCCGCTTTGTACGCTTGACGCTCATCTGATTCACCCAAAGTATTTAATTGTAGTTTTACTTCATGATCAATGCCCAGCACCTGCCACATACGATGCGTCATGGCAATCAGCTCAGCATCAGCATCAGGCAGCTCACTGCCAAAACATTCCACACCCAATTGATGGAACTGGCGATAGCGACCTTTTTGCGGACGCTCATAGCGAAACATCGGGCCGATATACCAAAGCTTCGGCGTATCGCCACGCGTCAAATTATGCTCGATCACCGCACGCACCGCACCTGCTGTACCTTCTGGTCGCAAAGTCAATGCAGTCGGTGGTTCGCCCTTGTCAAAAAAGCTGTACATTTCTTTTTCGACGATGTCTGTCGCTTCACCAACACCGCGCGCGAACAGCTGTGTCTCTTCGACGATCGGCAAGCGAATTTGGCTAAAACCGTAGCCATCCAGCACGCTGATTAGCTTAGATTCTAGGCGACGCCAATTTGGGCTATCGCTTGGCAAAACATCATTAAAGCCCTTGATCGCGGTAATCTTACTCATGTTTTTTTCCTTATAATTTTTTAAAAATTCTACATAAAATTTGACAAAGCACAGCTAGATTTTAGCCCTGCACGCGCAAAATCTCATTGGCGCGATTATCCTGAATTTCTTTGACCTGCGCACGCACCATGGCTTCGATTTCATCGACTAGCTTGGTGGTATCAATCAAATGGCTTTTTTGACCATTGCGATATACAAGGCTATTTGGGCTTGCGCCGACCACGCCAATGGTCGCTTCTTTGGCTTCGCCTGGCCCATTCACTTTACAGCCAATCACCGACAAATCCAGCGGCTCACGCACATCTTCTAGGCGCGCTTCTAGCTCATTCATCACTTTAATGACATCAAATTCTTGGCGACTGCAGCTTGGGCAAGCAATAAAATTCACCCCATTTGAGCGAATGCCTAATGATTTTAGAATATCAAAGCCGATTTTAATCTCTTCTTCAGGTTCAGCCGCCAGCGAAATGCGCATGGTATCGCCAATGCCATCAAGCAAAAGACCACCCAAAGCGATTGCTGATTTCACCGTACCGGTACGATACACGCCCGCTTCGGTCACACCTAGGTGTAGCGGATTGTCAATCTGGGCTGAAATCAAACGATAGGCATCTAAAGTTAAAAATACATTCGATGCTTTAACTGAGATTTTATAATTTTGAAAATCCAGTTTTTCCAAAATATCAATATGACGAAGTGCTGATTCTAGCATCGCTTCACCAGTCGGTTCGCCGTATTTTTTTTGTAAATCTTTTTCTAGTGAGCCAGCATTGACGCCGATGCGAATTGGCACATTATGATGACGCGCCGCAGCGACCACTTCACGCACTTTGGCATCGTTGCCGATATTACCTGGGTTAATGCGCAGGCAGTCAGCACCTGCATCTGCCACAGCGATGGCGATTTTATGATCAAAGTGAATATCAGCAATCAATGGTACTGAAACCTGTTTTTTGATCTCAGCAAATGCAGCCACACTTTCCATTGTCGGTGTCGAAACACGCATCAAATCAGCACCTGCATCGACACAGCGCTGGATCTGCGCGACCGTCGCTGCGACATCACAAGTATTGGTATTGGTCATACTCTGCACGCTGATCGGCGCATCACCACCGATGGCGACATTACCGACATGGATTTTTTTGGTAGGACGGCGTTTGATAGGATTGTATGCTGACATGGTTATCACTTATTATTTATTCTTAATAAAAATTCGATTTTTCATAACTTTTTATAAAAAATCATTCAGCTGACTGTTGGCGTTTTTCGATGCTTTCTTGCCATTTTTTGGCACGGCGTGTGCGATCCGCCACTTGTCCCACAAGTTGCCCACACGCCGCATCAATATCATCGCCGCGTGTTTGGCGAATGGTGCAAACAAAGCCTGCGTTATTTAAAATATTGCTAAAGGCATGAATGCGGTTGTTACTTGAGCGATCGTATGGTGCGTGCGGAAATGGGTTGAATGGAATTAAGTTGATCTTACTTGGCAAATCTTTTAATAGCGCGACCAATTGGCGTGCGTGCTCATCGCTATCATTGACGCCGGCGAGCATGACATATTCGATGGTGACATGTTTTTTGTGGCGTGGATTTTCATCATAGACATAAGCTTTGGCAGCTTTGATCAGCTCAGATAATGGATATTTTTTGTTAATCGGTACAAGCTCATCGCGCAGTGTGTCATTAGGCGCGTGCAAGCTGATGGCAAGCGCAACATCAATATCTTTAGCAAGATCATACATCTTCGGCACGACGCCCGATGTCGATAGCGTGACGCGACGCTTAGAAAGACCAAAGGCATGATCATCCAGCATCAAAGACATCGATGCTACGACAGGCCCGTAATTGAGCAGCGGTTCACCCATGCCCATCATCACCACATTGGTCACGCGGTTCTCACGCTCAGTCGGTGCAACATCTTCCATATAGGACTGATTGGCAACCCACAGCTGACCGATGATCTCGCTTGGGGTCAGATCACGCTCAAAGCCCTGTTTACCTGTACTGCAAAATGAACAATCCAATGCACAGCCCACTTGGCTTGAGATACACAAGGTCTTGCGCCCAAATTGCTTATTATCATCAGCAGGAATCAGCACAGTCTCGACCAGCGAACCCCCTGCCACTTCAAAGACCCACTTACGCGTACCGTCATTACTAAATTCTTTGTACTTGACTTTTGGCGGGATGACGCACGCCGTCTCATGTAGGCGTTGTTGTAGTTTTTTTGAAATATTAGTCATCTCAAAAAAGTCAGTCACGCCAAATTGATAAATCCACTTCATCACCTGCGTCGCACGAAATGGCTTTTCGCCAAGGCTGATAAAAAACGCCGACAGCTCATCTTTGGACATGCCCAAAAGATTGATCTTGCTTTCTTTGGCATCTTCGGCGGTATCAGGGGTATGAATGACTGGGATTTTATTCACGGCAAACTCAAGCTTCACTTTGCAATTAAATGCTCTATTATACTAAATTTTTGGTAGGATTGATAGATTTTTGGTGGTGGTTGTGTGTTTGCTCGTGTGAGTTATAAAAAGGCAAAATGAACTGTGTGCCATTGCTCATATCCGATGTGCTAGTATGCTTGGATTTAAGGTTGCCACTGTCAGAAATTGGCATAGCCAATCTAGCGGGCCGATACAGTCAAAAATGATTAACGGTAAGCCATTTTGGTCGGTCAAAGATATCAGACAACTGCTCGGAGAATGAATTTTACCCTGTATGACAACATACAGGGTATTTTTTATCCACGCAAAAGTCTTAACACTGGTTATTATGTGGTTATTATTTTATTTTGGTTATTAAAACACAAAATAAAAGACTTACAACTTTCGCTGTAAGTCTTTGATTTTATTGGTACCAGTGGTCGGACTCGAACCGACACGCTTTTAAGGGCAACGGATTTTGAATCCGTCGTGTCTACCAATTTCACCACACTGGCATGCATGGTTAAGCTCATTGGCTTATGAGTGCGTATTATACACGAAGATTTTGGGGTGTCAAGCATATTTTTGAATTTTTTATTCAAGATTTTCATATTGGAAAAATTTGCCTTGTCCATTCTAAAATCTCTTTATTTTCAATAAATTAAGCCCAATTCTTTTTTTACTTTATCAACCATTCAAGTATTTAACCACTTTCAAAATCATCCCACTGCACGAACCTTCATCATCATTGATAAAAAAGTGACTGGCAGAATAAACCCCACTATACCACCCCTTCCACGATCTGCTGCAGCACATCTATCAAAAGCTGGCGATCCACAGCCTTAGTATTGATCACATAATAGCGATCTTTGGCAACTAAAGTTGCACTATGGTACACCACACCCTTTTTATCGGTAAATCGTTCAAGACTGACAGGCACACCAAGCACTGATTCATTCAGCGTCTCAGCAATCATCTCCACAGGCTGATCTGCCGTGATTCGTGTTTCAAAAATCTCAATGCGCGCTTTACTTATAGGATTTTCGAACAATCGGTACAGGCTTTGATATGCACCATTATTAAGATTACCTTCATATTCTCGCCCTGTAAGCACAAAACCCTGACTTGCCAATATTGCAGGTCGCACAGGCTCAAAAGCCAATTTTTGCCGTCTGCCAAAGCGATAAGTCATCTTGGCATGAGTGGCTTGTTTAAACTGTGTAGTCAGCACACCTTTTAGACTGCCTACAGCATGTAATCTCTTGATGTCATCGGCAGTGATGGCATAATTTTGCGCCGCATTTGCCAAAGCCACATAATGCACATACACAGGCTCGGTGCTTTCAGGTGCTGTTTGCAAGCTTGTCACCACAGGCTCAACCACGAGCGGCGCATTGTCCGCCTTACCCCCGCGCCAAAATACCACGCCAGAGACACCGACCACCGCGACCGCCACGCCAAGCGCGATGGCAAGTTTTTTATTACTGACCTTTGGGACGATATCAGTTTTGGGAAGTAATTTCATGCTCAGTCATCCATCGGCGAAGGCTTGGCAAACAGCGATAATTGCTCGGTCGGCGGCAGGTAACTGACCTGCAAACTGCCCGATACCACACAGCAGCACGCCAACACTTCATCATCAGCCAGCTGCACCAAAGGCGGTAGTCGATGATGAAATCCACCCGTCTTGGCAGTCACTCGCATCCGACACGCGCCGCAATAGCCCTGCCGACATTCATAGCGCACCTGCTTATGCTCGGTGCGAATCATGCCGTCCAGCAAGGTTTCGTTCTCATGCAGATAAAATCGCATCTCGTCTGTAAATACCCAGCCCATGCCCATGCCTATTAACATCAAGGCGCACCAAATCACAACATCCTATCGCGAATGTCACACATTTAGCACGCCCAAGAAAATTAATTTTTTAGTAAAATTTAATTATAATTCAAAATCATCCAAATCCACATCGTCCAAATCGGCATCAATCTGACCGACCAAATAAGTGGTGATTTCGGTTTCTTGAGGCGCAACCTGCACATTGTCCGATGACAGCCACGCATTAATCCATGGAATCGGATTGCTCTTAGTCTCAAAAATCGCAGGCAAGCCAATCGCCGCCATACGCGCATTGGTGATAAACTCAATATATTGACACAAAATATCGCGGTTTAAGCCAATCATCGACCCATCTTTAAACAAATAATCCGCCCATGCTTTTTCTTGCTCGGCAGCACTTTTAAAAATCTCAATCGCTTCATCTTGACAAGCCGCCGCGATCTCAACCATCTCAGGGTCATCTTTGCCTTGACGCATGAAATTGATGATATGCTGCGTACCATTTAAATGCAAAGCTTCATCGCGTGCGATCATCTTGATAATCTTGGCATTGCCTTCCATCAATTTACGCTCAGCAAAGGCAAAGCTACAAGCGAAAGATACATAAAAACGGATAGCTTCTAGCACATTCACCGCGACGATGCACAGGTACAATTGCTTTTTCAGATTTTTTAGATTGACTTCATAAGTGACGCCATCGACAGTATAACTGCCTTCGCCGTGCAAATCGTACAATTTGGCACAAGTGTGCAAATCATCATAATATTTGGCGATGTCAGTGGCGCGCTCTAGGATATATTTATTATCAATAATATCATCAAAAATCTTGCTTGGGTCATTGACAACATTGCGGATAATATGCGTGTAGCTGCGCGAGTGAATGGTCTCAGAGAACGACCAAGTCTCAATCCAAGTTTCAAGCTCAGGAATAGATACCAATGGCAATAGCACGACATTCGGGCTGCGACCTTGGATGCTATCAAGCAGCGTTTGATATTTTAGATTACTTAAAAAAATATGCTGCTCATGCGCTGATAATTCCGCAAAATCAATGCGGTCTTTTGAGACATCAATCTCTTCAGGTCGCCAAAAAAATGACAGCTGCTTTTCGATCAATTGTTCAAAAATCGGGTGCTTTTGTTGGTCGTAGCGTGAGACATTGACAGGCTGACCAAAAAACATCGGCTCTTTGAGCGCATCGTTTTTATTTTGGCAAAAAATAGAATAATGCATGGCAAAAATCCAAATATAATTAAATTCCTAATGCCAAATAATGGCGATTTATGACTTTTTAAACCGATAATCTTACCACAAAATGGTGTATTTTTTCCAACCTTTGACAGATTTTTCTTGTGTGTCAAATTAGCGGATAAACTTGCAACATTCGTTTACATTTATGCCACTAAAGAGCCAAATATTCTTCACCAAATATGATTATTATTCTTGTTTGGTGAATTTTCTCAATTAAATAGGTGATTAACCATGAAAAGCGTTATTAAATTCATCCCTGTAATCGCGCTTATGCTTGGCAGCACAGACGCTCTATCAAACACCGCACCACACTCTGATGCCGATCAAGCGTGCAAAAGTGCAGTTAAAACTCGCACAGTCAATTACACTTGCCAAAATGGCGAAAAAGTGTCGGTAAAATATGGCTTTAACAAACAAAACCTACCGACTTACGCACAAGCTTCATTAAATGGCAAAACTCGCTTCATGCCAATCAACCCATATCACACCGATGATGTCGGCACTGTATTCGGAGATGAAGACAATTTCAGTCTGAGCGGCGGCGTTGATGCCAATGCCCTAACCTACAAAAATATCCGTAAATCAAGCATTAATGTTTTAAGCCCAGCTTCAGAAATCATTCATAAAGGATGCCATGCGGTTAAGAGATAATCGCCTACATATCAATAAATCAGCAAAAAAGGTTTGAAAGGTAATTTCAAACCTTTTTACATAACTAAAGCTTAAAGCGTATCCAATCCACGCGCCAAATCTTTGATAATATCTTCAGCTGCTTCAAGCCCCACAGATAGGCGAATCAAGCCATCATTCACCCCTGCTTCTTGTCTGGCTTCAGGCGTCATACGAAAATGCGTGGTCGTCGCAGGGTGCGTTATGGTTGATTTTGCATCACCCAAATTATTAGTAATACTAATCACTCGTGTGCTGTCGATCACCTGCCAAGCCGCCGTTTGATCAGCAACTTCAAAGCCAATAATCGCACCGAATGCGCCTGTAATCGCGCCACCACTGACATGATTCAGCGCGGTGTGCTGACGCTTAGCGACTTCATGGCTAGGATGCGTCGGCAAACCTGAAAAATGCACGGCTTTAACCTTTGGATGATTGACCAAAAATTCTGCCACACGATTGGCATTTTCGCAGTGTGCTTTCATGCGAAGCGATAGTGTTTCCAAACCCTTTAATAGCACCCACGCATTAAATGGCGATAAGCTAATACCACCTGTACGCACCACGCCAAAGGCTTTTTCCATCAACTCATCTGAGCCAACCAACGCACCGCCCAATACACGCCCTTGCCCATCGATATATTTGCTCGCCGAATGAATGACCACATCCGCACCCAAATCCATTGGCTTTTGGATCGCAGGGGTGGCAAAGCAGTTATCGACGATCAACAGTGCATCATGAGAATGTGCAAGATTACTTAAAAATGATAAATCAGCAATTTGCGCCAATGGGTTCGATGGACTTTCACAATACAGCACGCGCGTATTTGGCTGAATTGCCGCTGCCCATGCATCGTTATCAAAGCAATCCACATAGCTGACTTCAACGCCAAAAGCCTTAAAATAAGTATCAAACAACGCCACCGATGAGCCAAATAACTGCTTGGCACACAGTAAATGATCGCCTGCTTTTAGATAAGCAAGACACATAGTCAAAATCGCCCCCATGCCGCTTGCAGTCGCCACACAGCGTTCACCATTTTCAAGCAATGCTAAACGACGCTCAAAAGCGCGCACGGTTGGATTGGTATGGCGGCTATAGACATTGCCTTTTTTATTGCCATTAAAATGATCGGCAGCATCGGCGGCAGATTTATACACATAGCTACTGGTGGTGAAAATCGCTTCGCCATGCTCGCCTTCATCCGTGCGATGGTAGCCACCACGCACCGCCAAAGTCTGCTCAAAAAAACCAAGGCTTGGGTCAAGCGCATCAGATTGCCAATTTGGGTCTAGCTGTGTCATTTATTATCCTTATTTTGTCAAGAATCGGTGATAAAATCGCCCCTAGCATATCATATTTTTGGCAAAATAAGTAGCCAGACAAAAAACCACAACAGCCACTTTTAAGCCAATAAATCCAATCACTGTCCGCTTAAAGCATTTATACAAAATTTCCATCACTGATTCATTCATCCATAAATTCCTGAATGGAAAATATAAAGTCAATTTTGTTGTTAGAATTTCATATTGATTTTTTGTACAGTATGCTTGTTTGTTGTGCCAGTGCTTTATTAATGTTTATTTATCAGTACTCAGCTCAATATTTCCTATTCAATATTTTAGGAGAACTACAATGACAACTTTAAAAAATGGTAAAATTCTAGCCGTCGCATTGGGTGCAAGCCTTGCCCTAGCTGCCTGCTCAAAAACCGAACAAAAAACCGAAACCAGCAGCACAGGCGGTATTGAGCTATTAAATGTATCTTATGATGTGGCGCGTGATTTTTATAAAGATTATAACGAAATCTTCAAAAAGCACTACACCACCACCCATCCTGACGCCAAAATCGAAATCAAACAATCGCATGGCGGCTCAAGCAAACAGGCTCTATCTGTTAAGAATGGCTTACAAGCCGATGTCGCAACCATGAACCAAGGCTCTGACATCGAACTGCTTGCCGATGCCAAATTGGTCGATGCCAACTGGCGTCAAGCCTTCCCAAATAACGCCATTCCATTTACGAGTACCATCGTATTTTTGGTGCGTGAAGGCAATCCAAAAGGTGTAAAAGACTGGAGCGACCTTGCCAATCAAGGCACAGAAATCGTCATCGCCAACCCAAAAACCACAGGCAACGGTCGCTATGCTTTCCTTGGTGCGTATGGCTATGGCTTGCACACTTTCAATAAAGACGAAAATAAGACCAAAGAATTTGCCAAACAGTTATTGGGCAATGTCAAGGTATTTGAAAATGGTGGACGCGCAGCGACGACGACTTTTGCTCAGCGTGGCATCGGCGATGTGCTGATCACCTTTGAAAACGAAGCCAATGTCATCAAAGGTAAATTTGGTAATGTTGAGATTATTTATCCTAGCTACACAGTCAATGCTGAGAACCCTGTCGCGGTGGTAAAATCAGTCACTGACAGCAAAGGCACGACCGAAGCAGCGACCGAATATCTCAACTACCTATACAGCGACGAAGCGCAAGAGCTTGCGACCAAATTCTACTTGCGCCCAAGCAATCCTGATATCCTAGCCAAGCACAAAGACAAATTCCCAGAGATGACTACTTTCTTCCCAAATGATGTCTTTGGTGATTGGGCAAGCATCATGAGCACCTACTTCAGCGAAGGCGGTATTTATGATCAACTTGCTGTCGCATCACAAAATAAATAAGTAGCAAATCTTTAGAATCAGTCAGGTGAAAATCTGGCTGATTTTTTTGCTTGCGCAAATCTCGTTATTCTTATTTTGAATAATCATTGCAAGTTTCTGCGTTTTGAAAATCTATAAATTTTCGCTAAATTAAGCACATCAAATGACCGCTAATCTTAGTGATGATTTTTAAGGAAACCCGTATGAAATTTGCCAAAAGTTTCACCATTGCCGCGCTGAGCCTTGCAAGCTTATTTAGCATCTCTGCCTGCTCAAATGCCGACAGCAAGACAGCTAGTGCAGGCTCAACTGTCGCTGATCGCATTGAACTATTAAATGTCTCTTATGGTGTTTCACGAGATTTTTATAAACAATTCAATGAGTTATTCATCGAACATTATAAAACGAGCAATCCAAATATCACGGTTAGTATCAAACAGTCACACGGCGGCTCAAGCAAACAAGCGCTATCCGTAGCAAATGGCTTGGCTGCCGATGTCGTTACCATGAACCAAAATTCAGATATTGAGCTCTTGGTTACTAAAGGACTTATTGAGAACAATTGGCAAGATAAACTGGATAATAAAGCCGTGCCTTTTACCAGCAGCACCGTCTTTTTGGTGCGCAAAGGCAATCCTAAAGCCATCAAGGACTGGGCAGATTTGACGCGCCAAGATGTGCAGATTATCCTACCTAGTCCTAAGACTTCGGGCAATGGTCGCTATGCATTTTTGGCAGCCTATGGCTATGGCTTGCACACATTTAATAATGACACCGCACAGACAGATGCTTTTATCAAAACGCTGCTTGGTAATGTCGCGATCTTTGATGGTGGTGCGCGTGCTGCGACAACGACTTTCACGCAGCGCGGTATTGGCGATGTGCTGATCACACCAGAAAACGAAGCCAATCACATCGCCCATCAGCTTAATCAAGGTGAATTCGAAGTCGTATATCCAAGCTATACTGTCGCTACCGAAAATCCAGTCGCCGTCGTCGATCGTGTCACTGCCAAAAAAGGCAGTGAAAAAGTTGCGCATGATTATTTAGCTTATCTGTATAGTGACGCAGGACAAGAGCTTGCTGCACAGCTTTATTTACGCCCAAGCAATCCAAATATCCTTGCCAAATATCAAGATCGCTTTCCTGCCATCACCACTTTCTTGGTCAATGATGTCTTTGGTGGCTGGGATCATGTGATGACGACCTATTTTGCCGATGGCGCTAAGTTTGATCAGCTGGCGTTGCAGAAGTAAATTATCAAAGCAAACAAAAACCGCACCATTGAATGATGCGGTTTTTTTAGTTGGTATAAATTATTGTGCCATTTTCTTTTTAATGCGCATTCCAAGCCAGATCAAGCCAAAAAACGCAATCAGTACCGCAATAAAGCCCAGCACAGGCACAAAGATCGATAGTGCCGACAGTCCAATCGCCGCAGTAGTTTCAGCCGCGCCGAATGCTGGATTTGCCACGCCTGCTGTGGTCACCGTCGATACCGCCCGTGTCGCTGCCGAAGTGGTCTTGATGGTCGCAGCCGCCCCACCGCCTGCGACGATAGCCAGCGCCCAAGTCATCGCAGGACTCATGTCTGTCAATGTGCTTGCCATCACCAAAGTCCCCGCCACGCCTGCCAATGGCACAGCAATGGTATCAAGTAAATTATCCACCACAGGCACAAGGTAGCCCAAGGCTTCGATGACACTTGCCACGCCCAAAATCACCAATGCCGACAAGCTGCCCACCCACATCCAATCTTCATTCAGCGGAATGATGCCAAAATACGCCGCCAAAGACACTCCGAACAATGGTACAAATACGCGAAAACCTGTACTCGCCGCAAGTCCTACGCCCAAGCAGATACTAATCAGCATTTCTATGGTCATGGTGATTCCTTGTGTGTTGTTGATTGATTTGGATAATTGGCGATGCCGTTCAGCACTTCATCAAGCGCCAAAATCACATCATATGTCATCTGCGAACTCGGCGCATTGATCATCGCACTCACCGCATACCATTCGTCATTGGCATCTTTGGCAAAGCCTGCGATCGTATGCACGCCATCTAAAGTACCTGTTTTCATCCACGCGCGCCCGATGGCTAGGCTTTGGGGTTGGCGTTTGGCAAACTCTGCCATCGTGCCTGTCTGACCGACCACAGGCAAGGATGCCAAAAACGGCTCAAAATTCGGTGAATGATAAGCAAAAATTAACAAACTGACCATCGAACTCGCACTGACTTTACAGTCGCGGCACAAGCCTGATGCGCGCGTCATCTCAGGTGGTGTGGTTGATAATTTGCTTTTCCACCACGATGTCAAAAAGGCAAACGCTTGTGGATAATCCGACTGCTTAGCTCCTTGAGTCAATGGCAAACTCAGTGCCATCTGCTCGGTCATGACATTATTAGAATACAGATTAATGTCTGCAATTAAGCTTTTTAGCGATTTAGAATACCAAGTGACAATCGGTAAATGCGCACCGCCCTGCGCCTTGATATCCCAAGCTTGCTGTGCGATAATGACTTGACCTGTGAAAGTTGGATCAATTATTTGCCACTCGCCCTGCACCGCTTTAACGGCAAGTGCATTGGTATCAGCAAAGGCAAGCCAAAACTGACTGGCGGCACATTGATTGGACATCACACCGCGCACGCTGAGTGCTTGGGTAGTCAGATCAAAATTGGGTGAATTTGCCTTAGTACAAGTCGCAGATACCATCGGCATCTGCTCAGGTGCAGTGAAATTTGCTAAGCTTGGCTTAACAGTGATGCTGGCTTGGGTGTTGCTCTTTGGTGTGACAGAGACTTCGATCGTGCCAAAATTCACAAGCAAGGCATTGGGCTGTGCATTATACGCGCGCAGTGCTTGCCGATCGAACGATGCAGTATCAAATGACGCACCTTTAAAAGCAAGATTATCAATGATGATATTGCCATGAATGTGCTTAATACCGCGCTGCTTGATTTTTTCAAATAGGCTTGTCAAAGCATCATAAGTCAATGCAGGATCACCTGCGCCAACGATGATCAAATCACCATACAAAGTACCGCCCATCACCGCCCCATGCTGATACACGCGCGTCTGCCAACGATAGTCCGCACCCAATGTATCTAGCGCGGCAAATGTCGTCACCAGTTTCTGAGTCGATGCCGGCACCATCAGTGCCGAGTCCCGATGACGAATGCGCAGCTCACCCTTACCAAGCGGCTCAACCACCAAGCTCATGGCGGCATCATCCACGCCTGCCGCTTTTAGCCGTGCGCTAATATTGGCAGGTAATTCTGCCTGTGCACTCGTACCAACCACCATCGCCATGATCAGTGGCAGCATGGCAATACGGCAGCGCAATTTATGAATCATTTTCATGCTGCACTAACAAAATACTTCTGCAAACCTTCACCAATGCCTGAGCTAATGGCAGATTTTAATGGCTTGGCAAAAAAGCCCAATGACGCTTCAAAAACAATCTTATCAGCAGTCAAAGTTGCCTTAGCATCAACACCCGCCTTTGAAATGCTCGCGGTATCAGCTGTCTCACCTTCGATATAATCAGCCTTTAGCCCAAATTGCGACTCAGCTTCGCTCAGCCATTTTTTGGCTTGTGCGCGTGCGGTGGCAAAATCAAAACTGTGGGCTTGTTCAATGCGAATATCACTCATAATTACTCTTTTGTATGTAAATAAAATTTGCCCTATTTTATAGCATCAATGGTAAATTTTCCGTGGCATTTTGTAACTGTTACAATATTACAAATAAAAAGCCCTGTAAAAACAGAGCTTTAGCAAGTGCTATTTGTCATCAAGCCGCAGATTAAGTCTTTGGCAAAGTCACACCCGTCTGCCCTTGATATTTTCCGCCGCGATCCTTGTAAGAAGTCTCGCAGACATCATCGGCATCCGATTGGAAAAACAGCATCTGTGCCACGCCTTCACCAGCATAAATGCGCGCAGGCAAATTGGTGGTATTACTAAATTCCAAAGTCACATGACCTTCCCATTCAGGTTCAAGCGGCGTGACATTGACGATGATGCCGCAGCGTGCGTAGGTCGATTTGCCAAGGCAGATGGTCAAGACATCGCGCGGGATTTTGAAATACTCAACCGTGCGTGCCAGTGCAAATGAGTTCGGTGGAATGATACATTCATCACCGACGATGTCAATAAAGCTTTTTTCGTCGAAATTCTTCGGATCAACGATCGCTGAATGTACATTGGTAAAGACCTTAAATTCATTGGCGCATCGGACATCATAGCCATAGCTAGATGTGCCATAGCTGACCAGCTTATCGCCCTTTTCATTATAGCGCACTTGATTTGGCTCAAATGGCGCGATCATGCCGTGTTCTTCAGCCATTTTTCGGATCCAGCGATCGGATTTGATAGACATGGTTGTACTCTTTGGATAGTTTTCTTGATGGCTATTATAAGGCATTTATCAGCATTTGAGTAGTAGCAATTGCATTTGAAATTTGGCAAAATTTAACGCTGAATTATCAATGGATCTTTTAAATTTATCACCGCCAAAATTTTTTATCCTTGATTCAAACTCTTGGAAAATTGCTTATACCACTTGGCTTCATCTTGATAATTTGCTAACATAAGACTTATTCATTTGCTACAAAAATTGTTGTAAAAAAGGATGTTTCGATGAATCGTTTTGACTTTAGCACCGCGCCTTATAATGCACTCACCACCAGGCAGCGCACCAAGCTTGAAAAAGCCACCGACATCGTCTTTTTTGACGATCATGCCACAGTCATCAGCCCCCAAGACGCCGTCGAAACGCTCTACATCATCATCAAAGGCATCGTCCAAGAAGTCGATGCCGATGGCGAAGTGCTTGCCATTTATCACCCATCGGACAGCTTCGATACGCGCGCGCTGTTTGAGCAGTCGTATCGCCACAGCTTCATCGCCGCCGAACAAAGCCTGCTGTATGCCATTCCAAAAGCCGTGATTCGTGAATTGATCGAGAAAAACAGCGAATTTGGCGCGTATTTTTTCGCCAATATCGCCGATAAACTCAAAGCACAAACCGGCAATAAGCGCGAAAATGAACTGGCTGGACTATTCACCGCCAAGATCAAAGACGCCTATCGCCCTTACGATGAGCTGCATTCAGGTGAAATAAGCCTGATCCAAGCAGGCAAAATCATGCAAGAAAATAAGAGCAAATCGCTGCTGATTCATCATAATGGCAAAATCGGTCTGGTGGCAGAATCGCTGTTTCGCGATGTGATGATCCAAAGTGGTGATACGCTCGATCCGCACGCGCCCATTCATCAGTGGGCGTGCTTTGAGCTGATCAGTGCTGATGTCGATGATTTTATGTTCACCGCGCTGCTTAAGATGATGAATCATCGCATTCAGCGCGTCGTCGTCACCAAAAATGGCGATCCCATCGGTATGCTTGAGCAGATTGATATTTTAGCATTTCTATCCAATCACAGTCATCTTATCGCGGAGAAACTGGAAGTTGCGACAAGTCTTGGCGAGCTTACCCGCGTCGCCACACAGATGAATGCCACCATCGCTGCTTTATTTAGCAATGGCATGCAGGCTAAGCAGCTGGCTCAGCTGATGCAAGTACTGAACGCGCGCCTATTTGAAAAAGCTTGGCGATTGATCGCGCCTGAACATATCATTGATAAGTCTTGCTTGATTGTCATGGGTTCTGAAGGTCGTGGCGAACAAGTGCTAAAAACCGATCAGGACAATGCGCTGATTTTTGATGATGATTTGACCCTTGAAGAAGTAATGCCTTATACGCAGGCATTTTCGGCGGTGCTTGATGATTTTGGCTATCCACCTTGCCAAGGCAAAATCATGGTCAATAACCCCACTTGGTGTAAGCCTATTAGTGAATTTAAACAAATGGTCGGCTCATGGTGTCGTACAGCAAGCGGTGAGAACATGATGAATCTTGCGATTTTTATCGATGCCAAACCCATCACAGGCAAGCAAGAGCTTTTCTATGAAGTTAAGAATCATTTACAATTTTATCTACAAAATGATGTCGGTATGCTGATGGGCTTTGCGCGCGTGGTGAATCAATTTAATGAAGACGGGCAAGGGTTTTTTGCGCAGATTCTGGGTCAAGAAAAGCGTAAAATGGACATCAAAAAAATGGGTACTTTCCCCATCGTGCATGGCGTGCGCTCCTTGAGTTTACAGGCTCGTATCACTGAGACCAACACTTTTGAGCGCATCAATAAGCTTGCTGAGATGGGAATTATCGAAAAGCAGCTGAGCCAAGATGTCGCCGAAGCACTTGCTTATCTGATGCACACGCGACTAAAAAATGGCTTATTTTCTATTAAGCATGGCTTAGAAGTGCAGCCCAACCAAGTCGCCACCGAAAACCTCTCCACGCTTGAGCGCGACCTACTCAAAGACGCCCTGCAAGTAGTCAAACGCTTCAAACACATGGTCAATGCGCATTTTCATTTGAGCAACTAAAGGGGCGATGTGATGAAGTTTTTTGACAAATTGCGCCACAGCTATTATCGCAAACAGCTTAAAAATCCTGATTATGATTTTTTGTACCAAAGCCATCCTGATGAGCTCGTGAGTTTTGATTGTGAAACCACAAGTCTAAATGTCGCCGAAGCACAAATCATCTCCATCGGCGCGGTAAAAATTCGCGGTAATCGCATTTTGACCAGTGAAGCTTTTGAGATTCTGATCAAGCCTGAAGGCATGATGGAAGCGACCAATGTCACCATTCATGGACTTCGCCCCAAGGATCTGAGCAGTGGCGTGACGATTGAAGCGGCATTAGAAGAATTTCTGCACTTCGTCGGTGGTCGTCCGCTCGTTGGGTATTTTTTGGAATATGATGTGGCGATGGTGAATAAATTCTTAAAACCGATGCTTGGCATCATCCTGCCCCAAGAGCAAATCGAAGTCTCGCGGCTGTTCCACGCCCAAGAAACCAAGCACAAATATTATGATGCAGAAGTGGATTTGACCATGGCAAATATGGTGAAAACCCTTGGTATTCCTGATTTGCCACGCCATGATGCACTCAATGATGCCATCAATGTGGCAATGATGTATCTTGCGCTCAAGCATCGGCGTGTGTAGTTTGTTGCTTTTTTTAAAAATCCCACTCTGGCTGTAGGGTGCGTTCAACGCACCAACAAGCAACTTAGTGTCAATTTACAAAACTACTTAATTTAAAATCAGACACTTTTGATGAATTACCATGTGGGACGCACCTTGCTTTTTGCGACAAAATGGTGCGTACAACGCACCCTTGTATCTTACCACCTAAGACTAGCTATCTTGGTGGTAGCATGGTAGATTATACCATCAACCTAAGTTACTTGTGAGTTTTTACGCACCCTAAGTACTTTGATGCTGTTTTGTAGATTAAACCCAAGTAACTTCCTTTTCATCGTAAATCTGAATGGTATCCAAGCACTTGATTGTCATACAATCAATGATGCTGAATGAACAAGGATAGATGCAATGACTTATTACATCGGTGTTGATGTCAGTAAACATAAACTGGATGTGGCTTGGCTCAAAGACTTATCAAGCATGAAAGTCAAAACCAAAATCTTTGACAACACACTTGAAGACTTTATACGGCTTAGCGACTGGCTAGCAGACAATTTGGGTTCTGATGTCAGTTTTAACGACATTCACATCGTCCTAGAAGCCACAGGAGTGTATCATGAAAACCTAGCCTATTACTTATATGACTTAGGCTTTCAGGTGAGTATTATTAATCCTGCTTTTGTCAAACACTATGCTGACAGCTTGGGTGTTAGACAAAAGACCGATAAAAAAGACAGTATCATCCTTGCCAAATACGGTGCAACCACACAGCCCGACATCTGGATTGCCCCAAGTCATGAAGCTCGTCATTTAAAATCTCTGCTGTCTCGTCTTGATGCGTTACATGAAGACTTACAACGAGAAGAAAATCGTAAAGAAAAAGCAGAGGCAACTGACACACCAAAGGCAGTCAAAGACTCCATTGATGCGGTCATTGCCCATCTGAAACAAGCCATCAAAGCATTAAATGACGATATAGATAATCACATCAAACGCCACCCCAAACTCAAAGCCGATCAAGCGTTACTACAAAGCATCAAAGGCGTAGGACAAGTCATCTCAAGACAAATGCTTGCTTTGTTTAATACCAAACAATTTAATAATGCTAAGCAAGTATCCGCCTTTTTAGGACTGATTCCCAAGCAGCAAGAATCAGGCTTATTTAGGGGCAGGTCAAGGCTGGCTAAAACCGGCAATTCAAGCATTCGTGCCAAATTGTATATGGCAGCAGTGGTGGCTACTCAATACAATCCTGATATTAAAGACCAGTACGAACGCTTACAACAAAATGGCAAATGCAAGATGCAGGCTTTATGTGCTGCCATGCGTAAGCTTGTACAAATCTGTTTTGGTGTCATTAAACACCAAAAACCCTACCAACCACAAATTCAGGCAATTTAGGGTTTGACTTTGGGGTTGGGAGATGGTATCTACGCATTTTTTTAATTTTATTAAATTACTTCATTAAAAATTCATCTTAAAAATTGCTAAAACCCATCATTACCCCACCCCTGTGTCTTGCACAATCTACATAACTTAAAAAATTTCTGCATAATTCAAGTATTGATGTTATAACTTCCTAAAATATTAACTCATTGATAAATAAGAATATTTTTATAAATTTTCTCATTACAACCCGTTACAAATTGGCAAGTTTTAACAATTTTTCGATACAAATGTATTGCAATTGCCACAAGTTGTGTTATGCTATAAACATCCGTTTTTGTATAATCAATCTTTATGAATGAGTTATCAAGTGCTGGTTCAGACTGACTGATTGTTGATCAATTTTTTCACCACAATGATGGAATATGATGTTCTTGAGTGTGTTGTTGTTATTGAATGATTAAAAGCGGATCGACAACAATGGAATAATTTGCAGGGATTTGCAATTCACTTCACCGTTTTGGTTCCAAATCCCTGCGCTTTCATAAGGAGTGATTTTTATGTCACAACATGATGCACAAGGATATTGGAAAGCCAATGTTCGCTTAATTGTCCTTTGTCTCGTTCTTTGGCTACTTTGCTCGCACGGCTTTGCCATTTGGCTACGCCCAATGCTTGCCGGTATCCAAGTAGGCGGTTCTGATTTGGGCTTTTGGTTTGGTCAGCAAGGCTCTATGATTGTCTTTATTTTATTGATTTTCTTCTATGCATGGCGCATGGGCAAAATCGATAAAGAATTTGGCGTGACGGAGGACTAAGCCATGAGTCAGTTTTGGATTAATATTCTATTTGTTGGTGCGTCGTTCGCGCTGTACTTCGGTATCGCGATTTGGGCGCGCGCTGGCTCTACCAAAGAGTTCTATGTCGCTGGTGGTGGCGTACACCCTGTGGTCAATGGTATGGCAACAGGCGCTGACTGGATGAGTGCGGCTTCGTTCATTTCGATGGCAGGTATGCTTGCCATGGGTGGCTATGCCGCATCGGCATATTTGATGGGTTGGACAGGTGGTTTCGTACTACTTGCGCTACTACTTGCGCCGTATCTGCGTAAATTCGGTAAGTTCACCGTACCTGATTTCATCGGTGATCGCTTTTATTCTAAGACCGCGCGCCTTGTCGCTGTCGTGTGCTTGATCCTAGCGTGTACCACTTATGTTATCGGTCAGATGACTGGTGCAGGCGTTGCGTTCTCGCGCTTCTTAGAAGTTGATAGCACCACAGGTCTATTGATCGCGGCTGTCGTTGTACTTTTCTATGCTGTACTTGGTGGTATGAAAGGCATCACCTATACTCAGGTGGCGCAGTACATCGTTTTGATGATTGCTTATATGGTGCCTGCGATTTTCATCTCGCTGAACTTAACTGGCAACCCAATCCCACAAATCGGTATGTTCGGCACAGATGTCGCAAGTGGTGTACCGCTGCTACAAAAGCTTGATATGCTGGTCACCGATCTTGGCTTTGATCAATACACCGCTGATGTGCCAAATAAGCTTAATATGTTCCTACTGACCATGTCATTGATGGTGGGTACTGCTGGTTTGCCACATGTTATCATCCGCTTCTTTACTGTACCAAAGGTCTCTGATGCGCGTACTTCGGCGGGCTGGACACTGTTCTTCATCGCCCTACTGTATACCACAGCCCCTGCGGTCGGCTCTATGGCGCGCCTAAACATCATCAACACCGTCTATCCAGAAGGTCGCGATGCCCCTACGCTTGTCCATGCTGAGCGTCCTGAGTGGATGACCAACTGGGAAAATACTGGTCTATTGAAGTTTGAAGACAAAAACGGCGACGGTCGTATCCAGTACTATAATGACAAGAACGAAGAGTTCAACACCACTGTCGCTGCCGAAAAAGGCTGGGCAGGTAACGAGCTAACCGTGAACAACGACATCTTGGTATTGGCAAACCCTGAAATCGCCAACCTTCCAAGCTGGGTGATTGGTCTGATTGCTGCTGGTGGCTTAGCTGCTGCACTATCTACCGCTGCAGGTCTGCTACTTGCGATCTCATCTGCGATCTCGCATGACTTGATCAAGAAGACCATCAAGCCTGATATTACTGATAAAGGTGAATTGATGGCGGCTCGTATCTCAATGACTGTAGCGATCGCTGTTGCGACTTACCTAGGTATCAACCCACCAGGATTTGCCGCTCAGGTTGTTGCTGTTGCCTTTGGTATCGCAGGCTCTACCCTATTCCCTGCCTTGATGATGGGTATTTTCTCAAAACGCATCAACTCTGCAGGCGCAACAGCAGGTATGATTGTTGGTGGTGCGATTACTTGTATCTATGTATTCTTGTACATGGGCTGGTTCTTCATCCCTGGTACCAACACCTTCGAAAACGTCGAAGCAGAATGGATCATGGGTATCTCACCGCTATCATTTGGTGCTATCGGAGCCTTGATCAACTTCGTGGTTGCGTTCATCGTGTCATCGATGACACCACCGCCACCAAAAGAAGTACAAGACCTAGTCGAAAGCGTCCGTTATCCAAAAGGTGCTGGTGCTGCTGTTGATCACTAATCAGCCCACCCGCCTTCTCAAAAGTCGTCCACTTGGATGGCTTTTGTTTTTGGCGTCCAAATCCTAATAATTGCTGTCACATCACCCAAAAGCATGAACAAAAACTAATCTAGCCAAAAAGTCAACGGCCAGATACATTGCAAAAAAAATGCACCCAACTGAATGAGTGCATTGATCATCACAACAAAATGATGATTAAGCCAATCCTGCTTCTTTTTCGGCAGCTTCGACTGTTTGGCGGATTAGTGTATTAATCGTCATTGGACCGACACCACCTGGTACTGGCGTGTATGCCGATGCCACCGCTTCGATACCACCCAGCTCGATATCACCGCAGCCGCCTGTATCCGTCGGGTGAAAACCTGCATCCACCACCACAGCACCAGGCTTGATCCAGTCTTTTTTGATCAGCTCAGGCACGCCGACCGCACCGACGACGATGTCAGCATTGGCGATGTGACTTGGCAAATCTTTGGTCTTAGAGTGGCAAATGGTAACGGTGCAGTTGGCATTCAGTAGCATCATTGCCATTGGCTTACCAAGAATGGCACTACGACCGACAACGACAGCGTGCTTACCAGCCAACTCAACCTTGTAGTGATTCAACAAGTGCATGATGCCCTGCGGTGTGCAAGAACCATAAGCAGGCTCACCCATCGACATATTACCAAAACCTAGACAGGTCACGCCATCGACATCTTTGTCCAAGCTAATACGGTCAAAGCACGCACGCTCATCAATCTGTGCAGGCACTGGATGCTGTAACAAAATCCCATGCACATCACGGTTGGCATTGAGCTCATCAATCTTGGCAAGCAGCTCTTCGGTGGTGGTACTCTCAGGCATCTCTACACGGATACTATCCATGCCGACACGCTTACAGGCATTGCCCTTCATGCGTACATAGGTCGCTGATGCAGGATCATCGCCAACCAAGATGGTTGCTAGAATCGGAGTGCGGTTTGTTTTGGCTTTATAGGCCGCCACACGCTCTTTGAGTTCATTCTCAATCTGTGCCGCCAATGCTTTGCCATCTAATACCAATGCCATAATTCACCTTTTGTTGTTGGGTCAAAAAAGAAAGTTGCAAATCTAGTCAATTATAGTCAATTTGTACAAAATTTACCAGTTGCAAATATTCGTAAATATAAAAAACCACCGCAAATTAAATTATGCGATGGCTCAATCTTGATTACAGTCCAATTTCACCGATGAATGGTAGATGGCGATATTTTTGGTCATAATCCAGACCGTAGCCCACGATAAAGCGGTCTTCAACTTCAAAACCCATGAATTTCACAGGCATCTCAATCTCACGGCGCGATGGCTTGCTCACCAAAGTGCATAGCTCAATTGAATTTGGTTCACGAGTTTGTAGGATTTCCACGACTTTTGACAAGGTGCGGCCAGAGTCGATGATGTCTTCGACGATCAGCACATCTTTGCCTTTGATTTCGCTGTCTAGGTCTTTGATGATTTTGACATCACCACTTGATACAGTGCTTTTATTAATATAACTTGATACAGTCATAAAATCAATTTCATGTGGCTTGGTCACTTCACGGCACAAATCCGCCATAAAAATCACCGAACCGCGCAATAAACCAATCAAAATCAACTCGTTATCGCTGCCTGCATAATGAGCATTGATTTGCTCGCCCAATTCTTTGACTCGTGCGGCAATCTGCTCAGCAGAAATCATCACATTCATTTCACGCGGTTCGCTCATGGCTACTCCTAATAATTAACTTTGGTAAATAATCAATCAATTCACCAATAAAACTAAATAATGATTAATCAATTATGTACGGCTCAATGCCATCTCAGACAAGGCAAATTGGCGAATGTCATTAAGCATGGTCGTATCAAAATTATGAATAAATACAAAAGACAATTCACGGCTTGGATCACAAAATGCCACCGAACCATTATAGCCCATATGCCCATAAGCTTGATTGGTATTGTTTAGGCTAAATACACGATGAAAACCCAATCTCCAGCGCATATTGGCAGGCATTACTGCATCAAAGCCGTCGGTATGCACCGTGCGCATCTGCGATAAAGTATCAGCATCGATCAGCACCTTATCATCCACCACACCATTATTGGCGTGCATGGCGTAGATTTTGGCAAGTGCATTGGCGGTAGAGACGCCGTTTGCCGCAGGAATACACGCCATCAGCACATCGGAGCGGTGATATTCTAGCCCATCGCGACTGTTTGGCATGAGTGCATTTTTATAATTGGCAAGGTTCATGCGACTGGTGTCAAAGTACAAGCGATTCACCGCAGCAGTGCTGATCGGCGCATCACCGAGTGCAGGCTGCCAAAGCTGTGCTGCTGGCAAATGCGCAAGGGTCGCAAGCGTCTCTGGGCTATCAGGCTTCAGCACAGGCTTGCGGCGCGGTGTGTTTTCGGTTGGCAATTCATAAAAATAGCGTTCTGGCTTGGCAATCTGTGCCACCAACGACTCAGGTACACCATAAAACAGCTCGCCCGATACGCCCAAAGGCTGTGCCAAATAAGTATCCAGTGCATCATTGACACTCATGCCAGTCACGCGCTCGACCACACCGCCCAAGACCCAGCCTGAGACCAAAGCACTGTACGCGCTGGCATACTGCTGCTCCGCTTGTCCGCGTGGCACACCCACAGGCATGGCGGCGATTTTACTTGTCATACCTTGCCAATCAAGCAAATCATTGGCATCGGTGGTGACGCTTGTGATGTCAAATAAGCCTGCGCTATGGGTTAAAACATCTTGCAGGCGGATGTCTTGCTTGCCATTTTGGACAAAGTCTGCCCAATAAGTCGCAATCGGCACATCATAGCGCACGAGCCCACGACTGACCAAAACCGCAATCAAAGTCGCCATCACGCCTTTACCGATCGAAAAATTCACCGATAAAGTTGATGATGACCACGGCAGCTCAGGCAGCGCTTGACCCACAGCGGTATCGACGACTTTTTTGCCTTGATGATAAATCACCAAAGCACCGCCAGCAGGCGCATCGTCGAGTTGTAATTTTTTTAAAATATCTTCAAAATCTTGCCAATTTGACATAATCTATTCTTTTATTATTATTTACAATCAATCACAAAAAAGCGATGCTGCCGACCAAATGCGGCTTATCGCTAGAGACGGCATACAGCCCAAATTCAATGCCCAAATCACACGGCACATCGCTGATCAGCTCAGCTTTCGATGGCAAAAAGACAGGCTGCTTGAACGCCACTTCCACCGTATAAGCAGCAGGCAGTTTATAGGCTTTGGATAGCAGTGCCAGTGATTTGGCTTTGGTCCACATTCCATGCGCGATCGCCTTTGGAAAGCCGAACGCACGCGCTGACAATGGATGTAGGTGAATTAGGTTAAAATCCCCTGAGACAAACGCATAACGGCGACCGATGTCTTCAGGTACATCAACCACAGTATGCAGTCCGCCTTCGATCACTTCAGGCTTAGGGTTGGCTGTCTCAGGCTTGGCAGGATTAGCAGCGCGTTCTTGCTTGCTCTTTTTTTGGCGCGACAGATAAGTCGATACGCCTTGCCAAATCACTTCATCACCAATCGATACCGTGGTGATAAAGTCAAACTGCTGCCCCTTATCATGCGCCTTAAGATTATCCAATCGCACCGCCATCGATACTGTCTCAGTATCGAAAATCACGCGGTGCTGCGTGACGCTGTTGTGGATATGCACCAGTCCTAGCATCGCAAAAGGAAAATCAGGCTTTGCCATCATATTCATCTGCAAAGTCTGCGACAGCACCGCAAAATAAGTCGCAGGCACACGCCCATCATCCATAAAACTGCAAATCTTGCGATACTCGCGCAGATTACCCTGGTCGATCACCAGTTTCTCTACGCTATACACCGCCGTCGGCAACTCGCTTGCCTTGCTGTCACCATGCGGCAATAGGCTTTTGATGACATTGGCATAAGTTGTGTGTATTTTTGGCAATTCTGTAAATTGCAAATCTGACATAACACTTCCTTTTGGCTTTTGATCGTGCTGATTATATTAAGTGTATTAGCATAATCAGCACGATTTATTTATAAATACTAAATTATGCACCCAATAGGCTCTGACCACAGACGCGGACGATGTTGCCATTGATGCCGCCTGCTTGTGGCGCGATCATCCATGCGATGGTCTCAGCGACATCCACAGGCTCACCACCTTGGCTCATTGAGTTCATACGGCGGCCTGCTTCACGGATGGCAAATGGGATTTGACCTGTCATCTTGGTCTCGATAAATCCAGGGGCGATAGCGTTAATCGTACGCGCCGAATCAGCAAATAGCTTGGCGGTCGCTTCCACAAGCCCAATCACCCCAGCCTTACTCATCGCGTAGTTGGTCTGACCCAAGTTCCCTGCAATGCCTGAGATGCTTGACACGCAGACGATGCGCGCAGCGTCAGATAAGCCATTGGCATCAAGCAGATGCGCATTGATATTGGCGATGGCAGCAAGGTTGATATTCATCACCAGATCCCACTGTTCATCACTCATCTTCGCCAAAGTTTTATCGCGCGTCACGCCTGCATTATGCACGACGCCATCCAGCACGCCGCACGCTCTGATGATTTGGCTACCTGCATCTGGATCGGTGATGTCAAGCGGCAATGCAAAACCGCCAATCTCGCCTGCCACCGCTTGCAAATCTGCCAAAGCTTGTGGCACATCTAGACAATACACCTTCGCGCCATCACGCGCCAGCACTTGGGCGATTGCTTTGCCGATACCGCGACTTGCGCCTGTGACTAGCACCTTTTTGCCTGCCAAAGTATCACTTGTGGCTTGGGCAGATTTTTTGATCACCACCGCTTGACCTGAGACATAGGCAGATTTGGCTGACATGAAGAAATTCAGCGTATGCGCAAGCTCAGATTCCGCGCCTTTTTGGACATACAGCACTTGGGCGGTGATGCCTTTTTTGAACTCTTTGCCGATCGATTTGACAAAGCCAAGCAGTGCGCGCTGAGCCATCGCAAAGCCAATGTCTGTACCTGTGCAGCACTCGGGACGCGCAATGACAATCACTCTGCCTGATGATTTGATCGAACGGGCGATCGCGTGGAAAAATTCATAAGCCTGCTTAAGCTCGGCTGCCGTGCGGATATTGGTCGCATCAAAAATCGCCACTTTAAAGCGCGCGTTCTCATCCGTCAATCGCTCGCTTAAACTACCTGCCTTAGCGGTGAAAATATCAGCCTGATTACAAGACACCTTGGCATCATGCCCTGCCAAAATACGCGCCAACTCATCGCGCACACTGCTGTCATCACCAAGTGACAATCCCAACGCCACTTCGCCGCGCACCACAGGCTGTCCCAGCTCATAGCGGTCAAGCTTAATCGGCATCGGCAAGCCCAGATTTTTGGCTACTTTTCTGCCGATTGATGACTGTACCAATTCACCATAACGATCGCTCATATTTTGCTCCTTTGTTATTAAATCGCCCTTTACCGCCAAGGCTGATCGATGTTTATTCTTGATAAATTACAAATAATAACTGTTTATTTTATCACAGTTAAGCCCTATTATTACAAAAATCTTGACGATGTACAGCCAAAATTCATACCTATAAAAATTTGGTTTATAAAACTCAATTTTTCATAACTATTTATTATAATAGGCGAAAACTTTTCGCATTTAAGCAGTAAAGGTGGTATGCTTAGGATATTCAATCATTTTTTAAGGAAGAATCTCATGAGCCAAATCAAAAAAGTCGCCATCATCGGCGGTAATCGCATCCCTTTTGCGCGCAGTAATGGCGCGTACGCTGACGCAAGCAATATCGATATGCTCACCGCTGCCTTGGATGGCTTGATTGAGCGATTTGATTTGGCTGATAAGCCAATCGGTGAAGTGGTTGCAGGTACTGTACTTAAGCATAGCAATGATCTGAACTTGACGCGTGAAGCGGTGCTGAACACGCGTCTGCCTGCCACCACACCCACTTATGACATCTCACAAGCTTGTGGCACAGGGCTGCAGTCTGCCTTTGCTGTCGCGAATAAAATCGCGCTTGGCATCATTGACAGCGGCATCGCAGGCGGTACAGACACCACATCGGACGCACCGATTGCACTCGGTGATGGACTGCGCAAAGCCTTGATCCGCCTTGGCAATGCCAAAACTGCCAAAGATCGCTTGACGGCACTTGCCAGTATCAATCCAAAAGACTTAATTGCCTTTCCACAAAATGGTGAGTCTCGCACACAGCTATCCATGGGTGAGCACCAAGCCATCACAGCACTAGAATGGGATATCAGCCGTGCCGATCAAGATAAGCTTGCCTTTAATAGCCATCAAAATTTGGCGCGTGCTTATCAAGAAGGGTTTTTTGATGATTTGATTACGCCATATAAAGGACTGACTCAAGACAATAACTTGCGTGCCGATACCACGCTAGAAAAGCTTGGTACGCTAAAACCTGCTTTTGGCAAAAAGAATGCCAATCCAACCATGACCGCAGGTAACTCCACACCGCTGACCGACGGTGCCTCTTGTGTACTGCTATCTAGCGAAGCATGGGCGGCGGAGCATGGCTATGAACCACTGGCATATATCACCCATCAACAGACAGCTGCAGTGGATTTTATTGGTAAAAATGGTCTTACCGAAGGTCTACTCATGGCACCTGCCTATGCCGTACCGCAGATGCTTGCCAAGGCGGGTCTGACACTCCAAGACTTTGATTTTTATGAAATTCATGAAGCTTTTGCGTCACAAGTACTATCCACACTGGAAGCTTGGGAAGATGAGAATTTTTGCAAAACTCGTCTAGGATTGGATGCACCGCTAGGGGCGATTGACCGCAGTAAGCTGAATGTCAATGGCTCAAGCCTAGCTGCAGGACATCCATTTGCAGCGACTGGCGGTCGCATTTTGGCAACTGCTGCCAAGCTACTTGCCCAAAAAGGCTCGGGTCGTGCATTGATTTCTATCTGTGCAGCTGGTGGTCAAGGCGTGACTTGTATTTTGGAGCGTTAAGATATTTAACCCACAATAAAAAAAGACTTGGCACATACCAAGTCTTTTTTAGTCCGACGCTGTTTAAATCTGATAGTCATGCACCGCATCGATAAAGGCTTTGGCATGATCAGGATTTGACCACTGAGTGATGCCATGCCCGAAGTTCGCCACATAACCTGTCTTATCCAGCACATAAGCATCATCCAGCATACGCTTGACTTCAGCTCGGATGGCATCAGGTGTGCCGTAGATGGTCGCAGGGTCTAGGTTGCCTTGTAGGGCTTTTTTGGCGTTCAGTGCTGATAGTGTATGGCGTGCCTTATCCAGTGGCATCGTCCAGTCCAGTCCCAGTGCATCGGCTTGGCTATCAGCTTGGATATCTAGCCACAGCCCACCGCCTTTGGTGAATAGTACCACAGGCACTTCAGGATGGATGGCTTTTAGACGCTTGACGATATCTTTGTTGTAGCGATGGCTAAATTCGGTAAATTGGCGATGACCAAGCGCTCCACCCCAGCTATCAAAAATTTGCACAATCTGCGCTCCTGCACGGATTTGGGCATCCAGATAATCCACCACCGCATCAGCAATCTTGGCTAGCAGTGCGTGCAGTAGCTCAGGTGTGGCATACATCATCTGCTTAGTATGACGAAACTCACGGCTAGAACCACCCTCGACCATATAAGTCGCCAATGTCCACGGACTGCCCGAGAAACCAAATAACGGCACTTGACCATTCAATGCTGTGCGAATGCTTGTTACTGCTTTCATCACATAATCCAGCGATGAATTCATATCAATCTTTGGCAAGGCGGCGATGTCCGCTTCGGTGCGGACGGTCTTTTTAAGCTTAGGGCCTTCACCTTCGGCAAAATATAGACCCAAATCAAAGGCATCAGGAATCGTCAAAATATCACTGAATAAAATTGCCGCATCCAACTCAAAACGACGCAGCGGCTGCAAAGTCACTTCGGTTGCCTTATCAGTGTCTTTACATAGACTCAAAAAATCCCCAGCCTGCGCGCGGACTTCTTTGTACTCTGGCAAATAACGCCCTGCTTGACGCATCATCCACACAGGTGTCGTATCCACAGACTCAAAGCGAATGGCACGCAGTAGGCGGTCATTTTTTAGTGGAGCAAATTCGGTCATAGCTTATCCTAAATTAGCAAATAATTGGTAATCATTAGCAAGTGTTAATTTTAAAATTTCGCAACTCAATCGTTATAAAATCGCCATCTCATCTCGATGCACCATCACGGATTTTTCATCGATATGCGGTAAAATGGCCTTGATTTGGGCGGAGTTTTTTTGGATGATTAATTTGGCATCCTCGGATGAAAAGCCGACTTGACCGACAGCAATGCGAGTTTTGCTGGTATCGACGATCTGCACCACACTGCCTGCATCAAAATCACCCTGCACTTCGATTACGCCGATTGGCAACAGGCTCTTGTGATTGGTCGTGATGGCGGTTTTTGCCCCATCATCGATAATCAGCGTGCCTGCCATACGGATATGTGCAGCCAGCCATTGTTTTTTGGCAATCAGCTTATCCGTGCTATCAGTCGTCAGTAGCGTACCGATACGCTCGCCACGAGCCAAGCGGATAATCACATCATCCACCTTGCCACTGGTAATCACGGTTTGGCATTGACTCATCGCAGCTAGGCGTGCGGCACGGATTTTGGTCAGCATACCGCCACTACCCCATTTACCGCCATCACCTGCGACATCGAATAGATAATCTGCCATCGCGCGCTCTTGCTCGATCAGCTTAGCATCAGGATTGGTGCGGGGATTGTCGGTAAATACGCCATCTTGGTCAGTCAAAATGATGTACAAATCGGCATGAATCATCGCCGCTGCCATCGCCCCAAGACTGTCATTATCCCCAAACTTAATCTCATCATAGCTGATGGTGTCGTTTTCGTTAATCACTGGCACGACACGCCACTCCATCAGCTGAGCGATGGTCTGTGAGATATTCAGATAACGAGAACGATGTGATAAATCATCATGGGTCAGCAGTACTTGTGACGACTGCACACCTTTTTGGATCAATGCTTGCCACCAAGTCTCAATCAGCCCCATCTGCCCGATGGATGCACACGCCTGCAGAGCTTCTAGCTTTTTGGGCCGCTCAGGCAGATTCATCCGCACCACCCCTTCGGCCACCGCACCACTTGAGACCAGCAGCACTTCATGACCGCTGTTTTGTAGCTCGGCGATTTGTCTTGCCCATTCATAAATCGCCGTGCGATCTAGCCCACGACCATTGTTGGTCAGAAGTGATGAGCCGATTTTTACGACGATGCGTTTGGTGTTCATGCGCTTATCCATCATGCCATCCATCAAGCCCAATCAGTACGGTGCGTACTCGACTTTGACATCATAATCATCTTCATTAAAATCATCATCGTCATCATCACTGATGCCTTCACGCTGTGCTTTACGCATCGCACGATAGGCTTCTTTTTGGATTTCGGTGTTGTGACGCACTTCTTCCTCGAGACGACGGAAGCGTTCGGCCTGCTCTTCGGCAAAGATTGGGTCTTCGATTTCACGCTCACGCTCTTCTTCGATGGCGTTCATCAGATGAAACTTCACTGCATCCACGCCATCACCAGTCAGGGTTGATGTGCGAAACACCATACCCGTCCAGCCTAGACGAGCGACGATGTCGGTGCAGACTGCATTTTGTTCTTCTTCAGGGATTTGGTCAATTTTATTCAATACCAAAATCTGCGGTAGCTGTGACAGCTCATGCGAGAATTTCTCAAGTTCATTTAGAATAATCTCAGCGTTCGCTACAGGATCTGAGCCATCAATCGGCTGTACATCGACGATGTGGAGCAGGCGACGAGTACGCGCTACGTGCTTAAGAAAACGAATACCAAGCCCTGCACCATCAGACGCACCTTCAATCAGACCTGGAATATCCGCCATCACAAAGGACTGGTGCGTGCCAACATCGACCACGCCAAGATTTGGCACAAGCGTGGTAAATGGATAATCTGCCACTTTTGGGCGAGCTGCCGACACTTGACGGATAAAAGTTGATTTGCCAGCATTTGGCAGGCCAATCAAGCCAACATCAGCGACAACTTTTAGCTCAAGCTTGATGTTTTTGGCTTGACCTGGGAAGCCTGGTGTGGCTTTACGCGGTGCTTGGTTGGTACTGGATTTAAAGCGGGTATTACCAAATCCGCCATCACCCCCTTTGGCGATGAGAATTTTTTGTCCTTTTTCGGTTAAATCACCAATCACCAAATCCAAATCGGTATCAATAATCGTCGTACCAATCGGCACCGCCAAATAAATATCATCCGCCCCTTTGCCTGAGCAGTTTTTGCTACCGCCATTTTCGCCGCGGCGAGCTTCGAATTTACGGGTATAACGATAATCCACCAAAGTATTGGTATTATCATCAGCGATAGCATAGACATCACCGCCTTTGCCACCATCACCGCCATCTGGCCCACCTTTTGGGACAAATTTCTCACGGCGAAAACTCACAATCCCATTACCGCCATCACCTGCTTTGACGCTGATCACAGCTTCATCAATAAAACGCATATCTTTTCCAACTGACTAAATTCTGACTAAAATAAAAAAATCTTTCGCCCATGCGACCACCCACCGCACAAAATTTGGGCATAGTCATGTATTTTAGCATAGTTTGACAGGTTTTGGGGGATTATTGAGCCAAGAAAAACCGTCGAATACGCAAGCGAACACACCCCAAAGCTTGATATCTGACTTTTGGGGTGCGGTTTATTAGCTTGGGCTTTTGGGCGTCTAAATAGTGGCAAGCTCACCAATCAGCTCAGGACGACGGGCAAGCAAGTCAAGCAAGACGCGCGCTGATCCACTCGGCTGGCGCTGCCCTTGTTCCCATGATTTGAGCGTATTTACCGAAATGCCAATGGCACGGGCAAACTGACTTTGGGATAGGTTTGCCTTGTGGCGAATTTGAGCAGGCTGACTAATGACGGTTGTGCGAGCAAATTCACCATTTTTTAGTTGTGTTAAAGCACTGTGCAAACTGTCTTGATGTTCGATAAGATCTGGCTCATCGGCAATGATGGCTTGCATGACTTCGTTAATGTCAAAATTAGGTAAGGTTTTCATTTGGCTTACTCCTTATCTTTGGCAAGTTGTTTTAGCTTGGCTTGACTTAGGTTTTCCTGTTCATTTTTTGGATAAATAGCAACAGCAATAATCAAACCATCATCAAGCATATTATAGTAGATGATGCGAGCACCGCCACGCTTGCCATGCCCTTTGGCAGCATAACGAATTTTTCGCAGTCCATTCAGTGCAGGAATAACATCACCTTTTAAGGGATTGTTTGCCAAATACTCAAAAAATTCAAGGCGTTCATCATCTGTCCAAATGTCATCAACTTGGCGGATAAATTGGTCAGTCTCAGCAATGGTGTACATCATTTAATCTCATATTGAATACAATGTACTATAATACATTGTATTATAAAAAGCAAGTCAATTTATCCAAATATAATCCAGTCTTTAAAGATTGGGTTATATTTGGATAAATTAGCAAAGGATTGCCATTAATTTTAATTATCAGTCATGAAAAAACCACCAAACATCACTGCTTGGTGGTTTAATTACTCAGCAATTAAGCGATTAGTAACGCACGCCTGCCATTTCTTCGGCGACACGGATAACCTGGGTGCTATAGCCCATTTCGTTATCGTACCAGATGTACATAGTCGCACGGTTGCCATTGGCGATGGTTGCTTTGGCATCAAAAATCGCCACTTTTTCAGAACCGACGAAGTCCGTTGAGACTGCTTCTGGTGAATCTGAGTAGTTGATTTGCTCTTGCCATTGTTCGCTTTGGGCGACAGCTTTCATAAAGGCATTGAGATCATCAGCGGTGCCGACTTCTTTTTCGAAGTTTAGGTTCAAGATTGCCAATGAGACATTTGGTGTCGGTACACGGATGGCATTGCCTGATAGCTTGCCTTTTAGCTCTGGGATGGCTTTTGAGACAGCAGATGCCGCACCTGTAGAAGTCATCACCATGTTCAGCGGTGCAGCACGGCCACGGCGGTCAGCTTTGTGGTGGTTGTCCACTAGGTTTTGGTCATTGGTGAAGGCGTGAACCGTTTCCATATGACCATTGACCACACCAAAGGCATCGTGTAGTACTTTTAGTGTTGGGGTGATGGCGTTGGTGGTGCAGCTGGCTGCTGAGACGATTTTGTCATCGCCGATGGTGGCATGGTTCACACCATAGACCACATTTTTGATGTCGCCTTTGGCAGGTGCGGTTAGCAGTACTTTTGCTACGCCTTTTGATGCTAGGTGCTTGCCTAGACCTGCTTCATCTTTCCATTTACCTGTATTGTCGATGACAAGTGCGTTATCAATACCATAAGCGGTGTAGTCGATTTCGCTTGGGTCAGCTGCATAGATGACTTGGATAAAGCGGCCATTGGCGATGATGCCGTTATTGGCTTCATCGATGCTCACGCTACCATCAAACCAACCATGTACTGAGTCACGCTCTAGTAGGCTTGCACGCTTGGCAAGGTCACCCTCACCCGCTGGACGCACGACGATGGCTTTTAGCTGCAAGCCTGCTGATGATGCAGGACGGCTCATCAATAGGCGTGCTAGGATACGACCGATACGGCCAAAGCCATACAGTACGACATCTGTCGCTGCCGCTGTGCCTTGAGCGAAGTCTGCTGCTGATTTGCCTACTTTGATGGCTTGACCTAGGTCAATACGAGCAGTCGCAGCACCCTGTGCAACCAAGCTTTCTGCTAGAGCCAATGATGCAGCCACATCCATGCCGTGCTGATCATGCAGTGCCAACACCTTGGCAACAGACAATGCCACACGCTCACCAAAGAACGATACGGTTACATCTTTTGCTGCCAACAAGCTTAACGCTGCAATAAGCTTGGCTGCGGTTGCTTCTTGGGCTTGGCGAGTTGCCAAATGAGATTGGTACAGATTAGCAGACATACGACCACCTTGTTGTAAAAATATAGTTAAAATCACCGATTTTGTTATATAATTCCAAAATATACAAAAATCGACCGCGAAATTTCCAAATCTAGATGATTGTAAAACAAAATAACCGTTTTCGCAATTTTAATTTATTTATAAAATGGCAGTATTTATATAAACTATGTGATAAAGTATTGATTTGCTTGAAATTTATGCAAAATTTCTGCTTTTATTTAGATAATATTTTCGCCGAATTTAAAATAATTTATAAAAAGCCACGAATACCGCTGATGGCGATCGCGCCGTGCTGTTTTGCGGTGATATTATCACACAAGGATAACCCACCTAAGGCGATCGCAGGCATACTTAATTGACTTGCCAATTTTTCAAAACCATCCCAACTCAGTGCAGGCGCATCAGGATGGCTTAAGGTCGGCAGCACAGGCGAGACTAAGCCAGCCAGTACGCGCGCGTGAACCGCCAAGCGATTGGCGCGCTGCACTTCTACTTCATCATGCACACCCAGCAGCAATCGCACATCTTGTGGTATGTCTTGTGGCATATCTTGTGTTAAGCCAAACGCCACATCTTCACATTGCGCCAAAGTCTGAGCAGATATTTTCACCACCACACCTGCCATCTCATCTTGATAAGCGCGGTACAGCCTATCACCGACAATCATCTGCACATCAGCGCGCTTACTTCTCATCGCGCGATAAATCTGAATGGTGGTCACAAGATCAGCCTGTGGTCGCAGATAAAACCATGTATGATTTGGTAGCTTATCTACATAATAATTAATAAATTCATCAATACCTGCAAAGTGCGATAATGCGTGTGAAATGATGATCTGTGATGGTATGGATAACCAATCTATAATCCGAACATTTGCCTTAGGCAGCCTATCAGCACTTGCTAATAATTCTGATAATCCAAGCCAATGCAAACTTTGCCCTTCTGTGCCATGTGTGCAATGGCGAAACTCTTGGTACTGAATATTATTAAGATGTGATTGATAAATATGCAGCTCAACTGACTTATCCGTATAGTCATGAGCTATCACACCAAAACGAACCAACTGGTCGGTTTGTAACTGTAACCCAATCTCTTCGCCTACTTCTCGAATCAGTGCAGATTCAGCCGATTCGCCCTGCTCTATCTTGCCACCGACAAATTCAAGCTTACCGCCTTGGTGCTGATGAGCCTTGCGCATCGCGAGCAAAAACTCATCCTTATAGCGAATGACTGCCACAGCGACACGGATGATTGGGTTAGTTTGGGGATTTTGTAATTTCATAAATACTTTAAATTCAATGAGTTATAGACTTTTTTGATAAATTTTCCCAATAATGGCAATTTGGATTTGCAATTTATCAAAAATCTGCTATCATAAACACAAATGATAATTATTATTGTTTGATAAGATTTATCATGAACAATCGCAAGAATCTGCTTAATCAGCAGCAGTTTTAGTTTAGCTTTTCGGCTTGGGAAAATACCCAATCCCCGTACACAAGGAAATTTGCCATGACTATCTCTATCGCGCGTTATTTTAGCAATCGCACGCACAGCCATTTGCCGACGCTATATTCACAGAATCTGTTCGCCATGACCAAGGAAGTGCGTATCGAACATCAGGGTGAAGAATATCGCTTGCGTTTGACGCGCAACAATCGCTTGATCTTGACCAAATAACCATTTGATTTATATAAACTTTCTCCAACTTAAAAAGCACTGCTTGCATGGGCGGTGCTTTTTAAGTTTTGGGTTTTGGAGAAATGAATTTTTGGGTTAAAACTTCCAACGATAAATCACATCCACCATATTTTCAGCAGCACTGGTCGCTTCGATATATACGCGGCGCGTCAGCTGGTAGCGCATCGATAGACTGGATTCGGCATTGAACACGCCAACGCCATAGCGGATGTACAGATCAGGCGTGATATAGCCTGTGACATTGACATTGGTATCGCTTGCGCTGCCTGATGCATCGACGGTCAGGCTTTGTAAGCCAAGCGCTTGACCGATTTGATTGGTTAGATTGCGCGTGCCAGACAGACCCAAGCTTAAGCCTGCTGCCGCGAGCTGATTGGTGACTTGTGAGCGGAAACCCTGCTCGGTGATTTGTGAGTCGGTGGTTTCGTTAATCCGCCCTGTCACCAGTGCATTCATCGCTTGCTGTTCGGTCAAACCTGCGTCATTAAACACCGTAATATCAGGCTCATTCGCCGTGCCACGGATACGCACACCAATGGTCTGCCCTTCGATTTCTTTTTCACCTTCGATCGACAGATACGGATTGAGCATATCGCCATTAAAGCGAATCTGTGCGTAGTTGAGCTCAAGGTTTTGCCCAATGCCATCAATTTTGGTTCGCTTGGACACTTGCACCACGCCCAGTGCCTGCATCGCACCTTGTCCTGACTGCGTCAAATGCAGCGCACCCGCCAAAGGTAGCGTCGCGCCAAGTCCGCGAAACTCCACTTGACTGCCCAGATCGACACCGATATTGGCATTAATATTCCACGGCTCAACCACTGACAAAATCTGCTCGACATTGCCCGTGATACGACGGTCAAGCACGGTCACATCAGGCGATTCGCTGACGATGTCGGCTGTGGTCTCAGGCGGTCTCAATGTCGCTACAGGGATACTGATCACCCCTTGTACATCGACATATTTGGACAATGGCTTGACGATGATCTCAAGATCAGGATCGATCTGTGCCACCACCAATGGCGGCTGTGCGATGGATAATTTCTCGCCAGAGATGCCCAGTTTGGCTTGTACCTCATCCGCCCAATCCAGCGCACCATCAAGCTTGCCCGTGCCATCACCACCTTTAAAGCTGCCTTCTAAAGTCGCATTAGTGCCGCGAATATTCATCACCGCATTGATGTCAGTCAGTGGCAGTGGCACGCCTGCGATGCTAAGCGCGCCATTGTCTAAATTGGCATTACCAAAGAATAATGGCTTGGACAAAGTACCGCCCAGACCGCCAGCGAGTGCCACTTTACCTGTCAAGGTCTGAATACTTGGGAAAAATGGTCGCAATACCGCAAGGTTTAAATCATCCATCACCAGTGCGCCAGAGATCGGCTTATTCTCTTGATAAGGATTGATCACGATATCGGCATAGCCCTTACCTGCTGTGCCTGTGACATCGGTGCGGATTTTTAGCCCTTTTGCGACGCTTTGGGCGATGATCGAGAAGCGTTTATACGGCATCTCGACATAGCCTGTGTCTTCTTGGGTTAGCCCTAATCGCCCATCATCTGAGTACAGCACGGCATCAACCACAGGCTCAGCGCCTTGTCGCCATGATACCTTGGCATGACCATTCAGCATCGATTGCCATTCGATGTCACTTGGCAAGGCAGCTGAGAATACTTGAGTGTCAAGATTTTGGATCACGACATTGACATTGCCTGATGTCGGTGTGTAGCTCAGCGTGTCTTGTAAGCACAGTACGCCCACGCCATCATCAGCAATATGCGCCGACTGCCAACAATGCGCCGCTACTTTCAGCGCGCCATCATTGAGCCCATAGCGAAACTCAGCAGGCTGTCGCTGTGCCATCGTGCCAAAACGACTGGTGACATGACTATCATCCAGCACCCCTGTATAAGTCATAGTCTCGCGATCAAACGAGCCATGCACTTGGCTTGCCGCTTCGATATCGCCGCTCTGGGTCTCGACAGACAGCAGATGATCACTCTCTGTACCCGAGAAATCAAGGCGCGCAGATTTGATCACCTTACCCATGACAATAATGTCATTACCCTGCATGAGTAGCTGACTTGGGCTATTGCCAAGGTTGTTGATTTTGCCGATCGCTTGTGCATTTTGGATCACAAGGCTTGGCGCGCGCACTTGGGCGGCACTGACATCGATGTATAAGGTCGGCAAGGCATTGTCATCATTGATCAAAATCACGCCGCCTTGGATACGCCCTGCTGCTTGGTTGATGATTTGGGACAAATCAACGATATTGACACTGGTGGTCAGCTGCGACTCATCGCCATTCATCGCCACATAGTTTTCGCCGATTTGTACTTTTAGATTATTGGCGTCAAGCTTGCGGATGATATTTTGGGTTTGGCGCGCATTATTATCAATACGATTGCGCAAGCTGATCAACTCTTCGCGCGTGCGTGGTCGGCGACTGGTTTGTTTAATGCGATCGATGTAGCCTTGGATGTCTTTTGGCAAGGCAAGCTCAGCATACAGCGAGCCTGTGGCAGATAGTGGTCTGCCATTGAACGCGCCTGTAATCGCTAAGTTCTCAATCTGCACAATCTGACGCACGCTGCCCCAATCGCCCGACAAGCGCACCTTGCCTGTCATATCACTGTCGATACCTTGGACGAACGCCCCAAGATCGAGCGCCGCCATGTCTGCATCCAGTGCCCATGCCGCGCCATTATTCAGATCAAGCCAACCTGTCGCATCGATACGCCCTGCATCGCCATCGTGATGTAAGCGTTTGATTTCAAAGCGGTTATTCTTACCTGTCGCATCAAAAGCAAGCGTACCTGCTGGCAGTTTATCATTGATCACTTGACCATCAAAGCTCAGCGCCACATCTGCTAAGGTCTCATTGCGATACACACCGCGACTTGCCACATCACCGCTGATGATCGCTGCCAAGCTTTGATCTGTAACCAAGGCTTTGGTATTGACTTCATCTAGGCGACCTTTGATATCCCAACTGATACCATCGCGTAAGCCGACATCACCTGCGATCGATACTTTGCCTTGATCATTGACAAGGGTCGCACGGCTAAAGCTTAGCTTATTCAGATCACCTGCCACGCTCACACCGATGTCTGCCTTGCCAAGCTGTGGCAGATAAGCTTGGGTCAATTGTCCATCAAAATCCGCTCGCAGCGCGGTGATCTCACTACCATTAAGCACCAGTTGCGATGTACCCGCACCGCTTAGCTGCACCGTCTCACCTGTCGTCATCACCGCCGTCAGATCACTGTCGGTGATGGTGATGTCATGTAGGCTGTTCTTGCCATCATCACGCATGATACCGCGTGCGACCACTCGCCCTGTCACTGTGTCAAATGGCGTCTGTTCAGGTGTATCAAAATAAGCATTGGGCTTGATCGGCTCTGCGATGGCGTCAATCTGCCAAGTCATCGGCTTGGTCGTGGTGGCAAAGTCAAGCTGACCTGTGCCGCGCAGCTTACCGATCACTCCTTGATAATCAAAGCCTGTCAGATAAACGCGCTCACCTTTATCGATATTCGCTGCCAAGACATAATGACCAGCAGGCGCGGCATTGAGCGCATTGATATTTGCATCAGCTGTGATGAAAGTACGCCCTTCTTCTAGGCGCAAGCTTGCCTGTCCGATGCGACTATCGATTACACCGATCTGCGGAACATCGCTGCGTTTGAAATTCAGCCAATTGGCATCGATCAGCCACGGCATATCAGGCGATGATTGATTTTGGCGCAAGGTGGCACGCACGATCTCGCCATCTTTTTGGGCAAGGTCAAATTCAAAGCGCGTCTCATTATTCATCGTATCAAGCAGGCGATATTTGACGCCGAGCGTGCCATCGAGTGACTTAGGCAGATAAGCTTGATAATCGCGGTATTCAGTAGGCATCGCCGCGCGCACATCAAAGCCATTGCCTGCGATGGTCGCATCAAGCTCATATTCATCCGACCATTCCATCTTACCCGTGGCGGTGAGTGCACCATTTGGTGTATTGGCATGCAGATAAGGAATATCCATACCGCCATCACGCACGATACCGCGTCCACGATACCGACCAGATGGTATGTCTTTAGCACTAAGATCGGTATTGATGCGCAGTTCGATATTTGACACCACGCCATCAGCAATGATCGTGCCATTAGACAAGGTGATGTGCTGCTCTTCAGCATAGGGCAGCAACACTTTATCAAAATCTAGGCGCGCAGAAAATGGCGAGTTCTCATCTAAGCCCTGCGCGATGAAGCTGCCTGTCACTGCTGATTGATTGTACTTACTGCTCAGCGTGCCGACCGTGCGCTTGAGCGTGCCTGTCGCCTTGACAGATAAAGTATCAAAATACACAGAATCCAGCGCGTGAATATGCACATCAGCGTTCAGATTCAGCGGATATTGTCCTGATAATTCGATCTCACCTGTAGCACGACTGACATCAAGCACATCGCCATAGCGAAGCTTGCTGTCTTCTAAAGTGATCTTCTCACCTGCCCAAGTGCCACTTTGAATATGAATATCGCTAAGCACCACTGGTTCGGCAGTGGCTTGCAGATAGCGCACTTGGCGGACGCTAGAATTTTCTAGGCGGATATCCACGGGCAGGCTGATGGTCGCATAATCAAAAGGCTCGCCTGTCGGTGGTTTTTTGTTAATGACTTCAACGGTATCAATATCTGCATTGACCAAATGCACTTGGCGCGCCAATACCGCACGCCAGCCCATCTCGATATAAGCGCGGTTAATGCTGACGGTAATGTCTTCACCTTGGGCGATCTTGACATCACTCACCCACAAGCCATCACGCAGATTACCTTCACCATAAGTCAGCGTCGTGCCTGTCTCTAACGCGATTTTTTCGACCAAAAACTTCGTGCCCTGATCCGTGCCTGCCATATAAAATAACGCAAGCAACAAGATCATCACCGCCACCAAAGCCGCTACAATCAGACGCAGCAGCCAAATCATCCACGATGGCTGTGGACGCTTGGGCGGACGCGCATTCGGTGAGCTGCCTTGCGCACTGTTCGGTGAATTGGCGGCGTGACTTACCGCATCAGTACCGCCATCGGACTGAGTGTGTGTCGCCAAACCGTAAGTCATCGCCATAAAAATCCTTGAAATTGAATAAATTTACCAAACCTGCACGCATCACGCACAAAGTGTATTTAAATTATGTCTAAATCATGCATTCAAACCATGCATTGTAACCGATTCACCTAAAAAGGTGAACCGATAAAAAAGTGCAGCTTAATCGGCGTGTCGTCTTCATTGACCCCTGTGGCAACATCGATACGCAGCTGACCCACAGGTGATGCCCAGCGCACGCCCACGCCTGCACCGATCTTGGTATCGTTACTAAAGTCCTTATTATACGCATTACCGACATCACTAAACACCGCAAGGCGCAGATCTTTCATCACTTCATAATTATACTCAAAGCGACCCACCGCCAATGCCTGACCACCGACCAGATAGCCTGTATCTGATAATGGTGATAAGCTGTTATAATTATAACCACGAATGCTCTGATCACCACCTGCGAAGAATCTGAGCTTATACGGCACTTTATCAAAATCCCTTGCCCAGATATAACCTGTGTCAATCCCTGCGATCAGCTGATGCGCACGATCTTTGCCATAGGCATTATCCCCAAAACTATAAATACCACTGATACCAGCACGCGCGATCGCAAGATCTGTCTCACTGACCACGCCATCTGCGCCTGCTTCGAGCGAATAATACTGCCGATAGCCGCGCATCGGATTGACCAGATCATCGGCGACGGTTTTATTGATTGCAACGCCTGCCAGCAGCGCTTCTTGGCTGACACCCCCTGCGACATAATCCACAGGTAGATCCTGCCAAGTATCTTGTGGTGCGCGACTTTCAAGCTCATCCATGCGGTAGCGCAGTGAATATGTACGATTCCAGCCGTTTTTGGTGATGATATTACGCGCCACGCCCTGCTCTAGCGTACGCGATTTCAGATCGTATTTGCCGATTTGATCCAATGTTTCTTCGCCATAGTTCAATGACGCCACCAAGCGATCGTTCAGCGGATGGCTCAGTGGCTTAGAGCCGTAGAGTTTCACGCCTTTATCTTTTTGGGATAAGCGCACTTCTGTCCCTGCTTGATAGCCGTCGCGGTTGATCAGATTGTGCTCAAACTTGGTAATCGCACGCGCACCTGTATCTGACCCCCAACCCAGACCAATCTGTGCATCACGCGGCTTATCACTGGCGACGAAGACATACAGCGGTACTTTTTTGTCTTGATATACTTGCTGCGGGGTTTTGCGATTGGCAAGTTCAGGTCGCTTACCATCTTCGTTTAACAGATCAAGCGCGGTGTCATCTTTGGTCTCATCAGGTAAGATGGCTTTGGCGATGCCTGAGACTGCATCACTGATACGCGCAAGGATCGACTTATCCTTCTCGGCAGTATCGGTAGGCAGCACGCGATCATCAGGCAGGTTATACAGCATATTGGCTTTTTGGGCGACTTGATCAAGCTTATCGCGGATCGCTTGGGATGCACTGAACTCAAGCGGTGCGATCTCAACACTGATACCATCACCAAGATCCACCGTCTCCGTCACAGGTGCTGTTGGCTCTGGGGTGTCTTTGGGTGTATTTTCAAAATTCACTTCATCTTGCTTGGCAAGCTTCTCAGGATACACAGGTTCGGTATTAACCGCATTAAAATACCCTGTGGCAAGCAGATCATTGGACAGTTGGCGCACCGCTTGGCGATTATAGGCATCGCCCATCTCGAAAGTCAGTAGCTTTTCTAGAAGTTTGGATTTGACAGGCAATTTATCAGGATCAGTGGTCAGTTCGCCTGTATCAGGATCGATGGTGAAAAAGACCACTTGGTCAAACTGATATTGCTGACCTGTATCATACACCAAGCTGACATCAGCGACATTATCCGGCAAGACCACATCCACCGAATTATTCAGCCAACGCCCATCCAGATAGCCTTCCTCTCCGCTCACCGTCTCGATGGCAAGCTTACTTGCTTCATACTCGCCGTGATGGAATACATCACCTGCTTGTAAGGCATTAGAATTGACCACCGCTTGATAATTTTGATTGGCTGTGCCATCGCCGCGCACTTCGATGGCGCGATTCTCGACACGCACAGGCTCGCCCAGATCATCGATGATGACATTGATCTCGCCTGCTTGCACCTTGGTGATGTGCAGCTTGACATCATAATAACCGACCGCGCGCGCTGCAGCTTGTGCCGTCTGACGCAGGCGTGCTTGCGATCCTTGAAAATCACGCACCGACTCAGCGGTGATGTCTTCTAGCGCAGCTTTGATATTTTGGTATGGTTCGTACTTGACATCTCGGCGTGACAGCTTATCTTCATTGCCTTGGTTATCGCTCAAGATGACATTGACCTTCAGGCGTGGCACTTTACTCACGCCATCATTGAACAGTCGATCATAAGTGCGGCGAAACAGATTGGGCTTGACTACTTCATCTTCGACAATGACCATTTCATCACCTGTCGTACGCCCTGTATCGATATATTCAGGAATGTAATCATCAGGATTGGTGGCATCAGCATTCGCCTGATCGATGCCCAATGTCGTCAAGCTGTTCGGCGTCGGCGCAGTATTGGCGATCAGCGCATCCAGTCCGATCGGCGGCGTACCATCATCGATACGCGACACAGGCGTGCCAAGTGCGGTAGTATCATCGAAATTCGTCGGACGCAAGATCCGCTCTGGCGACTCGCGGCGCACATCACGCAGCCGCTGCTCGATCTGCTCAGGGGTCAGTAGCGATATATCCAGTGTCTGTGCGGCACTGGCATTTGTGCCGATAGCAATGCTTGCCGCTGCACCTGCCACCTGCTCTGTGCGATGACTGGCATCTACGCCTGCTGCTTGCGCTTGACTGATCGCAGACAAACAGGTAAGCCACAGCAGCGCACGCGGTGATGGTGGCGATTTGATCGGAAACGCAAAAGTCGTATTGACAGGCTTTGGCGGCATGATACACTCACAAAAAACACAAAAGTTAAAAAATGTCAATGTAAGATTTGCATGACAATTGTCCACAATCCTTAGTAATTTTGCAAATCTAGTGACATTTTCGCTGTAAATTCCTGTATTATAACAAAACTCAAAAGGGGTTGGTTGATATTCGCCAAAAATAACTTGCTTAAATACAAGGTGTAAATCACCAAATCACTGTAGCATATTTTCACCCCAATTATACCCCGAAAACCAATTTTAGTTCCAGCAAAGTAATTTTATGGCAAGTCAGCTCTCTTTGTTCCGTCGTCGTGCATTCAACTCGATGTTTTTTACCCAATTTTTTGGGGCGTTTAATGACAATGTCTTTAAACAAGCCTTGATTTTGATGCTCACCTACAGCGCGGCTGCCAAGCTTGGCATGGAAGTCAGCTTACTCAATAACCTTGCCGCTTTGCTCTTTATCCTGCCGTTTTTTTTGTTTTCGGCATTAGCAGGTCAGATCTCGGACAAATACGAAAAATCTTGGCTGACGCGCTACATTAAGCTGCTTGAAATTATCATCATGAGCATGGCGGCGATTGGTTTTATTTATGAGATTTATTGGCTGCTGTTCGTCTGCTTGTTCTTTATGGGTGCGCAGTCCACTTTCTTTGGGCCGATCAAATATGCCTATCTGCCCGAAGCCATGCCAAAAAATGACCTAGTCGGCGCCAATGGCTTATTCCAAACCAGTACAAGCCTTGCCATCTTGACAGGCATGATGACCGCAGGCGTGCTAACGCAGTTGTACTTTTCAGAATATTGGCTCAGCGTTTTGACGATTTTCATCGCCATCTTAGGTTATATCGCTGCGCGACAAATCCCCGTGACCACCATCCATGCCGCCGATCTAAAGATTGATTGGAATATTTTTCGCACCAGCTTTGACATCATCAAATACTTATACAGCTTACCGCTGTTGTTTTTCATCATCATGGGTAACAGCTGGTTTTGGTTCTATGGCGCGACTTTTTTGACGCAGACACCTGAAGTGACCAAGAGCATCTTGCACGGTGATGAATCGGTGGTGATTTTCTTACTAACTTTATTTTCAGTCGGTACGGCGATCGGCTCGCTACTGTGCAAGACTTTGACCAAAAACCAAGTCAGCTTCAGGCTATTACCTGTCGGTATCGCAGGTTTGTCCATCTTTGCGGCGGCATTGTATTTCTCACTGGGCAATCTGAGCATCAGCGCCGATGCACCGATGACGCTGGATATGCTGTTTAAGATCGATGGCGTAATGCCTGTCTTTGCTGAATTATTCTTACTGGGTCTAAGCGGTGGTCTGTACATCGTGCCACTGTACACCAGTATGCAAGCCTATGCACCAATTGAGCATCGCTCGCGTGTCGTTGGCGCGAACAACATCTTTAATGCCATTTATATGGTTGTCTCGGCGGTATTTGCGATTGTGATTTTGACGATTTTGGGCTTAAGCTTGGGTCAGCTATTTTTGATCACTGGTATTGTAAATTTGATCTTTGGTGTGATTTTATACTTGAAATTACAACAATACAAAAACAGTCTGCCGATCAGTGCCGATGATACGCCGATGCTTGGCTAAAAGCATAAAATCGGTAAAAAATCAACGCAACATCGCCGCATGGTTACAATAGGGATACAAACTTAAAGCGTGTTGTATAAATTTTTTACCCCATTGGCTCAAAAAATCTGCTATGATTTGAGCCAATTTATTTTTTCTCTTTTATCCTATTTTTCTAAACCGATGGACTTTATTTTATGAAAAAATTGACACTATCTCTTGCGCTTGCAGCCTTGACCACTTCAGCAGTTGCAGCGACTGGCACCTACCAAAGCCCTGCACTACGCGGTGAAATCACCCAAGCCATCAAGCCACAAGACACCATCAATTTGCTTGAAAAATCTGTCAAAGGCTTGCCAGTGCCAAGCATCAGCGTCAGCGAAGTTAAGACCATCCCAACTGTCGTCATCCCTGCCAACACATCAGGCAGCACCATTTTGGATGTCACTTTGGTCGATGAGCTGCTTGACGATATCGCGCCAAATGCTCGCCACTACCCAACCAATTTCCCAACGCGCACCAGCGAATATTTGGTGAAACAAAACATCAAGCACCTATCTGACTGGATCGAACCATATGCCAGCGCGCCTGATGCATCAGCAGAAACGCTACTACGCGCCGCAAAAATCAACGGCATGGCGCGTAACCTAAACCTAGGCAACGACTACACCGTACGCGCAGGCAATCATATGCAAAAGCTGCTACAAGTCGATCCGAACCACACCGAAGGTAACTTCCTATTTGGTATGATGCTGTCAGAATCAGGCGCGTTTAAAGAAGGTCGCAAATACCTAGACAAAGCGGTCGCGGCAGGCTACACTGAAGCAGAACAAAGCATCGCACAAGCTGAACTACTGGGCGATAACCGTTCTGGCGCACTAAAACGCCTACAAAAGCTGGCAGCAGCCCACCCTGACAATGCACAAATCGCAGAGCAAGTGCGCATCGTTGAAAATGGCGGCTACTACATTTGGAACATTCCAGATGCCAATCTGAACATCAAAGCGCCACAAACAGCGAAATAATGCGAAATCAGCGGTAAACTGACACCGTTTTTCCCAAACAATCCGTGCAGCTGCCTGTACGGATTGTTGGTTTTTGGGCTTTTGGTTTATAATGAGAAATTGGCACTTGTCATTGGCAAGTCATTGACACATGATCAATTTATACTCAAGGCAAAAATGGATGATGATATGAAAAAAGCAAACAGGATGAGTATGGCAAAAAAGACATTAGCAAGTGCGATATTCTTGGCACTGTGCGGCAGTATGAGTGCGTGTAGTCATTTGGCATCACCCAAACAAAATGTCTCGCAATTCGTCGAACAAGCGCGCAGCAGTATCATCACCAGTTATTCGGTCAGCGCACTGTCGCGCAGCGCTTTGATTAATGCAGGTTTCAACCAAGACAGCTGCATGAGCGATTTTGATGCTTGTATTAAAGGCATTCATGACAGCACCTTTGAGCACAATCGCCGCGAAAATCTCTCCGTTGTTGCTGAGCTTCACTATGCCCGCGCACAGGCTTTGGCACTACAAGATGCCTGCCGCACTGAGCTTGACCGTCCGCCGATTGACCCATATTATGCCAATGCACCAAAATCCCCCGATGAGATCAAAGCCTATAAACAAGCCAAAATAAACTGCGCCAGTGAGTACCGTGAAGCCTTGTACCAGACGCTGCGCTACAGTTATGCTTATCTGTTTTATCCTGAGCTTACTGGTACAGCGCGCGGCAATAGTTTTGCTAGCGAGTCCGATGTCCGCGCCCAAGATCTGTATCAGCTTGCAGTCAATGACATCATCGCGCAAGTCTATCGCTTCAAACAAGGCGCGTTCGGCGGTGCGATCGAGACGGTGTATAATCTTGACAAGCCGATCATCGAGCCGAAGTTTGATCAAGTGATCGTCGCAAAACTCACCAGCACCCAAGCCGATCAGCAGACTGATTTGATCGTGTCGATGGATAATAATCCGTATTACATCGCCAAGGTCAATGAAGGTCGTCAGCAGACCTTTTCTGAGCTGATTCCTGCTTATGATCCGCGCTTATCCAAGCTTGATATCACATCACGGCGTGCAGGCTTGGGGGTGAATTTCGTCGGCTCAATGCAAGATCGCTACATCGCTAGCATCGCCAATAAGCTTGAAGCCAATCGCACCGACACTCTACCATCACCAGAAGACCCCAAGTATCAATCGCGCATTCATCAGCTTGGACATATGCTGATCACTGCGGTGATCCTGCCTGAAGGCAAAAGTATCGATGAAGTGCTGCACAGTCGCAAGTTTCACGCACATCTGTTCGACCCACTACGCCATCAGAGTATCGATGTGCTTGGCACAACTCAGCCACTATCCGCCAATTTCTCAGCAGGCTATGCGCTGTGGCTGTCCGAAAATCAGCTTAAGCCGCTCAGTATTTTAAATATGCTGGCGCGCCACGAAAACGCCACGCTGCCTGATCTGTATATGCTTGAGCCGTACAATCCGAACAAAAAAGTCATCATCATGCTGCATGGCTTGGCATCCAGCCCTGCCACTTGGGTGAATCTGACCAACACCCTGCTGTCCGATCCTGTGCTGGGTGCAAATTATCAAGTCTGGCAAGTGGCATATTCGACCAATTTGCCGATTTTAGAAAATCGTTATCAGATCGAAAATCTCATTCAAGCCGCCTTCAACTCAGTCGATCCGCACGCTCAAGATACCGCAAGTCACAACGCCCTGCTCATCGGTCATAGCATGGGTGGTGTCATCTCGCGTCTGCTCGTCTCTGATGATGATTTGGTGGATAAATTACAGACACTCGATAAGACCAAAGAATACCGTCTGATCAGTAAGCTCAATGACGATCAGCAGCACGCCTTGGCATCACGCCTAAAACTATCGCGCCTGCCACAAGTCGATGAAGCGGTGTTCATCTCTGCGCCGTTTCGCGGTACGGACTATGCCGATCGTTGGTTTACGCGCACGGCACGGCGGATCATCAGCTTGCCAATTGGTCTGACCCAAAAAACCATCGATGCACTCGATAAGGTCAGTAACAGCGCGAATAAAGATGGCTTGGTCGGTTCATTATACCTACAAAATGGTGCAAGTCAGCTGTCGGATCGCTCAACATTCGTCGCATTGACAGGTGATGTCAAGATCAATACTGCCGTCAGATATCATACCATCGTCGGCGATCATAAAGGCGTGATGGATGGTGATTTGATGTCGTCAGGTACGGCGGTCAGTGACAAAATCTCTGATGGTATCGTGCCTTATAGCAGCTCACATTTGGACGGTGCTGCGAGCGAAACCATCATCACAGGCAGTCACAATATCCACGAAAGCCCAAAAACCGTGCTACAGCTGCGTAAGATCCTGTATCAGCACATCAAATCGCATGAATGATATATAAAAAGCTGATTTTTATCAGTTTATCAAAACCAAAAAAATCCCTAAGTCATTAACAAGCTTAGGGATTTTTATTAATTTGATAAAGAATTATTTGCTTTTTAATACCGCAAAAATCTCATCACGCACGGTATCGATCGCCTTAGTGCCGTCAAAGTCATGATAAGCAGGCGCATTATCACCAGACTGTGCTACCGCTTGATAATGACCGATCAGCGCAGCTGTCTGTGCGTGATATACCGACAGACGATCACGAACGACTTCTTCTTTATCATCATCGCGCTGTACCAGTGGCTCACCTGTGACATCATCAATGCCTTCAACTTTCGGCGGATTATATACCACATGATAAGTACGACCTGATGCCAAATGCGCGCGACGACCTGACATGCGGCTAACAATCTCATCATCAGGTACACTGATCTCGATCACAAAATCAATGTCCACGCCTGCTGCTGCCAAAGCTTCAGCCTGTGGAATGGTACGCGGAAAGCCATCAAAAATACAGCCATTAGCACAATCAGGCTGACTGATGCGCTCTTTGACTAGGTTGATGATCAGCTCATCTGAGACCAATTGACCAGCATCCATCACACTCTTGGCAAGTTTACCAAGCTCAGTGCCTTCCTTGATCGCAGCACGCAGCATATCGCCTGTAGAGATCTGCGGAATGCCGAATTCTTTTGAAATTAATTGTGCTTGTGTGCCTTTACCTGCCCCTGGTGGACCCAACAAAATGATGCGCATCATAATAATTCTCCAACGGTATGATTAGATAAAATGGGATGTTACCCTGTTGCCCCTGCTACTATAAAGCACACCGCCCAATTGTTCAAGTAATTTTATGACAAAATCAGATAAACTTAGCAATTTTTGTGAACTGAGCAGTTTTTTTGGCAGTCTTATAGTCAAACAAATTTAAAATAAGACAAGAAAAACGAGTAAAGTTGTACAAGTAGTAATACAAGCGAGCTTGACGCAGTATTATTTTAAAATTGGCAGACTATATAGTTAAAATAAAAAGCCTGTAAATCAATACAGGCTTTGTTGATGCATAACCAGATCGACTTAAGGCACAACTTGCGAGATGGTTAAGCTTACCGCAGTTTGTTTATCCAGTACCACAGGATTGGCTGCCAAATCGCCCGATGCCGCTACAGCATTGCCACTGTGGCTGATGCGCGCTTGTACCACCAAGGCCTCGCCTGATGCACGACCTACCGATAAAGTGCGCGACGGCATCATCGCATCCAAATCACTTAGGCTGACCACCACTTGACCTGCGCCTAATGCATCAGGTGATAGACGCTTGACCGCGTATGGTGCGCCACCAGCTTGCGCTGCGATCGAGACGAACAACACATCATCAGGCTGCATTTGCGTCGCTAATGATGGCTCAAGCTTGACAGTGACAGTCACGCCTTGCGCTGCTAGAGCTTCTTGCTGATTGATATTTTCCACCAGCTTATCTAGGCTTGCCAAAGCGTCAGAGCGATCCGCACCTGAACGCGCCACAAGACTAGAACGCAAGCGCGCAATCCATGCTTTGGCTTCACTGTAGTTGCCCGCCTTAGATTCGCCCATCGCCATCATCATGATCGCGCCTTCATGCTTGGGATTTTTCGCCAAGATACTCTGTACTGCCGCGCGCGCTTTATCATCCATCGCGCCTTCATTGACGAAGAAATTGGTCTGTGCGTAGGTCAGCGCAATCTCTTCATTATCAGGTTCTAGACGATTGGCGCGCGATAAGGCTTCTAGCGCCTGTGGCTTGGCATCAAGCATCATAAACAGCTCAGACAGTCGCATCCAGCGATTGGCATCATAAGCATGATGATGGACATTGGTCTGCATCGCTGAGATCAGCGCCGATGAATCTGTCGTCGCCCATTCAGGTGGCGCGTCGATTTTACCCGTCAGTAGATCATCAGCGACTTGCCCGACCGTGTCTTGGGCTTGCCATAGCGTAAATACAGGCGTACGATCTGCCGTGGTCAGATAAGCGATCACCACCAAAATCGGAATCCACAGCATGACGATAGCACGACCCTTAAGCCCCACAGGTGCATAGGTCTCTGCCACCGTCTGCGCATCGAGCAGTTGGCGTTTTAGGTCATTCAGCTGTGCTTGGTATTGCACTTCATCGATACGCCCTGCTACTTTGTCCGCATCCAGCTCATCGATACGCTCATGAAATACCGCGACATTCACCGCCATCAGCTGATTATCTTCGGCTTTTTTGCCACGCAGCCACGGATAAATCACCACAAGCGACATCAAGACCGTCAAGACAGCACACAGACTAAAAAATAAAACTAAAGACGGTGTCATACATCACCTTTTGGTTGGGTTTGTGAATCATCAGCTTGATGCTGCTTTAGGATCTTGGCAAGCTTCGCTTCTTCGCTTGCGCTCAAGGCACTGACATCACCGTCTGCCACTTGGCTGCGACCTTTTTTGGCTTTATAAATCCAGCCTAAGATCAACAGCACAAGCAGCACTGGTGGGAAAAACCACAAAATCCATGTCGATGGACGCACAGGTGGCTTATAGCTGATAAAATCACCATAGCGTTCGAACATATAATTACGAATCTCAGCATCCGTCCGACCATCTTTGACCATCTCATAAGTGCGCTGCTTTAGGTCTTGGGCGATCGGCGCATCCGAACCTGCCAGGTTTTGGTTTTGGCATTTTGGGCAGCGAAACTCTTCAATCAAGCCGCGATATTGCGCTTCTTGCTGCGGTGAGTCAAATTCATAAATATCAATACTGGCAGCTGCTGTCATGCCAATGCTCAAGCCCAATAGCAATGCCGCTACCGATTTATAAATCGATCTGTCAAATGTCTGCATAAAGTTATCCTAATAAGCTTGTGCGATTATTGGCAAGCGCTCAATTTATCCGCTTGACTCATCGATGCATCAGCGACCACACCTAGGCAGCTGGTGATGCTATCCCAATTATGCTCGCCAACTTCACCGACGATGTGCTTATACACCACGCCATCACCGCCGACGACATAGCTCTCAGGCGCACCCATCAAGCCCAGATCCAATCCATAATTTCCCGGTAGATCTTGGATTGAATATAGGAATGGATCTTTAAATTCATTCAAATATGCCAACGCTTCAGGCAGCTCGTCCTTATAATTCACACCAACCATCGGCACACCCTGCGCGTGCAGCTTCAATAAAAACGGATGCTCCACTTTGCAAGTAATACACCACGAACCCCAAACATTCAATAAAAATGGCTGCTTAGGCAAATCAGCATTGGTCATCACGCGTGTGGTATCAGACAGCAGCGGCAAATTGAACGCAGGCAAAGGCTTACCTGTCAATTGACTGGTATTAACATCGGTCGATTTGCCAAGGCGGGCAAACAGCATGATGACCACGCCAACGAAAATCACCAAAGGAATGATAAAGGTCAATGAGCGTTTTTTTTGTGCCATGATTAGATCTCCGTATTTGATGATGACAAAGTAGTGCGCGCCGACTTGCCCAAGCGATAACGACGGTCAATAAGCGCGATGAACGCACCGACTGCCATGATGATCGCACCTAGCCAAATCCAGCGTACCATCGGCTTGACATACACACGAACCGCCCAAGTATTGTTATTGATTTTACCTTGTGCGTCTGCGATCGGCTCGCCAAGTGCCACATACATCTCATTAAGCAGACTTGCACGAATGCCCACTTCAGTCATCGGCATCATGCTGACCACATAGTCGCGCTTTTCAGGGTATAAAGTTGTCAAGGTCTTGCCATTGGCGCTAACATCGATGGTCGCACGCGTAGCGTCGTAGTTCGCGCCTTTGACTTGTTCGAATGCTTGCAGATGAAAATCATAGCCCTGCACATGGACGCTGTCGCCGACCGTCATCGCCACATCTTTTTCGATACTCATGCTGCTTGTGCCAGCCACACCCAGTACACAGACCAGCACACCTAAGTGCGCGATCTGCATACCCCAGTAGCTTGGCGTAAGTTTTGCCAAGCCTTGTGCCAGACTGCCTTTATTGTGCTTTAATTTATCCTTAATATCAAAGACCATAAACGCAAGCACCCACAGGCTCAGCACCCCTGAGATATACACGCTATAATCAAAACTTGGCACTTCAGCAAGCTGCGACATCATATACGCGACCACCGAGCCTAGTACCAAACCACTGACCGCACAAGCGGCAATCGTGGCAAGCAGTGGACGGCTGTCATATTTATAACGCATCACTGCGCCCACACCCATAAAGCCAAGCAACAGCCAAGTCAGCGGCACAAACAGCGCATTAAAGTACGGCGGACCGACAGAGACTTGACCCAATTTAAAAAAGTCTGCGATGATCGGATACAGCGTACCAAGTAGCACCACCAAGGTTGCCACCAGTAGAATTAGGTTATTGATGACAAGCACGGTTTCACGAGATTTTAGCTTATAACTACTCTCAACGGTCAGCTTCCAACCACGCAGCGCGAACATCAACAAACCAAAGCCAATGACAATTGCCAAAATCGCAAGCACCGCAAGACCACGCGTCGGGTCGGCAGCGAATGAATGCACCGATGTGATCACGCCTGAGCGCACAAGGAAAGTGCCGAGCAGGCTTAGCGCAAATGAGAAAATCGCAAGCATCATCGTCCACGCCTTGAACACGCCGCGTTTTTCGGTCACGGCAAGCGAGTGAATCAGCGCAGTCGAAGCCAGCCACGGCATCAATGACGCATTCTCAACCGGATCCCAGAACCACCAGCCGCCCCAGCCAAGCTCATAATACGCCCACCAAGAACCCAGTGCGATACCCAAAGTCAAAAACGCCCACGCCGTCAGCGTCCAAGGACGACTCCAGCGCGTCCACACCGCATCCAGTCGCCCCGCCCACAGCGCCGCCATACAAAAAGCAAACGGCACCGCCAAGCCAACATAGCCCATGTACAGCATCGGCGGATGGAAAATTAAACCGGGATCTTGGAGCAATGGATTTAGATCCGCACCATCGACAGGCAAATTCGGCAGTACGCGCACATAAGGCGATGAAGTAAAAATCATCATCGCAAGCATCATCACCTGCACCGCGCCTAGGATAGACAGCACGCGCGCACGCATATCAAGCGGCAAGCCACGGCTAAATACCGCAACCAACATACACCAAGTCGCCAAAATCGTCATCCACAACAGCAGCGAGCCTTCATGACCGCCCCAAGTTGCAGATAGCTTATAATACCAAGGCAACAGACTGTTTGAATGCTTAGCGACATAGACAAGGCTAAAATCATTGTACAAAAAGCCTGCAATCAATGCCAAAAACGACACCGCCATCGCCAAAAACTGCGCTGTAGCAAGGCTTGGCGCCAATCGCTGCCATTGTACTTGATGTCGTATCACGCCAATGGCAGGCAGCACTGCCTGCAAAATCGCCAGCACAAAGGCGAGCAAAAGCGAAAAATATCCAAGTTCTGTAATTAGCATGGTCTATCACTCATGTTATGCGTCAATTTATGCGTGCAATGCGTAGATGCGCAAATGCTGTCAGTTTTTTGTAGATTTTGATAAAAAATATCAGTAGATTTATAAGTACAAGTCATTGAAAAAATGTGATTTTTTATCTTAACTTGCTATTTTTAACTTATATTTTAACAGACAAATTTTGAATAAAATTTATCAATATAAGTCGTACAATTTAATTAAAATTTAACAAATTTAACTCAATAAAATACCGCAATCAAATGCAACCAGCCTGCCAAAAAGCCTGTAATACCACCCAATACAATCAAGGTAATCTCATCTTCTTGAAAAGCTGGTCTTAATAGATTTTGAAATTCTTTTGGGGTTAGGGCACGAATCCGCCCTTCAAACAAGCCAAAAATCTTGCTCGCGCGCGAAGTATTAAGCTTAGGATCACGAATCGGTACCATGGTTGCATCGATGGATTTATCCAAAATCCGATCTTTAAAATCATCAATACTGCGCTCATCCATGCCCATTTTTAGTGTCGTTGCCACCACAGGCGATTCAAGCATTTCATACAGATGCGATTTCATCAGTTCACGAGTTTTCTCAGCACGCGCGCCATACATCATCTCTTGCATGATGTTCTCAAGCGTCACCAGTTCATTGACGACAATCTCAGCAAACACGCTTGAGACTTCATCTTGACGCTTCATAAAACCGCCCTGCCAGCTGTATTTATGCCAATGTGGCAGCATCCAGATGATTTTTTTATCATCACCATGATGCTCATAACGAAACAGGCGAATAAAAGGCACGGTGCGCGGTTCAACAGGGTTAAACACCATCCAAATGGCGATCCAGTTGGTCAGCGCACCCCAAATCATCGCAAAAAACGGTACTGTCCAATGCTCTGGAATGAAATAAAACAGCACCATCTGCACAATGCCAAAACCAAAGCCGATCAGCGCGCTGATTTTCCAGATGAAATTAATTTCTTTTTTACCCACACGCAAGAACATATCAACCATCAGCTTGCGATCATTTTCCATTTTAGTAACGATCATCGAGCGCATATCGACCAGTTCTTCGACATTATAAGTCAGATCTAGCACCAATGATTTCATGATCTCAGGCAGCTTGGCGTGTGCGTGCGCATAGATACGGCGGCGAATGGCATAAGGCATATGCGTCCACAGTGCATACGATCGCTCAAGCATAATCTCATCAATCAGACTCTCCAGATTTTTATCCACCGTATCGGTGATAAAATCCGCCATCTCTTCAGGTTCCATCGCCTGAAAAAATTCATCGAGCGAGCCTAATTTGGACAAGGTTTGATCAACGATCACGCCTGAGATCTTGCCCGCCTTAGCAGGGACAATGCCTTGCCAACCCAAGCCCTTTAATCCAAATGGCATACCTGCCACACGAATGCCCCAAAAGCGAATCGGATAAAACAACATCTCAAGTGCCATCCACACATGCGCCCAAGTCACAAAAGCCGTTACGGGCGGAATTGTGAGCATGGCGATAAATTCAGGATGTTCGGTGAGCGTCTGCCAAAAGCTTGCAAGCATGAGTGAATGTCATTTTTCGTGTCAGATAAATGGCGGTAATTTTAGCATAGTTTTGTAAATTTCGTATGTCAAATTTATGCAAAATGCCGTGTTTTCGCGATTTTGAGAGTTTTTGTAAACGAAATGATACATCTGCTAAGTTTTCAAAAACATTTCTAGCAATTTAACCAAAGCTTGTCTATAATGAGCAAGTCGTGTAGATTGACAAGTTGAAGAGACTGCGCGCGATTTGTTGGATTTTTGGTAATTTTAAGCGATGATTTGCTGTAATTGACAATATTAAGGATGGTTTGTCATGATGTTTTGGGAATTGATTGCGACGATTTTTGCCGCTTTTTTGATGGCGGGTCTGGTACTGCCGATTCGGATGTTTTGTAAAAAAGCCCCAAAATGGCTCGTCCCTGTCGCAGCAGGCGTTGGCGTGCTTGGCTTTCAGATTTATCATGAATACACTTGGGCGGATAATACCATCGCCAAACTACCTGCCGAGAGTGTCGTCGTCGCCAAAGTTCCAAAAACCAGCTGGTTTCGCCCGTGGTCATATGCCAAGCCACAAGTTTTTCAGTTTGTCGTCTTGGATAAAGCTAGTATCAGCACAGGTGCAGATGGCAATAAGTCAGCGACTTTATACTTTTTTGAACGCCGAACTGCTACCTATCCGCTTGGCATTACGGTCGATTGCAATGCGCCCGATTTATCATTTGACGATGCGATGAATGCAGCGATTATTCGTGAGATATGTTCATAAATTGATTTTCTTTTAAATTATTAAACCAATTCATGCAAAAAAAACAAAAATCCAAACCCAACCAAGCTGCTCGCACGACCAACCAAGTGCGCATCATTGGCGGCTTGCACAAACGCCGACTGATCAGCTTTATTGATGCTGATGGTTTGCGTCCCACGCCTGATCGCCTGCGTGAGACTTTGTTTAATTGGCTGATGGGTGATTTGAATGACGCAAGCGTGCTTGATGTCTGTGCTGGCAGTGGCGTGCTTGGCTTTGAAAGCATATCACGCGGTGCAAGCTCAGCGGTGCTAATCGAGTACAACAGCGCACAAGCAAAGCTATTAGCAGACAATGCTGAGCTTTTAAAAATCGATGCACAAACCACAATCAAATCAGGCGATTGCTTGGCAATTTTACCGACGCTGAGCCAAGCATTTGATGTGATTTTCATCGACCCGCCCTATGCAAAAAACTTATGGCAAGCCATCATCGATTTATTATTCACCCATCAATTATTACATAAAAATAGCTTAATTTATTTTGAATCAGATCGTGAAATTGAGACGGTATTAACCGCCGAGACACTGGCAAAATTATCGGTTGAAAAATCCACCAAAATCGGTCAAGCATATGCATATTTATTAACCTTACACGAAGACTTAAGCGAAGAAATATCATGAAACCATTTGCTTTTATTACCCTAATTTGCAGCGCATTTTTATTAAGCGCGTGCGTGCATAAAGTTGTTACCGTCCCTGCCAAAATCGCCTACAAAACCACCAAAGGCGTGGTCAAAGGCACAGTCGCCGTTGGCAAAGCCATCATCCCTGGTGACGGCGATGATAAAGATGATGACAAAGACGACTGAAAATTTTGGGGGAAATGCACAAAAACGCAACAAAAATTGTGTTATTCACTTAAATGGCACTTGCTTTTTGCCTGAAAAATTTGGTAAAATAACCGCTGTTTCTTGAGAGCCCTTCGTTTCCCCAACTCAAAGACAAATAAAATCAAGCTTTGGCTTGAGATTTTTTATTTGTATTACTCTCAAACTCAACTAAATAGGTTTTTTATGACTACTACTATCAGTGCCAAACCCGCTGAAGTTGTACATGACTGGTATGTCGTGGACGCTGAAGGCAAAACTCTAGGTCGTCTAGCTTCTGAGATTGCTTCTCGTCTGCGTGGCAAACACAAGCCATCGTACACTCCACATGTTGATACTGGCGATTACATCGTTGTTATCAATGCTGACAAAATTGCTGTAACTGGCAAGAAAGCTCAGGACAAAAAATACTACCGTCACACTGGTTATCCAGGCGGCATCAAAGAGACTAACTTCACTAAACTTCTTGCTCACAAGCCTGAAGATGTGTTGCACAAAGCTGTTAAAGGCATGCTTCCAAAAGGTCCTTTGGGCTATGCGATGATCAAAAAGCTAAAACTGTATGCGGGTACTGAACACCCACACGCAGCTCAGCAACCTAAAGTACTAGACATCTAAGGAGACATTATGGAACGCAATTACGGCACTGGTCGCCGCAAGACTTCTACCGCTCGTGTCTTCTTGTCTAAAGGCACAGGTAACATCGTTGTAAACGGTAAAACTCTAGACGAATACTTCGGCCGCGAAACTTCTCGCATGGTTGTTCGTCAGCCACTAGAGCTACTAGACCTAGCAAACAGCGTTGATCTATACATCACTGTTGTTGGTGGCGGTATCAATGGTCAAGCAGGTGCTATCCGTCACGGTATCACTCGCGCTTTGATCGAACAAGACGAAAGCTACAAGCCTGCACTAAAAGCAGCTGGCTTCGTTACCCGTGACGCTCGTGAAGTTGAGCGTAAAAAATTGGGTCTGCGCAAAGCGCGTCGTCGCCCACAATTCTCAAAGCGTTAATTTCTCGATTTCGCTTTACAAAAACTCTCGATTTTTATCGGGAGTTTTTTATTATCTTACACTTTTATTTAATTATTTATAATAAAATAAATTTATAATAGTTGAAAATCGTTTATTAATTTGATATGGATAAAATAGTTTAATAATATTAGCAAATTACAACCTTATTATTGACAATTTTTAAATAATCATTCCAAAATTTAGCAATCAATCCTGCGTATAAATAAGTAATATTCACGAAAATATCGTAACAGATGAGAGAGAAAAATTTGCCAAAAAATCCGATAATTTTAATATAATTATACTATTATTCATAAATAACTAAAATTATCACAATTTTTTGTAAAATCCTGAAAATTTTTGCGACTTTTTTGCATATCTTAGCAATAGAAGAATTTATTTTATTACAAAAATAGCTTAAAATAGTCATATTTGTAAAAATAGGCACAGCAATTGTGGAAATTCTGATAAAAGTGTTTTATCATAACCACACACCCAGTATGGGATATTCCCATTCTTTATTCTGGAGGAAGATTTAATGAGCCATGCCGAAGGCGTGAATGTTAAGCGCCGTAGAGTCCTGATCGCGACCACTGCTGCCGTCGGTGCAGCTGGTGTTGGCGCGATCGCCACCCCTTTTGTTCGTTCTTGGTACCCAAGCGCCAAAGCTGAAGCTGCTGGTGCTGCTGTCGTTCAAGACATCTCAGGCATCGAAAATGGACAAATGATCACTGTTAAGTATCGCGGTAAGCCAATTTTCGTCGTCAAGCGTACTGATGAAATGGTTGCCAACCTTGCTAAGGTAGCCCCAAAACTGAGCGATCCAAATTCAGAGCAATCTGTTCAACCAGACAACTGCAAAAACGACACGCGTTCAATTACCCCGAATCTATTGGTGGTAGAAGGCGTTTGTACGCATTTGGGCTGCGCACCAACATTCCGTCCTGAAGTCGGCGCTGCCGACCTAGGCGGCGCAGACTGGTACGGTGGTTTCTTCTGCCCTTGCCACGGTTCATTGTACGATTTGGCGGGTCGTGTTTATAGTGGCGTTCCTGCTCCTGCCAACCTACCAGTGCCTATCTATAGCGTTGATGGCACCATCTTGACCGTCGGGGAGGCATAATCATGAGCGTTGCTAAGAAATTTATGAGCTGGGTAGATGCACGCTACCCTGCGACTGAGACTTATGAATATCATATGTCGAAGTACTATGCGCCAAAAAACTTTAACTTTTGGTACTTCTTCGGCGTATTGTCAATGGTCGTACTAGTGAACCAATTGGTGACTGGTATTTGGCTGACCATGATGTTCAACCCAAGTGCTGAAGGTGCATTTGCATCGCTAGAATACATCATGCGTGACGTGAAAGGCGGCTGGCTGATCCGTTATATGCACTCAACTGGCGCATCAGCATTCTTCATTGTCGTCTATCTGCATATGTTCCGTGGTTTACTATATGGTTCTTATAAGAAACCACGCGAGCTTGTATGGCTGATCGGTATGGGCATCTATCTGTGCTTGATGGCAGAAGGCTTCTTCGGTTACCTGCTACCTTGGGGTAATATGTCATACTGGGGCGCACAGGTTATTTTGAACCTACCTGCTGCGATTCCATTCATCGGTGATGGTCTGGCTGAGTGGGTGCGTGGTGACTACCTGATCTCTGGCATCACTTTGAACCGTTTCTTCGCTCTGCATGTGATCGCGATTCCACTGGTTTTGGTTGGTTTAGTATTCATGCACTTGGTGGCACTGCACCATGTCGGCTCGAACAACCCAGACGGTATCGACATCAAGAAACTAAAAGACAAAAACGGCGTACCACTAGATGGCGTACCTTTCCACCCATACTACACCGTGCATGACATGGTTGGTATCGTGGTATTCTTCATCTGTTTCTTCGCTGTGGTATTCTTCGTACCAGAAGGTGGCGGCTACTTCCTAGAAAAACCAAACTTCGAAGTTGCTAACGGTCTAAAAACTCCACCACACATTGCACCAGTTTGGTACTATATGCCATTCTACGCAATCCTTCGTGCTGTACCGCACAAGCTAGGTGGTGTTATCGCGATGGGTGCTGCGATTGCTGTATTGTTCGTACTACCATGGCTAGATCGTTCACCTGTACGCTCTATCCGCTACAAGGGCATTCTATCAAAAATCGCTTTGGTGATTTTCGTAATCAGCTTCATTATCCTAGGCTACCTAGGTGGTACAGCTGCTAGCCCAACAGCGACGATCGTTGGTCGTATCTGTACTGTACTTTACTTCTTGTACTTCCTATTGATGCCGTTCTACACATCAATTGAAAAATGCAAACAACCACCTGAGCGTGTTACCGGAGGTCACTAATGAAAGCTTTTAAAACTCTAGCCAAATTTGGTGCAGGTGCCGCTCTTGCGACCGCTGCCGTAATGGCAAGCCCAAGCGCAATGGCTGCAGGTGGTGCAGGCTGTGGTACTTATACTGAAGCTGACGGCACAGTGACGACACTTCAGTGCAGCACAGCACCGATTGACCTGACCAACAAAGGCTCGCTACAACGCGGTGCGGCAATGTTCATGAACTACTGTGTTGGTTGCCATACCGCACAGTATGTCCGCCACTCGCGTCTGGCTCAAGACCTTGAGATTCCACCTGAGTTGGTTGAGAAGTATTTGATGGTGACATCTAATGCCATCGGTGATCACATCACTGCAGGCATTGATCCTGAACTACAAGCCAGCTGGTTCGGTGCACCGCCACCAGATCTATCACTAGAAACGCGTCTGCGTGGTGATGACTGGGTATATACTTACCTACTAAGCTTCTATGAAGACCCAAGCCGTCCTTGGGGTGCGAACAACTTGGTACTAGCAAACGCTGCAATGCCACATGTTCTGCATAACCTACAAGAGCAGCTTGGTAAAGAAGAATACGAAGCACGCGTTGGTGATCTTGTGAACTTCATGGCATGGATGGCTGAGCCTGTCCGCCACGATCGCAAAATCTACGGTGCATTCGTCATTCTATTCCTATTAATTCTTTTGATTCCAGTATATCTACTGAACAAAGAATTCTGGAAAGATGTCAAATAAGACACTTTGACACCCCAAGACCGATTGATTGCAATCGGTCTTTTTTTATTGATAAATGATTATCCGACTTGAAAATTTCACACATTCCCCCTAAATTTTGATAAACTAAGACAAAATTTTAACATCGATAGCCAATGACCAATCTTTCGCAATTACCACCAACACAGTTCGTGCTCTATGCCGACCAAGGGCTCAATAGCCATTTGGTGCGTCTATTGCTAGAAGAAAAGCATCTTAACTACACGCTTGAGCTGATCGATGATGAGCGGCCCGAAGAACTGATTGAGCTTAACCCTTATCACACCCTGCCCGTGCTTGCCAATCGCGATGTCGCGCTGTATGAGATCAATGTCATCTTTGAATATCTAGAAGAGCGCCATCAGTTTCCACGCCTACTGCCTGCCACCCCAAAAGAGCGCGCACAGATTCGGCTACTGGCTTGGCGGCTACAGCAAGATTGGCTTAAAGACGCCTACACCCTGCTTACCCACCCTGACAGCTACAGCCAAGATGATGCACAACTTGCCAAAAAACGCCTGTCAGATTCGCTGATTACCCTATCGCCGATTTTTGGGCGGACGGCGTTTTTTATGTCTGATGAGTTCGGCTGGTGCGATGTGATTCTTGCACCGCTGCTGTGGCGATTACCACAAATGGGGATTATGCTACCAAATCACCTATGCCGCCCTTTATTAGATTATCAAACTCGCCTTTTTGAACGACCAAGTTTTAAAAATAGTTTACAATACAAGGATTTCCCATGACTACCCCAAGCCCAAAACGCCCTTATCTTATCCGTGCCTTCCACGAATGGCTAGAAGACAACGAGTTCACTGCCTATATCATGATTGATGCCACGCACCCTGATGTCGTCGCACCGCTACAATACGCGCAAGATGGCCGCTTAGTGCTTGCCATGAGCTATCAAGCCACGCACAATCTACTGATTGATAACGATGCCATCAGCTTCTCGGCGCGCTTTGGTGGCGTCTCACAAGAGCTGTGGATTCCAATGCCTGCTTTGATGGGTATTTATGCCAAAGAAGACCCTGAACACGGGGCATTTTTTGACCCAGCAGAATATGACGGCTATCAAGCCGAGCAAGCAGATAGTGCATCTGATGACGCTACCGACAACGAGCCATCAAGCAAAGGTGCAACCTTACGCATCTTGGATTAGATTATTCTTATTGTCTGTATTGAAATTTTATTCAAGTGGTGAGAGTTATGCAACTTTGTGCACAATTTATTGGTGTCCTAATTGGCATTGCAAGCCTATCGACAACAGCGTACAGTTATAGCTTTGAGCAGGCTGAATCCGACCTGCTCACACAGTCAAATCGTGTACAGGCATCGGCATTGCTTAGCCAAGCTAGCGAACAAGAAGCCAAAGCCGTGCAGGGTTTGGGCAGGCCGACGGTATCGCTTAATATGCGAGCGCTTAGCTATCATCAGACCGCTGATATCTCAACGCAAGCACTCAAAAATCAGCTGGCTCAAGATGTTGGTCAGCAGCTTGATCAACAAAGTGCCAATCTTGGCAATCTGGGTCCGGACGCCATCAATGCAGAAATTGTCAATACGACAACACATACACTACTAAATCGTGCCATCTCTCGCCTACCAAACGAAGTACATCTTGATGCAAAAGACAGCTCATTCACACCAAGTATCGCTGTCACCATGCCAATCTATACAGGTGGTGCGATTCGTAGCAGTCAACAAATCGCCAAACTTGGTGTGCAGCGTCAATCATTGTCTGAACTTGAGCAGATTTCGCTTGAGCGACTCAATCTGATTCGCTTATATTTTGGTGCAAAATTACAACAAGCATTACAGCACAGCGCAAAAGCACAATATGATGCGATGCAACTTCATGTCAATAATGCACATCAACTTGAGCGAGTGGGTTTTATCAGTCGTGGTCAACGGATGCAATTTGAAGTGGCACGCAATCACGCTCAGCAGCTGTACCAAAATAGCACTCTAACTTATGAACAAAGCCTGTTTCAATTACAAAGCTTATTAAACAGTCAGCACATCAGCACACTTACGACGCCATTATTTATCAATCACACCTTGCAGCCAAATTGGGATAGCTTGGTAAATAAGCTCAACACCAATGCGCCCACCAGTCAAAAACTTGCCAAAGATATCGAGCTTGCCAATGAGCGTGTCGGTTTGGCAAAATCCGCCAAAAAACCCAAAGTGTTCGCCTTAGGTGAATACACACCTGATGACGGTGACTGGTTCGTCGGTATTGCTGCCAATTACACGCTATACTCTGGGCTTGATCGTGATGCCAAAATTCAAGCAGCTAACCTGCAAGCACAAGCCGCTGCCTTAAGCGCCACACAAGCAACGACCGACTTAACAAGTGCCATGCACCTATCCTATCTAGAGCTGCAACATGCGCAGCGCACACAGTCGCTACTTGCACAAAATAAATCCGCAGCCATCGAAAATCTGCGCATCCAAAGACTTGCTTTTAAAGAAGGATTTGGTACTGTCGCTGATGTCGTCGATGCCGAGACTCGATTACAACAAGTTGAAAGCGAGATGGCGACGAATGCTTATCGCTATGTGATGGCATTAGCAAATTTACTTCATCACACAGGCGAGCTTGATCAGTTTAGCCACTATCTACATCGGGCCGATGTCATCACCTTATAATTATCATACACTATATAATTATCATACACTATATAATTATCATACACTATCGCCATGACCAAAACACTCAAACCTTCAAAGCAGACAGACGAAACCCAAATCACCGAGCGTAGCGAAACGCAAGCAGCTGATGCCACTTATAAAAAACGAAACAAAAAACCCATCGTGATTTTATTAGTGGCAGTCTTGATCGCATCGCTACTACTACTCATTGCTTATGGACTGCTAAAAAGCTATGAAGATACTAGCACTGCACCACGCCCAGCCAATGAATCTAATGGGTTTATCGCCAAAACCAAAAACAAACTCGTGGGCGATGACATCATCACCTTGCAGGGGGAAGTTGATGGTGAAACCGTCAACCTAAGCACCAAACTACCAAGTCGCATCGATGCCATCTATGTCAAAGAAGGACAAATGGTAAAAAAAGGCGAAATACTAGCCAAGCTCATTAGTCCAGAAATCGAAGCCAAAAAACAACAGGCTGATGCCGCCTTACAATCTGCACTCGCAGCACAGCAAGCAACCATGCGTGGCACTCGCCAAGAAAATACCGATAGTCTATATGCCAATTGGCAAAGCCTGCAAGCCCAAGCCAAGCTCGCTCACGAAACTGCCAATCGGGGAGAATACCTGTATCAACAAGGCGTCATCAGTCGTCAGCGTCGTGATGAGATGATGGCAGCCAAGACATCATCGGCTGAGATGAGTGAAGCTGCACACCAGCAGTATCTCAAGGCAAAACATGGTCGTAGCGATGAAGTCAAATCCAGTGCCGATGCGCAGGTGCAAATCGCCAAGGCCGCCGTCGCCGAAGCACAAGCGCTCGATGCAGAGACAACGCTCATCGCCCCAATTGATGGTACGATCAATAAAATCTATGCCAAACCAAGCGAGCTTGTCGCCATCGCCGTCCCTGTGATTAGCATGATTCACCCAAGCGAACATGTGCTGCTAAGCGTGCGTGAAGACTACTTACCAAGCATCCGTAGTGCCGACACTCTGACGGGATATATCCCTGCGCTGGATAAAAAAGTCGATTTTCGCATCAGTCATATCGGCGCTGAAGGAGAGTTTGCTACCATCAAAAGCAACAAGCAAACCGGCGGTTATGACATCAGAAGTTTTGAAGTGACACTCACACCAACCACGCCAATCGATGGACTAATCACAGGCATGAGTGTCATTTTTGATATTCGACTAAATCATTAGAATCAAGTACATCAACATCATGGTCGCCATTTAGCTTTTTTATGAGATACTCACCCAAGCCATCCGCATTTTCTCGATTTTTGACAGGATTTTGTGACAGCTTTTTTCGTGAAGTGCGCAAAGTCTCTGATAGCCGTTGGGATTTGTTTGTGCTATTTGGCATACCACTATTGGTGATTGTGCTGTTTGGAAGTATGTTCATCCATACCAAAGCCGAACATCTACCCATCATGGTCATCGATCGTGATCAAAGTGAGCTAAGCCACCATATCATCCGCCATATCAGCCATCAGCAATCGCTGGATGTCGTCGCAGTCAGCCAAAATCCACAAGATGCCGAGCGTGCCATCAACACACTTGACATCGGCGGCTATCTATATATCCCAAAAAATGCTGAGACTCGTTTGGTCAATGCCGACGATCCTGGACTGCTTTTGGTGTACAATCAAGCCTTATACAGCATGGGCAGTGGTAGCGCATCAGCGATGTCATCCGCAGCACTATCAGGTGTAGAGTCGTTTTTAAGTGAGTCGTATTTGGTAAACACCCTACCGTCGTTGCATTTGGCATTACCCACTGTCAAGGTGACAATTTTATTCAACCCCACGCTAAGTTATGAGCTATTTTTATCGCCGTTTGTGGTGGCAGCAGTATTGCATCTACTCTTAAGCTGTTTGGTGGCGTATGCCATAGGCATTGAATTTGCCGATGGCACAGCTAGCGATTGGCTCAAGGATTCACCCATTGCCGCTTTACTTGGTAAAATAAGTCTTTACACGCTAGTGATCATCCTGTGGGCGGCAATTTGGCTTACTTGGATGATTTGGGTGCGCCAATATGCCATCGCAGGTAGCGCACTGTGGTTGATGATGGCGCAGGTGCTATTTTATGGTGCTTATGCACTGTTTGGTGCTATGGTTGCTCTAGTTGTTCGTGATGCGAACAAAAGCTTTGGGCTGCTCGCGGTCTATGGCGGCTCATCGATGAGCTTTGCCGGTGTGTCATTACCGCTCAATAATGCGCCGATATTTACGCAGTTTTGGTCAAATATCATTCCATTTACTAGCTTTGCCAAGCTTCAAACCCAAAGTTGGATCATTGGTAGTCCTTGGCAGTCTATGTTGCCAAATTTACTCATCTTACTGCTATTTGTCATTCTCTTTGGCGGCATCTGCTTGATGCTGGTGCGCAAAATTGCCAACAATCTAGTCACCGATACAGGCACATCATCATGAAGCAAGCATTTTTGACGCTATTTCAAGACTGCATCGCAACTTTTCTTGCAATACTAAAAAACCGCTCTATTTTATTGACGATGGTACTCTCAATCGGCTTTTATGGCATTTTTTATCCCACCGCTTATCATGCTCAGCATGCACAGGCGCTCCCCCTAATCATCGTCGATGAAGAACAAAGCGCACTGAGCCACACCATCATCCGCACCACATCACACAGCCCAAATATTGAAGTCATTGACATCACAAACAGCCTACCCCAAGCGCTAAAACAAGTACGAAATATGCACGCTGAAGGGATTTTATACCTACCAAAGACACTCAGCCAAAGTATCCATCATGGTGAAACCGGCGGCATCGGACTGTATCTGAGTGGGGCTTATTTACTTAGAACACAGACAGTAAGCACAGGTCTGATCAGCTCGCTTGAACAGGTACTTTTTGACGAGATGGCTAAATTTACTCAAATCAGCCATCTACAGCTGCCGACACTTGTACACAAACAGCCGCTATTTAATACCACAAGCGGGTATGGCAGTTATGTTTTTCCTGCCATAGCCCCTTTGATTGTTCATCAGACGCTACTACTTGGTGTCGGTATGCTTATTTGCGGTTTTCAACAAACACATCGGAGACTACGCATCAGCCAACTCATCTCTGTATATCTCGTAGCAGGAATGATTGGCACTTTATCCAGCTGGTATCTGTATGGCTTTGTGTTTTGGCAGCAGGACTATCCCCGTGGTGGCAATTTTTGGGGCATGGTGCTTGCGACACCGATTTTTGTTGGTGCTGTCATTGCCATCGCATCAGCATTGTCATCATTTTTTGATCGCTCTGAGCGAGTTGGGCAACTGTTGATTTTTTCATCTGTGCCACTGTTTTTGTTATCAGGGCTTGCTTATCCTTTTGTTGCTATGCCAAAGTGGCTTGTCAGTTTTGCCGAGCTTCTGCCGAGCACACAGGGCATTCAGATGTTTGTACAGCTCAATCAAATGGGTGTCCCTACCCAGCTCATCGCACCCAAGCTGTTTTATTTATTTGCTGTCATGCTCATCATGAGCCTGCTTGCCCTATGGCGACTGTGTCTTAAACCAAATGATTAACAAGCAACCATACCAACGAATTTTAGATGATTTTTCTACCGATTTACGGTATGATAGACAGATTTTCATTCGAATAATTTTTGGGGTAAATTCATGAGCGCCAATCGCAAAATTCTTGTTACCAGTGCCTTGCCTTATGCCAATGGCCCGATTCACTTAGGGCATTTGGTCGAATACATCCAAACCGACATTTGGGTGCGAGCCATGAAAGCCATGGGTCATACCGTCACCTATGTCTGCGCCGATGATGCGCACGGCACTGCCATCATGCTAAAGGCTGAAGCCAACGGCATCACCCCCGAAGAACAAATCGCCACTGTCAAAGCATCGCACGAAAAGGACTTTGCAGGCTTTCATATCGGTTTTGATAATTATTACTCGACGCACAGCCCAGAGAACGAGCAGTTTTCCCAAGAGATTTATACCAAGCTTGAGCAAGGCGGCTATATCTTTACCAAAGATGTTGAGCAATTATTCGACACCGAAAAAGGCCTATTCCTAGCCGACCGCTTCGTCAAAGGCGAATGCCCTGAATGCGGCGCCAAAGACCAATACGGCGATAACTGCGAAGTCTGCTCAAGCACCTATAACGCCACTGAGCTGAAGAACCCGTATTCAACTCTCAGCAATTCAACGCCAGTGGTCAAATCATCCAAGCACTATTTCTTTGATTTGCCAAAGTTTGAAGATTTTCTAAAATCATGGACAAAAGGCGACAATCGCTTGCAATCAGCGATTTATAACAAGCTGTCTGAATGGTTTGACGCAGGTCTTGCACCATGGGACATCAGCCGTGATGCGCCATATTTTGGCTTTAAAATTCCAAACACCCCAGCTGGTGAGCCTGATAAATATTTTTATGTGTGGCTAGATGCACCTGTGGGCTATATGGCAAGCTTTAAAAATCTGTGCGATCGCACAGGGCTTGATTTTGATGAATACTGGAAAAAGGACAGCACAACCGAACTGTATCATTTCATCGGCAAAGACATCGTCTATTTCCACGCGCTGTTTTGGCCGGCGATGCTAGAAGGTGCAGGACTGCGCACACCAACCGCGATCAATGCGCACGGCTTTTTGACCGTTAATGGCGAGAAGATGAGTAAATCGCGCGGTACTTTTATCAAAGCAGAAACTTATCTTGAGCATCTGAATCCTGAATATTTGCGCTATTATTTTGCAAGTAAATTATCAGCAAGTGTCGAAGATCTTAACCTTGATCTTGATGACTTTATGCAAAAAGTCAATTCGGACTTGGTCGGTAAAGTAGTGAATATCGCCAGTCGCTGTGCAGGCTTTATCCACAAGAACAATGGCGGTAAACTTGCTGACAGCCTTGCCGAACCTGCCTTGGTGCAAGAAATCATTGACGCTGGTGATGAGATTGCCAAAGCTTATGAAGCGCGTGAATTTGGCCGTGCTACGCGACTGATCATGGCGTGCGCGGATAAGGCGAACGAATACATCGATCTACACAAGCCGTGGGCATTGAACAAAGAAGGCAAGAGCGATGAAGTACAGGCAGTATGCAGCGTTGCGCTGAATATTTTCCACAAACTTGTGATTTATCTTGCGCCGATTTTGCCTGTTTTGTCAGAAAATGCACGCACTTTCTTGAATGTCGATAGCCTTGCTTTTGATACGCGTCACACCAATCTTGTTGGTCATAGCATCAATGCCTTTAGCCCACTGATGAGCCGCGTTGAGAAAGACAAAATTGATGCGATGGTGAGTAATTCTAAAGAGTCACTGGATACCAAAGCCGCCGATAAATCAGCTCAAAAGACCGATAAAAAAGCCGATAAAACCAAAAAAGACGCCACCGATGGCGAGTGCATCGGTATTGATGACTTTGCCAAAGTGACCATGAAAGTTGCTCATGTTATCGAGTGCAACTCTGTCGAAGGTGCGGATAAGCTTTTGCAATTCACTCTAGATGTCGGCGAAGACAAGACGCGCAATGTCTTTAGCGGTATTGCTAAGTTTTATAAACCTGAAGAGCTGACAGGCAAAAAAGTCGTCTGTGTGACCAACCTTGCACCGCGTAAGATGAAATTTGGCATCTCTGAAGGCATGATCTTGTCCGCAGAAAAAGACGGTAATCTGACCGTCATTACCCTACCTGACACCATGCCAGTGGGTGCAACTTTGGCATAATGTCTGTGAAGCTGTTTGCAAGCTAATGGTGATTTTTGGCACTTTTTCAGCTTACAGATGGTTTACAGATCAGCTTTTCAAAATGATTTTTTTAATAACTTTTAAAGATATAAATTATGAAAAAACTACTATTATCAAGCCTAATCCTAGCCACTGCTGCGACCACCGCCCATGCTGATACCTTGTACGGCCTATATGTCGATGGTAACTATTGGCACACTTCTGCTGACATCACCGATGATGGCAAAGATCGCAATTTCGATGACAAAGGCAACTTTATGGCATCGGCAAGCTTTGAGCATGGCGTGCCACTTGTGCCAAATGTCCGCGTGCGCTATGCGTCATTGAACAGCACTGAGCCGACTTTGACCAGTAGTAATGAGATTGATTTTACCAGTACTGACGCCATCGCTTATTATGAACTGCTGGACAATGTGGTGAGCCTAGATGTCGGCTTGGGTGCAAAGCGCATCTCAGGTGATGTTAAATACGCAGGCGGCAGCACGATGGATTTGGATAAAACCATGCCGATGGCATATGCATCTGTGGGCGCAAAATTGCCATTCACTGGCCTGTCTGCCAAAGCCGAACTGGGCGTGGGCGTGGGCAGTAATGTCAAAGCCACTGATGCGCAAGCTGAAGTGAAATATGACTTTATCAAAACTCCAGTATTTGACCTAGGTCTAAAAGGTGGCTATCGTATCTTGTCAGTTGATTATGACGAAACCAAAGTTAAGTATTTAGGCAGCATCTTTGGTGAGCAAACTCCATACAAGGCGGAGTTCAAAGGTCCTTATGTCGGCTTAGAAGCACATTTTTAATCCCATTTCTCATCAAGCGTATCGATTATGATACGCTTTTTGCTAATGGCGCGTTTTATGCGAAAAATCATTCACATCGACATGGATGCATTCTTTGCTAGTGTCGAACAGCGCGATAATCCAGCACTGCGCGGTAAGCCCGTCATCGTCGGCGGCGATCCTGATGGGCGTGGTGTCGTCGCTGCCGCCAGTTATGAAGCACGCCGATTTGGCATTCATTCGGCGATGCGCTGCAGCCAAGCGCGACAGCTGTGCCGTCATGCCATCTTTGTGCGTCCGCGTTTTGATGTGTATCGCACTGTCAGCCGCCAAGTACAAGCCTTGATGCACGCCATCACCCCACTGGTCGAGCCTGTCTCACTCGATGAAGCTTATTTGGATGTCAGTGCAGTTTGGCAGGATTTTGGCTCAGCCACCGCCCTTGCTGAACGCTTGCGAGCAGACATCCATCGCACCACAGGTCTGACCGCGTCCGCTGGCGTCTCGCACAATAAAATGCTTGCCAAAATCGCATCAGACATCAACAAGCCCAACGGTATCACCGTCATTCCACCTGAACATGCCCAAGCACTGATTGACAGCCTACCGATTGAGCGGTTTCATGGTATCGGTCGTACTAGTAGTGCACGCCTGCACGAGATTGACATTCATACAGGGCGAAGTCTTCGCATGATGCCACTTGAAAAGCTTGTTGAGATGTTTGGCAACAAGCGCGGTCGCTATTATCACGACATCGCGCATGGTATCGATGAGCGTATCGTCAATGCCGAACGCATCCGTAAATCCATCGGCACTGAGATTACCTTTGGTGAAAATACCCAAGACGACGCCGTGATTTTATCCACGATTCATAAGCAAACCTATGATGCCTTTACCATCTTAACCGAGCGAAAACTCACCGCACACACCGTAACACTGAAGCTAAAATTCGCCAATTTCACCCAAATCACCCGTAGTCACAGCCAAAAACAAGCCTACAGCAGCGCTGAGCAAGCCTATGAATGGCTCGCAGCATTATTCAGCGATGTCGATCGCACACTTGCCATTCGCTTGGTTGGCGTGACCTTTTCAAATTTCGGCGATCAGAATGACGCCCAGCAATTAAGCTTATTTGAATAATTTGTCAAAAATTTTCGTTTTTTGTATTTACAAAATTTTTAAACTCTGTACAATACCAAGTTATATTATTTCAGGAGCAACAGGGATGTTTGCTGTGCTCTGCTGGTTTTTTAGCTGGCAGGCATTCGTTTGTCAGCAGTTTATTGTACGGTTGTCAAGCCAAGAAATGCACTCGTGCATTCCACTGTTTGATGACCAAACCGCCTACAAACCCACACAAGGAGTTTAGTGTATGTCTCAAACCATCAATGTCAATGAAGTGATTGACAACGCAAGGTTTCAGCCTTTTCATTGGCAAGTTCTGTTTTGGTGCTTATTGGTCATCATCTTTGATGGCTATGATTTGGTCATCTATGGTGTCGCCCTACCACTACTGATGGAACAGTGGTCATTGACTTCGGTTCAAGCAGGGATGCTGGCAAGTTCTGCCTTGGTTGGCATGATGTTTGGTGCGATGATTTTTGGTGGCCTTGCGGATAAATTCGGCCGCAAAAAAATCATCATGGTCTGCACGGCATTTTTTAGCGGCTTTACTTTCTTAGGTGCGTTTGCGCCATCACCGACCGAATTTGCCATCTTGCGCTTCTTGGCAGGCTTAGGCATCGGCGGCGTCATGCCAAACCTAGTCGCGCTGACATCTGAATACGCCCCGAAAAAATCACGCGCCACGATGGTCTCGATCATGTTCAGCGGCTATGCGGTCGGCGGTATCATCTCAGCTTTGCTTGGCTCATTCTTGGTCAAAGACTATGGTTGGGAGATCATGTTCTACTTAGCAGGCATTCCATTGGCAGGCTTTCCGCTGATTTGGAAATTCTTGCCTGAGTCACTCACCTATTTGGTTAAGGACAACAAACAAGGGCTTGCACGCCACATCATCAAAAAAGTCGAGCCATCACTGACCGTTAATGATGATGCTTTGCTAATCCTAGCAGAATCAAGCGCACCGCCTGCAAGCCAAGGCAGCTCATCGTTCAAGCAGCTGTTCACCGAAGGTCGCGCCTTTGGTACGCTGATGTTCTGGGTGGCGTTTTTTATGTGCCTATTGATGACTTATACGCTGTCAAGTTGGCTACCTAAGCTGATGCTATCAGCTGGTTACTCATTGGGCGCAAGTATCCTATTCTTATTCGCGCTGAATATCGGTGCGATGATCGGCGCGATCGCAGGCGGCTTCTTGGCAGATAAATTCCACCTAAAGCCTGTCATCGTCACCATGTGCGCCCTAGCCGCACTGTCGATCTCGGCATTGGCGTTCAACTCACCGCCATTTATCCTATATAGCCTAGTCGCAGTCGCAGGCGCAACCACCATCGGCACATCGATTCTGCTGTACAGCTATCTTGCGCAGTTTTATCCACTACATATCCGTACCACAGGTATCGGTAGCGCATCGGCGGTCAGTCGCATCGGCGCGATCGTAGGTCCGATCATCACAGGTTTCTTGTTGTCATTGAATCTGCCGCACGCATGGAACTTCTGGTCAATCGCCATCCCTGCCCTGATTGCAACGGTAGCGATGGCTGTGCTAAAACGCGCGTAAATTTTACCGTTAATTAAAACAAAAGCAGCTTGATGCGATATTCAAGCTGTTTTTCTCACCCCTTATTCTTGCAATAAAAAATCCCTTAAGTATCACTACTCAAGGGATTTTTAGTAATTTATAATTTGATCAACAAATAACAAATTAACGAGTGCGTGGGAAGATCTCGTCTGCACCGAAGAAGTAAGCGATTTCACGCTCAGCTGAAGCTACAGAGTCAGAACCATGTGCCGCGTTCTCGTCGATGCTTACTGCGAAATCTGCACGGATAGTGCCAGCAGCTGCTTCTTGTGGGTTGGTTGCGCCTAGGATGTCGCGGTGTGCAAGCACTGCGTTTTCACCTTCTAGTACAGATACCACAACTGGGCCTGAAGTCATGAAAGCTACTAGGTCAGCGAAGAAGCCGCGCTCTTTGTGTTCAGCGTAGAAACCTTCTGCTTCTGCTTGAGTTAGGTGCTTGTATTTCATCGCAACTGGCTTAAGACCAGCTTTTTCAAAGCGAGCAACGATTTCGCCGATGTGGTTTTTGCCAACTGCGTCTGGCTTGATGATAGATAAAGTACGTTCGATAGCCATGGGATCATCCTTTTGCTAAATGGTTAAGGGGAAAATTATCACAAAGATTATAGCAATTTTTTTGGACAATTTACAGTCCTGTGCGTGCTTTATATAAAAATAATTTTTACCAAGTCATGTAATTGTATTACAACTTATTCTCTTGATGTCGCACCAGTATTGGTGTTGATCAAATCACCGTTGCGAAGCTGCTTATAATTAATGACTACCATTTATTTTAAAAATAGTGGAAATTTTTGTAATGTCTATACAAAATAAGTGTAGCATTGTTCACTTTGTTGTGGTAGTATGGCAATGTTATTGAAACATTTGTTCTGTTTGCTTTACAATAAATCTGCAATGACTTGAGAGTTTGGTTAAGAATCATAACTTCACCATTTCCATGATAAGCCATTGATTTATTTGCGGTATTTTTGAAATATTTTATTCCAAATACAGTTCAGTGTTTGATAATAGGGATAAATGATTATCTCTTTTTCATTATAACCTGTAGGCATAGTGCCGAATTATTTCATGGAGAAAGGTTATGAACGAAGCTCAAGTCAAGAGCATTCTTGAAAATCCCAAATTCAAAACTCTGGTCGCCAAAAAGCGTAACTTAAGCTGGAGTTTGACTGTCTTAATGCTATTCATCTACATCGGTTTCACCCTACTGGTTGCTTACAATCCAGAGTTTTTGCGCACTTCGATCTCAGGCGGTGTGATCACTTGGGGCATTCCTTTGGGCATTGGCGTGATTGTCATCTCATTTGTATTGTGCGGCGTGTATTCATCGATCGCGAACAATTCATTTGATAAATTGAACAAAGAAGCCATCGAAGAAGTGGAAGCCATCGCCTTTGACAAAGGAGTGTCAAAATGAAACTCACCCAATTTAAACTGGCGGGATATGCCTTGCTTGGCAGCCTAATGTCAAGCCCAGTCTTTGCCGCTGCACTAGAAGGCGAAGCCGAACAACAAGCGACCAACTGGACAGCGATCATCATGTTCGCCATCTTCGTTGGCTTCACCCTTTTCATCACCAAATGGGCAGCCAAGCAAACCACTTCTGCCAAAGATTTCTACACCGCAGGTGGCGGCATCTCAGGTTTCCAAAATGGTCTTGCGATTGCCGGTGACTTCATGTCAGCGGCATCTTTTTTGGGCATTTCGGCGATGGTATTCGCTTCAGGCTATGATGGTCTGTTGTATTCATTAGGCTTTATGGTTGGCTGGCCAATCGTTCTGTTCCTAGTCGCTGAACGCCTGCGCAACCTTGGCAAATACAACCTATCGGATGTGGTGTCATTCCGCCTAGATGAAAATCCTGTGCGTAAGATGGCAGCCTATAGCTCGCTTGTGGTTGTTGCTTTCTACTTGATCGCACAGATGGTCGGCGCAGGTCAGCTGATCAAACTGCTATTTGGTCTGAACTATAACATTGCCGTTGTGATCGTTGGTCTATTGATGATGGCATATGTGATGTTCGGCGGTATGCTTGCGACCACTTGGGTACAGATCATCAAAGCAGTGATGCTGCTATCAGGTGCAACTTTCATGGCGTTCATGGTCATGAACCATGTGGGCTTTAGCTTCTCTGGTATGTTCGCGCAGTCTATCGAAGTGTTCTCAAATGTCCACAACATCAGCGTAGAAGAAGCATCGAAAATCATGGGCCCAACCAGTCTTGTTAAAACCCCACTGGATGCAATCTCACTGGGTTTGGCATTGATGTTCGGTACAGCAGGTCTGCCACACATCTTGATGCGTTTCTTCACTGTATCTGACGCTAAAGAAGCGCGTAAATCTGTCGTCGTGGCAACTGGCTTCATCGGCTATTTCTACCTACTGACTTTCATCATCGGCTTTGGTGCGATCCTGCTTGTCGCTCAAAACCCAGCGTATCTTGATGCAGCCAAGATGGTTATCACTGGCAACCTTGAACTACTAGGCGGTAGCAACATGGCAGCGATCCATCTAAGTCACGCTGTCGGTGGTGACCTATTCCTAGGCTTCATCTCAGCTGTTGCTTTCGCGACCATCTTGGCGGTTGTGGCAGGTTTGACCCTATCGGGTGCGTCAGCGATCTCACACGACCTATACGCCAATGTCTATCGCAAAGGCAAAACCACGCCAGAATCTGAGCTTAAGATGTCAAAAATCGCAACTTTAGGCTTGGCAGTTCTTGCAATGATCCTAGGCATCTTGTTCGAGAAACAAAATGTCGCGTTCATGGTAGGTCTGGCTTTCGCGGTTGCAGCATCAGCAAACTTCCCAGTGCTTGTACTGTCTATGTTCTGGAAAGGCTTGACCACACGCGGTGCGGTGATCGGTGGCTTTGCAGGCTTGGTAAGTGCGGTGATCCTAATCGGTCTGACCAAAGCAGTTTGGGTGGATACGCTAGGTCTTGGCACTGAACCCGTAATCAATATGAGCAACCCTGCGATCTTCTCAATGGCAATCTCATTCATCTGCGCATGGCTGTTCTCAGTCACTGACAAATCAGCACGCGCTGAGCAAGATAAGAAAGCCTTCGATCAGCAGTTCGTCCGCTCGATGACTGGTATCGGCATCTCAGGTGCATCAGATCACTGATCTTAAGCATCTGTTTTCAAAAGCTCTCGATGATTCGGGGGCTTTTGTTTTTGGATTTGTTTGCTTAATAGTAGGAAAGCCAATAAACATTTGCTATAATAATCAGATTATCCTTGTTAAATTTTCAACACAAAAGAGACTATCATGGGCTTTAACTGCGGTATCGTCGGCTTACCAAATGTCGGCAAATCCACCCTTTTTAATGCATTGACCAAAGCAGGCATTGCAGCGGAAAACTTCCCATTTTGTACCAAAGATCCGAACACAGGCATCGTCCCTGTGCCAGATCCACGCCTAAAAGCCTTAGCAAAAATCGTCAATCCTGAGCGTACCATCCCAACCAGTATGGAGTTTGTGGATATCGCAGGCTTAGTTGCGGGCGCGTCAAAAGGCGAAGGTATGGGCAACCAGTTCCTAGCCAATATCCGCGAGACCGACGCCATTGCCCATGTGGTGCGCTGCTTTGATGATGATAATGTCATCCATGTCGATGGTCGTGTTAATCCGCTATCAGACATCGAGACCATCAATACCGAGCTTGCCCTAGCTGATCTTGATGCCGTCACGCGCGCCATCACCAACCTAAACAAAAAAGCCAAAGGCGGCGATAAAGATGCACAAGCAGCACTGGCTGTATTCCAAAAAATCGAGCCATTCCTAGCCGATGGCAAGCCTGCGCGCCTAGCCGGTGTCGATGATGATGAGCGCAAACTGATCAAAAGCTATGGTCTAATCACCCTAAAACCTGTGATGTACATCGCTAATGTCTCAGAAGGTGGCTTTGAAAATAACCCATACCTAGACCAAGTGCGTGAATTTGCCGCAGCAGAAGACGCCATCGTCGTCCCACTGTGCAACCAAATCGAAGCTGAAATTGCCCTACTGGACGAAGCGGACAAAGCAGAATTCCTAGAAAGCCTAGGCATGGAAGAAGCAGGTCTGGACCGCGTCATCCGCGCAGGCTATGAGCTATTAAACCTACAAACCTACTTCACTGCAGGTGTCAAAGAAGTACGCGCATGGACGGTGAAAGTCGGCGCAACCGCTCCAGAAGCTGCTGGCGTGATCCATACCGACTTTGAGCGCGGCTTTATCCGTGCTGAAGTAATCAGCTATGATGACTTCATCGAGCATGGCGGCGAAAAAGGCGCAGCCGCAGCGGGCAAATCTCGCTTAGAAGGCAAAACCTACATCGTCCAAGACGGTGATGTGATGCACTTTAGATTCAATGTGTGATCATTGAGCGTTTCATCAATCCATCAAGTCATTGGCTTGGTGGATTTTTTGATGTTTATACCATCTTACAAAATCAATTGTTATAAATATGATGGTTTTTTATTGCTAAGATTGATTATCATTTATCATTTCGGTTATACTATCACCTTTTCAAAGTTGGAGTTATTCATGAAAAATCAAAAAATCATTTTGGCGAGCCTATTTGCAGCCTTTACACTAGCAGCGTGCTCAAAGCCAAGCGACGACGCCAAAACCGCACAAAACGACGCACAGCCTGCCGCCACCGCCCAAGCTGATACCGCCACAGAAGATGCCGCTAAAGCAGAAGACAAAGCCGATGAACACGGCGAGCATGATGCACACGACGGTCATGATCATGAAAGCGAAAATCATGAAGGTCACGACCACGAAGGACATGATCATGGCGATCACGCAGGACACGACCATGCGCACGCGGGCGATGCTTATCAATGCGGCGATAAGACCGTCTATCTTGCAATCCATGACCACGAAGGCGAGATGGAAGCGCACCTAACGACCGATGACATCGAATACGACCTGAACCAAGACCCAGCCAATGCCAACCGCTACACCACCGATGATGGCATCACAGGCGGCAGCATGGCGATGACAGTTGCAGGTGATAAAATCAAAGTCACTGGCGCAGACAACGCCGTTTTGCTTGACTGCAGCAGAAAAAGCTAAGTTAATCTTGATTCAACAAACCTTAAATCCATTCATTGCACAATGAGTGGATTTTTGTCTTAAAACACAGCTTCATACAATTTTTTGGGAAAATTTTTCGGATATTTTCGCTGAATTATCGCCAAACACTTGCAAGCGCAGATGATTTTAAAGATAATATACAGTCATTCACTCAAATCTTAGGGATAATCCATGAGCGTCGAAAAATCCACCAGTCGTGAACAAAAAAAACGCCAAACCCGCCAAGCTTTTTTTAATGCCGTGCTAGATCTGTGCATGAGCGGTCAGGGCTACAGCTCGATCAGCTTGCGCCAAGTCACGCGTGAAGTGGGTGTCGTGCCGACGGCATTTTATCGACATTTTGATGACATGGAAAGCCTTGGTAAAGCCTTGGTCGAAGATGAGCTTGGCGGTGCGCTTGCCATGTTGCGCGAGCATATGCAGCTTGGGCGTAAGCGCAGCTTTGATCGTCAGATTGCCAAAAGTGTGCAGCTGTTTTTTAAGGCGGTCAATGCTCAGCCACGCTATTGGCAGTTCATCGCATCCGAACGCTTTGGCGGCTCTGAAGCGGTGCGCCGTGCTATCAGTGAGCAGATTGCCACTTTTGCCAAGATCATGAGCGAAGACCTTGGCATGCAGCCTGCCTTTGAGCATATTTGTGCCGAAGATCGTTATTTGCTTGCCGAAACTGGCGTAAATTTGTCTTTTTCTTGGATTATCGATTGGCTGGATTTGACTTATATGCCTGAATTTTTGGACGAAGAAGACCGTCCAAGTAAAGAAGAGCTAGAATCTAAGAAACAAACCATGCTTCACCGCTGCACTCGCCAAATGCAAATGGTGCTGTACGGCGCGTACAACTGGAAATCCAGCGAAGAAACCTTACTGGATGAACAAATCCAAAACTGACCTTCCAAGCTTTAGGGCAAGTGTTCGCCCTTTTTTATTAAATATTATTAAAATTTGTTATTATGATTGTAAAATCCATTTTAAATAAACCCAAATCTATTTTAAATTCCAAAACCGCCGAGACTGCTGCACAAAGCCCCAAAACAACAAAATCTGCAACGACCAAAAAAACAGAAAAACCCACCGCCATCAAGCCCAAACGCGTGGCAAAATCCGCCACCATAGGCGCGCCCAAAGCATCAGGCGAAAAGCCAAGCTTTGATGTCAAGCCTAACGATGTCGTGCCATCCAAAGCCATCTATGATAACCCTGCCAAAGTACTGCGCGTGGTGTCGATCAATGTCAATGGCTTGCGTTCTGCCGAGAAAAAAGGCTTTTTTGAGTGGCTTGACCAATCCGATGCTGATGTTGTCTGCATCCAAGAATCGCGTATCACCCATGAGCAGTGGACAGATAAATTCAAACCCGATGGCTGGCACACCCACCTATTTCCTGCCGAGCGCGCAGGCTATGCAGGTACGGCGATTTATAGCCGCCTGCCTTTCGTGAGCGTTACAGATGGCTTGGGCTTTGAGCTTGCCGACAGCCAAGGCAGATTCATCACCGCCACTTTTGATTTATCCGCGCATGGGATTGACACGCCCGTTCACATCGCATCGCTGTATCTGCCATCAGGCTCATCAGGCGACGATGCCCAAGCGCGCAAAGATCACTTCTTAGAAGAGTATCGCCACATTCTAAAAGCATGGCGTGACGCGCACAAATCCATCATCGTCTGCGGCGATTATAACATTGTGCATAAGCGCATCGACATCAAAAACTGGTCAGGCAACCAAAAAGCTTCAGGCTGTCTGCCGCATGAGCGCGCATGGCTTGATCACATCTATGATGAGCTTGGCTATGTCGATACTTTTCGCGTGGTGCGCCATGATGCCGACATCTATTCATGGTGGTCAAATCGCGGTCAAGCGCGTGCTAAGAATGTTGGCTGGCGGATTGATTATCAAGCCTGCTCACCTGATTGGAAAGAGCGCACCATCGGCGCTTGGGTGTATAAAGATCAATGGTTCAGCGATCATGCTCCAGTGATTATTGATTATCAATTGTAAATTTATTATACAATTTACTGATAAAATAGCGAATTTTTTATCATTATCTTAACAAATTTAAGTTAGTTTTAATAAATTTACATTTTATAAAATCCATCGAATGCGGTGGATTTTTTTGTGCCAATCAGTAAATTGTTTCAAAAATGTTACAAAAAAGTTGTCTATATTACTTGTCTTAGCTATTGCATTCACTCAAAAATTACATTATTGTAATGCTTAAGGAAATTTTTTACCCTTGGTATGCCGCAATGTGTACGCTGATCATATTGCGTGTTTGCATATCCCACCGTCAGTTATAAGGATATTATCCATGTTTCAATTAAAATCTCTTTCTACGGGTCTAGCGATGGTTGCCGCTGTTGGTCTGAGTGCCTGTTCAAAACCTGCCGAACAAGCCGCTCAAGGTGCGGATGCCGCCCCAGCTGCCGCTGCCACCCAAAGCACTTTGGAAAAAATCAAGCAATCAGGTACGATTGTACTAGCGCATCGCGACTCATCTATCCCATTTTCTTATATCGCGGATAATCCAAACCAACCTGTCGGCTATGCGCACGACCTACAGCTAAAAGTCGTGGAAGCGGTCAAAGAAAAGCTACAAATGCCTGATCTGAAAGTCCGCTACAACCTAGTGACTTCACAAACGCGCATTCCATTGGTGCAAAATGGTACTGTTGATCTTGAGTGCGGCTCAACCACCAACAACGCCGAGCGCGCACAACAAGTGGATTTCTCAGTAGGTTTCTTTGAAATCGGTACGCGTCTATTGACCGCAACTGATTCTGGTATCAGCAGCTTTGAAGATCTTAAAGATCAAACCCTGGTCACCACCGCAGGTACGACTTCTGAGCGTTATATCCGTCAATTCAACGATGAGAAAAAGCTGAATATCAACATCATCTCAGCCAAAGACCACGGCGAAGCGTTCTTGATGCTTGAAAATGGTCGCGCCAAAGCCTTTATGATGGACGATGTCCTACTAGCGGGCGAAAAAGCCAAAGCCAAAGATCCTGCAAAATGGCACATCGTTGGTGAGCCACAATCATTTGAAATCTATGGCTGTATGGTTCGTAAAGGCGATGCTGAATTCAAGGGTTTGGTTGATGACACCCTAAAAGCAGTGTACAGCTCAGGCGAGATCAACAGCATCTATGACAAGTGGTTCACTCAACCGATCCCACCGAAGAATGTCAATATGCAGTTCCCGATGTCGGACAACCTAAAAGCACTGCTTGCTGCACCACACGATCAGCCAGCACCTGCGCAATAATCCCTACCCAATCTACACCAAATCAGCACCCATTTGCGGTGCTGATTTTGGGTTTGTGTTATCTTTTTAAGGGGTAATTTTTGTGAATTATCAATGGAATTGGAATGTACTTTGGCAATCGACTGGGATTGGCAATGAGCTGTATTGGCATTGGCTGGTCACGGGTTTTAAATGGCTATTGATCATCGGCACGAGTGCGTGGATCATCGCCATGGTGATTGGTACAGTGCTTGGCATCATGCGTACACTACCGAGCAAAACAGCGCAGACCATTGCCAAAGTATATGTCGATTTTTTCCGCAATGTGCCGCTTTTGGTGCAGTTATTCTTTTGGTTCTATGTCATGCCAAATCTGCTGACCGAAGGGTTTCGCACCTTTTGGTATGGGCTTGAACCAAACACATCAGCCGCCATCTCTGCTGCCATCGGTCTGGGGCTATTCACCGCTGCTCGTATCATCGAGCAGGTGCGTACAGGCATTCAGTCTTTGCCAAAAGGTCAAGCCAATGCCGCTGCCGCCCTTGGCTTTAGCACCGCGCAGTCTTATCGCTATGTGATTTTGCCACAGGCGTTTCGCGTGATTTTACCACCGCTAAGCTCAGAGCTGACCAACTGTTTTAAAAACGCATCGATCGCATCACTTGTGGGCGTGACCGAGCTGATCAGCCAAACCAAAACCATCAGCGAATACACCCAAAACAGCTTTGAAGTTTACACCTTTGCCACTGTGATTTATTTGGCATTCAACCTAACGCTCATCTACGGCATGATCGCCCTTGAGAAAAAACTAAGAATCAAAGGTCAAATCGATGGGGGTAGCCATGCTTAATGAATTACAAACCGCCATGCCAATTTTGCTGTCGGGCATCGCCATCACCTTTAAGGTACTGATTTTGGCGGTGATTGGCGGCTTGACACTCGGCACGATTCTTGCTTTGATGCGCTTATCGGGCAAATCATGGCTTGCCATTCCTGCCAAGATTTATGTCAATTACTTCCGCTCTGTGCCGCTGCTATTGGTGCTTTTGTGGTTTTATTTTGCCGTACCGATGATGTACAGCATGGTGACCGGCAATTATCTGACCATTGACGCAAAATTCGTCAGCTGTACGATTGCCTTTATCATGTTTGAAGCGGCGTACTTTGCCGAGATCGTCCGCGCAGGCATTCAGTCGATTGGCAAAGGTCAAATCAACGCCGCCAAAGCCCTTGGTATGACTTATTCTCAGACCATGCGCTTGGTGATTTTGCCACAAGCATTTCGCAAGATGCTGCCACTGGTACTGCAACAATCGATCATTTTATTCCAAGATACGACGCTGGTATTTGCCGTCGGTCTGGTCGATCTGTTCCGTGCGGCATATGTACGCGGCGAGCTGATGGGCTATTTAGAATATTACATCCTTGGTGCAGGTGCGGTGTACTTCATCATCAGTCTAATCGCATCCAAAGGCGTGGCACGACTACAAAAGAATTTACGAGTTTAAATAGATTGAGAGCTACTTATGGCAATCCAAACACAAATTGACGCAAGCACTTATATCAACGAATTTGGCGGCTTGGTCACGGACAATGGGCATAATTCTGATGAGATCATGATTAAGCTTAGCAATGTCACTAAGCGCTATGGCGATTTTCAGGTTCTAACCGACTGCACCGCCCATGTGCATAAAGGCGATGTGACTGTCGTCTGCGGTCCATCAGGCTCGGGCAAATCAACGCTGATTAAGACCATCAACGGACTTGAGCCATTCCAAGGCGGTCAAATTCTCGTCGATGGCATCAGCGTCGGCGACAAGAACACCGACCTGCCTAGGCTTCGCAGTCGTGTCGGCATGGTGTTTCAGCATTTTGAGCTGTTTCCGCATCTATCGATCATTGACAATCTGACCATCGCACAGATGAAAGTACTGGGTCGCGGCAAAGATGAAGCCACCAAAAAAGGCATGGGCTACCTTGACCGCGTAGGCTTGGCTGCACACGCCAAAAAATTCCCTGCTGAGATGTCAGGTGGTCAGCAGCAGCGTGTCGCCATCGCGCGCGCCCTGTCGATGGATCCGATCGCCATGCTGTTCGACGAGCCGACTTCTGCACTTGACCCTGAGATGATCCAAGAAGTACTAGAAGTCATGGTGGATTTGGCACGCGAAGGCATGACGATGATGTGCGTGACGCACGAGATGGGCTTTGCGCGTCAAGTGGCAAGCCGCATCATCTTTATGGATCAAGGGCATATCGTAGAAAACTGCAGCAAAGATGAGTTTTTCCAAAACGCCAAATCAGACCGCGCGCAGTCGTTCTTGAGTAAGATTTTAAATCATTGATTTGTTTAAAATCTTACAAAAAAAATCAGCATCCAAATTTGGGTTGGGTGCTGATTTTTTGTTTATAGATTTGCTTGATATGCTATTTTCACAAGCTTTAATCGCTGCCCTACTTTTTAATCTTCAGCACTTTGACATTATCAAAACCATCTGCCATCAGCTGCCCTGCCTGTAGGCGGCTCATCACCCCTTGCTGGCAGTACAACAGATAAGTTTTACTCTGATCTAATGCACCAAACTGGCTGCGAAGTTTATAAAACGGTAGCTCAAGCACTTGGCAAGCTTCATCAAGCACAAGCGGCAACTCATCAATCTCATCACTGCTGCGGATATCAATCACCACTTCACCTGCTACTGCCATCTCGACCACATCAGGCAGCTTAATCTCATCACTCACCGCAAGGCTTCTGATGTCCACCACCTTGGCAGTCTCAATAGCGGTATCTAACACGCCAAAATCAAACTCACTTTCGGTGGCGATGATTTTTGATTCCACTGCCTTGACCGTTGGCGATTTTGAAATCACACCACAGAATTCAGGCATGGATTTGGCGATCTCGAAAGTGCCTATTTGTTCGGTAATCTTAACAATCTGCTCTTTATCATGAGTAATCAACGGGCGCAATACCAAGCGTGTCGCTGCCTTATCAATCATATGAAGATTGGTCAAAGTTTGGCTTGCCACCTGTCCCAATGCTTCGCCTGTGACGATGGCTTCAATACCCATACGCTCAGCGATTTGGCTTGCGGCACGCACCATCATGCGCTTTAGGACCACACCCATTTGCCCATCATCAATACTGCGCAAAATCTCAGCCACCACCGTCTCAAAATCCACCGTGACAAATTTCACCTTGTGCGATGATGAATAGCGTGACCACAGATGATACGCCATTTGCTTGACGCCGATCTCATGCGCCTGACCACCAAGATTAAAAAAACAATAATGCACACGGCTACCGCGACGCATGAAAGCAAAACTTGAGACACTCGAGTCAAAGCCCCCAGAAATCAAGGATAGCACATCTTCTTGGGTGCTCATCGGATAGCCACCCAAGCCTTCATGTCGCGCTTTTACCAGCATCATTTTGTCATTTTCAATCTCGATACGCACGACGACATCGGGGTCTTTGAGCTTGACTTTGGCTGATTCTATGTGCTGATTTAGCCCACCGCCGACATATTGCATCACCTGCATCGAGTCAAAATCCTGCGTGCCGCGGCGTTTGACACGCACACAAAAAGTCTTATCAATCAGCTTATCTTGATATTCCGCTAAGGTCTGTAGAAAAATATCGTGCAAATCCGTATAAGGCGTCTCATCAACTTCCAGATAATGATGAATGCCAGAAATCCGCGCCAACGCGTCTTTTAACGCATGGCGTTTGGACTCATCATTGCTGCGCACTTCGATGAAATCCCAATGACGCACCACGACCACAGTCTCATCAATTCTGTGTAGAATTTCTTTAATATTACTGGTAAGGACTTTCACGAACCGCTTGCGGACGGTTTCGCTTTTCATGATGATTTCGGGAAATAGTTTGATGATGAATTTCATAAAAAATACGCACAAGTGAAAAGTTGTGCGTATTTTACAATATTTTCTCTAGAATTTGTGATGTTTCAGCATGGTTGTATAAAAACAAAAGATCAAAGATAGTACAAGCAGCACAACGCTGTATTATTTTAAATTTATAAACCATACTTTGGCAAAATGCCCAAGTCATAAGCTTATCCAGTTATAAAAACTTCCCGCAGCAAGCCTTGAACTTCTCGCCACTGCCGCACAGACACGGCTGCTTATTGGTCAGATCGCACGGCACGGTCGGATCAAGAAAATACCAACGCGCCACGCCCGCATCATCTGCCACACGGACAAAGGCGGATAATTCATCATGCTCGCCTGCCTGCCCATCATGGATAAATTTGGCAATAAAATGCACTTGCGCGTGGCGTCTGCCAATCTTTGACTGATGGCTTTTGATGGTCAAATCCGTCCAAGTCATCTCATCTGCCCAAGCTTGTAAGGCATTGCGATCAAGCAGCGGAGCTTGAGCGGGCAATGTGGTAGCGATGATATAATCAATATTCCCCACCACAAAAGCACTGTAGCGTGAACGCATGAGCACTTCGGCGCTCTCAGCCACTTTGCCAAGATGATACACCTGACAGCAATCAGCAAACGCACGCCCTGAGCCACATGGGCAAGCACCAGTCACACCATTCATCCTGTGATCTTCTCAAGCAAGGTCATCTGCGCATCATGCCCATTCATTACCGCCAGTGAATGCCACTCGCCCGTGCCGGTCAGCTGCCACGCCTGCACGGTATCTTGCAGATAATTGATCAAACCATCTTGATAGATCAGCTTAAATAATTTCTTATCAAGAATTGGGAATGCTACTTCCACGCGGTGCAACAGATTGCGATCCATCAAATCGGCACTTGAGCAGTACAAGCGTTCTTTGCCGCCATTTTCGACATCATTGCCAAAATAATACACGCGCGTATGCTCCAAGAACCGCCCCACCACCGAGCGCACGCGGATATTCTCAGATAAGCCCGCCACCTGCGGACGCAAGCAGCAGATCGAGCGGACGATCAAGTCAATCTCCACACCTGCTTGACTGGCTTCATACAGCTTATTAATAATGCGGCGTTCGGTCAAGGCGTTGAATTTCATGATCACGCGGCCTTTTTTGCCCACCTTGGCATGAGCGATCTCATCATCGATAAGCTTCATCAAAGTCTCATGCAAGGTAAATGGCGCGTGCAAAATCTGCTTAGATGGCAATGGTCTGCCCATGCCTGTCAGCTGCTGAAACACGCCTGCAACATCTTCACAGACTTCAGAATTGGCGGTGAATAGTCCATAGTCGGTATAAGCTTTGGCATTGCCTGCGTGGTAGTTGCCCGTGCCAAGGTGTGCATAGCGGCGAATTTTGCCATTTTCGCGGCGGACGATCAGCATCATCTTAGCGTGTGTCTTGTAGCCGACGATACCATAGACGACGACCGCGCCTGCTTCTTGTAGCATATTGGCAACCGCGATGTTACTGGCTTCATCAAATCGCGCACGCAGCTCAATCACCGCGGTGACTTCTTTACCATTACGCGCCGCTGCTGCCAGTGCTTGAACAATCTCAGAGTTCACTCCAGAGCGATAGATGGTCTGCTTGATGGCAAGTACATTCGGATCTTTTGCCGCTTGCCACAGCAGATTCACCACAGGACTAAAGGCATGAAACGGATGATGCACCAATACATCTTGCTTGGCAATGGCGGTGAACATCGAGCCTGTTTCATTCATATCAATCTCACGAAACGCCTTTGGAATCGCTGGGGTAAATGGCGCGAATTTTAATTCTGGACGACTAAAATCCGTCAAAAGTCGCGTCAAATTCACCGGCCCATTGACACGATACAACTGCGAATCTGACAGCTCGAACTCTTCTAACAAAAAGTCGCTGATCTCTTGTGGGCAGTTGGTGGTGACTTCTAGGCGCACTTCATGACCGAAGCGGCGATTATCAAGCTCACCTTCTAATGCCTTAGCAATATCATCAACATCATCTGCCAGTGCAAGATCAGCATTTCGCGTCAAGCGGAACTGATAGCATCCTGTGACTTTCATACCAAGGAACAGCTCTCCGACATTTTCATGAATCACTGCCGAGAGCATGACATGATGCTCTTTACCATCAGTCAGCTCATCAGGCAGACGGATCACGCGCGGCAATGAACGCGGCGCAGGAACGATGGCGCGGTTAATATCGCGACCAAAGGCATCTTTACCTTCTAGGCTGACGATAAAGCACAAGGATTTATTGACAAGGCGTGGAAATGGATGCGCAGGATCGATACTGATCGGCGTCAGAACAGGCATTACTTGGCTTAAGAAATACTCACGCACCCACGCACGCTGTTCATCATCAAGCTCATCGCGCTTAAGATAACGAATCTCATATTTGGCAAGCTCAGGCAAAATATCTTCGTTCAAAATACGATACTGCTCATCGACCGCTGCGTGCGCAATGTCGCTGATCTCTTCGAGCAGCTCGCTTGGCTTACGGCCATCTAGGCTGCTGACTTTATCGCCTTGCTTGAATTTTTGTAATAATCCTGCGACGCGAATCTCAAAAAACTCATCCAAATTCGATGAAAAAATCGTCAAAAAGAACATCCGCTCAAGCAGTGGATGATGCGGATTGACCGCTTGTGCCAGTACACGCAGCTGAAAGCGCAGCGCCGATAAATCGCGATTGAAATAGCATTCAGGGGTGAATTGTCCATCTTGATCAACCACCGCAGAAAGCGTGGTCAAATCAGATACAGACGCGGTCTGTGTGGTCGTGTCGGTTGCGTCCATCAGCGCATCCATCGGCTCGGCGTGTGAAGTGGTGTGCATAGCTTTATCCCTAATGTCCTGAATGAAAATTTTGGCTTGAGCGATCGCCATCGCTAGTGGCGATAATCGTAAAATTGTGCGATGTTTCATAAATCAGCTATTGATAATCTGCATCAAAAAAATGCATCCCTTTAGATAGTTTACTGGATTTATACAGGCAGTTCAATGATCATCACTGATATAAATTTGCTAATAATATCATCACCTTATGACAGTTTGATGACAAATACTCTTAAGATGCATTGGGTAAAATCGCACCATTCATCCGCCGCATGATGATACGCTGTTTATTCTTTAGGCGTTTTGCGCCCAGTCGTTTGCCATAATATTTTGGGTTGGGTAAAAGACTGATCAGTAGCGCCGCTTGATCGCGATTGAGTTTACTGGCAGGTTTTTTAAAATAATGCCACGCCGCTGCTTCGATGCCGTAGATACCTTCGCCAAATTCCGCGACATTCAGATACACTTCCAAAATCCGCTGCTTGCTCCACAGCGCTTCCATCATCACCGTGATGATCGCTTCTTCGCCCTTACGGATGTATGAGCGGTGCGATGTCAAAAACAGATTTTTGGCAAGCTGCTGACTGATGGTCGAGCCACCCGCTGAGATCTCACCGTCACTTTGATTGGATTTCATCGCCGCTTGAATGCTCTCAAAATCAAAGCCATTGTGCGTGGCAAATTTCGCATCTTCGCTGACGATCGCTGCCTGCTTGACGCTTTTGGCGATATTGTCATAATCCACCCACGACTGTGTCACGCTACCGCCACCGATGCGATGCCACATCATAAATGCCGAATTGGTCACTGGCGCGACACTACCGACTGCAAGCAACCCTGCTACCATGATATGAAATCCCAAGAATAAGCCAAGCAGCGGCGCCAAAAGCCATTTAAAAATTGATCGAAACACGCTACAATACCCCTAAATTGATCGGATTATTGTACATGATTTGTGCTGATAATAGCGATTTTTTAACCACAAAAATCACAACTTTTTCCACTTTTGTGGAAGAATAACTACAGAAGAATAACGATGATTTCATTAAATAATAAAATTCATTTATCAAATCTAAAAAATAACCGCCATGCAGTCGCAGGATTATCCGCCGATGATTTTACACACTTTCGCCAAGAGCTACTGACCTGCCTACAAGTCGATGATATCCGCGATGACACTTGGTATCTGATCGGCACGGATGGCTGTCATCTGTGCCAAGATGCACAAACTTGGCTTGGCTTTGTGCTAAAAACCGTCACGCCATCGCCAGCCTTGATCCGCCTTGAGATTATGAACACCCAAGATATTACCTTGCTTGACAGCCTTGGCAAATACCTGCCGATTTTGATCACGCCAAATCAGCTATTATGCTACCCATTTTCTGTGATGGATGTGCAGCGTATTTTGATTAAATAATCTAATCTTACTGATAATTTTAATTAATTAAAAAGCATCGATAAACTTCACATCGGTGCTTTTTTATTGGCTAAACTGATCAAAATTTCACCAAATATTTGTCAAATCTCGCCATAACTTTTGGAAATATTATAACAAACTATTTGGAATAAAATGAAATTTGATATCAAAACAACTGTTATAAATTATCAATAATTATCGCCAATTGCTGCGCTAAAGTATGCTAAATTTACATAATGTTGCAAAAATACTGGCTCGTTTACAAAAAGAAACAAATTTGATTATACAAGTTTTTATTTCATAGAAAAATGCCTAAGTCTTGATTTATATGGCTTGGATGGTGATTTTGCATAAAAAAAATACCGATTATTTATATAAAAAATATCAGCTATACAAATTTGGCAGCATTGAAAACTATTCCTTTTTGGTGGGTAAATCGGTAAAATTGCCGACGATTTTTATATCAGTGTACTATCATCACGGTTGATTGGGTTTTCACAGTCGATTTGTTGTACAGATTGCCTGTGAATGTCGATGCCGTGATGATTTTTTATTTTGCAATTTTTATCGACTTTATCAATGCGCCCTGTCGCTATTTGCTTGGCAGAAAAGCCACTGATAAATCTTGAATTATTTTTCGTCTTGTGACGAGTACAAGGAGTGAGTATGTATACATTTTTGGCGATGTTGCCAATCATTATCGTATTCGTGCTACTGGTCGTCATGCGTCTGCCTGCAAAATATGCCATGAGCTTGGCGTATCTTGCGACGGCGGCATTGTCGTATTTTGTGTGGCATACCAGCGGTAATCAAGTCGCTGCTGCAACCATTCACGGTGTCTTGACCGCGGTCAATGTCCTATTCATCGTATTCTCTGCGATTTTGATCCTAAACACACTAAAAGAAAGCGGTGCGATCACTGCTATTCGCCGCGGCTTTATGGACATCTCACCTGACCGCCGCGTACAGATGATCATCGTCGCTTGGCTGTTCGGCTGTCTGATCGAAGGTTCTACCGGCTGGGGTACGCCATCAGCGGTCGCAGCGCCACTACTGCTGGCACTAGGCTTCCCTGCGATGGCGTGTGTGATGGCGGTATTGATTATCCAATCGACGCCGGTATCTTATGGCGCGGTCGGTACGCCACTTCTGATCGGTGTCAATTCAGGTCTTGAGAACAAAGAAGATGTGATGAGTGCATTGGCAGGTATCAATAAGGATCTGCCAGCGTATATCTTTGATATTTCGGGCAATGTCGGTCTGATTCATGGCTTGGTTGGTTTCTTGATTCCGCTAATTCTATGCGGTTTCTTGACTCGCTTTTTTGGCCAAAAGCGTTCATTCACCGAAGGTCTAAAAGCAGCACCATTTGCTATCTTTGCAGGTCTTGCCTTCACTGTGCCTTATGCATTGACCGCTAAATTCATCGGCCCTGAGCTACCGTCAATCGTTGGTTCAATCGTTGGTATGGCATTGGTAATTCCTGCTGCTAAGCGTGGCTTCCTGACACCAAAAGAAACGTTTGACTTCGGTCCTCGTGAATCATGGGATAAAGAGTGGGTCAGTGAGCTTGCTGTAACTAATACTGATGACAAAAATACACCGAATTTCAGTGTACTGCGTGCATTTGCGCCTTACTTGATCATCATCGCGATCTTGATCGTGACTCGTACTGTCAAGCCACTAAAAGCATTCTTGAACTCAGATGCAGTCACCATTGCTTATAGCAATATCCTAGGTACGACCATCACCAACAAGACTCAGCTACTTTACTCTCCAGGTAGTGTACTGCTATTGGTGTCGATCATCTGTATCTTCTTGTTCGGCATGAAAGGCGATATGGTAAAACGCAGCTGGTCAGCATCAGCTAAGACCATGCTTGCTGCAGCGCCTGCACTACTGTTCTCTGTACCGATGGTGCAAGTATTCATCAATTCAGGTTCAGCGCCTGATGCAGCAGTACAGATGCTTGCAATGCCAAAAGTATTGGCAACGGCAGCCGCTGGTGCTTTTGAAGGTATGTGGCCACTTGTATCACCGTGGATCGGTGCATTGGGCGCATTCATCGCAGGCTCAAACACTGTATCGAACATGATGTTCGCCCACTTCCAATGGGGTACAGCAACCCAAATCGGTCTGGATGTAGTCGCTGCAGGTAAAGTCGTCGCTCTACAAGCGGTCGGCGGCGCTGCAGGCAACATGATCTCAGTACACAATGTCGTCGCTGCCTGTGCGGTCGTCGGTCTAGTGAACCGTGAAGGTTATGTCATCCGTAAAACTTTGATTTCTATGACTTATTATGTCGTACAAGCAGGTCTGATCGGTATGGCGCTGATCTTTAGCCCAATGTGGTGGATTGGTGCGGTGGCTTGGCCAATTCTGTTCTTGATCGTCATGAGCAAAACTGGCGAGAAATCATAAGCCTTGTTGCAAACAAGTGGGTTTGGATTTTCAAGCCCACTTTTGCACTTTTAAATTTTCATCTTTTTACCTTTATGATTGATCCATGTTTTCAATTCTTATACGAAATGATTTATAAATCATTGGCGATAATCACAAAAAGCAGGTAAAATACGCAGCTTGCGAATGCGTTTTATTCTGATAATCAATTGAACCAGTTACTTATCACAATAAAATCATCCCGCCCATCTGATTTAAGTTAGAGAATTATTATGGCAGATTTAAGCAAAATCACCGAAATCGAAGACCTGCGCCGTATTGCTGAGCGCAAAGTACCGCGTATGTTCTATGACTATGTGGACTCAGGCTCATGGACGCAGACCACCTATCGCAACAACGAAACCGACTTTGACCGCATCAAGCTGCGTCAGCGCGTACTGGTGGACATGGAAGGTCGCAGCCTAGCCACGAAGATGATCGGCCAGGATGTGTCTATGCCTGTGGCCATCGCACCGACTGGCTTTACAGGCATGATGTGGGCAGATGGTGAAATCCATGCGGCGCGTGCTGCTGAGAAGTTTGGCATTCCATTCTCGCTATCGACGATGTCTATCTGCTCAATCGAAGATGTCGCGGAGAATACTTCTAAGCCGTTTTGGTTCCAGCTGTATGTCATGCGCGACAAAGAATTTATGGAAAACTTGATCAAGCGCGCCAAAGCTGCCAATTGCTCGGCACTTATTTTGACCGCAGATTTGCAAGTTTTGGGTCAGCGTCATAAAGACATCAAAAACGGTCTATCAGCGCCACCTAAGCCAACTCTAAAAAATATCCTAAATCTAATGACCAAGCCTGAATGGTGCTTTAATATGCTTGGCACCAAGCGTCATACCTTCCGCAATATCGCAGGTCATGCTAAGGGTGTTACTGACCTATCAAGCCTATCATCATGGACAGCTGAGCAGTTCGACCCAAGTCTCAACTGGGATGATGTCGCTCGCATCAAAGAACTGTGGGGCGGCCCGCTGATTATCAAAGGCATCATGGAGCCTGAAGATGCTATCCTAGCAGCTCGCTCAGGTGCTGATGCAATGGTCATCTCAAACCACGGTGGCCGTCAGCTGGATGGCGCACCATCATCGATCGCTGCACTGTCTGACTGTGTACAAGCAGCACACGCTGAGAACTCAAACTGTGAAGTATGGCTAGATTCTGGTATTCGCTCAGGTCAAGATGTCCTAAAAGCCATCGCCCTAGGTGCAAAAGGCACAATGATTGGTCGCTCATTCCTGTATGGTCTAGGTGCGTATGGTGAAGACGGTGTCCGCCGTGCACTTGAAATCATCTACAAAGAGTGCGACATCACTATGGCATTCTGTGGTCATACCAACATTCATAATGTCACCGAAGACATCTTTGTCAAAGGCACATATGAACACCTAAAATCAGGCAATCCGCACATCACGCCGATTCGTTGGTAATTGTCATTGACGGCATATAAAAAAAATCAAGCCCAAGTGTTTTGTTTGGGCTTGATTTTTTATATGATTAATAAGCTTTAAAACCATCTATTTACAAATCTTCAGCAGATACAAAATAAGAACTCACCCCAACCATCGCCACCATCAGCCGATCGTAGGCAATTTTTTCTTGGATATTTTGGCTGATGGCGGATTGTACATCATCCAAAGTCTGTGATAAACGGTCTAATACAGCCGTATTTATCGCACCGCCTTGGAATAATGCGTGCAAATCCAAATCGGTATGTAAACATGGCAAGCCTGAAGCGTATCGCCACAGCTCAAGCACCATCATCCGCGACAAGTGGATAAACTGCGCCAAGGGCAATTTCTCCTGCCAAAAACTACTCGCCTGCGATGGGGTGCGCATACCACTTTGTAGTGCGATCAAGGTCTTCAGCCAATTCATCCGCTCAGCGAACCACGCTTCATCAGCCAGCATCTGCGCCATCAAGGGCGCACCTTCGGCAATATCAAGTAGCATTTGCGCATTGGCAACGCCCTGCTCGTCTAGATAAGCATTCGCTGCCGCTGTGTCAATCTGCGTCAATGGCAACAGCTGCACGCGGCTTTTGATCGTTGGCAGCAGTCGCGATGGATAATCACTGATTAATATCAAAAACACACCATAGCGCGGCTCTTCAAGCGTCTTGAGTAGCGCATTAGCAGCTGCGATCGTCAGTGTGTCAGCATGATCAAGTACAATGACCTTTGCGCCATGACCTTTTGACTGGCTATATACCTGCAGTTCGCGAATGTCATCGATTTTGATCGTATCATCGCCACCATCCGTACCAAGCTTACTGGCAGCAGGCAAGACCATCAGATCAGGATGCGTACCCGCCATCAGCCAGTGACAGCTGTCACATGCACCACACGCACCCTGCTCATTGCGGTTTTGGCACAATAGATAGGCGGTCAATCGCCATACAAATGCGCGCTTGCCGATACCTGCCATGCCTGCCGCCAGCAATCCATGTGGCAGATGATGACTCACAAACTGCCCTATCAGCTGCTGCCATGCCTTATGCTGCCAAGTTAGCAGCGGCGCAAAGTACAAATCCGTACTCATTACAGTCCCATCAGTCAAATGCCATCAATGCTTCGATCGGCATGGCGTTCAATCGCTCAAGATCTTCTGGCGTATCCACACCAGCAGGCAAAGCGACTTTGGCGACATCGATGGCAATGCGCTCGCCATTTTCTAATACGCGCAGCTGCTCAAGGCTTTCTAGCTTCTCAAGCACGCCCTGCTCCCAGCCTGTGAATGCCTTAAGTACACGCACACGATACGCATACAGACCCAGATGACGATAAGCATTGACAGGCTTGGTGCTGCCTGTCATCACACCATCACGATCATGCGGAATCGGCGCACGGCTAAAATACAGCGCACGATGCGCATTATCCATCACCACTTTCACCACCGATGGGCGCGCAAATTCATCGCTATCAGTGATTGGCTCACACAAGGTCGCCATCGCACAATCAGGATTATCAATCAACAGCTGCATCACCTGCTCAAGCAGCACAGGCGGCACAAGCGGCTCATCACCCTGCATATTGATAACAATATCATCATCACCAAAGCTCAAATCCGTCGCCACCTGCGCCAAGCGATCCGTGCCAGATGGGTGCGCACCATCGGTCATCACCACATTCACACCTGCATCTTGGCAAGTGGCATAAATGCGCTCATCATCGGTTGCCACGCAGACAGTATCAGCAAAGCTTGCCTGCATTGCTTTCGCCGCCGTCCATAGAATCATCGGCTTGCCATGAATCGGCAGTAGCGGCTTGGCAGGTAGGCGCGTGGATTTATAACGAGCAGGGATAACTAGATGAATTTTTGGCATGGGATAATCCTTATAAAGATAACCACAGGGTGCATTACGCACACCATTAAGAGATAGAATATATTAAATTTACCCAATTTCGGATAAATGCTTTTGGTACATTGATGTGAATACCGCACGATTTTAGCTAAATTATTATTGGTTGATTAATTCAAATCGCTCAATCAATGCATCCATCTGCTGATATGCCGCTTGCGATAATTGTGCCGATACAGGCAGCACCCAGATATTCTCAAAAATCGGATGCATTTGTTCTTTGGCAAGGATACGTAATTTCACCGCGTCTTTTGCTGTAATAATAATCGGCAAATCAGCAAAATCAACCACATCAGCCAAAACAAACTGATGATGATCGCCAAACGCCACCGGTACGACATCAAAGCCCAATTCACCAAGCGTATCAAAAAACCGCTTAGGATAGCCGATACCACTGATGGCATAAATACGATCGCTTGCTTGCGGTGATTTTTTTGTAGAATTAGGCAATAATGGCACAAGCTCAGATGGGTGCAGATACATGGTCAAATCATCTGCACTGTAGCAAGCTGGACTGGTAAATTTCTCATCTAGGCTATAATGCGCGGTTGAAAATTCACCTGTAAAACTTGCTAAGCGCGCATCATGATAGACAATGGTCGCACCATCAAGGCGACTGATCGGCTCGCGCAAAAAGCCTTGTGGCAACAGCTTGCCATTACCAAAGCCACGCGCAGCATCGACGACGATCCACTCGACATCGCGATGCAGTGCATAATGCTGTAAGCCATCATCGCTGATGATTAGGCTGACATTCAGGTGGGTACTTAGCAATAATTCGATGGCAGCTTTACGATTTGCACCCACCACCATAGGAACGACATCACCCGTCTTGGCAAAAATACTTTGGACAATTAGGCAAGGCTCATCACCAACCTGATCAGGCGTACTATCAGGCATTACCATGCGCGGCATTTGGCTACTATCGCCACCATAGCCGCGGCTGATGACGCCCACTTGCACGCCTTTAGCAAGCAGATATTCAAGCATGGTGATGATCAGCGGTGTTTTGCCACTGCCACCGACAGTGATATTACCAATCACCAAAACTGGCACTGGTGCGCGATACACATCGAAAATTTTCTTATGATACAAGGACTTACGCGCAGAACTCACCGCGCCATACAGGGCAGATAAAGGACTTAATAGACTTAGATATGGCGATTTATTTTGCCATGCTGTTGTCAGTGTCAGTTCGGCTTTTTTCATGATAAATCGCTTTTTGGGTTGGGTGGTTAATTTGATGATTTAACGGGTTTTGCAATTGTCTTTTATAGAGTTTACCGTAGGATACACCGAGCGCACTGTTAAAGTACAAGATGCATCGATTTTACCAAAAAGTTCGTGAAAATTATTTCTTTAAAATCAAATACTTTTATCGCCTTGGTGCATATAACGCACCCTACTTTTTATAAACTACTTTTTATAAACCAAGTCACTGACTTAATTTAGCAATCAGCTCATTGAGTTCATCATGGCTATAAAAGAAAATTTCCACACTGCCCTTGCCGTCTTTGCCTTGCTTGAGTTTGACAGTTGCTCCCAGCGCATCAGAGATTTGTTGACTTAGGGCAAGGATTTCATGATCTGGCTGTGTGGCGACTTTTGGCTCTGGATCTAGAATCGATTTGACCAATCGCTCAGCATCACGCACGGTCATGCTACCATCGACGATTTTTTTGGCAATGATGGGCTGCTGCGCATCTGATAGTGATAACAATGCACGGGCATGACCCATATCCATCGCACCATCTAGAATGTATTGTTTGACTTCATCATGCAGATGATTTAGGCGCAGCAGGTTCGATACCGTCGTGCGTGCCTTACCCACCACCGATGCAATCATCGCATGACTCATGCCAAATTCGGTGTGGAATCGCTGCAATGCCGCCGCTTGCTCAAGAACATTGAGATCTTCACGCTGAATATTCTCAATCAACGCCAGCGCAATAGCAATCTCATCAGACAAGACACGCTCAATGGCGGGAATGCTCTCAAGTCCTGCCAATTTCGCTGCGCGCCAACGACGCTCACCTGCGATGATCTCATGCGTAACCGTGTCGCTTGTCTTATCTTCATCACTCAATAGCGGACGGATAACGATCGGCTGCATCACGCCATGCTGCTTGATGGATGATGCCAATTCATTCAGTGCATCTTCGTTCATATCGCGGCGTGGTTGATATTTGCCTGATTGCAGGCGGTTGGTGGCGATTTGTACCAAAGCGACTTTTTCGCCATCTTGGGCGACGACTTTATCCGCTTGATTATCGATGGCGGATTTGGTTGTCTTTTTGGCTTTATCCTTGCTTGCCTTTTGGGCTGACTTGACAGGCTCAGATGGCGTGCTGACAGGTGCAGGCTCATGGCTTGGCGTGTGTGTGCCTGCGATGATTTTTTTCTCCGCATTGATACTACCAAGAAGTGCGTCCAATCCACGGCTACTGCCCAATCCACGCTTTTTTGTCATGATATCTAAGCCTACTTTTTAAAATCTTTACAAAATCTATTAAACTAGCCGATCGCCCTATTCGGCATCCATTAAGCCAAATTGCCAAAACCGCTTAATCTCGCGCTGCTCATACGCCGACAGTGAAATCATCGGCGGTTCAACTGGTTCAACTGGTTCAACTGGTTCAACTGGTTCAACTGGTTCAACTGGTTCAACTGGTTCAACTGGTTCAACTGGTTCAACTGGTTCAACTGGTTCAACTGGTTCAACTGGTTCAACTGGTTCAACTGGTTCAACTGGTTCAACTGGTTCAACTGGTTCAACTGGTTCAACTGGTTCAACTGGTTCAACTGGTTCAACTGGTTCAACTGGTTCAACTGGTTCAACTGGTTCAACTGGTTCAACTGGTTCAACTGGTTCAACTGGTTCAACTGGTTCAACTGGTTCAACTGGTTCAACTGGTTCAACTGGTTCAACTGGGGCAGTTTGCGCTTTTGGAATGAGTGTGTCAAGCCCTTTTTCGCTTGATTTTTTGGCAAGCGCTGGCGTGGCGTGGTGCACATCTTTCACCACTTCATTGAGCTGTCGCCCCGCTTGAATATTGGCAAGCAGGCTATCCAAGCCCCGATTTGACCCCAATCCGCGTTTTTTTGACATGCTCTATCCTATCGAGCTGCCGTCTGTGTCAGCACTTCATTCATCAGCATATGATAAGCGATCGCGCCTTTGGATGATTTTTCATAGCCAAAAATCGACTGCCCAAAACTTGGCGCTTCAGCAAGGCGAATATTGCGCGGAATGCTGGTTTGATATACCAAATCGCCAAAGTGCTTGATAAGCTCAGCCGAGACATCTTGCGCCAAGGTATTGCGGTTATCAAACAAAGTGCGCACCACGCCGCGAATGTGCAGCTTGTCATTGATAGATTTTAACTTCTCGATGGTTGCGATGAGATCCGCCACACCTTCTAGCGCATAATACTCACACTGCATTGGAATGATTACACCGTCGGTTGCCGCAAAGGCATTGACCGTAATCATACTTAGGCTTGGCGCGCAGTCCATGATGATAAAATCATAATCAAGCTTGCCGTTTTTTTGTGCTTGTTCTAAGGCTTGCTTTAACAAAAACGGCGCATCACTCACCCCTGCCAATGACACATCGATGCCCGCCAAATCACGGTTTGCACCAATGACATCAAGCCCTGTTTCGGTCGTGATGATCGCATCTGCCAACGCCACGCCATCTAGTAGCACATCCGCCATGGTGTATTCCAAGGCATTTTTGTCCAAGCCAACACTGGTGGTGGCATTGCCTTGCGAATCCAAATCAATCATCAGCACTTTTTTCTTGGCAATCAGTGCCAGAGCAGACGCCAAATTAACCGTGGTCGTGGTTTTGCCAACGCCGCCTTTTTGGTTGGCAATTGCGATAATATCCATAATAAACCTAAAATAATACTTATAAATTAAATAACAAATTTTACAAAATTAGCGGTTCAAATACACCACGCAGCGATCATCATTAAGCTTTGGCACTTGAATGGTTTTTACGCTAATTTGCCATACATCCAAGCTTTGCTTTTCATCATCGCTTGGCACTTTGCCTTTCATCGCATACAGCATACCATTATCGGTAAGACAAGGCTCAGCAAGGTTTACAAAGTCACTAAGACTTGCAAAAGCTCGCGATGTGATCACATCATAAGCTTGTGACTTATCCGCGTGGTGATGCTCGATACGGCTTGCGATCGGCGTGATATTTTTAAGTCCGATTTCACTGGCGATCTGACGAATAAAGCGGATTTTCTTAGAGTTACTATCCAGCGCATCCACTTGCCAATCATCACGAATGATGGCGATAATCACCGATGGCAAGCCTGCGCCTGTGCCGATGTCAAGCAGCTTGACGCCTGCACGCTCAGCAAACGGCAAATCAGGAATAATCGCCATACAGTCAAAAATATGCTTAATCAGCGCATCATCAGGATCAGTGATCGCAGTCAAATTATACGCCTTGCCCCACAGCAACAGTCCGTCCAAATAGCGCAAAATCTGCAAAGTCTTGTCATCATTAAGCGCGATACCAAGGCTTGCGGCAGCGTCCTTGATAGCGGCAGCGAAGGTGTCAGCTTTGTGCGAAATTTTTGAAAATTTGACAGTCATCGTCATCCAAAACAGTAAAGAAAAATGAAAGTAAAAACTACCCTATTTTATCATGCTTTAATCTGCTAAAATAGCCTTTTTGATGGCAGTGTGCAAGTTTTTGACAAAATGTTGGTGCTTTGGCGATATTTTGTGAAATTTTTACTTAGATTTTGTATTTTTATAAAATTATTTATTTAGTTTTATAAACCTCACCTGACCATCACCAGAATTTAAGAACACCACAACAATTTATGAAACCCGAAGATTATCAAAATTTACTAAACTCTCATAAGCTAGAAATCAGCGCGCTCAAACGCTACACCAATCCCGAGAGCCTACCCAAAAATAGCCGAGTAAAACTACCAAAGCCTGCCATTGACTTTGGACAAAAACGCGCCATCAAAGCGATCAACACCGCGCTTGATATTCGCGCTAATGGCTATCATGTGTTCGCCGTCGGTGAAAATGGCTTGGGCAAACGCACGCTGATCACGCGTCTATTATCCGAGCGCGCCAAAGCCATGCCGACGCCCAATGACTGGGTTTATGTGCATAATTTTGCTGATTCACGCCGTCCAATTGCCATTGATTTTCCGGCAGGATTGGCGGCAAGCTTTCAATCAAAGACGCACAAACTATGGCAGATGGCGAAGAAAAAACTTGCCGCAAAGCTGCTTGGCGATACACACCAAAGCCACATTGACGCCATCAAAAATAACATCACCATTGCCCAGAATGAACGCTTTGCCGCGATCAATGCCAAGGCGGTGAATTTTAACTTAATCTTAAAATCATCTGCTGATGGTCGTACGCAGTTTGTCGCCATCGATGAAGATAAACCCATTGACACCGATGCACTTGCCAAGCTACAAAAGCACCTTGCCAATGCACAGCTTGAGCTAGAAGATCTGGAAGATGCGACGCATGACGCACTTGATAAGCTGCACCAAAGCACAGCAGAAAAAGTGCTTGAGCCGATGTTTCGCCCTGTCTTGACAGCGTTTAAAGATTTTCCAAAAGCCATCCGCCACTTGCACGCCATGCGCGATGACATGGTCAAAAATATCGCACGCATCATCAATGAAGATGATGAAGATTTTGTCCCTGCGGTGCTGTCAGATGTGCCGAGCCGCTATGCGGTCAATGTGCTGGTTAGTCATAAGCCAAATTCAGGCGCGCCGATTATTTTTGAAGATTTGCCGACGCATTTGAACTTACTTGGTCATATCGAATACACCACAGAGCTTGGCACGGTACTGACCGATGTCAGTATGATTCGCGCAGGTGCGCTGCACAAGGCAAATGGCGGATTTTTGCTACTTGAAGCGCAAAGCCTACTTGAGCATCCTTATGCATGGCAAGGGCTCAAGCGCGCACTACAGTCCAAGCAAATCAAAATCTCAAGCCTTGAGCAGATGCTCACCTTGACAGGCAGTCTGTCACTTGAGCCTGACAGCGTCGATTTGGATGTCAAAGTCATCTTGCTTGGTGAAGCTGATCTTTATTATGAATTATTAGAATTTGAACCTGAATTTAATTCAGTGTTTAAAATTCGTGCTGATTTTCACGATACCATCGCGCGCACCACCGAGAGCGAAACAGGACTGGTGTGTAAGATGGTGGACATGGTCAAAGGCTATGAACTGCCGCACTTTGATAATACTGCGATGGCAGCGATTATCGATGAGTTATCTAAGCTTGCCGATGACAAAAATAAGCTTGATCTACACGCCAATCGCTTATCTGCACTGATGGTCGAATCGGCGCGTATCGCGATGATGAACGGCGATAAAATGGTTGGTGCAAACCATGTCAAATCTGCACTTGCTGATATGTTTGAGCGCACAAGCTACCTACAAGAGCTGTATTGGCAAGAGATCGAAAACGGTCAGCAAATCATCAGCACCACAGGGCGCGCCACAGGGCAAATCAACGCCCTAACGGTCATTAGCTATGCTGACAGCGAGTTTGGTCTGCCTGCGCGCTTGACGGCATTGATTCAGCCGAATTTCGGTCATGGCGAAATCCTAGATATCGAGCGAGATGTCGAACTTGGTGGTAGTCTGCACGCCAAAGGGATGCTGATTATGTCAAGCTTTTTGCGTTCATTATTTAGCGAATTTCATGAATTAAACTTCAGTGCATCCCTAGCCTTTGAACAAAGCTATGCACACATCGATGGCGATAGTGCCACATTGGCAGAAGCGTGCGCCTTATTATCTGCACTGGGTGATGTGCCCATTCATCAAAATCTTGCCATCACAGGCTCGATGAATCAGCTGGGTGAAGCCCAAGCCGTCGGCGGTGTCAATGCCAAAATCGCAGGGTTTTTTGATGCTTGTCGTGATAAAGGACTTGATGGCACACAAGGTGTCATCTTGCCTCGCACCAATATCGATCAGCTGATGCTCAGAGATGACATCGTCGCTGCCTGCGCTGCCGATCAATTCGCCATCTATGCCATCGACGACATCCGCCAAGCACTCACCCTGCTCACCGGCATGGCGGTCAATGATAAGAACAAAAATGGTGAATATAAGAAAACCACGCTGTTTGGTAAAATCGCCAAACGCTTGGCATCATGGGAAGATGATGACGATGATAAATCCGATAAAGATATGAAGAAAAAATAATCTATCTTTATCAATAATATGATGAATAATAACCATTGATTATTTAGTAAATTATGACAAAATCAAAAGCCCTAAGCGCTGTCAGAGCCGGCAAAACCAGTAAGCTTGCCACAGCAAAAACCGCCGATACGCCGCCATCACGCCCAATGAGCGAACCAAAGCGTGTATCATTTTTTCAAAAGCTTGCCGAGCATATCAAAGAACCTGTCACTGAGCTGAATTATTCGAGCGACTTTGAGCTATTGATCGCGGTGATGCTCTCAGCCCAAGCCACAGATAAAAGCGTGAACATCGCCACCGATAAGCTGTTTAAGGTTGCCAATACACCGCAAGCCATCCTTGATCTTGGTTTAGATGGGCTAAAATCTTATATCAATTCAATTGGGCTTTACAATTCTAAAGCCGCCAATGTGATGAAAACCTGCCAAGATCTCATTGATAAGCACAATGGCGAAGTGCCACGCACGCGAGATGCCCTAGAAGCCTTGGCGGGCGTGGGTCGCAAGACTGCCAATGTCGTGTTAAATACCGCATTCGGTCAGCCTGTGATGGCGGTAGATACACACATTTTTCGCGTTGGTAATCGCACGGGGCTTGCCACTGGCAAAACTGTCCTAGCGGTCGAAAAAGCACTGATGAAACGCATTCCGACGCAGTATCTGGTCGATGCGCACCATTATCTGATCCTGCACGGCCGCTACACTTGTATGGCGCGCAGCCCTAAGTGCGGTGCGTGCGTGGTGTTTGATGAATGTATGTTTAAAGATAAACAAAAATGGGCAGAGTTAAACTAATGCCCTTTTTGCCCAAAAACCCAAGATTTTTTGGCAAAAATTTGCTATGATAAGCCGTTTTTATTCGGCGAATTTTTATACAATTAACGGTCAATTATGAATATTCAACAGCTTTTAAATGACAAAATCACACAAGCCATGATCAGTGCAGGTGCAGACAGCGATGTCCAAGCACTCGTGCGTCAGTCTGGCAAGCCACAGTTTGGCGATTATCAAGCCAATGGCATCATGGGTGCCGCCAAAAAACTGGGCAAAAATCCTCGTGAGTTCGCCCAAAGCGTCATCGATGTGCTAGATATCAGCGATATCGCCACAAAAGTAGAAATCGCTGGTGCAGGTTTTATCAATATTTTCTTAAATAATAAGTGGATAGAAAATAGTACTACTGCCGCCAATAGCGATGCCAAGTTGGGTGTGAAAGCCAACCAACATCAGCGCGTGGTCGTGGACTACTCATCACCGAATGTCGCCAAAGAAATGCATGTCGGTCATCTACGCTCGACCATCATCGGTGATAGTGTCGTGCGTACGCTTGAGTTTCTAGGCAATACCGTGATTCGTGCCAATCATGTCGGTGACTGGGGTACGCAGTTTGGTATGTTGATTGCTTATCTTGAAAAGATGCAAAACGAAAACGCCACCGATATGGATTTGTCCGATATCGAAGAGTTCTATCGTCAAGCTAAGCTAAATTATGATAATGATGAAGCCTTTGCTGAGAAATCTCGTAACTATGTCGTCAAACTCCAAAGCGGTGATGAGTACTGCCTAAGTATGTGGCGTAAGCTTGTTGATATCACCATGACGCAGTGCCAAGCCACTTATGAGCGTATGAATGTCACTTTGACACCTAATGATGTCATGGGTGAAAGCCTGTACAATCTGATGCTACCTGTCGTGGTGCAAGCACTCAAAGACAAAGGCCTTGCGGTCGAAGATGATGGTGCTGTCGTGGTATTTTTGGATGAATTCAAAAACAAAGACGGTGAGCCAATGGGTGTCATCATCCAGAAAAAAGACGGCGGCTATCTATATACCACCACCGACATCGCCGCTGCCAAATACCGCTATGAGACCCTACAAGGTGATCGTGCGTTGGTCTTTACCGATGCGCGTCAAGCACAGCACATGGCACAGGCATGGCTCATCACTCGCAAGGCAGGCTTTGTACCTGAGTCATTCAGCCTTGAGCATTTTACCTTTGGGATGATGCTTGGTAAAGACGGTAAGCCGTTCAAGACTCGTACCGGTGGTACGGTCAAATTAAACGATCTACTGGATGAAGCCATCGAGCGTGCCACTGTCTTGATCAATGACAAAAACACCGAACTTAATGATACCGAAAAGCAAGCGGTCATCGATGCTGTCGCCATCGGTGCGGTCAAATATGCCGATTTGTCAAAAAATCGCAATACCGACTATGTGTTTGATTGGGATAATATGCTGTCGTTCGAGGGTAACACCGCTCCGTATATGCAGTACGCTTATACTCGTATTCGCTCGATTTTTGCCAAAGCGGGTGTGGATGGCGATACCTTAGCAGGTCAAATCAGCATCACTGATGATAAAGAGCGTGCTTTGGCGGTGAAATTATTGCAGTTTGAAGAAGTACTACTCACCGTCGCCAAAGACGGACTGCCACATCTACTCTGCCAATATCTGTTTGAGCTGGCAGGTGCATTCTCAGGCTTTTATGAAGCCTGTCCAATCCTAACAGCTGATGAGCCAACCAAAACCAGTCGCCTACTGCTTGCCAATCTCACCGCCAAGACGCTTAAGCAAGGTCTTGATTTGCTTGGCATTAAGACTGTTGAAAAGATGTGATTTAATGGTGTTGCGGGGTGTGTTATATGCACCCCACTTTTTTAAATGATTAAGATATTATTTAAATCAGCTGTTCGCACCATTAAGATTCTGATGCGTCAAATTCTAAAAGAAATTTTGCCAAAATTATCATAAAATTCAAACATCTGCGTTCAATTGAAGCATATAGCACATCCTAAATTTTTATTTATTCAAATAATTTCTATAAATTTAAATAAAATTAAGGGCGTATCAATAACGCCCTTTTATCATTCTAAGATAACGATTTGTCCTTATCGGAAAAACAATCCCCTACCCTTGCGCCACCACCGAATGATACGCGCGATCACAATAAGCCAAGCCCTTTGCTGCGCCATCACCTTGCTTAATGGCAATGATTTTACAGATAAAAATACTATGCGTCCCCACCGTCTCAATCTGATCAATCTTGCAATCAAAGCTCACCAGTGATGATGTCAGCACTGGTGCACCTGTGGCAAGTGTCGTCCACTCAGCCTGTGCAAATCGCTCATCAGCACTCATGGCAGATGCAAATGCATTGGATAACTCAGCCTGATCTGCCGCCAATGTATTGACGCACAGCACTTGATTCTTGACAAAATGCTCATAAGAGCGTGCATTACCATTCATACATACAAGCAGCGTCGGTGGCGTGTCAGTCACACTACACACCGCAGATGCCGTAAAGCCATGCCGACCTGATTCACCATCAGTGGTGACGATATGCACCGCACTGACAAGCTTGGACATCGCATTTCTAAATTCTGTATTTGTAATCATTGCTTCACTTATATTTATAAAAATTTGAGCAAAAGTCAGGATTGCTCCCAACTTTTGCTATCAGATTCAATTATCATGCAAATCGCTTAAGACAGTTCAGCACGCACCAGAGCCGCCCCTGCCGCAAGTGCTTCAAGTTTGCCGCGAGCCACAGAGCGAGATAGTGGTGCCATACCGCAGTTGGTGCATGGATACAGCTTGTCCGCATCGACGAACTGTAGTGCCTTACGCAATGTCGCCGCCACTTCATCAGCTTTCTCGATGGTGTTGGTCGCCACATCGATCGCACCGACCATCACCTTTTTGCCACGGATCAGCTCGATCAAATCCATCGACACATGAGAATTTTGACACTCTAGCGAGATGATGTCAATGCTTGATGCTTGAAGTTTTGGGAAGCTTTCTTCGTATTGACGCCACTCACTGCCCAGCGTTTTTTTCCAGTCGTTGTTGGCTTGAATGCCATAGCCATAGCAGATGTGTACGGCGGTTTCGCACTTCAGCCCTTCGATGGCACGCTCAAGTGCTGCTACGCCCCAATCATTTAATTCATCAAAAAATACATTAAAAGCTGGCTCATCAAACTGGATAATATCCACGCCTGCTGCTTCCAGTTCTTTGGCTTCTTCGTTAAGAATTTTTGCAAATTCCCATGCCAATTTCTCACGGCTTTTATAATGCGCATCATACAAAGTATCAATCATGGTCATCGGCCCTGGCAATGCCCATTTGATCGGCTTGTCAGTATGCTTGCGCAAAAATTTGGCATCATCGACGAATACCGACTTTGGACGAGACACCGCACCGACGACCGTCGGCACGCTAGCATCATAGCGGTTGCGGATGCGCACTGTTTCGCGCTGATTAAAATCCACGCCATCCAAATGCTCGATAAAAGTCGTCACAAAATGCTGGCGTGTCTGCTCGCCATCACTAACGATGTCAATGCCCGCACTGATCTGCTCTTGTAGTGACACCAAAAGCGCATCTTGTTTAGCTTCTCTTAATTCATTACCTGATAATTTCCAAGGTGACCACAGTTTTTCTGGTTCGGCAAGCCATACAGGTTTTGGTAAGCTGCCTGCGGTTGATGTTGGTAATAATAGTTTGCTCATGATATATTGCCTTTATAAATTTGTTTAATTTCAAATACTTAATTTGATATACCACAATCACTGAACGAATTTTGCCAAAATATCTGCATAAGGCTTGATGAAATGCTCTTGGGTATATTCACCTTGCTTAATGGCAAGTTCGGTACGCTCAACGCGGTCATATTCTACTTTTGTTAAAGAATAATCTTCGTAAGTCAAGCTTGGTGTATAGACTTCACCCGCCACCGAATTGGCATTATAAATCTCAGGGCGATAGATTTTTTGGAATGCTTCCATCGTTGCGATGGTGCTGATCAATTCAAGATTGCTGTAATCATTTAATAGATCACCTGCATGATAAAATGCAAATGGCGCGACAGATTTTGGTGGCATAAAATAACGAACCTTTAAGCCCATCTTAGCAAAATATTCGTCGGTCAATGAATCAGCTTCTTGCTGATATTCCACGCCCAAAATCGGATGTACATTGGTGGTGCGATGATAAGTCTTAGTGGTTGAGACACTTAGGCAAATCACTGGGGCTTTTTTAAATTTCTCTGTATAAGCATCTGATGTTAAGATTTGTTTAAAAAGCTCGCCATGCAGTACGCCATAATCATCTGGCACGCTAAAAGTCGGTTTGTCTTGATTATACTCACGCAGTAGCACGCTAAAATCATAATCGCGCACATAAGATGAAAAGCTGTTGCCGATGATGCCGTCGATTGTTTGACCAGTTTTATGGTCAATGACGCTGGTGTGTAGCATCTCAATCGCTGGAAAAAACTCACCATCACCGACGACATCAATATCTGCTGAGACAATCTCAAGCTCAACGCTATAACGGTTGGCGGTCGGATTATCCCAATTTGCCAAATCATTGAATCGCTTATCGATCATGCGTATGACATTTTGTAGATTTTCTTTACGATTATCACCACGCGCAAGGTTGGCAAAGTTGGTGGTCAAGCGCGTACTTTGGGCAGGGATATAATTTTCGTCAAATTTTAGCGTTTTGACTTGGTAGCTTAATGTGGTCATATTGCACCTATTTTCATTGTGAATTTGGATGAATTTCGAACAGGACATATTAAACCGCATTTTTAACATGAATACAATTGATATATTTTTGAAAAAAGATGAATATTTTTCAATTTATAATGCCACACTACTATTTTCAATACATTTGGCGCGGTAAAATTACTTGAGAAACAGTGAATTTAAGTTATAATAAGCGTTTTTACATAACCATCTCTGATTATTTAGCCTAATTTATGACCCAATCCAACCGCGCCGCCTTTCTCCAAGGCTGTCAATCCGCCCTGCCCATCGCCTTAGGCTATATTCCTGTGGCGATTGCTTTTGGCATGGCGACGACTGCGGCAGGATTTCCCACTTGGGTAATCGTGGCGATGAGCCTGTTTATCTACGCAGGTGCAAGTCAGTTTTTGTTATTTGCATCGATCGTAAGCGGTGCTAGTGCGCTTGCCGTCGTGGGCTTGTGCGCACTGCTCGACTCGCGCCATCTGCTGTATGCACCCTTGATGAAGCGCCACTTAAAAAACAGCGATGGTATGGTGTGGGTCGCGCCGCTGATTACCGATGAAGTTTTTGCTACATCGATGGCGAAACTTAAAGACATCGACAACCAAAAACCGTGGCTTGTCGGGCTTGCCTTGGTGTCGTGGACATCGTGGTGGGGTGGGACTATTGTCGGGATTTTTGGTGGCAAGCTGCTTGCTAATTATCCGACGATGAGCGCGACGATGAATTTTGCATTTGTTGCACTGTTTGTTTCATTATCGACGCACGCTTTTATCAGTGAGCCACGCTTTCGCATTGCGCTGATTGTATCTGCAATCGTGGCGGTGATTTGTACACAGTTTGGACATGGCGAGATTGCGCTGTTGGTAGCGGGATTTGCAGGGGTGTTGGTGCAGTTGATAATTAGCAGGTTTATTCGATAATGTTTAGTAATGCTAACTTTTCCACTTTAGTGATTTCGGTTGCAGCAATGGCGATTTTGACTGCTTTGTCTCGCGCTTTGCCATTTTTATTATCGGACAACTCACCGATCATTCGCTTTTTTACTGCTGAAAATTCACCACTTGCACCATTAGGTGGTGCGATTATCGTGGCGATGACGATGGTGCTGATGCTACCGTTTTTTGAGTCGCCGACTGAGCATAGTCCGCTGATTGCCACTATTTGCGGTATCATTGCTACTGTGCTTGCCACCGCTCGTGGCATCAATACCGGCATGAGCGTAATCATCGGCATGGCGGGGTTTTTGATCGGCGTGATGGTGGATAAGGTGATTTTATAAGGATTTGAAAATCAATCCATTAGATCGATAAAAACGGGGTGCTTAAAACACACCCTTTTTTATTGTAAAATTTTCTAAACGATTAAACTTGTTCACCCTTCTTAAAAAACACCCACGCAAGCCCTGCCGACATCGCCCACGCAAGCATCATCGACACCACCGTATGGCTCAAAAAATGATCGCCAATCATCATCTTGTAGCAGCCCATCGCCCAGCCCAATGCCATCATCGCGATGGTGATCGCACTGCGACGATGACGCAAACTTGGCACAAAAGCAAAGGCAAACAGTGCAAATCCGCTACTGGCGTGCGCCGCAGGAAAGCACTTGGCAGGAATGGTGTTACGCATACTATCAAGCATCGGCAAATATGGCAGCGTACCATCAAAAATCGTCAAATGCACAGGGCAGGCCACATGCGTATAAGCCTTCAATGATGCGACAACCGTCGGCACTAGAATCATAGTCAGCACCAGATACACAAGCTCACGCACGCGAAATTTTGCCACTGGGACAAGCCACTTGGCAGTGATGGCATTGCCCTTTTTCTCATGATAAGCGCGGTAAATGGTCGCAACCAGCAAGTAAATCAGCATCGCCATCAGTAGCTTTTTTAGTCCAGAATACAGCAGTAAATCGGGCAAAAAAGCTTGCTTGGCAACCATCCAATGCCCCATACCCAGATAGAACCAATCAGCGACCATCAGATCAATCTGACTATGTTCAAGGGTCAGCGCAGCAACGATCGCCATGACAAGAGCGATGCTCATCTCGACAAGCAGGCGTTTATTTGATAAATACGGCATAACAAACCCCACCCCACCGCCCTTAATACGAATGATTGTGCGGTGGGTTTGGAAAAATAAAGGGAGAAATCAGCGGATGAATGCGTTGCGGTCTTTGACTTTATCCGCGGTAACATCGAACAGCTTTAATAATGTCGGCGTAATCGCATCATGTGTCAGTGCGGTGTCACTGGCAGTTGGCGTGAACGATGAATTATTTGACCAAAAGAATGCCGGTACCGCTCGTTGTTCTTTTGGTGCAAAGGCATTTGGCATACCATGCAGATAGACACCATTTTCACCCAGACTCTCACCGTGGTCGCTGACATACAGCATCGAGACATCATAGGCATTGCTGTGCATCTGTAACCACTGGATACTTTGAGCGATGAAATCATCGGTGGCAAGCAAGGCATTGTCATAAGCATTGATCAAGGACTGATGTTCGCACTTGGCAAGCTCATTACCTTCACACACTGGCGTGAATTTGGCAAACTTTTCATCATATCGCTTAAAATACGCAGGTCCGTGATTGCCCATTTGGTGCAGCATGATCAGCATATCTTTGCCAGTATTGGCAGCGACAAAGTCATCTAAGCCAACGAGCATACCGACATCGCGGCATTCGTTATAAGGATTGGTGTTACAGATGGTGTTGTTGGTTGCGGATTTATAATCGGCAAATTGCGCTTTTGGCAGCTTATCCATCACGCCTTTTGAGTCTGAATTATTATCACGCCACAAGATGCTCACGCCCAAGCGATCCAGCGTATCAAGCACATTTTCTTGGTACTTGGCGGTATCGACATCGTACTCATCCGCGCCTAAATAGCTGAACATACACGGCACAGAGTATGCCGTCGATGTGCCACACGATGTCACTTGGCTAAAATTGGTCACGCCATCGATCTTGGCAAGCTGCGGGAAAGTATCGCGCTCATAGCCATTGAAGCTGACATGATCGGCGCGTGCCGTCTCACCGACGACGAACACCACTAGGCGTGGCTTACGCATATCAGGCTTGGTTGCTTGTACCGCGTCTTTGGCGTGATAAATGGTATCTTTTGGCGCACTGGCTTTTTTATACTCAATACTGGCAAGCTTACCCACCGAGTAGATTGGCATGATCGGATTGACATAGCTACGCAGCGGCTTATGCACGCGAAAGAAACTGGCATAATGACTGCTGAACGCCACCACAGGCAGTAAAATCAGCGCAAGACTTGCCACGATCAAGCCCAATCGGCGCATCAAACCCTTGCCCCAAGTCGGATAATCCACCTTGACAAAAGCCACAAGCAAACTTGGTAACACGCCCAAGCCAATGATACGCATGATAAACGCTGCGTTTAATAGATCCTTGGTCTCGGCTTGGTCGGTCTGTAGGGCATTTTGGAGCATGGTCGTGTCATAGACCGTGCCATAAGTGTCAGTAAAATAACTGGTCACCGCGCCCATGATTAATAGCAAAATCAACACAGGCTTTAGCACATAGCGATACGATGATAACAGCGTGGTGATCAGTAGCATCGCGCCAAAGAGCACGACAGCGATCGTCAGCACAAAGCCGAGATTGTCCGCGATGGGATAGGTTTGGCTGATTTTATCAAAAAAGGTAAGATTGGCGGTCGCGGTCAAGAAAACGGAAACACTTGCCACAAGAACAAACGGACTGACCGAGCGTCGGTACCACACAGAAGTATGCTGCACCATGAGAAACTACTCAAAAAATAAACGGTGGGATAATTGCGGCAATTATACTGCAATTTTTTAAGAAATCCAGTACAATTTATCTGATATAAAAAATTATGCGATACAGAAATATTTCAGAAATTTTATTAGTAGTCATTGCACAATCCCATACTGGATATACACTTGAGAGTATTTATAATTTGTATATAAAATTGATAATTATTCGCACTATTCCGATAGATTGACAAGCTGACATAAAAAAATGACGAAAAGCAAAAGTTTTCGTCATTGTGATGATATTGGCTATTAATTATCCAATGTCTTGTGCATTATTTAGGCAGCTTTGGTTTGACATCAGGTTTTGGTAATGAATTTGGCGTGCAATCATCGCTGCTCTGACCATCGATCAGCGGTACGCCATTTTCGCCACACACAGGTTCAAAGGTTGCTTCGATGATGTCATTTTTGATCTCTTGGGCGTCTTTTGGCTTAAAGTGCAGACGACGCACGATGGCATCAGAGAAAAACTGCGTTTCTTTGTCTTTGACTTCATCGAAAATGATCTCACCATCGCTGTTGATTTTGGCGTATTTGACCGTTTCTTTGCGCGGCCAAAAAAAGTCAAGCGGATGCTTTACAAAATGGCTAAATACCATGCTGTTAAGCTTTTTCCATTCAAAAAAGCGCACGCCTTTTGAACGCAGTGCCACCATCAAGGCAAGCGAGAAGCTCACCATCAAGTTCACCATACCAATCAGCAGCACACCGATGAACGACAGCGTAATCACTTGCCAAGTCAGATCCTGCGGCGCAAGATGATAAATGCCGTGAATGAAGTTCGCCGATGCAAAGGCAATGTGGCGAATATCCAGCGGCAAGCCAAGCATATAGCCGACGGTCGCGGTACTACCAAGGAAACAACCAAAAATAAAGTTCCCCATGATCGCACCTAGGTTTGCTTCGACGAAATCGCCAAGCTTGTTCTGCCAAGAGCTTGACATCACTGACTGTAGCCACGGATGGCGTTTAATGCGCTCGCCGATTTTATTGTACGCCGCCAAGTTATCATAATAACCTGAAATCAAGCCTGAAACAAACAAGAACACACCTGCAATGGCTGCGTGCGGCAAGGACAGTGAGCGAATCGGATCAAGGTCATGCAATAGATGAGCTGCCATCTTGCCATCGATCATCGGCGCACCATGCAGATACTGCCAAGTCCACGCGATCACGAACGCCACCGGCATCGCCACCGAGATATTACCCATGATTGCCACGAACTGCGTACGCAAAATATCGACGATCAGCTCAGCAAGCTTCGTCAGTTGTTGGGATTTTTTGCCCGAGCCTTCTGAGATAGTGGACGCGATCGCAGCTGCTGTCATCGCAGGCTGCTTGGTTGCGACCGTGCCTTTGGCGATATGAATAAACACAAAGCCCAAGCCATAGATCATGCTGTTCATGAATGCCTTGCCGATCGGCGCAAGCACCAAGTACGAGCCAAGCACCTTCAATGTCGCCATAAAGCCGATGAACAGACCACCGATGGCGGCTTTTTTTGACATTTTCATAAAGCCTGCGCGGTCGGTACTGATGTAGTTCTCACCGACGCGACTGGCGTTCTCAGTCACTTTACGCGACAGAAGCTTGGTGTTACTTTCGATCAATGAGCTAAAGCGATAGCGCGTGTTCGCCGTGCGCACCACTTGGGTCATCAGCTCAATCACCGCCTTATCACGGTTTTTGTCTTTATCCGTCACAAGACTCACCAGTACCTGCATACGGTGCAAGCTCTGCTCAAGACGCACAAGCAAATTGGTCATGCGAATCGAGATGCCTGTCTTGTACACGCGTTTACGCACGCGGGTGACGATGTCTTGGCACTGCTCAACCATCACCAATAATGGCGCAGGATCGATGTCCACTTCAGGCATGACATCGGTCATCTCATCGAGATGGTGCGACTGGCGATACTGATTGACGAACAGTGTCGCTTCTTGGTTCTGCGCCACGAACGCTGCTGAGTGATTGAGCAGTTCTGGATAAAATTCCATCAGCTCAGGATGCAGACCCATGCCACTGATGCGATAAGATAAGATGACGATAGCGTTTAGAATGTTGTTCTTGATCTGCGCGACCAAGTTTAGATCATGCTTACCCACCTGCACCAGATCCACCAGTCGATCCCATTTTTCAGCATCGATATTAGCAATCCAGCGGTAGTCATTTTTATGATCAAACAGATCATTGGCAAGCTCCACCACCAGCTCTTCGTTGGGCAATAATGGCAAAAAACGATGTCCGACAAGCTTATTGACACTGCCAAAAAAAGTCTCATCAGACGCGATGCCCGCATCGGTATATAGTGGAATTTGGCGATATTGCGTAATCAAGCGCAGCATGAAAGCCGCCAAGCCCTGACCGTATTCAGGGTTGGCTTGTAATAATTCGATCAACTCATCAAACTTGGCATTGGCAGCATCGACATCATCGGCATCGACACGCAGTGCATCAACCAAGCGCTTTAGTGATGCAGGCTCGGGTAGTTCTTGTAGTTTGACGATGTATTGTAAAATATGTTCTAAATCGTGATTATGCGATAGCGTCACAAAGTACTCCACTTGTTGGCGGTATCGTACCGCTCTGTACAAAATTTGTACAATTTTTCTCAATCTTTGGTAGGACACTCTAACACACTTGGGCAATTTTGCCAAATTTCAGAGCAGGATTTACCACAGAATTTTGTATCGAAATCTTTTGCTTTTTGCATTTTTATGATAAATGTTATGCAGGGATTTTAAAGTAAAAATGCTTGGGAATTACATATACTTGTGGGTTATTTAAGTTTGAATTGATAAAAAATTTAAAATACCTATAGGGCGTGCCGCACGCACCCTCAAAATACCTAATGCGTCAAATCTCCAAAAGATTTTTTGCAAAAATTCATTATAAAAATCAAATCGTTATAATAAATTGGTGCGGATGCTGCACACTACGCATTAGGTTTTTAATCAAAATGAGTGTTGATGAGATGGGTTTATACAATATCAATGAACAATATTCCAAGACAATCCACCCAAAAAAATAAGCTTGGTGATCACTCACCAAGCTTATTTTTCACAGCGATAATTTACGCAAAAAACCCAGCATCAAACGCCATGATACTGCTTGATCCTGCCGCTGCCATCTTAGCGTGCGCATCTAAGCTTGGCAGACTGCGCGCGACGAAATAGTCGGCAAGTTTGCGTTTATTTTCATAAAACTCGCCTGCCTTACCTTCGCACGCGTTGATGATCAATAGATACATATAGCCATAGCACAGATAGCCAACCGCGTGCAGATAATCGACCGCGCTTGCGTTGATGGCATTGGCATCGTCTTTGCTGGCAGCGATCAGCTTGGCGGTCAGTTCGCGCACGGCTTGCACCGATGATTTGACATTTGCCACGATGGCGTGCGATGAAGCACTTGCACCAGCCGCAGCATCAATCTCATCTAAGAATGCCGACATCGCCACACCGCCATCTTTAACGACCTTACGACCCAACAAATCCAGCGATTGAATGCCGTTCGTGCCTTCATAGATCTGTGAGATACGCGTATCGCGGACGATCTGCTCCATGCCCCATTCTTTGATATAGCCGTGTCCGCCGAATACCTGCTGACAGTCGATCGCTGCGGCGAATGATTTGTCAGTGACGAATGCTTTGACAATCGGCGTCAGTAGCGCGACTTTGGCATTGGCTGCTTTTGCTGCGGCGGTATCATCGCTGTATTTAGCGGTGTCAAGATTTTGTGCCACATACATCGCAAAGGTACGCGCCGCGACGCTGTTGGTCTTGGCATTCAGCAGCATACGGCGCACATCGGCAAAGTGAATGATCGGATCGGCTACTTTATCAGCATTGACCACGCCACTGTCCGCACGACCTTGCAGGCGATCTTGGGCATAGCGCGCGGCATTTTGGTAAGCCAGTACACTTGCGCCAAGCCCTTGTAAGCCCATGGTCACGCGCTCATAGTTCATCATCACAAACATCGCAGCAAGGCCTGTATTCTCCGCACCGACCAGATAGCCTTTTGCACCGTCAAAATTCATCACGCAAGTGGCTGATGCTTTGATGCCCATCTTATGCTCGATGCTGCCTGCTTGCACGGCATTGCGCTCGCCTAGGCTACCATCATCATTGACCATGAATTTTGGCACGATAAACAGCGAAATACCCTTTGAGCCAGCTGGCGCGTCAGGCGTCTTAGCAAGCACCAAGTGAATGATATTTTCTGCCAAATCATGCTCGCCACCGGTGATAAAAATCTTCGTACCCGTGATGGCATAGCTACCGTCATCATTCGGTACAGCGCGCGTCTTGATGATGCCAAGATCCGTGCCTGCGTGCGCTTCGGTCAAGCACATCGTCCCTGCCCATTGCCCTGCGTACATTTTCTCAAGGTATTTGGTTTTTTGTTCATCGCTAGCAGCAGCCAGTAAGCAGATACTGGCACCGACGGTGAGATTTGGATACAAGGCAAAAGATTGGTTGGTGGCAAAAAGCATCTCTTCGGTCAGCATCGTGACCATCTTTGGCATGCCTTGACCGCCGAAATTCGGATCACCGCCAAGTCCGATCCAGCCCGCTTCGGCATACTGCGCGAATGCTTGTCTGAAACCTGCTGGCGTTGCCACTTTGCCATCGCCTAGGTATTTTGCCCCTTCTTCATCGCCCGATTGATTGATCGGCAGCAGCACTTCACTGGCAAATTTCGCCATCTCATCTAGAATCATATCAACCGTTTCTTCATCGACATGGCTGAGCTTTTCGTTATTTTGCCAAAATTTCGGCGCATCAAACACTTCTTTTAGTGTAAAACGCATTTCATCCAAGGGAGCGGTATAGGTCAATGACATGATAATTTCCTTATAGTCGGTTTTTAAGTAATTCAAAATAACAGCATGATTGCACCGTTTAAAACAAAGCTAGAGATCAAGCCGCAGATGATATAAATCCAAGAAACGATCTATTGCTTCAAATGGCGCAATCATAGTAATTTTAATACACAAATTGCTCAATATCCATCGCCATCAAGGTCTCTTCGCCGCTGTTGATGCGTGCGACATGGACGGCGGTGCGTGGTAAGAGCTTGGTGAAATAAAACTGCGCGGTCTTGATCTTGGCATCATAAAATCCATAATCACCGTGCAATGATTTATCACTGTCAAGATCTGCATCATACTCATCAAGCTTCACTTGCGCGACGACCGCCATGCGCGCCCACAGATAAGCAAGGGTCACATAGCCTGAGAAATACAGATAATCGACTGCGGCAGCACCGATGGCGTCTGGGTTTTGTGTGCCTTGTAAGCCGATGCGTGCGGTGATGTCACCCCACTGTTTATTCAGTTTGGCAAGTGGGCGGATGAATTGACCAAGTGCGTCATTTTCTTCATGCTCTTTACAGAATTTATGAATGATCTTGGTGAAATTGGCAAGCATACGCCCTTGCGAACCCATCACTTTACGACCCAACAAATCCAGCGACTGAATCTCTGTCGTGCCTTCGTACAAGCAAGCGATGCGCGTATCGCGGACATTTTGCTCCATGCCCCATTCGCTGATAAAGCCGTGGCCGCCATAGACTTGCACACCGTGGTTCGCTGATTCAAAGCCTGTCTCGGTCAAGAACGCTTTAGCAATCGGTGTCAATAACGACAGCATATCATCGGCAAATTTCACATCCACACCATCGACGCCTGTACCCTTATGCACGATGTCGGCATATTGTGACAGATAATACACCAGCGCGCGCCCACCTTCGGCAAAGGCTTTGGTGGTCAAAATCATATTGCGCACCGCAGGATGGTGGATGATACGGTCAGCGGCTTTGTCTTTGTCTTTCACACCCGAAATGGCGCGCATCGCGGTACGGTCTTTGGCATAAGTGATTGCCCCTTGGAAAGCAAACTGCGCCGCCGTCAAGCCCTGAATCGCCGTGCCAATACGCGCGACATTCATAAAGGTAAACATACAGTTTAGACCGCGGTTTTCAGGGCCGATCAGATAACCTGTCGCACCGTCGAAATTCATCACACAAGTTGCTGATGCTTTGATACCCATCTTATGCTCGATCGAGCCACAAGTCACGCCATTGCGCGCACCGATTGAACCATCGGCATTGACCAAGAATTTCGGCACGATAAATAGCGAAATACCCTTAGTGCCAGCTGGTGCGTCAGGTAGGCGTGCTAGCACGATGTGGATGATGTTTTCGGTCAAATCATGCTCGCCTGCTGAGATGAAGATTTTTTGTCCTGTGATGGCATAGCTGCCGTCATCATTCGGCATGGCGCGTGTCTTGATGATGCCAAGATCTGAGCCTGCGTGCGCTTCGGTCAGACACATCGTACCCGACCACAGGCCTGTGTTCAGCTTTTCTAGATAAGTGGCTTTTTGTTCATCAGTACCGTGGTGTTCGATGGTGGCGATCGCCCCGTGTGACAGCCCTGGATACATAGAGAATGACCAGTTTGCCGTACCCATCATTTCGCTGACCGCACTTGATAAAGTGGTTGGCAAGCCCATGCCGCCGTATTCAGGCTCGGCGGTCAAGGCAGGAAAGCCCAATTCACAATAGCTTTCATACGCTTGTTTAAAGCCTGTCGGCGTATAGACATTACCATCTTCGAAGCGGCAGCCTTCGATGTCACCCGTACGATTCAATGGCGATAGCACGCTTTGGGCAAAATCCGCCGCCGCTTCTAAGTAACTATTAACCGTCTCGGTATCCAGTTCAGCGTAGGCAGGTAGGCGCGCGTAGTGGCTTTGGCTGTCTAGTAGCTCGTGCATGACGAATTGAATGTCGCGAAGTGGGGCTGTGTATTGCATAGCTTATCCTTAATTATCTTAAAAATTGATAGCCATAAAATAAGCGATACATCCAAATCATGCAAGCCACCCAAAGCGACTGATGGGTCATGTTTTGGGTTTGATTTGTATTTATTTTAAGTATTTGATAAGATAAATCATTCAATCTACCGTATTTTGAACATTTTATGAAAACTTTATCTGACTATCTGTTTAATTTCGCCAATTTGCGGTGCTCGCCATCCAAGCTTGGTGTAGCACCCCATAAGCCAATTTTATTGCTCGCCGTCATTGATTTATTTGAAAAAGAATTAGTCAGCGGTGCTTATATTGAGATTTCATCAGCACTTGAACACGCCTTTAGCTGGCAGTGGGATAATTATGTCAAATCAGCACACCAAAAACGGTTGGCAACACCTTTTTATCATCTAAGCAACGAAGGTTTTTGGACATTGGATACCCATCCAAATTTTGATGAAATAATGAAAAATAAATCAACCATCGGCAGCCTAAATCAGCTCAAAACACTGGTTTATGGTGCTATTTTGGATGATGAATTAGCACGGTTATTATCAGACGATGATAGTCGCACTCGCCTAAAAGACTGTTTAATCCAAACCTATTTTGCCGATTAATCAACAAAAAAAGACTGGAAAACACCCAGTCTTTTGCTTAAAGCAGTTCGGCTCAATCAAACACCACCGTTTTACCGCCATCGATGATGATGCGGTCTTCTAAATGCCATTTCACCGCGCGTGCCAAGACATCGCGCTCAATATCACGACCCAATTCACGCAGATCAGTCACGCTATAGGCATGGCTCACGCGCTCGACACCCTGCTCGATGATCGGACCTTGATCAAGCTCACTTGTCACATAATGCGCGGTCGCACCGATAAGCTTCACGCCTTTTTCGAATGCTTGCTTATAAGGATTTGCACCGACGAATGCAGGCAAGAACGAGTGATGAATATTAATAATCCGCCCCTGCCACTGATCGACAAAGCTCGGGCTTAAAATCTGCATATAGCGCGCAAGCACCAGCAGATCATTATCCTTCATCACTTCATGGATCTTAGCATAAGCATCTTCTTTATTGTCCTTATGCACAGGAATGTGGATGAACTCGATACCAAATGACTCCACCGACGCGCGCAGATCTTCATGATTGGACACCACTTGGGTGATCTGACACGGTAGCGCGCCACGACTGTATCGCCATAGCAGCTCAAGCATGGCATGGTCTTCTTTAGAGACCAAAATACCGACTTTTTTCAGATCTTTTTGGCAATTTAGCTGCCATGTCATCTGATATTTTTCGGCGACATTGGCAGCAAAAGTCACCATCATCGCATCTTTTTTCAGTGCCAAGCCATCCAAATGAAACTCAACGCGCATAAAATACTTGCCACCATAAGCTTCAGTAGTATGTTGATCCAGCGAAATGATATTCGCCCCTTGGTGGTACAAAAAGCCCGATACCGCCTGCACGATACCCGACTGATCTTCACAAGTTACCAATAGGCGCGCAACTTCGCTTTCACAACCTTCACAATTACTCATAATTTTACTCTTCTTGATTGATACTCATAAAAAAGACAACTAAGTATAAGCTTAATTGTCCTTTTTTACAGCAAAGATTTGTTACTATGCTTCAGATTAACCCAAGATAGATTAGCCCAAAATCAAGCTGTCATCTTCAACTTTCTCACCACGCGTTTTTTCAAACATATTCAGCAAATCCTGCACCGTCATGCCGCGGCGATCATCGCCCGAGACATCAAGCACCACTTGACCTTGGTGCAGCATCACTGTGCGCGTGCCATGAGTCAAAGCCTGCTGCATCGAGTGCGTAACCATCATCGTGGTAAGCTTACCTTCACCGACGATTTTATCAGTCAGCTCAAGCACGAACGCGGCAGTTTTTGGGTCAAGTGCGGCGGTATGTTCATCAAGCAATAGGATTTTTGATGGTTGTAAACTTGCCATCAACAAACTCACCGCCTGACGCTGACCACCTGATAACAGACCCATGCGGTCGGTTAAGCGATTTTCTAGTCCCAATTTTAAGATGGCAAGCTTTTCGCGAAATAGCTCACGGTTTTTACTATTTAAAGCACCGCTCAAACCGCGCGCACCGCCACGCTTGAATGCCAATGCCATGTTCTCTTCGATGGTCAAAGCTTCACAAGTGCCTGCCATCGGATCTTGGAATACGCGCGCCACTTGCTTAGCACGCTTATGGGTGTCTTGGCGTGTGACATCCTGACCGTTAATCTTGATCGTGCCGCTATCGACACGCACCGCACCACTAATGGCGTTCAAAAAAGTCGATTTGCCCGCGCCATTCGTACCGATGACAGTGACAAATTCACCATCAGCGATAGACAGCGACAGACCGCGCAAGGCAGGGTTTTCGATCGGCGTACCTGGGTTGAAAGTCAGGCGTAAATCAGTTGCTTGTAACATCACACTCCCCTTATGCCTTTTTTGAGATCAATTTGGCTTTGAACTTCGGCAGCATCAAGACGATGACCACAAGCAAAGCGGTGACAAGATTTAGGTCTTGTGATTTAAAGCCCATGCCGCGCAGCAGCTCACTAGACAGCGCGATTTGGATGAATAAACGATACAAAATCGCACCGATAATCACCGCCAAAGTCATCCAAAAAATCCGCTTGGCAGAAATGACCGCTTCACCGATAATCACCGCAGCCAAACCAATGACAATCGTACCGATACCCATCGAGACATCAGCAAAGCCTTGGGTCTGGACAAATAGCGCACCTGATAGTGCAATCAGACCGTTTGAAATCGCCATACCAAGAATAATCACCCATGGGGTATTGATGCCTTGAGCCTGTGCCATGCGTAGGTTTGAGCCTGTGGCGCGCATCGCAAGACCTGTCTCAGTACTAAAGAACCAGTCCAGGGCAAGCTTAACCAAAACCACCACGCCTGCGACCACCGCCACACGCACCCAAAAGCCATTACCACCATCAATAAACGGCGTAAATACCGTCGGCTGACCAAGCAGCGGTAAGTTTGGCGCATCCATGATGCGAAGGTTCACTGAATATAGCGCGGTCATCATCAAGATACCTGCAAGTAGGTGTAAAATGCCCAATTTGACATGCAGCCACGCGGTCATCATCCCTGCCGCCATACCTGCCATCATACCAAAAATACACGCGACCCAAGGGTTGATACCTGCGACGATCGCCACACCTGCCACAGCACCACCCAAAGGGAAACTGCCGTCAGCGGTCAAATCAGGAAAATCCAAAATACGAAACGAAATCAGCACGCCAAGTGCCATCAGGGCATAAATCAAGCCGCTTTCCAACGCCCCGAATAACGCAATCAAAGTCATGGGCAATACTCGCCATTAGATACAAAATGCCTATTATAACAAAATCCATGTCATGATAGAAACAAAAAAAGAATACAACCAATGCAAAAATCCGCTGATCAGAACTTATCAATTTGGCAGACTATAAAACAAACCCAAGCCATCAACTGCCTTGGGTTTGAGTTTATGCTTGGTATGCCAAACCGACACACCAAGCTGCATTGATCTTAAGTTTTATAAGCTTACTCAACCACTTTGGCAGCACGATCTAGCACAGCCTGTGGCAAGGTTACGCCTTGCTCTTCAGCGTGCTTTTTGCTGACATATAGGTCAAGATTTTGTGAAACATACACAGGGATAGCGTCTGGCTTTTCACCTTTTAGCACTTTACCGATGATCTTGCCTGCTTCTTTGCCAAGATCGGTATAGTTCACACCCAATGCCGCCACAGAACCACGCTCAACAGTACTGGTATCACCTGAAATCAATGGAATCTTCGCTTGTTTTGCCACTTGGTACAAAGCTTCGTACGCATTGACGACATTATTATCCGTCGAAGTATAAATCACATCAACTTTACCCACCAAAGCATTTGCCGCTTGGGTGATGTCGCTTGATTTTGGTGCTGGTGATTCGATGACATTGATGCCAAGCGGTGCTAATTTTTCTTTTAGATTTTTTAGCACGATGGTTGAATTGACTTCACCTGGGCTATAGACATAGCCGACATTTTTGACATTCGGGATCAGTTCGCGAATCAGATCAATTTGTGGCTCGTATGGTAGCAAATCTGATGCACCTGTGATGTTGTTACCTGATTTTTCCATACTAGCAACAAGCTTAGCTTCCACAGGATCGGTCACAGCTGAGAATACCACTGGAATATCCGTCGTCGCTGCTGCCACTGCTTGTGCTGATGGCGTGGCGATGGCGTAGATAAGATCAGGTTTATCCGCGACGAACTGCTTGGCGATCTGACCTGCTGTCGCCATGTTGCCTTGGGCTGATTGGAAAGTTACCTTTAGGTTTTCGCCTTCTTTAAAGCCGTCAGCCGCAAGCTGCTCAAGTGCGCCCGTGCGTGCCGCGTCCAATGCTGGATGCTCAACGATGGCTGTGATAGCAATGGTCTTGCTCTCGGTGCTGGCAGCAGCTGCACTATCAGCAGGCTTATCGCCACCACACGCGGTCAATGCCATCGCTGCAAGGCTTGCCCAAAGGGTTGTTTTCAAAAACTTCATTGTCATCCCAAAACTCCTTAACATAAAAACGGTCGTAAAATCAACGCACAAGCCCTAATTATTGGGGAGATGCGCTTATGTTGGCAGTTTATCACAATCAATTTTGGCGAACAAGCAGTTTTATGGACTTTTTAGCAATTTTTGATGGCTTGGGATGGGTGTGTTAAATTAGGTGTAAATCTGATGGTTTTGGCAAGCAAATCATCAAGTGCGGTTTTCTTATCAATAAGATCGCCGATGTGTTAATTTGCCAAGATTTTTATAAAATTATATTATTAAAATCAGTATCTTATGATAAATTGGTGTGCGGGGGATATACCCTACAGTATTGGTGGTTATTATTATTTTTTGCCTTTCGTAAGCCAAAATAAAAGACTTGCAGCAGTTACTACAAGCCTTTGATTTTTATCAAGAAAATTTGGTAGGCCCAGCAGGGCTCGAACCTGCGACCAAAGGATTATGAGTCCTCTGCTCTAACCGACTGAGCTATAGGCCCAAATTAAGCGCGTATTATACCCAAAGTGCCAAGTTTAGTAAAGCCCAAAAACCATTTAGTGATCACTGCTATTGTGCGAATCTAACTTGATGCTATACATTATCCTTATCCAAATTAGCAAGCACGCGATTTAAGACCGATTGATGAAAATCTTTTGGCATGGGTACGGCTTGATAATCATCCTTTTTCATACGCTCAAGTGTATCGATTAATTTGGCATTGATCATTTCGCGGTAATTTTGCTCAGCCTTTCTTGCCATCGCATGGCTACTTTGCATGGGTGAAAAATCATCATTTTTCAGTGCATATCCCATAAGCCCACTTTGTTGGTTACTCTTAAAATTTTCCAAGATTTAGTATAGCACGCTTTTATGGCGCAATATCAAGGCGTTTAAACATTGATAGCATCCGCTACAATTTATAAACCATTTGGCAAATTACGCCCGCTTAATCCTAAGCGCATTAAGCACCACCGCAAGGCTTGATAAGCTCATACCAATCGCCGCAAGCCACGGCGGTACATAGCCAAACGCCGCAGGCAGCAGCACCGCAGTATTATAAATCAATGCCCAGCGCAGATTTTGGCGGATGATGCGCTGGGATTTGCTTGAGATTTCGATCGCGCGCACGATGGACTGTAGCCGCCCGCCAAGCAGCACGCTATCGCTTGAGACTTGCGCAAGGTCTGCTGCGCCTGCGATGGAAGTTGAGACATTCGCCGCTGCCAAAACAGGCGCATCATTGATGCCATCACCGACCATCAGCACGGTTTTGCCTTGTTCTTGTAAGCGCTTGATATGATTGACTTTATCTTCTGGGGTCAGCCCATAATACGCATCATCAATGCCAAGATCCGCCGCCACTTTGAGCGCATTGGCATTAGGATCGCCCGTGAGCATCAGCGGCGTGATGCCAAGATTTTGAAGATTTTTAATCATCGCCTTAGCATCAGCTCTAAGCGCATCATTAAAATAAAACCGCGCGATAACCTGCCAGTTGCCATCGATATATTGGGATAATAGCACCGACATATTCGCCTGATATTCACCCAGATTTTCGGCAAATTGCCCAAGCGCATCCGCCGTGCCATCAGTCATCTGCCCATCGGTCACAAAGCTGATATGCCCAACACGATGCCACACACCATCAATCACAGCTTCGATGCCGCCTGCCGTATGATGCACTACATCACTCACCGCAGGCAGATGCAGCCCGTGCGCCGCCGTCAGCAGTGCTTTAGCAACAGGATGACGACTGCCAATCTCAAGCGCAGCCGCTCTTGCCAGCACCACTTGCTTTGACAAATCAGTGATGACGGATAATAAATTTGCCTGCCCTGTGGTCAGCGTGCCTGTCTTATCAAACGCCACATGGCTAACACTTGAGAGCGTCTGCACCGTATGACCGCGCGTGGAGAGAAAGCCAAAGCTTGCTAAGCGATTGGTTGCGACCGTCAAGGCAATCGGTGTAGCAAGCGACAAGGCACACGGACAAGTCGCCACCAGTACCGCCACCGTTGCCCATAGCGCTTCGTTTTTGTCAATGAACCACCACACCGCAAAGACCAAGAGCGCAAGCACCAACACACGCGCGACAAACCATCGTGCCATGCGATCGGCATCTTGGGCGATTTTTGGCTTTTCGCTCATCGCGCGATTCATCAAGCGGTCAATCAGCGCAATTTGGCTATTATCCACATCCGCTGTCACAAGCATCACAAATGGCTGAGAGTCATTTTGCGAACCGCCAACCATTTGATCGCCGATATTTTTGACGATCAAATCGCTTTCGCCTGTTAATAAGCTTTGTGATACGGTCGCGGTATTGGACAACAAAATTCCATCAGCAACGATTTGGCTACCAGCATCAATAGCAATGATATCACCGACTTTTACGCTTTGGGCTAGGATTTTATCATCGCTGATATTTTTCGATTGAGAAGATAAATTAATTAGCTTAACTTCATCATCGTGGGCATTTTGCCAATTTTTAATAAATGCTTGATCAAGTTTACCTGCATGAAAAGCAGTGATCAGACTTGGATCATCGGGCAGTTTTTGTACCAAAGTTGGCTCGATGACGACCAAATCTGCCGCCATATTAGATGCTTTTAGCCGTGCGTTTTGTTCGATATAACGCCCCGCCAACAAGAAGAAAATAAACATCGCCACCGAATCAAAATAAGTCTCACCACCGCCAATCAGCGTGGCGTACAGACTGGCAGCAAAGGTCAAAATCAGCGCGATAGAAACAGGCACATCCATGTTAATTTGGCGCGCACGAATGGCATAAAACGCCGACACAAAAAACGGCACAGCTGCATAAAAAAACACAGGAATACTGACAAACAGCGACACATAACGCAGAAAATCCCGATGCTCAATCAGCATACCGCTGTACTCACCAAAGTACATCCCGATCGAGAACATCATCGCCTGCATCGCCCCTAAGGCCGCGATACCAAGACGGATGAGCATTTTTTTGTTTTGTCGCTTGAGCATCGCTTCGTGCGTGTCTTGGCGGTAGGGCTTGGCATCATAGCCGACTGAATGCACCGCCTTTAAAATCTCACTGATCGGCAGCACGCTATCGTCCCAATTGACACGCATCCGCTGCTGAGTTAGGTTCACTTGACAGTCTTTTACCCCATCCATTGCACGCAGCCGCGTCTCGATCAGCCATGTACAGGCAGAGCATTTCAGATTTGCCACCGATAACTCTGCCGTGCTGCCGCCACTTTCGGCATAGACGAACTGCCCCTTGATGTCATCATGGTCATAAGCGGTGAAATTGATGGCATCAGGCAGGCTTGCCGTTGGGCTGATCTCGCGGCGATCTAGGTAATACTGCGACAGACCTGCTTCGACGATGCTTTGGCTTGCAAGCTGACAACCTAGGCAGCACATCGCACGCGGCTTATCAAACACCAGGGTGAAAAACGGCTCTTTGGGCAGCACTTCCCCGCAGTGAAAGCAGCTGCCTTCTGGCGGCAGCACAAGGCTTTGTTCGATGGTGTCGGCAGTATCAAAAGACTGGGCAGAACGGTCGGTCATGGCGTGGTTTTGGTCAAGAAAATCAGGGGTATTATAGCATAAGACACACCTAAAGATGATGGCGCACGGTCACATTCCCACACAAAAATCCTACAATTAAGCAAATGCACACCAAAACTTCTGCGGTTTTTTGCTTGAAAAATCAGCAAATTTCGGCGATAGTATGATTTTTATTTGTTGGGGTGGTGAATCTGTGTCCAAATCTCATCGTGCGATGACGCGCCGTCATGACTCAGGCTTTATTGGGACGATATTAGTCTTGCTGATTTTGGCAGGTATCGCTGCGGTTATGCTGTATGCAGTGTATCTCAACAGCACCGTCGTCTCAAAATTTGAAAGTCGTCGCTGGGACATTCCTGCCACGCTCTACTCACGCCCACTGCAGCTGTATCAAGGCGCAACGCTCAAGCCCAGCGAGCTTGACGCATGGCTAAAACTTTTGCGCTACAGCCAAGGCGCAACCAACAAAACAGGCAGCTACCAAAAATCAGGCAGCGTCTATACCATTCACACACGCGGCTTTGATTATGGCGATCAAGACACCGACACCAAACAGCTGATCGTCGTCACCATCAAAGACGATCAAATCACCAGCCTAAAAAGCACCGTGCCAAGCCCCACAGGCATGGTACGCCTTGAGCCTGTCAAGCTTGGCAGCATCTATCCTGACAGCAATGAAGATCGCCAACTGCTCAAATCTGACCAAATGCCACAGCCTTTGATCGATGCGCTGATCGCCACCGAAGATCGCGGATTCTATCAGCATTATGGTATCTCGGTGCGTGGCATCAGTCGTGCCATCGTCGCCAATGTCACCGGTCAGCCCATGCAAGGCGGCTCGACGATTACCCAGCAGCTTGTTAAGAATTTCTACCTAAACTCTGAGCGCACCTTGAAGCGCAAAGTCAATGAAGCGATCATGGCGATGCTCTTAGAAGCGCGCTATGACAAGCAAGAGATTTTATTGGCTTATTTAAACGAAATTAACCTTGGGCAAAATGGCAATCATTCGGTCAATGGCTTTGGGATTGCGTCACAGTTTTATTTTGATAAACCATTGAGCGAATTAAGCCTAGATCAATACGCGCTGTTGGTCGGTATCGCCAAAGGCCCTAGCTATTACAATCCGCGCAAAAATCCTGATCGCGCGCTTGAACGGCGTAATGTCGTGCTCAAAAATATGCTAAATACAGGCAAAATCGATCAAGCCACTTATGAGAAAAATATCAAAAAACCACTCGGCGTGGTGAAAACCCCAGCGATTGCCAAGCCAAGATTTCCTGATTTTCTCGACGCGGTGCAAAGAGAGCTAAAAGCCTATTATCGTCAAGAAGATCTACAAAATCGCGGACTGCGCATCATCTCAACACTCGATCCAATCGCCCAACAAGCCGCCGACAATGCCATGGCAGAACAGCTGTCCGCCCTGCGTAAAAAAGGCAACGCCACCAAAAACCTGCAAGGCGCATTGGTCAGTGCCAATCCGCGCACAGGTGAGCTTGTGGCTTTGGTCGGGTCGGGTGCAGAATTTACAGGGTTTAACCGCGCCATCGATGCCAAACGCCAAGTCGGTTCACTGCTTAAGCCTGTGATTTATCTGACTGCCCTACAGTCTGGGCGTTATAATCTAACTACCCCTGTCAATGACAGCCAAGTCACCTACCAAGTCGGTGGCAGCACTTGGACACCGAAAAATTATGGCGGCGTCTCGCACGGCAGCACGCCATTATTGAGTGCGCTTGCCAACTCGTACAACCAAGCAGCGGTGAATGTCGGCATCGAATTTGGCATGAATGCCTTTAAGGCGCAGATGGCGAACTTGTCGATCACCACTGAGATTCCGCCCTATCCATCGGTGATGCTTGGCGCAATCGATCTATCCCCCATGCAGATGCTTGGGATGTATCAAATCTTTGCCAATGGCGGCGCTTACACGCCGATCCACACAGTACGCAGTGTGATCGATGATAAAAGCCGCGTGCTACAGCGCAGCCAAGTACAACACCAGTTCCGCGCACCACCACAAGCGGTATATCTGCTGAACCGCGGACTACAAGAAGTCGTGCGCTCAGGCACTGCCAAAGCCGCCAATAGCATCAATGGCAATCTGGGCTTGGCAGGTAAAACAGGTACAACCAACGATGCGCGCGATGCGTGGTTCGCTGGCTACAGCGGTAATTATGTCAGCGTCGTCTGGGTCGGTCGTGATGATAATAAACCGATCGGTCTGACAGGCGGTACGGGCGCGCTGCCGATTTGGACAGCGTATATGAAACGCCTAAGTCTAAGCCCTGTCGCACTCTCACAGCCTGCGGGTGTCAGCTGGCAGTGGATGGATGGCACAACAGGCGTGATGTCGAATCAATACTGTGCAGGCGCGATGTGGCTGCCGATTATCGATACCTATCGCCCAAGTCAGATGAGTGCGTGCGCCGCCGACATTATCTATCAGGCGCAAATACAAGCGCAAATGCAGTCACTTGGCGATAATCTCGTGGATATGGGCGGTTACTATATCGAAGGCGAACCATTATACACACCTGAGCCTGAGATTCCGCCAACAGATGACTATATCGAACAAACGATGCCAAATAGCCAAGATGGGTATTGATTGTTACTCATCATGGTGATTGGCTTTAGAAAATTAGCGCTTAAAATTCGCTTAATTTCGCCAAAGCTTAATGATTAATTTAAGCCATCAGCCTGCATGATGCTCTAAAAACTGCGCCAGTACCATCTTTTGGTCATCGATGTGTGCGGTATTGATGCCAAATGTCTGTGTTAATAACTCAAACAGCTCATCGACCGAGCCGATGTCATAGCTTTGGCTTGGCTGTCCGATCTGGTGGCGACGATAGCGAGTATTGAGCAGGCTGTGTCGCACGCCCTGTGGCTCGATGCGTGATACCATCAGCCGTGTGCGAAATGGCGATGATGGATGCGTTGAGACGAACCAATTACCCATCTCAAGCAGCGGCTGATCAGCTGGCGTCAAATCAAAAGCATACAGCATCTGCCATTGTCCCTTTATCTGTACCGACAGCACCCATCGATCCTTAAAAGCTGTGAGCCGATACTCGCCGTGTGGCGTCGTCTGTATGCTGTCAAATTCCAGCTTCAAAGGCGCGGTCGGCACCTGCCCACCAAAGCCCGCATCCACCAGATAAGCCACCCCATCCACCACCACCTTTAATAAAGTATGTGTGCGTGCTTTTGGGGTGGCTGGATTGTTTTCATGCACGATATAGCCTGTCAGCGTCACTGCATCGAAGCCTAGTGCCACGAGTGCTTGACGCAGCAGTTCATTTTGTTCATAGCAATAGCCGCCACGGCGCTCGATCACCAGTTTTTGATAGATGGCGGCAGGGTCGATGTCCACTGTCTCATGCAGTACCGTCGATAGGCTTTGAAAGGGATAACGGCACAGATGCATCAGCTGCAGGCGTGACAGCGTTGTTAAGTTTGCACCATTTTTTTGAATATCTGATGGCGTGATGTCCAGTGTCGTTAGATAATGATCCAGCTGTGATTTAGTTAGCATAGTTACTCCTTGTTTTGTTTCATTTGTCTGATGGGATAATATTCACATCAATTATAACCAGTCATCTACCCATCACTCAAGCACCCACTGCTGCCGCTGTGGTCATTGATATTCATAAATCTGCATCATTTATTAAGCTTGCGATCTTTGTTATAATACATATACTCATTTATTTTTTAGGATCTGCTATGTCTTGGCAACAACTTCACCTACAATGCCCCCAATCTGCCGTCGAGCTTGCCGAAGCGTTATTTTATGAATTGGGCGCGGTCTCAATTTTGCTTGAAGATGCAGGCGATGAGCCACTGCTTGAGCCATTACCGGGTGAAGAACCACTGTGGCAAGATGTCATCATCACTGCGATTTTTGACACCAATAGCGATGACAGCTTTGCAGGCACGGACTTTGAGAGCCTAGCCAGTGAAGTCGCTACCGAAGTGGATGCCACGCGTTTTTGGCTCACGCGCTTGGATGATAAGGACTGGACGCGTGAGTGGATGACTTATTATAAGCCAATCAAATGCGCAGGCAATCTATGGATTGTCCCTGAATGGCTAGAAGCACCTGAGCCAGATGCAACCAACCTAACCCTAGACCCTGGCCTTGCCTTTGGTACAGGTTATCATGCGACCACGCGCCTGTGCTTAGATTGGCTGTCTGAACAGGATTTGACCGATAAGCTTGTGATTGATTATGGCTGCGGCTCGGGTATTCTAGGTGTGGCAGCATTGCTACTAGGCGCTCGCCAAGTGCTTGCCGTCGATATCGACCCACAGGCTGTGCTTGCCACTCGCCAAAATGCCGCATTAAATGGCGTTGAAGATAAGCTAATCGCTTTCTTACCTGATGAGTTTATCGCGTATCGCCAAGACCATCCTGAGCTGTGCGACACCATCACCGCCAACATTCTTGCCAAGCCGTTGATTCACTTTGCCCCGACTTTTAGCGAGCTACTAAAAACTGGCGGCAACATCGTGCTGGCAGGTCTGATCGAGAACCAAACCCAAGATGTCATTGATGCCTATGCGCCATATTTTGAACTGGATGCGCCATTTGCTTATGACAATGCCGAAGATCATCACTGGAATCGCCTAAGCGGTCGCAAGCGCTGAGAAAGGTTGTGTCTTTACAAAGCTACTACACGCCATAACACAAAAATCATAGGCAGCACTCAGATGGTTTGTTAATATAAAATGGTAAATTCACTATTTGATATTGATGGCACGATTTGGTTTCACCCAAGAACAATGAGCGATGAGCGATGAGTAGTAAGCACCCGACGGACACCACCCCGCTACACCTTCATGTTGAGCGCGCTGTGCAGCGTTATTTTGAAGGGCTTGAAGGCGAAGACACTGACAATCTTTATAATATTTTTTTGGCAGAATTGGAGCGCCCTTTACTCGCGACCACGCTCAAATACGCACGCGGCAACCAATCAAAAACCGCGCAGCTATTAGGTCTAAACCGTGGCACGCTGCGCACTAAGCTTAAAGCACATGGCTTGCTATGATTGTATAGCATTGTTATTACCCAAAGCATCATCCGCTTTGGGTTTTTTATGCTCAAATAAATTTGAAATGCGATTGCAATAAGGAAAATAAGCAAAATTACGAAGCGAGTTTAACTTAAGTATTATTTCAAACCTGATAAACCACATCATCAAAAATTACAAAATTTTCACCAATTTCCCTTTATAAACGCTGTAATAACTGGTATCATTTTGTTTTTAAATTGTAAATGAGCCTTTGGCGTAATTTGCATGATTTACTTAATAACCATTTAAAGGTGATTTATGAGTTCAAAGCGTTTTGCCTTGTTGTCGGTCTCTGATAAAGCAGGGATTGTTGAATTTGCCAAGGGCTTGGTTGAGTCTGGTTTTGGCATTTTGTCCACTGGTGGTACTTTTAAGCTACTCAAAGACAGCGGCATCGATGCCATCGAAGTCTCAGCGCACACTGGCTTTAGCGAGATGATGGATGGCCGAGTCAAGACGCTACACCCAAAAATCCACGGCGGCATCCTAGGTCGTCGCGGCACAGATGATGCAATCATGGCAGAGCATGGCATCGACCGTATTGACATCGTCGCGGTGAATCTATATCCATTTGCCGCGACCGTCGCCAAAGCAGATGTCACCATGAGCGACGCCATCGAAAATATCGACATCGGCGGCCCTGCAATGGTGCGCTCTGCTGCCAAAAACCACGCCCATGTCGGCATCATCACCAACCCAGCTGACTATGATCGCGTGCTAAATGAACTAAAAGCAGGCGGCAATCTAAGCTTTGCGACGCGTTTTGATCTGGCAGTCAAAGCCTTTGAACACACGGCTGCCTATGACGGCATGATCGCAAGCTGGCTGGGGGCGCGCCTACCAACCGACGATAACGCACAGCCAAGCGATGATGCGACAGCAAATACCCTATTCCCACGCACTTTTAACAGCCAATTCATCAAAGCCCAAGACCTACGCTATGGCGAAAACCCGCACCAATCAGCGGCATTCTATGTAGAAAGCAGCGCAAAAGAAGCTTCAGTCTCGACCGCCAAACAGCTACAAGGCAAAGAACTGTCATACAACAACATCGCCGATACCGATGCTGCGCTTGAGTGTGTCAAATCATTCGCCAAGCCTGCGTGTGTCATCGTCAAGCACGCCAACCCATGCGGTGTGGCAGTCTCACTAGATGGTATCTTGGATGCGTACAATCTTGCCTACGCTACCGATCCTGAATCAGCATTCGGCGGCATCATCGCCTTCAACCGTGAGCTGGATATCGAGACCGCCAAAGCCATCGTTGAGCGTCAGTTCGTCGAAGTCATCATTGCACCAAGCATTGCCGATGGCGTGCTGGAAGTCACAGGCGCCAAGAAAAATGTCCGTGTCCTAGTCTGCGGTGAACTGCCTGCCATCGATGAGCGTGCCAGCCAGTTTGACTTCAAGCGTGTCAATGGTGGCCTACTTGTCCAAGATCAAGACCTAGGCATGATCACCAAAGACGACCTAAAAGTCGTCACCGACAAAGCACCAACAGAAGCTGAGCTTGATGATTTGATCTTTGCTTGGAAAGTCGCCAAATACGTCAAATCAAACGCCATCGTCTATGCCAAAAACCGCCAAACCATCGGTGTGGGCGCAGGTCAGATGAGCCGTGTGAATTCAGCGCGTATCGCTGCAATCAAAGCTGAGCACGCAGGTCTGGTGGTCGAAGGCGCGGTGATGGCATCAGATGCCTTCTTCCCATTCCGTGATGGTATCGACAATGCCGCTGCCGCTGGCATCAAATGCATCATCCAGCCAGGTGGCTCAATGCGTGATGATGAAGTCATCGCTGCTGCCAATGAGCATGGCATTGCAATGGTATTTACTGGTATGCGTCATTTCCGTCATTGATTGGATGATCTTTATGATAAGCACAGCCTTAGGGTTGTGCTTATTTTTTTACATCGGATAAGCCGATAAATTAAACCAAATTTTATATAAATAATAATTATAATAACAAAAAGTTAATAATGAAACTGTAAAGTGAACGATTTTTCATTTGACGAAACTACTTGATTTTTCTACCATTGTGGCAGAATCATCACAATCAGGGATTTGATATGAGTACCACTTACCAAGCTCACACGCCAGATGCGTCAGGATTTATCAGATATAGCGATGATGAGCATGCCATTTGGCATGACTTATTTGTCCGTCAGCAGTCGAGTATCATTGGCAAGGCTTGCCAAGATTATCTTGATGGTCTGGATAAGCTTGCGCTACCAACCACACAGATTCCACAGCTTGCCGATATTGACCAAGTATTACAGCAGACGACAGGCTTTGCTACGGCTGCAGTGCCTGCACTGATTTCATTTTCCAAATTCTTTGGGCTACTTGCTGACCAAAAATTCCCCGTAGCGACCTTTATCCGCACTCGTGAAGATTTTGACTACATCCAAGAGCCTGATATTTTTCATGAAATTGTCGGTCACTGTCCGCTATTGACCCATCCTGCCTTTGCCAAATTCACCCACACCTATGGCAAGCTTGGGCTAAAATCAGATAAGGCGACACGGGTATTCTTGGCACGCCTGTATTGGTTCACGATGGAGTTTGGATTGATTGATACCACAGAAGGACTGCGTATCTATGGTGGCGGTATCCTAAGCTCACCAGCCGAGACCGAATACGCACTATCGGACAAGCCTGAATATCGACCATTTAATCTCAATGATATTTTGCGTACACCCTATCGGATCGATAAGATACAGCCGATTTATTATGTGATTGAGTCGCCAGATGTGCTGTTTGATCTCGACGAAGCCACGCTACTGACTGCCATCAGCCAAGCCCAAAGCGATGGACTGTATGAGATGCACCCAAGTTTGATTGATTAATTGGTTTAATATTAATTGTAAAGTTTAATAAATTTAAATTTAGAAAGGATAAACCCATGACTACTCCACTAAAAGACCAAGCCTGTGAAGTCTGCCGCCTAGATGCGCCATTGGTATGTGATGATCAACTGCCGGGCCTACTTGAGCAAATCCCCACTTGGCAGATGGTGGCCATCGATGATGTCAAACGCTTGACCAAAGTGTTTAAATTCAAAAACTTCAAACAAGCACTGGCGTTCGCCAATCGCGTCGGCGACATCGGCGAAACAGCAGGTCATCACCCTGCGCTACTGGTCGAATGGGGTAAAGTCACCGTCAGCTGGTGGTCGCATGAAGCAGGTGGCTTGCATAAGAATGATTTTATCCTAGCTGCACGGACAGATGATGCAGTGGATGGCTAAGTACTTTTCTTTTAATCCTTAAAAAAAACAAACCCCAAATCATACAGACTTGGGGTTGTTTTTTTAATCATCACTGCTGAGCTTTTAGTGCGTCTTCATTGATGATTACTTCATTGGTGTCTTTAAGATAGCGCAGATAGTCCTTGAGCTGATCATCACCGATGTTCTCACGCAGTAGTAGTGCCGTACGCGCACGATCGGCAGGGCTCAGCTGCGATTCTGAGATCTCTTCGACAGGACCGCCGACGATGATACTTGCACCGTCTGCAGTCTGTACCGCCCAAACATCATTACCATCTGCCGACTTGTGCAAGAACAGGCTTGCTAACTCTTGGGCGCTAAGTGTCGGTGTCAGACGCGTCACCTTGCCACGATTATTCGCCGCAGTCATCAGGCGTGATGCACCGCCTGCTTTGGCATCCGCGGCTTGTTTTTGGGCATCTGCATAGGCAAGCTCAGTGGCTTTTTGCTTAGCAAGCACTGTCTTGATCTGCGGTGTGGCTTCAGCAAGGCTCAATGCACGCGATGCTTGATGATTGGTCGGCTGTACCCAGATGTTCTTCTCGCCAACTGTGATATTAGCGCTCACGCCTTGATCAGCAATGGTGAACTCATCGAACGCCGCTGCGATCACCACAGGCTGAGACAGCGCAGTTTGGTTATTGATGCGTGGATATGCCTTGATGCTCTTGGCTTCCACGCCCACTTCTTTGGCGATGTCAGCGATACCGACACCATCTGTCGCCAGTGCATTGATACGCGCTGATAGGTCAGCAAATGCTGCTTCGCGCTTATAAGTCGCCGCACGATTGATCAGCTCATCACGCAAACTCTCTAGGCTTGGCGCATTGCTATTCACTGCCGTGATCTTGAAAATCTGCGTACCGAACGATGTCTTGACTGGAGCAGACACCTGACCTGCGCCCAAGCCATTCAACGCCTGCTCTACTGCAGCTGCGTCCTGACCGAACACCGATGGGTTGAAGCTACCGATATTACCGCCAGTCTCACCGCTTGGATCTTGTGAATATTGCTTGGCAAGTGCTTCAAACGACTCGCCAGCATCTAGCTTAGCCTTGATCTCGGCAGCTGTCTTGTCCGCATCACCGCCAGTCAGCAAGATCTGTGCAAGCTCACGCCCATCGCTGATGCCTTTCTCTTTCAGATAGCTTGCGTACTGCGCGCGGATCTCATCTTCGGTCGGCGTATCAATTTTTAGAGTCTGTGGATCAAGCTCAAGATAAGTCAAATCCACCGTTTCAGGGCTGACTAGCGTGTCTTTATTTTCATTAAAATACGCGTCGATCTGCGCATTGGTGATCTGCACTTGATCAACATAATCCTGCCAGTTCAGACGCTGCACCCACACTTCACGCGTCTCGCGCTGCAGATCAAGCAAGTGCGATACTTGGCTGTTCGGATAGATCGCTGTGCCTAGAATGCTTGCGTTCAGCTGACGCAGGCTCAGCTGCAGGCGAAATGTCTGAAATAGTGTGTCTTTGGTCATGCCACGCTGCTGCAAAAACTGCGCAAATAGATCGTTAGAAAACTGACCATTGGCATCTTGGAAACTAGCGTCTTGCTGCAATAGGCGCGTGATCGTCTCATCCGACACCGTCATGCCCAGTGCGATCGATTGATTTTCAAGCAAAGCGCGATTGACCATATTATCCAGCACCTGCTTAGCAAGCGCATCTTCATTAATCATGCTCGCATCGATCTGCTGCATCAACTCAGCGCGCAGTGCATTGACTTCCGCCTGATAAGTGCTCAGATCTACCACCTGATCGCCAACTTTGATCAGCTGATTGGGCTGAATCTCAGCACCGCCAAAAGTGCCCTGCACGCCCAAAAATGCCATCGGAATCAAAGTACCCACCAAAATCAGCTTGCCCGGCCAACTTTGTAGGAATTTACGCATATTTTCCATAGTTATTGCAACTTTATCACATTAAGATCAAATTAAGATTAAAAACCTTACTATGATACGCTACTTTGAGCATTTTCTCAAAGCTCTTTTTGTATCAAATCGCCTTTGTCGGCTATTTTATTGTATATCAACGGTAAAAACCGCCCAAATCAATGACTTGAGCGGTCCATAAAAGCGTGCGGTAAAATTAGTTTACTGCGTCTTTTAGCGTTTTACCTGCTTTGAAGCTTGGTGCTTTGCTTGCAGCGATTTCTAGCGTTTCGCCAGTTTTTGGGTTACGGCCAGTGCGAGCAGCACGCTTTTTGACGCTGAAAGTACCAAAACCAACCAATACCACATCGTCGCCGCGTTGTAGTGCGCCAGTTACGCTGTCAGTGAATGCATTCAATGCTTTAGCAGCTTGTTCTTTGGTTAGGCCAGCGCTTTGAGCGATGCTATCTACAAGTTGTGTCTTATTCATGGGGGTATCCTCGTGGTATTACAAAAATCATCATAAAGTTGGCATCAAAGCCGTAATGTGTGCATTGTAAGGCGATAGCCACACTTTTACAAGTGTCAAACGCAGTTTTTTGCAAGATTTTTGCAAAAAATGTGTACTTTTTACTCGCATCAAGATATTTTTGTGCAAAAATATCACAGATTTGTTGCAATCGACTAGACAATTACTGCAATTTATAACAAGCTTGGCGATAATAAGCAAGCAAAATTATCAATTTTAACGAAAAAAATGTAAAAAACCGCTGAATTTTGTGCAATTTTACAGTATGATGGGATATTTTATCGCTAGTGATGGCTTGACGGTCAATTTTAAGACAACAAACCAACCATCGAGCACACACTACCATGAGCGATTTGACAAGATTGATAGGATAAGTATGAGTACAGCACACGCACCCAAGCAAGCACCCCAAAATGAGTCAGGCGGCGTCATTTCACGCGGCATTTTAAATGTGCTTTTGGTTTTTATTGAGTCAGCCATCACGCTGATTTTGCGCTTTGACCCAAAATTACGCCAATTGGCTTATCCACTGGCAGAAGCTGGTAAAGTAGTCTGTATTCGCACCTATTTGCCGCACACCAAGATTTATGCTACTTTCGGCTTTCGCGGTGTGCTGCTTGATGATGTCCTGCCTGCCAATAAGCAAGCACCCGATGTCATCATCAATGCTTATAGCTTTCAAATCGCTAATGTGCTGATGAACCACAGCGAGTCAAGCGTCGATGCGCTACAAATTCGCGGTGAAGCCCAAGATGTCCAAGATGTCAAAGCGTTCTTGGTGCGTGTCGGTGTCGGTGGTGCAATCCAAAATCTGATCAATAAGCTCAAAGGCAATCCACAAGACAAACCAACCCCTGAACAAAAAGCAGAGAAACTCGCGGACTATAAAGCCAAAATCGCTGAACAAACCGCACAAATCGATGAGCAGGCACGCGACATCGCCCGTCTAAAAACACAGCTTGCTGAAGCGAATAATAAGCAAAAAGCTACGCTCACTGGCTTGATCATCAGTGCGATCATTGCCATCATCGCGATTGTGCTGCACTTTTTTATTTAATACTTTGTTTATTATTTAATCACAATAAGTTGATTATAATTTATCAAATCCATCGATTGAGTAAATTGATGGATTTTTATTGGCTTTAATCTTGACCTATTTACTCGGAATTATTATAATAGCGACATAAAATTCAACTGTATCCATAACTGGCTAAGCTTTTCTTATAAACATTTCAACAGCCTGTTATGTGACTTTAGGCATTTTATCGGAACTTTATCATGCGTTTAACCACTCGTGGACGGTATGCCGTCACCGCCTTACTCGACTTGGCAGTCCAAGAGAACCGCCATCAAGGTGCGGTGTCGCTGTCGGACATTGCAAAACGCCAATCCATCTCCATATCATACCTTGAACAACTGTTTTCCAAGCTGCGCAAAAAAGGCTTGGTCAATAGCACGCGTGGTGCATCAGGCGGCTATCATCTTGCCAAGCCACTGAACGAAATTGACATCATGAGCATCATCACCGCCGTCGATGAAAGCATCAATGCCACACAATGCGGCGGCAAAGGCGACTGCCATGATGGCTCGATGTGTCTGACGCATGATTTGTGGCACAGCCTATCTGCTCATATTGAGTCGTATCTTCGCAATGTCACGCTTGCCCAATTATTAGAAACCAAAAACACCCAAGCCATCGCCGACCGCCAAGAAAGCCGTCTGTGTGGCACGAAAAATAATTCACAAATCACAACCATTAATCTGATTGGAAATCCAGCATGAGCCAAAATTCATTGATTTATTTAGACTACGCAGCCACCACCCCTGTCGCCAAAGAAGTCGCCGACAAGATGGTGCAATACATGACTTTCGATGGCATCTTCGGCAACCCAGCATCGCGCTCACACGGCTTTGGCTGGCAAGCAGAAGAAGCGGTAGAGACCGCGCGTGATCAAATCGCGCAAACTGTCGGCGCTGACCCACGCGAAATCGTCTTCACCAGTGGCGCAACCGAGTCTGATAACCTTGCCCTAAAAGGCGTGGCGCACTTTTATCACAGCAAGGGTAAGCACATCATCACATCAAAAATCGAGCACAAAGCGATTTTGGATACCTGCCGTCAGCTGGAAGAAGAAGGCTTTGAGATCACCTATCTTGAGCCTGAGCAAGGCACAGGTTTGATCACGCCTGCACAAGTTGAAGCGGCGCTGCGTGATGATACCATTTTGGTCAGCCTAATGGCAGTGAACAATGAGCTTGGCACAATCACTGACATCGCTGCCATCGGTGAAATCACCCGTGCAAAAGGCGTGCTATTCCATGTCGATGCTGCCCAAGCCGTTGGCAAAATCAAGATCAATCTTGGTGAGCTAAAAGTAGATCTCATGAGCTTTAGTGGTCATAAAATCTATGGTCCAAAAGGCATCGGCGCGCTGTATGTCAGCCGTAAGCCACGCGTACGCATCAAAGCTGAGCAGCACGGCGGCGGTCATGAGCGCGGTATGCGTTCGGGTACTTTGGCGACGCATCAGATCGTCGGTATGGGTGAAGCATTCGCCCTGTCTGTCAAGCGTTTTGATGAAGATCATGCCCACATCAAAGCCCTACGCGATAAGCTGTGGAACGGTTTGCAAGACATCGAAGAAGTGTATCTGAACGGCAGCCTAGAGCATGGCATCCCAAACATCATCAATGTCAGCTTCAATTTCGTAGAAGGCGAAAGCTTGATGATGAGCCTAAAAGATTTGGCAGTATCGTCAGGTTCGGCGTGTACTTCAGCCACCCTTGAGCCATCGTATGTGCTGCGTGCCATCGGTCGCCCTGATGAGTTGGCGCATTCATCGATTCGCTTTAGTATCGGTCGCTACACCACCGAAGAAGACATTGATCGCGTATTGGCACAGATTCATGAAGCAGTAGAGAAGCTGCGTGAGTTGTCACCGCTGTGGGATATGTTCAAGGAAGGAATTGATCTATCAACCGTTGAATGGCAAGAACACTGATTATCTTTGTGGTTATGCCTAGTGCGTCGTTAGGCTCACTCGATGTACTTCAATGTACACCTTCGTTCGCCTGCCTAGCACTAGGCGATGACCACTGCGACAATTGATTTAGGTAATGCTTTTGCTTCGTTGGATTTCGCTCGATGTACATAAGTACACCATCGTCATCCGCCTAGCATTAGCCACCTATAAAGGTTAATTTTGCAACTGGTTTATACAACGCTTAATTTGTAAAAATAAAAACCGTAGGGTGCGTTTTACGCACCCGCCAAATACCAAATTAATGAACAGCAAAGTGCGTTATACGCACCAATACAATACCAGATTTTACTATTGGACTGGTGAGATTTCGCCAACAAACAAATAACAGCAAATCCAGCCAACCGCCCGATTTGCCACAACCAAAAGAGAATTTACCATGGCATATTCAGATAAAGTCATCGACCATTACGAAAATCCACGCAATGTGGGCAACCTAGACAAAAACGCCAAAAATGTCGGCACTGGCATGGTTGGTGCGCCTGCGTGTGGCGATGTCATGCGCCTACAAATCCAAGTCAGCGACGATGGCATCATCGAAGATGCGAAGTTCAAGACTTATGGCTGCGGCTCTGCAATCGCATCAAGCTCGCTCGTTACCGAATGGCTAAAAGGCAAAACCCTAGATCAAGCCGCTGCCATCAAAAATAAAGACATCGCAGAGGAGCTGGCACTACCACCAGTCAAGGTACACTGCTCAGTACTTGCCGAAGATGCGATCAAAGCGGCGATTGAAGATTATCAAGCCAAAGCACAAGCTTAATGATCAATTTACCGAATTGATTATTACACAAGCCAATCTTAAGAAAATTTTTAAGGAATTGTCATGATTACCCTAACCACTCGTGCTGCACAGCATGTCAAAGATTTCTTAGAAAACCGTGGCAGCGGCGAAGGCATCCGTGTCGGTGTCCGCACCGCAGGCTGCTCGGGATTGGCTTATGTGCTTGAGTTCGTCGATGAGCCAAACGGTGAAGATGAGAAATTCACCAGTGACGGCGTGAACATTTTCGTCGATCCAAAAAGCTTGGTATATCTAAATGGTCTTGAGATGGATTATGTCACCGAAGGGCTAAACTCCGGCTTTAAATTCACCAACCCTAATCAAAAAGGAGAATGTGGTTGCGGTGAATCTTTCACTGTCTAAGAGCGAGAGCATAATTGATGAGTGATAATCATTTTTTCGCCCTGTTTGGCGTACCTGTCAGCTTTCGTATTGATCAAGCGCAGCTAAAAAATAGCTTACTTGAATTGCAAAAGCAGCATCATCCCGATCGTGCGACAGGCGAAGCACAAGCCGTCAGCCAAAATGCATCATTGATTAATCATGCTTATAATATTCTAAGCCGTGATGACAGCCGAGCTGCTTATTTACTGAGCCTAAATGGTGAAGATGTCGATTTGGACAAATCGATCAGTGATTGGGATTTTTTGGGTGAGATGATGGAAATTCGCATCGAGCTTGAAGAAACCGATGGCCGCCCGACGCTTGATCAGATGGCAGCGCAAGTACAACAAAAAAGCCATGCACTGGCTGACGAATTTGACACCGCTTATCAAGCTAAAGACTGGGCGGCGGCACGCGACACCGCCCAAAAACTACAGTTCGTCGGCAAGCTGCACGATGACATCACCGCCAAATTATCAGAGATCCTACAGCACAACAGCGATGACGATGATTTGTATGTCTGATGATTGATTATGATCAATTTATCAAGCCATTGGTGATTTTATCGTGATTTTACAATAAATTTACGCCAAAATACGATCCGTTTTGGCGTGTTTTTATGAAAATAACTTTGTAACAAACTGTCCAAATTTGCCGTCAAATTTAGTATAATAGCCACAAGTTCATATCCAACCAATTTATTTTATCAAATAAGAATTTATTATGTCATTACTACAAATCAGCGAACCGAACCAAAGCAAAAATCCCCATCAGCACCGTTTCGGCTTAGGCATTGACCTTGGCACGACGCATTCTTTGGTGGGCGTGGTGCGTTCGGGCAAATCCGCTGTTTTGCCGTTTAATGACACGCCGCTGCTGCCATCGGTGGTATACTATGGCGCACAGTCGGAGAAGCCCTTGGTTGGTAAAGAAGCCTTGGCGCACAGCGATGACACTGCCAACACCATCATCTCTGCCAAGCGATTCATGGGGCGTGCGCGCAGTGATATTAAGTTTTCGCACCCTTATACTCTAAGTGGTGATGATGCCACCATGCCTGCATTCGTCACTGCACAAGGCGAGAAATCACCCGTTGAGACTTCAGCACACATCCTATCGCGCCTGTATCGCCATGCTGCCGCTGCCCTGCCTGCTGACAGCATTCAAGGAGCAGTGATTACCGTGCCTGCGTATTTCGATGAAGCGCAGCGTAATGCCACCAAAGACGCCGCCACCGCTGCAGGCTTGACAGTGCTTCGTCTGCTGAACGAACCGACCGCCGCGGCGATCGCGTACGGACTAGATAAGACGACCAATCACGGCATTTATCTTGTCTATGATCTGGGTGGTGGCACATTCGATGTCTCAGTACTGCGCCTAAGTGATGGCGTGTTTGAAGTGCTTGCCACAGGCGGTAATTCAGCTTTGGGTGGTGATGATATTGACCGCTTGCTTGCCAATTGGCTGATCAAACAAGCCAAGCTAAACCCAGCCGAGATTGATAATGCCGAAAAATCACACCTTGCCAAGCTTGCCAAAGGCTATAAGCAAGCCCTAACCGCTCAAGATAGTATCAATATCGACACAAACATCGCAGGCACCCTACTTAACACTACTTTAAATAATGCCACACTTGCCCAAATCATCAAGCCTGTGATTCGCCGCACGCTACAAGCCTGCGAGCAAGTGCTGCTTGATGCCAAGCTTGATAAAGCTGTACTAAATGATGTGATCTTGGTCGGTGGTTCAACGCGTATGCCCGTCATTCAATCAGCAGTGGCGAGCTTTTTTGACCGCACGCCACTATGCAGCATCAATCCTGATGAAGTCGTGGCATTAGGGGCAAGTATCGCGGCCGACCAGCTGGTGAATAAAAAAGACGATGGCTTGCTCCTTTTAGATGTCACACCGCTATCATTAGGTCTTGAGACCATGGGTGGTCTTGTTGAAGTCATCATTCCACGCAATACACCAATCCCTGTGGCTCGCCGCCAAACCTTCACTACGCACCAAGATGGTCAGACAGGCATGGTGGTGCATATTGTACAAGGTGAACGAGATACCGTGGCAGATTGTCGCAGTTTGGCACGCTTTGAGCTGTACGGCATTCCACCGATGAAAGCAGGTTTGGCGCGTATCGAAGTCACCTTTAGCATCGACGCCAATGGTCAGCTAACCGTATCCGCCCAAGAAACCACCACCGGTGTCAAAAGCCATATCGAAGTCAGCCCAAGCTATGGACTGTCAGAAGCACAGCAAGAGCAACTACTAATGGCAGGCTTTACGCACGCCAACGAAGACAAAAAGGCGCGTATGCTGATTGAAGCCAAAGTCGAAGCTGATCGAGAGCTGATTGCACTGACTTCTGCATTGGCAGAATTTGGCGATCTATTAAGCGATGACAAAAAAAACACCCTACAAGCACTGATGGATGGTGTGCGTCATGCGATTGATGGCAATGATAAAGCTTCGCTTGATGATGCTGTCGCTATGCTAAAACCTGCCAGCGATCATTTTGCCAGCGTGATTATGGATAAAAATGTCAAAGATGCATTGGCAGGCACACGCACCAGTGATTGGTAATGGCAGTTTTAAATAAAAATTTGTAGATTTATTCAAAAATTATAGTCAAGCAAATTTGAAATAAGATAAGAAAAACAAGCGAAGTTGTACAAGTCGTACTACGCGAGAGTTTGACGCAGTATTATTTCAAAGTCGGCAGACTATATCGTTAAAAGAGAAACTTATGACCACCGTAACCCTACTTCCACACCACGAAATCTGCCCAGAAGGCGCAACCGTAGAAATCAATGCAGGTGAAAACCTGTGTGAAGCACTGCTGGATCGCGGCATCAAGATTGAGCACGCTTGCGATATGTCAAAAGCCTGCACCACTTGCCATGTGATCGTACGCAAAGGCTTTGATAGCCTAGAAGAGATGGACGACATCGAAGGCGATTTACTTGATCGTGCATGGGGTCTTGAGCCTGATTCGCGTCTTGCTTGTCAGTGTATCGTCGCCGATGAAGATTTGGTGATTGAAATTCCAAAATACACGCTGAATCACGCCAAAGAAAATCATTGATTTTTAAGCATTAAAAAAGCCATCAGATAAAATGATGGCTTTTTTGTTTTTGCTAAAAACTTGTGTGTAGTGAGTATAGTTACTGAACGCCAAAATATACCGCGATTCAGTTTTTCGTTCGTAGTGAGCCTGTCGAACCATGACGCGAAAACCATTACCCTTCGATCAGCTTAAGATGAACGGTTTTGGTAATTTTTGAAGTTAAATCACCATATAAAACACTTAATCCAACCACAATTTCCATGGCAAATCGACAAATCTAGTTGTCTGCCCTGCTTTGATGGCTGTCAGATCAAGCGCGCCTTTGGCGATTAATTCCAATGTAAACGGCACCAGTCGATGCTCAAGCTTTTGCACTCGCTTACCAAGGCTCTCAGCGGTATCATGCTCATCGACAGACAGCCAAGCTTGGGTCAATACCTGTCCTGCATCCAGTTCAGGCGTCACCAAATGCACGCTACAGCCATGATGCTGATCGCCTGAGCGAATCACTCGTGCATGAGTATCTAGCCCCTTATAAGCAGGCAAAAGTGATGGATGTAGATTAATCATCGCACATGGCACAGCATGAATGAACTCAGCTGATAGCACGCGCATAAAGCCTGCCAACACCACCAAATCAGGTGACCAAGCTTCGATCTGAGCCAAAGCATGCTTTTCAAAGGTGGCGATACTCATGCGCTTGCCACTCGGTGCATGAGACAGCACTGCCACAGGGATGTTGGCAGTGCTAGCTCGGGTGATAGCATACGCATCTTCACGATTGCTAATCACACCGATGATGTCGATGGGCAAGGTACCTGCCTGCATGGCATCAATCATCACTTGCAAGTTTGAGCCGCTGCCCGAGACCAGCACAGCGACTTTTAGACGACGATGGCTCATCAGATATACACCACAGCTTTATCGGTGCGTTCGACGATTTCACCGATTTTCCAGACAGTCTCACCGCTGGCAGACAGCTCGCTCATCGCTTGCTCAGCCTTGTCCGCAGGGATAGCTATAATAAAGCCCACACCACAGTTGAAGGTGCGATACATCTCAAGCGTCTCAATGTTACCGCCTTTTTGTAGCCACTGGAACACTTCTGGCAGTGCCCAGCTTGATGTGTCAATTTGTGCAGCCAAGTTCTCAGGCAATACGCGCGGCAAGTTCTCAGTCAAGCCGCCACCTGTGATGTGTGCCATCGCATGGATATTGGCATTGCCCAGTGATTTTTGAAGCGCATTGACCGATTTGACATAGATGCGTGTTGGCGCCATCAGTGCATCCGCCAATGAACGCTCGCCCAATTTTTCGCTCGCCACATCTGTACCTGTCACTTCGATGACTTTACGGATTAGTGAATAGCCGTTTGAGTGTGCACCACTTGATGCTAGTGCAATCAGCACATCGCCTTGTTGAACATTGTCGCCTGTGATGACTTCAGACTCTTCGACCACACCAACACAAAAACCTGCCAAGTCATAATCTTCATCTTGGTACATCCCTGGCATCTCGGCAGTCTCACCACCGATCAAGGCACAGTTGGCAAGCTGACAGCCATCACCAATACCAGCGATCACCGTCGCTGCTGTATCAACATCCAGTTTGCCTGTCGCATAATAATCTAAGAAAAACAGCGGCTCGGCACCACAAACCAGTAGGTCATTAACACACATCGCCACCAAGTCTTGACCGATGGTCTCATGGCGATTCAGCTGTAGAGCCAACTTTAGCTTAGTACCGACACCGTCTGTGCCTGAGACCAAAAGCGGTGATTTATAGCCTGTTGGAATACGGCACAATGCACCAAAACCACCCAAGCCACCCATCACTTCAGGACGAGAAGTGGCCTTTGCCACTGATTTGATACGAGAAACCAACGCTTCGCCTGCGTCAATATCCACGCCTGCGTCTTTATAACTGAGTGAAGTTTGCTGTGTCATAACTACCCTTGTAAAATGCAATGCCAACTGGCGGAAAAATATTACTGTTTATTATAGCAAATTTTTTTGGTTAAGTTTTATGCCGTTGGCAAAATTATTGAGTTTTTTTAAGTTTTTATCAAAAAATTTTGGCTAATGAGTATCTAAAGCACACAAAATCGCTTAAAATAATCATCGTATTTATCGATGGAATTTTTATAAATGTATCGCACTGGCATTGACCCATTTTTTCGCCGTTTATTGATTTTATCAGCGGTTGGATTGTTTTTGTATACGCTGTTTTTAATGAAGTCAGTCATCGCACCGTTTGTGGCGTCATTTATTCTGGCATACTTTCTAAATCCCTTGGTCAGTATCGTCGGTCGTTTTATGCCACGCATTTTGGCGATCAGCCTAGTGTATGTGAGTGGCGGTGTGATTGCGGTGGCATTTTTTGTATGGCTTGTACCACTGCTTTGGGCGCAGCTTGAGCTACTATGGCAGTCTCTACCGGCAGCAGTGCTTTGGTACAATGATGTTGTGCGTCCATGGATCTCAATGCATACCAATGCCGATTTGTTGCCACTGGATGTCAATGTGCTATCCAATGCCGCTTTGGAATTTTTTCAAAAAAACTATCAATTTGCCGATGCTCAAGGCTTTATTCGTCAGGCGCTCAGCTCTGGTATGACTTTTGCCAATAGCTTTGGGCTTTTGGTGATGATTCCAATTTTGGCATTTTATTTTTTATTGGGCTGGGATCAGCGTCTTGCCACTTGGCAATCCGCCATCCCAAAACCATATACCAAAAAAGTTGTCGAAATCACCAAGGACTGTCACGAAGCACTGATGAGTTTTGCCAAGGGTCAGCTACTTGTCATGGTACTCCTTGGCACGATTTATGCCGTGCAACTCGAGCTGATTGGACTCAAGCTTGGTCTGATCATCGGCATCTCAGCAGGCATTGCAAGCTTTGTACCCTACCTTGGCTTTGGCGTTGGCATCATCGCTGCTCTGATTGCTGGCGTGTTTCAATTTGGCTTTGATTGGTTGCAGCTTGGTTTGATTGTCGGTGCTTTTATGGTTGGACAAGCCTTAGAAGGCTATGTACTACAGCCGCTACTGCTTGGCAATAAAATTGGTCTGTCGCCACTATGGGTGATTTTCTCAGTACTTGCCGGTGCAGCGGTTTTTGGCTTTGTGGGGATGCTCATCGCCCTACCCGTCTCTGCGGTGCTCAATGTGCTTTTTTATCATGCTTATCAAGCCTATCTGGACAGTGATTGGTACAAAGGGCGCAGGCAGTATCAGCTGTTTGGGCGTGATGAATGAGAAGCGCGATGAATATTTGTCAATTTATCTTGCAGCGCAGCGCCAAAATGTGCTATATATAGCCTAACAAATGTAGCCTTGTAAAACTTGACTAAACCCCCTACAATAACAACGATAATTTTGGACATTTTTCGCACAAGCTGACTGTTTTATGACCGATTTATTTTCGCAAGATTCCTTGAACATTGATATCCGCCAAGAGATCAGCTTGGCGGACTTTAGCTCAGCAGGATATCGCCCCATCATCGATGCGGTAGCAAGGCTTGTCGATGGCTCACTGCGCGAGCTGTTCATCGTCGGCGGTAAGGGTTTTGGCAAGACGCGCCTTGCCAGTGCGATTTACGATCATTATGTCAAGCAAACGCAAAAGATGGCGATCAGCCTGCACTTAGATGAGCTCATTGATGAAGATCCGCACGCCACTGCATTGGCAGGACTTGAGATGTTCGATTTGATCATTATCGATGACTTGCAGCTGGTGCGCCAAAATTATGAATGGCAAGAAGGCTTATTTCACCTAATCAATCGCATTCATGAGCACAAAAAACAGCTGCTGTATTTTGCCGATGATACCGCGCGCGAACTTGAGCTCAGTCTTCATGATCTGCACACACGGCTATCGCTTGCGCCGATGCTCAATATGCCTGATCATGATGACATCAATGATCGCAAGATTTTGATCGATACGATTTTAAAGAAGAAAAATTGGCGACTGCCTGAAGAGATTTTGGACTATTTATTACACGAAGGACCGAGAAACGCAGGTGATATCAATATTGTGCTTAGCCACATCACACCGCTACTGACTCGACTGTCGCGTGTGCAAATTCCCAAAAAAACCATCACCGAAGCCAAAAATATCATCCTTCGCGAAACTTTCATGCTTGAAGTCAGTGAAGGAGAATAAGCTTCAGCGATTTTTGCAATATTGCAATAAACTATAGCCAAAAGCACAAAAACATGATATTTTATCAACACATTATTCATTAGGATTTGATTATGAAAACAGTAAAATTGCTCGCCATCGCCGCCGCTGCTATTATGAGTGGTAGTGCTTTGGCACAAGTCACGCTGAATGTCGATGACAACATCAAAGTTACCGCCATCAATGGCAAAGAAGTGCGTCACGGCCTGTTGCAGCCGCTGAAGCAAAGCTTTACGCTTGAACCAGGTCAGCATGTGATCACCGCGCGTTATGATCGCTTGTTCAACCTAAATAGCGACAACCACGATTATCTAAAATCAGGTAACATCACCGTTGCTGCTGAATTGGCTGATAACCAAACCTATCAGCTGATCATGCCAAATCAGCCAAATACTTATAACGCCGCTAAGGACTATGTCAAAGCGCCAAGCCTTGCCATCGCCCAAAACGGTAAAATCATCGCCCAAGAAGACAGCAGCGAAGATCGCAATGGTGTCTTTGCCAACCTAACCAACTCAATCGGTGGCATCTTCAGCCGTGGCGACTCGGCACTGAGCGCCAATCAGCGCACCATCACTGCCATCAATCAGCAACAAGCCACCGCCCCTGTCGCGCCTGCTGTATCTGCACCACGCGCGCAGAATAACTTGGATGGCTTTATGCAACTGTGGCTGAACTCCAGCGACGAAGAGCGCGAAAAGATCCGCCAATGGATTGAAAAATAATCCATCATTAAAAAAGGGCTTGTATCATTCAAGCCCTTTTTGTTTTATTAAATTTTCAGCTATGTCAAATTTGATAAATCTGGTTCATGCCAATTAGGTCATGCTAAATAATGCCAAACTGATGGCAATCATCGCCATACCACCGACCAAGCCATACACCGTCTCATGTCCGTCAGAATATCGCTTGGCAGCAGGTAACAGCTCATCCATCGCCAAAAATACCATCGTCCCTGCAATGATACCAAACACCCAACCAAATACATCAGCGGATAAAAATGGCTTCAGCACAAAATAACCCATCAATGCGCCAAATGGCTCAGCAAGCCCTGAGACCAGACACGCCATCACAGTCAGCCGCTTATTCTGCGTGGCAAAATAAATCGGTGCTGCGATAGAGATCCCTTCAGGAATATTATGCACCGCAATAGCAAATGCCAATGGCGCACCCACTGTTGGACTGTCCATCGTCGCAAAAAATGTCGCCAACCCTTCAGGCAGATTATGTGCAGTAATGGCAAGCGCTGACATCAGACCGATGCGCTTGAGCATGGTTTTTTGACCATCTTGGAACTGCGGATCATTGACATCCAATGTCTCGTGCGGATTGGGAATCAAGCGATCGAGCATCAGCACCATCACAAGCCCGAGCAAAAATGCTGCCGTCGCCCACAGTGTGCCATGACCATATAACTGCCCAAAGCTATCGACTGACTTGCCAAAAATCTCCGTCAAAGAAACAAAGACCATCGCCCCTGCCGCAAAGGCAAGACCAAAGGCAAGCAATCTTGGGCTTGGGGTTTTTTGGAAAAATACCAAAGCACTACCAAGCACCGTCGCCATGCCAGCAACCAAAGTAATCACAAGCGCAATCAGAACATTATCAAGCATATCAATACCCACAGCTGCACTCATCACAAAACATACAACAAAAAGACCCATCATGATCAGACACGATGAGTCTTTGGCTTTGGATCTATACGAGATTATTTAGCAAGTACAGAAACATAGCGACGGTTAAATTGACCTTTGGTCTCGAACTTTACCACACCTTCAGTCAAAGCGAATAGTGTGTGGTCACGACCCATGCCAACACCTTCACCTGCGTGGAATTCAGTACCGCGCTGACGAACGATGATGTTACCAGCAACGACATCTTGACCGCCAAATACTTTTACGCCAAGCATTTTTGGGTTAGAATCACGACCGTTACGAGTAGAACCTGCGGCTTTTTTATGTGCCATGAGAATATCTCCTATTGGGATACCAGTGAGTGAATCCATGGTATCAATTACTAATGTGGTGAATTAAGCGTTGATGGCTTTGATTTTAAGCTCAGTGAACCATTGACGGTGACCTTGCTCTTTGTGGTAGTGCTTACGGCGACGGTGCTTAACAATACGCACTTTCTTGCCACGACCATGATCAACCACTTCAGCTTCTACACTCGCACCAGCAACTAGCGGCTCACCGATTTTGATGTCTGCGCCATTGACAACCATTAGCACATCTTCGATTTTTAGCGTTGCGCCTTTTTCAGCTTTTAGCAGCTCAACTTTCAAAGTTTCGCCAACGCTAACACGGTGTTGTTTACCGCCACTTTTGATTACTGCGTACATCTTGAGTTCTCCAGATAAACCTGTGTGCCGTGGCTATCCCTTGATAGCACTTGATAACGAACACGACAAGGATGTAAAATAAGGCGACATTTTACTAAATCAATGCCTTAAAAGCAAGCGTTTTTTGTGTTTTATTGTATCGCACGGATCTCATCGATGATGGTTTCGATTTGTCGTACGCTAAAATCACTTGGTACGCTAAAAATCAGCACATCATCCAGCTTACGGCGCGACCACACGGCAGTATCATCAATGGTAACGATGGCAAGCTGTTTGTCGTTTTTGCTGATTAAGACACGATTGGCTTTGTGCTGCAGCGTATGATCTGTCAAGCTTGGGCGCAGGATATTTAATAACTTTTGTAAAGTTGGATCGGTATCATCAATAAGTCTTAAAGCGTGCTTTGGTGCGGATTTTTTGGACGGCTCTTTTCTAGGCAACCCTTTTCTAAATAACACAGGCTTTAACCATGCTGCCAAAAACAGCACAAGCAGCAATAAACCCAAAGCAATCAGCCAAGTGAGTGCACTATAATTCACATTCGCCCCATTTATCAGTTATTCAAAATCATCTTATAAAAGCTATCTGATAAAAGTCACGCGATTGAGCAGCTCATTACCCATCACATCATCGCTCGGCTGATGTGTGGCAAGCAGCCCGCCCACCTGATGAATCAGCCGACTGATCGCCGATGGCATATCCCCTGCTCGGCACTGCGTCAATGCTTGATCGCACAGTGCCTGCCAAGCCTGCTCGCCCACCGCTTGATCGATACCGCGATCAGCGACGATCTGTAGCTGATGCTCGCACAGATTCAGATAAATCAGCACACCGGTATTATACTCTGTGTCCCAAACGCGATGAAGCGCGAACAAATCAATCGCACGCTCGGCACAATCTTGATGATACGCGCTGCTGATCGGCAGATGATTTTCGACGATGACACAGATCTCACCTGCGTGTCCGATCTCAGCTTGGGCAATGTCATCACTCCAGCGTGCTTTGACCGCCTTATTCAGCCAACGACTTTGAATCATCGACACATACATCAGCTGACGGAACAGCCGCGCCAAACTGGTTGTTGAAGTTGTCATCACCATGAACCCCCTGCACCACCGCCGCCAAATCCACCGCCGCCACCACTATAACCACCGCCGCCAAAGCCGCCACCGCCGAATCCACCACCAAAGCCGCCGCCAGAACGACCGCCACCGCGATAATTACCTGCGCTCGTGCCCAGTGCGCGCGATACCGACGATCCTGAGATGAGCAAAAATAAGAACAGCACAAACGCCGCAGGAATGGCGAATAATAACCCAATCCCTGCAAGGCTTGATAATGCCACAAAGCCCACCGATGTGACGCCTGCACCCAAGATACGGCCCAGCATGGCGGTGAAAATCTTACCAGCAATGATTCCTATGATAAATAAAGTCAATAAATCAAAACCACCTGCATCTTCTTCTGGTGCAGCATTCATCTGTGAGAGTGTCTGCGGATCGGCTTGTAGGCGCGCATCGATGGCATCAATGGCTTGCATGAGACCGTCCGCATAGCGCGATTCACGAAATGCCGGCGTCATCTGCTCACGAATAATCCGCTTGGCAATGACATCAGGAATGACCCCTTCTAGCCCATAACCTGTGACAATTTGCATCTTGCGATCATCGATGGCGACGACGATCAATAGACCATTGTCGGTGTCTTTATTACCTAGCCCCCAACGATCCGCTGTCTGCATGGCATAATCAAAAATCAGCACATTGCCTGTAGTCGGCACAATGACCACCGCCATTTGCGCTTTGCCTGAATCATGGATTTGGCGTAAGCGGTCAGATAAGCTCTGCTTTTGCGCAGCGCTCAAGACACCCACTTCATCGATCACAGGCGCATCAAGCAGCAGCTGATCGGCAGATTTGACAGACTGCTCATTGACCGCACCCGTCCACGATGCATCTGCCGTATCCGCCTGCGCCACTGCGACCGCTTGGGCACTGCCTGCCAAGCTTGTCATTGGCGCGCCTATAGCAAGTGTCGTAGCAAGTGCGATTTGGGCTGCGCGTTTTAATAATTGCACTGGAATTCCGTGTAGTTAAAATGCGTGAAACTTATCAAAAACCATCGGAATTAACCTTAGGTTTTGACTTTATATATAAGTAATTAACAAGTAAAAACTTGCTTATTTTTGCTCTTTATTGCCAAATTCTACTTTTGGCGCTGTCGAAATCGCTTGTTCATTTTCAACGCTAAAGTTCACCTTTGTATCCATACCAAAGACTTTGGCGGTCAAATTGGTTGGGAATTGCCGCACGGTGGTGTTATAAGTTTTCACATCTTCGATATAGCGATTACGCGCAACCGTGATGCGGTTTTCTGTACCTTCTAGCTGTGCTTGTAGGTCTTGGAAAGCAGCATCGGCTTTCAGCTGTGGATAATTTTCAGACACCATCATCAGACGCGATAGAGCTGAAGTCATCTCGCCTTGCGCCGCTTGATAATTTGCCATCGCTTGTGGGTCGTTCAGCGCTTCTGGAGTCAGCTGTACACTACCGACTTTGGCACGCGCGTTCGCCACTTGGGTGAAGACTTCTTGCTCATGCGTGGCATAACGCTCCACAGTCGCCACGAGGTTTGGCACAAGATCAGCACGGCGCTGATATTGGTTCACTACTTCTGACCATGATGCGTTGATTTGTTCATCTTGGGCTTGCAGATTATTATAACCACAACCAGATAGACTTAAGGTGCTTGCTAATACCACACTTGCCAATAACGACTTTTTCATAACTCACTCTCACGATAAAATAAAAAAACTGCTACTATTATTATGCGCATGATTATCGCGCTTTTTCAATGATTAGTTACAAAACTAGACAAAAAATCAATCGCACACCCATCAAATCACCATCCGCCCTTTGGATGATTGACAAGTGGGGCAAAAAGCGGGATTTTTGGCAAAATTTGGTGAAAAATGGCTATTTTTTCACAATTTTTTACGAATTATTGCATTTTTTACTAGCTTTTATTCCGATTTTGTGGCAAATTGCAACAATCTAAGCCGTGTTTGTTGCAGATGGCTTGTAATCGGTTATTTTTTGTTACCGAGCAAACACACTTAGGGCAAATGGATTGACCATCCAAAGCGCATTTTGCAAGGCTTAAATGAGCTGTCAGATGATCTTTCGATGGTCGGATTGAGATGCGCACCGATCAAGGTGCAAGACACTATAAAGGATATGCTTATGGAAAGCATGATTAATACGCTCAACGGCATCATTTGGAGCCCTGCGCTGATCTATCTGTGCTTGGCAGCTGGTCTATTTTTCTCCCTACTCACTCGTTTTATGCAGGTTCGTCATTTTAAAGAAATGATCAGCCTGCTTTTTGCACGCAATGAATCACCAGAAGGCATCAGCTCATTTCAAGCACTTGTAGTTGCACTGTCTGGCCGTGTTGGTATGGGTAACATCGCAGGTGTCGCAGCAGCGATCGGTTTCGGTGGTCCAGGTGCGGTATTTTGGATGTGGGTCGTGGCATTTTTGGGTGCATCGACTGCTTATGTGGAATCTACCCTAGGTCAGATTTATAAAGTCAATGACAATGGTCAATATCGCGGCGGTCCTGCGTTCTACTTCGATCGCTTCTTTGGCGGCGGTTTTGGTAAGTCTTATGGCATCTTGGTTGCAATCTCGTTCGTGATCTCGTGCGGCCTATTCCTACCGGGTGTACAGGCTAACGGCGTTGTGAAAGCTATCACAGGCATCACAGGCGAAGGCACAATGGTTGCGACCACTTTTGGCGATCTTGGCATGAACACTTTGATCGTAACTTTGGTGGTGGTATTGCTACTGGGTCTGATCATCTTTGGTGGTATCAAGCGTATCGCACGCGTCGCTGAGTTTGTCGTACCTTTCATGGCACTTGGCTATATCTTGATGGCGGTGCTAATCATCCTATTTAACATCGAAAAACTACCAAGCGTCATCAGCATGATAGTCGGCGATGCCTTCACTGCACAAGCAGGTCTGGGCGCAGCGATCGGTTGGGGTGTGAAGCGCGGTGTCTATTCGAACGAAGCCGGTCAAGGTACTGGTCCGCATCACGCGGCGGCAGCTGAAGTGCAACATCCAGCACAACAAGGTATCGTACAAGCATTCTCTGTCTATGTCGATACACTATTCGTCTGCTCAGCAACTGCATTCATGATCCTAATGACTGGCATGTACAACATCCAAGGCACACTGCCTGATGGTCAATTCCTAGTACAAAATATCGATGCAGCAACCACCATCAGTGGCCCTGCCTTCACCCAAATGGCAGTATCTAGCATCTTTGGTCATTTTGGTAATGCTTTCGTAGCGATCGCGGTATTCTTCTTCTCATTCACCACGATCATGGCATACTACTACATCGCAGAAGTGAACATCGCTTATCTGACTCGTAAAGCCAACTCAACTCTGCCAATTTTCTTGATCAAAGTCGTGCTAATGCTTGCTGTTGCTTATGGCGCGGTAAACAGTGCAGGCTACATCTGGAATATGGGTGATGTCGGCGTAGGTCTAACTGCTTGGCTGAACATCGTCGGTATCTTGATCATCTTCTTTATGGCAAAACCAACCATCATTGCCCTAAAAGACTATGAAGCACAGAAAAAAGCTGGCGTTACCAATTATACTTTTGACCCTGTGAAACTTGGCATCAAAAATGCAACTTTCTGGGAAGATCGTATCAAAAATGGTAAATAATCAGTTTTGACGATTGATAAAATTAAGCCCTGTCGGATGATGGGGCTTAATTTTTTGGGGTTTTGGTCAATTAGAAAAAATCCGCTTGCAAAGCTTAAGCCCAGCAAGCGGATTTTTATGAGTTTAAATCACATCATCACAGATTTGGATTTAGCCACTTCTCAGCAGTCTTGATATCCCAACCCTTACGGCGTGCATAGTCTTCTAATTGGTCGCTGCTGATTTTACCGACATTAAAATAGGTGCTGTCAGGGTGGCTATAATAAAAACCCGATACGCTAGATGGTGGCCACATGGCGTAGCTTTCGGTGAGATAAGTACCGATGGCATTGGTGGTGTCTAGCCAGTCAAACAACTTGCCTTTTTCGGTATGCTCAGGGCAAGCAGGATAACCTGGCGCAGGACGAATGCCAACATATTGCTCTTTAATCAGCTCTTCGTTGCTTAGGTTTTCGTCCGCTTGATAGCCCCAGTAGTCTTTGCGAATCAGCTCATGCAGATGCTCGGCAAAGCTTTCGGCAAAGCGGTCGCACACTGCCTGCACCATGATGGCATTATAGTCATCGCCTTTTGCCTTATACTCATTGGCAAGCTCTTCGGCACCAAAGATAGACACGGTAAAGCCGCCCAAATAATCATTGCCATTTGGCGAGATAAAGTCAGCCAGACTATAATTTGGTTTGCCGGTGACTTTATCACTTTGTTGGCGTAAATGCTCAAAGTGCTGAACCACTTGACCTGCCTCATCATAGACTACGACGGTGTCAGGTGCACTGCGTTGTGCCTTGGCTAGGCGAAATACCGCTTTGGCGGTGACCAGTTTTTCTTTGATGAGCTTATCAATCATTGCCTGTGCATTAGCGTACAAATCACGGGCTTCAGCACCGACAACTTCATCATCAAAGATTTTTGGGTATTTGCCCACCAAGCCCCACGAGATAAAAAACGGCGTCCAGTCAATATACGGCAACAAGTTTTCAAGTGGATAATCATCAAGCACCAGCTGCCCAAGCGTATTTGGCACTGGCGGTGTATAGCTATCCCAATCATACTGAAAGCCTTCGGCAATCGACTGCTCATAGCTGAGCTTTGCCCCTTTTGGCTTACGATTGGCTAGGCGTTCACGCACTTCGCTGTACTCTGCGCGAATCTCATCAATGAACTCGCCACGCTTATCCTTGGATAATAAGGTCGTCGCCACACCGACAGCACGGCTGGCATCTGCCACATAGACGACGATGTCATTCTGGTAATTGGGTTCAATCTTGACCGCCGTATGCGCTTTACTCGTGGTCGCCCCACCGATTAAGAGTGGCAGCTTAAAGCCTTGCTCTTGCATTTGTTTGGCGACATAGACCATCTCATCAAGGCTTGGGGTAATCAGCCCTGACAATCCGATGATGTCCACATTTTCATCACGAGCCACTTGCAAAATCTTCTCGCACGGCACCATCACCCCTAGATCAATGATCTCATAGCCGTTACAGCCCAAGACTACACCGACGATATTTTTGCCGATGTCATGCACATCGCCTTTGACGGTCGCCATCAGGATTTTACCCTTGGACTCGCCTGCGACCTTTTCGGCTTCAATGTAGGGATTTAGCCATGCGACGGCTTGTTTCATCACACGGGCGGATTTGACCACCTGTGGCAAGAACATCTTACCTGCGCCGAACAAATCCCCCACCACATTCATGCCGTCCATCAAAGGCCCTTCGATGACATCGAGCGGTCGTGGGTATTTTTGGCGAGCTTCTTCGGTGTCCTCATCAATATAGGTGGTAATGCCTTTGACCAAGGCGTATTCAATGCGTTTTTCTACCGTGTCTTCACGCCATGCTAGGTCAGCACCGCCTGATTTGGCTTTGTCGCCTGAATGGTAATTTTCGGCAACTTCAAGCAGCTTCTCTGTCGCTTCGTTGTTGTCGTTATTACGGTTTAAAATCACATCTTCGATAGCATCACGGGCAGATGGCTCAATCTCATCATACAACTCAAGCATCGCAGGATTGACAATGCCCATCGTCATGCCGTTATTGATGGCGTGGTACAAGAACACCGCATGAATCGCTTCACGAATCGGATTACCACGGAAACTAAACGACACATTGGACACACCGCCCGACACCATCGCATTGGGCAGGTTGTCGGTAATCCATTTGGTCGCTTTGATAAAGTCCACGCCGTAGTTATTATGCTCTTCGATACCTGTGGCGACCGCAAAGATGTTCGGGTCAAAGATGATGTCTTCGGATGGGAAGCCCACTTCATCGACCAAAATATCATAACTGCGTTTACAAATCTCAATCTTGCGTGCTTCGGTGTCCGCTTGCCCGACTTCATCAAACGCCATGACAATCACCGCTGCCCCGTATCGCATACATAGGCGAGCTTTGGCGACAAATTCATCATAGCCTTCTTTTAATGAGATAGAATTGACAATCGCTTTGCCTTGCGTGCATTTGAGACCTGCTTCGATGATGTCCCATTTTGATGAGTCAATCATCAGTGGCACTCGGCTGATGTCAGGCTCGGACGCAATCAGATTGACAAAATGAATCATCGCCTGCTTACTATCAAGCATCGCTTCATCCATGTTGATGTCCACGACCTGTGCACCGCCTTCTACCTGGTCTCGGGCGACATCAAGAGCTTCTGCGTATTCTTCGTTTTTGATCAGTCGCAAGAATTTTTTGGAGCCTGTGACATTGGTACGCTCACCGACATTGACAAATAAGCTATCACGAGTGATGTTAAAGGCTTCTAATCCTGACAAACGGCAAGCAGGCTTGTACTCAGGAATGGCTCGTGGTGCGTGCGGTGATACCATCTCTACGATGGTGCGGATATGTTCAGGTGTCGTGCCACAGCAGCCACCGACGATATTGACAATCCCTGCCTTGGCAAAGCCCTGCACCATCGTGGCGGTCTCGGTGGCCGTTTCGTCATATTCGCCAAATTCGTTCGGCAAGCCTGCATTGGGGTGTGCTGACACAAAGGTCTCACAGACATCAGATAAGCTTTGGATGTGTGGCTTGAGTGCATCCGCCCCCAAAGCACAGTTAAAACCGATTGAGATAGGCTTAGCATGACGCACTGAGTTATAAAACGCTTCTGCCGTTTGCCCTGACAGTGTCCGCCCCGATGCGTCGGTAATCGTACCACTGATCATAATCGGCAGCTCAAAACCAATCATCTCAAACACGCCCGTCACCGCAAAAATCGCCGCCTTGGCGTTTAGGGTGTCAAACACCGTCTCAATCAAAATAATGTCCGCCCCACCGTCAATCAGTGCCAGCGTACTTTCGGTGTAGTTGTCCACGAGCTCATCAAAGGTCACATTACGAAACGCAGGGTCATTGACATCGGGTGAGATGGAACAAGTGCGAGAAGTTGGACCGATGACACCTGCCACAAAGCGTGGCTTATCAGGCGTTTTGGCGTTGTATTCATCACAAGCTAGGCGGGCTAGGCGAGCGGCTTCACGGTTGATCTCATAGGTCAGATGCTCCATGTGATAATCCGCCATCGAGATCTGCGTACCATTAAAGCTGTTGGTCTCGATGATGTCTGAGCCAGCTTCCAGATAACTTCTATGAATCGCACTGATGATGTCAGGCTGTGTCAGTACGAGCAGGTCATTATTACCCTTGACATCGTTAGGTATATCAGCAAAACGAGTGCCACGATAGTCGCTTTCGGTGAGTTTATAGTTCTGAATCTCTGTCCCCATCGCCCCATCAAGAAATAAAATCCGCTGTTTCAAAAGCTCTGTCAAGCGTGCTTTATTGGTGCTTTGGGTATCACGATGGGCAAATTCGCCCTGTGGCGTGCGAATAAAATTATCAGGATTGTGCGGTTTGTGAGTAGTGTTGTTATTGGCTGATACGCTCATAAGTTATCCAAAATTTGGCAAATAAAATGGGCTTATTATAGCAGTTTTATGCTGTGATGATGGCTAAGTTTTTGTAATTTTTGTCAAATTGGCTTCGTTGGCAAATGATGGGGAAATTGTTATACTAGATAAATTATTAATCAGTCTTTTGATGGAGTGTAAAGGATGAAAAAGCTAGCAAGTTTGGCGATGGGACTTATGCTGTCGATGTCGGTGATGGCGAATACTGCCTTTGACCAAGGCATGTATTATGTCAGTCTTGGCACTGATGATGGTTATCGTCAGGCGTTTAGTTATTTTAGTCAAGCCGCCAATCAGGGAGATGCCGCTGCTCAATTTAATCTTGGCGTGATGTATTACGAAGGTCAAGGCGTGCGTCAAGATTACCAAAAAGCGGTAGAGTGGTACACCAAAGCCGCCGCCCAAAATCATGCCAAGGCTCAACATAATCTTGGTGTGATGTATTACGAAGGTCAGGGCGTACAGCAAAATTACCAAAAAGCGGTAGAGTGGTACACCAAAGCCGCTAATCAAGGGTTTGCCGCTGCTCAGTATAACCTTGGTGTGATGTATGAGAATGGTGAAGGCGTGCGTCAAGATTATCATCAAGCGGTTGAATGGTACACCAAAGCTGCCAATCAAGGGTTTGCTGATGCTCAAAGTAATCTTGGCGTGATGTATCACCAAGGTCATGGCGTGCGTCAAGATTATAAACAAGCCTTTAATTGGTATGCCAAAGCCGCCGCCCAAAACAATGCCATAGCTCAATACAATATCGGTAGTATGTATAATAATGGTCAAGGCGTCCGCCAAAGCTACTCACTTGCCAAAGAATGGTTTGGAAAAGCCTGCGACAATGGCAATCAAAACGGCTGTGATGCATATCGTGAGCTAAACCAACAAGGTTATTAAAACATAAAGGCAAATCATGTATCTGTATATGCTAAAAATCGGTGCTACACCAAAGGGTCGGCTGATTGAACAGCATGATATTTTCTTTGGCATCGCCGATGATGTGCGTGAGTTGATACCGCATTTTGAATCAGCTTGGCAAGAAATCAAAGATATTTGGCATCTGGACGCCTATCGCAAAATTACTGCGGTTGATGGCTATCGCATTGAGATTATCAATAAAGACGATCATCCCAATGACCCACCCAACGACAAACATTTAGGGGCTGTAGTAGATTAGCACTTATGCTATACTACAAACATGAAGATAACTCGTTGTAAATTAAGTAAAAAAGTTCAAATAAAACTGCTTGAATTTTTTGTTGCACAAGTTACTGCTAGAACAGCAAGTGATTTGCTTGGCATTCAGCACAATTCAGCAGCTTTATTTTACCGCAAAATCAGACTTGTGATAGAATATAATCTCAACCTTGAAGCTCACACTTTGTTTGATGGTGAAGTAGAGCTTGATGAAAGCTACTTCGGTGGCATTCGCAAAGGTAAGCGAGGTCGTGGCGCTGGTGGTAAAACAGCTGTATTTGGTCTTTTGAAGCGTAATGGCAAGGTTTATACTGTTGTGGTAAAAGATACCAAGCAAAGCACCTTAATGCCTATCATCTCAAGCAAAATCAAGCCAGATAGCATCGTTTACACAGATAGTTACAGAAGCTATAATGCTCTTGATGTGAGTGAGTTTAAACACTTTCGCATCAATCATTCCAAAGAGTTTGTCAAAGACCACAACCACATCAACGGCATTGAAAATTTCTGGTCTCAAGCTAAACGAGTACTTAGAAAATACAATGGCATTGACAAGAAAAACTTCCATCTTTTTATCAAAGAATGTGAGTTTAGATTTAACTACAGTACACCATCTAATCAGCTTAAAATATTGAGAAAATGGTGTGGGATTTAGACCTTATCTACTACAGCCCCAACATTTATATTTTGTCAATCTTGGTGGCTACAAGCCCAATCATTTTGAAGAATATCATCACAAATTATTGATTATGGCTGATGATATCCATCAAGCGACCGCCATCGCCAAACAAAGCGAATTTTATCAAGCGTTTGACATCGCAGGTACTCGAGCGACATCGCATATCGATGATAAATATGGCGTGGATATTGATGAGATTCACAATGTCAGTGATGTGCTACCCCAAGCGTTCAAAGACCGCTACCGTCTGCATATCACCGCAGATAGTACGGCTACCCCTGATGAGATGGTGATTGGCTATCTGCCGAAGAAGATGTTTGTGTGATACAATGGTGGCGAAGATATTTTACTGAGCGACACCATGACCCGTCCTATCCGCCACGCTATTTATAAAGCCACGCCTGCCGACTTTATCGTCACCGAACAGCTTGCCATCGAGCACACCCACGATGGCGAACATCTGTGGTTATACATCACCAAAATCAATCTAAACACCGCCTATGTCGTACGACTACTGGCTGACTGGGCAGGCGTGCCTACAGCAGATGTCGGCTATTCAGGGCTAAAAGACCGCCACGCCATCACCCATCAGTGGTTCAGTATTCGCCTGCCGACCAAGGTGGTGCCGAGTGTGCCATTTACCGACTTTATCAAGCCGCATCTGCACGATGGCGAGTCCGTCCACATCAGCGAGCAAGTGTGGCACAGTCGCAAGCTAGGTCGTGGTACGCACAAATCCAATCACTTCACCATCACCCTACGTGCTGTCACAGGCGATAAAGCCGCCATCGATGATAGACTCAATCAAATCAAAACCAGTGGCGTGCCAAACTATTTTGGCGAACAGCGGTTTGGCAATGATCAGGGCAATATCCAAAAGGCTCAAGGGTTTTTTGAAAAAATCCTAGCCACGCCCAAGCCCTACCGCCCAAATAAAAAAACCGCTCATCGTGATAGCCTACTGATCTCGACCGCTCGCAGTGTACTGTTCAATGCCATGCTGGATGCTCGTGTGGCAGATGGCAATTGGCAGACGGCGATCGATGGTGATGTGTTCAATCTAGATGGCACAGGCTCGATTTTTGTGGCTGATATCGATGATGACATCCGCACTCGCCTGGGGGCTGGTGATATCCACCCCACCGCTCCACTGTTTGGCACAGGTACGCCCAAGCATACCGCTGATGCGGCCGCACTGTATGATGGCGTGCTTGGTCGGGATGAATTTACGGTATTTTGCCAAGGGCTACTGAAGATTGATGCCAAAATAAGCTATCGCCCCTTACGCCTATTGGTGCGGGCATTGACTTGGCGCTGGGCAGATGATGCATCATTGGTGCTGAATTTTGAACTGCCAAAGGGGGCATTTGCTACAGTCGTGCTATCGGCTTTGGTGGATGAATTGGTGATGGGATCATCATCACAAGACACATCAGATGCATGACAAGCACAAGATTTCACATTGATGATTGAGAAGATTTATGACTTATCCTAGCAGTATTTTATTTGTTTGTCTTGGCAATATCTGCCGATCACCTGCTGCTGAAGCGGTGATGACGACCAAAATTACCAATGCCCGCCTACCCATACGCCTAGATTCAGCAGGCACCGCCAATTACCACACAGGCAATCCGCCTGACACTCGCAGTATCAAAGTTGGTCGGTCTCTAGGCTATGATTTATCAAGCTTAAGAGCCAGACAGATCAGCGTGGCGGACTTTTATGAGTTTGAACTCATCTTTGCGATGGATGAGAGTAATTTGGCAAATTTAAGCAAACTACGCACCCAAGCCGAACAGCTTGCAGATGGTCGTACGGTGGCACGCTTGCAGCTATTTGATCCAACTGGCAAAGCCGTTGCCGATCCTTATTATGGGGATGAATCTGATTTTGTGGCGATGTATGAGCATTTGGAATCGGTGGCTGATCAGCACTTGATCGCATGGCAACACCGTATATGAGATTTGTTATTATTTAAGGGCGACTATTTACAGGCAGATAGCAAGCCATTATAATGGCTAAAATGCTCGCGGATACACCCGAGCGATTCATATGTTTAAGTTGCGATCATGTCAGATACTCCTATCAGCCATCAAGTTTTTCATCACTACGATCTATCCCATCTAAACACCATGGCACTACGCTGTGTGGCAGATACCGCCATCATCATCCATGATGCTGATGCATTGCCCAAGCTTGAGCTTGGCGATCGTTGGTTTGTGCTATCTGGTGGCAGTAATGTGCTACTACCAAGCACACTTGACGCCACTGTCATTTTGCCACGCATGATGGGTAAGCGTATCATTGATGAGTCCGATGAGTATATCTTGCTTGAAGTGATGGCAGGCGAAAACTGGCATCAGCTGGTCAGTGACTGCACACAGCAAGGCTGGTATGGACTCGAAAATCTCGCCTTGATTCCCGGATTGGCAGGTGCTGCACCAGTCCAAAATATCGGTGCTTATGGGGTGCAGCTCGAAGATGCGCTTCACAGCGTCCAAGTCTATGAATGGGCGACAGGTGAATTTCACACTCTAAGCCGTGATGAATGTCATTTTGGCTATCGCCATAGTATCTTTAAGGATAAGCCAAACCGCTATTTGATTACCGCTATCACCCTACGCCTGCACAATGATGCGACACGCACTCGCACAGGCTATGGCGATTTGCACGCACAGGCACAGATGCTTGCCGAAGCAAATCATCGTGACAGCATCAGCCCGATGGATGTCTATCATGCCGTGATCGCCATTCGCAGTGCCAAGCTACCTGATCCTAGTCAGCTGCCAAACTGCGGTTCATTTTTCCAAAATCCTGTGATCCGCTCAAGTCTGTTTAATGAAATCCAAAAAGACTATCCTGACATGCCATTTTATCCTGTTAGCGATGATGAGACCAAAGTCCCTGCAGGCTGGCTGATCGATGAATCAGGTCTAAAAGGCAAAGGCATCGCACCGATTTTAACCCACGCCAAGCAAGCTTTGGTACTGACCAATCATGCGCCTTTGACCGCCACCCAAGATGACATCAAAGCTGCACAAGATTTTATCATTCAAAGCGTTGAAGACAGTTTTGGCATTCGTTTGGTGCGTGAGCCTGTGTGGGTGAATGCCGATGGCAGCTACGCATAAACCCTTGCCAAAAGCCGTCAAATGGCTAGGCGTGGCAGGTCTATGCACCGCGATTGGCGCACTTTCGACAGTGACGCCGATTTTTGCCACCGTTGGCACAGGACTATTAAACCTATATTCTGCCATCACCCTACCTCAAGTCGATGACAAGCCCACCGCCATCATCGTACTTGGTGGTGGGCTTACGCGCAATAGCGCAGGCAAAATCACGCTCAATCACTACAGCCAAAGCCGCGCCGATCAAGCACTCAAGCAATACAGCACAGAGTCGATGCCCATCATCACAAGTGGCGCAGAATCGCCGTGGCTGCGTGATTATCTGGTCGAGCAAGATGCCAATGTGGTGATCTTAAGCGACAACGCGAGTATGAATACTTGCGAAAATGCCAACTTCACCGCCAAGCTGCTTAATTATCACGAACTGCCAAAAACTGCCTATTTGGTCACGGATCGCTATCACATGGCACGCGCACGCCGCCAGTTTGCCAAAGCAGGTATCGCCACCATCGCCAATCCTGCACCGCTTGCCATCGCCCCAAGCTGGCTACACCCCAAGGATAATCTCATCCACACGCGCCGCACCGTCTATGAGATGGTGGCATTGGCACGCGATATTTTCGCCCCCCAAGAAAACTGCCGCACTGCTGACGCCATCAGCATTGAAGAGATCAGCACCCCCAGACGCAAGCCCAAGTTATTCTTTTAATGTGATAATTTTATAAAAAAATGCTTGCATTTAAGAAAAATTCGGCTATAATACGACGCATTGGAAGCTTGGCAGAGCGGTTGAATGCACCGGTCTTGAAAACCGGCGTGGGTTTATAGCCCACCGAGAGTTCGAATCTCTCAGCTTCCGCCATTATTTTTTTATCATTGTCAATTGACAATAGACCGCTTTAGGAAGCTTGGCAGAGCGGTTGAATGCACCGGTCTTGAAAACCGGCGTGGGTTTATAGCCCACCGAGAGTTCGAATCTCTCAGCTTCCGCCATTATTGATCGCCTCTTTCGCTTGATTGGGGCGATTTTGTTATGCTAAAAATGTTTGGTTGAAATTTACAGTCAATTATCACAAGCTACATCCTGTTTTTATAAATTCACAAAACTTAGTATATCATGGGCGTATGCGATGCACCCGTTCGCATCAAGTTTCTTCATAAATATCGCATGGATGGATGACTTGGGCTGATTGATACAAACACGGATTGATTAAAATCATGCTAGATGCAGCGCTTTTTCCTACATTTATCAAAGGCTTGGTGGTCTCAGGTGGTCTAATCATCGCCATCGGTGCGCAAAATGCCTTTGTGCTTAAGCAAGGCTTATTAAAAAACCACATCTTTTGGGTGGCTTTGACCTGTTTTTTGTGCGATTTTGTGCTGATGAGTTTTGGCGTGCTTGGCTTTGGCTCACTGATCAGCCAAAGCCCGATCGCGACGATTGCGCTTGCGGTGGTTGGCGCGCTGTTTTTGGCGGTATATGGATTTCGCGCCATGCGCTCGGCGATCAGCGGCGGTAGTAGCCTTCACTGGATGATACCACACCCAAGGCAAGTTTAGTTGCTACCATTGGCACGACACTTGCCCTAACCCTGCTCAATCCGCATGTGTATCTGGACACGGTAGTCATCATCGGTGGTGTGGCAGGAACGCTGAATTTCGAACAAAAAATCGCTTTTTTGGCAGGTGCGCTCATCGTCTCGGCGGTGTGGTTTTTTGGCTTGGGTTATGGCGCGCGATTATTGACGCCATTATTCAAAAATCCAAGCACTTGGCGCGTGCTTGATGCCATCATCGCACTCATCATGTGGGGCATTGCGCTTAGCCTTGCCATCTATGCCTATGAATTGTACAATCTGCCAACTTTGAAATAATACTGCGTCAAACGCACTTGTTCGATTGATTGAGCTTGTCGCGCTTGCTGACTTCAGTCTTTTGTGCTACAGTGCTTTTATTTTTTTGGAAAATTAATCCCTTATGTCGCTGATTCGCGGTCGCAAAATCACCAAACGCCAAGCTCGCCAAATCGAGCAAAACCAACTCACCCAAGTCGATGATGGCACGCTTGCCACTGGGGTGATTATCTCGCATTTTGGCAAACAGCTCGATGTGCAGATTACCGCGCTGCCGCAGATTTTGCCTGATCATCCAAGCGACGCCATCACGCTTGGGGCGATCTGGCGATGTCATACACGCACCAATCTGCCGATGCTTGCCACGGGCGATACGGTGAAATTCAGCCTAGACACCACCGCCAATCTTGGGCGTATCGAGCAGTTATTAGACCGCAAAACACTCATCACTCGCCCCGATCGCTATCATAAGGTCAAACCTGTGGCGGCCAATGTCGATGTCTTGGCGATCGTCTTTGCTCCCTTACCCAAGCCTGCGGTGAATCTGATTGACCGCTATCTTTTGATCGCACGGCTCAATGACATCGCACCGCTACTGGTGATGAATAAAGCGGATCTCTTGGCAGATCATGCCGATGCCATGCAAATTATCGAAGAATATCAAGCACTTGGCGAGAAATACGGCTTTAGTGTCATCACCACATCCAGCACCACACAGACAGGATTGGATGCTCTTAAACAGCACATTGATGGCAAATTATCCATCTTCGCAGGTCAGTCAGGCGTGGGCAAATCCAGCCTGATTAACGCACTACTGCCCGACGCGCAGCAAGCCACTAACATCATCTCGGTAAACTCGCAATTAGGTCAGCATACCACCACCACAAGCCGCCTACTTGCCTATGACCCACAAAACCTTGCTGCTGGCGGTATCATCGACACCCCTGGGATTCGCGAATATGGCATCTGGCATCTGTCTGCGGATGATATTTTGGCAGGGTTTGATGAACTCAATGAGCTGGTTGGCAGTTGTCAATTTCGCGATTGCAATCACCAAAAAAACGCCAAAGGCTGTGCATTTTGGGCGGCAGCGGACGCAGGAGAAGTACTACCGCGACGCATTGAAAGCTTGACGCTACTGATCGATGAAGCCAAAAACGGGCAGTCAGCGGTCAAGCCGTCGGGGAAATAGATTTTGCCAAATTCAATCATTAAAAAGCACAACAATCATCACATCCAACAAACTGATTTGGATTAGCTACTAGATGAAAGATTGACACGCATCGAACAAGGCAAAGCCACTTTTTATAGTCTAGAGATATCTCGAGCTAATACCCGTCCTGCTGTATCAAAACACTTTCGGCTATTAAAACCGCAAAAACAATAATATCACCACAAGCCACAAAACAAGTGCAATCGCCCCCATTTCACGATATAATAAGTGTTTGAATTTTATTTTGATGGAGAAAATCCTTGGAACGCTGGTTTGAATTTGTGGGCAATCACCCATTTTTATTCGGTCTATTAATTGTACTTGCCATCGCCTTTTTTGCCATCGAAGGTAAACGCAGCGGCCGCAAAGTACCACCAAGCGAAGTTGGTCTGTTGGTCAATAACCAAAACGCGCGCATCATCGACATCCGCCCTGCCAACAAATTCGCCACAGGACATATCACAGGCAGTGAAAACATCCCATTCACCGAGCTTAAAAACCGCCTAACCGAGCTGCAAGCCATCCAAGTGCCTGTCATCATCGTCTGCGACATCGGCATCCAAGCAGGTGCAGCGGTGCAGCTGATCGCACGCCCGAACTTCATGCGACTAGAAGGCGGCATCCAAGGCTATCAAGCTGCTGGATTGCCATTGGTCGGTGCGAAGAAAAAATAATCCACTTTGCATTACCCTTAAGCCGCCCTTGAAATGATGTCAAATCACCCCCATCAAAGCGGTATCACGATTGGATTTTTAAGACAACTACGAGTAAATTATGACACAAGTCACCATCTACACCACCCCAGTATGCCCATACTGCACCAATGCCAAGCAGCTTTTGACCAATAAAGGCGTGGCATTTGACGAAATCAGTATGTACGATTTGACCACCGAAGAGCGTCAAGCCCTATCAGCTAAGACCAATGGCTATCGCACCGTGCCACAGATTTTCATCGGTGAGACTTTCGTTGGCGGTTTTGATCAGCTAAACAAGCTGAACCAAGAAGGCAAACTGGACGAAATGCTGGGCTAATTTTTCAAATTTTTCAAATTAAGGAGCAATCCATGTCAGACGAATTGAACCAACCGCAACTAGGTCTTGAGCGCATTTATACCAAAGACATTTCATTTGAAGTGCCAAGCGTCGATGTCTTCACCAAGCAATGGAAACCAGAAACCGACATCAACATCGCTGCAAGCGTCACCGATCTTGATGAAGACTATAAAGAAGTTGTGCTAACTGTCAGCGTCACCGCCAAGCTAGAAGACAGCGTGGCATTCATCGCTGAAGTACAGCAAGCAGGCATCTTCCTTCTAAAAAATATCCCAGAAGACGATATGCCACACCTGCTACAAGCCTACTGCCCAAATATCCTGTTCCCATACGCGCGTGAAGTGATCAGCGATGTGGTCAGCCGCGGCAGCTTCCCACAGCTACTGCTTGCACCAGTGAACTTCGAACAAGCTTTCTTACAAAGCCAGCTAGAAGCCCAAGGTGAAGATGCTGAAGGTAAGGCATAAGCCATTTATGGTCAAACCAATTTGAAATAAGGCAAGGAAAACGAGTGAGTTTGGCTTAAGTTTTATTTCAAATTTATAGACCTTATAAAGCTCGGATTAATTTTCGGGCTTTTTTATCGTCTGAATTTTATAGACCATAATTTATTGTGTAAACCCATTGCAATTGTGGCTTATTTTTGATAACTTTAACTGATTTTCACCATAAAAAAAGGCAACCCATGAACAGCGTCCAAGTCAAAATCCTAAATCCAAAAATCGGTCAAGATCCTGCATTCCCCCTACCAACTCGCGCCACCGACGGCTCGGCAGGCATCGATCTGCGCGCCTGTATCGATGCTCCGATCACCATCAAAGCAGGCGAAACTAAGCTTATCGGCACAGGTCTGTCGGTCTATATCGCCGATCCAAACTTCGCTGGTCTGATCTTGCCGCGCTCAGGACTAGGTCATAAGCATGGCATCGTCTTGGGCAATCTTGTGGGTCTGATCGATGCCGATTATCAAGGTGAGCTGATGGTCAGCGTCTGGAATCGCAGCAGCACCGATTTTGTGCTTGAGCCTGCCGAGCGTATGGCGCAGTATGTCGTCGTACCTGTGGCGCGCCCCAGCTTTGAGATCGTCGATGAGTTTACCGATGTCAGCGCACGCGGTGCTGGCGGTTTCGGCTCATCAGGTCGCCTATAATTTTCACTGCTTGTAAACAAGGAAATACCATGTCACTTACTCTCGATGAAGCCAAACTCACCGCCGAAGTCATCACCACCGCCCTGCCGTATATCCAAAAATATAAGGACAAGCTGATCGTCATCAAATACGGCGGCAATGCCATGACCGATCCTGTACTCGAAAGCTCGTTCGCGCGCGATATCGTCCTACTAAAAACCGTCGGCATCCATCCTGTCGTCGTGCATGGTGGCGGCCCACAGGTGGATAGCCTGTTATCAGAGCTCGGTCGTGAGTCTGAACGGATCGATGGGATGCGAGTCACTGACAAAGCCACGATGGATGTGGTCGAGATGGTGCTGGGCGGTCAGGTGAACAAATCCATCGTCAGCCTGATCAACAAGCACGGTGGTAAAGCCATCGGCATGACAGGCAAAGATGCCAACCTAATCCGTGCCAAAAAACTCTATATGCAAAAGATCGATGATGAAGGTCGTCCACAAGCGGTGGACTTAGGCTTCGTCGGTGAAGTCGAATCCGTCAATAAAGAAGTTATTGATATGCTGATCGCTACCGACTTCATCCCTGTGATCGCGCCACTGGGTGTCGATGCCAATGGTCATAGCTACAATATCAATGCCGACCTTGTGGCAAGCCGTGTCGCGGAGTTTCTCGGTGCTGAACGCCTACTACTGCTGACCAACATCAAAGGCGTGCTGAATAAAGAAGGCGAAGTACTGACCCATCTGTCTGCTGAAGATGTCGATAATCTGATCGCAGATGGTACGATCTCTGGCGGTATGATTCCAAAAATCGCAGGCGCACTCGATGCTGTCAAGGCAGGTCTGCGCAGTGCCACCATCGTCGATGGTCGTGTACCGCACGCGTGCTTGCTTGAGATCTTCACCGAAGAAGGTGTGGGTACGCAGATTTTACGCGATAAATAAGCTTGGGATAAATGATAAAAGCCTGCCAGTTGGTGGGCTTTTGTTTTTATGGACAGTATGGGATGTAGAGTGCAGTATCCACACCTTTTCACCGAAGATGTTTGATTTTATAATAAATTTTGCAAAGATTGTTTGGGAATTGATGCATTGGGTATTTTAATGGTGCGTAGAACGCAACCTACACTGATACCAATCCCAATAAAAAAGCCCATCTTTTCAGATGAGCTTTTTTTTGATCGAGATAACTTCGTTAGATTAGAAGTTGTATTCGATACCAGCACCTACGCCGAATGAGTTTTGATCTTCTTGACCTTTAACTTCTTCTTTTAGGTAGCCAGTATAGATGTGACCAGTTGCTGCTTTGTTGAATGCGTATTCACCACCAACTAGAGCGCGTTGCTTCTCAGCATCTGCATTACCACCAGCGTTGTCGATGTAGTCTAGCTGACCATATACAGACCATGGAGTTTGGGTCTTGTATTTAGCGCTTAGCGTGTAACCGTTTTCGTTGTCATCAGTTGCTAGATCAGTATTTTGATATAGCGCACCAACAGTCAATGCTGGGGTTACTTTGTAGTCACCAGAAACACGCAACCATGACATTTTGTCATCGATAGCAGCGATGTTTGCAGTGCTGATGTAAGTGATACCTGCGCGTACTGGGTATGCTTCTGGCTCATATTTTAGACCAACACCATATGCATCAGTTTTTGGGTTGTTCAAGTCTGATTGGGTGTCTTCTAGTTCATCTAGCGCATACATACCTAGGAATTGTAGGCCATTGTAGCTTGGTGAGATATAAGCAAATGCGTTGTTCGCGCGTGGCTCATTGATTGCTACTAGCAGGTCATCACCACCTACAACACCACCAACAGTCACATCAGCGTAGTCGATTTGATCGTCGATTGCAGATAGACGACCAGCTAGAAGCGTACCGTATTGCTTGTTAGAAACACCGATGAAAGTATCGCGTGGTTCGAAGTTACGACCTTCTTTGTTCTCTTTGTCGCTGTCTGGGCGAACGCGATATTCTAGTTGGTAAACTAGGTCAGTATTAGCAGTTAGTGCTTCTGCACCTTTAACACCAATACGAGAACCGTGAGTGTTCAATGTAGTACGGTTGCTGTCGTTTGCATCAGTATCAACAACATCAGCAGTCATTACGACTTTACCGTAAACGGTTGGTGCTGCTTGAGCAGCAGTGATAGACAATGCAGCAACAGCTGATGCTAGAACTAGTTTTTTCATGGGTTTCTCCACTTAGGTTTTGGACATCGATGTCCACTACAAGACTACTTGTAAATTCGATGCTGATAATGTCTAGGACATCACTTCACATCTGGGTTGTTATATTTGACCATCCATCGCATCCTGTTACACTCAGCAACATTATGGAAGTATCCGTGATAGTCAAGCTTCATATTGTGTCTATAGAATACCAAGTTTGAAATATTTTGCAATACCTTTTGTGCATTTGATACGATGATTTTTACAAATTATTTTATAACTTGTTGATTTATCATGATTTATTTGGATAAAAAATCATAAAATTTTTTGTAAATTTTCCATAACTTAGGTATGATTAGACAAATTTTTGGGTATTTTTTGGGCGAAATGCTGGCAAATTTGAGTAATTTTACAATTTTTGTTACAACTTATTGAGCGCAAAAACTTGACATTTGGCTGACAAGTGTTCATTGAAATGTCATATTTTCTGCTTTTATGTTACTGTTTTATGACATACAGTTACTTTGTTTATCATAAACACAGTGATTTAATTTCATTAAAAAGCACCCCAAAATGACTTTGGGGTGCTTGTGTGTCGATGTACCGATTAGAATTTGAAATCGATACCTGCGCCAACGCCAAATGCTTCATATTTCGCGTTGCCAGCTGCGCCAAGGTTTTGCTTGCCTGCACCAACAAAGGCAGTCTGACCTGCGACGCGATCTTCATCGCGATATGATGCATAGACATGACCTGTGGCTGCTTTATTGAAGGCATATTTACCACCGACGATATAGCGCTGACGCTCACCATCTTTAAAGCCACCTGCATTGTCCACATAGTCCACCTGACCATAGACAAGCCACGGTGTTTCGGTTTGGTATCTTAGGCTTGCGGTATATGCGTTTTCTTTCTCATCACCACCAAAGCCTTCGCCCAATTTGGTGTTTTGGTATAGTACGCCCAATGTGGTTTTTGGTGTGAATTTATAATCACCTGAAACTCGCAGCGCTTTGATGCGGTCAGATGCTTGCATCCAACCAATACCTGCACGGAATGGCGCTTCTGCAGGCTTATAAGCGATCGCTGCTTCATAGTAGCCGTCAAACACCTTGTCATTGTCATCATTCTCATCCAGTGCGTACATACCTTGGAATGATAGACCGTTGTAGCTTGGCGAGAAATAAGTAAAGGCATTGTTCACGCGTGGCTTATCCAACGCTGACAATAGATTATCACCACCATCAACCGCGCCTGCTGAGACATCAGCGAAGTTAATGCCGTTGTTTACCGAAGTTTGGCGACCTGCCAATACTGTACCGTATTGCTTGTTCGCAAGACCAATGAAAGTATCACGCGGTACGATATGACCTGTGGTGCTTGCATTGTCATCGACGCGCACGCCGTATTCTAGCTGATAGACAACATCAGTGTTCGCGGTCAATGGCTCCGAGCCTTTGACACCGATACGGCCTGTGGTTGAGTTCAGCTTGGTACGCGTGCTAGAGTCTGTGCGTTCGACAGTTTTGCGATCAGCACTCAGTCTGTCAAGATCAGCATCGACAGTATCTAGTGTCAAAAACACTTTACCATAAACAGTCGGTGCGGCGTGCGCTGCAGTGATCGATGCGGCGGCGATGGCAGTTGCCAAAACTAATTTTTTCACATTGTTCTCCTTGTGTGTGATCGGACTCAAGATGGTGAGTCGCACTTTTTCCATTGGATCGGTATGACACCCATCCATGTCGGCAAAACACATCATCCATCGACCGATCTTTACGCATAGTTACACGCAAGATAGAAAACAGACAATATATTTTTAAAACCTTGCACATAGCATAGCAAGTTTGTAATATTTTGCAATACTTAAAACCAAAAAAAATTCATCAAAATTTCTCATAATTTGCATATTCATCGATAAATTATTTTTACTGCATTGATTTTGAAAATAAAATTATTCTCCTATTGCTTCTCTTACTTTTTATTCATCAACTTTTACCAATGATCGGCTGACTTTTAGCCAAAAAAACACCCAAAGCTTGCGGAAACTTTGGGTGAAACCAGTGCGGTTTTTTATAGCCAATCGATCAGTTTAGAAGAAGTATTGTAAACCAACGCCGACGCCATAGCGTTTGTCATGGCTGCTGTTGGCAGCGACACTGACGAAATCTTGGTTCCATAGGGTTTGGCTTGCCACGGTTTCGTCTTTTTTGTACGATGCATAGACATGACCAATGGTGCTTTTATTAAAGTAGTATTTGCCACCGACGACCAAACGCTCTTTCATCGCATCTTCGCAGCTACCGGCATGATCGACATAGTCATACTGGGTGAACAGATGCCAAGGGGTGTCAGTCTGATGTAATACGCTGACAGTGTATGAATGCTCGTCGCTGGCATTCGACACCTTAGTGATGCGTCGTGATTGTACCGCATCATCCTTGCCCCACAGATAGTCAAAATCGGTATTTTGGTAGATCGCGCCAACTGAAGTTTTTGGCGTTACTTTATAGTTGGCAGCTAGACGCAGTGCCTTGAACTGATTTGGCGCTTCTGTATACGATGCACCCACGCGGTATGGCTTGCCTGTTGGCTCATATTTTACCGTGGCTGAATATAAGTTGTTACGAAGTGGCCAGTCTTGGACATTATTCTCATCCAAAGTATAGTATAGATAGCCTGTGACACCATTGACAGTCGGTGATGTATATTGCACGACATTGTTTAGACGCGCACGATCGACCGCTGCCAAGATATTATCACCGCCATCGACCGCCATCGATACCACATTGGCATATGGCTCAAGCATGATGTCAGGTGTGGTCATGCGACCAAAGGTCAATGCGCCGTATTTTTTGTGCTTGACACCTAAGAAAGTATCACGCGAGTTAAACTGTGTACTACTGCCTGAATCAGGGGTCACGCCATACTCTAGCTGATAAAACACACTCAAATCATCGCTGATGTCTTCTGTACCTTTGACACCGATACGACCTGTGGTTGAATTCAACTTGGTGCGCGTGCTTTTGACATGGTATTCATCTGGCGCATCAGGATGTACCCTCTCATCGGCATGGATAGTATCTAGCGATAATGAGATGCGACCATAGACAGTCGGTGTGGCATGAGCGGCTGCGGTAGATAGCGCAAGGATGGCGGTGGTGAGCAACAGTTTTTTCATGAGCGTCTCCATGAGTGCACATGATGCCAACTTAGTTTTTATGGTTATTATACAGCCAGTCAAAGAAACGAGAAGATGGCATCGCTTTTTGTTATTATTCTGTCTATTTTTATTTTTACATACAGACATATTATTTTAATAATTATCACAAAATGCTACGCTAATATTTATTTTTGAATATTTAGTATGCACTTTGTGATTTATAAGATAGCAAGTTTTGGGAAAATTGCAACATTTTTTTGCGAAAAATCCTTAAAAAATTTAAGGGAATAAAATTTTATGTTGTTTTTCAATAAGTTATTGATATTATATTGACAAATATTTTTTGTAACTGGAGTAAGATTTGTGTAAAAATCGTCCATTTTTGCTGATTTTTGGCACTGATCTTCGCTTAAATTCTGTGATGAATGCAATTTTACAATACAAAAAGTTTGACAAATTTTAAATTTTATGAATTAAATTTAGATAAATTTTCGGCATTTATGTTTCTATAATATTGCTAATTGTAAATACATGACAATGACTCATTGCCTAAAATAAACAACCCAACAAAGCCTGCGACAAGCACGCGTGATGTGCTATAATTAAAACGATATTTGACCGATACTTTGAAATAACTGACTCTTTGGAATCATAATGACTCACCCGACCGATATTCACGATGATGATAAACTTGAGAACATCACCACGCGTGCTCGAGCGAAGACTGATATTAGCCATATTTATGAATTCTTGGGCTGTCGCACATCAGACACTTGGCTAAAAGTCGCCAAACTACAGCTGCCGCTACTACTCCAAGACCACGCCAACTGCGAGAAAAAAGCCGCTGGTACAGCGATGAATCTGATCTTTCGCTATGAATTTCATCGTCAGCTTCAAGAGCGACTCGCGCAGCTGGTGCGTGAAGAAATGCTACACTATGAACAAGTACTATCACTGATGAAAGAGCGCGGCATCGCATGGCATTATCTGCCTGCAGGTCGCTATGCCAAGGGGCTACTTAAGCACAAGCGCACGCATGAACCTGCTGCAATGGTCGATGTACTGATCATCGGCGCGTTCATCGAAGCGCGTTCGTGTGAGCGGTTCTCGGCTCTGGCAGATGTGATCGATGATGAGAAATTGGCGCGTTATTATAAATATCTGCTAAAATCCGAATCGCGACATTATGAAGACTATCTGAATCTTGCGCAGTCGATTACTGATGAGAGCATCGATGAGCGTGTGGCGTTTTTTAAACAAGTAGAAAAAGAGCTTATCGAGACACCTGATGATATGCTGCGCTTTCATAGCGGCGTGCCGAGTGATGCGCTGCTTGAGAGTTTGTCAGTATAAAACAGAGTACATAAAACAGATTCACAGGACTTATCGCCATGCATCACCCCATCCCTGTCTATACCGCCCACGCTGTCAAGGCATGGGAGAGCCGTTGGTTCGCCGCTGGCAACTCAAGCTTTGGGCTGATGCAGCAAGCCGCCCTTGTCATGGCAAATGTCCTAAAAACCCGCCTATCACCTGCTGCCACGCTGTGCATCTGGTGCGGCAGCGGCAATAATGGCGGTGATGGCTATCTATTGGCGGCATATCTGGCGGATGTATATCGCGTGCAAGTGTACCAGACCGCGCCGCCATCAAGCACAGATGCTAAGCGCGCGTATCAAGCGGCTGTCGATCACGGCATTCATATCACCGATACGCCCTGCGCTGCCGATGTGCATATTGATGCTGTCTTTGGTAATGGCCTAGATCGTCCGCTCACTGATGCGATGATCGATATCGTCCGTGCGTATAATACCGAAACTGGACAAAAAATCGCCATCGACATTCCTACAGGGCTACACCCTGACACAGGGATGCCACTGCCGATTTGCATGAGTGCTGATTTGACGCTGTGCTTGATGGCTTATAAAGCTGGGCTGCTGATGGGGCACGCCAAAAGCCATGTTGGTGAAATCATCTACCTACCACTCATTCCGACAGATAGTGAACTGATCAGCACCGCCACGATTGATAACACCCTGCCGACACTGCCCACGCGCGCAGGACGCGGCAGCCATCAGCATAAGGGGGATTTTGGCTCGGTGATGGTCATCGGCGGCTCATCGACTATGGGTGGCGCTGCCATCATGAGCGCTGAAGCTGCCATCCGTGTGGGTGCAGGTCGCGTCACGGTAATGACGCACGAAGCCAATCACCCTGCCATCATCGCACGCCTGCCGAATCTTATGCTTGGCGACATCGAACTGTCCGAAACCTATCGACTATCGCAAATGTCGGCAGCGTGCATCGGCATGGGGTTTGGGCGTGATGACTGGTCGGCTCGCTGTTTTGATACTTGGCTGCTTGCATTGGTGGAATATGGCATTCCGACGGTGTTAGACGCTGATGGCTTGTGGCACTTGGCGCAATTTCAAGCGTATCGCCTGCCCGATCACATCATCGGCACACCGCATCATGCCGAAGCTGCGCGCCTACTTGACATTCATGCTGATGAAGTTGAAGCTGATCGCATCGCTGCCATTCGCGCTCTGCGTGATAAATTTGGCGGTCAATGGCTATTAAAAGGCGCGAACTCACTCACCATCGATCATACAGGCACAATCCGCATTTGCACACTTGGCAATGCAGCAATGGCAACAGCTGGCATGGGCGATGTACTGGCAGGCATGATGGCGGGTATTTTGGCGCAAGTGCCTGATACGCCAATCTCACAGATTGTTGCTTTGCACGCGCATTGTGGTGATTTGCTAAGCGGTAATCATATCGCAGTCGATGTCAATGAAATAGGTAAAACAGCAGCAAGGATATTGAAGGGATGTGCAGTTTGAGCGTGAATTTATTCATATCACCGTTTAAATTCATTCATTGTAAACCAAAATCACACCCGAAATTTTATGAATTTTCAATCAGTCTTCACCCAATAAAAAATCCCAAGCGCACACTTGGGATTTTTTATCATGAACAAAAAGCTTATTCTTGCACTGTAGTAGCACGCTCAAGCACTGCTGCAGGTAGCTCAATGCCTTGTTCAGCTGCGTGTTTTTTATTCACGACCAAATCCAGCTTTTGTGGGATAAATACAGGAATATCCGCAGGCTTTTCACCCTTAAAGATGCGCGCGATGATTTTGCCTGATTCCTTACCCAAATCGGTGTAGTTCACGCCCAATGCCGCAACCGCACCACGCTCGACCGCTTCGGTGTTTGATGCGATCAATGGGATTTTGTTATCTTTGGCGACTTGATAGATGCTTTCATAAGCATTGACCACCAAGTTATCCGTAGAAGTGTAGAAGACATCGACTTTACCGACCAAGCTGTTTGCCGCTTGGGTGATGTCGGTTGATTTTGACGCGGTGGCTTCGACGACATTAATGCCAAGTGGTGCTAATTTTTCTTTTAAGGCTTTTAGCACGACGGTTGAGTTCACTTCACCTGGATTATACACAAAGCCGACATTTTTCACGCTTGGTACAAGCTCGCGAATCAGCTCAATCTGCGGCTCAAATGGCAGCACATCCGACGCGCCTGTGACATTATTGCCTGATTTTTCTAGGCTTGCCACAAGCTTGGCTTCTACAGGATCAGTCACCGCCGAAAAGACGATCGGTAGCTCAGTGGTCGCTGCCGCCAAAGCCTGCGCTGACGGCGTCGCGATCGCCAGTACCGCATCTGGATTATCCGAAACAAACTGCTTAGCAATCTGCCCTGCCGTACCCATATTGCCCTGCGCTGATTGGAAATTCACCGTCAGATTCTCGCCCTCTTTATAGCCTTCTGCTGCCAGTGCTTCGATCGCACCTAGGCGCGCCGCGTCCAGTGCTGGATGCTCTACGATGGCGGTGATGGCAAGGGTTTTGGTGTCGGTAGCACCCGATGCAGCGGCTTGCTCCGGGGCTTTTTCACCGCCACACGCACTCAGTGCTAGCGTCGCAACGCTTGCCCATAGGACTTTTTTTAGAAAATTGGTTTTCATAATAAACTCACAAATACAGCTGAAAAATTTGCGAAATTTTAGCAAATTTTATAAGTATAGACAAATAGTATTTTAATACCAAATTAGCCTAAGCCCAAGCTTATTTCTGTAGCTGGCGTGGTGGCGTGGTATCGACATTGATGCTGTCGCCTAAGGTGGTCAAATCCACAGTCACGCCTTGCTCGGTAGCGTGTTTTGGACTGATAAACAGCGTCAAAGTATTCATCACTTCTGGAGTGATTTCGCTTGGTTTTTTACCATCTAAGACCTGTGCGACCAATTTGGCGGTGGTCAAGCCAAAGTCATAATCACTCACGCCCAAAGCAGCGGTCGCACCACGACGCACCGAAAACTCATCCGATGTGATCACAGGCACTTTGATTTCGTTGGCAGCTTGTACCATCGCTTCCATTGCAGATGCGACGCCATTATCCAATGATGTGTATAGCAAATCCACTTTGCCTGCCAATGAACGCGTGGCATCGCCGACATCGCTTGAGCGGTTAGCTGGGACTTCAACCAAGGTCATGCCATAATTTGGCAACAGCTTGGCAAGATTTTCTTTGACCACAACAGAGTTGGCTTCACCTGGGCTATATACAAAGCCGATACGCTTGGCATCTGGTTTGACTTTTTGGAATAATTCAATCTGTGGCTCAAGCGGAAGCTGACTTGATAGACCCGTGATATTCTCTTGCGTGCCTTTGTTATTTTCATCGATCAATTTGGCAGCGACAGGGTCGGAGACGGCGGTATAAATCAGTGGAATGCTGGTCGTGGCAGCGGCAAGGCTTTGGGCGGTCGGTGTGGTGATGCCGACGATAGCATCAGGATTATCTGCGGCAAATTGTTTGGCGATTTGTCCTGCGGTCGCCATGTTGCCTTGGGCAGATTGGAAATTCACGGTCAAATTTTGACCATCTTTATAGCCCAAGCTTGCCAAGCCATCGATCACGCCTAAGCGGATATCATCCAGTGATGGATGCTCAACGATGGCAGTAATTGCCACAGTTTTAGCAGGTTTGTCAGCGGTTTGTTGGGTGGTCTCTTTGGCGGTAGGTTCGGCAGATTTGTTAGCAGGCTGACCACAAGCAACCAAAACTGCCATGCCAACCATCGCTGGCATCACTTGAGCAAATTTATTACGAGCTAGATTCATGAGTTTCTCCAAATTCTAAAAAAGTTGATTGTATGGATTTTAAAAAGCTGTAAAGCATTCTGATTGTAACATAAATTTTAAAAAAGCAACACAACAGCAACCAATAAAAATCCCCAAAGCTGAATCACTTCGGGGATTGGTTCTATCAATGCAGACTTAAGCAATCATCACGCATTGCCATCAATAAGCCATATTAATAAGATATATTAATAAGTGTCATTAGTTTCAACGACAGTGATCTCACTGCTTGGCTTAGCGTCCGCCTTCGGCTGTGGTTTTGGTTCAGGCTTCGGATCAGACTTCGGCTCTGCTTTTGGTTGTGGTTTAGGCCCAGCTTTTGGCTCAGCCTTAGTGATGGTACGCGTCACACCATCATCGCTTGGCTTGGTTGTCGCTCTGGTGTCTGTCTTGGCAGGTGCTGGTGCAGGCTTAGCAGCCGGTTTGGCTGTTGATTTGTTTTCAGTTTTTGTCACTGGTTTGGCAGCGGTTTTGTTCTCTGCTTTGGCTTGTGGGCGCGGTGCAGGCTGTGATTTTTTCACTTCGGTGCGCTCTGTTTTTGGTGCGCTTGTGCTTGTCGTCGCACTGGTGCTGCTGCGAACAGGTGCGCTGGCTGTGGTGTCGGTCGTGACAGGGCTTGAAGTTGTACGGTCAATCACTTGTGGACGCACAGCTACTGTCGGCGCGGTGATGGCAGCGCCTGTGGCAGCAGCGGTCGCTACATCAGCAAGACCGACAGTATTAGCGCTCGAGCCTGCCGCTGTCACCATCAAATCCGCCACCGCAACAAACAGCGGATGCTCTGGATTATCAAGCACCGCTTTATTATCTACGATATTATAAGTCACACCCTTGGCAACGATACGACCTGCGACCAGATCACCGCCTGCTGAGCGCAGTTCATTCACAAGGTCAATGCCAGAATCAGCCAGCAGGTTCTGCGTCGCTGCCAATGACTGCGCTGATGGCGTGATATAGATATCTGCGATACAGCCTGTGTCAGTGTTGGCAACGCTTTGAGCATCGAAACTCACCGTCGCAAGCTGATTACGAATCTTAGCTTCCATGTCCTGCATCTGCAGCTCTGATAGACCTGACAAACGAGAAAGCGATGCGTCAAGCAGATTGGCTTGTACCGCATCTGTTAAACGATTTTTAAGACTGAAATCATCACAAACTGCCGTGATCTGCGTCACCACAGGCTCAGCCACAGGCATCTCAGGCTCAGAGTTTTCCTTACTACATCCTGCCAATGCCAACAGCGCCACCGCAGAAAGGCTCATCAGTTTTAAAGGGGTATGCTTCATAAGTTGCTCTTATCTCTTTGTCAAATCAATCACCACCAAACCATCTATGATAAGCATCAATTCTCAATCGCAATTGTGCTATAATGTCGATATTTGGTGAAAATAAGGCATTATAGCACAGTTATCCGCATTCGCAGTGCCTTGACCACCGTTTGATACACTTATCCGTTTAATTTTTACAAACTTTAACATGACAAACGCCACCACTGCCGCTACCGATCGTAATTTTGACCCCATTGCTGAACATTTTGCCAAAAAAGTCTATGGCGGACTAAAAGGTCGCATTCGCTTAGCGGTGCTTGAAAATGACATCAGCCAAACCATCGCAGACTTACAACAAAAGCACCATCGCCCCCTAAAAATCCTAGATGTCGGTGCAGGACTTGCCCAAATCAGTCTAAGCTTAGCTACTGATCACCATGTCACCATCAATGACATTTCAGCCAATATGCTTGCTATGGCAAAACAGTCTGCCGATGCGCTTGGCGTAGGTGATAAAGTGCGATTGATCACTTGTCCGTATCAGGCACTGCCACAGTATCTTGGTGATGAGAAATTTGACTTAATCCTTTGTCATGCCTTGCTTGAATGGCTGGGTGAGCCAAGCGAAATTATGGCATTTTTTGATCAATATTTGGCGACCGATGGCGCGCTGTCGCTGTGTTTTTATAACCCTGCAAGCCTTATCTATCGCAATCTTGTGATGGGGAATTTTTATCAGCTTGACACCCCGCGACCTGCCGATGATAAGAGTCTGACGCCCAATCACCCTGTTGCGCCTGAGACAGTAGAAACTTGGTTGTCTGAGCATGGTTATACCATCAATATCCGCTCAGGTATTCGCGTATTTTCTGATTATGCACCGCTTAAGCGCGGCGGGCTGAACAATCCTGATGATGTCGTGGCGATGGAACTGCGCTACTCACGGATGATGCCGTTTCGCCTGATGGGTCGTTATCTGCATATGGTGGCGGTGAAATGAAGACGGAACAATCCACCCTACTTATCGGCTCACTACAGGTCATCTTAGCAGGTATCTGCTGGGGAACATTGGGTATTTTTTCTACACAATTGGGTGATCTTGGCTTAACAAGCTTTCAGATCACCACTTTAAGAATCGTGACTGCAGGCATGATAGTCTTGGTGCTATTGCCCAAGCTGTTCACCACCTTTGCTGCCATGCCCGCTAAGCAGTGGCTTGGTCTAATTATCCAGTCACTGATCGGTGTGCTTGGCATGACTTTGTGCTATTTTTATGCTGTTGGTCAAGTAGGCGTGAGTATGGCGGTGGCACTACTTTATACCGCACCTGTGTTCAGCCTTGTACTTGCGCGCGTCATTCTCGGTGAGCGCATCACTGCCAAATCCGCCCTGCTTGCCATCATCGCGGTGATCGGCGTCGCATGCCTGATGGCAGGTGATAAATTCACCATCAATACCGGTGTCGCGGTCGGCTTATTATCAGGCTTGTGCTATTCTTTGTATGGTATCTTGGGCAAAAAAGCGATGGGCTTTAATCACTCAGCACAGATGGTGTTTTTTAGCTCGGTGGCGTTCAGCAGCCTAGCTTTGCTGTTTTTGCCACAGACCTTTACCACTTATCAAACCGTACTGACACTGCCTGTGCAGACATGGGGGCTGGTATTGGGCTTAAGTTTGGTTGGGACGATTGCGCCATTTTTATTATATATGAATGCACTACAAAAGCTGCCTGCGACCACCGCATCGGTCTTTACCATCGTTGAGCCTTTGACGGCGATTATTTTGGCGGTGTTTTTATTACATCAGCCGCTGTCGATGATGCAGCTGATTGGCGTAGTGCTGATTATTGGCGCGACACTGGCAAATGCACTTGGGCGAAAATAAAACCATCGTCAGACAAAATGGGTTTGGTATCCGATTTTACCAAACCCATTTTTATTCAATCAAGCCACCGCCCAAGCAAGGCATTGACCGCGCTTTCGGTACGCAGGATACGACTGCCGAGACTGGCTGCGCGCGCACCAACACTTGCCAAAAGCTCAATCTCATAAGGCACAAATCCCCCTTCAGCACCTACGATCAGCACCTTGGGCAGTCCATCTTGGCACGCCTGCCCAAAGCTGGCATCCGCATACGGATGGGCGACGATGGCGGTATTCTCACCGATGATACTTGGCAGCTCATCCTGCACAAAGGGCTTGAACCGCTTGGCAATCGTCACTTTTGGCATTACAGTATCCACACCCTGCTGCAAGCCTTCGAGCAAATATTCATCCATGCGTGCAAGCAGTGGCGAACCCCAGTATGATTTATCCGTGCGTGCACTGTTTAGCAAAATGATATGATTCACTCCCATTGCTGTCATATCCATTATCAAGCGGCGCAGCACCTTTGGACGCGGTAAAGCCAAAATCAGCGTCAAATCAAGCTTCGGCGATGGCGGTGTATCTAGGCGCACTTCTGCCAAGACCACCCCATCATCACACATATCTACAATCTTTGCCACACCAAGCTGACCGCCGATTTCACCGACTTTCAGTGTATCACCGACGCCTGCGCCCAGCACAATTTGAATATGTCGAATCACCGAAGAATCTGTGATAACTACTTGATTGCCAGATGATTTCTCAGAACTCACCCAAGCAGATGATGGAAATAAAATCACATTCATGCCACACTTTCCTTATCACATTTTCTTGTCATGAGCGCGATCAATCACCGATAAAATCATCTGAAATTGCTCAGTGACGGTTTGCTGCTTTTGTGCGACCAATTTCACCCCTTGCTCGCCCGACCAGTGATAGACATAAGCTTGTGTGATGCCTTCAGAAAGCGATTCGGCAAGATTATCGCCATCGGCTGAAATCTGTGCCAGTGCGCCGACTTTTTTTAGATCTTTTACCAATTCTTTACAATTATCATCAAAACTACCCATAATCACAGGCGTGCCAAGGCTAATGGCTTCGATCGGATTGTGCCCACCGACAGGCACAAATGAACCGCCCACCACCGCATAATCGGCTATCTTGTACCACACAAGCAGCTCACCCATACTGTCTGCCAAATAGACTTGCGTATCTGCGCTAATCGCTTGTTGTGCTGAGCGCCTAGCGGTGATTAACCCCGATTGCTTGCACAAATCAGCAACCGCATCAAATCGTTCAGGATGGCGCGGCACAAGAATTAATAGCGGATTGGCTTTGTCTTTGGATAATTGTTGTAATTTATCAATGACAAGTCGATGTGCATCCAGCGCAAGCGACTCTTCGCCATCGTGCGTGCTTGCCATCACCCACACCGCACGCCTGCCTGCGTGATAGATTTGTGCAGTGATGTCAGTGGCAAGCTGTTCTTGGACATCAGTTAATTGTGCTGTACTTGCCCATTTGAGCGATGCCATCACTATAAGCTGATCATCGCTTGCGCCAAGCTCACCAAATCGCTTGGCATATACCGCATCTTGGGCGATGATTTTATCCAAATTTGCCATCATGCTTTGACTAACCGCGCGGATTTTGGCATAGCCTTGATAGGATTTATCACTCAGGCGCGCATTGATCATCAGGCTTGGAATGCCACGACTTTTACAAGCATATAAGGTATTTGCCCACAGCTCAGTCTCGATGAACAGCACCGCACACGGACGCACATGATCCAAGAATCTTGTGACCACCGCGGTTGTATCCACTGGCACAAAGCTATGCGCCACTTGCCCTGCCACGATCTGATCAGCGAATAATTTCGCCGCTCGCTCAAAGCCTGTCTGCGTGGTACTGCTAATCCACAGCCCAAAGCCTGCTTCAAGCAGCTTACACAGCAGTGGATACGCCGTGTTCAGCTCACCCAATGACACCGCATGACACCAAATCACGCCACGATCGCCCGTTGGCACAGCCGAATACTGCTCACCAAATCGTTCGGCAAGTTCACGCTTGAGCGTCGGGCGGTATTTGGATTTTTTGATCACCAGTTGCCGATAAATCGGCGCAAGCAGGCGCGTGGCAAGGCGGTAATATAAAGGCGGACGAGTGGCTGTCATGGATGATGGATTGTGTAAAAATTTGCCCTATTTTACCATTTTTGCCTTTTTATGGCGATAAAAAAGACAGGCGTTAAACCTGTCTTTTTGGCAAAATACTTATCAGCGCTCGGCGGCTTTTGGGTCAGCACCAAAGCGATTCTCGCCGCGTGTGCCTTCGGTGCACAAAAGAATCAGTAGCCAAATCCCACCAATCAGCGGAATCAGTGACACCAAATAAAACCAGCCCGATTTATCAATATCATGCAAACGACGCACAGTAATTGATAACATAGGAATAATCAGCGCCAAATAAATCAATGACGCCACCACCATCAAAAAATAAGTCAAATATTCTGAGATCAGGAAAGTTAGATTTACCACCATTGAGACAATGATACTTAAGATAAAATACACCAACATCGAACCCCAGTATTCTTTACGGCGAGCGCGACCTTCAAAATTGGCATAGTTCTTGGTCACTGCCAAAACCGCAAAATCAATGAATGTCGATGGCGCATCATTTTGCTTCACTTTCATTAAGCTGTTATTAATATCAGCGGTGAATTTATTGAATGATTGACCGACTTTATTGCCGATATCATCCAAAGTCTGTGCAGTGTTACTGGCTTGCGGTGCGGCAAAAACATCTGGATAAATCTCAATCGCGCGCTGCGCATCATCAACATCAAAGTCCACATCTTGCCCAACTTTTGGCAGGCTTTGACCGCGCCATTGATTGGCGGCAAACATATAACGCACGCCGTCTTCGCTCAAGATCAAGCCACCATCTTGCGCGACCGAAAAATCTAGAATTCTACCTTTCATACACTGCCTCATTACTTAATTAAACCTTAATTTTTATTATAACAGTTACTCTAAATTTTAACAATATCACTTAATAAAAAGTAATAAAAAAGACAGGCATCATACCTATCTTTTTTGGCTATTTTCAAAACCCGGTTGAAACCCCAACTCCATCCATCCTAACACAATCTCTGATTCTTGCAAAACTTGGTGGAAAATAAATCACTTAAAATTTCTGATTCTTGCAAAATCTGGTGGAAAGTATCGGATGTGAGCATTGATTATATTCGCATGGGTTGTTTTTAATCAAGCTGTTTTACTTAACATATTTTATTTTCTTGGATAAAAACAAACCCAGTGCTTTGTTCAAGCCCTGGGTTTGTTTTAAGCATGTATCGCTCTTGATGAGTCTTGCTCAATCTTCTTGATCGGTTATTTTCTCCTGACGTCCCTTTTTGGGTTTATCTGAGTCTTTGTGTCCATACAAAGCTCTAGCTCTAATCATCTCAAAGCTATATCCTCTACCCAAACGATTGGCAAGCTTAATTAAGCCGTTGACACACTCTGTGTAGCCATTACTGGCTTTGTTTATACCATCCCAATAGTTAAAGATCTGGACAAAATGCCGTTTGATGATCTGCTTCAATTTGCAAAACCCAGGTAGGTGTATGCCTGTTGCTTGTTCATCAATACTATCCATCCAGTCTAAAAATGCCAGTATTGCCAAATTTTTATCTGCAGCCTCATAAATATTGAAGAACTTCTCTTTTAAAAAATAAGCAATCACAAGCTTGGGATGCTCGTTGGCAAGCTCTTGTAGGATTTTAATATCCTTGGATTGTAACTGGTCTAACCGCTTACACAACAGCCATCTCAGGTGCTTTTTCAGTTGCTTACGCCCCTTTTTATCCAATGCTTTTTGGTAGTCTTTTCTAATCCTCTCCACGACTTCATTGGCAAGCTTGACCACATGAAATCTATCTAGGACTAACGCAGCATTGGGCAAGCATTTTGTACAAACATTCTCAAAAGGCTTCCACATATCAGAACAGACAATCTGAATGTTATCTTTGTCTTTTAGGGTGTTAAAGTAACTCTCAAGATACGGCTGCTTTCTGGTTGGTAGGATGTCAAATACGGTATGCTGATCAAGATCTGTCAGTACACAGCGATATTCACCAGCAATCATCACCTCATCAATACCCAAAATACTTGGTGTGGGTCTTAAATAGCCTTGTTCTAGAGCGTTTAGATGGTCTTGTGCAATGTGACGGATGCTATTTATGGACAGCCCAGTTTGCCTTGATAATTCGCTAAAAGTCAGCTGAAAACAACGGCTTTGTATGTACTGTATGAGCCTGCTTGTGCATCGGCGATTCTCATCAACACAATCAATGCGGTCGCTCAGCACTTGTTTGCATATTTTGCAGCGATAACGATGTACGCTAATTTGCAAAGTGGTAGGTTTCATGTACAGTGGTGTATCGGCATAGCGGTGGTTGCGCTGACCATGTTTATATAGGTCGCCGCCACACTGAGTGCATGTTGTTAATTGCTGTGTTGTCTTAGCAATAATAACAATCGTCTCATCATCGTTTTGGCAATCAACAGTAACTATGCCATTGAGATTTAGTAAGTCTATCATGCTTAATTTTCCATGAATTAATCTTGAATAAAAAAATTTTTACAAAAAAACTAAATCAAAGGATAATAAAGCGCCATACAGGGCTTGACAAGTCAAACACTGTTTGGGATAATGAGACTGTCCGCTAGACAATCTCATTATAAAAGCGCTACCAACTGCAATTGGTGGCGTTTTTGCTTTTTTATCCTTGCATATGCTTATGGCCAATGCATGAACATCTCCTTTTTGTATTAAAAAGATTAAATAATACGAATTTAAACAAATATCATATTCCACCAATATCATCAAAGTCAAGACGATTTTTTAAAAAATAAACTATTAAGATTATTTAACTGTAAATCTCTACATGTTATTGGCAATTTTTTCGATTTCAACTGTAAATCTCTACTGGTTTCAATAAGTTAAAGGCAGTACTGTAAAGATATTTAAACTTATATTGCTGAATTATTATTCAATGAATTTATACCAAAAAAACTTTATTAAACATATTTATTCAAGGTATATTAGATAAAGTTATTCGGAAAACTATAATAATTATCTAACAAATCATATCTGGAAACCACCGACACCAAATCAAAAAATCGTACGCTAGACCAAGCGTATCAGGGCAAGCCAGTGCTAACACCAAATTCAGAAATGACCCAAAGCAACCAGCAAAATATCAAAAACATAAGAACATCAAACAGACATCAGGCGATAAAAAACCACCATCAAAAAAAGATGGTGGCAGGATTGGGGATTGGTTGGGTTTATGTCTTAGCACAAACTACAGACCTTTGCTTTGCCAGTGTATGGGTGCGACATGTACTTTATGCTGGCACGTATGAGTATGTCTGTCATCGGCCATTGCATTAACTAGAATGTGGTATCCATCAGGGTGATGAGAGTTTAAAGTGGGCGGGTGTGCGCAGTGCGCCACTGAGATGGTTTAGATTGGTGGTGTGCCGTGTGCATCCTAGTGTACTGGGTCTATTGCACCACAACCAATGCCTTGTAAGGCTGCGTTGTTATGCATTATAATGTAAGTTGTTTTAATAAACCTATGTGTGGATTGCGCTGTTGTAAAGCCGTTTTTATGAGTTTTGTTGATTTTCTTCCAAAAAAATCAGCCATTCTCTACCTATTGTTTTAATCTGTTTTTGATACTGACCAAGCCCTATTAAGGCTTCATGCCTTTGCCAAATTACACAGCCTGATAAATCATCAGCAATAATATAAAAATTAAAGTTATAACAATTAGATAGAACATCCATTAAATCATCCGGATTGGAAAAGTGCAATATTTCATTATATTCCGAGGGCTCAAATAAAAAATATACTGGTTGACTAAAGGTGAGCCTTTCTAAAAAAAACGACCTGTTTTTGGAAATATAGGGTAGATGCACACCTATATGAGCATCAACCACATATTTCCACAGCTCATCCAAAAGATTTGCTCTTTTAAAAAATTTATTTAATATCAACTCAAAAAGATTTTTTTTATTCTCAGATGATAGCATTGAATATTGAGATATATTTTGCTCTAATAACACCTCAAAAAAATCTTCAACAAAATAAGGTTTATTACTCATAAATTACCTTCCTCTATTTACATCAACTTTATCTACAAAAATATGACCAACTGTATTGTTTTTTCCCGGAGTTTGCCACCCGATATGTGGAGAACCTGGAGTTCCTTGTGTGGTATGCCCTGCATCTATACTCACTTCAGCACCCCTATTTTTTCCTGATAAAACTCGATATTCTACTGGAAAGCTTTTACCATTTTTATCTTTTGCCCATTTTGTAACAGAAAACTCAGAGCGATTAACTCCTGTTTTTTGAAATGCCAAATCTAAAGCATCTTTTTGGGTTTTGCCTGTATTCCTAAAATCAATATCCACTCCATGTTTGAAAATATATCCATTTTTAAAAGCAGGGTCTGAATCTCTTTGACTGTGGTTAATGGGTTTGCTAGAATTGACATTCTTGCCACCATTACTAGCAACCGTGCCAGCACGCCCACTTCCAAATCTTCCGTTATCATGCACCATCCAACCAAATTGATTAGCCATTGAAGTATTTGGATTACTTCGAGCAATATTTGACCAAATGGATTCAGCCTCCTTATTTTCTTGCTCTATGTGTATCCAGTAGCCTGCGCCGCCTAATCTGTTGGGGTGAATTTGTGTTAATGTTTCATCAAGTGAGAAGTATTGTTGACGTAGCATTTCACATTGTGAGGCATTGTAGTTGGTAATGCAAACATTTTCAAGACTTGCTTGTTGTTTATCTGAAAGGGTCAGATACTTTTGAATAACTGTATTTTTACAAGTTTCATTAGTGCATTTAGCCAATTCACTTTCCCAGGAGGCAATTTGACTATGAAGTAGGTAATTCCACTGCGTCTGCCCAGCATTATTGGCAGTACTTGCAGTATCACCACCAATAGAAGCGCCAATACCTGCTGATAAGGCAAGCAAAGCAGAGTGTCGTGCTGTTTCATCAAAACCCTGTTCTTTTAGATACTCATCAATCTTTGGAATGGCGTAAGCAGTTGTACCTGCTGATGCCGCACCTTCGATAGTACCCGTGCCTATTGCACCCACAGCTGTATGTAAAGCCACACGGTAAATACCACCTTCGCCCCATTTGGCCGCTTCATCTAAGATTTGATTAATCTGTTCATCACTAAGATTTTCAGCATCATCAAGTTTAGAGAGTATGACAGCTTCTTGATAGCCGCTAAACTCCGCCACTCTTTGTGGAGCCTCTTTACCAAACTCAGTCGTAATATTCACCTGAGCCCCAAGCTCTGTTAACACTTGCTCTTTGTTAAAATCATTGGTGATGATTTCATTAAGCTCATGTTGAACTTCTTCTTGTTTGAAGCTCTCTGTGTTGATATGGCTAAGTCCAGCTTGGTCAGTGATGGCAGTGTGGGTGGTGGAAGTTTTATTGACTGGGTCTATTTTACCATAACCAATGCCTTGTAGGGCAGGTTTTGCTTTGCCATTTGGATTGCTGGTGTCTGCACCAATACCAATGCCAACACTGATGGCATCACCTTCATAATTTAGGTGATTTTGTATATCTTGGGTTTGGATACCTTGGGCAAACTGGGTTTGGTTTTTACCTGCATCGGTGATGAGATAGCCACCGGTGAACTTACCTTGCCCTTGTACAGACAGGGTAGATTGATTGGCTTTGATGCCTGATTGATGGGTGACTTGCGCATAATCGGCATCTACATCGGTTTTGCCACCATTGATGCTAAAGCTTTGGGGTTTGCCATCAAAGCCAACATCGGCACTAAATCCTGCTTGTTTTTGATCATGAGTGTATTGATAGGCGTCTTGACGGCTTTTGACAAGCAAATCACCGCCAACTGTACCAGTTAGGTGCTTGGTATTTAAATTAGCACCATCTAGGGTGAAATCACCACCAATGTCATTGACGGTTGTACCGCCGACAGTGACTTGGGTATTGGTGTGGGTGGTGGTAGTCTCACTGCTACTGCCTTTTGCTTTGTTGGCATTGACGGTAAAGCCTTGATTGGATTGACCGCTACCTATCTGAGAGCTGGCATAGACACCCGCACCCCAGCCTTTGCTGCTGTTTTGACTGTCTTGGGTGTCAGTTTGTGTTGAGGCTTGGTAGAGGACATCGCCTTCTACCGATTGGTAGAAGTTATTACCTACTGTGAGGTTGCTACCTGTGACGGTCAAATCTGAATCCGCACCTTTGCCTTTGAGGTTGACGATCAAATTATTTTGAGCCAAAAGGTTGGCAGCATCATTAGTTTCTTGATGGCTTGTGGTTTGGCTCTTGGTGCTTTGTGAGCCAATAGTGGCTTGAACTCGGATGGAGCCAAGGTTGCCACCCTTTAGGTCTTTGGCGAGCGTACGCACTTTAGAAGCTGCCGCTAAAGTACCAGCCAATTTAGCTTTGCGAGAGTCGGTGTCATTAACAGACTCTTTTAGGGTTTCTAGGCTTTGAACCTCGCTGACAAGACTGCTAGAGACGCTGGCAGTCACCCCTGTGGTTTTTTGGGCAAAGCGATGGCTATTATCACTGATGGCGTTTTGGCTTTGGATGGTGGCATCGGTTGCTTGGATATAGATATTGCCTGTATTGGTATCAGCACCATCTTTTTGGGCGATGACATCGCTATTGGTAATAACAAGGCTGTCATTACTTACTAGGCTAACATTACCTCCTGTAGTACCAATCAGCGAGCCTGTATAGGTGGTCTGCATGGCATCTGCTTGATTTTGGGTACGTTGCTTGCCCAATGTGACAGAAGTTGGCGAAGTGGCAAATAAGCCTTTTTTATCCACCTGTGAATATTCGTGCATACTTTGTGTATTAGTAGCACTAGCAATGGTCATATTACCACCCGAGGTCAGCAGAATATCTTTGTCGGCAAGTACATTGGTTGCCACAATCTGCATATCCCCACCTGATTTCATCAGCACAGTCTCACCATCCACCATGCTTTGAATACTGCTATTGCTATCCATCTGATAGGCAGTTTGGGTGGTCTTTTTGCTGACAAGTCCTTTGTCGGTGAATTTACTTGCAGTATCTAGGCTTTGGGTAGCACGGCCTTCAGTGATGCTGATATCGCCTGTGGCAATCAGTGCTGTGGTGCTGGTGGCATTTAGATGCGAGCCTTGGATGTTGATACCAGCTCCTTTGCCTGTTGTAGCTATCGTTAGATTGCCAGCACTGGTGATGGTTGAACCCACATCGGTGCTTTGGCTGTAGTTAAAGTAGTTATTCTCATCAGCAACAGCATTGATGTGATTGCTTGTGGTGAGGGTTGTGATGTTGATGCCGTTTTGGGCGGTGATTTGGGTATTACCGCCGCCATGGATATTGCTACCTTGGTTTAGGACATAGTTACCCGCTTGGACGCTAAGCGTGGTCAATGGGTTGCCATTGTCATCTGTTTGGTCTTTTAATCCATCGCCCACACGGATGGTGGCGATGCGTGTGATGGCGGTGTTGGATGAAGTGCTTTGCCCTTGTTTGTTGTGATGGGTAGTAGTTTGGCTTTGGCTGGTGATGTTATTGCCAGCACTTAGCGTCATGGCAGCATTGGCAGCAAGTGTTCCGCCTAAATTATTAATATCTTTGGCAGCAGTGATGGCAACAAACTCACCTTGGATACGATTGGTATTGGTGATGGTGTTGGCATCAATATTGACAGCGTTATGGGCAACAAGATTGCCATTGTTATCCAAATTGCCGGTCAGCTGTAAATCCATGTTTTTGGCGGAAATGGCACTATATCTACCATCAGGGGTGAGTGTGCCTGTCGCAATATTGGCAGAACGCAGATACAGCTTAGGCACTAAAGCATCTTGGGTTTTGGTGATGCTATTGCCATCTTTGTCTTTGGTGGTATAGGTAATGGACTGTTTAACCAGCCAAACGATGTCAGTGGTTAAGTTTGCCATCTGCTCGGCAGTTAAAGCTGTGCCAAGCGTGTAGCCGAAGGCTTTGGCTGCCGTGATGCCATTATCCATCAAGGTTTTATAGGCTTCTTCGTTACTGCTGTAATCGGTGTTGATGTGTCTGCCTGTCAGTAGATAGTACTGATCTTTAATACGCTGTTGTTCACCATAGCCATCAGATAGGCGTTTGTGGATGTGATTTGGGTCTGATTGTAATGCTTTTAGCATATAATCAGAGGATAGCCACTGCTTGTAATCGGTGAACGCAGGGTCGGTTTGAACCAGTGGCAGATTGGGGTCGTCAGCGTTGATGATGTATAAGGCTGAGCTTGGGATGGTCAGCTGTGATAAGTCGGCACTGATCACAGAGGCTTGTTTGGCATCAACGCTTTGGGACAATGCCTTGGTCAACTCTGATAAGATTGCTTCATCAACAGCTTGCCCTTGTTCTTTGTCAGCAAGTAGCTTTGATAGCTGTTGCTGGGCATCAAGGGATAAGGCAGCTTGATTGGCTTTTAGGGCAGCAAGCACCGTCTCCACATCACCACTGGCTAGAGCTGATTGGTCAATTGTCATGACCGATGGGGTTTTGTTGATGGTGGCGTTTAAGATGGGGAGCTCATACGTCGCTAGTGGTGCAAAGGATTGTGTAAATGCACCACTACCAATATCCACACGCTTGTGTCTGCGACCTCCCAAACCTGATGGTTCAACCGTACGACTGACATATCGACCATTTTCAGTGACTTTGGTTTTTTCACCATACAAGCCATTGTCAGGTGTTTGAATGACAGTATCACCAATCACTGCAAAGCCTGCGCCTGCATTCATTTGGCTTTTATCATTAATCAGGGTATCGCCATGTATGACAAGATTTTGTCCTGCGACCATACGAGCAGGGTCAGAGGTGAGTGTCTTGTCTTCATAGACAACAAAGTCCACGGTGATTTCGTCAATCTCCTCGCCAACACGCTGGTAGCTTCCGTTTGCTTGCTTAACGTATAAAGCGCCAGTCGGCGCGCCTTTACGGCTGGTTGGTCCTAAATACGCTTCATCGGTGGTATAAATGTTTAGGGCTAAATCAACATCGCTTTTATTTTGGTTAAATTGGCGGTTATACTCCCTGATAGCCAGCTCTAACGCTTCAATGGCAGCGGCATTATCCTCTTCCCATTTTAACAAAGGACCCATGACTTTGGTGTAATTCGCCAACTCTTTGTTGTACTGGGTACACGCTTGATTGTTTGTACCTGCCAACGCACAACTTTCAGCGGTTTCATTCTCTGGTAGATCAGGCTCATCCAATAAATCCTTGGCTTTGATGTTTGGAATAGGCTCTTTGGGTGCATCAATCTTAAAGTATGACCAAATTGTAGAGTTATTGTCATAATTGACAATACACTCACTACCTTCAGGGCAGTCAAATAAACCCGCCATAGGCTTGTTACCCAAATCAGCAACATCAGTGCTTTTTATGACGGTTGGAGCACTTCCTGATTGCTCGCGATTGCGATAGAGTGTTTGTCCATAAACGGATTCTGCTTCCACCTTAACTGTATGCTTTTTAAAGTCAGCATTGGTGTTTAGCAAGGTTTTGGTGTCAACCTGCATCTGTCCTGCTGATTCAATCGTCGCACCTTTATTGACCACTGTCTGTGCTTTGCCTGTGGCATGATGATTGTCGTCTAGACTGCCGCCAATGTGCAGACTGCCAAGACTTGTGATTAAAGCTTGATTGTCGAAATCTTCGTTGAATTTGCCTGCTCTGTCAGGGTTAGGGTTATTGTTTAAGGTGTTAACACCAATGTCCAGACGCTGCCTTGCAGCAATCACAGGGGCGGTGTGATGGTCGTTTTCTTGATTGGTTTGTTGATCGGCAGCTTTTGCTGGCGTATTATTCAGCGTCTCAGCCTGTATCGCAAGCTGTGTGCCATAGATACGACCACCAGCCAAGTTGTTGATGGTGTTTGCGGCTTTAACGATAGTCGTATCACCATTAATTAAGCCTTGGTTTGTGATGTTTGTTTGGCTATGTAGCGTGGTGTTGCTACTTGTAATGGTGGCATCTTGGTGGTTGTGGATGCTGGCTGCTGTAAGCGTTAGGCTGTCTGTTGCCCCAAAGCTGTGCTGATTGCTAAAGCTACCTTGAGTGGTGAATGTCAGCGTATCAGCAGTTAAGGTATCATCACTGGTATGTGTATAATCCTTAGTTTGGCTAATCGTCAACTCTTTAGCGGTGATAACCCCACCATTTTGTAAAGACTCAGTATGGATATCTACGGTTTTAGCCGTCAGATTACCTGCTTGATTGCTCAAAACGCCTTGGGTGTTGTTAATGCGGATGTTTTGTGCAGCCAAGCTTGTGGCATTATGATGAGTGATATCCCCTTGAGAGTTATAGCTGATGCTGTCTGCTTCATTGTGTGAGTCAGTCAAATCAAGCGTGCCAGCAGTGGCACTAAAACGATTGCCCGCCAAGGCTTTGCCATGATGGCTGAGGCGTCCTTGGCTGTGTAGCGTTAAATCCGTACCTGCATACAGACCACCTGTCGCACGGTTGTTTAGTGCATCCTTAGCATGCATACTGGTTGCTTCTTGACTGCTGATGCTACCGCTATTGTTGATGGTATTAGCATCTACAGTTAAGGCTTTGGTGCTGATTTGTCCTGTATTATCCAACGTGTTGGCACTGATGGACAAAGCGCCTAGTGTGGCGATGGTGGGTGTGGCGATGGTGGCGGTTTGCGTATCGGCATTGGCATCAACATTGCTCTTGCCATTACCATTGCTATTGCCATTGGTGTTACTTAAATTGCCAGTTAATGTAATACGGCTTTGTGCTGTTTCATCAGTGGCAAATACGCTGCCTTGTTGGTTGTTAAACGCTTTGGCATCAATAGTAAAGCCGCTTGCTTGAATGATGCCTTGGTGGTTATTGATGTCCTCTTGAGTGCTTAAAGACTGATTGGCGGTGCTAAGTAGCTTGCCTTGATGGTTATTGATACTTTGAGCACTGATTGCTAAAGCATCTGCTTGAATGATGCCTTGGCTGTTATTAATATCTGTGGCCACCGTAAGACTTTGATTGCCAGTGCTAAGTAGCTTGCCTTGATGGTTGCCTAGATGCTGCGTACTCACAGTAAGCATACTGCCTGTATGAGTAATACTGCCTTGCTGGTTATTTAAAGCGGCTGTACCTGTATTGATGTCAAATACCTGGCTGTTACTGCTGATATTGCCTTGACTGTTGTCCAGACCTTGATTGAAGCTTAATGTCAGTGCCTGTGTACCGCTATGGCTGATATTGCCTTGATGGTTGATGAGTTTACTGCCATCGATCATTAGTTGTGTGGCGGACAATTGCCCTTGAGTGTTATTGAGCTGACCAGGTGTGCTGATATGTAGTGTATCAGCAGCAATGGCGGTAGCATTGGTGGTATTGACATCCGTTTGGCTATTTAGGTTGATATTCACCGCTTCACTATGGCTATCGCTTAAGTCAAGCATGTTACCTGTCATCACCATCGCTTGGGTGGCAATGTGTGTGCCTGTGCTGACTAGATTGCCTGTGCTTTGGATGCTAAGATTGGCAGGTTGTCCTAATTTGCCTGCACGGTCCATGCCAGCAATGATGCTACCGGCATGAGTGATGGTGTGGGCACTGATGGTGGTATCACCACCGCTGGCAATCAGTCCTGCTTGGGTGTTATCCAAGGTGCGTAAGGCAGTCAGTGTGGTGCTTTTACCCCCATAAACCTGACCGCTGTTTGTCAAATCTTGGCTATGGATGGCTAGGTGTTGATTGCCAAAGATATTGCCATCATGATTGCTTAATGCTGTCCCAACGCCCAATGTGGTATTAACTTGTGCAGAGATGACGCCTTTATCATTAGTTAACTTATCTTTGCTGGCAACAGATACATTGCCAGTACTCATGATCGTACCAGCCTGATTATTCACACCATCAGCACTGATGGTGGTATCACCACCACTTGTAATCACCCCTTGGGTATTATCAAGCACACCAACAGCAGATAACGCCACAGTACCAGTAGCAGATAATTGACCGCCCGTATTAATCATATCAGAACCACTGTCAATCACCATGCCATTTCTGGCAGTGATACTACCTTTGCTGTTGTCAAAGCGAGTTAATTGCCAGTTGATATCATCTAAGGCGATTTTACTGTCAGTATTGGCAAGGGTGTTGGTGTTTAGACTTTGTACATCAATCGATGCTTGCTTGGTGTTACTGGTTTGATTGGCACTGATACCAATATCACCTGTGGCGGTGATGAGTGCTTGACTACCCGTGTTGTGAATACTGCTCGTGGCAGTGATATGACCGTGAGCATTTGGGACGGGTTTGGTTTGAGTGTTTGCACCAGAGTCGCTTAAAGCAGGTGGCTGTGAGTCTGTTCCCACATTACCTGTACTGCCTGCTGTATTATCTGCCAGCTCACTGCTAATACTGCCAGCACTTTGATCGCTACTTGGGGTGGAAGGTGCAGGTACGGTAGTTTGCCCATACAGGCTTTGACCGATAACCGCTTTATCAGTGTTGATCAGTGTATCGGTGGTGATATCAAGCTTGCCTGTACCAGTTTGGATAAGCTGACCGGTGTTATCAAGTTTATCCGTATGAACTTGCAAAACACCGCCATAAATACTGCCAAGGTTTTCAATCGCTTCTTTGGCTGCAATCTTGGCAGTTTGGGTGCTGTGAATGATGCCTGTGTTATTAAGACTTGCGGTATGGATGGCAATATCAGCTTGTTCACTTAATAGCGTGCCGTCGTTTTGAGCAGTGTTATCATGGGTGCCAATGGTGACAGCATCTTTGGCTAGGATTTTACCGGTATTAACAAGATTGCCTTGACTGTCCAAGGTGAGTGTACCTGTGCCAAGTGGTTGTCCCTTGCCAGTTGCTGTGATAACCCCTTGGTTATTCACCCCAAAGCCTTTGTCTGTGCCAATCAGATGGATTTTACCTGCATACATCCCACCAAGATTTGAGATGTCCAATGCCAAGGTTGGCGTAGCGCCTTGTTGCTCCTTATTGGTGGTTTGATTGGCAGATGATGCACTGGTTTGTTTATTGATGGCAGTTAATTGTGTGAAATCGCCATCTTGAAGATGGACACTGTTTTCACCTAGAATAACATCAAGTTGTTTGCCCGCATAAATCTCATCATTGATTTGGGCGGTCTTGGCAATGAGTGCGGCATAATCGGTGCCTTGTAGGTTTAATTTGCCATGAGCGGCAATATGACCTGTGCCAACTTCATAACCTGTTACTTGCCCTTGATTAACTTGGCTGTTTGCTGCTGCCAGATGGACATTGCCGGCATTAATAAACCCAGCCCCATTGACCACCAAGCCTGATGGGTTTGCGATAATCACATCCGCCTTTTTACCTGCTACTTCAATAAAGCCATTCAAATGACTTGGGTTATTAGAATTAACTTGGTTTAAGATGGTAGAAGCTTCCCCACGAGCCATATAGGGGTTAGCTGCCACAAAGCCTGCGATTTGGGTGCCTACTGCTTTACGGTTGTTATTTAATACAGCGCCTGTACTACCCACATCAAACTGGCTGTAATGGTTATTGGATAAGCCACGAGCATTGGGCGTTGCAATATTAACAGACACAACACCACTTGCGGTATTTAATACAATCGGCTGTAAGGCTTTATTGGCGGATTTATCTGCAATGATGGTGGTGGGAGTGTTGGCATGGGCTGTCAAGCCTAGGCTAAGAAGAAGCGATAATGAAAGAGTTTTTAAGCCAAAGCCCAAACCCCATCCAGATGATGATGTTGTGCTACCACCCACGCTTGGGTTGTCAGATTTGCCTTGCGATCTTGTCTTTTCAGAAACCACCACAAGTCTTCCAAGACTTTTACTAAAGATCACACGATAACAAAAACGGTTCATGGCAAACCCCACCTTTTATTCCAAGTTTATATCCAATCTAACTCAATTTCATCCGCCAAATTGCCAATTTACAGCAACAAAGCAGAAAGATTATCAGGATATTAGCACAGATTATTTGTGATAACAAGAAGAAGTATATTACTTATTGTTAAGTGGTAGAATATGGCATTTTCGATGAAAGGTGGGATGGTGTAAAAAAAAGAATACATTGTATCCTATTGAAAATCATTAGGATTAATTTGGTGTACCATGTAACCAATCAATCAGCCTAAAAGCCCATATCCAATTTTATCATGATAAAAAACTACACAAATAGCACTTGCAATCATTGAGATGAATAGTTACAATCTAGTAACTTTAAACCATCAATGGATGACCATGACACGCTTTTGTTTAAAACCGTTAACCCTAACCACTTGGGTTGCTTTAGGAATCATATCACAAATCAATACCGCACAAGCGGCGGATGATTTCTTGAGTGCCAACACCACCAACCAAACCCTAATCCAAGCTCAAGATGCTCGTAATCAGGCATTGCTAGAGCAATTGGTGCCAAATCCAAGCGTGGTGGTGGATACAGTTTCCACTGATACCACCACCCAAATTCAAGAACAACCAACAGCAGATAACGCCATTTGCTTTGATATTCATAAGATTGGTTATTCGGTGTTATCCCAAGATGATATTGTCTTTGCAGACAAGCTTGGCTTTGCACTTGTGCCTGAAATCATGGGTAGCAGCAGTGTATTAGGCAGGTGTATGACAGTCGCTGACATCAATGCTATCGCCACTCGTGTGCAAAACCGCCTCATTGAACAAGGCTATGTCACCAGTCGTATTATGGTAGGTAATCAGAATTTGGCGGATGGGGAGCTAAGATTAACCTTAATCCCTGGTAAGATTGCTCAGGTGGTGGTGAATACAGCGGATAGTAAAGCACCTGTCTATGTTAAAAACACAGTCAAAGACACAGCCAACCAGTCTTATCCTACCATCACTCAGCCTGCTATCTTAGACACAGCACTCACCACACAACCAGGCAAGCTATTAAACATCCGTGATTTAGAAACCACGCTTGAGAATTTTAAGCGTGTGCCAAGTGCTGATGCTACTTTTAAGATTGCACCATCTGATGAGTTACAAGCGATTGGCAACAATAAACCTGCTGGTAACGGCATTGGCTTTAGCGATATTTTAATTGACTATACCCAACACCGCCGCATTCGTGGCAGTCTAAGTCTTGATGATTCAGGCTCTAAATCCACAGGGAAATATCAAGGGGTGGCGACACTGAGTGTGGATAATTTGGCAAATTTAAACGATTTGTTCTATCTTAGCTTTGGGCGAGATTTGGGCAATCAAATCAATGATTATAAAGACCATCCATCTGATAAGAGCAAAGGCTCTAAGAATTATGGCATTGGCTACGTTCTTCCAATGAAAAATAGTTTATTACAACTAACTGCCAATCGCTACACCTATCATCAAACCGTAGCAGGTAGTACCCAAGATTATATCTATGGCGGTAAATCCAGTGGGTACAACGCCAAGCTGTCTCATCTGGTACACAGAGATGCTCATAGCAAAAGCTATGTGTATGCTGGTGGTTATGTCAAATCCCAAGAAAGTGATATTGATGGTACAATCATTGATGTACAAACTCGTAAAACCGCAGGGTATTTATTTGGCATCAGCCATGAGACCACTTTTGGCAAACAAGCTAATCATAGCCTAAGCACTGATATTTCTTATAAGCGTGGTACCGCCGCTTTTAATGCCTTACCTTCACCAGAAGAGCTGTTTGATGAAGGCTCAGCCCGTGTTGGCATTTATCAACTAAACGCCAATCTAACAAGTAAATACAACCCAAGCATTAACAACAAACCAATACCCATCATTCATAGCACCACACTCAAAGCCCAATATGCCACCGACAGCCTCACCCCTGATTTAAAGATGGCCATTGGTGGCAGATACACCGTCAGAGGCTTTGATGGGGAGCGTTCATTATCTGCGGATAATGGTATCTTAGTAAGACAAGACATCAGCTTTTATCCAGGCTTTTTAAATCAGCAAAAAGCAAACAATCACAGCACCACAATCAATCAAAACAACATAAGAAACAGCCAATCAAACCATGCCATCTACCTAGGACTGGACGCAGGCTACATCACCAACCACGACAAAAGCCAAAATGAGCTACTACTTGGACAACATCTAGCAGGCGCTGCCATAGGTATCAAAGGGCAATACACACCAAATACAAATAACCCCTACCTAAGTTTTAACTACGACATCTTTACTTCAAAAGCAATCAGTGAGCCCACAGGTTTTTCCAACAAAGATTGGGTGAGTGGTGTAAGTTTGGGGATGAGTTTTTAGTAGAATGTTTATAAATATTTTGCAATCATAGCAATAATGCCAAATTGAAACTATTATCGGTTAAAGTAGCAGTCTCAATTTGGTGATTGAATGTAAGAGCACGAAGAATAGGGCTGAGAACTAGAGTTTGTTATTCAATACAACGAACCAATTGTTCAATGTTTGGCAGTTGAGCCTCCAACTGTGAGCGGTTAACAGTCACTTCTCGACCAAGAACTGAATTTTTTCCATCAGTTAGACGGCCGATAGGAATGCCCAATGAACCTGACACAACCGAAGCCGTGTTAGCATCCCTTACTTCATATTGGAACATCTTTTTAAAAGTGCTTTTAGAGTTTGGTGTGCCCGCTCCTGCTGGATGGATACAGAATAAGTTTGCATTTGTACTCCAAACATTGTAGATTTCACTACCAATTTCATCAACGACAGTTTGAAATGCTCTAGCAGAAGCCCTTGACATGGTGGTAAGTCGATTACCGATATACATGTATATTTGTGGCAAGGCCAACTTGTTTCTTTGAGCCTCTGTGTAGAAATATGAACTTACATCTCCTGCGTATCGATTAACACCATAGACCAGAGATAAAACCGATCGAACAGCCCTCTTGGAGGAGCCATCTGCAGAAAATGGAATTATTAGGCGATCTGCTGCAGATAACGCCAGCTCTGTGTAAATGGTAAAGCTTGGGTTGCAATCGATAAAAACAACACTCTCACCACCCCATGCTCTTTGAATATCAGAAATCAAGTCTCTGACCCACAAGTGTACCAGACGCCAAGCATCAATAACATTCGGCGCTTGGCAAGCATGCGAAATACCCGACGCCTGAATTTCCAATTCTTCGTCGCCAACTACCAAATAGACGTTTTTGGGAATATGTTGGTTAATTAAGGCCACCTGGTTAGCGTATTTACTGGCAGTATTAATCTGCTTATACGGACTAATCAATCGTTCAGAAATATAGCCTGAGATAGTGTTTTTATTGGACTGAGAATGTATCTTTTCTAATTCCATTTCACCTTTTTCAATGCCACCTAAAAGCATTGATGATGAGTTCGCTTGTGGACATAGGTCAATAACCAAAACCCTTTTCTTGGGATTTTGCTTTGCATACTCACAGGCTATTTGGAAAGTTAGGTAGCTTTTCCCAACACCGCCTTTATTATTCCAAATTGCATAAACAGACATAATAAATCTCCACCAATTCCTTCACTAATTATAACATATTTCAATAATATGCGCCATTATATAGTTATCCAATCTATTCTTGCTTAGGAATCGGCTTCTTAATAAATTATTATTGATTTATCTGATAAGCAAATGCGTTTGGTTTTATGTCTGCAAGGCAAACCAAAAACAAATCCCATTATTGCAAACCAAGCTCACATCCTGCTTTTAAGTATGGTTTAATGGTAGGCATATTGGATAGGCGACAATATGAAATGAGATTAAATAATTCAACCAACCGCCGCAGAAAAGAAAATTTGACACTTATATATAATCAACCCAGCATTGATTTAATAAGATTTAACCGTTTGTTATTTAGGCGAATATTTCTACCTAATTTTGAAAATAGCCTCTTTTTTATTCAAACCGCCTTACACAGTCAGCATATTACCCAAAAACTCAAGCACATTTTTGGACTTAGCCTGAGTTTGTAATGTGCTAAGTTTGGCTTTTACCATCGCTTTGGCATCATCGCCCAAGGTGTACCAACGCGCAAGCGCCGTCAATAGACGCGCTGCCATCAGTGGGTTTGAGCCATCCAAGCGCAGTACCGCCGACAGATACAGATCCACGCCTGCTTCGCTCCACAGCTGCACAGGTTTGGTTGCCAAGGCATTCAGCACCGCACGCACACGGTTTGGCGTGTTCCAATCAAAATCATCACGCGCCATCAATGCCGCGATCGCATCGACACTGGTATGGCTTGACATCGCCTGCGCAGTGAACCAAGTATCAATCACCAAATCTTCATCGCTAAATCGCGCATAAAAATCCGCCAACAGCTCATCACGGCGCGCTAAGTTATGATTCACCACTGCATTAAGCGCACCCATACGCTCACTCATGCATGATGCCGACTCGTACTGGGCATAAGCCTGGCTCTCGGCAGTTGTCACGCCTGCGGTCAGCAATAGGTCTAACAAGACATTTTTCAATAGACGGCGACCACGCGCATCAGGGCTATCGACATACGGCTCGCTTGGTAAGGCTTGATACCACGCCGCTGCCTTGTCTGCCAAGGCGTTAGCAATCAGGCTTTGTAGTTCATCACGGCGTGCCTTGACTGCGACTGGGTCATAATTAACATCATAAGCCATGGCAAGCTCTTTTTGGCTTGGAATGTCAAACAAGCGCGCCGCCAGCATCGGATCGGTATCATGCAGGCGAGACACCGCATTGTCAAGCGCGTTGATCAGAATGCTTGCGTCAGTACTTTCGCCAAACAGCCAACGATTGACCAAAGTCTGCACCGCTTGCCATTGGTTAAAGCCTTCGGTCTCAAATGCCACAAGGCGCGCCAAATCTTCATCCGTGTATTCAAAATCCACTTTCACAGGCGCAGAGAAATTACGCAGCACCGACACCACAGGGTGCGAACCTGCCTGCAATCCAATATCATCAAACACAAATTCTGCACTGTCTGTGGTCAATAGCAGCATCTGACTTGCCAGCATCTCACCGGTTTGACTGTCAAAAATCGCGGTATCCACAGGAATCGGCAGTGCGATTGGTGCGTCATAATTTGGCACATGGCGTGTCGCTTGGCTTAAATGCACCACCACTTTATCACCATCAACGCGCGCATGACCTGAGACTACAGGCGTACCAGGCTGGCGATACCATGGCAAAAAGTCCGCCACGCGCGCATCTGCTACCGACAGCGCCGATAGAAAATCTTCCACCGTCACCGCCATGCCATCATAACGGCGGAAATATTCATCCGTACCTTGGCGGAATTTTTCTTTACCCATCAAATTGGCAATCATGCGGACGATTTCTGCGCCTTTTTCGTAGATGGTCATGGTGTAGAAATTATTAATCTCCACAAAGCTCTCTGGACGCACAGGGTGTGCAAGCGTGCCTGCATCTTCGGCAAATTGCGCCGAACGCAGCATCGCCACATCATCGATGCGCTGCACTGCTTTTGAGCGAAAATCACCCGAGAAGCTTTGATCGCGAAACACGGTAAAGCCTTCTTTTAGGCACAGCTGAAACCAGTCGCGGCAAGTGACACGGTTACCCGTCCAGTTGTGGAAGTATTCATGCGCTATCACCGCTTTGACATTGAAGCTTTTTTCATCAGTGGTGGTCTCAGGGCTTGACAATACACAACTGGTATTAAAAATATTTAAGCCCTTATTCTCCATTGCACCCATGTTAAATTGCCCTGTGGCAACAATCATATAGCGGTCAAGGTCATAAGCGCGTCCGTAATTATCTTCATCCCACTTCATCGAATCTTTCAAGGCTTGCATGGCGACATGGCACTTATCAATGTCATGCGCATCGGCATAAATCTCAAGCAGCACATCGCGCCCTTCGATGGTGGTGTAACGATCGCTTAACACTTCCAAATTAGCAATCACCGCGGCGAACAGATAGCTTGGTTTTTTAGTTGGGTCGTGCCAAATGGTGTAGTGGCGATCATCACCAGCGTCGCCTTGTTCGATCAAGTTGCCATTGGCAAGCAAAGTCTTAAAACGCTTCGGTGCTTCAAGGCGCGTGGTGTATTCGGTCAAGACATCAGGGCGATCTGGAAAAAAGGTAATCTTACGAAAACCTTCAGGCTCACACTGTGTAACAAACATCAGCTCATCGCCCTGCCCCGACTGATACAAGCCTTCAAGCGTGGTGTTGGTCTGTGGCACGATATTTACCACCGTCTCGATTTCCACATCATCGGCGGCATGATGAATGGTAAGACTTTCTTCATCTAGTGTGTAGTCATCTTTTGATAACTGTAAGCCATTAACTTGAATGCTTTGCAGCTGCAAACTTCTGCCAAATAGCACAAGCTCCCCTGCATGGCGGCGCGTCATAACAAGCTTTGTTGCAACTTGTGCATGATCATCAAAAAGCTTGATGTCCAAATCCACTTTCGACACTTCATAAGCAGGTGGTGTGTAGTCTTTGAGATAAATTTTGGTTGGTTGGTTGCTCATTGTTTGTTCTCGAATTTGTAAAAATGATTTTGTAAAAATAACGCATCATAGTAACAAACTTTCACGATGAATAAAAGCACAGCCCGCTTTGGCACTCCGTATTTGCAAGTTTGTAACACAAAACGAAACAATCTGTAAAATCAATGCAAAAAGTTCTTGTAAAATTGTTATAAATTTGTCATTATAGTCACATCCATGCAACGATTTTGCATTATTACTATAATTAAAAAGGTGGTCTTATGTCACATCTTATCAAATTAACAAGTCTTGCTACCATCATCGCTTTGGCATTCACCACAGGCTGTGCCAGTCGCACCACCCCTGAAGTTGTGGTTGCACCAAATACCGCATCTGTTCCTGCAGGCTATACTGGCGCGATTTATAATCCAAATCAAGCTCTAGTCGCAAACTCTGATGCCATCAGACAAGCCGCAGCAAGCTTGCCAAGCCTTGTGCATTTTGATTTTGACTCTGATGTGATCAAGCCTGAAGCTGCTGCCATCTTAGATCAGCAAGTTGCCTTTTTGAACGCAAATGACACAGCGCGTGTACTGGTCGCAGGTCATACCGATGAGCGCGGTAGCCGTGAATATAATATGTCATTGGGCGAACGCCGTGCCGCTGCTGTGCGTAGCTATCTGCTTGCCAAAGGCGTGAAAGACACCAATGTCGAGATCGTAAGCTTCGGTGAAGAGCGCCCTGTTGCCGTCGGTTCAAATGAAGAAGCATGGTCACAAAACCGCCGCGCCGAGTTGGCTTACTAAGATTTAGTAAATTTACCGGAATAAAAAGCTCAAATCATTTTTGGGCTTTTTTCTTATCTATAACGCGATCATTTGCGATACGCCGATACAACGCTTGTGCTTGGTTTGCCATCATGTCACTTATCCAATCACCCCATTTTATTCATCTACCCAACCACATCATCGCTCATGCACTGATGACGACAGCAGATAAATCACAGCAGTCAGCAGCGGTGCGCGCTTTGCTTGTACGCACGATGGATGAATTTAGCATCGATGGCGCGCTTGATGACGCCCAATTTCCTTATCGGATTTTTCATGATAAGCCTACGCAGTTTGTTAGTTTTAGCCATTCAACCGATTGCGTCGCACTGATTATCGGTCAGACGCTTTGCGGTATTGATATAGAAAATCGCAGCATTAGCCCAAAAGTTGCCGCGCGTTTTTATCATGCTAATGAGCTAACACACTTATCAGCACTTGATGAAGGCACGCAAGCACGCGCGCGTAATCTGTTGTGGTCATTAAAAGAAGCAATGATCAAATATCATCAAGGCACGCTCACGCAGGGCATGGCTGCGGATTTTAGCTTATATATCATGCCCTTATTAGCCACTCAAGATGGCGCATTTTCCCTTGCCAATCATCTAACCGCTTATGTCAATCATCGGTTGAATCTTGTAGCGGTGATGGATGATGATTGACAATCTGCCAACTTTAAAATAATACAGCCGTAGATACCATCTCCCAACCCCAAAGTCAAACCCTAAATTGCCTGAATTTGTGGTTGGTAGGGTTTTTGGTGTTTAATGACACCAAAACAGATTTGTACAAGCTTACGCATGGCAGCACATAAAGCCTGCATCTTGCATTTGCCATTTTGTTGTAAGCGTTCGTACTGGTCTTTAATATCAGGATTGTATTGAGTAGCCACCACTGCTGCCATATACAATTTGGCACGAATGCTTGAATTGCCGGTTTTAGCCAGCCTTGACCTGCCCCTAAATAAGCCTGATTCTTGCTGCTTGGGAATCAGTCCTAAAAAGGCGGATACTTGCTTAGCATTATTAAATTGTTTGGTATTAAACAAAGCAAGCATTTGTCTTGAGATGACTTGTCCTACGCCTTTGATGCTTTGTAGTAACGCTTGATCGGCTTTGAGTTTGGGGTGGCGTTTGATGTGATTATCTATATCGTCATTTAATGCTTTGATGGCTTGTTTCAGATGGGCAATGACCGCATCAATGGAGTCTTTGACTGCCTTTGGTGTGTCAGTTGCCTCTGCTTTTTCTTTACGATTTTCTTCTCGTTGTAAGTCTTCATGTAACGCATCAAGACGAGACAGCAGAGATTTTAAATGACGAGCTTCATGACTTGGGGCAATCCAGATGTCGGGCTGTGTGGTTGCACCGTATTTGGCAAGGATGATACTGTCTTTTTTATCGGTCTTTTGTCTAACACCCAAGCTGTCAGCATAGTGTTTGACAAAAGCAGGATTAATAATACTCACCTGAAAGCCTAAGTCATATAAGTAATAGGCTAGGTTTTCATGATACACTCCTGTGGCTTCTAGGACGATGTGAATGTCGTTAAAACTGACATCAGAACCCAAATTGTCTGCTAGCCAGTCGCTAAGCCGTATAAAGTCTTCAAGTGTGTTGTCAAAGATTTTGGTTTTGACTTTCATGCTTGATAAGTCTTTGAGCCAAGCCACATCCAGTTTATGTTTACTGACATCAACACCGATGTAATAAGTCATTGCATCTATCCTTGTTCATTCAGCATCATTGATTGTATGACAATCAAGTGCTTGGATACCATTCAGATTTACGATGAAAAGGAAGTTACTTGGGTTTAATCTACAAAACAGCATCAAAGTACTTAGGGTGCGTAAAAACTCACAAGTAACTTAGGTTGATGGTATAATCTACCATGCTACCACCAAGATAGCTAGTCTTAGGTGGTAAGATACAAGGGTGCGTTGTACGCACCAATCCACTATAAATAATTGATTTAAAATAGGGGCTGTAGTAGATTAGCACTTATGCTATACTACAAACATGAAGATAACTCGTTGTAAATTAAGTAAAAAAGTTCAAATAAAACTGCTTGAATTTTTTGTTGCACAAGTTACTGCTAGAACAGCAAGTGATTTGCTTGGCATTCAGCACAATTCAGCAGCTTTATTTTACCGCAAAATCAGACTTGTGATAGAATATAATCTCAACCTTGAAGCTCACACTTTGTTTGATGGTGAAGTAGAGCTTGATGAAAGCTACTTCGGTGGCATTCGCAAAGGTAAGCGAGGTCGTGGCGCTGGTGGTAAAACAGCTGTATTTGGTCTTTTGAAGCGTAATGGCAAGGTTTATACTGTTGTGGTAAAAGATACCAAGCAAAGCACCTTAATGCCTATCATCTCAAGCAAAATCAAGCCAGATAGCATCGTTTACACAGATAGTTACAGAAGCTATAATGCTCTTGATGTGAGTGAGTTTAAACACTTTCGCATCAATCATTCCAAAGAGTTTGTCAAAGACCACAACCACATCAACGGCATTGAAAATTTCTGGTCTCAAGCTAAACGAGTACTTAGAAAATACAATGGCATTGACAAGAAAAACTTCCATCTTTTTATCAAAGAATGTGAGTTTAGATTTAACTACAGTACACCATCTAATCAGCTTAAAATATTGAGAAAATGGTGTGGGATTTAGACCTTATCTACTACAGCCCCTTAAAATAAATTATTTATAAAAAATCTTGAGAGGTTGGAATTTTGGCTCTCTTACTGGTGCATACAATGCACCCTACACGCCCAACTCCATTATTTTATACACAACAAAAAACAGCACCCAATCGGATGCTGTTTTTGCTTGTCAAGACAAGGCTTAGAAGCGGTAAGTTACACCAACTTTAGCGATTGGCGCCCAACGACCCCAGTTTTTGTCTTCGATGTCAGCAGATGCTTGGTTAGCTAGCTGAGACATAGTTTTGGTTGTACCATTGTCGCTGGTTACAACACTGTCTGGGTTGGTTGCAGTGATGTCTGCACGAGTGTCACCCATGTATGCAGCACCAACTTCACCGAATACGCCCCAGTTGTTGTTGATGGTTGGACGGAAGCCAACAGTCAAGTAAGGCGCGATTTGGTTGCGATGCTCAAGTTTACCTTTTAGCTCACCATTCTCTGCTGAGTTATAGTTATAAACTTCGCCACCAACTTTGAACGAACCTTTACCAGATGCTTTTACATCGATGTCGTTGTCAGGGATGATGATACCACCGTTTACAGTTAGCCAGTTTGACATTGGGCGAACTTGTACACCTACATATGGGTTGCTCATGTCGGTATCAACTGTGTAATCAACACCGCGTGCAGTGAAGTCATCGCCAACTAGGTCAGTAATGTCGCCGCCAGTCCAACCAGCAACGATAGAAGTGTTTTCGTTCGCTGCCCATGCGATGTTCGCGCCATAACCCAAAGTACCTGCTTCAACACTCACTGCAGCTGGTTTTACCGCAGTTTTTACTAGAGTGCGGCCACCGTCAAAGATTGCTGCGCCAGTATTTTTTACTGCATTTACAGTACCAGTTGCTACATTGCTTGCAGTGTCAGTAACGACATTTGCCATGGCTGAAGTTGATAGTACAGCAGCAGCTGCGATGGCAGTTAGTTTGATAGCTTTCATAATTTTTCTCCAAAAATGTGAAGTAGTCTTGTCTTGAAATGATGATCTATTTGCTTGTTTGTCATCATTGGTTACATTCTAGTTGATACCGATGGCGCTTGTCACCCCGAAAAATGCACTTTTTATATGTAGCTCTGTAAGTTATGACCGTGTTTTGTAGTATTTGTTGCCCAAATCTTAGTATGCAGAAAGGTAATTACATAAGTTTACACGCTGCAATTTATCATTTTTAATATCCAAGTATTAATCACTGATTTTCTTTGATAACTTTTGTTTATAATATTACAAAAATTCTTGAGAAATTTTGCTATTCTCGTGGCAGATTCACTTGATAAAAACGCAATTTTTTAATCGTAACAGTGGGCGCATTATCGTCTGCTTGGTTGTTAGGCGCGGCATTTTGATGATTGAGATCTGAAGCAGGATAATTTAACTCTTTGATTGTCATCAGCCATTCGGCAGCGACAGCGCGCACAAAGATCCCTGCCTGCTGATAACAGCGCATGGCTTGCTGTTGATGCATCGATGCTGTATTGCAAGTGCGCGCAGCGACATCAGCACGGTGCGCCACAGCAAAGGCAGTGATTAAGAAATATCGCGTGGTCTCTGCAGGTTCTACCGCTTCATCTGGCACTGATGACTCATTGGCGATGGCATAATGCGGCGCAGCGATGGGTCTGGCATAGGCGTACAGCTCGCGCACCGATGGCGACAGATCGCGCGACGCCCTGCAAGTCGGTACAGCGATCATATCCTGCACGCCTGTGGACTGACCATAGCTCGGAGTGCCGGTGGGTGTACATCGCCTTGTGACATGAATCACATCAGGCTGTGCGATGATCTGAGCCGCCCAAGTATGCAGCCATCCATCGTCGCTCGCCTGCCAAAGCGGGGTGAGCAAGGAGTCGGCTTGGGCGGATAATTGCTGATCATAAAATGCTGCGCCACTTGCCTGTGTATCACTGGCAGCTTGATTGAGCAGTAGCGCCGTCATCATACTGATGAATAACAACGCAACCAGTACGACAAGCAGCACAAAACCCTGCTGTGATTGAACCTTTATCATGGCGCGCCTACCTGCCCTATGCTTAGATCTGCAACATTGTCAAATCGCACATCACTGACAAATACCCTGCGCATCACGCCATCATCGAAGGTCAGCTCTTGCCCCATGATATTGATGGTATCACTTGCTGGCTGTTCATCAGCAAAAGGTGCGCGCGCCAATACCGCAAGCTTAGCACCGATGATCGGCAGCGGCTGTGTTAGGGCATGATAAGCATCGATCGGCATCAGCCGAAGCATGTCGCGATCTTGCACCAAAAGCCGCACCCACAAGCCTTCGACATCGCTTAATAACACCGCGCCATTTTCATGAAAGCCCTTAATCTGATAAGATCTGGATGCGCCATCGCGTGATGATACTTCGCGATCGATGATGGCATTGGTAAACGCAGCACCAAGCCCGCGGCGATCCCGTGTGCCATCACGCGCGATCTCATCGGTGATATAATGTGTGGCATCACAGCGCAGCGCCATCTTGCCATCGCCATCTAAGCCGATAAAATATCGCTCAATCACCACTTGCCCATCGACATCCGCCATCTTGCCATCGCTTAGGCGCACGCGTCTTGGCCCAAGTGCCATCTCCCCTTCACAATCCCACAGATCCATCGGCGCGATATAACGAATTGTCAGCTGATCAGCTTGATATACCGCTTGAGTGGGTACTGGCATCGTACGCGTCACCATGTCATCGGCGATGGATGCAGGCAAAACCTGCGCAGGAGATAAGATCAGCGCCTGAGTGCCAGATAAATCATTCAGTCCCAATCCTGCACGCTGCATAGATACTACAATATCATTCATCACCGCACTTTGGGCATCGATCATCGCTGCGGTGTTTTCGGCGGCGTTCATCGCCTTGATGCCACTGCCATACAGCATGACCGTCATCAGCACCACCATCGCTCCGATAGCCAAAGCGATACTCAGCTCAATCAGACTAAATCCGCCCTGCGCACGCATCTGACTACTCATCCCAACCCCGCACCAGTACACAGCCGCTCGACTGATATCGGCTCACGCTTTGTAACATGGTGCATTGATCAATCGGCACAACGCCTGATGCACCCCAGTACACCACCCAGCACTCTGCCGACTGACACGCTGCACTACTGATGATGATCCCTTGTACGCTTGCAAGCTGCGCTGTCTGAATTGCTTGTGCTTCACCATAGCGTGATGGACTGCAACCTGATCGGCAATCGATGTGGATCGCATGACTGGCTTTATAATAGCTGTCTATCGCCTGATCACCTTGGGCGCGCGCTGCCAACTGCGCAAGTGTACGCCGATAGCTTGTACGCATTTGCCGATCAAATCCACGCAGCAGCCTGTGATCATTATGGATCAGCTGTAGTGCATAGCCAAGCTTATCAGCACTGGCCGTGTTTACACTACTGCGCGCAAGCACGCCCAAAAATCCCATCATCACCATCGCCAAAATCACGAGTGCGACCAGTACTTCTAATAGACCAAAGCCTTGCTCTTCTTGTCCGCCCAAATACTTCATCGTGTATGCAACCCAAACTCTGCCGTGCCATGCGCAAGGCAAATGCCAAGTAGTCGCACTTGTGGCTGTACGCCTTTGATCAGTTCTGCCATCGCTGCAAGCGTTGCGCCCGTCGTCACCACATCATCAAAGATAATCACCTGCCGCGTCGGTACAGGTGCAGCCAAATAAAAACCCGCGCTCGGGTTCTGTAAGCGCGCTTGCCGATCCAGTCCGCGCTGATGCTGCTTGCCATCTTGTCTAAACACTCCTTGCCACAGCGGAATACCCCAATGCACCGCCAGATACTTTGCCAAAATCAGCACAGGGTTAAAGCCGCGTTCGCGCATTCGGCTCATCGTCGTCGGCACAGGCACGATCACGGTATTATCCGCTGTGCAGTGCAGCGGTTTGGGTAAAGTGCGTATCAAAGCAACCAATGCCACCAGTGCATCGATTCTCTCATGGTCTTTAAACTGAGTAATCAGTGCATTCATCGGATGTTGATAATAACTGAGTGCAAAGATGCGCAATGCGCCACCCGCTTCATTCAAGGCCACACTCACAGGCGGCAGCTGTGTCGGTATGGATGCTTGACACGCTTGGCAAATTAGCCCACGCACACTCAGCGACTGATGACACAATACACATGCACGCCGCCAAGCCGCCATCATCACCGCCAGCTGATACGGCGCAAAATAAATCCGCTTGGGCAAAATCGCCCCAGCGGATTGATGCGGATGAGCCGTGCGAGCGGATGGATGCGTCTTTTTGACAAAATATGGCATCATCACCCCTGATGGCTTATTGTAAGCTTGTCCAGTTATTCAGCATCACACCGACACCGATGCCTGATGTCGATTCATTATAATCAATGATCGACTGACCATAGCCGTGGAATAGCTGCACATAACCACTGATACCGCGACCGATCGGATGAATGTAGTCTAGCTGAAGCGCGCCTTTGTTGGTCGATGGATTATAACGACCTGTGCCTGACAAGTTACCGCCATTTTCTAGCTGATATAAGAACTTGATATCGCCATAGCCATAATAATCGGTGATATCTGGGTTATCATCATCGGCGGCTTTTTCGTTATTGATACGCGACCATAGACGCGGAATGACGGTCAATTTGCCCCACTCTGCCCCTGCCATCATATAAGCACGGTTCCATGAGCGCGACATATCACCTTCTTCACCATTAGAATGATGCACAAGACCTGCACCAAGCATACGCAAGCGACCACCAAATGGCAAATCCGCTGTCACAGGCTGAGTGACGAAAACCTCTGGCTGATAGTCATGCGCGCGAAATGGGCGTGAATAATCCGAATTATACACCTGCCAATGCGACTGCTGCGTATAACCAAACCACAAATCCGCATCCGTGCCCAAAAGATTCTCGGCAGCTTTGGTTTTCACCGACAGCTGGAATTTCATCTCAGGGATCTGCATTTCGTTTTGGCTAAAGTCCACACGAGCGCGGCTTGGCGTCTCTGGATGGCGGTTCGGACTTGCATTAAAATACAGTGGCAGCACATACATCGCGTTGTGTGGACGCGCTGTCCATAGACCTGTGTTATTCTTATCAAGGTCATAAGCAACACTAAGTGGTGTGTAGCGTTCTGCTTGCGCGCGCAGCATATCGATGTCCACAGGCTGACCGCTTGGTGGCATGTCGGCAAGCTCTTCTTCGGTGGCATAGACCAGTTTCAGATCGCCTTTAAGCGCGCTTTTGACGGTGTCTGCCAGTTTTACTTGGCGTTTTTGACCGACCAAGCTTGGGACATTGCCCTGCGCCAAAGAATCAAAACACGCCAATCGACTGGCATCGCTGATGATCGCTGCACATTCTAAGAACAAATCTGCGCCCAGTGAGTCCGCTGTCGTTACCGAATCGACCACCACGCCATCACCAACATTCGGAATAGTTTGAGCGATCGGCGTGACTGTTTGGCTGACTTGTAGTGTAGGCTCAGCATTGTCTTGTGCTGCCTGCGCAGGGCTTAGCAGTGATAAGCTTGCCAATGTACCAAGCCCAAAAATCACAGGAGTTTTGAAGTTTGTTTGCATGGGTTATCCTTGGAATGACTGCGGTCATCACCAGTGTTTATTGATAGATATTTGAGTTATGCTTAATATAACCGTGCTGATGGCGACTGGCAGGATCGTGATGTGTCCAGTGCACCACACCGCCTTGTTCGGTGTATTCATATTCGCCAAAAAATGCCACTTCATCGCCTTTTTTAATCCCAGCAACGCGCGGCGCAAGATCAATATTATGCGCGATCAGTACTGTGTGGCGACTGCCGTCTAAAGTTACGATGAATTTTTGGTGGCGGCTGCCTTTATTATCATCGGCAAGCACTGCCTTGACTTTACCACAGCCAAGCACTTGCACATCTGAGCGCATCTGGTCATAGCTTTGTAAGATCAGCTGATTGTTGCAGCGCGTCGGTTGTGATTGGGCAGATTTTGATGATTTATCCTGCTTGCCAGCATCTTTAGATTTGGCGGTTTGCACTTGCTGAGCATCTGCCTGCGCAGCGACTTGGGGCTGATTGGGCTGACAAGCGCTCAGCATCGCCATCGATGACAGCAACAAGCCTGTGATCAGTTGTTTCATTGTTTTCACCATCACAACCACATGGAAAAATTGACAAAGCGATCAATTATAGCAAATTTTTGTAAAATTCAAAGGCAAATTGTAGCAAATTTACGATGAATAGCAAGAATGTTTTGTGATTTTTACAGTTTTGTTACACGATGGCACAAAATTCGGCTTTTTATGCCGCTCATGCTAATCAAGCACCCCATCATGCAGCACCTTATCTGAGATGATACGCCCCCTGATCGTGCGCTGAATATAGCCTTGTTGTAATAAGTATGGCTCAATTACATCTTCAAGCGTGCCTTTATCTTCTGCCATCGCCGCTGCCAAGGCTTCCACGCCTGCAGGCCCGCCGTGGAATCGCTCTTGTAATGCGGACAAATAGCGACGATCCAACTGATCAAGCCCTTGCTTGTCCACTGCAAGCATATCCAGTGCTGATGCTGCTAGGCTTTGGGTAACGATGCCATCACCTTTGACTTCGGCATAATCACGCACACGACGAAGCAGACGATTGGCGATACGCGGCGTACCACGACTGCGACGCGCCACTTCTACCGCACCATCATGCTCCATCGCCACGCCCATCAGCCGCGCCGAACGCTTGACGATGGTGGTCAGATCATTGACATGATAAAACTCAAGCCGCTGCACAATGCCAAAGCGATCCCGCAGCGGTGAAGTCAAAAGCCCTGCACGCGTCGTCGCTGCCACTAGGGTAAATGGTGGTAGATCAAGCTTGATCGAGCGCGCTGCCGGCCCTTCACCGATCATAATATCAAGCTGAAAATCTTCCATCGCAGGGTAAAGAATCTCTTCGATCGCAGGGCTAAGTCTGTGAATCTCATCAATAAATAGCACATCGCCTGCTTCAAGATTGGTCAGCATCGCCGCCAAATCGCCCGCCCGCTCAAGCACAGGCCCTGAAGTGGAGCGCAGATTGCCACCCATCTCGCGCGCGATGATGTTAGCAAGTGTCGTCTTACCAAGCCCTGGTGGCCCAAAAATCAAGGTGTGATCCAGCGCTTCACCGCGCGCCTTTGCTGCAGGAATGAACACTTCCATCTGCTCGCGCACCTTAGGCTGACCGATATAATCCGCCAAAGACACAGGGCGAATGGCGCGATCAGTGGCGTCTTCTTTTTTGGGAATGGGATCTATCAGGCGATTATCAGACATAGGCTCATCATGAAAATTACGACAAAATTGCTTGGTATTTTAGCATATTCTTGGTGTGTCTGCCGATTTGTTTGCACAAGATTTGCCTAAGATTGACAAATTTTGCCCAAGATTTGCTAAGCGGACGATATGTTTACAAAAGTAGTTAGTTTTTCCACAGTGTTACAAAAACAAGGGAAAATCTACAATACACATACATACATTGTGGGATTTTTTTGGGCAAAAACAGTATCATAAGCAGGTGCCAATTTCGCAGTGATGATTTATGATGAAATTTCGAGCTTTAGGATTGACTGATGCACCTTTTGCCCATATGCAAGCCTTGCCATTGGGCGTATCACAGACGCGTTTTCGCGTGTCGGTGCTCATTTGTCTATTGCTGATCGGATTATCATTATCACACGCAGCCGATGCCACGACAGGTTCACAAGCACGCTATCAACGCGTGACCGCCATCACCCCAACCAATCAAGACATCTATCTGACCGTCAGCCAATACGAAATCGCGCTAGTGCAAGTGCTGTCTGAGATTTGCCCACCTGTGCTGAACGAGCGTCAGCGTCTGCGCTTTGATAAAGCCTATAATCGCCAATTGCGCGAGTTCATGCCACGCGCGACCAATCCCCAACAAAGCTTGCGCTTATTATCAGGTCGCCGCGATTATCGTGCGGTATTGCACAATGTCCGCTCGTGGACGGCAAGCTACCCTGCCAGCGAAAACCGCGCCTTGTGCCGTGAATTTGCTGAAATGTCTGTTTAATCTGTTTAATTTTTCTAAATAAATTGCCTGATTTTGAGTGATTGATCATATCTGATTTTTCGCCCCATTGACTGTGGTTTTTTGGTATAATGACCCTTATTTGATCAAAGGGGGTATTATGTACACTTTCAATCGCAGTTTTCCACACACACGCCTGCGCCGTATGCGCGTCTCAGATGGTATTCGCGAAATGGTGCGCGAGACACATCTTGCACCGTGCCATCTGATCGCCCCTGTCTTTGTCATCGAAGGCACGAACCAGCAGCAAGCCATCGCAAGTATGCCCAATGTCTATCGCTATTCGATTGATTTATTGATCGGCTATGTGCGTGAACTGTATGCCGCTGGCGTGCGCATGATTGACATTTTCCCTGTGGTTGATCCTAGTCTTAAGAGTGCTGATGGTCAAGACGCTTATCATCCAGACACCCTAGCGGTACGCGCCGTCAAAGCCATCAAAGACGCTGCACCTGAGATGATCGTCATGACTGATGTCGCACTTGATCCTTATACCACGCACGGTCAAGATGGCATCATCGATGAGACAGGCTATGTGCTAAACGACATCACCACCGATGCTCTGGTCAAGCAAACTCTTGCCCATGCACGCGCTGGCGCCGATGTCATCAGCCCAAGCGATATGATGGATGGACGTATTCGTGCCATGCGGGATGCACTAGAATCCGAAGGCTTTGTCAATACTTCAATCATGGCATATTCTGCCAAATACGCATCAGCATATTATGGCCCATTTCGCGATGCCGTCGGCTCATCGGGCAATCTAAAAGGTCATAAAAAACAATACCAAATGGACCCTGCCAACCGCGCCGAAGCCTTGCACGAAGTTGCACTTGACATCGCCGAAGGCGCCGATATGGTGATGGTCAAGCCTGGTCAGCCATACCTAGATGTCGCGCGCGAAGTCAAAGACACATTTGGTGTGCCGACTTTTGCTTATCAAGTCTCGGGCGAGTATGCCATGCACATGGCAGCGATCCAAAACGGCTGGCTGACCGATGCGGTGATCTTAGAAAGTCTAATCAGTTTTCGTCGTGCAGGATGTGATGGCATCTTAACTTATTTTGCGCTTGATGCCGCACGAATGCTGGCAGAATGATGATTTGATAAGCTATTTGATATGCCAAATAAGCCAAACCGATATTTGGCATCGTACCTACATTTTTTTATGCAAAATAGCGTTTAAGCACGCCAAAATCATGTTAAAATAGCAAAATCATTATACAATTTATTTCAACCAAATTATCTCAACCAAAGTTTGCCAAGCAAACACAACAAAAGACGGATTTTATTATGACCATCGAAAACGATACCGCGATCACCGACGCGCAGCTGCAAAAACAGCAGTTCGAGCAAGCTGCCCTACATTACCATGAGCATCCACGCCCAGGTAAAATCTCTGTCACCCCAACCAAGCAAATCGCCAACCAACGCGACCTTGCCCTAGCGTATTCACCAGGTGTGGCAGTACCATGTCTTGAAATCGAAAAAGACCCAAAACTTGCTGCCAAATACACCGCGCGCAACAACCTGGTCGGCGTCATCACCAACGGTACTGCGGTACTTGGCTTGGGTAATATCGGTGCTCTGGCATCTAAGCCTGTGATGGAAGGTAAAGGCGTATTGTTCAAAAAATTCGCCGGCATCGATGTATTTGACATCGAAATCAACCAAAACGATCCTGATAAATTCATCGAAGCGGTAGCAAGCCTTGAGCCGACTTTTGGCGGTATCAACCTAGAAGATATCAAAGCGCCAGAATGCTTCAAGATCGAGCGTGAACTGCGCGAGCGCATGAACATTCCTGTGTTCCACGACGATCAGCACGGCACTGCAATCATCGCCGCCGCCGCCCTATTGAACGCCCTGAAAATCGTCAATAAAAACATCGCCGACATCAAAGTCGTCTGTTCAGGCGCAGGCGCAGCAGCCATCAGCTGCCTTGAGCTGATCATCGCGCTTGGCGTTACTCGCTCAAACATCTATGTGCTAGACTCTCGCGGTGTCGTCACCACTCGCCGTGAAAATCTGGACGAATCAAAACAACGCTTCGCCCAAGATACCGACGCAACCACCCTTGATGAAGTCATCGGTGATGCAGACTTCTTCTTGGGTCTGTCAGGCCCTGGTGTGCTGACCCAAGACATGGTCAAGCGCATGGCAAAAGATCCGATTATCTTTGCCCTAGCCAACCCAACCCCTGAGATCATGCCAGAGCTTGCTCATGCCGCTCGCTCAGATGTCATCATGGCAACAGGTCGCTCTGACTATCCAAACCAAGTGAATAACGCGCTGTGCTTTCCATACATCTTCCGCGGTGCATTGGATGTGGGTGCAACCATCGTCAATGAAGAGATGAAAATCGCGTGTGTCCATGCCATCGCAGCAATGGCACACACTGAAGTGTCAGTCTCAGAGACCGAAAAGAGCAAAAACGCAGGCGCAAGCTTTGGTCGTGATTACCTAATCCCTGGTCCACTTGAGCCAAATTTGATCCTTGAGATTGCGCCAGCAGTAGCAAAAGCTGCGATGGATTCGGGTGTTGCGACATTGCCAATCGAAGACTTTGATGCTTATCGTCAAAAGCTGTCTGAGTTTGTCTATAACTCAGCCTTGGCGATGAAACCTGTCTTCACCCAAGCCAAACGCGATCCAAAACGCATCGTCTATGCTGAAGGTGAAGATCCAAATGTCCTGCGCGCTGTACAGGTCGTCGTCGATGAAAACATGGCTAAGCCAATCTTGGTCGGTCGCCCCGATGTCATCCAAGCACAGATCGATACGCTGGGTCTGCGTCTGACACTTGGCGAGAATATCGAAGTCGTGGATTTGAACAACAATCCAAAACACGAAGAATATTGCCAACATTACCTAAAAAACAACCAACGCCTAGGCATCTCAGAAGAGTTGGCGCGCCGTGATATGCGCCGTAAGAGCTCGCTACTGAGCGCAATGATGGTTGAAATGGGCGATGCTGATGGTATGCTATGTGGTACTTTCGGTTATTATGATCTGCATCTGAATTACATCCGCCGCGTCATCGGTAAGCGTGAAGGTGTGAGCGACTACTACGCCATGAGCGGTGTCATCATGCAAAACCGCACGCTATTCATCGCCGATCCGTACATCCACGAAGATCCAACCGCTGAACAGCTGGCTGAGATGACCGTACTTGCCGCCGAAAGCGTGCGTCGCTTTGGTGTAGAGCCACGCGTCGCCCTGCTGTCGCACTCTGACTTTGGCACTTCTAGCAAAGAATCGGCAGTGAAAATGCGCCGTGTCTATGAGCTATTGACCAAGATGAATGTGGACTTTGAATTTGATGGTGAAATGCATGGCGATACCGCGCTGGATGCTCGCCTACGCGAAGAAAATCACCCATTCAGCACGCTAAACGGCTCAGCGAACCTGCTGATCATGCCGACACTAGACTCTGCCAACATTGCCTTTAACCTAATCAAGGCAGCCACAGGTTCAGCAGCCATCGGCCCTGTCCTGCTTGGTGCAGATAAGCCTGTACATATCCTAGTGCCATCATCGACAGCGCGCCGCATTGTCAATATGACTGCCGTTGCCGTCACCGATGCACAAAAAGCAGCGCAATAACCCACATGCCTGCATCAAATGCCAGCCGAAAGGTTGGCATTTTTTATGCCAAATATATCTGAAACATTTGCAATTTTGCCAAATCTTGTTATAGTAAATCCAAGCTATTTTGGACAATAATCTTTATTCCTTGGATAATTACTATAATGCAAGTATATTTGGTCGGTGGTGCGGTGCGCGATAGTCTTTTGGGCTTACCCATTAAAGATAAGGACTTTATGGTCGTGGGCGCAGATGCTAAGATGCTTATTGATCAAGGCTTTAGCCAAGTCGGTGTCGATTTTCCCGTATTTTTACACCCACACACGCACGCAGAATACGCCCTAGCGCGCCTTGAACGCAAATCAGGCACAGGTCACACCGCCTTTAGTGTACACGCAAGCCCTGATGTCACGCTTGAAGACGATCTAATTCGTCGCGATCTTACCATCAATGCACTCGCCATAGAAGTCAATGGCTTATTTGACGATACGCCAAAAACTGGCGAAGTGGCGGATTTTTATGGTGGCGTGGCGGATTTACATGCCAAAATCTTGCGCCATGTCAGCCCTGCCTTTAGCGAAGATCCTTTGCGCGTGCTACGCGTGGCGCGGTTTTATGCCCGCTTTGCCCCACTGGGTTTTGTCATTCATGATGACACTCAGGCGCTCATGCAGCACATCGCCAATCAAGGAGAACTATCACACTTAAGCCGTGAACGCATTTGGCAAGAGACATCACGAGCGATGGGCGAGCCGCACGGTTTTTATTTTATCGATTGCTTACATCAGCTTGGGATTTTGGTGCATATCCTACCGATACTTGCTAAGCGATTGGCAGATGATGAAGTTTATCAAGCCATGATGACAAGACTGCAAAACGCTTGTCGCTCAGATGGCTCACTTGCCACTCGCTTTGCCATGCTACTTTCTATCCTTGATGATACCAATGAGCTCAATGACTGCCTGACACGACTTAATGCCCCAAAAGCCATCAGCCAGTTTATTCATGCATTTGTAAATTATCATCAAGTTTTACTAAACTTACCGAATATCACCGCTGAACAGTTATTCACCGTCATCGAACATACCAAAGCTCATAAAGATGATACCCTGCTGATGTCGCTGTATAATGCTTGTGAAATTTATCAAAATAAATCAATGGCTTATCCAAAGGCGTGGCTGAATGATGTCATCACGCGTTATCAAACCATTAGCATGGCAAATATCGATCCAAACTTGACAGGCAAAGCCATTGGCGATGAATTATCACGCCTAAGAAAACAGGCATTGCTCGGGTTATTGGGTAATTTTCAAATGGCAAATTCTTTAAGTATTTTTTAATATCATGACAAAACCAACCAACACGATGGCATGCACAAATACCGACAAAGCCCCAAAAGTTGCCCTAATCACAGGCGGTGCAAAACGCATTGGTGCTGCCATCACCACTGCCTTACACACCAATGGCTATACGGTGATTATCCATTATCATCTCAGCCAAGCAGACGCTATCACACTTGCCGATACACTCAATAGCATCCGCCCCAATTCTGCAAAAATCATCCAGTCAAGCTTAACAATGGCTAATGATAAAGCTACGCTTATGGCGTTTAAAGATGCTTGCCTTGATCTGTTTGGGCGCATTGATGTGCTTGTGCATAATGCATCGAGCTTTTATGCCAGTGATTTGGGTGGCAAGATTGATACACTGTATCAAGATTGGGATGATTTGTTCTTGACCAATGCCAAAGCGCCGCTGTTTTTAAGCACAGTTTTTCAAGATGAACTTAAGAAAAATCACGGCACGATCATAAGCCTGCTTGACATTCATGCCGATGCCAAGCCCTTTGTCGGCTATCCGATTTATAACATGGCAAAGGCAGCGCATCGCATGATGGTGCAAAGCCTTGCATTGGAATTTGCGCCTGATATTCGCATCAATGGCGTCGCACCGGGGGTGAATATTTTCCCTGATCATGACCAAAATCCAGAACTTAACAGCCAAACCCAAGCCATTCTCACCGACTCTGTACCGCTCAAATGTATCGGCACGCCCGAAGACATCGCCGATGCGGTGGTGTTTTTGGCAAACAGTCGCTATGTCACAGGGCAAATCTTGGCGGTCGATGGCGGTCGTGGACTGACCTTAAAGGGTGGATAATTGACCAAAACACCACATTGGGTAATTTTTCATCAATTTTTACAAAATAATTTGCCAAAATGGATGAAAAATTCGCAAATCGCCAAAAAAACTTGCTGACAAATCACTTTTTTTGGGCTAAAATTCACACGAACTTACATGGGTATTGAATGTTGTTACAAATCAGCAATTTTAATACCCATTTTTTCAACCCCTAAACTTTTTTTAATTCTTGGAGCAGATAGCCTAATCGAACCAAATTCAAACGATTGCGTTTGATACGATGAAGCTGTAGTTCTCTTTTGTGTTGGCTGCATTTTGCACACTTAAAAGGAATACCATCGTTGAATACTTCACCTACCCCGAACATCGCTAAATTGAAGCGAAATCTTGGACTATGGCATGTCATTATCATTGGTCTTGCCTATATCCAGCCGATGACCCTATTTGATACCTTTGGTATGGTCTCTCGTGACAGTGGCGGTCATGTGCCAATGTCGTATCTGTTTGCCTTGATTGCAATCCTTTTGACTTCGATCAGCTACGGTCATATGATCCGTGCCTATCCATCATCAGGTTCTGCTTATACCTATACCCAAAAAGCCATCAATCCATCGATGGGTTTCATGGTGGGTTGGTCATCTTGGCTTGACTATCTGCTATCACCAATGGTAAACATCATCCTTGCGGTGCTGTACCTAGAAGCCCTGTTCCCATCAGTAAACCACTGGGTGTGGGTCATTGGCTTGACAGCATTGATGACGGGCGTGAATATTTTTGGCTCAAAAGTGGTGGCGTATTTCAACAGCTGGATCGTCCTTGTACAGGTCTTGGTCATCGCTGTATTTACCTATCTGATCTACAGCAAGCTAAGTATCGGCGTGCACGCTGATGGCACATTGGCAGAAAATGCTTATGAGCTATGGAGTCTAAAACCATTTTGGGATGAAATGACTTCTGTTGGCGCACTGATCACAGGTGCGACCATCCTATGTTTCTCATTCACAGGTTTTGACTCAATCTCAAGCCTAGCTGAAGAAACCAAAGATGTAAAAAATACTCTGCCAAAAGCCATGATCTGGACGACTTTGATCGCTGGTATCATCTTTATCATCAGTGCGTATTTTATGCAAACCTTCCTACCAAGCGATCCTTCAATCTACTTTGAAGCGGTGGATGAGACTCAAGCTGAGATCTTGCTATTGGTCGGTGGTTCTGCATTCCAAGCAGCGGTATTGGGCTTTGCGATCGTGACGGTCATGGCATCTGGTATCTCAGCACACGCGGGTGTATCGCGTCTGATGTATGTCATGGGTCGTGACGGCGTCATCAGCAAAAAAATCTTCGGTCAAATCAGCCCGCGTTTCTTCACCCCTGTGAACAATGTTCTGATTGCAGGTGCGATCGCTTTGACCGCTGGTTTCATCAGCCTAGAAACAGTTGTCAACCTAATCAGCTTCGGTGCTTTGACTGCGTTTAGCTTTGTAAACCTATCAGTTATCTTCCGCTATGCAATCCGTGACAAGCGCGTGAATAATTTCAAAGAAATTTTCAGCTATGTCATCGTCCCTGCACTAGGCTTCATCGCCATCTTCCTAATGTGGCTAGAAGTCGATAGCACCACCTTCAGTGTTGGTCTATTCTGGGCAGCGTTGGGCTTTGTGTGGTTGGGTGTGAAAACTCGCGGCTTTAAAGCACCAGTGCCACAGTACCGTGAAGAAGATGTGTAATTGATCAATCATTAATACACACGACATATCCCCATCGACATCGGTGGGGATATTTTATTGGATAAGCATTTGCATATAAAAAAACCAAGCAATCATACAACCGCTTGGTTTTATCAATGATCAACCTGCTTAAACACTCATCTCAACACGCGCACCGATCAAATCTGCAAAATCTTCCAAATCAACGATCTGCTGCTTTAGTTGTGTGCTGAATTTGGCATTTTGTTCATCTTGCTCATCGCTTGTAGTATCTTTTGGATACAGTCTTGGTAAGTCTAAAATCTGCCGCACCAATGCCTGCTTCAGCGTATCACGGCGACCCAGATAACGCTGATAAAAGGTGGAATTTAGCAGACTTGCGCCGCCTTGCCCCACCGCATAGATGGTCGCAAGATAATCACGCGTGGTCATGCCGCTGTTTTGTTCGGTCAGATAAGTCTCAGCAATCTTAGCAACTCGTGCCATACGCTCTTTGCGCACTTGATACAGTTCGCCAAATAGCTTGTTCAGCCCTGATGCCGTCGATGACAGCCGCTCTTCAATTTGGTTGAACAAGACCGCACGATGTGGCAAATTCAGTAGCTGCAGCACCAAACGCGCCACGCCTGCCCCTGCGCCATCATCGACATCATTCATCATAAATTTGCGTTTTTCAAAATCAATCAAGATCCGCATCAAAAGCTCATCTTTACTGGCAAAGTGCTTATACAGCGTCCCCTTGGCAAGGTCAAGCTGCATGGCAAGACTGTCCAGTGTCAAATCCCCTTCGCCCGAGTCCAAGAGCAACTGCTCTGCGGTCTGCAAAATGCGAATTTCCCGTTCTTCATATTGCTGCTTACGATTGCTCATGATCGTTTTTTCCATTCAAAATTCGCCTAATTATAGCAAACCTAGCCAATATCCTGCAGTACTTTTTGCATAAGCAAGCGGCAAATACTGAATATAATATTTAGTAATGACACCCCAATTCTGCCAATTTTAGAGCGTGGATAATTTGTAACAAAGTTACAATTTCACCATAAAAATTTGTGAATATTTGTTCACATTTTGCCAAAATTGTGATAGCATAAATCAGTGCGAAATTTATGCCCAAAATCTTATGCCAAGCTTTGCCATTATTAGGTTTGCTTCGGTATCGATTTTCAAATATTTCGGCATAAGTGCCGCTATTTTTACAAACCATTTGGAATGCAATTTCGCAGCTTCACATCGGCTTGTCCGCTTATTTTATAGGATATCCATCGTTTATGAGTATCGAACGCAATCCTGAAGCCTTTAAAAATCCACCCATCAACTGGGTGCCTGCTATTGTGCTTTTATCAACCCCTATTCTTGCCATCGTGCTGGTGCCGTGGTATCTGTGGACGCATGGCGTCAATCCTGCTGTTTGGACGGCATTTGCTTTCTTTATGGCATGGACAGGACTGTCAATCACCGCAGGCTACCATCGTCTGTGGGCGCACAAGGCTTATGATGCACATCCGATTGTCAAATATTTCTTGCTCTTGGGTGCAACTTTAGCGATCCAAAGCTCAGCTTTCGACTGGTGCTCAGGTCATCGCACCCACCACCGCCATGTCGATGATGAATATGAAGATCCGTACTCAGCGCGCCGTGGTTTTTGGTTTAGTCACATGGATTGGATGCTACGCAAATATCCAAGCGGTCAATACGATTATAAAAACATCCCCGATCTAAAAAAAGACAAAGTACTGACCTTGCAGCATAAATACTATGGTTTTTGGGTGGTTGCGACAAACCTGATCGTCGTCGGCATCGCAGGCTTAATTACAGGTGATATGCTTGGCACTTTCTTGATCGCAGGCTTGTTGCGTCTGGTGCTGACCCATCATTTCACTTTCTTTATTAATTCACTGTGCCATATGTTCGGCACGCGTCCTTATACCGATACCAATACCGCGCGCGACAATGGTCTGCTTGCGATCGTGACTTGGGGCGAAGGTTATCACAATTACCATCACTATTTCCAATACGACTATCGCAATGGTGTCAAATGGTGGCAATATGATCCGACCAAATGGTTCATCGCCATTTTGTCAAAAATCGGTCTGGCATCAGATCTAAAACGCGTGGACAATCTGACCATCAAGCACGCCGAAGTCACCATGCAGTTCAAGCGCGCCCAAGAACGCATCGCTAAAGGCGGTGAGCTGACCTTGGATGATCGCCTAAGCGCATTCAAAGATCGCATCACAGCTGAATATGATGAATTCACCAAAACCGTCGAAGAATGGCACGCACTCAAAGCCCAAGCCATTGAGTTGAAAAAAGCAGAATTCGCCAATCGCCTGCACGAAGCTGATGAGAAATTAAAAGCGCAATTTGCTGAAGTGGAAGCCAAAATCCTAGCCCACAGCGCGCGCATTGAGCAAGCCATTATGCAGCTAAAAGGCAAAACTGCCAAAGCATAAAAGCATTTGCGTACATCTTTCTCCACCCTTTATCGCTGTTGATAAAGGGTTTTCTTTTTGGGCGGTATCGTTGTTATAATAAGCCAAAAGCCACACTGGATTTGCTATGAAATTTACCACCGACTATCTCAAACACGACGATCGCCTGTATCGCCACATCGCACCACAGCCGCTTGACAACCCCAAGCTTGGGCTGCTCAATCACGCTTTGATTAAAAAGCTTGGCTTGGGTGCGCTCAATGATAGTGAATGGACGGATGTCATCAGCGGACGGCTTGAACCTTTAGCAAAACTTACACCACATGGATTACAGCCGATTGCTATGGCATATGCTGGGCATCAGTTCGGACAGTGGGCAGGTCAGCTTGGCGATGGGCGCGGTCTGCTGATCGCACAGCTGCAGGATGATGATGGCAAACTGACCGATCTACACCTAAAAGGCGCAGGTCGCACGCCCTATTCTCGCCACGGTGATGGGCGCGCGATGATTGCAAGCACCGTGCGTGAGCTGCTTGGCGGTCATGCGCTCAATCATCTTGGCGTGCCGTCATCCGATGCCATCGGCTTTGTGGTGTCGGATACGCAGATTCGCCGTGAGTATTTTGAGCGCAGCGCGGCATTATTGCGCGTCAGCGACTGCCATGTGCGACTTGGACATTTTGAATGGGTGGCGATGTATGCACCTGATTATTTTACAGATTTTGTTCATAAAATCGCCCAAAGCTACTATCCCACACTCTGCGATAATGACACAACCGATGTCGCAGCCCTACTCTCTGCCATCGCTCGCAATACCGCGCAGATGATCGTATGCTGGCAGCTTGTCGGCTTTAGCCATGGGGTGATGAATACAGATAATCTCAACATCACAGGCACGACGCTGGACTTTGGACCTTATGGCTTTATGGAAGGTTTTCACCCTGCATGGATTAACAATCACTCTGATCACACAGGCAGATACACTTACCAAAATCAGCCGATGATCGGGCATTGGAATTTGGCAACAGTATTTAGAAAATTTGGACAATTGGTCAGTCAATCCGAGATTGATAACGCCTTGAATGATTATGAAAACACCCTAACCGACAGCTACTATCGCGGACTGCTTGGCAAGCTTGGGTTTGTTATACCAGACGACAAGCCACTTGATGATACCGACGATAGGCTGCATCTTGCTTTTGAATTTTTGGAGATATTACAACAGCATAAACTGGATTATACCAACGGTTTTCGCGCCTTGATCGCGGTAGTAAATGGCGATCAAAACCTTGAAAATACTGATAAAAATCATGCACATGAATACAAATTGCTCAGCCAATTCACCTTAAGCCTACTACCACACGCGCATCACCATCAATGGCACGAATGGCAGCAGAGATATTTATCATGCTTAGTAAAAAATGTGCAGAGTAAAGCTGATACCATCGCACAATTACAGCACGCCAATCCTGTCTATATTCTGCGTAACCACATGGCACAAAAGGCGATTGATTTGGCACTGATGGATGACTTTAGCGAAGTCAAAAGGCTGTTTGAATTATTAAAAAATCCTTATCAATCAAACCCCATCTCGACTGCCAATGATACACGCATGGCACTATCTGATGAGCAAGTGGCGGTCAGCTGTATGTCGTGACTTTAGATGGTGAAATTTAAGTCTTAAAATTAAGACATTACAACTGATGATTTTTTGTGCAATACTTGGCTGTGCCTTTAATTAATAAGGGATTTTTGGTACAATAAGGCTTTTTGGGATGAGTGTGTCATGCTAAGCATTTATCTGTTAATCCCTTTGAGCCTGATGCTGTTCGTGGTGGCGATTTGGGCGATTTATTATGCGGTGAAATCCAACCAATTTGAAGATTTGGACAATGCCCCTGAGCAGATCATCCTTGACGATCGCCAAGCGCGCCGCAAGATCAATGCCACCAATGACAGCCGAGAGAAGTGATGAGTATTGTACTGGTTTTTGCAGCCCTGAGCATGGGCTTGCTTGGCTCGCCGCACTGTCTTGGGATGTGTGGCGGTATCGTCGCGGCGTTTAGCTTATCGATGCAGAGCCAATCCCCTGCCAAAAAAGCCCTACTGATGGCAGGCTATCATCTGGGACGCTTGGGCAGCTATCTGATTTTAGGCGTTATCGCATCACTACTGGGGCAAGAAATCCTATCGCCACTGATGACAAATGGCAACATCCCTAAGTATCTGCTCGGTGGCGCGCTTGTTTTCGCTGCACTGCTCATACTTGGCGTGCCAGTACTTAATCGCTTAGAAAAAGCAGGCTTGGGACTGTGGAATACCCTAGCACCCATCCGCGCCAAAGTACTGCCAATGGATAATCTACCTAAGGCGGTAGCGGCAGGTTTATTATGGGGCTTTTTGCCTTGCGGCTTGGTCTATGGTGCGCTTGGTGTGGCATTGAGCCTGTCTGCCGATCAGCAGATTGGGCTTAGCGCGGCAGGTTTTATGGTGTTTTTTTGGCTAGGGACTTTGCCAATGCTGCTTGCTACAGGCTCGCTGATCCATTGGTTGCGCTCAAAGATTGCCAATTTTCATCTACGCAAATTCAGCGGCGCAATTCTGCTGATCTCAGGGCTTGCGATTGCCTTTGGCTCGCCGATCATGCAAGCGATGCACGGCGGTCATGGCGGTCATAGCGATCATGGCACACACAGCACAACACATGCCAACCACGATACAATGGACCATAATTCGCACAGCGATCATAGTAATCATAGCGAACATAGCCATCATTAATTGGTAAATGATTTTAAAATAATACACCCCAAATCTGTATGGATCTGGGGTGTAATTTTAGGTCATTATGATGGTAAATTTAGTATTTTCATATTATCGTTTATCCGACATATCATATTTTACAATACTGATTGTGCCAAGATCTGCTACACCAACTGCTGATGTAAGACATTTAATATCTTCAGGGCTTTTATCTTCCATAAATCGATCCACAAGAATATCTTCATAACGAAAGCTCCCACCATTTGTATAGATAACATCACCCATCTTAAAGGTAAACTGTTTTGGTGGTCTGTCTTTATTAGCTATGGTCAGGGTTTTGTCCTGCTCATTCCACTGTATATCATCTTTTGGAAATTCAGGAAATCTAGCAGCAAGCTTACCATGCTGATTCAATAAATACAGACAACCGTCCTTCCAATAAAACTCCCCAGATATCGTAGGGATATGTTGCCCTTGAGTGATCGGATCCACCCAGTAATACATGATGTGTGTTTTAATGGGTTCTACTGCAGGCTGCTCTACCGTAGGCTGTTTTACTGGCTGTGCAGTTGAAACACAGCCAGTGATGGCTAGAGCTAGGATGGGTGGGATAAGTTTTTTCATATCAATCCTTGATGATAACTTATTAATATTTATCTATGCTAAAAGTACCCACAAAAGCTACTCCATCTTTTGATAAACACTTCCTATCTATCTCATTGAAAGAATTTGCCAAAGCGGTGCTGTAGGCAATTCTGTGTCCATTGGTATTGATGCCATCACCCATCTTAAATTCAAACTCTTTGGTTAAATCATCAGCATTTCTCAATACCAAAACCTTCTCAGTTTCGTTCCATGAAACGCTATTTTCAGGTAATTTTGGAAACATGGCTGTTCTTTTATAATCATCAGTTACCAAATAAATACACCCATCTTCCCATGCAAATCTACCAACAACTACCGCCGTAGCCTGCCCCATATGCACAGGATCAACATCATAATATAGGATGTTGGTTATGGCAGGTGCTTGTGTAATGGTTGGGATAGTTGGTTGTTTTGTTGTTGTACAGCCAACCATTGATAAAGTTAGCGCAAATAGCAATGATTTTTTCATATCACTGTTTATCCGACATATCATATTTTTCAATATCAATTGTGCCAATATGCACGACACCATCTTGATGAAGGATGCATTTGATATCATCAGCTGTTTTGGTATGCCATGAGATATTTTTATAAGCATAATATTGACCGTTGGATACAATACCATCGCCCATTTTAAAGACAAATTGCTTAGGTTCTTTGTCTTTATTGGTTAATATCAATATTTTATTAACTTCATCCCATTGAACAGCTTCTTTAGGATACTCTGGAAACATTGCTGCATATTTACCGTATTGATTGACCAAATACAAACAACCTTTTTGCCAATAAAATTGACCACGAATATCCATCAAATCCTGAGCTTGAGACTTAGGATCCACCCAATAATACATGATATGTGTTTTGACTGGTTTGGCTGTCGGTGCGACAGGTTGACTGGTTTGTTGCGATACTTGAGTGATCGGCTGCGTGGTTGCACAGCCAATGGTAAATAGTGCTAGAGTGAGTGTTAGGAGTTTTTTCATAATCATCCTTGATAAGCTTAGATTTTAAAGTTTTTCAATACTAAGTGTGCCGATGTTTGCCATACCATCTGGTGATAAGCACTTTCTATCCCGCTCATCCGTATTGGCAATTTTTTCTGCCGTATAAGCAGAATAATAACCATTGGTATAAATAACATCACCCATCTGAAATTCCACACTTTCAGATAAATTATTGGCGTTTTTTAGTGTCAAAGTGCGGCGCTGCTCATTCCACACAACGCTATCTTTGGGCAGTTCTGGAAATTGGGCAGTGAATTTCTTGCCATCTTGCAATAAGTAAATACAGCCGTTTTCCCAATAAAACTTACCTGCCACCACTCTGAGCATTTGCACAGGATTTTGTGGGTGCACCCAATAATATAAGAGCTGTGTTTTAATAGGTTCTGCTGTTAATTTCATCATTTCAGTTGATTGACTTACTTGAGCAATCTGCTGTGTGGACGCACAACCGATGGTAAATAGTATTAATATGAGAGGTAAAAATTTTTTCATAACTTAGCTCCCTAGCTTAAGCTGAAAACCTGCTTGAGCAATATAACGAATCGGCGTGACAGTTGTTGAATTACCAACGCCAGCACTAGCTAAACCATAAGCTTTACCACTAGCATCAAAGAAAGGTCCGCCACTATCTCCTTTTTGAACCTGCAGTGAAGAACCTGCCACATTTATGAATGTTGATGCACAAGCTCTATGATCGTTTCCTGATATGGTCGCATTGCAACCCCCACCACCAACATTAACAGCTGCCACCGTACCACAGCTAAACCCAGTTGTTTGACCGATATGGCACAACTGCAATCTCCCAACATCACCGGCGGTATAGGCATTGCCTGTATTTACTACCCCTAAGCCTGTGATTTTCATATTGTCGCGATAAGTTTGATTAACACCCCGAGCTGATAAATATTGATATACTTCGCCCAACATTTTTCCATTATTTACAGGAACAAAAGACACTTCATGATAGATGGACTTATCAGTGATCGGCGTACCTAGTGCGTATTTGGTGCCAAAGCGATTGACATAATGCGTAGGCGGTGGACTTGTGATACAATGCGTCGCAGTAATAAAGCCATTACGCCCATTCATCGTGCCAATAAAGCCTGCCGTACAGCCTGATGTATTGGTAGCTGAATAAGCCAATGCACCACCGCCAACCACTTCATCGGTTAATGAAGTCTGTGTCATTGGCTGATCCAAAAATTCAATAATGGTATCCATACCTGATAGCTTGGCAAATTGCGTGCTGATATTTTGTCTTTGGGTTGCATCAGGTTCATAAAACGCCAATGAAATGGCATCATGCTCAGGATTATAACCAATCATCTGTAAACTTGGATATTGGCGAGAGATTCTACTGTATTGGTTGGTAATAATATTCTGAACAGATTTAAAGTTTCTTGGGTGATTGGCGATTACTTCGATCGGCAATCCATACTCTTTTGAAATTTCTGCTGCTAATTTGGTAATTTGATTTTGTGTATTACCTTTTTTAATGGTTCTAATCACCATTTTAAAATCTTGTTCGTTTTTATAAAAAATACTTGCGATACTATCGCCAAATTCACGATTGATTTTGGTAACAATTTCGTCAGTCTGCGACATGATACGCAGGCGTTTTTTGTGCTTCTTCGGTTGAAACATTGAACTCTTTGACATAACTTTCAACCGCAAGCGGATGAAGTTCAATATTTGAATTAGCAAATGCCGAACCACACAGCAAAGCAGATATCATAGAAAAGATGATGCGTTTTTTCATAACTACTCCTTGTTTAGGTTTAGGAAATGTTCCAGTTGATATTTTTAGCTTATAACATATCTATGTATACTTCAAGTAATCATTATTAAATCTTTTGTTAATTATTATTGCTACTTACTTTAATTTCTAGTTATGAAAACACCCCAACCGCTACTTTATTAAGTATCGCATTGGGGTATTTGGGATTTGGTGAATGTGATTAAGAATCACGCATCCAACAACTTCTGTGCCGCTGCCAAATCCAGCGTCCCTTCATAGATCGCACGGCCTGTAATCGCACCGAGTAGATATTGACTATAAGGCTTTAGTGCATTAATGTCATCTAAATTGGTCACGCCACCTGATGCAATCACAGGTAAGCCACTAAAACGAGCCAGCTCTACAGTCTGCTCGATATTCACACCCTGCATCATGCCATCTTTGGCGATGTCGGTATAGACGATGCTTGACACGCCAGCATCAGCGAAGCGTTTGGCAAGCTCGGTCGCCTTGACATCGGTGACATTCGCCCAGCCATGCGTCGCCACCATGCCATCTTTGGCGTCGATACCGACGATGATATGCCCTGCAAACTCACGGCAGGCAAGCTCCACAAATTCAGGCTCTTCGACCGCCTTTGTGCCGATGATGATATAGGTCAGCCCTGCGTCTAGATAATGCTCAATCGTGCTAAGACTACGCACACCGCCGCCCAGCTGAATCGGCAGCGTCGGATGCGCTTTGGCGATCTGAGTGACCACATCTTTATGCGCAGGCACGCCATCAAATGCACCGTTTAGATCCACCAAATGCAGACGGCGCGCACCTTGTGCTACCCATTGACTCGCCATCGCGACAGGGTCATCGCTAAATACGGTATCATCTTCCATACGGCCTTGCTTAAGTCGCACACATTTTCCATCTTTTAGATCGATGGCAGGAATAATCAGCATAGACATGGTCAATCCTTAAATTTGACAACAAAACCTTGGCATTGTAACCAATCTTGTAGCCAAATTCAACCAAGTATCAAGCATCTGGATGGGCTTTGTCGCCTTACTAACCATCATCAAGCTTATCAAAGGGGTAAATTAATCATTCAAACTTGGGTAAATCGCTGTGATTTGGTGATAAATTTTGGAGATTTTGGCAAAAATTCGGGGAAGAATTTCGCAAAATTTTGCAACTTATTATCAGATAACCCTATAATTTTTCACCATTTTAGCGTATAATTGGTAGGTTAAGCGTGTGAATTGTCATTTTGTAGCAACCATTGCGCAACATTTTTTACGCAATGGTTTTCATGTGATGCATGACAAATTGCCGAAGAAATGACGCACAAATTCACACTTTTGCTTTTTTCCTTTAGACAAAATCAGCGATTGCCATCATTGGCATGGCTTTGGATGTTTTTGGGAAATTTTTTGGTAGCCAGCCATTTTTGCAACGCCCTTTGTTGGTGTTGCCGTGCTGGTGTGTTTTGGTCTTAATTTAAGTATCCGCTTATGATTACCATCAAAAAAGGCTTGGATTTGCCGATTACTGGCGAGCCATCCAAGCAAATTAGCGAACACACGCCATCAAAGGTTGCACTTGTCGGCTACGATTATGTCGGTATGCGCCCAACCATGCAGGTGAAAGAAGGCGATGTCGTTGTCAAAGGTCAGGTGCTGTTCGAAGACAAAAAGCGCGCAGGCGTAAAATATACCGCGCCTGTCAGTGGTACTGTCGTCGCCATCAATCGTGGCGAACGCCGTGTCTTTGAAAGTCTTGTCATCGCATGTGATACTCACACCACCGACGAAATCACCTTTAACGGCTATCGCCCTGAAGATTTGAGCTCATTGGATCGCGCAACTGTGGTTGAGCAGCTGGTGGCTTCTGGTGAATGGACAGCGTTTCGCACGCGCCCATTTAGCCGCACCCCAGAGATCGACAGTGTGCCAGATGCCATCTTTGTCACTGCCACTGATACCAACCCATTGGCGGTCGATCCTGTACTGGTCTTGTTCGAAGAGATCGCCGCGTTCAATGACGGCTTGGCAGTGCTATCGACTTTGAGCCCGAAGACTTTCGTCTGCCACGGTGATGTCGCTCCAGAAAAAGTGAGCAAAACCGCAGAAGGCAACGAAACCATCTATCAAGGCTTCACTGGTGTGCATCCAGCAGGGAATGCTGGTACGCACATTCATTTCTTACGCCCATTGGGTCGTGGCACGACAGTTTGGACGATCAATTATCAAGATGTGATCGCCATCGGTAAGCTATTTACCACAGGTCGCATCCACACCGAACGCCTAATCAGCTTGGCAGGCCCTGTGGTTACCAATCCACGCCTAGTGCGTACCACGCGCGGTGCGGATTTGACTGAACTGACCGCAGGTGAGCTTAACCACGAAGACAGCCGTGTGATCTCAGGCTCGGTGCTGTCAGGTCGTAAGGCAGTTGGTGCGTTGGCATTCCTTGGTCGTTTCCACAACCAAGTCTCAGCCCTAGCTGAAGGTCGCGAACGCCCAACCATGCACTTTTTTACACTAGGCGCGAATCGCTTTTCAAAATTGCCAATCTATATCTCGCAATTTTTCAAAGGCAAAAAATACGCTTTCACCACCAGCACCAACGGCTCACCGCGTGCGATGGTACCAGTCGGCTTGTACGAAACTGTCATGCCACAAGACTACCTACCAACTCAGCTACTGCGCGCGCTGATTGTCGAAGACATCATCAGTGCAGTGGATTTGGGTGCTTTGGAGCTTGATGAAGAAGATTTGGCATTGTGCACCTTTGTATCACCAGGTAAATATGAATTTGGTGATATTTTGCGCGATAACTTGACCCGTATTGAGCAGGAAGGCTAACCATGAAGTTCATTCACAATATCTTTGACCGTATGGAGCCATCTTTTGCAAAAGGCGGCAAGTACGAGAAATACTATGCTGTGTTTGAGATGTTTGACACCTTTTTCCGTCAGCCATCGTCTCAGACTTACAGCGCATCTCATGTGCGTGACGGTATTGACCTGAAGCGTATCATGATTACTGTTTGGCTATGTACTTTCCCTGTGATGTTCTGGGGTATGTACAATGTCGGCTTCCAAGCCCTAACCGCCATCCAATCTATGGGCATCACCCCAGAAGGCTGGCGCACCATCATCACCGATATGGCAGGCTATGATCCAAACAGCGTTTGGGCAAGTTTTGTCTATGGCGCGATGCAATTTTTGCCAATCTATGCAGTGACCTTTGCCGTCGGTATCCTATGGGAAATCATCTTCGCTGTGGTGCGCGGCCATGAAGTCAATGAAGGCTTCTTCGTCACTTCTGTGCTATTTGCCCTATCACTACCACCAGATATTCCGCTATGGCAAGTTGCCATCGGTATCACCTTTGGTGTGGTCGTTGCCAAAGAAGTGTTTGGCGGTACTGGTAAAAACTTCCTAAACCCTGCCCTAGCTGGCCGTGCTTTCTTGTACTTTGCTTATCCTGCTTATATGTCAGGTGATGCGATTTGGACTGCGGTCGATGGCTTTAGTGGTGCAACCCCACTTGGTCTTGCGGCAATGGGCGTTACCCCTGAGCAGTTTGTCGATGCCTATGGCAACACCATCACTTGGATGGATGCATTCCTTGGTAATATGCAAGGCTCAATCGGTGAAGTTTCTACCCTTGCTATCTTGATCGGTATGATCGGTCTATTGTGGACGCGTATTGCATCATGGCGCGTGATTGCAGGTTCGGTGGCAGGTCTTGTCATCACAGCGTTCATCTTTAACCTAATCGGCGGCGAAAACCCAATGATGAGCCTACCTGCTCATTGGCATTTGGTCATCGGTGGCTTTATGTTCGGTGCGGTATTCATGGCAACTGACCCTGTATCAGCTGCTCATACCAACACTGGTCGCTGGTGCTATGGTCTATTAATCGGCTTTATGACGGTCGTCATCCGCGTGGTGAACCCAGCATTCCCAGAAGGCATCATGCTTGCCATCTTGTTTGCTAACTTGTTCGCGCCACTGTTTGACTACTTCGTCACTCAAGCCAACATCAAACGCCAAACTGCACGGAGATTAAGCAATGTCAGCCAAAAATAGTAACGCAAGCACCATCATCACAGCGTTAGTCCTGTGTTTGGTGTGCTCGGTGCTCGTGTCGGCAGTTGCTGTCGGTCTGAAATCTAAGCAACAAGACAACGCGCGCCAAGATCTGAACAAAAACATCCTAATCGCCGCTGGCAAATTCAACCCACAAACCGACTCAACTTCGGTGATTGCTGAGCGTTTTGCTAGCTTTGATGTACGCTATGTCAATCTAGAAACTGGTGCATACGCCACTGATGAAGAGATCGCCGCTGCTGGCCTAGGTGATGTTAATAGCTATGATGTCGCCAAAGCTGCACGCACGCCAGAGCTATCTACTTCACTAGAAAATGACATCGCAGGTATCGGCGGTAAGCCAAAATTCAGCAAAGTCTATCTGGCCAAAGGTGCTGATGGCAATGTTGAAGAAATCGTTCTGCCGATTCATGGTGCGGGCCTATGGGGTCAAATCTACGGTCTATTAACCCTAGATAAAGACCTAAACACCATCAAAGGTGTAAACTTCTATCAACACAAAGAAACCCCGGGCCTAGGCTCTCGCATCACTGATGAGCCATGGCGTGCCTTATGGGTAGACAAGCAGCTTTATAATGAAGATGGTTCGATGAAGATGGCTGTCACCAAAGCCGGTACAGCCAAAGAAGGTCAAGTGGACGGTATCAGTGGTGCGACTTTGACCATTCGTGGTGTGAATAATTTGCTGCAGTTTTGGATGGGTGAAAATGGCTACAAGCCGTTCTTGGATCATCTCAAACAAGCAGGCAACGCTGATTCTGGTCAAGGAGCATAATCATGGCTGATACCAAAAGCATCTTAACGACGCCGATTTTTAACAACAACCCGATTGCCCTGCAAATCTTGGGTATCTGTTCGGCACTTGCGGTAACAACCAGCGTACCAAACGCTTTGGTCATGTGTATCGCTTTGACCTTGGTTACGGCATTTTCAAGCTTTTTTATCTCGATTATCCGTAACAAAATCCCATCATCAATCCGTATTATTGTACAGATGGTTGTCATCGCATCGCTTGTTATCGTGGTCGATCAGATCCTGCAAGCGTTTGCTTACGAAATCAGTCGCTCACTATCGGTCTTCGTCGGTCTGATCATCACTAACTGTATCGTTATGGGTCGTGCCGAAGCATTCGCAATGAGCAACCCACCAATCCCAAGCTTCCTAGATGGTATTGGTAACGGTCTAGGCTATTCTGCAGTATTGCTGTTCGTTGCCAGTATCCGTGAAATCATCGGTAACGGCAGCTGGTTTGGCATCACTCTACTTGAAAAAGCAACTGATGGCGGCTGGTATGTACCAAATGGTCTATTGCTATTGCCACCATCATCATTCTTCGTGATTGCCGCTTTTATCGCGATCATCCGCATCTGGAAAAAAGATCAGCAAGAGCCAGCAGAATATGTGATGAAGCCACAATCTAAAGGCATGGGAGGTCACTAATGGGACACTATATTAGCCTATTTATTACATCTGTTTTCATTGAAAACATGGCACTTGCCTTCTTCTTGGGCATGTGTACTTTCATTGCGATTTCTAAGAAAGTCTCTACCGCCATCAGCCTTGGTATTGCGGTGGTTGTGGTTATGGGCATCACCGTACCACTGAACAACCTTCTATACCAATACCTACTAAAAGATGGCGCATTAGCATGGGCAGGTTATCCAAATACCGACCTAAGCTTCCTTGGCTTCCTAAGCTACATCGCACTGATCGCTGCGGTGGTACAGATCATGGAAATGTTCCTTGATAAATATGTACCAAGCCTGTACAACGCACTGGGCGTATTCCTACCACTGATCACCGTAAACTGTGCGATCATGGGTGGCGTACTGTTCATGGTTGAGCGTGATTACAACTTCGGCGAATCAGTCGTGTATGGCATCGGCTCAGGCTTTGGTTGGGCGATGGCGATCGCTTGTTTGGCGGCTATCCGTGATAAGCTGAAATATTCAGATGTCCCAGGCCCACTTCGTGGTCTTGGCATTACTTTTATCACTGTTGGCTTGATGTCGCTTGGCTTTATGTCATTCGGCGGTATGTCACTATAAGCAATTAGGAGAAAAGTATCATGGAATTTGGTACCGCATTTGGCGGCGTTGCCATGTTTACCGTCATCATCATGAGCTTAGTTGCTGTTATTTTGGTGGCACGCTCACGATTGGTAAGCACTGGCAAAGTTACCATTAATATCAATGACAACCCTGACAACAGTGTCACCACTGAAGCTGGTGGCAAACTACTACAAACCCTAGCAAACGAAGGTATTTTCCTATCGTCTGCTTGCGGTGGTGGCGGCACTTGTGGTCAGTGCCGTTGTAAAGTCGTGGACGGTGGCGGCGATATCTTGCCGACCGAAGAAGGTCATTTCACCCAAGGCGAAATCCGTGATGGTATGCGTCTGGCGTGTCAGGTCGCTGTCAAGCAGGACATGAAAATCGAGATCGATCCTGAGTTCTTTGATGTCAAAAAATGGGAATGTGAAGTCATCTCGAATGACAATGTCGCAACATTCATCAAAGAGCTTACCCTTAAGATTCCTGAAGGTGAAGTTGTGCCATTCCGTGCTGGTGGCTATGTACAGCTAGAAGCACCACCGCACACTGTACACTATAAGGACTTCGATATCGCCCCTGAATATCATGAAGATTGGGATAATTTCAATCTATGGCGTTATACTTCTAAGGTGGATGAGCCTGTGATTCGTGCCTATTCAATGGCGAACTACCCTGAAGAAAAAGGCATCATCAAGTTCAACATTCGTATCGCAAGTCCACCACCACGCGGCCCAGAAGGTATCCCACCGGGTAAGATGTCATCGTATGTCTTTAGCCTAAAACCAGGTGATAAAATCACCGTTTCAGGCCCTTATGGTGAGTTCTTCGCCAAAGACACCAAAGCCGAGATGGTATTTATCGGCGGTGGTGCAGGTATGGCACCGATGCGTTCACACATCTTTGACCAGCTAAAACGCCTAAAATCAGACCGCAAAATCAGCTTCTGGTATGGTGCGCGTTCTAAGCGTGAAATGTTCTATGTTGAAGATTATGACGGATTGGCAGCTGAATTCGACAACTTCGAATGGCATGTCGCTCTATCTGACCCACAACCAGAAGACAACTGGGAAGGCTACACTGGCTTTATTCACAATGTGCTGTATGAAAACTATCTAAAAGACCATCCAGCACCTGAAGATTGTGAGTTCTATATGTGTGGACCTCCGGTGATGAACGCCGCTGTCATCTCAATGCTCAAATCACTGGGCGTCGAAGATGAAAACATCCTACTGGATGACTTCGGTGGTTAATCACCAAAAACACAAAATCCCTGCCGTTTTGAACCGACCCCCAAATCTTAGACAAAGTTAAGATTAAGGACTAGGTTTAAATTAAGTGGTTTGATCAAGGACTAAGCGCCTGTATTTTACAGGACTTAGTCCTTTTAGTTTACTCTTTATTCTATCATGATTGTAGTAATGGATGTACTCATCAATCGCTTGTTTAAGCTCATCAATGGAGGTAAATCTTCTTTGATGTTTGTCATGAAAGAAGATTTCTTCTTTTAATGTGCCAAAGAAGCTTTCTATCACCGCATTATCCAAGCAATTGCCCTTTCTTGACATACTTTGAATGATGTTGTTGTCTTTTAAGGTTTGTTGATAATTTTGCATTTGGTAGTGCCAGCCTTGATCTGAATGCAGAATCAATTGTGGTTTGCTGCTATCGTTGCCAGCATTATCATCTGCTTGCAGTCGCTTTAGTGCCTGATCAAGCATCTTGGCAACCAAGCCATAATTTGGGCTACTGTGCATCTGATAGCTAACAATTTCTCCATTAAACAAATCCATGATGGGAGACAAGTAAAGCTTTTTGACATTACCTTGTTTATCCAACACTTTAAACTCAGTGACATCAGTCGCCCATTTTTGGTTGGGTCGATCTGCTTTAAAATCACGCTTGAGTACATTATCAGCGATTTTACCCACCTTACCCTGATAAGCACTAAATCTGCGTTTAGAGCGAATCCGTGCTTTCAGTCCCATTTGGTTCATCAGTCGCCACACTTTTTTATGATTGATGACAAAGCCTAACTGTTTTAAGGCAAGGGTGATTCTGCGATAGCCATATCTGCCTTGATGGGTGTGATATATCTTTTTGATTGCATCTTTGATGTCTTGATGTTTATCCTTTTGCTTGAATTGCTTTAAGTGATAATAAAAGGTTGCTTTGGCAACACCAAGATAAGTCAGTAATTGTTTTAATGGATAAATCTGCCTTAGCTCGTCAATCACTGTGATTTTATTGATGATGATTTGCTTTTTCTTTGCTGACGCTCCAAGGCTTCTAACTTTTTTAAGATGTCATTCTCCATGCGTAAGTGTTGTAATTCAGCAATCAATTCAGCATGGGTCTTTTGTTCATCAAGTTTGGATGTTTGGCTTGCTTTGCTGGTCTTTAGCATAGATTGCCTGCCTTTGGGTTTAGGAGTCAGTCCCATGATACCATGAGTTTGATAAGCTTTTAACCATTGAAACAGCACACTTGGGTTGCTGATATTTAATTCAATCGCCAAAGTGCGTATGGATTTACCAGCAAGTAGTTGTAATACTGCAGTGTGTTTGAATTCTGGTGAATAACTAGCTTTGCTCTTTCTGATACGAATACCATCAACACCATGAGTTTGGTAGAGTCTCACCCAGTTTTGGACAATAGAGCGTTTAATACCAAAAGAGTTGGCTGTGTTGTGGTAACTATGTCCTGTTAAATAATGATCAATGACTTCAAGTTTAAAGTCAATTGTGTATTTGGTCATAAAAACACCCCAAAGGTTAGGGTCTAACTTTTGGGGTGCGGTTCATTTGGCGGGGATTTTTTTATGGATAAAGCTTGATTTTGATAATCGGCTAAGTCTATTTGCGATTGGGTAAACTTGGTATTTACAAAAAAAATCATCAGCCAAAATAAAACCGCCTTTAATACAAAAGGCGGTTTGTGCGGACTTGATGATAAGCAAATCAGTCAATCGGTGGCGTGTAGTTGCCATTTGCGATATCATCTTTGATGCGCTCGGCTTCGGCAAGTACTTGAGCGAGCAGTGCTTGGACATTCTCTAGTGTCGCAACTGGGCTTAGTGTCGTCATCTTGAGCGACTGCACATCTTGATGCGCATCAATCACACGAGTCACGCCGATATTGGCTTCACCACGAGCAAATAGCTCATCAGCGACATTTTGGTTCAAGCTGTCAATAAACTCGGCAGGATAACCTGTAGGCACAACACGGAACAGCACCGATGCAAATTGTGGCTCCACCAACAATTCAAGCCCATCAGTCGCCTTGATATACTCTGCCACTTGTTGAGTCAGCTTCACCCCATGGTCAATCATCGAGCCGTACAACTCTTCGCCCAATGCTTCAATGGTCATCCACAGCTTCAACGCATCGAATCGGCGTGTGGTTTGTAATGACTTGGATACAAGGTTTGGTACGCCATGCTCTTCATCATAAGCAGAGTTCAGATATTCTGCTTCATAGTGCATAAAGCGATAATTTTGCTCATCTTTTAGTAGGAACGCACCGCATGAGATGCTTTGGAAAAAGTGCTTATGAAAATCCAGCGTCACCGAATCGGATAACTCAATGCCATCCAGCATATCCCGATACTCATTGGACAACAACAACGCCCCGCCCCATGCCGCATCAATATGCATCCACGCGCCAAATTTATCGGTCAATGCACGCACCGCCTTTAGATCGTCAATCGCACCTGCATCGGTCGTGCCTGCGGTTGCCACCACGCAGGCGACGATTTTGCCATCATCTTGCAGTGCTTGCATGGTTTTTTCAAGTGCTGCGATATCAATTTGGGCATTGTCATTGACTGGTACCGTCACCACTGATTGGAATCCCATACCCATCATTGCCATGTTTTTTTGGACGCTAAAATGGGCATTTTCTGAGCAAATGACTTTCACCTTTTGCATGGCATCGGCAGGGATGCCATCACGCTGTACAGACCATGCTTGTCCGTCGCTACTTTGGTAATTTTTGGCGATGCACCAATCACGAGCCAGCAGTACACCCATCAAGTTTGACTGCGTACCACCTGAAGTAAAGACACCAGCCGTACCGCTACCATAGCCGACTTTTTGGCGTAGCCAGTCAATCAGCTGCACTTCCATGAGTGAACCTGCTGGGCTTTGATCCCATGAGTCCATCGATTGGTTGGTGGCATTGATCAGCACTTCAGCGATTTGGCTGGTTACCATCGTTGGGCAATGCAGATGTGCCAATGAATGTGGATGATGCACCTTTAGGCTTTTATTCAAAAACAGCTCAACAAGTCGCTCAAGCGATGCATGCACGCCGAGGCCCTCTTTGGTCGGCTCAAAAGCGATCTCTGAGCGAAGTTGTTTGATACTGCCGCCGGTGTACATTTTTTCATTTTTTAGCCACTGGGCGACGGCTTGGGTGGCTTGTGCCATCGCTGATTCATAATCGGCGATCGATTGGGCATCGTTGCACAGTAGGGCTTGTTTGTGTTGGTCAAAAGTTGGCATAGGTTAGGTTTTCCTAGTTGATGAAATGTGGCTATTGTAGCATAATTTTGGCGTTACTTAGCCATATCACCGCATCAAAACGACAGCAAAGCCTCTCGATAATACACATACTGCTTTTGACGCAATTCAATTTCATAGGGCAAGCCGTCGGTGATGGATTGGGTTAATGTCTCAAATTTATCCAAAATGGCAACAATGCGGGCTTGTTCGGCTAGGGGCGGGATTGGGATTTTAAATTTTCTAATATTTTCCATCGTTAGATTTTTCATAGATGATGAACTTAAATATTTTCCAATTTGCTTTGACTGAAAAAAAGTGGTTTGAAAATAATACAGCACAAACCTAGGGTGTACTTGATTCCTATCTAAAAATCTAATTCTTGCGACATTTGGTGCTAAATAGTACTTGTCATTTTCAGGAATTAAAGCAACATTACCCACAGTACCGACATAAGTAAATAAAACATCATCTATAAAAAGCTTACTGCGATTCAACTTTGAAAAATCACTATTATCTATATATTTCACATCATTTAAATCAAGCCTCCCCTTAACATTCAATCCACGCAAGGCAATAATTGTTCCTTGTTCGCTATATTGAACATAGTTTGTAAACTCAAATCCAGCCAATTTAGTAACTTCGCTAACTTCACCCAAAGTCTTCCACACCACTGTCCTGCTGTCGCTCGCTGTCGCTCGCTGTCGCTCGCTGTCGCCAAGGATTGTACGGCTTCAACATCAAATGTCAAGAGTTTATCGCGATAATATTGATATTGCTTATTTCTCATATCAAGTTCAGCCGTCAGTTCAGCGGTGATGGCGGTCATTGTATCCAAAATTTGTACAATTTTGGTTTGGACGGATAGGGATGGGATTGGGATTAGAAATTTTTCCAGCATTGGTTTTCTGATTGATGTAGCCGTTGCACCCACGCTTTTGGACAATATATACTTTTTAAAACTCTTACTCATAACATGATATAAGAATTTAGTATTGACATTCTCATCATGAATGCAAATTCTGTACGCCCTTTGATGTAAGGCATATTTACCCTCTACATAGTGAAAAATATCACCAATACCTCCTTCACCTGGAATAATGATGGCAGTCTCATCAAACTGATAACTATCAGAGCGTAAAACATTTTTTGAGCGAACATAAAATGGATAATCTCCATTTTCACTTTCATCTTGGCGATTTGAGCTTCCTGTACCTATAACAGCAACTTCCCCCAACGGTTTCCACTCCACCGCCTGCCCATTGAGTAAGTTTTGCAAAAATGGATGTTGTGTCATCAGTCATTTTCCTTATTAATTAATCCTGTCAAATTGCCAATGCCTTTAAACTTCTCTACAAACTGGGCGATTTTTTGGAAGACGCTTTGTTTTTTGGTGAGATATTGCGGATTGAGCGGACTCATTTTTGGCAAAATATCATTCAGCTCTGTGCCGTTTTCACTGGCGTATTCACGCTTTAGAGATGTGGCGATATACCGCAAGGCAGCCTCGGTGTTGAGATTTTCATCACTGATCAGCTCATCGGCCTGTTTTTTCTGCTCGGTTTGGGCGTATTGATAAAAAGCCTCGATCACGCCTGCTTTGTCGGGCAGATTATCCAGATCGGTTTGGTTGATGAAGTCCACGATCAGGCTTTCTTTGGCACGATGATCCAGGCTTGAGCGGATTAGGCGACGGATCTCATCGATGATGATGGTCTTGTCCTTGGTTTTTTTGTTATGCTCAAAAATCAGCTCTAGGATATAATCCAAATTAATCTCTTGGGATTTTAATAGATCCACCTCAAACACCACATCATCCCAGCTGATGGTGGATTTGGCTTGCTCCTCACCCTCTTTTTGCTGACGACTCCAGTCACGGATATCGTTATAAGTCGAACGATAATCCTGAATCATCCGCTCGCTCGGCATGGGAATGGCTTGTAGCTTATCTAGCGTCTCATCATCAAGCTGATATTTATTTTGGATGTCTTGGATGCTTTGGCTGATCTGTGCTGCTGTCGCCTCATCGGTTGCATCGGTGATCGGTGGTAGGCGTTTTAGCTCTATCATCGCCTGATATTCATCGAAGTTTTGTAGGGCGTTTTCGGTGCGTAGATATTCGCCGAACAGCTTGGCGAAGTCTTTTTTATCCTTTTCGGTGATGATATTATCAGGCTCACCAAAGCGTTCGTTCAGCTCATTGACGATGTCCACAAAGCCACGATGCGCACGCCCTGACAGCACATCGGTATAGCCATCCAGATAGCTGTCCAGTGGCTGCTCTAGCACCACTTGGCGAGTGCTTTTATTGCCAAACAAGGTGATGGCATCGATGGTCGGCTGCTCTAGATTACGGAAAGTGACGATGTTGCCAAAGGTCTTGGTGGCGTTATAGATGCGGTTGGTGCGGCTATAGGCTTGGATGAGTCCATGATAGCGTAAATTTTTGTCCACAAATAGCGTGTTCAATGCTGGCGCATCAAAGCCTGTCAAAAACATACCGACGACGATGAGCAGATCAATCTCTTGGTCTTTGACACGCTTTGCCAGATCTCGGTAGTAGTTCTGAAATTCTTTACTATCCACGCTAAAATTGGTTCTAAACTGTGCATTATAATCATTGATCACCTTTGTCAAGAACTCTTTGGCGGTGGCATTCATCGCCGAGACTTCAAAGCCCTCATCTTCGATCTCACCGATGGCATCCTGCTCTTCGTTGGCAGCGTATGAAAAGATGGTGGCGATTTTTAGGGGTTTGGCATGGTCTTTTTGCAGGTCATAAAGCGTCTCATAGTATAGCTTGGCAGCATCGACGCTACTCACCGCAAACATCGCATTAAAGCCCTTGCCTGTGGCGTTGTTTCGGTGGGTTTTTTGATTGAATCTATCTAAAATATATTGACTGACTTCACGAATCCGCTCAGGGTGCATCAGCGCCTTACGGTTCTCGGCAGCGGATAGCTTGGTGAGATCCTGCTCATTTTCATCGGTTTTAAACTTCGGTAGGACATTGTGATAATCCACCTTGAACTTCAGCACCTTTTCATCACGAATGGCATCGGTGATGACATACGAATGCAGCTGCTCGCCAAAGACGCTGGCTGTGGTCTCAGCGCCGATGGCATTTTTTGGGAAAATTGGCGTCCCTGTAAAACCAAATTGACAAAACTTCTTGAATCGTCTTGTTAGGTTCTTTTGGGCTTCGCCAAACTGCGAACGATGACATTCATCAAAAATAAACACCACAGGCTCATCATAAACCGCCAAATTTTGTTCAGATTTCATCAGATTATTAAGCTTTTGGATCGTGGTGACAATGATTTTATTATCATCTAGTTCGATATTTGCCTTAAGCCCCTTAGTGCTGTCTGAGCCATTGACACTATCAGGGCTAAAACGCTGATATTCTTTCATGGTTTGATAGTCCAAATCCTTTCTATCCACCACAAAAAACACTTTTTTAATAAACGGCAATGCAGTCGCAAGGCGCGCTGCCTTAAAGCTCGTCAAGGTCTTGCCCGAGCCTGTCGTATGCCAGATATAGCCGCCACTGGTTGGGTCATTATAGTTTTTGGTATTATGCGAGCTGCCGATCTTCCACAAAATCCGCTCCGCCGCTGCGATCTGATAAGGACGCAGAATCAGCAAGGTATTATTACTATCAAAGACGCAGTATTTGATCAAGATATTGATCAAAGTGTTCTTATCAAAAAAGGTCGCTGTAAAATCCTTTAAATCCTTAATCGGAACATTATCCGCCCTTGCCCAGTTCATGGTGAAGTCATAGCTGTTCTTCTCTCGCTTGGTGGTATTGGCAAAATAGCGGGTGTTGGTGCCATTACTGATGACAAAGATCTGTAGATATTTGAACAGTGAATTTTCTTTATTAAAGCTTTCTTTAGAATAGCGATGAATTTGGTTAAACGCTTCACGGATGGCGACGCCGCGTTTTTTAAGCTCGATTTGTACGATGGGCAAGCCATTGACCAAAATAGTCACATCATAGCGGTTCTTACTCGTGCCTGTCTGCTCAAATTGATTGATGACTTGTAGCTTGTTATTGCCCAGATTGACTTTGTCGAGTAGATGAATGTTTTGGATACGCCCATTATCAAACACAAAATCATAAGCACTGTCATCGTGCAGCTTACGCGTTTTTTCGATAATGTTCTCACTGGGCTTATCCAAGAATTCTGCCACAAAGCGATGCCACTCACCATCACCAAACTGCGTATGATTCAGCCGCTCTAGCTGCGCACGCACATTGGCAAGCAGTTTATCATGCGTAGTCAGATCGGTACGGTACTCATAGCCTTGAGCCACAAGGTCTGCGATGAACTCCCTTTCCATCTCGCTTTCGGTCTGATAGCTACTGACTTGCTCGATTTTGTCATATTTATCCAGTACGATGAAGTGATTAGTTTCGGTGATGGGGGTGGTTTGGGTTGTCATGGTTGTTCCTTAAATATTTGTACAATAATAATCACACTCGCACTAAATTCATTAATCGCTCAAAGCTGTAGCGTGTCGATATTCTACCGCTTGCCTCTTCACTGATCATCAAAATACCTTCTTCATGCAGTGCTTTGGTGTATCTATTGGCTGTGGTTGGGGCGATATTTAGCCTTTGTGATAAACTGCTATTACGAAATACGGGATTGGTAAAGACATAATCAAGTACAGAAATGGCGTGTTTACTTGAGATAATATCACTAAACACCGCTTTCATCTCTTCATATAGCTCAACGATACTTTCGGCAATGTGTAAATTTTTGGCAGATTGATGAGCGATCGCCTCTAAGAAAAATATCACCCACTCATTCCAATCGCCCGTCTGCGATACTTCACGCATCAAATCCACATAACGATTTTTATGCTCTTCAAAATAACCACTGATATAAAAATGCGGTGCCGAAATCACCCCAGCCGACCACAACATCAGCGTGATGAGCATACGCCCAATGCGTCCGTTACCATCTTGGAATGGGTGTAGTGCCTCAAATTCCAAATGACTGACCGCCGTTTTTAACAAAATCGGGTTACTGTCGTGATTGATGTATTCAAACAGACGCTCCAAGCCATCAGGCAGCTGCTCAGGTGAGATAGGCACAAATAGTATATGGCGAGAAATCGTATCTGCTAGATAATTTTGCTCTTTTTTAAATTCGCCTGGGGCTTTATTGGCACCACGCCCATGGGATAATAGCTGTTCATGCATGGTTTTTAGTAGCGATGTACTCAGTGGATAGCCCGCCATCATCGCTTGCTGTGCATTTTTTAATGTCCGCTGATACAAGAGTGTTTCAATGATGTCCGAACGCACTTGGGGAGAATACTCACCATCAGCAAAATCCGCTTCATACTGCAAAATCTCATCCATGGTACTAATCGTACCCTCCATGCGTGATGAAATCACCGCCTCTTGGTTGCGTAGTGGTGCCAGCAGAATTTCATTATTATGCAGATTTTTGAGCATTTGGTCATAGCGTGAAATCGCATCGGTGGCAGCAAGTAGTGCAGGTAAGATTTTTTGCAAATCAATAGACTGTGGCGGAAATTTGCCATCATGATAATACACAGCGTGTTCAAAATTGAGCAATTTTTTCATCTTGTAAACCATTTTTGATGATTTTTGGTTGATAAAGCACATTGTCGCACATTCATGGTTCACAAACAAGCTTATCAACCATTTTTGATGATTTTTGGTTTACAAATAGCGTTATCCGCCATTTTTGGTTAGCAAACTGACTTATCAACCATTTTTGTCAATTTTTGGGTTATGCCTCAAACCCAAGCAGCATCTCCCGATAATATTCATACTGCTGTTGGCGTAGCTCAATCTCACGCGGTAAGCCATCACTGATGGACTGGGTCAGCGTATCAAATTTATCCAAAATGGCGACAATGCGGGCTTGTTCGGCTAGGGGTGGGATTGGGATTGAAATATTTTCAATAGAATTTCTCCCCAATCGTGGCACACTTGCCTTTCTAACTTGTCCTACAATTTTTTGTTTTTGATTCATTAAAGCATGATAAACAAACCTATCATTTAATTTATCTTTAGGACATTCCAAATAATAACAATCATCAGCCGCCCAAAAATCAGTGTAACTATAACCAATTTCACCTGCAGCACCTGCTGTTATTATAAATGTTGAATTTGATGGGCAATTTGCTTGATGATAATATCCTAAAGGCTGTAAACTATTTTGATAAACAGCGCATTCTCCTGTTTCTTCTAACTCACTACGAACCAATCTTTTGCCACGCTTTAGGTTGATTACTTCACCCAACGACTTCCACTCAAACCCAACTTTTGCCAATTCATTTTCGGATAATAATTTATCACGATAGTATTGATATTGCTTGTTTCTCATGCTAAGCTCAGCGGTGAGCTCAGCGGTGATGGCGGTCATTGTATCCAAAATTTGCACAATTTTGGTTTGGACGGATAGCGGTGGGATTGGAATTTTAATTCTTTTAAATTTTTCTTTTGAAATATTAAAGCGAGTAACACCACTTGCAGTTTTTGCAATTTGCATTCTCATAAAATTAGAGCGGAAAAGAAATTTGGCAAACTCTGGCATGATTTCAATATCATCATGAAAACGAACACCAAAAGAAAAACTATTTAAATAAACTTTCTCAGAAAAATGAGTTGTTACCGCTGAAGACATACCAGCTTCTTCGGCAATTTCTGATGAGCCAGTAAATAAAATATCACCGTATTTCACTTCATGCTGTCGTTCATCATCATGAATTTGAACTGTTTCCAAAATACTTTCTTTAACTTCAATATTTCCAAAAATATTTTTATAAGTTATGTACTTGGCATTACCTGCTTCAAAATCAGCTTTTTTCTTCCCAGTCAAACCACCGTAAACAATAGCAATCTCCCCCAACGGCTTCCATTCCACCGCCTGCCCTGCCAATAACTGTTGTAAAAATGGATGCATAATTATGCCTCAATCTCTTCAATAATCTCATCAATTTGACGGCGTAAATCATCAATTTTAGCAACGGTGATTTTTATTTCACTATTGAGTACATTAATATCAATCACCTCACGCGTGTCTTTGGCTTCGACATAGCTTGAGACCGCCAGATTATAATCATTGGCTTTGATGGCGTCATAATCTACCATCATCGCTTGATGAGCGACATCGACCTTATCAGCGAATAAGCTCATGATGGCATCGATGTGTTCATCAGTCAGGATATTGTTATTGGTTTCTTTTTTGAATAATTCGCTGGCATCAATAAACTGCGTGCGGTTATCGGTTTTGTGCTTAGATAGCACCAAAATATTCACCGCAATACTCGTCCCAAAAAATAAATTCGGTGCTAGAGCAATGACTGTTTCTACATAGTTATTATCTACCAAATATTGACGGATTTTTTGCTCCGCTCCACCCCGATAAAAAATCCCCGGGAAAGAAACAATCGCCGCACGCCCTCTGGCAGACAGATAATTGAGTGCATGCAGAATAAACGCAAAATCCGCCTTGGATTTGGGCGCCAATACTCCAGCTGGTGCAAAACGCTCATCATTGATCAGCACTGGGTTATCACTGCCAATCCATTTCACCGAGTATGGCGGATTGGAAACGATAGCATCAAAGGGCTTGTCATTTTGTAGCTGTGGGCTAATGAGCGTATCACCCAGCTCAATATGAAATTTATCATAATTAATATTATGCAAAAACATATTCATACGAGCTAGGTTATAAGTCGTATGGTTGATTTCTTGCCCAAAGAATCCTTCTTCGATCACATGTTCATCAAACTGTTTTTTGGCTTGTAGCAGTAGCGAACCTGAACCACAAGCAGGGTCATAGATTTTATTGACCGTGCTTTGTCCATGCAGTGCTAATTTTGCGATGAGCTTAGAGACATGCTGCGGTGTAAAGAACTCACCACCTGATTTACCTGCATTGGCCGCATAATTAGAGATCAAAAACTCATAAGCATCGCCAAACAGATCAATTTGATTGTCATTAAAATCACCAAAATCAAGCTGAGCCACACCTTTTAACACTTTGGCAAGGCGGTCATTTTTATCCGCCACGGTATTGCCCAAGCGGTTACTGGTGGTGTCAAAGTCAGCAAACAGGCCTTTGATGTCATTTTCAGAATCATAGCCACTGGCTGATGACTCGATGGCACTAAAAATATTCGCCAAATCGGTGTTTAGATCTGGATTGGTATGTGCGTTTTTGGCGACATTGACGAATAATTGGCTTGGATAAATAAAAAACCCTTTGGCCTTGATCGTATCGTCTTTGATGGCATCCAAAATCGGATTGGCATCATCAAACTGGGCATAATTGACGCTATCATCCCCAGCCTCGATATAATCGGCAAAATTCTCACTGATAAAGCGATAAAACAATGCCCCTAAGACATATTGCTTAAAATCCCAACCATCCACAGAGCCACGAACATCGTTGGCGATCTGCCAAATACGGCGGTGAAGTTCGGCGCGTTGTTGCATACTGGTCATCATAGTTTCCTTAGCTTTCGTCATCAGATTAAATAACTCTCATTGTAGCATAAAAATTGACATAAAAATAAGGCTTAGTATCAGATACTAAGCCTTATTCATCAAGCCCTATGGCTCACTGTGATGCATCAGCCACGCACAGCTTTCACTGCTTCATCGACAGCTTTTGTGAAGCGTGCGATAACTTCCTTGCACTCATCAGCGGTGATGGTGATTGGGCAAAGTAGGCGTACCACCGTACCACCACGACCACCACGCTCAAGTAGCAGCTTATTATCAAAGCAGGCTTTTTGGATCGCTGCGGCAAGCTCGGCATCTGCAGGATATGAACCCATGTGGTCAGCAGCTTTACGCTCATCGACGATCTCAATACCTGTCATCAGACCACGGCCACGCACATGACCGATACATGGATACTGTTCTGCGACTTTTTTAAGTTCAGCGCGTAAAAACTCGCCTTGGATGCGAGAGTTCTCAGCTAGGTTATTTTTGGTGATTTCTTCTAGGACATTATAACCTGCTGCCATTGCCAGCTGATTGCCACGGAATGTACCTGTATGACCTGCTGGTGCCCATGCGTCAAATTTCTTATTGATTGCAAGTACGCACAGCGGCAAGCCACCACCGACTGCCTTACTCATCACGACCACATCAGGGATAATACCTGCGTGTTCAAAGGCGAACATCTTGCCAGAGCGAGCAAAACCTGCTTGTACTTCATCTAGGATAAGTACGATGTCATGACGGGCAGTGACTTCACGGATTTTTTGTAGCCATTTGGCAGGTGCTGGGACGACACCGCCCTCACCTTGGATGGCCTCTAGGATGACCGCAGCAGGCTTGACCACGCCGCTTTCGACATCTTCGATAAAGTTCTCAAAATAATAAGTCAAGGCATCGACACCTGCTTCACCGCCTAAACCCAGTGGGCAACGGTATTCGTGCGGATATGGCATGAACTGCACGCCTGCCATCAGATTGCCGACTTTTTCTTTGGCAGATAGGTTGCCAGTCATGGCAAGTGAGCCATGCGTCATGCCATGATAGCCACCGCTAAAGGCGATGACATTGTCACGACCTGTATAAGTCTTGGCAAGCTTAATCGCAGCCTCTGTGCCGTCCGCACCTGTTGGGCCACAAAATTGCAGAACGAAGTCTTGTGGGAAAAATGACAACAACTTTTCGGTAAACGCATCTTTGATCGGCGTTGTGATGTCAAGGGTGTGCAATGGCAACCCGCTTTCCAATACATCTTTGATGGCGTTAATCGTGGCAGGATGATTATGCCCAAGAGCAAGTGTGCCTGCGCCAGCTAAGCAGTCAAGGTACTCATTACCCTCGACATCGGTGATCCAGCAACCTTGTGCTTTGGCAATTGCCAACGGCAGCTTGCGTGGGTAACTGCGAACATTAGACTCCATCTCATTTTGGCGAGTTAGGTAGTATTCATTGGTCGCATCAGTGATTGGTTTTACAGGTGTTGCATTCATAAAACAGCCTTAACAAAGTTTAAGTCGTGGTTATCTTTTCCTATGACTTATGGGTGAAAATGACCAAGTCTATGACTTGAGTGTATGCTTGTTTTCTATCGCAAAAACAAACAAGCGCATGATACGCCTTTTTTTAAAAAATAAAAGCTTTTTTTGCCAAATTGCCAAACTTTTTTGTAACAAAGCGGATTTTAACAATCATCACACCCTTGCCATATTTACTTACGCTTTTTAGCGATTGATATAGATGATTTTATAGAAATTTTATGGCAATTTCGTTACAATAGCCAATTTAATTGACACACCAGTACAATGACCATCACCGACCCACTTCGCAACACCAAAATCCCCACCACCGACCCACAAGCAGGGCTAAAACTCACCGAGATTTTTTATTCGCTACAAGGTGAAGCATTGGCTTCAGGATTGCCGACGATTTTTATCCGACTGACAGGCTGTCCGCTCCGCTGTACTTATTGCGATACCACTTATTCGTTCACCGGTGGTGAGCGTTTTAGCTTAGATGAGATTATTGATCATATCAGCCAATATCCGTGCAAGCGTGTCTGCGTGACTGGTGGTGAGCCTCTGGCACAGCCCAATGCCATCGCTTTGATGGATAGATTATTAAGCTTGGGTTATGAAATCTCGCTTGAGACCGCAGGGGCATTATCCGTCAAAGATGTCCCTACTGCCGTCTCAAAAGTGATGGATCTAAAGACACCTTCATCCGGTGAGATGGATAAAAATCTGTGGAAGAATTTGGATTATCTCACTCATCACGACCAACTCAAAATCGTCATCGCCGATCGTGCGGACTATGATTGGGCGGTGGCACAGCTACACGCTTATGAGCTTGACAAAAAAGTCGGTACGGTGTGGTTCTCGCCAATGTTTGATGTCCACACCGCTCACAAGGGCGAAGTGCCAAATATAGCAACACAACTGGCCGAATGGATACTGGCTGATGGCTTGCCGGTGCGTTTTGGGCTTCAGTTACACAAAATTATCTGGGCAGATGCCAAAGGTAAATAATCAATCACAAGGATGTCATGATGCTAAAACTTATCCTAATCGGTGTGGTCGCAGGGGCATTTTTTAGCTCAACCTTTGTACTCAATGAGCTAATGGCGAGCCAAGGCGGTCATTGGTTTTGGTCGGCATCATTACGCTATGTGTTCATGTGGCTATTGTTATCAGCGATGATTAGCATCAAAAGCGGTGTCGGTACGCTTGTCGGTTTGTGCCGTTTATTTGGCGAGCATTATAAATTTTGGTGCATCGCAGGTGGTATCGGCTTTGGGCTATTTTATGCACCGCTATGCTTTGGTGCGGATCATGCACCTGGATGGGTGATCGCAGCGACTTTTCAGTTTACGACAGTGGCAAGCCTGATCGTGCTTGCACTCTTTGGCGAGACGATCAATAAAAAAGTGATCGCCACCAGCGTGCTGATCTTTGCCGGGGTGGTGCTGACCAATATCGGTGAAGGCTTACATGGCGGTACGACAGGTTCGCTGATGACTTTGCTACTGCTTGGTGCATTGCCTTGTTTGGTGGCTGGATTTTGTTTCCCGATTGGCAATCAACTGGTTTGGTATGCCACTCGTCCACCATCAACGCATCCTTTGTTATCCAAAGTACCGCATTTGACCAGCGAGCTAATGGCAAGTCCACTGCACAAGGTATGGCTACTGTCGGCAGGCTCGCTACCGTTTTGGTTGGTGCTTGGGCTCATCGTACAGCCGCCGATGCTGGGTGTATCACAAGCGTTTAACGCCCTATTGGTCGCCTTATTTGCTGGCGTTATTGCCACATCGCTATTTTTGTACGCTCGCTCAAAAGCAGTCAATGGCGGTCAAATCGCTGGGGTCGATGCCACTCAAGCCACCGAAGTGATTTTTTCGCTGATTGGCGGTGTGCTACTACTTGGTACGCCGATACCATCGGTGATGAGCTGGATTGGCATTGTGATGGTGAGCGTTGGAATTGTGTTATTTTGTCGGATGCAAAGTTAGATGAATTTACCGTTTAGCCCTGAACAAATGATCTATCTATTGGATATGGTCGGCATCATCGCCTGTGCGATTGCTGGTACGACGCTTGCTCTGTACAAGCGATTTGATTTGTTTGGCTGTATCTTGGTGTCGATGGTCAATGCCATCGGTGGTGGCACACTTAGAGATGTGATGCTAGGTCGCCATCCGCTGTTTTGGATGATGGATCTCAGCTATGTCATCGTGATTACACTGACATCGATTTTGGGGCAGATGTTTTTTTATCGTCATCAGAAGATTGATGGGATGTTAAAATTATTTGATGCTATCGGTTTGGCAGCGTTTAGCGTGATTGGTCTGACGGTGGCGTTATCGCTTGATGCACATCCAATCATTGCCATACTGATGGCGGTGATGACGAGTATCGCAGGCGGTATCATGCGTGATATGATCTGCAATGAAATCCCCCTAGTGCTCCAAAAAGAAATCTACATCTCAGCCAGTATCGTAGGCTCAGTGCTGTATCTGGCACTACTGCACTTCGGTGTCGCCGACTGGGTGCGTGAGACGGTGGCACTGATTAGCATCTTTGGCATACGGATGCTGGCGGTGAAGTTTGATTGGCATTTGCCATCGATACAGTTGAGACGGTGAAATATCACTAGCGGTCAGTTGATACATCAATAAAAAAGCTTGCATGGTTATAACATCTATTCATTTGAATCAGTCATAAAATTCACTGATAATACAACGGATAAATTAAACAGCGATGAAGGATTATACATCATGCCATTTTTGGTTAATGTCAGTCAGCAACTGACTCGTTTTACTGCACTGGTGATCATCGCCGCTGCAATCATTGCTATGATCGAGCCTGTCACTTTTTCATGGGTAAAAGGCAATGCCCAAATGCTTGTTCTAGGGACAATCATGCTTGGCATGGGAATGACATTGGGCAAGCAAGATTATCAAATCTTAGCCAAGCGCCCTTTCGATATTTTGGTCGGCACCATCGCGCAGTATACCATCATGCCACTACTTGCTATCGGTATCAGTAAAATGCTAAATCTATCGGATGGTTTAACATTGGGTTTGGTACTGGTCGGCTGTTGTCCTGGTGGCGTATCCTCAAACATCATGAGTTATCTTGCCAAAGGTGATGTTGCATTTTCTGTCGGCATGACAACCGCTTCAACCATTTTGGCACCCGTCATGGCACCGTTATGGATGTTATACTTGGTCGGCGAAACTGTCGCTATGGACGGTTGGGGTATGTTCAAATTTATGCTGATTGTCACCTTATTCCCTGTGCTAATCGGCTCATTTGCCAATATCACTCTACAAAACAAATCATGGTTCGCTGATGTCAGAAATATTATGCCAGGTGTGGCTGTGCTTGCTTTTGCCGCTATCGTAGGTGGTGTGGCAGCCGTACATGGTCATCGATTTTTTGAATCAGCCTTAGTCATGGTCGCTGCCATCGCACTGCATAATATCGGTGGCTATTTACTGGGTTATTTTTCTGGTGCATTTATGGGAATGAATACCGCCAAAAAGCGTACGCTTGCCATCGAAGTGGGTGTACAAAATGCTGGTCTTGCTACAGGTCTGAGTGCAAAATTTTTCCCTGCCAATGCTGAATCTGCCGTTGCCACTGCGGTTGCTTGTGTTTGGCATTCCATTTCAGGTACTGTACTTGGCAATGCTTTTGCTTGGTGGGATAAAAGAACCAAATCCAGCTCTGATTAATTCCTGCGGCTTTAAATTTATTATGCCATTGTCCCATTAGATAATTTTCAATAATCAAACAGGACAATGGCATATGCTATTTAGTCTAAACTTATGAAATGCACTCGATTCAGTCCATCTGATATTTATGACATAATTATAATCTAACAAGGTATCAAATCTCCGATGATAAGCTATAGATTTCAACCACCTTATTCCAATACACCTCCGACCGCCCCAATATCCAAATCACTATCTCAGTCTTATTAAAACCCCTAGAAGTAAATCACTACCCCATCACCCCATCAACTCTCGGCTGCATCAGCATCCGCCCAAAGCCAATGACAAATAGCACAAAACAAATCATCCACAAGCCCTGCGCATAAGCAATTAACGCCATATAATCATCAACAAACAGCGGCAGCGCCGAGCGCACCAACACACAGCCAATCATCAGCGCAAACATCACGCCAACCAAGCGCGGCGGCTCATGGATATTGCGACCTGTATGCCCAAGGCTAACACGCGCCATCATCGCCACCGTCATCATGCCAATACCCGTCAAAGCAAGCAAATGCACGCCTGCATTAATCGGCAAATCCAGTATCGGCGTCACGCTCAGCATGACAAACGCCGCCACCATGCCCCAAAACGACAGATACAGCGACCATAACAGCGGCTTAATCCAAATGCCGTGATGGTGCCAGCCAATCAATCGCCATGCATTGATAAATGCACACACCGCCGCCCCAAGTGATAGCAGCCACGGCACATCTGCCAAAAACCCGATGACAAACACCACAAAGCTCACAAGGCTCATACGATCACGCCACGCGGCATTCGGCAGACTCACCTGCTCGCCTGTGGGCTTACGGTCTTTACCGACGGTGACGCCTTTTTCGATAAAAAATGGTAGCACACGCCGACCAATCGTCAGCACCACACCAATCACCAAAAACAGCGCAACATACAGCGACAGCCACTGACCGCCCGTATACCCAACACTACTGGCAAGCAAAAATCCCAACTGACATAAGAGCAGCAGCACAAGCTTGGCAACGATACCCGCTTGGCGTTTTTGGCGCACAAGCCACACCGCACGCGTCACCACCGCCGTCACCAATGCCCAAAAAATCACATCTGCCATCAGCGCGATCAACAGCACACCTTTGACAACATCATCAGCAATGAATAATGCGGCTGCGAACAACACGCGCGCCACAAGCCACGGCAGATAAATGCCAAACAGCTTCCAGCCCACAGGCATCGGCACGCTGGTCCATGCCTTCACCGCCGTCAGCAAAAACCCAGCAATCACCGCCAGCGCATAGCCAAACACCATCTCATGCCCATGCCAATAAAACAGCGATATGCCAAAATCTTTAAGCATCACGCTCGGCGAGACAATCAGCGCATAATGCCACAGCAGCATGGTAATGATGGCAAACACCGCCGAGCTTAGGAAAAACACACGAAAGCCAAGATTCAGCAGCGGATGCGGGGATTTTTGTGGTTTGGCGATATTAATCAACATGGCAATCACCTTAGGATTTGGTTGTTATAATAAATTTGCTTGACAATCATCCACTTATCCCAAAAATAGAGTATTTTTTATAACTTTATGATTTTTAATGAGATTTTGGGATGTATCACATACATCTATGGATAATTTTAAGACAAATTAATAATTTATCAGTCAAATATTAATCAAGTTATCATGGATAAACGGTAAATTTTACTGTAAATCATGGCAATCGATTAAGCAATACTTCTAAAGTGGCAACGGTGCAAAAATCAGCGATATTTTAATGGTGCCAATCACTGACTATAATCTCGCTCACCAAAAATCGCCGTTCCCACGCGCACCATCGTTGAGCCATGCGCCACCGCATCTGCCATATCACCACTCATGCCCATACTGATACTATCCCATGCGGCAAGTTCAAACCGCTCTGCCATCTCATCGAACAATGCTTTTGTGCGTACAAATGCATCACTACCATCTTTACTTGGAATGACCATCAAGCCACGCAAGCTCAGATTTTCGCACGCTTGAATACAAGCAATCAGGGCAGGCACTTCATCGGGCGTGCAGCCCGATTTGCTGTCTTCGTCGTCGATATTGACTTGGATTAGGACATTTAATGGTGGCAAACCTGCGCGCTGCTCGTTCAGACGCGTGGCGATCACTTCGCGCGAGACGGTATGCACCCAGTCAAAATGCTTGGCAATATCACGCGTCTTATTGCGCTGAATGCTGCCGATATAATGCCAGACGATCGGCAAATCATTCAGCTCATCCATCTTCGCCATCGCTTCTTGCAGATAATTTTCCCCAAAATCCACCTGCCCTGCCTGCACCAAAGCGCGAATCATCGCCGCAGGCTTGGTCTTGGACACCGCAAGCAAGCCACACGGATGGCTGCGATGTGCTGCATCATTGGCAGCTTGTAGAGCAGATTTGACAGCGTGAAAATTGGCAAGCAGTTGATTATTATCGATATTTTGGTGCATAGGATACCTTGATTGGGCGAGATGGTCAAAAATCTGGTTCAAATTTATGCCAATTATTGTAGCACAAATCAGCCTGCGCTTGCGATGACTTGGCAAATTTGCTTTAATAAGCATTTTTAAAGATTTTTGGCAGATTTTATGCTTAACCTAACCAACTTACTCACTTTCGCCCATGCCCAAGGCGCGTCTGATTTGCACTTATCCACCGGCAATGTCTTTATGCGTATCGATGGCGTGCTTACGCCTGTTGCCCTGCCTACGCCCGATCATCAGATGGTGAGCGATCTGTTGCGCTCGGTGATGAGTGATGCGCAGTACCAGACTTGGCAAAATGAGCTTGAATGTGATTTTGTCATCGAAGTGACGGGCGTGGCGCGCTTTCGTGTCAATGCCTTTTTTCAGACGCATGGTGCAGCGGCGGTATTTCGCACCATTGCAAGTACTGTACCAAGTCTACATAGCCTATTTGATGATGAAATTTGTCAGATTCTTGAGCATATCAGCTACGCCAAATCAGGGCTTGTACTGGTCACAGGCAGCACAGGCTCGGGCAAATCCACCACGCTTGCCGCCATGGTCAATGCCATCAATCGCACACAAGCTGCACACATTCTCACCATCGAAGACCCGATTGAATATCTACACCCGAGTGATAAATCTCTCATCAGTCAGCGACAAGTCGGCAAGGATACGCACAGCTTTAGCCATGCGCTGCGCTCAGCACTGCGTGAAGATCCTGATGTGATTTTGGTCGGTGAACTTCGCGACCTTGAGAGCATTCGCCTTGCACTCACCGCTGCTGAGACTGGGCATTTGGTACTGGCGACGCTACACACTATCAATGCCGCCAAGAGCATTGATCGCATCATCGATGTGTTTGATTCGCATGAGAAAAATATGATTCGCACCATGCTTGCCGACTCGCTTACCGCGATCATCGCACAGCGGCTGCTGCCAAAGACAGGTGGTGGACGCGTGGCAGCATTAGAGATTTTGCAGCATACGCCTGCGGTAGCGAATTTAATCCGCGAAAATAAGCTTGCGCAGCTGCCATCAGTGATCCAAACAGGGCAAGCACACGGTATGACAAGCCTTGATCAGTCGCTATTATCACTGGTCAAACAAGGCAAAATCAGTAAAGAGACGGCGAATTTAGCCGCAAAAGAGATGGTGTTTTGATTCACACATCGATAAAGACATCAACAAAAAAGGTTTGAGATTCATCAAACCTTTTTTAATCATCAATCAGCTTTCGGCTGTCTTTTGGCACTCACTACTGTCGCACACGCCATACAGCACCAATGAATGCCCCGACAGCTTAAAGCCATGTTCTTCAGCGACTTTAAACTGCTCTTGTTCGATGATTTCGTTATGAAACTCAACAATCTTGCCACAGACATCACACACCAAATGGTCATGGTGCTCATCTTGGACAATCTCAAACACCGATAAGTTATTCTCAAAATTATGACGCTCAACGATACCCGCCTGCTCAAACTGCGTCAGCACGCGATACACCGTCGCCAAACCCACATCCTCACCCTGCTCAGCCAAAGCGCGATAAACATCTTCAGCACTCATGTGATGATGTTCTGCATTTTCTAAAAGCTCAAGAATTTTAATGCGTGGTAAAGTAACTTTTAAACCTGCTTTGCGCAAATCTTTGTTGGTGAATGCCATGGTTTGCCCTTAAAAATTCTACAAAATTCAATAATGATAGATAAGCGATAATTTACCACAAAAATCACGCCAATGCACCTATAAATCCAAGCAACTTCACAAAACATCACGATAAGTTTTACCAAATCATTGAGCAGTTTTTTCAAAATGTAACTGGCGCGCGCTGTTTTCACGATTTTACTTGCATAATCGCCAAGTTGTGTTTAATATGGTCGCAATTGTATTTTATTGACTTTGAACTACTCACCCTTGGGAGTGATGATGAAACAAGCAACCATCTTAAAAATCGCCAGCATTGGCCTGGTGTCGGCATTGACGCTGACAGGCTGTAATATTTTTCGCGTTTATACCATCGATTTACCGCAAGGCACGCCATTAAGCCAAGAGCAGGCATCACGCGTACAAGTCGGCATGAACCAAAACCAAGTGCTGTACTTGCTTGGCTCGCCTGCCATGCGCGACACCCTAGCACCGAACCGCTGGGACTATATCTATGACTACACCGCAGGCACGGACGGCAAGCGCAAAAAACAAAAAAATGTCAAAAATGCCACGCAGTACATGAGCATTTATTTTGACAATCAAGGTCGCGTCGCGCGCATCGAAGGCACAGGCAGCCTACCTGAAACGCGTCATTGATTGACTTGTGATGATTTTGAACAATCATCAATCATCATAAACCAAACGCCCAAAGCAATGAGTTTTGGGCGTTTTTATGTGTAGATTTTGCAAAATTATAAAAATCACAACGGTCGATAGCCGAGCTTTTTTAATTTCACTTTTGATTTGGATTTACGCTTAGCCATCGGATCGATGGTTAAAGGTCGATAAATCTCAATGCGATCGCCAGCATTGAGTACAGTATCTAAACGCACTTTTTGGCTATAGATACCGACATACCACGCCTTGTGATTGGTGTCGCATGACAGATGTTCATCGCACCAAGTGGTAAACTTCGCCAAATTCGGCAAATTCAGCACGCCACTTGAGCGCAGGGCGTTGATGATGGTTGTGCCTGCAGGGACGCTCAGCTCTTGATAATGCTGCTGCCCCTGCTCATCGACATAAGCGATCGCAATGTCTATCATATCAGCCACTGCATCACCAAGCCAACAAATGCCACAATAATCGCGATCGGCACAATGATGCGCACCAATACGCGCCATAGGTTATAGCGAAGCTCTGAGCCGAAGTTCAAGGTCTTACGCAAGTGACTGATTTTCATCACAAATCCTGAGAAAATCGCCAATGACAATACCGCAACCAAACTCAGCACGATCAGTGCCATCAACAGCGCCTGCACAGGCACAATACTCAGCACCATGCACAAAACCAATGTCACCGCCGCACCGATAATCATACCAAAGCGCGCCATCAGCTGCATACCAGCATAATACAGTAAAAAGGCAGCGATCAAAAGCATGCCAAGACTGGTCATCACAAAGGATAACTGTCCTACCAATGCATTACCTGCTAGCAAAGCAAACGCACCAAAAATCAGCTGCGTCAGCCAAATCGGTAAAATATAGCCTGTTAATGATTTCTTAACCTGCATCAAACTTGGTGCGATGCTGACACCACCAAACCAGTACAAACCACTGCCAACACCCACGCACAGTAGCGCAAGCACCACTGCCTGTGCCCATTCGCCCAAGCTTGGCGCGGTCAGCACAGGCACGCTCACGGAGCTGTCAAACAGTGCCGCCACTGAACCTGCTAAGATCAATAGCATCCCCACAGGCAATAGGCGCGCTTTTAATAAACTTAAAATCAGCGCAATCACCGACACACCTGCCGCAAGACCAAGCGTCGGCACATTCACCGTACGAAACACATCAGGAAACTGCGATACCGCACCTACCGCAATGCGCGCACTGATGCTTGATGCGATCAAAATCGCCACCAATACCGACAGTACAGCAAAGATACGCCACACAAGGCTTGCATCCGCTTCACGCGTAAGCTTCTGCATTCCCTGCCAGGGTGTCGCTGCCGAACGCGCCGACAGTGCAAATTCAGCGAACAGCACAGGCAGACCAACCAGCACCATCGCCACAAACCACAGCAACCAAAAATCCAGCTCACGCGCCATATTCGGTGCTACTTGACTGGCAAATAACAGTGGCAAACTGCTCGCCACAAAAAATACCGTATAACGATGTAACATAGGAATATCCTATCGAAAATGTCGTACTATTTTAGCATATTTATCATAAAATGCAGTAAATGCTGTCTGCGCGTATCAGCAACAAAAAAAGCCCAGTAAAGGGCTTTTTTGGGAAAATCACGAATCAGTGTACCGCTGCTAGGTATTCTGATAGGATCTTGATGTCGCGATCTGACAGACGCGATGCAACCATCTGCATCATGCCTTTTTCGCCTTTTTTGGCAGCGTCATTGGTACGCACTTCCATATCGGTCGCCACATCATCTTCACGACCTGCAGCACGGAATAGTTTTAGCTGAGTCGCTAGGTAAGTCGCGTGCTGACCGCCTAGGCGTGGGAATGCTGCATAAGCATTGCCTGCACCTTTTGGATCATGACAGCCTGCACAAGGAATCACGCCACGCGTCTTATCGCCACCTAGGTATAGCTTGGTCGCTGCAGCGACAGTGGCTTTATTACCATAGCTTGGTGTCCATGGTGCTTGGTTGGCATAGTAGCCTGCGACATTGGCAAGATCTTGCTGAGTTAGACCCACCAGCTGAGCTTCCATCACACCATTACGGCGTGCTTTATTTTTGAAATCTACCAATTGCTTGTACAGATATTTGATATTTTGACCGGCTAGGTTTGGCTGCGCTGGTGCAACGCTCACGCCATTTGCGCCATGACACGCGGCACAGTTGACATCCACGATCGCTTTACCCGCTTCGATATCATAAGCAGGCACAGGATAAGAAACAGCATTGGCTGACAAACCAGTCAGACCAACACCCAGAGCTAGGGCAAATTTGGCTAGTGTTGCTTTTTGTGCAGGTTTCATAACAATTTCCTACTAACTTGGCTAAATCTTGGTTCGTGTAGCGCGACTGAAATCCTATCCAATATTCAGTACACCGTCTATATGCTAGACCGCTAACAAGGCATTATTCCTAAAACTTGGGCTATTATAGCAAGATTTGGCTAAATTTTCCTACAAAAATTGTGGTTTTGGTAACATTTTTTTAAAAAATTTTCGCCAAACACACCATCCAAGCAGTAATTTTATCAATTTTTATAAATAAATCAATCATTTATCATCACGGCTTATCATCAAGCCGCACTGATACATCACAGCAATCCCTGCTGATTTTAGCAATATTGGCAGTCTTGACAAGCGATATTATGCCAAGTGTTATCGCCAAATAAGCCACTCAGCAAGCTTGAAAATTATTTGCTCATATACTCGATCAATTGCTTAAAATCTTCATCGCTACAAGCCTTGCACAGCCCCATCGCAGGCATCTGTGGCATACCTTGGCGCGTGGATTTGACAAGTCCATCCATGCCTTTTTGAGATTTTAGCTTTTGCCAAGTGGCGGTATCACCTGTTTTTGGGGCGTTTAGATTGCCTGAATCATGGCACGCCGCGCAGCTTTTTTGGTAAGTGTCCGCAGTATCCGCGTGTGATACCATGCCAAGTACACTCAAACCAACAAGTGCAATTGCACCGATCATCTGTCGTAATTTCATAAACTTTCTCACAAGTAATGACGGCTGTTAGCACAGCCAATGTCTTTATTATGGGCTTTTTTCGAATAATTACAAGTATTATTGAGTAAAGTTAAGCGATTTGTACAAATGTTGAACAGTTTGGTACTTTTACATTTTCAGATTGGGGCAAATCATGATAAACTTAAGTGAATTTTTTATTTTGTGAAATCCTTATGAGCGCAGCGTATCTCAAGCAAATTCGCCAAACCAGTTTTTTGATGTCGGCACCGACTTTTAAGCTTTGTCCTGCAGATTCAGGGTTTGAAGTGGCATTCGCTGGGCGTTCAAACGCAGGCAAATCATCAGCGATCAACACCATCACCCAACAAAAACAGCTCGCCCGCTCATCCAAAACCCCAGGGCGCACGCAGATGATCAACTTTTTCACCGTCGGGCATGAAGACGCGCGCATCGTCGATTTACCAGGGTATGGCTATGCTGCCGTGCCTGAGAGCATGAAAATCAAATGGCAAAAAGAGCTGGAAGAATATCTGGTGTCGCGCAAATCCTTGGTGGGCTTGGTACTGATGACCGACATTCGCCATCCGCTTAAGTATTTTGACGAGCAGATGCTGCACTGGGCAAAAGATGGCGGTCTGCCTGTGCATGTGCTACTGACTAAGGCAGATAAGCTTAAACGCGGCGCGCAAAAAACCGCCCTACTTGCCACCAAAAAACAACTACAAGCATTGGGTTTGCCATTTAGCATTCAGCTGTTTTCTGCGCTTAAAAAAGAAGGTCTAGATGAACTTGGAGCGGTACTTGGCGAATGGCTACATTTAGATGAATTAAATAATATCGCCAAAGATGCACAAAGCAAATCTGAAGAAAGCGATAAACTTAACGCTATAAATACCACTGATACCACCAACGATCAGCAAGGTGAATCCCATGAATAATGGCACTTTGTACATCGTCGCTACCCCGATCGGCAATCTGTCTGACATCACTGAGCGCGCCATCGCGACGCTCAAATCCGTCACCGTGATCGCTTGTGAAGATACACGCACTTCAGGTAAATTATTAAATTATTTTAACATCACTACACCGACCATCGCCTATCATGAGCATAATGCCGACAGCCAAACCACCAAAATCATCGAGCGACTACAACGCGGTGAATCGGTCGCTTTGATCAGCGATGCAGGCACGCCACTTGTCTCTGACCCTGGATTTCGCTTGGTCAAGGCGGCGCACGAAGCGGACTTGACCGTCGTGCCGATTGTCGGGGCGTGCGCGATGATTGCAGCGTTATCGGCGGCAGGCTTGCCATCGGATAAGTTTAGCTTTATTGGCTTTTTACCTGCCAGGACACATGGACGGATTAAGACGCTTGATGAATGGGCGAATCGCGCTGAGACTTTGATTTTTTATGAAGCGCCGCATCGCATCAATGAGAGCTTAACGGACATGGTGGCGGTATTTGGTACCGATCGTGAAGCGGCGCTATGCCGTGAGCTGACCAAGACTTTTGAGACGATTAAAAAACTGCCACTGGGCGAGCTACTTGACTTTGTCAAAAATGATGGCAATCAGCAAAAAGGCGAGATCGTGCTTGTTGTCGCAGGTAAAGATAATGATGCACAAACCCCAGAGGATTATGATGCGTGGTTATCAAGAATTGCTCAAGATTTGCCACCAAAAAAAGCAGCTGCCATCGTCGCTGATGTCTTGGGGCTAAAAAAATCAGCGGTCTATGATCGCCTGCTTGAATTACAAAAAGCATGAATAATACCACCAATCTTGGCAAAGATGCAGATATATACCACAAAAGATTAAGTAGTTTAAATAAAAAATCAAACAATCAAATAGGAGTATGCCATGAGCTTAAAACAAACCATGACCGATGCCGTTAAAACTGCAATGAAAGCCCGTGAAATGGATACGGTCAAGGTGCTGCGCAATGTGCAAGCAGCCATCAAAAAAATCGAAATCGATTCTCAAGTAGAGCTTGATGATAAAGCCGTACTTGAACAGCTACAAAAACAAATCAAACAACGCCAAGAATCTCTAACCATCTATCAAGCCAATGGTCGTGAAGATCTTGCCGAAAAAGAGCAGTTTGAGATCAATGTCATTGAGCAGTTTCTACCGGCACAATTAGGTGAAGATGAGCTTAACACTATCATCGCTGCTACCATCGCAGAAACTGGCGCAGCTGGCATGAAAGACATGGGCAAAGTGATGAATGCCGTCAAAGAAAAAACCGTCGGTCAAGCTGATCCTGCAGTGATCTCAGGCTTGGTGAAAAAGGCGCTGTCGGCGTAAATAATTTGGGTAAGTTGTGGCTTGTCAGATAGTCAAGCCACAACTTTAAGCATGGTTATTTACACATAATTTTGAAAATTTTATTATAAAAATCAGGCAGCTTTGGTACATTGGTGCGTATAACGCACCCTATGGCGACTGTATCTCTAATACATTATTTGTACAATGAGCCGAATTATAGGGGTATTGTATACACCCTTTATCAGACCTGAAATCAAGCAGTTTATCAAACATCATCGCCGCTTAAGGTCGAAAATCCCTTGCGCTGATCACCGCATCTTTATCCTTGGCAAGCATCGCGCGCATGAGCTTAGTGCGATCACTACCTGCCGCCAACTCATCAGCCTGCGCCAATGACTGCAGCGCCCCTTGATATTGCCCGCGCCACAGCTCCACTTGGCTACGCGCACGCAGTGCATTGATGGTAGCGATAGTGGTAGCATGATCACTAGTGGCAGTGCGCGCCATCAGCTCATAAGCTTGGGCAGACAGCTGCCACGCGGATAAGTCATGTGAGCCATCGAAAGTTAATGGTGAGAGAAGTGCATTTGCCGCTTGCCCATCACCTGCATGGATATGATACTTTGCCAAAATCAAGCGCAAATCACGGCGTTCTGGATAAATCGCTTGGCACGGCTTAATCATCTCAATGGCTTGATCATACTGCTTTTGGGCAAATACCAAATGCGATTTGGTGATACATACCAGTACATCAGCAGCGTCAAATCGCCCTACTTCCAGCACCTGCGTCGCTTCACGGTGACGCTGTGCATCAGCCAGCCATGATGCCAGTGCTAAGCGCGCACCTTCACTTTGTGGCGCATTGGCGACAAGCTCTGCATAAGTCGCCTGCTTGGTCAAATATTTGATGCGCCACGACCAGCGATCGAACAGCTTGGCTTGTTCATGCTTGGCAGTCATCACAGGCTTGGCATAGCTTGCCGCGCGTGCAGACGCTTCACTCATGCGCTCGGCGGTGAATGGATGCGACTGCATGAAGCTTGGCATAAAGGCATTTTTGGCTTGATTGATATTCAGTTGTCGCTGCAAACGGCTGAAAAATCTCGGCATGGCATGAGCATCATAGCCCGACTGCACCAAAATCTGCATACCCACGCGATCTGCTTCTTTCTCATTCTCACGGCTGTGCGTCGCTGCCGACTCTGCTGTCGCCGTCTGGCCACCCGCCATCGCAAGTAGCGCCGCATCACCACCTGCCGCCGATGCCGCGATCGCCGCGATCAAACCACCAAGCTGTAGCGCCATCAGCTTTTTGTTATTCTCCATCCGCGATTCATAATGCCGCTGACTGATGTGTGCAATCTCGTGCGCCAGCACACTTGCCACTTCATCAAGCCCTTGCGCCGCCAAAATCGTCCCCGTATTCATCCCGATCAGACCACCTGGTACAGCAAAGGCATTCATGCTGTTATCGACGATCAGCGGTGTGGCATACAGCTGCTGCGTGCGCACTTTAGCATTCAGCTCTGCCGATAGCTGCACCAATACTTGATTCGCCCACGGATCTTCGACAAGTGGCAAATCATCATAAATCTGCCGCAGCGACCACGCAGCGATCTGCTCATTGCGATAAGTGTCATAAAAATTTGCACCTGCGGTCATGCTCGGCAAGCTAAATGCCGTCGGTGCTGTCGCTGCCACACTCGCCGTCGTCATCAGTGACAAGCCCAGAGCGATCGTCAGCGATCGCGCGGTTAAGCGGCTGGCAGTTAAGCGGCTAGAAGTTTTCGTGTGAGTAGTTGGAAGTTTGGTGATTTTCATATACTTGGGCGGCTTTGCTTAAGTTCGGTTTAGGGTGTTTTGGGTAAGGTTTAAATATTGTCAATTTACCATCAAACCCATCATCAATCAATCATGAACATATCCCGAAATTGTACTAGAAAATTGGTGCGCCGATGTGTCTTTGGCACATCTTTTTGTTATTGGCATTGACAAGGTTGTAACATTTTGCCAAGATAAGCGCCAAGATTGTGTAAGAACATTGTGTCAAATTTCACCGAATTTGCCACCAAAAAAGGACTGAGTTATGAAACCATCATCGCTATCACTGCGCCTGTTGGGTGTGTTGGGTCTGTGTACGCTGAGCGCCTGTGGCACAAGCCAAACCGACGCGCCTGCCGCCGTGCACAGCAAGCCCACCGACCCAAAAGCACTCATCATCAACAACGGCGCTGAGCCTGAATCGCTTGATCCGCACAAGGTATCAGGCGTGCCTGAGTCGAATATTTTGCGTCAGTTGCTCGTTGGTCTGGTCAGTACCGATGATCAAGGCAACACCATCGGCGGCATGGCGACGAGTTGGACAACGACGGATAACAAGGTATGGACTTTCACCCTAAACGATGATGCCAAATGGTCCAATGGCGATGCAGTGACGGCACACGATTTCGTCTATAGTTTTCGCCGCTTGACCGACCCTGCAACCGCATCACCTTATGCCAGCTACCTTGTCGATGCCAAAGTCATCAACGCCCAAGCCATCATGGACGGCACGGCAAGCCCTGAGAGCCTTGGCATCACCGCCATCGATAATCGAACGCTACAGATCAGCTTATCTGAGCCCGTGCCGTATTTCGTCGATATGCTGATCCACACCGCCACCCTGCCCGTGCACCAAAAAACCATCGAGACATTCGGCGATAAATGGACGACGCCTGAGCATTTCGTGGGTAATGGCGCGTATCGTCTGAGCGCTTGGCAGGTCAATGAGCGCATCGTGCTTGAGCGTAATCCGATTTATTTTGATACCCAAAATGTCGCCATCGATAAGGTGACTTTTTTGGCAATTCCCCAAGCATCCACCGATGTACAGCGTTATCGCGCAGGCGAGATTGACATCAGCAATGAAGGCTTACCACCTGAGCAATATGCCAAGCTCAAACAAGATCTGGGCGCTGAAGTCGTCGAACCGCCCAAGCTATGCACTTATTATTATGAGTTCAATCATACCAAGCCACCGTTTGATAATACCGATGTGCGAAAGGCACTGGCCTTGACATTAGATCGTGAGATCATCACTGACAGCATTCTAAAACAAGGGCAAACGCCTGCGTATCAATTCTCACCGACGACCATCGGCGGCATCACGCCGTTTGAGCCTACATGGAAAGCGATGAGCAAGGATGAACGCATCGCCGAAGCCAAGCGACTGCTTGCTCAGGCAGGCTATAGTAAGGGGCATCCGCTGAAGTTTGAGCTGCTTTATAATACCAATGAACAGCACAAAACTCTGGCGGTGGCAGCAGCGGCACTATGGAAAGAAAATCTGGGATTTGTAGAAGTTAATCTTAATAATCAAGAATGGAAAACCTACCTAGAAACTCGCCGTAAGCAGAATTATCAAATGGCGCGTGGCGGTTGGTGCGCTGATTATAATGAAGCATCGTCATTTTTGAACACCTTTAAATCTGATAACAGCAACAACTATGGCAAATACAGCAGTGCTGCCTTTGATAACATCATGAACAGCACACTTGGCAATACCATAGACACTAAGGCGCGCGCTGAATTGTACCGTCAAGCCGAAGCACAACTGGATCACGATACAGCGACGATTTTTGTGTATCATTATACCGCGCCGCGCTTGGTGAAATCTTATGTACAAGGCTTTCCCATCCATGATCCCTTGGGGAATTGGCAAGTCAAAAACCTAAGTATTCGCGCAGATTGATTGTATAAATTTATTAAATAATTATCAAAAAAGGATCACCCATAACCAAACCGATGCTATTGATGACAAGCTTAGCCCTAGCGCTGAGCGCGTGTTCATCGGACAATACGCCCAAAAAAAATAGCACAGCCCAAACCAATCCAACAGGCATCACCATCAATAATGCCAGTGAGCCTGAGACACTCGATCCATAGCTTGCCAAAGGCGTGCAAGAAGGCAACATCATCCGCCAGTTCGCCGAAGGTCTAGTCAGTACCAACAATGACGGCAAGCTCATTCCTGCCATCGCAGCCGAATGGTCATCACCTGATAATAAGGTCTGGACTTTTAAGCTGCGCGATGCCAACTGGTCCAATGGCGATGCGGTGACTGCCGATGATTTCGTCTATAGCTTTCGCCGACTGGTCGATCCTGCCACAGGGTCGGATTATGCAAGAAGCTACCTAGATGATGCCAAGGTGCTGAACGCCCAAGCGATCATTAATGGCAATGCAAGCCCTGACACACTTGGTATCAAAGCCATCGATGCCAAGATGCTAGAGATCACTTTATCTGAACCCGTGCCGTATTTTGTTGATATGATGACGCACTGGTCGGTGCTGCCCGTGCATCGCGCCAGTGTCGAAAAATTCGGCGAAAAATGGACAGATCCTGCCAATATCGTCGTCAATGGCGCGTACAAGCCAAGTCAATGAGTGGTGAACGAAAAAATCGTACTGACCAAAAACCCAAGCTACTATGATGCCAATGCGGTACAAATTGAGAGCCTAACGCTGCTGCCAATCCACCAAGCTACCGCCGATGTGCTGCGCTATCAAGCAGGCGAGATCGACATCACTGCAAGCGAGCTGCCATCTGAGCAGTTTGATAAGCTCAAAGCCGACTATGGCAATGAGCTAAAAACCGCGCCTGCGCTGTGCACTTATTATTTTGACTTAAATAACCAAAAGCCACCGTTCGATGATCTGCGTGTGCGGACAGCACTGGCTTTGACACTAGATCGTGAGCAGATCGCAGATAAGGTGATGGGTCAAGGGCAAATCGCCGCTTATCAATTCACCCCAGCTGCCATCAAAGGCAGTGTCAATTTCACCCCAGAATGGCAAGCGTGGAGCATGGATCAGCGTATCGCCAAAGCCAAAGAGCTGCTTAATGAAGCAGGCTATAATGAACAAAATCCACTGAAGTTCGACCTACTCTACGACACCAACGAAAGCCACAAGAAAATCGCCCTAGCCGCTACAAGCCTATGGAAACAAGCGATTGGCTTTATTGATGTAAACTTAACAAACCAAGAATGGAAAAGCTATCTTGACAGCCGCAGTAATGGCAATTATCAAATGGCACGCGCGCGTTGGTGCGGTGATTATAATGAAGCATCGACTTTCCTAAACTTATTAAAATCAAACAACACCAACAACTGGGCGCGCTATCATTCGGCTGAATATGACGCGCTGATGAACCAGACCTTGCGCGCAGGTCTCAGTGACGCTGATCGCAATAAGCTGTACGAACAAGCCGAAGCGATCTTGGATAAGGACCATGCACACATCGATGTGTTTTATTATGCCAATGTGCGCTTGGTCAAATCACGCGTCGGTAATTATTCCAACAGCGATCCGCTAGATCTGTGGCGCGCCAAATATTGGACGATCAATCCATAATCATCAGCCGCACCACCCAAAGCCTGCCTGTATCGGCGGGCTTTTTTATGCAAAAAGCACGGCGAAATTTTGCCAATCATGCATGGAACTTTTGCTATAATAACGCTCATTATTCTTAAGTCCAAGCCTTAGATAAGCCTTAGGATTGCTTGGTTGATCCACCAAAACCAGCGTGGCAAACAAAGGATTTTTATGTTCAAACTCATCATTCGACGCACGCTAGAAGCCATTCCAACGCTGCTATTTTTGATTACCATTTCTTTTTTTATGATGCGCTTAGCACCAGGCAGTCCTTTTACTGGTGAGCGTAACTTGCCACCTGCCGTCCTTGCCAATATCGAAGCCAAATACAATCTCAATGACCCACTTTGGCTACAATACCTAAATTACCTAAAACAACTTCTACACGGTGATTTTGGCCCATCTTTTAAATACAAAGACCATACCATTAATGGACTGCTGTCTGATGCTCTGCCAGTCTCGATTGAGCTTGGTATCTATGCATTTGTGATTGCAGTCATTATCGGTGTTACTATGGGTGTCATCGCAGCACTCAAGCAAAACAGCGTATTTGACTACAGTCTGATGACGCTGGCAATGGCCGGTGTGGCAATCCCAAGCTTTGTCAAAGCGCCGCTGATGGTGCTGATTTTTGCAGTAACGCTCAAATGGTTCCCAGCAGGTGGTTGGAACGACGGTGCGTTTATGAACCTAGTACTACCTGTCACTGCTTTGTCCCTAAGCTATATCGCAAGTATCGCTCGTATCACTCGTGGCTCGATGATTGAGACGATGAATTCTCAGTTTATCCGTACGGCTCGCGCCAAAGGTCTGCCACTGAGACACATCGTCATCAAGCACGCCCTACGCCCTGCATCACTACCTGTCATCTCATATCTTGGCCCTGCATTTGTCGGCATCATCACAGGCTCCATCATCATCGAAACCATCTTTGGTCTGCCAGGGATTGGTCAGCTATTTGTTAATGGTGCATTGAACCGTGACTATAGTTTGGTGCTTAGCTTAACCATTTTGGTTGGTGTCTTGACCATCGTATTCAACGCCATCGTTGATATTCTATACGCTGTCATCGACCCAAAAATCAAATACTAAGCGTTCGATTACGATATTTTTTAAAGGATTGTTTATGTCTAACACTGCAAGTGCCACGCAAGCACCTACTCAAGTCAAAGAAATCAAAGGACGCAGTCTATGGCAAGATGCTTGGCGTCGCTTTTCTCATAACAAAGCCGCTTTGGTCAGTGGATTTATTCTGCTACTGATTACCGCTTTTGTGGTTTTTGTGCCGATGGTTGCGCCATTTGGCTATGCCGATACTGACTGGGCAAATATGGCATCAGCACCATCGATGGAGACCAAGCACTATTTTGGTACGGATAACCTTGGCCGTGACCTGTTGGTGCGTACTGCTGTCGGTGGTCGCATCTCACTCATGGTCGGTATCGCTGGGGCATTCGTCGCGGTACTATTTGGTACTATCTATGGCGCAATCTCAGGCTATGTCGGTGGTAAAGTGGATATGCTGATGATGCGTTTTGTTGAAGTCTTGAACGCATTCCCGTTCATGTTCTTCGTGATTTTGCTTGTGACTTTATTTGGTCGTAACATCATCTTTATCTTTGTTGCCATCGGTCTGGTATCTTGGCTTGATATTGCTCGTATCGTGCGTGGTCAAACCTTGAGCCTAAAAAACAAAGAGTTCATCGAAGCGGCTCATGTCGGCGGTGTTTCGGGCTGGAAAATCGTGACTCGCCATATCGTACCGAATGTCTTGGGTGTGGTTGTGGTCTATGCATCGCTACTTGTCCCAAATATGATTATGTTCGAATCATTCCTAAGCTTTCTAGGTCTGGGTGTCCAAGAGCCGATGACCAGCTGGGGTGCACTACTACAAGAAGGTTCACAGACCATGCAAGTCTCACCATGGCAACTGCTTGTACCATCTGTTTTCTTGACCATCACCCTGTTCTGCTTTAACTTCATTGGTGACGGTCTGCGCGATGCACTTGATCCAAAAGACCGCTAACAGATGACACAGATTTAAGGATATTAACAAGGTATGGCGATTGTCATACCTTAGGAGAACAACATGGCTTTATTAGAAGTATCAGACCTAAAAGTCAAATTTGCCACCGAAGACGGCTTGGTCACTGCCGTCAATGGACTCAATTTCAAACTCAATCAAGGTGAAACGCTTGGCATCGTCGGTGAATCAGGCTCAGGTAAATCCCAAACCGCCTTTTCGATTCTAGGATTGCTTGCCAAAAATGGTCGCACCGAAGGCTCAATCAAATTCCGTGACCAAGAACTGGTCGGAATGCCAGAGCATGAACTGAACAAAATTCGTGCTAATGAGATCGCCATCATTTTCCAAGATCCGATGACCAGCCTAAACCCATTTATGAAAGTGGGCGATCAGCTGTCTGAAGTCTTGGTACTGCATAAGGGCATGAGCAAGGCCGAAGCTTGGGAAGAATCCATCCGTATGCTTGATGCGGTCAAAATCCCCGAAGCTCGTAAGCGTATCGGTATGTATCCGCATGAGTTCTCGGGCGGTATGCGTCAGCGTGTGATGATTGCGATGGCGCTACTATGCCGTCCAAAGCTACTGATTGCTGATGAACCGACCACCGCACTCGATGTCACCGTACAAGCACAAATCATGGCACTACTAAACGACCTAAAGCGCGACTTTGACACCACCATTATCATGATTACTCATGACTTGGGCGTCGTGGCAGGCACTTGTGATCGTATCCTAGTGATGTATGCTGGTCGTACGATGGCATATGGTAAGACCGAAGAGATTTTTTATAATCCGACGCACCCATACACCATCGGTCTGCTTGGTGCTGTGCCACGCCTAGACAATGACAACGCACGTCTTACCACCATTCCTGGTAACCCACCAAACCTACTGAACCTACCAGTCGGCTGCCCATTCGTTGAGCGTTGCCAATACGCCATGGATATCTGCCACAGCACACCGCCTGAGCTACAATTCTTGCCGAATGAGCGTCAGCGCGCCTGCCACTGGAAGCACCCAAATCTACCTGTAGGAGAATAATGCATGAGTACCCCACTATTACAAGTTCGCGATGTACAAACGCATTTTGATATCCATCAAAAAGGTGCGTTCTTTTGGCAAAAACCAGCAACTCTCAAAGCCGTCAATGGCGTGTCATTTGATCTAAAAGCCGGTGAAACCTTGGGTGTCGTTGGTGAGTCAGGCTGTGGCAAATCGACATTGGCTCGCACCATTATCGGCTTGGTCAAAGCCAAATCAGGCAGCATCCTATTTGATGGTGAAGAGCTTGTAGGCTTATCTAAAAAAGACTGGAAGAAAAAACGCCAAGAAATTCAGATGATTTTCCAAGATCCGTTGGCATCATTGAACCCCCGTATGACCGTCGGTGATATCATCGCAGAGCCGCTACGCACTTATCACCCTGAGCTTGGTAATGAAGAAATCGGCAAGCGCGTGCGTGAGATCATGAAAAAAGTCGGTCTATTGCCCAATGTCATCAACCGCTATCCGCATGAGTTCTCAGGCGGTCAGTGTCAGCGTATCGGCATCGCTCGAGCTTTGATCCTACGCCCAAAGCTAATCATCTGTGATGAACCAGTGTCAGCACTGGATGTCTCGATTCAAGCACAGGTGATCAACCTACTTCAAGAAGTCCAAGAAGAGATGGGTTTGGCACTGATTTTCATCGCTCATGACCTATCTGTCGTCAAGCATATCTCAGATCGTGTGCTAGTGATGTATCTGGGCAACGCTGTCGAAGTCGGCACTGATGTCGCTGTCTATGACAAACCAACTCATCCATACACCCAAGCACTGATGTCAGCTGTACCTTTGCCTGATCCAGATCTTGAACGGAGCAAATCAGTACAGCTACTTGAAGGCGATCTACCAAGTCCAATCAATCCACCATCAGGCTGTGTGTTCCGCACTCGCTGCCCAAAAGCCACCGACGCTTGTGCTCAGACCAAGCCAAGCCTTGCTGGTAATGAGGATCATCAAGTGGCGTGCTTACACGCACAGGTGTAATCATCCCAATCATCCAAATCCGCTCAGAAATGGGCGGATTTTTTACTTGTAAAAACTGTCATCAACCCCATATCTTGAGCAATTTTGTTGGTAATTTGGTAATTTTATTCATGTCGCACACCCTATTTGACAGCGTCGATACCGCCGAACAGTCGCTACTTGAGCAAGCACTTACACAAGCTGTTGCCACGCATGGTCTTGATATGGCGATGGTGAGTCATTTTTTTGATGCACGCCATCTACCCTGCCCAATGCCACTACTCAAAGCCAAGCTTAGCCTACGCTCAGTCGCCGATGGCAAGGCACTGTATCTGATTGCTACGGACAAAAATTCTCAGCACGACTTGGTGGCGTTTTGCCAAAAAAATGGCCATACCGTCCATGCATGGCAAAGTGAGCAGGGCTCATCGATCATTTATCATTTTATTATCATAAAAAATTAATAGACTATATTGAACACCTAAAAATTACTACAAGCTTTGCTGATTGTAAAATTTATAAAACAGTCGCATCTAGCACTAGCCACGACCGCCAATTTGCCGTACAATACAAAGCAATGAATAACGATATTTTGTGAAAAAAAACATGGCACCAAAAAACCGACACGATGACTATCACGATGATTATGATGGTCATAACTATGAGCATTATGACGACGGCTACGATGATGATTATGCCGATTATGAAGATGTGCTTGATGATGATCTCATCAGTGAGCTGGATGATTTTGATGAGACATTGATTGACGATATTGATGAGCTGGATGCATCAGACACCCAAGTCATCAAAAAACGCCCACAAATCATCGACCACGGCGACACCGACAAGCACAACATCCCAACCAAAGAACTCGTGCCTGCAATGCCGACTCACCTTGCTGCGCCTGGTGTTAATCTCGGTGCCTATATCAATACTGTACATCAGATTCCGATTCTCACCCCCGAACAAGAACAAGAGCTTGCCCAGCGTTACTATAATGATGGTGATGTCGAAGCCGCACGCCTACTGGTGATGAGCCATCTACGCTTTGTGATTCATATCGCACGCAGCTACTCAGGCTATGGACTATCTCAAGCCGATCTCATCCAAGAAGGCAACCTTGGTCTGATGAAAGCCGTCAAGCGATTTGACCCCAATAAAGGCGTGCGACTGGTCAGTTTTGCGGTGCATTGGATCAAAGCAGAGATTCATGAATTTGTCATCAAAAACTGGCGTATCGTCAAAGTCGCCACGACAAAAGCGCATCGCAAGCTGTTTTTTAATTTAAGAAGTCTTAAAAAATCCAGCAATCAGCTGACACTCGAAGAAGCTGAAGCCATCGCCAATGATCTGAATGTCACTGTCAAACAAGTGCTTGAGATGGAATCACGGCTAACCAGCTACGATGCTTCTTTTGAAGCACAAGATTCGGATGATGAAGACGGGCGTTATGCACCGCAGTTATTCTTAGAAGATGCTGCCGACCCTGCTGATATGGTCGAAGAAGCCGACTGGGAAGAAAACACCACCAACGCCCTAAAAGATGCGATGGATAGCCTAGATGATCGCTCACGAGACATCATCACCCAAAGATGGCTTGCTGACCAAAAATCCACCCTGCATGAGCTTGCCGCGGTGTACAATATCTCAGCCGAGCGCGTACGCCAAATTGAGAAAAACGCCATGGATAAAATCAAAGAAGCCATTACCTTAGATCGTATGATTATTGATAATGACTAAAAAGTTGGTTTTTCTCCTTATAAGCCTAAGGCAATTTTTTAAAAGGGGCTGTAGTAGATAAGGTCTAAATCCCACACCATTTTCTCAATATTTTAAGCTGATTAGATGGTGTACTGTAGTTAAATCTAAACTCACATTCTTTGATAAAAAGATGGAAGTTTTTCTTGTCAATGCCATTGTATTTTCTAAGTACTCGTTTAGCTTGAGACCAGAAATTTTCAATGCCGTTGATGTGGTTGTGGTCTTTGACAAACTCTTTGGAATGATTGATGCGAAAGTGTTTAAACTCACTCACATCAAGAGCATTATAGCTTCTGTAACTATCTGTGTAAACGATGCTATCTGGCTTGATTTTGCTTGAGATGATAGGCATTAAGGTGCTTTGCTTGGTATCTTTTACCACAACAGTATAAACCTTGCCATTACGCTTCAAAAGACCAAATACAGCTGTTTTACCACCAGCGCCACGACCTCGCTTACCTTTGCGAATGCCACCGAAGTAGCTTTCATCAAGCTCTACTTCACCATCAAACAAAGTGTGAGCTTCAAGGTTGAGATTATATTCTATCACAAGTCTGATTTTGCGGTAAAATAAAGCTGCTGAATTGTGCTGAATGCCAAGCAAATCACTTGCTGTTCTAGCAGTAACTTGTGCAACAAAAAATTCAAGCAGTTTTATTTGAACTTTTTTACTTAATTTACAACGAGTTATCTTCATGTTTGTAGTATAGCATAAGTGCTAATCTACTACAGCCCCTTTTAAAATTTTATCAATCCAAATTGGATTTAAACCACCATCTACTTGGGACTGAAATCTTTGATGAACTGGCTAAAAATAGCAGCGATTAACCTTGCCATCGGCGTCGGTCTTGGGGCGTTTGGTGCACATGGTCTTAAGAAGATCGCCACGCCCTATGCCATCGAGATTTGGCAAACAGCGACATTATATTTATTTGTCCATGCCTTAGGACTACTTGCCATTGGCGTGTTGCACACTGTCTGCAATCATCGCGCGACCAAATCCGCCATCTGCCTACAGCTTGGCATCATCATCTTTAGCGGCAGTCTGTACGCGATGGCACTTGGCGCACCCAAATGGCTTGGAGCGATCACACCAATTGGCGGTATGCTATTTATCATCGGCTGGCTGATTTTGGCATTTAGCACGGCTAAGCCTTACAAAAATACGATTTGATAATCAGTTTAATCATTAAAAATTTTTAAAAAATAAATGGGATGACTGCGATGAAAAACATCACTTTAAATGGACAAGCACAAAACAGCAGCGCCGACACTGTACTTGCTTTATTAGAAGAGTATAGCCTAACCCAAGGACGCTTTGCCGTTGAGATCGACGGTCAGCTCGTCCCAAAATCTCGCCTAGGCACAACCACCCTAGCAGATGGCATGAGCATCGAAGTGGTGCAAGCGGTCGGCGGCGGCTGATAAAAAATACCCAATGACAATCGCAAGCCTGTTAGTAAAAAGCAATCATCATCGGGTATCGGCTTTACTATCGCACAGTTTATATGACTTTGCAAGCAGTTTTGATTGCCCAACGCAAGTTTTTTGTTGCTTTCGCCACAGTTTCACCGCCCAAATTTTCGCCACTACCTATTTTAAATTCTTATCGCAAATTAACACGCCATGAACACCCTAAAAATCGCCAGCATTCAGCTAAACAGCCAAACCGACATCGATGCCAACCTTGCCATCATCGCATCTGCCGTGCGTGACGCCGCAGCACATGGCGCGCGCTTGATCGTCCTGCCTGAAAATGCCTGCGTGATGGGTCGCCAAAAAGATTTGGCAGCGCGATTTGATAAAATTTGTGAGTTTTATCAAGCACTTGCCAAAGAATGCAGCGTGCATATCTTGGCAGGCACTTTGCCTTGTCCGACGCGTCCTAATGGTCAAATGGTTGCGCATGACAAGGTACGGCAGGTCAGCCTATTAATCGATGATACAGGCTCTGTGAAGGCGCGCTACGATAAAATCCATCTGTTTCGCGCAACCGTCGATGATGCCACAGGTAGCTATGATGAAGGTAAAACCTTTGAAGCAGGCGATCGGCTTGTGGTCGCGGACTGTATGATCGATGGCGTGGCGGTCGGCATCGGTATGATGATTTGCTTTGATGTGCGCTTTCCTGCACTCGCCCAACGACTGCGACAAATGGGCGCGGACATCATCACCGTGCCTGCGGCGTTCACCTTTTTGACAGGGCAGGCACACTGGCAAATGCTGCTACAAGCGCGCGCCCTTGACAGCCAATGCATGGTGATCGGCTCAGCACAAGGCGGCACGCACCACATCGGCACGAGCACGCGCGAGACTTGGGGACATTCACTGATCATCAATGCACACGGACAAGTTATCGCCGATACGGGCAGCACCGATGTCGATGAGCACGGTTATCTTGTGGTGTATGCAGACTTTGACCCCGCCAAGCAAGCCAAAATCCGCCAAACGATGCCGATTTTTGATTGCCATCGATTGGGCGCGTGATTTTCATGGAGAATGCGTGATGTGTATTTATTCTTGTAGCTGATCCATCACCGCTTGATAGCCTTGGCGATAATCGGCAAAAGACAGCCACGACCTTGGCAGATTGCTAATGATACGCTTGCCTGTTGGCGCACCATCTAGACACTTGGGCGGTGGATAGCCCATCTGATCTGCGATAAATGACAGCACTTCAAAACTGGTCACAGGCAAAAAGTCTGTCGCCAGATACACGGGCTTAGGCCTGTCTGATTGTAAAATCTGCGCAAGCGCCGCCACCAAATCCTGATCCATGATGCGATTGGTATAATGATGGCTTGGTACGCTTGTTTCGTGTGCGGTTTTGGCTTGGGTGATCAGACGCGTGCTATTGATATGATAAATACCACTGGCGCGTACGATGACGGCCTTATCGCCAAATGTGTCGATCAGCACCTGTTCAGCTTGGCGCAGCACCACAGCAGTCGCACTGGCAGGATTTGCCTGCGTCATCTCATTGATCCACTCGCCTGCATTTTCGCCATACACTGCCGTCGATGATACGAACAGCACTTGGTGAAGTGCCGCCATCTGCACTGGATGCGCTTGGTACAGCTTAGCAATGCTATCACAGACTGACCAATAGCTGTCTTGATACTCTTGGGCTGTCGCTTGCTTGCCTACCTTTGTTGGCGTGACAATGATTGCAATGTGCGTCACACCCATCACATCACTGATCTTTAGATCTTGTGCGCGTTTTTGGATAAATCGCACAGGCGCAGCATAAGCCTTGGGTGTCGTCGCAACTGCACTGACCGCAAAGCCCGCCGCCAACTGCTCTGCTAGAGGCTTGCCAACACCACCCTGCCCGATGATCAGATATTCTGCGCTCATTTTCCATTCCAATAGTTAAAAATATGTTAATAATGATACCATCGCTTGTGTGTTGGTGTCGTGATGATTGCGCTCGGTTTTGGTCACAGCACGCACCGCATGAGTGCGTCCGATATCCGCCTGTACACCGACGCTCAGCGATGGCTGAAAATAGCCTGATCGCACGCCATTAGCACTGTCATGATGATAATAATACGGCGCTGCGACCTCGATCATGCCACGCAGATGATCGGTGGCATAATGCACACAGCCTGCCACAGGCCCTGCACCGATGCGATAGCCTTGATTAACCCTACCCACTTGTACACCACCATCGATGAGCGCATAGCAAGTGGTATCAGCGATCTCACCGCTCCCAGCACGCGCCTGCCCCATGTTCCATGATTTGCCTTTTTGCATTCCGACATCCAGCACCAGATGGTCTTGATTGCTGGTATCGGATGCGTCCGTGACTTGGGTAAATCGCAGTCGCTGCCCCCAAGCCTTGCCCACACCTTTTGGATCAGTGGCATTATTTTTGGCAGTGTTGGCAGGGTTTAGGCTGCGCGTTGAGAAAATGGTCAAGTCTTTAAGCTGTACCTTCTCATCATTGACGATGGTATCGACAGATAACAACTGCAAATCTAAAAGCGGTCGCACACCCACAGGATTATCCAACAGGTCTTGATACGCACCATTGAACGAGATGCCATAGGTTGCCTTTTTTGCCCATTTATCATCCAATCCTACACCAATGCCGATGCGATGCACTGGCGTTGCATCCGCTGGATTATTGCGGCTTGGAGTGATTGTACTGATATCAAACTCATCACCATTATTAAGATAAGCTTGACGAATGGTTGATACTGATGGGATAAATTTGGTCGATGAGACCACACCTTGCTCGTCTAAAATCGCCGCGATGCGTGCAGGAATGACGATGTTGCCAACGCGCTTTTGCAGTGCCATCTGTGGGCGCACCACATCGATCAAGCGGACGATTTCGGTCGCGCAATTATCATGGGTGAAAAAATACGGACGCGCCATATCCTTGACTTCCCAAATATGCCGCACGATTTGCGCTACTTCATCTTCGGACAGATTCAGCGCATATTGCCACAGATCGCGTTCGTCTTTTTGTAGATAGTCGGCTTGTTTCTTGGCAAATGGCAAAATCTCCATCACACCTGCATAACGCCCTGCGATCGACTTGACTGTCGCCGTCAGCGTACCATCATCAGCATCTGGCACAACTGTATAATTGATCACCATCGCGCGCGCATCGTCATCACGCCCATCATCTGCGCGCAGTAGCACATGAGCAAAGGCAGATGCCAGCGCATTGGGATGTTCTTCGGCGAAAATCAGTGACAGACGCTTGGCATCCAGACTGTCTGCAAAGGCTTGAAATTCTTGGCATTTTTGTAAATCCAATGGCACATCGATACCCAGTTTTTTAAGCCTAGTTGCCAAAAAATGCATCCGCGCAGGAAAGCGGCAGATCGCGTCATTATCCATCTCAGCCAGCGCATTGATCGTCGCGATAAGCTCAGCGCGCGCATCGTTATGTCCATTTTTTGCCAAGAAAAAATTCGGATGATCAATACGGCTGCCTGCTTTATCCAAGCGATCAGGGAATAATAACAAGCGACGCCATGCCACCGAATCGGCGATTTCATTTATCTGCGCATCACTTAAATCAAAGGCAGGTTTTAGCTGCGTCAATTTAAGCTGCGTGCCATCAGTAATGCTGTGCGCGGTAGAATTTGCCATCGCGCCATGACAGATCGCCACACAGATGGTCGCCATCGCTGCTTGCTTTACCACAAAAGAAAATTTCGCCATGTGCACTACCTACAGTTATCATCAAACAGTTATTATCGGTAAGTGCATTGTAACACAGTGATTTATACATTTACCAAACTAAATCATCTTAAAATTGTGCTAAAATAAAGATAAATGCGTGATGAATTTTATAATGAAGTGGCTACAGATATGAGTTCACAATTTTTTATCGAAGATGGCTTATTGCATGGGGCGACATGGCTGCCATCGCCGAATTTTAATGCGCGTCCGACAGACAGTACAGGCATTGTTGCAGGCATTGTCATTCATAACATCAGCCTGCCGCCATCTACTTTTGGGCAAGTTAATGCCGATGGCGTGCATCATGTCAAGGCATTTTTCCAAAACCAGCTCAATGCCGATGACCACCCTTATTTTCAGACCATTCACACAATGCAAGTCTCAGCGCATTTGTTCATCGAGCGCGACGGCACGGTGACGCAGTTTGTCAATTTCAATGACAGAGCTTGGCACGCGGGCAAATCGCACTATCTTGGGCGTGATAATTGTAATGATTTTACCATCGGCATTGAGCTTGAAGGCAGTGATGACACACGCTATGAAGGCGTGCAATATCAAGTGTTGGCGCAGATTATTGCCGCCATTTATGATGCATATCCTGCCACGCGTCGGCATTTGATGGGACATAGTGACATCGCTCCAATTCGCAAAACCGATCCTGGTGTACATTTTGACTGGCAAAAACTGCGCGCGATGGTGGCGAATTTATTGGCAGATTCAAGCGAAAATCAGTAAATCTGCACGCTTGGGCGTGATTTTGATAAATCTGCTTACAATAAAGCGCGGTTTTGCTCGATTTTTATGACAAATTTCTCAAAAACACAGTAAAATACAGCATTTTTGGCAATGAAGTAAACTTATGGCAAAATCTCGGCTTTTTCGCTCGACCATGATTGTCAGTGCATCGACCATGCTTTCACGCATTTTGGGATTGGTGCGCGACATGGTGCTGATGAGCGTGTTTGGCGCAGGCGGTCTGATGGATGCGTTTTTGGTCGCCTTTAAGATTCCCAATTTTTTGCGCCGCCTGTTTGCCGAAGGTGCGTTCAGCCAAGCCTTCGTTCCTGTTTTGACCGAATATAAAGAAAAGCGCACCTTTCATGAAGTGCAGCTACTAATCAGTCGCGCATCGGGCGCGCTGACATCGATTTTGCTTGTGCTGACGGTGGTGGTGATTTTGCTTGCGCCACAAGTCATCACCCTATTTGCCCCTGGGTTTCACGGTGATGGTGAGAAGTTCGCTACCGCAGCTGAGCTACTTCGTTTGACCTTTCCTTATCTGCTACTGATCTCGATGACTGCGTTTTATGGCAGTGTGCTCAACAGCTATGGTAAATTTGCTGCGCCTGCCTTTGCGCCTGTCTTGCTCAATGTCTGCATGATCGTCGGCGCGCTGATCATTGCGCCGATGATGGATACACCGATCATGGCGCTCGGCTATGCGGTGGCGGTATCGGGCTTATTACAATTACTCATCCAACTACCGCAGCTGTGGAAACAAAAACTACTGGTCGCGCCAAGTATTGATTTTAAAGACGAAGGCGTCGTGCGCATTCTTAAGCTGATGTTGCCTGCGATTTTTGGCGTGTCTGTTACTCAGATTAATTTGCTACTATCTACCGTCTTTGCATCACTAATGATCGCAGGTTCGGTATCATGGATGTACGCTGCCGAACGCCTAAGCGAGCTGCCACTGGGACTGATCGGCGTAGCGATCGGTACGGTGATTTTGCCAAGCTTATCATCCAGCCGCGCTAAGGCGGATGATGACAGCTTTAAAAAGACACTGGACTGGGCAGCGCGTTTGATCATCTTGATTGGTCTGCCTGCTGCACTTGCGATGTTTGTGCTGTCGGATGTGCTGATGGATGCGCTGTTTGTCCGCGGTGAGTTCAGCCACCAAGACGCCTTGATGAGTGGTATCGCGCTCAAGGCATTGGCAGGTGGCATTTTAAGCTTTATGCTGATTAAGATTTTTGCGCCTGCATTTTTTGCAGGTCAAGACACCAAAACCCCTGTAAAAGTCGGCATTGCCTCAGTTTTTGCCAATATGATTTTTAGCGTGCTGTTCATCGGATTGTTTTATTTATTTGATTTGCCGCTGCATGGCGGATTGGCATTGGCGACGACAGCGGCAAGCTTTGTCAATGCAGGTCTTTTGTACTTTATTTTGCATAAGCGCGGCATTTATCGCTTTGGTACGCACTGGAAAAAGCTGTTCACGCAGTTTGGCATTGCAAGCGCGGCGATGGTCGCAGCCTTGTATGTGATTTTGCCTTATTATCCGATCGATGGTGGTCAATGGTTAAAAATCGCCATTCTGCTCGGTATTTGTGCAGCAGGTGCAGCGGTGTATGGTGTGGTACTGCTTGCGACAGGTTTTCGCCCGCGTCAGCTAAAGCATGGTTGATTTTTGGTAAAATTAAACAAATCCAAAAAAGCACATGCAATGCATCACTACAATTCATTGTATTATTGAAAATAGTATTTAAAAAATACAATGAATGTAGGGTGTGCTGAGCGCACCTTTCAGATAGCTAATGTGTCAAATCATCAAGGAATTTTTGCCAAATTTATTATCAAAATCAGTCGTCTTTGCCAAAATGGTGTGAAAGCCGCACCCTACGGCAGATTTTCAATGGTATAAAAAATAAACAGATGCATACGAGCGCATTGCATACACCTTTTATACATAAAACCTTACCACTACCCAACAATCTTTGAATTATAGTCAAACAAATTTAAAATAAGGCAAGGAAAACGAGCGAAGTTGTACAAGTGGTATTGCAAGCGAGTTTGACGCTGTATTATTTTAAAGTTGGCAGGCTATACAAATATTCACTGATAACATAAAGCATACAAAGGCAGCTTGTGATTTGTCGGCAATGCCCTAAAATAGAATTTACATTCATTTTAATTTACAGGAAAAGACATGACCAAACCAGTCGCCACTCATATCGATGCCAACATGAACCTTGAGAACATTCGCCTAGAATGCCAAAATCTTGCCAAATCTCGCGCCAAGATCTCAGCAGGCGTGGCGGTGATTCCGCTGCCTTTTTTGGATGTCGCCATCGATGTGGCAATGCTGTCTAAACTACTGCCTGAGATTACCACGCGCTTTGGCTTGACCGATGTCGAGCACGCACAAGCCCAAAGCCAACAAAACCTAAAAGAAAAAATCATCGCAGTCGGCGGCTTGGTTGCAGCGCGCGGTGTGGTAAATAAGACCGTTCAAGGCTTTGGCGGCAAGTTTGTTGGTAAACAAGTCAGCAAATATGTACCGTTCGGCGGTCAGATCGTCGCAGCGACTTTGGGTTATATGATTTTTAAGAAAATCGCTTTTGATCAAATCGAAGAATGCTACAAGATCGCCAAACAAGCACAGCGCGACAGTTTGCAAAATTCATAAGTCATCACCGCCAAAAACCGTTTAGCAAGAATCATTTGCATTTGCTAAACGGTTTTTGCTGTTTTTGGCTATATTTTTTCGATTTTGGCATAATAAAATCACGGGTTTTATTTGAGAAAATCCGCCAAACGCGTTACAATATCAAAACAATTTTTTCGGGCGCTGCCCACTCTTTTCCACGGGCAGCTAGCCACTCGGCTATCGCGAACGCCCCAGCCAAAAGCCAAAGGTAATCACATGACATTTGTAGTAACTGATAACTGCATCCGCTGTAAATACACTGACTGTGTTGAAGTTTGCCCTGTGGATTGTTTCTATGAAGGCCCAAACTTCCTAGTCATCAACCCAGATGAGTGCATCGACTGCGCACTGTGCGAGCCTGAATGCCCTGCCAATGCGATTTTCTCAGAAGATGAAATCCCTGCGGGTCAAGAAGAATTTCTTGCTATCAACGAAGAGCTGTCTGGCATCTGGCCAAACATCACTGAGAAAAAAGACGCCCTGCCTGATTATGAAAAATGGGACGGCGTCAGCGGCAAGATTCAATATCTTGAGCGTTAATCGGTGGATTGACCCGTTATTAAAAAGCTCTGATAATATCAGAGCTTTTTTATTGGCAATTTTTAGAAAAACAAAAGCCGCTCAAACTGAAGTGGCTTTTGCTGATAGATCACATCACTTCCAAATATCTGAACGCACCTTTTGGGCAAGTTTTGGATATTTATTGATGTCAAACACTGGTTTATCCACGCCCGCTTTGAGCTGAGCGTTATAGTCTTTGACCAGTGTAAACACATGGCGTGATAGTAGCACGATGGCGATTAGGTTGATAAACGCCATCACACCCATCGTCAAATCGCCCATATCCCATACCACAGCCACTTTGGTCACGGCACCAAAATACACAAAGCCAAGCACCGCCATGCGGAATAAGGTCAATAAGAATGCGTTATTTTTCAAAAACTGCATATTTGACTCAGCATAGGCATAGTTGCCGATGATGGTCGAGTAGGCAAACATAAATAGTACAATTGCCAAGAAATACTGACCCCAAGCACCGACATGACTCTCAAGCGCTGCTTGAGTCAGCTGTACACCTGACAAATCAGCGGCATTTTCTGGCATCACCGCAAGCAAAATCACAAACGCCGTGCACGAGCAGACAATCAGCGTATCCACAAACACGCCCAACATCTGAATGATGCCCTGCTCCACTGGATGCTTGACATTGGCAGCGGCGGCAGCGTTTGGCGCAGAGCCTTGACCGGCTTCGTTTGAGTATAGACCACGCTTGATACCCTGCATCATCGCCACCGACACCATCGAGCCAAACAGACCACTGCCTGCCGCTTCAAAGGTGAATGCTTTGGTAAAAATCAATGAAATCACGCTTGGGATTTTATCAATATTCACACCAACGATATACAGCGCAACCAGCAGATAAAACAGCGCCATCACAGGGACAAAAGTCTCAGCAATCTTTGCCACACGAGTGATACCACCAAAGATAATCGGCGCAGTAATCACCACAAGCACCGCACCCACGACGTGCTTATAAATTTGCCAATCAGCTTGGCAAGCATCATTCTCACCCACACAGCCTGCTGCCGATTGGATGGCAAGCGCGATTGAGTTTGACTGAATCGACTGATACACAAAACCAAAGCACACAATCAACGCAAATGCAAACACCACGCCCAGCCATTTTTGGCCAAGACCTTGTTCGATATAGTAGGCAGGGCCGCCACGGAAGCGATTGGTGTGCTCATCACGCACCTTGAATAGCTGAGCCAGACTGCTCTCGGCCAATGCCGAGCACATACCAATCAAGGCAATCAGCCACATCCAAAATACCGCACCAGCACCACCGATACCGATAGCAATCGCAACACCTGCGACATTACCGACACCGACACGGCTTGCAAGACCTGTGACAAAGGCTTGAAAGCCTGAGATACCGTCAGCATCATTGTCATTTTTGCGGCTGCCAAGCATCGTTTTGATGCTTTGACCAAATAGGCGAAACTGTGCAAATCCCGAGAAAACAGTAAAGAAAAAGCCAATGCCGACCAACATCCAAATCAACACATCCCACAAAGGCGCATTAAAGGCATTGACCGTACAATGTAAAATCTCGACAAAGCTTGGCTTTGCCGTACAAGAAAGTGGATTTTCGTACATAAAACACTCCATCTTGATGGCAACCCATCGCCATCCAAGATAAAAAAGCACAAAAAAAGATGATAGCAACTTGCCATCATCTTCCTTAATTCAACAGTTTTTTATAGTTGACTATACAATATAAAAAGTAATGCGTATTATAACTGATTTTTTGGTAACAATCACGCAATTTTAGAGAAATATCTTAAAATTCATTAAAATTACAAAGCCATCACCATCAGCGTTATTTATGAGCGATTAATGTGCTTGACCTACCTTTTCTTCTCGTAGGCTTAAGAACCAATGCAGAATAATCGCTGCAAAAGTCGCTGTGCCAATACCGCCTAAGTTAAACTCACCAATCATCAAGCCAAAATCACCAGTGCCAAGGATGATGGTGATGGCAGCAACCATCAGGTTTTTGTTGCTGGCAAAATTCACCTTATTATCAATCCAAATCTTCGCCCCAGCAATGGTAATCAGACCAAACACCACGATCGATGCACCTGTCAGGACTGGACTTGGAATGGTCTGAATCATCGCACCAAATTTCGGTGAAAAGCCCAGTACCATCGCAAACACACCTGCCACCACAAAGATGATGGTTGAGTACACGCGAGTCACCGCCATCACACCGATATTCTCGCCATATGTGGTCATGCCTGTGCCACCCACACCTGCTGATAAGGCAGTCGCCACACCATCAGCAACGAAGGCTTTGCCAAGCTGCGGGGTTAGGTTTTCTCCAGTCATTGCACCGACCGCCTTGATATGACCCAAGTTCTCCGCCACTAGGATAAATGCCACTGGCGCAATGATCAGCATGGCGTTGGTATCAAAGGTTGGCGAGCTAAAATTCGGCAAACCAAACCAAGCAGCATCACGAATCAAGCCAAAATTAATCGGCTCGCCCAAACCCATCACATTGGTTGCAATCGCATAAATCACATACGCCATCACAAGACCAAGCAGTAGTAGTAATCGCTGCATAAAGCCACGAGCAAATACCGCAATCATCCCCATGCATAGCACAGTAATCAGTGCCATCCACAGCTCAAATGGCTTGCCTTGTACGCCTTTGACAGTCACTGGTGCTAGGTTTAGACCAATGATCATCACCACCGCACCTGTCACCACAGGCGGCATCAGCTTCTCAATCCAGCGCGTACCTGTCGCCATCACAATCAGACCAATCACAGCATACAATATACCACAGGCAATGATACCGCCAAGTGCCACAGATAGATTTGGATTCGCCCCTGAGCCTGTGGCGTGTGCTGTCGCTGCCGCCACAACGCCAATAAATGCAAAGCTTGAGCCCAAATAGCTCGGCACACGCCCGCCTGTCATCAAGAAAAATAAAATCGTACAGACACCCGACATCATGATGGCTAGATTGGCATCAAAGCCCATCAAAAGCGGTGCCAACACCGTCGCACCAAACATCGCCAGCACATGCTGCAGACCCAGCATGATACTTTGACCTACCGGTAAATATTCATTGGTGGCAACAGGTTGCGTATTGATATCGCCTTGATAAGGCTGCCATTTTGGGAACCAGCTCATAATAACTCCAACGGTATTTGATGCACCAAAAAACGGCGAATGGAGTTTTCCAATCACCTTGCATCATCATTTGCTTAATAAAGTGAGATATTTTTATAAAATTTCACTATTGTACTACATTTGGGTGATGAATGTGTAGGATTTATAACTGTCATAACCAAAAAATTGGAATGATGGGTCACACTAAGTCGCTAGCCATGTACTTGTTATTTTGTTACAATGCTTAGTGCCAATTTTAAAAAATCCATTTTTAAAATGCAAATAAGGAAAGCCAGTAAACTTATCAAAAAAGGATTTGTCATGCCAAGTTATTATCAACTCTTAGACCGCCAAGAACAAACCGATGGCAGTATCATCGCTCGCTACATAAGCACCAACCACGCCCAAGGCGCTTGGAATGAGCACGAACAGCACATGGCGCCTGCCACGGGCATCATCAGCCACGAATTACAACATTTCTCCCCACGCACCGATATGCGTATCGCTCGCATAAGCCTAGATATTTTTGGACTGATTCATGCCGGTGAATTTGAGATCACCACTCGCACCATCCGAGCAGGTCGCACCATTGAGCTGATCGAATCAGTCATGACCGCCAAAGGCAAAGTAAGCATCACCGCTCGAGCATGGCGACTGCAGATGAGTGACACAAGTGCCGTCGCAGGACTCGAAGATACACCAGTCGCCATCTCAGACAATAGATGGCCGATGGATGTGCAGTGGGCAGGTGGATTTATCCGAAGTGTAGAAGCCTGCACTGATGATCGCCGTGCCGGTAGCGGTGTGGTATGGCTGAGCAATGACCTTGAGATGGTCGAAGGCGTGTCGACGACGGACTTTGTACGGTTAATGGGCATGGTCGATGCCGCCAATGGTGTCGTACCACGCATCGAGCAGCAGACGATTGAGTGGCTATTTCCCAATCTAGACCTGCAAATTCATCTATATCGCCCACCCGTCGGCAAACGCCTAGGCTTACAGAGCGTACAACAAATCGGTGATGATGGTATCGGTCTCACCAGTAGTATCTTGCATGATGAGCTTGGGCCATTTGGTCGCAGTGAGCAAATTTTGACGGTGAGACAGCTGCATGGATGACACTGTCGCACAAGTCAGTCACGCCAGCTTTTGGCAAAATCGCTATGACCAAGGTCAGACCAATTGGGATGCTGGTGGTATCACCACACCGCTTAAGACCTATATTGATCAGCTTGATGATCGCCATCAACGCATCTTGATCGCTGGTGCTGGCAATGCTCATGAAGGTGCTTATCTGCACCAGCAGGGTTTTGATCGTGTGTTTTTATTGGATTTTGCCACAGCACCGCTTGAGCGATTTGCCAAAGCTTATCCAGATTTTCCCCGTGATCATTTGTTATGCCAAGATTTCTTTGATCTTGATAGACTAACCTTTGATTTGATTTTGGAGCAGACTTTCTTTTGTGCCATTCATCCCAAGCGGCGACAGGATTATGCCAAACAAATGCATCGCTTATTGGCGACAGAGGGCAAATTGGTCGGCGTGTTGTTTGATTGGCAATTTGAGACATCGCCGCCTTTTTCTGGAAGTATTGATGAATACTTGATACTGTTTTCAGAATATTTTTATATTAATACAATGGTACCTTGTTATAATTCCATCCCCGCCCGCCAAGGCAAAGAACTGTTTATTCACTTAACCAAAAAATAGTCATCATCTACCCCAGACCACCACATTCATTGCCATAAGTTGCCGATTATCCTTTGTAACTTACATCATTTTGGCTTATAATAAGGAGTTTATTAAAATTTTCCAGCAGCGAGATACTCATGAGCGAGCCAATCGATTATAAAAACACCCTAAATCTTGCCGATACCGCCTTTGCCATGCGTGGTGACCTTGCCAAGCGTGAACCGCAATGGCTTGAACAATGGCAAAAAGACGATGTCTATGGACAGATTCGTAAGGCTCGTCAAGGTCGCAAAAAATACACCCTACACGATGGCCCGCCGTATGCCAACGGTCAAATCCACCTAGGCCATGTGGTCAATAAAGTCCTAAAAGACATCATCGTCAAATACAAAACTCTAGACGGCTATGATGCACCATATGTGCCAGGCTGGGACTGTCACGGTCTGCCAATCGAACAAAAAGTCGAAGGCCTACTGGGTAAAGTCGGTCAAGAAAAAGACGGCCGCATCATCTCATCGACCGAATTTCGTGGCGCTTGCCGTGACTACGCCAAAAGCCAAATTGCCCTACAAATGGCGGATTTCAAACGCCTAGGTGTGCTTGGCGACTGGGAAAATCCATATCTGACGATGAATTTTCAAACCGAAGCCGATACCGTACGAGCACTTGCCAAAATCTATGAAAACGGTCACATCGTTCGTGGCATGAAGCCTGTCAACTGGTGTCTAGACTGTGGCTCTGCTTTGGCTGAAGCTGAAGTCGAATACGAAGACAAAACTTCCGATGCCATCTATGTCGGCTTTGATATTGTCAATCGTGAAACTCTGGCACAGACTGCCAACATCACAGGCAGCCTGCAAGCAGTGATTTGGACAACGACGCCATGGACGCTGCCTGCCAACCAAGCCATTAGTGCACACAGCGAGCTTGACTATGCCATCATCTCATCGGGTGATCGTCATTTTATCGTCGCCAAAGATCTGGTCGAAGACTTTGCCAAAGCTATCGCTTTGGACGATTTTGCCATCGTCACGACCGTCAAAGGCAGCAAGCTTGATACCCTAAAAGCCCAGCACCCATTGATTGCTGAGCGTCAAGTGCCAATCATCCTAGGCGATCATGTCACAGCTGATAGCGGTACAGGTCTTGTACATACCGCTCCAGCACACGGTGTCGATGACTATAATGTCGGCCGTGCGTACAACCTACCGACCGAAAACCCAGTCGCAGGCAACGGTGTCTATCTACCTGAAGCCAAAGTATTCGTCGGAGAGCACATCTATAAAGCTCAACCAAAAATCATCGATACACTCAGCCAAACAGGTCATCTACTGGCACACAACAAAATCCGCCACAGCTATCCGCACTGCTGGCGACATAAGACACCGATTATTTTCCGAGCAACGCCACAGTGGTTTATCAGCATGGAAGCCAAAGGCTTGCGTGAACAAGCTTTAAAAGACATTCCTGAAGTCATCTGGACGCCAGCATGGGGTCAAAACCGCATCGAGTCGATGATGAATGGTCGCCCTGACTGGTGCATCAGCCGTCAGCGTACTTGGGGTGTGCCGATTCCGTTCTTTATCCACAAGGACTCAGGCGAGCTACATCCACGCACTTTTGAGCTGATGGAAGAAGTTGCCAAACTCATCGAACAAGGTGGCGTGGAAGCATGGTTTGATGCTAGTGCCGAAGCGTTTATCGGTGCTGATGCTCAAGAATACAACAAATGCACCGACACACTTGATGTGTGGTTTGACTCAGGCTCAACCAACTTTGCCGTATTGGCTAGCCGTGATGAATTATCAAACCCTGCCGATCTATACCTAGAAGGCTCTGATCAGCACCGTGGTTGGTTCCAGTCATCGCTATTGGTCAGTGAATCCATCTATGGTCGCCCGCCATACAAGCAAGTGTTGACGCACGGTTTCACCGTCGACGCCAAAGGTCATAAACTGTCCAAATCCAAAGGCAATACCAAAGGCTTTGAGCCATCTGACATCGCCAATAAGCTAGGTGTGGACATTCTGCGTCTGTGGGTCGGCTCATCAGACTATCGCTATGAGATGGCGGTGAGTAAAGAAGGCTTTGACCGTACGACCGATATGTATCGCCGTATCCGTAACACCATCCGATTCTTACTTGCCAATACCGATGACTTTGATCCAGCAAGCGATTTAATCGATGCTGACAAGCTTGTCAGTCTAGATAAATTCATCCTAACTCGCGCCAAGGCTGTCCAAGACGAAATCATCAACTCATACACCAATATGGACTTCCACCAAGTCTGCCAAGCAGTGATGGGCTTTTGTTCTCAGGATTTGGGCGGATTTTATTTGGATATCATCAAAGACCGCACCTACACCACTCGTGCAGACGGTCATCCACGCCGTTCGGCACAGACTGCCTTGTATCACATTGCTCATGCACTACTGCGCTGGATTGCACCGATTTTATCATTCACCGCCCAAGAAGCATGGCAAGTGCTCAAAGGTACGGACGGCTATATCTTCACCGCTGAATGGTATGAGCTGCCAACGCCTGCGATGACTGACATCTCAAGCGATGAATGGCAAGCCATCGTCGATGCCAAAGACATCATCAATAAAGCCATCGAAGATGCACGCACCGACAAGATTATCAGCAGCAACCTGACTGCCAAAGTCGCCATCACTGCACCTGCCCAGACTGCCGAGATTTTGGCAAAATTAGGCGATGAGCTTCGCTTTGTCTTCATCACCAGTGATGCCACTGTCAATACAGGTGATGCGCTGTCTGCTGTCATCACCCCTGCTGATGGTAGCAAATGTGTCCGCTGCTGGCATATCCGCACCGATGTCGGTCAAGACAGCAGCCATCCTGAGCTATGCACCCGCTGCATCGAGAACTTAGACAATGGCGAGGTACGCCACTATGCCTAATGTCAACCAAACCCCAAATGGCAGCAAGGCAATGGGATACTATCTTATTGCCATCGTCGTGCTTGTGCTAGATCAGATCAGCAAATACTATTTTAAATTTGCCTTTGAAGAAGGTGATACGGTGAGCGTCATTGAGCCTGTGCTCAACTGGACTTTGGCGTACAATCGTGGTGCTGCCTTTAGCTTTTTGGCAGATCAAGCAGGTTGGCAAAAGTGGTTCTTTGCAATCTTAGGTCTTGCTGTATCAGGCTTTATCATCGCCTATCTGCGTAAAGTGCCGAAGGGTGCTGGTGTGCTAAGCCTAGGGCTTGCGATGGTGCTGGGTGGTGCGATGGGCAATGTCATCAACCGCATCATTCACGGTTATGTGATTGATTTTATTCATGTGCATTATGCCGATGTGTGGAATTATCCGATTTTTAATATCGCCGATATCGGTATCTGCGTGGGAATGATGCTCGTGGTTTATGATATGCTGTTCTTAGAAAAGAAACGCACACTTGGGCAAGACCTGTAAGACAATCAAAAAGGCTTAATCAGATGGATTAAGCCTTTTTATTCATCAAATCCCTGCATTCATACTCAATCGGACACCGCAACTTTTGCACCCATCAACACAAACACCGCACCCGAGCCAATATCCATATAACGCTTAGCTTTTTGACTGGTGAGTAGCTTGGATAATACTGTGCCTGCCAACATCGCCAAAGCCACAAGCCATACCGCCGAGATTATGGCATAAACCACACCAAGTAGCAGGTAGGCAACAGCATTATCCACTTGTGTCGCCACAATAAACTGCGGAAAAAACGCCAAGAAAAACAGTGCCACTTTGGGATTGAGCACATTAGTCAGTAAGCCTGAACGATAGGCTTGCCATGCACTGATGGGGATGGTGTTGCTAGAGCTATGGATGGCAAGCCTAGTTGGATTTTTGATAGCATGATAAATCGCCATCACACCCAGATACACCAAATATGCCGCGCCCAAATATTTAATCATGCTAAACAGCATCGCTGATTTGGCGACAATCGCTGCCAGCCCCACGGCCGCAAGCACCGTATGCACCAGCACGCCGCTTGCCACACCAAGTGCCGCCATCGAGCCGATATGCTTATCATAGCCAATGGCACGATTGAGCACAAACACCGTGTCAATCCCTGGTGTCATCGCAAAAATAATCGTCGCCGTCACAAAGGTGGCAAATTCTTTGATACCAAAGTGCAAAAGCAGCTCGCCAAACATGGTCAGTCCTTTTTTTGGAAACTGATTCACATTTTGCAAGTTTTGGTGGTGAATGTCAATGGATATTATGCTAAACTAAGGCAATTTTTGAGACAGTGTTTGACTATGAATACACCAATTTTACCCAATGAAGAAGTGCGTATCGCACATGGCAGTACAGTCAGTCTGCATTTTGAAGTCAGCCTACCAAATGGTACTGTCATCGACTCCACCTTTGACCGCCCTGAGCCTGTCAGCCTAACCATCGGTGACGAAAGCTTGCTTGCCGGTTTTGAAAAGGTACTGATTAACCTAAAAGCTGGCGATACTCGCACTGCCCACTTGCCTGCCGATGAAGCCTTTGGGCAATGGAATAGCGAAAATGTACAGAGCTTTGCCCGTGCACAGTTTGCTCTATCCGAGCCAAATCCTGTCGTCGGTATGATGATGGAGTTTGCCGATAAAGGTCAAAATTCACTCGTGGGCGTCATCAGCGAAGTCAATGACGATACCGTAAAAGTGGATTTTAATCACCCATTGGCAGGTCAGGAAGTGCTGTTTAAGGTACAGATTTTTAAGGTTACACCAAAAGGCGAAGTCGGTGTTCAATTAAGATGATTTGCACACCACTCACAAACAAAAACCCAGTTCACTGAACTGGGTTTAGTTATATCACCATCAAACTAAGCAAACTAAGCCTAAGCCGTCAGCACTCGGCTATGTAATTCGGCAAGCCCTGCTTCCATTGATTTTTGCAGCTCATCAGTAAGTGTGCGGATGTCTTTACCTGCAGGATCGATTGGTGACAGTGGTAGTACATGGGCAGTGATGCCTTTTGAATCGGCGACTTTTTTTAGGCTATCAGCCATCGAACGCTCGCCATAATATGCCGCATCATCAGACAGCTTGCCATCTTTATCGACATACGCAACCACCATTGGGCAAATAGGCAGACCTGTATCGATGGCAGATTTGAGCAGTTTGCCATAGATTTTTTTGATTTGTTTGCCATCTGTGGTGGTTGCTTCAGGGAAAAACACCACCGACGAACCCCCTTGCAAAAACGCGGTGATCTGATCAGACACTGAGCCTGCATCACCCGAGCCGCGCTTGATGAACAGCGTGCCGCCTGCTTTGGCAAGTCGCCCAAAAATCGGCCACTCACCGATCTCAGCTTTTGATAAGAAAAACACAGGCGCGACCGACCCCACCACAGGAATATCAAGCCACGACACATGATTACTCACCCACAGTCCATGCGTCTGCGGTACTGGCTCAACCTGCACGACATTCACCCCAAATGAGCCTGCCATACGACGGCAAAATTCCTGAACATAAGGCGACAGCTTGGCACGAGACACATCACCACCAAATGCACCGACTTTTTGGGCAGCACGAAAGCCACCGACCAAGGTGCTGGTCATGCCGATGATTTTTTTACTGCGGTTGTATTGGGTGCGGATAAAACTTACCATAATCATTCCACTGATGAATTTACAGTGTACAAGCCTAAACCCAAATGCCAAAAAAAGCAAGTGTTTTTGGTGAACGGTTATTCACTTTTTGTAACTGCTGCGGTTTTGGATTGTTGCAATAAAAATCGCCCAAGCATTCACTTGAGCGAGATTGGATTTGTCATGATGATCAGACTAAATGATCAGATAAAATCATCGGACAAATCAGTGATGATGACCACCTACACCATGCGCATGACCGTGTGCGATCTCATCAGCTGTCGCTGCACGCACTTCCACGATCTCAACATCAAAGGTCAGCTCAACGCCTGCCAGCGGATGGTTGCCATCAACCACAACCACTTCATCATTGACATCTTTAACAGTCACCAGCATCACATGACCATCGTCAGTTTGTGATTGGAACTGCATACCCACTTCGATATTGTCCACGCCTTGGAAATTGGCGCGTGGCACTTCTTGTACCGCTTCTGCGATGTACTCACCATAGGCTTCTTCTGGCTTAACAGTGACTTTGAATTTGTCGCCTGCTTTTTTGCCAGTCATTTCTTTTTCAAGACCTGGGATGATGTTGTGATGACCGTGTAGATAAGCCAATGGCTCGCCTTGAGATTGGTCAAGGGTCTCGCCTTTATCGTTGGTCAATGTGTAGTTAAACTTTACAACGGTATCATTTGCGATAGTTGTCATAGGGATTCCTTACAAAATTGTGCCACGCCTGCCACAGGTCAAATACCCGATGCATTAAATGGCAAAAATTGGTGTCTATTATAACAGAAGTTTGGCAATTTTGCCGTTTGGTTACAAAAAAGTCGTTACAAGCTGTAAAATTGTGGCGCAAGGTTTGAAAATCAAGTGCAGTTTGTTATGATACTGCTGTTTGTTTACCGTTTATTTTGACCGGAGGGGAAGATGATGAGCATACAGTATCGTTTGGATTTTGGCCGTTTTTATGATCATTTGTGCGATGTGACCATGCAGTTTAACAGCGCAGAAGATGCGCCAAGTTTATCCATGGTGACTTGGATTGCAGGCAGTTATTTGATTCGTGAATTTGCCAAAAATATCACTCAGGTTAGTTATACGATCGCAGGTGATGACCGTGTTTATCGCGCCAATAAATCTGATAAGCACACCTTTAGGCTCGACCATGCCAAAGCAGGCGATGCTATCACGGTACAGTATGAAATCTATTGTCATGATTTATCAGTGCGTACGGCATTTGTCGATCAGCAGCGGATTTTTGGGAATTTTAGCTCTTTATTATTGTTAATTAAAAATAATCAATTCACCCCTGCTACTATTGAGTTATTTTTATCTAAGAATTTTACTAATATTCATAAAAACTGCAGCATCGCCTGCGGTCTGCCACACGATATCAAGCATGGTGATGACGGGCTGACTTATCAATTTGCCGCGATGCCAAGCTTTGAGTATTTGGATTATCCGTTTGAGATCGGTACGCAAGATAAATTTGGCTTTGATGTGCGCGATCATGCAGGGCAAAGCATCCCCCACCGCGCGTTCATCGCAGGTCGCCATCAGGCAGATTTGACAAGGCTTAGCCACGATTTACAAAAAATCTGCCAAGCTTACATCGATTGGCTTGGCAGCGCGCCGTTTGCTGATTATACCTTTATGACGATGGTCACGGGCAATGATTATGGTGGGCTTGAGCATATCAACTCCACCGCACTGGTCAGTCCGCGCAGTGATCTGCCGAGTGCTGCTGAGCCTGCCGTGCCATCGAGCGATTATCAGCGCTATCTGGGTCTGTGCAGCCATGAATATTTCCACGCGTGGTGGGTGAAGACTGTTAAGCCTGATGTGATGATTGACAACCCTTTGATTGATGAAGCTTATACACCACTGCTGTGGGTATTTGAAGGATTTACATCGTATTTTGATGATTTGATGCTGCTACGCGCAGGCGTGATTGATAAAGACAGCTATCTAAAATTATTAGCAGCACAAATCAATCGCTATCTACAGACCGATGGCAAAGCCCATCAAAGCGTCGCAGAATCAAGCTTCGATACTTGGATCAAACTGTATCGCGCCGATGAGAATACCGCCAATCAAGGGGTGAGCTATTATAACAAAGGCGCACTGGTGGCGTGGCTATTGGATGCAACTTTACTTGAAAATTCTGATGGTAAATACCGCCTGTTCGATGTGGTCAAGGCATTCTATGAGCGCGCGCACGGCAAGCCTTATGGCATGACGACCGACAGCCTTGATGAAGTCATTAGTGAGATGATGGGCAAAGATCAGTGGCAGGCATTTTATCAAGACTATGTCATCGGCACAGCGCCGCTACCGGTCGGTGAGACTTTGGCGAAATTTGGTATCGATATCAAAGCAAGCACACAGACCAAGCCTTGGGGTATGACGCTAGACGAAAAAGCAAGTGGCTTAAAAATCAAGCACTTACATCGCAACAGCCAAGCAAGCAAAGCAGGCTTAAGCTTTAATGATGTCATCATCGCCATCGATGGGCTAAAAGCAAGCAGCGCGCTGTTAAACCGCCAAATCGCCCTACAAAATACCACAGGGCAAGCGGTGCAAGTACACGCATTTCGTCGCGATGAGCTGATGACTTTTGATGTCCTAACAGCTGATGATGACACGCCTGCGACCACGCATAAGCAAATGAGCCTAAGCGGTGATGGTGGTGCGTGGTTGGAGTTTTGATTAAGCACATGATGATTTCCAAGCCAATTGTGCAACAAAATTTACAAAATGCACTTATAACCACTCCCAAACACTTGCAAACTCACAAATTGAATTTACAAGTTTTTGGTTTAATATACGCATCAAGTCCACTATCGGTCTTGATGCTTATTTTATAGGAAATATCATGTCAATCAAACAACTTATCACCGCATTTACCTTATCAGCATTTACTTTGACCGCAATGGCTGCACCACAAAACGCACAACCTACCAAACCAGAAACTGCACAAACCGTTCAAAAACAAGCTAAGAAAACTGACCATCAGTCTGAAAAACAAGCCAAAAAGAAAACCAAGAAAGCTGAGCAAAAAATGAAAAAACAAAACAAAAAGCCAGTAAAGAAAAAGCTTTCACAAGAGAAAAAACCAACAAACAAAATCGCTGAACAAGCGAAAAAGCAAGTAAAATAATTTTCTGACAAAAGACGCCAATTTAAAATATGGCGTCTTTTTTTATCCACCAAACTTCGGTGGTCTTGGGCGTTTGGCAGATTTTCGGTTGTTTTTAAATGCTTTGGCGGTATGACCGACAGGCTTTGTGGTTGCAGGCTTTGGTGTGTTGTCACTGATGCCCATTTTGGCAAGCTCATCGGCGGACAAGCTAAGCGTGCGATACTCCCCGACTGCCAAATCACCAAGCGTCCATGTGCCGACTTGATGACGAATCAATCGCAAGCACGGCAAGCCCACATGAGCGACCATGCGTCGCACTTGGCGGTTCTTGCCTTCGATGATACTGATGGCAAGCCAAGCGGTTGGAATGCTTGCCCGGCTGCGAATCGGTGGCGTACGCGCCCACAGTGTGATGGGCAGCTCATCATCAGCTAGATGCTTGACGGTCGCGGGCAGCGTTTTACCATCTTTTAGCATCACGCCTGATTGCAGCGCGTGAATCTGCTCAGCACTGGGAATGTTCTCAACTTGCACCAGATAAGTCTTGGCGTGCTTAGCATTGTATTTGGCATTGATGGCGGTGGGCGGCGTGGTGATGGCATGATTGAGCACGCCATGATCGGTCAAGACAAGCAAGCCTTCAGAATCCTTATCCAATCGCCCTGCCACACGCAGCGATTTGTCCGTGAAAAAATCTGCCAAAGTCGCCATGCCGTCATGCTCTTTGCGAAATTGGCTATGTACGCCATAAGGCTTGTTAAATAAAATTACCGTCGCTGTCATTATTTGCTCTTTTTGGTACTTATTTGACCAAAATCATCTCTGTGCGTATGCGATACGCCCTTATAATAAAAAACCAAGCGATATGATACCGCTTGGTTTTGTTTTATACAATGCTGAATCGATTATTTTGCCAATACTGAAAATTCGATACGGCGGTTTTGGAAGCGACCTTGCTCGGTGGCATTGGTGGCTACTGGTTGATCAGGGCCGACGCCAGCAGTTGCTAGACGAGCGGTATCCACACCTTTTGATACTAGGTAATCACGCACCGCGTTAGCACGAGATTCTGACAGTTTTTTGTTCATGTCAGCATTGCCTTGGCTGTCGGTGTGACCTGTGATTTGCAGGCCTGCGTCTTTCAGTTCAGCCATTTTTGCCACAGCCAAATCAAGGATGGCTTTGTTTTCAGCTGGGATTTCGCTTGAGCCTGATGCGAAGTTGATGATCTGCATATTCAACGCCTTGACCAAGTCTTCAGCGGTAGAATCTGCGGTTAGCGCTTCTAGTGCAGCTTTGGCTGAAGTGTTGCCTGCAGCAGCGGCCGCAGCAGCATCAAGCTTAGGCTCAGCTTCGACGACGAAATCAGCAGGTACAGCAGCTTTAGCCGCTTCAACAAGCTTCGCCACAGTCACTTCATCAGCTGCATTAAAGCGGATGGTCTTGTCTTCGATGCTCACGCTGGCATTTGGCACGCCTTTCATCACGCCCAGGATGGCAGGCAGCTGCTCGGCAGCCGATAGGGTCGCTGCGTGCGCAGTATCGACATTGGCTTGGCAAGCATCTGCACCAAAGGCAGCGCTCAGTGCTGATTTGATACCAGTGATCACACCTTCTTCACCAGCGGTCGCTGCGCATGAATCGATGGCATTGCCCGTAGCGTCAGTTGCGATGGTGACTTTGGCTGGTGCAGCATTGGCATTGGCAGCAGCCGCGTCGCCTTGAGCGGCATCAGCTTGTGGATTTAGTAGTGATTCGATGGTACCTGCTTGTACATCAAAGTCAGCAGGAACGATGCCTTTGGCTTGCTCGACAAGCTTAGCCACTGTTGCATCATCCGCACCGCCAAAGCGCACTGCTTTATCCGCGATGCCCAAAGTAGCATTTGGCACGCCTTTGATTAAGCCAAGTAGCGCAGGTAGATGTGGCTCAGCCGCCATGCTGTCAGCGCGGTCGGTCGCGGTGTTCAGCTCACATTTATCGGCAGTGAATAGACCTGCGATGGCAGCGCGGATGTTGCCCACCAAGCCTTCAGAGCCAGCTTGTGCAGTACATGATGCGATGGCTTGACCGGTGCTGTCCATAGTGACGCCAAGTACGGCTGGATTGACCGCAGTTGCTGCGCTGCTTGCGCCTGCTTCTTGTGCCACTGGTGCAGCGACTGGCGCTGGTGAATCTTGGCAGCTGCGCAGTAGTAGCCATGCTAGACCCGCAAAGATTAATAGACCGATGATCGGCAGCAAGCTTTTTAAGAAGCCGCCTTTTTTCTCTTCGGTCACGACTGTAGAAGTATCGACATGGGTCGCAGTTGGCGCAGCAGCAGCTTTTGGCTCAGCTTTGTCGCTATTGATGTCAGCAGCTTTGACAGCGGTAGCAGCGACGGCAGCAGCACCTGCACCGACAGCAGCGGTAGCAGCAGCCACTGGCGCGATTGATGATTTGTCTTCGGTAGCTTGGGCAACTGGAGCTACAGCGTCAGTGGTAACAGCGGTGTTTTTGATGATGCCATTTGCCAAAGTCGCACCGCCTGCCAATAGACCCGCTGGCAAAAATGCACTTGCCCATGCTGGCAATACACCATTAAAGCCTTGTAGTGATGATTTGACGAACTGTGCCACTGGCGCACCGCCTGCAAGTTCTTCGATTTTTGCAAAGCTGTGCGCCGATGCTGCGCCTGTGATCGCTGATACAGTTTCACTTGATACGCCAAATTCTTGTGCGAATTTTGCAATCATTGACTGCGTGTCATTGCCCATGACCGCACCCAGTAGCGCTTGACCATAGTCCACTGTCTCATCAGATACCGCTTGTGCCGCAGTAACAGTGCCAGCGTCTGCTAGGCGCGCTGCGAACAGCGGATAAAATACTGACAAAATGCCTGCTTTGGCATCGTTACTACCCACCACATCCTTGGTCATGGCAAGTACATAAGGGGTCACAAATTCGCTTAATTTGGCGATCAGGTTCATAATAGCTCCACTGAAATAAAAAAGTTTAACCACAAAAAATCGGCAAGTTAAGCATCATTGCCCTTTTGCCGTGAAACATCTGCGATATATTGTGACTGATTTTTGAACAAGATAAAAGGGTTTGCAACAATTAACAAACACAATCCATTGATTTTTCATCTTTTTTGGAAAAACTGTTACAAAACTCATGTAAAACTTACCAATACTCACCGATTCAGCCGCCATTTCTGCCAAGACGGTTGGTTTTTGTGCGTGTCGTGCTATACTACGGTAATTTTTTATTATTAAGTTTAATGCCATGAATCATACCACCGCCATTATCATCATTACTGTTATCATTAGTATCGCCGCTTGGCAATCGCGTCCGCTGTTTGAGCGGTTGATTTTTTGGCCGCCCGCGATCAAAAAAGGTCAAATCGACCGCCTATTAACGCACGGATTTATCCATGCTGATGGGATGCATTTGCTGTTTAATATGTTTACGCTGTACTTTTTTGGGCGGGTGATTGAGCAGTTTTATATCAGTCGCTTTGGTAGTCTTGGCTTTGTCGGCTTTTATGTGCTGTCGATCATCGCCGCGATCATTCCGACTTATCTTGCCCAAAAGGACAACGCGCGCTATTCAAGTCTTGGTGCATCAGGCGCAGTCTCCGCGGTGCTGTTTGCGTTTATCTTGTTTGCACCGTGGGAGACTTTGTATTTATTTGCTATCATTCCCATTCCTGCGATCATCTTTGCCGCCGCTTATGTGGCGTATAGCATCTATGCCGATCGCCGCGGCGGTAGCACAACCAACCACTCAGCGCATCTATTCGGCGCGGTCTTTGGTGTAGTAGCGACGATCGCAATCGAGCCAAAGCTTATCATGCATTTTATCAATGCACTGCTTAATCCGTCGTTTTGATGGATTGATGGATAAACTTGATGGGTGAACTTACGAGATTTTGATGACAAAACTACCCTATTATCTGGTCAATGTTTTTGCCGAGACGCATTTTGGCGGCAATCCTTTGGCGGTATTTACCAATGCTGCCATGCTAAATGATACCCAAATGCAAGCGATTGCCAAGCAGTTCAACTTAAGCGAAACGGTGTTTATTCAGCCAAGTAATGATGATCATGTGGTGGCAAATTTGCGGATTTTTACACCCAATTATGAAATGCCCTTTGCAGGTCATCCGACACTGGGTGCAAGTTTTGTATTATCACAGCTTAATAATCTGCCCGATCAATTTATCATCAATACTCAAGCCAAAGCCGTACACATCCACCGAGATGATGTACAAATTTTCTTAACCATCAGCGGCTTTGAAGTTACGCCCTGTCAAGTTAGTCAAGCTTATCTGGCTGATGTTTGCCAAATTAATTCAAATAAAATCAATTATCTGGGTTATTTTGTCAATAGTGGTACAACGCAGTTTTTGCTACAATTAGACAGCTTAGATGACTTATTGCACGCCAAGATCGATTTGATAAAATTACAAGAATTATTCGCCAAGCACTACCCTGATACAAGTGCTGAGCCGTCAATTTATCTGTGGCATCAAGATGAATATTGTGAAGAAATCATTTACTCAAGAATGCTGTTTGAACAAGATGGCATCATCATCGAAGACACTGGCACAGGCTCTGCGTGCGCCAATCTTGGGGTGTATCTGATTCATCAAGGACTGACACCGACACGGAAAACCATCCATCAAGGCGATCATTTGGGGCGCGCCAACCGCTTGTATTTAAATATCGATGCGGCGCAGAATATCCAAGTCGGCGGACGCGTGGTGATGGTGGGCACTGGGGAGTTTTGGCTGGATGGGTGATTTTTGATTGGATAAAACTCAATCAAATTCAATCCGACCACGCCATTTTTAGCACCTGCGCGACCACCCACGGCGTCACCAGTACTGCGATGATACTACCTGCTGCAAGCAGCGCCAATGTCGGCAAGCCATTTAATCCTGTAGCGTGCAAATCCACCGCGCCAGTAGCGAAAATCAGCACTGGCAGCTGCATGGGTAGCGCAATCAGCGGCACAAGCACCGCGCCATTTTTCAGTGTCAATGTCAAGCTACTGGCAATGGCAGACAGCGCAAGCAATAACGGCGAGCCGATGATAATAGAAAGCGCAAGTATCGCCGCATCAGCAGCATTCATGCCAAACAGCACAATTACCAACAGCGACAGCACCGCTACCACCCCTGCACTGAACAGCCAATGCACCATCAACCGCGCCAGCACCCACACAGACAGCGGCGCACCTGCTACCACCATTTGCGCAAGCGTGCCATTATCAAATTCACCGCGAAATAAATCATCCACCCCGATCACAAGCGCAATCAGCGCCGCAATCCACACCGCTGATGGCGCAAGGCGTAATAACAGATTCGGCTCGCTACCGATGGCAAGCGGAAACAGCGTAATGATAAGCAAAAACAGCACCAATGGAAACAGCCACTGCACCGCACCCTGTCTTTTGATCTGCCATTCGCGCGCAAGCATGGTCATAAAAGCCTGAGTCATCATAATGCAAACTCCGCCAAATCAAGCGTGCAAGTCGCCGCATAGGTCGCTTGGTGACTGGTCATCAGCACCGCGCCACCTGATTTGGCAAATGCCGCAATGCGGCTTTCTAAGTGCGCGACCATCGCCACATCGAGCGCGGTCAAAGGCTCATCAAGCAGCCAAAATGGTGCGTGCACCACATCCAGCACGAACAATCGCGCAAGCCCCACACGGCGCATCTGCCCTGCTGACAACTGCGTACAGCTGACATCTTCAAGACCATCCAAACCCACGCAAGATAACGCCTGCTCAATCATCGCCGCGTCCGCATCCACACCATACAGCGACAATAAAAAGCGTAAATTCTGCTCAACGGTCAAAGCCGCACTGATGCCCAACTGATGCGAAACATAGACGCACGCGCCACTCATGCGCGCCTTGCCCGTCGTGATGGGCAGTAGCCCTGCGATTTGGGATAACAGCGTGGTTTTGCCCAAGCCATTTTCACCGATCAAATGACAAACATCGCCTGCATACAGCGTTTTATTCACCGCTTGGCACAGCAAAAAATCACCGCGCTGCACATCGACATGATCAAGGTGCAAAATCGGTGAACGACTAAGCGCATCAGCGGTTTGAGCGTCAAATTCGGTGGCGTTTGTCATGAATACCTAATAAATATCCCGTTGTCATGAAAGTCTTGGCAAAATAAATCAATCTGCCTATCATACCAAAAAACCGTATTGATTGCTGAAGTTTTGTTTCATACGGATTAAAAAACCCTGCCGCCATCAGTTAGCACTACCGATTTGGGCAAAAATTTGTTATGCTAATGGCTGAATCATACCGTATCGATACATTTCATGAAATTATTTAAAAAAATTGCACAGTTTATTAGTGATAAATTAGCCACAACCGAACCAAAACCGCAGCCACAATCACAGTCAATTCCAGTGAACGACGCTGCCGATGACACCGCCCATCAAGCAGACACACTCAATAGCACGGACAGCCACACAGGCAGCCACCCCATCACCGATGAACTGATGGTATTTTTGGATGCGCACAACTGGAAATACGAACACCGCCATGCCAACACCGCAGATGGCTATACTGTCGTACCACAGATTCATCATCTGATCGTGCCATTTAGTGATAAAGATGCTGAGTGGACTTGCGTGTTTCGTATCAATGAACGCACGCAGCTGGTGTCGATTTTTGGGATTTTGCCTGAAGTTGTGCCCCAAAGTCACTTTGCGCCGATGACGATGGCAATCGCAATGGCGAATCTTGGCATTCCTTTTGGCAGCCTAGAGCTTGACCCTACCGATGGCGAAGTGCGCGCCAAGATCAGCTTTGATGCTGAATTTACACCGATGACCGATAAGGCATTAGGCTGTCATCTACAAGGCTTAGCAAGCTTAACCGAACTTGCCCAAAAAGCTTATGATGATGTGCTGAGCGACCCTGAACCCAGTCTTATTTTATTAGATTATCTACATTTTCATCCTGAGCATTTTATTGATTCTGCTGAGCATTCGACCGATGCCAATGCTGTGCGTACGGTAGAATTTTTTGAACCAACTGATCAGTATCAATAAATTTAGTTTTTATTTTTACAAATTTATTGTGTCAAATTAATAATAACAATTGATTATAAAATTATTTAACTTATCAAAAAATACCATGCTAAAAATCGCCCATTCGCCCATTTTTTGTCACGCCGTGCCTGATGGTCATCGCTTTCCGATGGCGAAATATCGCCTACTGCCCGAGCGACTGCTTGCTGATGGTATCATTAGGGCAGATGATATATTTGCACCGCAGCTACTATCTGCCGATGAGATTTTGACCACGCACACGGCAGAGTACTGGCATAAGCTTGAGACACAAGCCTTGAGCGCAAAAGAAGCACGCGCTATTGGTTTGCCAATGTCGCCCGAGCTAGTGCTGCGTGAGCGCTATATTTGCCACGCTACTTATGAATGCGCCTTGTACGCCAAGCAGTACGGCATCAGCTTATCGACATCGGGCGGTACGCATCATGCCTTTGCCGATCGCGGTGAAGGCTTTTGTGTGATGAATGACATCTGTGTGGCGAGCAATTTATTGCTGAAACGCAATCAAGCGAAGCGGATTTTGATCGTGGATCTTGATGTTCATCAAGGCAATGGCAATGCGGCGATCATGGCGGATAATCCTGCGGTCTTTGTCTTTAGTATGCATGGTGAGAAAAATTATCCTTATCATAAGCCAAAATCCGATCTGGATATTGCCCTAGCTGATGATACTGGTGATGATGAATATTTAGAAATTTTAAGCAATACCCTACCAAAAATCATCGCAGAGTTTACCCCTGATATGATCTTTTATCAAGCGGGTGTCGATGTGCTGGCAGTGGATAAACTGGGTAAATTATCGCTGACGCTGGACGGCTGCTATCAGAGCGATGAGATCGTACTGACGATGGCACATCAGCTTGGCATTCCTGTTGCGGTGGTGATGGGCGGCGGCTATGCGCCTGATATTGATGTCATCGTGCAGGCGCATATGGGCGTGTTTGGGGTGGCACGATCACTCATCGGCTAAATATTTAACTGATAATCTTCTGACAACTTATTGTTTTTTATTCAGTTTTTTTATTATTTTGCCAATATGGAAATTTTGCTTTCGGAGCAAATTGATAAGCATGATCCGACCACGGCAAGGGCTGACCTGACTTGGTCAAAATACCCATGCGCATCAGCATATGGTTATTGAGCTCAGCGGTATCCACCAATCTGCCTTGCTCAATGCCTGTGCGCGCATTCGGCGAGTTTTGCCAGACGATCAACGGCACCTTGTAACCTGCTTCACTATGATCACTATGCCCTGCATAATCCTTGACATGACCGACTTCATTACCATGATCGGACACAAAGGTCAGGCTTTGATTATCCGCTGTGTCATTTTTTAGCTGTTTTAAAATCTCGGCAAACATCCAGTCTTGGTACAAAATACTGTTGTCATATTCATCACGCGCCTGTCTGGTCAGACTGCCAAAATTCTGCCGATCAAAATGCGCATCAATCTGATCTGCCCCTTTATTATCATCAGGAAACCGCTCAAAGCGATCGGGATAACGCGCCGAATAATTGGGATGTGCGCCAATCAGATGTAGGATGATAAGCTTTTTGGTATGCGTATCAGCCAAGGCATTGTGTAGATGTGGTAACAATCCTTCATCTTTTGAAAAACTACTGCGACCACTTAAGCGATTGTGATAAATCGCCACATCTGCCAATGAACCAAACAGCGATGACAAATAACTGTCATCTTGATTGCTGATCCAATAGGTCTGATAACCTGCTTGCTTGGCGTGGGTAAGTAGGCTCTGTGTCGGCACGAACTTCGGCGCGCCTGCCGGCATATCGGTCAATAATGCCTTGATGGCATTGATCGTCGTCGCGTACGGTGAATACGCCTTACAATAGACCATCAGCTCATTTTGTAGCGCGCTGATATGTGGCGTGGTATCGCGCGGATAGCCACAAATGCCGAAATTCTCACTGGTCAAACTCTCAGTGATGGCAATGATGTGCGTCTGCGTGTGGCGATCATCAGTTGCGATGATATCACTGATTGCTTGCTGCTGCCATCGCTTGTGCCAACGCTGATGTAGCTTAAGCTCATCTTGAAAATCCACAATCTTGGCATAATAATTGTACCAAAAAAATATGGGTGCATTTTTGCGATTGGGCTTAGTGGTATAAGCTGCAACACACAAGATGACAAACAACACAAACAAGGTCTTATGTGTCCAAGTTGGTTTGGCAGACACATAGCTATCAACATCAAAATATCGCAGCAGCATCCAAAAATAGCCATACAAGCAAACACACAGCAATACGATTAAAAATGCAATCTTGTGCCAATGAAACTGCACAAATTCCATCGCTTCAAGCCGTGTGGTGTTCGCCACCGCCTGAACGATAAAAAACGCATCGATACTACTGTCAAAAACCGCCCAGCTTGCGGACAATACCGTACTATGTACCGCAAATATCAGCCACCATACAACACTCAGAGTACCGTATAATAAGGTTTTGTGATGATAAATGCCGTGCGCACGATATACTTGGATAAATACAAGCGTCGGATAAATGCCTATAAGTGATAAAACAAACAAACGCACGCCTATGCTTGCTGATTGATAATACCCAAGCAAGCCACCAAGCACTATGGCGGGCAGCAGTAACAGCAACAAATTAATGCTGTTCTTACCACTGAAAAATCGGGCGCGGCGATAGCTTGATGTAGGGGTGAGTTTCATTGATTGCCTTAACTATCTTTATCAAATCCATTGATTACAACCGCCATCAGTGGCAGATGGCGGTCATGGGTCTTTATCAAGGAAATTATGCCAAAAGAGCAATAATCATTTATAAAACAATAGCTTATAAACTCTCGAGCTGCACAACCTGCTTAGCGATCTCAGCAAGCTGAGTGTTTAGCTCATCAAGCTTGGCCTTCTCGGCGGCGACCACCGCTTCTGGGGCTTTTGCCACAAAGCCTTCGTTTGATAGCTTGCGAGCGATGCCATCGGCTTGAGCTTGTAGCTTCTCAGAGACTTTGGCTAGGCGGTTTAGCTCTGCTGTCGGGTCAATGAGTCCTTTCATCGGTACCAGCACCTTGACCTGCCCCACCATGCTCGATGATGATAGCGGCACTTCATCACTGTCAGCGACGATAGTCAGCGTCTCAACTTTTGCCAATGCCTTGAACTGATTTGCGATACGGCTTAGCGATGCTTGCTCAGCGTCATTCACGCCTTGTAGTAGCACCGGCAGACGCACAGCATTACCCAGCTTCATCTCACCACGGATGTTACGCACTGCACCGATGAGCGCCTGTAGCCATGCCATATCCTGCTCGGTCTCACGACTGATGTCATCGGCATTGATTGCAGGGAAATCGGCGATAACGATACTGTCAGTCGTCTTACGATCAATCAGCGGTGCAACCGTCTGCCATAAACTCTCAGTCAAGTACGGCATGATCGGATGGGTAAAGCGCATCGCAACCTCAAGCACATGAATCAGCACATAGCGAATCTGTGCTTTTCGATCATCACTAACACTGTCGTCATTGAGTGCTGATTTGGCAAGCTCGACATACCAGTCACAATACTCATTCCAAATAAACTCATAAATCGCTTGGCTCATCAAGTCAAAACGATAAGTCGCCATCGCCTCATGGATGCTTGTGATGGTTGAATTTAGGCGGCTCATGATCCATTTTTCAGGCAGCTCCCACAGCTGTTTGTTGGCAGCTTTATCAATTGGTAGCTCATTGCCCACTTTGTCCACGCAGTTCATCAGTACAAAGCGAGTGGCGTTCCAGATCTTATTACAGAAGTTGCGGTTGCCCTCGATACGCTTGATGTCAAAGTTAATATCACGGCCAGTGCTGGCAAGGCTTGTAAAAGTAAAACGCAGTGCATCAGTACCAAATGCTTCGATACCATCAGCGAATTCTTTGCGGGTTGCTTTTTCGATTTTGGCAGCATCTTTTGGATTCATCAGCCCCGTGGTACGCTTAGCCACTAGGCTTTCTAGATCAATACCATCGATCAGATCAATCGGGTCGAGCACATTGCCCTTTGACTTACTCATCTTTTGACCTTGACCATCACGCACAAGACCATGCACATAGACGGTCTTGAACGGCACTTGTGGCGTGCCATCAGCATTTTTGACAAAATGCATGGTTAGCATAATCATACGAGCCACCCAGAAGAAGATGATATCAAAGCCAGTCACCAGTACACTGGTCGGATGGAAAGTCGCCAGTGCCTTGCCGTCATCGGCATCATTACCCCAATCCAGCGTGCTAAATGTCCACAGACCTGAGCTAAACCAAGTATCTAGCACATCTTCATCTTGACGCAAGGCGACATCGGCAGACAGATTATATTTACTGCGTACTTCAGCTTCATCATGTGCCACATAAATACCACCCTTATCGTCATACCACGCAGGGATGCGATGACCCCACCACAGCTGACGGCTGATGCACCAGTCTTGGATATCACGCATCCACGCCATGTACATATTCTTGTACTGGGCAGGCACAAACTCAATGCGACCATCTTCGACCGCTTCGATGGCAGGCTTGGCTAGCGCATCGATGGCGACATACCATTGGTCGGTCAAATACGGCTCAACAATCTCGCCACTGCGATCACCTCGCGGTGCTTTGAGTGCGTGCGGTTCGATTTTTTCAAGCCAGCCTTGAGCTTCGGCATCTGCCACCAGTTTTTTGCGAGCATCAAAACGAGCCAGACCTGCATAATCAGATGGTGTCGTCTCAAGCGTTGGCTCACGCTGAGTTAGGCTCTCATACACCTGCATATCTGCTAGGATGTTGGCGTTTTTGTCAAAGATATTAATCAGTGGTAGATTGTGGCGTTTGCCGACTTCATAGTCATTAAAATCATGTGCAGGGGTGATCTTGACACAGCCTGTGCCAAAGTCTTTTTCGACATAAGTATCCGCTACGATCGGTACGATACGGCCAGTGATCGGCAGGATGATATTTTGTCCGATTAAGTGTGCATAGCGTTCATCTTCAGGATGTACCGCCACCGCTGTATCACCAAGCAAAGTCTCAGGGCGTGTGGTCGCTACAACAAGATAATTTTGGCCATCTTTGGTGGTAAGATCTTGATTTTCAAAGAAATATTTAAAGTTCCACAATGAGCCTTGTTCGTCATGGTTTTCAACTTCAAGATCAGACAACGCTGTCTCAAGTTTGATATCCCAGTTCACCAGACGCTTACCACGATAAATCAGCCCGTCATCATACAGCTTGACGAATACATCTTGCACAGCTTTTGACAGACCTTCATCCATCGTAAATCGCTCACGGCTCCAGTCCACCGATGAGCCTAGGCGACGGATTTGGCGAGTGATGTTACCACCCGATTCGCTTTTCCACTCCCACACTTTGTCTAGGAATTTTTCACGGCCCAGATCGTGGCGTTTGATGCCCTGTAGGCCAAGCTGACGCTCAACAACCATCTGCGTCGCAATACCTGCATGGTCAGTGCCTGCTTGCCATAGCGTGTTATAGCCCATCATACGATGATAGCGAGTCAGCGTATCCATGATGGCATTATTAAAGCCATGCCCCATATGCAGTGAGCCTGTGACATTCGGTGGTGGCAAGGCGATAGAGAAGGCTTTTGACTTGCTATAATCAGGCTTAAAATAACCTGCATTCTCCCAACCTTGATACATCCCTGCTTCGATCTCGGCAGGATTATAGGCGGAAGATAAGCGATCTAGTGCGGTTTGGATACTGTTAGTCATGAGAATGGTAAACCTTTATAAGTGCAAAGTTTTTTGGTTCAAAATACAATAAAAAATACTGATTATTTTAGCAAGTTTTCTTGGATTTGTGGGGATTTTTATTGAAAATACTTCATCGTCCATCGCCAAAAATTTGTCTAGCATTTTTATAGAAAATGATTTTGCAAAAATAATAGCAATCCCTTACTTTTTGTGGGTGATTTTTTGTTGTATAATGCTTGTAAAATTTGATAACAAAAGCGCAATTTGAAGGAAGTTGTCATCACGGCTTCTTTTTTATTTTTATAATAACAACTTGCCATAAATTCACATCAGGTGACTTATGAATAATTCTGTGAATAATTCTAAATTAGGCTTTAAGCCCATTCCGATGGCGATCGCCATTGCACTGGCTGCCATCATCTTTTTTATCCCTACTCCTGATGGCGTATCGGCACAAGCTTGGGGACTGCTTGCGCTGTTCGTCGGTGTCATCGCTGCCATCATCGGCAAAGCCATGCCCATCGGCGCACTGTCGATCATCGCCATCATGCTCGTTGCCATCACGGGCATCACTGTCGCTGACGGTAAAGCCGACGCCGCCATGAAAGATGCACTGTCAAGCTTTGCCAACCCATTGATTTGGCTGATCGGTGTGTCAATCATGATCTCGCGCGGTCTATTAAAAACAGGCTTAGGCGCGCGTATCGGCTATCTATTCATCGCCGTCTGGGGCAAAAAAACCATTGGCATCGGCTACAGCCTTGCTTTATCAGAGCTGATCTTGGCACCTGTAACGCCAAGTAATACCGCACGCGGCGGCGCGATCATGCATCCAATCATGCGCTCAATCGCCCAAAGCTACGACTCAACGCCTGAGAAAAACACCGAAGGCGTGATGGGCAAATACCTTGCGCTGGTTAATTATCACAGCAACCCAATCAGCTCAGCGATGTTCATCACCGCCACCGCACCAAACCCGATGGTGGTCAATATCATCGCTGAAAGTCTGGGCAGTGAGTTTCGCCTAAGCTGGAGCCAGTGGGCGATTGCGATGCTGGTACCGGGTTTGATCGCCTTTATCGTTATGCCGATCGTGCTGTATTTTATGTATCCACCGACCATCAAAAATACGCCGAACGCTGTACAATTTGCCAAAGATAAGCTTACCGAAATGGGCCCGATGAGCCGCGATGAGAAAATCATGTTTGTCATCTTTGGGATTTTGCTTGCGTGTTGGGCAGGCATTCCAAAGCTACTATTTGGCTTTGATATTGATGCGACCGCCACGGCATTTTTGGGCTTAAGCTTGCTATTATTGACAGGTGTTTTGACTTGGGATGACATCACCTCAGAAAAAAGTGCGTGGGATACCATCGTGTGGTTCTCAGCCTTGATCATGATGGCGACTTTCTTAAATAAACTTGGTTTAATCACTTGGTTTAGCCAAAGTCTAGAAACAGGCATCAGTGGCTTAGGCTTAAGCGGTATGACAGCAGGCTTGTTGCTACTGGTGGCTTATATGTACGCGCACTATATGTTCGCCAGTACCACAGCGCACATCACAGCGATGTTCGGCGCGTTTTTGGTGGCAGGCATCGCTCTAGGCGCACCGCCAATGTTCTTTGCACTTGCGATGGCAGCCGCGTCCAACATCATGATGACCTTGACACATTATGCCACAGGCACATCACCAGTCGTCTTCGGCTCAGGCTTTGTGGGGCTTGGTGAATGGTGGAAAGCAGGCTTTGTGATGAGTGTGGTCAATCTGATCATCTTCTTGGTCATCGGCGGTCTGTGGTGGAAAGTGCTGGGTTATTGGTAATTTCCCCTTTTCCAAAAACAAAAACCACGGTTCATGATGAATCGTGGTTTTTTACTGGGTTTTAGTAGACCCCCTCCCAGCCCCCCTTGAAAAAAGGAGGGGGAGGGGGAGGAGCCACTCCTTTTCAGATGATGTTGAAAAGAGGAAGCCCCCTCCCCTTGTTAAGGGGAGTGTTGGGATGGGGTTTATTGACAGACAATTTCAACCAAGAAACACTAATCAATCACTTCACCGCCACGCCATAAGCCAGCACTTCCACACCGCCATCAATATCACACATCTCAAAGCGGATGCCATAGATGGCATGACAGCCTGCATGGTTGGCTTGGTGTTTGGCGCGCACCACGGCTTCACGGCGCGCACGGTCAAGCAGACTTTCATAGACGGTCAAATTTTTACCAAATAAGCTCATGATTGCCGCCATCACAAGCTTAAAGCGGTCTTGGGCAATGACCACGCTGCCTGTGACAAATACCGAATCACGCACCCCAACAGGCTCAAAAAATCGCTCGCTTGACACGGTGATATGCGCCAAATCGCTTTCGTCTTTTTGTAAGCTTGCCAAGTGCTTTTTCTCAGCGCGCGTACCAAAATACCAACCGACCACAAACAGCACAATGGCAAAAATCCAGTCAGCATACCGAAATAATACCGCTTCAATATCCATCACGCATTGCCATTATTATCAAGATGATCTGAAGAATTTCCAAATGGATTGAATTTTTTCTGCACTTTCACCGCTGTGCCATAGACGAAAATCTCGGACGCGCCTGCGGTGATGTTCGATGTGGAAAATCGCACACCGACAATGGCATCTGCGCCAAGTGCTTGAGCTTTGGCAATCATGCGTGCCATGGCTTCTTGGCGCGCTTCTTCAAGCAGCTCAGTATAAGCCGTCAGCTCACCACCGACGATGTTTTTTAGACCTGCTAATAAATCCTTACCCACATGCTTACTGCGAACGGTGCTGCCATAGACAACATCGAGTCGCTCGGTGATGATGTGGTTTGGCAAGGTTTCAAGATTGGATAATTGCATGATTTTCCTTGGTAAACTTTGGATAAAAATAAAAATAAGATGAAAAAAGCAGGAAAATCGCCCTGCTTTTTTAATAATCACCAAACAATCGGTGATCAATCATCGGTATGGAATAATAAGAACAGCTCAGTGATGTTGTCTTCTAGGGCATTTGCCATATCTGCCAGCATCTCATCGCTACGAATCTCATCAAGCTCTTCATCGATGCCTGACAACACCACCATCGGCAAGGTCAAATCAGCAACATCTTGTTCGGTGTTTTCATCATCAAACCAATCGACATTCTCATCAGAATACATCGCATCGACAAAGCCGATCGCCCATGCTGCCAAGTCGCCATCTTCACTGAAATCTTCCGCTTCTTCGCTGGCATCGAATGGCAGCTCAATCGGCTGCTCGGCTTTGAGCGTGTCGATCAGCTCTTGACGCCATGCTTGCAGCGCGGTTTTCACTTCGCTTGGCACAGCCGCATCCGCCCCTTCAAAAAACGCCGACAGCCAGTTTGGTAATGGCTTACCCACCACAGTTGCGGTCAAAAAACCATGCGCCGCAATTGGGTCAAGACCCATTTCATTGGCAGGCGATTCTAAGTAGGCGAACAGTTCTTGTTTATTCATTTTTCATACTCTTTGTAAAAAATAAGGCTTATACCGACACGCTGTCAGTATAAGCGGCAGTGTTTTGGTAATTGGCGATCAAAAATCATCGTCCAAATCATCAAAATCATCATCCAAATCGTCAAATTCGGCAAAATCATCTTCATCTTCTAGCGCGCGCTTAAGCTTGTTCAGTCGCTGCTCTTCTAATAAAGCGTCGATTTTTAGGCGTTTTTCGAGCGGTTTGGCCTTGCCTTCATCAGCAAGCTTGGCATCGGCATCTTCTTCAAAGTTATCATCATCAAAATCATCATCAATATTGCTCATAATGACTCCTTAGTATTCATTACAATCATTCCTACCCTTGTTATCCAAAGGGTTTGAATAGCCTTATAAATGAATTTTGAAATTTTGTCAAGTAATAAGATTACTTACTCTTCTAAAAACACCGCATCACGCGCCACACGCAGTCGCGTCACCGCACTTTGGTTCAGCGAGCTGACCACTTGGCAGTCGCGCTCTGATGCTGACAATGGTTTATCCAGTGTATCAAGCACGCCCACAGTGGCGATTTCCTGCTTAGCAGCACTGTCAAATAATAGTACCAGTGGCAAACCGCGGCGCGCTGAGATGCTGTGCACGGTATTGGCTTGGGCGCTGTCACTTGCCATGGTGCTGATGTTTAGGGCAAATTGTCCTTGTTTGCGATGGCGTTCATAGACGATTTGATTGACCATCAAGGCAAGCTTGGCAAGCATCAATGACGCGGTTGCCACTTTGGCGTGCTCATGCTCAGCCACAAGCGTGACGCTTGCGCCATTTTCATCAAAACTTTTGATGCTATGGATTGACACGCCTGCCAATAATGGCGCATCAAGCAGCTTTTGTGCCGCCTTGGCAAGCATCTGATCACACAGCGCAAAGTACATCTGCTTATGATCGAAACTTAATGCCAATAGCAAGCCATTAGGATCATCGAAACGCACTTGGGTGACATAGCTATCAGCAACTTTTGGTGCGGCTACTGGCATCTCCTGCTCTTTATCGTCATCATCTTGGATATCATCAGCCACAGCCGTCTGTACTTGCACAGGTTCAGCCACTTCAGCGACTGGCAAAGTGCCTGAAATAACGCCTTGGCTGATCAGCTTAGCACGCGTTTGGCTTGCGATTTGTGCTTTAAGCTCTTTGCTTGGGCGCGCAAAATAGCTGTACGCCACCCAAATCAAACCATGCAGCACAAGCATCGCCAGCAAAAACAACCACTGACCTGACAAGATACTCGCCGTGCGCACCGCCTTAGTCTCGATCACCGCCGAACCCAGCACCTTATCACCTGAGATGATCGTCTCGTTCTTGGTGCGATAGCCGCTTTCGCCTTCACCGACCGACACCACGATATTATCCGCAGCGTTATACACACCAACATACGCCACTTCAGGCTCTTTGGCATATTGGCTTGCGATATAGCTCATGCTCACGCGGTCATTGGCAGCACTTGGCATCACCAAATCCGCGCTCATCTCAGCGACCAAGCGATCCGCGATCATGCGATGATTCTCGGTTTGTAGGCGGTTTGAGCTAATGACAAAAAAGATGATGTGCAATAATAAGCTAATCAGCAAAATGACAAAAAAAGTGGTTTGCTTGGGGGCAGAATATGGCATGATGAGTCTAAAACCAAAATAACAAGGACAAAACGGTCTTTTGTAAGCAAAATAAACTAATTTTCCCATGTTTGCACCATTTACGCAACTGTTTTTAATTGATTTGCCAAATTTGCACATATTGCCCTTTTATCATCGCTAGTTTGGTGCTAATATGTTCATTTTTATCCTGACAAGTTTTGAGTGACTTATGAGCATCTACGCCCTACCGAATAATAGCCAAGCATGGCAAGCTGCCCTAAGCCAAGTGGCGCACATTCTGCCCGATGCCCTGCACGGCTGCGATCTTGATAACCTAGAACACTGCGCACAGCTTGGGATATTGCCATTATTTGCCATCGTCGTCGTCACCCAAGATGGTGCACAAGTCGATACGCTGATGCAGTCATGGACAGCCACCCAAGCCAATTGGCAGCTGATTACCGTCTGTGATGACGATGCCGCCAAAGCACGCGCGCACAAGATCGATGGCGGCGAGACTGTAAGCAATGTGGGGATTTATCGCTATTTGCTTGCACCAAAAGTACAGACCGAGATGAGCAGCGAGAAAAAAACTGCCGCTGCGCACATCATCGATGAGCAAATCAGCGCACATTTGGCTTTACATATCCAAGCCGATGTGCATATTTTATCCGCCGAAAAAATGCTGACGCGCCATCGTTTGGCGTGCTTTGACATGGATTCTACCTTGATCCAAGAAGAAGTGATCGTTGAACTTGCCAAATTCTGCGGCATCGAAGATAAAGTCTCAGAGATCACCGAAGAAGCGATGCGCGGTGAGATTGATTTTGCCACAAGCTTTGCGCGCCGCGTGGCACTGCTTGCTGATACACCAGTGAGCGTGGTCGATGAGATCATCGCCAATCACATTCATTTTCAACCTGGTGCAGCCACCGCGATCAAGAGCCTAAAGGCATTGGGCTATCATACGGTGCTGATCTCAGGTGGCTTTGAGCCATTTGCCGACTATGTCGCGCGTACGCTTGGCATGGATGAATTTTATGCCAATCCACTCATCAATGATGGTAAGGTGCTGACAGGCACGGTTGCCGATCCGATTTTGGACGGCACACAAAAAGCTGCCATCGCCCAAAAAGTCGCCGCACGCTTAGGTCTATCCATGCAAGAAGTGGTCTGCATCGGCGATGGTGCGAACGATTTGCCAATGATGGCGGTCAGCGATCTAGGCATCGCTTATCATGCTAAGCCAATCGTGCAAGCACGCGCATCGGCAGCGGTGAATGTCACAGGGCTTGAAGGTGTGCTGTATGCCCTAGGTCATCGACTGGATAAAGCTTAAGCCATTTATATATATTTACTTTATTAAGGAAAACTTATGTTTACCGTCCCTGTAATCAATGTCAAAACCGATCCATTGGACGCATTGCTCGCTGCGCTTGGTCTGCGCCTACAGAACCTTGCCAAGAGCAAATCCAATGATGCGTTTAACAATTTGATCAAAGATCGCACCGTGTGCATTCAGTTCATCTCACCGAGTGTTGAGCGGTATTTTCGCTTTGATCATGGGCATTTTGGGCAGACTGCAGGCACAGCACAAGATGCTGATCTGACCATTGATTTTAAAGACTCGATGACTGGCGTCAAGCTACTCACCAAAGGCGATGTCGCAGCCTTCATGACAGCAATCCAAGATGGCGATGTCAAAATCACGGGCGATTATAAACTGGTGCTGTGGTTTGCAGGTATTGGCAAACAAGCTGCCACCATTCCTGATGAATATAAAGGCTATGTCGAGCAAGCCAAGCCTTATCTTGAGATGGCAAAACCTTATGCCAATACCGCCAAAGATTTATTAGTATCTCTAAAACAAAAACTGGGCAAATAAGCCAAACTTTGGCATGACATTGGTAGAATAAATAGCAAAGGGATTTGCTATTTTTGATAAAATTCATTACAATTGTACACTTAAATTCTTGACGAGATGACCCAATGATGACACAAATTTCCAAGGATGAAATCGCGCGTTTATTCGATTTGCCACTGATGGACTTGCTGATGCAGGCGCAGACCGTGCATCGCCAACATTTTAATGCCAATGAAGTGCAAATCAGTACGCTACTTTCTATCAAAACAGGCAACTGCCCTGAAGACTGTGGCTACTGCTCGCAGTCGGGTCATCATCGCGACAAGACAGGCTTAACGCCTGAAAAACGCCTTGAAATCGAAAAAGTACTGGCCGCCGCACGCCGCGCCAAAGCACAAGGCTCATCGCGCTTTTGCATGGGGGCAGCTTGGAAACACCCAAGCGATAAAGATATGCCGTATTTGGTCGAGCTGATCAGCGAGGTTAAGGCGATGGGGCTTGAGACTTGCATGACCTTAGGTATGCTAAAGCCAGAACAAGCGCAAACCCTTGCCGATGCTGGACTTGATTATTATAATCACAATCTGGACACATCGCGCAACTATTACGACAGCGTCGCCACCACGCGCAGCTACGATGACCGCCTTGAGACCATCGAGTATGTGCGCAATGCCGGTATCAATGTCTGCTCAGGCTCTATCGTCGGCATGGGCGAAAGTCGCCAAGACCGCATTGACTGGATCTATGAACTGACCCAAATGCCGATCCCGCCGCAGTCGATTCCTGTAAACTTGCTCGTCCCCATCAAAGGCACGCCGCTTGGCGATAAGGTCTTGGCAGAAGGTAAATTATCCGTGATCGAATGGATTCGCACCATCGCTGTTACGCGTATTGCTTGCCCGACAAGCTATGTGCGCTTATCTGCTGGACGCGAAAGTCTAAGCGATGGCGAGCAGGCATTGGCATTCATGGCGGGCGCGAACTCATTTTTCTATGGCGATAAGCTACTGACCACAGGCAACCAATCAACATCACATGATGATCGCCTAATGGCAGAGCTTGGCTTGACGCCGACACGCCCGATGCCAAAGCCGCAAATCATCGATGCGATGAGCGGTACAGCGATCAATCAAGAACTGCCTGAAGGCTGTCCTTTAAGCGCCTAACGAGCCACCCATCTATCATCAAAGATGTGCTATACTAGCGCATCTTTTTTGTTGAAACATCAAGCTTTGTCGGGGAAAATCAATGCTAGAATACATCCGCGCGTTTCACATCATCAGCATGGTGTGCTGGTTTGCAGGGATTTTTTATTTGCCGCGCCTATTCGTCTATCATGCGATGAGCGATGATCAGACCAGTCAAGAACGCTTTGCCATCATGGAGCGCAAGCTGTATCGCGGCATCATGACCCCATCGATGATCGCTACTTGGGGTTTTGGCCTGGGCATGATCGCCCTTGCCCCTAGCGTGTACCTGCCCCAAGGCTGGCTGCATATCAAGCTTGCCTTAGTCATCTTACTCACCATCTATCATCTTGCCTGTGGCAGATTTCGCTTGCGTCTTGCCAATGAACCACAATACAAAAGCCATGTCTATTGGCGATGGTTTAACGAAATTCCTGTGATTATCTTAATCTCCGTGGTGATTTTGGCGGTGGTTAAGCCGTTTTAATTCTTATTAATAATATTCCCATTAAATAAGCCCAAGTGATCGCTAACACACTTGGGCTTATTTACCTGCCTAATACTCCAAATAAATGCTCTACAATAAGCACTCTGAAACTTCACCTTTTACCAAGGCACAAAATGCACATCCAAATGCGACTGCGGCAGCGTATCTATCGTATAATGCCACTTCGGATTTTTATCTTTATCAATCAGTAGCGCGCGCACCCCTTCGGCAAATTCACCAAAATGACAGCAATACAGCGCAACGATCAGCTCCATATCCATCACTTGATTAAAGCTATAACCATCTACTTTATGATGAATCTGCCACGCTAAGCCTGCCGATGTCGGGCAGCATTGGCGATAACTTGCCAAAGCCTTGGCGATATACTCATTATCATCGTACTGCCCCGATCTTGCCAATCTATCAAAATCCTGTAAGCTATCTACCGCAACCAACGCACTTGCCTGCGCACGATTTGGCAGCAGCCAGCCATCACCCAGTAGCGTCGGATTGCTTAATTTATCCAAGCAATTATTTAATAAAGTTTCATTATCTGATCTATTATCCGTCCAAGCAAGTGATGATAAGGCAGTGATCAGTATATCAAAATCAGCACCATCCATCGCATAATCTGCCACGCCCAGCGCCAAAGCATCCGCACCATTAAAGCGCGCCCCTGTCAATCCCAAAAACAACCCCAAGCGATCAGGCATATGCTTTAAAAAGTACGAACCGCCCGCATCGGGAAACAGCCCGATCGCCACTTCAGGCATCGCCATCATCGTCGTCTGTGTGACGATGCGATGACTGCACGGCGTGGCAATCCCCATGCCGCCACCCATGACGATGCCGCTCGCCCAGACGATACATGGCTTCGGATAAGCCTTGATCTGCTTGCACAGACCGTATTCGGTGACGAAAAACTGCAACGCCAAGGGATTGGGAAATTCTTGATCATTATAATGATGATATAGCCCACGAATATCGCCGCCAGCGCAGAACGCCTTTTCGCCCATACCGCGAAACAGCACTGCGACAATGTGTACATCATCTTGCCATAAGCTTAATAGCGCGCTGGTTTCGCGCACCATCTCAAGAGTTTGCGCATTGAGCGAATCAGGATTATTTAAAGTAATGACACCGATTTTATAACCGTCGTTTAATTCGATAAAGTCCTTGATAATACTCATCTTTTTTCCTTAAAAAAATCATTGTCAGATGAATCAGTCATCGCACCAAATATGCCTATTTGGCATACCTGATCACAAATTATACAAAACTTTCGCCCAAAACCCAACTCATGATTGATGGTGCAAAAATAATCGTCCATGATTTTTAAATTGGCAATCTGATTATGTTTGGTATAATGTTGTTATGCTTTTGGGATAAATTTTTAGGATAATTTTATGTATTTTTTAATTTCACCTGCCAAAAACTTGGACGAAAAAACCCCTGTGCCGCTCGATGTCAGTGCGCATTTGACCACACCTGAGCTCATCGATGATGCGATGACGCTGATGCACACGCTCAAAGACTGCGATGCCATTGATCTACAAGAGCTGATGGGCGTTTCTGCCAAGATCGCTGAGCTTAATGTCATGCGCAATCAGCGTTGGGTATATCCTTTTGATGACAGTGCCAAGCCTGCGGTATATCTGTTCGATGGTGATGTCTATACAGGGCTTGATGCTTATACACTTGACGCAGATGAGATTGGTTATCTCAATACCCATCTTGGGATTTTGTCTGGGCTGTATGGGTTGCTTCGCCCACTGGACTTGATGCTGCCATATCGCCTTGAGATGGGTACGAAATTTAAGACGCCACAAGCGGACAACCTATATCAATTCTGGGGTGATCGCATCACCGATGTCATCAATGCGCGTATCGATGAATCAGGCTCGCAAGTCTTGGTCAATCTAGCATCGAGTGAATATTTTGGCGCGGTCAATCCTAAGAAAATCAACGCACGCATTATCACGCCGCGCTTTGAAGATGAGAAAAATGGTAAATTTAAAGTGATCAGTTTCTATGCCAAAAAAGCACGCGGTTTGATGGTGAATTATGCCGCCACACATGGCATTACCGAGCCTGATGCACTCAAGGCATTCGATGTCGATGGCTATTATTTTGCTGCTGATGTCAGCGATGATGATACTTGGGTGTTTCGCCGTGCCGAGCAATAAACAGGCAAACATTGGTTAATTTTTAGGCAAATCACAGATCTGACATCATGGCAAAACCACGCAAACCGCGCAAAACCACACCGCCAAGCAAACGCACGCTATCACAATACACAGCCAAGTTGCCACAGTGGCAGCAGCTGATTTTTTGGTTGATTGCACTTGTGCTCGGTGCTTGTGCGCTTGCCATGATGGTGATTCAGCCGATCGCAGGGGCGATTTGGCTAATTGCTGCCATCCTTGTAGTACCACCGATACTGCACAAATTATCATGGCGCACATGGCAAAACATGGCAGCAAGCTTAATACTGGGTGCGATCGGGCTGATCGCAGCAGTAGTACTGGGCGGTAAAGAGCATAGTCCCGATGCGACACTTGACACAGGCGCGCAGATCGTCAGTCAAGCAAGCAACATCGCAAGCGAGCAAGCCAAATCCGCCACCGACAGCCTAAACAAACAAGTCAAACAAAGTGCCGATGCCACAAGCAGCGCCTTGGGCGGTATCAGTAGCTCAATCGATGAGCTTGGCACTGCCATCAGCTCGCCGATCAGCCAAAGCACTGATAGAATCAACGCCAAGCTTGATGAATGGCGCGCCCTAACCAAGCCAAACACCAAATCTGATGGTGTAGATAATGACAGTGATCAGGCTGCCGCACGCCCTGCTGATCATGCCATCAGCTGTCGTATCGTCGGCGTCAGTGATGGCGACACTGCCACTTGTCTGGATGTCAATAAACAGCAAATCAAAATCCGCTTCGCACAAATCGACGCACCAGAGCGTGGACAGGCTTATGGACAAGTCGCCAAGCAGGCACTCAGCGATCAGATCCATGGTAAATCAGTGGTGCTCGCCATCACCGAATACGACCGCTATGGGCGCGCCGTCGCCGAAGTCTTCGTCAATGGACGCAATATCAATAAACAAATGGTCGCCGATGGCTATGCGTGGGCATATCGCGCGTATATGACGGACAATGATTATCTACTGCTTGAAAGCCAAGCCAAAAGCCAAGACTTAGGATTATGGTCGCAGCCCAATCCAATCTACCCAGAAGAATTTCGCAAAGCCAAACGCCAATAGCGCAAAATAAAAAGCACAAGGAAAAATCCGTTGTGCTTTATTTATATATCAGAGAAAATCCAGACAATAAAAAAGACCAGCTTTCGCCAGTCTTCTTTAGAATTTGGTGGGGTCGGAGAGACTCGAACTCTCACACCTCGCGGCGCTGGAACCTAAATCCAGTGCGTCTACCAATTCCGCCACGACCCCAAGTTGTAGTATCAATCCGTATCGCATCGCTGCGTCGTCTTGATGGTGCGTATTATATAGAGTTTTGAAATTTGTGCAAGCACTTTTTTCATCATTTTGTCAAAATTATTGCAAATAGTTTATAACTTATTGATTTTACATAAGTTTTGTTATTGATATTTTGCATAATAATTTTGGCAATCATGCAGATATTGTCGCCCTGTCACTTACTTGGATGTATTTAACAGCGTATCAATATCTAAACCTTGGCGAATTTGCTGAGAAAACTGCGCCGATGACATCGCTGCTGCCATATCCATCTGCGCTCTGTCAGCCGCCACACGATCATTGATAAATGCTGCCTTATGCCAAGTGTCAAACGACACACGATTATCAATCGCACCCAGCTCGTACAGATATTCAGGCAATCGTCCTGACAGTAAAATGCGATAATCCACAGGCACAGGATCAATCTCTTTAACTAACTCAAAAATCTCCGTCGTGCAATTGGCGGTCAAAGTATTGTACCAATCAGGCTGCTTACGCAAACGCTCAGCCAGCTTTAAATAACTCAAAAATAGCTGCCGCATATCAGCACGATCATAAATGAGTGGGTACAGATACACGCGCTCACCGCGGGCATTGCTGCGCGTATAGATGATGTCTTTTTCGTCAGCGGCGATCACCGTCATCTCATATTGACGGAAAAATCCACCAACCGAACTGAAACTTTCGCCAATTTCCTTACGAATCTCCACCGAAAACGCCACGCGCTGCCCATCGCTAAAGCCAAAGGACAATAGCGTATGCGCGATATCGTCATTATCCCAAATCGAAATGACAAGATCGAGCGTCTCAAGCTTGGACAAATCATAACGGCGCACTTCCCACGATGGCGTGTAATTAAACTCACTCACCCACTGAAAATCACGCACATTATGTACAGTTACGATGTCACCCTGCTGCTCATAATCAAGCTGCTTGGCGACATCATCCTGCCACGCACGCTGATTGCTCGGCTGCATCAAAACCAGCCACGCCGTCACCGCAAGCAAGCCAAGCGTCAGCACCCAATGCGCACGCCGCCATTTGCGTGTCAATCCCACGCCGAACGCCGCCGCCATCACCGCCATCACAGGATAAGTCGCCGCGCCCAAAGGTTTATGCACCATCAGCGCAAGAGACCCCCATACCGTCCATAGCCCAAGCACACCTGCCACTGTCGAGCGAGCAACCGTCGTCATTACAGAGCTGCGCTCGTTTACATTTTGCTGATTCATAACTTCATTGACATAATATGATAATTCCTCCATCATATCATATATGTTACACTTTATTATAACGCCTTTTATCAATATTCTTGATAAATCATCCACCAGCTTTATAAGGAAAATGTATGATTACCGAGTTACCGATCAGTGAATTTCAGCCAAGCCAAGACAAAACCATCTGGGATGTACGCGATGCGGACAAATACCAAGAAGGTCATATCGAATACGCACAATCACAGCCGCTTGCCACCTTAACCAAAGAAAAACTCGATGCGACCACAGGCGACATCTATGTGCTGTGCGGTGGCGGTACGAAGGCTGCCAAGGCGGTCGCGCTGCTTGATGAGCTTGACCCAAGCCGAAACATCATCCATCTGACAGGTGGTACACGCGGTGCAGCAGCGTGCGGTATGACGATCGTCCAAGAAAATGGCTAACACTGATCCATTTTGGCAAAATTGGCTTAAAATTCATGCTTAATTCTGTCAAATTCGCCCATCATCAGATCATGATGATGGGCGTTTTACAACTTCACCAAAAATCATCACAAAAATTTCACAAATTAAAATCATTAAAAATCAATAACTTATAAACTTTATGCATATTTTTAAAAATAAGCGCTTGACACTTTTGGGTCTTGCTTGTATTATACGCACCACAACGACGAGCTACTAACGAAAAGCTTGAAGTTGATGAAAAAAATCGGAGTGTAGCGCAGCTTGGTAGCGCATCTGGTTTGGGACCAGAGGGTCGGGGGTTCGAATCCCTCCACTCCGACCATTTTTAAAGCCTTAAAGGCTTTTTTTGTTGGTAAATACCCCAACATATAAGCCACTCGAGCGCCTGTAGCTCAGTTGGATAGAGCATCTGCCTTCTAAGCAGGTGGTCGCAGGTTCGAATCCTGCCAGGCGCGCCATATGCCTGCAAAAATTTATTATGGCGGCTGTAGCTCAGTTGGTAGAGCCCCGGGTTGTGATCTCGGTTGTCGTGGGTTCGAGTCCCATCAGTCGCCCCATCTTCTAGGCCCATCGATGATTTCGGTGGGTTTTTTATCGTTTGTCATTTTTTCACCCCATACAAGTTATAAACCACTTTACCCTTGTGCTGATTATCGCTATACTGTACACGCTTTAAGATTATAACATCAATAACAACAATGATCGTTTAAGAGCAGAACAACTGCACGATAGCGCGTCACTTGCCATAGGAAGTCTGCATCGCTGTGCGATGCTTTTAAACGACTAATAAAGGTAAAAATATGACAACAGATACTTTAACCATCGGCTCTCGCACCTTTAATTCTCGCCTGCTGGTCGGCACGGGCAAATACAAAGATTTGACCGAAACAGCAAGCGCCATCGAAACCAGTGGTGCTGAAATCGTCACCGTCGCCATCCGCCGCACCAACATCGGACAAAATAAAAACGAACCCAATCTGCTTGATGTCATCTCACCGAATAAATACACCATTTTGCCAAATACCGCAGGCTGCTTCGATGCCGACAGCGCGGTGCGCACCTGTATGCTGGCGCGTGAATTGCTGGATGGGCATAATCTGGTCAAGCTTGAAGTACTGGGCGATGACAAAAACCTATATCCCAATGTCATCGAGACCGTCAAAGCGGCACGCACGCTGATTGATGATGGCTTTGAAGTGATGGTATATACTTCGGACGATCCGATCGTCGCCAAAGAGCTTGAGAGTATGGGCTGCGTGGCGATCATGCCATTAGGCAGTCTGATCGGCTCAGGACTTGGACTGCTAAACCGCCACACCCTAAGTCTAATCATCGAACAAACCCAAGTGCCTGTCCTAGTCGATGCAGGCGTCGGTACAGCATCTGATGCGGCGATCGCCATGGAGCTTGGCTGCGATGGTGTGCTGATGAATACCGCCATCGCCCACGCCCAAAATCCTGTGCTGATGGCATCGGCGATGAAGCACGCGGTGATCGCAGGTCGTGAAGCTTATCTGGCAGGTCGTATGCCAGCGCGCTATATGGCACAGGCAAGCAGCCCGCAGACAGGATATTTTTTCACCAAATAAGTAAATTCACCCATCAGCCACTTATCAAACCCCAAAAATTTTGCTATTATGCGCTTTTTGGGGCGTGAATTGGCGGTAAATTGTGCGTGCGTTAAGCGTTGTTGATCTCTTATTTTTGTTATTCGAAAACAGCAAGCAGCCGATGCATGTCAGCGGTTTGTGCACCTTTGAGGTTCCAGTTGGTGATGAGCATTTCGTCAGCCGCCTGATGAGTGAGATCAATACGGAGATTTTGCCGAATTTTCCATTCAATCAAGTACTGTATCGGCAGATTTTTTGGCAAGTGTCCGAAGATTTTCAGCTACATCATCATTGCCAATATCATAAGCTTACAACTGGCAGTAATGATGAGCTGATGACGCTGATTTCGCGCATTCACGAAAGACCACTGGAGCGCAGTCGTCCGCTGTGGTCGATTCACATTATTGATCATCTTGCGCCTGAGTCTGATGGCGCACCCAAGCGCTTCGCCTTATTTCTAAAAATTCATCACGCGCTGGCCGATGGTGTCGCAGCGATGCGCCTGTTTCAGCGATCTTTAGCACAGACTGCGTATGAGAAAAATATGCTGCCTGTCTGGGCAATGAAGCTCAAAAAATCCACCGCCCCACCACCGCCCGATCAACCGTGGGCAAAGCACATCAGCGAGCAGATCAAAAGTCTTGCACCTGCTTGCCGTGAGCTTTTGGTGAATTTTAGCCAAAAAAAACAGCAAAACCGCCATCTGATCAGCAGCTTCGATGCACCCAAATCGATACTCAATCAGCGTATCGGCACGGCGCGCCATCTGGGCATTCGAGCATTTGATAAAGCGCGGTTTGTCACCATTGCCAAGCGGTTCAATGTCAGCACCAATGATGCACTGATGGCGGTCTGTGGTCATGCCCTGCGCACTTATCTGCTTGGTCAAAATGCCCTGCCTGAACAATCATTGGTGGCGTTCGTGCCTGTCTCCTTGCGTGATAATGACAGCTCGGTGGGCAATCGCATTTCATTCACGCCGACCCTGCTTGGCACAGAGCATGACGATGCCATCATGCGCCTGCACGACATTCACCACAGCATGAAACTTGGTAAAGAACGCTTTGAGCGGCTTAGTTGGTCGGCGGTCATCAACTACACCGCGCTTAGCTATGGCTGGGCTGGGCTAAACCTTGCTACGCGCGCATACCCCACCAAGCAAGCCTTTAATCTAATCATCTCCAATGTTCCTGGTGATGATATGCCACTATTTCTAAATGGCGCAAAGCTGACGGGCATTTACCCTGCGTCGGTACTGTTTGACGGGCAAGCGTTGAACATCAGTTTTTGTAATTATCAAAATCGCATTGATTTTGGCATCACTGCCTGTCAGACCGCCCTGCCAAATATCGAGATACTGCTTGATTTGATCGAAGATGCGCTACAAGTTTATGAAAAATTAGCCACCGATCAAGCTTAACTTGACAGATTTATCACGCGCCAAATCATATATAAAATCCCACCCAATAAAAAAGCCGCCAATCAGCGACTTTTTTTTAAACCCAAATTTATGAAACGATACAAGTAATCGTAAGTTTGCCCTTATGCAGTCATGGCAAGTGGCTTGGCATTGCCTTGCGCTAGCTTCTTAAGTACCGCAACGATCATTTCGCTGGTGATTGGCTGCTCTTTACCTTTTGATAGTACATTCATTTCAGTAATATTTGTATTCATGGCTATTTCCCCATTTGCTTTAAGTCGGTGGCGATTGCTTGCGACTGGTATCTTTTTCGTTGGACTTAGTATAACCTAAGTTTACGAATGTACACAACGACTAATTGCGATTTTGACCCTGTAAAGTGTAAACACTTGTTTCATTTTTGACACACTTTGTCATAATTGGCGAAATAATGAGTTTAAATGATAATAAGTATCAGTTCGCCATCATGTTGCGTGATTTGCCAATTTAATTTCCCATTCCAAATTCAAGCCGCCACTCACCCATCTGTCTTATTCTGCTCTCAATATACTTTTGCACGCTTTTGATATTTAGTATCCATAATCAGCATTATATACATATATATATAAATTTATGATTAGTATATTATATTTTCATATAAATATAGAATGATTTACAAAATATCTCCATTTTACAAGAATATCCCTGATATGTTTAATTCCTATTACGATTTTGAGTGGTGATATTGGATTTTTAAAATAAAGAATATAAAGTTTGCAGATTTATCTTGGTTTATATTATTTATTTTTTGCATAATTATTGACCATCACCATTCTATAACTGAGCAAAATAGGGATGATGCACATGGGGTTATTCAAAACCACACTCACTGGCATTGGGCAAATTTTTTTGCAGCAAAGCGCGCTATCTGGCTTGATCATCGCGATCGGTATGTTTTTTAGCCACTGGACATTGGCGGTCGCCTGCTTGCTTGGATCGTTGATTGGCACGATTTGTGCGCACCTGCTCAAAGCCGATGACCAAGCGATCGCGCAAGGCTTATATGGATTTAATGGCAGTTTAAGCTTTATGGCGGTGCTATTTACCTTTGGCTTGGTGGATGCAAGCAACCCTGTGATTTGGCTACTGGGTCTAACTGCCAGCATCGTATCGACCATCATCATGCACATCTTTTTATTAAAACAAAAACCTGCTTTTACCTTTCCATTCATCGCCACCAGTTGGCTATTTTGTTGGGGCGTGGCGCAGCTAGGCTTGTTCGGTCTTAGCCAAACCACACCGCCGCTGCCTGACCATACCAGTATCTTTGCAAGCTTACAGTTTCCCTTTTATGCGTGGGCGGAAGTCAATTTCGGCGCCAGTGCCATCACCGGTGTACTGCTATGCCTAGCTGTCGCCATTCATACGCCCATCGCTGCGGTGTACGGCATGATGGCGGCGATTATCGGCACTTTGATGGCGCATTATCTATTCGGTGTCGATGCCAATACTTTGGCAAATGGTATTTACGGCTTTGCGCCGATTTTGGTGGCGTGCGTGTTCGCTGGATCGAAATTGAACGATTTGTGCTTGATTGTGCTTGGTGTCTTGTTGGCGGTATCCATCCAGTATGGTATCACCTTGACAGGTCTTGCCCCTTATACAATCGGCTTTGTGGTTGCGACATGGCTATTATTACCACTCAAAGCCAAACTCATCAACTACCGCCCACAGGCTGCGACTAAATTTTCATAACTCACTACTGTTCAAAATAAGGAACTTTGTATGCATTTAACTTCCCGAGAACAAGAAAAGCTGATGCTGTTTTTGGCAGGAGAGCTTGCCGCCAAGCGAAAGGCACGCGGTTTGAAACTCAATTATCCTGAAGCGATGGCATATATCGCAAGCCACCTACAAGAATCTGCGCGCGACGGCATGAGCGTCGCTGAAGTCATGGCGTATGGCGCGACATTGCTTGGTGTCAATGATGTGATGGAAGGCGTGGCTGAGATGATCGATGAAGTGCAGATCGAAGCCACCTTTGCTGATGGCACAAAGCTGGTCACTGTTCATCATCCGATTCGCTGATGTGTAATAAATTCAATCAATGATTTTTAAGGATATTTTATGATACCAGGTGAATATCAATTGGCAACAGGTGACATCACTGCCAATCAAGATCGTAAAACCATCTCTTTACAAGTCGTCAATACTGGCGATCGCCCTATTCAGGTCGGCTCGCATTATCACTTTTATGAGACCAATGCCGCACTACAATTCGATCGTGCGCTTGCTCGGGGTATGCGCCTGAATGTCCCATCTGGCAATGCTGTGCGCTTTGAACCTGGTGAAACCAAAACTGTGCAATTGGTCGCCTATGTCGGCGCGCGCACTGTGTATGGATTTCACAATCAAATCGATGGCAAGTTATAGGAGAGTATCATGAGCTTAACCATTCCACGCAGTCAATATGTGGCGACTTTTGGGCCAACCGTTGGTGATAAAGTGCGTCTTGGCGATACCGATCTTTGGGCGACCATCGAAAAAGATTATCTGACTTATGGCGATGAGAATAAATTTGGCGGCGGTAAAAGCGTTCGTGACGGCATGGGTCAGTCAGGCACAGCCACCCGCGCCAATCCAAATGTCTTGGATTTTGTTATTACCAATGTGATGATCATTGATGCCAAGTTAGGTATTGTCAAGGCAGACATCGGCATTCGTGATGGCAAGATCGCAGGCATCGGACAAGCAGGCAACCCTGACATCATGGATAATGTCACGCCCAATATGATCATCGGCGCAAGCACAGAAGTACACAACGGCGCGCATCTGATCGCGACAGCAGGCGGTATCGATACACACATTCACTGGATCACACCCCAACAAGCCGAACACGCTATCGAAAGCGGCATCACGACCATGATTGGCGGTGGCACGGGTCCTGCCGATGGCACGCACGCCACCACTTGTACACCTGGTGCGTTTCACATTGAGCGTATGTTGCAAGCTTGCGAATCACTACCTGTGAACATCGGACTTTTTGGTAAAGGCAACTGCGCCACCACCGAGCCACTGGTCGAACAGATCAAAGCAGGCGCATTGGGTCTGAAAATCCATGAAGACTGGGGCGCAACACCTGCTGTGATTGATGCTGCGCTTAAGGTCGCTGATGATATGGACATTCAGGTGGCAATTCATACAGATACCTTGAACGAAAGTGGCTTTTTGGAAGATACCATCAAAGCCATCGACGGACGCACTATCCATACTTTCCATACCGAAGGCGCAGGCGGTGGTCACGCCCCTGATATCATCAAAGCTGCGATGTACACCAATGTTCTGCCAGCATCCACCAACCCAACACGCCCTTATACGGTCAATACCATCGATGAGCATCTGGATATGCTGATGGTTTGTCATCATCTGGATAAGCGCGTGCCTGAAGATGTTGCCTTTGCTGATAGTCGCATTCGCCCTGAAACCATCGCTGCCGAAGATATTTTGCACGACATGGGCGTGTTTAGCATCATGAGCTCAGACTCACAAGCCATGGGGCGCGTCGGCGAAGTGATCATCCGCACTTGGCAAACCGCTGATAAAATGAAAGCTCAGCGCGGCAGCCTGCCTGATCCCGTCACAGGCGATGATAATGACAACTATCGCATCAAACGCTACATCGCCAAATACACCATCAACCCTGCCATCGCGCACGGCATCAGCCATGCGGTCGGCTCGCTGGAAGTTGGCAAACTTGCGGATATCGTACTGTTTAAGCCGATGTTCTTTGGGGTAAAACCTGAAGTCATCATCAAAAGTGGCATCATCAGCTATGCCAAGATGGGCGATCCGAACGCATCCATTCCAACGCCGCAGCCTGTCGTCTATCGTCCGATGTTCGGCGCACTGGATAAATCCAATTACCACAATGCAGTGTATTTTGTCTCGCAAGCTGCACACGATGCCGATATCGCGCGTCAATACAGCTTACAAAAACCTACCATCGCGGTCAAAAACTGCCGTGATGTCAGCAAAAAAGACTTGGTGCACAACGATCAAACACCCGAGATCACCGTCGATCCTGAGCGCTATCAGGTGCGCGTCGATGGTGAGCTGATCGGCTGTGATCCTGCTGATAAATTACCATTGGCACAGCGTTACTTCTTATTCTAAAAGGAATGATAATGAGCGATTTGATTATCATACAAGAGATTTTGGGTAAGTTATCCCAATTACAACAAAGCGGTAAAATCACCGATCAGACCATTGATTATGTACATTTGCAATGGTTTGAAAGTGATCGCAACATTCTGCGTAAGACCAGTCAAGCAGGTCGCGAAGTGGCATTTCGCCTGCTCAAAGAAGGTGTGCGCTTGGCGCATGATGATGTGGTCATGCTTGATGAGCAAACAGCTTTGGTTGTTGCTATTGAACCTTGTCAGGCCATCGTCTTATCACCCAAAACCCTACCTGAGATGGCGCGCGCCTGCTATGAGATTGGTAATAAGCACGCACCGCTGTTTTTGGAAGGTGATGAAGTGTTATTGCCTTTTGACAAGCCAATGTTTGCTTGGCTAGATGCCGCTGGCTTTCACCCAAGTGAGCAGATGCGCCGCCTAAGTCATGCCTTGCGCGCCAACTCTGCACAAGGACATGGACATGGTCATGACCATCACCATCATCACGATCATGGTGATCATGCGCACAGTCACGGTCATAACCATCACCATGATCATGCGCATAAGGACTGACCCATGACACAGGCGCTCACTCAGTTAGGTGCATTGCTGCATTTGGTTGATCCTACTCTACCAATCGGTGGTTTTAACCACTCCAATGGGCTTGAGACTTTCGTCCAAGAACGCGTGGTGCACAACAAAGACAGCCTACACAGCTATGTCCAAGTACAACTACAGCAGAACTGGGCGTACAACGATGGCGCGTACTTATCCTTGGCTTATGACGCCATGATGGCAGATGATGTGCAAGCCTTAATCCAACTTGATCAAAAACTTGCCGCCACCAAAATGCCACGACAAATCCGTGACGGCGGTGCCAAGCTCGGCATTCGTTTATTAAAAATCTTTAGGCGTTATGAGACGCATCCGACTTTATTGGCATATGCAGATGCACTGACCCAAAAGCACGCCAAAGGATTTTTCCCCATTGTATTTGCCATCGTGGCAGCAGCGATGGGACTGGATAAGAGCAGTACTTTGTACGCATTTTATTATAATGCCGCGGTCGGCGCTGTGACCAATGGTGTAAAACTCATTCCTTTAAGTCAGATGGATGGTCAAGATATCTTGTACGCACTGCGCACACCCATTGAACAAGCGGTGCAAAGCAGCCTAAATCCTGATCTGTCTTGGCTTGGAGCAGCCACGGTTGCAAGCGACATTCGCGCCATGCGCCACGAACAACTTTATACACGCTTATACATGAGCTAATCATTTTTACACAAGGAGACTTCTTATGAAACCAGTACAATCACGCACTTTAATGGCATTGACCGCGCTATTACCAAGCTTGGCAATGGCACACCCTGGTCACATGGATGGCGGTCATGCCTTTATGTCAGGGCTACTGCACCCGATTGGTGGTCTAGATCATCTACTGGCGATGGTTGCTGTCGGACTGTGGGCAGCGCTATTGAGCGCACGCTTTAAAAACGCCGTCTGGGCAGTGCCAGCAAGCTTTGTGGCGTTGATGGTTGTCGGCTTTTTCTTTGGTTTACAATCAGGCAGTATCGCCATGACCGAACAAGCCATCGCTGCATCAGTTTTGGTCATTGGCTTGGCAGCAGCATGGGTAAAACAAATACCTGTTGCTTTGGCATCAGTGATCGCAGCTGCATTTGCATTTTTCCACGGTGTCGCGCACGGTGCTGAAATGAGCGGCGGCGCAGCAGGTGTATTTGCCGCAGGTTTTGTACTAAGCACCATTGCACTGCATTTGGTCGGTCTTGCGTTTGGTATGGCGCTGAGCAAAAACACCCTACTGACTCGCACCGCAGGCACTGCTATCGGCTTGGCTGGTCTTAGCTTTTTCTTTATTTAAATAAACTTAACTTGATAATAACGAGAATACCATGCGAAATTATATCAAAATCGGTGTCGCAGGCCCTGTAGGCGCAGGCAAGACCGCGCTGATTGAGCGACTGACACGCAAAATGGCAAATGATTACAGCGTTGCCGTGATCACCAATGACATCTATACCAAAGAAGATGCAGAGTTTTTGACCAAAAATAGCCGCCTGCCTGCCGAGCGCATCATGGGTGTAGAAACAGGCGGCTGCCCACACACCGCCATCCGCGAAGACGCATCCATGAACCTAGAAGCTGTCGATGAGATGGTGGCGCGCTTTCCTGATGTTGAGATCGTTTTCATCGAGTCTGGCGGCGATAACTTATCAGCGACATTCAGCCCTGATTTGGCAGATGTGACTTTATTCGTCATCGATGTGGCACAAGGTGAAAAAATCCCGCGCAAAGGCGGACCAGGTATCACGCGCTCAGACTTATTGGTCATCAATAAAACCGACTTAGCACCCCATGTCGGCGCAAGCCTTGAAGTCATGCAGCGCGATGCCAGTCGTATGCGTCAGGGTCAGCCGTTTATTTTTACCAACTTAATGACCCAAGAAAACCTAGATGGCGTCATCGGTTGGATTGAAAAATACGCTCTATTAAAAGCAGTGGACGAGCCTGCTGCTTTGGTACGCTAATGACCATCACTCTATGACAGCCACAGCCCATGTCTTTGATAGACCATAAGACATGGGCTTAATGGATTGACAATGAAAAGTAAATTACACATCTCAACCAAGCTGAATAATCATGGCAAAACAGTACTGGATCAGTACTTCGTACAGCCACCGTTCAAGCTGATGAGCCTACCGAATAACAGCGCATGGGATACGGCATTGACAGCCATGCAGATGTCGTCTTCACCAGGGTTATTGGCAGGCGATGATCTGTCTGTCGAGATCGCTTTGGCAGCCAATACGCGCCTGATCTTGACAACACAAGCATTCACCCGTGTGCAATCCATGGATATTGGTAAGCGTGCGACACAGTCACTGAACATTCATCTGGACACAGATAGCCGCCTGCACTATGTGCCACATCCATTGGTGCTGCACAAGGACAGCGCACTAGAACAGCGCACTGACATCACGATGCGCTCAGGCAGTCAGCTGATTTTTGCTGAAGTGATTGCCATTGGTCGTGCTGCCAATGGTGAGCGGTTTGAATTTTCGCAATTTAGCTCGCACTTAACCATTCACGAACAACATCCTGATCACAGTACCGTACTGCTCAGCGACTGTATTCAGTGGCATCCCAAATTAATGGACTTAACCGCCATCGGGCAGATGGAAGACTATAGTCATCAAGGCATGCTGCTATTCATGCACATCGATCAAGATCCTGCAGACATCGCCGCACGCCTAAGCACCATCCAAGGCATGATAGATACTGCCGAGCAAGATGATCCACAGCTGTTGATTGGCGCATCGTTGATACAAGCGCATGGCTTCGTGGTGCGTGCCTTAGGTCACAACGCCCAAAGTATTGAGCAGCTATTTGCACGCATTGGGCAAAGCCTGCAGGCTAATTGACATACCAATTTTCATAAAAAATACCAAGTCTTACACAGGGCAAAACTTGGTATTTTTTTATGCATCAATCAACCAATCGCATTTTCCCAACGCGGTACGACCAGCTGCATTAGTGGTTTTAGTAGTTTCATATTGCATGCAAACACAGAGCCTGTCTTCATCGCTTCGTTCGCGCCTTTATGATCGACGACCACGCCGCGCGCTTCAGTGACGATCAACTCGCCTGCTGCCACATCCCACGGCTTTAATGACATTTCAAAATAACCATCAAAGCGACCTGCCGCCACATAGCACAGATCCAGTGCCGCCGAGCCGAAACGACGCACTTGACCGCCATTTTCACAGATGGCTTGTAGGCTGGCAAAATGCTGACGCGCAAAGCTGACGCGCTCGCCATCGATCATGCGCTCATATGGATGACCTGTGGTGAACAGACCGCCTTCGATGGTTTTGCGTTCGCTGACTTGTAGGCGGCGCTGATTCATCAACGCACCACGACCGCGACTTGCCGAAAACAGCTCATCACGCACAGGATCATAGACCACGCCATGCTCGGTGACGCCGTTTTTTTGTACCGCGATCGAGACACAAAAATGCGGCACGCCATGGACGAAATTTTGAGTGCCATCAAGCGGATCAATCACCCAGCACCAATCAGCATCATTGCCCTTGCCTTCTTGTAGGCCAAACTCTTCACCCAAATAAGAATGATTCGGATAGCTTTCTTTGAGCGTGGCGATGGTCAGCTCTTCGGCATAACGATCGATTTGGGTGACTAAGCCATCAAGACCTTTAGACTCGACCGCCAAATCAAGACGGTGGCGGTTTTGATGCGCGCGTAAAATTTCATGACCTACTTTTTTGGCAGCGTTTGCCGCCATAACTACCATCGGTTCCATAACTCACCTTTTTAAACAAGTAAACGAAGTAAAATTAAATAGTCTAATCATCATTCATCATGATGACGGATTTTTTGAAAAATTAATAACAGCAATTCATCAAGCATTGAGCCAATTTGACAAAGACTGATAAACACCATCTTTATCCAGACCGCACGCTGCCAATTGCTGCTCGTGGCTAGCGTGCTCGATGAATCGATCAGCAATGCCTAGATTTTGAATCTTCACATCAGCATTGTGCGCAAGCAGATATTCATTGACCGCACTGCCTGCACCGCCTGCGATTTGATGCTCTTCAACTGTGGCGATATGACTCACCCCTTGCGCGATCAGAGCATCAAGCAGTTCTGTATCCAGTGGCTTGACCCAGCGCATATCAATGACACTCATCGCCATGCCTGTATCATCAGATAATTTCTTGGCAGCAGCCAAAGCATCAGCCAGACGCGTACCAAATGCAAGCACCGCAAGCTTATCGCCTTGTGCAGTCGCAAAATTATCCGAAGACCACACATGATTAGCCTTACCAATCACAAACGCATCAACCGATGTATCAATCGCGCGCCCAATACCTGCACCACGCGGATAGCGCACCGCTGCCGTGCCTTGGTATCTATAGCACGCATTCAGCAGATGATGGCATTCATGCTCATCACTTGGCGCAGCGATGATGACATTTGGCACACAGCGCAGATACGCCAAATCAAACACCCCTGCGTGCGTTGCACCATCTTCACCGACCAGACCCGCGCGATCGATGGCGAAAGTGACATCAAGATTTTGCAGTGCGACATCATGAATCAGCTGATCGTAGCCACGCTGCAAAAAGGTCGAATAAATCGCCACCACAGGCTTAAGCTTGCCGCTCGTCGCCATGCCTGCCGCCAAAGTCACCGCGTGCTGCTCAGCGATCGCCACATCAAAAAACCGCTCAGGGAACTTGTGCGCATACTCCACCATGCCCGAACCTTCTGCCATCGCAGGGGTGATCGCAACCAAATTGGCATCGTCTTGCGCAGTCTGCATCAGCCAGTCGCCAAAGATCTGTGAATACTTCTTGGCAGGTGCCGTAGTAGGTTTGGCGGCATCACCGCTTGCTGCTTTTGGTAATTTACCAATGGCATGATAGCCGATCGGATCAGCTTCAGCAGGCAAAAAGCCCTTGCCCTTGACCGTATGCACATGCACCAGTACCGCACCTTTTAATTTACTGGCGCGCTCAAGCACACTGACTAATTTTGGCAAATCATGCCCATCAAATGGACCAAGATAAGTAAAACCAATCGCCTTAAATAAATTATCCGCAAATAACTTATCACCGATTTTCTCAGCAATCTTATCAGGCAGCGGCGATGATGAGATACCGCTTAATAAACCTGTGATTTTCTCACTGATTTTACTTGGCAAGCGGCTTGAGACATCTTCAAACGCGCCATTTGCCATCTGCAGATAATGGCGAATGCGACGATCATCTGACGAAATGTCACGCTTGACCATCAAAATATTGCCATGCTTATCAATATCCATGGCAAGTCCACGCTGCCACAGCTTCGCCAAATGACGCGAAAAACCACCGATCGCCGCTGAGATGGACATATCATTGTCATTTAGGACGACCAACAAATCGGCATTTTGTTGCACCGCGTCGTTCATCGCTTCAAATGCCATGCCGCCTGTCATCGCGCCATCGCCAATCACCGCCGCTACTTTGCGGTTCTCGCCAAGTAAGCGCGCAGCAAGGCTCATGCCCAATGCCGCCGAAATCGAAGTCGATGAATGCCCCACGCCAAAAGTATCGTACTCGCTTTCACTGCGCTCAGGAAATGCGGTCAAGCCATCTTTTGAGCGAATGCTTGGCAGGCGATCACGGCGACCTGTCAGCACCTTGTGCGCATAGGCTTGATGACCGACATCCCACACCAATTTATCATAAGGCGTGTTTAATACTGTATGTAGTGCAATGGTCAGCTCAACCACGCCCAAATTAGCACCAAAATGCCCGCCACTCACCCCTGTCGAGTACAGCAGATACGCACGCAGCTCATCAGCAAGCGCAATCAGCTCATCGCTTGATAAGCCCTTCAGATCTGCAGGCGATGCCACTCGATCCAAAATCGGCGTATCAGGACGCGTCGCCAAAAGCTCGGTAAAAACTTTGGCTTGATACGATTGTTTGGCTAAGTTGGCTACATCTGACATAATGGGCTGATTTCCGACGCTTGGCTTAAATAGACTTTTTACCAACATCAAGACTTGTGGCGCAACTTATGGCATAATAAGCACTGACATGATCTGCGCACAAAACTTTTTGATGTTGCAAAGCGCTATTTTACTAGATAGCCTTTATTTTTGCTAGAAAAACCCCATATATTCTGCGATTTTTCATCAAAAACTTTTGATTACACCCTGTATATATCATAATTTTAATAATATATATTAGATTTTATTGCTTTCAGCCAAGTTTTGCTGAACTAGGGACAAATTTTGTATCAATTCATTACCAAAGCCAAACTGCCGACCGTGCATGGCGATTTTGACATTCATGTATTTGAAAACGAAGACGGACAAGAACACATCATGCTAAGCACAGGACTGCCGAGCGCAGGCGATGAGCTGCCTTTGGTGCGCATCCATTCTGAGTGCCTGACTGGTGATGCTTTTGGCTCGCTCAAATGTGACTGCGGACCACAGCTGAACGCCGCGATGCAAGCGATTCAAGAACATGGCGTCGGTGCAATCTTATACCTGCGCCAAGAAGGTCGCGGCATTGGTCTGACCAATAAAATCCGCGCCTACGCCCTACAAGATCAAGGACATGACACACTTGACGCCAATCTGCTTTTGGGTCTGCCTGCCGATGCGCGCACCTACGAGATGTGTGAAGTGATGCTACACTCTGTCGGTGTTGATAAACTGGCACTGCTTACCAATAATCCTAATAAAGTCAATGACTTGGTAGAGCAAGGCTTTGATGTTGTCGAACGCATTCCGCTGATCGTCGGTGTCAATGCACACAACCAAAATTATCTAGCCATCAAAGGCGCAAGAATGCAGCACCACATCACGCCGCAAGATTTACAAAATTCACAGTCTTAAACCAAAGCACAAACCCAAAGGAAATCGCCATGCACGCTCAAATCCAACAGGTAAGAGAATTTTTATTAACTCTACAAGATAACATCATCAAAGCGTTAGAAAACCAAGAGCAAACAGGCGGCGTGGATGGTACAAGCGATACCAAATTCATCGAAGATATTTGGCAGCGTCCCGAAGGCGGTGGCGGTCGCTCCTGCGTGTTCAAAGGCGGTAAAGTCATCGAAAAAGCAGGCGTGATGTTCAGCCACATTCACATCAAGCAAATGCCCGCATCCGCGACCACGCGCCATCCACAGCTGGCAGGCGCACAGGCGCAGGCATTGGGCGTGTCGTTGGTCATTCATCCGACCAATCCTTATGTGCCGACCAGTCACGCTAATGTACGCTTATTCGTCGCAACCCCTGAAGATGGCGGCGCGCCGATTTGGTGGTTCGGCGGCGGGTTTGACTTGACGCCATTTTACCCAAATCTTGATGATATCAAGCATTGGCACAAGGTGGCGCATGATTTGTGCCAGCCTTTTGGTGATGGCGTGTATGACAAATACAAAGCTTGGTGCGATGAGTATTTTTATCTCAAGCACCGTGGTGAGTGCCGCGGCGTGGGTGGTCTGTTCTATGACGATGTCAATACCGCAAGTACGGGCTGGGATTTTGATACTTGCTTTGCGTTCATGCGTGCGGTAGGACAAGGCTACATTGATGGCATTGTGCCAATTTTTGAGAACAATAAGCACCGCGCTTATGGCGATCGTGAGCGTGAGTTTCAGCTGTATCGCCGTGGGCGTTATGTGGAGTATAACTTGGTCTATGACCGTGGTACGCTGTTTGGCTTGCAGTCTAATGGTCGCACTGAGTCGATTTTGGTATCGATGCCGCCCTTGGCTGCGTGGGAATATCGCTTCGAGCCAAGCGCGGGCACGCCTGAATACGAGCTGACGGATTTTTATTTAAAGCCGAAAGATTGGTTGGCTTTGTGATATTGATCTGCTTTGGTCATGATTTTTGTTATTTTTGGTTAAAAACTCTGCAATTATGACAAAAATTCGGTAGAATGAGAATCACTTATCACTGTGATGATTGATAAATCACAATATCATTTTAAACAGCCAAAGAGGATGCATGATGCAAACCAAAACTCTATTAGCCGCACTGGCTGCTGCGACCCTTGCCCTGACTGCCTGTGGCAAAAACGAAACTGCAGGCGCAAGCACTGCTGCTGCACCAGCCGACCAATCAGTGGTAAAAGCGCGTGAAGATCTGATGACAGATTGGCGCCGCGCCAACCAAACCCTAAAAGGCATGATCGAAAATCCATCGACTTTCGATGCAGCGACCTTTAAAGAGAACACTGATAAAATCGTAAACAGCACTGAGCAAATGTGGACTTATTTTGAAGGTGAAGCTGCCAAAGGTGGTGAAGCTGCAGACGCCATCTGGACAGACGCGGCAGGCTTTAAAGCTGAAACCGAGAAATTCACCGCTGCTGCCAGCGCACTATCTGCCGCAGCCGCCACAGCCAGCAGCGCTGCCGATGTTGAAAAGCTATACGGCGAGATGGCAAGCTCGTGCGGTTCATGCCACAAAGGCTTCCGCAACGACTAAGCCGATAACTAAGTTCAAACTTGAATATCTTGCAATCCCTACACCATCCGTGTGGGGATTTTTATTAATTGGTAATTAAAAATAACAAAACCCCAAGCGTAAACTTGGGGTTTTGTTGATCCATTGGAATCGCAGAAGGATTAAGCTTCTTTGCGCGCGCCCAATTTTTCTTTAATACGAGCAGACTTACCTGAACGATCGCGTAGGTAGTAAAGCTTCGCACGGCGTACATCACCACGGCGTTTCACTTCGATGCTTGCGATCAGTGGTGAGTGTAGTTGGAATGCACGCTCAACACCAACACCGCTTGAGATTTTACGCACGGTGAAAGCAGAGTTTAGACCACGGTTGCGCTTAGCGATAACTACGCCTTCGAACGCCTGCAGACGCTCACGGTCACCTTCGCGTACTTTTACTTGTACGACAACAGTGTCACCTGGGCCGAATGATGGATGGTCTTTAAGTTGTGCATTTTCAACAACTTGTACTAGCGGATGTTTGTTGCTCATGGAAATTCTCCAATTATCATGGCATAGGCTAAAAGTCTTTGTTACCCAGTTTGCTGGGCAATGGCTAAAAGACCGCATACCATCGTTACATAATGCGCCACATGACGCGCTGTCCGAACCATACAGACAAGTTTCTTAGTCGTTCAAGTCTTTAAGCCACTTGAGTTGCTGTTTGTTTGGGGTAAATTTTTCCCACAAATCAGGTCGTCGCGCTTGCGTGCGTTTGATCTGCTGAATAAACCGCCATTTGGCGATATTGGCATGATGACCTGACAAAAGCACATCAGGCACCACCTTGCCTTGAAATTCCAAGGGCTTGGTATAATGCGGGCAATCCAATAAGCCATCGACAAAAGAGTCTTGCTCGGCAGATAAATCATCGCCCATCACGGCAGGCAATCTGCGAATCACGCTGTCCATTAGCACCATCGCAGGCAGCTCGCCACCAGTTAAGACATAATCACCGATGGAAATTTCCATATCAACATAAGTCTCAAGTAGTCGCTCATCAATGCCTTCATAGCGACCACAGAGCAAAATCATGCCATCAAATGTCACCATCTGCGTTACTGCAGTTTCGCCAAGCGTCTCGCCTTGTGGAGATAGATACACCACAGGGCATTTATCAAGACCACAGCCTGCTTGCATTGCCAAATCTTTGGCGTGCGCGATGGCTTTTTCAAGTGGTTCAGCCATCATGACCATACCAGGTCCGCCACCAAAGGGGCGCTCATCGATACGGCGATAATTATCAGTGGTAAAATCTCGCGGATTAATCAGATGAATCATCGCCTGTTCGCGCTTAATCGCTCGCCCTACCACGCCATATTCAGTGATGGCGGTAAACATTTCGGGCAAAATACTGATAACCGCAAAAAACAAAACTAAATCCTTGATTTTACAATCTTTTAATCACTAAACCATATGCCAAAATTGATAAAATGACACACTGATTAATTGGCTTAGTAATCAGCGCCCCATGCTACCAACATAGTTTGCTTTTCCAAATCCACCGATAGCACGACATCTTTATGCCACGGGATCAGTCGTTCTTCTTTATCAATGCTGTCCGCTGTCGGCTTGACTGAGATGATCTCATGCGCGCCAGTTTCAAACATCTGTATGATCACGCCCAGCTTTTCGCCATCTTCATTGATGACCGCTAAGCCAATCAAATCCGACCAATAATACTCATCTTCGCCAAGCTCAGGAAAGCTGTCTTTGGACACCCAAATGGTCGTACCATTCATGGTCTCGGCGACATTACGATCAGCAATCTCTTCAAAACACGCCACCAATCCCTGACCTTGCGCGCGCCAGTCTTTGACTGTCAAAGGTTTAAACCCTGTCGCTGTCTTCATCCACCAAGGCGACATCGCAAAAATACCTGAGCGTTCGTCAGTTTCGCTAAACACCCACAGCCAGCCTTTGATGCCATAGGGTTTTTTCAGTGTGGCAATCTTGACCAAATCGGCAGGATCAGGCGTATGAGTCAGACGAGTACGAGTATTGGTATTCACGGATTTTGAGAATTTTTTAATTAATCTGATAGCAGAAACGGTTTACACTCACATCTAAGTGCAAACCGTATTCATCAAGCTGAATATTAAGCAGCTTTGTTCAATGCTTTTACCAATGAAGCAATGCGGTCAGTTGGCTGTGCGCCTTTTGCGATCCATGCATTGTATGCTTCTAGGTCAATGCGAGTTTCAACTTCTTGACCACGCGCTAGTGGGTTGAAGAAACCGATTTTCTCGATGAAACGACCGTCACGAGCTGCGCGCTTGTCAGCAACAACGACTTGATAGAATGGACGCTTTTTAGAACCGCCACGAGCTAGACGAATAACTACCATGATAACTCTCTTTTAAAGTATGAAAAACTAAAAATTAATTTGTGCAAGAATTAGAGCATGATACAGATCCGATGAAGTTGAGGATGAGCCGTTACGAACCTGAACCACTAAAGCGACTATTATAGCAAGAAATTTGGCTTCTTAAAAGTAAAAATTTGCTTTTTGCCAAAATAATCTACAATTTCGCTACAAAAGCTGTGATACAATGAACTCATTGGTTTTTTATTGGCGCTGATTATGAGCTTACACGCACGCACTTTATTGGGCAAAATTCGCTATCGCCTACATTCTAACACCATGCAGACGGTGGCGATGGTTATTTTTATCGTATTTGTCAGTGTGACGCTGTCCTTGTGGCTGATTTGGCGCAGCTTATACCGCCCTGAGATCCAAAACCACGCCACTTATCTTGCCAGCGAAATTAAGCTTTTGACATCTGCCAAGCAAGAATGGCGCAACAGCCCAGATTTCGTACATTGGCTGACCGATAATACCCATGTCGAGATCGTCACTGATCCGCGTGAATTTCCTGATGTCACCGACAAGGTGCTGGTCACTTATATCACCGAAGTGTTCGCCGAAGAGCTAGAACGCAGTTTGGGTCGCCCTGCTAAGGTGTATTTTAAGTTCAAACCTGAGCCGAAATTATGGATCCAAGACAGCGCCAATCCCAACATCTGGATTCGCGAGCCGATGATGCATTATTCGCAGTACAGCACAGGTGTGCTGGCAGGTTTTGTGTTTGGCATTCCGCTTTTGACCATTTTGACCATTTGGATCTTGATCCGCGGCTTAAACCGCCCACTGCGAAAGCTTGAGCGCGCAGCATCTGACTACATCTTACAAGGACACGCCACCACTCTACCTACCCAAACCGGCCCGAGCGAAATCCGCAAAGTAAACACCGCGTTCAACCGCCTATTTACCACACTCAGCCAAGCACAAAAAGAGCGCACCATCATGCTTGCTGGCATCAGTCACGATTTGCGCACGCCTTTGACGCGGATGCGCCTGACCGCCGAGATGTTACCTGATGAATTTTTCCGCGAAGGCTTGGTCTATGACATCGAAGATATGGATGCGATCTTGGATCAGTTCATTTCGTTCATGAAAGATGGATCGGACGAACCTGTGAAATTGACCAATTTGGATACGATTTTTAAGGAAATCATGATCCAGTTCGATGGCACGCGTTTTATTTATGACAGCAGTATCGATCAGTCTGTGCCTGTGCGCCCTTTGTCGATCAAGCGTTTGATTGTCAATTTAGTCAATAATGCCATTCGCTATGGCAGTGAGCCGATTCATCTGATGGCGAAAATCACCCCTGCCATCGATGAAGATAGTGATGAGCTATTGACGCGTTATCCTGTTTTGACGATCAGCGTCAAGGACGAAGGTGAAGGCGTGGCAGAAGATCAGCTTGAGCGTATCATGCAGCCTTTTGAGCGTGGTGAGTCGGCACGCACCACTCAAGGCAGCGGTCTAGGACTTGCCATCGTCAGTCGTATCGCTCATCTGCACCAAGGTGAAGTGATCGCGCAGAATCACCCTGATGGCGGCTTACAAGTGCTGATCAATATTCCGCTAATGACCGCTGTGGCAAATGATCATAAAGACAGCCCTAGCACATGATATTTAAGTGATAATTTACACCAAATAAAGCAAATCATCAGCTTGATTTATAAATGGTTTTCTCAACGCGCTCTTGGGTAATCTCATCGGCAGCGACGCTCACGCCCACTTGCTTGATCGGCCAAGTCATCATAAAGCGCGCGCCATGCAAGCTTGGGCTTTCATCGACCGATAAGGTGGCATTGAACCAAAACGCAATGCGGCTGACGATCGATAAGCCCAAACCATAACCACCTGACGCACGCGTGCGACTGTCATCAAGTCGCGCAAATGGCACAAACACTTTTTCACGATCAGCTTCGGCGATGCCATGTCCATCATCTTCGACACAGATGAATGCCGAGCCTTGGTGCGTACCTGCCGACACGCGCACAGTCGATTCGGCATAACGCAGTGCATTACCGACAAGGTTCTGTACCACGCGGTGCAGATAACGGCGATCCGCCATCGCAACTATCTTTGGTGGTGGAAAGTCACAAACAATCTTAATCGGCTTACCCAAAGCATTGGTCTCACGCTCAATCTGCTCAAGCAGTTCTTTTAGATTCACTATTTGCCAATCAAGCTTCGGCGAGCCTTCTTCTAGCTTGGCATAAGTCAAAATCTCATCAATCAACTCATCAAGCGACTCAATGTCATCATCGATATAATTTTTTTGCAGTTGGCGCGAATCGGCATCATCGGTATCAGCAAGCATATCGACAGCAAAGCGAATGCGCGCAACGGGGGTTCGTAGTTCATGCGATACCGCACGCGTCAGCTCTCGCTGCGATTCGATCAAGCGCTTGATATGTGCGGTCATTGAGTTAAAAGTCGATGTCAGGCGCGCAATGTCATCACTGCCAACCACTTGAACTTTGGTGTCAAGATTGCCTTCAGCAACACGATCGACGCCCGACTGAAGTAGTCTTAGACGGCGCTCCAATGGGAAAATCAGACCATACACACCAAGCCCGATAAGCAGCATACAAATCAGCACCACACTGACCAGTAGATTAAACGGAAACCAGTTAAACAGCGCAATCGGACCGATGACAATCACACGCCCTTCGACATCGGACGATGCCACCACTTCAATGAAAGAAGTTTGCGCATTGTTGCCATCACCAAAAATAATCACAGGCTCATCGCGTCTTAGGCGTACAATTTGATCTTGGTCAAGATTCAATTCGTCTAAATTACGCAGATGTAGTGGGTGAGAAAACTTCTTGCTCAGAAAATCAAGGCGCGCTTGCTTTTGTTCAAATTCAGGATAATAAGACAAATCATCAAGCAAAAAAATCGCCAAGGCACGCACTTGTCGCTCACCAACTTGCGAGATTTTCACCGTCAAAAGATTGCTTTCACCTGCGATACGATGATAAATGGTATATTCATTGACCGCGTGATCATAGCGGACGACGGTTTTTTCTTCTTCTAATCGCTTAATCTCGCGCGCTTTTAGCTCGACATCCATCATCGGCACAATGGTGAATTTGCTACCAAACAACTGACTGGCATCATCCAGCCAATACACGCGCGCCGCTTCGGATTTTTGATTGACCACCCCTTGACCGATCAGATAAAACACCCCTGTCGCCACAGTTTCGCGGTAGTTTTGCACGCGCTCTTGATTGAGCGTATCGACAAGCAAATACGCAAAAAAAGCCACAGATACACAGACCAACAACAAGCCCATGTAAATTCGATAAAAAATACTGCGTTCAGTGAGAGTGAGTCGAGCCATAAATCATGATTTCATAAAACAAAAGCCAGCAATAAGCCAGCTTTTGGGAATGCAAACAAGGGCAAATCAGTTGCCTTCTTTGACGAATAGATAACCTTTACTGCGAACGGTTTTGATGCGCTTCGGATTCTCTGGATCATCGCCAATTTTTGGACGAATGCGAGAAATGCGCACATCAATCGAACGGTCTTGACCATCATACTCAATGCCGCGCAGACGCTCAAAGATGTCTTCGCGCGATAGTATACGACCAGCGTTTGATGCCAATAGCCAAAGCAAGTCATACTCAGCACTGGTAAAATCAACCAATTCATCGTTCAAAGTTACCGAACGACCGCCATTGTCAATTACCAAATCGCCAAATTCTAGGCGCTGTGGCGAATCATCAGACGGTGCAGAATCAGAACGGCGCAACAATGCACGAATGCGCGCCAATAGTACGCGTGGTTGTACAGGCTTTGCGACATAGTCGTCTGCACCCATCTCAAGACCCAGCACCTGATCCATGTCGTCAGTACGCGCTGTCAACATCAAAATCGGCTGCTGATAATGTGCACGCACTTCACGACACACAGTCAGACCATCACTGCCTGGTAACATCACATCAAGCACAACCAAATCTGGCTGCTCAGTGATAATACGACGAATCGCTCGTGTACCATCGGTTTCCAAAGCAACATCAAGATCATTACGACGCAGGTAATCCTGTGTCAGCATCGCCAAACGCTCATCATCTTCAACGATGAGAATTCTTGGCATACCTTCTTTTTCTGGCGTAGTCGATGTCATATCATCTTATCCTTGGGCAGATCGCAAAATCACCACAACCGCACCTGATTAGGCACGGTTTTTGTATTTTTGAATGGTTTGTAGCTGTGCTAATGATTCAGCCAATGCGTGTAATGCAGCATTGGTTTGTAGCGTATCACTTTGGTTGGCAAGCATTTGCTCAGCAGCACGACGCGCTTCAGCAATCTTCGCTTCATCCAAATCATGTGCACGCTCAGCACTGTCAGCCAGTACAGTTACGACATTTGGCTGTACTTCTAGCACACCACCAGAGACATAAATGACTTCTTCTGAAGTGCCATCAGCCAACTTCATGCGCATCGCACCTGGCTTAAGCAAGGTAATCAGCGGCGTGTGACCTGCCAATACACCAATTTCACCACTGTGACCATTGGCGATCAACATCGTGATCTCGCCTGAATACAACTCTTCGCGAGCGCTAACCACTCGACATTTAAAAGTTGCCATGAAAAATCTCCCAATAATCTTAGGACGGATTAGCATTGACTGACTGGATAAATATAAACCATTTATCCAGTCAATACAAGCGCATTAAGCAGCTTTTAGCTTCTCAGCTTTAGCAACGGCTTCATCGATACCGCCAACCATGTAGAAAGCTTGCTCTGGCATATGGTCATATTCACCTTCGATGATCGCTTTAAAGCCAGCGATGGTGTCACGAAGCGCGACATATTTACCTGGTGCACCAGTAAAGACTTCCGCCACATGGAATGGCTGAGACAAGAAACGCTGGATCTTACGAGCGCGGTAAACAGTCAGTTTGTCTTCTTCTGACAACTCATCCATACCCAAGATGGCAATGATGTCTTTTAGCTCTTTGTAGCGTTGTAGAACTTCTTGCACGCCACGAGCAACATTGTAGTGCTCTTCACCGATCACTTGTGGATCAAGCTGACGAGAAGTTGAGTCTAGTGGATCAACCGCAGGATAGATACCTTGTGACGCGATGTCACGGCTTAGTACGACTGTTGCATCCAAGTGAGCGAAAGTAGTCGCAGGGCTTGGGTCAGTCAAGTCGTCCGCAGGTACATAAACCGCTTGTACAGAAGTAATAGAGCCTGATTGAGTCGAAGTAATACGCTCTTGTAGCGCACCCATCTCTTCTGCTAGGGTTGGCTGATAACCTACCGCAGATGGCATACGACCTAGTAGTGCTGATACTTCAGTACCGGCTAGGGTATAACGATAGATGTTGTCAACGAACAATAGAACGTCACGGCCTTTACCAGTTGCTTCGTCTTTTTCGTCACGGAAGTATTCTGCCATGGTTAGACCAGTCAAAGCAACACGCAGACGGTTTCCTGGTGGCTCATTCATCTGACCATAGACCATCGCTACTTTAGACTTGGTGAAGTCTTCGGTATTCACAACGCCAGCTTCTTGCATTTCGTGGTAGAAGTCGTTACCTTCACGAGTACGCTCACCAACACCAGCGAATACAGAAAGACCAGAGTGTTTCAGGGCGATGTTGTTGATCAATTCCATCATGTTAACGGTTTTACCAACACCTGCACCACCGAACAGACCAACTTTACCACCTTTAGCGAATGGACATAGCAAGTCAATAACTTTAATACCGGTTTCTAGTAGTTCAGTTGAGTTTGATTGCTCATCGTAGCTTGGTGCTTCACGGTGGATAGACCATTTCTCAGCTGCGTTTACTGGACCAGCTTCATCGATTGGGCGACCCAATACATCCATGATACGGCCAAGTGTCGCTTGACCTACTGGCACAGAAATTGGTGCGCCTGAGTTAGAAACGGTAAGACCACGCTTTAGACCTTCAGTTGAGCCCATAGCAATGGTACGCACCACGCCATCACCCAGCTGTTGTTGTACTTCTAGCGTAGTTTCAGTACCATCGACGCTAAGTGCGTCATAGATTTGTGGTACTTGACCACGGTCAAATTCAACGTCAATAACCGCGCCAATAATCTGTACAATACGACCGCTCATTGCGTTCTCCTATTATCTATTATTAGTCAATTAAGAAACAGCGGCAGCACCACCAACGATTTCCGAGATCTCTCGGGTAATCGCCGCTTGACGCAGCTTGTTATAAACCAACTGTAATTCTTTGATTAAGTTACCAGCATTATCTGTTGCTGCTTTCATTGCCACCATACGAGCTGATTGCTCTGATGCAATATTTTCGCGTACTGATTGGTAAACCACCGATTCGATGTAGCGTAGCAACAAGCCATCAATCAAGGTCTTGGTATCGGGCTCATAGATATAATCCCAGCTGTGTGCTTGAAGTTCATTGCCTTCAAACTCACCTTCTGCCAACGGAACAATCTGTTCTACGGTTGGCTTTTGAGCCATCGCATTGATGAATTGGTTGTACACCAAATAAATGCGATCCAATTTGCCATTTTGATAATCATCAAGCATGGCTTGAACTGGTGTATTGATTTGTTCTAGCGATGGATTATCACCATAATCTGTCACTGCAGAAGTAACTTTACCGCCAAAGTTCTTGAAAAAACCAACGCCTTTTGCACCGATGACCGCAAACTCAATCTCAACTGACTGCTCTTGGTAGCTTTTGACTTTTTTCAACAAGTTTTTAAACAAGTTGATATTCAAACCACCTGCCAAGCCACGGTCTGAAGTCACCACCACAAAGCCAACGCGATTGACTGGACGGCTTACCATGTATGGGTGCTTGTAGTCCGATTGTGCTTGCACAAGGTGTGAAATCACTCGACGCACACCATCTGCATAAGGGCGACCTGCTTCCATTCGCTCTTGTGCACGACGCATTTTACTGGCAGCCACCATTTGCATAGCGCGGGTGATTTTTTGCGTGCTTTTGATACTGGTTACTTTAGCACGAATTTCTTTTAAGCTTGCCATAATTATTCCAATACTGGACTTATTTTAAATGGGTTTATGGTGCGTTAAACAACGCCTAACACACCATATTGCTTGTTTGTTTAGAAGCTGGTAGATGCCTTGAAGCTTTCCACTGCAGCTTTTAGACGACCTTCGATGTCATCGTTGTAGTTTGCAGTTTCATCGATTTCAGTCATCAATGCAGCGTGTTCTGTGCGCAAGAAGCGAAGGAATGCTTCTTCGAATGCACCAATTTTTTCAACTGGCACATCAGCTAGGTAGCCTTCGTTTGATGCATAGATAACTGCTGCTTGATCAGCGATAGACATCGGCGCATATTGCTTTTGCTTCATCAGCTCAGTAACACGCACACCATGCTCAAGCTGCTGCTTGGTCGCATCATCAAGGTCAGATGCAAACTGAGCAAATGCTGCCAACTCGCGATACTGTGCTAGTGCGGTACGGATACCACCTGATAGCTTTTTGATGATCTTGGTTTGTGCAGCACCACCAACACGCGATACCGAGATACCAGCGTTCACCGCAGGACGGATACCTGAGTTAAATAGGTTTGACTCAAGGAAAATCTGACCATCGGTAATAGAAATCACGTTGGTAGGTACGAATGCTGATACGTCACCTGCTTGGGTTTCGATGATTGGCAATGCAGTCAAAGAACCAGTTTTGCCTTTTACTTCGCCATTGGTGAATGCTTCTACATAATCTGCATTAACGCGAGATGCACGCTCTAGTAGGCGTGAGTGTAGATAGAATACGTCACCTGGGTAAGCTTCGCGTCCTGGTGGACGGCGTAGTAGCAATGAAATTTGACGATAAGCAACTGCTTGCTTAGACAGATCATCATAAACAATCAATGCATCTTCACCGCGGTCACGGAAGTATTCACCCATCGTACAGCCAGAGTATGGCGCGATGTATTGTAGTGCTGCTGGCTCTGATGCAGACGCAACAACAACTGTGGTGTACTCAAGTGCGCCAGTTTCTTCTAGCTTACGCACGACATTAGCGATGGTCGAACGCTTTTGACCAACAGCCACATACACACACTTGATGCCAGAATTTTTCTGAGCGATGATGGCGTCGATTGCCAATGCAGTTTTACCAGTTTGGCGGTCACCAATGATCAACTCACGCTGACCACGACCGATAGGAATCATGGTATCAACTGCTTTATAACCAGTCATCACAGGCTCATCAACTGATTGACGAGCGATAACGCCTGGTGCGATTTTTTCAACTTTGTCAGTCAATTTTGCATTGATTGGACCTTTGCCGTCGATTGGGTTACCCAATGCGTCAACAACACGACCTAATAGCTCAGGACCTACTGGGACTTCCAAGATACGACCTGTGCAATATGCTTTTTGACCTTCTTGAAGGCTTAGATATTCACCCAGTACAACCGCACCGACTGAATCTTGTTCTAGGTTCAGCGCCATACCATATACGCCACCTTCGAACTCAATCATCTCGCCATACATAGCCTCTTCTAGGCCATGGATTTGCACAATACCATCAGAGACTTTGACGATTACGCCTTCCGTTTTTGCAGTTGCGCTTACGTCAAGGTCTTGAATACGCTGCTTAATCAGATTGCTGATTTCGGCTGGATTCAATTGTTGCATTGCCTTGTTTCCTTAAATTTAGACAGCTGACTTATGCGGTCAGCTGAGTCTTTAATTGTTTTAACTTGCCACGCACTGAGCCATCGGTAAACTTATCGCCCACTTTAATGGTAGCGCCACCAAGCAGTTCAGGATTCACTTCTTCATGTAAAATGACAATAGACCCTGTAGAAACTGCTAAGCGTTCCTGCAAATTTTTACGCTGGGCTTCGGTTAGTGGATAGGCTGAAGTAACATAAGCGTCAACCTGTTTTAGCTCTTGCGACTTAAGCTTGCTGTAATGCGCATGAATCTCTGGCAATAGCGCCAAACGATCATGTCCTGCTAGCTGTTTGGTAAAATTAGCCAATGCTAAAGAAGCTTCTTCTGCAGAGATTTTGTTGTAGGCATCAAGCAATACATCTGCCTTTTGATCTGCAGAAATGGCTGGATTGTTCAGCAAAGAAGCGAATTCTTCATTACTTACAATACTGCTAGCAACCGACAAAAAGGTCTCCCAATTGTTGATTACATTTTGCTCTTTAGCATAGTCAAATGCTGCTTTGGCATATGGTCTTGCTAAGGTAGATAGTTCAGCCATGTTATCCTCTAATTACAGCTTAGCCGCCAACTGGTCAAGCATGCTGGCGTGTTCTTGTTCATTGACTTTGTCTTGCAAAATCTTTTCTGCACCTAACACTGCCAATTGAGCCACTTGTTTGCGTAGCTGTTCACGAGTTTGAGCAACTTCTTGCTCTACAGTCGCATGAGCCTGTGCAATGATTCGCTCGCCTTCTTGGCGGGCTTGCTCTTTGGCTTCTTCGATCATTTGGTTAGCGGTTTTATTCGCGCGTTCGATGATAGAAGCGGCTTCGGTTTTTGCGGCAGCAAATTCTTGTTCAACTTGCTTTTCAGCAGAAGCAAGATCTGCTTTTGCTTTTTCGGCGGCGTTTAAGCCTTCCTCAATTTTTCTTTGGCGCTCATTAATCGCGCCGATCAGTGGTGGCCATACGAACTTCATGCAAAATAGCACAAAAATCGCAAACGCAATCATCTGACCGATAATGGTAGAATTGATCATCCAATCACCTCGTTGTTAGTGAAAGTCAGGTGATACCCACCTTTGAAAGCTGCGCCATCAAAGGTGGTCGTTAAACTGACGGTTTCAGCTTATGCGAATGGGTTGGCGAACAATAGTAGCATTGCGATACCAACACCGATCATTGGTACGGCGTCAAGTAGACCAGCTACGATAAACATTTTGGTTTGAAGTTGTGAACCAAGTTCTGGCTGACGAGCAGTACTTTCTAGGAATTTACCGCCTAGGATAGCGAAACCGATACCAGTTGCTAGTGCGCCTAGACCGATTAGTAGAGCGACTGCTAGTAGCGTGTATTGTGCGATTACTGGATCCATGATGTCTCCTTAATGACCTAAAATAAAAAGGGTTAATGAAAAAGGTTCAAATTAATGTTCGGATTGTGCTGAGATCAACGACAGATAAACAATCGTCAACATCATAAATACGAACGCCTGAAGAGTAATTACCAAGATATGGAAGATTGCCCAAGGCACACTCAATGCCCACTGAATCCAGAATGGCATCAGTGCGATCAAGATAAAGATCAACTCACCTGCGTACATGTTACCGAATAGACGCAGACCCAATGAGATTGGTTTTGCCAATAGAGTAACGATTTCTAGTACTAGGTTTACAGGGATTAGTACAGCTTGCAAAATTGGGTTTTTTGCACTGAATGGGTGCAAAGTAAATTCTGCGATAAAGCCGCCAATGCCCTTATATTTGATACCAAATCCGATGATCAACAATAGGACACCAATCGCCATACCCAAAGTGATGTTCGGGTCGGTGGTTGGTACAATCTTAAAGTAAACATGATGCGGATCATGACCCATAGCAGCGCCGACTTTTTGTGCAAGAGTTGGGATGAAGTCGATTGGCACTAGGTCCATCAAGTTCATCAAGAAAATCCACACAAAAATCGTCAATGCCAATGGCGCGATCAGCTTTGATGGGCCATTGTACGATTCACGAACACTGTTGTCCACGAAATCTACAATCAGCTCAACAAACGCTTGCAGCTTGGTTGGAACGCCAGCAGTCGCCTTGCGACCCACCGCCCAAAAAAGCGCACAAAAGAAAATACCCAAGCCAACTGACCAAAGCATAGAATCCAGATGAATGGCACTAAAACCCATTTGCGACGCTTCAGTGGCATCTGCTGCCACTTTCCAGCCATGCTCTGGGTGGTTGCCATATGTCCAGTTGGTCAAATGGTGAGCAATATATTGTGAAGATGTCTGTTCGGCTGCCATAATAAGCTACTTATTTTAACTCAAACAAAAGAAAGATTGGAGAAAATACGCCAAATCAAAAACGAAGTTACGATTCAACACGCTCAATCCATTGCCACCAAATCAAGGTCGATCTGGTGATTCCATCTCGCGCTGTGGTGTCAAGTCTCTGACTGCGTGCGAGCTGAAAATCAATGCGTCACCCAAACTGCGGTGAACTGTGAAACAATAAATTGCTTTTGTAACTAACCGAGTATATTACTTTAGTGTAGGCGATATGTAAAGGGCTAATGTGATTTTTATTACCGAAATTTTTCAATTTTATGATGCTTTGGGTAATATTCAGGCAATAATGCCCGTTTTTGCGCCTATTTTGCTGTTTTTACATGATATTTATGCAGCGGATTGTTTATTTATTTCAATCGCATCAGTGACAGCGTGTGTACCAATTGCATGAGCAAATAGCCCAAAATCACCATCAGCACATTGACATCGATCGCTTTGGTGAAAATCAGCGCAAAGCCAATCAGCGTCACCGCCCATTTGAGCATCTGTCCCAGATACATATTCAGCATGATCTGCCGCGATTGTCGTGCGCCCGTTTCGCGATAAGCAATAAAAGTAAACACACACTGAGCAAGATACGCCAGCACCCCACCTGCCGCCACCGATTTGGCAATGGCAAGCGATACATCGTCTATCAACATACTATATGCTGCCGCGACGATAATAATACCCAAAAGCACGATACTTTGGCGTTTTTGATTGCGATAAATATCTGCTTGGCTGTTTCGCTTGGCTGGTCTGGTCATGAATTTTTGCCCAAAAATCAAATGCTTATAATGATTGTGCTTTCAATAAACTTCGCTGCATTGCCATTTATATAAATGCAAATGGCGTAAAAAAGGCTTGGCAAACTACCAAGCCTTATGATTATAAAAGCCTTGTCCGACTTAGGCAAGTGTTATTCTTGTCAAGCCTAACAAATGTACGCTTATGCGCCTGCACACGCCTGCAGATCGCTGACGACTTGTTTCCAAATCTCTACAAAGTCATCACTACCGCCGCTCATGTCTTCTTGCTGAATACTGACAGTGACATTGCCAAGCTTATTTTTAATGCCATCAGAGACTGGACCTTGTGACGCAAGACACATGGCAGGCTTCGGGCGAGTATCAGATAAGTGCTTGATTTGGCTTGCTTTTGGGCTGATATGATGATCAGGTGTCAATGCGCCGGCGAATTTTAATTTGGCAGCAGTTTCGATGTATTGAAATGCATCGTGATACGCCCAATATGGCTGAACTTGCGTCTGACCGACTTCAGCGACGGCAGCGTCCATTTTTTTGATAAAATCATCAGCATTGGCTTGATATTTGGCTTTGGACGCAGGATTGGCATGACCATGAATCACCGCAAGCGCCTTGACGATGGCTTTGGCATTGGTCGGATCGAGCCAAATGTGCGGATCTTGGGTATTTGTGCGCGCTGTGCCATCGATGTTTCTGAGTGGATGGCGCGTAAAAGCATTGAATTTCAATAAACTAATGGCATTGGGCGCATTGTCCAGTGATTTGACAAGATTCTGCTCCAGATCACCGCCGAACCATACGACGAACTGACTGTCTTCGACAAGCTTCACCTTGCTTGGTGATAATGCACCGTGATGACCGACATCGCCTGCACCTAATAAGACTTCAGCATCGTGATCACCTTGGGTGATAGCATTTGACAATAGCGCAAGCGGATAATTACTCACGCTCACGACCCCTGCCCATGCACCGATGCTCATCGTGGCAGCAGCGATCAGCGCGCCTTGTTTTAGGGTGGTTTTTATCATTGATTTCATAACAAACTCACTTTTTGATTGTCATTTTTGACTGTTATTCGCTTATGATTTGAAAAATTCGCATCTTGAAAAATTCACACAAAGTCGCATTAACTGTTGCGGATTTTGTACCTTGGTTATTATTGACAAAAGAATGCCGCTTTTAATGGTCATTTTGCTTCATAAAATCAAGTCAAGTATAGCACAACTACCAAATCTATGTTATACTATTTCTATATTTTATTTTTGAATAATTGATTATTTATTGAACAGATTATTTACAATTGACCAACAAATTTATTTGGCAATTTGTCTAAAGTTGTATAGTCAAGGCGCATCAATTAGCATATAATATAACGCACTGTGTTTGGACGCCTTGGAACTTCGGTTCTTGGGCGTTTTTTATGTTTTACCGATGGTTTCCACCATCATTCGGGGTTTAAGTATGCAAGCCACCACTTCACACGACGCACACGATGCGTGCCATTTCCACCAACACGATGTCTATCACGGACATCACAACGATCCTGTTAAGCGTATGCAGGATGCCAAAGATTATTGCCTAGAGCGTGGTGTGCGTTTCACCCCTTTGCGCGAAGAAGTATATGCACTGATTTTGGCGGCAGATAAGCCGATGGGCGCTTATGATTTGATCAGTGCGCTGCAATTAAGCAGACAAAAAAAAACGCACTTAGCACACGAAAAGCACAAAAATATCGCCCCACCGACCGTCTATCGTTCGCTTGAGTTTCTACTGAATGAAGGCTTGATTCATCAGCTAAGCTCAATGAACGCCTATGTGCCTTGCTGCCATCCGCGCTCAAATCACGCTGCAGCTTTCTTGATTTGCCGCGTGTGCGAAAAAGTCGAAGAATGCAGCAACCTGCCAGTCAATGCGATGATGAATTTTGCCACCGATGATGCCAAATTCGCCATTGAGCGCAGTGTCATCGAACTAAAAGGTGTCTGCCGTGACTGCCAAGGCAAGCATTAAGCCCATCCTTGATCTACAAAATATCAGCTACCAAGCGGCTGACGGGGTGATGCTCGTCAGCCATATTTCGCTTGCCATTGAATCAGGTGAGATGATCAGCCTGATCGGCCCAAATGGTGCGGGCAAATCGACTTTGGTGAAGCTTATCTTGGGTCTGTTAAAGCCCACGCATGGCACATTGATCAAAAACACCAAGCAAATCAGCTATGTGCCACAGCGATTTAGCGTGCCTAGCATTCTGCCACTGCGTGCCATTGACCTACTTGCCCAAGCGGATGGCAAACGCCTAAACGCCGACCAAAAAGCCTATCTGTACGATCAGCTATCCATCACGCCACTGCTGAATAAACAAATGCATCATCTGTCAGGCGGTGAGACGCAGCGTGTACTGCTTGCGCGTGCTTTATTGGATAAGCCTGATTTGCTTATTCTAGACGAACCGATGCAAGGCCTGGATCCTGAAAGTGAAGCGTGGCTGTATCGGTTCTTAGATGAGTTGCCTGAGTTTCTGCGCTGTGCGATGCTTGTGGTATCGCATGATCTACACTGGGTGATGAAAGGCTCGCGCCGTGTCATCTGCCTGAATAAACACATCTGCTGTCAGGGCGTGCCAAGCCAAATCGCGCTGTCGCCTGAGTTTACGCAGCTGTTCGGTTATCAAGCGCCGTATATCCATGAGCATAGCCATTGTGAGCATCATTTGGATCATCATGACCACAGCCACAATCATAGCCATGACCACGCTGCGCACACGCACCATTCTGATTCTGTGAAGTGATCTGTTATGACTGATTGGCTTTCGATACTCGCCCCCGCTTGGATTGCAGGCTCATTGCTTGCGCTACTGTCTGCACCATTGGGCTGCTTGGTGCTGTGGCGGCGCGTGGCGTTTTTTTCTGATACACTGGCGCATGGTGCGCTACTTGGCGTGGCATTGGCAGCGTGGCTATCCCTGCCTTATGATCTGGGCATCGGTATCGTCAGTGCGGTCGTGGTGCTGGTGATGACCGTGCTGAAAGATTCGCGTCTGCCTAATGATGCCACCCTTGCAGTACTGGCATCGACTTTGCTTTGCTTAGGTTTATTGACGCTTACACAGCTGACGCAGCAGCAAGCCAATGTCTTGGGATTTTTATTCGGCAATCTATTAGATGTCGATTGGGCGGACTTGCCGCGTCTTGCGATTTTGATCGTCATTGGACTTATCATCATGGCAGTGATTTGGCAAGCACAAGTCAAGCTCGCCACTTCTGAAGCACTGGCGCAAATCCAAGGCATCAATCCCACTCGGCAGCACATCTTTTTTATGGCGCTCTTGGCAGGCTTTTGTGCTGTGGCTTTACAAGCGGTTGGCAGCCTGCTGATCAGTGGTCTACTTGTACTGCCTGCCTTGATCGCGCGACTATTCGCGCCATCGCCGAAGATGATGGTGATACTGGCGATGATCTTTGCACAAATTGCCGTCACTGCAGGCATCTGGGGCAGCGTCTGGCTGGATATCCAAACAGGGCTTGCGATTGTGCTAATGCTTGCCGTGGGATTTTTTAGCACTTTTGGCGTGAAAAAATTACTTGGCAAATAAGCTTACTATTTAAAAAAAATCACTAAAAAGTTTATCAAGAAAATTCACTGAGCTTGACTGACAAACCCATGACCTATCCCATCACCGCTTTAAGCAGCCGAACTGATACGCTGAACATTTGCCAGATTTCCGATTTGCATTTGACAGGCAAAATCGGACACGCGCCTAGCTATCAGCAATTTTTGACTGTTTTAAAGCTTGCCACTTACCATCATCCCGTGCCTGATTTGCTCTTATTGACGGGTGATTTGGTCAATGATGGCAATCGCGATGCTTATGATTGGCTGTTTGATACGCTTGACCGCACAGACATTCCCTATCTTGCCATCGCGGGCAATCACGATGTCACTCATGAGATTGGTACAAGTCTGCCTTACCCACAGCGACTGCACATTCCCATTAATCCTGATGCGCGCCTGCTTGATCGCCATGCTGTGATGCTAAATTTTGCCGATACAGCATGGCAATTATTATTAATAAACAGCGCGGTCAATGGCGAAACTCATGGCGCACTGCCAAAGCCTACCCTTGACTGGCTAGATCAACAGCTTACCCAAAACCCCGCTCCTACCATCATCGCCATGCACCATCACCCGCTGCCAGTGCGCTCGGCTTGGATTGATGCTTATGTGCTTGATAATCAAGATGATTTTTGGCAAATTATTAAAAAACACCCCCATGCCCACACCGTGCTGTGCGGTCATGTCCATCAAGTCCACACCATACACCCCCTAGCTGATCACCCTGTTCAGCTGCTCACCTGCCTATCGACCGACCGCCAATTTGCACCATTTTGTGATGAATTTCGTCTTGATGACGCGCCTGCTGGCTGTCGCATGATACACATTAGCAACAATCACACCCTATCAAGTTACATTATTTTTATGCAAAATACGCCACCATTCGCAGAGTAGTGCGCAGTGTGGTAGCCCAAAGTTATGCCCAAAGCTTGTGGCAAGCCGCTGTTTACTCTTGAATTTTATTAATCAAACACCATTAATTGTCAAAAATTTTCTGATAATTGGTAAATTTTCAGAAATTAGATTGGATATTTTAATTATTTTTTGCTAAAGTGATGGCGGTTTTTTGCCACCTGCGGCAATCATTGGCGAGATTTTCGCCTGTTTTTACCCATAAGGACTACAACGGGATGACCAACGCAACTACTTTTGCACCATACCAACCTGCCAAAGATGAAGACTATATGTCTGATGCGCAATTGGCACATTTTCGCACAATTTTGACCAATTGGCGTGAAGAGTTGGTGACCGAAGCTGAGCGTACCAAGCAACACATTCATGAAGAAACCAGCACCATGCCGGACATCAATGACCGCGCAACCCAAGAAGAAGAATTTGCCCTAACGCTGCGTGCGCGTGATCGTGAGCGCAAGCTGATCCGCAAAATCGAAAAATCACTGCTGGAAATCGAAACAGGCGACTATGGCTACTGCGAAACTTGCGGCACTGAGATCGGTCTGCGCCGCCTAGAAGCGCGCCCAACCGCGACGCAGTGCATTGACTGCAAGACTTTATCAGAAATCAAAGAAAAACAAAATCACGGTCAATGATTTGTTTTGATTGAATAAAAATTCACTTTTATTCAAAATTCACCACATCTGATGAGCATCGTACCTGTTGGGCGTTTTGCCCCTTCACCGACCCATCATCTGCACTTAGGCTCGCTGACGACTGCCGTGGCGAGCTTTTGTCATATCAAATCTTTGGGCGGCAAGTGGCTTGTGCGTATCGAAGATGTCGATTTTGAACGCTGCAAGCCTGAATATACCGACAGCATTTTGCGTGATTTGCAGAATTTGGGGCTGCATTGGGATGATGAAGTCATTTATCAGTCCAAGCGTGTGGCAATCTATGATGACTATCTGCACGGTGCGCTTGCTCCCTTGTGCTATGCCTGCCACTGCACACGAAAGCAGCTCGATGACCATCGCCAAAGCCACCCTGTCGCACACGCACTCAATGCACCCATCGTCTATCCGCGCCTATGCCTGCACAAAAATCTCTCTTGGCAAAATCGCGATAGTAAAATTCGCCTACAACTGCCCGATGTCGCGACCGCCTTTGTCGATGGCTTACAAGGGGTGATATGGGATAATTCTGCCAAAAGTCTAGGCGATGTCGTCGTCAAACGCCAAAATCAAATGATCAACTACATCCTAGCCTGCGCCATTGATGATGGATTACAAAACATCAGCCACATCATGCGCGGACTTGACATCATGCCGATGACGGTCGCGCAGCTTGCCATCATCAAGGCGTGTCGCCTGCCTGTGCCAAGTTATTTTTATCATCTGCCACTATTATTCAATAATCAAGGGCAAAAGCTATCAAAGCAAAATCTTGCCACGCCGATTGATACGCGCCGCCCTGCACTGCTCTTGGTGCGCGCGCTGGATTTACTTGGTCAAAAAACCACCCCTGAAATGGCAAGCGCCACGCCCGATGAGATTCTTACTCACTCCATTGAACATTGGGACAATACGCCCTTGATGAATAAAGAGCAGCTTGCGATCATCGCATAAACTACCTTTATGGATTGCCCTAGCTCAGCTGATATTCAGCCAATCAGCCTAAGCGATTTTTATAGTCGTTTAAAAGCAAAATGAGACTAGGCAGCAAGCCGCAGATAGTACATAGAGTACAGCAAGGCGAGCGGGCGCAGTATCATTTTAAATTTATAGACTATGTCTTTAAAAATTTCAATCACCCACGCCCTTTCTTCACGCATTTTAATCCTTATAACTGTAGCAAAGCACCAAAGTTTCATGATAAGATACCAAGGTAATAACTAAAAAATTAAGGATAGGACAATGTTAATCGAATTTACCAAAATGCACGGATTGGGCAATGATTTTATGGTCATTGACCTAGTAACACAACGCATGACACTCACGCCAGAGCTTGTGCGACTGCTTGCTGATCGTCGCATCGGCGTGGGTTTTGACCAGTTATTGATCGTCGAGCCGCCATCGCGTCCTGATGTGGATTTTAAATACCGAATTTTTAATGCTGATGGCTCAGAAGTCTCACAATGTGGCAATGGCGCGCGCTGCTTTGCATCCTTTGTGCAAGCGCGCAAATTATCATTCAAACAGCGTCTGCGCGTCGAGACTGCAAGCGGCATCATCGTACTGACCACTGACCGCTATGGCTGGGTGCAAGTGGATATGGGTAAGCCAAAATTTGAACCTGATCAAATCCCATTCGCCCCAAAAGCCATCACCAAAATCGGCAACGCCTATCGCCTAGATGTCGATGGCGAGCCTGTGCAGCTGTATGTGGCAAATATGGGCAATCCACACGCGGTGATCAAGGTCGATGATGTACTGAGTGCTGATGTCGAGCGTTTGGGTAAATTGATCGAATCGCATGAAGCCTTCCCCGAGAAAGTCAATGTCGGCTTTGTGCAAGTGGTGAACCAACGCCACATCCGTCTGCGCGTCTATGAGCGCGGTGTCGGCGAAACCCAAGCCTGCGGTACGGGTGCGTGCGCAGCGGTCGCGACAGGTATCCGCGAAGGTTGGTTGGATGAAGGCGTGGACATTCGCGCACAGCTGTATGGTGGCAGCCTTGCGATTCGTTGGCAAGATGGCTACTCGCTGATGATGACCGGTCCGACAGCCTTCGTCTATGAAGGGGTCTTTAGCCCAGATGGTCTGGCGGCATCGGCAGGTATCAAGCTGGGTGCTGACAACAGCGAGACTCTCTAATCCATCATGCGACTGTCCGCTGCATTGACGCGCGCCCTGCCTACCGCAGATGGCACTGCTGATAGCGATGGCAAAGCGACTGATAAATCCAGCACGCACGCCATCGCGCCACATGATGACCTTGCCCATCTGCCGATATGGGTGCATCTGAATGCCTATTTGGACAGTTTGGCTTATCATAATTATTCTGATCGCACCATCGCCACTTATCAGTTGGCATTGGTGCAGTTTTTGCAGTTTTTGACCCAATCACACAAGCCCATCGATCCACTGACCTGTACGCGGCAGATGCTGACGCAGTTTTTTGGTACGCGCCTAGAAGGGGACGCCATCAGTACCGTCAGCGCCAAGCTTGCCCTATCTGCCATTCGCAGCTTTTATCAATATCTGATTACTCAAAATCTCACCACGCACAATCCCACCACAGGCTTTCGGCTCAAGCCCGCCCCGCGAAAGCTCCCCCGTGTCGCCGATGAAGAGCTGATGCGCCGCTTACTTGAGCAGCCGATGCCTGATGATGCCGCCAAAGCACGGCTGTGGGTGCGCGACAAGGCGATGTTTGAACTGATGTACAGCTCTGGACTGCGCGTCTCGGAGTTGGTCAGTCTTGATGTCGATGATATTGATCTGGATCATGGCGTGGTGCGCGTACTGGGTAAGGGCAAAAAAATGCGCCAAGCCCCTGTTGGCAGCCTTGCCATTCGTGCCATTCGCGACTATCTGCCGCACCGCGATCTGTGGCAAGAGCAGAACTCTAGCGCGCTATTTATCAGCGAACGCCACGGCATACGATTGTCAGTGCGTGCAGTGCAGCTCAGACTCAAAGCCTGTGCCGCTAGCGCAGGCATTGATCTAAATCTACACCCCCATCTACTGCGCCACTGCTTTGCATCGCATATGCTCTCAGCCAGTGGCGATCTGCGCGCGGTACAAGAAATGCTCGGACACAGCAACATCGCTACCACGCAGATTTATACCCAAGTGGATTTTGGCACTTTAAGCCGCATTTATGACAACAGCCATCCGCGCGCAAGCATGGTGAAAACCGTGAAAAAACCGCAATGACACTGGCTTTGATGGTATTTTGACAAGATTTGCCTAAATTTTATACAATCCACTTAATAAATTGTTAAATATTGTGAGATTTGCTGATTTTTTGGGCTAAATTCTTTATAATAAATCTTATTATCGGATGCACTTTGCCTTGAGCGGGTGCATATTTTTTTGACATTATCTGATTATTTATAATTATTGAATATATTTTTCTATATTTTGAATAATTTATAGTCAAACAAATTTGGAATAAGGCCAGGAAAACAAGCAAAGTCTCACAAGATGGCACTACGAGCGAGTTTGACAGAGTATTATTTCAAAGTTAGCAGACTATAACTTTATAATAATTTGATAATAAACTTAAGCTATAGTTGTTTTTATGAAAAAAATTTTGCGTCTTATCGCGGTGCTGATTGTTTTGGCCCTGATTGCAGCACTGATTTTCTTATTCCGCAATGTCGCGACCAAGCCTGTACAGACTGACAGCAACGAGCCTGTCGTCGATGCAGTGCTGATCGGTGGCGGCATCATGAGCGCGACACTGGGTACTTATTTGAGCGAGCTTGAGCCCGATTGGCAGATTCGCATGTATGAGCGACTTGATCAGGTCGGACAAGAAAGCTCGAACGGCTTTCACAATGCTGGCACAGGTCACTCAGGCTTTATGGAGATGAACTACACCGCCGAAGCTGAAGATGGCAGCATTGACATTGAGCGCGCGGAGAAAATCGCCAGTCAGTTTGAAGTCTCAAAGCAGTTTTGGTCTTATCAAGTCAAACAAGGTCGCCTAGGTACACCATCAAGCTTCATCAATCCTGTGCCACACATCGGCTTTGTGTGGGGTGATCAGGTTGATTTTCTAAAACGTCGCCATCAAGCGATGATCCAATCGCCACTGTTTAGCGACATGGTCTATACCGAAGATAAGGCTGAGATCGCCAATTGGGCGCCGCTTGTCATGCAAGGTCGTGATGCTGCGCAAAAAGTTGCCGCCACACGCATGGATATCGGTACCGATGTCAATTATGGCGCGATCACCACGCAGCTTGTGGATGGTCTGAACAAGCACCCAAACTTCAAGCTGTCAGTCAATAGCGAAGTGACGGGCATCAGCCGTAATGATGACAAGACTTGGACTGTGAGTGTGAAAAACCTACAAACAGGCGAAACCACGCACACCAAGACGCGCTTTGTATTCGTCGGTGCAGGTGGTGCAGCGATTAAGCTGTTGCAGTACACCGATCTGCCTGAGAGTAAATATTATGCAGGCTTCCCTGTCGGCGGTCTATTCTTGATGACTGATAAGCCTGAAATCGTCAAGGCGCATAATGCCAAAGTCTATGGCAAAGCTGAACTTGGCGCACCACCGATGTCAGTACCGCACATTGATACGCGCTATATCGATGGCAAACAATATGTGCTATTTGGCCCATTTGCGACTTATTCTAATAAGTTCTTGAAAAATGGCTCGCAGCTTGATTTGATTAATTCGGCCACCAAAGACAACGCGCTACCAATGGCGAAAATCGGTCTTGAGAATACCGATTTGGTCAAATATCTGGTCAGTCAAGTGATGCTAAGTGATGCCGAGCGTCTAAAAGAGTTACAAAAATACTATCCAGAAGCTAAGCTTGAAGACTGGAAAGCCTTCCAAGGCGGTCAGCGCGTGCAAATCATCAAGCAGCTACCAGGTGAGCCTGCCAAATTGCAGTTCGGTACCGAGATTTTTGCTTCACAAGATGGTTCTGTGACCGCACTACTGGGTGCATCACCGGGTGCATCAACTTCACCACACATCCTGCTAAACCTACTTGAAAAAGCCTTCCCTGAGCAAGTGGCGGGCAAATGGCAAGGCAAACTGCAAGAAATCATCCCATCTTATGGCAAGGATCTGTCAAAAGACCCTGCGCTACTGGATAAAGTGCGTGCCGAGACCAGCAAAACACTGGGTCTGGCCTATACCCCAAAAGGCGTGCAAGTACTGCCAGCACCGACTGATGCAGCTGCGGTAAAAGCCCTGAATGAAACTTCACAAGAAGTCATCATTCCTGCTGCGAAATAATCGCTAAGCACAATAAAAAAACCAAGCATCAGATAATGCTTGGTTTTTTTGTTTGGGTTTGGTTGCTGGCAAACCACGACACAATCTGTCGCACTACCATGTTATACTTGATGAACAACCAAACCAAACAGGCAGGCAACCATGCATCCGATCAATGAATTTTATCTAGGGCTTACAAAGACGCCATATTTTGATTTTGGTTTAGAGGATCTGTGGCAGCTACCGCCAAACTTTATCAAAATGCAGTATCTGTATATTGAGTGGTTATTTCCGATTGATCACTCTTCTAAATGGAACAGAACTGTGCCGCTGCTGCTTGGCGATGATTTGATTTTCTTTCGCACCAATCTCGAAATCCAACAAAAATTCTTAACATCCTTTGATAAAATCATTCAGCATTTTGGCATCGAACGACAAGGCACTCAAGTATTTGCCACAGACACGCTCAAATCACAGCAGTATTGGCTACAAGAAGTCGGTCATCAAGAAAAGAAAATCAGCCGCATCATCCGCTCGCTGGCTTGGTGCGGTCAGTTTGAATTGGCAAAAAACCTACAAACTTTGGCACTTGAACTGATCGTAGAAAAAGGATATCTTAAGCCAAATACTTTAGAGATTTGGCGACATTTATTGGATGAATATCAGGAATGATGATCAACTCACCGCCCAAAATACCGCTGCAGACCTGTCAAAAGCAGATTTTCATCCACGGTAGCATGATCCAAAAACGGCATCAAAGTCATCGCCCCACCGCCTGTCAGAATCAGCTCAAACGCATCATACTGCGCCTGCAGCTGCTTGATCGCACCGACAATGCCAAATAAAATCCCATGATGCACCGCGTCATCGGTCGTCACACCCAAGGCAAGATCATCAAATCGCCCTTGCTTGACGCCAATCTGCTGCGTTCCTGCATACAGCGCATGACGCTGCATATAAGCATTGGGTAGGATATAGCCGCCCAAATGCACACCTTGATCGATTACATCCATCGTCAATGCCGTGCCACAACCGACGACACACTGACGACGCGCACCATCGACCGCACCGAGCATCTGCAGCCAGCGATCCACGCCAAGCTGCTTGGGGTCATAATGGCTGTACAGCTTAGGATGGCGGTCATTGACTTTGGCAAATTCATAAGGCACGCCAAGATCATCAAGCGTCTCGGCGATTTTGCCATTGATTTTCTCGCCCAAGACGCTTGAGATACCGACAAACTGCGGATGAAAGCGAATAAAAGTACCGAACAAACCCATCAGCAGCTCATTGGGCGCTTTTAGATGCTCTTTGGCGTCCGATGCGATGACTTGCCCATCATCGATCAGCCAATATTTCAATCGGGTATTGCCCAAATCCAGCCAAAGCACCGTCATTGATTATTCCTTTTTATCATTTTAATTTAAATTTATCAGTTAAGCAGATTGAATCATACCGGCGAATACACGCTCAATACTGCCTGCATTTTCTAGCAATAACGCCCCTTGATCATCAATCCCCACGCACCGCCCTGCTTGGGCCACTACCTGCATCTCATCGCGTGCATAGACCTTGATTTCTTTACCTGTCAAGATGTGCGCCTGATTGAACACATCAACAAAATCCAATCGCGCGTGCTCATCATTGAGCTGATTTTGCCACTGGATCGCTTGGCAAACCGCCTGACACATCGGCTGATACAGCGCGTGCGCCGTCGGTACATCGGCGATGGCGGCAGCGTCGCACAGATCTTGTAGGCAGGTCGCTTGATACAGACCATCTTTGATCAAAGGACTGCTTTTGACATTGAGCCCTATACCCGTAATGACACCGACCAATCCTGTCTTGTCACCACGCCGCACATACACAGGCTCAATCAAAATCCCAGCAAGCTTCTGAAACAGATGGCGCGTATCGTCATAATAGCCGACATCATTCGCCCATTTGACACCCACTTTGCCAAGCCCTGAGCGCACGCGCGCATCATTGATGGCATTAATGATGGGTAACTGCGATAAAGTCAGCCCCACACTTAAGGATAATAAACCACTTAAGCGGTGCAGCCCAAAGCCATCAGCCGCCGCAGACATCGGCACATACAAGGACAAAAACACATTGCCCACGCCACTCACCCACGATCTACCGTGCTGCCCACGCCCCGCACTCTGTGCATCAGCCGTCCATAGATGTGGGCGGCTTGGGTCGAGCCTGCCTTGCGTCAGCGCGGTCATTAGCTGTGTGTTGGTGCTGTCGGTCAGCGCGTCGTGGTGGTGATTGGCGCGGATCTTTTGCCAAATTGCTTGCCACTGCTGCTGCCACTGCTTTTGCCAATCGCTCTGTTCCTTGTGCAAATCATCCATCGTATCAACTGCGCGAATATTCATTCAAAAAAAATGCCGTCACAAATTTGTAAAAAATTGCGTTATAATAACACATCTTTCAGCAAAAATTGGACAAAACAATGATTTATCTATGGTTTATCATCGCAGGGACGATCGCAGGACTGTGCGCAGGATTGTTCGGCGTCGGCGGCGGGATGGTGATTGTGCCTGCGCTGATTTGGATTTTGGCATATTATGGCTTGCCAAGTGAGATCGTTCCCCATGTCGCGGTCGGCACGGCATTGGCGACCATCATTCTGACTTCCATCAGCTCGATGTCAGCACATCATAAGCGCGGCGGTGTGTGTTGGGAAATTTTTAAAAATATGGCAAAAGGCTTGGTGCTGGGCAGTCTTGTTGGTGCTTGGGTGGCGACGCTGATCGATGGCGCGATGCTACAGGCTATCTTGGGCGGTGGTGCGATTTTGATGGCGGTAAAAATGCTGTTTTTCCCCAACCAAGAACGCCTTGATGTTCCGCCGCCTGCTGATTATAAGCAGTCTTTGGCAGGGGTTGTGATCGGTCTGTTATCGGCGGTTTTTGGTATCGGCGGTGGCAGTCTGACCGTGCCATACCTAAGCCAAAATGGCGTACCGATGAAACAAGCCGTCGGCACTTCTGCGGCGTGCGGTCTGCCGATCGCCATCGCTGGCGCGCTTGGTTTTATGTGGTTCGGTCATGCTGATGTCTCGCAGATGGATGTCGATGGCTTGATTGGCTTTGTGCATATCGGTGCATTTGTCAGCATCAGCATTGTCAGCTTTGTCATGGCAAAAGTCGGCGCGCGCCTTGCTCATGCCCTGCCTGCACAGACGCTCAAGCGCGCTTTTGGCGTGTTGCTGATGGTCGTCGGCGTGCAGTTGATGGTGAGTGGTTGGTTGTAGTTTTAAATCATTATCAATTTATTTAACATACTTAAGGGTGCTGGTAACGCGCCCTTTTTCATATCAATCATAACTCCATCTGCAAATCCACCCTACGGGCTGTAGGTTGAGTTGGTTTTTGGCAAAACTTAATTTATGTTTAGCATTGCTCTTTGAATTTGTTGGATTTCGTGCCTTAACTTAACCTACGGGCTACTGTACTTATCAAAGGTGTTGGCTGGGGTTAAAAGCAGAAATATCAGATATATATATCATTACCGCCTCAAGGAATTTATCAATATTATTAATATCATAAACCATTTCCCCAGGTCTTATTTTATGAAAGCTAAATTTTGAAAAAGTTCCTACATCATCATCCTGAAAGGATACGATTGCCAAAAATTCAGAGTTTTCTAATAGAGTCCATTTTTCAATAAATCTTTTTAAAAAAGCTATAGATTGTAAAAATACCTCTGAATTCACATAGTCATCAATATGTATCATGTTCAAAGATATCTCCATTCCTGATATATCGGTATGCACTCTTCTTATATACTCTTGAGAAATTATTTTATCATCATATTGACTTGTGTATGCTCCATGAAAAAATATACCGCCAGCTTTTTTTTCAAATTCCAAGTTTAATAATTCATATAGGTTTTGATTAATATCAATAATGTTAATATTATTGATATTATTTAATAACTTAGCCATTTTATTATTAATTACGAACATTATTTCTCTCCCAAATATTTCAAGCCCGTGGGTTGAGCTTGCAAAACCCAACATTTTTCTATGAAAATAACTTTTTTATTTAATAATGATGTTTAATAATTGGGTTGGTTTTTGGCAAAACTTAATTTATGTTTAGCATTGCTCTTTGAATTTGTTGGGTTTCGTGCCTTAACTTAACCTACGGGCTACAGGCTTCTTTCTTTTTCATGTTTGGGTTTGTCAAATCAGAACCGCAGGGTACGACACCGCTCCAACACACCACAAATATTTGATTTTTATGGTGAATTTTGCAAATTTTTTGGTAAATTTACACATTGGGTATTTTACCGGTGCGCTCAGCGCACCCTACGGTACTAAAATGTCAAGATTTTTATGGTGGGGTGTTTTTTATGGATTATTATGAAAATTTTCTCAATGATGAATAACGGCTTAATATCGCGGACTTTCTTTATTGGCGGCAATGATTGGGCTGTTTTCATAGACATTGAGCACATAGCCGATGATCATACTTGAGATCAGAATCGACGAACCGCCATAGCTGAAAAACGGCAAAGTCAAGCCCTTGGTCGGACCGATACCAAGATTCATCAAGATATTGATCATCGTCTGCCCAAAGAACATCACCGCAAAGCCAAACACCGTGTAGGAAAGAATCATCTGACGACGCTTGAATGCCATATAGCTGATCGCCATCATTGAGAAAATCACCACAGCTTCTAGGAGAATCACCACCAGCGAGCCAATCAAGCCCAGCTCTTCACCTGTGATCGCGAACAAAAAGTCAGTGTGCGCTTCAGGCAGATAGGACAGCTTTTGGATACTGTCGCCATAGCCTGTGCCCGTGATGCCGCCACGCCCAAGCGCCAACAGACTGTTCGCCTGCTGATAGCCATCACCAAGAAAATCATTGAACGGATCATCCATAATGCTCGATATACGGCGCATACGATAGTCACTGGTTATCACAAACAAAGCAAGCATGCCTGCCGCAACGACCGCAACAGAAACATACTGATACAGCGGCGAACCTGCGATGAACAACAAAACCAACATCGTGGCGATAATCACCGCAAAGCTCCCGAAGTCAGGCTGCAAAATCAACAAACCACACAGCGGAATACACGGAATCATCAAGCGAAACGAATAAAACACACTTTCGCGCACATCCGCCGAACGCCGCACGACATATTCTGCCGTGGTCATGATCATCACCATCTTACACAGCTCAGCAGGCTGAAAATTACCAAAACCCAAGTCGATCCAGCGTTTCGCGCCATTGATATCCACGCCAAATATCAAGGTAGCAAGCAGCAGTACCCCTGTGACGATCCAGCCGATGACCATCAGCTCAAAACTGGCTAGAATTTTTAGTTTAACTTTATAAACCGCATAACCAGCTGCCAGACCTAGAATCATATAGCCCAACTGACGATAAAAAAACGCCAAGTCGCTCATACCGTGCTGCTGTGCAAACGGAATGGATGCGGACGCAATCATCAGCAAACTTAAGCAAGCCAACAAACCCAAGCTTGTCAGCAAGAGCGTGCGGATCGATGGCACATAGGGCAGATGTTGTAGGCGCTGGATCAAACGATTAATAAAATCAAAACCTGCTTTTGCAGGCGAAACGGTCTCAGGCATGGCACTTCGCTTGAAAAAACTAAGAAATAAATAACCTAATATTATACCGAGTTTTTGCCAAGAAATGTTGTAATTTCGCGGTTTGTACGCATATTTTTATCATCAAACAACTTAAAATAAGACGATACAGCATGATTTTAAAATTGGCAGACCATATATAAAATCAGCCTTCGGGCAATATGCACCCAAAGGCTGATTGATGCCTTGGTAAGGTTACAGCTTAAGCGCGCAATGCCTGCACCATCTTGACAAACTGCTCGCCGCGATCGCCATAGCTTTTGAACTGATCAAAACTTGCGCACGCAGGCGATAGCAGCACCGCCTTGGCATTACTTTGGCTGGCTGCCGCCACTGCCTTATCTAGCGTGCCGACTTCTACAAGCTTAGACTGCACACCATCATCGCCCGCGATCAGACCTGCCTTGATCACTGGCGCATCGACGCCGATCAGATACACAGTATCAACCCAGCGCGCGACATCGGCGCTCAATTCGCTAAAATCCTGACCCTTGCCCATGCCACCCAAAATCAGCGCAAGCGACCCTTCGCCATAGACCGTGCCAAGCCCTGCGATTGCTGCGATGGTTGAGCCGATGTTTGTGCCTTTTGAGTCGTTAAAATATGCCTTGCCATCGACTTCATCGACATATTCGCAGCGATGTGGCAAACCTTTAAACTCAGCCAACACCGACAGCATCGCCGCCATCGGCAAGCCTGCCGCACTGCCGAGCGCCAAAGCAGACAAGGCATTTAATAAATTGTGCTTACCTTTAATCTTCAATGCATCTGCCACCATTAGGCGTGTCTGCTCATGGTACAACGCCAAGCCTTGCCCATCATCATACAGATAAAACTCTGCCGCCGACTTATTCAATGAGCTATCTGTGCTGATGATGGCAGCATTTGGTGAGAGATTTTGTAAGGTATTTTTACAAGTATCGGCAAGCTTGGCATCATCTTGGCAGATCACTACTGCTGCCGCACTATCAAAAATACGCAGCTTCTGCGCCAAATAATCATCCATGCCATCATGACGATCCAAGTGATCCGCCGAGATGTTTAAGATCGTCGCGGCAGCTGCATTTAAGTGGCTGATATGCTCCAGCTGAAAACTTGACAGTTCAAGTACCGCGATTTGTAGATTGTTAATTTTTAATAATTCTAAAGCAGGCGTGCCGATATTACCGCCCACGCCTGTCACCAGTCCTGCGGCTTTTGCCATCTCACCGACCAAAGTCGTTACGGTGCTTTTGGCATTAGATCCTGTGATGGCGACGATCGGTGTATGCGTGCCAGCAGCGGCATCACGCGCCTGCAATGCATCGATGAACAGCTGCACATCGCTGATGACAGGAATGCCGCGCGCCTTGGCAGCAGCGACTGGCTCAATACGCGGATCAATCCCTGGGCTGATGACGATCTCATCGACACTGCCCAATAGCGCGCCGTCAATCTGCCCAAAATGATGCACCACACCATCAGGCAGCTGATCTGCCAAGCCTGGATTGGCATTGCCATCGGTGACGGCGACCGTATACCCTTGCTCGACCAAAAAATTCACCGCCGATAATCCTGAGCCACCCAGACCGATGACAGCATAGCGTTTGGTAGTCATGAGAATTCCTTATAATTGTCAAATAAAAAGCTTGGTTTATTTTAACAAAATTTTCACCGCTCGGGTGATTTTTATCAGCCTTGTGACAGTTGGCATTCTGGCAATTTTTTTATATAATAAATCTACTACTAAGCTCATAAGCCCAAGGAATAATCATGAAACTGATTTCTGCTGTCATCAAACCCTTCAAACTCGACGATGTGCGCGAAGCATTGTCAGAAATCGGGGTGAACGGCATCACCATCACCGAAGTCAAGGGCTTTGGTCGCCAACAAGGTCATACCGAGATGTATCGTGGCGCAGAATATGTGGTGGACTTTTTGCCAAAGATCAAAATCGAAGTCGCCTGCAGTGATGAGATGGTCGATCCGATCATCGAAGCCATCATGAAAACCGCCAATTCTGGCAAAATCGGCGATGGCAAGATTTTCGTTACGCCACTTGAGCGCGTCATCCGCATTCGCACAGGCGAAATGGACGAAACCGCCCTATAACTTCATTAATAAGCAAGCCTAAGTGCTTGCTTTTTTATTGGTGTGTTTATACAAATAAAAAAATGATCGCTCAATGTGACTTGGACGATCATTTTGTGCTTTTTTAATTTAAGATTTTAAACAAAGCTGATTAGAATGCGATGTGTGCACCGATAGCAGCCATGTTCGCATCTTTTGATAGGTAGTTATAACCGATCTCTAGACCGACATTTGAAGTTGGCTTGTAGCCCAGTGCCACACCACCAGCAACGCCAGTTTTGTCAGAATTTAGGTACTGTGCGTCGTTGCCACGGTATTCAACATCAACTTCAGTTTTTGCTACACCCAGTTTTGCTTTAGCATAGATTGGGGTATTGTTGAAGTTGTAACGGTAAGTACCGTATAGACCATAAGTCTTCACATCACCTTCTAGTGCACGGTTGTTCGCGGTGAAATCTTTGGTGTCAGTGCCTAGATATTCTGCTTCGACACCGAAGTTTTGGTCGAAGTTATAGCCGCCGTACACGCCGTATGCAGTTACATTGCCGTCGATTTGGTCAGCGTCGATTGTGCCGACTTTAACACCCACATAAGGTTGTGCTGCTTCTGAAGCGCCGTAGCTGATGGCTGCGTTCGCGCTCATGGCAAGAACTGAAGAAGCTGAAAGAGCAAGTAGTGCTTTAGATAGAGTTTTCATCGTTTTGTCTCCTTATTGAGTGATTAAACAAGATGGCGATTAGTGATTATCGCGTCATCTCAAACGATGGGTTTATAGTAACAAAATATTTCATACTGACTGTGCGTGTTTTGGATATTCTATGTAAAGTTTTGCAAAAATTCGCTCACGCCAAGCAACACTACATCCCAAACTGCAACAAAATGTGTCAAATCTCTCTAATTTTGCCAAAGATTGCGCAAATCTCACCGCGCACTTGGCATGATTTTAGCAAATTCTGTCTAATTTTTAATCAATTTTGCCCAAATCACCCAAATAAGCACAGATTTTCATCATCAAAATTGCCAAATTTATTCATACTTTTTCTTTGTCAATCACTGATGACTGATAATTTTTGATAATTGATGGGGAAAATTGAGTGAAAATTGATTAAATTTTGAGCAATGTTGCGCAGTTTGGTGAAGTTTTCCAAAATTCTTAGGCTGTGTTACAATCAACCAAAGCACAAATTTGGGAAAAATCTGCCAATTTTGATGATTTTTGGGCAAATTTTCGCCAAATTGACGCAACCTCGATGATTTTATAAGGATAAGCTATGAAAAAATTACTGATTTTTGATCTCGATGGTACGCTGATCGACAGCGCCAATGAGCTGGCGGCGGCGGTCAATGCCATGCTGACACGCCTGCAGCTGTCGTGCGTCGATAATAACACGGTCAAAAGCTGGGTGGGCAATGGCTCGCACAATCTTGTAACACGCGCGCTGAATCATCACGGACAAGATGATGCTACTGCCATCAGTGCAGCACATGAGATTTTCTTAGAAGAATATGCCAAAATCGCAAGCGATACCAGTGAATACACAGGCGTCAGCGATGGACTAAAAGCCTTAAAAGCCCGTGGTTTGACACTTGCTTTATGCACCAATAAACCTGAGCGATTTTTACCTGCGATTCTTAAGCAGATGGCTTGGACGGACTTGTTTGACATCGTACTTGGCGGTGATAGTCTGCCGACGAAGAAGCCTGATCCTGCACCGCTTTTGCACATTTGTCAGACGCTAGATATCGCCATCGATGATGCAGCGATGATCGGTGATTCGAAGAATGATATCTTGGCTGGGCAAGCTTGTGGTATGACCACACTTGCGCTGCGCTATGGCTATAACTATGGCGAACCGATTGATCTGACCAAGCCTGATTACGCTTTTGATGACTTTAATGAGCTTGTGGCATATGTGCTCAAGTCCGCCTAAGCCAATGCTAAGCTTAAACTTTAATCCTTAAACCTTAGTCCAGGCTTAGCAATATCAGCCAAGCCTTAGCGATAACTCAACGCTTCAGCAATGTGCGCTGTGCCGATCTGCTCGCTGCCTGCCAAATCCGCAATGGTGCGCGCCACGCGCAAGATGCGATGATAGCTGCGTGCCGATAGATTTAGGCGCGCGGTGGCGATTTTTAGCATTTGCTGTTCGGCATCGCCAAGCGTCGCCACTTGGTCAAGCTCTCTGGGGGTCAGCTCATAATTCGCCTTACCCTGTCGGCGGATGGCGATATTTCGCGCGGCGATCACGCGTGTGCGAACGGCACTGGATGGCTCACCTGTCGGTGCATTTTGTAGATCATCGATTGGCAAAGCTGGCACAGTGATGTGCAGATCAATGCGGTCAAGCAAAGGACCTGAGAGTCTTTCTTGGTATTTTTTCACCTGCTCAGGACGGCAGACACAGCGGTTTGATGGATCGCCGTGATAGCCACACGGGCATGGATTCATCGCTGCGATCAGCTGAAAATCAGCAGGGAATGACACTTGCGAATTGGCACGCGAGATGATGATTTCCTTAGCTTCGATGGGTTGGCGCAAGGTTTCTAAAGTTTTTCGATCAAATTCTGGCAATTCATCCAAAAACACCGCGCCTTTATGTCCAAGCGAAATCTCCCCTGGTTTGGGTTTTGAGCCGCCGCCAACCAATGCTGCCGATGAAATGGTGTGATGAACCTGTCTAAATGGTCGCTCGCCAAAGCGGTGCGCCACGCCTGCGATGGAGTAGATGCTCGCCACTTCAAGCGCTTCTTCATCGGTCAAAGGCGGTAGAATACTCGGCAGGCGTGATGCCATCAAGGTCTTGCCAGAACCTGGTGAGCCTTTGAATAATAAGGAATGACCACCTGCCGCGGCGATCTCGAGCGCACGGCGTGCATGGTGCTGACCTTTGACATCAGCCAGATCAAGCGCATAGCTGACTTCATCATCTTGGGTGGGAATATCGACGATGGGCAGCAGATCGGCAGGATTTTTATTGATCCCACTGACCACATCCAGATGGCGACACACCGCATCGAGTGTCGTTGCGGCAAGTACAGTCACGCCACCGACTTTCACCGCTTCATGTGCATTGGCTGTGGGTGCGATCAGGGTGCGCTTGACCGCATCAGACTTAATCGCGCGTGCCACGGACAATGCCCCTGTGATGTCACGCAGCTCACCATTGAGCGCAAGCTCGCCGATGAATTCAAAGCCATCAAGCACCTTATCATCAATCTGACCACTTGCCGCAAGTATCCCCATGGCAATCGGCAAATCAAGGCGCGCGCCATCTTTGGGCAAATCAGCTGGCGCAAGATTGATCGTCAAGCGGCGATTGGGAAATTCAAAGCCAGAATTGATCAATGCCGAACGCACACGATCTTTACTCTCGCGCACCGACGCTTCGGGCAAGCCTACGATGGTCAAGGCAGGCAATCCTTGGGATAAATGCACTTCGACCAGCACCTGCGGGGCATTTAGCCCAATGACCGAACGCGTATGAACTTTAGCAAATGACATGAAAATCCTTATAAATCATGGCAGAGTCAGGCTTTTTCATATCATTTACGGTTAATTTACCTTCATCTGCCATACAGATATGCTAATCAGGCTGTACCGTCACCAAGACGCGAATGCTGTCAGGCACTAATGATAAGCTGCCCAAGGCGTCAAGCCCTTGTTCTTTGCGCTTAACCAGTGCGGTGATTTCATCATCGCGCACATTAGGATTGATGGCTTGTAGGCGCGTTAGGCGACCGATTTCTTTATCCATGTACTCGCCAAATGCCGACGCTGCCGCTGTACTGATGGCGGTCAGCTGCTCAGCGGCGATACGCTTGGCATCTTGGGCGCGAGCATCGATCACCGCCGCGCGTGCTTTGGTGACTTGGCGAGCGCGCGCTTTATCCAAGCGATCAACCAACGGCATGATTTTTTCACTGGTGGCGACTTTGCTTAGGTCATCACCGCGCTCACTTAAGAATACGCGCAGGCTCTGCTGTGGCAGATAAGCGGCGAGATTTAGCGACTTGGCAGCGATGACTTCGATGCGAAATTGACTCTCGACAAGCAGCATACCTTTTGGTAAGGCGGCAGATTTTAGCAGTGCTACTTGAGTATTGCCAAATGTCCCTGATAAAATCATCTCAAGCACCGCCTGCACCAGTGGATGCTCATAAGTCATGTATTCCATATCTTCGCGAGCAAGGGCTTGGGTGCGATCAAAGGTTAAAGTCATGCCATCTTCGTCCAGTGGTAAGCTTTCGATGCCTTCGATATCCACTTCTGATGCATCAATCGGATGGATAATCCACGAGCCATCACGCTGAATGCTATAATCCATGCCGACCGCCGTCAGATAGCGATCAAGAAACACAGGCAATAGCTTATTGTTATCAAGCTCATGCATTGCCGTCTCGATGCGACTTGCGACATTCGGACGGCAAGAATTATACTCAAGCAAGCGATCACGACCTTGCTGCAGCTCATCTTCTAGCTGTCCGCGATATACCGACGCATCAGCGATCAGCTCAATCATCGCCGTGCGATTGTCTTCGGTTTCCGCCCCTTCTAATAAAGGCTTAAGCTCAGCGATATAAGCTTCTTGCACCGATTGTGCCGTTGGGCTAATGTGATTGAAAATGTTTAACGCGCCATCGTACCAGTTGTACAGTCGCTCTTGGGCAGTCCCCATGACAAATGGCACATGCAAGCGGATTTGGGCGACTTGTCCGATGCGATCAAGGCGACCGATGCGCTGCTCAAGCGTATCAGGATTGGCAGGCAAATCAAACAACACCAAATCTTGGACAAACTGAAAATTACGACCTTCTGAACCAATCTCAGAACACAGCAAAATCTGTGCCCCTGCATCATCGGCAAAATATGCCGCTGCTTGGTCGCGCTCAAGCAGGCTCATCTGCTCGGTAAAAATCGCCGTCTTAATGCCTGCGTGCAAGCGCAGCACCGCTTCTAAGCTCTCAATCGTCGCACCACTGCGCGCGATCAGCAGTACTTTTTTATATTTCAAATCATCGCGCAATAGATTGATCAGCCATGACACACGCGGATCGGTCTCAAGCCATGCGCCATCGGGATAACTCTCTTCGCCCCACAGCTGTTCACGCAGCTTACCATCGGTATAATGTGTACCCTTCCATACATCAGGCAGTGGCAATGGATAAGGAATACTCATACGACCGTGGAAGCCTTGGACGCTATCACGGGTATTGCGAAACAGCACACGGCCTGTACCATGACGGTCAAGTAGCTCATTAATCACATGGGTACGCAGTCGCTCATTGGCATTGATATCAGCAAGCTCAGGTTCATCAAAGCCTAATAAGCCTGCCACGGCACGGATTTGTTTTTCGGATAATTCTTGACCATCGATTAACAAGGTCGCCACCATCGCTACATCAGCAAAGGCATCTTGTGCCGCGATAAAATCGTCCAAATCATCAAAGCGATGCGGATCAAGCAATCTTAAGCGCGCAAAATGACTCTCCACCCCAAGCTGCTCAGGCGTTGCGGTCAAGAGCAGCACGCCTGCGGTCGCCGCAGCAAAATCCGCCACCAGCTCATATTTATCATTACCACCTTGATCAGCATCCCACTGCAAGTGATGCGCTTCATCGACGACCAATAGATCAAAGCCTGCTGCATAAGCCTGCTCGTACAGATCATGATGGTCAAGCAATAAATCAATGCCTGCGATGATGAATTGCTCGGTCAAAAAGACATTCTGATCAGGATTGTGCTCTTTGATCGATGCGGTGCGCACCAGGTCAAATAAAGCAAAATCCAGGTTAAAGCGGCGTTTGAGCTCGATCATCCATTGGTACTGCAAGCTGTCTGGCACCAGCACCAGCACGCGCGAGACTTTACCGGTCAAGATCTGCTGATGCATGATCAGACCTGCTTCGATGGTCTTACCCAGTCCGACTTCATCAGCCAAAAGTACACGCGGCGCAAGGCGTTTGCCCACTTCATGCGCGATATACAGCTGATGCTTGATGATGTCCACGCGTGCACCGATCAGACCACGCAGCGGATGACGGCTAAGCATGGCATTGATGCGCAAGGCATCTTGGCGCAGCTCATACCAATCCATGCCTTCGATACGCCCTGCCAGTAGTCGCTCAAGCGGCTTGGCAAGTGAGATATTCGCCGCCAAGCGCGTCTCCATCAGGCTTTTGCCACAAGTGAGATGATAGCGCATCACACCGCCGACATCTTCACAGCTTGCCACGGTAAAGCAGTTGCCATCTTGGTCGCTGATCTCATCACCGACAGAAAAGACGACGCGCGACAGCAGTGCCGATGCTTTGGCATAGACGCGCGTTTCTTCACTTTGGGGGAAAAGAATGTGAACGCAGCGTTCATCGACATTGATGACGACGCCTAGCCCAAGATTGCTTTCGCTGTCTGATAAATAACGCTGACCGATGGCAAAATTTTCACTCATAAAAAACTCGATGATGATACTTTTTGTGATTTTTGTAGCTATATGGTGGGAGCAATTTCCCAATCAAACCTTATATTTTACTTGAGTTTGTGCATTTTCGCATTAAATTTCTTTGGGCTTAGGCGAAATTTTATACATATTTTGGTGCAGTTATTCATCAAGGTGAAAAACTTTATCAAAATTCATGCTACAATCACTAGCATCCTTTTATCGTTCATCATTGAGAAAAATTTAGGACAATTATGAAAGCCGTATTTTTAGATGCAGGTACTTTTTCAAAAGAGCTGAGCCTGCCTGCTCCAGATGGCATCACAGACTATGTGGTCTATGACGCGACAAACAATGACACCGATCAGATCATCAAGCGCTGTCAAGACGCCCAAATCATCATCACCAATAAAGTATTGCTTACGCGCGATGTGATCAGCAAGCTGCCTGATCTGCGACTGATTCAGCTGACCGCCACGGGCATGAATAATGTCGATCAAGCAGCGTGCGAAGAATATGGCGTGACGCTGTACAATGTCGCAGGCTATTCGGTGGCAAGCGTACCTGAGCATACCTTCATGCTGATGCTGGCAGTGATGCGCGCAGGCAGCTATTATCATCGTGTGGCGACCGATGGCACTTGGCAGGCAGATGGCAGATTTTGTCTGCTGAATGAGCCAATTTTTGATCTTAACGGTCGTACGCTTGGCATCATTGGCGCAGGCAATATCGGGCGTCGTGTCGGTGAGATCGCCAAGGTTTTTGGCATGACGGTGCTGTATGCCGAACATCAAGACAAAGCACCAAGAAATACTGATTACACCGCGTTTGATGAAGTCTTGGCAAATAGCGATATCATCAGTCTGCACTGCCCATTAACCGATGCCACCGCGCATCTGATTAATGATCAGACAATCGCAAAAATGATAAAAAAACCCTTAATCATCAATGTCGCGCGCGGCGGCGTGGTCGATGGTGCAAGCATTGTTACAGCCGTACAAAATGGGCGGATTCTAGGCTATGCGTCCGATGTCTTTGAAAATGAGCCATTTGCTGATGATGATGCACTGCTTAGCATCAAAGACCATCCGCGCGTGCTATTTACACCGCACAATGCATGGGGCAGTCTTGCGGCACAATCTCGGCTGTGGGGGATTTTGTGTGAGCAGGTGAGCTGTTTTATCCAATCTCACTAAGCTTTTTAAAATTTAACCCATAGAAAAATGCCCAAGTGGATCGCTTGGGCATTTTTGGTGGAGAAAAGTTTATAGATCACACAATCAGAAAGTGTAATTCACCCCAACACGGAACTCACGACCGACCGCAGGCAGGCTCATGGCGGTGTGCGGACGATAATCGACATTGGTTAGGTTGTTGATGGCGAAATTGACATTCATCTTGTCGTTATTATACGGCTTCCAGTTGGCATAGACATCCATCACTTGATAGCCGTCGCGCTCAGTTTGGTGATTGTCCGCCACAGGATCGCTCATCCAATGTGTGCCTTTGGCATCTTCGACCACGCGATAATCCGCGCCGACTTCGACATTTGGCTCATCGAAGCGATAGGCAAGACCTGCTGTCCAAGTACGACCGACACGCGCACCGAATTCTTTATTGCTAAATGAAATCGGTGTCGCGACGCCATTACGACCTATAGTAACTTTATCGCTGTCAGTGAAGAATTCTGGATTGCTCTCAGCGACGCCCAGACGCGCGGTAATATTCTTGGTCTTATAGCCTGCACCAAGCTCCCAGCCGTGGTTCTTGGCATGACCGACATTATCGATGCCAGCATCACCATACACAGGATTGCCAAAGACATCGTGGCGCATCGCTTGACCATTGGCAAGCAAGCCATCGATATCCTGCCAGTAGTAGCTACCATTAACAAACCAGTTATCGCGGTTGTAGTTGAAGCCGATCTCGGTGTTTTTGGCGCGCTCTGCCTTGACATCATCAGCGATGGTGACATTACTACCACCTGCCAATAGCGCATCAACCAAGCGCGGGCTGCGTGTGGCGTAGTTATGGTTAGCGCTTAGGCTCAGCTCTGGGGTCGCTTGCCAAATCACACCGACACTTGGGCTGAATCGACCATCCGACACTTCTTTACCATTGAGCGCAGTATAATCAAAATGATCAAAACGACCGCCGACAGTCAGCGTGACATCTTTGATGTCATGGATCGCTTCGACATAGACGCCTGTGTCAGTTTTTTCGGTGTTTTTGACGAAATTTGCACCATGACGGTTCGGCTCGATCTCTTGCTTGCGATAGTTCACGCCATATTTGACCAAAGTATCGCCAAACACATAGCTGTCGAAGTTGATATTCGCGCCTGTGGTTTTCACTTCGGTTTCGTTATAGCCTGTCACCGCGCCATAGCTGCCTGTATCATCCACTGATTCGCGCTTGTTTTTCATCACATAGGCATTGGCGGTGACTTGATCGATAAAGCCGATGTTATTGCCTGTGTATTCTAAGTTGGTATTTTCTAGCGACAATTCACGATATTGTGGCTTTTGGCGATCGATGGTTAGGCGGCTGTTTTCTTCTGGGGTGAAGATGTCAAATTCTTCACGCACATTGCGCACGCCTTTATTGGTATCATTAAAATGGCTCAGCACGAAGCGATGATCGCCCAAGGTTACGCCTGCCTTAGCCAGATAGCTTTCTTTGTCCAAAGCGCTTGATGGTACGGTATCACCGCCTAGGTAGTTTTTGTAGCCGCGACCTGCGGTGTAGTCGTTTTGTTCGACGCGATTACCACTGACCAAGAAGTCGAATGCGCCCACTTGACCGAACGCCGTCGCGCCATACGAATGCTCGTCATTGCTTGAGTAGCCGCCATTGATTTTCACACCCCAGTCCTTATCACTGCCCTGTAGCAGATCTTTGGCATCGACTGTCTTGGCGATGATCGCGCCATTGGTCGCACCGATACCTGCTGATGCACTGCCTGCGCCTTTTTGGACGCTGACGATCTTGACTAGGCTAGGATCAAGGGTGAAGCGACCTTGATGGTATAAGATTTGGCTGTCGCTGTAAGCATTGTCCACCTTAACATCAATCGAGTTTTGACCCATGCCGCGGATACTGATGTACTGCGATGCGCCGTTACCATTGCCGAAATCGATCGCAGGTTCGCTTTTTAATAGACCGCGCAGATCCGTGGCAGTACTTTCGTCCTTTTCGCGCAGATTGACTACATTGGTTTGTACTTTTGTGCCTTGGCGGTCGATGACGATAGTCTCGCCTTCAAGCACGACACTTGGCTCAGCAGTTTGTGCTGTTTCGGCATAAGCATGGGCTGACATCACCGCGACGACAGCAAGACTTAGGGGTAGTTTTGCAAAAGTTTTCATAGTATTCCTTATCAATGTCTGGTAGCACACTGTGGTTATCGCCATACAAATCGTCCGCAAAACCCAAAAAGCGGATTGTTACACAAAGCATGATTTGTATGATCTTGGTAACGCTACGGCAGGGAATTTTATCAGAATAATTTTCTTTTGTAAATGATAATTGCTATTATTTGATAAAATAAATGGGAATTATTTGTATTTGTAGTTAGTTTTTGATTACGGTTTTATGGTCGTATAAAAGCAAAATAAGGTTAGGCGGCAAGCCCACGATAGTACAGGTAGTACAGCAAGACGAGTGGGCGCAGCATGATTTTGAATTTTATAGACCATAGATGATAAAAAAATCCACCGCGTGATGGGTGGATTTGGGTGGGATAAACAAATTATTTATTCCAGATTTTTTTGTATTTGGCGAGCAGCTCATCATCGCTCTCGACACGCTCAGGATCTTTGATGATGCAGTCAATCGGACAGACCTTATCGCAGGTCGGCTCATCATAAAAGCCTATACACTCGGTGCATAGATCAGGGTTGATGACATAGGTTTTTTGACCTTTTTGGTCGTAGCTGATGGCATCATTGGGGCATTCTGGCTCGCAGATGTCGCAGTTGATACAGTCGGTGGTGATTTTTAGTGCCATGGTTTAGCGTCTTTTATTTATTCGAGTTACATACCGATCGCTTAATTCATCACTCACGTATAAATCGCCTCACTCACACTTTTCATCACCAAGGCGAATTTTAGCACTTCATGATCCATATCCTTAAATGGATTGGCGATTTGGCAAATCCAACCAGAACCAAGCGCACCATCGATTGACTCGCCTTTTTTGTCCCACATCTCGGTGAGTGTGTAGGTGATATTGCCTTTTGGTGTCATGATTTCGATGGTATCACCAACCATCAGCTTGTTTTTGACTTCTAGCGTGAGACGCTCATCACTGATGGCAGAGACTTCGGCGACGAACTGCTGATGGTCGGTCTTGGATGAGCCGTACTCGTAGTTTTGGTAGTCGCTGTGTACATGACGGCGTAAGAAACCTTCGGTATAGCCACGGTTGGCAAGTCCATCCAGTGCAGTGATGAGACTTGTGTCAAATGGCTTGCCCGCCACCGCATCATCAATGGCACGGCGATAGACTTGAGCGGTGCGTGCCACATAGTAGTGCGACTTGGTGCGCCCTTCGATCTTGAGTGAATGCACGCCCATATTGACCAAATCAGGTACAAGCTCCACCGCACGCAAATCCTTGGAGTTCATAATATAAGTACCATGCTCATCTTCATACATCGCCATCAGCTCGCCTGGGCGACCTTGCTCTTCGATCAGCACCACTTCATCGCTCGGCTGTTCGACATAGTCATCACCCATCACCATATCACCGTTTAGATTCACAGTGCCGATGGCATTACTATTGGCAGCTTGATTTGGCACAAAGACTTGAGCGGTGTCCGTGCTTTGGGTGACTGGCACGATGTCGCCAGTTTCGTTTTCGGTGGCTTTGTAGGTATTGTACGACCAGCGGCAAGCATTGGTGCAGGTGCCTTGGTTGGCATCTCGTTTATTGATATAGCCAGATAACAGACAGCGACCCGAATACGCCATGCACAATGCACCATGGACGAATACTTCGATTTCCATATCAGGCACTTCAGCAATGATCTGCTCAATCTCTTTCATCGATAGCTCACGGCTGACGATGACACGGCTGACACCCATTTGTTTCCAAAATTTCACCGTCGCCCAGTTCACCGCATTGGCTTGTACCGACAGATGAATCGCCTGTTCAGGGAAGGCTTCACGCACCATCATAATCATACCAGCATCCGACATGATGAGCGCATCTGGCTTCATCTCAATCACAGGGCGGATGTCTTCGATAAATGTCTTAAGCTTAGCATTATGCGCTTGGATATTGACCACCACATAAAACTGCTTACCCAAGCTGTGCGCATACTCGATGCCACGGCGTAGGTTATCTTCATCAAAGTCATTATTACGCACACGCAAGCTATAGCGTGCCTGCCCTGCATAGACAGCATCCGCACCATAGGCGAAGGCGTATTGCATATTTTTGAATGTCCCTGCTGGGCAAAGTAGTTCGGCTTTTTTGGTGGTTTGGCTTGTCATGAATCTGCTCTGTGTAAAATTTGCAAAAAATTGCTTTTATTATAGCAAATTTTTTGGCAAATCACCAAAAATTCCGAGTGCAGCGGTTGGAATTGTACGAAAATCTGATTTGCATCATTGATTGGGTGTCAAATCATTTGATGATGGCTGTAAGAAGGTGTTGCAAATTATTGGTTGATTTTTAATCTTAGGAAAATTTTAAGGGCGTATCATGTACGCCCTTTGGTTATTAATTGGATTGATTTTTAATAATTACAAATAATCATTTTATAATGGATTTACAATATCTAGTAGCTTACGATAGCTTTCTTGTTGCAGATTTTCATCAAAAATATTACTCATCACCATCAGCTCATCAGCGGCAAATTTATCTTGGAATGCCTGCAATTCGCTACGCACCGTATCCGCACCACCAATGAACGAACACGCCGTCATGTGCAGTACGGCGGCTTTTTCGTGCGGCAGCCACAGCGCATTCATGTCATCGACAGGCGGCTGCATCGGCTGACCGCGCCCACGCACGACATTTAGGAATGACTGCTGCTGCGTGGTGGCAAGGCGCTGTGCTTCACAGTCAGTATCAGCGACGACAGCATTACAGCCGACAATGACATACGGCTTATCCAGTACCGCCGATGGCACAAAATGACTGCGATAAATATGCAGCGCTTCAGGCATCAGACGCGGCGCAAAATGACTGGCAAAGGCATAAGGCAAGCCCAATTCTGCCGCCAGATACGCGCTTTCGGTGCTTGAGCCGAGAATATAGAGCGGAATTTTTGTACCGATGGCGGGAATGGCTTTGACATCGGTTTGGACATCATCATCGCCAAAATACCGCTGCAAATCAGCGATATCCTGTGGAAATTGATGCGAAATATCATGCGCATGGCGTCTGAGTGCCACTGCGGTCTTGGGATCAGTACCTGGTGCTCGCCCAAGCCCCAAATCCACACGATCAGGGTACAGCGTCGCAAGCGTACCGTATTGTTCAGCGACCATCAACGGGCTGTGATTGGGCAGCATCACCCCACCGCTGCCGACACGAATGCGATCAGTCTGCGCAAGCGTATGCCCGATCAGCACCTGCGTGGCGGAGCTGACCAGACTTTTGGTGTTGTGATGCTCGGCAATCCAGTAGCGATGAAAGCCTGATTGATCAGCGAATTTAGCAAGCTTGACCATGCTATTGATGGCATCAAGATTGGTTTGACCTTCGCGGACAGGAGCAAGGTTTAGAATGGATAGACGGGTCATGGTTTTTCTCTTTTTCTCAATTTAAAAATATCACTAAAACTTTGTGCTTAAGCAGATTAATAAGGGCGGCTGCGCCATTTTTCATGCATGATTTTAAAAATAAATTGTTATCTGCTTAATACAAGAAGGTAGATGCTCAAAAATTGTGCGAACTACTTGCAAAATCACAACAAACATCACCCAGCGATTGCAAATCACTGCCAAAAATTACTTTTGCCAGCCATGTGCAGGCGTATAATTTGCGACATTCCATGACACTCGGTGCTGCGTGATGCAATGGTTGATGGTCGTGATGTTTTGATGATTTTATGATTGACAAGTAAAGGGTTGGAAATTTTAACCCTTAATTAGATTCGTGCTTTACGAATAAGGCTTATTTATGTTAGCAAAAAAATTAACCGCTGAATTTCTTGGCACTTTATGGTTGGTGCTGGGCGGCTGTGGTAGCGCGGTATTTGCTGCCAATTTTGGTGGTGATGGCAACCCATTGGGTATTGGCTTTTTGGGCGTGTCGTTGGCGTTTGGCTTGACTGTTTTGACCGGTGCGTATGCTTTTGGTCATATCTCAGGCGGTCATTTCAACCCTGCGGTGAGCGTGGGCCTAATGATGGGCGGCCGTTTCTCAAAGGCAGAACTTGTGCCTTATATCGTTGCTCAAGTTTTGGGTGGTTTGGTTGGTGCACTGATTATTTATCTGATTGCATCAGGCAATGGCAGTTTTGCTATTGATGCAACATCAGCAGGTGCATTTGCCACCAATGGTTTTGGTGAGTTCTCACCAGGTGGCTATAGCATGGCATCAGCATTCATCGCTGAAGTGGTGCTGACTGCGATTTTCTTGATCATCATCATGGGTGCAACGCACAAGAACAATGTCGCAGGCTTTGCACCGATTGCCATCGGTCTTGGCTTGACACTGATTCACTTGATTAGCATCCCTATCACCAACACTTCGGTAAACCCTGCTCGCTCAACTGCAGTTGCTGCATTCGTCGGTGGTACGCCACTCAGCCAACTTTGGCTGTTTTGGGTAGCGCCAATTCTAGGCGGTGCCATCGGTGGTGGCCTGTATCGCTGGCTTGGTTCTGAAAAATAATCCACAGTCTCAATCAAGGTGATGCGCTATATGCCCATCACCTTTTTTATGTCAAATCAAAGCTTAGAACAGCACGCCCGCACGCTGTACCGCCTGCCCAAAGCCTGTCCGTGATTCACATCGCTCAAGCCATGCTGTGGTCGCACTCATACCTGCCAAGCCCACACGCTGTCTGGCAGCTGCGATGGCAAAATACATCTGCACATCTGCACCTGTAAACGCATCCCCTGCAAACCATGGCGAGCGGCTCAGCGTCTCTTCTACTAGCCCCAAAGCCGAATTGATATTATTACTTAAGATCATCTGATCAATGCCTGATTTGATTTTTCGGGCAATCGGTCTGACCAATAGCGGTGCTTTTTGGCTTGCCTTGGTCAAAATCAGCCCCATCACCAAAGGCGGCATCAGCGAACCTTCGGCAAAATGCAGCCAAAATGTATAATCACGCCACGCCTTGTCACATGTCGGATAAAATCGCTGCTCGCTATCATAAGTTTTTAACAAATACTCAATAATCAGCGCCGACTCCGCCAACACCTGCTCGCCATCAGGCAAGCTGTCATCCACCAAAATTGGTGCCTTGCCCATCGGATGAATATCCCTAAAAGATCTGGGCGCCAGATAAGTCCGCTTATCTCGCTGATGGCTGATCAGCTGATAATCCAAGCCATAAGCCAATTTCAGCTCTTCTAATAGCCACACGATACGAAACGAACGCGATTTTTCTAGGTGATATAAAGTAATCATATATATTTCCAAGTTAATAGCACTAAGCCATCATACATGATATTTTATTTGTCGTACAGGTTTGTGATGAGATTTACTCAATCGTCATCGGTACTTAGCAGGCATCAACGATTGGTTCAGCCATCAAATATTTTTACACATTCACCCCATCCCCCACCTTGACACCACCCCCTATTTTTAGGATAATTTTTGGTAGTGTTAATTTGGATTAATCAGATTTGGGGGCTTATGATGAAAAAAATTATTGATAGCTATACTTGCCACAGTCATGACACAGCAAGCAATGGCGGTGAATTGGCTGCAGGTTAGCGAAGGCACTGATGGCAAAGAATACATTGACTTAGACAGCATCCAAGCAGACACACTAGTCAATGGCACACCTGTGATGACCGCATGGATGCAGATAGAACTCAAACAAGCACAAGATGTAGGTGGCAAAAAAATTTTGGACAACTAAATACTTTGAATATTTTGACTGCCGTGCTCGCAAATCAGACATAGAATACGGTGCCACCTATGACAAACAAGGCAGGGTGGTTGACAGTGGCAATATGTCATCCTTTAGCCGGTATTCATCTGCCAATTGGAAGAGAGCCATTCCAGGCACCCCTAGCGAAACTCTACTCAACACCGTCTGTGCCTATGCCAACTGATCCATCACCCATCTGCCATCGGATGGGTATGTTATCACCCCACCCAAACGCATCCATCAGCCGCCCAAACTCATCATCCACAGGTGCGGTGATGCTCATCATCTGTCCTGTCATCGGATGACAAAAGCTGAGCTGATGAGCGTGCAGGAGTAGCCGTCTTGTGCCGACATGGGCGATGATGGCACGGTTTTGTACCTTGTCGCCATAGGTGGTGTCGCCGACGATGGGATGAAAGATGTGTTTCATATGCCGTCTCAGCTGATGCTTACGCCCCGTGATGGGCGTAAGCTCCACCAGCGAATACCGAGAAGTGGCAAAGCGAGTACACGACACAAAGGGCTGCTCGGTCGTGGCGAGCACCTGATAATCAGTGATGGCAGGCTCGGGCGGCTTGTCAGTATCGGCGAATTTATCTGCGATTTTATCCAGTCGCACCTTGAGCGGATAATCAATGCGTCCGCCTGTCGTCATCGCTCCACGTACCACCGCCAGATATTTCTTTGTCACTTCATGTCGCTCAAACTGCTCAGACAACCGCCGAGCCATCTCGCTAGTTAGGGCAAACAGCAGCACGCCTGACGTCGGACGATCTAGGCGATGCACAGGATACACAAGCTGCCCAATCTGATCACGCAAGGTCTGCATCACAAACACCGTCTCATGCTTATCGAGCCACGAGCGATGCACGAGCATCCCAGCAGGTTTATTGATGATGACGATATGCTCGTCTTGGTAGAGAATGGGGAGTGTGGCCACTGTCTTTTTTGCCCTATTACTTCAATCACTGTCGTGAATCACGGATTTTGCTGTCATGATAAACGGTTTTCGTGGCAAAAGCATCTGCATTTTGGTATATTAGTTCAAAATGGGGGTAATTTTATGATTTATGACATCATCGGCGACATACACGGGCAAGCAGATAAGCTGATTGGGCTATTGACACAGCTGGGCTATCGGCATGATGGCGACTGCTATCGCGCACCGCCGAATCATCAGGCGATTTTTATCGGGGATTTGATTGATCGTGGTGCTCGTCAAGTCGATACCCTGCGGATTGTCTTTGATATGATTGATCATGGTCAAGCGCTCGCCGTGATGGGCAATCATGAATACAACGCCATCGGCTATGCCACGCCCCACCCTGATGGCGACTACTGCCGAGCACGCACAGCGTCGAACACGCATCAGCATCAGGCATTTTTGGACGAATTACCGCTTGGCAGTGATGAGTATTGGCACTGGATTAGTCGATTATATGAGCTGCCGCTGTGGCTTGAGTTTGATAAGTTTTGTGTCGTGCACGCCTGCTGGGACGCCAAAGCCATGACAGCGCTCGCCCCCTATCTCACCCCCGATCAGCGCATCACCCATCAAGGCATCATTGCCACCGCGATCAAAGACAGCACCGAATTTATCGCCCTTGAGCGTATCCTAAAAGGCATCGAATCCCCCTTGCCCGATGGCATCGTGCTCATCGATGGACATAATATCACTCGCACCCGTACTCGTATCAAATGGTGGCTCGATGATTGGCAAAACTTACCACTTAGCCAAGTGGCAATGCTCGGCAGTCGTGCGGTGATGAATCTGCCAAGCGATCATGATTATAAGCCATTGCCGATGGATTTTGAGATTTTGACTGATAAGCCGATTTTTGTCGGGCATTATTGGCTCGATGGCGCGCCTAGCTGCCTATCATCGCAGGTGGTGTGTACGGATTATTCGGCAGGTAGCACGGGTTTTTTGACCGCTTATCAGTTTGATACTGAGAATCCTGCCCTGTCCGATGATGGCTTTGTGCAGTATTTGGGCTAAGTCGTTTTGGATAAGCAGTTTTAAACAAGTGGTTTTGGGTAATTTAAGGGATTAATTGACCAAACGGTATCAACATATCTTTGACCAATTGCCATTTTTGCCCAAATGTGCTAATTTATTCTTTTAATCACTATAAGGAAATCCTATGTCATCAAGCACCCAACCTGCCCCAATCACTTCACCAGCAGGCACACCAAAAGTCGGCATCATCATGGGCTCACAGTCTGACTGGGCGACGATGTGCGAAGCGGCGCAGATTTTGGCAGATTTTGGCGTGGCGTTTGAGTGCGAAGTCGTCTCTGCACACCGCACCCCTGATAAGCTATTTGATTATGCCAAAGCCGCCAAAGGCAAAGGCTTACAAGTCATCATCGCAGGCGCAGGCGGTGCTGCCCACCTGCCAGGAATGTGCGCAAGCCAAACCGCCCTGCCTGTGCTTGGCGTCCCTGTCAAATCCAGCACGCTTTCCGGTTGGGATAGCCTACTATCTATCGTACAGATGCCAAAAGGCGTCGCTGTCGGTACGCTTGCTATCGGTACGGCAGGAGCGTTCAACGCAGGTCTACTCGCTATCCAAATCCTAGCCTTGCACGATGAGCATCTAGCAGCACAGCTGGATGCCTTTAGAGCCAAGCAGACTGACAGCGTACTTGCCAATCCGATTCCAGGTATCATCAGCTGATTTGACCGATTGGATACGATGGCAAAATTTGCGTTTTGTCCAAGATTTTCACCCAAAAATATGCGATAATATCCGAAGTTTTTGATAAAATTTCGGATATTTTAATTTGAGAGCAACTATGACAAACTCACTTCACACCATCGGCATTCTAGGCGGTGGACAACTGGGCATGATGCTTGCCGAAGCTGCTTTGCCACTTGGTTATCGCTGTGTATTTCTCGAAGATGCGGACAACCCGCCTGCTGCCTTGTACGGTCAAGTATTTAAGACGCACGAACTGGACGCCTTTATCAGTGCCAGCGATGTATTTACCCTAGAGTTTGAAAATACCCCTGTCGATACCGCCCGCAAGCTAGGCGAGCTGACCGACAAAGGTGGATTATTCCCCCCTGCTCATGCACTCGAAGTCGCCCAAGACCGCCTAAACGAAAAAACATTGTTCAATCAGCTTGACATCGCCACCGTGCCATTTATGGCGGTGCATACGCTTGACGACATCAAGACCGCTGCCGATACCCTAGGCTTGCCACTGGTGCTCAAGACCAGTCGTGGTGGCTATGATGGCAAAGGTCAATTCGTCCTAAAATCCGTTGACGCCATCAGCGACGCTTGGGCGACGCTCGGCGATGCGACCAAATCAGCACCGCTGATTGCCGAAGGCTTTATCAACTTTAGCCGTGAAGTCTCCATCATCGCTGTGCGTAGCAAGACAGGCGAAATCCGCTATTATCCACTGGTCGAAAATGTCCACACAAACGGCATTCTTGCCAAGACCACCGCCCCTGCTGCCAATACTGAGCATCTGACCGCCCAAGCACAGTCAAATATCCAAAAACTGCTCGAGCATCTGGACTATGTCGGTGTGATGGCACTGGAGCTATTCGTCACAGATGATGGTGTACTTGCCAATGAAATCGCTCCACGCGTGCATAATTCAGGACACTGGAGCATCGAAGGTGCGCATTGTAGCCAGTTTGAGAACCATATCCGTGCCGTCGCAGGCTTACCGCTTGGCGATACTGCCATCAGCCATCCATCAGTGATGCTCAATGTCATCGGCAAATATCCAAACAGCGCCGATGTGCTTGCCATCGATGGCGTGCATTATCATCATTATCACAAATCCGAACGAGATGGCCGCAAAATCGCCCATATCACGGTGATGACAGGCGATGAACGCCAAGCCGATGCTGTAGCAAAAGCCGAAAGCCTATTGGTAAACTGCTAATCCACTCAATCCGCTCTGATGGGCGGATTTTTTTGTAAACATAAGTCCATCGGTTTATCCCAAATTCATCGATAGATTTAATCAGTATTTATTTATAATTTGATAAATATAATTGCAAAAATATTGACAATCACCATTTATCATCTTAAGCAACTTTGACAACCCTATGAAACTCTATATCGACGCCGATGCCATCCCTGCCATCGCCAAAGAACTCATCATCAAGACCGCCAATCGCACAGGCGTACCTACCATCTTTGTCGCCAATCGCCCCACTCGCCTGCCGCCATCACCACACTTATCATCGGTGGTGGTCGCCGATGGCTTTGATGTGGCGGACACCTACATTGCCCAAGCGGTAGAGTCTGGCGACGGCGTCATCACAAGCGACATTCCGCTAGCTAGCGAAGTGCTGGACAAAGGCGCATGGGCAATGACAGCACGGGGTGAAGTGTTTAGCCTTGAGACGATTAAGCTTAAGCTTAACAGCCGTGATTTTATGGACATGATGCGTGGCACAGGCGTGCTTGACCCAAGCCAAATGGGTGGGCAAAAACCGTATTCAGACAAGGACAAAAAAGCCTTTGCCGATGGGCTTAATCGCTTGGTCAAACCTGCCAAAAACAGTTAATTTTTATTATCAATCACTTCAACAATAATAATATTGCTAAACTGCCAAAAGACAGCAAGAAAAAAAATGCAAAATTGGTGCAAATCAGACAAGCTATTTTGGCAAAATTGGTGCATAATAAGCAAAATAATTTTTAAAATTTCAAGATACCGCCATCATGATTGAACAATGGACTAAAGAAAGCGTCATTCAGCGCCTACTCACTTTTATCTTACTCACTCTGCTCATTATTCTGTGCTTTCAAGTGGTGCAGTTTTTTATTTCGCCGGCGATTTGGGCGGCGATTTTGGCGTATGTGACTTATCCCTTGTATCGATTTTTTTATCAAAAGGTGCAGTTTAGCCCAACCTTTAGCGCACTGATTATGACGGTGGGGATTTCGCTGTTGATTGGTGTGCCGCTGTTGGTGGGCGTGTTTTTCTTGCAACAAGAAGTCATCAGCTTTTATGGCATGGCGGTGCGTCGCCTGCAAGCTGGCTATGTCGATTTGCCCGAAAATATCAAGAACTTACCTGTCATCGGTCAGCAAATCAAAAATCTTTTATGGGAAATTAACAAAGACCCTGAAGCATCGATGGCAGCCGTGCGTAACTGGGCGCAGTCGCATCTGTATTATGGCAAAATGGCGTTTGATGCGGTGCTAAAGAACCTTACCAAGCTTGGCATGGCACTGATGACGCTGTTTTTCTTTTATCGTGATGGCATGAGTCTCGTACGGCAGATTCGCCAAGCTCTGCGTAATATCATCGGCGATCGCATTGATCATTATATCAATTCGGTGACTGCCACGACTCGTGCGGTGGTGTATGGCATTGGCTTGACGGCATTGGCACAGGCGCTACTGGCTGGGATTGGTTATGCTGTTGCCGGTGCGCCCAATCCGATTTTGCTTACCATTATTACCTTTATGGTGGCGATGATTCCGTTTGGTACGCCATTTGCTTGGGGTGGTGTGGCGTTATGGCTACTTTCCCAAGGGCATACCACCGAAGGTATTGGCTTGGGGCTGTGGGGGATTTTGGTGATTAGCTGGGTGGATAATTTGATTCGCCCGATGGTGATTAGCGGTGCGACCAAGATTCCGTTTATTTTGATTTTTATTGGGGTACTTGGTGGCTTGACAGCATTTGGCTTTGTCGGCTTATTCATCGGCCCTGTCCTGCTTGCCATCATGCTAGCAGTATGGCGAGAGTGGATCAGTCAGCATAAGAATGAGATTTTTGCCAGTCGTAGTACCGGCTTTGCGGTGGCTGATGGCAAGGCACTACTGGCTGACACCACGCCCACACCCATCATCAATCACGACGCCATCAATGCCGACGACACAGCCAATACCGATACCACCAAAAAGGACACCGAATGCTAACCGTACTCGCTGATGAAAATATCGCCAATATTGATGACTATCTACACCATCATGACATCAATATCATCAAGCTAAAGGGGCGTGACATCAACCGCGATGCCCTGCTGACATATCAGCCTGATGCGCTATTTATCCGCTCGGTCAGTCAGATGACAGCGGATAAGCTGGGTGAATTATCTGCCCTACCGCTCAAATTCGTGGGCTCGGCTACTATTGGCACGGATCATGTGGATGCTGATTTTTTGGCGCAGTATGGCATCCGCTTTGCCAATGCTGCTGGCTGCAGTAAGCACTCGGTCGCCCAATATGTCATCACCGCCATCTTGCACACTTATCCTAGCTATCGCACCAAGCCGATTCGACTAGGCATCATCGGACTTGGTAATATCGGCAGTACTTTGGCAGAATATGCCAAAAGGCTCGGCTGGCAGGTTGTCGGCTATGACCCTTTGATCGCACCATCTACCATCAATCATGCCACGCTCGATACCGTGCTTGGCTGTGATGTCATCAGTATTCACACACCACTGACGCATACGGGTAGTCACCCGACCTTTGGCATGATCAATCAAGAAACGCTGTCACAGATGTCGCCATCAGCACTACTGATCAATACCGCTCGGGGTGAGATTATCGATGAAACCGCCCTACTAGATGACATCAAACGCACACAGCGTAAGGTCATCTTGGACGTCTTTCCCCATGAACCTGCCATCAGCGCACCACTACTGAATGCACTACAGCTTGCCACGCCACACATCGCAGGCTATACGCTCGAAGGCAAACTGCGTGGCACGGATATGATTTATCAAGCATTTTGTCAGTGCTTTGGCTTGCCTGTGCGTCAGACACTCGCACCACTACTACCGCCCAATCCGTATCAGTTTGATGAGTTAATCAATCAGCTGATTGGCAATGATGACGACAAAGCGGTGCTAGCACAGTTTTATGACATCGCCAAAGATGACACGAGCCTGCGAGCTGTCTGCACTGATACAGGCGTGCAGGGTGCGGACTTTGACCATCTGCGTAAAACCTATCAGCTACGCCGTGAGTGGCTTTAAGGCTTAAGACCCATGATGACTGACTACCAACCCACTTTATCCCTGATCAATGCCCAAAAAAAGGCAGCATTTTTACGCAAGATTCGAGAGTTTTTTTATCAGCGTGATGTCATGGAAGTCACTACGCCGATTTTGTCCAATCGTGGTAATACCGATGTATTTATCGAATCGGTATTGGTGAATTTTCATCAACAAGGTCGCCCAAAAACCGGCTATCTGCATACCTCACCTGAGTTCGCCATGAAGCGGCTGCTTGCCACTTATCAAGTACCGATGTATCAGCTGTGCCAAGTGTTTCGGGATAATGAAAAAGGGCATAAGCACAACATTGAATTTACTATGCTTGAATGGTATCGCCCTGATTTTGATTTAGAAATGCTAAGCAATGAACTGCAAGATCTAATCAGCATACTACTGAATCAAGAAATCCAGTTTCACCACCTAACCTACAGCCAAGCATTCATCGATGCGCTTGGCATTCATCCTTTATCCGCAAGTATCACAACCTTAAAAAACACTGCCATCAGCCATGGCATTGCGCTGGATATGGGCGATGATCATCAAGGTTGGTTGGATTTATTATTCAGCCATTGTGTTGAGCCAAATCTGGGTAAAGATACGCCTACGCTGATTTATGACTACCCACCTGCCACAGCATCGCTTGCCAAGATGCGCACTGATGATGACGGGCGTCAGGTTGCTTGTCGCTTTGAGCTGTATATCAATGGCATCGAGATCGCCAATGCCTACGATGAGCTTGCCAATGGTGCAGAGCTTGCCGCGCGCTTTAACGCGGATAATGAGCAGCGTGCGACATTGGGTCTGCCGATCATGCCGATGGATCATCATCTGATCGCTGCGTGTGACGATCTACCCGCCTGTAGCGGCATTGCTTTGGGTGTGGATCGACTGTTTATGGTCGCACAAGGCTTGGGTGATATCAGCCAAAGCATCGCCATCATGACTGAGCGCGCGTAATAGCGATGATTTTATTAATTGGTCCCCAAAATCTGCTTTGCCCACAATATCAATGGCAAATCCACCATCTTGCCATCAATGGCAAAAACGCTATCGCCTGTGCGCTGATATTCGGCTAGGATTTTATTGGCAAAGTTTAGCTCATCTTCACTAATGGACAGTGCTTTTTGCATGATGGCAATCTGCTTAGGATGAATCGCCATCTGTCCACCAAAGCCAAAATCTGCCCAATGACGCACGCACGCCATCAAGCCTTGTTCATCATTAAAATCTACAAACACTGTCTCAATCGGCGGATGCACACTATTGGCAAGTGAATGTATGAGCAGATCGGTACGAATTTTATCAAACAGCACACCTGCCGCCTTTGACCCCATACGCACGCCATGAGAGTGTAATAAATCTAAACAACCAAAACTCATCGCATACAAGCCTTTTGCCGCTGCAATCTTGGCGATATTTGCCACACCGACAGGATTTTCGATCACAGCAATCACAGGCAGATTACACGCTTGATACAAATGCTCGACCTGCTCAGCATTTTGGCATTTTGGTAGGATGATGCCATCGACATGGTTAAGATTTGTCACACAATCTAGATCATAAGCATGATCAGGACTGTAACTGGCATTGACACGCAGCCAATAGCGATGCTCGCTTGATTGATCAAAGACAATCAGATCGGCGCGCACATCCGTTTTTTGTGCATCAGTCACCGTATCTTCAAGATCAATGATCACGACATTTGCACCCGTTGCCGCTGCTTTTGCTACTCGATCAAGACGCGTGGCAGGTACAAATAAGTATAAGGTCTTAGTAGAATTTGTCATCAGTTTCATTCTTGTATTGTTAAGTTATTTAAATAAATTATACCTTTAAATTAATTGCACGACATTATCATTAATAAGCTTAAAATCACCCAGATTCGCATATTATTAAGTAGAAAATTTACAAGCATTTGATTTTAAAAAAGATTTTGCAAAGAAACATTGCCACACGCCCACAGATAATTTTAACCACTTAAAATATACCACCGCGCCACCAAACGCGCAACAACCAAACGCGCAATAAAAAAGACCTTTTGCAATCACAAAAGGTCTTTTTAATATGGTGGCGAGAGGCAGGATCGAACTGCCGACACACGGATTTTCAATCCGTTGCTCTACCAACTGAGCTATCACGCCAAAGTGGTGCATATTAAACCCTATTTCATCGCCCTTGTCAAGCAAAATTTTTGCCTTTAAATTGGGATGCGGCGAATATTTATACTGTGATTTGCATTTTCGCAAAAAATTTGGCAGACTTTCACCATTTTTCATGACAAATATCACAGTTTGGCACGCCCCAAGGTTTTTTCATGGTTAAAAAAATGCTACAATCAATGCCATTAAATCAACCTGATAGCAATGATTGTTTTTCTAAATTCTCTTTGTAATAGAAATAATCTTGCGCAATATGGAAATGAATTTATGAGCCAACCCGCCATCACCCTTTTTGGCAAAATGCTGACCTTTAGCCGTCTGAAAATCACCCACAATGACCTTGGGCAAATTCGCACCGAGCTTGCCAAAGTGCTAGAAGACAATCCGATCGCCGATGGCTTGCCAATCGTTATTGACAGTGAAGTTGATCTTGAGCTCGATGCCTTGGTGGATATGCTGTGGCTACTGAATGTGCAGCCGATTGGTGTGGTCAGCGGCGAGCTTGATGATCAGGCGCGCGAACTGCGTTTGGCGATTTTCCCAGCCGATGGCAAGCGCATCGAACGCCTGCCAAATACCGACAGCATCCGCCCGACTGCCGAAAAACCTATGGCGCGCACAGAAGACACATCAGCCAATAAGAGCGCCGATACCGCGCCAAGCGATGCGCCGATTTCTGCAGCGGCAGCAAGCACCCAGCAAGGCACTACCCTAACCACCGCCCAAGATCACAGCCTGCAGATCAAAAGTGCGATCCACACACAAATGCTGCGTTCAGGTCAGAGTCTGCAGCACCTTGGCGGCGATTTGACCGTCATCGGCGGTGTCAATGACGGCGCTGAAGCCATCACCGATAATAGCCTGCACATCTATGGTCGCGGCTTGGGTCGCTTGGTCGCAGGCGCAACAGGCGATCAAAACGCGCGTATTTTCTGCCAAAAATTCAACCCATCATTGGTCTCGGTCGCTGGCACTTATTGCCTACGCGATGCCATTCCACCTGAGATGATTGATCAGGCAGTGCAAGTGACTTATGATGAAAACCAAGGCTTGGTATTTACGCTATTGACCCAGCTTTGATGATAAATTTTTATTAAAATTATATTAATTTTCTTCATAAATTCTTGCCTGACAATTGGCGTGATTGCATTTTATACAGTGCGGTGAAAGTTGTCGGATTGATGGTTTAAAATTTTCATAAATTTTATGCAAATCTGCACAATTATCACCGCCTGCCAATTGATGAAAGCCGCCAAATATGCTATGCTAAAGCAAAATTATGACAGTATGATTTCAGATAGATTTACCCCATGCTGTCTTAAGCTGAATTATGTAATTTAAGGAGTGCCTTGTGGCAAAAATCGTCGTAGTAACTTCAGGTAAAGGTGGCGTCGGCAAAACCACTACCAGCGCATCATTTGGCGCAGGTCTTGCCAAGCGTGGCTTTAAAACTGTCATCATCGACTTCGATGTGGGTCTGCGTAATCTTGACTTGATCATGGGCTGCGAAAACCGCATCGTTTATGACTTTGTCGATGTCATCAGCGGCAATGCCAAGCTGACCCAAGCTTTGGTCAAAGACAAGCAATACGAAAACCTATTCATCCTACCAGCATCACAGACGCGCGACAAAGACGCACTGACCGATGAAGGCGTCGCCAAAGTGATGAAAGAGCTGAGCGAAGATTTAGAATTTGACTACATCATCTGCGACAGCCCTGCAGGTATCGAGCGCGGCGCACAGCTTGCCATGTATCATGCTGACGAAGCGCTGATCGTCACCAACCCAGAAGTCTCATCAGTACGCGACTCTGACCGCATCATCGGCATCCTACAAAGCCGCACCAAGAAAGTCGAAGAAGGTGGCAGCGTGCGCGAGCACCTAGTCATCACCCGCTACAATCCAAAGCGCGTGGTTGATGGCGAAATGATGGACATCCACACCATCGCTGACGAAATCCTACGCGTGCCATTGATCGGCGTTATCCCAGAGAGTAATGCCGTCCTTGATGCATCAAACCAAGGTACGCCAGTGATCAACTTCAGTGACTCGCCAGCAGGTCAATGCTACGAAGACATCGTCGCGCGCTTCTTGGGTGAAGAAGTGCCACTTCGCCACCTAGAAGTGAAGAAAAAAGGTTTCTTTGAACGACTGTTTGGGGGTTAATGATGAAAAAGGGATTTTGGAGCTCGCTATTTGGTGGCGGCACAAGCAGCCAAAGCAGTGCTGACATCGCCAAAGACCGCTTAAAAGTCATCGTCGCAAGCCATGACCGCCTAAACACTCGCCTAACCGCCGAGCGTATCGAGCAGATGAAGCGCGAAATCTTGGCAGTCGTCGGCAAATATGTCAATGGCGTCAATATCGATGATCTGAACATCAATCACCGCCACGAAGACAGCGTCGATGTTCTAGAAATGAACATCAGCCTGCCTGATCGCAAATCGACTTGATCGGTTGATCAGCGGCAAACCCTGTCCATTTGGCAGGGTTTTGTTTTTGACAAATGATGGCTTTAGGGAAATTTGATAAATTTTAGCCAATAAAAAACCGCCCTATCATTGCGATAAAGCGGTTCTCACTTAAACAACACTCACTCTTGCACCCAAGCGCCATTACGCCAAACTAGGGCAAATCGCGTGGCTTTGCCATCTTTTTCTGAGCCGACATACTGCTCAGTATTTTTGCGACTCCAGCGCAGGATGGTTGGATTGCCATTATCATCGACATCAGGCGCATCAAACAGATAATGGAATTTTGGCTCAAGCTTATCTTTGATGGCACGCAGTTCAGCCAATTTCGGCGGACGCGTCTCGCGCACTTTTGGGAACTTCGATGCTGCCAAGAACAGACCTGCCGCCCCTTCACGCAGTACATAATGATCATCAAACTTCTGTGAACGCAGCTCAGGCATATCAATCGCCGTCATGCGCGGCGGTGCCGCCTGACCATTTTTGAGCACTTTACGCGTATTATCGCACTTACGACACGCAAAATACGCACCAAAACGACCGGTTTTCAGCTCCATCTGCCCATCACATTTATCGCAATCAATGGTCGGTGCATCATTGGTCGCGCCACCCACTTCAAATACGCCTGTCTCAAGCAAATGCCCATCGCAGTCAGGGTTATTACCACAGATATGCAGCTTAAGACCACCATCGACGATGTAGCCATCCATCGCGGTATTGCATTTTGGACAGCGTTTTTTCTCCATAAGAGCATTGACTTCAGCCGTTTCATCATCGGCATCAAATTCAAATGCCGAGACTGGCATTAGGTTTTTTGTGCCTTTGCAGCGCTCTTTTGGCGGTAGATTATAGCCTGTACAGCCAAGGAACACACCCGTGCTGCCTGTACGCACCTGCATGGGGCGGCTGCACAGATCGCAGTGGATTTCTGGTACATTGGTTGGGTCATTTGGACGCATACCGCCTGCTGATTTGGCAGTCTCAAGCTTGGCTTTAAAGCCATCATAAAACTTATCCAAAACCGCTTTCCAATTCGCACTGCCCACCGCCACTTCATCTAGCTTATCTTCAAGCCCTGCGGTAAAGGCATAATCCATCAAATCAGGGAAGCTCTCGACCAAGCGCTCGGTGACGATGTCGCCCATTTTCTCTGCATATAGGCGTTTGTTTTCTAGCTTGACATAGCCGCGTTCTTGGATGGTGGAGATGATCGACGCATAAGTCGATGGGCGACCGATACCGCGGCTTTCAAGCTCTTTGACAAGACTGGCTTCACTATAGCGCGCAGGCGGCTTAGTAAAATGCTGCGATGGCTCAATGCTGATCAATGGCAAGGTCTCACCCACTTTCACCGCAGGCAATAACACATCATCACTCTTGGCAGGTGGCTGCACGCGCGTATAACCATCAAAGACCAAAGTACGACCCTTGGCTTTGAGCTCGACATTACCTGCTGTAACCAGCAGATTCACCGACTGATAGCGTGCAGGCGTCATTTGACACGCCACAAACTGTCGCCAAATCAACTCATACAGACGCTGAGCATCACGCTCCATACTGGTCAGCTGTGATGATTTGACCGCTACAGATGATGGGCGGATCGCTTCGTGCGCTTCTTGGGCATTTTGTTTATTGCCATAAAAATTCGGCTTTTCAGGCAGATAAGCATCACCAAAATTTTGGCTAATATAACCGCGCACCGAATTGAGCGCATCTTGACTCAAGAATGTCGAGTCGGTACGCATATAGGTAATGTGACCTGCTTCATACAGTCGCTGCGCCAAAATCATGGTCTTTTTGACGCTAAAGCCCAAGCGCGTACTTGCTGCTTGCTGTAGTGTTGATGTGATAAACGGTGCTGATGCACGCGATTGTGTCGGTTTCTCATCAATGCTTGAGACGACAAACGGCGAATTTTGTAAAATCTGCACCACCGCGTCAGCATCGGCTTGATTGCCCATCTTGAGCGTTTTGCCGTTTTGCTTGGTCGCTTCTAGGCGCAAAGTCTCGCCCGCTGCGGTATTATTGGTGTGAATTTCCCAATATTCCACAGGCACAAAAGCACGGATTTCGCGTTCGCGCTCAACCACCAAGCGCGTCGCCACCGACTGCACACGCCCTGCTGACAGTCCACGGGCAATTTTCGCCCACAAAAGCGGCGAAACCATAAAGCCGACCACGCGGTCAAGGAAACGGCGCGCTTGCTGAGCATTGACACGATCGATGTTTAATTTGTCAGGATGCTCAAAAGCATTTTGGATGGCTGATTTGGTGATTTCGTTGAACACCACGCGGCTGTATTTGCTCTCATCACCGCCGATGACTTCTTGCAAATGCCACGCGATCGCTTCCCCTTCTCTATCCAAGTCCGTCGCCAGATAGATTTTATCGGCGTCTTTGGCAAGGGCTTTTAATTCGCGGATGACTTTGGTTTTGTTCGGCAAAACTTCATACACCGCCTTCCAGCCGTGTTCAGGATCGACACCCATGCGGCGCACTAAGGCTTTTTGGGCTTTTTCTTCGCGGCTTAGTCCTGTATCTTCACCTTTGGCAGCTTTGGTCGTCGTGCCACCGACTGGCAAATCGCGCACATGACCGACGCTTGAGCGCACGATATAATCATTGCCTAGATATTTATTAATTGTCTTGGCTTTGGCTGGCGACTCCACAATCACCAAGGATTTGCCCTTGGCGCTGGCTGTGGTCGCGCTTGCCGCAGCTTTGGTCGTGGTTTTTTTGGTGCTTGCCATGTCGTTTGCCTTAAAATTAAAATATCAAAAAATTAAAAAAATACTGCCATCCGTGCAGAAAAATCTATCGCAATTGTCTAGCAGAGTGCATTATATAGGGCGTATAATCGCATTTGTCAATTACTTTAGCGAAATTTTTATCCAAATGTCAATCTTTTCATGAAAAATTGTTAATATCTCATCAAAAATCATCGCCGTTTGGGCTATTTGGCATTTTGCACTTGCTCCGCCCAACTGATAAACGCTGCTTGTAGCGCCATCAAATCCGCATCAGCGCGCACCTTGTCAAGCTTATGTGCTTTTAGGCTGTGTTGGTATTTGTCATCGAGCCAATATAAAGCAATGCTGTTAGCTTTAATGGACAATCCCAAAACACGGCGCGCGATCTCATCAGACAGTTCAATCGGCGTGCCGTGCAGCACTTGGGCTTGGCGCGCTGCCTTTGGTGTATTGATCTGCCCTTGATCTGTAAGCTGCCATACGCCATCACTGGCTTGATAATATGCCATCGGTAGCAGCCATGCATCATCAACGAAGCTATACTGTGCGATCAATGGCGTCGGTGCTTTGTGACTGGTATCGTGTGTAGGCATAAGCACACCATAAGCATCGATCAGCCAAGCCGGACACGCAACAAGCTTTGGCATAATGCATTTTTGGCGTGCCATCAAGCGAAAATCCGCCACGCGCGATTCTTGGGCATGGGGGCGCGCCGCCATAAAATTACCAATCAATAAACCCGCCACACCAAGCACCACCAAGATGGCGATGGTACTGCTAGATAATTCCATATACCATCCTATAGCAATAGCTGACGCTTACCGCTGTGGTCCATCGCCGAGACCAAGCCACGCTCTTCCATTTGGTCAAGCAGACGCGCAGCACGGTTATAGCCGACACTGAATTTACGCTGCACTGCTGAGATCGATGGTTTGCGTGTCTCCACGACAAACGCCGCCGCCGCTTCGTACAGCTCATCCGCGCCGACGCCACCACTGCCCATCTCGCCACTGCCTTCACCTTCAAAAGTATAGCTGTCAGACAAATCGATATAGTCAGGTGCGCCACGCTCACGCCACGCATCACAGACGCGGTTCACTTCATCATCATCAACATAAGCGCCGTGCATACGCTCAGGGTTATTTTTACCCGGTCCAATGAACATCATATCGCCATGACCGAGCATATCTTCTGCGCCACCTTCTTCGATGATGGTACGGCTATCGACTTTTGAATTGACACGCAAGGCAACGCGCGCTGGCACATTCGCCTTGATCAGACCTGTGACGACATTCACAGTCGGACGCTGAGTGGCAAGTAATAAATGAATGCCTGCTGCACGCGCTTTTTGGGCAAGGCGGACGATTGGCTCTTCGGCAGTCTTGCCAAGCTGCATAATCATATCCGCAAATTCATCAGCGACGATGACGATAGTCGGCAATGGCTTTAATTTTGGTGGCTTAGACTGGCTGACGCTGTCATTGATCTGCCACAGCGGATCATAAATCGGCTCGCCTGCACGCTCGGCATTTTCTACTTTTTTGTTAAATTCACTGATCTTACGCACGCGCAGTTTACTCATCAGCTGATAGCGACGCTCCATTTCATTGACACACCAAGTCAGTGCCGCCACCGCATCTTTCATATCGGTAATCACAGGGGTCAATAGATGTGGAATATCGCCATAGTTGGCAAGCTCAAGCTGTTTCGGGTCAATTAACACCAATTTTAGCTCATCTGGTGTGTATTTGAGCAGCATCGAGAGTAGGAATGAGTTTACCAAAACCGACTTACCTGAACCTGTCGTACCAGCCACGAGCATATGCGGTGCTTTGGCAAGGTCAGCGATCACAGGTTTACCGCCGATGTCTTTACCGACAGCGATGGCGATTTGCTTATCAGGATCGCGAAAATCTGGTGTATCAAGCAGTTCAATCAAGCGCACCATCTCGCGTTCTTTATTCGGCACTTCGATACCGATGTATGGCTTACCAGGGATGACTTCAACGACGCGTAGCGATGCCTTAGACATCGAGCGTGCAAGGTCCTGCGCCACACGGCTGACACGGCTTGCCTTGACACCTGGTGCCAGATCCACTTCAAAGCGCGTCACCACAGGACCGACCATCGCAGAGATGACATTGGCTTTGATGTTAAATTCTTGTAGCTTGATCTCAAGCAGTTCTGATGCTTGGGCAAGCTCTGCTTCACTCACCACAGGTTTATTGTCATATTCAGGTAGATCAAGCAAATCAAGCTCAGGAATTGGTGTCAGGCTCAAGCGATAGCTGAGCGTGTCCATGGCGCGTGATTTTGGCTTGGCTGGTTCTGCCGCTGACAATTCATCATCTTCATCCACATCATCAATAGCAAAATCATCGATATCATCAGCACTGTGCGCTTGCGTATGAGCGCGCGCGATAGGCTTTGTGGCGTGCTGATCAGCCACATCATCTTGCCAATCATCATCCGCCCACGACTCATCAGCAAAGTCAGCATCTGCCTTATCAGAGTAAGCCATATCAAATGCAGGATTGGCAGACGCTGATGGATCAACTTTCGCCGTAATGACATCATCTGCATCATCATGCGTATTCGTCTGTGCTGATGCAGGTTTGGTAGCTGATTTGGTGATTGATTTGGCGACTGTCTGATTTTGGCTTGTCGATAGCGTATCATCAGCAATCGCAGGCTTGGCAGTGGCTGTCTTTGCGGTATCAGCTTGACTGCGACCGCCCAAGAACGATTTAGAGATCGCTTGGCGGGCGATTTGGCTAAAGCGCGATTCATTTGCAGGCTTGGTCTCGCCTTGTGCTTCATTTGCCAAGATGGCTTTTAGATCATCTTGGACACCTGAATGCTTAACAAAACTCTCAAACGCGCCGCGATGATCATGCGGCTGATACACCACCGCTTCGGCATCTTGTTCTTCTTCATCACACTCATCCAAAAGCAGCACATCGGTATCGTCTTGTTTATCCGCAGATTTTTGGCGCGATGGCAATAACCATTGCCAAAACCATGCAAACACCGATCGCCAACGAATCTCAAAGGTCAGCCCTGCCACGATCATGGTAAATAGCAGAAAAAACGCCGCTGTTCCTGCTTGTCCAATCACTGCGCGCAGTGCCGATTGCATCTCAAATCCGAATACGCCACCGATGACAGGTGCAAGCGTTTCATTGTGCAGACTGACACCCAATGCCACGAGTGCCGCCACCGAACTCATCAGCGACCCATAGGCAAGCAAGCGAATCGGCCACATCACCTTGGTGCGAAAACCGATCAAGCGCAACAATTCATACGCCAAAAACAGCACGCACAGCCACGCCGCCCACCCAAAAAAGGTACGCAAAATGTCCGAAATCCATGCACCCATCGCCCCACCGACATTGGTCACGCTCGTCTCAGAGCTGACATGCGACCACGCAGGATCGGCAGGATTGTACGACAGCAGGCTTACGAACAGATAGCCAAACGCCGCCACGCCGATTGTGCCAAGCACCAGTTGTCTTAGACTTGGGAGCTTTTTGCGCCAATAGCGAACGGTGGGATTTTGCTGTATCTTTTGTTCAAAAGTTTTCATGACTGCAATCAAGGGTGTAAATGGCGCGTGATGGGTGCGCAAGGATAAAGCGATTTTGATGACTGTTCATACCAATCCATGCCCGATAAGAACAAATCCATCAAGAGAACTGTTCATTATAGCCAATTTATCGACTTTTACCAATGAGTTTTGTTATTTATGGGTATTTTTATGATAAAAATCGTATTTTTTTAAATTTTTATCAATATTTACTTATCAATATATACACTGATGCGGTGAATTTTGTCACCGATGTATCATCAATAACATGGTGATTAATCTTGTCAATCGCGGTTATTTGTCAAGATGGCTTGTAATTTGCCCATCATATCTTATATACTTCAAAGGTATTTTTCACAACAATTTTTACCATAGGAATCACCATGTCAAACCATCACCGCTTAATCATCCTAGGCTCAGGGCCTGCTGGCTATTCAGCCGCTGTCTATGCTGCACGCGCCAATCTAAAACCTGTCATCATTACAGGTCTGCAGGTCGGCGGTCAGCTGACCACCACCACCGAAGTCGATAACTGGCCAGGTGATGCGCATGGTTTGACAGGCAATGGTCTGATGGATCGCATGAAAGCGCACGCGGAGCGATTCGGCACTGAGCTTGTCTATGATCACATCAATCAAGTCGATTTACAGAACCGCCCATTTACCCTAACTGGTGATAACGGCACTTATACCTGTGATGCACTGATCATCGCAACGGGTGCGACCGCGCAGTATCTGGGATTGGAATCTGAACAAAAATTCATGGGTCAAGGCGTCTCTGCTTGCGCTACCTGTGATGGCTTTTTTTATAAAAATCAAAAAGTTGTGGTCATTGGCGGCGGTAATACTGCCGTTGAAGAAGCCTTGTATCTGTCTAACATCGCAAGTGAAGTGACCCTAATCCATCGTCGTGATAGCCTGCGCTCAGAAAAAATCCTACAAGATCAACTGTTTGAAAAAGTCAAAAACGGCAATGTCAAAATCGAATGGAATCATCAAGTCAAAGAAGTCATCGGCGATGAAATGGGCGTAACTGGCGTGGTGATCGAATCGACCATCGATGGCAGCACCAAACAAATTGACACCATGGGTATGTTCGTCGCCATCGGACATAAGCCAAACACAGGCTTGTTCGAAGGTCAGCTAACCATGAAAGATGGCTATATTGTCGTCAATAGCGGTCTAAATGGCAATGCGACCGCAACGAGTGTCGAAGGCGTCTTTGCCGCTGGTGATGTCGCCGATCATATCTATCGCCAAGCCATCACTTCAGCAGGCACGGGCTGCATGGCAGCGTTGGATGCTGAGAAGTATTTAGACGCTTTGGTATAAGCCATCAGCCAAAAGCCTTGTTCAATGAGCAAGGCTTTTTTGTTTTATCCATCTTATAAATCTGCTACAATCACCTTTTTATAGCACACTTCTCATTTGGCCTTTACCATTAATCCATCATGACCGACATTCATTCTGCTGCCGATCACTTATTACGCTTGCACGCGCTTGCCGATACTTGCCCATTTGATTTTACAGGGGCGATGGCGCAGTCGGTGGATGGCTTTCTTGGCACGGGCGGTGATCTGTCCGTACCTACCTTGCTTCATGCTTATCGCTCAGGCGTGTTTCCGTGGTTCAATCATGATGATCCGATCTGCTGGTGGTCGCCTGATGTGCGCTGTGTACTCATGCCTGATCAATTCACGCCAAGCAAATCCCTAGTCCGCACTGCCAAAAAACAACCTTGGACACTCACCACCAACCTTGTCTTTGATGCTGTCATCGATGCCTGCAGTCAGCCGCGCAGTTATACCGATGAGACTTGGATCGGCGATACGATGAAGTCAGCCTACGCAGATTTACACACGCTTGGTGTAGCGGTAAGCGTTGAGATTTGGGAAGGTGCACCGCTTGATAGCGAGCTGATCGGCGGCTTATATGGCGTGAATATCGGCGCGATATTTTGTGGCGAAAGTATGTTTCACAGACGCACCGATGCATCAAAGATCGCCTTTTGGGGTTTGATGCATCTGTGTCAGCAGGCGGGCATTACACTTGTCGATTGCCAATTGGAAAATCCGCATCTGATGAGCTTAGGTGCGCAATTATTGCCAAGAGCAGAGTTTTTAGATCGCCTAAAAGCACTCACCCAAGCTCGTGTACAAGGCTTGGGTGATGAGAAATTTTTCTTGCCAGTTGGTGACTTAATCCATCGTCGATAGATCAAGCTTAGGATCAAGTCGATACACCAACAGCGCACCAATGACGACCAAGGCAAAAATCACAATACCCAATCGCGGCACGACATTTAGATCAAACAAGCCAATTAACAAACCGCCAAAAATCCCCACCGAAAATTGTAGCGAGCCTTGTAATGCACTTGCCATACCGGCGCGGTGCTTTTGATAAGCCAGTGCGATCGCGCCTGCGTTCGGCTGCGTAAAGCCAAGCCCTGCGATGCAACAAAAAATGCTCAAAAACACCAAAACAAGATTGGCTTCACCGCCAAACATCAGCCCCAATACCAATAAGCAGCTTGCCGCGATCAGCTGAATTGCCGCGCCGAATCTTAGTAGCTGCACCAGACGAAATCGCTTGGTCAAGAATTGATTGACCTGCGTCAAAGCGATAAATCCAAAGGCATTGGCACCAAAGGCGATGGCGAACTGCTGCTCGGTCAGACCGAAATTCACCATGAATAATTCGCTGGATGCCGACAGGTAAATGAAAAATGCACCTTGTAACAACCCTGCCGCCAAAGCTGGAATGATAAAGGTTTTGTCTTTGCACAGATCTACATATTGCGACAGTGTCGCGGTGATCGGCTGTGTATTGCGGTTTTCAGGCTGTAAAGTTTCCTTTAAAAAAAACTTAGTCAAAACAATCAATAAAACGCCATAACCTGCCAAGAACCAAAACACCGCGTGCCAGTCGGTTACTTGTAAAATCGCCGCACCCAAACTAGGCGCAAGAATCGGCGCAACGCCCATCACCAGCACCATCAGACTAAACGCACGCGCCGACTGCACAGGATTGAGCGTATCACGAATTGCCGCACGCGTCACCACCCCTGTCACGCACGCGCCCAAAGCCTGCACCGTACGCGCAGCAAACAGCACATATTCATGATCGGTCGTGGCGCAGACGATGGATGCCGCAACAAAAATCGTCATGCCAAGATACATCGGCTTGACACGCCCCACCCGATCACTGAACGGACCATAGAACAACTGCCCAAGCACCAACCCAATGAAATAAGCAGGAACAGACTTAGAAATATTACCGACACTCACCCCAAAGTCATCCGCCATGCGCGGCAAAGCAGGCAAGTACATATCGATCGCCAATGGTCCAATGGCGACCATCACGCCAAGCATCATCACCCACAATACGGGAAATGGAGCGTCGGTCGCTTGTCGTTGTGTTGCTTTACTCATATTAAATCTTCTAATTATTATTAATTTATAAAAATATCGTATGGCTAAATCAAAGGCTAAGTGTATCACAAATCACCCCATCATGCCAAACCAAGGGCTTTGGATGGCTTGCGCTACCATACTGACACATAATCAAAAAACCGCTCACCCAATCGGCAAGCGGTTAATAAATTTATCTTTAATATTAAATTATCTTAATTTTAAAGTCATCAAACCTAAAACCACCAAAATGATACAGACGATGTAGAATCGCGCGACGACTTTGGTTTCTTTAAGCCCCATTTCTTCAAAATGATGATGCAGCGGCGCCATCAGGAAAATGCGTTTTTTACGCAGGCGATACGAGCCAACTTGCAAAATCACCGACAATGCTTCAGCAACAAAGATACCGCCCATGATGGCAAAGGCAAGCTCTTGGCGCGTCATCACCGCGATCGTACCAAGCATACCGCCCAATGACAGCGCACCAACATCGCCCATAAAGACATCTGCAGGCGCAGCGTTATACCACAAAAACCCAAGACCTGCACCAATGATCGACGCACAGACGATGGTCACTTCAGCATTATAAGCAATGTGCGGCACATGCATATAATCAGCATAGTTCGCCGAACCTGAGATATAAGCAAACACGCCAAGACCAGCTGCCACCATCACCACAGGCAAAATCACCAAGCCATCCAAGCCATCAGTAAGGTTCACAGCATTTGACGAGCCTGCCAGCACAAAATAAGTCGCAATGATAAACCCAATACCCAAAGGCAGTGCCGAAAATGGAATCACTACATCTTTAAACAGCGGAATCAGCATATCTTGCATGGCGATCATTGTCGCGGCATCTTGCTCTCTGGCAAGCAGATACAGTGACACACCTGCAAACAGCGATCCGACCGACAGCCAAAAATACTTCTTGCGTGCGATCAAGCCTTGTGGGTTTTTGTGCTTGATTTTTAGCCAGTCATCCGCCCAGCCGACAGCGCCAAAAATGACCATCACCACCATCAAAATCCACACATAAGGATTAGACAGATCCGCCCACGCCAAAGTCGCAAGACCAATCGCCACCAAAATCAGCACGCCACCCATCGTCGGCGTGCCTTGCTTGGCAAGGTGAGTTTTTGGTCCATCATCACGCACCGCTTGACCATATTTTAGCGTGCGTAAATAATTGATCACAGGCTTACCACCCAAAATCACGATAATCAATGCTGTAATTACCGCAAGCAGGGCGCGCAAGGTCAATGACCCAATGGCGATGTCTGTTTGTTGTAATAGCCAATAAAGCATAAGTTTTCCTTAAATTTTAGATGGTGGTCAAATCGTTAATCAAAGTTTCCATTGCCATGCCACGCGAGCCTTTAAATAGCACGGTCGCATTGGTATTTTTTAATAAATCTTGTAAATGTGCAAGTAAGCTTGGCTTGTCGGTGAAATGCGTAGCAATCGGCTTTACTTGATTGATCGCACTGCTTGTGTGTGCCATGTGATCACCCAAAGTCAGCACATGATCGATGACTAAGCCTGCAAGCTCACTGCCTAATTTGGCATGTTCATCGTCAGCAGCATCGCCCAGCTCAAAAATATCACCAAGCACCAAAATCTTGGTATTCTCTTCTACTTCTAGCACTTTTGCAGCCGCGACCATCGAAGTTGGGTTAGCGTTATAAGTATCATCAATCAAGGTATGCGCGCCAAATTCAATACGCGTCAATCGTCCTTTTGGTGCTACCGCAGACTCTAATCCCTTAACAATCGTCGGCAAATCCACGCCTAATGCAAAAGTCGCTGCCGATGCCGCCAGTGCATTAGCGACATTATGCTCACCGATGAATGGTAGGCGCACAGGCAAGCTTTCAACTTCATCAATATCAATATTGGTATTTAGTGTAAATGTACAATGCGTGGCGAAAGTCTCGATGTCATCTGCGAACAAATCGCCCATCATCAACACAGATTCGATGCCTTCAGCCGATAGCATCGCCTGATCTTCATCACTTAAACCCGCTTGATTAAGCGGTACAGATTTTTCACCGAAGCTTAATGATAATTCGGTAAACTTCGCCGCTTCATCCGCCAAGCTTTGATAAAACTCATCCGCAAATGGTAAAATCGCCACGCCATTGTCGCTAAGCGCAGAATAAATCTCGCTCTTGGCACGCGCGATATTGGTACGCCCACCGAACTCACCCAAATGCGCTGTTCCAATGTTCAACACCAGCGCAACATCAGGACGCACAAGACCTGCGGTATAAGCGATCTCACCCAAGTGATTCGCACCAAGCTCCATCACCGCAAAACGCTGTGCATCGTTCAGCTCAAGCAGCATCATCGGCACACCAAGATCATTATTAAGATTGCCGCGCGTCATCAAGGTCGGTGCAATTTGGCTTAAAATCGCGCCAATCATCTCTTTGGTTGTGGTCTTACCACTTGAGCCCGTCAACGCCACAACGGTCAGATCAGGATGCTGATCACGGCGATATTTACCCAAATCACCCAAGGCAAGCTTGGTATTTTTGACCACAAGCTGCGGCAAATCACAGTTCACTTCATGCTCAACGATCAGTGCCACCGCGCCATTTTCTTTAGCAGTATTGACAAACTCATGCGCATCGAAGCGATCACCCTTGATCGCCAAAAACACATCACCTGCTGCCACTTTACGCGTGTCAGTGATGATGCGTGTTGCTTGAATTACTGCATCATTAAGCTTATGCCATGTGCCTTGCGTGGCTTGCTTGAGCGTCTCTGCTTGCCAGACATAAGCACCGTTATCGGCGGTGGAAATCGTCATAATATTGCCTTAAAATTTTTAAAATAACTAAATTATAAATCGCTTAAATTCATTTGTGATAGCGTTGCAACAGCTCGGTCAAAATCGCCAAGTCATCGAAATCATAACGCACGCCTTTGATCTCTTGATAAGTCTCATGACCCTTACCTGCGATGACGATGATGTCCTGATCGCCTGCAGATTTTACCGCCAATTCTATCGCTTTTTTGCGGTCGGCTTCGATGAGAATTTTGTAATGGTCTTCACAGCTTAAGCCTTGCTGCATATCATTTAGGATGGCGGCAGGCTCTTCTGAGCGTGGATTGTCTGCGGTCAAAATCACTTGATCGGCATAATCAAGCCCTGCGCGTGTCATCAGCGGACGCTTGGTGCGATCGCGATCGCCGCCACAGCCGAACACCGCCACAAGCTTGCCTTCACAGTGCTTGCGAAGGCTTGATAAGACCTGCACCAAAGCATCAGGCGTGTGCGCATAATCGACGATGAATGAGCCTGTCTGTGACTCGGCGCGCTGCATTCGCCCACGCGCACCGATAAGCCTTGTAATCAGATTTGGCAAATTGACCGCCTGCTTAGGAAATAGTGCTGCAAATGCCGCCATGCTTGCCATCAGATTATCGACATTAAATAAGCCAAGCAATGGGCTATGTACCGTCATCAGCCCTTGTGAGGTCTGCACATCGATCACCACCCCATCAAGACTTGGGCGGACATCTTGGGCAAAAAAATCTGCTGTGCTGTCTTTTTGGCTGTAGCGATAAACTGGATAACCGCGATCGCTTTGGTAATCAAACAGCGCGCATTCGGCATCGCCATTGACCACGCCGACTTGTAAAGTTGGGAAAATCGTCTTGTCAAACAGCTTGGCTTTGGCATCGCGATAATCATCCATATCCTTATGATAATCCAAATGATCATGCGATAAATTGGTATAAATCGCCGCCGCCACAGGCACACCCTGCAAGCGATATTGATCCAGTCCATGCGAGCTGGCTTCAAGAGCGATGACTTTCACGCCATCAAGCGCCATTTGGTAAATAAATTCTTGCACCAATAGCACATCGCCTGTGGTATTTGCCGCTTGTACCAATTGATCAAGGCGACCATTGCCCGCCGTCCCCATCACCGCTGCATCAATGCCTGATAATTGGCACAGCTGAGCAATCAGCTGACTGACGGTCGTTTTGCCATTGGTGCCTGTTACTGCGATCACAGTCGGTAGCGGCACAGACTCATCAAGCTGAAAACGAGCAGCGATCAAATCACCCAAGATGGTGCGAATGGTTGGCAGACTCACTACAGGAATGGATACGCCATCAAGCACAAGTACATCTGCATCAAACTCAGTGATGATAAAGCTTGCGGTATCTTTGACGGCTTGGATGTAGCGATTGGCACTATCAATAGTCGCTTGTGCATCTTGGCTTGTGCTTTTAAGCAAAACAAAGCCATCTTGCTCGCTGATTTTGCGACTATCCAAACAAAAGTTGGCCATCTGATGCGTCAAGATTGGTGCAAACCATGACTGCAACTGCAACAAGCCAATTACTGATGCCACCGTGTGGGATATATCAGCTGCTCGTTCAATAACTTCGCTAAAATTCACTGCGCGCATAAGATTTCCTTTCTGATATTCTTAGGGTTGTTTTTTGGTTGGTGTATCAGCTGCAGCCGTGTCAGCCTTAGGTGTTTCTGCATACAGCGGTTTGTCATAAGGGACATTATAAAGACGCAACGCCTCTTTCATGACATTATGAAATACTGGTGCAGACACCTGCCCTGCGTATGACTGCTTACGTGGATCTTCCACCAAAATCGCCACGACAAAGCGTGGGTTGGACGCCGGTGCCATACCGATAAATACCGCACGATGCTGATCGGTATAATAGCCGCCTTTTGGATTGGCACGGCGTGATGTACCTGTCTTGCCTGCCACGCGATAGCCGTTGATGGCGGCGCGCGCACCCGTACCGCCTTGGGCAGTGACTAACTCCATCATCTTGGTAATCTCTTGGGCGTGGCGTGCTGAGATGACGCGCTCAGGCTTACCCTTATCGATATCGCGCACAAGGCTTAAGGGCTGCTTGATGCCGTTATTGGCAAGCGTGGCATAAGCTTGCACCAACTGCGCTAGGGTAACTTCTTGACCATAGCCATAGCTTAGGGTTGCGCGTCGTGAGACTTCTTTACTCTGCGGTGTGCGGATTGTGCCTGCAGCCTCTGATGGGAAATTGAGACTGGTTTTTTGACCCAGGCCAAATTTGCGCTGCATATTGACAATGGCATCATTCGGCAGACTTAGGGCGATTTTGGTTGAGGCGACATTACTGGATTTTTGGATGAGTTTATCCAAGGTGATGGCGCCATAATTACCGCCATCTCGAATGGTATAGCCACCGACCAACACGCTGCCTGGATTGGTGTCAATCACTGAGCTGGTGCTGTATTTGCCCGACTCTAGCGCGGCTGCGACGGTAAATGGCTTGACCACCGAACCAGGTTCAAAGACATCCATCACCGCACGATTTCGCTCATTTGCACCATCGCGCTCGGACAGATTGTTTGAGTTGAACGACGGCCAAGAACCCATCGCGAGCACTTCGCCTGTTTGTACATCAACAACCATGCCTGAGCTTGAACGCGCCGACTGTAGGCGTCCGACTTGCTCAAGCTCTTTATACAGCACATACTGTAGGCGCGCATCGATGGTTAGATGCAGATCTTTACTCTTAACCTGCGGTGTCACTTCTTCGATGGCATTGATCGGCATATTGCGGCGGTCTTTGACGACGAGCAGCTCACCAGCTTTACCCGTCAGATATTGATTGAACTGCGCTTCTAAGCCTGCTCGTCCGATCAGCGTGTCGTCTTCTTGGGAGCGACCGATGAAGCCGATGATCTGTGCGTTCGGCTCTGCTTGTAGGTAGTAGCGTTGATCGTGCTTTTCTGATCCGATGACATTATCCATATCAAGCGCAAGCACTGGTGCGGCTACTTCAGGCGATACCTTATTTAGGATCACCACGCGGCGTACACCATTGCCTGTCGGTAATGCTGCCTTGATTTGTATATCAATGTCATCAGCCAAATAGTCAAGCTTATTATTGATCTTCACCGCTGCTTGTAGCTTTTCGAGCGGATAGCCTGTCGCGGTGGCGATCTTGACCAAATCCATCTTATCAAGCTCACGACTTAGCTTGTCCTTGTCTTTTTGGTTGCTGGCGGTTTGTAGGCGTTTATTGAGTGAATAATACTGCTCGGCATAAGCCTGTGCGTCCAAAAACACCGTAATCAGCGGCGCATTGGCAGCCAGTGGCGTGTTATTACGATCAAAAATCAAACCACGCGATGAGACGAGCGGACGCTTGGTGGTGGTGTACAATGCCGCTTTTTCGTTCAAGCGATCAGCATCGATCACTTGGCGATACACCGCGCCACTCACCAAACCTGTCAAACCGAACGCCATTAATCCCCAAACGATGTAATAACGATGAATATCATTCTTGCCAACGGTCAAAGAGACGGTTTTGCGTTTTTTTGGACCAATGCCGAAAAATCGGAGCGCGCGTCTGAGTAATCGCTCATCATCTTTGGCAGTGACGGTGCGCACTTTTCGCAATGGCGGCGTGACACTGGCTGTAGATTGGCGGGGTTTATTGACTTTACTCATTGCGCATCCTTAGCAGTGTCGGCAGCATCATTGGCATCCATTGGATTGACTTGCGGTGTCAAAACGCGGCGCGATGACCCTGTTGGAAAATACATACCCAGCTCATTGACCGCGCGGCTTGCCACTTGTGGGGTGGCGCTGAAAGTTTGTTGCTCGATCATCAGTCGCTGTTCTTCAGTGCGCAGTGCCTGTAGCTGCAGCTCCGATGTGCGAATTTCCTTATAAACCTTGTGGCGATATTGTGTCTGCTCCACCACAGAGATACCTGTCCACATCACAAGCACCACCAAAATCGCCAAAATCCAGCGCAGCACCTTAGTAATATTGGTGCGCACCAACTGATGATCGCCATAGATCGATGGCGATTTGGATTTTTTTTGGGGCTGTTCTACAGGGCTCATGGCGTTATCAATCACAACAATACTCAAATACATCATTTATTTTTCAAAGGCGACATCCGTACGCATCGCGCCACGCAGCCATGCACTACGCGCGCGTGGATTGGCTTTGACTTCCTGATCACTTGGGGCGACGCGTTTTGGCTTGCCAAAATATTTTGGGCGTATGGGCGGCATGGGCAGGTGCGCATCTTCTTCATACTGTCCGCGGCTGTGCTTTTGCAAAAACTGCTTAATGCGGCGATCTTCAAGCGAATGAAAGCTAATCACCGCAAGCTGTCCGCCTGCTTTGAGCGCATCGATGCTTTGACAAAGAAACTCATCGACATCGCCAAGCTCGTTATTAATAAAAATACGCATCGCCTGAAAGCTTTGGGTCGCAGGGTGCTTACTCTTTTGCCAATTGGGATGGGCTTGCTTAATCGCCTCAGCAAGCGCAAGGGTCGAATCATAATTTTCCATCGCCTTGATCGCACGCGCAATACGCCGCGAATGCCGCTCTTCGCCATATTCGTACAACACATCAGCAAGTTCATCGGCTGACACGCGAGCAAGCCATGCCGACACAGGCTCACCACGGCTCGTATCCATACGCATATCCACCGTGCCATCGCGCATAAAGCTAAAGCCACGCGCGCCATCATCAAGCTGCGGACTGGACACGCCAAGATCCGCCATCAAGCCATCGACCTGATCAATGCCAAGACGGGTAAGGCTATCAGTCAAACTGGCAAAGCTGTCATGCACGACTTTCACGCGGCGATCCACCGCCGCAAGCTCATCAGCCACCGCGATCGCCTGCGGGTCTTTGTCAAAGACCACAAGCACAGCATCATCCGCCAGATATTCTAATAGCAATCGGCTGTGACCGCCACGCCCAAAAGTCGCATCAACATACACGCCTGATACCGATGATTTTGGCACATCGGCAAGTTTTTTTGCGCCAAGCACCATCGCCACCGTCTCATCTAATAGGACAGTTGTGTGGCTAAATTCGGCAGAATCTTGGCTTGACATGGATTTTCCCAATAAAAAAATGGCAATTTAAAAAGCAGTTTTTTGTTCATATAATTACAACAAATATTTATTATATATTAAAAATAAATATCCAAATGTAATCATGGAACCATAACCTTACTATTTTAGCAGTAATTGATGAATTTTTGGGGAAATTGTGGCGGTTTTTTGTATGCTTTTGTTGCTGATTTTAAACAATTTTCGGCTTTTGCCAAGCAAATCTTGTCATCGCTACCAAAATGCGCCAAAATTTGCTATTATAATGCACAATTTTTTAGCTAATGATTATCTGATTTTTTATCGTTTTTAGGATTATTATGTCTCGTCCAGTTCGTACTCGCATCGCCCCAAGCCCGACAGGTTTTCCCCATGTTGGCACTGCTTATATCGCCCTGTTTAACCTAGCTTTTGCCAAGTCGATGGGCGGCGAATTCATCCTACGCATCGAAGACACCGACCAAGTGCGCTCAACAGCACAGTCAGAGCAGATGATTCTAAACGCGCTAAAATGGATGGGCTTAAGTTGGGCAGAAGGCCCTGATGTCGGCGGTCCACACGCACCGTATCGTCAGTCTGAGCGTAGTGAAATTTATAAAAAATATGCCCAGCAGCTATTGGATGATGGTCATGCGTTTCGCTGTTTTTGCACACCCGAAGAGCTAGACGCCATGCGTGAAGCACAGATGGCACAAGGCTTACCGGTCAAATACGACGGCCGCTATGCCAACCTTAGCCGTGAAGAATCAGACGCTCTAGTCGCCCAAGGCAAGCCTTATGTCATCCGCATGCGTGTGCCAAGCGAAGGTGTCTGCACCATTCATGATATGCTGCGTGGCGAAGTCACTATCCCTTGGGAGCAGGTCGATATGCAAGTTTTGCTAAAGACCGATGGGCTGCCGACCTACCATCTTGCCAATGTCGTCGATGACCATTTGATGCAAATCACCCATGTATTGCGTGGTGAAGAATGGCTACCATCAGCACCAAAACATCAACTACTATACCAGTATTTTGGCTGGGAAATGCCTGTATTGTGCCATATGCCACTGCTGAGAAACCCTGATAAATCCAAGCTGTCTAAGCGCAAAAACCCAACTTCGATCACCTACTACCGTGATGCAGGCGTCTTGCCTGAAGCGCTGCTGAACTACCTAGGTCGCATGGGCTACAGCCTACCGAATGATCAAGAAAAATTCACCCTAGATGAACTGATTGCAAGCTTTGATATCCAGCGTGTATCACTGGGCGGCCCTGTCTTTGATATCGAAAAACTCTACTGGCTAAACGGCGAATACCTGCGTGCCATGGATGTAGAAAATCTAAAAAATACCATCCTAGCTTGGGCAAGCGATGATGAGAAACTGACCGCCATCGCCAAAGCCATTCAGCCACGCATCAATCTGCTTTCTGATGCGGTGAACTGGGCAGGTTTTTATTTCCAAAATCTGCCTGAAGTCAGCGCCGAAGACTTTGCACATAAGAGCCTTGATAATGACCAATTGCTTGAGATCTTATACCTTGCCACATGGCAGCTAGAGAGCCTACCTGCATGGACCGAAGACAACATTTATACGGTGCTAAAAGGCTTGGCAGCAAGCTTTGAGATCAAACTCAAAGACTTTATGCAGCCGTTTTTTGTGGCGATCGCTGGCAGCACATCGAGCACCCCAGTGATGAACTCAATGTATGTCATCGGCGCGGATATGACGCTTGCTCGCCTGCGCCACGCCACCGAAGTGCTTGGCGGACTTGGCAAGAAAAAGCTGAAAAAACTCGAAGAAAAGAACAAATCACTGCCAAACTTCCTAGCTGCTAAATAAATCTTTTCGTACTTAAGCCAATGCAAACGGTGTATGGTATCATGCGCCGTTTTGTTTTATTTATGTAGTAAAATCAATCACTTAGAAACTTTATGACAATTTTATAAAATTTTTGCAAAAAGTGCTTGACGATGGGTAAAATTGCTGTATAATACGCACTCATTAGCACGGGGCTATAGCTCAGTTGGTAGAGCACTTGCATGGCATGCAAGGGGTCAGCGGTTCGACTCCGCTTAGCTCCACCAAAGCTAGTCAAAGAATGTAATCACCTAGGCATTTTCTTACATTCTATAAATATTAAGTTATTTTTTAGTTTTAAATCAAAACTAGGCAGCGAGCCGAAGATAGTACAAGTAGTACAGCAAGGCGAGCTAACGAAGTTTTGATTAAAAATAAAAATAACGAACCTTGCGTCCCATTCGTCTAGAGGCCTAGGACACCGCCCTTTCACGGCGGTAACAGGGGTTCGAATCCCCTATGGGATGCCAATATTCTTCTCGATAGAGAGCAAATCGCCAGTCTTATAGCAGACTGGCTTTTTTGTTTGTGCGTGATTTGGTTGGATGGGTTGGTGTTATGGCAAATTTTCAGACACACTTAAGCGTGGGCGCAGCGGCAAGCATTGCCATTGCAGGCGGTGGCCATTATGCCGAGCTGTATGGTATCACCACTGCGGTGCTGTGCGCCATCGTCGGTACGCTTGGCAGCCTACTGCCTGACATTGACCTTGAGCATTCTAAGCCTGCCAGCCAAGGATTTTTCGCGGTATCGCTGATTGTCTCGACATTGATCACCATTTTATATGCCAATCGCTATTCGGCAGATCAGTTGGTGCTTGATGCGCTGATTTTATGGGCGACAGCGTTTTTGGTCCTAAGATTTGGCTTATTTGAGCTGTTTAGCCGCCTGACTACGCACCGCGGTATGGTGCATTCTGTGCCGTACATGGCAGTATTTGCACTGGCTTTGGTGTCAGGCGTGTTTTACGGATTGAAGCTGACGGCATTTGTCAGTTGGGTATTTGGTGCGATGTTATTTATCGGTGCGATGGTTCATTTACTCTTAGATGAGATTTATAGCGTCAATGCTTTTGGCTTGAAACTGAAAAAATCCTTTGGCACGGCATTGAAATTCTTTGAGACAGACAAGCTGATCCAATACGCTTGTCTATATGCGGTATTGGCGGTACTATTTTACATTGCGCCGCCATATCAGGATTTTTGGCGCGGGCTTGTGCGCGTGGCGAAGTTATTTTAATAGGATTTATAAAGAGTAAATTTATAATTTTATCAATCAATTATTTTTAATAAATTCACCCCATTAATACCGAAATGCCATTCCTGTCGCTACAAAGCCTAGCGACCACAGGCAAATCAAGCCGACATGAATCGCCATCAGTCCAAGCGTTTTGTCATTATGCGCACCTGATTCAAGCTTTGCCACCACACGAAAGCGCGCATGCAAAGCGGTCATAATCGTCAGTACAAGCCAAGTCAATTTGGCATGAATCAGCGCGGTCAAATAACCCATCGGCGTCAGCCACAGCATCATCGGTACAATGCTATTTAGCATATAAATCCCTGTCACCACTTGCACGCCCAACGCCGCTAAGCCAAGCGGTTCATAGCTTTTTTCAAATGCCAAAAAGCCTGCCACATCGTTTCGCTTAACAAAATTTGGCATCAGGCGCACAAGCAGATACAGATGCCCACCAACCCAAACACTTGCAGCAATCAAGTGCAAAAATAACGCCACTTTCATCATCGCCGACGCCCTTCTCGAAATACTGATTTATCTTGATAAAATACATCATCTTGCCCTTGCCAAAAATATGGCACGCCAAGCACAGGCAAGGGCTGCAGATCTCTTGGCGTGGTCGCAGGATGGCTCAGCCAAATATCCAATTTATCCGCGACAAGCTCATCCAAATACGCCAACTGCGCACTTAATGAATGCTCAAAAAACTCCGCTCGCACCGTCACAATCAGCGCATGAGCGCACAGATTTTTGCGCGGTGTGATCAGCTGCTCAAGCAGGGCGTGACCAAAGATAAAGGCTTGGGCGTGCGTTTGGTCAGATAGCTCACTTGGATTATGCCAAAATGCTCTTGGTGCGACCAATGAATTTTGCCAATCAAACCGCCCCAACGCTGCGCCAATCGCTTGCCCCACCTTCTCATCACTGACTGCGACGATGATGCCATTTTCATCAAATACCGTGATGGCATCACGCACGCGATTGCGCCCATTGTCCGTATCACCATCGTCTAGGTGCTTTAGGTGATGGTGATTGAGCATGGCTTTGCACTTGGGAAATACCACCCAGATATTCGCACCAAACCAATCGTGCAGATTATCACGCGTAGGGATCTTACCTGTCTCACCGATGTAGCACTCATACGCCACACCGTGCGGCAGATCACTTTGATCAGTAAAAGATAGGGACTTGCCAAGCGTGCTGTATAGGCCCAACTTTTGCTTGATAAAATAGTCATTCAGCCAAGTTGCCAAAGGCGTTTTACCTGTATCAGCAAAAGATAAATGCATCGGCAAAAATGGCGCAAGCCACGCTGCAGACAAATCAATCGCAGCAAAATCCTGCACAAATCGCATCAAATACTCGCCCCGACCGAACGCGCAAGTGCGATGCCATCTTCGATGCTCATATAAGTTTTTTTGCTCGGTGTATCGCGAAATACCACATCGCCATCTTTAAAAATCAAGCACTCGTCCACCGCAAGCTGCGACCAAGTCTCGTTATCGGTCAAAGGAATGGTGGTCAAGATGGTGACTTTATCATTCTCGGTGGTGACATCTTGAAAATTGATCGTCATCTCGCCATCCGATAGCTTCGCTTCGCCAAACGGTGCTTTGCGCGTCAGATAAAATAGCAAGCTGCCTGCATATGCCAAATGCCAATCGCCATTAGAAATCAAGCAGTTAAACAGTCCATTGGCAGATAAATAGCGGCACTGCGCGGTCAAAAAAGCAAACAAAGCTTCATCAGATGGGCGGCTTTTGAAAGTGGCTTTTAGGCGGTTCAATAAGTAGCAAAACGCCAATTCGCTGTCGGTCGTCCCCACAGGCGTGTAATGCTCGGCGTTGCCATTTGCCATCAGTCGCTCGGTGCGCTTAACGAAGCTGTCGGTCATCTGCCCATTGTGTGCGAACGCCCATTGCTCACCCCACACTTCACGGACGAAAGGATGGGTATTGGCAAGGCTGTTGCTGCCTTGGGTGGCCTTTCGGATATGAGCGATGGCATTCATCGCACGGATGGGATAATTATTCACCAAATCAGCAATCGGTGATGAATGGCTTGGCTTGTCATCGTGAAACTGACGCAAACCCACGCCATCTTCGTGCGGGTTTTTCTCAAAAAATGCAATGCCAAAGCCATCTTCATGATGGTCAGTCAAGCCACCGCGCTTACGAAACCCAGCAAAGCTAAAGCCGATGTCAGTTGGGGTGTTGCAGTTCATTCCTAAAAGTTGGCACATCAGACACGGCCCCAATGAAAACTCGCCAAGCGTTTCATTAGGTCAGGATTTTTCACCATAATGTCATCACCTGTACGACCTTGCTCGCGGTTATAATGGATGACATTAAGACGCAGCAGCCAAAAAATCGTTGCACTATACGCCAGCATCACAGGCAGTGCCGCTTTTTCATCGGCAGTCAAAACGCGCACCGACTCATAGCCTTCGATAAACGCCGCCATCTTCTCGGTGTCAAAATTCACGCTCTCGCCATCACTGGCATTGCCCCAAGTGGTACAAAAATCATTGATGGTGATCGCCACATCCATCACATAATACTCCACCGACACTTCGGTAAAGTCCAAAAGACCCGTCAGGCGCGGCACATCACCGCTAAAATCCCACAAGGTATTGTCCGTGAACATATCCAAATGGCACAAACCCTTTGGCAAATCACTTGGCAGATTGGCGTGCGCATCCCAAATATCATTCATAAGACGCGCTTCATCAATCGGCATGAAAGCTGTTTCGCGCGCCTTGACTCTTGCCCAGTCGTACAAAGGCACGCCATATTCTTCAGCAGGCTGTAGCGTTGTCAAGGTATTATGAAGCACCGCTAAAGCCTTGCCCATCTCATGACACATCGACACTGTGGTCGCTGTCGGGTGCACACCTGCCAATTTTGGCACAACCAAAATCGCCTTATTCTCATAGCGCATCACGCAATCTTCACCGATGTGTATACCTTTGGCGGTTTTTTTAATCAAAGGTGCAGCGATCGGCAAATCATCTTTAAGCGTGTGCATCACGGTCGCCATCTTGATGATGTCATCAGGCACGCGTTCTTCGTACAAGGTGAACACATAGCTAAACGCATCACCTTCATCGCCATCGGTCTGCACGAACCAATTGGAATTTTTGATCCCTTGGACGATCGGAATTGCCTTTTTAAAAGGCACGCCATACAAGCCACAAAAGGCATAAAATTCATCATCAGACAAATGGGTATAAACAGACATAAAGCACCACTTCGGTTGGCAAAAAAAGATAAGGTTTTGATGCGTAACAAGCCTTGGCGTATCAAAATCACTAAAACTGCTGATATTTTAATAAAACTTTGTTAAAATTGCCAAAGTATTTTTGGATGGTTGCTTATAAATTTTATTTATTAAGTTGATATTTAAAAAAGTTTTTTATTTTATAATAAATAATACGGCAATTGATGTTTGAAAATACGGCAAATTCAGCCAATTTTTATGCCAAGTACAATTTAACTTGCCAAAACAAAGGACATTCCCATGTTAGCCAAACGCCTAATTCCCTGCCTAGATGTTGAAAATGGTCGCGTCGTCAAGGGCGTGAATTTCGTGGACATCAAAGACGCAGGCGACCCTGTGGAAGTCTCCAAACGCTACAACGATCAAGGCGCAGACGAGATCACCTTTTTGGACATCACCGCCACATCAGATGGGCGCGACACCACTTATCACACCGTTGAGCTGATCGCCAAATCCATCTTTATTCCACTAACCGTCGGCGGTGGCGTGCGTAAAATCGAAGACATCAGAAATCTATTAAACGCAGGCGCAGACAAGGTCGGCATCAATTCAGCCGCCATCACCAATCCTGATTTGGTCAGTGATGCCGCCGCGCGTTTTGGCAATCAATGCATCGTCGTCTCCATCGATGCCAAGCGCGTGCTGCGCGCAGATGGCAGTACGGGTTTTGAGATTTTCACCCACGGCGGACGCAAAGCCACAGGCATCGACGCCATCGAATGGGCAAAACAAATGACCGCGCGCGGTGCAGGCGAATTGCTCGTCACCAGCATGGATGGCGACGGCACACGCCAAGGCTACGACCTTGAACTAACACGCACCATCGCCGACAGCGTCAATATCCCTGTGATCGCATCAGGCGGCGTGGGCAATCTACAGCACCTTGCTGATGGCGTCATCCAAGGCGGTGCGGACGCGGTGCTTGCGGCGAGTATTTTTCACTTTGGCGATTATACCATCCGAGAAGCCAAAGAATTTATGGCAGCGCAAAATATCCCTGTGCGCTTGATTTGGTAAATTCAGCCATCGATCAGATGGGGCATTTTAAAAATGCTATTTAGCCCAATTTTGCAACTTTTATTTGCAAAAACTTGCTTATAAACGCCATCAAACTGTGTTAAAATAACCGCAACCATTTATAAATTTTAGGATAATTATTATGACAACTTTTACTGCTCAAAAAACCGCCATCACGCACATCGAAGGTGCTTTGCATGACAATTCAGCGGTGCGTATCGCCATCGCCGTGGGTCGTTTTAATGGCTTTTTGGTCGAAAGCTTGGTAGAAGGCGCGATCGATGCCCTAGTGCGTCATGGAGTACAAGGCGAGAATATCGATGTGGTGCGCGTACCAGGTGCGTTTGAGCTACCATTGACCGCCAAGCGTCTTGCTGAGTCGGATAAATATGATGCTGTGGTGGTATTGGGCGCAATCATCCGCGGTGCAACGCCACACTTTGACATCGTCGCCAATGAGTCAGCCAAAGGCCTAAGCCAAGTGGCGCTATCTTCAGGCAAGCCTGTCATCAATGGCATCTTGACCACCGAAAACATCGAACAGACCATCGAGCGCGCCGGCACCAAAGCTGGCAACAAAGGCTATGAAGCTGCCTTGACCGCACTTGAGATGGTTTCTGTATTAAAAGCGATTTAATATACCGTTTATATCGCAAGATTGTGGGTGATGCAAGCGCACGCCCACTTTTGACTTTTTAAGTTTTTGGTTTGTATAGTTCATTAAATTCAAAATACGCCATATGAGCTTTTGCGTTCGTGGTAAGCCAAATCGAACCAGAACAGAAAACCACTCCACCCTTCGATAGTTCGACAGGCTCACTACTTTAGAGCGAACGGTTTTGGTGGTTTTTGAAGTTAAATCACTATATATAACCACTTGAATGTGCTTAAGCGGCACATTTTTGGATCTATCCACACTATTTAACAATCAATCACCTTTTGCTTTGGCGCGATTTGTTTTATCATATCAGCATCTGCCGATAAAACTGTTGCCCATTTTGTCTTTTGCAAGCGAGAATATCATGACTGACATCGACATCACCTTGGCCGAAACTGGCTACAAAACCACCCATACTGCCGTGCGTAAGGCGCGCCGCTTTGCCCTGCAAGGCTTGTACGAGTGGCTATTGACCGATTATCGCCTTGCCAAGACGGATAAAGCCTTAGTCGGTGGCAATGAGCCGCACACCATCGTTGCGCGTACGCGTGCGGATAATGCCATGCATACGGTACATCTTGGCTATTATCATGAGCTGATGCGTAAGATTCCTGAGCAAGCAGGTGAGTTGATTGTGGATATCTCTCGTCATCTTGACCGTAATTTTGATGCACTTGATACCGTCGAAAAAGCCATTCTGCTGATCGGCGCTTATGAACTCAAATACAGCCTACACATCCCTTACAAAGTCGTGCTGGATGAAGCCATGCAGCTGAACACTCACTTTGGTGCAACCGATGCACACAAGCTGATCAATGCCGTGCTAGATCAATACGCCAAAATCGTGCGTGAGACCGAAGTGCGTGCCCATAAAGCCCAAAAAGACGCGTAAACCCAAACATCTTTTACCAAGCTGATACCAAGCCAAGAAATCAACCATGTCCGAATTTTCGCTCATCGCCAAGCATTTTAGCCGTCATACGGCAGCAGATGACATCGCCATCAGTGTCGGTGATGACTGCGCAGTGCTGGATGTACCGATGGGGCATCAGTTGGTGATCTGCACCGATACCATAGTGGAAAATCGCCACTACCCTACCGATACGCCTGCACACGCGGTGGGCTATAAGGCGGTGGCGGTAAATCTATCCGACCTTGCAGCGATGGGCGCGACACCACACAGCATCACGCTGGCACTTAGCCTGCCAAAATACGATGCCGCATGGGTAGCGGGCTTTGCCGATGGACTGTATCAGATCTGCGATGAATTTGGTGTAAAATTAATCGGCGGTGATACTACTTATTCGCCGACCACCACCATTAGCATCACCGCGACAGGCTTTGTACCACAAGGCGCTGCCATCACACGCAGCGGTGCAAAGCTTGGCGATATTATCTGTGTCAGTGGACAGATTGGCTCGGCAAGCTTGGCGTTATCACAGGTTTTGCAAGGCAAGGCAAGTCCTTTGCGCGCTGCACTGGATTATCCGACGCCACAAGTTGCTCTTGGGCAAGCGCTCAAGGGATTTGCCAATAGCATGATCGACATCTCTGATGGCCTGGGGCAGGATCTGGGGCATATTCTGACAGCAAGCGGTGTGGGCGCAAGGCTAAATCTTGAACAGATTCCTTGTACTGATACGGTCGCTGCCCTGCCTTTTGCCGAGAAATATCAGCATATTTTAAATGGCGGCGATGATTATCAGCTGTGCTTCACCCTACCGGCAGCAAAGCTTGCGCAATTTCAGGCTGATTTTGCTCACTTACCCATTTATCCGATTGGACAGATCAGTGCTGATGATGGTCTGATGCTGTTTGAGCATGGCAAGGCGGTGGATTTTAAGGTGAAAGGCTGGGAGCATTTTTAAGGAATTATGTACAATGGATAGTCAAAATCTAGAAAAAACCGAACGCCTAATTCGCGAAATCAATCTAATCCACGCCAAATACTCCCAAGATTATTTTGAAACGGGCAAAGTAGAAAAACTCAACCCAAGTCGCACGCTAAAAAATGTGCCGGTTGAACACATCTTATCATATCGCCTAAATCTACACGAAGCCATCAATGATTATCTACTGTTTGCCGATACCAAAGACATCACTTTTTATTATCGAGTTAAGACTTCTGAGAGCATCGAAGCAAAAATTGTACGCTATCTTGTCCGAGATAATCAATATCCCGTGAACAATATATTAAATGATATTTTTGGTGCAAGAATTGTCCTACCTTCAGAAGACATTGGGATTATTTTAGAAAAACTGGATAGTTTTAAAGAAAAATATGGCTTAAAAAATTGGTATCTGCGCGATGTCGATGGCTATATCGGTATTCATGTGTACTTTAAAAATGCCAGTAATTTCTACTACCCGTGGGAGCTGCAAATCTGGGATGAACGCGATGCCATGACCAATATCCAAAATCACATCGCTTATAAACGAGATTTCGTCAAATAGCCTTCAATCAATACCATAAAACCATGAGCCAATCCAAACCTAACATCTATAAAGCCAACACTTGCCCACCTTGCCCACCGACCGCCACCGCCTTTGAGCGACTGATTTATTGGCTGGGCATCGGACTGGGTTCAGGCTTGCCGCGCCGCGCCGCAGGGACTTGGGGGACGGTGGGCGGACTGATCATCGCCATTCCAATGGTCTTGGCGGGGTTTTGGGCGTTTGTCACCACCACAGCATTGGGGCTTATTTTTGGCAGCTTTATCTGTGGCAAGACTTCGGCGCTGATGGGCATTGATGACGATCCGCACATTGTCTGGGATGAATGGGTCGGGATGTGGCTTGCGCTTCTGCCAAGTTTATTTGTGCTACACGAGATGGACGGTCTTAGCACAGCAACGCTGATGACGGCAGAATTTTGGCTGATTTTTGGCACAGCATTTGTGCTATTTCGCGTATTTGATGTGCTGAAGCCCGCGCCAATCAGCTGGGCGGATGAGCATTTGACGGGTGGCTTTGGCATTATGATGGACGATGTCCTAGCAGGAATCATCGCAGGGATGATTACGGTGATTGGGCTGTTTTCGTTTGGTATTCTGCCAAGCTAAATGTACAATCAAACCATATACACCACCTGATTTAACCACCAACCGCTTTACCAAAAGCGGTTTTTTTAGCCCTTTAAATTCACCAATCCATTAGCAAAACTTCAGTAAGCTCTTTGCAAATGATAGGTAATTTTTCACGCCATGTTGTAAGATTTTTGCCAGCTTGTAAGTTTTATTGTACATTGATATAACAAAATCACCGATTTTATGGTTGTATGCGCAACAAAAAGGCGTATTCTATGCACCAACAAGCAAGCAATAACAAAAACCACTGCTTGTTATTATAAAAATAAAATAAATAATCACAATAATGATTTAATCATCAAAAAATAACCAAAATAAGGAATATACTCATGAAAAAATTCATGCCAGCTCTACTATCAGCCGTTGTTGCATTCTCAGCTGTATCACCTGCTTTTGCTGTTGATAATGGCAATCTACTCCAAAAAGCCCTTGCCTCACAAGGCAGCAACCCAAAAGCCAAAGCAGCAGACCAAACTGGCGGTGATTTTCGTTTTGACAACAATCCAAAAATCGCCCAAGAGCAACAAGCTGTGTACAACCAAATCATCCGTTATCAAGATGCACTAAATAGTGGTGACACCGCAACCATCCTAACCTTATTCGCAGCACCAGAAAGCTACTCGCAATGGAACGAAGTGCTGACCGCAGACACCACCCAAGAGCGCAAACAGCAGTATGACAACTTATTCAAAAACGAAAAATTTGTCACCGACTTCGCTGTCGATAGCATTTGGGTCAATGGCGACACCGCCGTGGTACGCACCCACCATCACTTCGGCTCAGTGGTCACAAGCCTAAAAGACCAACGCAGCGTCATCGATCTAAACCGCGAAGTGTTCGTGATGACCAAACAAAATGGCGAGTGGAAAATTTTCCTATATACTTTCAATGTCAATCCATTACAAGGCGTCGCCTAACCCATCCACTCCTACGCTCCACAAGCAGGTCGTTTACGCGACCTGTTTTTTATTTTTTATACAAAACCACAACCAAAGCCATCTAAAATTTTGCCAAAATCTCATGAATTTTTGCTAAAATTGATGGATTAACAATTTTTAAGGAAAATCCCATGACGCTACACACCATCATCTTAGCCGCTGGCAAAGGCACTCGCATGAAATCAACTCGCCCAAAGGTGCTACAGACCTTGGCGGGTAAAGCTTTGGTCAAGCATGTCTTGGATACTTGCCAAGCGGTCGAATCAGACGGCACGGTGCTGATTTATGGCTTTGGTGGTGAGATGGTCAAGGCGGATTTGGTGGATTATCCAGTGACTTTCGCTGAGCAAGCCGAGCAGCTTGGCACGGGTCACGCGGTAAAAATGGCACTGCCACACTTACCGACCGATGGCAAAAGCTTGATTCTATACGGTGATGTGCCACTAACCCAAGCCGATACCTTGGCAAAGCTTGTCGCCGCCAATACTGACGGCATCTCTATGCTAACCCTAGATGTCGCCAACCCATTTGGCTTAGGTCGCATCGTGCGTGATAATGGTAAAGTCGTCGCCATCGTCGAACAAAAAGACGCCACCGAAGCACAAAAGCAAATCACTGAGATCAACAGCGGCATCTACTGTGTGGACAATGCCCTACTACACAAATACTTGCCAGCACTGAGCAATGACAACGCCCAAGGCGAGTATTACCTGACCGACATCGTCAAAATGGCGGTCGCTGACGGCATCGCCATCGCCACCATTGCGCCTGAATACGAATTTGAGATCGAAGGTGTGAACGATCGCATTCAGCTTGCCAATCTTGAGCGCACTTATCAAGCCCACCAAATTCACGCCCTACAGCTTGCAGGGGTGCAGTTCGCCGACCCAAACCGCGTGGACATTCGCGGCAGCTTAACCTGCGGACAAGATGTCTTTATCGACATCAACACTGTCTTTATCGGCGATGTCACGCTTGGCAATGGCGTACAAATCGATGCCGGCACCGTCATCAGCAATACCACTATCGGCGATAACACCCACATCAAGCCAAACTGCGTGATCGATGACAGCACCATCGGCGCAGGCGTCACCATCGGCCCATTCGCACATCTGCGTCCAAAGACCGTACTTGCTGACAAGGTAAAAATCGGCAACTTCGTCGAAACCAAAAAAACCACTGTCGGTCTTGGCAGTAAAATCAACCACCTAAGCTATGTCGGCGATGCCACACTTGGCGCAGATGTCAATATCGGCGCAGGCGTCATCACCTGCAACTACGACGGCGTGAATAAATTCAATACCATCATCGGTGATAATGCCTTCGTCGGCAGTAACTCAAGCCTAGTCGCCCCTGTTAAAGTCGGCGCAGGCGCAACCATCGGTGCTGGCTCAGTCATCACCAAAGACAGCCCTGATGGCAAGCTAACCCTAGCACGCAGCAAGCAAATCACCATCGATGCTTGGACGCGCCCTGTGAAGAAATAATTCATGGAAAATAATTAAGCATAAAAGTACAAATCGTTGGTGGTTTGTGCTTTTTTATGGTTGTTTTAAATGTGAATAAAAAGCTGAAAATACTGACAATCTGATGATTTTAAAAGATAATTTTGCTTTGATCTACCAATAAATTCCATCAGCCAAAATCATCAGTAAATTAAAACAAATACACCCAATTCACCCACTTTATTACCACAAATTTGTATAATCAAAATTTAAATTTGCTAATTATTTGGAAAACTCTTATAATTGCTCGAATTTTGTACACTTCCAAGGATGAGCCATGTCCAACTTCTCGCTAAAAGCCCACCTACAACGCCAAAATATCGTCATCTCATGGCAACGATACGGCATCGATGCGCTCAATTTCATGGCATTGGGGCTGTTTTCATCACTAATCTTGGGTTTAATCATCAAAAATATCGGCACATGGACAGATTTGCCTTGGCTGATCGACATCGGCACACAAGCCCAAAGTATGATGGGCGCAGCGATCGGTGCAGGGGTCGCATACGCGCTCAAATCACCGCCATTGATACTATTTACCAGTATTATCACAGGCTTTGCAGGGGCGGCGTTGGGTGGGCCAGTGGGTGCGTTCATCGCGGCATTGATCGGTGCTGAATGCGGCAAATTCGTCCATCGCACCACGCCGCTTGACATCATCATCACGCCGATGACTACGCTGGTGGTCGGCATGGCGGTGGCAGGCTTTATCAGCCCTGCGATCGCGCAGATGATGACAACCTTGGGCGAGATCATCATGTGGGCAGTGGAGCTATCACCGATCGTCATGAGCATCGTCGTCGCGGTGGCGATGGGGGTGATTTTAACCCTACCCATCTCAAGTGCGGCAATTGCCATTAGTTTAGGCTTGGGCGGACTTGCGGCAGGGGCAGCGACAGTCGGCTGTGCTGCACAGATGATCGGCTTTGCGGTGATGAGCTATCGCGATAACGGCACGGGCGGCGCGCTTGCTTGCGGACTTGGCACCAGTATGATTCAGATGCCCAACATCCTAAAAAATCCCAAACTTTGGCTGCCGCCGACGCTGACAGGTGCGATTCTTGCGCCATTTGCCACCGCCATATTTGGCATGACCAATATCCCATCAGGCGCGGGCATGGGGACAAGCGGTCTGGTCGGACAAATAGGCACGCTGGATGCGATGGGGACAAGCTTATCAGTATGGGGCTTGATTGTCGCGTTTCACCTTGTTCTGCCTGCGATTTTGACTTGGATTTTTACAAGATTTATGCGTGTTAAGGGCTGGATTAAAGATGGTGATCTTGCCTTGGATAAAGGCTGATTCATAGGGAAAATGACAAAATATTTTTATAAATCAATATCTTATAAAAATTTGCAGAATTTTCTTAGAAAAATGCTTGCAATCTAAAAATTTTACTGTATAATTTGTCGCCTATACAGGGGTATCGCCAAGTTGGTAAGGCATCAGGTTTTGATCCTGACATTCGTTGGTTCGAGTCCAGCTACCTCTGCCAATTTCTTCAAAGTAAATTTCCTCCTTTGTTTACTTTGAAACAAAGTTTGCAAATCTTTTAAAAAATTTGCATCTAGGGGTATCGCCAAGTTGGTAAGGCATCAGGTTTTGATCCTGACATTCGTTGGTTCGAGTCCAGCTACCTCTGCCAAATCCAATCAAGCCGATCAGTAATGGTCGGCTTGATTTTTTATTGCCAAATTTTCCCCACGCAAGCCAAGCCAATCAAGGTTTACAAAAAACTTGCCGCCCCCCCTGCAAATCTGCCCCCAAAAGTGCTAAAATATGCCCTTAAATGGCTTTATACGCCCAACGCCCTTTTTTGATTTGCTTTTATAGGATTTTTACCATGTCATATATGGCTGTCTTCTCTGGTAGTGCCAACCCAGAACTTGCCCAAACCGTCGCTGACAATCTGCACATTCCTTTGGGTCGTGCGGACATCACTCGCTTTTCTGATGGTGAAATCGCTGTCGAAATCAAAGAAAATGTGCGCGGTAAAGATGTTTTCATCCTACAGCCAACCTGTGCACCTACCAATGACAACCTGATGGAAGTCATCTTGCTTGCAGATGCACTACGCCGCTCAAGCGCAGGCCGTATCACTGCAGTAATTCCTTATTTTGGCTATGCACGCCAAGACCGTCGTCCGCGTTCGGCGCGTGTGCCAATCTCAGCAAAAGTCGTCGCGGATATGCTATCGATCGCAGGTATCGACCGCGTAATGATGGTGGATCTGCACTCTGACCAAATCCAAGGCTTCTTTGATGTGCCTGTGGACAACCTATACGGTACGCCAGTGCTATTAAAAGACCTAAAGCAACAAAACTACGATAACCTAATGGTTGTCTCGCCTGATGTCGGCGGTGTGGTACGCGCTCGCGCTATGGCAAAACTACTGGGCGATGCCGACCTAGCAATCATTGACAAACGCCGTGCTCGTGCCAACGAATCACAAGTCATGCACATCATCGGTGATGTCTCTGGTCGTGACTGTGTGATCGTCGATGACATCGTCGATACCGCAGGTACACTGTGCAAAGCTGCGCAAGCTCTAAAAGACAATGGCGCACGCCGTGTGGTAGGCTACATCACCCACCCTGTACTGTCAGGCAAGGCAATTGAAACTATCAAAAACTCTGCCCTAGATGAGCTGGTTGTCACCGACACCATCCCACTATCAGAAGCTGCCAAAGCCTGTGGCAACATCCGCCAAGTCAGCATCGCATCGATGATCGCTGAAGCACTTCGCCGTATCAACAACGAAGAATCGATCAGCGCTATGTTTGAATACGATGTATAAACATTGATCAAAATAAAACCCATCAGCTGCGTGCTTGATGGGTTTTTTATCATCATCTATTTATACACCAAACAAACTTATGAAATAATACAAAAACCGTTCGTCCTGAGCCCGTCGAAGGATGAATGATTTTTCCGCTGTGGTTCGACAAGCTCACTACGAATGGAAAATGTAGCAATTTTTCATTCCACTTGGTGTAATCACAAAAAAACAACGGACAATGCCATCACTGACATTGTCCGTTGTTTTTCCATGATTTTACCAACCGTAAAATCCGTATCCTTACCAACCTTCCTTGAATAGCACTTCATCCTTGCCCTGCTCCATCAGGGTTCTCCTTTGCTATGTGTGTATTATGCGATAATTTTGGTATAAAGAAAATACGCAAAATGCGTCAATGGTTGTAGGAAATTTCGTACAAAAAAAAGCACCGCCAAATGACTCACTTGGCGGTGCTTTTATGATTTGACAGAAACTTATCAGCCTTTTAGACCTTTTTCCATTTCTTCAAATTGTGCGACGATTTTCGCTTCTGGTGCAGCAGTTGCTAGGCTTACCACGATGGTGGTGATGAAGCTTAGCGCAAAGCCTGGTAGGATTGAGTAAATCGCATCATTGGCTGGCTGACCGCCAATCTCAAAGCCGCCATACACCCACACAATCACCGTCAAAGCACCGACAATCATACCTGCCAATGCACCATTGCGGTTCATGCGTTTCCACATTAGGCTTAGGATAACCAGCGGACCAAATGCCGCGCCAAAGCCTGCCCAAGCGTGCGATACCAGTTTTAGTACCGAGCTGTTGCTGTCGCCTGCCAAGAAGATCGCCACCAGTGCAACCACCACAACAGAGATACGACCCACCAAAACTTGGCGCGCTTCTGATGCTTCTTTATCAAGGAATAGCTTGTACACATCGCGTGTCAATGAGCTTGATACCACCAGTAGCTGTGATGAGATGGTACTCATGATCGCTGCCAAAATCGCTGCCAATAGGAAACCTGAAATCAGCGGATGGAATAGAACCTGCGAGAATACTAGGAAGATGGTCTCAGGGTCATCCAGTTTTTGACCAGTCTTAGCAATATAAGCGATACCGGCTAGACCAACCATCAATGCACCGATTAGGCTTAGAATCATCCAGCCCATACCGATGGCAGTTGCCACTGGCACATCTTTGACCGAACGAATCGCCATAAAGCGCACAATGATGTGCGGCTGACCGAAATAACCAAAGCCCCACGCCATGAGTGAGATCACACCCATCGCGGTGACGCCGTTCATCCAGTTAAACACTTCAGCATTAGCCTGCTGGGCAATAGCCAAACCTTCTGAGACGCTGCCGATTTCGGTAAACGCCACAATCGGCACCAGTAGCATGGCGATCAACATGATGACACCTTGGACAAAGTCGGTCAATGACACCGCCAAGAAACCACCAAACAGCGTATAAGCCACAACCACACCAGCTGTCACCCATAGACCTAGGCTATATGATAGACCCAGCGAGCTTTCGAACAGCTTACCGCCTGCCACAAGACTTGCTGCAGTATAGACAGTGAAGAACACGATGACAACCACCGCCGAGACGATGCGCAATAGATGCGATTTGTCTTGGAAACGGTTAGCAAAATAGTCGGGCAAAGTGATGGCATTATCCGCCACTTCCGTATAGACACGCAGACGCGGCGCGACCAATAGATAGTTGGCAAATGCACCAATGGTCAAGCCTAGCGCAATCCAAATACTCACCACGCCTGATGCATACATATAACCCGGCAGACCAAGCAGTAGCCAGCCTGACATATCCGATGCACCCGCTGACAATGCCGCCACTGCAGGGCCAAGATCACGACCGCCCAGCATATAGCCTTCGACATCGTTTTTTTGTTTAAAATACGCATAAACACCGATGGCAAGCATCGCAATAAAATAAATAGCGAGCGAAATCCAAACGCCCGTAGCCACAGTTTGCATATGGCACACTCCTTATCACCTGTGGTTTTCACCACAACAATAACATAATTTTATACAAAAGTGGTCATGATGAATTTTTTACTCATCAACAAATTCACACATAAGCAACAGTATTATATCATAAAACCAATTTTTATTATTTTTGTGCAAGATAACTGTAGCAAACTTATATATATATTATTGATTTTGATCAAATTTTTATTTGTAACCAATCTCAATTCATGCGAAAATTAGCAACAATTCTGCAACTTTTTCGCCATTTTCGCTGTTAAATTCGCTTTTTGGATGGAAATTTGGCACAATTTTTCATCAAGATGAACAATTTTATTTTGAGATTTTACCAAAGATTGTGTATAATAGTTGGCTAATTTGTCACATGACAAATGCCGATGGATGAATTTTTCATCGCGGCGAATGTGGACGGACTGGTCGCAAGTTCGTCAAAAGTTATTTAAAATTAAGGATCTATCATGAGCCAATTTACTCTAAACGGTGTTGCGCGTGCAGCAGACCAGCAGGGCAAAGGTGCGAGCCGCCGCCTGCGTAAAGAAAACCTAATCCCAGCCATCATCTACGGCGGTGACGCTGAGCCTGTGGCAATCTGCGTAAAAAATAACGAATTGGTAAAAGCGCTAGAAAGCGAAGCGTTTTTCTCAAGCGTAACTACCATCACTGTTGATGGTGCTGCACACAATGTTGTCATCAAAGCCCTACAACGCCATCCAGCGAAAGGCTTCCCACTACATGTGGACTTCCAACGCGCTTAATTCGTGCGACGGATGACAAAACCAGTAGGCGTGCTTACTGGTTTTTTGTTTGTTGATCATTTCAAGACTATATTATTATGACGATTAAGTTAATTGTAGGTCTGGGCAATCCAGGTGCGCAATATGCCGACACGCGCCACAATGCTGGCTTTTGGTTCGTTGAGACCCTTGCCCAAAAATTTGGCATTAGCCTGAACTTTGATAAAAAATTTCACGGTCAAGTCGGTCGCGGTACGATCTATGGGCAAGATGTGCGACTGCTCTTGCCTGAGACTTTTATGAATCGCTCAGGACAAGCAGTCGCGCCATTGGCAAAGTTTTATAATGTCAATGCCGATGAGCTGCTTGTTGCACATGATGAGCTGGACATCGCCGCTGGACAAATCCGCTTAAAAACAGGCGGCGGTCATGGCGGACACAATGGTCTAAAAGACATTGTGCCGCATCTGGGGCAGGATTTTCACCGTTTGCGTATCGGTATCGGACGCCCTGCACATTCATCACAGGTGAGTAATTTTGTACTTGGCAAACCATCGCCTGATGACCGCATCGGCATTGACCGTGCCATTGAATGCGCGGTAAGTGCGCTACAAGACATCATCAAAGGCGATCTGGAGCGCGCGCGTAATCAGATCAATGGATTTAAGTTGCCTGCCTAAAGCAAGCTTGGGATCATTTATGCTACTATCTTTATTGGCAATCGCAGCAGGTTTGGTCATCTTGATCTACAGCGCCGATGTGTTCATCGATGGTGCGGTGGCACTGGCGACCAAATATCATATGCCAAAAATGCTCATCGGCGCACTGATCATCGGTGTCGGCACATCCGCGCCAGAGCTTGTCGTCTCAGCCCTATCGGCGATTGCAGGCAGTCCAGGGCTTGCACTGGGTAACGCCTACGGCTCAAACATCGTCAATATCATGCTGGTACTTGGCATCACCGCCTTGATCGCACCGATCATCATCCAAAAACAAGTGCTGAAAACCGACTTCGTATGGCTGATCAGCTCAACTGTCATCTCGGTGATTCTACTGATGGATGGGCACATCGATCGACTCGATGGCGCAATCTTAATCGCGGTCTTAGCGGCCAATATCATCGTGCAGATTCTCTATGCCAAACGCCATGCCAAAGCTGCCAGCGAAAGCGCGATCCTTGCCAGTGATGAGCACGCGTATGAGCTTGAACTGGACGCACAAGAGCTGCCCGATTCTACCCAAGTCAGCACCGCCAAGTCTTTATTTAAGCTGATCGCAGGACTTATCGTCTTGGTGCTCAGCTCACGCCTGATCGTCTGGGGTGCGGTAGAACTTGCCAAGCTGTGGGGCTTATCCGATTTGATCATCGGTCTGACCATCGTCGCCGTCGGCACAAGTCTGCCTGAGCTTGTCTCATCGATCATCGCAGCGCGCCGCGGTGAATATGAATTGGCACTCGGTAATGTACTGGGCTCAAACCTATTTAACACCACAGGCGTCGTTGGTCTGGCGGCACTCATCGCACCGATGACAGTCAATCCTGAAGTGCTAAGCCGTGACACGGTGGTGATGTGTATCATCACGCTAGTGCTGTTTGTGATGTGTGCTTTTGCCTTACGAAAAGATGGACAAATCGGTCGCATCTCAGGGGCATTTTTACTGCTGTGCTTTGTGGCTTATAGCGGCTGGCTTGCAGTATCAGCACTGGGTTTGGCGTAAATCTAGCCAAACTTCTTATTTTACAAAACCCCTTGCGCCAATCTAGCACAAGGGGTTTTATATTTATCTTACAAGTTTTGATTATTTAGCCTGTGATAGCATATAATCTACCGCAGCATAGACTTCCGCTTCGGTCACATCACCGATGACTTGCGCAGGCATTTTGTTATAGCCTTGGGCAGAATGCTTGTACAAAGTCTCAACGCCTTGCTCGGCACGCTTCGCCCAGCCTGCTTTATCGCTCAGCTTCGGTGCGTCTAACAGACCTGCGTCGTGGCACATCTTACAAGTTGTTTCATAGCGTTTTTGCCCCACAGCAAGTGATGCCGGCTTAACCATTTCAGTCTTAGCAGCGGCATCAGTGGCGTCGGTAGTTTTTTGTTCTGTGGTATTGGCAGTTTGCTCAGCTGCTTGCTCTGGCTTTGCTGCGTCGGCTTGGACATCTGTTTGGGTCTCAGCCTTGACAGGTTCGGCTTGTGCAGGCTCGGCAGGTGCAGTTTTTGCAGGTTCTGCCTTGGCAGGTTCGGCTTTTTTCTCTTCACCGCAGGCGGTTAGGCTTAAGCCTGCAGCGATCATAGCGATAAGTGCGGCGTGTACAGTTTTCATGATAAATCCTTAAAATTTATGCGGATATAATTAGCCATTATACGCCCTTTTTAGCAACAATCAAGCAATATTAAGCCAACTTTAAGATAAATCCCTGCTGCTTTAGGATGATTTCTCAGCCAATTTATCCACCCGTTTATCTGCCCATACCAAAATCCGCACAATAAAAAAGACCCCAAACGGAGTCTTTTTTTGGTAGCCAAGCTACAAATTAGTACTTGCGAGTAGTGCGAACTTGCTCACGATATACTTTTTTCTTGTAACGCTTAACCGCAGCAGCTTTTTTACGCTTACGCTCTTGGGTTGGCTTTTCGAAAAATTCTTTTTTACGAACATCAGCTAGGACGCCTGCTTTTTCGCAAGCACGCTTAAAGCGACGGATCGCGATATCTACTGGTTCGTTCTCTTTTACCTTAACTGAAGGCATGATACTCTCCTACTTTCAAGACGGTGGCATCAGCTTGGCTGTATTTGTATTATATAGCCCATCGGTCTTGGACGATGGACATCAGCTCAAACTGGAATGCATCATCAGCAACCACTGCTTATGATGTGTGCGATTGCACAAAATTAGTCGCAGATTATAGCAAAATCCCACCCATCGTTCAACAATTTTATTAAATTTGGCGAAAAAATCCGCCATCGCCGTGATTTTTCAAGAAAATTTAACACAAATAATCCATCAAGCATTTATTTATGGCAAAAATATGGCATAATAGTCACAGAAGTTTTACTGCTTGTCTGCAGGATTTTGTACAAACATTTGGAGAGACTATGAAAGCCCAAGTTCTGGTTGTAACCCTAGCTGCCGCTGCTGTGTTGAGCGCCTGTGGCAAAAAAGAAGAACACACTTATGCGGTGGATAAAGTCGAAGAAGCGCAAGCTGCAGCTTTAGAAAAAGCACCAAAAGCTGAGCCGATGAAATTTGACGATGAAGGTCAGCCAAAATTCGGCTTCCCTGCTGATGGCTCAGCGCCTGCACCTGCTGCCGACGCTGCCGCAACTGATACCGCCGCTGCACCAGCTGCCGACGCTCAAGCGACCGACGCTGCTGCCGCACCTGCTACGGATGCAGCTGCAGCCCCAGCTGATGCTGCGGCAACTGAAGAGAAAAAATAATTTTTCTTAAAGTTATATAGCATAAAACCGCTCACTTATTTAAAAGTTGAGCGGTTTTATGGTTTATTAATCAGCAAATAATTGTAGCGCGCAAGATTTTGCACTGACTGCACCAAATATCACAGCACCCAATGCTCAAGCACAAATTCGATCACCAATTTGGCAAGAAAGCCAAAAAAGCCCATCCCTAACGCCACAAAAATCCAAAATGTGCCTTGCTTGCCTGCATTTGACTTCTTAGAAATATCCCACATGATAAAAAATAAAAAGCCAATAAAAATAGGCAATAGGATATACAACCCCAAATCGGTAATCGTCTCAGCCGAGACCATCAATACAGTGGCTAACATGGCAATCATCCCCAATCTTTAAAGCGCTTTATTATAGCACAAATTGTGTCGGTTGCGGCGGTGTGTTGGCAGCTTCATTAAAATTTCTAACACAAAATGCAACATAAGATTTAAAAGCAAGCAATACATTTATGCTAATAATTTGTTATAATAGTTATAGGTAGTTGAATTTCAACCAATTTAATTTTTCACTTTTTTCACTCACTAAATTCACTCATTAAGGAGTTGTGATGGCGAGTCGCCCTGTCAAACCTTCAGCCGTCTATAAAGATGACAAAAGCGGCTGCGGACTGCTGAGTCTGACCATGACAGTGGTTTGTCTTGCCATCGTGATTGCGCTTGGCGTGTTTGCTTATTTTTCGCCGCTGTTTGACAGCTTCCGCGCGCAGCAAGCACCGCAAGCCGAAGAGCAAGTTGAGCCGATCCAAGATCCAACCGCGCCGATTGAGTATGAGTTTTATGAAGTCTTGCCCGAGCAGGATTTTCGCAGCATTCCACAAGGTGTCAGTACCCAAGACACGCCAACTGCCCCAACCGACACCCTAAGCCCTGATGCCGTCGTCGCGGCTAAGCCTGTCGCCAAATCCGCACAAGCTGCCAGCGATGATGCATCAAGTGATGACACCATTGCCGTCACCGAAGAAGATAGCACTTATGACAGTGATGACACGACCGATACCAAAGGCGATGAAGCCGTCAGTGGCACGACCTACATCCTACAAATCCGCAGCTACACTACCGCTGATGAAGCCGATGTCAAGCGCGCGGAAGTCTTGATGGCGGGCGTCGATGCGGTGGTGGTCAAGCGCACAGACAGCAGCAATGGCACGCATTTTTATCAAGTGGTCTCAACTCCAATGAAAAGCCGCGAAGAAGCTAGCCAAGCCAGTATACGCCTAAGCAACAATGGCATTGACTCGCTGATCGTCGAACAAAAACGCTAATTTTTACAACAACATCAAGGAGATACCATGACAGACACCATCAAAACCCAAATCGACAAGCTAGATGACCTAAGCGACACCATGCACCAAGCCGAAAAGAAACGCACGCTTGAAGAGCAAGTCGCCTACCTAAAAAGCCAAGGCATCGACCCATCCAAGACCTACGCCAAGTGGGATGATGATAAAGAAGAAGAGTAATTATCAAGCCTTTATTTATCATCATCCAAACAAAAAAGCTCAAAGTGCGATACTTTGAGCTTTTTGTATGGATGATGATTATTTAACCGGTACAAGCGATGTTGAGCCATCGGCATTGACTACTCGGCGATAGACAGTGCCTGTGCTAGATACCGCTTGGCGTGGCTGAACCACTGGTGCAGCTTGGATGCTACTGGGTGCTTGCGGTGCTACTTGTGGTGCTGACACAGGCTGTACCGCACCGCTTTGTGTTGTAATCAAACGATGGAACTTCTGACCCGCTCGGCCATCTGGTGTCACGCCAACTTTACGCTGATAATCCATGATCGCACGGCGGGTATTATCCCCGATGATGCCATCGACCGCACCGATGTCGTAGCCGGCATCAAGTAGCGCTTGCTGAATCTCTTTGGACTCACGGCGACCGATACCCGGATCATCTGTTGGCCAAGGTGTAGCAAAATTGGTATTGGTGTTTTCGCTCGTGACCAGATCTGACAGGTGCGCGATGGCAAGTGCGTAGCTCTCTGACGCATTATAGGCATAAAACGCATCAAAGTTCTTACCCACCAAGAACGCAGGGCCGTTTTTGCCTGCTGGTAGTAGCAAGCCTGCCGATGCCATAGTATTTGGCAATGGGCGACCATCAGGCAGGGTTAGACCCATATTTTGCCAATGGCTGATGGATTTTTTGTCACGGCGACCACTTGAGCCATCATAGCCATTCAGCTTCACTTCATAACCCCAAGGCTCGCCACTGCGATAACCACGCTTGGCTAGGAAATTGGCGGTACTCGCTAGCGCATCGGCTTTTGAATTAACCAAATCTTTGCGGCCATCGCCATCAAAATCCACCGCCAACTCTAAGAAAGTGCTCGGCATGAACTGCGTCTGACCGAACGCACCTGCCCATGAGCCTGTCATGTCTTGTGGGCGGATGTCGCCATTTTGGACGATTTTTAGGGCATTGGCAAATTCACCACGAAAATAGCTCTGACGACGGTCAAAGCAAGACAAAGTCGCAAGGCTGTCGAACAGATTTTTCTTGCCCAAAGTCTGACCAAAATTACTCTCCACACCCCATACGCCAAGCACGTGCTCTGCCTTGACACCATAACGGCTCTCAATGCGGCGCAGGACTTCCGCCTGCTCATGCTTGGCACGGATACCATCTTCGACACGCTCACTGTCCACGAGCGATGCCAGATAATCCCAAACATCTTTTTTAAATTCAGGTTGATAATTGAGCGAGCGAATTACCGTCGGGTCAGGCTGACTTGGGCGATAGGTTTCAAAGGTTTGGCTTGAGACACCACGAAACGCACTGCTGTTTTTTAGGCCATCAAGGCATTGTTGAAATTCGCTGTTACTTAGGTTTGGCAAATCATTTGCCATCGCCGCTTGGCTCAGTGCCAAACCGCTCACTGCCAATGATAGGACTGAAAGTGTTTTTTTCATAAAAAAATCCTTAGAACCATAATGAAAATTGCAAATAGCCTAAGCTTACCCAATTTTGCCCATGATTTCAAAATAAACTTGCTAAAATCCGACAATATCAACCATCATGCAACAAATGCGTAACTTAAGCCGAGCAAACGCCAAACAAGATACACCGCTGTGCCAATGCTAGAATTACGACAGTTTGACAAGGTAACAGTGCTTTGGCATAATCTTAAAAAACCTTAGCAAAAAAACCACCACACAACAAACAAGGACTTGCCCATGACTACCCAAGACCAAACTGCTATCGTAGATAGCGTGATCACCGCTCGCCACTCAGTACGGGCATTTTTGGATACGCCTGTCGATACACAGACCATCAAAGATATTCTCACCGTGGCAAGCCGCGCACCATCAGGCACGAATACACAGCCGTGGAAAGTCTATGTGGTGACAGGCGACAAGCGAGCCCAGCTGATTGACAATATCTTTGCTGCCAAACAAGCCATCGCCACCGATCCAAGTCTTGCGGACAAATTCCAAGAAACTTTCCCCTACTATCCGACCGAATGGATCTCGCCATTCATCGATCGTCGCCGTGAAAATGGTTGGGGACTGTACGGACTTTTGGGCATCCAAAAAGGCGATAAAGAAAAAATGGCAGCACAGCACGATCGCAACTTCAAGCTATTTGATGCGCCTGTTGGTCTGTTTTTCACCGTCAATAAAGTGATGGGCATCGGCTCAAAAATGGACATCGCCATGATGATCCAAAATGTGATGATCGCCGCCAAGGCTCGTGGGCTTGACACTTGCCCGCAAGCTGCATTCAACCACTTCCACCCTGTGGTGCTTGAGACGATCGGTGCAGGCGATGATGAAGAGCTGGTTTGTACCGTCGCACTTGGCTATGCTGATGAATCAGACATCGTCAATACCTTTATCACGCCACGAGTGCCTGTCGATGAATTTGCGGTGTTTTTGGATTAATAGGAGCAAAGGTACCAATTAATATGAAACATACATTATTCAAAATTTCTGCCCTCGCCATGATGATGACTGCGATAATCAGCTGTAGCGATGCCAACATTGCTAGTTACAATACACGAAAATCAGCGGATAATTTTGAAGTTAATCGCCGTATTGTGTTTTATAATGGCATCACGGATAACTACATCCTTGAGATTGAAGGCAGATGCTCATTTGATTTGAATGATAGCAAAACTGCTTTTAATGTCATTTGCAAGACAGGTGAAAAAGCATTTAAAAGACATACATTAGTGCTATCTGACAATGTGACAGCATTTGTCGAACAAATTGAGCCCAATCAGGCTGATAGTTATTTTTACCGAGTTATATTCAAGCCGTCCGCTATCGTACCTGATATGGAAGTTAAACTGCCAGAGTAAACTGGCAAAGCAAACATACTGGATTGATTATCGCACAATCCAGTATGTTTTGTTAGTATTTATAAACGGAATATCACTTTAATAAATCGGTGAATTTTTCACGCAGTTTTGCCAATTTTGGTGGAATGGCAAAGTTACAATACGGCTGAGTAGGGTTATTGGCAAAATAATTTTGGTGATAGCTTTCTGCTGGATAAAACTGCGGTGCCATCTCAAGGCGAGTCACGACCGGAATACCGTCTTTGATAAGTTCATTTATGAGTTGCTCAGCGATAACTTGATCAGCTTGGTTATCATAAAATATCACCGATGCATATTGTGTGCCGATGTCATTACCTTGGCGGTTCGGCGTTGTCGGGTCATGGGTGGCAAAAAACACTGCCAAAATCTGCGATAAATCAATCACTTGATCATCATACACCACCTGCACGACTTCAACATGACCTGTCGTACCTGTACAGACCGCTTGATAATTGGCGGTATCGGCACTGCCACCTGCATAGCCACTGACGACACCTTGCACGCCTTTTAGTGCACCAAACACCGACTCAGTACACCAAAAACAGCCACCGCCCAACAAGATTGATCGAATCATCACCACATCCTTAATTTCAAATTGATAAATCAATGCTATAATAAGTCATTTTTACCAGTCTATCATAAGCCTATGCCAAATACCAAGCACGACACCTTATTTACCACGCCACTGGACAAATCAGCCCGCTTTAGCTTCGATGAAGAAGTGGTGGCGTGTTTTCCTGATATGATTCGCCGCAGCGTCCCAGGCTATGGGCAGATGCTTGCCATGCTGCCGATTTTGGCTCGCCGTCATTGCCTATTTCGCCAAAATACGCATGATGGCAAAAAAGTCAGTCGTGTCTATGATCTTGGTACATCGCTTGGGGCGGTGAGTTTTGCTTTGGCGGATAAATTTCGCCCTGATGAGCTTGAAATCCACGCCATCGACATCTCAAAGCCGATGATTGATCGTGCCAAAAGCGTCGTCGGTGAGCATTATCCTGATCATGACATTCGCTTTGAGCTTGCCGACATCACGCAGATGGACTTTGAGCCGTGCGATTTGATTGTTATCAATCTGACCTTGCAATTTCTCAATCCTGATGCCCGCCTAGCCCTACTACAAAAATGCCACGATGCACTGGCTGATGGCGGTATTTTGATTCTCACCGAAAAAACACACCTAAGCGATGAACAAGATGATGCATGGCGAGTCGAACGCTATTATGATTTTAAGCGAGCCAATGGCTACAGCGAGATGGAAATCAGTGGCAAAAGAAATGCACTTGAGAATGTACTCATCACCGACACGCTTGAGCTGCATCATCATAGGCTGCAGCAAGCAGGATTTGAGCGTCGTTTGACTTGGTTTATGTTTTTGAATTTTGCGTCGATTGTGGCGTTTAAATAGCGATTTTTAGTATGATGAACACCATTGCCCGTACCGAAAAAGCCTTATTTGACACCTTGTTTGACCTAGCTCAGCATCATCCTGTGGCGTATGAATGGCTCAAACGCCTACCTGATTGGCTTGGCAGTATCAAAAATAAAGAGCGATATGCACACGTACCGTATTATGAATCAGTAATTAACAAACTGCCTGAAGTATCACCAACGCATATTGATCTTGATGCCAGCTGTGTCACTGCTCATGTCAGCCTGACTCACAGTGACTATCGCAAAGCCGAAGCACTGCTGAGAAACCTGATGCCATGGCGAAAAGGCGGCTTTATCATCGGTGATGGGACTCATCAAATCCATATCGATACCGAATGGCGTAGCGATCACAAATGGGATCGTGTCTTGCCACACATCAGCGATCTTAGTGGTAAACGCGTACTCGATGTCGGCGGCGGCTCGGGTTATCACGGCTTTCGTATGATTGGCGCGGGCGCCAGTAGCGTGGTGGTGATTGACCCATCTTGCTTGTTTTATCATCAGTTTATGGCGATACGGCATTTTTTGGGTGAGATGACGAACCGCTATAACCAATCACCGATTCACTTTATTCCTGTAGGTTTAGAAGAATTGCCAAATGGCGGATTGTTTCATACCGTCTTTTGTATGGGCGTGCTGTATCACCGTGCTTCGCCGTTTGATTGTTTATTACAATTAAAAAATCAACTGCTAAAAGGTGGTGAGCTGGTGCTTGAAACTCTGGTCGTAGAAGGTGATGAAAATACCGTACTCGTACCAAAAGATCGCTATGCAATGATGAATAATGTGTATTTTTTGCCATCGGTGGCGGCACTGACACTTTGGCTAGAAAAAGCAGGCTTTGTCGATGTCCACTGCGTCGATATCAGCACCACCACAAGCGATGAGCAGCGTGCGACTGACTGGATGACTTATCATTCACTATCAGACTTTTTAGATCCTGATGATGACAGCAAAACCATCGAAGGCTATCCACGCCCTGTACGTGCAGTGATGGTCGCCAAAAAGCCTTGACCTGCGATGATATAAACTGGTATTTGTGCCAATTTTATACAATTTACTACACATCATTTGCCAAAGCTTGATTATAATAAGCCAATCGTCATGCGCTTGGCTTATTTTGTATTTGCCATACCAAACAAATGTAAAAAACAACGCATGACAAACCAGTTAAAATAATACTCTAAATTAAGGTGAAAATATGGCAGGTGGTAGCCTACTGATGCTACTCGATGACATCGCAACGATTCTTGATGATGTCTCAGTAATGACAAAAATGGCAGCAAAAAAGACTGCAGGCGTACTGGGTGATGATTTGGCACTGAACGCTCAGCAGGTGACTGGCGTGCGTGCCGATCGTGAGCTGTCGGTAGTGTGGGCAGTTGCCAAAGGCTCGTTCATTAATAAAGTCATCCTAGTACCAGCTGCCCTACTCATCAGTGCAGTGGCAGCTTGGCTGATTACACCCCTATTGATGCTCGGCGGTGCGTTCTTGTGCTATGAAGGTGCCGAAAAAGTCGTGCATAAATTTGCCCCAAACCTGTTGCCGCATGAGCTTGACGATGATGCCGCACATCATGACCGCCTAGTCGCCAATGCTGATGAGCAGGTGGATTTGGTCGCTCTAGAAAAAGACAAAATCCGTGGTGCGATTCGTACGGACTTTATCTTATCTGCTGAGATCGTGGTCATCTCACTGGGCGTGATGACCGCAGCGACACTAGCAACCAAAGCGGCAGCACTGACAGCGATTGCTATCTTGATGACTGTTGGTGTGTATGGCTTGGTGGGTCTGATTGTCAAACTTGATGATATGGGTGTGCACCTACTGAACAAGCCTAGCTCATCATCACAGGCGATGGGTCGTGCACTGCTTGCTTTTGCACCGAAGCTGATGAAGTTTTTATCATTTGCCGGTACGCTTGCGATGTTCTTGGTCGGTGGTGGTATCTTGGTGCATGGCATCGATATGCTACATCATCAGGCACAGGATTTGGCTGCGTTATCAGGCATTGTCGGTGGACTGGCTGAGACTGCCTATAATGGCACTGTCGGCCTGATTGCAGGTCTGATTATCCTTGCTGTGGTGATTATGGCAAAGAAGCTATTTGGTAAGAAGCATTGATTTTATCAACAAAAAAATGGCTTATTACACAATAAGCCATTTTTTTGTTACCCAATCTCAAGCCCATCACACGCCATCTCGACCGCTTTGATGATGGCAAGGGCTTTTTTGTTGGTCTCATCCCATTCTGCCATCGGGTCAGAATCTGCTACCACGCCTGCCCCTGCTTGGACATGCACCTTGCCATCTTTCATCACTGCGGTGCGAATGGCAATCGCCGTATCCATATTGCCATGCCAGCCCAAATAGCCAATCGCCCCACCAAACACCGTACGGCGGACAGGCTCAACTTCATCAATGATCTGCATGGCTCGGATTTTGGGCGCACCCGACAGTGTACCTGCCGGAAAAGTCGCACAAAACACATCGAGCGCATCGACATCGTCACGCACCCGCCCTTCAACATTGCTGGCGATATGCATCACCTGCGAGTAGCGTTCGATAAACATCTTATCCGTCACCTTGACCGAGCCGATTTCACATACTCGTCCGATGTCATTACGCCCAAGGTCAATCAGCATCAGATGCTCGGCGATTTCTTTTTGGTCGGACAGCAGTTCTGCCTCAAGTGCCAAATCCTCTGCCACATCACGCCCACGACGGCGAGTGCCTGCCAGTGGTCGCACCGTGACCGTACCATCTTCGATACGAGATAAAATCTCAGGCGATGCCCCAATGATATCAAATGGCGATTTGCCTACCCCAAAGGTTTCACCGTGCAGCATAAACAAATACGGCGATGGGTTCAGATAACGCAGCGCTCGATACACACTCAAGGCATCACCATCAAAATCCGCCGTCATACGCTGCGCAGGCACGACTTGCATGACATCACCTGCTAGGATGTAGTCTTTGATTTTATTGACATCCTTGCAGAACTTATCTTGACCTGTGACAGACACAAAGTTTGGCTTAGGCTGTGTGGTCGTGGTCAAATCAGGTCGCTGTCCCAGCGCTTGTTCGATCGCAGCTAGGCGCGCCAGTCCATCTTCATAGCCATTTTCAAGCTCGCTATTGGCATAGACGACGATAGATAAAGTATGCTCAAGATTATCAAACACCACCACTTCGGTCGATAACATCAGCCACAAGTCAGGCAGATTCAGCGGATTGGGCGCATCCGACTGCCCCACCGATGGCTCAATGGTGCGAATCAAATCATAACCAAAATACCCCACCAAACCACCGCTAAACACCGGCAAAGCAGGCACATCTTCCACCGTCGGCATGGTAAACTGCGCCATGAATTTGCGGATTTCATCAAATGGCTTGTCCGTCTGGGTGCTCGACACCACGCCAACCAGCTCACTGCCAACTTTCATCACGCCATCTTGGTATTCAAAATACACACCCTTGCCAAGCCCAATCATCGAATAACGAGCAAAACGCTCACCGCCGACCACCGACTCAAACAAATAAGCTTTTGGGTTTAGTTTGCGAATATTGGCAAATACCGATACTGGTGTCGCATCGTCCATCAGGCGTTTTTTGATGAGTGGTACATGGCTGTAGCCACGGTGTTTGAATTGTAAAAATTCGTCTTTGGTCATTGGATTTGACATTGTTATAATCCATGCAATTCATAAAAAATTGTCATTATCATAGCACAATTTTATCGAAATTTTTATAAAAAAACACACCAAGTCATTATGAACATGGTGTGCTGATTTTGATTATTTTAGGTATTGAGATTTTAGAATGTCTTTAAGTTCGGCATAGCTTAGGTGCAGTGACGGCATCCCAAAGACATAAGGTGTAATCTCATAGGGCTGATACAAAAATTCCACGCCTGTCTCATCTAACATAAAATTTTCCTGTAAAATTATGGTTTAAATGGATTTTCAAAACCATCCAAAGCCCAAATAAGGTTCACTGGCAAGAGTACAACATCTGCCGCTATTGCAAAAGGCAATAATGCAATTCTTTTCGCCATTAGACCTGTATGCACACTACTTTCTTCTTTGTAGGTTAGAATGGTGAAATTATATTTTTTACTCAATGGCTTAACTTGTTTGAGTAATTTTTGTGATGATTCATTATGTGCGTATAATGTACCATCCAAATTTAACTTATAACCACTTACATCTTGCAAATTTTTAAACTCATCATCGCTTAAACCATCTTCAAAGAAACGACCATAAGAACGCCCTGAATAAAAACCGAGTTTGTTTAATAATTCTGCTTCTTGTTTACTATGCAGTTTAAATTTAAATCTTGCATTTAAACTAAAACTATTATTAGTTGGATTATATTTCAGGCTATGAGCTGTACTATTTTGATAGATATCGTCATAAATAGACCAAGACATTTCTTTGAGTTTCAAAAATTCAGGAGTCTCTAAGATTTTCTTTAACTGTTGACTGTCTGTATTGTCATTAAAAACATACACATAATTTTCGCCCACCATCATTAGCTTTCCATCAGGTTGTATCACAAAACCTGCCACATTATCTTCTGCAAATTTTTCAGCTTTTTCAGTAGACCGTATAGCTCCATTTGTTTCTTGGAAGAGTATCGTTGTTGCACAGCCTGTAAGACCTAAACTCAATGCTGTCATTAAAACCATACTAGAAAGTAATTTTTTCACCATTATTTTCTCCAATAAAAATTTTGGGGCTGTACTAGATAAACCCCTAAAACAATCCTAAAAATTTATAATAGTATAGCAGATTTTAAGTTTATAAGTGTTTTTTTTATTTTATCAATCAATGATTGCGATGGATTTTTGGCTAAGCACCATCAGCCCACCCTTAAAAATCACAAATCAAAAAACCACAAATCATATTAAAAATTGAAAATTACCCTTGATAACGCAAAAATTGCCCCAAAGTCAATTGTGCCAATATTTTTTGGTGCCATTTTTGTCCACTTGTTTTATCCATATATTTTTGTCTACTTGTTTTTTTCCTAAGGAAACGAATTATGAGTATGAAAGTCGCTCGCTGGTACGGTCAGCGTGATATCCGTGTTGAAACCGCTCCTATCCCTAGCCCAAAAGCCCATCAAGTCAAAATCGCCGTCAAATACACAGGCATTTGTGGTTCTGATTTGCACGAATACCTAGGTGGTCCAATTTTTATCCCAACCAAAGACAACCACCCTTACTCAGGTCAAAAAGCCCCCATCACCATGGGTCACGAATTTGCTGGCGAAATCGTGGAAGTCGGTAGCGATGTGACGGGTGTACAAGTGGGCGACCGCGTCACCGTTGAGCCAATCCTTGCCAAAAACGGTCTAACAGGCAAATACAACCTAGACGAAAACCTAGGCTTTGTCGGTTTGATGGCTGATGGTGGCTTTGCTGAATTTTGTGTGGTGGATGCCGAGCTTGTGCACAAGCTACCTGACAGCATTGACTATGAACAAGGTGCCTTGACCGAGCCTGCGGCCGTCGCCCTATATGCGGTGCGTCAAAGTAAGCTAAAAGCTGGCGATACTGCTGCCGTGTTTGGCTGTGGCCCGATTGGTCTATTGGTCATTGAAGCCTTGCGTGCAGCGGGTGCAACCGACATTTATGCCGTAGAATTATCCACCGAACGCCAAGCCAAAGCCACTGAGCTTGGTGCCATCGTCATTGACCCTGCCAAAGTGGACGCTGTCGCCGAAATCAAACGCCTAACAGGTGGTGGTGCGGATGTGTCATTTGAAGTCACAGGCGTCGCCCCTGTGCTTAAGCAGTCTATTGAAGCCATCAAAAATGACGGCGAATGCGTGATTGTCAGTATCTGGGAAGGTGAAGCGTCTATCCACCCGAACGAAATCGTCATCAAAGAAAAAACCGTCAAAGGCATCATCGCCTATCGTGATGTCTTCCCTGCGGTGCTAAAACTGATGGAACAAGGCTACTTTAGCAAAGATAAGCTTGTAACCAAACGCATCAAGCTTGAAAATATCGTTGAAGAAGGCTTTGAGGCACTGGTCAAAGAAAAAAGCCAAGTTAAGATTTTGGTTGAGCCAAAATAAACCAACCAATCTTGCTTAAATTTACCAAAAAAATCCCAAAGTATCAACACTTTGGGATTTTTCTCACTCACCAAAACAGCCCAAAATTCACCCGCTTGCCATCAGCACGCAGTTTGGCAGCGATTATCATCGCCATCAAGGCATGATCATAGCGCGCGCCATCACGGATCAGCCAAGTGCTGTTGCTGTTTTGGCTAAGTTTACTGATCACGGGCGCATCCGTGCAGCGATCAGGTGCGGTGCAGCTTGTCATTGTTACTTGCTTATTGATAAATCCTTGAAAATCATCGATATAATACGGATTTTTATCTTTTTTCTGCGCAAGAAATTCATACGCGTGCAAGTCACCGCCTTGATGGTACGCCATATTCACCGCAAGATTCAGCCAGTATTTGTATTCATCCAAAAAACTGCCTGTACCATCTGCATTCAGCTGCAATCTTGCGCCATCATGTCCGACCAAGTGATGATGATTAACAAAGCGGATAAACTCATCGCGCAAGGCGACATCATACGCCTGTCCTGCTTGTGAGTATAGATATGCCTGCGCCATCGGTAATAAGATGGCAAAGTCATACTGCGCATAACTTTGGGCGGTTGTGGTTGTGGTTTGGGTTGTGACTGGTGCTTGGCTTGGTGTGGTGTTTGGCAGATTGGCACAGCCTGCACTTGCCAAAATCACTGCCATAGCACCTGCAACAATACTGATCTTGCCAAAAAATCGCGTCATCTGCCCCATCATCTCACCGCCTTTTTAAACACATACACACAAAATTCGCCACGCACATCAAGCGTATCAAAGCGTTCAAGCTCGGCTCGTTTGTCAGCTTTTGCCTTGTAGGCATAAGGTGTCATGGCAATCAGATGCTTAAGCATGGCATTATCTAAATTAAACTCACTCATCATCAGATGCTCATCCACAAGCTCAAATTCAGGCGCCAGACTTGCGATGAACTTCTCTGGCTCATGCGGTATCACTTGACCAAATAATGCTTCACGCATGGCATACAGATGGTTGGGTGCAGGGGTTGCTACGATCAGATGACCCGTTGGCTGCAGCACCCTTAGCATCTCATCTTTTGGTAGTGGGCTAAATAGACTCGTGCAGACATCGATACTGCCATCTGCCACAGGCAGTACCGCGCCTGTGCCGACCACCCAAGTGATGTTAGTGCTGCTTTTATGGGCTTTGGCGGCGGCTTGCACAGCAGATTTGGCGATATCCACGCCAATGACAGTTTGTGCTACTTGCCCAAGCGCTTCGGTATAATAGCCTTCACCGCAGCCGATATCAAGCACCGTGCGTGCCGATAAGCGACTGATGATATGCTGTACGCCCATCTTGAGCGGCTGATAATATCCTGCTGACAAAAACGCTCGCCGTGCTGCCACCGACTCGGGCGTATCACCAGGATTTTTGCTCTTTTTGTGCTGGACGACATGCAGATTGACATAGCCTTCTTTGGCGATATCAAAACTATGATTGGATGGGCAGCGGTAGCTTTTTTGGGTGAGTGTCAAAGACTGTTGGCAGATTGGGCAGGTGAGCATGATGTATTTTGAGTCATTGTCAATGGATTGGCTATTGTAGCATAGCTGACTGATTTTTTGGGATTTGCGGTGTTGGTGTTTATTTTTTGCCTGCCAAAATGCCACTAGCAATCACAAGCCCAATCCCCACCATCGCCATCATCGGTAGCATCTCATCAAAGGCGATGACCCCGTACAAGGTGGATAGCACAACGGTCAGATATGCCAAAGCAGACACCATGAATTTACGGCCGACCTTATAAGCATGAGTCATTGCCAACTGCCCAAACATCGCCGACAGCCCAATGCCCAATAAATACGGCACCATCTCCACGCTGATCATCGTCCAGCCCTTGATGGTACTGATGATAAAAGTCACCACGCTTGCCAATGCCGAAAAATAAAACACAATCCGCCACGACGGCTCACCAAGTAGCGACAGCTCTCGCACCTGTAGATAGGCATAGCCTGCCACCGCACCACTGCCCAAGCCCACCAAAGTCGGCAGCCATCCATGTCCCAAGATACTCGGCTGCAAAATCAAGCCAATACCCGCCAAGCCAAGCATCAAAGCAAACCAAGTCAGTCCCGATGGATATTGCTTCAAAATCAGCACCGAAAACAGTGCCAAAAATAGACTGGAAGTATAATTAAAAGTAATCGCTGTCGCCAAAGGCAGATGCACCAAGCCAAAAAAGAACATCACAAGACCAAGCGTACCTGCCAACGATCGCCAAAAATGTGCTTTGGGATAATCGGTGGCAAAGCTTTGTTTGGCGATACACGCCTGCACACCAAGCACAATCGTAGCAAAAATCACTCGCCAAAACACCAGTTCGTACTCGTGCATGGCAAATCGACCGCCTGCCGCCTTGACCAAAATACCCATCGTACAAAAACATACCGCAGCGACCACCATCCATAGCGAGCCGAGAAATGAGCCTGTGTCTATGTATGATTTCACCGATGACCACCTTTTTTTATAATAAAAATGGGACGCATCACGCCCCACTGTATTATAACCGCTTAGCTGACCAAAGCAAGTACAATCATCGTGCCTGCTCTGGCGTTTGGTTGTACATATAACGATAAATCAGCCAATCGCCTTGAGAGTGTTTTAGGATAAACAGTTCACGGTTATGATCCAGATGTCGGCTGCCGTCTTTTTTATTGGTGACATATGAGCCGACAGGATGGATGGTCGCCACCATCGCCAGCTGGTCATCGACGACGATGTCATCAATCACATAATCAATGGTGCCAAAATCCATCGCCGCAAAGGTACCTTGATAATTTTGTAGCACCTGTGCTTTGCCTTTGGCAGTTAAGCGATCTTGAAAAGTAGTCACCACATCAGGATGCAGCACGCTTGCAATCCCATCCACATCAGCAGTGCGCATCGCCTGCTGATAACGCTGCATGACGGCTCGTACGGCAGCTTCACTCGCCTGCTGAGTCACTGATGGTGTATTTGTGCTGACGATGACAGGCTGCGTGACGCTTGGTGTGGCAGCACAAGCACTTAGCATCGCTGCCGCCATGGGGAGCGCCAATGATTTTAGAGTGTATTTCATGTCATTTTCCTGTTTATTGTGGTGTGATTGATTATTTATCCGAAGTCAAGCCCAAGAGCGAGAATCCGCCCGTCTTGGCAGTGATGCCGTTTTTGACCAGATACATCTGCAGCATCCCAAGTGCTTCTAACTGCTTGGCTTGCTGAAGGCTACCGACATCCACAGCATTTAGGTTTGAGCCTTGTAAGGCGGTGATGAGTGTGTGTTTGGCGTCGGCGTCATCGCCTGCGATCAGTACCGTCGGCGCATCACGATCGGCGACTTTCTTGGCATTTAGCATAAATGCCGATGTGGTGTTAAATGCCTTTAGGATGCGTGATGATGGCAATGCCTGCTGTAGCAAGCTTGCTGCTGACTCGCCTTGTGGCACAACCAAGGTGTCTAGCGTCTGAAAATTAACAGGATTTGAGATATCAATGATGATTTTATCGCTAAGCTTGGCCTGATTATCCGCCACAAACTGCTGATGTGATGCATACGGAATCGCCAAAATCACCAATGAATCCAGTGTATCAGGGACATCACGACCGATGAGCGTGACCGTATGGCCGGCGTCTTGTAGATGGGATTTGATGGCGTTGGCCATGTTGCCTTGGCCGATGATTGAGATGTTCATAATGATCCTTTTTTGTTGTTATGACTTTTATCGTTATGACATCATCATACGCCAATACTTAGGCAGTTGGCAATGGGTAGAACTTGGCGGTCATTTGGGCGGGTTGGTGATCGATGAGATGCAGTGCTTTTAAGCGTCAAGCAATCGTCTTAACAGCTCAATTTCTTTGTCTTTTTGTTCAAGTAGTTGTTTTTATAATCTATTAGGATTATAATAAGAATTCAAATTAATTCCAATTGGTTTTTATATGGTAAAAAAAATTCAAGTTTCTTTTTCTGACAAACAAGCAGAGCTGCTAGAAAAATTTAAGGGCGAGCTAGGCGATTCCGATGCTGATATCGTAAGAAATATTGTAATTGCTTGGTTGGCAGAAAAAAGTTTTATAACGACAATTGCCAAACAAAGATTAGTAGAAACATATCATTCCAATAATTCAGAGACAGAGCAATAAAATGCAACAAATTAAAACTGTGGGGAGCGTTTGTTCAGGAATTGAAGCAGCTTCATTAGCTTGGCAAGATTTAGGTTTTGAATTTAAATGGTTTTCTGAAATTTTAAAGTTCCCATCAGGTGTTTTGAAACAAAAATACCCTAATATTCCCAACTTGGGTGATATGAATAATATTCCTAACTTATTAAAAAATAATGAAATTTTTGCACCTGATTTGATTTGTGGTGGTACACCATGTCAAGCATTTTCATTAGCAGGTTGGAAAAATGGTTTAGACGATGAGCGCGGTAATCTAACTTTGAAATTTATTGATATTATTGAAGAAAATGATAAAATTCGTTTAGCTAATGGGCAAAATCGTACGATTGTATTTTGGGAAAATGTAGAAGGTGTTTTAACAGACAAAACTAACGCTTTTGGTTGTTTTATTTCTTCTTTGGCAGGACTAGATACCGTTATTGAAAATAAAAAATGGGCTTCTGCTGGTTTATTACAAGGAAAAACACGCAATGTTGCATGGCGTGTATTAGATGCTAAATATTTTGGTTTACCGCAACAGCGAAGACGTTTATATGTCGTCGCTGGCGGAAAAGACATTTCCCCTGAAAATATTTTATTTGAATTACATGACCCTAAAAATCACAATATTCAAAATATAACTTTTCCTAAAAGAGAATTAGTATTTTATAAAGATAATGTTAAATTTGAAATATTTAGAGAATTTACAGATTGTTTGTATTCAGCGTATGGTACAAAATGGAATGGCAATGCTGCTGCTTATAATGGTTCACTATTTATCGCACAAAATGATAAATTACGCAGATTGTCTCCACTAGAATGTGAACGATTAATGGGATTTCCTGATAACTATACGCTCATTGATGGCGCAAGAAAAACAAATCGATACCAAGCAATTGGTAATTCTTGGGCTATTCCAGTGGTAAAATGGATTGGTTATCGTATCAAGCAACCTGAAAATTTATATTTGGAAGAATATGATAATTTTTTGCAGGGAATAGAAAAAGATTTATTAGGTTCAAAATACTATGATTTTAGTAAAGGTATTATTTATTTATCAAATTCCATTGCCATAAATTGCACAGAAATACCTGAAAATGTTACATTTGGGCATATGTATAATATTGTTTCATCAGAAGTTCCAGATGATATTTTTATTTCCCCAACTGGTTGCTATGGTATTATTCGCAGAAAAACGGAAAGAAATATTAAAATAAATACAAGATTAGAACAAGTTTTATTAAATATTTCATCACAAGAAACACTTGCCGAAATTGAAAAAAAATCACTAGTTCAAAAACGTGGAAAATATAGTGCAAATTACCAGCTAAACTTATAAAAAAATAACTGCGGAAATATAAAATATTTTCGCAGTTATTTAAATCAATTAGATAGCTTTTCAATCAATTTTTTACGCCAAGTTTCAATGTCATACCAAGCACAACCAATACAACCTTTTTCTGCTTCTTTTCCTTTTTTTGGAATATTTTCATCCCAATCTTCTGTACCCTGATAATAAAATGGGATGCCAAAGATTACACCGCGTTTACCCGTTTGAAAACACGTTCTACATACTTCACGCTTCTGTTGGTTGCGTTGATTACTTAACAATTGAAATTTCTGTTTAATTTCTTCATCACTCATGTCATCAGGATTTTCAGATTTGGTATTATCATCCCAACGAATTTCAGAGAATTTATGGTCTGGTAATACATGGCTATTAGGGCGATTTTCATATACGTCAATATTTTTCAAAATATGCAATATTCGCTTGCGTAATTCTTTGCTCCAAGTCTCATATCCATTTCCCATTAAATTGCCACGTTTAATAGGTACAAGTAACAAATGGGTCGTATTTTCCTTACAGTTTTCACAAAAATGATTAATATCAGTTGCTAATGTATAACCCATTTCTTTCAAATCTTGAATTCTTCGTGCCCAATTAGGATTGGCTGGAAGTGTACATTTCACACATTGCCAACCACCTGTTTTTAAACTATCAAAAAATGGTTTAGTTACTTTTGCTTTACTATTACTCCAAAATTCATTTTGTTCTTTTAGCCATAGCTGATAATTATTGGGGTTCATATTCCCATAAACCAAATTTAAATAACTATTTATTTCTGAAAAGTCATCATTATTTTCTTGAATAGAAATACCTGTTCTACGATATTCCACAGGTATCCAACCTTTCCAAATCAAATTTTCATATTTAAATTCAACAGCAATATACTCTTCCGATGCTTTTGAATGTTTAATGCGAATATAACCGTTAGGCAAAGAGATGTTTTTATTTAAAGCAGTCATATTTATCAATGCTCCCTTGTCGCACGAAACTCCACTTCAGGATAACGCTCTTGCATCAGTTGTAGATTGACACGGCTTGGGGCAAGATAAGTCAGATAGCCACCGCCATCTACGGACAGTTGGTCGTGGGCTTTTTTCTTGAATTTTTCAAATGCCACTTTGTCATCACAATGCACCCAGCGTACGGTCGCGATGGACACAGGTTCAAAGGTGCATTGTACTTTGTATTCTTCGGCTAGGCGATGTGCCACCACTTCAAACTGCAAGACACCCACCGCACCTAGAATCAAATCATTATTGATTTGCGGCATAAATACCTGCGTCGCCCCTTCTTCGGACAGCTGCTGCAAGCCTTTTTGAAGCTGTTTGGATTTGAGTGGGTCTTTTAGCACCACACGGCGAAACAGCTCTGGAGCAAAGTGCGGAATGCCCGTAAAGTTTAGATTCTCGCCACTGGTAAAGCTATCGCCAATCTGAATCGTGCCATGGTTGTGCAGACCAATGATATCACCTGCATAAGCTTCGTCCAGCGTCTCACGGTCGCCCGCTAGGAACATCAAAGCGTCCGACACACGCACTTCTTTGCCGATACGCACATGATTCATCTTCATGCCACGCTCATATCGCCCAGAGCAAATCCGCATAAAGGCAACACGGTCTCGGTGCTTGGGGTCCATATTAGCTTGGATTTTAAAGACAAAGCCGGTAAATTCTGGCTCATCTGCTTTGACCGTACGCTCAAGCGTCTCATGGTCTTTTGGTGGTGGGGCGTATTGGGTGAGCACATCCAAAATCATATTCACCCCAAAGTTACCCAACGCCGTACCAAACAGTACAGGCGTCTGACGACCTGCCAAAAACTCGCTTTCGTCCCAGTCTTCATGTGCCATCTGTGCAAGCTCCAAGTCTTCCACAAACTTATTCCACACAAGCTCGCCCAGTCGCTCTTTGATGTCGTCATGCTCATAGCCATCACGCACTTCGATGTCGGTGATTTGTGTGCCAAAGCCTTTTTTATAAAAGTAAGTTTTGTTTTCGCCCAGATGATACACGCCAACAAAATCCTGCCCCATACCAATCGGAAAGGTAAACGGCACGCATTTGATTTTTAGGACGCTTTCAATTTCATCAAGCAGTGCCAAAGGGTCACGGATTTCACGGTCTAGCTTATTAACAAATGAGATGATTGGCGTATCACGCATACGGCAGACATCCATGAGCTTAATCGTCCGCTCTTCTACGCCCTTAGCGCCGTCAATCACCATCAAGGCACTGTCCACCGCGGTCAGCGTACGGTAAGTGTCTTCACTAAAGTCGGCGTGGCCGGGGGTGTCAAGCAAGTTCACCATGTTATCGCCATAAGGGAACTGCATGACAGAGGTGGTGATAGAAATCCCACGCTCTTGCTCCATGCTCATCCAGTCAGAGGTGGCGTGTTTGTCGGTTTTGCGGGATTTGACTTCACCTGCGGTCTGAATGACTTGCCCCCATAGCAGGAGCTTTTCAGTCATGGTGGTTTTACCTGCGTCAGGGTGGGAGATGATGGCAAAGGTACGGCGGCGCTGGATTTGGGATAGGTGTGTGGTCATAATTGTATTTCGGTTAAATTTGGCAAAAATTGGATAAAAATGATGCCAAATTATAGCACACATCAAGCAATTTTTGAGTATGAAATGACAGTATTGACTGTTATAATGATGGCATACATTCGATTTAGACGATGGGAATTTTATGGCTCTTACCGTGATTTATGCACTGCTTGGCTTACTATTAATTGCTTTTAATGTCTATCAGCGTAAGTTATGGCTCAAATATGCCATGATGGTGCTTGGCTTCGTATTGGTATTCTCAGCCAGCCAACACGCTGGGCTGGATAACAAAAGCACGCTAGAAGTCGCCATCTATATCGGCGTGATGATTGTCTTTGCCTTTATCATTCAAATTATCGCCAAAGCCGTCTGTGCCAAACTTGCCGTCCGCTATCCTGAGTGGATTCGTGATAATATCCGCTGATTTGACAGCCCACTTGATTATAAGAACACACCCATGACCGATTTGACCGCCTATACCAACATCCCAAACCTTGCCAAATTTGACACCAGCCACATCGATAGCACGCGCGCGCCTGTGGTGCTGGTCGATGGCTCATATTATCTGTTTCGCTGTTTTTTTGGCCTACCGCCTTTGTCCAATAAAGACGGCCTACCGACCAATGCCATCCGTGGCGTATTGAACGCCCTAAATAAGCTCATGCGTCGCTATAAGCCTGCATATATGGCAGTGGCATTTGATACCAAAGCGCCAACCTTTCGCCATGAGTTATCCGACAGCTATAAGGCGCACCGCCCACCAATGGATGATGATTTGCGAGTGCAGATTCCCTACATTCATCGCATGATTGAGCTACTTGGCATTCCCCTGATCAAACTTGATGGTTTTGAAGCGGATGATATCATTGGCACACTCGCCCATCAGGCGTGTCAAGCAGGACACCCAGTGATCATCTCAACTGGTGATAAAGATATGGCACAGCTGGTCAATGACTGCGTGACGCTCGAAGACAGCTTCACGGGTAAGCTGACTGACCCTGCCCAAGTCATCGACAAATTTGGCGTCACTGCCACCCAAATCGCCGACTACCTGACGCTCATGGGGGACACTTCCGATGGTATCGCAGGTATCCCAAAAGTCGGTGCCAAGACCGCCGCCAAACTACTCACCGAATACCAAGACATCGATGGCATCTTGGCAAATCTGGACAGCATCAAAGGCGTGGTGGGCAAAAATCTTGCCGAGCATCGTGATGAGATTCCGCTCAATCGCACACTGGCAACCATCGTCACCAATCTGCGTTTGCCGTTTGAATTTGATGATATCAAACTTCAAGGTGATGATGATCCGTCTCGCCTGCATGAGCTGCATCGCTTATTTGGCGAGCTTGAGTTTCGCACAGAGATTAGCGCCATCAGTGACAAACTTGCCAAGCTTGAAACCGCCTTTCATGCCGATGATGAGAGCATCGATGCGGTGGCTGCCAAGATGGATGCCGAACTTGAAGCACAGTTTACACAAGCTTTTCAGGAAATTGACGCACTTGCTGATGAGAGCGTCGATGCAATGAGCGTACCAACCTTGCCATCACAGCCTGTGACTTATCAGACCATCAGTACAATGGATCAGCTTGATGAGTTATTAGCCAAACTTCATAGCGTGCCGTATTTTGCCATCGATACTGAGACCACGAGTATCAACTGGCAACACGCCGAATTGGTCGGTATCAGCATCGCCTACCAAAACTTTGATGCTTATTATATCCCTGTCGGTCATGTCGATGATTTGGGCGTATTACTCGATGATCAGCTGCCACGCGATGCTGTATTGGCAAAATTCAAGCCAATTTTAGAAAACCCAAATATCGGCAAAATCGGTCAGCATATCAAATATGATGCGCATATCTTTGCCAATTATGGCATTGATTTGATTGGAGATATTCACAGCACGCCGAATAATTGGGCATTTGAGACCATGCTTGCCAGCTATGTGATCAACAACACCGCGACGCGTCATAATATGGACGCCTTGGCAAGTCACTATCTGGGCGTGACGACCACCACATTTGAAGACATCGCAGGCAAAGGTGCAAAGCAGCTCACCTTTGATAAAATCGACATCGACATCGCTGCCCACTATGCCTGTGAAGATGCTGATATTACCTTTAGGCTATTTAGCATATTTTCACAATATCTATCCAAAGATGCCACAGCACATCGCCTATTGCACGAGCTTGAAATCCCAACGGCTCAGATTCTAGCACAGATGGAGCATGATGGGATTTTGATTGCGACCGATTTTCTTGGTACGCTGTCGCACCGCTTTGATACTGAGATTTTGGGGCTTGAACAGCGTGCCGAAGTGCTTGCCGGTGAGCAGTTTAACCTAGCAAGCCCAAAACAGCTTGGCGAGATTTTGTTTGATAAGCTTGGCATACCAGGTGGCAAAAAAACCAAAACCGGTCAATACTCAACATCCGAAGCCATCCTTGCCAAAATCGATCATCCGCTGGTCGATGTCGTGCTTGAGCATCGTAGTCTATCCAAGCTCAAAAGCACCTACACGGATGCACTGGCTCGTGCTGCCGATAAAGATAGCCGAGTGCACACCAGTTACCATCAGGCATTGACCACCACAGGTCGCTTATCATCATCAGATCCAAACTTACAAAATATCCCGATTCGCACCGACACAGGGCGTCTGATCCGTGAAGCCTTTATCGCGCCAAAAGGTCGTGTCATCCTAGCGGCGGACTACTCACAGATTGAGCTGCGTTTGATGGCACATTTTAGCGGTGATGAACGCCTGATTGATGCCTTTCACCGTGGGTTAGACATTCACACCGCCACCGCCAGTGAAATCATGAATAAGCCACTTGATGAAGTGACATCGAACGAACGCCGAGCGGCTAAGGCGGTGAACTTTGGGCTATTGTACGGCATGAGTGCCTTTGGGCTTGCCAAGCAGCTTGGTGTGGATCGTGCGGTGGCACAGGATTATATCAAACGCTACTTTGCTCGCTACCCTGCCATCCATGACTATATGGAGAACACCAAAGCCCATGCCAAACTACACGGCTATGTACAGACGCTACTGGGTCGTAAGCTATATTCGCCTGACATCAACAGCAGCAATCGTATGATCAAAGAAGCTGCCGAGCGTGCCGCCATCAACGCACCGCTACAAGGCTCAGCCGCTGAAATCATCAAGCTTGCGATGATCGCCGTCGATCAAGTATTGCCAAAAGATCATGCCAAATTGCTACTGCAAGTGCATGATGAACTGGTATTTGAAGTGGATCAAGACAAAGCCGATGACATTGCTGCCATCATCAAAGATGCCATGCAATCGGTGCTGGACGACTTTGCAGCAGTGCGTGGCTGGCAGGTGGACTTTGCCGTGCCGCTTGTCGTCGAAGTCGGTATTGGTGATAACTGGGATCAGGCACATTGATGCGCCAATTCTAAATCCATCCCAAAACCGTTCATGTGGTGCATGAGCGGTTTTTTGGCTTGTGACCAGCTGTTATTTCAGACAAAAACAGACAAAAAACAACGGGCGATGCCATCAGACACCGCCCGTTGTTTTCCCTGATTTTACCACCGTAAAATCCGTATCCTTACCAACCTTCCTTGAATAGCATGTCATCCTTGCCCTGCTCCATCAGGGTTCTCCGTTGCTATGTGTGTATTATGCATGATTTTTTGCATAATACAAATACGCAAAATGCGTCAATGGTTGTAGGAAATTTCGTACAAACATTGACGCATCCACACGACTTAGCTGCGATTAACGCATCCGTGCGATCAGATTATCCTTGACCACAAACTGATGATACAGCGCACCAGCGATATGTGCCACGATCAGCGCAAGCAATGCTGTCCACACCACATCTTTGTGCAGCGCCATCATCTGATCTGCCAAATCATAATTCACCGTCGCAAAACCTGCAATCTCAAACAAGCCAAACACGCTCAGCGCCTGCCCTTCTGCCAAAGTACCAAGCAAACCCGTCACAGGCATGGCAATCATCACCACATACAGCGCCAAATGCACAAGGCTTGCCACCATCGTCTGTAGCTTCGACATCGGCACAGGTGGCGGCGCTTTGGTGATCACACGATTCACAATACGCAAAATCGTCCAAATCAAAAAGCTAAATCCCACCGCCTTATGCAGGCCGATGAACGATTCACCCTGCTCAATCAACACCCATGCCGCCACGATTAATAACGCACCAATCCAGTGAAAAATGCGCGCACCAAGGCTATATTTTTCGACCACAGTCGTCATACTTCAAGCTCCAATCTCTTCAATCATTTCAAGTATATTTGCAAAATTATCAATAAATCGCATTATAACAAAGCATCCTTGATGAAATATACCAATTATGTGATATTTTGTATCTTGGCTACAGACAGACATGATACCAAATTATCAGTTTTGTGCCATTTGCGCCGAAAGCTGGTCAAATTTGATGAAAATGTCATCATTTACTCTTGTAATTTTAGCCCAAAAACATCATCAAGTGATTGTTACTGACAGTTTGCCACCGCGGCATTATTGTGAGTATTGAGTCAAACTTTTTAAAAATAACTACAAATTTATGCTTGCCAAGCTGTGTAAATCTTGGCAAGATATGCTACAAATCATTTGATAATATTAACATTAGTTTTATAAGGAAAATTTATCATGGTGAATAATAAACAAATCCTACTGATTGAAGACGATCCAGACCTAGCCGAGCTGATCAGCGACTATCTGTCAATGAACTATTATGAAGTGCATCATGCACCGACAGGTCAAGGTGGTCTTGACATCCTAGAAGCCAAAGAGCGCGACATCAGCCTGATTGTCCTTGATCTGATGCTGCCCGATATGGACGGTATGCAAGTCTGCCAAAAGGTACGCTCATCGAAAAACGCCATGATCAATAAAGTGCCTATCGTCATGCTGACCGCTAAAGGCGACACCACTGACCGTGTGCTTGGTCTTGAGATGGGTGCAGATGACTATATTTCTAAGCCATTTGAGCCGCGTGAACTATTAGCGCGTATTCGTGCGGTCCTGCGCCGTCATGAGACGCCGAACCAAGCTGACACCAATTCAGGCAGCTTAACTTTCGGTCGCTTGACTGTCTATCCTGATAGCCACGAAGTCACCATCGACGAAAAACCTGTCCGCCTAACGACGCATCAATTCCAGCTATTGCACTACTTCGCCACACATGCAGGCAAAGTACTCAACCGTGAACAGCTCTGGCAAGCGATGCCAAATGATGACAGCTCAGAGAATATCGATCGTGCCATCGATGTGCATATCTCTCGCCTGCGTGCTTTGATCGAAGATAATCCACGCCAGCCTAAGCGCATCATCACCGTGCGCGGTGTCGGTTATCAATTCGCCACCGATCAAGTGTAAGTGTTCAAAATTATCCAAAACCATCAAGCGGCTTGTTTGATGGTTTTTGCTGTTTTAGTGACTGATTGGCTTTTATTGACCGATTATTAAACTTATTAAAATCCACCATCAAGATTCATCGTCGTTTACGGAAATTTTATGCACTCGGCTCATCACGGAAAATTTGGCTTTCGTTCGATCTCGGCACGATTATTTATCAGCGTCTTTTTGGCATTGGTGGGCTTTGCCATTGCTTTTGCGTTGTTATCACAGTTTGCGCACAATAATTCTGACTCAGCGCGCAATCGTGCGGTCGCAAGCCAAATCATGACGCAGATTGAGCCTTTTTTGGCTGAAGCAGAAAATCTCAGTGCACAAAATAATCTATTGCAAGCACGCTTTTCACTGGTGGTAATCAAAAAAAGCTTTGATATTTTTGATGAAAGCTTAAACGCCAAAATCGGTCTGTACGACCCACAAGGCCGCCTAGTATTACAAACCGAAAACACCGAACTGCCGACCGTGCTGCTGCCTGAACCGCCGTGGATTAGTGAGATTTTCTCGCCTGCGCCGCCACACACCATCATCGAAAGCACGCTTGGCTATTCGCTGTGGTACGAAAACCGCACGCCGACACCAGAGCGACCGCTGATGGCGTGGTTCAACTTATTCTCAGGCACAATTTTGCTGCTTGCGATTATGTCGGCGGTGCTGTGGTGGATTTCGCACAGCATCACTTGGCGGATTAACCAAATGAGCCGTCAGATGAGCCGTCTTGGCGAAGGGGATTTTAGTGTACGAGTCAGCGAGCATGGCAACGATGAGATTGCAGTGCTGGCACATGGCTTTAACCAATCGGCACAAAAAATCGAACAACTCATCAATGCCAACAGCCTACTGCTTGCACACGCATCGCATGAGTTTCGCACGCCGATTACTCGTATTCGTCTACAGATTGAGATGATGGATATGCTTGCAGCTCGCCTAGATGATGACACCAAGGCGAAGTTTGACAAGCGAGCGGCTGCGGTGAATCGGGATTTGACTGGGCTCAATGACTTGGTTGAGAGCATTTTGTTGGTCTCACGCCTTGATGCAGGTCATGCCCTACAGGCTGCCGAGCAGGTTGATTTGTACGAACTGACTCGCCAAGAATGTCAGCACTACCCTGAAGCCACCTTGATCGCTGAGCCGGTCAGCCTGCTTGCTCAGCCTAAGCTATTGACCCATCTGGTGCGAAATCTACTCAACAACGCCATGATTCATGGTGTGCCACCGATTGAAGTGTATCTCTATGGCGTGGCTGATGCCAAAGATGCCACCACCATTCCCCAAAGTCTGCTTGATGGCGTCTGCTGCATCGATGAGACTGATGCAGAGATGACTCAGCCGACAGAGATGCTGGATGCCAAAAGCCCCAAAAAGACCAGCGATTTTCTCAAGCGTCTGACTCGCACCAAAGAAAAAGAAAAAGAAAAAGCCAAACCGCAGCCAAATTTTGCTGTCCTTGCCTTTATTGATCAAGGCTTGGGCATTCCTGAAGATAAGCGAGAAGATATTTTTAGCCCCTTTGTCCGCCTAAAACAAGAGAAAAAAGGCTCAGGACTTGGCTTGTCGCTCGTCTCCCAAATCGTCGAAGCACACCAAGGCAAAATAAGCACCGACACTTGGCAGGGTCATACTCGCTTTTTGGTCGTGCTACCACTAAAGCCAAAAGCTGTGATGAATACTGATGACAAGGATAAGGACAAAGCCAAAACATAAGTATTAGCACTGCATATTTTCATGATATAATAATCAGTTAATTTGACGATTTGACCGATTTATCATGAATACTCACGCCCCATCCAAAGCGATGATTGAGCTGCATGGCGTCAAGAAGCAGTTCACCATCGAAAAAGACGGCAAAACCAGCACCTTTACTGCTGTACAGCCCACTGATTTAACCATCAAGCAAGGTGAAATCTACGGCATCATCGGCTCATCAGGTGCTGGCAAATCCACACTCATCCGCTGTGTCAATCTGCTTGAGCGACCAACCACTGGCCGTGTCATCATCGACGGCATTGAGCTTACTGCATTATCCGAGCAAGATTTGATCATCGAGCGACGCAACATTGGCATGATTTTTCAGCATTTTAACCTGCTGCATTCTCGCACGGCATTTGATAATATCGCTTTGCCCCTAGAATTATCAGGCACGCCAAAATCTGTCATCACCACCAAAGTCAATGGATTGCTTGAGCTGGTTGGGCTATCTGACAAAAAAGACGCCTACCCTGCCAACCTATCTGGTGGTCAAAAACAGCGTGTCGCCATCGCTCGTGCCCTAGCATCTGACCCAAAGGTGCTGCTATGCGACGAAGCCACATCTGCACTAGATCCTGCCACTACGCAGTCGATTCTTAAGCTATTAAAACAAATCAACCAACAGCTTGGCATCACCATCCTACTCATCACGCACGAGATGGATGTGGTCAAACGCATCTGCGATAAAGTCGCCGTCATTGACCAAGGCGTGCTGATTGAGCAAGGCACGGTCAGTGAAATCTTTGCCAACCCACAGACTGAACTTGCCAAAGAATTTATCCGCTCAACTTTCCACATCGGTCTGCCTGATGATTATTTATCAAAACTACACTCAGAACCATCAGCAGGCTTGCATCCGCTGGTGAAGTTTGAGTTTACGGGCAATTCGGTGGATATGCCATTATTTTCACAAGCCACTAAGCAATTTGGCGTGGAGTTTAGCATTCTGACATCTCAGATGGATTATGCAGGCGGTGTGAAGTTTGGTTTTACCATCGCTGAAGTCATCGGTGATGCAGACAGCCAAAACCGTGCAATGGCATACTTAACCGATCATCATGTCAATGTGGAGGTACTCGGCTATGTGGGATAAATTAATCACCGATTTTATGAGCGAAATGCACCCAAAAATGTGGGCAATGGTTGCTCAATCCACTTGGGAAACCATCTACATGGGGCTGGCTGCCACTCTGATTGCTGTGCTGATTGGCTTGCCGATGGGATTTTTGGCATTTTTGACCGACAAAGGTCGCATTCTTGAGCATCGCACCGCCTTTAGCGTGCTTGATGTCATCATCAATATCGGTCGCTCTGTGCCGTTTATTATCCTACTGATCATTTTGATGCCAGTGACGCGTTTTTTGGTGGGGACGACGCTTGGTACGACAGCAGCGATTGTACCTTTGAGCGTGGCGGCGATTCCGTTTTTTGCTCGCTTGACCGCCAATGCCCTGCTTGAAGTGCCTACTGGTCTGACCGAAGCCGCCAAATCGATGGGAGCGACACATTGGCAAGTGGTGAGTAAATATTATTTTCCCGAAAGCTTGCCGATTCTCATCAATGCCGTGACGCTCACCTTGGTGTCACTCATCGGCTATTCAGCGATGGCAGGTGTTGTCGGTGGTGGCGGTCTGGGCAATCTTGCCATCAGCTATGGCGAGCACCGCAACATGATCTATGTCAAATGGATCTCCACCATCATCATCGTGGCGATTGTGATGATTTGCCAAAAAGCTGGTGATGTCTTGGCGGCTAGAGTTGATCACCGCTGATTGCGACGGCTTGAAAGATTAGCGAATACTGCATCAGACTTTTGGCATTATTCGCTTTTTCACAAGCTTTTGCCCAGATTAACATGCCCAAACGCTTGTCCTAGCAAGGGTTTTGTGATTTAATATAACAGTTGTAAGACAGTTTTTTATTAGTTTTTGTACCTATTCTAAGGATGAATTATGAATCTTGGTAAATTTTTTGGTATCTGTGCCATCGCATCAGGTATCGCCCTAGCTGGCTGTGGTCAAGACAAAAAAGCAGAACAAGCTGCTGCGCCTGCTGGCGATGCACCTGCTGCTGAGACCATCAAAGTTGGTGTAATGGCAGGCCCTGAGCAAGCTGTTGCTGAAGTAGCAAAAAAAATCGCTCAAGAAAAATACAACCTAACTGTTGAGCTGGTTGAGTTCAATGACTATGCACTACCAAATACTGCCGTATCAAAAGGTGATTTGGATGCCAACGCCATGCAGCACAAGCCATATCTTGACACTGACAGCAAAGAAAAAGGCCTAGACAACCTTGTCATCGTGGGCAATACCTTTGTATATCCATTGGCAGGCTACTCAAAAACCATCAAATCAGTTGAAGAGCTAAAAGATGGCGCTACCATCGCTGTACCAAACGATCCATCAAACCTAGCTCGTGCTTTGATCCTACTTGAAAAACAAGGTCTAATCAAGCTAAAAGACAGCACCAACCTTCTATCAACTTCACTAGACATCGTTGAAAATCCAAAAAATCTAGTCATCAAAGAAGTGGATACTTCAGTTGCCGCTCGTGCAATCGATGATGTTGATCTGGCTGTCGTGAATAACAACTATGCAGGTCAAGCAGGCCTAACCGCTGAAGAAAACGGCGTATTTGTTGAAGACAAAGACTCACCATATGTGAACATCATCGTCGCTCGTGCCGACAATAAAGACTCTGCAGCCATCCAAAACTTCGTCAAAGCTTATCAAACTGACGAAGTCGAAGCCAAAGCCAAAGAAGAATTCAAAGGCGCTGTGGTCAAAGGTTGGTAATCTCACCGCACTCAAATCCCCATCATCGCTTGGTGATGGGGATTTTGTTATTTCAATTATAGATATGAGCCAAGTTTCTTTCGCCAAAAAAGTTTTGGTGCTACTACATATTCCATTCATACCGCTTTTGTTGGTCGGTCAGTTTGGTATTGGCTTAAATTCTCATTACCAAGACTGCTTATACATTCTTGAAAATGGGTTTTATGCCAGACCAACCATTAACTTTATCCTAATTAATATAATATACATCTTATTGAATTTATTATATTTATTTGTACTTTGGACGCATCACCAACGCTTGCCCAAATTACTTTTATCACAATCAAAACGAATATACGGCTTCAGCTTTGGTATCCATATCGCCATTTATCTGCTGGGTTTGCTGAGATTTTTTTATCTTAATTGTGCGGATATGTGGGGCTATGATGGCAACATTGGCTTTGGCAAAGAGAATTTTATTATTTTTACATATTGTCTTTATCCCTGTATCACTGATACTACAGTTACCCAAACAGGGGTTATTTAGCACAATATTATGGATGTTTCAGCTGAATGTGATGATTTTTATGGGATTAAATCTTGTGTATTTATTGGTTGCCAATCTACAAAATGATGAATTGCCCAAACAGATTTTTAGGCAAAGCAAATGGATTTATCTTGGTAGTCTGGGGTTTATGACGCTGTTGTTTGTTATTAATGCCATCAGGTTTATTATTCAAAATTAAAAAAAAGCGCATCCATCGATACGCTTTTATCAGTTTTGAGTCATTTACTTTTGCTCAGCTTCTTTGGCATTACGCTCATCGATCTCACTCATCGATGTCGCAGGGACAAACTGTCCATTATTGACATCCGTGCCACGAGCGGCGTGCTCGGTCTTGAGTGACTTGGCGACTTCAGGTGGCATATAGTTTTCGTCGTGCTTGGCAAGCACTTCGCTGGCGACAAAGGTGCCGTTTTGTAGTTCACCCGTTGCCACGACGCCAGAGTTTTCGGCAAATAGGTCAGGCAATACGCCACGATAGCTGACAGGTACGGTCGATTTAAAGTCAGTAATCTCAAACTGCACATTGAGCTGATCAGCTGGATCACGCTTGACACTACCTGCCACGACCATGCCGCCAGCACGGATACGCTTGGCTTCAGGTGCTTGACCTGCCGCGATGGCTGTCGGATCAAAATAATAATCGGTCTGATTGCGGATGGCATACAAAATCAAACTCACCGCCACCACCGCACCGAGTAGCACGGCAATGACCCACATCAGCTTTTTTTGTCTGACTGCATTCATGATGTCACCCTTATCGTTAATAATTCATCAATTAAGATTGTTTGCGTTGTTTATTGGTTAGGCGAGATTGCGCTTGCTGTCTGCCAAGCTTATCTAGCGTCTGTTTGCGTTCATTTTTGGCATAAATAATCAAGCCAATGACTGCCAAAAAAGTCATCGCATAGCACAGCCATACATAAAAGCCATGCCCACCCATCGCCAAAAAATCACCAAAAGTCTTAAAATACGGTGTCATCGCTCGCCCTATTTATCCGAATTAACCAATCGAGTTACCCATGCCTTATTGGCTTCACGGCTTAAAATCAAAGAATTGGTGCGATAAATCGCCAATGCCGCCACCAAAAAATACATCCCAAGCATCATAATCAGTAATGGCACCCACATCGACGCACTCATCTTGGGTGCGTTGGTCACCGTAAAAGTTGCCCCTTGGTGCAGTGTATTCCACCATTCCACCGAATATTTGATGATGGGCAGATTCACCGCACCGACGATGGACAAAATCGCCGCTGCCTTACCACGGTTGCCACTGTGCTCAAAGGCTGCAAACAGAGCCATCACCCCTGCGTACAAGAACGCCAAAATCAGCATCGATGTCAGGCGTGCATCCCACACCCAATAAGTCCCCCAAGTCGGCTTTGCCCAAATTGACCCTGTCAAAAGACTCAGCACACAAAAGATAAAGCCAATCGGTGCAATGGCTTGGGCGACGATGTTGGCAGTTTTGATTTTCCATACCAAAAAAATCACCCCAAGCACACTCATCACAAAATAAATACTCATCGCAAGGCTTGCCGCTGGCACATGGATAAAGATGATGCGATAGCTGTTGCCCTGCAAATAATCAGGCGGTGCAAAACCCAAGCCCCACACCGTGCCAACACCAAGCAAAATCGCTGCAATGGCGGCAAGATATTTTACCCAAGGTGAGAAAATCTGAAAAAATCGCTCGGTGCCGACTGTGGTCAAAAATCCTTGCCAAAGTCGTCCAAAAAAACTGGCTTGGCTCGTGCTATTGGTGGCTTGGCTATTTTTTGGCATTTTTCTACCTAGCTCAAAGGCTTGCTATAAGTTGCAAAAAAGTTTTGAAAGAAAATCACGCGAATCACTTTGCCAAAATCAGTGGCAAATCCCAATTATTATAGCACAATTCGCCCCACTCTATACAAAATTTGGCAAGCTATCTGGACAATTTTCATCAACAATCCGCCTGCCATCCCTTGTAAAATCGGTGATTTGACTGCATAATGATAGGATAATCGTTGTAAATTCATTCACCAAACTGGATACGTTGATGACTCAATTGACAAAACCTTCAAAAGCATCTCGCCAAATCTCACTTGTGCTACTTGGTGCAACAGGTCTAGGACTGACTGCCTGCTCGCCTGCCGAAGCACCGCAAACGACCGCACCTGCACCACAAGAGCAGACACAGCAGTACACCAGTGCTGAAGCACAAGCCCTGCAAGAACAAGCTGCCGCCCTACAAGCCCAAGCTGCTGAGCTTGAAGCACAAGCACAGGCCGAGCAAGCTGCCGCTGAGCAAGGCACAGGTGAAGCCACCGCTGAAAATGGCAGTGGTGTTGGTACTATGCTGGGTGCTGCCGCTGCTGGTGCTGCCGCTGGTTACTTAGCAAGTAAAGCTGCCAGTGCAGGCAAAGCACAGACAGCCGCTGCTTCACAAACCGCCCAAACGCCAACCACCACTCAGCAGCCTGTCCAAAACACCCAGCAACAAGCTGCCAACCAAAACCGCCAATCGCTAGCACAGGCGACAGCAGATAATAAGACTGGCACGACTCGCCAAGGCTTTGGGGCAACTGGCGGTAGCACGAGCGCTGCATCGTGAGGCGCATCAAGGTCACGCCACGCCCTGATTGGCAAGGTGAGATGGCTCGCATTGGCTTTGATTATCACAGTATCGATGGTAATTACTGGCAAGAAGATGCGTGCTATGTGTTCGATGAACGCCAAATCGATATCATCGAAACTGCCACCGAAGCACTGCACCAGATGTATCTACAAGCCGTCGCCCATGTCGTCAAAACAGGCGACTATGCACGGCTTGGGCTATCAGATACTGCTGCACGCCTGATTGAGCACAGCTTTAAAAATCGTGAGCCTAGCCTATACGGTCGTTTTGATTTGTGCTTTGATGGGACAAACACGCCCAAACTATACGAGTACAATGCCGACACACCCACTTCCCTGTTTGAAGCCAGTGTCGCCCAGTGGTATTGGCTACAGGCACAAGGCGGTGAGCTGAGTGGTGCTGACCAGTTTAACAGTATTCATGAACGGCTATTGGTGGAATTTGGGGCGATGAAGCCTGCGATTGGACAGGATAAGCTGTATTTCACCGCAGTCTCTGCCAGTGTCGAAGACTACACCACCACCCGCTATCTGCAAGATGTCGCCATCCAAGCAGGGCTTAATACTGACTATATCGACATCGGTGCGATTGGTCATCGGGCGCATGATGGGCGATTTACCGACCTACAAGACCAGGCCATCAGCCATCTGTTCAAGCTGTATCCGTGGGAGTGGCTACTCTCCGAAGCCTTTGGCGGTCATATCGAGCACAGTGGCACGCAGTTTATCGAGCCTGCTTATAAGCTACTCATGAGCAACAAAGCTTTGCTTGCTGTGCTGTGGGAGCTATTCCCAAATCATCCAAATCTGCTACCCGCAAGCCTAAATCCATCTGCCATCGCAGGCAATATGGTCAAAAAGCCGTTTTTCTCTCGTGAAGGGGCAAACATCAGCCTACACCAAGACGGCATGAATATCGCAACCGATGGCATCTATGGTCAAGAAGGCTATGTTTATCAAGCACTTAGCCCACTACCGCAGTTCACCAATCATCAAGGACAAGCCGTCTATACGGTCATCGGTAGCTGGGTGATTGGTCATAGCCCTGCAGGGATTGGCGTGCGTGAAGACAGCACACTGATTACCAAGGACACCAGTCTTTTTGTACCGCACGCCTTTATGTGATGTAGTACATACGCTTATTTTTATAAGCTTTTCAAAGAAAAACCGTTCGCAACGCTAATAAAAGCACGAACGGTTTTTTGTTGGCAAAAAGTTGGATACGCTGAAGTACATAGCAATCCAAATCCATCATACTCGCCCTTTGAGCAGTCGATGCCATGTTTGATAATCAGGCATGACAGCTTGTACACTTGCCCAAAACTCACGGCTGTGATTGGCATGAATCAGATGGCACAATTCATGCACCAAGACATAGTCAGTGCAAGCTTTGGGATAGCTGACCAAATGTGTGGAGAGTGCGATTTTTGCCGTACGGACATTACAACTCCCCCAACGGCTACTCATCGGCTTGATACTGATGTGGCTTGCTGACTTACCCACTTTGGCTTGCCATACTGCCAAAATCTCATCGACATAATTTGCCAATTCATAGCGGTCAATCCAAGCTTTGCAGTCATCAGGTGCAAGCATCGTTAGTCGCTTGAATGTGCGTGCGTGAATCTTATGCTGATGACTCTCTAGCCACTTGGCTGCATCAAATGGCTCACCCCAGAGATACTGCATTGCAGTCAGCTGATTTATACTGGCTTGGGTCAGTTTATGATGTGCTGTCACCGCCCAATCAAAGCGAGCACGAATCACGCCAAGCAATCGAGTATCGCTGATATGCATAGGACAGCTGACCAAAAATTCACCCAGCTTTACTCGAAAGTTGATGTTTTTGATGCGTTTTTTGGTGATGCATAGTCGGATACCTGCTTGAGCAAAGTCATCATGCAAGCTTGCCAATGTGTCTGTTTGATTCATCAAAATTGTCGTGGTTCGTTCTGGTATCAGTGAAAAAACCCAGTAATTGTACCATGCTTGGGCAAATTTAGACCAACAAAAAACGAGCCATCAGCTGATGACTCGTCTTGTAATCAATCGTTGATTACAGGCTTTGTGGTGCGTTGATGGTTAGCTCAACACGACGGTTTTGGGCACGGCCTGCATCGGTAGTGTTTGATGCAACAGGTTGTGCTTCACCATAACCCACAGTACGGATACGGCTTGCATCAACACCTTGACGGATTAGGTAGTTTGCCACAGACGCTGCGCGTTGCTGTGATAGGTTGTAGTTATAAGCATCAGAACCGTTTGAATCCGTGTGACCTGCCACGACGATGGTGGTTTGGTTGTACTCTTTCATGGTTTGTGCCAATTGGTTTAGGCTACCTGTGAACGATGGGTTTAGCGTCGCATCGTCATAAGCAAAAGTGATGTTGCCTGGCATAACTAGGTTGATGTTACCTGTGGTTGGGTCTTGTTGAACTTCAACGCCAGTGCCAGCCATTTGAGTTTCGATTTGCTTAGCTTGCTTTTGCATATAAGCACCCACTGCACCGCCAACGACTGCACCGATTGCTGCATCACGGCCAGTTTTTTCACCGCCAGTCGCTTTTGAGATTGCTGCGCCACCTAGAGCGCCAGCCACAGCACCGATGACTGCTTTATTGATGCCCGCGCCAGTGGTGGTTGTACCTGTGGTACCTGAAGTTGATGCACAGCCTGCCAATGCAACGCTTGCTGCCAATACTGATACGCCTAGAACTTTCATATTTTTCATCGTTATCTCCTTAAATGAGAGCATTGAGTGAGTTTTTGAGCAATTTTCCATAAATCTTAAAAAAGTCCATTACCCAAAAAGTGGTTTTGCTTGAGAGCTATTATGAACCAAAATACTTACCTAATTGTAGCAAGTCTGTATCTTGTTAGTGTAGTTTCTATTATTTTATTCAGGGCAGTTTGCTTGTTTGTCTTGCAAATTGATTAAAATTTGTACAAATTGACCGAAAAATCAGCGAATTTTGTATAATTTTTAGGCAAATTCACCCCATCGGCGCATTTGCTCACAGCTGCTCAGCAACATTTGATGAGCAATATTGTTTCAAAATTTGTCAAACATAAGCCAGATTTATGCATTATTTTGTCATTTTGCACAACCATCCTGTATCAGTCGTGTAAAATTTCACTGCAAGACGCGGTTTTTTGATAAAATAACGATTATTGTGAACACTTGTCGGATATTTGACATATTCTGTAACATTTTTGGCAACCTAGGAAACCACCATGAGCCATGCTGATCGCCCTACGCGCAGAACTTTGCCGTTTTTTCAAAAATTGCATGACAACAATCCCAAACTTGCCCAAAAAATATCTTTGGTCGCAAGCACAGGCACGATTGCGGTCAATAGCCTTGCGCTTGGCGTGCCAGTGATCAGCGCAGGCGTCACCAAGATGCTGACCAAATCCAAGCTTGCGGACAAGGCGGTGCTTGACATTACCAATCATTGGCTGCATACCAATAATCTGTTGATCGACAAGGTTCTGCCCGAAAAAGACTGGCGTATCGAGATGCCTAACGATCTAAATCCCAATGGCAAATATCTGCTGATCTGCAATCATCAATCGTGGGTCGATACCAGTATCATTCAGTACATCAGCGAAAATCGCTTGCCGATTACCCGATTTTTTGCCAAGCATGAGCTGATTTATATTCCCATCGTCGGTCAGACCTTTTATTTTCTTGACTTTCCGATGATGAAACGCCATTCAAAAGAAGCGCTCGCCAAAAATCCTGCACTTGCCGGCCGTGATATCGAAGAAGCCCGCCGCGCCTGTCAGCTATTGACTGGCAAGCCTTTTGTACTACTCAACTATCTTGAAGGCACACGCTTCACCCCTGTCAAACACCAAAAGCAAGCGTCACCATATCGACACCTGCTCAAGCCCAAAGCTGGTGGTTTTGCGCTTGCGATTTCAAGCCTTGGCGAAGAGATTGATGGCATCTTGGATATGACCATCGTCTATCCTGATGGCACGCCTGAATATAGCGATTTGTGGTCGGGCAAGCTGACTCGATTGGGTGTCAATATTGAGCATATCAAGCTTGATGATGCGTTATTTGATGCACTCAAGCGTGGCGAGTATCACAGCAATGATGCCATCAAAGCCGAGCTATTTACGGCACTTGATGCGATATGGCAAGCCAAAGATGCCAAGATTGATGAGATGTTGGCTGACTTTGGTGTCAATACTCAGGACAACCAAGCGACTGGCGAACACTGATTTTTACTGCGTGCCTTGCACCTTTTAAGCGATGATTATGCGACAAACCCCTGATTTAGATGATTTTAAACTACCACAGCAACACGAACTACCTGATGATGTGATCCCCATCTATGGCACAGAAAAAGACGAGACACGAGAAGTCAGCACTGCCAAGCTTGCCTATGACATCTTGATGCTGATTTTACTTGTCATTGATTTGACCCTGATTGCGGTGGATAATATTTTGATGAGTGAATTTGCAGGTAGCATCGCAAGCTATCTGGGCGCGCCTGATGCACTGAGTGCTTATCAAAATACGCACCATCTGTCGGTGGCGACGGTGGCAGGCTTTTTCACCATCTTTTGGGTGGCGGATTTGAGCATTCGTTGGTTGATTGCCATCAAAAAACGCACTTATTATCGCTGGTTCTTTTTTCCATTTGTGCATTGGTATGAAGTGCTGGGCTGTTTTCCTGCCTTGCGTGCGTTTCGACTGCTGCGTGCGGTCGTCATCATTCAGCGACTGCACCGTCTGGGCATTCAGGTTATCCCTGCACAGTGGCTAAAATCCGCCAAGTTTTATTATCATGTGCTGCTAGAAGAGCTGTCAGATCGTGTGATTTTAACCGCGATTGATAATTTTCGAGCACAGCTTAGCCATAGTCAAAATCATGGCGAGCTACTGCACCGCACCGTCAGCCAAAACCGCCATGAAATCGAAACGGCACTCTTGACCATGCTACGCACCGAATTAACCCCACGCCTGCAAGCAGCGCTACTTGCCGAACAAGGTGCTAAGCTGTCTGCCGATATCGGTCGCGCTGTCGAAAAAGCACTCATCGACACACCAGAATTGCGTAAATATCTAAAGCTTATCCCGATTGCTGGCGGTATGATTGAATCACAAATCACCAATGTCGGCAAGCACATCGGCGAAAATGTCACCACCGCCATCAATGCCCACCTATTCAATGATGAGACGCTTGACGGGCTGATGCAGTCGGTGGCGCATGGTGTAGCGCAGATTGATACTTCACGTCCAGAAGTGCAGATGCTAGTCACTGACATCGTCGAAGATGTACTGACCGCCTTTGAACAGCAGGTCAAAGAACAGCAGTGGAAACACACTCAGCAGCTGCCGTTGTAACCCTTAATATCAAGCCCAAAGCAGAATGTCAGTCATTCTGCTTTTTTGTCAAAGCTTTATCCCTAGCACCAGTAAATCTGCTACAATATCACTTTTTTCCACGATAATCACGCCATGCTACTTGACCTAAACCGCTATCAATTCACCACCTACAAAAAAGAGCTGTCCGAGCTGATTACACTTGGCATTCCTATGCTGCTGGCACAGGTTGCTCAAGTCGGCACAAGCTTTGTCGATACGGTGATGGCAGGCGGTGCGGGCAAATCCGATTTGGCAGCGGTGGCACTGGGTAGCAGTGTCTTTGTCACCGTCTATGTGACCTTGATGGGTGTCATGACATCGCTCAATCCGATGATTGCTCAGCTGTTTGGTGCCAAAGGCGGTCATGAAGTGGGCGAGATGGGTCGCCAAGGGTTATGGTATGGTCTTATCATGGGCATCATCGGCATGGTGCTGATGTGGCTTGCGATTACACCATTTAAGCTATGGCTGGATGTCAGTGAGCAGACGCTTGCCATCGCCGAAAATTATCTGTGGTTCATTGGTCTTGCCATGCCTGCTGCAATGATTCATCGCGCTTTGCACGCTTATGCATCAAGTCTGAATCGCCCCAAGCTCATCATGTGGGTCAGCTGGCTGTGTTTTTTGATTAATATTCCTTTGAACTGGATTTTTGTCTATGGCAAATTTGGCATACCTGCTTTGGGCGGTGCTGGCTGTGGACTTGCGACGGCGATTGTATTTTGGGTGAATGCCATCGCTCTGTGGGTATTGATTATCAAGGATAAGCACTTTGACCAATTTGGTTTGATGGCGCGCTTTAGCCTACCCAATCCCAAAGCACTGATTGAGATGACGCGACTTGGTGTGCCGATTGGTTTATCGTTTTTTATCGAAGTCAGCTTGTTCACCTGCATTATGTTTTTGGTCTCAGGACTCAAGGGTAATAGCGAAGATTTTGTTGCCGCTCAGCAGGTGGTGATGAGTTTGACCAGCTTGATTTTTATGATTCCCCAAAGTCTTGGTAGTGCAGCGACGGTGCGTGTCGGTTTTAGCCTAGGGCAAGAGCGGTTTGTGCGAGCACGCTATATCTCAGGCGTGGCGATTGTTTCAGCGATTGTGGCATCGATTGGCACGGCGTTATTTCTCGTGGTATTTCGTTATCCGCTGTCGCAGATGTACACCGATGATATGGCGGTGATTGAGATTGCCAGTTCGCTGATTTTATTTGCTGCAGCATTTCAGCTGGTGGATGCGGTGCAATGCGTGGCAAGCTATGCTTTGCGTGGTTATAAAGTGACGACTGTACCCATGGTGATTCATATCATCGCCTTTTGGGGCTGTGGATTGATTCCAGGCTATGTGATGGCGTTTCATGTTGACATGGGGATTTATGGCTTTTGGACAGCTTTGGTGATTTCGCTTGGCGTGGCTGCGGTGTTTTTGCTTTGGTATCTAGAAGTACACAGCAAAAAAGTCGCTCTGCAAAGTCGTATCAGAGTGATCAGCTAAGCGTATTGACCATCGGTTCAGCGTGGCGAGTAGCTGTCAAGGCTTATCAATCAGACCGCCTTGCCACCATGATGCTCGATCAGCACAGTCCAACGCTTGCAGATTCTCATCCACGACATCCACAAGCATCGCTTGACCATCTTGGGTGACGGATAATTTGGCAAATACCGCCCCTGCATAGCAATCGCCCAGACCTTCGGCAAACAAAAAGCTATCGGCTGCAGGATGCCATTGCCAGCCGTTGTATTTGAGTTTTAAGGGCGTACGATGCACGGTGGATGCCTGCCAATCCGCACTCACGATACGCCCATCACCATCAATCTGCACCCATGCTTGACGCCACCGATCATTCTCGGTCGCTACCTTATCAGCATCTACACCAGACAGCTCATAGCCAAGCTGCATATAATCGCCCTGCAGAAGCGATCTGGGATCGACAGGTGCAAGCTTAGCATACATCGTCTGACCTTGGGATAACCGCTGTTCATACTGATAAATCAGCACACCACCCACAGCCACCGTCAGTATGGCGATGATAACTGGTTGCAACTTCATACACCCACCCCCTTAACAGTCTGATGAGATACTTGGCGGTCGATCATAACACTCATCACCAGCACCAACACACCACTGACAAAAATCGTGGCAAACTTCACCAAAAACGGCACTGATAGCTGATAATAAAACAGCCACAACAGCCCAATACCCACCACCAAAGACAGTGCATACACCAGATAATCTCGACGCAAGGCCGCCACAGCAAGCACCATCAGCACCGCAAGTAGATGCACATAGCCAAAACCTGCCACCACGCCAAGCGCTAATAGCCACAACATCGCTCTCATCGGCAAGCGAGCAAGCAGTACACCAAATATCACCAATAACGGCAACGCTGCCAGCACTTGATGATCAAGCTTAGGCATAGCAACGCCAAAATACACCCCAAATCCTGCTACCACCGATAGCACCAAACAGGCCACCCATCGCCACGACAACTGCATCCGTGTCAGCCATGCTGATTGGGTCAGCAAAAATACAGGCAATAGACCAAGTGCATACAGCACCACCCCTGCTGGGCGTAAATGCTCATAATTCGTCGTCGCATCAAACGCCCCAAAGCTTTGCACCACCATCAATAGATACAGCACCATCGTATGCATAAGCAAATACAGCCAATGCACACGGCATCGCCACAGTAGCATCGCCACGCACGCCTGCACCATGATTAGTACCCATAAGCTGTCTTGTTCAAGCTTATCCAACAGCGCATACGCCATCACACCCACGCCAATCATCACCAGTGCATAGCCCAAGTGTCGCAGATAGGCATAGTCTCGCCATTTGACGAGCACCCCAAAGCCACCTACGAGCACCACAAGTGCATACAAGATAGTCACCCAAGCCGATGACACATCCATCAGCACATCTGCCACCAGCCAAATCAAGGCAAATAAGCTACTTAGCCAGCCACCGACAGCCAGCAGTGCCGTTTGGACTTGGGCAAGCTTAGACCCAAAGTGCTGATAAATGCCAAAGGCAAGCACCCCAAACCATACATGAGCCAAGATAGTAATGACAGGCAAAGAGTGTATCTCAAGACCCATTACCACAGCACAAAACGCCGCCAATGCTCCGCCGACCGCACCAATAGCAATACTTGCTGTCTGCTCAGATGCCGACAGGCGAACCCTTGCCCATAGCGCAAATAACCACGGCGAGATCATCACCATCAATGCACAAAACAACTGCGCCGCAGACAGCTCATCCCAGTCAATACTTGCCGTATAAACCGCAATCACTGATAATCCAAGTGCCACAAGCCACGGCAAAAGACATCGCCCAAACACTCGCCACACGCCAAGCAATAATACCATCGCCCAAGCAGGATACCAGCGCTCATCCCACGCCATCTGATCGACTGTCAGCCATAGTGCTACTTGCGACACCGCTGTCAATAGGATAAACGATGCATCATTCGCCCGATACAGCCACGGCACGATCAGCACCGACCACAGCACGAACAGCCACAGACTATCAGCACCCGTCTGATACACCTGCCCAATCACCGCAAGCAACAAGCCTGCCATCACAGCACACACCGTATGTAGCGTACTCATCCACACGCCTGTCGTACGCATACTGACCACGGCACACAGCACAAGCACGACCATCGGTATGGCAATCTTGACCACATCCGGTAGCAGTAGCCAATTTGCCCCTACTAGATACAGCATAGACGCTGCCATCAGTGCCAAGCCAAACAGCCCAAAATGTGCCGTCATCTGCGGCGAAATCAGTGCGTGTGCGATGGTAAGTGGTGGCGTTTTTGCCAGTGTTGTCTTGATGCGTGCCATGTGTGTATTCCAATAAAAATACCGCCCATAATCATTATAGGCGGTATTTGCAACTTGGCAATGCCAAGCGATTAGATTGCTTCGATTTCTTCAGCTTGTGGGCCTTTTTTGCCTTCGCCTAGAATGAATGATACTTTTTGACCTTCTGCAAGGGTCTTGAAGCCAGAACCTTTGATCGCGCTGTAATGTGCGAATACGTCTTGACCGCCATTATCTTGAGCGATAAAACCAAAACCTTTAGATTCATTGAACCACTTTACAGTGCCTAGTACTTTGTTTGACATAATAATTGTCCTAATTGGGATGATGAAAAGCGTAAAACACGCAACTTATGCTATTCATGCAAAACTTACAAAACGTTTGGGATCACAGGCGAATCGCCCCAACTTCTTCACTCATCCAAATAAGAAACTTACTGGTCTTTCTAAAGAATGCTTGATACCACTGCGTCTGTCTGCAGTTATCAAAGTCATTTCGGTCTAGACCAAGAAAAATCTATGTCTAAACTAAATCAAACTCTGGTACATAAATACCATGAGAATTATTATAACAAATTTTTCTCAAAAAGTCTTAAATTATTTATAAAAATATTCACTCAGTGAATGACATCATCACAGTGGTAACTGAACCACGCCATGATGCCACGCCAATACCACCATGCACAATAACAAATACACGATGCCAAATGACTGACAAAAATTCATATAAGCACTCGGCATGATGATGTCATTGGGATCATCGGGCAAATCCTTGCCACGCACCAAGCGAAAACTATACACCAAAGTGGCAAACACATAGACGATATACGCCACAGGCACCGCACGCATCATGCCTTCTATTGGTAAAAAGTACAGCACAGCAGGCACAATAAAGCCCCAAATGCTCGTTGTGATGCTAATCACCATCAACAGCGGCGTATTCGGTAGGCGACCACCGTACCGACGCAGCAGCCCATTTTCGATAATAATCATCAGTGCCACAGCTAGGCTTGCCCACAGATAGATGGTGATGAGTAGCGGTTGGTCAATCATGGTCATCTCAAATTACAAAATCGCTATTATAGCCAAAGCTTGGCTGTTTCGCCACCAACAAAAAAGCCAAATCGACGATGCAATTTGGCTTTTTATGCAATCACAGGGCGACGCAATCAGAACAATACACGCACACGGATGGTCTCAGGTACGGCACGCAGACGAGCCATCGCCTTGTCCGAATCATTGTCATCAACATCCATGACCAGATAGCCGACATCGCCTTTGGTCATCAATGACTGAGCGGCGATGTTGATGCCTGCATCAGCAAACGATGCGTTGATTTGTGATAGTACGCCAGGGACGTTGCGATGGATGTGCAATAGGCGGTGCGTACCTTCGGTGAATGGGATAGAGACATTTGGGAAATTGACCGCACTTGTCGTATCGCCTTGATCAGAATAACGAACGAATTTCTCACCGACTTCAAGACCGATGTTCGCCTGCGCTTCTTGGGTTGAGCCACCCACGTGCGGGGTCAAGATGACATTATCAAAGGCACGCAGTGGTGACTCGAACACTTCGTCTGCTGATTTTGGCTCTTTTGGGAATACATCGATGGCAGCACCCAAGATTTTTTTGCTTTCAAGTGCTGCAGCCAAGGCATCGATATCCACGCAGCCACCACGAGCGGCATTAATAAAGAATGCACCATCTTTCATCTGTGCAAATTCTTTGGCAGTCATCATATTGCGAGTGCTTGGCAAATCAGGCACATGCAAGGTCACGACATCCGCTTTGGCAAGTAGCTCCTCTAGGCTACCGACTTGTACCGCATTGCCCAGCGGTAACTTTGTCACAGCATCATGATAGATGACTTTCATACCCAGGCTTTCGGCAAGTACTGACAGCTGCGAGCCGATAGAACCATAACCAACAATACCCATCACTTTGCCACGCACTTCATAGCTGTCTTTGGCTGATTTATTCCAGCCACCACGATGGACGACGGCATTTTTTTCAGGAACGCCACGCATCAGCATGATGGTCTCAGCAAGCACAAGCTCTGCCACAGAACGCGTGTTTGAATACGGTGCATTAAATACAGGAATACCCAACTCTAGCGCTGCTTCTAGATCGACTTGGTTTGTACCAATGCAGAAGCAACCGATGGCGATCAATTTTTCGGCACTTTCTAGCACTTTGCGAGTCAGCTGAGTGCGTGAACGGATACCAATAAAGTGTGCATCTTTGATTTTCTCAATCAGCTCAGCTTCGTCCAAGGCTGATTTGATGTATTCAATGTTGGTATAACCGGCGTCATTTAGGACTTTTAGGGCGTTGTCATGCACGCCCTCTAAAAGCAAAAAGCGGATTTTATCTTTATGAAGTGATAAGGTCATGGTCTAATCCTTTGGCAGGTGAAATTCACTGTACTGTTATACACTGAATGATATTTTTTTGCAAGTTTTGCAAAGTAATTTACATATAAAACTTGGGAATATAAAAAACAACCAATGTCAGCTTTTGATTGGCTGATTCTTAATCAATGATGGCGGCTTGACTGAATAAAATCAAAGGCAAAACCTTAGCGGCAACACCTGATTGATAGCCCGTGTTATGCCAAGCCAAATTTGTCATCATGACAAAAACACAAAAGCCCATCACGCACGCATGACAGGCTTTTGTTATTACATCGGCATTACTCTTGGCTACCCAATTCGTCGGCGAATGCTTTAGCAAAGCTATCTTCGACACTTAGATCTGCTACAGGCTCAGTGCTTGCTGCAGTCAAATCGCCCAATAGCTCTTCAACAGGTAACGCTTCTTTGATGGCTTTTTCAGCTTTGCGTTGGCGGTTTTGGTGATAAGCCAAACCAGTACCTGCTGGGATCAAGCGACCCACCACGACGTTCTCTTTTAGACCGCTTAGGTCATCGACTTTACCCATCACCGCAGCTGCTGTCAAGACACGGGTTGTCTCTTGGAACGATGCTGCTGAGATGAAGCTTTCGGTTGCAAGACTTGCTTTGGTGATACCAAGTAGCTGACGCTCATACTGCACTGGGAACTTGTTGTTGGCAGTCAATTCAGCGTTCAACGCACGAATCTTCGAGTATTCAGCTTGGTCGCCTTTGAAGTAGCTTGAATCACCACCGTCGATGATCTCAACTTTACGCAGCATCTGACGCACGATGACTTCGATGTGCTTATCGTTGATCTTAACACCTTGTAAGCGATAAACTTCTTGGACTTCATTGACAATGTAGTTTGCCAATGCAGTTTCGCCTTTTAGACGCAAGATATCGTGTGGGTTTTGCGGACCGTCAGAGATGATTTCGCCACGCTCCACTGTTTCGCCTTCAAAGACATTGATTTGACGCCATTTTGGAATCAGCTCTTCATGCACATCGCCATCTTCATTGGTGATGATAAAGCGGTTTTTGCCTTTGGTTTCTTTACCAAAGCTCACCACGCCACTCATCTCAGCCATGATCGCATGATCTTTTGGACGACGAGCTTCGAATAGGTCGGCAACGCGTGGCAGACCACCGGTAATATCTTTGGTGCCTGAAGTGGCTTGCGGTACACGACCTAGAACCGAGCCTGCAGTCACATGCTCACCTTCGGCAACACGGATGATGGTTTCGTTCGGCAGGAAATATACCACTTCTTTGCCATCATCCGTATCCAAGATGATCGCAGGACGCAAGTCTTTAGCGATGCTTGGACGGTCTTTGCTTGCCAGGATTTCAAACGAGCTGACACCAGTCATCTCATCGACTTTCACCGTTGCAGTCATGCCATCGGTGATGTCGCTAAAGCGCGCTGTACCTGCAAATTCGGTGATGATTGGATGGGTATGTGGATCCCATTTTGCGATCACTTGACCTGCTTCTACCGCGTCGCCATCGCGTACTAGGACGCTTGAGCCATAAGGCACTTTATAGCGTTCACGCTCACGACCTTGGCTATCAGCAACGCCAATCTCAGCAGAACGAGAGACGATGACTAGGTGGCCATCAGCGTGTTCTACAGTTTTCATGTTGTGGAAACGGACAGTACCCGTATTACCGACTGACACACTGTTATCCACCGATGCTGCAGATGCCGCACCACCCACGTGGAAAGTACGCATGGTAAGCTGTGTACCCGGTTCACCGATTGACTGTGCTGCCATGACGCCCACAGATTCACCGATATTCACCAGATGGCCACGAGCTAGGTCACGGCCATAACACTTAGCACACACGCCTTGAGATGCTTCACAGGTGATGACTGAGCGGACATAAACCTCATCAATGGCATTGGCATCAAGCTTTTCAACCAAACGCTCATCAATCAGTGTACCTGCAGCTACCACGACTTCACCATCAGCATTGATGACATCTTTGGCCGCCACACGACCAAGTACGCGATCACCTAGGCGTTCAACGATTTCACCACCGTCGATCACTGGTGTCATGCGCTGACCTGCTTCTGTACCACAATCATCTGTGGTGATGACCAAATCTTGTGCCACATCGACCAGACGACGCGTCAAGTAACCAGAGTTCGCTGTTTTCAATGCGGTATCGGCAAGACCTTTACGCGCACCGTGCGTTGAGATAAAGTACTGCAAAACGGTCAGACCTTCGCGGAAGTTCGCCTTAATCGGCGTCTCGATGATCGAGCCGTCTGGTTTTGCCATCAAACCACGCATACCTGCAAGCTGACGAATCTGAGTTGCGCTACCACGAGCACCTGAGTCCGCCATCATGTAGATTGAGTTGAATGATTTTTGGCGTTCGGTTTCGCCATCAGCATTGATGACTTCATCGGTTGATAGGTTTTCCATCATCGCATTCGCGATTTTATCCGATGTACGCGCCCAAATATCAACGACTTTGTTATAGCGCTCGCCCGCGGTTACAAAACCTTGTTCAAATTGGTTCTCAATGTCGCGCACTTCTGCATCAGCGGCATCGACGATTTCTTTTTTGGTCGGTGGGATAACCATGTCTTCCATACCGATTGAGATACCAGATAGGGTCGCTTGGGCGAAACCTAGGTACATCAATTGGTCAGCGAACATCACCGACTCTTTTACGCCAAGCTTACGATAGCAAGAGTTTAGCAGTTTTGAGATGTTTTTCTTGGTCATCTCGGTGTTGCACTCGCTGAACGCCATACCTTCAGGCATGATGTTCCAAATCAGCAAGCGACCTGCGACGGTTTCTTTGATCTCTGTATGGCTGGTTTTTTCGCCAGTTTTTTCATCCAAAATGGTCTCAGCCACACGCACTTTGATTTTGGCATTAACTGACAAATCGTCAGAACCAATCGCACGCAACGCTTCGTTCACGGTGCTAAACACCATGCCTTCACCTTTAGCATTAACGCAGGCACGGCTGATATAGTACAAGCCCAAAACGACATCCTGAGATGGAACGATAATCGGCTCACCGTTTGCTGGTGATAGAATGTTGTTGGTTGACATCATCAGCGCACGGGCTTCTAGCTGTGCTTCTAGCGTCAATGGTACGTGTACCGCCATTTGGTCACCGTCGAAGTCGGCGTTAAATGCCGCACAGACCAGTGGGTGTAGCTGAATCGCTTTACCTTCAATCAGTACTGGTTCAAATGCTTGCAGACCTAAACGGTGTAGCGTTGGTGCACGGTTTAGTAGTACTGGATGCTCACGGATGACCATGGCAAGCATATCCCACACCGCAGGCTCTTCACGCTCTACCATCTTTTTGGCAGCTTTGATGGTGCTTGCAATGTTGTTTTGTAGCAATTTGGCATAAGTAAATGGCTTGAATAGCTCAAGTGCCATTTTCTTTGGCAGACCACATTGATGTAGGCGTAGAGTCGGACCCACAACGATGACCGAACGACCAGAGTAGTCAACACGTTTACCCAATAGGTTTTGGCGGAAACGACCTTGCTTACCTTTGATCATATCTGCCAAAGATTTCAGCGGACGCTTGTTAGAACCAGTAATTGCACGACCACGGCGACCGTTATCCAGCAGTGCATCGACCGCTTCTTGTAGCATACGCTTTTCGTTACGCACGATGATATCTGGTGCGTTCAGTTCAAGCAGACGCTTCAAGCGGTTGTTACGGTTGATCACACGGCGATACAGATCATTCAAATCCGACGTGGCAAAACGACCACCTTCAAGCGGTACAAGCGGACGCAAATCTGGTGGCAATACTGGCAATACTGTCATTACCATCCACTCAGGCTTATTGCCTGACTCACGGAATGACTCTAGCAGCTGTAGGCGTTTTGCCATTTTTTTCAGCTTGGTTTCTGAGCCAGTTTGTGGAATAGCTTGGCGCAGCTCATCAATCTCACCATCGACATCGATGTCACGCAGTAGGTCTTGTACTGCTTCAGCACCCATCTTCGCAACGAATTCATCACCATATTGCTCAAGCGCAGTGAAGTATTCTTCATCGTCAAGCAGTTGATATTTTTCAAGGCTAGTCATGCCAGGATCGGTGACGATGTAGCTTTCGAAATATAGCACACGCTCAATATCACGCAAGGTGATGTCAAGCAATAGACCGATACGGCTTGGTAGGGATTTTAGGAACCAAATGTGTGCAACTGGGCTTGCCAATTCGATATGACCCATGCGTTCACGGCGAACTTTGGCAGCGGTTACTTCAACGCCACATTTTTCGCAGATGATACCTTGGAATTTGCGGCGTTTATATTTACCACACAAGCACTCAAAGTCCTTGACTGGGCCAAAAATTTTGGCACAGAACAAGCCATCACGCTCAGGCTTAAAGGTGCGATAGTTGATGGTTTCTGGCTTTTTCACTTCACCGTGTGACCAAGATTTGATAGCTTCAGGCGACGCAAGCGAGATTTGAATGCTGTCAAATTCTCTTGCACCACTGTCAGCAGGGCCTTTCATGATATCTAATAAATCTTTCAAAAGGTTTCTCCGTTGTATTCGTCGTAATTCTGACGCCTAGCCACCACGCTCGATGGCTAGGCAAATTTTGGTCTTGGCTGACTTATTTCTTTTCTTTTAAGTCAATGTTAATACCTAGCGAGCGAATCTCTTTGGTCAAGACATTGAATGACTCAGGCATACCTGGATTCATGTATTGCTCACCATCAACGATGTTCTTATACATGCGGGTACGGCCTTCGACATCGTCCGACTTGACTGTCAGCATCTCTTGTAGCGTATAAGTTGCGCCGTATGCTTCTAGTGCCCAGACCTCCATCTCACCGAAACGCTGACCACCGAACTGTGCTTTACCGCCAAGTGGCTGCTGAGTGACTAGCGAGTAAGAACCAGTCGAACGCGCGTGCATCTTGTCATCAACCAAGTGGTTCAGCTTCAGCATATACATATAGCCGACAGTCACAGGACGGTCAAATTTCTTACCAGTACGGCCGTCATAAAGCGTTTGCTGACCTGTGGTCGATAGACCTGCTAGGCTTAGTAGCTCTTTGATTTGGGTTTCTTTAGCACCATCAAAGACCGCAGTACCCATTGGTACACCTGCACGCAAGTTTTGAGCCAATGCCAGCAAATCTTCATCAGATAAGCTGTCTAGATCAACTTGCTCACCGCCAACTTTGTTATAGATCTTATCCAAGAAATCACGCAACTCAGCGATGCTTGCTTGGGCGCGTAGCATACCATCAATCTTATCGCCCAAGCCTTTTGCCGCCATACCTAGATGCGTCTCAAGTACCTGACCGATGTTCATACGCGATGGTACACCCAGTGGGTTTAGTACGATATCAACCGGCTTGCCGTTTTCGTCATAAGGCATATCTTCTACAGGCATGATGCGCGAGACAACACCCTTGTTACCATGACGACCAGCCATCTTATCACCAGGCTGAATGCGACGTTTCACCGCCAAATAGACCTTAACGATTTTTTGGACACCATGTGCCAAATCATCACCTTGGGTCAATTTGCGTTTTTTCTCAGCAAACTTGTTGTCGATGTCTTTTTGCTTATCGCTTAGGAATTCAGCGATTTGACCTAGACGCTCTGATACTTCTTCTTCAGCAGGCTGAATGTCAAGCAAAGTTTCTAGCGGTAGGTTCTCGATATCAGCAAGTGCCAATACAGTACCTGCCTTAAAGCCTGCACCGCCTGAGACCTTTTTGCCGTCAAGCAGGCTTAGGATACGGCCTTTTGCCGCCGCTTCAAAAATCACCAACTCTTCTTTTAAGTCTTTGCGGTAATTATCCAGCATCGCTTTTTCGATAGACTTAGCACGGCTGTCTTTTTCTAGACCATCACGGGTGAAGACTTGTACATCGATGACGGTACCCTTGGTTGATGATGGTACGCGCAGTGATGTATCTTTGACATCTGCCGCTTTTTCACCGAAGATTGCACGAAGTAGCTTTTCTTCTGGTGTCAATTGGCTTTCGCCTTTTGGTGTGACTTTACCCACCAAGATATCGCCTGCATCCACTTCAGCACCGATATACACGATACCAGCTTCATCAAGGTTAGCAAGTGCTGCTTCACCAACGTTTGGAATATCGCCAGTGATTTCTTCAGGGCCAAGCTTGGTATCACGAGCCACACAAGTCAGCTCTTGAATGTGAATGGTGGTGAAACGATCTTCTTGTACCACACGCTCAGATAGCAAGATGGAGTCTTCAAAGTTATAACCGTTCCATGGCATGAACGCCACACGCATATTCTGACCCAAAGCCAGTTCACCAAGATCAGTCGATGGGCCATCAGCAAGGATGTCGCCACGAGCGATTTCATCACCTTCATTGACGATGACACGTTGGTTGATACAGGTGTTTTGGTTAGAACGAGTGTATTTGATCAAGTTATAGATATCAATACCCGCTTCACCTGCAGTCATCTCACTTTCATTGACACGCACGATGATACGGCTGGCATCAACTTCTTCAATCACACCACCGCGTTTAGCAACCACACACACGCCTGAGTCACGAGCAACATGGCGTTCCATACCAGTACCAACCAATGGTTTATCTGAACGCAAAGTTGGTACAGCCTGACGTTGCATGTTCGAACCCATCAATGCACGGTTCGCATCGTCATGCTCAAGGAATGGAATCAAGCTTGCAGCAACTGAGACTACCTGACGCGGTGATACATCCATATGAGTCACTTTATCCGCGCTCATACGCACCGATTCGCCATGATAACGCACCATGACCATCTCTTCGGTCAGCTCGCCATTTTCGTTCATCGGCGAGTCAGCCTGTGCAATCACCATGCCCACTTCTTCGATCGCTGAGACATAATCGATCTCATCGGTTACGCGACCGTCGATGACACGACGATAAGGCGTCTCAAGGAAACCAAAGTTATTGGTCTTAGCAAATACTGCCAATGAGTTGATCAGACCAATGTTTGGACCTTCAGGAGTCTCAATCGGACACACACGGCCATAGTGAGTGGTGTGTACGTCACGCACTTCAAAGCCTGCACGCTCACGAGTCAGACCACCTGGGCCAAGCGCTGAAACACGACGCTTGTGCGTGATCTCAGACAATGGGTTGTTTTGGTCCATGAACTGTGACAATTGGCTTGAGCCAAAGAATTCTTTGATCGCTGCTGCCACTGGTTTTGAGTTGATCAAATCTTGTGGTGATAGATTGTCTGAATCAGCAGTGGTCAGACGCTCTTTGACCGCACGCTCCACACGCGCAAGACCGATACGGAATTGGTTCTCGGTCATCTCACCCACTGAGCGGATACGACGGTTACCCAAGTGATCGATATCATCCACTTCACCGCGACCATTGCGGATCTCAATCAGCTCTTTTAGCACATCGACGATGTCAGCATTTGACAATACGCCCTGCTCGCGCTGTACTTCGATGTCGTCAGTATCAATGAAATCACGGCCCAAACGGCGGTTAAACTTCATACGACCGACATTTGATAGATCATAGCGCTCTTGGCTAAAGAACATTGATTCAAATAGCTTTTCAGCTGTTTCAAGCGTTGGTGGCTCGCCTGGACGCATCACTTTGTAGATTTCGATCAATGCTTCTTCGCGTGTCAAGACAGTGTCCGCGCGCAAAGTATCGGCGATGAATGAACCATGATCGATGTCATTGGTAAATAAGATTTTGAACGACTGAACATTTTTCTCAGCCAATTTCACCAGCGTGTCATGATCGATTAGGCTGTTGGCACGAACGATGACTTCATCATTAACCACGATGTCTTCAGCAATGATACGCTCATACAGGTACTCATCAGGTACAGCAAGCTTGGTCATGCCAGACTCAACGATTTGCTTGATGCGGCGCGCGTTGATACGCTGACCTTGTTCGACGATCACTTTACCATCTGGTGATACGATGTCAAACTGTGCCATCTCACCTTTTAGACGATCAGCAATCAGTTCAATTTCAAATGATTCTGAACCTTTGAACACTTCTACTTTTTCAAAGAATGCATCAAGGATTTGCTGTGTATCCATGCCGATCGCGCGCAGAATGATGGTCGCAAGTAGCTTGCGACGGCGGTCGATACGCGCATATACTAGGTCTTTTACATCAAATTCGAAATCTAACCATGAACCACGGTAAGGAATGATGCGTGCATTGTACAGCACTTTGCCGCTTGAATGTGATTTACCCTTGTCGTGATCGAAGAACACACCCGGTGAACGATGCAGCTGCGATACGATGACACGCTCAGTACCGTTGATGATGAAAGTGCCGTTGTCAGTCATCAATGGGATTTCGCCCATATAGACGCTTTGTTCGCGGACATCTTTGATGGCGGTTTTATTTTCTTTGTCTTTGATGACAAGGCGAATTTTCACGCGCAATGGTGCTGCGAAAGTCGAGCCACGCATGATGCACTCACGCTCATCGAACTCAGGCTCGCCTAAATAATACTCAACAAACTGCAGCTGCGCATTACCAGAATGGCTTTCGATTGGGAAAATCGAAGAAAATGCCGCTTGCAAGCCGACATTGGCACGCGCCTTAGGCTTTTTGTGCTCTTGCAAAAATTGCTCATAAGAATCCACTTGGATGGCGAGCAGATACGGCACATCCATGACATCAGGGAGCCTTGAAAAACTTTTACGAATGCGTTTCTTTTCGGTATAAGAATATGCCATTAAGATTCCTTAGGTTCGTTACTATTGTGCTGCCAATGGACAAGCACAGCCTAAAACATATGCCCAAACAAGTCAGGCAAACTTTTCAATTGCCCAAAAAATTGGACAAACTTTTTTAAATTTTTTGGTAAATCGTTGCAATTTACCTAAATTATGCACCCATTTTGAACTTTTTTAGAAAGGAAAAACGCAAAAAATACAAGGCATCGTGGCAGATTTGGCAGTCATTGGCAATGAAAAACAACGCCAATGGCATATTGCATAAATCTTGACAACGCGTAGACACAACAAAGCGCCAAATACCGATAAGTATTTAGCCCAAATCATCAATTAAGGGTGAGTCAGTCGTTCAGCTTGCATGGGTGCGTTTGTCCTTTTGCGATGTGCAAATCTCTCGCTAGCTGTTGAAAGTTGCACAAAAGGTCAAATACTGAATTATAATAAAAAAAAGCCAACAATGCAATACATTATTGGCTTTTTTGGTTAAATAATTTTGATCTGTTTGGCTTAGGCAGCCAAAGGCAGATTGTCTAAATTATTTAAGTTCAACAGTAGCGCCTGCTTCTTCAAGTTTCTTCTTAAGCTCTTCAGCTTCAGCTTTAGAAGCACCTTCTTTAACAGTTTGTGGAGCGCCTTCAACTAGGTCTTTAGCTTCTTTCAAGCCTAGGCCAGTTACTTCGCGAACAACTTTAATTACAGCTACTTTCTTGTCGCCGCCATTGGTTAGAACAACATTGAAGTCGTCTTTTTCTTCAGCTGCGCCGCCAGCGTCGCCGCCAGCTGCTGGAGCTGCTGCTAGAGCTGCTGCAGATACGCCGAATTTTTCTTCCATCGCAGAGATAAGCTCAACGATTTCCATTACTGATTTTGCCGCGATTGCGTCTAGGATTTGTTCGTTAGTTAGTGACATAGCAATTATTCCTAAATAAAGGTATGAGAGTAAATAAGTTTAATAAAAAAACGGTAAATTAAGCCGCTTCTGCTTCCATCTTGTCGCGTAGAGCAGCTAGAGTGCGAGCAAGTTTGCCTGCTGCTGCTTCTTTCATAGTACCCATTAGGCGAGCGATAGCTTCGTCGTAAGTAGGTAGGGTTGCTAGGCGATCGATAGATTTTGCGTCGATAAATTCACCTTCAAAAGCTGCGCCTTTGATTTCGAACTTGTCATTGGCCTTAGCAAATTCTTTGAACAAGCGTGCTGCTGCACCTGGGTGCTCGTTAGAGAATGCGATTAGAGTAGGACCAACGAATACATCGTTCATGCACTCGAAAGAAGTGTCAGCTAGAGCGCGACGCAACAAAGTGTTACGCACGATACGCATATCAACACCTGCTTCACGAGCAGCTTTACGAAGTTCGGTCATCTTTGCTACTGTAACACCGCGTGAATCGGCAACTACAGCAGAGAGCGCACCTTTGGCAGCTTCATTTACTTCAGCAACAATTGCTTGTTTGTCTTGAAGATTTAGTGCCATGGGTTGTCTCCAAATTTATTGCTTGGCAAAAACTGCACAAACAATAAGCTAATTTCACAAAGCATCTGGCAATGCGCCAAACCTTTGCACCATTACGGGGACATAAGTCTCACCGTCTGCGTAGGCAGGTTTCCCAATTAGACTCAAAAGAGCACCTACGGTCTTAGACAGCACAACCCGGTGTGCTGAGCTAAATTTAAAATTCTTAATTCATCATCGAGCAAAGCTTATGCTTTTCGGGTCGCCCGATGATGAAATTCGCACTATTATAAGGCAATTTATTTCAAAATCAAGTTAAAACTTGTATCTAACTTAATTTTAAGGATAAATTACTTGTTCGCGCGATGTGGAACTGGATCGATTGCAATACCAGGACCCATAGTGCTAGATAGTGTGATCTTCTTGATGTAGATACCTTTAGAAGTCGCAGGCTTAGCACGCTTAAGGTCGTTTAGTAGCGCAGTTGCGTTTTGCTCGATTTGTTCTGCAGTGAAGCCAACTTGACCGATTGATGCGTGGATGATACCCGCTTTATCAACACGGTATTGAGCCTGACCAGCTTTGGTATTCTTAACAGCAGTTGCAACATCAGCAGTTACTGTGCCAACTTTTGGGTTTGGCATAAGACCACGTGGGCCTAGGATAGTACCTAGCTGACCAACAACACGCATTGCGTCTGGAGATGCGATAACGACATCGAAGTCCATATTGCCAGCTTTGATGCTTTCTGCTAAGTCTTCAAAACCGACCACATCCGCACCAGCTTCTTTTGCTGCATCAGCAGCTGCGCCTTGTGCAAATACAGCAACGCGCTTAGTTTTACCAGTACCTGCAGGTAGGTTGGTTGCACCACGAACCACTTGGTCTGATTTACGCGGATCAACACCTAGGTTGATAGCGATGTCGATAGACTCTTTGAATTTCGCTGCTGGTAGATCGTTTAGGATTGCTACCGCTTCTTCGATGGTGTATAGCTTATTGCTATCTACACGATCTTTGATTAGCTGTTGACGCTTAGTTAGCTTTGCCATGTTACACACCCTCCACAGTGATACCCATTGAGCGTGCAGTACCAGCGATGGTACGAACAGCCGCATCAAGGTCAGCAGCGGTTAGGTCTGCTTGTTTGGTTTTTACGATTTCTTCAAGTTGTGCACGAGTTACAGTACCAACTTTTGCGCTGTGTGGTGTGCTAGAACCTTTAGCAATACCTGCTGCTTTACGCAGTAGAACTGCCGCTGGTGGCGACTTCATCACGAAAGTGAATGATTTGTCGTTGAATACAGTGATAACCACTGGGATTGGCAGACCTGGTTCAATGTTTGCAGATGCGGCGTTGAACTCTTTACAGAATGCCATGATGTTCACGCCTTTTTGACCCAATGCAGGACCAATCGGTGGTGAAGGGTTTGCTTTACCAGCAGGCACTTGTAGCTTGATGTAGCCATCAATCTTCTTTGCCATGAGATTCTCTCCAATGATGGGTGATAACGCTAAAATAGCTCCCCAAGTTAATAACAAGCCCTAGACAAATCGCCTAGAGCCCAAAACCGCATATTATACGGCAATCAGTTAATCTTTTCAACCTTTGTGAACTCAAGTTCTACATCAGTTGGGCGATTAAATACGCTAACAGTCAGATGAAGTTTTGATTTGTCGTAATCGACTTTTTTCACCAAACCTTTGAAATCTGTAAATGGACCGTCAATGACCAATACTTCTTCACCTGGCTCGAACAAGGTCTTCGGACGCGGCGCATCACCTGTTTTATTGATACGATTTAGGATACGATCCGCTTCAGCCTTGGTAATCGGTGCTGGATGTTCTGGAGTTCCACCGATGAAACCTGAGATATTTGGGCAGTTTTTCACCACATGCCAAGTATCTTCGTTCATTTCCATATTAATCAAGACATAGCCCGGGAACAGCTTTTGTTGCACGGTGCGTTTTTTGCCATCGCGCATTTCGATGACTTCTTCGGTCGGTACCAAAACATCGCCAAATTTATCAGCAAAATCGCTGCGCTTAATACGCTCAATCAACGAACGCTGAACTTGATTTTCATAGCCTGAGAATGCTTGAATGATATACCAACGCATGAGTTATTCCACTGTCTGATTAAATGATAAAACCAACAACATAACTAAAGAACATATCGAGTAACCACACCATCAAACCGACAATGATCATGACTAAGATCACTTGCCAAGTGTATTTGATGGTTTCGTCTTTACTCGGCCAAGTCACACGGCGCAGTTCAATGCCTGCATCTTTTAGCAAGGTCTTAAATGCACGACCTTGATGCGTTAATGCCAAGCAAGCGAATGCAAAGACGACAAGCGAAACGGTAATACCGATCTGCGTCCAAATGTCATTCGCTTGTGCCCAATATCGTGGCAAATACTCACCAACCAAGGTTGATGCAATCAATGCCAAAATCGCCAATACCCAAAGCACAGAATCTAAGCCTGTACGAGTTTTTGCAACTTCTACAACGCTTTCTTTAGAAATGGTGATGGGTTTTTTTGACGAGATAGTATTCGAAGATTGGGTATCCAATGTGTCTTTATTCTTGCTCATGCAGTGACTTGCCTTGGAGTGACCAATTTTATACTAGAATGTGTAAAAGAAGATGGCAGGCGATGAGGGACTCGAACCCCCAACCCTCGAATTTGGAGTCCGATGCTCTACCAATTGAGCCAATCGCCTAGGGTTAGTTATGGGTTGCTATTATAGCAAGGTTTTTTATTTTTGCAAGTCTTTTTATTTAAAAATTGCACCTTTTTTCATACTTACAAACAAAAAGACAAACCCTTTTCAGGTTTGCCTTTTTGTTTTATGGTTGGTTTGTGACTGTTTAACGATTAGTCTTTAACAGTAGCAACAACACCAGCACCTACGGTACGGCCGCCTTCACGGATCGCGAAGCGAAGACCTTTGTCCATAGCGATTGGGTGGATTAGCTCAACGCTCATCTCAACGTTATCGCCTGGCATAACCATTTCAGTGCCTTCTTGTAGAGTGATTGCACCAGTTACGTCAGTAGTACGGAAGTAGAACTGTGGGCGATAGCCATTTAGGAATGGCGTGTGACGACCACCTTCTTCTTTTGATAGTACGTATACTTCTGCGTCGAACTTGGTGTGTGGGGTGATTGAACCTGGCTTAGCAAGTACTTGACCGCGTTGAACTTCTTCACGCTTAGTACCACGAAGTAGGATACCACAGTTCTCACCTGCACGACCTTCGTCTAGCAGCTTACGGAACATTTCAACACCAGTACAGGTAGTTTTTTGAGTTGGTTTGATACCAACGATTTCGATCTCTTCACCAACTTTGATGACGCCTGATTCAACACGACCAGTTACAACAGTACCACGACCTGAGATTGAGAATACATCTTCGATTGGCATCAAGAATGCTTTATCAACAGCACGCTCTGGCTCTGGGATGTAAGTGTCTAGAGTGTCTAGTAGTTCTAGAACTGCTGGCTCACCGTACTTGCTGTCAGCGCCGTTTAGTGCTTCTAGTGCAGAGCCTTTGATGATTGGGGTGTCATCACCTGGGAAGTCGTAGTCAGATAGAAGTTCACGAACTTCCATTTCAACTAGCTCTAGTAGTTCTTCGTCATCAACCATGTCGCACTTGTTCATGAATACCATGATGTATGGTACACCAACCTGACGAGATAGTAGGATGTGCTCACGAGTTTGTGGCATTGGGCCGTCAGTTGCAGATACAACTAGGATCGCGCCGTCCATCTGTGCAGCACCAGTGATCATGTTTTTAACATAGTCAGCGTGGCCTGGGCAGTCAACGTGTGCGTAGTGACGGTTTGCAGTGTCGTACTCGATGTGAGAAGTGTTAATGGTAATACCACGTGCTTTTTCTTCTGGAGCTGAGTCAATTGCAGCGTAGTCTTTTGCTTCACCGCCGTGGTGCTTAGCAGCAACAGTAGCGATAGCAGCAGTTAGAGTGGTTTTACCATGGTCAACGTGACCGATGGTACCAACGTTTACGTGTGGCTTGTTACGTTCAAACTTGGCCTTTGCCATGATGGTTTCCTCGATAAATGTGCATTTTGGGTGTATCCCGATGCACAAAGGTTAATAAATTAATCTGCAATGCTGCCCAAATAGACAGCATTGACAGGTTTGTCAGAATGTGACGATAAATTACTCGTCATCATCCTTCGCAGTGAACTTCTTGATGATCTCGTCAGCAACATTCTTCGGAGTTTCTTGATATTTTACAAACTCCATTGAGTAAGTTGCACGACCTTGAGACATAGAACGCATTTGAGTTGCATAGCCGAACATCTCAGCTAGTGGTACTTCTGCACGGATAGACTTAGTACCGCCAGGTAGATCATCCATACCTTGAACCATACCACGACGACGGTTCAAGTCGCCCATGATGTCGCCCATGTAGTCTTCTGGAGTTTCTACTTCAACTTTCATGATAGGCTCTAGTAGCGCAGGGCTTGCTTGTAGGAAGCCTTTTTTGAACGCCATTGAACCTGCCATTTTGAACGATAGTTCGTCAGAGTCAACATCGTGGTATGAACCATCGTATAGCGTCGCTTTTACGCCAACTACTGGGTAGCCTGCGATAACACCGCTCTTCATACGCTCTTGAATACCTTTATCAACCGCTGCATGGTATTCTTTTGGAACCACACCACCAACGATCTCTTCAGCGAATTCGTATTCTACATCGCCAGTAGGATCAAGCGGTTCTAGGCGTAGCCATACATGACCAAACTTACCACGACCACCAGTTTGGCGAACGAATTTGCCTTCAACTTCGATGGTTTGACGGATTGTTTCACGATATGCAACCTGTGGTGCACCGATGTTCGCTTCAACACCGAATTCACGCTTCATACGGTCAACGATGATGTCAAGATGTAGCTCACCCATACCTGAGATGATGGTTTGGCCTGATTCTTCGTCAGTGCGAACACGGAACGATGGGTCTTCTTTTGCTAGACGGCCTAGAGCAACAGACATCTTCTCTTGGTCGGCCTTGGTTTTTGGCTCAACAGCTAGAGAGATTACTGGCTCAGGGAATTCCATACGCTCTAGGGTGATGATGTTGTCGTTGTCACACAGCGTATCACCAGTGGTTACATCTTTCATACCAACTAGGGCAGCGATGTCACCTGCGCGGATTTCTTCCACTTCTTTTTGCTCGTTTGCGTGCATCTGTACGATACGACCGATACGCTCACGCTTCATCTTAACAGGGTTATAAACGCTGTCGCCTTGCTTAACTACGCCTGAGTACACACGAACGAATGTTAGGTTACCAACATATTTGTCGTTCATGATTTTGAACGCAAGTGCAGCAAATGGTGCTTCATCAGATGCTTCACGAGATGCTTCAGTCTCGTCTTTGTCATCTAGGATACCTTTGATCGCTTCAACATCGTTTGGTGCTGGTAGGAACTCGATCACAGCGTCAAGCATACGCTGTACGCCTTTGTTCTTGAACGCAGAACCACAAAGCATTGGTTGGATTTCGCAAGCCAGGGTGCGGATACGCAGACCTTGAACGATCTCTTCTTTGGTTAGATCGCCATTTTCCAGGTATTTGTCCATCAACTCTTCTGATGCTTCGGCAGCCGCTTCAACCATGTTGGTACGCCATTCGTCAGCAGTGTCTTGTAGGTCTGCTGGAATATCGCCGTACTCAAACTTCATACCTTGTGATGGCTCATCCCAGATGATTGATTTCATCTCGATCAAATCGATAACACCAGAGAAAGTATCTTCTGCACCTACTGGTACAACGATAGGCACTGGGTTACCGCCTAGGCGAGTTTTCATTTGCTCAACGACGCGGAAGAAGTTGGCACCAGTACGGTCCATTTTGTTAACGAACGCTAGACGAGGTACTTTATATTTGTTAGCCTGACGCCATACAGTTTCAGACTGTGGCTGTACACCACCTACCGCACAGTAAACCATGCACGCACCGTCAAGTACACGCATAGAACGCTCAACTTCGATCGTGAAGTCAACGTGGCCTGGGGTGTCAATAACGTTAATGCGGTGTTCTTTGAACTGGTTGCCCATGCCTGACCAGAATGCGGTGGTTGCAGCAGAAGTAATGGTAATACCACGCTCTTGCTCTTGTTCCATCCAGTCCATGGTAGCAGCACCATCGTGTACTTCACCGATCTTGTGTGATACACCTGTGTAGAACAAAATACGCTCAGAAGTAGTAGTCTTACCGGCGTCAATGTGTGCCGAGATACCGATGTTGCGGTAGCGGCTAATTGGGGTTGTACGAGCCATAATTTTTCCTAGAAAAATTCTGTTTAATTTGGTAAATCCGCCAGCCAAACAGTGCTCGGTCTGGCAGATTTTTGAGTTTTGTTTGGGAAATTACCCAAAAACAATCGCTTGGTCAGCTGATAACTCAGCCAAAACCAATTAGAAGCGATAGTGTGAGAACGCTTTGTTCGCGTCCGCCATACGGTGAACATCATCGCGTTTCTTGATGGCTGCACCTTTACCTTCTGAAGCATCATTTAGCTCACCAGCTAGGCGTAGAGCCATTGATTTTTCAGAACGCTTGGCTGCAGCGTCTGCCAACCAACGCATTGCTAGGGCAGTACGACGGGATGGGCGTACTTCCATAGGTACTTGGTAGGTAGCACCACCAACACGGCGAGCTTTAACTTCGACGGTTGGGCGAACATTTTCTAGCACTTCTTCAAAGAACGCAACTGGATCTGCGATGTCTTTTTTAGCAGCAACTGCTTCTAGTGCACCGTAAACGATCTTTTCTGCAACTGATTTTTTGCCATCGACCATTACATGGTTGATGAATTTAGCGATTGTTTGGCTGCCGAATTTTGGATCTGGTAGGATTTCACGGGCAGCGACGACACGACGTCTTGGCATAATAAATTTCCTTGTTCTTCAGGATTATCTGGTATAAAGCTAGGTTTAACCAGCCTTACTGCACACTTGGGTTTCACACACCAAACCCGTCATATGCAAATGATGTCTTAGGCTTATGCCTTAGGACGCTTAGCACCGTACTTAGAACGGCCTTGCTTACGATCTTTCACGCCTGCACAGTCAAGTGCACCACGCACGGTGTGATAACGCACACCTGGCAAGTCTTTAACACGACCGCCACGGATTAGAACAACGCTGTGCTCTTGAAGGTTGTGGCCTTCACCACCGATGTAGCTTGATACTTCATAGCCTGAAGTCAAACGCACACGGCACACTTTACGCATTGCTGAGTTTGGTTTTTTTGGTGTGGTGGTGTAAACACGAGTACACACGCCACGACGCTGTGGGCACGCTTGCAACGCAGGAACTTTTGATTTTTCCTTGATGGTTGTGCGACCCTTGCGGATTAGCTGGTTTGTAGTTGCCATAGGGCAATTCTCTCCCGTTGTTGTTAAAAATTCGCCATTAGCTAACCCTGCCGAAATCTCAGCAAAATCAAGCTAATAACGCAATGTACCCTTTTTGGGACACTATATTATAAATCCAAATCAAAAAAACTTCAAGCCTTGACGAAAAATAGTCAAAACTTGAAGTTTTTATCAATCGTCATCAGCCATGAATTTGGCATACTCATCATAGCAGCTGAATATGTCAATTCGATGACATCATACGGCTATCGCATGGCCATTAGGCTTCTTTGGCCGCCTTTGGCTCAAGCGCTTTTGGTGCGTTAAAAGTCGCCAAAGCCGTGCCAATCACTTCATCGATCAGCTGATGATTATAATGCGCGCCGACACCGACCGCGATCAGTGGCAGCAGTTTGTTAAGCCACGATGGATTAAATTTATCCAAATCCACATAATCTTGCAGCTTGACAAATTGATCGGTATAAGCTTTTGATGCTTGATAGCGGCCGCCTAATGCCTGAATCTCGCTTTGCAGCCCTGTTTCTTGCGCCTTGGCAAGCATTCCTTGACCGATGGTCAGAGCAGTCATAATGATTTGTTTTTCTTGAAGTTTTTGTAAATTTGCCCCTGAGAGCATACCGTAGGCTTTTTTGATGCCGTCTTTACCGATCAATGGCTGATTTGACACCGCCGCCACTTGATACACTGTACGCAGACTGACAAACAGCAGCCACACGGTATCAATCACCACGCCCTTTAGCCCTGCCAAACCTGCAATGCCGCCCAAAGTCGCAAGCGCGCGGTTTTGATGTACGACATCAGCAAGCAGCGTGGCGCGCGATGCATCATCAAGCGTGGCAAGCTGCGCGAACTCATCGCGTTTTTGCAAATCCTTCATTGCCCACGCCTGCGCCCAAGTTGCGATTTTTTGATAAGCAATTTCCATCACACCATCGACTTTATTTGGTGCAATAAACTTCCCCATTAGACCCTGCACAGTTGCCGCTTTCGGACCCAATAACTGCATTGCCAGATGGCTGCTTTGCTCGTGGAACATATCTTTTTTAAATTCTGTCTGCTGCAAATCCACCGCAGCATACGACTTGGCTTGATCAGCGGTCAAATCGGACAAATACGCGCCCATCTGCCCAAGTTTCGCACCGATACCACCGCGCTTGACTCTGCTTAATGGTTTGGCAAAAGATTTCGCACTTGCGTGCATTTCATCTGCTGTCTGCTCATCTGTATCATTACTTTTAATATCATCAGTTTTAAAAGCGTCTTGTACTTTATCAGTCAAATCATTCACTGTCTCTGTGACAACTTCTTGAATGGTTTCTTTAGTTTCTTTAACATCATCAATGATATTTGGCTTATCCGCCTGCTCAGTGTGGGTTTCCTTTATATCGGATTTTATATCGGGTTTTGAATCAGCTTGATCATCGCTATCACGAATGACCAGCACTTCATCAACCGCATCGTTATTGCTCTCAACGACAGCGACGATCTCAGGATCATCAAAAGTTGCTACTTCTTGGGCAAGCTTGGTGTTATGCTCGCTGATTTTTTGTTTCACTTTTTTTGATTTTTTATTGGCCCTTGCCATGTTACACTCCATTTTTCATTCATATTTCAAATTCATACATCATGACCACTAGCCTAACACAAAAACCGCGCCATCGCTAGGCATAATCGGTTTGCCATTGTGAGTAATGCTACACAAACCCTACTGCTGTGCTAAAAGTTGCAAAAATTCCAGATATATGCGGTGATTTTTGGCAAATTTGCGATATTTTTATGAAAAAATTGCCGCTTTTGGTCAAATAATTTGTTACAATAGCCGCATTACAACTGTAAACTTAAAAACAGGATTTTCTTATGAAACGAGTTGTCATCACAGGCGCAGGCATTGTCTCATGCCTAGGCAATGATTTGGATACGGTAAAAAACGCCCTGATCGCAGGTCAATCAGGACTGACCTTCAACCAAAGCTATGCTGATCACGGCTTTAAATCACAAGTCTCTGGCAGCATTGATACTGATAGTCTTGATACCACAGGTATTGATCGTAAGCTGAAGCGTTTTATGAGCGATGCCAGCTTATATGCCTATGTCGCCGCACTACAAGCCATCAAAGATGCAGGGCTGACCCCTGAAGATGTCGCGGACAATCCACGCGTGGCGGTGGTCGCTGCATCAGGCGGCGCATCGACTGCCGATGTCGTTACCGCTGTCGATGCCATGCGCGATAAAGGTCTGCGCGGTGTCGGCGCGATGGCTGTACCAAAAGTGATGGCAAGCTCAGTCTCAGCGACACTGGCAACGGGTCTGAAAATCAAAGGCGTGTCTTATTCGCTATCAAGTGCTTGTGCAACTTCAAGCCACTGCGTCGGTCATGCGATGGAGCTGATCCAACTTGGTAAAGCTGATATGGTCATCGCAGGTGGCGGCGAAGGTGAGCATTGGACACAGTCGTGTATGTTTGATGCGATGGGCGCGATGAGTACGCAGTACAACGACACCCCAACCACCGCAAGCCGCCCTTATGATGCTGATCGCGATGGCTTCGTGATCGCTGGCGGTGGCGGCATGGTCATCGTCGAAAGTCTAGAATCTGCCCAAGCACGCGGCGCAACCATCCTAGCAGAAATCACTGGCTATGGCGCAACTTCTGATGGTGCTGAAATGGTCGCACCAAGCGGTGAAGGTGCGGTGCGCTGTATGCAAATCGCCCTAGCGCAAGCAGGTCTGGATCAGGTTGATTATGTCAATAGTCACGGCACAAGCACGCCACTAGGCGACATCACTGAGCTGAATGCCATCGCGACTGCCTTTGGTGGTGTCGAGAAAACCCCTGCCATCAGCTCAACCAAATCCATGACAGGTCACAGCCTAGGTGCGGTCGGTGTCCAAGAGCTGATCTACTGTCTATTGATGATCAATCACGGCTTTATCGCTCCGACTATTAATGTCACCAATCTGGATGAAGGCACGAAAAACTTTGACATCGTCACCGAGACGCGCCACACCACAGTTAATAGTGCAATGAGCAATAGCTTTGGCTTTGGTGGTACAAATGCAGCCTTGGTACTGCAGAAGTTTGGTAGTTAAATTTTAAACCCTGCCAAACAACCCCACCCACTTTCGGTGGGGTTTCGTTTTTTCACGCATTGCTTTACAATATCCGTTTATTTTTATCAAAATCGACTTATGACACTGACCACGCGCCCTTTTGTAAAATTATTCACCCTAAGCACGCTATGCCTTGCCCTTGCCGCTTGTCAAGATAAACAAGCTGACAAGACAGCTACAGCACCTGCAGCCGAAAGCACCAACACCACAAGCCAAAATACCGCCAATACTGAGACGGGCGGCGAGATGAGCGAAGAATTCGCCACAGGTCCAAAAGCTGCTGCCGATCGCGCACTTGCCCCAACCGCCATCAGCACAAGCCAAGATGGTAAGGCGACAACCATCGCGGTCGATTTTGGCAATGCCACCATCGGCAAATATGCTGCGCCCATTCGCGGTCTGATCATCACGCCAAACAAGGCTACCACGCCGACGCCGCTAATCGTCCTAAGTCATCTGCGCGCACCGAACTGCGCTGATATGGATGCGCGCTTTCCTTGTCATGATGGCGTGGCAGAATTGCGCTTCGATCATGGGATGCAGTACCTTGGCGAACATCTTGCCGCGCAAGGTTATACGGTGATCATTCCTGACCTTAGCCCTGCTTTTATCGGGCTTGGCGTCACCGAACCTTATGATCAGCCTAAGCTATGGCAAGACATCGTCAGCCGTTTTCGCGATGAGCTAAAAGCTGCGGCGGCAGATGATAAGCACTTTGGCACGCCTGTGGCTGCGGTGGATTTTACCACCGTGGGCTTATTCTTGCATTCGCGCTCAGGGCAAATGACGACAGCGGCTGAGCAGGTATTTGGTAAAGATAATATTAAGAGTATCTTTGCTTATGCGCCATCATATGAGACTTTTGAGTTGGCTGATATTTCGCCTGCACCACAAGACATTCCTTATCTTGCCATCGTCGGCAGCCTAGATACCGATGTCGGCGCGTCGGCAAATCTGTGGCTGTCGCACTACACCACCACGCCAAGACAGACCGCTGCCAGTACGGTGGAATTATCTGGCTTTGGGCATATGTCGATCAATCGCACGGCAGTGCAAGCCGAGATGGACGATCGCCGTGGCTGCGATATCATCACTTGTCATGATGACAAGGCACACGAGAAGATGCTGCTTACGGCAGTTGATGATTGGTTTGGCGCAACTATCCAAGGCAAAGACAGCACCCTACCAACCAAGCCACATCAAGCCTTGCCCAAAACCGTTGCAGGCTATCCTGCGCGTTGGCTTGCTTTAAGTGCACAGAGCAAAGGCTTTATTGATGCCAAAGATTTCGGCGATTCAGACGGTGTTAAATATTGCGCCTACAGCGATCCGATGAATCCAGCCTCCGCCATCATGCCTGCTTGCCCTGAGCCTGAGATGGGCGTGGTGCAAGCCATCACCCCTGTGGCATATCTAAGTAACGCTGCCAAAGCCACCACCAACATCCAAGGCGCAACCGCCCTTGCCTTACAAATCGCACCAACAGGCAGTCATGGCGACAAAGGCACGACGGTGGATATCACCCTTGCGCTTGACGATGGCAATGCGGTGAGCCTTACACTTGATCCTACCGATCCTGCCTTAATCGAGCGCGTAAGCGAGCATGACAGCGGTATGTATCGGCTTGGCACGGTACAGGTTGATTTGCCAAAAGCTGTCCAAAACCGCACCATCACCGCTGTCACCATCAGCAGTGACCATCCTGTAATTGTCCGCAGTGTGGATTTTTGGTAATTGAAAATAAGATTTCGCATGAATATCACCATCTCAAGCACGCTGACGGCTGCTGCACTGACCACACTGATTACCGATCATCATCCTGATTGGCAAGCGTGTTTCTTAAATGATGATCATCAGCCTGTGATTGGTATTTTGCCCAAAGTCAGTTGGCGATTATCAGCAGATGATACACAGGGCAAATCATGGACGCTGACGATGATGCAGCGGCAAGCAGATTTGGCTTATACTCAGCAGCACTTGCCAAGTAGCTATCATGATTTATTAGATAAATTAAGCAAATACAGCGAAAAACAAGCCAATCACAACTCATCTGATCAGGCTTGCGGCTATCAGCATGGCTTGATGGGCTTTGTCGGGTATGACATCGCAGCTCATGCATTGAATGATGAAATTGAGTTAAAATCCGATCAGCCTGCCAGTTTTTTTGGGCATTATGATATTTATCTTAAGCCTGTCGCCCAAGATGGCAAGTGCGGCTTTGTGCTGATTTGTCAAGATGATGATATTACTCTTAATACCCTAATCAATGAGTTAAACACCTTGCAAAATCAAGCCTTGCCAAAAGCTGAACCGCTATCTCTTGCCCCTATCTGGTCAAAAGATGACTATCAAGCCGCCTTTGAAAAAGCACAAACCTATCTGCTGGCAGGTGATGGCTATCAGATCAATCTCACCCAAGCATGGCTTGCCGCCAAATCAGGTAAATTATCCGCACACTTGCCCAATCTTATGAGTGCAAGCCAAGCGCCATTTGCAGGATTTTTACAAGTGGGGGATTTTGAATTATTATCGGTATCGCCTGAGCTATTTTTTACTTTTTATAAACAAAATAACTCTATCCATATCATCACCAAACCCATCAAAGGTACGCGCCCCCGTGCAAGCGATCCTGTACTTGATGAACAGTACAAACAAGCGCTTGCTACCAGCCAAAAAGACATCAGCGAAAATCTGATGATTGTGGATCTTTTGCGCAATGATTTGGGTAAATATGCCGAAATCGGCAGCGTCAAAACGCCTGTGAAATTCGCCATCGAAAGCTTTAGCAATGTACATCACATGGTCAGCACCATCACCGCTACGCTCAAAGATGATAGCCACCCCATCGCCGTGCTGTTTGGCTCATTGCCGGCAGGCTCAATCACTGGCGCTCCCAAAAAACGCGCTTGTGAGATGATTTTTGAACTAGAAAGTGCGCCGCGTGGTGCGTACTGTGGCAGTATGGGTTATTTGAATTTTGATGGTACGGGGCAGTTTAATGTGTTGATTCGCACCATCCAAGCCAATGCCGATAGCATCAGCGTCTGGGCAGGTGGCGGTATCACCATCCGTTCACAAGTCGATGATGAATATCAAGAATGTATGGATAAAGTTGGGATGATTTTAAAGACTTTGGCGGATGGGTGAGCTTTACCAACAAGCGGGTTGCTAATCAATCACAATGTTGGATGTTGGCTTTGGCTATTTTGATTATTTGGATGAGAATAGTTGTTTCATGACTTCGCCTTGAATCTCAAGATAACTTTTGGCAGGCTGACCATTTAAATAGCGGCGAGCGAAAAACTCCCAATCGTGCAAATACACTACCCGTTCGCCATTAGCACCCACGCCAAGCGTCGAACCATAAATCCATTGATTAAACTCATCAGCACAGGGCAGATGCTCAATATCATCCAATAATACACCTAGAATACTACCAGCCAATTGGACAACATCCAAATCAAAATAAGTCTTTTCACCTGTTTTCATATATCCGCTCCAGACGCTTTAGTTTTGTGGTCAAATGCCCTTTGTGCATTTTGTTGTAATTCAAGAACCACAGAATCGACATCCGTCTTATCATTAAGAAACTCATCTTCACAAAATGCTGAAGCATAGCGTGAACTTAATTGGTCAATATCCAAATCCGCCAATCGCTTGAGAATATCCACCGAGATGTCATCAGCAAATTCTCTGATGATAAAATTGGTCGCATATAAATCTCTAGCTTTGGTTCGGCTGTCATGTTGTGCATCAAGCACGCAGTTGATTTTAAACGCTGCAATATCTTGGATTTTTGCTGTTTTGAGACCATTGACGATGGCATAATCATGGTTTGGCGTTCGGTAAGATGTTTCAATTTTCAAAGCTGTATGCTGATTTTCACGCCTGTCATGGTATCTTAGCAAATATCTGGTGACAGTTGGCGTGTCTTTTTTGATAATCACATCAAGCACTTCAAAATTTTGTCCCGTGACAGATTTTAGCGTATGAACAAGGTTAATCGTGCCCTTGCCAACAAAATCACCCTGAATGTCAAAATCCAAATCTTCTGAAAAACGGTCAAGACCATAGCACAACATCAATGCCGTTCCGCCCTTTAGAATCAATGGCTTATCTTGGATTTTTGCCAATACTGCAAGCATTAATTCTGTGTGCGTTTGCTGATTATACATCATAATTTTTGTCCTTGGCGAGCCTTAGCCATGCAGACACATGGTCTGATTGTGCCTTTGGTAGCTTTGGTATGGCGATTTGTAATAAATCATATACTCGCTGTTTATCCGCTGGCGTACTCATAAAATCATCAAAATCAGTAAGTTGTATTTTTCTAAATAACTTGGTGCCATGATACGGCGTGGCAAAAAACGCTTCAGCAATCACCAAATCAGCAATCGCTCTGGCATGAGTTGCACAGTACACCGTATCAGCAAATTTGGGAATGCCCATTTTTGCAAATACTCCACTGCTCTCAAAAACGCCAATACTGCCCAAATACGGCACGGTATCTAACTCTTGACCGATGCCAACTATATTGTAGCGTTTAATCCGTGATTTTGGATGAAACCAAGTTTCAACATTATGCCAATCACCTGTGTTGTGCTCATAGTCTTGCGTATTTAACGCTCGAAAGCCACTGATGTACAGCGATGGCGAATAGTGGAATTTGGATAATTCTTCGTAAAGCATAAACCCTGCTGATTTTTATTTGTTTTTTTAAATTAGGGGCTATACTAGATTAGCCTAAATCCCACACCATCTTCTCAATGCTTTAAGCTGATTAGATGGTGTACCAAGTTAAAACGAAACTCACATTCTTTGATAAAAAGATGAAAGTGTTTCTTGTCAATGCCATTGTACTTTCTTAAAACACGCTTGGCTTTGCAAATGCTGCCAAAATAACTTTCATCAAGCTCTATTTCGCCATCAAACAATTCTTTAGCCTTAAGTTAAGATTAAGATGGTATTCTATCACAAGTCTGATTTTATGATAGAATAAAGCTGCTGAATTTGGGTGTATTTGTAGCAAATCAGCTGCCGAACGAGTAGTAACTTCAAGTACAAAAAATTTAAGCAGTCTTTTTTTGTGCTTTAATTAATTTTGGGAGTATTTATTATGTTAATGAAAACAGAAATTCAAGAATTTTTACTTGGCTATTCGGGGTATAATGGTGGAGATATAGGGAATCTAGACAGACCATCAATTTGGTGTTGTGGAATTGAATGGGGAGGGGAAAACTCAACCGCAATATCAGTACAAAAATATTTTGAAAGTAACGAATGGAAAACAATTAATGGATTTGAAGAAAATGATGAAAAAGAGAAAAATATAACTGCTCCCTATGATAAAGTACTTTGCAAATTGCTATGTGCCATAAATGGTGGAAAGGTTGAAGATTATGCTGAATTTGCAGAAGACCAAAAAGTATGGATTAAAGGAGCTAAAACAGGCTACTTTAAAATGAATCTTTATCCACTTTGGTTTACCAATACCGATCCAAATAACTGGGATCCTAAATTAGACGAACTACTTACTTTTGCGGATAAAGGGGAGTATATACGTTGGTGTCGTCGCTATCGTTTACCTGCAATTAATCAGCTTATGCAAAAACACAGTCCAAAATTAATTCTTTGTTTTGGCATCAATTACGAAGATGATTTTAATATTGCTTTTTCTGATGGGTATAAAAGATTTCAATGTGAAGACGTTGGGGAATTAACTGTGCGTTGGAAAAGAAATGAGAATGGAACAGTTGTTGCGGTATTACCATTTCCTAACGCACGAACTGGTTTAAAATCTCATACTTCTATTCAGGCTATTGGAGAATATTTAAGAGAACTAATTAAGTAATCTTATTCAAATCAAAATTTAAAGCGGTGAAATTCGTAAAGTAATTTGCAAATTCCATCGCTTTCTTTTTTGTACGACACATCTTGTCGCTATACTCAATAAAATACTATTGTGACATAGGATAGGAGATGGTATCTACTACTCGTATTTGAGATTGTATTACAAAAAAGCCCCATCACCCGATGGAGCTTTTGCCATTCAATCAGCTTGAATCTGTCAAATCACACCGCTTTGGTGCGTTCAATCAACCACGCCTTAGCATCACCTGAAACACGGTCGATCAGCTCATCATGGACACGCTGATGGTAGCTGTTCAGCCATGCTTTTTCTTCGGTGGTCAATAGCTCTGGCAAAATCAGACGCGTATCAAACGGGCACAAGGTCAAATCATCAAACTTCAAGAAAGTCCCAAACTCAGTCTCATGTGCTGGCACGTGTACGACGCAGTTTTCTAGGCGGATACCCCATTTGCCTTCACGATACAGTCCTGGCTCATTGGTCGTGATCATGCCACGCTTCAGCACACGCTCGGCGGTGGCTGGTGCGTGTACTGAGATGACTTGCGGGCCTTCGTGGACATTCATAAAGTAGCCCACACCATGACCTGTGCCATGACCATAATCCAAGCCTTGTTGCCATAGATGGATACGAGCCAACACATCAATCTGACCTGATGGCAGTCCTTCTGGGAAATACGCTTTGGCAAGTCCAATGTGTGCTTTGAGCACATAAGTCACATCACGCTTTTCATCATCGCTGACGGTGCCACAGCTTGCCATACGCGTGATGTCGGTGGTACCGTTATAATACTGTGCCCCTGAGTCAATCAGTAGCAGGCCATCACCTTCGATGGTAGCAAAATTATCTTCGGTGGCTGAATAATGGACAATCGCCCCATTACCCTTGTAACCTGCAATCGTGCCAAAGCTTGGCGAAATATGATGCGGCTGACGGCTGCGAGCTTCGTTGAGCATACGATCGACATCCAGTTCGGTCAATTTCTCACCCTTGGCAAGCTTTGCTTCAAACTCTGAGAAAAACTCGCACAAAGCCGCACCATCTTGACGCATCGCTTCACGGATATGCTCAATATCTGCATCTGATTTGATGGCTTTTAGCAAGGTGCTTGGATTCATCGCACGCACGATGGCGGTATCAGCAGGCAGTTTTGAGAGTGTGCCGACCGAGACACGAGCAGGATCAATCAGTAGCGTACCACGCACATCCGCCACCGCATCGATGATGTCGCCATAATCCGCCGTATTGATGCCCGCAGCGGCAAGATTTGCTTTGATGGTGTCATCAAGCTTGTTTTGATCGACAAACAATGTCGCAGCCGTATCCGTAATCAGTAGATGCGACAAAAAGACTGGGTTAAATACCACATCACTGCCACGCAGATTGACCAGCCATGCGATGTCATCTAGGCTACTGATCAGATGCGCGTTAGCACCTTTTTCGCTCATGGCACTACGGACTATGGCAAGCTTGTCCGCTGCTGTCGTATCGACAAACTCGGCAGGATGCTCATAGATGGCATCTGTTGGCAAGCTTGGGCGATCCGACCAAATCTTGGCAAGTAAATCAAGGGTCGTCACAAGCTCAATGCCCTTATCACCAAAAGCAGCTTTTAGCGTGTCTGATTCATTGACCGATAAGACATTACCATCGATGGCGACTTTGGCACCGCTTGGCAGGTGCTCAGCCAAAAATGTCGAGAAAGTCGGGCGACCGATTTGCATTTTTTGTAGTTCGATACCCGTACCTTCAAGCTGCATCGGTGCTTGCACCCAGTAGCGGTTATCCGTCCACACACCAGCAAAATCAGCGGTAATCACCAGTGTACCCACCGAGCCTGTAAAGCCTGACAGCCACGCACGACCCTGCCAATACACAGGTAGATATTCTGACATATGCGGATCAGCCGATGGGATAATCAAGGCATCCACGCCATGCGCCGCCATCAAAGCACGCGCAGCAGCCAGACGCTCACGACGAATTTGCACCGAATCATTCATTTATTTTTCCTATTTAGTCAAATTCATCATATTTTAGCACAGGATAACCCCATAACAAAAAAGCCCTTAATCATGTTAAGAGCTTTTTATTATCCAAAAAAATTATTTTTTGGCTTCTTCGGCTGGTGCAGCTTGTTCTGCGGTTGCTTCAGTAGCTGGAGCGTCAGCTTGTGCATCAGCAACAGGTGCTGTTTCAGTTGCAGCTGCATCGGTGGCTGCTTGCTCAGCTGGTGCAGCATCGGTTGTTTGTGTTTCAGCGGTTGCGGTAGCGTCAGCTGCAGGCGCTTGCTCAGCGGTAGCATCTGCAGGTGTAGCTTGTTCTGCGGTTGCTTCAGCTGTTGGAGCGGCTTGTTCTGCTGTTGCTTCGGCAGCAGGTGTCTCAGCTGGCTGATGCTCGCCTGCAGGACGCAGCCATGCAGAGATCGCGATACCGCCAATCATCACAAGCAATAGCACAATACCAACAAGTGCCGTTACCGATTCTTTTACTGGGTTGTTTTGTGAAGCATCATGTGCCATAAGTCACCTGCCTAAATCTATTTAATTGGGTCAATCTGAGCGTTTCAGAAATAAATTTTCTCTATTATATACCAAATTGTGGCTTTTTGTACATTTCCTTTTTACAATTATGGAATTATTTTCACAATTTCGCCCATTGATTAAGAATACAATCAGCGGCGGTGTGCAGGCTTGCTATAATGCTTAGCAATCGCACTTAGGATAATTAATAACGCCGATAAGAATAAAATCGGATACGCACCCAACGCCATATAAGGCGTGCTGCCTGTCACACTTGGCACATCACCGCGCAATACCGCACGCTCAAACTGTGGCAGACTTGACACCACTTGTCCATGCTCATTGATGATCGCAGTGACGCCATTATTGGTCGCACGCACAAAATAACGCCCTGTCTCAAGGCTGCGCATCTGCACCATTTGCAAATGCTGCATCGGACCTGCTGATGTGCCAAACCACGCATCATTGGACACGGTCAAAAGAAAATCGCTGCCAGCAGCATTACGGCGGACGATGTCAGGATACGCCACTTCATAGCAGATCGCCATGCCTGCTGCTTGATCATTAAGCTTAAGCGGTGCTTGGTTCGGCTCACCACGCACAAAGCCTTGCCCCATGCCATCAAGCCCCGGTAAGATATTTAACACCCCGCCAAATGGGACATATTCACCAAATGGCACCAGTGCTTGTTTTTTGTACACCTGCGCATTCACCCCATCAAAGGACATCACACTATTAAAAAACTGCTCTGTATCACCCGACTGCTCACGATACGGCACACCTGTTGCCCAGCTGCTGCCCGTCTGATACGCGGTATTGGCAAGCTGTGCGATAAATTCCCACGCGGCATCTTGGGTCATAGGAATGGATGATTCTGGCCAAATCACCGCATCACGCCCCCATTCGCTTTGGGACAGCTCAGCATAAATCTGCAAAGTCTCCAGCTGATATTCAGCAAGCCACTTCAGATCTTGTGGAATATTGCCCTGCACCAAAGACACGCTCGTACTCTTACCTGTTGGCGTCGTCCATGTGATATTGGCAAGGCTAGTCATGGCAGCGATGGTGGTCAAAACACCGCTGATCAGCATATAGCTGCCCTTATGCCGAAACAGCTCAATGGTCGCTGCGCCAAACAGCACCGCTAAAAACGATAAGCCAAACACGCCTGTAATCGGTGCAAGTCCGTTCAGCCAAGTCACTTCGGTGAACGCATAACCAACAAACAGCCATGGAAAACCAGTCAAAAGCCAAGTTTTCGCCCACTCTTGCACCACCCAAAACCCGGCAAATGCCAACGGCTGCCGCGCCGTAAAGCGTACAAACGCCCACGACATCACCGCATGAAATAAGCCCATGATCAACGCCATCAAGCCAATCAGGATATACGCCGCCCACGATGGCACTGCGCCATATTCATGAATCGATGTATATAGCCAAAACGCCCCCACCGCCCATGTGCCAAAGCCATAAGCTTCACCAATCCAAAACGCACGCTTGGCATTGTCCGTACCGATCAAAAGCGCGTACAGCACCATCGGCGAGATGATGGCGATCGGATACAGATAATAAGGTGCAAGCGATAGACTAAATCCAAGCCCTGCGATCAAGGCAATAAGCATGGCAAGGCTTAGTGGAAAAGTTTTGGCGGTGGCAGGCTTACGCCCCCGAAGTGGTGCGTGACTGATGGTTTGGCTCATAAGGCAAGGATTTTTGGTTCAAATGATAAAGGCGGTAGTTTAGCAGATTTTGGGTGATTTGGCGACAGCCGTGCTGGATTTGGGGAATATTGGGTGAATTTGGTTTATGGGTTGGATTTAAAAATAGCCATAGGGTGCGTTATACGCACCATGAAAATACCCAATGTATCAATTTTACAAAAAAACCTTTGCAAGTTTTGTCATCAAAATCAATCATCTTCGGTAAAATAGTGCGGATGCCACACCCAATTCATTATCTTAACTGATATAAATTATCAATAAAAATATCTCTTTTTTACCAAACTCCACCCCCAGCCCTCCCCTTAATTAAGGGGAGGGAGCTACACCTTGCAAAACTGAATTAAGAATAGATGCTACTTTCTTGCGGCGATAAAGAAGAAGGGATTTATATTTCAAACCAAAGCAAAAAAGAGCGGCCCCTCCCCTTTTTCAAGGGGGAGGTTGGGAGGGGTCTTATACAAATAACCATCAACAAAAAAGCCAAAACGCACACGCTTTGGCTTTTTAGATTTATTTGGCTATTCTTCGCTGCTTGCTTGTGGCACAAGCTCAAGTTCCAGCAGATGAATGAATCGCCCTTCGACATCGACGACGGTGATTTGCCAATCATCAATCTGCACCACCGCACCTTCCAGATGACTGACAAAGCCCAAAGCCTGCATCACAAGACCGCCCATGGTATCGACATCCGCATCATCAAATTGACTGCCCAAGACTTCATTACAGTCACTGATCAAAGTCGCCGCCTGCACAAGCCACACGCCTGCTTTATCAGGATGTGGCACGATATTATTGATATCGCTGTCTTCATCGATGTCATCATGCTCATCGACGATGTCACCGACGATCTCTTCGAGCAAATCTTCCATCGTCACCACGCCTGACACCGAACCAAATTCATCGACGACGATCGCCATATGCACTTGAGCTTTTTGTAATGAGCGCAGCAGCGTATCAGAACGCGCCGTTTCACTGATATACAAAGGTTTGCGCACGATGTCGGCAAGCTTTAGGGGTAAATCTACACCTTCAGCTTTGGCCTTAAGTAGTGGGATTAAGTCTTTGACAAGCAAAATCCCCAGCACCGCATTGTCATCAAGGCTATCAAACACAGGATAGCGAGAATGCTCGGTCTCAAGCACCACCGATAGGATGTCGGATAAATCATCGTCACTCGCCACAGCGTGTACCTGCGGGCGTGGCGTCATGATTTCACGGACTTGGGTGGCGGGTAAATCCAACACCCCTTCTAGCATATCGACCGTATCCGGCTCTAAAAATTGGCGAGAATCCTGTACCAATTTTAACAAATCATCTCGTGTCTCAGGCGCGGTGGATAACCAACGCTTAAGCCCACGCATTGACCAACTACTCGAATTGTCATCAGACATCAGCGGTATAATTTAACCTCGTATTGTGTTATAAATCTTAATAATACATCATATTTTTGGCAACTCTTCCTGAGCGACCGCAGTTAGACGCATCGTTTTTGTACAATTTAGCGTATCGCGACCAATTATTCAAGTGGCTTTTGGTGATTTTTCAAATCTTCACCCATTTTACGATGCGCGTCTCGATTGTCTCGTCCGATAAGCCAATTTCACTGACGCAGCGGCGTGCAGCTGAGACCTTGGCAAAGCCTGCTTTATGATGAATGCCGTCGTGTAATAGCTTATGCCACGGTGGCAGCTTCTGCCCCAAATACAGCCGCTTGTACGCACAATGTCTGGGCAGCCACAGCATATTGGGCAAATCAGCTGCGGTTAAGCGAATACAGTCAGGCACGGTGTCTTGGCGGTGTGCATAATCTGAGCAATGCCCCGTCGTGCAGTCAAGCAGCTGACAGGCGACATCGGTGTATTCGGTAAAGCGCACATCATCATCGTCCAAAAATTTCACCAAACAGCACACGCCGCAGCCATCGCACAACGCTTCCCACTCATCGTCGGTCAGCTCATTAAGCAAATAAGTCTCCCAAAATCGTGGGCGAAGTTGATTGTCTGTCATCATAATCATTGGTTGCCAACAAAGTGTCTATTGTACCCTAAATCCATCCAAAAAACCGCTTGACTTGCCTAAAATCCCTTGTTAAGTTATCCCTATCACATCCGTGAATTTTTGGTCTATATTAAGGATAAGCATCATGACAATCAGCACTACGACACTTACTACCACCGCACCAGATGGCACTGCCCTGCACAGTTATGTCGCCATGCCGATAGATACGCCAACCAACAGCACATCGCCTGCCGTACTCGTCGCACCTGAGTGGTGGGGCGTGGTCGAACATCCAAAGACAGTCGCCGAACGCTTGGCAAATGAAGGCTTTGTGGCGGTGGTGATGGACATCTATGGCGATGGCAAAATGACCACCGATGCGCATCAAGCCAACGAATGGATGACGCAGATGCTGACCAATTCTGATGAGCTGATGAACCGCTGCGCTAAGATTTTTGCTGATGTCGCCGCCTTACCACAGGTCGATGGCAGCCGCATCGGTATCGCGGGCTTTTGCTTTGGCGGTAAAATCGCCCTTGATATGGCGCGCTTAGGCACGCCACTAAAAGCTGTCGCCACTTTCCATGGCAACCCAACGCCGATCACGCCTGCCACCGCGGACAAATTCACTGCCAAAGTACTCGTCGCCCACGGCGGTGCTGACAGTATGATCCCTGATGCTGCTATCGATGGGCTGCGCGCTGAGCTTGACGCTGCTAATGTCAGCTATGAAATTGATGTCTATGCTGGCGCAAAGCATGGCTTTAGCAATCCGCACGCTGACGAGCGCGCTCGTGAAAATAGCGTGGACTTAGGCTATCATGCCGATGCTGCCAAGGCAAGCTGGGATAAGATGGTGAAGTTTATGAAAGAGAGTTTGTAAGATTTATCATCTATAATAGCAAACAGCCGCATGAAATTTGCGGCTGTTTTTTTATTTGGTGGATTGAGTAGTGTTAAAAAAATGAGCCACTGTTCACCTGCCATCTTTACCCACTGTTATCATTTCCCATCTAAATAACCATTATATGACCTATTGATTGCTTGATTTTTTGTCGATGACTTGCTACAGTGTTGGCATGACACATTTTGGCACACAAGGAGAACGCCATGCCTGCATTACGACACGATATCGATCCTGATGGTTTGCTTGAATATTCGGTGGTCTATACCGACCGCGCGCTCAATCATATGTCGGCGCAGTTTCGAGCAGTGATGACTGATTTATCCAGTGAATTAAAGGCATTGTACCGCGCAGATGCGGTGGCAATCGTCCCTGGTTCTGGTACTTCAGGCATGGAAGCGGTGGCGCGCGCTTTGGCAGATGGCAAGGACTGCGTGGTGGTGCGTAATGGCTGGTTCAGCTATCGTTGGACGCAGATTTTGGATGCCACACGCGTCGCCAAATCAGTGGAAGTCTTTAAGGCTGATCAAGAGATGGTCGATGGTGCGGTGCAATTTCGCCCAGCTGACATCGCTGCGGTGACGGATTATATTCGCAAGCACAAGCCACAAATCGTCTTTGCACCGCATGTCGAGACCGCATCAGGCATGATGCTGTCAGATGACTATATCCGCGCTTTGGGTGACGCGGTACATGAAGTGGGCGGCCTGCTTGCCATTGACTGCATCGCATCGGGCTGCATTTGGCTGGATATGCAGGCGCTTGGCATTGATGTGCTGCTGTCTGCACCACAAAAAGGCTTATCAAGCACACCTTGCGCAGGACTTGTGATGTTATCTGAAGCTGCCAAGCAAGCGGTACTAGCAAGCACGCCATCAAGCTTTGCACTGGATTTAAAAGCTTGGCTTAATATCATGATCGCTTATGAAAATGGCGGTCATGCTTATCATGCCACCATGCCAACCGATGGACTTAAGCAGCTTAGAGATACCTTATTTGAAGCGCGTGATGTCGGCTACGATGTCTTAAAGTCCAATCAAATCAAACTGGGTCAAGCCATCCTAGCAGTGCTCAATGACAAAGGCATCCAAAGCGTCGCTGCGCCATCAGCGCAAGCATTCGGCGTGGTGGTCTGCCATGCACCAAGCGATGATGTGCATAAGGGCGCGGCATTTGCAGCAGCTGGCGTGCAGATTGCCGCCGGTACACCGCTACAAGTCGATGAACCAAGCGATTATAAATCATTCCGTATTGGCTTATTTGGTCTAGATAAACTTGTCGATGTCGATGGCACGGTCGCACGATTTGCCAAAGCTGCTGATCAAGTGTTTGGCTGATTTTAAAAAATATAAAACCGCTCATGGTTGATGAAGTTACCATGAGCGGTTTTTGTTTTTTTTAGAAATTTTGATCAATTTATATCAATCACTCAATCGCCAACACTTGCCAAAATCTGTGTCAATAGCGTCCAATAAGTTGCCACCGAGTCGATATGCACCATTTCATCAGGCGAGTGGGCATTTTTGATGGTAGGGCCGATGGAGACGATGTCAAGCTGTGGATGGCTGGTCTTGATCAGTCCGCATTCTAGTCCTGCGTGAATGACCTTGATGTCGGGTGCATGACCTAGGATTTGGGTATATAATTTCATGGTGGTCGCGGTGATGGCAGAATCGGTATCAGGTGTCCAACCGACATAGCTGCCATCAAGCGTGATGGTCGCATCTGCCAATGTCGCGATGCTTTGCAAGGTATCACAAACCGCCATTTTGCCCGATTCGATCAAAGAGCGGATCAATAAGGTGCATTCAAGCTGATCATCTTTGATGGCAAGCTTGCCAAAGGACAAAGAAGTCTCAACCGTATCTGCCACGACATCGCTATGGCGCACCACACCACTTGGCAAGGCATTGATCAGATGAATAGCGGTGCGGCTGCTGTCTGTGCTGAGTATCTGAGCGGTCGGCGCACACAAAGCGGCTTCAGCGGTGAAATTTGGCTCAGCTTTTGCCATCTCGGTCGCGATGGTGGCAAATGTTTGTTCTGCTTTGGCAATGATGACATCGGCAGTATCTGGCGCGCAGCTGATGATGACACTGGCTTCGCGGGGAATGGCATTACGCAGCGTGCCGCCTGTAATAGTGCTTAGGCTGAATTTATCGGCAAATTGCACCTGCAGCACCGCCAAAACACGCCCCAATATCTTAATGGCATTACCGCGATTCTTATGAATATCAATGCCTGAATGCCCGCCGCGCAGTCCTTTGATACTGATTTGTACCGCAGTATCTGTCGCAGCTTGCCAAGTCAGCGGCAGGCTAATATCTGCATCAATACCGCCAGCGCAGCCAATATATACTTCACCAATCTCTTCAGTGTCGGTATTAATCATCATCGTCGCATCTAAAGTATGCGGCTGCAGCCCAAATACACCCACCATGCCAGTCTCTTCGGTCATGGTCAAAAGCACTTCAAGCGGCGGATGGCTTAGGCAGTCATCTTCCAGCACCGCAAGGCAGCTTGCCATGCCAATGCCATTATCCGCACCAAGTGTCGTGCCTGTCGCCATCAGCCACGCATCATCATCAGGATTGATACGCAGGCGAATGGGATCGGTGGCAAAGTCATGTGCGGTATCGGCATTGGCTTGTGGCACCATGTCCAGATGCGCTTGCAAGGCGATGGTTGGGCGATTTTCATAGCCTTTACTGGCGGGTTTTTTGATGATGACATTGCCGACGCTATCGCGGTAGGCGGCAAGGTTTTTTGATGTTGCCCAAGCGATGATGTCATTAGCAAGCGCTTCTTCGTGATAGCTTGGGTGTGGCGTGGCACTGATGCGCGCAAACCATCGCCACAAAAGCGATGGGTTAAAATCCTTAACGACGGCTAAATTTTCTTCATAAGCAGATGGGTGAAAGGTCATGAGGCATCCTGATTGTCATATCTATGGAGTAATGAGCTGTATTGTAGCAGATTGGGTATGTGTGCCCAAGTTGTTTGGCAAACATCCATGAAGGATTGTTCGATAGAATTGACAATATCACAAAACCGCACCAACAAAAAAAACAGGTATAAGCCCTATACCTGTTTATCTCGATAGCTGTGAATCAGCGTCTGCACGACCATCTCAAGCGTCTGTGCGTCGCTGTGCTGTGCACTGTGGCGAATCAGCCGCGATGGGCTGTGCATTAACGCTTGGCTAAGCTCGTGGGCAAAAGTCTCAAGCACCATCTTAGCATCTTCACCATCTTCAATCCGCGCCATCGCCTTGGCAAGCAGTCGCTCACGGTGCGCATCCGCCACCGCGCGATACTCCTTGATCTGCATGCGTGCGGTCTGCACTTGCATTTGCTCAGTGATTTTTGCGACCAATTGCCCAACGAGCAATTCTGCTTCCACCGCCGCCTGCTTGCGCTCAGCGATATTGCCCGCAATCACCGTCTGCAGATCATCGACCGAATACAGATACACATCATCAAGCTTACCCACCGCAGGCTCAATGTCGCGCGGCACTGCCAAATCCACCAACAGCATCGGCTGATGACGGCGGATTTTTAGGGCATTTTTTACCATATCAAAGCTGATCAGCGCCTGCATACTGCCGCTGCAGCTGCTGACGATATCGGCTTTTGGCAAGACATCGCTAAGTTTATCAAGCCCAACGATCTCAAGCTCAAGCGCGCGATTGGCAGCCTTTGCCATCTCAGCCAGTTCATCTGCCAAGGCTTGCGCACGCTCATGGCTGCGATTGGCGATGATGATTTTTTTGACGCCCAAAGCGGCGACATTATGCGCCACAAGGCGGTTCATCTCACCTGCTGCGACAAGTAAAAAAGTACAATCGCTGGGATTATCAAAAATCTGCGTGGCAAGCTTGGCTGTCGCAAAGCCCAAAGTCACCGCCTGCGCACCAACCTTAGTATCACGGCGCACCGTGCGCGCAGCAGCAAATACCTGCTGGGTCAGCCAGCCAAATTCACTGCTCACACCACCATGCTCGCGCGACACCGCCACCGCTTGACGAATCTGCCCCAAAATCTGCGGTTCGCCCAAGATCATCGAATCAAGCCCTGCTGCCACGCGCAGCCAGTGATTGAGCGCGCGGTCATCTTCATAGATGTACAGATAAGGCACGATCTGCTCAAAGTCGATGTTTTTAAAATCCGCAAGCCACTGCCCGATCGCCTGCAGGGTTTTTGATGATTGGGCATCATCGCCCCCTTCATCAGTCAAGCTGTGATCATCAATGCCAAAATACAGCTCACTGCGATTACAAGTCGAGACGATGGTACAGCCATTGACCTGCGCGGACAGCTCGCTGATCGCCTGCCCCATATCCGAGCCGAACGACAGCCGCTCCCGCAATTCAACAGGGGCAGTCTTGTGATTGACTCCGATAACGGCAAGCTTCATAACAAAACCCGAAAACAGATGGTGCAAAATAAGCGAAATAAACAGGGTATTATAACAGCTTTATAACTTGGGGTACAAATTTTCACGGCGAAATTACCGAGTTTTTACGCAGTTTGACGCAATATTGTATCATTGGTGTACATTTGTTAAAAAATGATGGCATTTGGCAGGGTTTGATCAAGTTTTATTTGCACTTATCAAAAATCCTTTTATAATAGGTTGATTGATTTGATAAGTTGCCCAGTGATGAAAAAATTTTGGCGCACACACAACCGTGATCTCACCCATGCACTGACTGCCCACGCATCAGGCAAGGCGTCGCACTTTGCCAAAAAACCACTGGCAGTTACGCTGATTGCCGTTGGCGCGGTTGCCTTTGTCCCTGCTGTGCATGCCAATGTCTTTGATCCTTTATTAAAAGTTCTTTTACCTTTTTATAACCCTGTCGCGACACCAAAAGCTGATAGCACGCCTGATACAGCTGCAACCACCGACACACACGCCGACACCGCCACGCACGATGAAGAAGCGGTGCTTGCCGTGCCCGATACAGGCGATGATGCGTTTGATACGCTTAATACAGATGCGCCACAAGCTGCGCCCAAACACGCTTTTAGCGATACCGCGCACCCTGATGTGCCTTCTATTTTATTGAGCGATACACTCGTGGCAGGCGATACACTACCGATGCTTGATACGCCTGATTTATATGCATTATTGGACGCTGAATTTGCTGCCGATCGCGGTGATGTTGAGCGTGCTTTGACCATTTATAAAGCAGAGTCTTTTAAGAATAATGCCACGAGCGTCTTTGAGCGCGCGTTAAGCTTGTCCATCGAATTTGAGCAGCCTGCCGATTCACTTGCCTTTGCCACCGCTTGGCAAGACGCCAACCCTGAGCACATTCCTGCATGGTTCTATGTCACGCATTTGGCGCTCAAAGCCGGTGAATACAATCAGGCAGCCAGCATGATTTCGATGATTTTGCACTATGATCCACGAGCAGATCTGGGGCAAATCCTAAACGGCATTATCCCAACCAATCCCGATGACAAGCGCGCGCTGTTGTACGCCTTACAAGACCTTGGACAAAATAACGCGTCGATCTCAGTGCTGCGCGCGGGTATCTTGATGGGGCTAAATGAATACGACGCCGCGCGTCTTCATGTCAATCAAGCCTTGAGTCTTGAACCAAAAAACCTTGCCTTTATCACGCTCAAACTGGACATCTTACGCGCAAGCAATCGCATGGATGAGCTGTGGACTTATCTGCATAAAATGCGCAAACAGCTGCCCAAAGAAAAAGATCTGTACTTGTACGAGATCCGCTATCTGATCGAAAAAGGGGAGCTGTCGCGCGCATGGACACTGCTTGCCCAAGCCAATAAAAACACCAACGATCCTGACATTCGCCTATTATCAGGCTTGGTTGGGCTTGATAGCGCGCGCTATGCCGATGCCATCAGCGTGCTTGAGCCATTGCTTGAACATCCAACCCTTGCCAGTCAAGCGCATTATTATATGGGCATCGGCTATGAGCGACTGGGCGATGTCCAAAACGCACGCCGCCACTATGAGCAAGTGACGCATTATGAAAATGTGCTGGATGCGCGCACCAAAGTGGTGGGATTTTATTTGGCAGAAAACAACATCGATGCTGCCATCGCGACACTGACGCGACTGCGTGATGAGCTCGAAAGCTATGCGCCAGACAGCTACATCCTGCAAGCTGAGATTTATCTAAGCCAAGGCGATAAGGCGCACGCCAAGGACTTACTCACCATCGCTAACCGCGATTATCCCAATGACGATCGCCTACTTTATGCCAGCTTTAAGCTCTTAGAAGATGAACTTGAGCCTGAAGACAAACGCCAAGCCATCGCCAAGCTGCTTGAGATTGATGAGTTTAATCCCGACTATCAGCTTGCCGATGCCAAGTTCCGCCTAAGCCAAGACTCGCACGACAAAGACGCGCTAGAAATCGCCGAACGCATCAGTAACATCAGCTTCGATGATCCTGAATACGACAGCCAGCGTCAGCTTGATGCCTTGTTGGCGCTTGCCAATGCCGCCCTTGCCAATCAGCAATACGACACCGTCATCGACTATCTGCAAGCACCGTACGATGTCATGCCGACGCTCGATGTGGGCATTGCACTGCTGCGCGCTTATCAAGGTTTGGGTGATACCCAAATGGTCACAAGCCTACTTGCTGATCTGCAGGCGCGTTTTGGCGTCGGTCAAGCAAACAGCACAGACAGTCAAATTTATTAATCTTATCTTATTAATTAGCCATTATTTACTCAAGGATTTTTATGAAAAAATTCGCCTTAGCCGCGTTGGCTGTCAGCAGCTTACTACTATCGGCTTGTGCCACCACGCAGGCTGTCAAACCCAATACAAGCATAGCATCTGTAGCAGACGCGCCCATTCGTTTTCATATCTCAGGTAAAATCGGTATCACCACACAGACCGATACAGGCGCACAAGGCGGCAGTGCCTTTTATGCATGGGCGCAAGAAGGCGAGCATTTTAATATTAACTTAACAGGTGCACTCGGCATCGGTACTACCGACATCAGCTACGATGGCAAAGTCGCAACGCTCAACAGCGAACGCACAGGCACTATCAGCGCAGCCAATCCTGATGAATTATTATACAGTGCTACAGGCTGGCAAGCGCCGATCTCGCAGCTGCCTTACTGGATCGTCACACGCCCCGCTCCAAGCGACAGCGCACATACCCGTGATGCTCAAGGTCGCCTAGCCACTGCAATCAATGGCGCGTGGACTGCCAATTTTAAATACAACAGCAAAAATCAGCCAAACCGCCTGCACATCACCCACACCGACGGTCATCGCGTGGTCATGACCATCAATCATCAGTAGCGGGTGCGCCATGCAGATGACTGTATTTTCTCCAGCCAAACTTAACTTATTCTTACATATCACCGCCAAGCGTGATGATGGTTACCATGATTTACAAAGCGTATTTCGCGCCATTGATTTTGGCGATGAGTTGAGTTTTGAGCTTATCAATCCCGATATCATCACGGACGATACGCCACTGGTGACACTGACAGGCGCAGATACACTGACCGATGATATTGATGATAATTTGATCGTCAAAGCCGTACAAACATTGGCGGCACAATGCCCTAATCAAGCCAAACCGATTGCCATCCATCTGGACAAAAAAATCCCCACCGGTGCAGGATTGGGCGGCGGCTCAAGTAACTGCGCAGCCACTTTACTTGCGGTCAATACACTATGGGCATTGGATTTAGACTGTGATACACTGGTGAATATCGGCGCAAGTCTTGGTGCAGATGTGCCGTTTTTTATTTTTAGCCAAATGAAACAATGCGATGCCTTGGCGATGGGAATTGGCGATAAACTTACCCCCTTACATCTGCCGGCAGCGCGCTATTTGCTGCTTTTGCCCCATGCACACCTTGCCACCGCGCACTATTTTAGCCACCCTAAGCTACAAAAAAACTGCCCACTGCTAGATCGTATCGATGAGCGTTATGCTGAATATGGCATGGTACAAACTGCTGATTTTACAAATGTTTTTGAGCCAATTGCTCTGAGCGATTCGGCAGAAGTTGCCGCTGCGATGAGTTATCTGCGCACACTTAGGACGCAAACAGGCACGACCGCACGCATGAGCGGCACGGGCAGCACGGTATTTTTGCCAATTGGTGATGAGATCGATGATGCAACTTTGACCGCTTGGCAACTATCATCACCTTGTCCGAGTGTCGTCGCAGTCAGCTTGTACGGTGAATAAAGCGCAGTTTGGTCTTTTTGCTGTGATTTTTACCAAGAAGTAGATGAAATTTTCGCCAAAAATTGGTATCATGGCGGCGTAAATCTGTGCCTAGTTTTCAGATTGATAACGATAAATTAAGGTATTTTTATGACCACCGACTTGAACATTCATGTGATTGACCACCCTTTGGTGCGCCACAAGCTGTCTTTGATGCGCGAAAAAGACAGCAGTACTTATAAATTTCGCACCCTGACCAATGAGCTGGGTCGCCTGATGGCGTATGAAGCCAGCCGTGATTTTGAGATCGAAAGCTTCACCATGCAAGGCTGGTGCGGTGAGATCACAGGCGAGCAGATCAAGGGCAAGACCGTGACCGTCGTGCCGATTTTGCGCGCAGGCTTGGGCATGCTTGATGGTGTGCTTGATTTGCTGCCGACCGCTAAGATTTCTGTGGTGGGCTTGCAGCGCGATGAAGAGACGCTTGAGCCTGTGCCGTTTTTTGAGAAATTTGTCAATGACATCGAAAAACGCCCTGCGCTGATCCTAGATCCGATGCTTGCCACAGGCGGCAGCATGGTCGCAACCATCGATATGCTCAAAAAGCACGGCTGCACCAACATCAAAGCACTTGTGCTGGTCGCCGCCCCTGAAGGCGTGCGCGCGGTCAATGCTGCACATCCTGATGTGAAAATCTACACCGCTGCCCTAGACAGCCACCTGAATGAAGATGGCTATATTATCCCAGGGCTTGGTGATGCAGGTGATAAGATTTTTGGGACGAAGCAGTTGTAAAACGCTTTTAAGATATCAAGCGTAGGTTGATGATAAAACAACCTACGCTTTTTTATTCGGCACATCATTGAGACTGCCGATATCTAGGCGACCGTTTTGACTTGATGAGCAATGCCGATATGCGATATTCACTTTACCATCGAATGACTATAGATGCGTACGAGTTATCGCATCGTTCACGACTGCATGGGTCACTTAGAAAATAAAAAAACATGACTCCAACGATTTTAACATTTGCAAGTTAACATTGATATAGACAGCGTTTTATTTATGGTTAAACTGGATTTGTTAGCCAAAATGTAACCGCTGCAATCAATGCGATCACAATACTACCAAAACAAGCAATAGATGCTACAATGACAGATGTTGATGGACGATGTTTTGTTGCTTTGATAGCCTCATCAATTTCAGCTTGCATTTTGGCAACTCTTACCTTGAGTTCTTCAGCTTCAGCATCCAATTGGGCTTGTCGTTCCATTCGCTCATTTTCGTATCGCTGTTTATCCATTTCAAGTTGTTTTCTAACCATTTCCACATCATGCAATACTTTTGTAATATTAATTGCCATTTTTACTTTCTCCAATTCTTCACGACTGTAAGAATTTAATTTACTATCGTCAATGTACATAATAGCATCATTTTTGCCTTGTCGTCTATATGTTGTGCATGAGTTCACAACCGCACAGCCACTTAGAAATCAAAAAAACCCACACCAAATTAGGAATGATTCTTGCAGGTATTATTTTTTAAACCCACCCTTTGTTATCATAATAATTATTTAAAAATATCATACAATTATTCGATCGTTATCTATCGATCATCACTGTGCAAATCCAGTGGTGATGACGACTTCTACAGCATTTCTATTGATTGCAGAACCTATTCAATGCTTATCCATCCACATTAAACAATCCTTTGGCATACCAAAGAAAAAACACCCCAAAGGTTGTCTAACTTTTGGGGTGCGGTTCACTGATGGTGTTTTTGGTATTTGAATGATTAACCCTGTAGCAAGCTAATATCCGCCACCAACATAAACAGATTTCGCACTTGTTGTAGTAGTGCCAGACGGTTATTTTTCAGCTTGGCATCATCGCTATTGACCATCACATCATCGAAGAAGGCTTTTAATGGTTCAGATAAACTTACCAAAGTGGTCAAAATCGCCTGATAATCAGCGGCAGCTTGCAGCGGTGCGACAGCATTTTGGGCAGATTTCACCGCATCAAACAAGGCTTTTTCGGCAGATTCAACCAGCACCAACTCATCAACCGCATCGCTCACCGCGACATCTGCCTTGGCAAGGATATTGGCAACGCGCTTGTTATTCTCTGCCAAAATACCCGCCTGCGGCAAGCTTCTGAACACCTGCACCGCACGGATACGATCATCAAAATCCATCGGTACATCAATATCCATCGCCTGCACCGCTTGGATGGTATCGACCGCTACGCCCTGTTCGCTGTACATCGCACGATAACGAGCATTGATAAATTCCATCACTTCATCAGAAGTCTTGGCAGCATCGCTAAGCTTGTCGCCATAGCCACTCAAAGCGTGCTGAATCAACTCACTTAGGCCAAGATTTAGGCGTTTTTCAATCAAAATCCGCAGTACACCAATCGATGCACGACGCAAGCTGAATGGATCTTTTGAACCTGTCGGAATCTCGCCGATGCCAAAAATCCCCACCAGCGTATCAATACGATCCGCCAAAGCAAGGGCGGTGCCGATGTCGGTCGCAGGCAGTTTGTCACCAGCAAACTTTGGTAAATATTGCTCTTCGATGGCATCCGCCACGCCTTTGGCTTCGCCATTTAGACGGGCATAATAAGTACCTGCCACGCCTTGTAGCTCAGGAAACTCGCCCACCAGCGTACTGGCAAGGTCACATTTAGATAACAGAGCAGCTCGGGTGGCTTCTTCAACATTCGCCCCAATTTGAGTAGCGATAAAGGCGGACAGTGTAGCGATACGCTCTGATTTTTCCCAAATCGTGCCAAGCTTATCTTGGAAAATGCGATTTTTTAGATTTTCGGTCAAAGCAAATAGCGGCTGCTTTTGGTCTTGCAAGAAGAAAAATTCTGCATCCGATAGGCGTGGACGCACAACTTTTTCGTTACCAAAAATCACTTGGCTTGGATCTTTACTTTCAATATTACTAATAAATACAAAATACGGCAACAGCTTACCATCTTTATCGGTCAAGCAAAAATACTTTTGATCCGCTTGCATGGTGCTGATCAAGGCTTCTTGTGGCACAGCCAAGAATCGCTCTTCAAAGCTGGCTCGTAGTGCTACTGGCAAATCCACCAAAGCGGTGACTTCATCAAGCAACTCATCAGGCACGATGGCAACGGCACCGACTTCATCAGACAGCTTGGCAACTTGCTCTTTGATCGATGCTTGACGCTTATCAAAATCAGCGATGACTTTGGCATTATGTAGCACAGATTCATAGTCATCAGCATGACTAATTTCAACAAAATCTGGCGCATGGAAACGATGTCCACGAGTCAGATTGCCTGCCTTATGACCTTGGATGGTAGCGTCAATCACCGCATTATCCGCCATCAACACCACCCACCGCACAGGGCGGACGAATTCTTCTTTGCTCGCCCCCGAACGCATACGCTTGGCAATCGGCAAATCATCTAGGGCTTTTTGGAAAATCGCTGGTAGAAGCTCGGTGACAGGCTTGCCTTGTACGGTCAATTCATAGCCGATATAGTCGCCCTTATCCGTACTGATGGTGATAATGTCATCTTTGGTGATGCCAAGTCCGCTTGCAAAGCCAAGACCTGCTTTGGTCAGATTGCCATCAGCATCAAAAGCTGCTTTGACGGCAGGGCCGCGTTTTTGTTCGGTGCGGTCAGGCTGTTTGTCGCTGATACCGACAATCTGTAGTGCCAGACGGCGTGGTGCTGCAAAAGGCTTAATCGCCTGATAAGTGATGTTTTGGCTATCCAAGGCGGCTTTGACATTGTCCGTCAAGGCATCACGCAAGGTCTTTAGGTTTTTTGGTGGCAACTCTTCGGTGCCAAGTTCAAATAGGATTGTGGTCATAATTTACCTTAATTTCAATCGCTTAATTTATTTAAAAATCATCGTGGCTGTAGCATATGTACAACCAATTTAATCAGCGTTTCTTTGTTGTCAGGGTTGGATTCTGCAATCAATAGTGCGAGCGCTGTCAGACCCGTGTCATTGATAATCGGTGTATTTTCTGCAATGAATAATCGTCCATTTCTATGCAAAAAATCCACAAATAAAAATGCCCCGCTGCGTTTATTACCATCAGCAAAAGGATGGTTTTTGATCACAAAATACAATAAATGCGCCGCCTTTTCTTCAATGCTCGGATAAGCAGGCTCGCCAAACACCGTTTGCTCCAAATTACCCAAAATCGCAGACAGTCCATCGCCCCGCTCTTTGGCAAACAGTTCGGTTGCTTCGCCCTTTACCACCAAATCCGCTTTGAGTCCTGCCAATGCCTGCCGTGCTTCATCCAAGCTTGGCAAAGTACCACCAAGCTCACCTTTGGGGTCGGACAACAGACCTTCATCATACTGCTGTAGCCACAAAAATGTCTGCGTATAACGGCTGACAATATCCACCAAACCACGACCGCCATCAAGGGTTAATTCAGGTGATTTGGCAGTTTTTTGGATTAACAGCAATGCCTGTTCAAGTTCGTGGGCATTTTGGGCAAGGCGGTCTTGATTAATCGCATAGCCTTTGAGCAAATAATCCTTTAAACGAGCGGTTGCCCAACGGCGAAAAGCCACGCCTTGTTGTGACTTGATGCGATAGCCAACAGAAATGATGGTTTCTAAATCATAAAACACCACAGGTCTATCCGAATTTGCAATTTGCATTTTTTGCAAATTGCTTTTTTCGGTAATCTCGCCTTCTGCCAATGCATTCTTGATATGTCGTGAAATAACGGAAACATCACGCCCAAAAAGTTGCACCATTTGAGCTTGTGACAGCCAAACGGTATCATTATCAAAACGCACTTCTACCTTAGTATCACCTGTAGTGGTTTGGTAGATTTCTATGGGGTTGGTCATTATCACTCCATTTAAACTTTGATAACTCACCGTTCAAATCAAGACTTAATCATCTTTTTTATCGCCGTCATCGTCACGGTCGTTGTCCTGATTGCGCTCATTATCACGATCGCTGTCATTGTCATCATCATTGTCACGATCGTTGTCGTTGTCATTTTGGCGGTCGTTATCTCGGTCGTCATCACCTTGATTGCCTTGATTATCACCATCATTATCACGGTCATTATCAGCGTCGTTGGCGCGGTCGCTATCACGATCGTTGTCGCTTTGATTGTCTTGGTGACTGGTTTGTTCGGTGGTATCGCCCTTGTCATCGCTATTATCATTACCGCCGATAAAACCACAGGCGGTTAGGAATGCTGATAGACCTAGAACCCAAATCAGTTTCGTTGCTTTCATTATTTATTCTCCGCTTGTTCGTCTTTCGGCAACCACTTCTCCAGCGCTTCTGCCTTATGCGCTTCGTCCGCCAATGGGAAACCAAGCTTGGCACGGGCTTCGGTATAGCTCACCGCCACTTTACGAGCAAGCGTACGCACACGCAAAATAAAGCGTTGGCGTTCGGTCACACTAATCGCCCCACGAGCGTCAAGCAGGTTAAAGGTATGACTTGCTTTTAGCACCATCTCATAAGCAGGCAGTGGCAAATTCACCGCGACAAGTCTATCTGCTTCAGCTTCATAAAAGTCAAACAATTCAAACAGCTTATCGACATTGGCGTATTCAAAGTTGTAGGTGGACTGCTCCACTTCATTTTGGTGAAATACATCGCCATAAGTCACTTTGCCAAATTCGCCGTCCGTCCAGACCAAATCATAGACGCTATCGACGCCTTGAATATACATGGCAAGACGCTCAAGACCGTAGGTGATTTCGCCGGTCACAGGGAAACACTCGATACCGCCGACTTGCTGAAAATAAGTAAACTGCGTGACTTCCATACCGTTTAGCCACACTTCCCAGCCAAGCCCCCACGCACCAAGCGTTGGGCTCTCCCAGTTATCTTCGACAAAGCGGATATCATGGGTCAAAGTATCAATGCCTAACGCTTCTAGCGAACCCAAATACAGCTCTTGGATATTGGCAGGGTTGGGCTTTAGCACCACTTGGAATTGATAATAATGTTGCAGACGGTTCGGGTTGTCGCCATAGCGTCCATCGGTCGGACGGCGTGATGGCTGGACATAGGCGGCGTTCCATTTTTCGGGAGTCAAAGCACGCAAAAATGTCGCCGTATGAAATGTGCCTGCGCCCATTTCCATGTCATAAGGCTGAAGCACGACGCAGCCACGAGACGCCCAGTAGTTTTGAAGAGTGAGAATAATTTGTTGAAAAGTCATGAGTTATCGCCCGATTTTCATGTAGGGCGTGTTGAACATTGATAACATTGTCACAAAATATGATAAAAATTTAATACTTTTCATCAATTTTTGCATGAAAAATAGCTAAATCTTGTTTTTCTTCGTCAAATCGTTTGTTAATATTTTAATATTAACTGCATGATTTTCCTTGAAAAACGTGCGATTTTTCTCATTTTTCATTGCAAATACCAAAGTTCAACACGCCCTAAAATTAAGATAAAAAAAATAATGCCCATTGTACTAAACAATGGTAAATTATCTGTAAGTTAATGATTTAACTAGATAAAATATTTAGATTTAAAAATATACCGTAAAATATACCGTATCTTTTTATTCATTGCATGATTTTTCGCCAATAATTCGTTATTCTAAAATAGAATAAAAACCTTTTTTGTTATTCCAAACAGACGAAAAACAATACATTTTCCCCATCATTTTAAACATCTATCCAGCACAAAGCAAGGATTATCAAATAAAAAGGGTCACACTTAACATGCAACCCTAGCAATGATTAATATACCATTCTTAATGTTGTCTGATATGGCGTTACATCCCTTCTGATTGAGCCATATCGCAAGGCATCAGCTCCATGGTCTGCGCCATCACTTGCCATGTCTTCAGGTCGTTTATCATCTCTGCCTAGCGTTGGTAATGTTTCCCATAGATAGCGACATTGGTTTGAAATATACAAGCCAGCTCTGTCAGGCTTACCAGCATCAGCCAGTAAGCGACGCAGAATGTTCCAGCCTGTTATTCTATCTGCTTTCTTTGCTCTATCAAAATAAACGCCTTCATTTGCAAATTCATCAGCAATTGAGCCTGAAGCATGTCCACCTTTAGCAAAGATGGCATCATCAGCAACCCCCATAGGCTCAATTCCCCAGTAGTTGCACATCTTTTTAATCTCTTCTGCTAAAGTGGGTACAGTCCAGCCCAAGCCCTGATTTAGGTTATTGTGTTTGTGCGTAACCAGCTCATCAACAACCACAATTGAGCCTTTAGGATAATACCGACCGTTCACCGTATCGCCAAAGCTCTCACACATTACCAGCGTTGCACTTGGTGCAGATGAGCCGAAGTCATGAGCAAGCCACCAATCCCACCCTTCGGGGATTTCTTTCCACTCTTCAACCATGTTGCGTTTTTCGTCAAGCACATTGGCAAAGTATGCGCCACGGTTTACCGCCCAGTTGCCATCAGTCCAAGCTTTCAATAATTCAGGGTCATCAGGACAAGAAGCCGTTAGCTGCTCTGCGTATTGTTCACGGTCAATAAAGTGGTTATCTGCAAATGTACTAGGTGCATGAATCCAAGTCCTTTTACTCTTTGGCTCAAGAAATGGTAGCCATGGCTCATGTCCATTAAATACAAAGCGTTTGGCTATCCAGTGATGACCAACACCAGCAGGGTTTGCGCTGATAATCATGCGAATAGGCGTTGTAGTATCACCACGCAAGTTTGAGCGCATCAAATCCAGCAATCTAGGCTCTGCAAATTGTCCAGCTTCATCAATAACTAGAAAATTAAATGAGCGTCCTTGATATTTGGAATAATCTGCATAACTCTCAAGCTGTCCAAGCTCAAGATACCCACCGTTTGGGAATCGCCACACATGTTCAGTTTGATTGTATCGAGCAGAAGCTCCATAAACCATGCCAAACACTTCACGACAAATCAATTCAAAATCAGCCAATCCCTTGTAAGTTTTTCGGATAAACAGACACCGTGCCTTTTCCTTGTACTGCTCAATATGTCGTAGGATTAGCAAGGCAATACAATACGACTTACCACCACCACGACCACCAAGCAAAGCAATGTCCACACCGTCAGGAATCGCCATAACACGCTCCTGAAACTTATTCAGCTGAATCATTGCTCAATCTCCTTAGGGCTCACAATCTTCATGTATTGCCCCAAATCTTCAGCAGGTGCAGGCAAATTGAAAGTAATTGCCACTCTGTTTGCTTGTTCGGACTGATCACCTTCTTTGTAACCATGTCTTGATTTTAACAAGAAAATCGCCGCTGTAATGTTGCCCTTTTCCATGGCTTGCTGATATAGCACATTATGCAGGTCGTGACGCTCTTTTTCCCGTCCCAGCTCCAAGGCTTGATTGACTTCAGGGAATTTTTCACGCCATACATAAAACAAGTCTTTGGATATATTGCAAGCCTTGCAAATATTAGGGATTGAATGCCCTTGACTTGCCATCTGCTCAATCAGCTTTAAATGCTTGTCTGTTGGTTGCTTCTTTGCTGCTGTAGGTTTTGCCATTGAATTATCTCCAAGAAATAAGGGACTGCGAGAGTCCCTTACTGTTGTTTACTTAGTTACTAGGAACGCCAAAGGAATGTTTTTTCGCTCTGTAATGCGTTTCCAGTGTTCAGCCTTGGCGAGCTCTTCAATGGTTGGGCTTTCACCCAGTAACTCACCTTCAACCCATGTAAAGCCAAGCGGCTGCACTGCCATATTTACACGACTGTGCAGAACGCTCATACCACCACCATAACCAGCTGATTCAATCACTTCAACCGCCGTTGATTGAGAATGCGCAGGGCTTGCGATACCGTATGCACACGCTCCAGCACCCAGCAAAACAGTTGTGTAATTGCCTTCGCTGTCAGGCGTCAAGCTGTCATCGACGATAACCAACAAGCCCCTGAATGTCTGAAATGGCTTGCCTTGGCTGTCTGCCATGGTTGCGACCAAATCATTCTTAAGCGCATCAAAGTAGATTTTAGAATGCATAGCAATCGCTACAACATCGCCATAAGAATCGCCCAAGGTTGCCGCTGCATCAATCACCGCAGCCGCACTAAAGCCTTTTTTGGTTTGGCTGGTAATGTCCACGATCATATCAGCATTATCAGCCTTATTGCTTGCCATGATGCCACGCATAGCACCAATTAAGCGTTTTTGTAGCTGATTATCCCAGTAAGCTGTAACACGCTCCTGAATCGCTTTTAATGGGTCATTACCAGCGATTTCAGCAGATAGCCCCATGCTTGACCATGAGTTATGCAAATACGCTTTACGGGTCATTTGCTTGAATGCTGATAGCTTCTTTGGCGTGCTGTGTTGTTCAGGGTCATCGCTGATAATATCAGCATCTTCACCATTGACAATGTCTTTCCAAAAAGGAACATTGAAAGTGGTTGAGCCACTAGCCAACATCTTGTTAATTTGGTCGTTTTTGACCAGCAGGCCGCTTGATAGTAGGTTGGTTTTGGTTGCTGTATTCTCCAGTACATAGCTAGTGAATACTTGAGGTTCGATAATGTCTTTTAATTGAGTAGTTGCCATGTATATTCTCCAATAGCAAAAAAGTTATTGATGAATATTTTGCATAACAAAATAAGGACGGTCATAAACCAAAGGACTTGAGCCATAAGCTCAAAAAATAAAGGCGTCCACATAATGAACGCCTTTATTTTATCAAATAAATCAATTTTTGCAAATCGATTTATTCTTTTGGAACGGGGTAACTTGATATTACGATTGATATAATAAATCATGGGGCTGTAGTAGATTAGCACTTATGCTATACTACAAACATGAAGATAACTCGTTGTAAATTAAGTAAAAAAGTTCAAATAAAACTGCTTGAATTTTTTGTTGCACAAGTTACTGCTAGAACAGCAAGTGATTTGCTTGGCATTCAGCACAATTCAGCAGCTTTATTTTACCGCAAAATCAGACTTGTGATAGAATATAATCTCAACCTTGAAGCTCACACTTTGTTTGATGGTGAAGTAGAGCTTGATGAAAGCTACTTCGGTGGCATTCGCAAAGGTAAGCGAGGTCGTGGCGCTGGTGGTAAAACAGCTGTATTTGGTCTTTTGAAGCGTAATGGCAAGGTTTATACTGTTGTGGTAAAAGATACCAAGCAAAGCACCTTAATGCCTATCATCTCAAGCAAAATCAAGCCAGATAGCATCGTTTACACAGATAGTTACAGAAGCTATAATGCTCTTGATGTGAGTGAGTTTAAACACTTTCGCATCAATCATTCCAAAGAGTTTGTCAAAGACCACAACCACATCAACGGCATTGAAAATTTCTGGTCTCAAGCTAAACGAGTACTTAGAAAATACAATGGCATTGACAAGAAAAACTTCCATCTTTTTATCAAAGAATGTGAGTTTAGATTTAACTACAGTACACCATCTAATCAGCTTAAAATATTGAGAAAATGGTGTGGGATTTAGACCTTATCTACTACAGCCCCTAAATCATTTCAAGCCAAAATGCAATTCTTCAATCCTTTTATCAGTATTCACACCCGAGATATGATTAAACACCACTTGACCGCCATAACTTCTAGTGGATGACCCAAGTGCACCACTACCCTTGCCATAATGAGCCTTGCAGTATGAACCAAATCGAGCTCTTAAGGCATCGATTTCAGCTTGAGTAACTAGCATACCTTCAGGGTCAATAAAGCAATATCCCGTCACTTGTTTGGTAACAGTGACTTCGGTTCTCTTACCTTCAATCTCCCTATTTTCTTTCATCAATAATTCCTGATTATCTGCATAGATGATTTTATAGCCAAGCTGATCAAGCTGGAATTGAACAAAGTCTTCGTATTCAGGAAATACATCAAGCCATTTTTCCAAAACCGCTTTTTTGTACTCTGCCACTTTGTAAGACTCAAAGTCAGCTTCAACCTGTTTTAGGCGTTCAATTTCTTGTTCATAACCGCCTTTGACGCTCTCCAGCTCGTTTTGATGGTCTGTCTGCATCTGCTCGATTTGTGCGATTGATGCAGCGTTATCTTCTTTGGCTTTTTTCAATTTGCCCAGTAGCTCATTGTTTTTTGCAAGCACTCTTTGAAGATCATCAGATTTTGCATCATCAATCATTGGTTCATTTTGGTTAATATTTTCTACAATATTTGAATTTTCTTTGTTTTGTTCAGTGTTCATTATTTTCACCTTGAAAGCTGTGAAAGCTGATACCAAATACACCGCAAAGCCTTTATTTACCTAAGGTTTCATGGTTTCATAGTGCTGAAACCTAGTGAAACCATTGTATTTATTGAGCTTTCACAGGTTTCACCCTGTAGTATATAGTGAAAGGTATCAGCTTTCATTTGTTATACCTGTAAAGAATTACTAAAATTTGGGCTTTTCTCAATCTTGGCTTGTGGCTTCAAATCCCAGTAAGAACGCTCACCACCTGCACCACCTGATTTAACAACCAAATCTTTGGTTGCCTTGTGCAGTGTACCAGCAGGAACATTCCCCAATTCATCTTTGAGATGCGCCTTCACATCTTCAGCCCATGACTTGCCATGTACCTGAAGATAGATTCGCACACAGTCCCGAACCTGCTGTGTTTTGGTTTGAGCTGATTCTTCGTCCAATGGCTCAATCTCTGTTTCTCGTGCAAGCTGCATCGGGTCACCTTCGATATACTCACCCCAAACAATCTTTGTTGTATCAATCTCCAAGCCATCGCTATTAATCTTGCAAGGCTCAATGCGATAAGGATAAGCACCGTCAGAAACTGCGATATTAGTTTTTGAACGCAGAAATATATTGTCTTGATCACGCTCATAATTGGCGATTGCAGACCATGCCATGCGTGCCACTTGAGTAAAAGCACCCGAGCCAAGTGTTCTATCCACCAATTTTGCACCTTTTGAGCCTTTGGCAAGATGCGTAATTGCGACGATAGCACAGTTATGATCAGCTGCAACATTCACCAATGGTTCAAGATATTGGCGAACCGTATTAGCTTTGTTCATATCCCCACCAATCAGCGATACAATGGGATCGATAATCACAAGCTTGTAATTACCTTGCTTTAGATCATCAGCCAAGTACTCCAAATCACCCTGATCAATATCAAAGCCACGATCATCAACACCTTGGATAAAGTACACTCGTGAAGTATCTGCACCATTGGCAACCAGTCTAGGCTTGATAGTGTCTGCTGGATCGTCTTCAGTACTATAAATAAGCACATCACCAGCTTCACACTGCGACCCATCGGGGAATCTGCCGCCCATAGTGATGGTTGCTGCAAGATTTAACAGAATATTGGTTTTACCAGCACCGCCATCACCTGCAAACATGGTAAGCTTGCCAAGTGGCAACCAGTCACGCCACAACCATTTGATTTGTTCGGCTTGAACATCTGATAGCCTAGCTTTGCGAAGTCCTTTGCTTGACAATATACGCTTGATAGAAGCGTTTGTTATCTCGTCAGGTAGGGTAATACAAAATCGCTTGTAATCGCCTGCTATGGGCTTCTCTGTGGCGATTCTGAAGTATTTATTGGTACTTCTCACCGAATCAGCAAGAAACGGCAAGTCTTCACTAAAAATAACACCGTAATCGCTCGCTTTTTCCCAAAGCTCAAGATATTTACAAGTGTCATTAGTGATCAAATTTTGATTTTTAACACGACCCGTAAAGTGGCCATTTTGACCAAAAATAAATTTTTTGCCTTCTTTAACAAAATGAATACCCACAAGCTCCAAATTTTCATTCAGCTGTGGCATTGCCATAGCGCCTTTTAGGTGCATTTGGTTGTCATTGATAACATAGTCATCATGGATTCTTAAATCAGCGCCAATCAGCTCAGAAACTTCATTTAAGCTAAATTCTCGGCTGTCTTCATGGTTAGGGTCATACATTGAAATTTTGTGCATCAGCAAACCTCCAAAGCTGAGATCGCCTCTTCACTCCATTCGCTTGTATAAATTATCGTGTCAGCAAATTCCATGGCTAACCGCTCATAATAAGCGACGGCCTTTTGCTTGTCGGTGAATACTTTATGAATATTCCCTTTGACACTATCCACGATATACACTTCGTCCCAGCTGTCTGTAAATTGGCGATTTACCCAGCGTTCGACTTTGTGTTCAGGATATTGCTTTTGTGCTTTTTCAGCAAATGCCAAGGCATCGGCTTTGGTTTCAAAATTAAAAACCAAGCCTAGCGACGGAATATTGATAAAGAAAGTTTCTTTTGAAGTGACTGCATTCATGGTGAACGCTCCTGTTAATTTAGTTAGTAGAGCCAACCTTGATAAAGGTCGGCAAGCCTCAACTACCGTTAACAGACGGCTGGACATATTCCCCGAAGGTCTTTTATTTTGTCCTATCGACTCGCCATAACTGATAGATACCTTGTCTGTATCTTGTGATGACATAGCACCTTGCAAAAAATGCAGGCGTAAAAAATCCCAGTTTACGGCTGGAATGTCCGCTGTTAATTTAGTAGTGCATTCATCATAATCCTGTTTTAGGCAATTGTCAATTACTTTCTCTATATACTCTTTTTTAATAATATCAAGTTTCATTGTTGTTACCCCTGCTGCTTGAACCATGAGTGAATGTCTTCATGGCGAAATAGCACCATCTTTTTACTAAATTTGATTGGCTTTGGAAAATCTCCACGGCTGATCAAGTAGTACATGTAAGTTTTACCAAATGGCAGATAATCGATTAAATCTTTGACACGGATTAACCCTTCTTGTGGCAAGTTTTCGATATTCTTATTTGGTATAGTCATAGACTCTCCGAATTATAAAGTTATTTATAAATATGCTTTTGTTTCAAAGCGAACTTATTGTAGTAGAAAAAATTGAATTAATCAATCACACAAAAAAGGTTTTTTTATAACCCAAATTCCAACATTTGGAAAATTGTTACATATCATGCAATCATGCATAAAAGCCACTGTTTTCAATGTATGCAGGAAATTCAAAGTCTTTACAAATGCCGCTTTATATGTTAGCAACTTTAATTTTCTAACTTCAGTTACCTAAAAGGTAAATCCAGTTATTGAAAAAACATATTTTGCCAAATTATCGTATAGTTTAAACTATAACTTAAAAAACAAAAATATCATTTGCTATTCGTCTAAACCCTTACACTTCAAGGACTTTGTGCGATTTGATGGACTTTTTTTCAGGTGCAGGAAGCTTTTACACTTGGTTTCACTCTTATTAATTTTTTTTGAATGAAACCAGTGAAAGCAAAGATAAATAAAGGGTTGTAGATGGTTTCATAGTACTGAAACCTGTGAAACCATAGATAAATAAAGGGATTATAGGGATAATTGCTGTCTTTCTTGTGAAATAATCTGCAATTCTTGATTCACTTCTTCAGGATTGTCCGAAGTGCGCTTGAGAAACTCTGTCAAGGCGTGCATATCTAACACATGGTTAATGCGTTCTTTGTAGGTGCTGTAGTCACCTTGTTCGATTTGGTCGATAACATCAGCCCACTGCTGAAGCATCAATCGACGCTGTGGCAGTAGCTCCAAATGAGCGTTGTCATTGTAAGCTCGTTCGACTTGACCGCCCACCACATGCGATAACTGAAGCTCAATCGCTCTAGGGTTGTATAGCATTTGATACAGTGAAGTACTTGCCAAGCCACGGAAGCCATGACCTGTCATCTTGCCTTTGTAGCCCATCTTGTAAATCTGTTTATTGATTGTTTTTGCGCATAGATAGCCTGTTTCAGTGGTGCGACTAGCGAAAACAAAAGTATCGTTTAGCCCCATTTGCTTAATCTGCAAAAGTATCTGTATGGCTTGTTCAGACAAAGGGACAATATGCGGCTGGTGCTCTTTCATGCGCTCACTTGGTAGGCGTATTTCCTTAGACACGAAGTCAATTTCAGCCCAGCGAAGCCCTAAAAGCTCGTTAGTGCGTAGGAATACATATAACATCAGCTTCATGGCGAGCCTAGGCAGTGGCTTCATCTTGGTATCATGAAAGGCGTTTAGGAAGCTGTGAAGCTCTGTAATGGGTATTCTTGCACTAGGTTTTTTCTTGTGCTTAGCCTTTGAGAATGTACGGCTGATAGGATTGGTAATAGATATTCTAGGGTTGAGCTCTTTGGCGTGCTCAAAGATAGCTCCAGTTACCTGTAACGCAGCGTCAGCAGTCGGGACTTTCCCCATGTTGGCTAGTCTGTCATACATTTTGCGTATGGGTTCAATGGTTATGCTTCGTATATCAAGATGACCAATAGCAGGCTTGACATGCAGTCTGTAGGTTCTGTTTACCGCTTCACTTGTGTTTGTTCTAGTGTTCTTGGCGTGCTGAAGTAGATAGGCTTGTGCAAATGAATCAAAGTCAAAAGATAGCTTGGCTTCTGCTTTCTGTTGCTTCTTAGCTTCGTTTGGGTCGATACCATCAGCAATCAGCTTGGATAATTCAGTGTTAATGTTTTTGGCTTGTTTAAGCTCTACAACTCCATATCTGCCGATAGTGTAAGTCTGCTTTGTTCCCTTGGTTGGGTGCTTGTATTCACGCACAAACGACACTGCGCCTGCTGTACCATCTTGACGCACTCGGACATAGACAAATAGCCCGTCTTCAATGAAGTGTTTATCAGGTCTGTTTGGCTTACAGTCAGGTGATGGCTTCAAGCTGTTTAGCTTGAAAGTAGAAATTTTTGCCACGGTATAAATTCCTGTTCCAAAAGAATATACCGTAAATTATACCGTATGTTTTTACTTGTTTATATCAAGTTTTTTCAATCGAATTTGTACTATTGTGAACCAATTTAAGGAATTTATTATATTTATCAGTAACTTACATTGTTCATATTAGTACACATTGAACCGTGTTTTTTCCAATGAAAAATAATGCCCATTGTACTAAACAACGGGCATTTTTTCCATTCTTTTTCAAGATTTTGGCGGATTTTGTGGGACATCTTTATGAGGTATCACAGAACAAATTTAACATCCATTACGAACGATAGACGCCATAATCTGCATACGATGCCGGTGTGGCGTTTGGCATCATCAGCCACAGCACCAAATAAATCAAAATCCCCGGCACGGCGACGCTAGCGCATGAGATAATCACAAAAGCTAGGCGCACCATCGTTGGCGACCATCCCAGATATTCAGCGATACCACCCATCACCCCTGCAATCATGCGATGGTTCTGTGAGCGGTGAAGTTTGATGAGTTTTGCCATATAATCACTCCGTATGATGATTGCCATAATGAATTGTTAGTCGTTATTAACGATGACTTGCCAGCAATATGCAACTTAGGTATAATGTTAATTTGTAATATTTGTATAAACCGTGCATTGCCAGCTGACTTGCTACTTAGATGGTAGCTCTTATCAACAATTTCAAGCGCAAAACACCCCCCTTATACAAAACACAACATAGCTTTACATAGGATGACAAGATGACAAAGGCGAGCAATGCCCTACTCATCGGTGATTTTGCCCCATTGCATTTGGGTCATCTTGCCGACATCAACGACGCCAGCAAGCTTGCCAACACCTTGCATATCGTCATCACCGCATCCGCAGGCATCGCCACGCCAAGCGGTCGTACGCCAAATCTTAGTGATGTCGCCCGATGGGTGCAGGTGGCGTGTCAGCATTTCGCCTTTGTGCGAGTGCATACGGTGGCAAGTCTTGGCTTATCCAGTGTGGACTTTGATTATCGTAGCAGTCGCCATGCCAATCACAGCATTGATGCGATTTGCCAAGCCTTACAGCTCGATGATGTCATCATCGCAAGCAAGCACCCTTTGAGCCAATCCACCTATCCGACTGCCATCATCGCCGCCACCTTAGATGATGGCTTGATGATACAGACCAATCCTTTGATGAATTTTGACCGTCTTGCGCCTGCGTGTCGCTATTTTTATACGCAGACGGTGTGCATCGTCGGTGGCGAAAGCTCGGGCAAAACCACACTCATTCATAAGCTTGCCAATCACTATGGTGCAACAGTCGCACTTGAGATGGGACGGCTTTATACACATTCGCACTTAGGCGGTACGGAGCTTGGCTTGCAGTACAGCGATTATCTGCCGATTGCCATCAATCACGCCAAAGCCATCACGGATGCCACCGCCAATGCCACTGCACCGATTACGCTTGTCGATACGGATTTTGCGACGACGCAGGCATTTTGTGAAGTATATGAAAAACGCACGCACCCTGTGGTGGCAAGTCTTGCCGATAATTTTCACCTAGATTTCACCATCTATTTGGATAATAATGTCGCTTGGGTCGCTGATAGGATGCGCCGTCTTGGCGATACCAAAGCTCGTAGCCACTTTGCCCAGACACTCCTTGATATCTTGGCTCGACATGACATCCGCCATCATGTGATTGATGATGCTGATTATCACGCACGCTATCAACAAGCCGTCTTGTGGATTGATACGCACATACTTGGCAAGATGCCAACTTATTCTACACGACACCCAAAGGATGCCACCCTATGAAAATCGCACTACTGGATAATATCACTGGCTTTGGCAAGCACGACTGGAGCGTGTATTGGGTGCTGATTTGGTTCAGCTGTGGCTTGCTTGCGCTGTTTTTTGGGTTTTGGACGACGACCGAGCAGACAGCACTCGACTGGTTTTATTTTGCGGTATCTATCATCGGTCTATTGTGCGTGGTAGGTCTAAGCTTTCGCAAAAATATCGCAGGCAATGGGCTTGGGATGCTTGCCACCGCAGGCGAAGTGGTGGTACAGGCGACATCAGGGGCAGTAGGCTTGATGCTCGCACCACTGTTTAATTTCTTTAGCCATGCTTATGGGGTCAAATACTGGGCAAGCAACACCGATGCTGATGGCGATATGGTGCCAAAATCCGCCAACAAATATGTCTGGCTATTGACCGTCATCTTTATCATCGCAGGGCTTTTGCTATTTCCTGCGATTAACCGCTGGCTACAGGCGCAGGGCTATGGTGTCATCAGCGATGATGGCAGTCGGTTTTTGGGGATGATTGACTTTTTTTGGATTAATGTCGTGGCGTTTGTGCTATCCATCACCGCACAGGCGACGATGATTTTGCGGTATTCATTCAACTGGTGGCTATGGATTCTAGTCAATGCCGTGTGGCTGATTGTCAATCTGATGACGGGCAACACGATTTTTGCCATCCAAACGGTGATTTATCAAGTCAATGCCGTGGTGGGGCTGTACGGCTGGTATCGCAGTGAACAGCTCGCCAAAGGCATCCATTAAAATGACTTAAAGACTGCTGTTGGCGGTCTTTATTTTTATAAAAATCCTTTGAAAATTATCCAAAAATTAGTTACAGTATTCCAAAGATATACAAGGGATAACAAGCCACAAAAAGGAGATGCCATGTCGTTATTCGTCAGTCAAAAATCGCTACAAACATGGCTGGATGACTATGCCGTCAGCCACCAAAATCCCACCAACAAATCCATCCATTGGCTATGCGTGCCAGTGATTTTCCTATGCATTGTCGCACTGTTGTATCATGTGCATATCGGGCTGCTGGGCGTGATTGCTGTGGGGGTACTGTTCTTTTATCTGCGTTTGTCGTTGGTGTTATTTATGCAGATGCTGATTTTTATGGCGTTGTGCATTGCAGTGGTTTATTACCTGCCAGTGTCGGTGTGGTTTTGGGTTGGACTGTTTGTGGTGGCATGGATTGGGCAATTTGTCGGGCATAAAATCGAAGGTGCTAAACCGTCGTTCTTTGAAGATTTGCAATTTTTGCTCATCGGCCCTGCATGGGTGGTGCATGATATGGGTCGGCGATTGGGTGGGTGATTACAAATATATTTCGAGTTTAATTCAAAATAGCAGTTGAAAGTTTGAATCAATACTCAGCTTTCAACTGCATTTATTGGAGAGTATTGTGCAAGCAATTAACAACTTACTAAACGCTGTCAGCAACAAAATACAGCTGATTGATATTTCAAAAAGGCTATATGACAAACAGCTTGCTCCAGAGTTTAGTATATTTAATTATATCTCTACGAATGAAACCAATCTAAGTTATATTTTAGCGGATTTATTGAACCCAAAAGGTTCGCATCAGCAAGGCGATTTGTTTTTAAAAAATTTTATAAAAATATGTTTACCAAATTTACAATGCCAAGAATGGAATGAATTTTTGGATAATTTCGCCAATATCCGTGTTAAAACAGAAGAAATTACATCTGCCAATCAATCTTATCGGAAAATGGATATTTATTTAACCGATAACAAAAAATATGGTATTTGTATTGAAAATAAACCTTATGCCAAAGACCAAAAAGACCAATTAAGCGATTATTATCAAGAATTAAAAAACAGAAAACATTCTTGCAAACATTTGGTTTATTTATCCCAAAATTCACCAAGTGATGATAGCGTAAGACCAGAAGATTTGGAACAATGGCAAATTAACAATGAATTTAGCCATATTGGCTATAATGATTTGGTTGATTGGCTGAATGCCTGTAAGGCGGATTGTCAAAATGCCAGTGTTTTAGAATTTATTAACCAATTTATCAAATTTATTCAAAAACGATTTATGGGACTAAGTGATATGAGTGAACAAAATGCAATTATGAACGCAATGTTGGAAAGTAATGAAAGCATTGTTTCAGCGATTAAAATTGCCAATCAAGTTCCAATATTACAAAGAAATTTGATTGAAAAATTAAACAAACAATTAAACGAAAAAATCAATCAAAATTCCAATTATCAACTATATCAAAATAAACCCATTTCGCTTGACGACAGCAAGGGAATTAGCGGAATAGAATTTAAGGGTTGTAATTTATGTGTTTTTTTTGGTTTTGATAAATATAATTTTAAGGATTTTTATATTGGATACAAGCCGCTCGATGAAAATATTAAAGTAGACAATCCGATTTTTATTGGAATTTCAGATAAAATTATTAAGTCTCTGCCCAATAAAAAAATGAAATCAGAGCAACCAAATTGGCTTGGTTGGTATTGGTTTGAAGGTTATGTTTCTTGGCAAAATAATTCCGAGATTTGGGCGAAAATCAACGATGGCAGTTTGGCAGATTTAATTATGAAAGAAATTAATGAATTGTATGAAAATATTGTAAAAAACAAAATCAAGATTGAACCTTGATTTCAATGTGAATTATCTAGGATATTTTCCTTTCATTTATCACCCAAACAAAAAGTCGGGCGCTATTCCCGACTTTTTATCATCTTAATTTATCGTCCAAGTCATGGCTGTTTGAGATACGGCCAAGCAGCCTTGAGATAAATCATCATCGACCACAAGGTCAAAATCACCGCAATCACCATCAGTGCATAGCCGATCATTTCAAGCGATTGCCAGTTGAGCAGTAGCACCGTGATAGCGACCATCTGAAAAGTAGTCTTTAGCTTGCCGACATACGACACCGCCACACTGGTGCGTGCACCAAGCTCAGCCATCCACTCACGCAGTGCCGACACCGCAATCTCACGAGAAATGATGACAATCGCCGATGTCGCCATGACGATGTTTGGATGCCACTGCACCAGCACAATCAATGCCGCAGCGACCATCAACTTGTCCGCCACAGGGTCAAGAAAACGCCCAAATGCCGACGTGATATTCATCTTGCGAGCCAAATAGCCATCCAGCCAATCGGTCAATGCCGCCAAGATAAACACCAAAGTCAGCACAAAATGGCGAAGCATACTATCACTAAACTCGCTCATCCCAAGCCGTGCGATGGCATTATCCGAAATCGCAGGCACGCCAATACCCAGTGCTGGTGGCCAATAAGCAATCGCCACAAACAAAGGAATCATCACAATGCGTGCTATGGTTAGGTTATTTGGCAGATTAAAAACCGATGCAGGCTTGGTCTGCGGTGTGTCTGTACTCATAATCACACTCAAGAAATTTGCTTTATGATACCTAATTTTGACAGGATTTACCATAAGTTTTGTGGATTTTGGCGATGATGGTTAATGCTTTTGGGTGGTAAAAATGTTACCATAACGGCTTTGGCGACTCAATGATTCGCCATCAAACACGCCATTTTACCCATTTTCACAGCCAAGGAAATACTATGAACCATACAGTCGATACCATCATCATCGGTGCAGGCGCATCGGGGCTGTTTTGTGCGTTCAATTTGGCAAGCTTTGGCAAATCGGTGCTGGTGCTTGATCATGCCAATAAAGCCGGCAAAAAAATCCTGATGTCAGGCGGTGGACGGTGTAATTTTATCAATCGCCAAGTAGAGCCGCGGCATTTTATCAGCCAAAATCCGCATTTTGTCAAATCCGCCCTATCCAAGTACGGCAGTGATGATTTTATTAATTTGGTCAATCGCCACGGCATCGCCTATCACGAGCGGGAGCATGGACAGCTATTTTGTGATGACAGTGCCAAAGATATTTTAGATATGCTACTAAAGCAGTGCCAAGATTTTGGTGTCGGTATCCATCTACATACCGTCATCGACAGCATCCGTGCGACCGATGATGATGGCTTTGCACTACAGACCACCCACAAAAAGGATGGCACCGCCACCACCTATCGCTGTCAGCATCTGGTGGTTGCCACAGGCGGTCTATCTATCCCAACGCTTGGGGCGAGTGGCTTTGGCTATCAAGTGGCAAGCCAGTTTGGGCATAGCATCGTCCCGACCGAAGCTGCCTTAGTGCCATTTACCTTTACTGATGCGACAGGGGATCTCATCAAGTCACAAGCAGGTCTTAGCTTAGATGTCACTGCATCCAATGATAAGATTAGCTTCACTCTGCCACTGCTATTTACGCATCGTGGCCTATCTGGCCCTGCCATGCTCCAGCTGTCAAACTACTGGCATCTGGGCGAGAGCATTACCATCAATCTGGCACCACAGACCGACATCGCAGCACTACTACTAACCGCCAAAAAATCGCATCCAAAACAGCTGATTCGCACCGCCTTGGCAGGCGTACTACCCAAAAAACTACTCACCGCACTCGAAAACCATCTGTGGCAAGCTCATAAAGAGACCGAACTTGCCAATCTCAAAGATGACACCCTGCGTCATATCGCCACACTGCTAAATGCATGGACGCTCAAGCCCAGCGGCACCGAAGGCTACCGAGTCGCCGAAGTCACTCGTGGCGGTGTCGATACTCGTGATGTCTCAGGCAAGACGATGGAGTCTCGCCTAAAGCCAAATCTCTATTTCATCGGTGAAGTGCTCGATGTGACTGGCTGGCTTGGTGGCTATAATTTTGCTTGGGCATGGGCAAGCGGCTATGCCTGCGCCGAAAGTATCGGGATGAAGTGGTGATGTGGTGCTTGGTTTACATTGTAAATCATCACACCCAAACAATGACAAGCCCACAAAAAAGCGAGCCAAAGCCCGCTTTTTATTATTATGCCAATTTTTTGATCACAAAACCAAGCTGACTCATGGTATCTGCTTGTTCAATCGGTGCCAGTGTGGCTTTGGTATGTGGTTTATCCTTCAGATAGGTCATTGCCACTCGTTTTAGATCATCGATAGTGACCGCAAGAATCTTGGCTCGCATCGCCTGTTGCCATGCTTGATCACGCTCATGTAGCTCGCTAAAGCAAGATTTGACCGCTTCACCAGCAGGCGAACCCGGTTTGTCCATCCCTGCGATGATGCCCAAAATGGCTTCGGTCAGCTGCTCGTCATCGTGCTCGGTAGTGAGCAGCCAGTCGATGCTCTTGTCAAAATGGGCAAAAGTCTCTTGGCAGTGTGGATCGCGATAGCTATAGAAACGAAACGCAGCGGCATTGCTATCAAAACTGGCACCACCGCCATAAGCACCGCCTTTTTCACGGATGGCACTGTGCAGATAGCCATTTCGCAAAAACGGTGCAAGCACCATCAAAGCAGGCGTATCAGCATGACCTGATGTGGTCGCAGGATAGGCGGCGGCGTTGTGATGGACATTGGTTGAGATCAGCCATGCGATATCCTCATCGCCATGATCATCAAGCAATTCGGTCAGCTCATCGAACATCATTGGCGAACTTACTGATGGCGCTGCTTGCGTGCCTGGCTGTGCCGATAGCTGATCGGCGATGATTGGCAACAAAGTCTCACTCACACCCTCTTCGCACACGAGCAATACTTGCTTTGGCAGTGCCATCACCGTCTGATGCAGTGCCGTCAGTCGCGCGCTGAGTTGTTGCCACTGCGAATCATCTTCGGCTGCCTGCACCAAAAATGCCTTGAGCGTCGCCAATGCTGGCAGACCCGAATAGGCATATTCGATGGCTGCCTGACGACTCATCTGACGCACCGCTGTCTGCATGGCATAGGCATGACCTGCACCTGATAGACGAGATTGCCAGCCGCTTTGTTTTTGTTGCAGTAGCTCACGGATGCGATCGGTTTCGCTAAAGATGGTGTCGTTTAGCACTTCAGATACCAAAGCAATGGCTTCGGTTTTGCGATTGAGCGCACGAGTGGCAAGCACAAAATAACTGCCCATCTGATCCTTATCATCAACACTGGTACGCTGACTGATACGAGCCGTCACCCCTGATGAGTGCGATGCTTGTACCGCTTGGAAACTGCGGGCATCGTGCTGATGAGTACCGACTTCAGACAGCAGTGCCAAATACAGTGGCAGTAGCGGATTATTGAGTACTTGATCCGCCACATCACAAGTCAGTGGTGTGATCAGCTGATAATAGTACAAGCCATTCGTGCCAGCATGGTACAGATGTACAGGCACATCCCCCATGGCGGTTGCAAGTGTCGTATGCGTCGCGTGTGTGAATGCCACATCGCTCGGCACATCACTCAAATCAACTTTTGGCAGTAGATTGACATCATCAGGGGTGGCTTGGCGAGCCTGTAGATCGGCACTTTGCTTACGGATATTGACTCTGTCATCATCACCCAACTGCGCATCCAGCTCTGCTAATTTTGCCTGCTCATCACGAATCAAGCGAGCCACCTTATCCGTATCAGGACTCATGGTCAAGCGTACTCGATGCGGATTGTCAATCAAATGCGTGCGAATCAGCGACTGCACCCAATTTGGCTCAAATGCCTTGTCCTTGAGCCACGCCAAATGCTCATCAATCTGCCACACATCGATCGGATCACCGCCATGAATCGCCGTGCTAAAGCCCTCAAGCATCAAGGTCAAACCATAGGGCATACTATCGCCACCGATATGACGCTGATCAATCTCAATCTGATGCAAAATCGTCTCAATCACTTCATCATCAATCGGATGATTGGCAATGTCAGTTAATAAATCCAAAATCCCCTGCTCAACTGCATCGGCGTATTCAATATCCGAACCACGCAGTCCTGCATAGAATACCATCTGATAATGGCTGTCATCCAGACCCAGTAGCGGACTTGGTGCCGTGCCATGCGGATGACTCTCAAGATACGCTCTGAGCGGCGAACCGCTATGCTCAGCCAGTACCCCTTCGACTAGGCGTAATGATAAGCGAGTCTTTGGATCAGTGATGGTTGGCAAAAGCCATGCCAACACATGATGTGTCATCTGCTTGCCATCGCTATCACTGCTATAAGTATCCGACACCGCCACAGGAGTAGTCAGTGGCTGCTCTAGTGATGATGAGAATTTTTTACCCCGGGCCGGACGGGTAATGTCATCAAAACGGCTTAGGGCATCATCATGAAGTTTTTCTTGAATGTCGCTCACCGCAATATCACCAAAGCTCATGATGATGGCGTTGCTCGGATGATAATGCGCTTGGTGAAATGCCACCAAATCAGCATGGCTAAGCTTTGGAATCTCGGCAGGGTCACCGCCAGAATTATAATGATAAGTCGTCGTCGGAAATAGGTGTGGCGTCAGTGCATAATACAGCTGATCAATCTCACCGCTCATCGCCCCTTTCATCTCATTGAACACGATGCCATGGTATTGTGGCTTGCCATCATCATCGAGCTCGATGCGGATACCTTCTTGGGCAAAATCCAGCGGATGAATGTTGGGGAAAAATACCGCGTCGGTATAGACGGATAATAGGTTAAAAAAGTCCTTTTTGTTCTGACTGGCAAAAGGATACACCGTCCAGTCGCTTGCGGTCATCGCATTCATAAAAGTATTCAGCGATCGTTTAATCATACTAAAAAATGGATCGCGTACTGGATACTTTTCTGAGCCGCACAGTACCACGTGCTCTAGGATATGCGCTTCGCCACGAGAAGTCATCGGCACGGTGGCAAAGCCAATCATCAAGGCGTTTTCGCTATTTTGACACGCCAAATGATAATGCATCGCCCCTGTTGTGCGATGGCGAGCGGTCAACACGGTAATATCCAGTGCTTCGATGCGGCGAGTGTCAAGCAGCTCAAAGCTTGGGTGTAATGCGTCTATCATGTTTTTCCAAATTTTATTCATAAAATGGCTATTTTACCATAAAAACAACTACAGGTGATGTACAGACAGTGTGCAAATTTTTTTGGGGAATTTGTCATAAAATCATAAAAATATTCTGCAAATTTTGCTATACTAACCATAGCAAATTGGTAAACCACCCAGTAAAAAAGGAGCGTATTTATGTATCAACATGTACTACTGGTTACTGATTTAAAAGACGACACCGACTTGGTCGCCCAAAAAGCCAAATGGATTTTGGACACTGAGCCACAGGCTCAGCTGTCGGTGCTGCACATCGTCGAAGAGACCATGCTTGGCTTTGGCTATGAGCTGATTCCTGCATCGGCACTACAAGAAGAGATTGATGATGCGCGCTGCCAAAAAGCGCGCGTACGCCTTGCTGAAGTGCTAAGCCGCAATCACTTAGAAGCGCATCATGTCAATATCAAAACCGCCATCTCAGGACGCAAAGGCATTGTGGATTATTGCCATCAGCACGCGGTGGACTTGGTGGTGATCGGTCGCCATAAGCGCACAGGCCTGTCTGCATGGATTGCTGGCGCGACTGCTGACAGCATCTTGCCTGATGTTGATAGCGATCTTTTGGTGGTTCAGCTTGCCGCTGAATAAGCTGATTTTTATTTTATAAAGTTCTGATTTTATTAGAATTTTAGGGCGTGTCACTACGCCCTTTTTGTTATTTATTCATACCTTTAACCAAGAGAGAACATTATGTATGATGTCGTTGGCATTGGTAATGCCCTAGTTGATACTGAATTTAAACTGTCTGAAGAAAATCTTGCCAACACAGGTCTTGTGCGTGGCAATATGACCCTTGCCGATACCAACACCCAAAACGCGCTGTTTACTGCCCTTGATGCGCAAGGCATACGCCCTGCCAAGCAAGCAGGCGGCGGTAGTGCTGCCAATAGTATGGTGGCATTTGCTGCTTTGGGCGGTACAGCTTTTTATCAGTGCCGCGTCGGTGGTGATGATATGGGTGATTTTTATTTGGGCGACCTTGAGCAGCTGGGCGTAGCAACCGATGTCAATTTCGCTGTACAAAATGACGGCGTAACAGGCTCATGCGCGGTACTGGTCACGCCAGATGGCGAGCGCACCATGCAGACGCACCTAGGCACAAGCAGCGAGATTTGTGCGGACAATATCAAATTCGACACCCTAAATGGCGCAAAATGGCTGTATCTGGAAGGCTATCTTGCCATGTCACCATCAATCACTGACGGCATCGCCACCCTGCATGACAGTGCGCGCAAAGCAGGCGCAAAAATCGCGGTGAGCTTTGCCGATCCTGCGGTGGTGAAGTTTGCCAAAGATGGCTTGATTCATATGCTCAATCGCGGTGTCGATGCGGTGTTTTGTAACTTTGAAGAAGCCAGTCTATTTGCTGAAGCAGATGGTGAAGCCGACCCTGTCAATGCACTACTAAAATACAGCGAGCTTGTGGTCATCACCAACTCAGATAAGCCAACCATCATCGCTTGCCGTGGTGATGACGGCATCATCGAGCATCAAGTGGACAGCGTGCCTGTGGCGGCAGTCATTGATACCAATGGCGCGGGCGACAACTATGCTGGGGCGTTCTTGTATGGTTTGTCACAAGGTCTTGAGCTGCCTGTGTGTGGCAAACTTGCTGCCGCGGTGGCAAGCCGTATCGTGACGCAGTTTGGCCCTCGCCTAAGTGTGGCAGACTATCAAGCAATTAAGGCTAAGACGCTATAACGCACGCCATAATTAAAGCCAAAAAATCAACCGCTTTGAAAGATGGGCGGTTGATTTTTTTCGTATTATCTGAGTAATTTATCCTAAATACAAATACCCACCAACCGTCCAATTACGATTGATGGGCATTGTACAATGATGATAAATTTAAGATAAATCAATCACTTATAATACGCATTATCCGCGACGCTGTGGTCGGTGCTATCCACCACTTGGGTCAGCTCAGGGATAGATTGCTTAAGCTGCACTTCCACACCTTGACGCAAGGTGACATCCACCGCTGAGCAGCCTTGGCAGCCACCGCCGAATTTCAGCACCGCTGTCAGACCCGCTTCATCTTCGATGACTTCAAGCAGCTCAACTGAGCCACCATGACTGGCAAGATTTGGGTTGATTTCTGACTGTAGTACATAGTTGATGCGTTCTTCGATGCTGGCATTTTCGCCAACTTGTGGCACTTTTGAATTTGGTGCACGGAAAGTCAGCTGACCACCAAAACGGTCTTTATTATAATCAATCACCGCATCCACAAGATACGGAATGCTTGGCGCGTCGATATGTGCGGTGAATTTATCATAAGTGATGTGCAAATCTTCTTCATCCACTTCATCAGGCTGACAATACGACATACAGCACTCCGCGCGTGGTGTGCCTGCATGCTCAACAAAGATACGCACGCCGATACCTTCCACTTCTTGCTTGGCAAGTAGTTCGGCTAGGTAGTCTTGGGCTGATTCGGTGATTTTGATATTACTGGTCAGTTCGCTCATGGGAATCTCTTTTTTAAAATTATACAAACGGATGATGTTCTATATGGTAACATAGTTGGCATTATCAAGGTTGATCTTATCAAGAAATTTTTGTTATTTTTGGAAAAACAATGAATAATGTGTTTGAATTTGATTATTTGGTGTTTATTGGGCGATTTCAGCCATTTCACCAAGGGCATCAGCATGTGGTCGAGACTGCGCTGCATTATGCCAAAAAAATCATCATCTTGATCGGCTCGGCAAATGCCCCGCGCACGCCCAAAAACCCCTTCACTGTCAGCGAACGCACGGCGATGATTTTGGGCAGCTTCGCCCCACAAGATGCCGCGCGCCTGCACTGCATTGGCATCAATGACGCCACTTATAATGATAATAAATGGCTGATCGGCGTACAAAACGCCATTGAGTCTGCTGTCAATGATACCGCCGCCAAGATCGCCATCATCGGTCATGACAAGGATGAAAGCTCGTATTACTTAAGCTTATTTCCGCAGTATGGCAGCTTTATGGTGGATAATTATAAGGGCTTATCAGCTACACCCCTGCGCGCTGCTTATTTTGGCGATGACATCAAAGCACGCATGGTAGCCAGCGATGTGCTGACCGCCACAAGTCGCGCGTTTTTGGATGCATTCATCGCAACCGACACCTACGCTGAGCTAAAGCGTGAATTTGACCACATCCAAGCATATCAAAGCGCATGGGCAGCCGCACCTTATCCGCCAAGCCTCATCACAGCAGATGCGGTGGTGGTGCAGTCAGGGCATATTCTGCTGATCGAACGCGGCGGCGAGTATGGGCGCGGGCTGTACGCGCTACCAGGGGGATTTGTTGATCAGCAGGAAGATTTTCTGACCGCTTGCGTGCGTGAGCTGATCGAAGAGACAGGCATTGATATTGACAAAGCCACTTTGCTAAACAGTCAAAAATCCGCCCAACTGTTCGACGCACCCAAGCGCTCATTACGCGCGCGTACGGTGACAATGGCGTATTATTTTGAGCTGCCAAGCCAAGCTACCTTGCCGAAAGTCCAAGGCAATGACGATGCTCGCCGTGCTTTTTGGCTACCGCTTAATAAGCTTGATGCAAGTTTGATGTTTGAAGATCATTATGGGGTGATTTGTCAGTTGTTAAAGATTTAAAAAACAATGGCTTATGTGCGATAACATAAGCCATTGTTTATCAATTTTATCTTCAAAACACCATCTCAACACGCCCAAACAGCGTCACATGATGGCTGTGATCTTCATGCTTGTTATTATAATAACCAGCATCGCCTTGTAAGAACAGCCAATCGCGCCACACTGGCTGACGATAGCTGATGTACGGTCCGTAGCTGTTGAGCTTTGGCGCATCGCCTGAGATATTGCCACCGACATAGACACCGTAGTTGAGTTCGTGCGCGCCATGCTTGCCTTGCCAATCGTGGCGACGGTGCAGACTGTTATTCCACTCAATGGTCTCATCGTTGTCTTCATTGGTATAAAGAATGCGCGAGCGATTGACCAACATCTGCGTATCGGTCTGGGTCTTGGCAAATTCAAGCGTCGTCAATGCCATGTGCTCGCTTGAGACACCATAGCGATAAACTTGCTCAAAGCGACTTTTCAAATCATCGGTCAGCTGCCATTTTTTCTCGCCTTTGACACGCACAAACAGATCATTAGTGCGCACACCGACATCGACATCAAGCCCTGTGGTTTCGCGAAATTTCGACCAACGCAATGCCAATGACGCATTACTATCACGCGCGCGTTCACGGTCATAAACACGGTTATTATCATTGGCGGTGTTGAGTCGCTCATCGGTGTAGCCACCATCACCAGGGCGATCATAGTCCAGATCTTCATCACCGATCATCACGCTAAAACGCTCTTCAAGCGCAGGCAGCTTCAGTCGCCCACGAATGCGCGGCTTGATCGTCGTGCCATCGTATCTATTCCAAGTGGTATCCATCATCACTCGCAGACTGGCACGCGCAGGATCGTCAGGATTGGGCGTGCCAAACCAACCATCCATGCCATGCGCCGCTCGACTCAGCCAATTACGCGCTTGTGTGTGTCGCTCATCGACCCATGCTTCCACCTCTGTCTCGTGCTCATCTGCCGCCAGCGTCGGCGTCTGTACCACTTCCGCACTCGCCCACGGTGCAGCCATCATCGCCATGCATGCAAGCACACCGCGCTTATTCATGATCATTTTCATCCTTACACCCCAACTTACACCGCAAAGCCACACTCAAAAAAAAAAATCCGCAAATTCCCCATTAGCATAATGGATTTTATCCAAAAAACAAAGCTTTTTTATGCGCAAATCACGCCCGCAATATCAGCCTACATCGACTGCATCCACATATTCACCGCAAAGCCAACAAACAACGCGCCCGCCGCACACATCGCCATCGCACCGAGCAGCGGACGGCGCACGAATTTATCTGCCAATGCCTTGCCTGTATAAACCAACAATGTCAAATAGCTGAAACTCACCGCTTGTAAAATCAAAGCTAAAATCAAAAAACTCAAATACGGCTGAGCATATGTCGGATCGACAAACTGCACAAAAAATGACAAGAAAAACAAAATCGCCTTTGGATTGGTCAAGCTTAGCATCAAGGCGCGATAAAAATAATTTTGGCGCACAGGTGCTTTGATCGTGGCGCCGCTTGCTGTGATTTGTTTTCTATTTTTAAAGGTGTGATAAGCGCCGATAAGCAATCGCACGCCGATATAAGCAAGATATGCACCACCCACAAGCTTGATGGCATCAAAGATGGCAGGATAAACTTTCAGCACCGTGCCTGCGCCCAGTACTGTTGCGATGATCAAAATCGTATCACCAACGATGATGCCTGATAACGCGCGCCACCCTGCCGCTCGCCCATGCGATGCCGCCACCGACAAGCAGTACAGGCTATTTGGGCCAGGTAAAGCAATCACCAGCACCACTGCCAAAAAATAAGTCGTAATCTCAGTAATGCCGAACATCGCACTCTTATTAAAACGGATAAGTTATGAAATTTTATACAACGATTTGATTTGATTTTACACAGATTTGTAGGGGCATATTGCATACACCCACAGGTTGCTCAAATCAATTTACACATCAATCACCGCAAATTCACTATCGACAAACACCATCGGCACACCCGATAGACGCTTGGCGGTCGTCGCCACATGACCTGCTAGGCTCGATGCATAAAACGCCAACGGCTCATCTGTCTGCTTGCTCGTCGTCACAAGCCCAAAAAACTCAAGCAAAGAACGCACCCGCTCAGCAATCGCCGCCCCCGAATCCAGTAGCATCATCGACAGCTGTCGCTCATCAATCCACGCCTGCAAAAATTCCTTAAAAAATGGATAATGCGTACAGCCAAGCACGATCACATCAATGCCTGCCTGATGCCATTCATCAGTTTGCTTAATGAGCAAATCCGCCACATGATGATCAATCGGCATCCCTGACTCCACCCATGGCACGAGCATCGGCTCAAAGTGCTTATGCACCATCACCCCTTTTGGTATGGCAATCTCATCAATGACTTGCGCAAGCAGTCGCCCCTGCAAGGTCGCTTGGGTAGCAAGCACCGCCACCTGCTTACTGCGGCTAATCTCACAGGCAGGCTTGAGTGCTGGTACCAGCCCCACGATTGGTACGCTACATCTGGCTCTCAATGCAGTCAGACTGTGTGCTGATGCACTGTTGCAGGCAATGACGATCAGCTTGCAGCCTTGCTTACACAGCCAATCCACCGCCTGCAAGGTCAAAAATAAAATCTCATCGCCTGATTTATTGCCATAAGGGACATTTTGGGTGTCGGCATAATAGACATATCGCTCATTGGGCATCAGCCGTGCCAAATGCCGAAATACCGACAAGCCACCGACGCCCGAATCAAAAATTCCAATCGGTGCATCAGCAGCGTGCTGTTGGTCAGATTGTGGATGAATCATCGCCATTACTCACAAAAAACGCACCAGTACCACTTTATTTATAAGACTGGCAAATCTCATAGATTTTACCACCACTGGCGAGCTTTAGCACGGTTTTGTTGTGATTATTTTCAATTCGCTCATCAAGCTTGCCAAGGCTAATCAGATGAAACATCACATTATTCATCACCTTGGCAGTTAGCCCAAAACGAGTGTCAATATACAGCCGCTCTTCGTCGCCATAGTGCGAAAAATACGGCAAATGCTCATCATCTAGGCGAATCAGATCACCATTGGTCGTGCCAAACTCCAGCCAATCCACCCCATCTTCACGCACCACATCCACCCGATTGATAAACAGCGGTGCGTCATCGACACGGATGCGATATTTGTCCGTCGGCGTCTTTAGATAATGCACTTTTTGGCCATCGATGACTTCCGCCCAAAGCACACTGGCAAATAAATCCACCAATGACTGACGAGTTATTTTTACACCTTCGTGCCACCATTCGCCATTATCACGGATATGAATGTCAATGTCCGATTCGCCCATCGGCTGCCATCGCTGTAGTGGCGGTATCTTACGCTTTGGTGCCGTGCCGTCGGATGACTTGGTCAAAAATGGCAATAGTTGTTCATTTAAGCTATTGTAATTGATAGAGTTTTCTGTAGTCATCAGCGCATCCTTGTTGATGGAGAGTGGGGAGCTTATTAGGTTTTTGACTTTAGAGTGATGGATCTATGATGCGATGTTTTGGTCAAGATTGCAAGTCATTTGCCACAAGTCTTTGATGGATTTATAAAAACTTATGGTAAGATTAATATCATTTTTTGATAAAATTTGGTAATATATCCTATACATTGCACAATATTAACTTGCCTAATTAGATAAGCTTGTTAAAATAGAACCACCATTAGCCAGTAAGTCATTAGGATGATGGCTTATCCGCCATGTTTTGAAATTTACTTTGATAAGGAAAATGTATGCAAATCGAACGAGAATCTATGGAGTTTGATGTCGTCATCGTCGGTGGCGGCCCAGCAGGTCTGTCTGCCGCCATTCGCTTACGCCAACTTGCTATTGCAAACGGCATGGATGAGCTCACTGTCTGCGTTATCGAAAAAGGCTCAGAATTTGGGGCGCATACACTTTCGGGTGCTGTGATTGAGCCACGAGCCTTGGATGAGCTATTCCCAGACTGGAAAGAGCGTGGTGCACCACTGACAGTCGCTGCCAAAGAAGACCGCGTCTATATGCTCTCAAGCGCCACCAAAGGCGTCAAATTACCAAGCTCAATCGTGCCAACCAGTATGCATAACGAAGGTAACTACATCGTCTCGCTGGGTAATGTCGTGCGTTGGCTGGCTGAGCAGGCAGAAGCGCTTGAAGTGATGATGTTTCCAGGTTTTGCAGCCAGCGAAATCCTATATCACGAAGATGGCTCGGTGCGTGGCGTACAAACTGGCGATATGGGTGTCAATGCCAAAGGCGAACCCAAAGGTAGCTTTGAGCCAGGTTATGAACTACTTGCCAAATATACCATCTTTGCCGAAGGCTGCCGTGGTCACTTGGGCAAACGCCTAATCAGTCGCTTCCATCTGGATCAAGACAAAGATCCGCAGCACTATGGTATCGGCCTAAAAGAGCTGTGGGAAATCGATGCCGACAAGCACGAAGAAGGCGTCATCATGCATGGTTCAGGTTGGCCGCTGTCTGAGACTGGATCAACTGGTGGTTGGTTCTTGTATTTTGCTGAGAATAATCAAGTGAGTTTTGGCTTGGTTGTGGATTTATCTTATCATAATCCGCATGTTTCGCCGTTTGATGAACTACAACGCCTAAAACTACACCCACTAATCCGTCCAATCCTAGAAGGTGGCAAGCGTCTATCTTATGGTGCTCGAGCCTTGACCAAAGGCGGTCTCAATAGCCTACCAAAGCTTACCTTTGCTGGTGGCGTGTTGGTCGGTGATGATGCAGGTTTTCTAAATGCTGCCAAAATCAAAGGTACGCATACAGCGATGAAATCAGGGATGCTTGCCGCTGAGAGCATCTTTAATGCCATCAAGGCTGGCCGTAGTGGTGATGAAGTCACTGAATACCAAACCGCCTTTGAAAATTCATGGCTGTTTGAAGATGCCCATCAAGCTCGCAACTTCGCACCATCACTGCATCGTATGGGCACTTGGATGGGTGGCGCGTTCACTTTTGTCGAACAAAACTTGCTTGGCGGCAAGATGCCTTTGACTATCCATGATAATACGCCTGACTTTAGCACACTTGATAAAGCAGATCATGCCTACAAGCCTGATTATCCAAAGCCAGATGGCAAGCTGACTTTTGATAAGCTATCTAGCGTGTTTATCTCAAATACCAACCACGCCGAAGATCAGCCATGCCATCTACGCTTGACTGATGCCAGCGTGCCAACGACGGTGAACCTACCGCTCTATGCTGAGCCTGCACAGCGTTATTGCCCTGCTGGCGTCTATGAAGTCGTCCAAAAAGACGGTGAAGAGCCACAGTTTGTCATCAATAGCCAAAACTGCGTCCACTGCAAAACTTGTGATATCAAAGATCCATCACAGAACATCACTTGGGTGACACCTGAAGGTGGCGGTGGTCCAAACTATCCAAATATGTAAGCTTATCAAACATAATCAAAAGCACGCTGATGGTCATCATTGGCGTGCTTTTTTTAACAATTTATTCATAGATATATTGATAGGATTTGTTATACTAAACTGGTTTTACTATTTTTTGCCAAGCGATATATCATGAGTTCAAAGTCTACGCCAAGCATTACCATCATTAGCATCACAGGTCATCAAGACTACGCACAAGGCTCTGCCTATGCCATCGAACGCAGCTATACCGAGCTCCAGAAGAAACTACCCAAAGACAGCCTAAGCTGCATCCTAGTCTCACCTACCCAGCCTGAGAATTTACCTGAGTATATCATGCATTTGGCGTGCAAGCCGTTTAGCTATCTTGAATACAATCTGTTTATTTTGTACGCACTAGATCAGCTGGTGGAGACAGACTTTGCATTGATCGTTCAAAACGATGGTTTTGTAGTAGATGGCAACAACTGGCGAGATGAGTTTTTTGATTATGACTATATCGGGGCGCCTGTGTATGGCATGTATGAAGTTCTAGAAAATGGCATAGTCAAAAATCATCAAGGTGATGAGTGCAAAAAATATTTGAACGATATGCCAGACAATTTTATCGATGTACAAAATGGCGGTTTTTCATTGCGTAGCAAAAAACTACTGGGTATGCCTAGAAAATTGGGCATCAAATGGCAAGTGAACATTCCTAAGTTTTTTAGTGCGCAGCCCTTGTCACTTGACTTTGAATCCATATCGCACAATGAAGATATGTATCTGTGCGTGATGATTCGCAATCAATTATTGGCCCAAGGTATTCGCTTTGCACCAGTAAAGATTGCTTGTTATTTTGCTTGTGAATCGACGACTGTACATCAAGCTTTGGATATTCCACGCAAACAAGTGCTTGGCTGTCATGCCTTTGGGCATTTGGTGCTGACCAGTGCCAAGAAGCTTTATATGGCCAAAAAATTGCGTATGAGTCAGAACAACCCAGCGACCAATGCCCTGTGCAATTGGCTGCTTGGCACAGACTTATCCATCGATGTGCCAAAGGCATTTTTGAAGGATGATACTAGCGGTCAAGATAAGAAAAGCAATCAAGGTAATAATGCTTGATGGCTTGTAGTGAGCAATATGCCGATGATTAGATGGTTGTCTTGAGCTTATCACCAAACATAAACAGCACAAGCCCTGCCATCATCACGGCCAATCCCAGATATTTATGCCATGCCAATGTCCGTACTGGCATCTGAATCAGCCCAAAGCCATCAATCACCATGCCTGCAATCAGCTGACCTAGGATAATCAAAAACGCCATATTAACCAGTCCAATCTTAGGTGCCAAAAACGCCGTACTAAAAACAAATACCGCCCCAATCGCCCCGCCAATCCATCGCCACCACGGCTGAGCACCGATCGCACCACCGATCGCACCAAAATTACTCGAAAATAGCATCACCACCGCCAAGCACAGTGTGCCAATGGCAAACGAAAAGAACGCTGCTGCCAATGGCTGACCGCCTAACCCAAACGCCAAGCGTGCATTAATCGCTGCCTGCGTCGCCACACCCACACCGATGGCAAATGCCATCAGCCAATAAAAATACTGCATAATCACCTTGTTGATTTTGATAAGCATCAAGATTGCCACTCTAGCACAACCCACCCACCAACACAAACAAAAAAAATCACGCCCATCATAGGCGTGATTTTTAATACAACCTGCATCAAAGCAGGTTTTATTCCAAAAGTGCGAACTATTTTAGTTCTGACCAAAAGGGACCATATTTGCCCTTTTTCAGATAGAAACAAGTTTTTCCTTCATATTCAAAATCATCGCCAGTGTTATATAATCCTAGATTTTTTTGTGGAGTGATACAAAACTGATTGCTTTTTGCATTAAAGCTTGTTTTTGGTCTCAACTTGTCTGAACCAGGTATGGTATAATCTCTAGGGCTAGCATCAGCACCTAGAACAACCACTTCATTGGTTTTTTTATTCAAAGCAAACCAAGTGAACATTGTGGATTCATTTGGTAATTTATCTTCATATTGATAAAGAACATAGTTTTTATTGAAATTCGCCTTTTGTTTAGAAGCTTTTTCAAAAGCTTTGCCAACAACCTCTAAATTACAAAAATTGTCAAATTCATCATCAGGAACATAGGCACCAGTGTCCACATAACCACCTTGTGCTGCAAAACAATGGCTAACCTTATACTTACCAACCTTTTTATATGGTTGTTCCATAAAATCATCTTCAACAGAAGGCATGGCTTCATCATTTGGGTCATAAACCGGATTGTAATTAGCTAAAGCCAATGAAGAAGATAAAGCCAAAACTGCCGTTATTCCAAAAGTTGTTAAGCGCATGATGTTGTTCCTATAAGTTCTACCTAACCTAAGTTCATTGTAGCAAAGCCTGCCGGTTAAGGCAAGTTATTTACAAAGATAGTTGCGCATTACTAATTAATCTCATTGGCGATTTACAAGCAGCATAAATTAGCTAGCATTTGTTTTGCAGTATCGCTACCGCGGTAAACCCAGTGCTATAACCCTACTACACTCTGAAAGTTGGGTTAAGCCTGATAAACCCAACAGAACAGAGGTGCGCACAACACACCATCAAACTATACCACTGTACCGATACACGTACAACCCGCCAACACAAACAAAAATCACGCCCATCATAGGCGTGATTTTGTCATATTTAGCAATCAATCAGCTGTTCATCATCAGATATTCAAAGGCTGATAGACCCGCTTTTGAGCCTTCGCCCATTGCAATGTTGATTTGCTTATATGGTACTGTGGTCACATCGCCACAAGCAAAGATGCCTGGCTTGTCGGTACGGCATTTGGCGTCGATTTCGATCTCACCTTGTGGGGTGGTTTTTACCAAGCCTTTAGCGACTTCAGAGTTTGGCACCAGACCGATTTGGACGAATACCGCTGATAGTGGTAGCGTTTGGTTCTCGCCTGTGGTGCGGTCTTGATAAATCAGTGCATTAACTTTGCTACCGTCAGTGGTGATTTCTTGGGTGGCAGCTGATTTGATGATGGTGATGTTGTCTTTTGCCATCGCCTTATCCACCAGTACTTGGTCAGCACGCAAGGTGTCACCAAACTCAAGTACAGTCACATGCTTGACGATACCTGCCAAGTCCAGAGCTGCTTCGACGCCTGAGTTACCACCGCCGACGACAGCGACATCTTTGCCCTTGAAGAATGGGCCGTCGCAGTGTGGGCAGTACGCCACGCCATTGCCGATGTTCTCATCTTCACCTTTGACACCAAGCTTACGCCATTTGGCACCTGTCGCTAGGATGATGGTGCGAGTTGTCCAGCTTGCACCTGTGTTTAGCGTAACTTGATAGCCGCCTTTGACTTCTTCGATGCTGCTGACACTCACGTGCTCTTTGATAGTGATGTTGTACTCTTTGATGTGTGTCGCTAGATTGGCAGCAAGCTGATTACCATTGGTTAGCGGAATTGAAATCAGGTTCTCGATATCTTGGGTGTCTTTGACCTGACCACCGATACGGTCAGCCACCAGTGCCACACGCAGACCCTTACGAGCGGTATAAATCGCCGCCGCACTACCTGCAGGGCCACCACCGATGACGGTCACATCTTGGGTCTCAAGCTGTGGCTCATCCGATGCTGATAGCAAATCAGGGTATTGCTCTTGTAGTTTTTCGATGAGCTTGGCAGTATCCACTTTACCATTGGCAAACGGCTTACCGTTCAAGAATACCGCTGGTACGCCTTGGATGCCTTTTTCGGCGACCAATTCAGGGAATACACCGCCGTCGATCATTTCGTTTTCGATGCCGTCATTTAGGATGGCAAATTGGTTCAACGCCTGCACGACATCAGGGCAGTTGTGGCATGATAGCGATACAAAAGTTTGGAATTTTAGCGGTGCTTGAATACGCTTAACTAGGCTTTGGATGCCTTCGTCCAGTTTCAAGGTATGACCACCCGCTTGTAGGATCGCCAGAATCAATGAAGTAAATTCGTGACCGCCTGGGATACCGCTAAAGACGATACCTGTGTCTTTGTTTTCGGTGGTGATCTTAAAGCTCATTGGGCTAAGATCGGTATCAACTACGGTCGCATCAAAGCCAATCTTGTCGCTAGTGCCTGCGATTTTAGTCAAAAAATCCACCAATTCAGCACGCTTTTCGTGCTCACCTGCACCGATGATCATTTGGATTGGGCGAGTCATGTTTTCGCTATAAGTTTTGACAGCGTTTAATAGATTTTGGTCTAACATCATAATCCCCTTTGTGACTGTAGGATGTGTAAAAATTAATCATTTGATGCGCTCATTATAACCGAAAATCTCAGCGCTGAGTATTTAGGAATTTCAAACATTACCATCATTCGGATTAAACATCGAATCGATGGCATACAGATTTATACAAATAAAAACTGCTGCACGGACTGGCAGTTGTGAAATTTGGCAGACTATTTGGTGAATGTGCTTGATAATATGGCGCATTCTTGATAAGATAAGTTCTAGACAATTGGTCAATTTTTTTAATCATCAGGAGAGTACCATGCTACCAGAATATCGCGAGCTTATGACTCAGCTTAAAGCAGAAGGCGATGCGCATTTTCTAAAACTGTTCAATGAGCACAATGATCTTGACACCGAAATCGAAAATCTTGAAAAAGATCCAGTTGCGTCTGTTAGCCGTGCTAATGAAATTGAAGAAATGAAGCGTCAAAAGCTGCATCTAAAAGACGAGCTAAAAGCTTATCTAGAAACCAAAGCTTAATTTGATATTAAGTAAAAAAATAAGCCCGTCGATGATGGGCTTATTTTTTTATCCAAAATTAACACAAAAAAATCCCCAACTTTGAACCGACCCCCAATTCTTAGACACTAAGATTAACGGTTAAGGTTTCATCAAGGACTGAGTTCTGTATTGTACAGGACTCAGTCCTTTTAATTTGCTCTTTATTCTATCATGGTTGTAGTAGTGAATGTACTCATCAATCACTTTTCTAAGCTCATCTGGTGAAGTGAATTTAGTTTTCTCATAAAATATCTCTTCTTTTAATGTCCCAAAGAAACTCTCTATCACTGCATTATCCAAGCAGTTACCTTTTCTTGACATACTTTGGATAATGTCATTGTCTTTTAAGGTTTGTTGGTAATTGCTCATTTGATAATGCCAGCCTTGGTCAGAATGCAAGATGGGTTTGTCATCACCAGTTAGCGTTGTTATGGCTTTGTGTAGCATGTCTTGCACTAACTCATAAGTCGGTCTGTCTTTGATACTGTAGCTAATGATCTCACCATTATACAAATCAATGATGGGTGATAAATACAGCTTTTGCTCTTTGATACCGCCATCATAAGTTTTGCTTTGTATTTTAAACTCAGTGACATCTGTTGCCCATTTATGATTGGGCTTGTCTGCTTTAAAATCACGGTTTAAGACATTGGTAGCGATTTTGCCTACTCGTCCACGGTAAGTGCTGTGTTTGCTTCGCTTACGACGAATTACTGCTTTAAGCCCAAGCTCGTGCATTAGCCGTTGCACTTTTTTATGATTGATAACAAAGCCTAACTGCTTTAGTGCTAGGGTAATACGCCGATAGCCATATCTGCCTTTGTGAGCGTGGTAGATGTTTTGGATTTTATCTTTGATAACAGTGTCTTGCTCAGGTCTGCTTAATTGTTTTAGATGATAGTAAAAAGTACTTCTTGGTAAGTGTGACACGTTAAGCAAATCATCAATCAGATAGGTTTGCCTTAATTCTTGCACAATCATCACTTTTTCTTGGGTGATGATGCGTTGTGTTTTTGACGAATTAAGGCATCGAGCTTTTTTAGATAAGCATTCTCAGCTTCTAGATATTGAATGCGTCTGAGTAACTCGGCGTGTTCATTGGTTAGTGTTTTATCTGTCCTGTCCACCTTGGCTGTTTTAGCTACTTTGCTTGTTTTCGTTGCTTTGGCTACTTTATCTGATTTATTGGTTGATTTGCTCATAGGTCTTCTGCCTTTAGGTTTGGGAGTAAGTCCCATGATACCATGAGTTTGATAAGCTTTTAACCATTGAAAGAGCACACTTGGGCTACTGATGTTTAATTCAGTGGCAACTGTTGGCATAGATTTGCCAGAGAGTAATTGTAATACTGCTGTGTGTTTAAATGCTGGTGAATAACTGGCTTTGCTTGTTCTTGGGCGAATGCCATCAATCCCATGAGTTTGGTAGAGTCTCACCCAGTTTTGGATGATAGAGCTTTCTATGCCAAAAAATTTGGCTGTCTGATTGTAACTATGTCCTGTTAAATAATGTTGAATGACGGACAGTTTAAAGTCCATTGTGTATTTGGTCATAAAAACACCCCAAAGGCTGTCTAACTTTTGGGGTGCGGTTCACTTACAAAGTCAGGGATTTTGAAAAATCAACGCAATGCGTGAATTTTTATCGGCGAATTTTACGCCATCTAGTATGCGACTAGCGCTAAATCAATCGAACAAAAATGTACAATAAGTACATTGAGTGAGATTGATGACGCAATAGCCCATAATAGACAAGTAAAATTACATCATACCGCCCATGCCACCCATACCTCCAGCAGCACCCATACCTGCCAAGCTATTATCTTTGGCTGGTAGATCGGTGATCATCACTTCGGTGGTCAGCATCAGACCTGCGACAGATGCAGCGTGCTCTAGTGCTGAGCGAGTCACTTTAGCTGGATCAAGGATACCCATCTCTAGCATATCGCCATATTCGCCTGTGGCAGCGTTATAGCCATAGTTGCCTGAGCCATTTTTGACTTGGTTGATGATGACTGACGCTTCTTCGCCTGCATTGGTGACGATTTGGCGAAGTGGTGCTTCCATCGCACGGCGTAGGATATTGATACCTGCGTTTTGGTCATCGTTGTCGCCTTTTAGCTCGCTCAAGGCTGCCAATGCACGCACTAGCGCAACGCCACCACCTGGCACGACACCTTCTTCGACAGCGGCACGAGTAGCGTGTAGCGCATCATCGACACGGTCTTTTTTCTCTTTCATTTCGGTTTCGGTGGCTGCACCGACTTTGATCACAGCCACACCACCTGATAGCTTAGCGACGCGCTCTTGTAGTTTTTCGCGGTCATAATCAGAAGTTGCTTCTTCAGCCTGACGCTTGATTGACTCGACACGAGCATCGATGTCAGCTTTATTGCCTGCGCCATCCACGATGACAGTATTTTCTTTGCCAACGGTGATTTTTTTGGCAGTACCTAGGTGAGCGATTTCAGCAGTTTCTAGGCTTAGACCCACTTCTTCTGAAACGACCACACCACCAGTCAAGATTGCGATGTCTTGTAGCATCGCTTTACGACGATCACCAAAGCCAGGTGCTTTGACCGCACAAGTCTTCAGACCACCACGCAAGGTGTTCACGACCAGTGTTGCCAATGCTTCATTTTCAACATCTTCAGCGATGATGAGTAGCGGACGGCTGGTTTGCATTACCTTTTCTAGTAGTGGCACGATCTCGCGGATGTTGTTGATTTTCTTATCCACAAGTAGGATAAATGGATTGTCAAATTCGCAAGTTAGGCTGTCTTGCTTATTGGCAAAATATGGGCTGATGTAGCCACGATCAAACTGCATACCTTCAACCACTTCCAGCGCATCTTCAAAGCCTGAGCCTTCTTCGACAGTGATCACGCCTTCTTTGCCGACAGTTTCCATGGCTTTGCTGATCAGCTCACCGATGGTGGTGTCAGAGTTTGCTGAGATTGAGCCGACTTGCGCGATGGCTTTGTGGTCATTGGCTGGGGTTGATAGGTTTTTGATCTCGGTAACGGCTGCGCGTACCGCTTTATCAATGCCGCGCTTTAGATCCATTGGGTTCATGCCTGCTGCGACAGTTTTCATGCCTTCAGTTAGGATTGCTTGCGCCAATACGGTTGCGGTGGTTGTGCCGTCGCCTGCCACATCATTGGTCTTAGATGCGACTTCACGCACTAGCTGCGCGCCCATGTTTTCAAACTTGTCTTCAAGCTCGATCTCTTTTGCCACGCTCACGCCATCTTTGGTGATGGTCGGTGCGCCGAATGACTTGTCAATCACCACATTACGGCCTTTTGGACCTAGTGTGACTTTGACAGCATTTGCTAACACATTGACACCATTGATCATTTTTTCACGGGCTGATACGCCAAAGCTTACATCTTTTGCCATGAGAATTTCTCCGTTAATTTAATTTTTAATGATAAATTTATTAAAATATGATAATGAATTTTGCACAAAATACCTTACAAATCAAGCAATTAGGCTTCAAGCACGCCCAATACATCGCTTTCTTTCATGATCAATAGCTCTTCGCCATCGACTTTGACCGTCTGACCTGCATACTGGCTAAATAGTACAGTATCGCCAACTTTCACATCCAAAGCGCGCACACCTGCGTCGGTGATTTGACCATTGCCCACAGCGATCACTTCGCCTTGTTGTGGCTTTTCTTGAGCTGAACCCGGCAGCAAGATGCCACCTGCGGTTTTTTGCTCTTCTTCGGTGCGACGAACGACGATACGGTCATGTAGCGGACGAATTTTCATAATAACTCCATTGCAATGTTTTAAGGATAAAAGTGGAAAGAATATTGAGTATTTAGGTGGTGCTATGATGGCAAATTTTCAAGCAAGTTTTGTAAAAATTTGCCAAAAATTTCTCCAAAATCTGCCATGCGCTGCCAATTAACCAATTTACAATGTTTCTTGATTTGGGCGATAACTTGACACAAAAACGACAAAACGCCAAAAAATTCTCCTTGAATTTGTAACAAAATTTGTCCATTATAAGATCATCCCTTTTGGCTAATTACGAGAAAAATTATGAAAATGACTTATACCCTACCCCTAATCACTGCTGCATCACTGGCTGTCACGACCGTTAGCGCGCAAGCAGCTGTCGTTCCGAACTTTTCGGCAACCTATAAAGTCCAAGCCGAAGGCATCACAGGCACTGCCACGCGCACGCTTGCCAAGCAAGGCAATGGCTATCGCTACAGCGTCAAAGGCTCGGCACTGGGTGCAAGCATCAACCAAAGCTCGGATTTTACGATGAGTGCAAGTAGCGTCGTACCAAGCAAATCAAGCTCATCGACCAAATTTTTGGGCATCGGTAATACGCATAGCGTCGCGTTCAATGGTGCAAAAAAATCGGTCGCCAGCACCTATAAAGGCAAAACCACCAACATCAGTATGCCGCGCCAAGCTTATGATGATCTAAGCCTAGAAGTGAAAATCCGCCAAGAGCTGATGGCAGGTAAATTCAGTGGCTCATACCCACTGGTCAAGCGCACCAATATCGAAAATACCAAGTTCAAAAAAGCAGGCACAAGCAAAATCACCGTCCCTGCAGGTACTTATGAAGTGCTGCGCATCGACCGCGTACATGATGACAAGGATCGCACCACCAGTTTTTGGCTAGCACCAAGCCTAGATTATTTGCCTGTCAAAGTCAGCCAAACCGATGATGGCAAGGTCTATTCGATGGAACTGACTAAGATTAACTAATCAGTAATCTTAGTCGGCTATAAACCGATAGCCATAAACAAAGCCTTGATGAATTTGGGTCATCAAGGCTTTTTGTTTTATGCGTTTTGATTTATCACAACGATTTATGCATGGCAGGCAATCGCTTGAGTAGGACGAATAATTGACAATTAATCATCAGCAACAAAATCATCTCAAGCACCTGCACAGCCCACACTGCCATCGGCGCACCTTCATAGATCTTAAACAAGCTCATCACGCCTGCCACGCCCAGATACAACAGTGCCACCATACTCACCCACATCAGCGCATAAGGTGAATTGCCACGATGGATGCTCACAGCACATAATAGCGCAGGGATCAAGCCCAATATCTGCACGCCAATTCCTGCCCATAGGCTTGCACCTGTCGCTACCATAACAGCTACAGGATAGATGATGGCAGCTGTTATTAGCCACGCCATCCATGTTATACGCAAGGCGCGCTGCACGGGGGCGACAGGTTTTTGGACTTTGTCTTTTTTAACTCTCATCACGCACCTTGCAGCTGTTTGACCAGTATGGCTAGGCGTGTGCCTTGGGCGATTGCTAGGGTTTTTTCGTCTTGGGTCAGGCTGTGTTCATGGCGGCTGCCGGCGACGAAGCTTGCGCCATAGGGCGTGCCACCGCGCGTGGTCGCGGACAGTTCAGGGTGCGCGTACGGTAAGCCCATCAAAAGCATACCGTGATGCAATAGCGGCATCATCATAGTGATAAGTGTGCTTTCTTGACCGCCGTGCTGACTGCCTGTACTGGTGAACACGCACGCAGGCTTGCCTTGTAGATTGCCCGCCAGCCACGCGGTGACGGTATTGTCCCAAAAATATTTCATGCTTGCCGACATATTACCAAAATGCGTCGGACTGCCAAGCGCAAGCCCTGCGCACCCTGTCAGCTCATCAGCAGTGCAGTACAGATCGCCATCATCAGGAATGCTGTCCGCCACTTGTTCGGTGACTGCTGAGACCTTTGGCACACGGCGAATTTTCACCGCCATGCCTGTATCGGTGATGCCTTGGGCGATCAGATAAGCCAGCTGCTTGGTTGAGCCTTTGTTGGTGTCGTACAGCACCAAAATATACGGTGAAGTCATGGGAATATCCGTTTTATGTCAATGTATCAAATTTGCGCCTATTATACCAATAAAACCGCCCAAAACGCCATGCAAGCGTTTATCACGCACCAATGGTCACATATTTTCACAAATTAAAGGTTAGCATTTGGGGTTCGATTTGTTACACTAGTATAAATTCCATCAATTTTATAAAGACATTTTATACAGATTATACAGAGCTATGACCAATTTTTTGAATAAATTACCCTTTGCGCATCATGCGTGGTTCATGTATTTGCGATTGCTGGTTCGGCATTTTACCGAAGATGAATGCCAACAAAAAGCCGCAAGCCTAACCTACACAACCTTACTTGCCATCGTGCCTGTCTTGACGGTGGTACTGGTAATTTTCTCAAGCGTGCCTGCCCTAGAAGGCGTGCGCGATCAGATGCAGGCGGCGATTTATAATAATGTCATGCCATCATCAGGTGCGCAGATCAGCGGTTATATCCAAAATTTCGCCGAAAAGTCCAGTAATCTTGGTATCGTCGGTGTCATTGGTCTGTTTGTGACGGCGATTTTGACTTTGATCACCATTGAGCACGCGTTCAATAAAATTTGGCGCGTCGATGATCGCTCAGGCGGCGTATCTAGCCTGATTCGCTACTGGGTGATGATCACCATGGGTCCGATTGTACTCGGTGTGATTTTTGGTGCGTCAAGCGCGATTGCCAGTCTAAATTTTCTCAATCAAAAAATCGCAGGCTATGGCATCGACTGGGGCGTGTGGGCGTATCTATTGTCTTTCGGCTTGATGGTCGTGGGTTTTATCGGGATGTATTGGTTTATCCCAAAAGCGCAAGTACCCATCAAAAACGCCGCCATCGCAGGCACGATCATCGCGGTATTGTTTGAGCTACTCAAGCAAATCTTCGGTACAGTGATGACCAATTTCACCAGTTACGAAGCGATTTATGGTGCGTTCGCTGCCTTGCCGATTTTCCTACTGTGGATTTATTTGTCGTGGAATTTGATCTTGCTTGGTGTGCAGATCAGCTATACTTTGACGATTTTTGACACCCAAGAAGTACCTGTGCGCCATCCGCTATTAAGCCTATTGGACATGCTGAATTTGACTTATAAAAAATATCAGCAAGGGCAAACGGTGAGTGAAGATGAACTGCGCAAAACCTTGGGGCGTAAAGAGTTGCCGAAGTGGCATACTTATCTTAATCTTTTGCTTGATAATAATCTCATCACCCCGACGCGCGATAATCGCTATACGCTCAAAACCGATCTAAAAACGGTGAATCTATGGCAATTTTATAAAAATCTGCCCTATCCGCTGCCGATTCGCCGCGAACTTGATGAGCTTAAAGCTGCCGATTATGATCCGTGGTTCGTCGAGCTGTACAAGCAGCTGACGCGCATCGAAAAAGTCGCCAATGACGAGCTTGACATCAGCTTATCTGAGCTATTCGACGGCACGCCCCTACGCGAAAAGCACCGTATCGTCAAAATCAGCGATGAAGCTGCCAGCGAAAGCACCGATGCGGCAGGCTTTGATGATGACGCGCGCCGTACCATCGATGAAAATGGCAATGTCGTCATCATTCCAGATGGCAAAGCAAGCATCACCGAAAGCAAATTTGCCAAAGTGTTTCGCCTAATCAAAAGCGCGCGGCATTTTTTCGGTCGTAACAAAAAACACATCACCGACATCAAACGCGTGATCAGCAATGATGATAAAGGGTGATGCGTAAATTTGAGCGCCAGTATGTAGGTGTGTGATATGCACCGTTAAAATCCCAAATCTTAATGGTGCGTGGGACGCACCACAGTGTTTGTTAATTTATTAACTTTTTTTAATTAAATAATTATCATGTACCAAAACCGCTCATAATGATTTAAGCCTTTTTTCCCACCCACAAAAAAAATCACCGCTCAACTGAACGGTGATTTTTATTTAAGATAATCTTAAATTATTATCCAATGGTACTGCTGAAATCAACTCCGCCAAAGCGCGCTGATAAACACTACGCTTGAACGGCACGACGCCTGTCAAAGGATACCAATAACTCACCCATTGCCAATCATCAAACTCAGGCACACCGACATCAAAACGAATATAATCGGTATAAGCTTCATCCAAGCGCAGCAAAAACCATTTTTGTTTCTGCCCAATACACAAAGGCTCTTGCCCTGTACGCACATAGCGTTTTGGCAAGCGATACCGCAGCCAGTCGCGCGTCACCGCAAGCACTTCGACATGCTCAGGCAACAGACCCACTTCTTCATACAGCTCGCGGTACATCGCTTCTAGCGGTGTCTCACCCCGTCCAATCCCCCCTTGGGGAAATTGCCAACTGTCATGTCCGATGCGCTTTGCCCACAGCACTTGCCCTTGTGTATTGACTAAGATGATGCCGACATTGGGACGAAAACCGTCTGCATCAATCATAACTAAACTCTTAATTCATAAATTATTGAAATATCACCAGTTTTTGCCGATGACTTTACTTAGTGACTATTAAACCAAAAAAACGCCCAAAAAGGTAGGGCGTATTGAATATTCATAACATTATTTACATTTTAGAAATAATTTAGCAATATTTACCATTTTTACTATTAAAATCAGCTAAATCTTAATTTTCTTCGTCAAATCCCTTGATGATATTATTATATCACCTGCGGAATTTTCCTAGAAAATCAATCGATTTATCTCGCTTTTAATGGCAAATATAAAATTCAATACGCTCCAAGTTTTTTAAAATTATTTGCGATTTTGGTCAAAACAACTGGAAAAATAGCATTTTGTCCCGATTAAGCATACAGTTTTTATGGCGGCTTTTGCCAAAGTAATGTAAAATCGGTACAATACACATGATGCAAGATGAATTTTGAGCGGATAATCGTCAGATTGATTATTAATCGTAAAACTTTGATAAATTTTTATAAATGAATTAAATAAGGATAATAATATGGCTGAACTGAACGCAAGCTTAACTTGGCAAGATGGCGTGCATTTTGAAGGCGTATCACCATCAGGTCATACCGTACAAGTCGATGGCGCAAAAGAAAAAGGCGCAAGCCCAATGGAGCTGATTTTATTAGGCTTAGGTGGCTGTGCAAGCTATGATGTGGTCAGCATCCTAAAAAAATCACGCCAAGACATCCATGATGTGCGCTGCGAGATGCGCGCCATCCGCGCCGATACCGTACCTGCGGTCTTTACTGACATTCACCTGCACTTTGTGGTGACAGGCAAGGATGTCAAAGAATCGCAAGTGGCAAAAGCCATCGAACTGTCTGCCGAAAAATACTGCTCAGCATCGCGTATGCTGTCAGCAGGCGGCGTGAACATCACCCACGATTACGAAATTATCGCCGCATGATTTATGCATTATTCGCCCACACTACCAGTAAGCTTACCATCGTGTTGATGGTCATCGCGTCCTTGTTGCCGTGGCTATGCTCGGTGCTTGCCAAGGTCTCAGGCGGTTTTCGATTTGATAAAAATAATCAAAATCCGCGCCAGTTTTTGGCAAATGCCACTGGCATCGCCGCGCGCTTTAATCATGCACAAGCCAATGGTTATGAGACCTTGCCGATCTTTTTGGCGGCGGTGCTTGTGTGTCTGTACACCTTTGTGCCGATGGGGATTGTCAATCTGCTTGCCACAGGCTTTGTGCTGTTTCGCCTATGCTTTATTGCAAGCTATGCGGCGAATTTGGCTTTTGTGCGCTCGATCACTTGGTTGATGTCGATGATTTGCTGCTTGGGATTATTCGCCTTTGCGTTTTTGTTCGGGGTGTAATCTGTGAGATTAGGCAAGGTGTAACAGGGTGTGTGATACGCCCTGTTTTTTGCGGCTTCAGGTCGGGCTAAGGTCATGCTTTTCATGCTGTTTTTTACACAAGCACATGATTTTATGATGAGATTTTATGAGAAGATGACACTCTCTCCTTAACTTGTTAACGCACAAGCATTCTCTGTTACCTCCGATGCCACACAAACAAAACCTCAAATCATCGATTCGGGGTTTTGTTGATTTCAGAGTATGGATAAACGCATTACCACAGTGCCTAGCCAGCACCGATAACGCCCAAGAAATCACCTTGGGTGTTCACCGAGCCTGAGGCCTTGAACTTGATGATGCTATTTATCAACAAAAAAACCGCCCTGTTCAAGTGAACAAGGCGGTTTTTTTGTTTGGACTATCGTCCTAGTGGTGGATTACCACTGCCAGCCCATACCAGTACCGATGGTGAAGTCACCTTGGGTATTGGCAGAACCAGTCATCTTGAAGATCAAGCGTTCGTTGTCGCTCGCGCTAGAGAAACCAACCGCGATCGCACTTTCGCCTTTATGATGACCCAGACCCACACCGACTAGGTTTGCACCTGGACGGGTTACTTGTGGGATGTTCACCATAGCAGCCGAACCTGCTAGACCTGCACGCATATCATCTTCTAGATCATTGACACGGTCAACAACTGGCTGGATGATGGTTGGATCTACCGATAGGTCGAAATGACGCTGACCGTTCGCTGATACAGTTTCGTTCACTTTCACAGTGCCATCTGCTGAACCAACAGTAGTTTGTGTCGCTTTCAACTGAGCAACATTCACTGCATCGGTATCTGCCACACCGGTACCCACATTGCCAACGACATTGCCGCCCATATCAATGTTTGCACCTGGTGCTACAGTCAAGTCTTTATTGACAGTGACAGAATCAAAGGCTACATCTTTCTTGGTCGCTACAGTGTAGTTTAGACCTTCTTTGGTGATAGAGATATTATCACCTGCAGTCATGGTCACTGTATCACCTGGGTTCACCAGTTTGTCGCCACCAAGATCTTTTGACTCGCCTGTACCAGTATTTGCTACTGCGGCAGTAAAGCCTGAACCATTGATCGCTTTTGCTACATCACCAGCAGTTGCGATTGCATTTGGCTTAGCAGGTGTATTAACTGTACCATTTGCAGCATTGGTTAGCGGTGTCGTTACTACATCAACTTTGATGTCACCAGTGGCTGGATCAACAGTCACATTGGTGGTTGATGTGTTAGCAAAGTTGATATCACCATCACCACCTGAAGTTACGGTTGGCTTAGATGCCACTGCAGTTAGCTCACCAGCATTGTTTAGCTTGATGGTTTTGCCATCATACTTCACATTGTAAGTTACATTGCTAATAGTACCATCTTGATTGGTGGTGATATTAGCCGTTGTACCAGCACCATCGACGAAGTTAACTACATTAGATGCAGTGACTAGGTCTTTTTGCGTACCGTTTTCTTTTAGGTTCCAACCAGTGTTGTTAATGGTATTAACAATATCACCAACAGTTGCAACTTTGTCTGCATCTTCATCAGTTGCTGGTGCTGCTTTACCATCATTGCCTACGGTAGTGTTACCAGTGTTCACTTCAACTTTGATGCCGTCTGGTGTGTTAGTCACAGTTGTGGTGTCGCCATCAACTAGATTTACAGGACCAGTGACATTGTCGCCGTTTACTTGAGTCGTTGGCAAGATCGCAGAAACACGGCTGGTTACAGGTGTCTCAACTTTGGTGCCTGTACCGTTCTCACCAGTGTAGTAGTTACCATCTACATGTTGATATACAGGTACATCTTTACCATTTACCTTGGTTGCATAAGTAATTTCAGTAGTAGTGCCATCAACATTGACATTGTACTGAATGTTGCTTACATTGCCATCAGTGCTTGATTCAACTGTAGTACCTGTACCGTTTACGAAGTTAACGGTATCGTATGGCTTAACGAAGTCTAGATCACCTTGGTCAGCTGTCTTCAAGTTCCAGCCAGCGTTTAGTACGTCGCCTAGAGTTGCAGCGTTAGTCATATCACCTGCAGCAATCACTGGAGCATCTACTTTGGTTGTAGAATTTGCTTTATCGCCAGTGCTTACCGTTGTTGGCAAGGTGCTGTTTAGGTTGCTGATAACATTCTTACCTTCTGGTGTAGTACCGATGGTAATAGGTGCATTGTTAACAACATTGCCTTGTGCGTCAGTGTATGTACCACCAACTTTGGTGCTGTTGAAGGTTACATCATCAGCTGTTGCATAGGTATAAGTTACGTTACCATCTGCATCAACTTCTTGAGTAACTTCCATATTCTTGCCAGCTTCGAAGTTTACTGCTTTACCTGCAGAGATCTTCGTGTTGGCTGCGCCACCAGTTGCAGTTGTAGAGTTGGTGAACCAACCTACACCATTGATCGTGTTGATGATATCGCCAACAGTTGCAACTTTGTTTGCATCTTCGGTAGTCACAGGTGCTGCTTTACCATCAGTACCTACGGTAGTATTACCAGTATTGACTTCAACTTTGATGCCTGCTGGTGTGTTAGTTACAGTAGTAGTATTACCGTTAACTAGATTTACAGGACCAGTGACATTGCCGCCATTTACTTGAGTCGTTGGCTGTACAGCAGTGATTTGGCTGGTTACAGGACCAGTGTATTCTTTACCTGCAGCATCTTTATAGATGACTGAACCGTCTGGTTGAGTTTCTGCAGTTAGTGCGCCACCAGTTGCATCTACATAAGTAATCTTAGTAGTGCTGTTGTCAACGTTTACGTTGTACTGGATGTTGCTTACATTGCCATCAGTGCTTGATTCAACTGAAGTACCTACACCGTTTACGAAGTTAACAGTATCGTATGGCTTAACGAAGTCTAGGTCACCTTGGTCAGCTGTCTTCAAGTTCCAACCAGCGTTTAGTACATCGCCTAGAGTAGCAGCGTTAGTGGTTACAGGGTTAGTTGGAGCAACGCCTGATTTACCGCCATCAACTGTGCTTGGCTCTGGTAGAGTGGTGGTTAGGTTGTTGATAGCATTAACCACAGTACCATTTGGATTAACAGTTGTACCGATAGTGATTGGGTTCACTAGGGTATCACCTTGCTTGGTGCCACCGATAGTCGTGCTGTTGAAGGTTACATCATCAGCTGTTGCATAGGTGTAAGTTACATTACCATTTTCGATGGTTTGAGTAACTTCCATATTCTTGCCAGCTTCGAAGTTTACTGCTTGACCTGCAGAGATCTTCGTGTTGGCTGCGCCACCAGTTGCAGTTGTAGAGTTGGTGAACCAGCCTACATTGTTGATGGTGTTGATGATGTCGCCAACAGTTGCAACTTTGTCTGCATCTGCATCAGTTGCTGGTGCTGCTTTACCATCAGTGCCTACAGTGGTGTTACCAGTGTTCACTTCAACTTTGATGCCGTCTGGTGTGTTGGTCACAGTTGTGGTGTTGCCATCAACTAGATTTACAGGGCCAGTGACATTGTCGCCGTTTACTTGGGTAACAGGTTGTACTGCTTCGATCGCACCAGTCGTGCTGTTGATCTTAACAGTGCTATTATCTACTTTAACATCGTATTGGATACTGCTTACATTGCCATCAGTGCTTGATGCGACTGTCGTGCCATTACCATTTTTGAACTCAACAGTATCGTATGGCTTAACAAAGTCTAGAGCGCCATCAGTTGCTGTTTGGTCAGCAGCTTTTAGGTTCCAGCCAGCATTTAGGACATCGCCCAGAGTTGCAGCGTTCGTAGTAGTTGCTGTAGTAGGATCAAATGTACCTTTGGTTGTGTCAACAGGTAGTGTGGTAGTCAAGTTGCTGATGGTATTAACCACAGTACCGTCGTCTGGATTAACAGTTGTACCGATAGTGATTGGGTTCACTAGGGTATCACCTTGCTTGGTGCCACCGATAGTCGTGCTGTTGAAGGTTACGTCATCAGCTGTTGCATAGGTGTAAGAAATAACATCTTTGCCGTCAACTTTGGTCACATTTTGAGTGACTTCCATGTTTTTGCCAGCTTCGAAGTTTACAGTCTCACCTGGGTTAACCAAAGTTTCAGCTGCTGTACCAGTTGCTGTGGTTGAGTTAGTTTTCCAACCTGAATTGTTGATTGCACCTACAACAGTGCTTACATTAGCAAGTTTGTTGCCATCTTCTGTGGTCGTAGGCGCTGCTACACCATCAGTAGATGTGATGTTGCCAATGATTGCAGAATCAGATAGGTTAACATCAACTTTAATATCACTTGAAGTACCATCAGTACTTGGTGTTACAGTAACAGTAGTACCTGCACCGTCAATAAAGTTCACTTTATCGTATGGGGTTACTACGTCTTTGTTTACACCACGCTCTTGCAATGTCCAGCCAGCGTTTAGGACATCACCTAGAGTCGCAGCATTAGTTAGCACATCGCCTGTTGGTTTTGGTGTAACCGTTTCGCCTGCTACTGGTGGCTGGATAGTAGTCGTCAAGTTGCTGATGACATTTTTGCCGTCTGTAGTACCAATCGTGATTGGTGCACCAGCTGGCTTGCCATCTTGGTTTAATGTACCGCCAATCACTGTGCTGTTGAACACTGGGTTGGTTGACATTTGGATTTGAACACCTTTGTCATCCACGATAGTTTGGATGTTCTTGGCACTATAATCACCTGCAGTCGCTGCATCAGTGTTGCGTTCTGAAATTACTGCATCTTTTGCACCTTCAATGCTGAAAGTATCACCAAGCTGTACTTGCTTACCATCTTCAGCAGCGAATAGCTCAGCAGTTGGATCATTTGGATCCATGACAGCAGTGTCAATGTTTTTGTTTGCAGTTACAGTGAATGGCTTAGCTGCTTGCTCAGCGACATAGTATAGCTGTGAACCGTTGATTGCGTCAGTAGAAGTTGCAGAGATTTCACCCGCTGCGACATTTTGGACACGACGCTCATCACCTGCTGCACCTACTGATACTGCACCATTAGCTGTGTCACCAGCAAAGCCACCGTAAGTAAGACCGCCAACTTTAGCATCAGCTACAGTACCTGTATCACCTGCAGTCGTAGTAGCGCCTGCTACTTGGTCAGTGTCTAGTACCGCTGTACCGACTGCACCGCCTGCAGTGACTTCAGTACCATTACCTAAATAGACTGAGTTTTTCACTGTGCCTAGTGGATTATCCGTACCGTCTGCATTACGGCTAACATTGCTGCCTAGTACAAAGGTATCTGCCGTCGTAATGGTGTTGTTGTTACCAAACGCATAAGAGCGGTCAGCACCTGCACGGATGTAGTTCGGGTCACCGAATGTACCTGAGTAGTTTGCTTCAATCACATGACCATAACCAACAGAAGTTGATTGAGTACCAACAACGGTTGCATCATTACCTACGATGATTGAATCATTGCCTTTAGCAAGGCTGTGTGAACCAATAACAATTTCGCCTTCTGTTGTCGTAGCGGCAGCTAGAGCATCTCGTGCAGCATTTTCTGCGCTATGTGCTGCGCCACGCGCAGGACGATATTGGTCAAGGAAAGTTTTGCGGTCATCACCTGTCAAGCCCTGAGCATCTGCATCAGCGACTGCTTTATCCCAAATTGCGTCTTGTTCTAGACGAGCTGCGTTTAGTGCTACTAGGTTATCCCATTCGGCACGAGTTACACCTGTTGCAGAATTAGTACCGATAGCAACTGCTTCAACTGTAGGCGTGTGCGTAAAAGTACCAACTGCAATGCTGTCAGTCTTCATCGCATTGGTCATACGACCGATAGCTGTTGCATTTACAGCTGATGCATTAGCAACAGAACCAAATACAGCCGCATCTAATGCTTTAGCTTTTGAATAATAACCGACCGCTGTTGCACGATCAGCGCTCGCACCAGTTTGAGCACCGATTGCGATTGAGTTTTTGCCAGATGCACCAGCAAAATAACCATTTGCGATTGCATACGCACCAGTAGCTTTTGAGCTAGAACCCATTGCTAATGAGTCGCCACCATTTGCCAATGCCAATGCACCGATTGCTGTATCACGCAGATTATTAGCATTCGCACTGCGACCAAGTGCAAGAGCACTTTCTGCCGTTGCATTTGCTTCAAAGCCTGCCGCTACCGTATAGTGACCGCTACCTAACGCTTTGGTACCTAGTACAGTTGCATTTTGTCCATCTGCAGTCGCCACCTGACCAAATGCTACAGAGCCTGCGTTTGCATAAGCATGGTCACCCACTGCAGTTGCTGCACCTAGTGGCAAAGTCTCGCCATTTTTTGCTTTTACGGTAACTTGAACACCATTATTGTATGCAGCTATACCTTTTGCATAGGTTGCATTACCGATAGCGATTACGCCTGGAGCATTACCTGCCATTACATCAACGATAGTATCACGACCAATGGCAATCGCACCAGATGCACCAAATTTAGGCTGTCCTTGGATTTGGCTGTTGATACCCATTGCGATACCGCCATCATAGGCGATAGTGTTACTACCTAGAGAGATTGCACCGCCTTTGGTTACATCGATATCACTACCGCCGACTGCAGTTGAGTTATAACCGTATGCGATACCATATTGTGAAGTTGCTGTAGATTTCACACCTGCGGTGGTAGAGTATAGGCCTTGTGCACCTGCTGCTTCGGTGATATTACCGATGTTTTCTACAGCATCACCAGTTTTAGCGTTAGTGCCGTTATTGGTGTGGAAATAGATTTGACCAACTTGACCACCCAATACATCTAGGGCTGCATATAGCTGTGAGCCGTTGATGGCATCGGTAGATACATTGGTGATTGCACCTGGTGCGACATTCTTGATTTGACGCTCTGCATCTTTACGACCAACTGAGACATATTGACCTGCATCTGACACTTGACCTGCAAAGCCATCATAAGTCAATGTCGCTGCACCTGAGCCGATGGTAACTGATTTAACAGTTTCCACAGGGGTGACGGTCATACCATCTGTGCCTGCTGTAACATTTTTAACTTTGCCATCAGCTTCGGTCTGCTTGGTAACCACTTCTGTAGAACGATCGCCCAAAACTACAGAACCATCCGTGCTTAGAGAGTCAATAGCATTACCTAGTGCGACAGAACGCTCGCCTGTTACACTGGTATCAGAACCAAAGGCGATTGATGAGATACCTGTATCAGCTACTTTTGAGTTTGTACCGATTGATACAGAATCTTGGGCAAATGCAGATGCGTTCGCACCATAGGCAAGTGCATTATCAGCCGTTGCAATAGCTGCCGCACCAACCGCAGTTGCATTGGTTGCATTTGCAAGTGCTTTATAGCCTAGTGCAGTTGCATTCACTGCTAGAGCATTGGCACCTGTACCTACTGCTGTGGTGTAGTCGCCTTCTGCTACCGCACCTGCTGCGATTGCCACACCACCTTTGGTAGAAACAAGTGAAGTTGAGGACATGCCCGCACCGGATGGTGTAGTTTGATTACCCACACGAGCACCTGTACCAATCGCAGTACCTAGCTCAGCACCCGCTTCAACAAATGCAGAAGTACCAATCGCTGTACCAAAAAGCTCGTTTGAATGCGATTTGGCACCGATAGCAACAGAACCCTCTTTAGCGTAAGTAGTTTCATACCAACTAACACCATTAATAGTTTCTGTGTTGGCTGCAAGTGAGGTACCAACAATTTTCTCATATGTTTCTAGGGCATCTGGTGTAGTAACAGCACCCATATCATTGTTACCAATCGCAACCGATGAATGGCCAGCTACAACTTGAGCACCAATAGCAATAGACTGATCGCCAATGGCACGAGAATCATAGCCAATTGCTGTCGCTTCATTTGATCTTAGATTGACATTTATACCTTCTTCATTGATAAGTGTTCTCTCGACACCATTTTCATCGACAATACCTGCTCGATACATTAGACGAGACGCAGTCAAATCACCAGAAACGGTCGCGTAATCTGCATCGGTTAGGCTTACTGCGGTACCGTATGCTGCATCCTTAGGGGTTAAGAAACCAGTTAGCGAATTGGTACCAAGAGCCGTAATACCACGGTTTTGATCAATGCGTGATACATTTCGTGCCAATGCATCCGCACCAAGTACTACTGAAGCCCTGGCTTGACTATCTTCCATGCGAATAAGCTGAGCCCCTGCACCGATAGCAATGCCTTTCATCTGAGTTTCAACTTTTGCATCTTGTCCAATTGCGATAGCGTTTTGATTTGTAACATTCGCATTTGTACCAATTGCAATAGCATGTGCACCTGTTGACTTAGCATTATGACCAATAGCAGTAGAGCGAGAGGCGGTAGCTGTTGACGCTTCGCCAATTGCGATTGCATGCCATCCTGAGGCTACTGCTGTACCTTGCGCAGGTGTTGTACCACTCATAGTACCGATGGCGACTGCACCCAGTGCCTGCGTACTGATTGTGCTTACAGCAGCAACAGCTACCGCAGTAGCCAGTGCCGTCTTAGCAGTCTTGACTGATTTTGTTTTGCCCTTTGAGCGAGCGATCTCCGAAACGGCTGTCCAGCTTTGGGTAGCGTGGTTCCAGATAACTTTAAAAGCTTTATTCATAATTTCTCTACATTACTTAAAACAAAGTAAACCTCCACCCCATCAGATCGTCAAATCAGCTGGAGTGAAGTGTGTGTGTTTTCAGCAAGATAACAGTAACCCTACTGACAACTTTCGACGCTATATTACCACTATGTCGTGTATATCCATAGCAGTGTTTTATGGGTGTTTTGTTAATGAATTGCATATAAAATATACAAATTTTGGCGGTTTTCTATACAAATCTATGATAATGATCATCATGCAGATGGGTGGGGATTCGATTTTTTGTGCGTGGTGTAGTTGAGAATTATTCTATACAAATTCTGTGATCGCGGCGCATTATCTGAGAAAAATGCCATGAAATCAATGAATTATATAAAATATTTCAAAAACCGCCCCTGTGCTATTTTTATCGATGGGGGGGGGGTAAAGCTAATTTTATTTATTAGATATATTAATGTATTTTTAATAATACAGTGCACGGTTGTATCGGTGAAATCATGTTACAGAATTATTGCTGTAGTATGATTGGGAAAATTGAAGATTGGGATTGGTGTTTTTTTTTGGGATTGACGCATTGGTTGTTTAATGGTGCGTTGGGTGTGCTCAAATATATTTGAAAATTAAATATCGTAGGGTGCGTGGGACGCACCTTTTTGGGTGAAGATGGTTGATTTTTCATGAGTTTTTTATAATTTTATATTGGTTATTGTAATGGCGCGTGAGACGCACCCTTGTATCTCACCAAGACTAGCTATCTTAATGGTGGCATGATAGATTATACCATCGATCCTTGGTTGCTTGAGAGTTTGTACGCACCCTAAGCACTACTTTTGGTCGATAGCCAGTAACGATCGTATGGTTTGCGGATTTTCCTTGGCATGGCGAATCTGCGCAACCACGACTGTACGATGCGTAAAATCTATCGAATAATAAATCAGCAAAGAAAATCTTGAAAGTGCCATCTTATACACGGGTGCATCACCTTGATAAAACACCACAACATGACGCTCTGGAAAGCTTGCCAAAGTCTCAATATAATCAATCATATACTCGGTCAAACTCTCGAGTAAAACTGGATCATGTGATCTGGCGTTATAAAACTCGAGCAACGCCTTTAAATCATTCCAAGCTGATTCTAAAACGGTGATTTGATAAGTCATACATCACGCTGATTTTGTAATTTCTTTACAAAATCTCTGATATCTTTTTTGGCAATATGCCAATCCATGACTGACTCATCCCCTGCATAATAACGCTCAAGACGCTGAGACAGAACCGCATCAGCTTGTCGATCCGCCTGCATTTCGCACTCTTTGGCGATGACTGCTTTTTCGAGCAGTTCATTGATGAAGTGATTTATGGTGGTTTTTTCTTGCTGTAGGATCACATCCAGTCTGGCTTTGAGGTCAGGATGGATTTTCGCGCTGATACTGGCATACATAGCAGTTTCCTAATGTTGGAAAATCTTCTTATTTGTTCTTATTGTATCTGATTGTGTAGTGATATTCAAATTTTTTGGGTGGTTTTGCATTAACCGTAAGGATTTTGAGCATTTACCAATTATACTCATCAATCCAACTCACTCCACACAAAGCGCACCAGCACCTGCAATGCCACCGCGGTCAAAATCCACGGCATCGCCGCTGTCAGCCACGGCATCGGCATCTTATGCCGTAGGATCGTACCCAGCCACGAACCAATCACCGCCGAGATACTCATCATCACGATCACTTGCCAATAGTCCAAAAAATGAAAACCCAACACCATATAGGCGATGATCTTTAGCACATGAAAAAAGGTCATCATCACCGAAGCAGTACTGATGGCGGTGTTCATGTCGTCGTATTTTTGGATCAAAGGCGGCACATGCAGCGGGCCGGGACTACCGACGAACATCCCGATACCCATCTGGATAAAGCCGATGACGAAGAAATTTTGGCGATTTTCAAGCCATCGCTTAATCGGCTTAACCCACACGATGAGCAAAATATACACCGCGATAAATAACGGCACCCATTCTAGATCAATGAACCGCACCAACAGCCAAAACACCGCAATGCCACACAGCGACCCCACCACATAAGGCGTAACATACCGCCAATCCAGACTATCACGCCCAAACCACGCCCGACTGGCATTACTGGCAAGCTGCCCTGCCGCGTGCACTGGCACGATCGCCGCCGCAGGCAAAAACAGCGGCAACAGCCCCACCAAAATCGAGCCACCGCCAAGCCCTGTGATGCCTGTCAGCAAGGATGTCAAAAAATTGACCAACGCCAAAAGCAGATCATTTATCATGGATTTTTATCATCATTATCATTTTATCAATCGCTATATTATACCCAAAAATGCACGCAGGTGATGGCATGGTTAAGCAAATTTGAAAAAGATCGGAAAAACAAGAAAATCTGTACAAGTGGACATGCATAAGCTTGATTTAAGCATTATTTCAAAGTTGGCAGACGATAAATTCATCAAAAAGCCACTGTTAAACTGTGTTATAATGAGCAGTTTACCCATCTATCTATTTTATTGATCAGACAGGCAGCACATGACCGCACAACATTCCTTAATCGCAAGCCCAAGCAAAAAAGGCAAGCCCACCGCTCGAGCACGCAAACGCTTGGCAGATGCCCCACCGATTGACTTTACTATCACCAATCTTGCCCATGATGGGCGTGGCGTAGCGGTCTATGAAACCGATAACGAATCGCATAATCCCGACAAAGCTGGCAAAAAAATCTTCGTAAGCTTCGCTCTGCCAAACGAAACCGTCTCGGTCAAAGTCACCAGCAGTAAAAAGACCTTTGAAGAAGGTGATGCCAAAGCCATCATCTCAAACCCCCATCCACAACGCCAGACGCCGCCATGTCCGCATTTCACCGTCTGCGGTGGTTGCAGTCTTCAGCATTGGGATGCTGATGGTCAAATCGCCTTTAAGCAATCGGTACTCTCAGAACTACTCGCCCATCAAGCAGGTGTACAGCCAGATAACTGGCTACCCCCACTGGTTGGTGATCGCCTAGGTTATCGTACCAAGGCTCGCATGGGCGTACGCTTCGTTGCCAAAAAAGAATCGGCTTTGGTCGGCTTTCGTGAACGTGGCAGCAACTTTCTATCCGAACTGAACGAATGCCACATCTTAGACCCACGCATCGGCTTTGAGATCGAAAACCTAAAAGCACTGATCACCACGCTCGATGCTCGTGATCATATCCCACAGCTTGAAGTGGCGATGGGTGAGACGCTCTCTCATGTCCCTGACAGTGCCAAGTCTGTCGCCATCATCGTCCGCCATATGGTACCGCTGAGTGATGATGACATTGCCAAACTAAAAGCTTTCTTTGCTGAGCGTCATTGGCAGCTATTCTTACAACCCAAAGGCTCAGACACTGTGCATCGCATTGATACCGATGGTGCTCGAGACAGTTCATTGACTGTGCCACCAACTGGCGGACTGTTTTATCATTTGCCAAATTTTGAGCTGACTTATGAATTCTCACCACTGGATTTCACGCAGGTAAATCTGTCGGTGAACCGCAAGATGATGGATTTGGCGTGTGAGCTACTGGACCTACAAGCCGGTGAACGGGTGCTGGATTTGTTCTGCGGACTTGGGAATTTTAGCTTAGCACTAGCCCGCAAGGTAGGCGAGACAGGCTTTGTCGTCGGTGTCGAAGGCTCAGAGCAGATGACCGAACGCGCCAAGATGAATGCGATCGCCAATGGCATCCATCATACCGAATTTTATGCCCAAGATTTGACGCAGGATTTCTCAGATAAGCCATGGGCGACTGGCGAACATCAGTTTGATGCCCTACTCATCGACCCGCCCCGCTCTGGTGCATGGGAAGTGATGGCATATCTGCCAAAATTCAACGCCAAACGCATCGTCTATGTCTCATGCAATCCTGCCACGCTTGCCCGTGATACCAAAGCACTCATCGACGCTGGCTATCGCTTGACCCATGCTGGGGTGATGGATATGTTTAGCCATACTGGTCATGTGGAGAGTATCGCTCGGTTTGAGAAAGTGGCGTGATGGTAATTTAATTTACCCGAAACAAAACCCCAAGAAAATCAATTTCTTGGGGTTTTGTTTATTATTTAGAGCAAATCAAGCATCACCAAATTTGCGAGTTTTTTTGGCTTGGCGTTTGGCAAAAAAGACTTCTTCGACTGCTTTTGGGCGATGGCTGCCGTGTGGGCGATCTTTGAATGACTTAGCGCCTGCTTTTGCCCCTTTATCAAAGCTTGGCTTGTCTTTGCCAAACTTCTCACGGCGATCAGCTCGTGCACCACGCTCAAAACGGTCATTGCGGTCAAATTTCGGCGCATCAAAGCCTTTATCAAAGCCCTTATCAAAACGACGCTCGCCACGATGCTCAAAACCACGCTCATTACGCTCTGAACGCTCAAAGCGATCGCCATCGGCACGATAGTAGCTGTCACGATTTTTGTATGGCTTATCAAAGCTACGCTCACCACGATCGCCACGCTCACGATGCTCAAAACGCTCTTCACGATTAAAACGCTCAGACTTCGGCTGATCAAACTGACGCTCTGAGCGGTCTTGGCGGTCAAAACGCTCTGGGCGGTCGCTACGGTTGAAACGGTCTTGACGCTCCGTGCGGTCAAATGAACGACGCTCACTACCACCGAAACGCTCACGGCTATCGGCACGCTCACGGCTGTCAAATCTTGGCTGATCAAACCCACGGTCAAAACGCTCTGAACGATCACGGCCATCAAAGCGGTCTTGACGCTCGAAACGCTCGCCACGAGCTTCGAGGCGATCCGAACGCTCAAAGCGATCCGAACGACCTTCAAAACGTGGCTTGCGACCATATCCACCACGATCGCCACGACCTTGACCATCACGATCATCACGGCGACGGTTGCGGCCACCCTTACGGCGTGGTTCATCGATGATGCCAAAATTACGGCGTGGCTCTAGCCCTTCGATGGTGGCTGTGGTCATATCACGCTTAAGATAGCGGTTGATATTGGCAAGTTGTTTATTATCATCTAGGCTACACAAGTTCACCGCCACACCTGTACGACCTGCACGACCACAACGACCGATACGATGGACATAGTCTTCGACTTGGCGAGGCAAATCATAGTTCACCACATGGCTGATGGCTGAGATGTCGATACCACGAGCAGCGACATCGGTGGCGATGAGTAGATCGCATTTGCCTGATTTCATATCACCGACGATGCGGTTACGCTTGCCTTGTGGCAAATCGCCATGCAGATAGCGTGCCTTGTAGCCGACTTCGTTTAGGGTGTCGGCAAGCTTTTCGGTGGATAGCTTGGTGGCGGTAAAGATGACTGCCTGTTTGATTTCAGGGTTGTTCAGCACTTCAAGCAGGATTTTGTTTTTGTGATTAAAATCATCACAAAAATACACACTCTCATCGATGTGCGCTGACTCAACCTTAATCGAGACTCGCTCAGGATTGGTGGTAAAGCTCTCAGCAATCTTGCCCACCGCACCATCCCAAGTGGCAGATGACATCACCGTTTGGCGAGTGCTTGGGGTATTTTCTAGGATTTCTTTGATATCATCAGCAAAGCCCATATCCAGCATACGATCCGCTTCATCGAGAATCAGCATATCCAGACCTGATAAATCGATGCGACCTTCACGCATATGGTCAATCAGACGGCCTGGGGTGGCGACGATGACCTGCACGCCCTTGCGTAGTGCGCGCAGCTGCCCACCATAAGGCGCACCGCCTACCAAAGGCACACTAAACATCCCACGCATCCCATCGCCATAGCGACGCACGCTGTCATGCACCTGCAAGGCAAGCTCACGAGTCGGGGTCAAAATCAGTGCATGGATATGCTTTTCAAGCTTTGGTAAGCGGCTCATCTTATCCAGTACGGGTAGTACAAACGCCGCTGTCTTGCCAGAGCCTGTCTGAGCTGATAACAGCAAATCACGGCCATTCAAGGCATGCGGAATGGCTTGAGCTTGGATGGGTGTTGGGGTGGTGTAGCCACTTTTGGTCAGGGCTTTGATGATGCCTTTGTGCAGACCTAAGTCAGAAAATTGTAGTACGAACTCGCCTGCTTGCTCGTCTGCGTGGGCGGTGTCTGTGGTGTGTAATTGATCAGTCATAAGAACCTTGTATCAGTCATGCCCCCACGATGAGCCAATTTTTTTGGTCAAAAAACCGACAAGCCAACTTTAAGCAGATGCTTAAGGCTTGCTACAAAATTGCATTTTGGATTTGGGTGGCGTATTGTCGCTCAACTGCTTGTCGTGGTGCAAAAGCACAATAAAGAACAAGCCAAAATCATCGCGACAGTTAGGACTAATAAAGATAAAATAGACAAAGCAGGTGGCAAGCCACAAACTTAGCAAGAAATCATATCATCACATGGGTCAAGTCAAACTTACCCATCAAAATCGGTGCGATGTCATCAAAAGCGTGTGTGAATTATTCACGAAAAATGAGATTATAGCACAGCTTGGATAAAATTACTTGGATTATTTTATAAAAATTATGCGTCATGACTTTTTGGCATAAAATTTATCGATTTCATCTTTAAAATTACCCTTTTAGGTGCCATAATACATGGGATATACTATATAAAATAAAACTGGTTTGGACAAGGATACAACCGTGGTACAGATTCGTGACAGCCTACCCTTATTGGGCGGCAACAGTAGCAGCATGGATAGTGCGACACTGGCAGCAAGTTTGGTCGCCAAACAGCTGCATCCTGATTTTAAGGCACAGCTTGCCAATCACAAGCTGGTCAGCGCCCTTGACCATACCAACAGCACCATCAATCCAAGCGATTTGAATGTCTCAGACATCGACATCGAAGCGTGGATTGCCAAAGTGGCTGCTCGTATCGGCAAGGATGATTTGCCCATTTTGCGTAAAGCCTGCCAATTTGTCCAAATCCAAGTCAACAAACCCCATGTCACCCGCTCAGGTGCCTACATCACAGGCATCGGCATGGCAGATATTTTGGCGTATCTATTCCAAGACGAAAACGCCCTAGCTGCTGCCATGCTGTATCGCACCGCTCGCCGTGAGCTTGTGAGCATTGATACTATTAAGAAAAACTTCGGAGAAGACATCGCGCACTTGGTGATGGATACGCTTGCGATGGGTAAGCTGTCTGAGAGCATCGAGAGCAATAAGCGACTTGAAGATTATTTTGAGAGCAATCAAAGAGACCAATTATCCAATATCTACAGTATGCTCATCAGCACCACCAATGATGTGCGTGCGGTACTGATCAAGCTTGCTGAGCGTACCTTTGCGATGCGTGAGCTGTCATTCTCACCGCCTGATCGCCAAAAACGGGTGGCTCGTGAGGTGATGACCATCTATGCCCCACTGGCACATCGCCTATCGATTGCCCAGCTGAAGTGGGAGCTGGAAGATTTGGCATTTCGCTATCTTGCCCCCGAAGAATACAAAAAAATCGCATCGCTACTTGCCGAGAAGCGTAGCGAACGAGAAGCCTATATCGAGTCAGTCAAAGCCAAACTCAGTGCCGAGCTTGAACGAGCCGGCATCCAAGGCGAAGTCTCTGGGCGTGTCAAGCACATCTACTCCATCTGGCGTAAGATGAAATCAAAGAACCTGTCTTTTGATCAGCTATATGACATCCGAGCCCTCAGAGTGATGGTCAATACCAATGCCGAATGCTACTATACGCTGGGTATCGTGCATGGTCTGTGGCGGCACATTCCTGAGCAGTTTGATGACTATATCACCAACCCCAAGCCCAACGGCTATAAGTCACTGCACACAGCGGTAATCGCTGAGAATCGCACGCTTGAGGTGCAGATTCGTACCTTTGATATGCACTTTGAGGCAGAGCTTGGTAAGGCATCGCACGTCAATTATAAAGAAGGCCTAAAAGCCAAAAAAGACGATTATCTCACCCAAAAAATCAGCTCATTGCGTCAGCTACTGGGTCAAGACATCCCTGATGGCGAAGATGAGATCGATCTGGATGTGGATAATGCCGAGCGGATTTATGTCTTTAGCCGTGATGGTGATATCACCGAGCTACCAAAAGGCTCAACAGTGCTAGACTTTGCTTATTATGTACATACCGAAGTCGGCAACCGTGCCCAAGGTGCTCGTGTCAATGGTCGCTATGTACCGCTGACCCATCAGCCAAAGACAGGCGATCAGATTGAGATTATCACCAAATCTAGCCGTGAGCCGAATCGTGATTGGCTGATGCCATCCTTAGGCTATATTCACACGAGCCGTGCCAAGTCCAAACTGCGTCAGTGGTTCAACAAACAAGATCGCGATAAGAATATCGAGACAGGCAAGGGACTACTGCTCAAAGAATTTGATCGTTTATCCATCGCCGCCAATCAGGTGAACTTAAGCGACTATTTTCAGACGCTCAACGTCAAATCCGAAGATGATCTGTATGTCGCGCTGGTTATCGGTGATATCAGTGTCACCCAAATCAGCAACTTGGTCGCCCAAAAACTGCACATCGCAGAACCTGCACCAGATGTGCCAAGCATCGACATCAAGACACCTGCTCGCACCAATAAGTTTAAGATTGACTTGGATGGCTTTGATAATGTCGAGATGCACCTTGCCAAGTGCTGCAATCCTGTGCATGGCGAGCCGATTGCAGGTTTTGTGACTTTATCAAATGGCGTCAGTATTCACAATCAAGGCTGTCCTGAGTACCTAAGACTGATCGAAAAAGAACCTGATCGTGGCATTCATGCACATTGGCAAGATAGCTTCGGTCGCTATCAGCCTGTGGTGATTCATGTCGAAGCACAAAATACATCAGGCCTGCTCAGAGATCTTGTGCACGTCATTGACCGCGAAAAGGTCAATATCAGCCGAGCCGAAACGGTGAGTAATGACGGTGCGATGAGTCATATGAAGTTTTATGTGGAAGTAGCAGGCATATCGCACTTATCACGCCTGCTCAACAAAATCGAACAACAGCCAGGCGTATTACACGCGCGTCGAGCGACCGCCTAACGCTTTAGTAATATTGACCAATGCTGTGATAGCAAGCGGCATTGGCTTTTTTAGCCCATACAGCCAGATACCATGCCAGAATTACCCGAAGTCGAAACCACCAAGGCAAGCCTTGAGCCACTCTTGCACCAAGCTGTCACCAAAGTCAGCATTCGCTATCCGACTTTGCGTTATGCCATCCCCAAGGACTTAGATTCGCTCATTGGCTTTCGTCTAGTGGCAGTGCATCGCCGTGCCAAATATCTATTGCTGGATTTTTATCATCAAGCGGATAATCGCCACAAAACCGTACTGGTGCACCTTGGTATGTCAGGTAGCCTACAGCAGCATCACGACATCGAGCCACGCAAACACGATCATCTGCTCATCGACTTTATCAATGATGATGGCATGGTGACGACACTGCATTATCATGATCCCAGACGCTTTGGGATGATATTGTGGACGCACAATGACGACTACATCGATACACCAGACACCACCGAGCGGTTCTTGGCACACCTAGGCCCTGAGCCGCTCGATGATGCCTTTGATGTCGATTATCTACGAGCGTTAATTTTCCCTGCCAACAAAAAGCCTGTCGCCAAACCCATCAAAACGCTGATCATGGATCAGTCGGTGGTCGTTGGCGTGGGCAATATCTATGCTGCCGAAAGCCTGTTTTTGTCGCACATTCACCCTTTGACACCAGCGTGCCGCATCGATGATGATAAGCTTGAAAAGCTCGTCGCCAACATCAAAGACATCCTTACCAAAGCCATCATTCAAGGCGGCTCAAGCCTTAAGGATTTCACCGTCGGCGACGGCAAAACTGGCTATTTTCAACAGACGCTACTGGTCTATGGGCGTGATGGTGAACACTGTTATCACTGTGGTAGCCTACTTGAAAACACCAAAATCAGCGGACGAGCCAGTGTGTATTGCCCCGGCTGCCAGCCTTTGTGATTTGGTCTAAATTTTTGATGATTGGCAAGATACTTATTTACAAAATACGGATATTTTTGTAATATATCTGTAATAAATTCTTTGAAATACTTGCCAATACATCATGAGCACACAGACTTATTATGACATCCTAGGTGTCGCCCAAAGCGCCGACATCACCATCATTCAAGCCGCTTATCACGCCCAAGTCAATAAATATCGACACGACCCCACACAGGCGCATATGCTTGGTATGGTCAATCAAGCTTATGATGTACTAAGCAACCCTGCCAAGCGAGCTGATTATGATGCTTGGCTCAGAGTTAATCAGTCTCAACCTGCCACACCGCCTTACACACCACCAGCGCAGGTGTATCAAATGCCCTCTGAACCCAGTTATCGCACGCCTGCCAAGACGAGTAATTCCAAGATTGTTGCTTGGCTGATTGGACTGTTTTTTGTGCTATTGACCATTATTGTACTGGCATATATGTTCTTGTCATCGGTCGGTACATTTGATGACGATGACTCTGTCACACCAATCAATCAGCCGGCTCAAACTACGCCCGTAACACTACAAGAAGTGCAGCCACTTGAGCCAACGACACCTGTCACCATCGATCCACCTGCTCCTGTAGTGACCGTGACCAAAGAGCAGCAAACGGCGCGCAACCAAGCACACGCCCAATATCTGGCAGCAGTCAATCGCATCAATAGCGTGTGGAATAGCCTACCCAAATCTACCCAAAACGCCCTACGCGCCGAGCAACGAGCCATCAATGCTAAGCGTGAAGCCGACTGCAAAGCCCAAGCCGCCAGCCAATACACCGCCGCCATCGACCAAGAAGCTGCTCGATATCAGTGCGAAGTGCCTCGTATGGATGCTCGTACCGAAGAGCTGCGTGTCTATGCCGAAACCATCCGCAGTCAAGCAACGCCTGCCCAAAGCAATGTCAGCGATGACCCTGTGGACTATCTCAGCCCATCAGAAGCACGTGCGCTATACGAAGCATCTGTGGCGAACATCAATGATGTCTGGAACAATCTATCTGATGACACAAGAGAAGCTCTGCGTGCCGAGCAGCGTGCCATCAATGCCGAACGCGAAGCCCGTTGTAAGCAATATGCCAAAGATTATTACAATAGCAAAAACGACCAAACCGTCGCCCGCTATCTGTGTGAAGTACCTGAGCTTGATGCTCGTGCAATGGAGCTTTCGGAGTATTATTGAAGCTAAGAGCCCATCAAATCTGATGGGCTTTTTTATTGCGTGTACGAGTGGTTTTGATTATAATCTAATGCCAACCACATGCTGTTCATGGATATTTATGAAATTGAGATTTTGGCTTGGCTGCGGGATGCTAATCTTGTCCACCATTTCCCATGCCAACATAGATTTGGAAAATAGCACTTGGCACCAGACCTTTTTGGGTCAGCCCAAGACAGCTGAATACATCAAAATCAATTATGATAGTATCGCTCGCCACCCCATGCGTGATGGATTCTACACCAGCGCATGGATTGAGCGACGACATGAACATTTCCAAAAGACCAACTTTGGGCTACGTTATGCCATCGATCGCACGCATTGGCTGGCAGATTGTGCCAATGACCGCTATCTACTTGATGAAATCAGCTGGCATGATGCCAAAGGCAAGCGGCTCAATGGCGCAACCAAAACTGTCAATCCAGCCACCGCCACCGACTGGACTGCGGTCGTGACAGGTAAGCCTGATTATGATGTCTATCAATGGATCTGCTGGATGGATGACGTTAAGGCAAGCAACCAATCCGCCTTGTAGCTGCCATTCATACGTGTTGTGCCAGCTTGGATGTCATGTATTCAGCTTGTGTAATACACAAATCCAATGCTGCCTTCACATTCTGATGATGGACGACCCACCAGTCATCATTCCCCTACGGAAATTGGGTAAAATCTGCTATCATGGGCAAATCTCATTACATACATTAGGAATCATCCATGTACCCATTTATCCGCCTTGGCACAGGCATCGGCAAAAGCATCTATCACACACTAAAAGGCGAGACGCTTGGCGTGACTGACACTGGCGAAGTCAGCTTTGTGTGCAATGTCAATGACATTGATAATTTTCTTGAGATGAATAATGGGCGGATTTTGACGCTGTTTGATTTGGGGCGCAATGATTTTGCCATCCGTACAGGATTGGGCAAAAAACTCCTCACCAACCGCTGGGGGCTGGTGGTGGCAGGCAGCACCATTCAATACCGCAAACGCATCCGCTTATTTGATAAAATCACCATCAAAACACGCATCTGTGCCATCGATGAACGCTGGTTTTATATCGAACAGACCATGTATGCCAAAGGCGTGCCGACCTCTCATGCACTGCTGCGTACTGGCGTCACCAATCTGATGACAGGCAAAGTCATTGATACCAAGCAAGTCTTGGATGCGCTTGGGATGGGTGGGCTTAGCATACCACCTGATACATGGGTGCAGGCATGGATCGATGCCGACAAGCTACGCCCCTTTCCGACTGGCGAATAACCAACAAAGCCCACCGATATGACCATCGATGGGCTTTGTTGATAGCACAAGGCTTATTTTTTCTTATTTTTCTTGGTTGTCGGCTGAGCACCTTGCTCGATGACATCTTTGGTGACGATGACTTCGCTGACATCGGTCATGCTTGGTAGCTCGTACATGGTGTCCATCAAGGCGTTTTCGATGATCGATCTTAGACCTCGAGCACCAGTTTTGCGAGTCATGGCACGCTTAGCAATGGCGGTCAGTGCATCAGGCTCAAAGCTTAATTTCACCCCTTCCATGTCAAACAGGTACTGATACTGCTTGACCAGTGCATTTTTTGGTTCGGTCAAAATCTGCACCAACGCCGCCTCGTCCAGCTCTTCAAGACTTGCAATCACAGGCAGACGACCGATCAGCTCAGGAATCAGACCAAACTTAATCAAGTCCTCAACTTCCACTTCACGGAACAGCTCAGTGATGCTTGATTCATCCGCCGCCTTGACATCGGCATTAAAGCCAATGCCTGTCTTCTCGGTACGCTGACGAATGACTTTATCCAGTCCTGCAAATGCCCCACCAACAATCATCAAAATGTTGCTGGTATCCACCTGAATCATCTCTTGGCGTGGATGCTTACGACCACCTTGCGGTGGGATATTTGCCACCGTGCCTTCGATGAGCTTCAGTAGTGCTTGCTGTACGCCTTCGCCTGAGACATCACGGGTGATGGATGGATTATCGCTTTTTTTGGAAATCTTATCAATCTCATCGATATAGATGATGCCTTTTTGGGTTTTTTCGACATCATAGTCCGCTGCTTGTAGCAGTTTTTGGACGATATTTTCGACATCTTCACCGACATAGCCTGCTTCAGTCAGGGTCGTCGCATCCGCCATCGCAAACGGCACATCCAGCATTTTTGCCAAAGTCTGGGCAAGCAAAGTCTTGCCCGAACCTGTCGGCCCGATCAGCAGAATATTACTCTTGGCAAGCTCCACGCCTGCTTCACGCTCGCTGTCAGCATGGGCGACTTTTAGGCGTTTGTAGTGGTTATATACCGCCACCGACAGGGCTTTTTTGGCGGCATCTTGACCGATGACATAATCATCCAGATGCGCGCGCAGCTCTTTTGGTTTAGGCAATGGGCGATTGAGCCATGCTTCTAGCGCCGCTTTATCTTCTGCTTTATCCGTCTTATCATCATCGGCTTTTTTGGCAGATTTGACTGGTTTTTTGGCAGATTTTTTATCGCCGTCTTTTTTGATAATGTCGCTGAGCAAATCGCCACACATCTCCACGCATTCATTACAAATGTTGGCATCAGTGCCTGCGATCAGCTTTTCGACTTCGGTTTTTTTCTTGCCACAAAACGAGCAGCTAGGTACTTGTGTCTTTGTCATAGCGATCTCTTCTTACAGACCTTTTGGGCGTTTTTGTAGCACGACATCAACCAAGCCGTATTCCTTAGCCTGTTCAGCACTCATAAAGTTATCACGATCGGTATCACGCTCAAGCGTCTCAACTGATTGACCTGTATGCTCCGCCAATAAACGGTTCAGCTTGGCTTTTAGCTCAATGATCTCACGAGCATGAATCTCAATGTCTGATGCCTGACCACGGAATCCGCCCAGCGGCTGATGGATCATCACACGAGAGTTCGCCAGTGCATAGCGCTTGCCCTTTTCGCCAGCTGACAATAGGAACGAACCCATGGATGCAGCTTGACCTAGGCAGATGGTTGAGACGTCTGGCTTGATGAAGTTCATCGTATCATAAATCGCCATGCCTGCCGTCACCACACCCCCTGGAGAGTTGATGTATAGATGAATGTCTTTTTCAGGATTGTCCGCTTCTAGGAATAGCAGCTGAGCGATGATTAAGTTCGCCATATTGTCTTCGACTTGACCAGTCAAAAAAATCACACGCTCACGCAATAGACGAGAGAAAATGTCAAATGAACGCTCGCCACGGCCTGACTGCTCGATGACCATCGGCACGAGCGTATTTTGTGGTGCATGATAGGCATCCGCCAACTGATCATAAAAAGGATTTTGCTTGATATTCATAATTTTTCCAACAGTGAATTGGGTTGATTGCCGTACTTGAGAACAAAAACCCCAATGCATACGCTTTGGGGCATTTGTCAATTTGCTAAATTCAACTTTTAGCCGTCTAAGTACTGGGCAATTAGATGGCTTGTTGTTGTGCTGCCGCCAATAGCTCTTGGTACTTGACTTCTTTGTCAGTCACTTTGGCTTGACCCAGTAGATAATCCACAACTTGATCTTCTAGCACCACAGACTCAACTTGAGCGCGTTGTTGCTTGTCGTTGGTGTAGTAGTCGATGACTTCTTGTGGGTCTTCGTAGTTTTCAGCAGCCTCAGCGATGAACGCAGAAACACGCTCTTGATCCACTTCTAGCTTTTGTGCTTCGATGATTTGGCTAACCAATACGCCTAGACGCACTGAACGAAGTGCTTGGTCTTCAAATAGCTCATTTGGTAGCATATTTGCATCAAAAGTCGCTGGGTTTGCACCGAACTGCTGTGCAAAACGGTTTAGCATCATTTGACGCTGACGGTCGATCTCTTGATCTAGCATCGCTTTTGGCACATCAAATTCGTTCTTTTCTAGCAGTGCATCAAATGCCGCTTGCTTGACTTGGTTGCGTGCTGCGTGCTTAACTTCACGCTCCATGTTCTTGCGAACATCGGCTTTTAGCTTGTCAAGACCGCCTTCGGTCACACCGAATAGTGCGAAGAACTCGTCGTTTAGTTCAGGCAAGGTTGCTGCTTTGACTTCTTTGACAGTGATCACAAACTGAGCTTCTTTGCCCGCTAGGTGTTCTGCTTGATAGTCAGCAGGGAAAGTGACGGTGATGGTTTTTTCTTCACCAGCTTTCATACCTTTCATGCCATCTTCAAAGCCTGGAATCATACGACCTGAGCCGATGACTAGGTTGTAGTTCTCAGCACTGCCACCTTCGAATTTTTCGCCATCGATTGAGCCTGAGAAATCAAATGTTGCTTGGTCGCCATCTTCGATTGCACCATCTTTGGTTTCAAAAGTTTGGCGTTGTTTTTGTAGGCTTTCGATCATCACATCAACATCTTCGTCAGAGACGCTTGCAACTTGACGCTCAACTTCGATCTCGCCAAGACCTTTAACTTCCACTTCTGGGAAGGTCTCAACAGTCGCTTGATATACCAAGAAATCATTTTCTAGCTTGACATCATCGATGTTTGGCACGCCAACCACGCGTACTTTTTCGGCAGCCAAAGCTTCAAATACAGTGTCACGAATCACATCGTTGATCACTTCTTGTTGGATGCCTGCACCATACTGAGCACGGATGTGCGACACTGGTACTTTACCTTTGCGGAAACCGTCAATCTTGGCAGTCTTAGCGACGCTGCGGATACGGCTTTCGACTTTGCTTTGGATGTTGCCCACTGGCACTTTAACGGTTAGCTGTGTTTCTTTGTCAGAGATGACATTCACAGATACTTGTAGATCGCTCATAATTCACCTTAATATCATTAAAAATAAAACAGTTTGCCCTAGGGCATAAAATTCGGATATGCTTGCTAACTAATTTCCATATTTAGATATAATTAACAATAAGCATATAAATAGACTAAAAGCAATACAGTATACCCATATCAAGCTAAAATTACAACTCAATTTGCTTGAAAAACCGTACAATCGCTCAACTTGCGTAACCAAATCAAAGCGTATTCATACTTTTGAGCTGATGATGCAGCTGCTGTAGGGCTTGGCCACGGTGGCTGATGGCATTTTTATCTACTTTATTCAGCTCAGCTGATGATTTGCCAAGATTTGGGATCAAAAACAGCGGATCATAGCCAAAGCCCTGCTCGCCACGCGGTGCATCCAAAATCTCGCCCTGCCATTTGCCAATCGCAATCAGTGGCAACGGATCATCGGCATGACGCACCATCGCAAGCACACAGACAAAAAACCCTGCAATCGGTGCATCACCCCGATAAGGTAAAAGATCCGCCAAAAGCTTCTCGTTATTGGCAGCGTCATCGCCATGCGTACCTGCGTAGCGTGCCGAATATATCCCTGGTGCATTGCCAAGGATAGGTACACACAGGCCACTGTCATCAGCGATGGCAGGTAGGCCACTGGCACGGGAGGCATGACGGGCTTTGATGATGGCGTTTTCGACAAAGCTTTGCCCATCTTCGATGGCATCATCAATGCCTAAGCTGCCTTGACTGATGATCTCGACACCTAGATTTGCCTGATCAAACAGTACTTGAAATTCGGCAAGCTTGCCTTTGTTATTGCTGGCTAAGACCCATTGCTTCATAAGATTTCCTTCAATGTTGCTCAATTAAACTAGTGATGCCACCGCACTGATTGGCAGATGATCGGATAAATTTGACCACGGCACACCGCCATGCACCATCGCATTATGCACCTGTAGTCCACGCACATAGATGCGATCAAGGCTGAGCATCGGCATCTTGGCAGGATAAGTCGCAGGATATGCACCATGACAGGTATCAAACACTTCAACCAGCCCAAGCCCTGACAATGCTTGACAAGACTTTTTTGACCAATCATTAAAATCCCCTGCCAAAATCAATGGCACTTGTGTGTCCAATGTGGCGATATACTCACGGATGGCTTGATACTGTTTTAGCCTGTCTTTATGTAGTAAATTTAAATGACAACACAGTACAATCACTGGCATCTGCCAGCCATCAGGTGTCACTTCGCAGTGCAAAATACCGCGTTTTTCTAGGCGATTGACAGTGATGTTCAGATTATGCTTGGGGTCAAGCGGATGACGTGACAGCACGGCATTGCCATGATGACCATGCTCGTATTCGGCATTTTTGCCATAACTGTCTGAGTAGCCCAAAAACTCGCCAAACCACTCATGCTGCGGCTGTGACGGAAACTCATTAAAGGCGATGGCGCGCTTTAGATTTTGCCCTTGGACTTCTTGTAGGCAGATGATGTCGGGGTTTAGGCGTGCCAACGCATCTTTCATGCCAAAAAGTCGCACGGCACGATTGGTCGGCGACATACCTTTGTGGATATTAAAACTGGTAATCGTGATGGGTGTCATGAGTGAATTTATCGCAATAAAAGGTTATTGTAGCATGATTTTGGCTTGCAAAATACGCATTTGGACGCATAATAGACGGTAACTTTTTGATTTTTGAGATGGAATTAACGATGAATACAATTGATTTGACCACAAGCCCCTTAGATGCTCGCTTGGCATTGGTGGATTTTGATAAAGCGACCCCAAACACTCTACAGACCTTAACCGAACAAGCCTTGCAAACTGCCAGCGATAAGCTTGATACCATCGAAGCCATGAATGGTGATGTGAGTGTGGCAGATGCCTTTGAGCAGATTGCAGAGTTTAATGCGCTCAGCCGTGTGATTGAGCGTCATTTTGGTGTATTGTCGCACCTAAACAGCGTGGCAAGCACCGATGAGATTCGCCATGCACATCACGAAGTCCTGCCGAAGCTATCTGCCTTTGGCACTCGTGTAGGTCAGTCAAAAGCACTATATCAGCTATATCAGACGGTGCATGACGGCTTTGAGCACTTGCCAAATGAGCACCAAAGCGATGCCCAACGCCAAGCCATCAAAAAAGCCCTACAAAGCTTTGTGCTGTCAGGCGTGGCACTCGATGATGCCAAAAAAGCACAATTTGCCGACATTCAAAGCAAGCTTAGCCTGCTATCCGCCAAGTTTTCGGATAATCTGATGGACGCCACTCGCCACTATGCTCGCCCACTGACTACTGATGAGTTATCAGGGATGAGTGAGAATGGCTTGGCACTGCTCAAGGCTGCAGGCGATGCCTATCGCACTGCCCATCCCAATGCTCATATACCAACTGATTATGTAGCGACACTTGATATTCCAATGTATTTGGCGGTGATTAGCTTTGCTGATAGCCGAGCGTTGCGTGAAGAGATTTATCATGCTTATAACACCCGTGCATCTGACCAAAGCCCTGATACGACAGAGTTTGACAACTCGCCGCTGATGACCGATATCATCAATCTGCGTACCCAAAAAGCCAAACTGCTGGGCATGGCTGATTATAGCGAATATTCTCTGGCTACCAAAATGGCCGAAAATAGCCAAGAAATCGAAGCTTTCTTATTAGATTTATCAAACAAAGCCAAGCCAAAAGCATTGGCAGAATATGCCGAATTGCAAGACTTTGCCAAAACCTTGAGCATTGATGAGCTCAAGCCTTGGGATGTCGCCTATGTCAGCGAAAAAATCCGCCAAGCCAAATTCAGCCTAACCTCTGATGAGCTGCGTCCTTATTTCCCTTTGCCTGTGGTGCTAGATGGCCTGTTTGATATTTGCCGCACTTTATTTGGCGTTGTGATTAGTGTTGCGGATAAGCAGGCATATACCGCTTGGCATGATGATGTGTTATTTTGTCAATTAAGCGATGAAAATAGCGGTGAGCTATTGGGCGGTCTGTATCTTGACCTATTTGCCCGTAGTGGCAAGCAAGGCGGCGCATGGCTTGATGATTTCCAAAAACGCAACGAGCAAGGCGATAGCATCACCTTGCCTGTGGGCTTTATTGTGGGGAATTTTGCCCCACCGGTGAATGACAAGCCAAGCTTGCTATCTTTTGACGAAGCCAATACCTTATTCCATGAATTTGGCCATGCCCTGCACCATCTATTGACCGAAGTGGATGTCGCCGATGTGGCAGGTATCAGCGGCGTGGAATGGGATGCGGTCGAGCTACCGAGTCAGTTTATGGAAAATTTTGCCATCACCGATGAAGGCTTGCAAAAAATCAGTCGTCATATCGACACAGACGAGCCACTACCAAACGATAAAAAAGACGCACTGATTCGCACCAAAAATTTCCAAACAGGGCTACAGACCCTACGCCAAATGGAGTTTGGGCTGTATGATTTGCGTCTGCATACTCAGTCGATGGCAAACTTTGGTCATGTCAGTTATGCAGACATCCTATCTGTCGCCGATGCCGTCCGCCAAGAGATTGCCGTGGTGATGCCGCCTACCTATCAGCGATTTGGCAATGGCTTTAGTCATATTTTTGCAGGTGGTTATGCCTGTGGCTATTATTCGTATATCTGGGCTGAAGTGCTATCGGCGGATGCGTTTGGTAAATTTGAAGAAGATGGCGTGTTCAATTCTGCTACTGGTCGCACCTTCCGTGCTGAGATTTTGGCGCGTGGCAGCTCACGAGATGCCAAGGATAACTATGTGGCATTCCGCGGTCGCAAGGCCACCAATGAAGCACTGCTTCGTCATCGTGGCTTGGCATAGGGTGTCGTGATGCGTTATCAATCCAATCGCCCAAAACGCCAGTTCTTGGCTGGCGTCGCTTGCCCATCGTGCAAAAAAGTCGATGTCGTCGTGCAGATTCAGGTATTCACCCCACAGTTTGATGAATACATCGAGTGCATCGACTGTGGTCATAGCGAACGCCGCCCCACCCCTGATGAGACCACCATCATCCAAGAACAAAATGCCAAAGCCGATGGCGTGGGTGTGGTGAAGTTTAAATAATAAGTATTTATAAATAAAAAAACCGAGCTGATGTGAACCGCACCCCAAAAGTTAGACAGCCTTTGGGGTGTTTTTATGACCAAATACACAATGGACTTTAAACTGTCCGTCATTCAACATTATTTAACAGGACATAGTTACAATCAGACAGCCAAATTTTTTGGCATAGAAAGCTCTATCATCCAAAACTGGGTGAGACTCTACCAAACTCATGGGATTGATGGCATTCGCCCAAGAACAAGCAAAGCCAGTTATTCACCAGCATTTAAACACACAGCAGTATTACAATTACTCTCTGGCAAATCTATGCCAACAGTTGCCACTGAATTAAACATCAGTAGCCCAAGTGTGCTCTTTCAATGGTTAAAAGCTTATCAAACTCATGGTATCATGGGACTTACTCCCAAACCTAAAGGCAGAAGACCTATGAGCAAATCAACCAATAAATCAGATAAAGTAGCCAAAGCAACGAAAACAAGCAAAGTAGCTAAAACAGCCAAGGTGGACAGGACAGATAAAACACTAACCAATGAACACGCCGAGTTACTCAGACGCATTCAATATCTAGAAGCTGAGAATGCTTATCTAAAAAAGCTCGATGCCTTAATTCGTCAAAAACACAACGCATCATCACCCAAGAAAAAGTGATGATTGTGCAAGAATTAAGGCAAACCTATCTGATTGATGATTTGCTTAACGTGTCACACTTACCAAGAAGTACTTTTTACTATCATCTAAAACAATTAAGCAGACCTGAGCAAGACACTGTTATCAAAGATAAAATCCAAAACATCTACCACGCTCACAAAGGCAGATATGGCTATCGGCGTATTACCCTAGCACTAAAGCAGTTAGGCTTTGTTATCAATCATAAAAAAGTGCAACGGCTAATGCACGAGCTTGGGCTTAAAGCAGTAATTCGTCGTAAGCGAAGCAAACACAGCACTTACCGTGGACGAGTAGGCAAAATCGCTACCAATGTCTTAAACCGTGATTTTAAAGCAGACAAGCCCAATCATAAATGGGCAACAGATGTCACTGAGTTTAAAATACAAAGCAAAACTTATGATGGCGGTATCAAAGAGCAAAAGCTGTATTTATCACCCATCATTGATTTGTATAATGGTGAGATCATTAGCTACAGTATCAAAGACAGACCGACTTATGAGTTAGTGCAAGACATGCTACACAAAGCCATAACAACGCTAACTGGTGATGACAAACCCATCTTGCATTCTGACCAAGGCTGGCATTATCAAATGAGCAATTACCAACAAACCTTAAAAGACAATGACATTATCCAAAGTATGTCAAGAAAAGGTAACTGCTTGGATAATGCAGTGATAGAGAGTTTCTTTGGGACATTAAAAGAAGAGATATTTTATGAGAAAACTAAATTCACTTCACCAGATGAGCTTAGAAAAGTGATTGATGAGTACATTCACTACTACAACCATGATAGAATAAAGAGCAAATTAAAAGGACTGAGTCCTGTACAATACAGAACTCAGTCCTTGATGAAACCTTAACCGTTAATCTTAGTGTCTAAGAATTGGGGGTCGGTTCATGATGGCTCGGTTTTTTTGATGATGGCGAATTACCATTCAAAATTAACGCCGACATTATAGGCTGTACCGCCACCATTGGTGCTGGTGGCAACACCCATTTTGGTAGCAAAGTTTTGATTAAAGCGGTAGCCTGCGCCGACGGCGACGGCCTGCTGTGACTGATAGCCGCCGATCGCTGCAGTTGCGTTAAATCTGCCGATGCCATAAGGTTGGAACAGACCGCTCAATGCTGCGTTCGCCGCCATGCCGCTTTCAAAGTCTTTTTCTAGCACATCCATTCTGCCAGACAGTGCGGTGACTTTGTTGTCAAGCGCACCGACTTGGGTATCCAAGCGGCTGATGGCTTGAGTGTGTTGCAGCGTTTGGGTATTTAGTGTCTCGATCGCTGTGCCGTGTGCAGCCACCTGCTGACCCAGAGCTGCCACCACACCGGCATCGGCTTTATTTTCAGCGATGGCCAAAGCGCTGGCTGCGGTGGTATTCGCCTGATTGGCCAGCTGCTCTGCATTGGCTGCGGTGGTGCGTACTTCGCTGGTCAGTTGTTGGGCGTCTGCCACCAAGATTTTGGCTTGCTGCGCTGAGTCGGTGGCAACGGTTGCGGCAGTTTGGGCGATGCTTGCCTGTTCGGTGGCAATGGCGGCCGATGCAGATGCGTCTTGTTGTGACGCTTTGGCAGCGGCAGCTTGCTCAGTGGCAGCAGTTTGTGCTTGCTGTGCGGCAGTGGCTGAGTTTTGAGCATCGCTTGCAGACTGGGTAGCTGCAGCCTGGGCTGCAGTTGCAGTTTTGGCTTGTTCTGCAGCAGTTGTCGCTGATTGAGCAGCATTGGCAGCTGAAGTGTTGGCAGTGTTCGCAGAAGTAGCTGCCGCATCTTGTGAAGCTTTGGCGGCTGTTGCTGCAGTTTCAGCAGCCGATTGAGCGATCTGGGCTTTATCAGCTGAAGTTGCGGCGGCGATTTGCGCGCCGGTTGCAGCGGTTGCTGATTTTTCAGCAGCGACCGCTTGTTCGACTGCTTTAACTTGAGCGACTTGGGCAGTTTGGGCTGAATCAGCTGCTTTTGTCGCAGATACAGTGGCAGCAGTTTGTGCTTGCTGTGCGGCAGTGGCTGAGTTTTGAGCATCGCTTGCAGACTGGGTAGCTGCAGCCTGGGCTGCAGTTGCAGTTTTGGCTTGTTCTGCAGCAGTTGTCGCTGATTGAGCAGCATTGGCAGCTGAAGTGTTGGCAGTGTTCGCAGAAGTAGCTGCCGCATCTTGTGAAGCTTTGGCGGCTGTTGCTGCAGTTTCAGCAGCCGATTGAGCGATCTGGGCTTTATCAGCTGAAGTTGCGGCGGCGATTTGCGCGCCGGTTGCAGCGGTTGCTGATTTTTCAGCAGCGGCCGCTTGTTCGACTGCTTTAACTTGAGCGACTTGGGCAGTTTGGGCTGAATCAGCTGCTTTTGTCGCAGATACAGTGGCAGCAGTTTGTGCTTGCTGTGCGGCAGTGGCTGAGTTTTGAGCATCGCTTGCAGACTGGGTAGCTGCAGCCTGGGCTGCAGTTGCAGTTTTGGCTTGTTCTGCAGCAGTTGTCGCTGATTGAGCAGCATTGGCAGCTGAAGTGTTGGCAGTGTTCGCAGAAGTAGCTGCCGCATCTTGTGAAGCTTTGGCGGCTGTTGCTGCAGTTTCAGCAGCCGATTGAGCCTTGTCAATATCCACTTTCATATCACGAACAACACGATCCGCATAACCTTCTGCGTGTGAAGCCACTTGAGTTAGTGCCGCTGATACTTCATCTTTGCTTGCTTTGCTGTCTACTTTTGTAGATAAAGCATTAACAGTTATAGCATCTGCTTTGGTAGCAATGACAGCATCTTGCGCTTGGTTTTGAGCATCGACATAGCTGATGTCAGCTTTAGTGTTCACAGTTTCTGTCAAAGCAGTGACAGTTGTAGCATCTGCTTTGGTAGCAACAGTTTGGCTAAGTTCATTCAAAGCTGATTGATCGGCTTTGGTATCTACTTTTGTAGATAAAGCAGTGACAGTTGTGGCATCTGCTTTGGTGGCAATGACAGCATCTTGCGCTTGGTTTTGAGCATCGACATAGCTGATGTCAGCTTTGGTGTCTACTTTTGTAGATAAAGCATTAACAGTTTCAGTGTCTGCTTTGGTGTTTACCTTGTCAGACAAAGCAGTGACGGTGGTAACATCTGCTTTAGTGGCAATTGCTCGAGTGTTTGCATCAGCAGTTTGTTGTGCTTTATTAGCAGTAGTTTGAGCGGCATCTGCCAGTGCTTTGATAACGGCATCTTGACGATCCGCATAACCTTCTGCATGTGAAGCCACTTGAGTCAGTGCTGCTGATACTTCATCTTTGCTTGCTTTGGTGTCTACTTTTGTAGATAAAGCATTAACAGTTTCAGTGTCTGCCTTAGTGTTTACCTTGTCAGACAAAGCAGTGACGGTGGTAACATCTGCTTTAGTGGCAATTGCTTGAGTGTTTGCATCAGCAGTTTGTTGTGCTTTATTAGCAGTAGTTTGAGCGGCATCTGCAAGTGTTTTGATAACAGCATCTTTACGATCCGCATAACCTTCTGCATGTGAAGCCGCTTGAGTTAGTGCTGCTGATACTTCATCTTTGCTTGCTTTGGTGTCTACTTTTTCTGCCAATGTGGTGACAGTGGTAGCATCTGCTTTGGTTGCAATTGCTTGAGTGTTTGCATCAGCAGTTTGTTGTGCTTTATTAGCAGTAGTTTGAGCGGCATCTGCAAGTGTTTTGATAACAGCATCTTTACGATCCGCATAACCTTCTGCATGTGAAGCCGCTTGAGTTAGTGCTGCTGATACTTCATCTTTGCTTGCTTTGGTGTCTACTTTTTCTGCCAATGTGGTGACAGTGGTAGCATCTGCTTTGGTTGCAATTGCTTGAGTGTTTGCATCAGCAGTTTGTTGTGCTTTATTAGCAGTAGTTTGAGCGGCATCTGCAAGTGTTTTGATAACAGCATCTTTACGATCCGCATAACCTTCTGCATGTGAAGCCGCTTGAGTTAGTGCTGCTGATACTTCATCTTTGCTTGCTTTGGTATCTACTTTTTCTGCCAATGTGGTGACAGTTGTGGCATCTGCTTTGGCATCCACTTGTTCAGACAAGGTGGTTAATTGGGTCTTAATTTCACTGATACTTTTTGTCGCAGCACCTACCGATTGCTTGGTTGCTTTGCCCTTATCCATTTGACTGACTTTTTCATTCAGCGCATCCAGCGTAACTTGATCAGCCTTGGTTGCGATCGCTGCATCCTGCGCTTGATTTTGTGCATCGACATAAGCCACCGTCGCAAGCATCGTGTTTGGCGTCGGATTTGTCACTTCATTTGGATCAGCATCGATCGTCACATTATGCCCAGAAGTCGGTGGTGTCACAGGTGTGCTTGGCATCGGTTCGGTTTTTGGTGCAGGTGCCAAGACCTCACCATCGATCACAACTTCATGCACAGGCGTCGGACTGGTTGCTGGCGGCAGCACAGTACCATCGATCTCAACGGTGTGCGAAGGCGTCGTGTTTGGCGCAGTAGGCGTTGTCTGAGCGGCGACATTTTTATGATACTGCTCATCCGTCATTTCAAAATCAAGCTCAAGATCATCAAAAGCCACCGCAGTCACCGATGCAGACGCCACCACCATCGCCAGTGTAGCCGTACTCACCGCCTTTATTAAAGATGGTTTTTTGACTTCACTGCTTGATGATTTGACCGCACCACGAGCCAGCTCAGATGTCACTGTCCATTGTTGAGTCGTTCGATTGAACACCACTTTAAATACTTTATTCATCACAAAATCCTATTGAAGCTGATATGTATAAAAATTGTTGCCAATTACTGCTAATTGTTTCTAAATTTACTAAATTAAACCATAATTTGGTCTAAAGTAAAAGCCAATTTCTTAAAAAATCATTATAATTTTTATGCAATTTTGGAATAAAAAAAACACCCATCGGCACCACCTGTCACTATTTCAGATATTTTCACTATTATCAGAAAAATAACTTATAAATCAGCCCTTGTCTAAAGTTTTAGCCATCATACTTTGGTTAATTCTATGTTTTTTCTGATAAATATGTCGGAATATCTGTATAATCAGAGCATCAGTTTATTAATATCTCATGCCTGAAATGCGCTGTAATTTATAGGTAAATCTTATAAATAACAACCACGCTTAATAGCGTATCGCTACCTTTGGCTCACATCACAAACCCAATCAGCTGCAACAGATGAAGTTTTTTCATCAAGATCGCACATGCTGATCATATTAAGCGCAGACTTGCTATTGGTGAGACAATCACTTTTTTACTAGGCACTGAGGGCAGTATAACAACATAGTGCGACATTTTGTGTCGCATACAGGAGAGTGCATAATAAATAACCGCACAATGGCGGTTATTTATTATTGAGCAATGGGTTCAATTTGATTTTTTGATCAAGTTTTTCTAATTTGTCTGTATAACTTTCAATCGCATTTATATCCCATGTTTCATGCATTAGCATGATTAGCTGACTTAGGCTTTGGGTGCTACGCCCACTATTGAGCCGTGCGATGACTTTTCCGCATTTTGCATCAGGCATCAGATTGGATAATCGTGAGTTTTCGCTATGACTTACCAAACACAGATTGCCCAATTGATTCAGTACTATTAAATCATCACCTGTTTTTCGATTGGATTTATCTTCTGGATGGCGTGGATAACAATGTTCAATCGATGAGCGATGCATAAAGACAAACTTAGCAAAAGCTGCTTTTAATTTTTCGGCATCTTTGTTTTGACTCTCTACATACTGACCAAAAAACTCTGTACGCTCTTCTTTCCACTGATACCACAAACGATAATCAACATAATTGAGCATAAAATAAGACACATTAGGGTAGCTTAGTTTGCCCTGCTGTTTTTGTTTTTGGTAATAGCCATGTGCTAAACAATGCAGTTTATTAAGAAACTTCTTATCAAAATCTTCATCTTTAGTCTGATCATGATTCTTCCACAAATACGCCAAAACATCCTGTAGCCAAGTTTTATAAATACGGCTCGGATGCGACACATGAAACATCGCCTGCACCATCACCAGATGCTCGTTAAATTCAGACTCCTCCTTGTTGGTTTGAAAAGTATTTTTGGCATAGATACTCTTATTCTTACTCAGCTCAGGCTGTAAAATCGCCCATTTAACCTCCGTCCCGTCACTTGCCTTGCGATTATCCTGTTTGATGACATAATAATCAAACAACAAACGGCATTTTAACAAATCCATCGCAAATCGCTTCACTGCTTCTGCATCCTTCAAAGATTCAAACGCTGTCAGCAAAGACTCATCATCCAAGCTGATTTTTTCTTTTTCGTCCGTTACCGTTTCTCGCACTTTTAGCACATGCAATAAAAAGTTTGGAAAATCAATCACCGATTGGTATTTGCCATCATCGGCATGATTATCATCTTTGGGTTTTTCGATGGATGGGTTTTGCTCTGGATCAATCAAATCTAGTATTGACATTGCAGCATTCGATTGATTCTGCTGATTTTTATTTGCCTGTGTTAATAAATCTTTAAATTCATCAAATTCTAAGCTGCATTGTTTATCAATAAAGTTTTGTTTGAAGTATTTCTCTCGCATATTGGTCGGCAAGCCCGATACCGCAAAGCGACTCATATCCGAACAGGCATCCCAAATCATCGCAAATGCTTTTTGGTCTTTTTGGTCTTTTTGGTCTTTTTGGTCTAATTTACCCATCAACTGCGCCTTGATGATTTCATGCTTTTCAAGCTGTTCGCCGCGTGTGTTCATGATTTCAAAATAATGGTTCAAATCTGTATCTTCAGGCACGATGGTGCGGCAGATTTTTACTTGTTCATTGATAAATTTTTTAAATGAATCAATCAATAGCTTATCACCTTCGGATTTTATGCCATTCAAATTTTTAAGATTCATCAATGCCTGCCACATTTCATCAAAGCCACAAGCGATACTGCTATCGGTTTTTATCGCTATCTTTGGATCATCGATTTGCGCCTTGGACTCTGGACGAGATTCAAAGTCAAGGTTGGTCATCGATTTCTCACCCCACTGAACTTCACGCAATGTACAACTGCCATCAAACTTGGACAAGCACTGATTCAAAATATGCAAAGTCGTCAAGCGCTGCTGACCATCAATGACTTCATACTTGCCATCAGCTCGCTGATACACCACCAAAGTGCCAAGATAATAAGCCTTATTCTTATCCTGCTCAAAAGCTTTATACAAATCCCAAACCAACTGCCCAATCTCATCGCTACCCCATGCATAGTTGCGCTGATAGACAGGGATTAGATATTGATCTTGGCTTAATAGATCCTTGATTGTTAATAATTTGACTGCTTCGCTCATTACTACTCCCCTTGTGATGATGGCTCTGGTACTGATAGATATTCTGCCAATTTGTTGGACTTACCATTAGACTTGGATAAAGGTGTCACGACAAAATTGGCAATTTGCTTAGGATGGATGGCGTACAACAACACATCGAACAAGTCATCACGCTCAGCGACGATTTTTTCAATCGTACCCCAATCAATGCGGTCTTGCTCCAGACGCACTCGAAACACCCAATAAAAAATCCGAGATAACGCCACATCCAAGCCATGCGTTGCAAATTTATCATAATACATCAAGACCATCGCATAAAATAAGATGCGTAAATAGCCATCGCCTGCACGATGCGCACCCTTATAGTTCATCGCATCCAAGTAGCTGACTTTATCTGAGCTAGCATCACGAGCACCATAGGGTAAAAAATAGCCATTTAACACGCCTTGATCTTTATCAAACAACCGATGATACATCTGCACATAATGATCGATATACATAAAAAACAACTCACCATCAATCAATGGCTGCGTGGTCTGAAACGGCGATGGCGATGGCTGTACCATACGCCATGGATTTGCTTGGTGCTCTTGGTATAATGCCAAATTGGCACGCACAGCATTGAGATAGGGATAAGGCGCATCAAGCGTTACGCCTTTAAATACAGACAGCTGCTTGGCCGTAAACTCATCTGCCCGACGAGATTTTGACCACTGACGCAAGCTAAACAATGTTTCGCTAATGACTTGATCCAGGCTTGGCTTGCCATCAACAGCTCGCTCCCAACGCATGACATAGTCAAGCTTATTTGGATGATCAGATGGGATGGCACGCAGATGATACGCTTTGAGCAAATCATACGGTGCAAGACTTTTGCCACGAGCATTTTGTGAATCAAAAAACTGAAACGCTTCACTTTGATTGGTCAGCTCAATCCAAACAAACTCACACTGCTTTTGGATAAATTCCCGCAAGCTTGTTTTACTGTTGTCATCCAATGCGCCTAGGTACTGCTTAATCAGTTGATAATTATGGTTGATATTATATTGGCTGATTGGGTGGGCGAATTTGTTACCCAAAAATTTCTCAACACTTTCATCATTATTATCCAAATGATGCAAAATCAACGCCAAAGTCACCAAGCGCTGCTGACCATCAACGATATCACATTTATCTTTATCTTTGTGAATCACTAAAGTACCCAGACGATAGGTGCTGTTTAGTTGATTGATACAATGATGATTTAGGTCGTCAAGTAGCTGCCGCACATTCTCCATGCTCCATTTATACGGCCGCTGATAATTAGGGATGGATAGACCTTGTTCGTACACTTTATCAATCTTATAGACATCCAATTTTGGATCTGAACCTGTCGTACTCATAATACTCTCCTGCTATTTTTTATCATGATAACACGATTTGGCGACAATCTGTGTCGCACATCACACCACCACCGTCTTTTTCACCTGCCACACACTCTCGCCAAAGCCATTGAGCCAGCGATCTAGCATATCGCTATCCATCACGGTTGCACGGACATGATAATAGCCATCATGCGCCTGTATCACTTGATCGGCTGATAATGGCGTCTCGGTCAGATGAAATCCTTCAATTGCATCAATACAAAACTCAAGGCAAATCCGCTTTCGCCCAAAACCAAAACCCGCCTGCTGATTGATATAATCCGATAAATCAAACCCACTCGGATACTCAAATGTCAGCGACGACACAGCTGCCGCCTGACAGCGATGCAGTGCCAAATGACGAATATCATCAAAGCCATCAAACTGTGCGACCAGATACAGGTTGCTCCCTTGTTGCACGAGCGCCAAAGGCTTTATGCTGTATTCACTGCTAAGATTGTGGCGACGCTGAGTTTGATTGGCATATTTGATGGTCAAATATCGATTGTCATACAGGGCTGTGCTGATGGCATCGAGCACTTCAGGCAAAATCACAGGGGGCAATAATGGCTGAGCCATCGGTGCAATGGCAACTTTTTTCATCCATGCTTTGGCATGATCATCGGTCGCATCCCGATGATACAGCTCATAGCCTGCTTGCATAAAGAGCGACTCCAATGATGTCTTGGCAGAATTTGGCAAAAAATGCTTCAGATGCTGATATGCCAACTGCAACAACAGAGCTTCTTGGTCATTCATCTGCGAAATGCTCACGCCAGAAGACTGCGCCGACCACTGATAACGATAAGGCGTCTGACGATCATCACAAATAATCCCAAATGCATCGCACAATGACTGTAGATCCCGCTGCAGCGTACGCAGGCTAAGTGTGTAGCCCTGTGCCGTCAGTGCATGATGTAGCTCGCTACTGCTGATGCTTTTGGGCTGTTTGGGAATTTTCTTAAGCATTTCAAGCAGGTAAACCGCCCCTTGCTTATTGGATTTGCGTGCTTTTGTCGCCATCTATCGATACTCCTGTCATCGATGGGTGCTAGTTTTTGTGTTATTTTGCCACAAAAAACACCCCAAAAGCGCAAAACTTTTGGGGCGTATCAAACGTAAGTTAAATCAATCAGTTTATTGATTACTTGCGTTTTTTGCGTTGGATAGCGTGGATTGCACGGCCATCAGCAGATAGTGCCGCTTCATGCACCGCTTCAGAGACAGTTGGGTGAGCAAAAGTCATCAACTGTAGATCTTCAATGCTAGATACAAATTCCATCGCAATCATGCCTTGGTGGACGATGTCACCTGCACCCACGCCGACCATGTGCATACCTAGTAGGCGGTCAGTTTTGGCATCTGCCACGACTTTGACCAAGCCCATGCCTTCGCCTTGTGCTAGTGCACGGCCGTTAGCTGCCAGGCTAAATGTACCAGTTTTGACTTCATGACCTTTGGCGATGGCAGCTTCTTCGGTCAGACCCACCCATGCGATTTCTGGATGTGTGTAGATGACGCTGATGATGGTGTCGTAGTTCACTTGCGCTTTTTCGCCGTGGATACGCTCAACTGCCATCATTCCTTCTTCCATCGCTTTGTGCGCAAGCATTGGGCCACGCACTAGGTCACCGATGGCATAGACGCCGTCTAGGTTGGTTTTGCACTGATCATCTACTGCTACCAAGCCACGCTCAGTCAGCTCGATGCCACAGCCTTCGGCAAGTAGTTTTTCGCTATAAGCACGACGGCCGACGCAGACGATTAGTTTATCAAAGGTTTCGGTTTTTACTTCGCCTTTAACATCAGTGGTTACAACCACTTCGCCATTGACCACTTCTGCATTGGTCACTTTGGTATCGACACGGATGTCTAGACCTTGTTTTTTCAGTAGCTTAGCTGCTTCTTTTGAGATTTCTTTATCAGCCACTGCCAAGAACTCAGGCATCGCTTCATAAACGACGACTTCAGCACCTAGGCGACGCCATACAGAACCAAGCTCAAGACCGATTACGCCTGCACCGATTACGCCTAGGCGTTTTGGCACTTCAGCGAACTCTAGTGCGCCAGTTGAATCAACGATGTACTCGCCGTCAGTCTTAGCAACTGGGATTTCGATTGGCACAGAACCTGCCGCTAGGATGACATACTTAGCAGTGATGGCAGACTCTTCGCCTTCTAGTGAAGTGAATTTCACTTGTTTTTCAGCTGATTTACCATCAACCAGCGTACCCCAGCCTTGTAGCCAGTCCACGCCATTGCCTTTTAGTAGGCCTGCCACACCAGCAGTTAGGCCTTTGACGATGGCATCTTTACGCTCAAGCATCTTAGCGATATCGATATTCACCTCGCCTGTGGTGATGCCGTGTTCAGCCAGCTCATGCTTGGTTGCTTCATAGCGATGTGAGCTGTCAAGCAATGCTTTTGATGGGATACAGCCGACATTCAAGCAAGTACCACCAAGTGCTGGTTCGCCTTTGTGTACACGCTTTTCGATACACGCGACGCTAAAGCCAAGCTGTGCACCACGGATTGCCGCTTCATAGCCACCTGGGCCACCGCCGATGACGACTAGATCATATGATTGTTTCATAACACACTCTTTATTATCGATTTATAAAATGGACAAAGAATTGCCAAGCCATCGGCTGACAATCCTTTGTATGAATTACACCACAGACATTATAGGTCTAGTAGTAGCATTTGTGGATCTTCGATCAGCTCCTTGATGGTCACTAGGAACTGTACCGCTTCTTTACCATCGATGAGGCGATGGTCATAAGATAGCGCAAGATACATCATTGGTAGGATAACCACTTCACCATTGACTGCCATTGGACGCTCATTGATTGCGTGCATACCTAGGATAGCAGTTTGTGGTGGGTTGATGATTGGGGTTGATAGTAGTGAACCAAATACACCGCCATTGGTGATGGTGAAAGTACCGCCAGTCATCTCTTCGATAGATAGCTTGCCTTCGCGTGCTTTGATCGCGTAGTCGCGGATGCCTGCTTCGACATCAGCCATGCTCATCACATCGGTGTCGCGTAGGACAGGTACAACCAGACCGCGGTCAGAAGATACTGCCACGCCCACATCATAGTAGCCATGATAGATGATGTCGTTGCCATCGATTGATGCGTTCACTGCTGGGAAGCGTTTTAGTGCTTCGGTTGCAGCTTTCACAAATAGTGACATAAAGCCAAGTTTTACGCCGTGGCGTTTTTCGAAGCGATCTTTGTACTTAGCACGCAGATCCATCAATGGCTTCATGTTTACTTCGTTGAAAGTGGTCAGCATTGCAGTTTCTTGAGTGGCTGACAATAGACGCTCAGCGATACGCTTACGAAGACGCGTCATTGGTTCGCGTTTTTCGATACGCTGACCAACAGCTGTTGCGATCACTTGACCGTTGTCTGATTTCAAGGTTGGGTTTACCATGTCTGATTTGGTCACGCGACCGCCACGGCCTGAGCCTTGGACATCAGCAGGATTAACGCCAGTTTCTTTAGCAGCTTTACGCACAGCCGGGCTTTGATCTTTAAAATCACCTTCAGCGCCAGTGTCAGCTTTTGGCTGTACTGGAGCTGCAACAGATGCAGGATCTACTGTGGTGTTGCCATCAGCTTCATCTTTGCTAGCAACTTTGGTTTCGCCTGCTGGTGCAGCTGCACCCGCTTCAAAAGTCGCAACCACTTCAGCTGACAGTACAGTGTCATCAACTTTCTTCACGATGCTGGTCACAACGCCGTCATCTGGTGCAACGATTTCTAGAACAACTTTATCGGTCTCAACTTCAGCCAACAGCTGATCACGGCTGACCGCTTCGCCTTCGGCAACATGCCACTCAACAATCGTACCGTCTTGAACTGATTCTGGGAATACTGGGGCTTTGATTTCAGCCATAATAAACTCCTTCAAGTTTATAAAATTTTGATTTTATTGTAAAAAGTAAAGACAGCCAAACCGACAGTCATCGATTTGGCTGCAAGCGATTATTGTAGTGCATCAACAGTCACACCCAATGCTTGTGCAATCAGGGCTTTTTGTTGTTCTGCGTGCATCTTCGGTGAGCCTGTCGCAGGGGCAGCCGCCGCTGGGCGTGCTGACGGTGCGATGATTTTCGCCTTAGTAGGCGCAGGCACGACGATGCGATATAGTTCCGGTGCTAGATAGTACCAAGCACCTTGGTTCAATGGCTCTTCTTGTGACCAGATGATCTCTTCTAGATTTGGATACTTAGCGATCTCTTCTAGAATGCGCGCTTCTGGCAGTGGATATAGCTGCTCGATACGAACGATCGCCACATGCTCTTGACCCAGTTTGCGGCGTTGATCCAGTAGATCGTAGTAAACTTTACCACCACATAGCACTAGGCGAGTCACTTTGCTGTTGTCGATGGTATCGATCTCTGGCAATACGGTTTCAAACTTACCTGTTGCCAATTCTGACAGCTCAGAAGTCGCTAATGGATGACGAAGTAGGCTTTTTGGTGACATTACCACCAATGGCTTACGGATCGGGCGCAATACCTGGCGACGCAATGCATGGAAAATCTGCGCAGGAGTCGTCGGTGTGATGACTTGCATATTGTCTTCGGCACATAGCTGCAAGAAACGCTCAAGACGCGCTGATGAATGCTCAGGACCTTGACCTTCAAAGCCATGTGGCAATAGCATGGTCAAACCACAGACGCGCTGCCACTTGGTCTCACCTGATGAGATGAACTGGTCGATGACCACTTGCGCACCGTTCGCGAAGTCACCGAACTGCGCCTCCCATACAATCAGTGCATTTGGCACAGTGGTCGCATAGCCGTATTCGAACGCTAATACCGCTTCTTCCGATAGCAGTGAGTTATAAGTTGCAAAACGGGCTTGATTTGGAGAGATGTGCTGTAGCGGAATGTACATACTGCCGTCATTGACATTGTACAGCTCGCTGTGACGGTGTGAGAAAGTACCACGACCGACATCTTCACCAGTGATACGCACCAATGAACCTTCATCGGCAAGACTTGCATAAGCCAAAGTCTCAGCCGCACCCCAGTTCAGTGGCTCTTGACCAGTTTGCATGGCTAGGCGTTGCTCGATGACTTTTGCCACTTGACGCTGCAAGGTGAAGCCTTCTGGAATCTTCGCCATCGCTTCGCCATAGGCTTTTAGTTTTTCAATATCGACACCAGTTTCCCAGTCATCGACAAGCTTATGACCTAGGTAAGGTTTCCAATCCACGAACAGTTCGGTATTTGGCTCGCTGACCCAACCGTTGGCGACATTTTGACCATTGTCTAGTGCTACACGATAATCATCTTCGAACTTGCTGCTTTCTTCGGCGGTCAATACGCCTTCTTTGATCAGCTGCTCGGCATATTTGGTGCGCGTGGTTGGTAGTTTTTTGATGACAGCGTACATCAGCGGCTGAGTGGCTGATGGCTCATCTGATTCGTTATGACCGTTACGGCGGTAGCAGACGATGTCAAGTACGATGTCTTTGCCAAATTCACGGCGATAGTCCACCATCAGCTGCGATGCAAATACTACCGCTTCTGGATCATCACCATTGACATGAAGGATCGGTGCGTGTACCATTTTTGCGACATCAGTACAATATTCAGTAGAGCGCGCGTCTTCTGGACGAGAAGTGGTGAAACCAACTTGGTTATTGATCACGATATGCACAGTACCGCCTGTCTTGTAGGCGCGTGTTTGTGACATTTGGAAAGTTTCTTGGTTCACACCTTGACCTGCAAAGGCAGCATCACCATGCACAACGATCGGCAATACAGTGCTGTTGTCGATGTCATAGCCGTACTCTTCTGAGCGGCGAGCTTGACGCGCACGCACTGAGCCTTGTAGTACAGGTGAGACGATCTCTAGATGCGATGGGTTGAACGCCAAAGCAAGGTGCATCTCGCCACCTGGTGTCATCACATTCGATGAAAAACCGTTGTGGTATTTCACATCGCCTGAGCCATTGACAGGCTGTACTTTACCATCAAATTCATCGAACAGATCGCTTGGGTTTTTGCCCAAGATATTGACAAGCAAGTTCAGACGACCGCGGTGCGCCATACCGATGACGGCTTCTTTTGAGCCATAGCCACCGACGCGCTGCACCATCTCGTGCACTGCAGGGATGAAGCTTTCACCGCCTTCTAGACCGAAACGCTTCACACCTGTGTATTTACGCGCAAGGTATTTTTCCAAGCCTTCAGCTGCGTTCAGACGCTCGAAGATTTCTAATTTTTTGGCTTTATCAAAGCGGATATGACCGTGATTTGATTCGATATAATTCTCGAACCAGCGTTTTTCGGTGGCGGTGAATACATGCATATATTCATAACCGATGCTGCCGCAATAGACGCGCTCTAGGATTTCGATGATCTCGCGCAAGGTTGCGGTATCTTTGCCGATGGCAAGGTCGTTGGTTGGGAATACGGTGTCTAGATCTGCTTCAGATAGACCATGATAAGCCAAAGTCAGCTCTTCTAGGCGTGGGCGATCTTGTAGCCCTAGTGGATCTAGGTTCGCCATGCGATGACCACGGCGACGATAAGATGAGATCAGCTGCTGCACCGCCATTTGTTTTGGATTGGCTTCGCTTGATGCGCCAGCTGCTGCACGCGGTGCGTTGGTTTGGTTGCGCGCCAAAAGCAAGAACTGCTCTTTAATGGCATTGTGTGGTGCGTCATTGTCTTGACGATAATCCGCAAAATAAGTCTGCCAGTCTTCGCTGACACTATTTTTATCTTCTAGGTATTGTTCATACAGTGCTTCGACATAGGCTGCACTGTCTGCCGCCAATTCGGTGTTTAAAAACGCCACCGTCTCTTTACTGTTTGTCATTGTTATTACGCCATGAGTTAGTAAACATTATATCGCCATGCCTAACAAGCTTGTTAAACGGTGGCGACAAACTGTGCGTCTTGATAAAAGACATACCACGCTATAGTGTACGCCTTTTTTTGCAAGATAACAAGTTGCAAACGCTTTTTTCGGCACAAAAATCATCGATTTTTCATCTTTTAATCCCAAAGCTTACACTTTACTTACTTATTACTTACTTGATTTTATCTGATTTCGTGATCGCTCGCGTTTTTGTAATTTTATTAAACAACTCTGGTGGTTTTTACAAAAAGTTGTATCAAATCAAGTAACTACCAAACGAGCACGCACAAGTTAGAATATTGCAATAAATGGATACAAATTATCTACAAATTATGTGGACATTTGTACCAATTTTCATGCATTATAAAGTCATCAAGTGATACAAGGATGTCACTGTGTCCTTGGTCAGTTGATGATCAAACAATCAACAAAAAAAGGAACTTATCATGCGCTATGCCAATCCAAATACCGAAGGCAGTAAAGTCAATTTCAAGGAAAAATATGACAATTTCATCGGTGGGCAATGGGTTGCCCCTGTGGATGGGGAATATTTTGACGACATCTCACCGGTCGATGGCAAGTCCTTTGCCAAAGTCGCCAAATCCAATGCCAAAGATATTGAGCTGGCACTTGATGCGGCACACGCTGCCAAGGACGCTTGGGGCAAAACTTCACCGACCGAACGCTCAGCCTTATTATTAAAAATCGCCGACCGCCTAGAAGCCAATCTTGAGACGCTTGCCGTCGCTGAGACTTGGGAGAATGGTAAGCCAATCCGTGAGACTTTGGCAGCTGATATTCCACTGGCGATTGACCATTTCCGCTATTTTGCTGGCTGTATCCGTAGCCAAGAAGGCAGCATCAGCCAAATCGATGACGACACTGTCGCGTATCATTTCCACGAGCCGATTGGTGTGGTGGGTCAGATTATCCCTTGGAACTTCCCAATTTTGATGGCAGCATGGAAAATCGCCCCTGCGCTAGCGGCGGGTAACTGCATCGTACTTAAGCCTGCTGAGCAAACGCCTGTTAGTATCATGGTGCTCATTGAGCTGATTGAAGATTTGCTACCAAAAGGCGTGCTCAATGTGGTCAACGGCTTTGGCCCTGAAGTCGGCACACCGCTTGCGACCAATCCACGCATCGGCAAAGTCGCCTTCACAGGCTCAACCGAAGTCGGTCAAAAAATCATGCAATACGCCACCGAAAATATCATCCCTGTGACGCTTGAGCTGGGTGGCAAATCGCCAAACATCTTCTTTGCTGATGTCATGGATCGTGAAGATGAATTCTTGGATAAGGCTTTGGAAGGCTTTGCAATGTTCGCCCTAAACCAAGGCGAAGTCTGCACCTGCCCATCTCGTGCACTGGTACACGAAAGTATCGCCGAAGCTTTCTTGAAAAAAGCCGTTGAGCGTGTCAAGAACATCAAAACTGGTCATCCGCTTGATACCGACACCATGATCGGCGCTCAAGCATCCCAAGAGCAGCAAGACAAAATCTTAGGCTGTATCGCCAAAGGTAAAGCTGAAGGGGCAGAAGTCTTGACTGGCGGCGAAGCTCGCAGCGAGGTAGATGGTGGATTTTATATCGAGCCGACCATCTTTAAGGGTGAGAACAGCATGGAGATTTTCCAAGAAGAAATCTTTGGCCCTGTGCTGTCGGTAACCACTTTCAAAGACTTTGATGAAGCCATCGCCATCGCTAACGACACCATGTACGGTCTGGGCGCAGGCGTTTGGAGCCGTGACGGCACGATCGCTTATCGTGCTGGCCGTGCTATCCAAGCAGGTCGTGTATGGACCAACTGCTACCATATTTACCCTGCTCATGCCGCTTTTGGTGGCTACAAAAAATCAGGCATTGGCCGTGAGACACACAAGATGATGCTTGATCATTATCAACAAACCAAAAACCTATTGGTCAGCTATTCACCAAAGGCGTTGGGGTTTTTCTAAGAGTAGGGAGTGAAGAGCAAGAAAACAAAAAGCCATTGGGAGTATCCAATGGCTTTTTTGATGGTGATTTATTTCAAAATCAATCAATGACGGCGACGCTCATTCTCAGCATCAACGATCTCATCAGCGATGCTCATCGCCTGAAAGCTGTTCGGATCAGCAAGCTTCCACATATCATCCAGCACACGACGACCACAATCACCTGTCAATAGCGAACCTGAGTCGATGAACTGATAATGCTCGGACAACAGCTTAATCCAGCCGTCTGGCTGGCGACGGACGATGTGATGTGGCTTCAGTTCACTTGGGTGATTCAGCCCTGCTGCACCGACCAGACCTGACAGTGCTTTTAGTGTATTGCCGTGGAAGTTTTTCACGCGGCGCGACTTATCAGGCACATCCAATGCTTTTTGGCGAGCAGGGTCTTGGGTGGCGACACCAGTTGGGCATTTGTTGGTATGGCATGAGCGTGACTGGATACAGCCCACCGCAAACATAAAGCCACGCGCCGAGTTGCACCAATCCGCCCCCAAGCTCATCATCTTGGCAATGTCAAAGGCACTGATGATTTTGCCACTGACGCCGATTTTGATCTTATCGCGAATGCCCGCACCGACCAAAGTATTTTGGACAAAAATCAGCGCATCGACCAGCGGCATCCCCACCGAATCCATGAACTCCACAGGCGCAGCACCCGTACCGCCTTCTGCACCATCGACGACAATGAAATCAGGATAATTATCTTCTTCAATCATCGCCTTGACGATCGCCATAAACTCCCACGGCATACCGATACACAGCTTAAAGCCCACAGGTTTACCGCCCGATAATTCGCGCAATTTTTGCCAAAACTGTACCAACTCGCGCGGCGTGCTAAACTCTGGATGCGTCGCTGGCGAAATGCAGTCCACACCCATCGGAATGTGGCGCGTCTCAGCGATCTCTTGGGTGATTTTGGCAGCAGGTAGTACGCCGCCTTTACCCGGTTTCGCTCCTTGTGACAGCTTGATCTCGATCATCTTGACCTGCTCAGATGCCGCCTGCTGACGGAAAGTCTCAGGATTGAATCGACCATTATCATCACGGCAGCCAAAATATCCCGTGCCAAGCTCCCAAATCAAATCACCACCATGCTTACGATGATAAGGACTGATACTCCCTTCGCCAGTATCATGAGCAAAGCCGCCTTCTTTGGCGCCTTTATTCAATGCTTCGATGGCATTGGCGGACAATGAGCCAAAACTCATCGCCGAGATGTTCAGCACTGACAACTCATAAGGCTGCAAACAGCGCTCATTGCCCACGCGCACGCGAAAATCGTGATTTTCGATCGTGTGGCTGCGACCTGAGTGCAAGAACCAATCCGTACCTGGTTTGGTCAAATCATTCAAGCTACCAAAGGCGGTGGTGCTGTCCAAATCCTTAGCACGCTGATAAACGATTGAGCGCTGCAGACGCGAAAACGGCACTTCATCGCGATCGCCTTCGATGAAATATTGGCGCACCTCTGGGCGGAAATTCTCAAATAAAAAGCGAATGTGTCCGCTGATCGGATAATTGCGCAAGATCGCGTGGCGTTTTTGATTGATATTATAAATCCCAAGGCAAGTCAAGGCGATGGCGATCACAAGCAACCACCAGATTTGCAAAAATAACGCCACAGGAATCAACGCAACGCAGACCCAAAACAGCACATAGCGCGGCAAAATCAAAAAAAAGAAGTTCGCTGAATGATTATTTGGTTTTGGATAAGTCATAAAAGGACATTCCCACACGATGACGCTTTTGGCACAGCCGCACGCCTTTTTCTTAGGTCAATAAGTTCTTGGATTAATGAGTGTTTGATGCACAGATGAATGCATAGACAGATTGTGGCGATTATACCACAGTGCATTTATCATCATAATTTGATAATATTGATAAACCTATCGATTTATATGATAAAAAAGCCACTCTTAGCCCACAATTTTTAAGCTTAAGTCATCAATGATCCCAAATAAAAATCCTGCAACCAAGATGATTGCAGGATTTTATGTGTGGTTTATCCAATTTAAACCAATAAATTTATACAGCTGAACCTGTGTTGCCACGCGCTTGGACGAACAGCATCACTAGCACCAATACCGATGGAATCGCCGCGATCAAAAACAGCGGCCCGATGTTCATACTCGCTGCCAGACTACCGCCCAACACAGGACCAATCACCGAACCCAAGCGACCAATGCCAATGCTCCAGCCCACACCTGTACTACGAAGCAGCACAGGATAGTGGCTTGCTGATAACGCATTGAGCGTCGGCTGACCACCAATGACCGCAAAGCCCGCCAAGAACACCACAACGAACAGCAGTGCCACGCTATGCACGCTGTAGCCGATGTAACCGACCGTAACGATCGCAAGTACGAACACTGGCATTAAGACTTTATAAAAGCCAAATTTATGAATGATCGCGCCCTGTGACAGACTGCCGATCAGCGCGCCCAGCTGCAGCACTGTACCTAGCATCAAGGCTTGATTGATTGACAAGCCTGATTCTTTGCCCAAGGCAGGCAGCCAACTTGACAAGAAATACAAGCTGATCATATTTAGCACCGTGATGATCCACATGGTACTGGTGAAAAATGCACGACCTTGTTTGAACAGATCCAGTGGCGATGTCTTATGCGTGGTTTTGTCTTCTAGCTCGATTTTGACATCATCATTTAAGCCAAGCGATGGATAAAACTTGCGCAGCGATTCTAGTACTTTTTTGGGGTGGCGCGAGCGTGCGACCAAGAATTTTTGGGACTCAGGAATCCAAAAATACATAAACACGAATAAAATCAATGGCATAATACCACCGAAATAAAAGATCGCTTCCCAACCAAAGGGCTTGAGCGCAGTCGCCACAAAGCCGCCCAAAATCGCCCCAAGCGTAAAGCCTGCCGAGATCATCGTCATGATGAACACCTGCTGACGCTTGGGTACGATATCCGAGCTGTACGCCATGGCATTAGGCATGATGCCGCCCAAAAATATCCCCGTCACAAAGCGAATCATCGCAAGCTGCTCAAGGTTCTTGGCAAGGGGTGTCAATAGCATCAGCACCGCAAAAGCAAAAGTCGAAACCAATAAAATCGGACGGCGACCATAGCGATCCGATAAGCTACTTAATAGCAGTGAGCCAACGAACAGACCACCCAATGCCGCACTGAACACCACGCCAAGCAATGCCTTATCCACTTGCCAGCTCTCCATGATCAAAGGCGCGGCATACGCCATCGCTTGGATGTCATATCCATCCAAGATCATCAGCGCCATGCACAGTGAGATGATGATTTTTTGGTAGCGGCCCAGTGGTTGGCTGTCGATCAGCTCGTTCAATCGAATGGTAGTCATAAAAAATCCCTATTGTTGTTATGTACAAGCAGCCCTGCGGTGCAAAAAACTTGCTTGGGATGTGTTGTTTTATTCAATATAAAAATAGCACAGTGACACGCTTGGCATCAGCGGTGAGATGGTAAGCTTGTGCCAAATGCATCTGGTGCATTATTGTGTCTGAATCGCTATCGGCAGTCAATACGATATTCATGATAATAATTTGCAAATATCACCAAAATCTTGATATATCCAAGTGAACTTGTGCTGATTTTCACTCGGTGGGTGTGCTAAACTATGAAAAATTTACCAAGATGCATAAGGATTTTCTATGAGTACAGCAAATTGGCTGGATGTGATCAAATTTAACGCTGACGGCCTAGTGCCGACTATCGCCCAAGACCGCGCCACAGGACAGGTGCTGATGATGGCTTGGCAAAACCGCGAATCGCTGGAGCTGACGCGCAAGACAGGCACGGCAGTGTATTTTTCGCGTTCACGCGGCAAGCTGTGGCACAAAGGCGAGACATCAGGTCACACCCAGATCGTCCACGATATCTACACCGACTGCGATGGCGACACAGTGATTTTATCGGTCACGCAATTGGGCGGTATCGCCTGCCACACAGGGCGCAAATCCTGCTTTTATCAAAAGCTTGACGCCGATGGTAATTGGCAAATCATCAGTGATGTTATCAAAGACCCTAATGAGATCTATGGCCAAGCAGATGACAAACACGCACACGCTGACCAAAGTTCTACCCAAGTCGCCACTCAAGCCGCCCAAACTGCTGCACAAGCCGCACCAAACAGCCACGATGTCTTGGGCGCGCTTGATGCCATCTTGAACGATCGCAAAACCGCCGACAAAGACAGCTCTTATGTGGCAAGTCTTTATCATAAAGGCTTAAATAAAATCCTAGAAAAAGTCGGCGAAGAATCGGTAGAAAGCATCTTAGCTGCCAAAGAATTGCAATTGGCACAAGCCACAGGCGAGAATATCGATGCGATGCGCACAGATTTTGTCTATGAAGTGGCGGATACTTGGTTTCATCAGATGGTGGCACTGTCGGCATTGGGGCTTGATTCGCAAGCGGTGATCACTGAGCTTGCGCGTCGCTTCGGCGTCTCTGGCATCGATGAGAAAAACAGCCGCAACCAAAGCGCATAACTGCCGCAAAGTCGATGTGTCATTCAAGAAAAAGCACAGAATATCTTAACATTATCCATTCACAGCGCGATAAAATTGTGCTATGATGGGCGGCATAACTCTTAGAACATAAAAAGGATAATAATCATGGGTTCATTTTCTTTAACACACTGGTTGATTTTGTTGGTTGTGGTTGTGGTGATTTTTGGCACCAGTAAACTAAAAAACGCGGGCAAGGATTTGGGCTCAGCGGTCAAGGGCTTTAAAGACGCGGTCAAAGAAGACGACACCAAAGCCATCAGCCAAAACGAAAAAACCATCGTCGCCGAAGAAGTCAAAGTCGAAAAAACCGACGACAAAGCCTAAGTTTGCTTTGTTCATTCTGATTATCTTGTGATATCAAGCCATGTTTAACATTGGTTTATTTGAGATGACGCTGTTTGGGATCATTGCACTCATCGTGCTTGGTCCTGAAAAGCTGATCGTCGCTGCACGCACTTTGGGGCGTTGGTATGGTACTTTGCGCCGTGCCAGCACGCGCCTACAGTCCGAGATCGCTAGCGAATTACAGCTGCTCGAAGCCCAAGAAGAACTCAAAAAAGAACTTGCCAAAATCCGCGAATCTGAAGCGCAGATGAAGGCGCAGATGAATGCCCTGCAACAGTCTTTGGGTCGTACCGAAAGCCAATTTCACACCGCCACATCTCAAGCGATGGATGCTTGGCAGACCATACCAGAGCAGCTAAACGACGCCATCAGCGACACCAATCCTGCCACCGCACAAACGCTACAATCCACCACACAACCAATGGCAAATCGTTGGTTCGTCTTGGGCGACTATGATCGCGCGCGCAGGCTGCCTGCCGCACCGATGATGCCCAATTACACCGCCGACCCACTACTAAATCGGGTGAACTCATGAGCAATACGACGACACCCACGCCGCGCGGCGATGACATGCCTTTGATGGCGCATTTTGTGGAATTGCGCACGCGTTTTATTCGCATTTTTTTGGCAGTATTGGGGATTTTTTTGGCACTGGTGGGATTTAGCCGTCAGCTGTATGATTTCATTTCCAATCCACTGGTCGCGCTACTGCCTGCCGAAGCCAGTCTGATCGCCACCGATGTCGCATCGGGTTTTCTTGCGCCGATTCGCCTAACCTTTTTTATCGCGCTGTTTGCCAGCGTGCCATTTATCATCGCGCAGATCTGGGGCTTTATCTCCCCTGGGCTTTATAAACACGAAAAACGCGCTGCCTTGCCACTGATGCTCAGCGCCATTGTGCTGTTTTATTTGGGCGTGGCATTTGCATACTTTATTGTGCTGGTGCCTGCGCTGAAATTCTTCGTGATGTTCGCGCCTGATAATGTACTGCCGATGACGGATATTGATAGTTATCTTGACTTCGTGCTCAAGCTGTTCTTGGTGTTCGGCGTGATGTTCGAGATTCCTGTGGCGACGATGATTTTGGTGCTGATGCGTTTGGTCAGCGTCAAAAGTCTGGCGGACAAACGCCGCTATATCATCGTCGGCTGCTTCGCTGTCGCTGCCATCGTCACTCCGCCTGATGGCGCAAGTATGCTGATGCTCGCCATTCCGATGTGCTTACTGTTCGAATTGGGTTTATTCATGGCAAGACTGTTGGTCAAAGATACGCCGTCTGATGATGATACGCCACACCTTCAGCAGGCGTCTTAATAATGACACCGACAGACGCCCAAGCTCGCCTAGACCAGCTACAAGCACTCTACCGCCAATGGCTTGACCAAAAAGCTGTCCTACAGACATTTGAGCAGCAGCTGACAGATGCTCTACAAACCATAGCATCTCTTGAGCATGCCTACATGAGTGATGACTATCATGAGCTACTTACCCTTGATGCAGAAGGTTTGCTTGATACTACCACCGATGGCGAATATAGTGTACTGAGTGAAGATACACTGTATGATGAGATAATCGCCAAGCAAGAGCTACTTTGGCGACTACTGCGTCTATGCGTGCAGACACTGGATCATACACGCTCTGCCGATGACTAAGCCACTCTTAGTCCGCCTTTCCCCTATTGTTCCAAGGTCGCTAATGCCTGCTCAATATCTGCCTGCAGGTCTGCCACTGCCTCAAGCCCGATACAAAACCGCACCAAATAACCCTTGGCAAGGTGCGAACGCTCACACTGACGCATCTTATTGAGATCATAGGGCATCACAAGGCTAGTCGCTCCGCCCCAGCTAAAGCCGATTTTAAATAATTTTAACGCATCAACGAAACGACAAACATTCGCCCAACTGTATCGATCATCAAGGATGATACTGACAAGCCCTGCTGATAACCCTGTTTGGCACACCTGTTGCCAGTGATCATGCCCTGCTGCTGACGGATGAGCAGGATGAAGCACTTGTGCGATTTGCGGTTGATTTTGCAAGAATTGCAATAGCTCGATACACGCTTGTGACTGCTTTTGATAACGCAATGCCATGCTTGGTAAGCTTCGATACACGGTCGCACAGTCATCACCTGAGACGCAGACACCCTGTAGTGCGTGCATGCGTAGCAGTTTGTGATACAGCCCCTTTTCCTTGGTGACCACACTACCCATCAACACATCACCGCCGCCACTTGGATATTTGGTCAAAGCATGCACCGAAATATCTACTGCCAGTTTCTCATCACCGATAGCAAACGGACTAAATGCCAGTCCTGCACCCCATGTATTATCCAGTGCTACCGTGATGCCGTGTGCTTTGGCCTTATGAATCAATCCAATAACATCAGGAAACTCCATCGTGACCGAGCCTGCTGCCTCAATCCACAGGAGGCGACACTGCTCACTTGGCATAAAGCTGTCAATGTCGGTAGGATCATAAATCTTCACCACAATGCCATAGTGTGCTTGCAAGAAGCTTAGGTGCTCAAGGTTTGGCCCATACATATTGTCTGCAAGCCACACCTCATCACCTGAGGTCAATAAGGCAGTATTCACCAAATTGATCGCTGAAAGCCCACTCGGTGCAAGCAGGCAGTACTCACCCCCTTCTAGCCGTGCAATCTGATCGGCAAGCGTATAAGTCGTTGGTGTGCCATGCGTGCCATAGCTATAATCATAGCGATCTGTCCAATGTCGATTTTGCAAAGCAGCCATATCTTTAAAGACAATCGTCGATGCTCGATAGACAGGCGGCTGCAAGCTGTCGATCATTTGTGGTGTATGACGAGGATCATGAATCAGTGCCGTTTGTGTTTTCATAGATACTGCTTTATTAATGGGCAAATAAAAAGCCATCATACTGAGGATATGATGGCTTTGTCAAATGCTTTGAGATCCTATGCTTAGTCGAACAGGTCTTTGACATCGTCTTTGAATTTGTCAAAAAAGCCTTTTTTCTGCTCGCCGCTATTTTTCTCACCTAAGCTAGCTTGTAGCTGTCGCATCAGCTCTTTTTGTTCAGAAGTCAGATTAACAGGGGTCTGCACCACGATACGGCAAATCAAATCACCTTGCATATGTCCACGCACGGTGGTAACGCCTTTACCACGCACTCGCAGTAGCTTGCCTGATTGTGTGCCTTCAGCGATTTTGACTTTGATTTTGCCATCTAGGGTTGGCACTTCGACTTCATCACCCAATGCCGCTGTTGCCATAGATACAGGGACATCCATGTGCAAATCCGCGCCACGACGAGTGAATACATCATGTGGCTGTACACGCACTTCGACATAAAGATCGCCATTTGGCATACCTTTATCGCCTGCTTCACCCTTACCTGCTAGACGCACGCGGTCGCCATCATCGACACCGGCAGGGATCGAGACTTCCAGCGTTTGCTGTTCGCTTTTTTTGCCTTCGCCATGACAGTCGGGGCAAGGGTTTTTGATTTGTTTGCCTGTGCCATGACACTGCGGACAGGTCTGCTGCATGACGAAAAAGCCCTGCTGCATACGTACCTGACCTTGGCCGTGGCAATGGCCACAGGTGACGATGTCGCTGTCAGACTTAGCCCCCTTACCATGACATGTACCACAGGTGACAGATGTTGAAAAGGTGATTTGTTTTTTGCAGCCTTTGACCGCTTCTTCGAGTGTCAAGCTGATGTTGTACAACAAATCCGCACCACGGCTAGCACGACGACTTGAACCACCACCAAAGCCACCGAAACCGCCGCCACCGCCAAAGGCTTGACCGAATAAATCACCAAAAATATCGTTAAAATCGCCACCGCCAAAGCCGCCGAAACCACCGCCGCCAAAGCCACCTGCACCCATGCCTTGCTCATAGGCATCATGCCCCATGCGGTCATAGGCAGCACGCTTTTCGGCATCGCTGAGCGTCTCATAAGCTCGGGTGGCTTCTTTGAGCTTTTCTTCGGCCTCAGGATTGTCTGGGTTGCGGTCTGGATGGTATTTCATCGCAATTTTACGAAAGGCTTTTTTGATTTCTTTTTCGTCGGCGGAGCGATCCACGCTCAAGATGCTATAAAAATCTTTACTCATATCCAAAACTCAATAAAAAACACAAAAATATCCCTAAATATGGTGTTATTACCACAATTTATCAAGCCTAAATCATTAAATACCTACAAATTCTAGAGCGTATTTCACGAAAAAAATCCCGATGAATACCATCGGGATTTGGCCAAGAAAGCTTAACTTATTAGTGATCAGCAGCGATTGCTCCATGATCCGCCAACAATGCCAAGATTTCAGCAGTTTTACTCTTGAGCAAATCCGCATCACCACGAGTCTCGATATTTAGGCGAATCAAAGGCTCGGTGTTACTCGAACGCAGATTAAATCGCCAATCGCCAAAGTCAAGGCTTAAGCCATCAAGCGTGTTTTTGGCAGGATTGAGCGAGCCATATTTATCTTCTAAAGCTTGGCTGATGGTTGCTGCATCAGACTGTCCAAGCTTGAAATTGAGCTCGCCTGAGCTTGGGAATGCGCTGATATAATCATCGACAAGCTCAGCCAAAGATTTGCCTGTCACTGATAACAGCTCAATTAATAGCAGCCATGGCACCATACCGCTGTCGCAGTAGAAAAATTCTTTGAAATAATGATGTGCTGACATCTCGCCACCATAGATGGCACCCGTTTCACGCATCACTTGCTTGATGAATGAATGTCCTGATTTGCTCAGCGCAGGCACGCCGCCTAGGTCGCTGATGACATTTTCGGTGTTATAAATCACGCGCGGATCATAGACGATGGTTTCGCCTTGATGTTTTTGTAAAAAAGCGGCGGCAAGCATCCCGACGACATAGCTGCCATCGATGAATCTGCCATTGGCATCGAACAAAAAGCAGCGGTCAAAATCGCCATCGAACGCCACACCAAAATCCGCCCCATGCGCCAGTACTGCATCACGCGTTGATGCTTGGTTGGCGATGATCATTGGGTTTGGGATGCCATTTGGGAAACTGCCATCAGGCGTATGATGCACTTTGATGAGCTCAATCGGCGCGCCAGCGGCTGCAAAGCGTGCTTCGATGGCATCGACCACAGGGCCTGCTGAGCCGTTGCCGCTGTTGACGATGATTTTTTTGGCGGTGAATTTGGCGGTATCCACAAAGCTCATCAGCTTATCGATGTAGGCAGTTTTGTCTGATTTTTCAATCACTCGCCCTTTTGGTGCATCAATAAACTCACCACTTTCTGCCAAAGCGCGCACTTCGCCCAGTCCTGTATCAGCGCTGATTGGACGAGAATTTTCGCGCACCATTTTTAAGCCATTATAATTAATTGGGTTATGGCTTGCGGTGACTTCAATGCCGCCGATGGCGTGATAATGACTAGTGGCAAAATACACTTCTTCAGTGCCTGTCATGCCAAGGTCAATGACATCCACGCCAGCGTCAGTGATACCATCGATCGCAGCGGCTTTTAGGGCAAAGCTTGATGGGCGAATGTCTGCACCGATGACGATGGCAGACTGGTTGTGTGTGGTGTTATTTGCCAAAATCTGTGCAAAAGCACGGCCGATGCGATAAGCGATGGACTCGTCCAGATTGACGCCAAGCTCGCCACGCACATCATAAGCTTTAAAGCAGCTGATACTGATTTTTTCAAATTTATTCATTACTATTCCTTAATAAAATCTTGGATTTCAAGCATAGTGTAGCATAAAAATTGGTTGGTTCGTATGGCTAAAGTGTAAAAAGTTAGCCCAAATGAAACACCTTGAAACATCAGTCACACTCAAGCTAAAATAACATGATGATTCAATGTCTTTCAACAGTTATAAGAGATCATTATGTTTCGCATCAATCAAGATGAAAATACCATTGAAAAGATTCAACCGACGAACTTCTCCGATCTTGGCTTTAGTGAACGCAGCCATCTGCAAGAATGGATTGCAAAAAATCCTGCAGCACTCGGTGAAGAATTGCTGATTATTCAAAAAGAATTTGATGGCTTTGATGACACCAGAGAGCGTTTGGATTTATTGGCACTGGATAAGCAAGGCGATCTTGTCATTATTGAAAATAAACTCGATGACAGTGGACGCAATGTCACTTGGCAAGCTTTAAAATATGCATCGTATTGTGCCACTTTGACCAAATCCCAAATCATGGATATTTATCAAAGCTATTTGGATCGCTATGGCGGACAAAATGCCGAGCATGAAATTTTAAAATTTCTGCAAGCAAGTGATTTGGACGAAGTGCGATTTAATCAAAATCAACGCATTATCTTTGTTGCCAATCATTATCGCAAAGAAGTCACCTCTACCGTGCTATGGCTGATGACCAAGCACGAAATGCCAATCCAATGCTTTAAAGCAACGCCCTATAAAGTTGGCGAGCAACTATTCTTGGATATGGAACAAATCATTCCTACCAAAGAAACCGAAGAATTCATGATTAAAATGGCGGAAAAAAATCGTGAAGAGCAAGATACGCTCAAAGAGCGAGATAGATTATTATTAGATTTTTGGCAGGCGGTGATTAATCGATGCAAACAAGCAGGCATCGCACTATTTGCCAATGCCATTCCATCAAGATTTAATAACATTGGTACAAGCATCGGCATCACAGGGCTGAGTGTGAATTTTGTAATGACTAGAAACACAGGCAGAATTGAGCTGTATATCGCCAAAAGCGATCCGATGGAAAATACAAGAATATTCAATGGGTTACAAAACTTCAAAGACGCTATCGAACAAGAACTTGGCTGTGAGCTGATTTGGGAGCCATTAGACGATAAAAAAGCTTGCCGTATCAAAGCTGAGCTGAGCGATGTCGGCACCTTTGATCAGCAAACTTGGGAGACCGCCATTGACTTTTTTGTTGGTAATATACAGCAGTTTTATGATGTGTTTAAAAAATATCTAGCCAACATCAATTAACACAGCTTGGATCCGCACTTCTTGCTTGGCACTGCCGTTTGATTTTGACAAATGACAACGCTTTTTATGCTATAATGGCTTATTTTTGACTGCCTACGCCGCCTATGAGCCAACACAGCGCTAAATCAAGTGGTTATCATAGCCCCGCCATTCATGGCATGACCACAACCACGCCTACGCCGACTGACGAACAGTTGGCGTCTTTGGACATGGCAATGACAGGGCAGTCGTTTAAGATTGTCGCTTATGCAGGAGCGGGCAAGACGACTACACTGCGGCTGATTAGCGAAAATTTACGGGGTCGTGGGCTATATTTGGCATTTAATAAGGCGATCGCCACCGAAGCGCAGGGCAAATTTCCGCCCAATGTCCGCTGTCAAACTTTTCATTCGCTCGCCTTTCGTCATGTCAATCGCGACATCACCGCCAAGATCAGCTTGCCACGCTTGACACCCTCACGACTGGCATCTGAGCTTGATTTACAAGGCATCAGCACTGAGCGAGTGGTCGATGGCATCAAAAAACCTGTCACACTCACACCTGCCAAGCTTGCCAACATTATCAGCGAGTCGATTACTACATTTTGTAAGACCTCATCTGCCTACCCTGCACCACGCCACATCAGTGCACCATCATGGATGGATGAAGCAGACGCCAGTCGCCTACAAGAGATGCTCTATCCTGCCTTTGAGCGGCGATGGCTACAGTCGATTGATCCACGCCATCAATCGGGCATCAGCCATGATGTCTATCTAAAGCTTTGGACACTGTCTAATCCTGTCATTCCAGCTGATTTTATCTTATTTGACGAAGCTCAAGATGCCGATCCTTTGATGATGGGCGCACTCATTCGCCAAGACAAGCAGACCATCTATGTCGGCGATGCGCATCAGCAGATTTATGAGTGGCGGGGTGCGTTAAACGCCATGAAACGCCTGCCTTATCCGCAGACGCTATTGACACAGTCGTTTCGCTTTGGACAGTCGATTGCTGATGTTGCCAATGTGTTTTTGACCGCCTTACAAGAAGACATTCCACTCAAAGGCAATCCCAATCAGCCATCCACCGTCGGCAAAAGCCTTGTGCATGGTGCCAAAGATGCCATTCTTTGTCGTACCAATGCCACCGCCATGAGCCATCTGCTTGATGGGCTCAAGCTTGGACATAAAGTGGCTCTACAAGCCGACAGTCAGCGGATTTTGCGGTTTTGCCAAGGGGCAGACAGCCTAAAAAATGGCAAATCCGCCTATGGCATCCCTGAACTTGCGTATTTTAATCACTGGGGCGAAGTCCAAGAGTTCAGCGAAACTGGTGAAGGTAGCGACCTAAAAACTTGGGTCAAACTCATCGAAGAGCATGGCACTGCCACCATCACCAAAGCTATCAATAGCCTAAGCACCCAAAGCCATGCTGACTATGTCGTCTCCACCGCTCACAAATCCAAGGGGCTTGAGTGGAATCGCGTGCAAATCAGCGATGATTTTTTGTATGATACCAATACATTGTCCGTCAAAATCACCCCCGAAGAGCTACGCCTACTCTATGTCGCCTGCACTCGTGGCAAAACCAATTTGGACATTCATCACATCACTGATCTACTGCATGGCTTGGTGCACAAAAAAGTGATTTATGGCTAATTTGCCATCAATGATTGTATCAACCCCATTCCAAGAATTTTAATAACAGCCATTTTAGTTTATGAATTTTGACCACTTTTTCCCCCATCCTGTCCGCCTGCTTGCGCCAATGGAAGGTCTCACCGACCCATTGATGCGACGGATTTTGACCAATATTGCTTGTACACTAGGTGCGCCTTATGACTGGGCGGTGAGTGAGTTTATCCGTGTCACGCATTATCCTTTGCCTGCGCACGTGTTTTATAAATTTGTCCCAGAATTGCACCATGGCGGTCGGACTGCCAGCGGTACGCCTGTGCATATTCAGCTGCTGGGCAACAACCCTGAGACGATGGCACAAAGTGCTGTGACGGCGGTGGAGCTTGGGGCGGCGGCGATTGACCTAAACTTTGGCTGTCCTGCCAAGACAGTCAATAACCACAAAGGTGGCTCGGTACTACTACAAGAGCCTGAAGTGCTATACCACATCATCAGTGCTGTGCGACAGGCTGTACCAAGTGACATCCCTGTCTCTGCCAAAATCCGCCTAGGCTATACGGACACGAGTCTGATGACCGACATCGGCGATGCGGTACGCTCGGCAAATGCCAGCTGGCTGACCATCCATGCTCGCACCAAGGTGGACGGCTACAAACCCCCTGCCTATTGGGACAAGGTCGCCCCTTTTGCCACGCTTGGGATGCCAGTGATTGCCAATGGCGAGATTTGGACGGCAGATGATGCCAAACGCTGCATGGCAAAAGCCAATACACCCCATCTGATGCTTGGTCGTGGTGCGGTCACTCGTCCTGATTTGATTGCGACCATTGCAGGCTTGGACGGTATAGACTGGGCAAGCTTATGCCAATATCAGTTGCAGTTTTTGGCGGATGAGACAGAGAACCAAAATGGGCTGATTGGTCGCTATAAGCAATGGCTGGGTATGCTCACCAAAGGCTATGTTGAGGCGGATACGCTGTGGCATATCATCAAAAAAATCAAGGATAAGAGTGAGATTGAGCAAACGATTTTGGCGAGTATAAAAAAGCCAACCCAGTGATAAAGGTCGGCTTTGGCTGTGAGTTACGATAATCGACGCTCTAAAATTGTCAAAAATGCTTCCATCTCACCATGAATATCAATACCCATACGCTCGGCAAGTACGATTTGCCACCAGATATTTTCGGCAAGTTTATAGGCAAGCTCGCTATACACATCGCCACCTGACTTCGTCCAACGCCCCTCATGTGCCATCGTCAAGCGACCCACCAAGCCTGCATCGGTCAAAAATGCCAAAGCATCTTCTTCGACAGTCCAGCATGAACCATGGTGCTTGTCTTCTAGCGCATGATATTTGGCACGGATTGCCATCGAGCGTTTGATAATGTGTTTAAAATCAGCCATAAAATTCTCCAAAGCATCCATTATAGCCCATCATGAGCATTGCTGTTTACCGCTCTTGTTACTTGTATGGTCTTATGATGAAACTCATGCAAGCTGCTGCGATGACCGATACTCACGACCACACTATCAGGCAAGTGCGTCGCAAGTAGCGTGTACATCAGCTTCTCATTGGCTTCATCAAGCGCCGATGTTGCTTCATCAAGAAATATCACATCAGGACGCGCCAACAAAATCCGCACAAAGCCAATTCGCTGTGCTTGCCCTGGGGATAGATACGCCTGCCAGTCTTCGATGTCATCTAAGCGTTTGGCAAGCTGTTTGAGTCCCACGACACTCAGCCACTTGGCGATGCTCTCATCATCTACCACCATCGCAGGATAAGTGACGACATCACGCAGGCTACCTTGGGGAATGTAGCTTTTTTGGGGTGTGAAATGCAGTTTTTGCTGCACATCCAGATGCATCGCCCCCACCGTCGGCAAGGGATAAATCCCCGCCATCGCTCGCAAAAGGCTTGTCTTGCCCACACCCGACTCGCCTTGGATCAATAGGCGGTCGCCACGGCGTAGCGTCATATCCACAGGACAAAATAGTAGCTGTCCGTCACCACTTATCAGCCCAAACTGCTGTAATGCTAGGCGGACATCTGCTGATTGGACAAGCGTGTCATTCTTTGTTTGGTGGGTATCGCCATCCGCTTTATCAGCTTTTTTATCGATATTATCTAAAGAATGAAAAAACCCATACAGACGATTGACCCGTGCTTGATATAGGGTGAAATCTTCATAAAATAAGCGGAAAAATGACAAAGCACGCATCAAGCGGTTGAACGACTGCACCGTCTGATGCACATCACCAAGCTTGATTTGCCCGGCAAAAAATCTTGGCGCTTGTAGCATAATCGGCAGCAGCATCGCAAACTGCGTCACCCCTGTATTAAAGCCGCCTAAGCCAAGCGAGCGTTTGATGATTGCCCAGCGGTTATCGATGATGGCACGAAAATACGCCGTCAGACTTCGCTTCTCTTGGCGTTCACCTTGATAAAAAGCGATGCTCTCGGCATGATCACGCACTCGCACCAGCGCATAACGATAGTCACCATGACGGTGCTCTTTTTCAAAATTCAGACGAATCAGCGGTCGCCCAATCCACACCGAAATGACGGTAGCAGTGATGATAAACCCATACACCAAAAACACCACACCCTTTGGAATCTCAATGCCAGCCAGCACCAGCACTCCCGACAAGCCCCATAAGATAATGGTGAACTCAATCGATGATAAGATGGCGTTTAGCACCCCACGCACCATCTCAAGCGTATCGGTGATAAAGGCAGTCGCATCTTGCTCGATACGCTGATCGATGTTATCAGGCTTGGCATTATCTGGGCGACTTAGGCGGTAGTAGTTTTGATTATCCAGCCAACGGTTTAATAACACAGCGTTTAATTTTTCGAGCCAACGAATCTCAAACACTTGCCCAATCAGCACATCAATGATCTCTTGGATGACCTTGATGCCGACCAGACTGGCGTTAATCAATGCAAAAAACCAAAACGCATCAGGCTTCATCTCTTGTAGCGATGTATAAAGCCCATTATAAAAAAAGGTATTCAGCACACTGATACGCACTTCGATCAGCACAAAGGCGATGAGCACCACGACCATCAGCACTGTCTTGATGATACTGGTATTTGTTAAGCATTGCTTAGTAATATGCCAAAACTTACGCCCTGTATCCGTGTAGCGTGTCAAGACAAAAAACGCCACCGCAAACGCTGCCGTCACCCAAGTCAGTGTCTGCACAAACCACATGGCTGAGCCAGTCAGTTCACTTTGCCAATCCATAAATTACCGCTTATTAGTTAATCACAACAACACAGTTGTACATAGACAAAAAAGACAAAAACCGTTTGCAGTTACCCACAAACGGTTTATAAATTTTCTAATTAAAAATCAATGGTATAGCTCACATTGTAGTTGCGGCCACGACCACCAGTATAACGATCAGAAGTCGGCAACACGGCATCGGTCAAGAAGACATCGTACTCTTCGTTCAGCAGATTATTGATGCCCAATCCGACCACGCCTTTGCCTAGCGGCTGCTTATAGGTCATATCCACCAAGGTATAAGCATCGGCACTAGACTCGTAAATCTTCTTCCCTGAGAGAATGGCAGGATAATCTCTTGAAAAATAATGGGTTGCCGTCATACCAAATCGCTTGCCACTGTCTCCAAAGCGATAGTTCACGCCGACAGATAGCTTGTCAGGGCTGATGTTGCGTGCTGGCATATCCACCATCACACCATCACCCTTGGCATCGTATTCGCCTTGGGTGTGGGCATAGCTTGCGGTGAATTGGGCATTGTCGGTCGCTTGATAACGCAGTGCAACTTCAGCGCCCTTGATGTCGGTGGCTTGGCGTGCCGCACGATAGCCTTCGACTGCCGCATCATATTCAAGCGTCGAGCCAAGATCTGATTTGGATTGGAATACGCTCAAATCCGCTGACAGCTTATCGCCAGTATAGCGTACGCCCACTTCGGTATTATCAGTGACAATCGGCTCAAGATTGATGCTTGACACGCTTTGATCTAGAGCGGTGATGGCACGCAATGTACCGCCGACATCTGGCATACCCAGACCTTTGGCATAGTTGGCAAACACTTGCGTACTGTCATTGACATCATAGACCAAGCCGACACTTGGCAAGACTTCATCGAACTTCACCGTACCGCCCTCAACTGGTGTCTGCGTCCAACGACGGCTACCGAAGCTAGCTGCGCGAGTATAGCCTGCAACGGTCTCAAAATCATCTACCTTAAGCTCGCCATGCTCATAACGCACGCCAGCACTGAGATTGAGACGGTCGGCCAGACGCACGCGTGCCTGTGCAAATGGTGCGACGCTGCGATACTGCATCAAAGGTGCCCAGCTGCGATTGGTTAGAATCAGTTTTTGTTCGGTTTCATCTTGTAGCACATCCACGCCTGCTGTCACAGAGACGCGGTCTTGCCATAGGTCGTCTTTGTTGAGCGTCAGTTTTGCACCGATTTTGGTCGATTCGTTTTGTGATTGGTCAAGAAGTGTGCCATTTGGTGCGATACTGATGTCTTGGTAGTTATTGGCATTATTCGCCCCATAACGCGCGGTAAAGTCGTTATAAAACGCCTGTGCTGACAGACGAGTGCCAAAGAAGTCGTCATCGCTATAGGTGGCATTTACCGTCAAAGCGTCATTATAAGGCGTCTTGCCACGATATGCCGTACCTGTGTATTTGGTGGCGGTATCGGTCAAGCCAGTAGCACGATTGCCTGCCACATTTTCATAATCGAGTGTCGCATCAGAATCTAGGTGATAATAATTCACCGATGCACCGACTCGTTTATCCGCATCAATCTGATACCCTGCTTTGGCAAATACATCGTAGCTTTGCGAACCTTGGACATCGCCTTGGTTGCCATAGATGCCCGTCATGCGGTTATCAGCTTGGTAATACATACCTTCTTTGGCATATTTGACAGCAAATAAAGCATCACTCTTCTCACCGCCAAAGCTTGCTTGATAACGCACGCTACCGCCCAAGCCATCAGAATTAAAGTGATTATCGCTGCTGGCGGTGATGGCGACCTGCTGAGCAATGCCATCTTTGCGGTTGGTTTTGGTGATAAAATTAATAATACCGCCTGTCGCACCCAGACCTTGTTCGGCAGATGCCCCATAGACCACTTCGATACGCTCCACCATCGCTAAATCAATGGTACGGCTTTCACGACTGCCATCACGCAGTGGATTGGACTGCGGCACGCCATCAATCATAAACAGCACATCACGACCACGGAAGCTCTCACCCACCGTGCCAAGCTTCTCACTCGCTGGTGCATAGCCAGGGATCAGCTTCGACAGTGCTTCAGAGGTGTCATCGCTCAGTAGCAGCTGGTCTTCGATGGCTTGGCGATCAATGATCAGCACTTTTTGGGCAGATTCTTTAAGCTTACTTTGGTCACGCTTGATGGTGATGGTCTCGCCTTCTAGGACGACACTTGGCGTCTGATCTGTCGTCTCTGCCATGGCAGATGGTGCAAACAGTGCGGTCAGTACCGCCAATGACAAAGCAGAAGGCATCAAGGTAGGACGAAATGCAGATTTCATAGACTTTTTCCTAAGATAAATCCAACAAAAAAAGCCCGCTCAATGATGAACGGACTTCTTTTCCGATTATGGCTGTTAATGAGATTGGTTATCATTATAATTATTATTCGTAAAATTGTCTAGTGTTTTTGTCAGAATAAATTATGGGTGGTTAATAAAAGCAAACCATTTGTTATAAAGCCAACCCTACACCGCATCGACCACCACAGGTTTGCCATTGTGCATGAGCACCGTGGCATCGACATGATACAAGGTCTTAATAGTCTCATAAGTCAGCACATCGGCAGGCTTGCCTGTGGCGATGACTTGTCCTGATTTCATCATCACCACCGTATCGGCAAACTGTGCCGCTTGGTTGATGTCATGCAGGACGATGACGATGGTTTTGCCCGCTTTGGCAAGCACTCGCAGTTTTCGCATCAGTCGCCCTGCATGATACATATCCAGATTGTTCAATGGCTCATCGAGCAGCAGATACGGTGTATCTTGGCATACCACCATAGCGATCAGCACTCGCTGACGCTGACCACCGGACAAATCGGACAAAAACCGCTCTGAGAGCGCCGTCAGCTCAAACTCCGCCATCACCTGCTCAACTCGTTCATCGTCCGCCGCTGTTGGCACGCCTTGATGATGCGGATAACGCCCAAACATCAACAGCTCTCGCACCCGAAGCCTGCCTTGGACATGATTTTCTTGGGTGAGCATGGCAAGCGTACAGGCAAGCTTGCGACTGTCCGTCGTCGCCACATCACAGCCACCAAAGCTCACCTTGCCCGACTGTAGTGGCGTGATGCGTGCCATCAGATTGAACAAGGTGGATTTGCCTGCACCATTTGGGCCAATCAGCGCCACCACTTGCCCTGTGCGCAGTGACAAATTGACATCATCCAAAATCTGCGTGCCGTTATTGAGTCGATAGCCGACGCCTTGAACTTGTATCATCGTGTTGCCTGCTTTTGATATTGATGAAAAATAATCCACAAAAATGCCAAACCGCCCACCAGCTCAATCACCACCTCAAGCACGCCTGCCATCTTGAGCAGATGCTCAAAAATCATCTGCCCTGCTACCAAGCACAGCATGGCGATTAGGCTAACCAGTAGCAATCGCTTGCCATGGTGCATCGATGGGCTGATGGCATTGGTCAAGGCACAGACCAGCAGCCCAAAAAAAGTCACTGGCCCCACCATCGCCGTCGATACCGCAACAAGCAGTGCAATCATCGCAAGCACGCCCAGCGTCAGGCGCGTATAATTGATGCCCAGATTGATCGCAGGCAGTCGCCCAAGCAGCAGAATATCAAGCTTATGACGCATCCGATACATCAGCAGTGCACAGATGGCACACAGTACCATGCCAACACTGAGCACTTGGGTATTGATGGTGTTAAACCCTGCATAACTCACCGATTGGATGGTCACAAATTCTTCTGGGTCAATCATTCGTGCCACCAAAAATGACAGACTGCGAAACAACAGCCCAAAGACCACGCCCACCAAAATCAGCCGTGTCAAATCCTGACTGTGCCGCCCAAACAGCGTGCGAAACATCACCAGTGACAAGCCAAGCATGATGATGACTTCAAAGCCAAACTTACCCAAAGTCGGTATCGATGCCATCCCCACCGCACCCAAAAAGAACACCATCAGACTCTTGATCAGCACATACAAGCTATCAAAGCCAAGCAGTGCTGGCGTCAAAATCGGATTGTGCGTCAAGGTCTGAAACAGTAGCGTCGATGTGCCGATGGCAAAACCAACAGTCATCAGCGCCAACAGTTTTTTGCCACGCAAGCTTAGGATAAATGACCAGTTGCCTGTGACATTGACACTCATAAACAGCAAGATGGCGATGACAAGCAATATCGCCATCACGGTCAGCGGTCTCTTTCTGATCAGAGAAACGGGACGGGCAAAAATTTGAAGAGCAGGCATGATGAATCAGGTTAATTGTTAATCGTTAAAAAGCCTAAAAAAATTGGCAAAATCTTAGTGAGTGTTATGGAAGGTGATAGAGAGTTATTTGGGATTTTTTAATAATAAATATAAAAATACCGCCGCACCCAGCACCCCAAAGACCACCGTGACCGGGATCTCAAACGGATAAATCATCAATCGCCCGATGATGTCGCACAATAGCACCGCGGATGCGCCAAGCAGTGCCACCGCAGGCAGAGTGAGTCTGAGCCGATCGCCCATCAAACGGCTGATGATGTTTGGCACCACAAGCCCCACAAAAGGAATCATACCAACCGTCGCCACCACCACCGAGCTGACCAAGGCGACCATCACAACCGACAGCCGAAGTACCGCGTCACGGTTGACACCCAAGTTTGTGGCGATATGATCACCCAGCCCAATGATGGTCAGCTTATCAGCCAAAATATAAGCCATCAGCGACACACCGCCAACCAGCCATAACAGCTCATAGCGACCCGCCAAAATACTGGAAAAATCGCCAAATCGCCACACACCAAGCATCTGCACCATCTCAGTTTGATAAGCAATAAATGTACTCATCGCATCGATGATGCCACTAAAGACAATCCCCACCAGCGGAATCATCAGATAATCCGTCGCTGGTAGCCGCTTAATCAGTTTCATAAATATCATCATGCCCACCATCGCACAGACGGTGGCGATGCTGATTTTGGCGATGATGGGTGCTGATGGGAGCATGAGAGCCGTGATGAGCATACCCAGTGCCGCACTTTGGGTAGCGCCCACCATCGATGGCTCGACAAAGCGGTTTTTGAGCACCACCTGCATCATCATGCCACTGATCGCCATACCTGCACCAGTCAAGATGATGGCAAGCGTACGGGGGATGCGGCTTTGGATTAGGATTTGGGCATCTTGGCTGACTTGACCTGATATCAGACTTTGCCAACTAAACTCTGCCACACCCACCGATAGACTCACCAAAATCAGCACCGCCATCAGCACTAGGCTGATTGCATTGATGCCGATGGCTTTTTGCCAAGGATTGATTGATGCAGCGGTATTCATAACACTCTTAGGACACACACAAATTGACGAAATAAAAGATGGCAAGTATCACACCTGCCATCATTGGGATTATTGTGCTGTTTTGGCGTTGAAAGCGTCGGTGACGATTTGGGCATCATTGAGCCATTGATAATAACCACCAAATGCCAAATAGCTGTCTGGGCTTAGATAGACGATTTGTTTGTTTTTCCAAGCTTTGGTGCCGTGCATCAGTGGATTATCCAGCACCACTTCGGCAGACTCACCCTCTTCACCGATAGCAGCACCGCGATCTAGGACAAATAGCCAATCTGGATCGACTTTTTGTAGGTATTCAAAGCTGATCGGCTGACCGTGGCGTGCATCTTCGATATTGGCATCTGCCATCGGGATACCAAAGGCAGTGTGCAAAAAGCCGTAGCGAGATTTGTCGCCATAGGCAGACAGTTTATTGCCATTGACCATGATGGCTAGGCCATTACCCTTGCCTGCCGCTGCTTGCTTGGCGGCTGCGATCGCTGCATCGATGTCGCTGATGGCGGTGGTCGCTTCAGCTTCTTTGCCAAATAGCTTACCAAAATCAGTCAGCTGCTGTTTGGTCGCTTCATAGGCATTTTTGGTGTCGATAGTGAGATTCAGCACAGTGCCGATTTTGCCAAGCTCTTCGGATTTTTCGGCCATGCGAGAGCCGACGATGATGGCTTTTGGTTGTAGAGCGTTCAAGCCTTCTAGATTTGGCTCAAGTACAGTGCCGATCTCGACTGAGTCTGGGGTGTTGGCGGCTTTTAGGTTGGTCAGACGAAGATCGGCTGGCATACCCTCGACTGCGACGCCCAGTACTGCCAAGTTTTGCATCGCTGTCATATCATACACCGCCAGTGGATGTGGATTGCCCGCAATGGTCACATCGCCTGCGGCAGTTTTGATGGTGATATCGCCTGTTGGCGCAGCATCGGTGCTTTGGGCGGTGTCTGTTTGCGCGCTAGTTTGTGCATCTTGTGCAGCTTGCGCGTTTTGATCATTGCTGTTTTGGCTACAAGCAACAACGCCTAAAGTCATCAGGGCGATCAAGCTTGCTGGCAGAAATTTTTTCATTGTTTTCATAAGAACCCCTTGCGCACCCATCGACTGAATGCACTATTTTTATAAGATAAAGTATTTATTGCCGCGCTATTATAAATCACCCTGCGTTAGGTTTCAAACTAAATAAGAATGTTTTTTATTTGTGAATGATTTTTTATACAATTCGATAACCGTTGCGCAATGATTGGGTTATTTTATCAAGCTTTAGGCAAGTTTAGATAATGTCAGACAAAGCAACAGCCAAACAAAAGCCGCCCATGTTTGGACGGCTTTGGGTGATTTGGGCTGATAAACCAAACAAATGGCAAATCAGCGACAATCAGCAAATATTTAGCGAATCATTAGCGAATGGTCGCGCGGTATTTCACCACAGCGGTCGCTCCGATGCCCACTTCTTGCACCGTCCACTGTAGCGCGCGGTATTTGTCAAATGGGACATTTTGTGCTTGACCATTGACCGATTGACGGATCGGCATACGCAAGAATTGCTTGCCATCAAGGCTTGCAAGCGCACCCAAGGCAGGATCAGTTTGACCTGTGAAAGTTGCACCGCTTGGCAGTAGCAAGGTCGCTGTCATGTTGCGCACGCGCTCAGTGCCTGTGTTGGTCAATAGACCATGATATTCAATGACATCACCTGATTTGACACTGGTCTTATCAGTGATCGGATCAAGGCGTTCAGTGCCGTTGTCATTGCGCACGATGTAGGCGACAACTTTGACATCGACATTTTCGCTGGTGGTAACGACCGCTTTACCTGCAGGTAAGGCAACTGCAGGCTCGCTTGCTGCGCCAGTTTTGCCCGATAGGCTCGGTACAGTGCTACACGCAGCCAAAGCGCTGATGGCGGCTGTCACAGCCAAAAGTTTCAATGCTTTCATAAATTCATCCTATAAGTTCAACCAAGTTTTACAAAATTTCGCCTATCATAGCACAGCTTGGCGCGTTTGATGAACCCTTTATCTGTTTAGTTATAGTAAATGAGTGCGTGCTGATGGCGGATTTTGGCAGCGGATTTTGTGCCATCATAGGAAATTGTTGGTGAAATTGTTGCAAAATCACTTGGCAGAATCCTAAAACTTTGCTATCGTATCAAGATTATCCTGCCTAAAAATCTTAAGAAAAATTTTGCCAAAAAATTTGCCTTGTTTGGAGCATTTATGACCACCATTTCAACTCAGACGACCGCGACCGAGACACAGTTCAATCATGTGCATTGGTTCCGCAACTCTGCCCCTTATATCAACACACACCGTGGCAAAACCTTTGTCATCATGTTCGGTGGTGAAGCGGTGGCGCATGACAGTTTTCATACCTTGATACATGATTTCGCCCTATTGCACAGCCTTGGCATTAAGCTTGTGCTGGTGCATGGTGCGCGCCCACAAGTCGAACAAAATCTCATTAGCCGCGGTCTGTCATCAAGCCTACACAACGATGTGCGCGTCACACCACGCGAAGCGATGCCAGCAATCCTTGAAGCGGTCGGCTCTATCCGTCTACAGATCGAAGCGCAGCTGTCGATGGGGCTTGCCAACTCGCCGATGTACGGCTCACGCATCGATGCCATTTCGGGCAATTTCGTCACTGCGCGCCCATTTGGCGTACGCGATGGCGTCGATTATCAGATGACTGGTGAAGTGCGCTCGATCGATGTCGATGCCATCCGCCACAATCTGGATAATGATCATGTGGTGATTCTTGGCCCGACGGGTTTCTCGGTAACGGGTGAGATTTTCAACTTACTTGCCGAAGACATCGCACTACAGACAGCCGTGGCACTTAAAGCCGATAAGCTGATTTTCCTAGGTGCAGAAGATGGCATCATCAGCCGCGATGGTCGCCTGCTGCGTGAGATGATTCCTAATGAAGTCGATCGCCTGCTGCGTGATCATGACACCGATGAAGGTAAGCATGTCGAAATCGCGCATTTCTTACGCTGTGCGGCGGCGGCGTGCCGTGAAGGTGTGCATCGTACGCACATCATCTCTTATGTCAAAGATGGTGCGCTGATCGAAGAGCTATTCACTCGCGATGGCTCAGGCACGCTGGTCAGCCACGATGCCTATGAGGAGATTCGCCGCGCCACGATCAATGATGTCATCGGTCTGCTTGAGTTATTGAAGCCACTTGAAGAGCAAGGCATCTTGATCCGTCGCACCCAAGAGCGACTTGAGCAAGAGATCGAGTACTATAATGTCATCGAGCGCGACGGTACGATCTTGGGCTGTGCTGCCTTGTATCCACTGGATCAGACATCAGCCGAAGTAGCAAGCCTTGCCATCCATCCAAACTACCGTAACGGCAGCCGCGGTGCGGACTTGTTGGCATTCTTAGAACTGCAAGCGCGCAGTCATGGTCGCCATCAGCTGTTCGCACTGACCACGCACACCGCGCACTGGTTCGTTGAGCAGGGATTTAGCGAAGTGGCGGTCAGCGATCTACCGAGCGAGCGTCAAGCGACCTATAATCATGATCGCAACTCAAAAGTGCTCAAAAAACAGCTATAAAAACACAGCCGCCAATGAGTGATCATGGGCGGTTTTTTTATAAAAATTCATTGATGATGAGTGGTCATCAATTTGGCATAAATTCCATTGGATAATTGGATAAATAAATGTACAAACTACTGCTTGGCTTAAGCCTTGCGCTAATCGGCAGTCATGCGCTGGCTGAGACGGTCAATTACCGCGCACTAAACCCAAAAAACGCCCTGATCTACAAAAGCGGCTCAGGCGCGATCAAATTCTCAGTCATCACCGATCCGCGATGCACCGCCTGCCGTGACCTTGAACGAAAATTGACCAAAATTGATAACATCACGGTCAATAAATATCTGGTGAATTATTTTGACAGCGCTGCCTACAGCCAAAACATCTGGTGCAGCGCGCGCCGCAATCAGGCTTATGACAACTGGATGCTGTACGGCATCGCACCGCCACCACGCTCAGCGTGCAAACTACCCTTGAACACCAACATGATCGTCGCCCAAAGCTTCAACCTGCGCGGCACACCGATGCTGATCAAGCCAAGCGGTGAAGTGCTGTACGGCTCACCGCCACTTGGTGAGTTGATCGCGTGGATCAATCGCCGATAAGCTTGTAACACACAATCAAACCCAAAAACAAAACCCCAAAGCTATCTTTGGGGTTTTGCATCCTTTGGAGTGGATTAGGTTATTTGCTCTCGGCTGGCTTTTCAGCAGATTGCGCATCAGCAGGCTTGGCATCGGCTGATTGTGCCGCAGCGGCTTTTTGTGCTTCTTCCATCGCACGAGCCTGTTCTTGCATCATTTTTTCCATTTTCGCTTGCGCTTCTTTGATTTGCGCTTCGTTTAATAGCTCAACGGTAAAGATCAAGACGCTATTCGGCTCAATGTTTTGGTTGCCTTGTTCGCCATAGGCAAGCTCAGCAGGGACATATAGCTCATACTTTGCACCCGGTTTCATCAGCTGCAAGCCTTCTGTCCAGCCTTTAATCACTTGGTTCAGCTGAAACTGCGCTGGCATACCGCGCTCATATGAGCTGTCAAATACTGTACCGTCGATCAGCTTACCTTCATAGTTCACGACCACAGTGTCGGTGGCTTTTGGTGATGTGCCGCTGCCTTCGGTGATGACTTTATACTGCAGACCAGATGCGGTGGTTTTCACGCCTTCTTTTTTGGCATTGTCCGCTAGGAATTTTTCGCCATCGGTTTTATTTTTGGCGATTTTTTGTTTCATTTCTTCAGCTTTACGCTTTTCATAGGCTTGACCCAATTCTGCCACTTGCTCAGGGGTTAAAGCGCTTTCTTTGCCTTCATAACCTTCTTTAAAGGCTTTGTAATAAACATCCAAATCCAACTTGTCTTCAACTTGCTTTAGGGCTTGACCTGCGTCATGACCAAAAACATAGCTCACCTTTTGCATTTCAGTGCTTTTATCGGTGATGACGGTAGATTTTTCGGCGCTGCCCGCTGCAGCTTCAGAATTTTTATTACAGCCTGTCAAGACCAAAGCCGCAGCCACTGCAGAAACCAAAAGTTGTTTTTTCATATGCATACTCAAAAATGATATTTAAAAAGTGAGTTACCCAGTCGGTAAAACAAGTGCCAATCATACCAAAATTTTGCACATTTCGCCATCAAAAAGCCCGACTTTTCGAGCCTTGATGTATAATTATTGTTAAGATTGTCATCAAATATTAACGATGTTGCACATACAGCACGCTTTGATGTTACAATTTGCGTGTTTGTTGCTGAAGACAAGTTGCACACGCCAACCATTCAGCAGCTCAATCCATTTTTTAGACACGGAGTAAATGGTATGGATTTCTCAAAAATCGCCATTTTTAACCAAACCCTACAAGGCCCGCTCGGCTCGATCGTCGGTGCTTTGATTATTCTTATCATCGGATGGATCATCGCAAGTCTGGTGCGTCGTGCGCTTGCGACCGTACTGTCAAAAACCAGCCTTGACACGCGTCTAAGCCAAGGCGCTGGCATTCAGCCAATCAGCGGTGTGATTGCTGATTTGGTCTATTGGTTCATTCTTTTGATCGTTTTGACCATGACCGTTGGCCGCTTAGGCTTGAACGGTTTGTTCACCCCATTGACCAACATGATTGATAAGACTTTTGCCTTTATGCCAAACGCGCTATTGGCTGCATTCGTAATGTTCATCGGCTTTATTGTCGCCAAGATCGTCCGCAGCATGGTAACAACTGTCGTTTCTCGCTTGAATCTACAAGCTTTGTTCAATAAAGCAGGCGTCAGTGACCAAAACAACTTGCCAAGCATCGCAGGCTCGATCGTCTTTTTATTGACCATCATTCCATTTTCGATCGCGGCATTGGACGCACTAAAAGTCGAGTCAATCTCTCGTCCTGCGACCAATATGCTTAATAAGATCATGGAAGCGTTGCCGAATGTCTTCACGGCATTGGCGATTTTGGTCATCACTTATTTGGTGGTGCGCTTGGTTGCCAACATCATCAAGGGCTTGATCGCAGATACACAGCTGGATACTTTGCCTGAGAAAGTCGGCCTACAAAGCGTGCTAGGCAGCAAAAAACTGTCTGATGTCATCGCTTGCGGTATCCTATTTTTCGCCATGCTATTCGCTGTCGTGGCAGCGGCTGATCTGCTTGGCTTTGTGCCGATCAGCGATATCATCACCATGTTCATCGCCTTTGGTGCGCAGATCATCTTGGGCGCGGTGATTTTGACCATCGGTTTTTGGTTGGCGAACCTGATCGCAGGTGCGGTTGAACGCTCTGAGCAAGGCTCAAAATTCCTAGCCAATATCGTACGAGTCCTAATCATGGGTCTAGTACTGGCGATGGGTCTAAAAGCCATGGGTATCGCTGACAGCATCGTAAACCTAGCCTTCGGTCTGACGCTGGGCGCAGTCGCGGTGGCATTCGCGCTATCGTTCGGCTTGGGCGGTCAAGAAGCGGCAGCACGCTATCTACGTCGCCTACAAGATAAGCTTGAAAAGAATGATGAATAAGCCTTTTTAAGCTATAAGCCAAAACCCCTTAAGTGTGATGCTTAAGGGGTTTTTGCATGGGTGACGATTATCAATTAGCCCACAGTCATCGCAAACATAGCTATCATCTTAAAAACGGAAAGATTGGTGGTCAAAAAGCAGCATTAACGGAAGAATTGGTGACATAAGTGGAAAACGGTCGGATATTTTCCACTTAAAAGCAGGAAAATCACTCAGTTTTGGTATAAAATTAAAAGAAACCGCCAAATTTAAGTACAATAAGTGGAAATTTATAGTCAAATTTCCGTTAATACCCCCAATCTTTCCACATATTAATAGTAATAAAAAACCGCCACACTTTCGTATGGCGGCTAATCAGATTACACCAATATCAAATACGCGTACGACCGCGAGCAATGGCTTGTTTGACTTGATTGGGCGCTGTGCCACCGATATGATCACGGGCGTTTAGCGAGCCTTCTAGCGTCAAGCACTCAAAGACATCATCCTGAATTAAGTCGCTAAAGCTTTGTAGCTCAGCAAGGCTCAGCTCACTTAAATCCACGCCTTTTGCCACACCCAGTGCCACCGCTTTGCCGACCACTTCATGCGCATCACGGAACGGCAAGCCTTTTTTGACCAGATAATCCGCCAAATCGGTCGCTGTGGCATAGCCTTTCATGGTGGCTGCACGCATATTGTCGCTATTTGGCACCAGATTTGGCAGCATATCAGCAAAAGCAAGCAGTGAGCCTGTCAAGGTATCCACACAGTCAAACAGTGGCTCTTTGTCTTCTTGGTTGTCTTTGTTGTACGCCAATGGCTGATTTTTCATAAGTGAAAGTAAAGTGGTGAGCTGACCAAACACACGAGCTGCCTTGCCACGCACAAGCTCAGGCACATCAGGGTTTTTCTTTTGTGGCATGATGGATGAGCCTGTGCAGAAGCGATCAGGCACCGCCACAAAGCCAAACTGCGCACTCATCCATAGGATAATCTCTTCGCTCATGCGAGATAAATGCATCATCAAAATAGACGCATTGGCAGTAAATTCAATGGCAAAATCACGGTCAGAGACAGCGTCTAGCGAATTTTGGCAAATGCCTTCAAAGCCCAAGAGTTCAGCGGTAATCGTACGGTCAATCGGATAAGTCGTGCCTGCCAGTGCTGCGCTGCCAAGTGGCATTTGATTGATACGACGGCGAGTGTCGGCAAAGCGTTCACTATCACGGGTCAGCATCTCAAACCACGCCATCACATGATGACCAAAGCTGACAGGCTGTGCAGTCTGCAAGTGGGTGAAACCGGGCATGATGGTGGTCGTGTGTTTCTCCGCCAAATCCAGCAGTCCTGACTGCAAGCGCTTGAGTAGTGCCAAGATATTATCGGTCTCATCGCGTAGCCACAGACGAATGTCGGTCGCGACTTGGTCGTTACGGCTGCGGCCCGTGTGCAGTTTTTTGCCGACATCGCCGACGATGGCAGTCAGACGGCTCTCAACATTCATATGCACATCTTCAAGCGCTACCGACCACACAAAGCTGCCGTTATCAATCTCAGCTTGAACTTGTTTGAGTCCATCGACGATGATTTGGCTTTCGTCCATGGTGATGATGCCACAGCGACCAAGCATGGTGGCGTGAGCGATAGAGCCTTGGATATCTTGTTTTGCCATGCGTTTGTCAAAATTCACCGATGCGGTAAATTCGGCGACAAAACTGTCGGTCGCTTCACTAAAACGACCGCCCCACATACTTGAAGTTTGTTCACTCATGATAAATCCTTGGATTGACTTAAATATTAGCCAAAGTATAACACATCTTCACCATCGCATTCATCAATTATCCGTGTGTGGCATGGCTTTTATATCCCAAAGGTTTTATAATAGCGTTATTGATTATTTTTTGGAATTTTGGATAAGCCCATGACCACTCGCACACTCACCATCGCCACTCGCCAAAGTCCATTGGCACTATGGCAAGCCAATTTTATCAAAGATGCTCTTGAGCGTCTGTATCCACAGATGAGTGTCACCCTGCTTGAGATGGTGACTCGTGGTGATAAAATCTTAGACACGCCACTTGCCAAGATTGGTGGCAAAGGTTTATTTGTCAAAGAGCTTGAGCAGGCTTTGTACGATGGGCGTGCCGATATTGCCGTGCACTCGCTCAAAGATGTGCCGATGGTCCTGCCCGAAGGCTTAACGCTTGGGGCGTATTGCAAACGCCATGCACCGAGTGATGCTTTTGTCTCAAATCAGTTTGCACACCTTGATGAGCTGCCAAAGGGTGCGGTGCTCGGCACATCTAGCCTACGCCGTGAATGTCAGCTTCGCCAAGCTCGTCCTGATTTGACCATCAAAAGCCTGCGTGGCAATGTCGGCACTCGCCTAGCCAAGCTGGATGCTGGTGAGTATGATGCCATTATCCTAGCTACAAGCGGACTTCAGCGACTAGGGCTCGATGCTCGCATCCGTCACGAGCTGGATGAGTCACTGTCGTTGCCTGCGGTGGGTCAAGGGGCGCTTGCCATCGAATGCCGAGCTGATGATACTGAGATTTTATCGCTCTTAGCACCGCTCAATGACACCACCACCGCCCTGTGCGTGATGGCAGAACGCGCGATGAACCGTACGCTTGAAGGCGGCTGTCAAGTGCCAATCGCAGGCTTTGCAACCATTGATGGTAGTGCACTACGACTGCGTGGGCGTGTCGGCTCTGTCGATGGTAAGGTATTATTAAAAGCCGAAAATACCATCACCCTAGGCGATGATGTCACTGCCAATATCACAGCGGTGGAAGCACTCGGCGAACAAATCGCCCGTGAGCTACTCGCCCAAGGTGCAGATGTGATTTTAAAAGAAGTGTATCAATCCGCTGATAACGCCTAATCACCATGCCAGCCCCTTTGCCAATACTCATCAACACCCGCCCCACCCATCGGGGCGATGCCATCCGCCAGATGACGGGCGTGACGGTGGTGGACTTGCCACTGCTTGAGATTCGCTCACTATCGATTAGTGAATATGAGCGGACGATGATGATGCAGTTTTGTCAAGGGGCGTATGATGCCTTGGTCATCACCAGTATCGAATCAGCACGGCGAGCCTTGGATTATCTGCATACGCATCAGATAGACTTGCCAGTCCATCAGCCAAACACCCCCATCATCGCCGTTGGTACAGCCACTGCCCAAGTGATGCAAGCATATGGCTTTGATGTTATCCTGCCACAGACCGCCAACAACGAAGGAATGCTTGCCACACCCCAAATCGCAAGTCTGACCACACATGACCGAGTGCTGATTTGGCGTGGGATTGGTGGGCGACGACTGCTGCATGACACACTGACGGCAAAGGGCGTACACATCGATGCCATCGAGTGGTATGAGCGGGCGACACCGCCAGATTTGTTGGATAACTTTACCGCCACCTTGCCCACCCTGCCTAGCCATGCCCATGTCATCATCAGTAGTGAGATGGCGTATCAGGCATGGACGAGCCTACCGCACGCAGAGACAAGGTATCACTATTTGGCACTGGGGGAGCGACTCGCCCATATCATCCGTACGCATGAGCCAACCGCCATCATCAGCATGATTGACGATTTATCCGTGCAGGCGATTGGGCGTGCTATTGGCACCCACCCCAACGACTAACAAATTTGAGCAATTACGCCATTTTCACCGCCATAAAATGGCGAATCACCGCATTGATATGGTCAATGGTGGCATCATCTTGATGCGATAGCCACTGCTGCACATCATTTGCCAAAAGCTGTCTTTGGGCTGAAGATTGTTTGGCTTGTCTGCGTGCCAATGCAGGCACTTCATGAACAGGCTTGGCATTTGCAAAATCCAGTTCAGCCATTTTTTTATCTAGTTTTGCATCTACTTTCATATTGCTTCCTTTGTCGTGGTTCAGCCAATCTTGATGATATGATACGCACATCATCATCTCTTATTGTCCAATTCACAATCAGCACTCGATTCTTTGCGCTCATGCCAATGGTAAAATAACGCATCTCGCCATCATGCTCACCGTCATCATCAATGGTCAACGCATAGGGATCATCAAGCACGGTATCAGCTTCATAAAAATCGATGTCATTGTGCTTTTCTTGGTTTGTGCGATTTTTATTGGGATCAAACTGCAAATCTGATTGTTTACTCATCTTTTGACACCTTGCATATGTATTGCTAGTATAGCACCAATCAAAAGACACACAAAGCATTTCTCATCTTGATTAACTACCCGACATCATCATAATTTTGCCAAAAATTTCATCTTTTATCGCCCCATCCCCTTGAAAAATCCTATCTTTACCATTATCAAGGCAGGGATTTGATTTTATGTTTAATTTTGGGGTAATTATGACCGAGCAAACCAACAACGACATCTTGGATGATAGCGTAGAAACCACCGAGCAAGCGACCGAGCTTGACGAAGTTGCGACACTCAAAGCCACCATCAGCGAGCTTGAAGCACAAGTCAAAGACGCCAAAGAAGTCGCCGCGCGTGCCAATGCTGAATCCTACAACGCCCAGCGTCGTATGGAACAAGAAACGGACAAGGCAAAAAAATACGCCCTACAAAAATTCGCCAAAGAACTACTCGATGTCGTCGATAACCTTGAGCGCGCCATCGATGCCAGCGAAAAAGCAGGCGCTGATGACAGCACCCTTGAGGGGCTAAAACTGACCCATAAATCACTGCTGACCGTCCTTGAAAAAAATGGCGTGGTCGCAGTCGGTCAAGTTGGTGATGCTTTCAACCCTGATATTCATGAAGCTGTCGGCATCTTCCCTGATGCCGAAAAAGACACCATCGGTCAAGTGCTCCAAAAAGGCTATACGCTCAACGAACGCACTCTACGCCCTGCGATGGTGCTTGTTGGCGGCTAATGCATTGACTTGTGGGATTTATTGAATGATTTCAATGGCTTAAAAGTCAAAAATTTTTGAAAAATTTTCAATTTTCTCCCTTGAAAAGTACAAAATCACACAAATATAGCAGTTAAGCTTGGCAAGATTGTTAAAATAAAATTTTCAACCTTGCCTAATTAGTAAAAATTTTCACATTAAAATATCTAAAATTGGAGTAAACTATGTCTAAAGTAATCGGTATTGACCTAGGTACCACCAACTCATGTGTGGCTGTCCTAGAAGGTGACAAAGTCAAAGTCATCGAAAACGCAGAAGGTGCGCGTACTACGCCATCAATCGTTGCGTTCAAAGATGGCGAAATCTTGGTCGGCCAAGCAGCCAAGCGCCAAGCCGTCACCAACCCAAAAAACACCCTATTTGCCATCAAGCGTCTGATTGGCCGTCGTTTTGAAGACAAAGAAGTCCAAAAAGACATCTCACTTGTCCCATTCAAAATCGTCAAAGCTGACAATGGTGATGCATGGGTCGATGTTGATGGCAAAAAACAAGCGCCACCACAAATCAGTGCTGAAGTACTGCGTAAAATGAAAAAGACTGCTGAAGACTATCTAGGCGAGCCTGTGACTGAAGCTGTCGTAACCGTACCTGCGTACTTCAACGATGCACAGCGTCAAGCAACCAAAGATGCGGGTAAAATCGCAGGTCTGGATGTGAAGCGTATCATCAACGAACCAACCGCTGCTGCCCTTGCTTATGGCATGGACAAAAAAGGCGGCGATAAGACCATCGCTGTCTATGACCTAGGTGGTGGTACATTTGACGTGTCAATCATCGAGATTGCTGATGTCGATGGCGAGCAACAATTTGAAGTACTAGCAACCAACGGTGACACTCACCTTGGTGGTGAAGACTTTGACTTGGCATTGATTGATTATTTGGTTGAAGAGTTCAAAAAAGAACAAGATGTCAACCTAAAAGGCGACCCACTAGCGATGCAACGCCTAAAAGAAGCTGCCGAAAAAGCCAAAATTGAGCTATCAAGCAGCCAATCAACCGAAGTGAACTTGCCATACATCACCGCTGATGCGACAGGTCCTAAGCACCTTGTGATCACCATCAGCCGTGCTAAGCTTGAGAGCCTAACCGAAGAGATGGTTGCTCGCACGATTTTGCCTTGCAAAACTGCACTAGAAGATGCTGGCCTATCTACCAGCGACATCGATGATGTCATTCTAGTCGGTGGTCAAACTCGTATGCCACTGGTACAACAAAAAGTACAAGAATTCTTTGGCAAAGAGCCACGCAAAGATGTGAACCCTGATGAAGCGGTCGCTATGGGTGCAGCGGTGCAAGGTGCGGTACTGTCTGGCGACAAAAAAGATGTATTGCTGCTGGATGTGACCCCACTTACCCTAGGTATCGAAACCATGGGCGGCGTGATGACTGCCATCATCGAGAAGAACACCATGATTCCAACCAAAAAATCACAAGTGTTCTCAACAGCAGCCGACAACCAACCTGCGGTATCAATCCAAGTGTATCAAGGTGAGCGTAAAATCGCCAACCAAAACAAACTGCTTGGCAACTTTGATTTGACTGACATTCCACCTGCACCACGCGGTGTACCACAAATCGAAGTCACCTTTGACATCAACGCTGACGGCATCATGAACATCAGCGCCAAAGACAAAGGCACTGGCAAATCACAGTCAATCCAGATCAAAGCCGACTCAGGTCTGTCTGATGCCGAGATCGAAGAGATGATCCGTGCCGCTGAAGCGAATGCTGCTGAAGATGAGAAATTTGCTGCCCTTGCCAATGCTCGTAACGAAGCAGACGGTCGTATCCACGGTGTCCAAAAAGCGATGAAAGACGCTGCGGACAAAGTGACTGATGACGAAAAAGCCGCTGTTGAAGCAGCCATCAGCGCACTAGAAGCTGCCACCAAAGAAGATGATGTCGATGACATCAAAGCCAAGCTTGAAGCGCTTGATAATGCCTTCTTGCCAATCGGTCAAAAAATCTACGCCGATGCTGGTGCACAAGGCGCAGACGCACAGCCACAGCAAGACGCTAAGCCTGCTGATGATGGCGTGGTGGATGCTGAATACACCGAAGTCAAAGACAAGTAATTTGTCAAAAAACCCAAAAATGACTCATCAGATGATGGGTCATTTTTTTATAAAACTTATACAAAAACAAGCATTTATTTGCAAAAAATCAGCAAACAGCAGCGGCAAACGATGGTATAATACGCCAATTGACATTTTGTATCAGTATGCATAAGGCGGACTGTATGAGCGATTTACTTTATCAATTCATCCCTGTATTTGCGGTCACTTTCGGCGTATTTGTCCTATTTTTCCTATTCATGGGTGTTGGTTATATGGTAAAAAAACAACCACTCAAAGGCTCATGCGGTGGCGTGGCAAAAATGATGGGCGACGAATATTGCCAATTTTGTGGCAATGACCCAAATAAATGCGAAAGCCAAGCTAAGCTTGATAAAGACATCCAAAATAAAGCACAAAGCCTGTCAAAACCTGCTTAAGCTTTGGGTTTATTATGATAAAACAGTCATTTTAAAAATGGCTGTTTTTTGTTTTGGGAAAATGACGGGTTATTGCCGATACCATCTTTACAAACCCCACCCGCCATAACCATTAATACCGCGTTCTACCCTTGAGTTTGCCGCCGATAAGCCCTACAATACCACAACATTATAACAATCCAATCATACCGATGAACACACAGACGCACGCAGCGAATAAGACGATTTTATTATTACTGATCATAGGCTTGGTTTTTGCCGCGGTGAATATGCGCTCGCCTTTGGTGATGCTTGGCTCGGTCGTGCCGCTGCTTGGGCAGGATTTGGGATTGTCCGCCACACAGATCGGCTATCTTGGTGCGCTACCAATGCCGTTATTTGCACTGGGCGCACTGTTCTCACCGATGCTTGCGCGCCGTTTTGGGCTTAATCAAATGATGATCGCGATGACTGCACTACTCACGCTCGGTGTGGCGGTGCGCGTTTGGTTCGGCGTTGGGTTTTTGTTCTTAGGTACGCTGATTTTATCCTTCGCCATCGGTATACTCAATGCCTTGACCGCACCATTTATCAAGCACTGCGCACCCAATCACATCACCTTTGCCACTGGAGTTTTTAGCTTAAGTATGTCGGTACTTGCAGGCTTTGCTGCGTGGGTGGTTGTACCGATGGCAGATGTGGCAGGTTGGCAGCTATCGATGAGTGTGTGGGCGGCATTTGGTGCGTTGGCAGCGCTGATTTGGTTTGGCATTTATCGGGTCAATCATCACGCGCAAGCATACACAGCCGCGCAGCACCCTGCGACATTTAACGCATGGCGCACGCTAGCAGCTTGGCAGATCGCGGTGCTGATGGGCTTGCAGTCGTTTTTATTTTATACGGTGGCGAGTTTTTTGCCATCGATTGCGATGAGCTTTGGGTATGAATTGTCAGCATCGACACAATTTGCCCTGCTGTTTCAGCTGATGGCTCCTGTGGCGATTCTGCTGATGACTTATCTGATCAAGCGCGGTCTTTCTACGGCGATCGTCGGTCTGATCGGTAGCGTATGCAATTTTCTTGGGGTGGTAGGTTTATTATACGCGCCTGACTGGATGGTGGTTTGGTCAGCGGTGATGGGCTTTGGCTGCGCGGTGATTTTCACCCTATGCCTGATGCTATTTTCGCTACGCACCACCAGTACTGAGCATGCGCGCGATTTATCAGGTATGGTGCAGGCGGTTGGCTATTTCATCGCGATGTGCGGACCACTGATGATGGGTAAATTATTTGAGCATTTTGGTGATTGGTACTGGGCATTGATTGCCATGAGCGCATTGATGCTGATTAATATTCCGATGGGTATCTGGGCAGGTAGCAGCGAGAAAGTAGATCAATCACACCAATAATACCGCCAGCACCGCAGGCAGACTTAGCATCGCAAGCGCCGTCTGCATACTGATAATCTGCGCCATCAAAGGATGATTACCGCCCAAAACCTTAGTCAGAACATACGCCGTCGGCGCAGTCGGTAAAGCAAAAAATAGCGTCACCACCTGCTGATCCAGCCCAACCAGCCCCATCACCGTACAGAGCACAAAGGCGATCGCAGGCATGGCAAATAATCTGATCGCACTATTAAGCCACACTGCCGCTGCGTGCGCGGTCATGACATCACTGCCTAGATCATTGATCCGCCCAAACTTCAGCCCCGCACCAATGCACAACAAGCCCAGTGGCAAACTTGCCGCGCCAAACATGGATAACAAATCCACCGCCATCGTCGGCACAGGCAGCGATGTAGCATTGTATGCCATCGCAGCTAGGCACGAGATAATCAGTGGATTTTTTAATAAATTTAACAAAACACCGCTGATGGATAGCCCTTGATGTGCGGTCAAAGACAGCACCGAGATCACATTAATGATCGGAATAAAAATGGCAATGATCAATGAAAACAGCGTCATGCCATCATCACCGAACAATGATGCAACCAATGCCAAGCCAACATAAGTATTAAAGCGGATGGTGCTTTGGGTATAGACACCGATGTTGTGATGTGAGACTTTTAGGATAATTTTGGCAAGCAATAAACCTGCCACCGCGATCGCCATCACCACAGCGACCACCGCCACCACAAGCCCAAATTCCCCCAATGCCACATCCGCCCGCGCAATGGACAAAAACAGCAATGATGGAAATAGGACATAGTAGTTTAACTTATCAATCCCTTGCCAAACTGTATCCGCAACAAAGCCATAACGGCGCAGCAACTTGCCTGCGATGATGCATAAGCTAAGGGGAATAAGGCTATTTAATATTAAACTGATCACCCGTGGTCAGTCCTTGATTTTATTTCGACAGCTATCGCAATCGCGCTAATAAACGCTGCTTATTATCCTGCCATTCATCCTTGAGCATACTGTACATCACAGTATCACGCACCGTGCCATCACGGCGCAATAAATGGTGGCGTATGACACCATCTTTTTTCATGCCCAAGCGTTCGATGGCTTTTTGACTGGTAAAATTCAAACAGTCTGTACGCAAGCCCACAACATCACAACCCAAAGTTTCAAAAGCATGTGTCAAAAGCATAATTTTACACGCTGTATTCACATGGGTGCGCTGAGCCGATTTGGCATACCAAGTCCAACCAATTTCAACACGGCGAATGTCTTCCATAATGTCATGATAACTGGTCGTGCCAAGCACTTTATTTGTCGCATCATCAATGACAGCAAAAGCAAAACGCACAGGATTGACCAAAGCCTGCTGGATATAAGGAACAATTGTTTCAGGCGTCGGCGCACTAGTGACAATAATCTCCCACAACTTACCATCTTCTACAGCTGCTATCAGACCATCGGCGTGTGAATAGCACAATGGCTCTAGGCGTACGCCGTGCAGTTTGAGCGTGACAGGCTTGACTAAAGTTTGCATAATTACTCCAAAGACAACAAAACCACACCAATAGTGATGTGGTTTTGTGTATCATACTGATATCAACCCGCTTGGTCAAGTAGCATACTGCGGATATGACCGATTGCTTTGGTTGGGTTTAGACCTTTTGGACATACCGATACGCAGTTCATGATGCCACGGCAGCGGAATAGGCTGAATGGGTCATCCAGACGAGCCAAGCGCGCTTGGGTGTCACTGTCACGGCTGTCGATAATGAAACGATAGCCATTTAGCAGCGCTGATGGACCTAGGAACTTGTCTGGGTTCCACCAGAATGATGGGCATGAAGTTGAGCAGCACGCACATAGGATACACTCATACAGACCATTTAGCTTCTCGCGATCTTCTGGTGATTGTAGGCGCTCTTTTGGTGGCGCTGGTTGATTGTTGATCAAATATGGATGAACTTTTTCGTACTGTGCGTAGAATTGGTTCATGTCCACGACCAAATCTTTGATCACAGGCAGGCCCGGTAGCGGGCGGATGGTGATCTTGTTTGGCAGAGTGTTCATGTTGATCAAGCAAGCAAGACCGTTTTTGCCATTGATGTTCATACCATCAGAACCACAGATACCTTCACGGCATGAGCGGCGGAAAGTCAGGGTCTCGTCTTCACGCTTTAGGCGCAATAGCACATCCAGTAGCATACGGTCTGAGTCCAATAGCTCAACGGTGTATGTCTGCATGTATGGGGCTTTGTCTTTGTCTGGATCGTAGCGGTAGATCTCTACGATGCGGGTGCCTCGACTCATTGTATTTCTCCAGTAATTTTGTGTCTGGCTGGCATATCACCAGCCATCCTTTATCTTGTCAATGGGTTGATTAGAAAGTACGCACGCGTGGTTCGCAATAATCTACAGTCAGTGGCTTTTTGCGTACTGGCTTGTACACGACTTTATTGCCTTCTGAGTACCATAGTGTATGCTTCATCCACTCACGGTCATTACGGCCAAGTGGTGCTGGCTCGTAGTCCGCTGGGTGTTCATAATCAACAACCATGTGTGCACCACGGCACTCATGACGAAGAGACGCTGAGATCATGGTTGCTTTTGCCACTTCGTATAGATTCGCCACTTCTAGAGCTTCGATACGAGCGGTATTGAAGACTTGAGATTTGTCCGCTAGGTGGATTTGGTTGATCTTCGACTCTAGTGCCAAGATACGCTCCACGCCTTTGTCCATCAGCTCTTGAGTACGGAATACACCTGCATGGTCTTGCATGATTTGGCGGATTTCGTCGCCCACTTCTTGTGCATTAAAGCCATCGGTAGATTCTTGTAGCTTGTTCAAGCGACCTAGCGTAAAGTCTAGTACTTGTGGGCTTAGTGGCTTGTACTTGTGCTCAGTTTGATGGAATTCATCGATGATGTGCTGACCTGCAGCGCGACCGAATACCACTAGGTCAAGCAGTGAGTTCGTACCTAGGCGGTTCGCACCGTGTACAGATACGCACGCACATTCGCCGATTGCATATAGACCTTTGACGACTTTACCTTCGGTGTATAGACCTTGCTCATCCACTGGGCCTTCTAGGTTTGGTACAGTGACTTGACCGTGGATATTGGTTGGGATACCGCCCATCATGTAGTGAATGGTTGGGACAACTGGTACTGGCTCTTTGGTGATGTCCACATTACCGAAGTTACGGCTGATTTCGAATACTGAAGGCAGACGCTTCATGATTGAGTCATGGCCTAGGTGAGTCATATCCATCACGATGTAGTCGCCATTTGGACCACAGCCGCGACCTTCTTTGATTTCTTGGTCCATTGAGCGAGAAACGAAGTCACGCGGTGCAAGGTCTTTTAGCGTCGGTGCATAGCGTTCCATGAATGCTTCGCCATGCTTGTTACGCAAGATCGCACCTTCACCACGGCAGCCTTCGGTCAATAGTACGCCCGCGCCTGCAACACCCGTTGGGTGGAATTGCCAAAATTCCATGTCTTGTAGTGGAATGCCAGCACGCACCGCCATACCTAGACCGTCACCTGTGTTGATATAAGCATTGGTCGATGCCTTGAAGATACGACCTGCACCACCTGTAGCTAGTACGGTAGTGTGTGCTTGGAATACAGAGACATTGCCTGTTTCTTGTTCTAGTGCGATGACGCCATTGATGTTGCCTTCTTCGTCTTTGATCAGATCAAGTGCGATCCATTCAACGAAAAATTGCGTGCCTTTTTCAAGGTTCTTTTGGTACAGCGTATGTAGTAGCGCATGGCCTGTACGGTCAGCTGCTGCACACGCGCGTGGCACTGCTTTTTCGCCATAGTTCGAGCTGTGGCCACCGAATGGACGCTGATAGATTGTGCCATCGGCGTTACGGTCAAATGGCATACCCATATGCTCAAGCTCATACACCACTTTTGGTGCTTCGCGGCACATATATTCGATGGCGTCTTGGTCGCCTAGCCAGTCAGAACCTTTGACAGTGTCATAAAAATGGAAATGCCAGTTATCATTGCTCATATTACCCAATGATGCACCGATACCACCTTGGGCAGCGACGGTGTGCGAACGGGTTGGGAAAACTTTGGTAATAACCGCAACTTTCATACCGCCATTAACCAGCTGTAGAGAAGCGCGCATACCAGAACCACCACCGCCAACGATGACTGCGTCAAAGTTTAGCGTAGGGATGTTATTGATTACAGTATCTTGTGTTGCCATGTTAGTTCCTAAATATTGTTTTATTTGGTGTTAATGGGTTGGCTTAGCGCCTGATTTTGATAATATACTTAAAATGCGTGACAATAAAACATCATCACAGACCATCAATTACCAAAAAATCATCACACCCCAGAACAAATACACCAAAACAGCGATGATCACCAATGACTGAATCACCAAACGCAGACCTGATGATTTGACATAGTCCGTCAAAACTGTCCACATACCCACCCATGCGTGGAATACCAAAGACAGCACCGCAACTAGGCTAAATAGTTTCATTGGTAGGCTTAGCATAAAACCTTGCCAAGCTTCAAAAGTCACATCGTTAAATAGGAAAAATCCTACCATCACAACGCTATAAACCGCCAAAACCACAGCACTGATACGCTGCAAGATCCAATCGCGAGAACCTGAACCTGTTAGGCCAGTCGCACTTTTAATACCAGAATTATTTCTCATTAGAACATCACCCATACAAACGATGCGACAATCAGTACAGCAGCAATGACAAAGCTGATCACAGCAGCGGTACGGCCCGAGTTGAACTCTTCGTTCATGCCAAGGTCAGCAAGCAAGTGCTTGATACCCATCACGAAGTGATATGCAGTTGCTGCCACGAAAATCCAGGCAACAAAACGCACGGCGGCATTTTCAAATACAGCAGCAAAACCTTCTGCTGATGACAATGAAGTTTGCAGAATGCACAGCATCACAGGGACAAGCAAAAATAGTACAATCCCAGAAATACGATGCAAAATAGACGCCATCGCAATCGGTGATTTTGAGTTCACCGCGATTACTTGGCTTAACGGTAGGTTAATCGGTCGGTTGCTTTTCACAGCGGGCATCCTTATCTAATTTACGCCGAAAAGTGGCAATCAGAGCTGGCTAAAAGGCAATGTAAGGACAAACCCAAACATCGCCCACGACTCGCCCAACTTGAGCAAGACAGCGAGCACCACTAAAAATAAACATTTTCGACATCACATATCATTCAAGCTGTACTTAAAAAGCACAGGTCTTAAAAATGCAAGTGATTATCATTTAAGAAAATGCGAGGATAAATAATTTAAATTATAAAACGCTTGGGCGATAATTACAAACAAATTCCTACATTTTGGGTAAAATTCCCGTGATTTTTTTAAAAAATATCCAAAAAACCACCAAAAATCAGTCAATTTAATTGTTACAAAACATAACACAGCGGTAAAAGCGCTTGCCAAGTGACCAACTTCGCCCTAAAATCACGATTAAGCAGTAGATGGTTGTTTACTAAAATTTGGGTAAATTTTGCAAATAATGCTTGTAAGTTTGCCAAAGTTTTTGTATTATCCGAAATACTCCTGCTGAGTGCATCTGTTCACAGATGTTTAATTTAATAAGCAAAACAAGGAAGCCACACTTAAAATTGGCTAAGGGCTTAGCCGAGTGAGTGTGAATGATTTCGTCCGATTGTATGAGTGCTTGCAGAGGGCGTGTTGTACTTTTATACCACTGGAAGTTTTTACAAGGCTTTTTAACTTGTAAATATAAAAGTTCAAAACACCTTGGCGCTACAAGGAAGTGGTGGCTGTTGCCAGTACGATACAAGGTTTCGGACGCAACCCAATCGAAACGAGGTTCATTTTATGTCAAAGAAAGTTACCCTGACCGTTGATGGTGTCGAATATGATATGCCTGTGCTGGAGAGCACGCTAGGTCGCCCTGTACTGGATGTCAGTGCCGTTGCCAAGGCTGGTCTATGGACTTATGATCCAGGCTTTATGGCGACCGCACCAGTAGAATCAAAAATCACTTATATCGATGGTGAAAAAGGCGAGCTACTACACCGTGGCTATGCGATCGATGATTTGGCGTCAAACGCTGACTACCTAGAAGTCTGCTATGCACTACTGTACGGTGACCTACCAAATGCCGAAGAAAAAGAGAAATTCTACGCTCGTGTCTCTAGCCACATGGCAGTACACGATCAACTGCGTAAATTCTTCGAAGGTTTCCGCCGTGACGCTCACCCAATGGCAATCATGGTCGGTGTCGTCGGTGCGCTATCAGCCTTCTATCATAACCACCTAGACATCTCTGATCCTGCACACCGTGATGAGACTTGCGTGGACTTGATTGCAAAAGTACCAACCTTGGCAGCGATGAGCTACAAATACTCAATCGGCGAACCGTTCATGTATCCACGCAAAGACTTCAGCTATGCTGAAAACTTCCTATACATGATGTTCGCTACCCCAGGTGAGCCTGACTACAAGGTGAATCCAGTACTGGTCAAAGCCATGGATAAAATCTTCACCCTACACGCTGACCACGAACAAAACGCATCAACTTCTACCGTGCGTTTGGCTGGCTCAACTGGTGCCAACCCATATGCGTGTATCGCAGCAGGTATCGTGGCACTATGGGGTCCATCACACGGCGGCGCGAACGAAGCTGTCCTACAGATGCTAGACGAAATCGGCTCAGTCGAGCACGTCGAAGAATTCATGGAAAAAGTGAAGAAGAAAGAAGTGAAGCTGATGGGCTTTGGTCACCGCGTCTATCGTAACTTTGACCCACGTGCCAAAGTGATGAAAGAGACTTGTGATGAAGTACTAGGCGCACTAGGCATCAACGATCCTAAGCTTGAGCTTGCGATGAAACTTGAGCAAATCGCTTTGAACGACCCATACTTTGTAGAGCGTAAACTATATCCAAACGTTGACTTCTACTCAGGTATCATCCTAAAAGCAATCGGTATCCCAACCTCAATGTTTACCGTAATCTTCGCTCTAGCACGTACTGTGGGCTGGATCAGCCACTGGACTGAAATGCACTCAGAGCCGTTCAAAATCGGTCGTCCACGCCAACGCTACACTGGTGAGACACACCGTGAGTTCGTACCTGTGGACAAGCGTAAATAATCCGATTCATAACGGATTTACTATAAAAATTTCCCCAAGTGATCGCTTGGGGAAATTTTTTTGTGGTGCAAAAAAACACCGCTTCAGCTCATGGCAAAAGCGGTGTCAAGCTTATCGTTTGGTGGTGATGGCATTAAGGCAACAATCCCATCTCGGTCAGCACATCGACGGCAGCACGGTAGGCTTCTTGGGTTGCAGGTGCGCCACAGTAGGGTAAGCTGTGTAGCAGTACTTCTTGGATTTCTGCAACGGTTGCACCATTATTGATTGCCCCACGAATATGCCCTTTGAGCTCCGTTGGACTTTTTTGGGCGATCAAGAACGCCATGGTAATTAATGAGCGTGTTTTACGGTCAATACCATCGCGTTGCCAAGTTGAACCCCAAGCGTGTTCATTGATCCAGTCTTGTAATGGTGCAGTAAATGGTGTTACCTGTCCCATTGAACGCTCGACATGCGCATCCCCCATCACTTGCTTGCGTACGGTGATGCCGTTTTGGTAGGTTTGATTGGTCATTTGATAGCTCCTTATGAAATAATAATCCAAATTAAGATGCTATCACAGACCGCTCAGATTTTAAAGCACATCATCTCGTCTGATGCGTGTATTAAACAATCCGATATACTCATCTTTTTTATCAATCCCTACATACTCAAGGCTCGCATCTTCATACCGTTTAAACTTATAAACGGCATCATTCATCACACTTTCATCAAAGACATTTAATGACACCAAAAGGGCAAAATCCGCCTGCGACAATCCCGTTACTTTGGTAAATAATTCAGGTTCAAGCTCTTGTATCACATCTTTTAGGCTATGTTCTCGATAGTCAGACAAATACATAAAAATCGGAATGCGTGTAGCGAACTTGATGAGCTTTTCTTGGATTTGTTTTCGCAAGGATTTTTGCTCCTTTTCTTCGTCGCTCAAAGTCTTTTTATCTTCTTTTGACAATTTGCCATCATTTTCTTTGGCTTTTTCTTTTAAACCTTTGATTTTTTCACTGCGGTTAATAACGACTTCAATATCATCATTGAGACTTCTAAACTCTTCAATTTTCATCAAAGCATTCAATGCGTCTTGATTTGCCATCAGATTTTTCAAAGTAACATCATCAACATTAACCAGCAATGCCGATTGCCAACGGCGTGCCAGTAGCGTTGCCGTTGTGCCACTCATCGCCATATCCAGCAAAAGTTTAGCGTCCACTTGTTGCATCGCACTGCCATCATAGGCAAGCACAGGCAAAAAGGCAATAAATTCAGCGACTTTACTCTCTGGATTGCCTTCTTTTGGGTTTAATTTATGGGCATAATCAGCGATTTGGCGTAAGGCACGATTGGGAGCAAAATCAAAAATATAGCATTGATTTTTGATGATATTTAGCTCATCATCACCCCGCACTACCCAAGGGGTTTGCACCCGAAATCCTGCCTGAAAATAAGTCTCAGGGCTGGCACAATTTCTTAGCATAAAAATCCCCGTCCACGCAGGCACAGACACGCCTGTCATCAGCTTGCCACACGACAGCGTAATGGATTTTGTTGAAAGCGGATTATTACCGATTGCTTTTTTGACAGGCTCTAAGGCTTTATCGCCCATTCCTGCATGATTGCCTGCCGATACGATGATGTCATAATCATGATAAAATTTATTATTGGGCGCTTTTAATAAATTCGCCATCGCATAGCAACTTGCCACACTGGGCAAAAACCAAAGTGTATGTAATAAACTGTTTAATAAATTCGTATCACTAAATGGCATTGGCGGTTTGGCATTGCCTTGTTTGAGATTGGTAACTATCATCTCATCAAGATTATCACGAATTAAATCCAGCCATTTTTGTACATAGGTTTGATGTTTAAATTTAGCCGTTTCACCATTGCCGTCCGCTTTAAAAAACTCACCCAAATCAAACTCATTAAACTCGCCTTGCATGGCAATCGTGCGGATATTTTCTGGTAATTGATAGGTTAAGAGCATCATTTGTGGTAATGACAAATAAGGATTATCCCCTTTTGCATTATCCCATTCTAATTTGGCTTTTTGTTCATCGCCATAGGTCCAATTAAAAATTTGCTCTTCAATAAATTCTCCAGACGCAATCGCCCGAAATGGCGTACCTGATAAATACAAATAATGCTCTGTGGTAATTGGCAAGTCCTTTTCATCAAAACTTTCTACGCTGATTTCCATGTCTTGATATTCGTTTTGCATTTGTGTCAATTCTTCATCTTTGGCAAAAAGCGATTTGGCACTATCACGCCACGCCCCAAAATGATATTCATCAAATACCACACAATCCCAATTCATTGCGTGCAGTTCTTGGTTTTTGGCTTTGATATTGCCAAACTTATCTCTACCCAAAACATCTTGAAAAGATGCAAAATAAACCATTGGCTTATTTTTATCATAATCCGCTAATTTTAATTCACTATCACGGCTAATAAATTGCCAACCATTAAAATCACTGTGCGTGGTCAAATCTTCCTGCCACGCATTTTTTACCGCAGGTTTAAAGGTCAAAATCAGCACTCGTTGCCAATTCATGTGTTTGGCAAGCTGATAAGTGGCAAAGGTTTTACCAAATCGCATTTTGGCATTCCACAAAAAATGCGGTGTGCGATGATTGTTCTTATCTTGCTTGATAGAATTAAAATAATGAGCGGTTTTATTCACAGCGTCCAATTGCTCGGGACGCATTTTAAAATCTTGCGTTCTTTGTCTCTCAAAAGTTTTGGCTTGTTTGATATTTAAAATGGCATTTTTAATGGTATCCAAATGACATTCAAACCATTCACCTGCAATGCGGTTAATGCCCATTGTTTCTAGCATCTTATGCACGGCAAAATCTTTAAAAGAACTGCCATCATCTTTAATCGCCAAAGTTTCATATTCCACTTGCCAGCTTTGGCTTGGTGTCACGGTTGGATAATGTTGTTTCATTCGCTCCATAACCGTTTCTTGGGCAGTGTAGCCGACTTTGAGACAATTTGGATAACGGCTATCAGAATAAACATAAATCTTTGGGGCGTGGATTTGGTTAAAGGTTGGGTTGGTCATTCTAAATATCCTTGTAACGATTGATGATATGGATAGCTTGCTTGTCTAATTCGGGAAATAGTGTTTGTCTTGAAATACCAAAATACTCCAATTCGCCCAAAATATCCTGTTTGGAATGTCTATCAATAATTATTCTTTGATTATTGATGGTTCTTTGCCAATTTTTATCAATTTCTGCTGGATAAATTTTTCTACCATTGATACCAAAAATTAAGAAAGCACCGTGTTGTTTTAAAATTCTTGGATTGGTATGTTTTGCTCTCACACACAAAACTTGGTTAAAATGTTCTCTTTGAATATTTGGCAAAAAATATGGTTTATCTTTACGAATATCGTGCAATAACTTAACAATATGTTTTTGTCTATTAAATTCTTCTATTACCAAATGTCTTAACATATCCAATCTGTCATCTCTTGGCAAACTTTTAATTTCTTGTATTAATGAAATAAAATACTCCAATTCTTGTTCTTTCTTTTTATTTTTTAAATAATTTAAAATTTCATTTTCAGAAATAATTCTTAGATATTTTTTTCTTTCAAGATTGTATTTTGAAAGTACAGATATTTTTTTAACATCAAAATCATTATCTTGCAAAGAAACAGCTGATAAAATAGCAACAGTATCACTGTCTGGATATTTTATTTCGTTGGTTGGTATATCAAAAACAATAACTTCTCCATCTACTGATTTATCTATTTTTACTTCATTAACTTCACAAGTATCAATTGCAAAATATAAAGCAACCAAAGCATTAGATGTAATATCCAAAAGCCTTGTTTTGTAATCATAGTGTTGTAATTTGACTAATTTTTCAAACAATGTTTCATTATCAGAAAAATAATTTGAACAATAAGTAAATGCGTCTTGAATAATTTTATTTTCATTATCTATCAAATATTTTTGACGATAAATACTAGGAATAAGTTGATAACAACAATTAGAATGCCCTCGAAAAAATCGTGATTTATCTCTATCACATTCCCCTAACTCTGATAAAACATTGACAAAATCCGCAACACTTTCAATTCTAATCGCATTACTCATCACCATCTCCCAAGTCCAACTGTGATTGTGCGGTCTTTTTACTGCGAGTTTTCTTAGGTTTATCGCTTATATCATCCATTGGGCGAATCATTTCTTGAATATATTTAATCTCTTCATTATTTAATCCATATTTTAGAAATAATTCACTATCAGTCCATGGTTTTGAAAAATCTTGGACTGGTACTAGCTGATAAACTCTCTTTGGTGCATCTTGGGTATTCTTAATTAGCGTTACCAAAAAATGAAAAAATTTCGTCCCCATGTAACTAATAACATTGTTACAAGTTTTCTCATCTTGAAATAAACCTACTACTAAGTATGTTTCTGTACAAGCCGTATTTACTCCTGCATACATCGGCTTCAATAAATCATTTTTGCTATCGCCCGTACCGAATGCTCTTGGTATAATAACTTTGTGTCTCAAAACCCAATCTCTATTTTTTGGAATTTCCGAGATTTTTATATAGCCAACACCCCCATTTTGATAAAGCATGACATTTTCATTGCACTCGGTGTAAGGTTTTGGATTTCCCTTTACAAAAGTCCTCAATCCAAAAGGTTTTAACGAACTAACCAAATCCGAAAAACTTGCTTCATTAAATTTTCTAACTTTATTCAAAATAGCAACCGCTTTATTATATCGAATAAAGATATCAACCCCTTGCTCTTTTAAAGGGCGTTTTGTTTGCGAAACACATTTGCCATTTTCATAAGTAAAGACTTCGCAATCGTCTTGATGATTGGCTTGCCATAAAAAATAGCTTACACCCCCTTTGATTTCTACATTATCAAAGCAATCTTTAGAATTTGGGAAATCATGTAATTGCTTAATGCGTTTATCATTGAGCATATTATCCCGAAATTCATCAAGTCCTTTACCACCTGCAAACCATCGGCTTGGCGTAATCATGATTAGATAATTAGGATTAAGTTTTTTGGCTTGCTCAACAAATTTATGATAAATCGGGGCGGCACTTGCTCCTGCACCACCATCGCTTAGCTGATAAGGCGGATTACCAATAATCACATCAAATTTCATTTTTTCTAACTCTTTATATTGATTGGATTTATTGGTATGGATAAACGCATAGGCGTGGTTTTCTAGCCCCTTACGCTCACCGAATACCGCTTCGCTTGCACCGCACTGTGTGCATTTGCCATTTTGAAAATCATGCTCTACCTGCCCAAAAATGATATTCCCCATATCATCATCAAAGCCTGTACAGATAGACAGCCGTGAATTGGCTTCTTTGGCACAATAGACACTACGGCGAGACAGCAATGCCGTCAGATGTGTGATGGCGATACCAAAGACTTGCTTGGTCAGAATATGGTTAATGCGAATTTGCCTGTCAGGGATTTGCTTAGCAAGTCCTTTATCCAATCGCTTGACAATCTCACGCAAAAATACGCCTGACTTACACACAGGGTCTAAGAATGTCGCTTGGGGATTTTGCCAAATATCAGCTGGCAACAAATCAAGCATTTGATTGGCAAGTTTCGGTGATGTAAAAACTTCATCATTAGAAAGACTGGACAAACAATCAAGCACATCAGGGTTGTACGCGAGTTCAAATAAATTTAATTGACCCTTGCCGATATTATCCAAATCAGGAACGATGTTGCTATCCACTTGAATATTTTCTACCTGCATATACTTATCCTTGTTCAAATAAATTTAAAAAATGAATTGGGGGATATTCCTGAATCGGCTTGGCAATAAAGCCCTTATCAACAGGTGATTGGTTGTCTATTTTTTCGACAAGATTTTCATAAACAAAATCACGGCGATTGAGCTTAATATCACTAACAAATGCCCATTCGCTAAACACGATGGCATCACCATCATGGTCTTTGAGCGTCAAGGCATCACCGTGGACAATATTTTTGGATAATAAAAATTGAGCGACACCAATCACCGCTTGATTGATATTCCCAAAATGCGTTCGATAATGAGATTCAAATAACGACAATAATCGACTACGGCACTCGCTGACATTATCGGCAAGTAGTTCAATGCCATAAATGCTTGAAATCGCCCAAATAGCATCTCGCTCATAGTGGCTTTGGGAATATTTGGGAGATTTTTGACTTTTGTTGATTTGTGATTTTGCCAATACGGTTGTCAGTTTGCGTGTTAGGATTTCTGCCAAGAAATTACCCGTGCCACACGCAGGCTCAAGAAAACGACTGCCAATTTGCTGACTTTGGATTTTGACCAAATCAAGCATGGCACGAACCTCACGCTCATGAGTAAAGACCTCGCCATGGTCAGCGACACGCTTTTTGGATTTGGTTTGGGATTGAGTTTTGGCGGTATCGGTCATTGTGTACCGCCTTTTTGGAGTTGATATAAATTTTGGACAACAAAAAGTCCGCCCAAAATATTAGGCAGACTAAAGATAGATGGAGATTGATTAGAAAATTGAGACGAAATTAGCCGACGCCACGCTGAACGCTGAACGCTGAACGCTGAACGCTGAACGCTGAACGCTGAACGCTGAACGCTGAACGCTGAACATTATCAGAAAGTATTTAGACATTGCAAACATTTTTTAAGATAGATGATTTATTTCATTATAACAAAGACAACATGAAATGAAACCATCTTTTTTCGCGCTATCGCACCTCCCCATGCCCAAAGACCACCCATTTTTCGGAAGTCAATCCATGCAGACCCACAGGGCCACGAGCGTGAATCTTATCCGTTGAGATACCAATCTCAGCACCCAAGCCATACTCAAAGCCATCAGCAAATCGGCTGGATGCATTGACCATCACGCTCGATGAATCGACACGACGTACGAATGCATTGGCGGTGGTGTAGTTCTCGGTGATGATGACATCGGTATGATGGCTGCCATAGTGATTGATGTGGCTGATGGCATCATCTAGGCTGCTCACCACTTTGACCGCCAAGATTGGTGCCAGATACTCTGTGTACCAGTCATCTTCTGTCGCCGCCTGATAAGCATCACTCTGCCCGAGTATGCCTTGACTGACTGGGCATAAGCGAAACTGCATGGCACTGTCTGCATCCATCATTGCCTGTGTGATGGCAGGCAACAGCTGTTCTGCGAGTGCCTCATGCACCAGTAGCGTCTCCATGGTGTTACAGGTGCCATAGCGAGAAGTTTTGGCATTGGTGGCAACCTTAATCGCCATCTCGTGATTGGCATCTTGATCGATATAAGTATGGCAATTACCGTCCAAATGCTTAATCACTGGCACGCTTGCCCCACGACTGATACGCTCAATCAGCCCCTTGCCACCACGGGGAATCACCACATCGACCGACTCTTTCATAGTGATTAGACTATCCACCGCCGAGCGATCTGTGGTCGCTAACACCTGCACCACATCCTGTGGCACGCCTGCCATCTTAAGCCCTGCATGGATACAGGCAGCAATGGCTTGGTTGGAGTGATACGCCTCAGAGCCACCCCGCAAGATGATGGCATTGCCCGATTTGATGGCAAGGCTTGCTGCCTCGATGGTGACATTTGGGCGAGATTCATAAATCATCCCGATGACGCCGAGTGGCACACGCATCTTACCCAGCTGGATGCCTGATGGACGATAGGTCATTTGGCTAATTTCACCCACAGGGTCAGGCAGGGCAATCACATCATCAAGCGATGCAATCATACCATCAAAACGCGCTTCATTGAGCACCAAACGGTCAAGTAATGACGCCTCAAGCCCATTATCCTGCCCCGCTTTGACATCGATGGTATTGGCATCAAGCACGGCTTGTTTTTGTTCAATCAACGCCTGCTTGATACAGCTTAGGGCGTGATTTTTGGTTTGGGTGTCGGCGGCAGCAAGCACAGCGGCAGCGGCTTTAGCAGCTGTACCCACTTGATTCATATAGTTTGTGATGTCGGTGATACTCATGGCGTGTCCTGTTTTTTAATTTTAAATTGATAAGACTATAGCATCACAGCCCCGATTTGGCAAGTAATCCGCACTACGAACACGACTGCGATTTGTCAAACTAGCGCGCCCACACTCGCCATTTTTATCTAAGAAAATTTGTATAAAATTCAATCATCACCAGCAAATATCCATCAAATTTTTCATAGAAAAATGCAGATTATTCATAAAAATAGCGATTTTATATGCTTTTTATCCGCTTTGATGAAAAATACAGCAAAAAATTGTGAAAAATATTTGCCTTTATTTTAGTTTTGGGTAAAAATATGCTATTACAACTTCGTTTTTTGTGATCAGCAGGATGCGTTATCGTCACAAGCTTTATTTACAGATTAAACAAGACAGGAAGATTTATGACCGGCTTACGACCAATTGCTTTGGACTTACAGGACATTCACAAGAGCTATGGCTCTTTGGATGTCCTAAAAGGTGTTTCCCTGACCGCCCATGATGGTGATGTCATCAGCATTTTAGGTTCGTCAGGTTCAGGCAAATCAACCCTACTTCGCTGCATTAACCTACTTGAAAACCCAACTTCAGGCAAAATCATCGTCGGTCAAGAAGAGCTGAAACTCAAAAGCAAAAACGGTGAGCTGATCGCCGCCGACCGTCGTCAGCTTGAGAAACTGCGTTCAAAGATTGGCTTTGTATTCCAAAGCTTCAACCTATGGCCGCACAAAACCATTTTACAAAACATCATCGAAGGCCCAACCCAAGTGCTGGGTCTAAGCAAAGAAGACGCGATCAAGGATGCTGAGCGTTTATTGACCAAGGTTGGTCTGTTGGACAAAAAAGATGCCTACCCTGATAATCTGTCAGGCGGTCAGCGTCAGCGCGTCGCCATCGCTCGCGCACTTGCCATGAAGCCGCAAGTGCTGCTGTTCGATGAACCGACATCGGCACTAGACCCTGAGCTAGTCAATGAAGTGTTGGCAGTCATGCGTGAACTTGCTGCCGAAGGTCGCACCATGCTGATCGTCACTCATGAAATGCGCTTTGCTCGTGAAGTATCTAGCAAGGTCGTATTTCTACATCAAGGTCGCATCGAAGAGATCGGCACACCCGAAGAAGTCTTCGATCGTCCAAAATCAGAGCGCGTGCGTGAATTTATGGCATCGCATCGTTAATTGTTAATTTGCCCATCATTTATTAAGGACATTACCATGCACAAACTTACTGCACTTGCCGCCATCAGTACCATTGCTTTGGTCGGTTGTAACCAAAAACCTGCCGACACTGCTGCTGACAGCACCGCAGTTCGCACCATCGTGATCGCAACAGAAGCGGCTTACCCTCCATTCAACGACACGGATGCCAGTGGCAAAATCGTCGGCTTTGATGTCGATGTGATCAACGCCGCCTGCGCTGAGATGAAAGCCAAATGCGAAATCGTCGCACAAGATTGGGACGGTCTGATTCCAGGTCTGCTTGCCAATAAATACGATGCCATCATCGCAGGCATGTCAATCACCCCAGAGCGTCAAGCACAGGTGGATTTTAGCGAGCCATATTTTTCTAACACCATCGTTTGGCTTGCCAAAAAAGACGGCAGCTTTGACCCAAATAACATCAAAAACCTAGTGCTGGGCGGTCAGCGTTCTACCACAGGTGCTGCCTACATCACCGAAAAATATGATGGCAAAGACGGCAACACCGTACAGCTGTACGACACCTATACCAATGCTTATCTTGACATGAAAGCAGGTCGTAACGCTGCAGTCATGGCAGAAAAAGCATCAGCATCTGACTGGCTAAAACAAGAAGGCAATGAAGCGTTCGGCTTGGTCGGTGATGAGATCGATAATGATGACAACCTAGGTATCGCTGTGCGTAAAGGCGATGCACTAAAAGACGAGCTGAACTCTGCTTTGGCTAAGCTAAAAGAATCAGGCAAACTTGCTGAAATCGAAAAAGCTTATTTTTAATCTGTCATAGATTTGACTTTTGTTGTTCATAAAACGGCAGTCATCATGTCATATTTTGACTGCCCTTTTACCCATTGAGCGCATTTGCGCTGACCGTTAAGGATACTGTCATGAAATTAAGTTATATCGCCGGCGCTGTGTTCGCCGCCGCTGCCTTGTCTGCTTGCAGCAATGAAAAACCTGCTGAGCCTGAACAAGCTGCCGCCCCTGCTGCTACCGAAGGCGAACAAAAGCACATTCGTATCGTCACTGAGTCGAACTTCAAGCCGTTTAGTTATCTGGATGTCCAAGGCAATGTCGTCGGCTTTGAGATTGACCTTGCCAATGCGCTGTGCGAAGAGATGAAAGCCAAATGCGACATCGTCAGCCAAGATTGGGACAGCTTAATCCCAAGCCTGCAAGCCAATCAAGCAGACGCCATCATGGCGGGTATGTCTATCACCCCAGATCGCCTAAATGTCGTGGACTTTAGCGAGCCATATTTTGATAATAAACTGGTCTTGATCGGTAAAAAAGGCGACGACATTTCGCTTGACACCATCGCAGGCAAAACCATCGCCACCCAACAAGCCACCGTATCAGCCGAATACCTTGCCAAGAACTATCCAGATGCCATCGTCAAAACTTATGATAAGCAAGACAATGCCTATCTGGATTTGACCGCTGGTCGTGCTGATGCGATGATGTCTGACATCATGCCTGTCAGTGACTGGCTGACCACTGAACAAGGTCAAGGCTACGAGATCAAAGGCGATGCCATCGATATCGATGATAAAGTCGGTATCGCAGTGCGCAAAGGAGATGCGCTAAAAGCTGAATTTGACGCTGCCTTAGCAAGCCTAAAAACCAACGGTAAATATGCCGAGATCGCCGCCAAGCATCTGGGCGACACCGTAAAAGTACAATAAATTTACAAAGACAAAGATGAGTTGAACATCTTTGTTACCATTCAATCAAGGAGAAGATGATGAAATTCAATAAATTTGGTATCGCAGCTGCTGTGATCAGTGCGATGACTTTGACCGCGTGCGGCGGCAACAGCGGCGATAAAGCAGCTGCTGAAGGCGGCGAAGTGCTACGCATCGCAACCGAAGGTGCTTATGCACCATTTAACTTCACCAATCCAGACGGCAGCGTCGGCGGCTTTGATGTCGATATCGCCAATGCCCTATGCGATAAGATGCGAGTCAAATGTGAAATCGGTGCGCAAGATTGGGACGGTATCATTCCTGCACTGAAGACCGGCAAATTTGACGCCATCGTCTCAGCGATGTCGGTAACGCCTGAGCGCAGCGAGCAGGTCGATTTTAGTAAACCATACTATGTCAATACCTTGGTATTTTTGGCGAAAAATGACTCAACTTTTGACCCAACATCAGCCGCCGCCATCGAAGCTGCCAAGATCGTCGCTCAGCGTTCGACCATCTCAAGCCAATGGCTGACCGCCACTTATCCAAACAGCAAACCACAGCTGTATGACACCTTGGATAATGCCTTCATCGATCTGGGCAATGGTCGCGCTGATGCGATGATCTCTGATAAGCTGCCTGCATTGACTTGGCTAAAATCCGACCTAGGTCAAGGCTTTAGTATCAAAGGCGATGACATCGATATCGATGACAAGATCGCGGTAGCTGTCGATAAAGGCAATACCGAGCTATTGACCAAAATCGATGATGCACTTGCTGCGATCAAAGCCGACGGCACTTATAAGCAAATCGTCGTCAAGCACTTTGGTGAAGAAGGCATGCCTGCTGGCATGGAGTAATCTTGCTCATCAAGCGTGATTGGCTAAACAAGGATGTGATAGCAGTCAATGCTTGTAAAAACTTGGCACGCCATCTCATGGATTGCAGACGGTGTGCGTCATTTTTACAAGAATTATAATTGACTATTTTTAATTTTTTACCATTTAAATAAGGTATTTCAGTGTTTGATTTACAAGGTTATGGCCCGATTTTATTACAGGGCACACTGCTGACCATTAAGCTTGGCTTAACAAGCCTAGTCTTTGGGCTGTTGTTTGGCTTGTTGGGTGCTTTGGCCAAATTATCAGGCATTTGGATTTTGGAAAAACTTGCCAATCTGTACACCACTGTGGTGCGCGGCATCCCTGAGCTGTTGATGGTATTTTTCATCTTCTTTGGCGGTGGCATTATCTTAGCAATGATTGCTAAGCAGCTTGGCTATTCTGGACGCGTGGACATCAGCCAGTTTTGGGCAGGTGTTGCCGCGTTATCGATCATGTTCGGTGCTTATGCCACCGAAGTATTTCGCATGGCGATCCAAGATATCCCAAAAGGACAATGGGAGTCGGCACAAAGTATCGGTATGCGTCCGACACAGACCTTTTTTCGTATCATCTTGCCACAGATGTGGATGGTGGCGCTACCAGGGCTTGGTAACTTGGCACTGGTCTTATTAAAAGACACGGCACTGGTCTCGCTGATTGGTTTGCATGATTTGATGTATTTTTCACAGCGTGCTGCGCAATCGACACAGCAGCCATTTACCTTTTTCTTGACAGCCGCCTTGATTTATCTGGTGCTGACTTCGGTGATCACCCTGTTTATGATGTGGTCTGAAGATCGTGCCAATCCTGCTGCGCGCTACGCCAAAAAACTTCGTAAGCTAGGGGGTAGATCATGAACTGGAACTGGCAAGCGATCATCCAATATTTCCCCGATCTACTCAAGGCATCGATCACCACCATTGAGCTTGTGGTGCTGTCGTGTGCTTTAGGCTTGGTCTTTGGCGTACTGCTTGGCTTATGGCGATTATCACCGATTGCTTGGCTGCGCGCCATTCCTGCGGCGTATATTTTCTTTTTCCGTGGCACGCCGCTATTGGTACAGATTTTCTTGATTTATTATGGCTTGGGTCAGTTTGATGCGGTGCGCGAATCAGCACTGTGGAAGCCTGTATTTAGTGTGCCGTTTTGGTGTGCGATCATCGCCTTTACGCTGAACACTTCTGCCTACATCGGTGAGATCGTTCGTGGCGCGATCCAAGCTGTGCCAAAGGGCGAGCTTGAAGCCGCTGATGCCATCGGTATGTCATGGGTACAAAAACTGCGCCGCATCACCCTGCCGCGTGCTTTTGGTATCATGATTCCTGCTTATAGCAATGAAGTGATTTTTATGCTAAAAGGCAGTGCCTTGGCAGCATCGATCACGGTTGTTGAACTGACGCACAAGGCGCGCGACATCATCGCAGTGACTTATCTAAACCTTGAGATGTTCTTCGCGGCAGGTGTGATCTACCTAGTGATCAGCTGGATTTTCTTATTTATCTTCCGTCAATTTGAACGCCACATCAACCGCCATAAGCGTTATGTACCACCAAGCCAAACCCAAGTCTCGGCGTGATGTTCGATTGACACTCATAAAAACTTGCCCATCGTCATGATCGGCAAGTTTTTTATTGGCTGATGATTGCTTGGTTTAAATACCCAAACTTGTCATACGCCGATTGGCGTGATAGACTAGATCTTGATAATAACAATGAACCACCCGCCCCATCCACAGCACATTATTATTCACTCAATCAAACTTATCCATCGCGTTCATTGGTGCGCCTGCGGTAAGGTAATTTTTATAACAATAATAAGGAAACGATATGGGACTTTTAGTCAATGGTGTCTGGCATGACACTTGGTATGAAACTGGCAAAACCAAAGGTCGCTTCGTGCGCGAACAATCTGGATTCCGTGATTGGCTGACCAAAAATGGCGAACCCGGTCCCAATGGTGAAGCTGCCGTCCCTGCCGCAAAAGGTCGCTATCATCTGTATGTCAGTCTAGCCTGTCCATGGGCGAACCGCACGCTGATTGTCCGTAAGCTTAAAGGATTGGAAGATCTGGTATCGGTATCGGTCGTGCATTGGCTGATGCGCGAGCATGGTTGGACTTTCCAAGAAGGTGAAGGCGTGATCGCAGATCCTGTGATGAACGCCAAATATCTGCACGAGCTTTATACCAAAGCGCGCCCTGACATGACAGGTCGTGTAACCGTGCCTGTACTGTGGGATTTACAAGAAAATCGCATCGTCAGTAATGAATCCAGCGAGATCATTCGTATGTTTAACACGGCATTTGATGATCTGGGCGCAAAGGCAGGTGATTACTACCCCATTCATCTGCGTGATGAGATCGATGCGATGAATGAGCGCATTTATCCGACGGTCAATAACGGCGTGTATCGCTGCGGTTTTGCCACCACCCAAGAAGCCTATGAAGAAGCGTTTCACCCTTTATTTGAGACCCTAGATTGGCTGGATGAACACTTAAGCTCTACAGACTATCTGGTGGGCAATCAGCCGACCGAAGCGGACATTCGCCTATTCACCACGCTGATCCGCTTCGATGCGGTGTATTATGGGCATTTTAAATGCAATAAAAAACACATCCGCGACTATCCTGCCTTGCATCGCTATGTTGATCGCCTAATGCAGATGCCTGAGTTCGCCGAGACCATCAATATACACCACATCAAGCATCATTATTACCAAAGCCACACCACCATCAATCCAACAGGCGTTGTGCCGATTGGTCCTGATGTGCTGTACTGATTTTTGGATAAGAAAACACCGCATGGCATCTGATCATACGGTGTTTTTATTGCCGATGTTTCACATGAAACCTATTTGAATGGCAAAGTATAAAGCTGATTATTGCACCGTCTCGCTCACAGGCGCATCATCGATGCCAAACAGCTGATCGATCGCCTTGGCATCAAAGCGGTATTCTTTACCACAAAAACCGCAATCAAGCACAAGTGCGCCATCATGCGCGACAAGCATTTGCTTAGCATCATCCAGACCCAATTGCACAATTGCCCCTTCGGATTTTTCCTGAGAACAAGTACACGCAAAATGTAGCGGTGTACTCTCAGGCAACGCCACTTCTTCTTCGTGATACAAGCGGTACAAGATCTCATCGGCTGGTAAATCGGTGATCTCATCGGCTTTTAGCGTATTGGTCAAGACGCTCAAGCGATCCCACAGATCAGGGTCGTTTTCTTTATCTTCATCGCTTTGTGGCAGCAGCTGCACCAACACACCACCTGCTGCGACATCATTGGTGGCAAGCTTGATGATGGTTGGGATTTGTGCTGATTGTTTTTGATAATGCGCCAAGCACTCGCCCAGATTATCACTCACTCGCTCCACGATGCCTTGGTACGCTTCGCCCTTATCAGGATGAATGCTAATAAATAGCACGCCTGCGCCCAATTGCGCAAAGGCATCATCGCTGCTGACAAGACTTGCCCAAAGCTTCTGATCGTCTTCACTTTGAGCATCAAAGCTTGCCAATGCACGCACTGCGCCTGTGTGATCGCACTCTGCCATCGCCCAATTTAGGCGCGCGTTATCGTCTGAAGTCTGTAGCTGAATCGACAGCTTACCGTCGATTTTTAGCGTGCCAATAAGCAGACTTGCCGAGACCAACATCTCGCCAAGCAGTGCTTTGATCGCAGCAGGATATACCTTTTGAGCGATGACAGTTTGATAAGCATCCGTCAGACGCACGACATCGCCACGCACCACCGAATTATCAATAAAAAAACGCTGACGGTAGTTGTTTACATCAGTAGTCATAAAATTTTCCAAAATAAGAGATGATTGGCTCATTAATGGGGATGCTTGGTGAAATTTCTAGGGCGTGGCAGATGGTTTTTCCAAGGGTTTAGTTTGGTGAATGGATTTGAATTAATCTTAAGATGCTACTTTGGGACAATGGCGATGGTTTGGGTAATTGGATACAATTGATCAAAGCTGTGATATAAAATTTTACACTCTCACCCCCAATCACCGTGATATAATCACACAGTTGCACCGCCTAACGATTTGGGGTGGCTGCAAGCAAAGTTTTTACACTTTTTACTTTGATATTTTTTCTACTGTGATACTAAGGAACAAGCTATGTGCGGTATCGTTGGCGCAATTCGTGCGCATCATAATGTGGTTGATTTTTTGACAGACGGTCTAAAGCGTCTGGAATATCGCGGCTATGACTCATCAGGCATCGCGGTGCAGACCGAGACAGGCATTCGCCGAGTGCGCCGTGTCGGTCGCGTGGCACTGATGGAAGAAGCTGCCAAGAATAAGGAAATTTATGGTCATACCGGCATCGGTCATACGCGCTGGGCAACGCACGGTGGCGTGACTGAGCCGAACGCACATCCACACATCTCAGCAGGTCTGATCTCGGTGGTGCATAACGGCATCATCGAAAACTTCGAAGCTGAGCGCGTCCGCCTAGAAGCGCTGGGTTATGTGTTCGAATCACAGACCGACACCGAAGTCATCGCCCACAGTGTGCACCACGAATATGTCAATAATGACCATGATCTGTACACCGCCGTACAAGCTGCGACCGCGCGTTTTCACGGGGCGTATGCCATCGCTGTGATCGCCAATGACAAGCCGAATCAAATGGTTGTCGCGCGCATGGGCTGCCCGCTATTGGTCGCCTTTGGTGATGATGAAGTATTCATCGCATCTGATGTATCGGCAGTGATTGCCTTTACACGCCGCGTGACTTACCTAGAAGATGGCGACATCGCCCTACTATCAGCAGGTGGCATTGATAAGCTACTGGATAAAGATGGCGTGGAATCAACACGTATTGTCAAGACTTCTGAGCTGTCTTTGGCATCACTTGAGCTTGGCCCATACAGCCACTTTATGCAAAAAGAAATCTACGAGCAGCCGCGCGCCGTATCTGACACCGCTGAGATTTTCTTAGAAGGCGGTTTTATCGCTGAGAACTTTGGTGATGATGCACCTGAGATTTTTGGCAAAATCAATAGCATCAAGATTCTTGCCTGCGGTACTTCGTATTATGCCGCTTTGACAGGTAAATACTGGCTTGAAAGTATTGCCAAAATCCGCTGCGATGTTGAGATCGCCAGCGAATATCGCTATCGCGATGTCATCGGTGATGAAAACGAGCTGATTGTGACCATCAGCCAATCAGGTGAGACGCTTGATACCATGGAAGCGTTGAAGTTTGCCATGACCCAAGGGCACAAATACAGCCTATCCATCTGTAATGTGATGGAATCAGCCCTACCTCGCAACTCAACGCTTGCAATCTATACCCGTGCCGGTGCTGAGATCGGCGTGGCAAGTACCAAAGCGTTTACCACACAGCTTGTAGTGCTATTTGGTCTTGCGGTGACTTTGGGTAAAATCCGCGGTCATGTCAGCGATGAGACCGCTGAGCAATACGCCGAAGAGCTACGCCTACTACCAGGCAGTATTCAGCACGCTTTGAACCTTGAGCCACAGCTTGGTGCATGGGCACAAAAATTCTCAGCCAAGCCGTCAGCGCTGTTCCTAGGTCGCGGTATCCACTACCCGATCGCCCTAGAAGGTGCATTGAAATTAAAAGAGCTGACCTACATCCACGCTGAAGCCTATCCAGCTGGTGAGCTTAAGCATGGTCCGCTTGCCCTAGTCGATGAAAATATGCCTGTGGTCGTCATCTCGCCAAACGATGGTCTATTGGACAAAGTCAAGGCCAATATGCAAGAAGTGTCGGCGCGTGGCGGTGAGCTGTTTGTGCTATCTGATCTTGATAGTGACTTCACGGCAGGTGAAGGCATTCATGTCATCCGCACACCGCGTCATGTCGGCGTACTATCGCCAATCGTCCACACCATCGGTGTGCAGCTGTTGTCATATCATGTTGCCTTGGTGCGTGGCACCGATGTCGATAAACCTCGTAACCTAGCTAAGTCGGTGACGGTGGAATAAGCCGCTCTCTGAACAAAACAAAAATCCAGCGAATGATCTGTTCGCTGGATTTTTCTTGGCTGAATGGATGCTTAAGGCTGCCATTTGATAAAGTTTGACAATAGTTTTAATCCTGCGTCATGGCTTTTTTCTGGGTGAAACTGCGTGATGAACAGGTTGTCACGGATAATGCTTGAGCAGAATTTCTCGCCATATTCGGTGGTGGCGATGATCAGATTGTCATCTGCCACAGGGTCGCAGTAGTAGCTGTGCGTGAAATAAAAATGCTCATGATTGCAGCCATCCCACAACTCATGATCAGTGTCAGCATCGACACGATTCCAGCCGACATGGGGGATTTTGATCGGATGGCCATTCTCGACCCAAGTCTCATCAAACAGACGCACCGCCCCTTTAATGATACCAAGACATGGCACATCCCCTTCTTCAGAATAATCAAACATCGCCTGCATACCGACACAGATCGCCATCACAGGCTTATTTGCTAGCGCATCTTTCACCGCGACATCAATGCCGTGCACCTGCATATTTGCCATAGCGTCACGCATCGCACCGACACCGGGCAGCATGATTTTATCACTGGCCTTGATCACTGCAGGATCGCTTGTGATGACGACATCACCACCAGCGACACTCAGGGCATTTGCCACAGAATACAGATTTCCCACGCCATAATCCAGCAGTGCAATTTTTGGGGCAGTCATCGTCATCCCCTTATAGCATTTCTTTGGTCGATGGCAGCTGATTCAGCGCGCGCTCATCGTATTCGACTGCCATGCGTAAGGCTCTTGCCAAGGCTTTAAACACACTTTCGATCTGATGGTGACTGTTTTTGCCTTTTAAGTTATCAATGTGTAAAGTGATGAAAGCATGATTGACCAAGCCATAGAAAAACTCAGAAAACAGATCGACATCCATCTTGCCAATGTGCGAGCGCGTAAACGGAATATCCATGTGCAGTCCCGGACGACCCGAAATATCCACTACCACGCGACTTAGGCTCTCATCCAGTGGTGCGTAAAAATGCCCATAACGGCGGATACCTTTTTTGTCGCCTAGGGCGGCTTTTAGCGCCTGACCGATGGCAATGCCGACATCTTCGACGCTGTGATGGTCATCAATGTGCGTATCGCCGACACATTTGACATCCAGATCGATCAAGCCGTGGCGCTTAATCTGATCAAGCATATGATCCAAAAACGGCACGCCCGTATCTAGGACGCCTTGACCTGTGCCGTCAAGGTTGATGCTGACGCTGATTTGCGTCTCGGCGGTGTTGCGAGTGATGGTGGCGGTGCGTGCGGTCATGGTAAATCCTTGCAAATGAATCAATTTAGGTCGCAATGGCAATCGCTGACATTTATCTTGTATTGCATCTTACGACGATAATTTTGATATTTTTACATAAAATACACCCCTTGCCAACTGCTAATTGGGGTATAATGGCAAATTTATTCGCTTTTGGGCAATTTGCCGCCAAAAGCCACCATGCATGATTTAAAAATTTGGCATCCGTCCCCATCTTATGATCAATTCATCTGCTTGGACAGATGATATATGTTTAAAAATTTTTAAGGGTAAATTATGGCATTATTACCAATTTTGGCTTATCCTGATCCGCGTCTGCGCACCATCGCCGCGCCTGTGGCTGCTGTGGATGACACGATCAAAACTTTAATCGATGATATGTTTGAAACCATGTATCACGCCAACGGCATCGGACTTGCCGCCACGCAAGTCGATCGCCATGTGCAGCTGATCGTGATGGATTTGGCACGTGATGGCGAAGAGCCTGCGCCGCAAGTGTTCATCAATCCTGTGGTGACGCCGCTGACCGATGAACTTAAGCCATATCAAGAAGGCTGCCTGTCTGTACCTGAAGTATATGATGATGTCGAACGCCCAAGCCGCGTGCATATTGATGCGCTGGATCGTGATGGCAAGGCGTTCAGCATTGATGCCGATGGGCTGTTGGCGGTGTGCATTCAGCATGAGATGGATCATCTAAACGGTAAATTGTTCGTCGATTATCTCTCGACGCTCAAGCAAAGCCGCGCGCGCGATAAAGTCAAAAAAGTACTAAAAGCACGCGAAAAACAATCAGCGTGATTGCCATCTAAAGCCATCATTGATGGCTTTTTTGTTGAGCATCCAAAAAGAAAAAAAAAGAAAAACCCACCACATGGGCGGGTTATCAGCGATAATTAACCATCAATGAATCTGTAGATAATCGGTCTCGATCTCGACGCTGCCATCGCGTTTTTTGTCCAGTTCACCTGTGATGGTTACGGTCTTGCCGATGATGTTGCTGCCACGCGTTTCGTCATCATCGATATCGACGCGCACTTTGCCACTGGCGTCTTGTAGCTCATAGCTTTCTTTGGCAAGCTTACGGATGATTTTGCCTTTGATGGTGACTGGCGTCTCATCGCTTAGATTTTTGGCGGTGGCAGCGGTGATGACTTGGGTGGCCTGTGCGTGCGCTGCACCTGAGACCAATACAGCAGCGGCAAGTAGCGCGGTCGATAGCTTGGCGAATGATTTCATAAAAAACTCCTGAAATGATAAACTTAGGTTTTCTTTGGCAAAGCTTATCTTGCCCTGCCGATGTGTGTATTACACCACACCAAGCTTAAATTAAGCTTAAGGCGGGCATTTGACAGAGAATTTTTTATCAATTTTCTGCTAAGTTTTTGATTTATCATAGAAAAAAACCTGCCAAAGATGACAGGTTTTTGTGCATTGATGAAATTTAGCCCTTATGAGCGAACTTCGGATCTGCCGCTGCGGTGAACAGCACATCGGTCGATGAGTTCAGCGCAGTCTCGGCTGAGTCTTGCACCACGCCGATGATAAAGCCGATGGCAACCACTTGCATGGCGATGTCATTTGGGATGTTAAATAGACTACACGCCAATGGAATCAGTAGCAATGAGCCACCTGCCACGCCTGATGCACCGCACGCCGATAGCGAGCCGACGATAGCAAGTAGCAGCGCTGAGCCGAAGCTGACTTCAATGCCAAGTGTGTGCGCCGCTGCCAAGGTCAGTACATTAATAGTGATCGCCGCGCCTGCCATGTTGATGGTCGCACCCAGTGGAATGGTCATCGAATAGGTGTCTTCGCTCAAGCCCAATTTGCGCGCAAGGTTCATGTTCACAGGGATATTCGCCGCTGATGAACGGGTAAAGAACGCCGTCACGCCTGACTCACGCAAGCAGGTGAATACCAGCGGATATGGGTTTTTGCGCGTCATGGCAAAGACGATGATCGGGTTCACCACCAATGCGATGAACAGCATCGAGCCGACCAGTACCAGCAATAGGCGTGCATAGCCAACCAAAGCTTCGACACCCGTCTCAGCAACGGTGCTCGCCACAAGACCCAAAATACCAAATGGCGCAAGTGCAATGATCCACTTAACCACGCTCGTGACCGCTGTGCCCAGATCGGCAACGACTTGGCGTGTGGTCTCAGCCACATGACGCAGTGCAAGACCGATCAGCACCGCCCAAGTCAAGATGCCCATATAGTTGGCTTCTGCCAAAGATTTGACAGGGTTTGCCACCAAGTTCATCAAAAGATTGGCCAAAACTTCACGCAGGCTTTGTGGTGCCGCTTGTTCGACTGCTTGCATATTGGCAAGGGCAAGCTCAGTTGGGAACAAGAAGCTTGCACCCACTGCCACCAATGCCGCCGAAAAAGTACCGATCAGATACAGCACAAAAATCGGCTTGATGCGCACATCGCTGCCCACTTTATGCCCAGAGACCGCTGCAAGCACCAGCACAAAGACCAATACAGGGGCAACTGCCTTTAACGCACCAACAAAAATCGACCCCAAAATCCCAAGGCTCAATCCTGCTGCAGGGGCAAACACCCCGATCAATGTACCGACAATCAGCGCCAACACAATCATCGGCACCAAGCCCACTTTCAAATAAGCATCCACGATCGAACGCATACAGACTCCTAATAACGCCAAGCGTCACTGACAAAAGTTACTTGTAAAATAGGTGTACTATACCACTTTTTGGCGATAAAATCTGTAATTTGTTGCACAATTCTTGCAAAATGATGGTGATTGCGGTGTGATGTGTGTGCGCTTTCACAAAAAAAGCCCATCAGACTGACAAGCTTTTTCGATGAATGACAAAAATCTGGTGAAAATTTACTCACACTAACGGCTCAGACGCGACAATGATGCCATTATTATCTGCATAAATATAATCGCCATCGCGGATGGTCACACCGCCAAACTGAAGCGTCAGACCCACTTCGCCGATGCCTTTGCGCGTGGATTTTTGGGGAATGCTTGCCAATGCCTGTACGCCCAACTCCATCGTCGCCATCGCATCGACATCGCGCACGCAGCCATAGATGATTACGCCTGCCCAACCGTGCTTGACCGCCGACTCTGCGATCATATCACCCAATAGCGCACAACGCATCGAGCCGCCGCCATCGACGACCAGCACACGCCCTGCACCATCGGTGGCAAGCAGCTCTTTGACGCGCGAATTATCTTCAAAGCACTTGACCGTCACCACCTGCCCGCCAAAGCTTGTGCGCCCGCCAAAATTACGAAAACTCTTGCCATCGATATACGGCGACACCACGCCTGTGACTTTATCGCCTTGATCATCCAATAAATCGCAAGTGACAAATTGCACCATCACACCACTCCTTGTTTTAGGTTTGTAGATTTGTAGATTTGTAGAGTTTTTACTGTACAATGTATCAAAAACCTTGTCAATTTATAAGCATAATTTTGTCAAAAAATAGCCGCACATCAGCTTGGCACAGCCGCCAAATCCAGCTCAAATCCTGATTCAAACGCCATCATCTCACCTGTCAATGGATCGATAAAGGACAGTCTTTTTGCCAGTAATTGTAAAGGATGGCTAAAATCATCATCGGACTTATGCGATACAGTAGGATAAAAGCTGTCATTGACGATCGCGATGCCAAGATGATTCATATGGACGCGCAATTGGTGCAGTTTGCCCGTACTTGGATGCAGTTCGTATTTGGCAAATCGCCCATCATTACGATATTCAAGCACATCGATCTTGGTATGTGTATTGGGCGTGTGATTGCCGACTTGCATGGTATAAAATGGCTCACCCCGCTCAAGATACAGGCTTAGTTCTAAGGGAAATTGTAAACTTGTGCTAACAGGTGCGATGGCATGATATACTTTATGAACATCACGCGTGGCAAATAAGCTTTGGTAAGCTTGGCGCGCCTTATGCGTCTTGGCAAACATGATAAGCCCTGCCGTCTCACGATCCAGCCGATGAATGGGCGAGATCGCATCATTGTCAAATTGGCACTTAAGCCGCGTCAGCAGCGTCTGCACCACATAGCTTCCTGCAGGTGCGATAGTGAGAAAATGTGGCTTATCCACCACAAGCAAATCATCATTTTCAAAAACAATCCGATGCACAAAAGGCACGACAGTCTCACTAGGCAGCGCACGATAATAATAAATCGTCATGCCATGCTGATAAGGCGCATCCACGCCAAGCACCGCGCCATCTGTCGCCACCACCAAGCCATCGTCAAAGCGTGCGCGCCACTCATCCGCGCTGATGTGGGCGAATTTGTCACAGACATAAGCAAAAATACTCTCAGGCTGTACAGCCATCTTGGGCAAGTATAGCTTGCTTGGCGAAATGCCGTTTCGGGTTGGTGGGGTATGGGTCATGATTTGGCAGGACAATGGATTTGATGGCATTGTAGGTAGGCACCGCCCAAAAGTCAAGCTCGACAGTTTTGATAAAATAAGTCGTTTTAATCAATCATATCAATCATATCAATCAGATCTTCATGTATGATTGATTTTTTATAATTTAAAAAATTTACACTTGTAAACTGTAAATCCATCACAAATCATGCTAAGATAAAGCAAATTTTTATAATTGAATGGATCTGTCATGACTACAAGTACCGTACCACCGCACAAAAAAGCCTATTTTGAAAAATCTGATCATGAGCGCGTCGTCGTCACTGGCATGGGTGCATTGACCCCTGTCGGCACAAGCCTTGATGAGATTTGGGATAATCTAATCAATGGCGTCAGTGGCATCACGCGCCTTGATGGTTTTGATGATAAGACGGTGGCGATTGATGAATTTCGCGCGCAGATCGCAGGGCTTGTGAAGAATTTTGATGCCAAAGAATTTCTAAACCCCAAAGAAGCGCGCCGCTTTGATACTTTTGTGCATTATGCGCAAGTCGCGGCAGCACAAGCGCTACATCATGCAGGCTTGATTGATGGCATCACAGGCGATAGTCTGCCTGTCAATGTCGATGGCACGCGCTTTGGCGTGGTGATGGGTTCGGGCATTGGCGGCATTCAGACCATCGAAAATAGCCGCGACACCTTGCGCGATCACGGTGCCAAAAAAGTCTCACCTTTTATCATCCCTGGAACGATTGCCAATATGCCGGCAGGCTTGATCGCGATGCGTCATGGACTAAAAGGCGCAAACCTTGCCACTGCGACGGCTTGTACGACTTCGACACACGCTATTGGCTTAGGCGCGCGCTTGATTGCCTATGGCGACTGTGATGCGGTCTTGGTCGGTGGTAGCGAGAAAGCATCGACGCCACTTGGACTGTCAGGCTTTGGCGCGATGCACGCACTCTCGACGCGCAATGATGAGCCGACGCGCGCAAGCCGCCCTTTTGACAAAGACCGTGATGGCTTTGTGCTGGGTGATGGTGCAGGCGCTTTGGTGCTAGAAAGCCTTGCCCATGCCAAAGCACGCGGTGCGACCATCTTGGCAGAATTGGTCGGCTTTGGCATGAGTGATGACGCCAATCACATCACCAGCCCATCGACAGGTGGTGAAGGTGCGGCGCGCGCGATGGCGGCAGCCCTTGCCGATGCTGGTATCAGCGCAGATCAGGTCGGCTATATCAACGCCCACGGTACAAGCACGCCACAGGGCGATGTCGCCGAAAGTCAAGCGATCGAGCGTTTATTTGGTAAGGACATTTTGGTCAGCTCAACCAAATCAATGACGGGGCATCTGTTGGGCGCTGCAGGGGCGATTGAAGCGATTTTTACCGTCTTGGCACTACAAAATCAGCTGCTGCCACCGACCATTAACCTAGACAATGTCGATGACGCCTGCACGCTTGACTATATTCCACATACTGCGCGCAAGGTGAGTGGCGTGAATTTCGCGCTGTCTAACAGCTTTGGCTTTGGCGGCACCAACGGCTCACTGCTACTGCGTAAATGGGATGAGTGATTGATATTTATCATAAAAACCACCCCAAAGGTTTGCGGTCTTTGGGGTGGTTTTTATGGCGAGATACACAGATGGCTTTTGAGCTCATTGCCATCCTTTTATCCTTGCGCGCGTCATGGCAGGACTGGATGCTGGTAGTGAAACGCCATGGAGAAAAGTGGCAATAAATAAACTTGCGGTATCTAGAAATACCACAAGTTTATCAATGCTATAAGAAGTTAATTTCACTCACTTAAAACTTATTTCAGTGAATTTATCAAATACTTTGATGATCGGATATTATTCGCCAATATCTTAATTTATGCTATACTTTGGATCATTGGATGACAAACAAATAAAGTTTTACCCTTTATTTTTATAACTATTTAAAAACTTAATAAAATCAATCAGTTATAATAGGTGGATTTTTGTTTGGGTAAAAAGGGTAAAACCATCATAACCCCCTGTTATTTCTTAGTTTTTTTGTTTATAATTACTCTTCACTACCGCATAGGTAGCTTAGAAAAGTATCTTGTTCTGTTCCGTCAATCGCTGATTCTTCACTACCGCATAGGTAGCTTAGAAAAGCGTTATATCACGAGTCGCCAAGTCGTGAAGCTTCACTACCGCATAGGTAGCTTAGAAAAAGTCATTTGATGGCAAGCTACACGAAGTCAACTTCACTACCGCATAGGTAGCTTAGAAAATATTGAGCCAGCCACTTCGTGCCGCTACCCACTTCACTACCGCATAGGTAGCTTAGAAAAAAAGTGCCAAGCCAAACGATTTCACCGCCCCCTTCACTACCGCATAGGTAGCTTAGAAATGGTCGACTTCGAGCTGGCGCCGATCGAATACCTTCACTACCGCATAGGTAGCTTAGAAAAATCAGCATACTTTTAGTCGCTTGGCGTGCTTCTTCACTACCGCATAGGTAGCTTAGAAAAAAATCACTCAGATAAAAAAATACCCCTAAGCCTTCACTACCGCATAGGTAGCTTAGAAAGTGACGGCGTTATGTGCCAAGATTATCAAGCACTTCACTACCGCATAGGTAGCTTAGAAAATGCTGGGCGACTTGGGACGGTGATAACGCTTCTTCACTACCGCATAGGTAGCTTAGAAAATTCTTTTTGCACCAAAAGGCATAGTAGTCGTCTTCACTACCGCATAGGTAGCTTAGAAACACACGCAGTAAGACAGGCGCCGAAATCAAGGCTTCACTACCGCATAGGTAGCTTAGAAAAATGCCAATCAATGATTTCAGCCAACATATTTCTTCACTACCGCATAGGTAGCTTAGAAAAATCCGCCAAGATCACAAGTGCGAACCATCCCCTTCACTACCGCATAGGTAGCTTAGAAATGAAGATGTTGAGAGTGCCACAAGTAGCGTACCTTCACTACCGCATAGGTAGCTTAGAAACTTTTTGTTATCCACAAAAAATGTTGAGCCTTCTTCACTACCGCATAGGTAGCTTAGAAAAATCTGTAAAGACTGGGTTTTTGGGCGATTATCTTCACTACCGCATAGGTAGCTTAGAAAATCTGGATGAGCCTGCTAATTTTGATGATATCCTTCACTACCGCATAGGTAGCTTAGAAAAAATAGAGGAAACAACACTCATGAATAAGTTTCTTCACTACCGCATAGGTAGCTTAGAAAATGTCGCATCTGTACGCCGATGAAGCTGACCACTTCACTACCGCATAGGTAGCTTAGAAATATGTTTGGGATATCCCCAAAGAGATCCGCACCTTCACTACCGCATAGGTAGCTTAGAAAATCTTGGTAATATTCTTGCTTTGACAGCCATTCTTCACTACCGCATAGGTAGCTTAGAAATTAACATCAAAGCGTGTTGCCTTACGCCCCAACTTCACTACCGCATAGGTAGCTTAGAAATGTAATGTATTCAGCGTGCGCTTTGGCTTTTTCTTCACTACCGCATAGGTAGCTTAGAAATTTCCTGTTAGCTGTGGGTATTCTTGCCAGTGCTTCACTACCGCATAGGTAGCTTAGAAATGATGCTTTGAGTAATGCTTCAATGCTTGCACCTTCACTACCGCATAGGTAGCTTAGAAAAACATCAGCGAAGAGCAACTAACTGACAACACCTTCACTACCGCATAGGTAGCTTAGAAAATACGGCTGTATGCAGGCGAATGAACGCTATGCTTCACTACCGCATAGGTAGCTTAGAAAAAGTTTGTAAGTAGATGCGTCGAGCACAGCCTCTTCACTACCGCATAGGTGGCTTAGAAAAATCTGTCTCAAGCGGCATAAACACGAGGCGTCTTCACTACCGCATAGGTAGCTTAGAAAAGTTTATCAGCAAGTTTGTTGTTAAGCGTAATCTTCACTACCGCATAGGTAGCTTAGAAAAAGCGGTGCCAAAGCGTGTGTTGGCACTGACTCTTCACTACCGCATAGGTAGCTTAGAAAATGAGGATCTTCTCCTAGATGAAAGGTTTCCTCTTCACTACCGCATAGGTAGCTTAGAAACTTCAAGGCTTGATGCCCAGCTCGATGCTTTATCTTCACTACCGCATAGGTAGCTTAGAAATTTGCCTGACAAATGGTTTTTGCTTGCTTTATCTCTTCTAAGATTAATTTTCAATATGATTTATTTATGCTATTATGAATCATGGCGGTTTAGATCTCAAGTGTCCATTTTGAAGCAATAATCAGGAGGTGATTGTCATCTAGGACAGCTCCTATACATTGGCTTATCATGGGCTATAGCACAGTTAAAGGACTATTTTCAATTTCTATCACTTTACACTTAAGGGAATTTGCTATGTCAATAACAAACTGGAATGTTTTATTAAGCAGCAAACGGTTGTCAAATCACGAAATAGATTTATCGTCAGATTATAAGAGAATTATTACCAGTCCTGCCTTTCGAAGACTGCAGGACAAAACACAAGTATTTCCCCTAAATCGCGGTGATTTTGTCAGAACCAGATTAACCCATTCACTCGAAGTGGCAGCCATCGCCAAAACAATCGCAACCAAGGCATCAAAAGAAGCGAAACGATTATCAAATGATGACAAAAACCAATGGCTATCGAATTTTCTAGACATTCAAACCGTTTTAGAATGTGCTGCTTTACTGCATGATATTGGCAATCCACCATTTGGTCACTTTGGCGAAACGGTGATTAGGTCTTGGTTTAAGGATAATAAGAAGTGCTATGAGCTTCAAGAAAGGCTCACACCACAGCAGCTAAACGATTTTTTGGAATTCGAAGGCAATGCTCAAGCATTAAGAATCATCACGCGACTGCACCAATTTTCAGGCGATCACGGGATGGATTTGTCTTGCGCGACATTAAATACGATCATCAAATACACTCGCAACTCTAGTGAAACCAAAGACGGTAAAATCGTTAATAAAAAAGTAGGGTATTTTTATAGCGAGCAAGATATTTTTGACTCTATCACTGCCGCTACTGGATGTCACAAGAATAGACATCCGCTCACTTTTATTCTAGAGGCGGCTGACGACATCGCCTATCTAACAGCGGATATTGAAGATGCGATTAAAAAAGAAATCATCACTTATGATTTCTTTAAAAGACAACTGGATAATTATATTGAGCAAGAAAATAATGCATACAACGCTATCTACAAAAAACTCAAAGAAGAAAATCGTCAACCCAATTATTTATTCTTAACAATCAGAGACAGTCTTATTTGGTGTGCCAGTTATCAATTTATGCATAAATACGATCAAATCATGCAGGGTAACTACGATGCAGATTTATTCAAAGAAACTTTTGGTGAAAAATTACATCAATTCTTGAAAGATTTCTGTATCCAGAATATTTTTAATCATAAAAGCATTCTAGAGCTTGAGATCGCAGGACATACCACGCTTAGATTTTTACTTGATAAATTTATTCCTGCTGCGATCGATTTTGCCGAGAATCAAGGCAAATGCTCAGACCCTTTATCGCAGCGACTGATCGGTCTGATATCTGAATCACAATTGAAGGTTTGTGAATCTTCCATTACCAAAGACTCAGACAATGGATGCTATTATGCGATTTTAATGGTGACAGACTTTATCTCTGGCATGACCGATGGATATGCCACTGAGCTTTACAAAAAACTTTCTGGAATTCAGATATAGCCCAAAGCTCACATATAAAAAGTGTATATGATACACCTTTTTTCTTAAATTTGAATAATTTAAGATATATTTCTATATAATTCACTTTATAGATATTTGACAATAGATAGTATAGTCAGTAGCTTTAAAGCGGATTATAATCAGCTGACTTTCCACCAAGATCATTTGACTGGAGAAAAGGCGATTGTGAATGCTTCAAAAATTGCCCAAGTGCCAGATTTGGCGATTGCGATTGCCGATGATATGGAAAATTAGGCTCATTTGCATAAGCGATTTACCGTAGCAAGCAAGTAATCTTGATGGTGAAAACACCGTTTAACACTCATCAAACGGCATTTTTACACCCTGTGACAACAAAGCACTTATTTTCCACGCCAAAACCTTGTATAATTGACAATCGGTCTTATTAAATTGACACATTTACGATAATTGACAGGTTATTATGAATACTGGTCTTACCCTAACTGACAATGCTGCTGCCAAACTTGCCAAACTCAAAGCCGCTGAAGGCAATGATGCACTAATGCTGCGCGTGTATGTGACGGGTGGCGGCTGCTCGGGCTTTAGCTATGGGTTTGATTTTGCTGAAGAATTGGGCGATGATGACGCCACATTTGACAATGGCACAGAAGTACTGGTGGTCGATGCCCTAAGCTATCAATACTTAGCAGGCTCAACCATCGACTACACCGAAGGACTCGAAGGCTCGCGCTTTATCGTCAATAACCCGAACGCCACCACCACTTGCGGCTGTGGTTCGTCTTTTTCTATCTGATCCATCTGTGCGGCTTTGTGATCCGATTTGACCTTGTTCGTCCATCACAAAGCTGCGCCAAACGCCCAAATTATTTTGCCAAGCGCGCGGCATCTTGTTTATAATAAGAAAATCACGCTCAGCCCTTGCCTTATTACAAGTAGTTCGCTTATGACTCAAGCCACTTTCACTCTTCCGACATGGTTCACCCCAAATCTGGTCGCTGGTATGCAGCGCGGCATCGAAAAAGAAGGTTTGCGAATGCAGCCTGATGGCTACACCGCCAAGACTTTTCACCCTGCCAAATTGGGCTCAAAGCTGACCCATCCGTACATCACCACCGATTATTCTGAGAATCTGCTTGAGCTGATTACCGAACCCAAGCCCACCATCAAGCAAGCCTTGGATATGCTGCGCGACCTGCATGTACTGGTGCATCGCTCACTTGAAAATGATGAGCTAATGTGGCCGATGTCCATGCCATGCATGACCTCTGATACCGACAGCGACATTCCACTGGCTGACTATGGTTCATCGAACATCGGCAAGCTTAAGACCTTGTACCGCTCAGGGCTAGGTGTGCGCTATGGTCGCAAGATGCAAACCATCGCAGGCTTGCACTATAATCTATCCATCGGCGATGACTTATTTTCTGCATGGCACACAGCCGATGGCACAGGCGATTTGGCAGTATTTAAAAATGCCAAATACCTTGCACTGATTCGCAATTTCAAACGCCTAACACCACTGGTACTGTATCTACTGGGCGCAAGTCCTGCGGTCTGCGGCACTTTCTTAAGCGGTCGTGAGCATCACTTGGTGCCACTATCTGAGCACAGCTGCAGCTATCATCAGCCTGATGGCACAAGCCTGCGTATGGGCAAACTTGGCTACACCAACAGCGTGCAAGAAGACCTAGACATCCGCTACAATGATCTGGATGAATACATCGCAGGGTTAAGAAAGGCGATCGGCACGCCGTTTAAGGACTTTGAAGCCATCGGCGTCGATGATGATCATGGCAATCCGATTCAGATTAACAGCCACATTCTACAAATCGAAAACGAATACTACAGTCCAATTCGCCCAAAACAAACCACCAAATCAGGCGAAACGCCAACACAAGCCTTGGCAGCGCGCGGCATCGCTTATGTGGAATTTCGCGCCATTGACCTTGATCCGTATTCAGACATCGGTATCAAAGTCTCGACCGCCTGTTTCTTAGAAGTGCTGGCACTGTACTGCCTGCTCAATGACTCGCCTGCCCTACTGCCCGATGAAGAAAAACGCCTAAATCGCAACATCGATACTGTGGTCAATCACGGCAGACAAAAAGGCATCAGCATCGAGACAGACGCAGGTCAAGCCTGCCTACACGACTGGATCGTCGATCATCTGACGCGTATGCAAGTGATCGCTGACGCCTTTGATGCGCACCACGGTGGCAATGATTACCGCACCGCGCTTGCGATGATGCAGGGCAAAGCCACCAATCCTGATTTTACCCTATCTGCTCAAATCATCGCCGACTCACAGCGTGCTGGCGGCACTTGGGCATTGGGCAAGCTGCTTGCGCAAAAACACCAAACCGAGCTACTGGGTCATGCACTCAGTATCGATGATGAAGCCAAATTCGCCCAAATCGCCGCAGACTCTGTCGTCGAACAAGCACGCCTAGAAGCGTCCGATACGCTTGATTTTTATGAGTATGTACAAGCATTTCGATAAGCGCGGTTTGTCGTACAGCTTAACAAGCAGGATTTGAATTTTGTAATACTTTTTATAACAACAATAAAGGAAAAGTATATGAAAACACTCAGCTATCGCATTTTGAACGCTTTTGTGGCTTTGGCAAGCCTTGTGGTGAGCATTTTTGTCATTGCTTATTTGCAGCATTATTTGTACCTAGACCCTTGCCCGCTGTGTATTTTTCAGCGTATTGGGCTATGGATTTCGGGCTTGTTTGCATTTTTGGCAGCATTATTCAATCCTAAAGGCAAGACCGTGCGCCTAATTTTGTGGCTGTGCGGCACTTTGGGGGCATTATGGGGCTTTGGTGTGGCGGCGCGTCATACTTGGATTCACTATTTTCCATCACAAGAGTTGGTGGAATGTGGGCCGGGGCTAAATTATATGGTTGAGACCATGCCGATGGGCGATGTGTTCTCAAAAGTGTTATTCGCCAAAGGTGACTGCACCATCATCGACTGGGCGGTATTTGGCTTATCTATCCCAGCACAAGCATTGATTTTATTTAGTATCATCTTGGTCATCCAAGTGGTTTTATTAAATAAAATCTTAAAAGATAAAAGTTAATTTAACTCGCTATTTTCATACATTAAGGTAAATTATGCACATTCATATTCTTGGCATCTGCGGTACTTTTATGGGTTCTCTTGCCCTGCTTGCCCGTGATCTTGGTCATACCGTCACTGGCTCAGATACCAATATCTACCCACCGATGAGTACCCAGCTAGAGCAAGCAGGTGTTGAGATTTGGGAAGGCTATAAGGCTGAGCATCTAGACCCTGCGCCTGATCTTGTGGTGGTGGGCAATGCCTGTAAGCGCGGCATGGAAGCGGTGGAATATATGCTTAAACAGCGTCTGCCTTATACTTCAGGCCCGCAGTTTCTTTATGAAGAAGTGCTAAAAAATCGCCACGTCCTAGCAGTGGCAGGCACGCATGGCAAGACCACCACGACCACTATGCTGTCATGGATCTTGCAGTACGCTGGCATCGATACAGGCTTTTTGATCGGTGGTGTGCCACTGATCTCCACAGAAGATACGCGCTTACAACAGGCTTTTGCCCACTCAAGCCACTTGGGTGAGAAGTATTTCGTCATCGAAGCGGATGAGTATGATTCGGCATTTTTTGATAAGCGCTCAAAATTCGTGCATTATCGCCCGACGACCGCGATTTTAAATAACTTAGAATTTGACCATGCGGATATTTTTGCAGATTTGAACGCCATTCAGACGCAGTTTCACCACATGATCCGTATGATCCCAAGCGATGGACAGATCATCATGCCTGCTAATACCGACAGCCTAGAGCAGACACTGGATAAAGGTGTGTGGACACCTGTGCTGCGTACCGCCATTGATGCCGATGCCGATTGGCAAGCGACGCTGATTCAGACAGATGGCTCGAAGTTTGGCGTGCGTTTTGGCGATGAGACGGGCGAAGTGCACTGGGGCATGAGCGGCGTGCATAATGTCAATAATGGCTTAGTGGCGATCGCGGCAGCGCACCACATCGGTGTCAGTGTTGAGCAGGCTTGTGCAGCGTTATCTGCCTTTGGTGGTATCAAACGCCGTATGGAGCTGATCGGCGATGTGGGCGATATCTTGGTATTTGATGATTTTGCGCATCATCCGACCGCCATCACTACCACCCTAGATGGCGCAAAAAAACGCCTAGCGGACCGCCGCATTTGGGCGATCATCGAACCGCGCTCAAATACCATGAAGCTTGGCAGTCATCGCGACAGCTTAGCGCCATCGGCTGCCCTTGCTGATCAAGTGATTTGGTATGAGCCAAAGGGTCTGACTTGGGGCTTGGTCGATGCCATTGGCAATGCCGAAAATCAGCTGGTGCTAGACAGTATCGATGGTATCATTCAGCACATCAAAGACTACGCCAAAGCTGGCGATGCGATCATCATCATGTCCAATGGCGGCTTTGAAGGCATTCATGGCAAGATTGTGGATGTGCTAGCTTAAGCTGTTTTTAGTCAATAAGAAATCCTGCTGACTTGCAGGATTTTTTAGTTTGCATAAATAATTGTTCAGATCATTTATCAAACTTACGGCCTTCAAAGGCTTCAATCAATGCGCGCTCTTCATCCGACCACGGCGTTTTTTGCATATTGGCATCAGTACGGACAATTACCGCTTCACCGAATGCCACTGCCGCTTGCTGCTCATAGCTGAACACTGTGTATTCTTGCACAAGGCTTGTATTGCCTAGATGCTTGATACGCACGCCGATCAGTAAAGTATCTGGATAAGTGACAGGGCGACGATATTGCATACTCGATCCTGCCAAAATCGTCAGCAGATCTTCGCGCTCATGCATCACACCCAATGCGCGCATATAGCTGATACGCGCCGACTCAGCATAGCGATAATAGGCAACATTATTAAGATGATTGAAACTATCCATATCGCCCCATTGCACAGGCTGCACATGGACCACAGGAAAGTCTCTCAGGGCATCTGGACGCTGATCCCCTGTCAGAATCGGCTCAATGATATTATTGATGGCAAGCATAAATTATCCTTAATGTTATTCGATGCAATAATCAAGCCTTTGGCGGAGTGTAGCCTTGTGGCTTTTCGTATTCGGCATTGTCCAAAAACTTCTCGCGCTGCTCATTGATGAATGCTTTGGCAGCTGGATCAATCATACTTAAGTGATTTTCATTAATCAGCATGGTCTGAAGCTCAATCCACTCATTCCAAGCCTTAGCCGATACGGTATTTTGGATCTCTTGACCTTTGGCATTTGGGAATGGTGGGTTTGGCAGTTTTGGTAGATTTTCTTTATATTTACGGCAAAAAACCATATGATCAGCTGGATTGAAAGTTTGCATAAGATTCTCAAATTTCTCGGTGAATGAATGATGCGTTTGATTATAACAAATTTTCGGCTCATGTGCGCAACTTGTGACCACGAAGTTTACGGCTTTGTGCTATGATAACAGTTATTTGACTTGGGAAAATATCATGGGCAACCGATTATCAAAAATCACCACACGCACAGGCGATGATGGCACGACAGGGCTTGGCGATGGCAGCCGTTTATCCAAGGCGGATTTACGCTTTGATACGATGGGTGTGGTCGATGGGCTGAATGCTCACATGGGGCTGCTGCAGGCGTATTTGGCGGATAAATTACCCAAAGCGGTCGATGAAATCAGCGTCATTCAGCACAAATTATTCAATATCGGTGGTGAGATCGCCCTGCCCAACCACCGTGAAATCGGCTATATCGCCATCAGCGATGATGATGTGGCAGTGCTTGAGACTTGGGCGGATGCGCATAATGAGCATTTGCCGTATTTAAAAGAATTCATCCTACCGGCAGGCTCGGTCGCGACAGCACAGGCACACATCGCGCGCAGCGTGTGCCGTGATGCTGAGCGGCTGACCGTCCGTCTCAATGACCGCGATGGTAATATCAGCCACGCGACCATGCGCTATCTGAATCGCTTATCGGATTATCTGTTTATCCTTGCGCGCATTGTGGCACGGCTGGATGGCGGCAGCGAAGTGCTGTGGAGAAAGGGTTAAAATTTTGAATCTGTGCTATGGGTTAGGGTGATTTTGTCTGTTTGGGCATAGATTTGTTATTGCTTGGGTTTTCGTTTATATTTGCTCTTTGCTATCGTATAGGTAGCTTAGAAAGTCGCCAGCTAGAAAACCGCGACAAATGGGACTTCACTACCGCATAGGTAGCTTAGACAATCACCGTGCGTTCGTCATAGCCTTGTAAGTCGCTTCACTACCGCATAGGTAGCTTAGAAAATGCTTTTGTAATTGTTTTTCAAGTTCACGCTCTTCACTATCGCATAGGTAGCTTAGAAATTAAAGACAGCCCAACGGATCAATGAGAATTTCTTCACTGCCGCATAGAGCTTAGAAAATATTGATAACGGAGACATAGCAAGTTGGATGCTTCACCACTACATAAGCAACCTAAAAGCATTTTTGAGTTTACTACGATTAAAATCACCCCAAAGGTTTGCAGTCTTTGGGGTGGTTTTTGAACAATGATTTAGACCATCGGATAAGTCATTCCTACCAACGATAGCCCACTTTCACGCCTGCATAGCGCTCTTTACCTGACTGGTCACCATCGATGACACCGACGCTTGCACCCAAAGAAAAATTCTTGGCAGCAGCATCGACACCCAGCTCATGCGATACCACACGGTCGAAATTTTGTGCCATCGCCTTGCCATTGATGCTGATGTCGCCATGCTTGACGGCATTATCGCTGGCATCTTGTAATAAGGTAGTGACGCTTGGCGTGACCGTAAGCGCACCGATTTGCAGTGGATATGACAGCTTAACACCTGCTTGATAGCTTGTGATGTCAAGCGGACGAATCTGCACCTGCGCACCTGACAGCTGATACGCGCTGCCCGTCAGCTGATGATGCTTGATACCGACAGATGGCTGAATGCGCGCGCCGCCCACTTGCCAAGACTTCGCCAAAGTCGCACCCATACTGCGCACCGTGCGCTCAATATCGGCAGCTTTTTCATCGATGACAAGCTGATTATCCGCCTGTCCGATGCCTGCTTGTACACTTGCCACCCAGCCTGCCGGTGTCTGTAGCTTGGCATAAGCTGTGGCGGTCTTAAGGCGATTTTCGCCCTGCGCCTGCTCCGCGATCAGATCACTTTGCACATCAGACAGCACCACGCCTGCACGCACGCCATCAGCCACCGTACCTTCTGCGCCAAACTGCACAAGCGCACTATCCTTAGCATAATCGCGATACCACGATGAACCACTGCGGCTTTGCTGATTGTCATACTTGACCCACACCGAGACAGGCTCATGCTTGGCATCGGTCAGCTCTGTGTGCATCGCGCGGTCAATCTGCATCAGATCTGCCACCTGCACCGACACTTCCGACAGTGCCGTATTGCTATAACGACTGATGCCGTCTTTTTGGGCGATGTCAAGGACAAGCTCATCAGACGCCTTACGCACCACCGCTTCACAAATCTCTGCCGACTGTGTCTGACGGCAAATCGCATCGGCTTGTTTATAAATATCAGCCACCATCAAATCCACGGCTTCAGTCTGTGCTTGAGCATTGCCAAGCTGGTCTTGGGCGTGTTCAAGCGAACGGTTTAGTGCTTCGATGGTCGTCTGCAATTGGCTTTGTAATTGGCTATAACCCGCCAATTGTCGCTGCAATTCAGTCAGCTGATTGCGCGCCTGAATGCGGGTCAAGAACTGATACCAATACAAACTGTCAATGTATGCCTGCTGTTCAGCGACTTTTTGTTCAGCGGCAAGTAGCGAATTTTGTACGCCCTGCTGTTCAGCTAAAGTCGTAATCGTCATGCTTGTCAATCGATCGACTTCGGCTTGATATTCCTGCGCGGACTGCTGCGCTTCATTGAGCAGCGTCTGGATCTGTTCATAATTACGCGCAATCTGCACATCTCTTAGCGGGCTGTACAGGCGATAATCATTGCGATCATTGGCAAGAATATAACGATACGCACCCAGATCGACATAGCCACCATTGAGCGATAAGTTCAGCTTGCTTGGATCTTGATTTGCTCCTTTGACGCGCAATAAGCTGATCGGGCTGACTTCATTAGGCTCAGCGCCCGTGTTATTCATCACAAGATTGAATGTGCCTTGGGCTGCGCCATTGACCGTGACATGATCGCCTGTGCGCGCTGCAGCATTGGTCAGATAATGAAATTTACCCTGTCCTGACAAATTGCCATTAATAGTTAGGCTTTGATAACGACCGTGGTTGTTCGCAGCATTAAGATCCACTTCACCACTATTCATCTGCAATGAGCCGATGCTGCTATTGCCCGTCATCAGCCATTTGCCGTCTTGCTCGATGGTGGTGTGCGTACCGTTATCCGCGGTGATCGCACCTGTCAGCGTCGCTTTACCGATATGGATCTTGGCATTGTGCTGCGCGCGGATATTGCCTTGGGCTTGCAGGGTTGGTATACTGCCATAGACCGCTTGCGACAGTGTCGGTGTGCTACAGCCGACTTTACCCGTATGCTCCGACTGAATGCAGCTTGGTGTCATACCTTGCACAAAGCCAAATTGTAGCAAGCCTTGCTGAGCGGCGTTAAAACTGCCCGTTGCCAATGCCACATTTCGCCCAAAAATCAGCTTGCCATCGTGATTGACTGAAAAAACATTGGCGCGATAATCGCGGTTAATCCATTCGTTATCCTTGATGACTTCTTGTTTGCCCAGATGGTCGTAGGCATAAGGCACAGGTTTGCCAGTCAAAAGCACCGTGCCATCATTGACCTTAAACTCACCCGCCAATTTCATTCCACCAGTCAGCGCCAAGCGATCTTGAGCATTGGTCGGCTTAAAGGTGAAATTCATCGCACCATTGACGCCATTATCTTCACCCAAATGCCCTGCAAAAAGTGTCGTCGATCCGACCGCTTGTAAGCGTGCCAGTACGGTATTTTCTGCTTGGCTCTTATCCGAACCCAGATATTCCCAGTCGGCATTGCTTGTTTGATTGGTTGGGAAATATTTACCAGCATTACCGCCGTCTTTTAGCACAAAATAATCTTTGCGGTTACCTGCGTGCGTGTTGATATACTCATAAATATCCGCGCCCGCTTTGCCCCAGTCACCCCAAGTTAAATTCTTGGCATCATAATAGCGTAAGGCGTTTTTGATGGCGGTAAATTTATCACTACCAAGATAAATCCAGCTGTCATTATCCGTCTGCTGCGTTGGGAAATAGCGGCGTGCGTTACCGCCGTCTTTTAGGATAAAGTAATCCTTACGGTTACCTGCGTGCGTGTTAATGTATTCATAAATGTCCGCCCCTGCCACGCCCCACTTGCCCCACGCCAAGCGGTCGGCTTGTTTTTGGGTAAATGCCGTTTCGATGGCGGCGGTCTTGTCCGTGCCGATGAATGTCCAACTGCTGTTACTGCTTTGGTTGGTCGGGAAATAGCTGCCTGCATTGCCGCCATCATTGAGCATAAAATAATCTTTGCGATTATTTGCATAAGGATTCACATACTCATAAATGTCCGCCCCTGCCGTACCCCATCTGCCCCAAGTCAGCGTACCGCCAAGCTTGTCGGCTTGGGTTTGGCGTGTGCCTGTGGCAAAGATACGATGATCGACCTTGCCCTGTCCACGCCAAGTGATGTCGGCGATGCGGCCGCTGTCGTGATTGACGATTTTCGCCCCATCGTCTAATGCAAACAAATGCTGTGTATCAAGCTGCGTGCCGTTCAAATCCAAGCGACTGCCACGATAACCAAAGCGGATATTTTCAGGCTTGATCTGCCCATTATCATTCAGTACCACCGTGCCGCGACCGCTGACGATTTCAAGGTTTTCAAAGGCTTGCTTGTTGCCCGCAGCATCAGGCTGCATCGCTAGCACCACACGCCCATCGCCGACGCTGATGTCGCCTTGATTGACACCAATTCCATTGACAAATAGCGTGCCTTGACCGAGTTTTGATAGGCGATCATTGTCAGGATTTTTCAGCTGCCAAGTGGCGGCTTTACCCGCATCGACCACCACGCCTGCCCCTGTCCAAGTGGTATTTGGATTACTGCCTTTCAGGGTAACATTCGCCCCGATCTCAAGCGCCCCCGCCCCTTGATCGAGTGATTCGCCAAGCGTCACCGTGCTGTCTTGCCCGTCGATACGCACCGATTTGCCGTGATCTAAGTCATTGATTTCATTGCCAGTATTGGCTTTAAGCGGTACACTGATCGATTTGCCATTACCAACAAGGCTGCTCGTATCGCCTTGCTTCGTCCATCGCAATTGGCTGCCTGCTTGGTTGTTGGTCAATGTACCTGTGTGCGACTCGTTGAGCTTTTGGGTGTGGAACTCAGGCTTCATCGTCACATACCAAAACTCATTGCTCGAATAAGCACGCGTCACACCGATAATGCCCCACCGCCCTGTGTTACGATCGTAAGCCAACAGCGGTGAGCCACTGTCACCTGGTTCGATGATGGTCGGCAAGACACCATTATCGGTGCTCATATTTCGCTCAAAGACGATCGTGCCATTGCCTTTATTACGCTTGAATTTACAATCTAACCGCAACACCAAATAAAAAAGAAGTGTTCATCAATTTAATGTATCATTAAGTTACCACACAAAACAAGACATTAAAGCATATGAACACTTCTTATAGACATCTTAGCATAGATGAACGTGAAAAGATAATGGTTTTACTATCTTTGGGCAAATCCATTGGTATGATTGCCAAACGGTTAGGCAGAGCCAAATCCACCATTTGCCGTGAGATAAAAAGAAATGGCTATGATGGCAATTATTCAGCAACCAAGGCAAATTGCTTATACCAAACAAGAAGACAGGCTTGTCACCCTAAGTTAAAGCTTAATAACCCACTTGTATTTAACTTAGTACAAGACAAGCTGTTTAACCACCAATGGTCACCTGAGCAAATACAACATCGTTTAGCCTATGAAGACAGTCAAATACAGATTAGCTATGCAACCATCTATCGAGGGTTATACAAGGGCTTATTTGATGTGGATGGTAAGCTTGCCACAAGAAAGCTAAGGCACAAAGGCAGAACTCGTCACACCAAAAACCATGAAGAAAAGCGAGGTAAGATACCAATTACTCATCATCTTAAAGACAGACCACAGATTGCCAATGAACGCCTAAGAATTGGTGATTGGGAAGCTGATACAGTATTGGGTAAATCAGGCAAGGCTTGTCTTGTGACATTGGTGGATAGATGTAGTCGCTTTTTGATTTGTGCAACCGCTAAAGCCAAAAAGGCAGAATTAATCAGTCAAGCAATCATCCATGCTTTAGCCAATCACCCTGTGTTTACCATTACGCCAGATAGGGGAAAAGAATTTGCCAAACACAAACAAGTAACAGACAGTCTAAAAGCAAACTTCTACTTTCCACCACCAAGCCAGCCTTGGCAAAGAGGAAGTAATGAGAACACCAATGGGTTGCTTCGGGAATATTTTCCAAAGCAACAAGATATTAACCAGTGGGATGAACAATACATACAAACAAAGGTTGCTAGACTTAATCTACGACCGAGAAAATGTTTAAATTGGCGAACACCTTATGAGGTTTATTATCAAAAGGTGTTGCAGTTGGTTTGACAATTCAAGCGGCTAAAATTCGGCACGCCGCCACCTGTTAAGTATTTGTACGCCCATGCCATAGCAGTCTTTTGGTCATCTTCTGCTCCTGTGCCGATGTACTGCCGCCCTGAGCCTGCGCGCGCATAGGCACTGAAGCGATTGGCATCTTCATAAGCCGTCTGCTGCTCGCCTGCATAATGGATCGGCATCGGCGCAACTTCTGTCACAAGCTTATGCAGTCGCGGTGCGTGATAGTCAGTGGTGTTGGTCATCGGCTCAGCCAGATTATTGCGCGCGACGATCTTATAGCTGAAATTCGGCACTGCTCCATGATGCCCAAAGCTCATACTGGTATGCGTGTTGTGCGCCACGCCTGCGACATATTGTGCACTGACCAGTGTCGCCCGCCCATCGGTCGCCATCGCACTAAAATCAGGCATCGGCGCATTCTTGATCGCTGTGCCAAGATAGACATTATTGGTATTATAAATCGGGATGTTCGTCGCCCCGACGGTGAATCTGCCCTTATTTTCGGCAAAGTCGCGGAAGTCTTGGTAAGGGATATCGCTTGGGACGATGGATGCGTACGCGGTATGCGCAAAGACCGTACAGATGGCAGCAGACAGAATGGATAATCGAAAAGTATTGGTGGACATAGAACACCCCACACGGATCGGCTTAAGCCAAATGGCTTAGCCTGTTATGAAATTATATTTTCTTAATAAACTAATAAATGCTTATATCGTCATCTTAGCACTTTTTTCTAAAAAATCCAATAAAAAAGAATACTCTACAGTCATTTTTTCACCAATGTAACTGTCGATTATACTAATAATTTTTTATTATAATTATTTAGTAATATTTTATAATATCCTTTTGGGTGATTTGTGTTGTGTGCTGCTGGCTGTGGCTTTATCCTTGATTTATATACCCAAAAAAACAAAAACCCCAATGCATCGCATCGGGGCAGTGACTACATCACAGTTTAAGTCGATAAAATCGCTACTTCCTTGACATAACTGTGAAAATCAGCAAGGCTTTCTTCCAGCAGCTCATCATCGTTTAGGTGCTTGGCGTATTCGATCCACAATAGCAGCTGATAGACGCTGTTAAATTCACTGGCGTTAAACTGCTTGACAAACTGCTTGATCGTCGCTTCGTCCGATAGGTTTAGGCGGCTGTACCAAGTCTCGATCTTGGCGATCTGCTCTGGGGTGAATTTGCACGCGAACAGTGCCGCGGTCAAGCTGTGACGGTCTTCTTCGACGATCAATTTGCCCACGCGCTTGATTTGGCGGTTTTTTGCGGCAGCGGCAGTGATGCTGGATAATTGTGATAATTCATCCAAAAAATATTCGCTCACTGGCAGGGTTTTTTGTTGTTTTTTTGACAAATTTGCCAATGGCAGCGCCAACGCCTGCAAGCGTTCGTGGGATTTTTTGATTTCGGTGCGAGAGACTCGCATATCCATTTTTGACCAGTCAATCATAAGTTTCTCAAAAGTTTATCTTAATTTTTCATCAATTTATCAAATATAATCATCACAACCTAACAGCACCAAAAACGCTTCTCACGGTGCTTCGCCTTAATCTTCATCGTCGCAGGCAGACGCGTGGCAAGTCGCGCTTCCACCGCGCGCAGCACATAGACTGAGCGGTGTTTGCCGCCTGTGCAGCCGATAGAAACCGTGACGCTGTGGCGATTATTATGCACAAACTCAGGCAGCCACTTGGCAAGAAAATCGGCAATGTCATCTGCCATGGCATCAACTTGTGGATACTTGGCAAAAAATGCCTGAACCGCTGCATCTTCGCCCGTCTGCTCGCGCAAATGCTCATCCCAATGCGGATTGGGCAAAATGCGCACATCAAACACAAAGTCCGAATCAATCGGTGCGCCATATTTAAAGCCAAACGACAATAAATTGACCGTCACCGCCGTATCTACACCCAAGTGATCGCGGATTTTTTCTTTAAGCTCGTGGGTGTTCAATTGGCTTGTGTCAATCTTAATATCAGCAAACTGCGCAATCGGCTCAAGCAGCGCAATCTCGCTATGGATCGCCTTAGGCAGATTGCCCGCCACACCTGCCATCACCAAGGGATGCACACGGCGCGTCGCCCCAAAGCGCGCAACCAATACCGCTTCACTCGCTGTGGTGTACAACACCTTGACCACATGCTCGCCATAGCTTTGCACCAGCTGCTCATGCACGCTTGGGAAGCTGGACAGATCCGCCTGTGGTACGCGCGCATCGACGCCCAGTGCGATTTTGATGACACCATTTTCGCAAGTTAGACGCGCAAAAGCATCCACCACGAGCGACAATGGCAGATTATCAATCACATAATAGCCAAAATCTTCTAAAATATTCAGCACCGATGTCTTGCCCGAGCCGCTACGACCTGAAACAATGACAATCGATGTCGGCGCATGAGCTGCGCAACCTGTGATGGCAGTATTATTTAAGTCATCTTGGAAGCTGTTTGTGCTGATATTGTCCATAACTTACCAATTTTATTCATGTTTTTGATCGCTTATCAGCGCGCAAGCACCACTTCTAGATTATCCAAAAGTCGCGCCTTACCAAGCCACGCCGCCGCCAAAATCACCAGTTTGTCATCGCTTTGGCTGACGGTTTTGAGCGATTGGTTATAAATTTCTAAATAATCCACCACAAAGCCTGCATCTTGCAGCTTGGCTTTGGCGGCATCGATCAGAGCATCATAATCCATGATGTCGGCAGTTTGTAGCGCTTTTGCCACCGCTTGCAAGGTTTGTGATAACACAGGGGCGACCGCGCGCTCATCGGCGGTCAGATACTGATTGCGCGATGATAAGGCAAGCCCATCATCAGCACGGACGATCTCAGCACCGATGATGTCGATGCCAAAATTCAGCTCATCGTTCAGCTGACGAATGATGGCAAGCTGCTGATAGTCTTTTTTGCCAAAGACAGCGATGTCAGGACGCACGATGTTAAACAGTTTGCTCACCACCAAGCCCACGCCATCAAAGTGCGTCGGGCGCGATTTACCGCACAACAGCTTGGTGATCTCGCCTGATAAAACCTGCACACTCGGCGGATAAGTCGGATACATCTCATCAACACTTGGCGCGAATACAAAGTCAGCCGCCACCGTCTCTAGCGCGGTGACATCAGCATCGAGCGTGCGCGGATAACTGTCAAAATCTTCACCTGCACCAAACTGCGTCGGATTGACAAAAATACTCACCACCACGACATCGGCGTGCGCCTTGGCAATCTTAACCAAATTTAAATGACCTGCGTGCAGATTGCCCATCGTCGGCACAAGTGCGATCTTGCCAGATGCTTGAGATAATGCTTGGCGCAGCTTATCAATGCTGTGAAAAATTTGCATGAACCTATCCTGTTTATTTTATGGTCGTATAAAAAACAAGGGGCTGTACTAGATAAACCCCTAAACCCCACACCATTTTCTTAACAATCTTAATTGATTGGATGGTGTGCCATAGTTAAATCTAAACTCGCATTCTTTGATAAATAAATGAAAATGCTTTTTGTCAATACCGTTATATTTTCTTAGAATGCGTTTGGATTGCGACCAAAAGTTTTCAATGCCGTTAATGTGATTATGATTGTTTGCAAATTCTTTGGAATGATTAATTCTAAAGTGTTTAAAATCACTCACATCTAATGCATTATAACTTCGATAGCTATTTGTATAAACCACGCTATCAGGTTTGATTTTACTGGCAATAATAGGCATTAATGTCTTAGCTTTGGTATCTTTAACACAGGCAGTATAAACCTTACCATTGCGTTTTAAAAGACCAAATACGGCAACTTTGCCAGCAGCAGCACGCCCACGCTTGCCTTTACGAATGCCACCGAAATAGCTTTCATCCAATTCTACTTCACCGTCAAATAATTCACAAGCTTCAAGGTTTAAGCGATATTCAATCACCAAGCGAATTTTATGATAAAACAAAGCAGCTGAATTGTGATGTATCTCTAACAAATCAGCAGCTGATCTTGCAGTGACTTCAAGCACAAAAAATTCAAGCAGTTTAACTTGAACTTTTTTACTTAATTTACAACGGGTTATCTTCATAAAACTAGTATAGCATTGTTGCTAATCTAGTACAGCCCCAAAAACAAAATAAGACTAGGCGGCAAGCCTACGATAGTGCATTGGTACAGCAAGACGAGCCAACGCAGTATTATTTTGAATTTTATAGACCCTATAGTTATAATAAATAAATAATTAAAAGGTGTGTTCAACGCTCGGGAAGCGCTTATCTTTCACCGCTTGATGATACGCAGCGAACGCCCCTGTGATGCCACCTGTTTGGTTACTGCTGTCAGTCATGAAATTTTTGACAAACTTGGCAGGCTTACGCGTATAAATGCCGAGCATATCATGCATGACCAGCACCTGACCGTCTGTATCCGCACCTGCGCCGATACCGATCACAGGCACAGCAACCATCTCGGTAACTTGCTTGGCAAGGGCAGCAGGCACACACTCAAGCAGTACCATCACTGCGCCTGCCGCGACCAAGATCTTAACATCTTCTAAAAGCTTGGCAGCGGCAGCATCGGTTTTGCCCTGCACCTTATAACCGCCAAAGACATTCACCAGCTGCGGTGTTAGCCCTAGATGTACACAAGTCGGCACACCTGCCGCGGCAAGTGCCTTAACCGTCTCAGCAAGCTCGCGACCGCCTTCAATTTTGACGACATTTGCGCCTGCTTGCATTACTGCACGGCTGCTCTCGATGGCATCATTTAATGTAGAATAGCTTAAAAATGGCAAATCGCACAAGATCAGCGCTGAAGTGTTCGCGCGCTTGATATTCGCGGTATGATACGCCATGTCCGCGACACTGACAGGCAAGGTAGAATCATGTCCTTGCACCACCATGCCCAGGCTATCACCGACCAAAATCGTCTCAATTCCCGCTTGGTTCATCGCATGGGCAAAGCTGGCATCATAGCAAGTTAGGCAAGAGAATTTCTCACCATTGGCTTTGAGTTTTTTTAGTGTAGATAAAGTAACTGGCGGCTTTGGGGCATCGGCTAGATAGCTCATGGATGGTATCCTTGGGTAAATGAGTGATGGTCGCCACACGGTGAAACGACGCCTAAGGCATCAAATCACAGCGTCATGAATTCCCTTTATGGTGGTATCGGTCAATATTTCAATCCCTGTCATATCCTTGGCAACAGGCAGATCAGCAAGCGGCGCGCCATTGATTTGCGTACTGGGTGCAATCTCAAGCAGTGGAATCAGCACAAAATTACGCAGATGCAGCTCACGATGTGGCACGGTCAGTCGCTCGGTATCAATACGCTGATCGCCATACAGCAGCACATCGACATCTAGGCTGCGCTCTCCCCAATGATGCAGGCGCACACGCCCCGCACCTTGCTCAAGACTTTGACAAAAATCAAGCAAAGCTAGCGGCTCAAGCGTCGTCTGCGCCATCAGCACCGCATTATAAAAATCAGGCTGATCAGTCACGCCATACGCCGCTGATCGGTACAGGGACGATACGACGACATTGCTAAAATCTTCAGCATTTTCAAAAGCTTGCACCGCATGGCGAATATGATCCACAGGGCTGCCCAGCTCATTGCTGATATTACCACCCAAGCCGATAAAGCAAGTGATTTTAGACATCATCATCCGCCTTTGACTTGGCATTGGATTTGCGGCTGCGGCGGCGTTTGGGCTTGTCAGCTGCTTCTTCTACCGCTTGTTTTTTGCTGCGTTTTTTGGGTGCGACCAAGACATCGCCTTGCGCGGTCAGTTCGGCAGCATCAGCGATGGTCTCGGCAGCTTTCGCTGCTGTCTTTACCGTTGCCTTTGTCACTGTCTTTGTCGTGGTGCTTTTGCGGCGGCGTTTGGGCGTCTCGGCATTTTCAAGTATCTCTTCGCTTAAGCCAGCAGCTTTTTCGACCAAGGATAAGCTTGACGATGGCTTGCGCTTACGATGGCGCGATGACGGAATGTATGGCTCATCATTGGCAAGCAATTTGGCAAAATCTTCTTCGCTATAAGTCACCGTGGCAAACACAGGCGCAGGCGGCGCATATCGCTCGGTGCTTTGAATCGTATCTTTATTGGCTTTGGCTGATTTATCATCAATCACAAACAGCGGCTCAGGGCGCGTGGTGATGACTTCATCACGCAGTGACAGCTCTCGCAGCTGCTCAAGCTCAGGATTTTGACTGGCTTTACCGCGATTACGGCGGCGTTTTGGCGCATTGACATCATTGCCAAATTCTTCGATCATCATCGCACGATGTCCACTGCCAGCATCTTGATAAGTTTGCCACCATGCCGCCATGCCATTGGTTGGCTCGGTCAGCGGATGATCATCAAAGCTTTCGCGCAAGACCAAAAAGTCAAATGCCGCGCGAAATTTCGGCAGTCGCTCAAGGTTGGCAATGTCCTTAATGCGCGGATTGACAAGCTTAGGCTGCAGCATCCAAATATCGGTGATGAACTGCTCGGCGAATTTTGGAATCGCGGTTTTAAGCCTTTGGGTGTCGATGGTTTTCTCAGCCGCCTTAAGCTGCGCTTCATGAAATGGCAAGCCGCGCTTTTTAAACTTCGCCAATTGATATAGATAATTACCCCACAGCAACACCGCATAAACAAAGGCAGGATTGACACTTTTGCCGCCATTGATACGGCGATCGGTATTTTTGGCAACCGCCATCATCAGTGCCGACGGCGCTTCAGGCGGATAAGTCATCAAACTTGCCATCGCGCCTGAATCGAACAACAGCGGCAGCAATGGCGTCAAATAGCCACCGCCGAACATTTTTTGGGTCTCATCATACAGTCGATGCGCAGACACCTGCTCAAGCAATGCCCAGTTCTCCGCGTGAAACTGCGCCGCCAAATCGCGATCAAATTCAAAGCCCAATTTCGCCTTGAATCGCAAAGCACGCAGCAGGCGCACAGGGTCTTCTTCGATACGCACTCGCGCATCGCCAAGCAGACGCAGCACCTTATTTTCCACATCATCAAGCGCGCCACAAAAGTCGATCACTTCATCCTTCAGCGGCTGATAATACAAGGCATTGATACTAAAATCTCGGCGCGCAAAATCCTGCTCAATCGTCCCCCAGACATTGTCACGCGTCAGCATTCCTTCATCGGTGGTGTGCGTGTCGTCCTTCGGCGGTGCACGAAAAGTCGCCACTTCAATCATCTCACGACCCGAATAAACATGAGCAAGCTGAAAACGACGACCGATGATGCGGCAGCGACCCCCAAAAATTGCCTTGATCTCGTGGGGGCGCGCGTCCGTTACCGCATCAAAATCTTTGGGCAAAAGCCCAAGCAGGCTATCGCGCACACCGCCACCGACAATATATGCTTCAAAGCCTGCTTTTTGTAGTGTGCCGACCACTTCGACGATGCTGTGCGGCAGACTGCCTTTTTGCAGCTGCAAGGATTTCGCCGAATGCGTGGTGCGGGTGATTTTATGTTGTTTTGGCTTTTTAGGCGATCTGCCCATGCCTACTCCTTGTGGTGGGATTTACCCTGATTAATAACTCTTATCAAACCCTTTATTTTAACGCGTTTGCACCAAAAAAGCGAATAAAAAAGGTGATTTGTCGGGCATTTGCAAAATTTTTTATACAATTTTTGGACGATGATCAAAGCTGGATGGAAAATGGGTGAAATTTGGCTAAAAAAATGATGAATGATCAGCCATTGAAACTCAGTGCATCACGGCAAGTCTGTGGCGATTTTTGTCAATCGTCGCCTTGCCGATGCCTTTGATTTTGGCTAATTCATCCACTGAAGTAAATCGTCCGTGCTTGTTACGGTACTCGACGATGGCAGCCGCGCTGTTATGCCCGATGCCAGTCAAAGCCACCAAGTCTGCGACGCTTGCGGTATTGATATTCACCACGCCTGCGCTTGCCTTACGCTCGTTTTGCACCAAGACTTGATACGCGCTCATCACATCAGGATAGCATTTGGCAGCGGTCTGCTCGGTGGTTTTGATGATGGATTGTGCGATGGATTGATGAGAAATTATTAACAATAATCCTATAGTAAATCGATAAACAGTCAGCAAAGTCATTACAAGCCCTGCGTCTTTGCCAAATCCCACAGCCGATCCATCTCGGATAAATCACTGTCTTCAGGTCGCTTGCCAAGCTTCGCCAGCTCATCTTCGATAAAGCCAAAGCGTCGCTTGAACTTCATCACCGCGCCCAATGCCGCCATCTCGCTGTCGATGTCAAGCTTGCGCGCGATATTGACAAGGCTTAAGAAACAATCGCCCAATTCATCGCTAGCCTTTTGTTTATCAATGGCTTTTTTATCCAGATAATTGCCATCTGTATCACAGATCAGCTCGGTCAGCTCGCCAATCTCTTCATGCAGCTTTTGTACCGCGCCACTGATGTCGTCCCAATCAAAGCCAACTTTAACCGCTGCTTTTTGTACCGCTTGCGCTTGCATCAGACTGCTGCCTGCTTTGATATCAAGAACTCGGCGTAGCGGCTTGCCTTGATTTTCGATGGCTTTGATCTCATCCCAGCGGCGTTTGACATCTTCATCAGTTTTTAGATTTTCTTTATCAAAAACATGGGGATGGCGGCGGATCAATTTCTCCATCAAGGTATAAATCACATCACCAAAATCAAACTTGTCCTGCTCGGCATATAGATGCGCGTGAAATACGACCTGCAACAGCACATCGCCAAGCTCGCCTTTGACATCGTCCATATCTCCAAGCGCGATCGCTTCGGCAAGCTCATAAGCTTCTTCGATGGCATAAGGCGTAAGGCTTTGGTTGGTCTGCTTGGCATCCCACGGGCAGTCGCTACGAAGGCGCGCCATCAGATCAAGCAAATCAGCAATATCACGGCTTGGGGTCATGCGTTGTCCTTTTTTTGGGTTTTGATAACTGCTAAATTTTACACCATTTTCTTGGTATTTTTAAGCTGATTTGCTTTTTAAACCTTACAATCAAAACTCAGGCACGCCTGCGCTACGGCTGAGCCCATAAGTACCAAAATGACCATCGCCTGTGCTATCTGTGATAGTCTTGCCAATATACAGCGAAAACTCATGCCCTGTACTGTGGCTAGTCAGGCGGATAAACGGCTCACTGGTGGGCGGCGTTTGGTAGTTTTTCAGATGCGCGGTGGCTTCTTCTAATGACACGCCGTGTCGCTTGGCTTGGTGCGCGATGCGCTGCTCTAATGACATTTTAGGAATAACACGATAATACTGTGCATAACCTGTAATTTTGTCGATAGGAACTGGTTTGATACTGGTGATGTGTACATAGTCTGTCAAGCGTTCAAGCTGTTTGCTTAAATCCAGCTTGACCAATTCATCTTCGCTTTGGGCAAAGACACGCAATTTACGCCCCAAAGTGCCTGAGATTTTGCCATTATCATTGCTATAGCGATAATTGGGAAAACTTACGCCAATCGCATGAACACCATGCGTATTTTTGACATCGGCAATCGCAATATGTAATTGAGTATAAACCTTTGTCCACAAAAAATAAGGACTAATTTCCGAATCGGGCAATAAGGTCATTTCTTGATAAAATTTCATTATTCCTTCCCACTCGCTCCAAATACACCGCCACGAATCAAAACCGCCATCACATAATGCTGATTTTCAACGCTTGGTTTTTCATCTTTTAATACCCAATTATCAAAAAGCGTGTAGAAATCCTGCTTTTGTTTGGGCTGGCGAAATGCTGTTCCCATTGTTGTAACTGCACCATACGGCTCAACCGCAATCGGAAATTCAGCATTCGGATACCAATCATCAATCGTGCGAATGGCATTGCCGATTTTTTGCGAGTGCATACCTGCTTTGTCATTGATTTTATACAATTCTTTGCTTTTGGTTTTGCCTGTATCCAAAATCAATTCTTGTGATGGATAGACTTCTTGACCAAAGCCCACAATCGCTTCTGCTTTAATATTCAAAATAATAAAGGCTTGATTGGTCAGACCTTGTTCAATCCAATTTGCCAAAGTCGCCAAATCATCATTATTTGTTTCAAAATTGCGTACCAAAATATCCTTTGCATTAAAGGTTAAAGTTTGCTCTTTGTCGGCTAATTTGCATGTTACGCTAACCGTGATTTTTTCTGCACCGACACGGTTACGCCACAACCAACGAGCATTGGCGATATTGGTTGCATAGCGATGTGCCAATGTCTTTACGCCATGTTCTTGCAGATAACCTTGCACCACTCCCAATAATTTGGCTTGATAATCTTGCTTATTGCACACATTGGGCTTGCCATCAAAGGGTAATACTTTACAAGTCCACGACACAACGAGCGTATCATTTTCTTCCAACAAAGACGCAGAATCCACTTTTTGCAAATTGGCTTTTTCAATTTCAGCGTCCAATTTGGCAGGGTCATTGGTGATGGCATTTTTCAAACGATTGCTAATCGTGCCACGAATGGATTTTTCTTGAATACGCACAGGCACAACTGGGCTGCTATCATCTTGGCTATTTTTTTGTGTCATAAAGCCATCAGAAATGTCCAAATTGCGTTCAAATGCCAAAACGCTGGCGGTGGTTAATTTGCTCATAAGATACTCCGTTTATTTTAAAAATTACCAAGAAAGGATATTTTGCTGTTTGTCTAAATTCGCTTGGGTAATGAAATACAAGCCTGTTTCGTCATACGCTTGTCGCCAAAAAGCAGTGTCAATGTTGTCTTTTAAATGATGTGGATAGACCCATTTGCCCAAGCCATAAATCGCTTCTACATATTGGCTTGGATATTCCAGATTGCGTACATTTGCCATTTTGCCTGCTTGAAAAATTTCGCTAATTGCCTGATAACCTATCGGCATAGGCACCAGCCAACCATGTCCTGTTTTGATGGATTCGGTATGCCATTTGGTATTGCCATCTTTGTCCAACTCTGGAATATGATGCAATGTACACACATCAAGCAACACATCAAGCGATGTTACGCTTGGATTTTTGCTTTTGGCGTTGTCAATCAATTGAGCAAATTCATCGCTTGCGTCCATGAGTACAAACGCAGGCATGAGCAAAGCAATGATTTCATCTTTGTGTACCGAGCTAATATATTGCACGCCCCGTTTGCCTATTCCCATCACACTTCCGCCTGCCACACGCTGTCTGAAAATCGCTTGCGATAAAAATTGGCATAATGATTGGCTTAATTCTTGCGAAAGTAAATCATCTGCTAACAGTTCAATGACAAAACTCATAACCAAGTTGCATTTACCTTCTTCTACAATAGAAGCGGTACTGCCATCTTTTTTGAGTGGATTGCGTGTTTGATTAAAAGTGTAATCACGATATGGGCTTTCACGATAAATTTTGGGCGTACAATCAAAACATGCGAGCAACACACCGCCCAAAGATAAATTGGCAAATCGCTCATCTGCCATCATGGTGCGTGATAAAGCGTGAATCGCCCCTGTAAACCCCGTACCCGCAGGAAAGCCAAAAGTAATGGGGCTAGAAATAGCATTGGCATTATTGATGACCACTTTGTGCAATAACGCATAACCGACAACTCGCTTGCTCATAAAAATACCCCTTTGCCTGCACGCCCATAAAATTTCTGCATATCGTCAATTTCTCGTTTCCATTCAATGTGCTCGGCATCGGCAAAATCAAATTTAAGTTCTTTAAAAGTCGTACGCAATTCATGATTAAACCATGACGCAAAATCACCTAAAATCACTTTTTGCCATTCGTTTTTGGCTTTTTCTTGGGCAAATTCTTCTTCGCCGTCCAGTTCGCTACGATAAGGGTCAAGCCAAAATTTTTGCGGTAAAGATAAAGCATATTCTTTTGACCAACCTGCTGGTCTGTCTTGCAATTCATGGGCGATGGCAAAAATAGTATGCAAAATGCGGTTTATCGCGTCTTTGCGCTTGTCTCGCACATCAATATTATTTCTAATATCTTGAACCACTTCAATAACATACTTAAAATCATCTTGAACATGATATTTTAAGGTTTTGCTATCAAAAAAGTTTTCGCTAAATTTAGATAACGCAAATTCACGACTTTGGCGAATTTTGGGCGGTAGTGATGGTAATAAATAATTGCGTCCGCCTTGTCTGCTCATCAGTTGGCTGATATTTTGCGGTTTTGAACCGCCTAATTGCACAGTTGCCAAATTGGGCATACTCACATAAGGCGTATGTTCTGCGTTGGGTTTAAAGCGATTTTCCAAAGCCTTTTTATTGTCATCAGAATATCTTAATTGATTGATTTTTAGATAAACTTCATAAGTTAATGCTGACGGATAAAGCGGAATAATCGTCATATATTGAAGTGCGTCCAAGCCGTCCGCCGTGTCGCCACTCGTATGCCAAAGCAACTGTTTATTGCGTTCATGCGTGGTTGGATTTTCCATGTTATTTTGCAAAATTTGCTTAAAATGTGCGTGATATTCGCTTGCGGTATCTATATTATCAGACAAAGACGCAATAAATTCAGCATTATCCGCCAAAATCAAATCACGCACTTTAACACCGTCCGCCACATCAAAATCAAAAAATGAAGCCAATGGCAACGCCGCCGCATTCCCATTGGCATCAAGTGCAGGATTGGCAAGACTGTGCGTACCAATTAAAGTGTGTGGGCGTTGGGCGGTGGCGATAAAATTGACATTGTCGCCTTTGGCATCGGGGTGTATGCCTTTGGAAATGTGTGTGCCAAATTTGAGCTGTTTTGCCATGCTATGCACCGCCAAATCCAGCCAAGCAGTTTTTTCAAATTTTTGCTCAATCTCTTGAATTTGACTGCTTAAATCGGCAATCGTGGCTTTATCGCCATTTTCTGTTGCTACTGCAAGCTGTTTTTGCAATTTTTCTGACTTGCTGTCAATTTGATGTTGCAAAAATCGGCTGACTGCGGTTTTGGCAAGGTCGTTTGTTATCATCACGAAAACTTCCTTTTTATTTTCTATTGATATTTTATTACACCATATTTAAAAACAAAAATCAACCATAGTATTTTGTATAAAATTTAAAGTTGTGATACAATAATTAATCATCGCATAGATGGCTTAGAAAATAGTGTTTTGAATGTCTCAACCGCATAGGTTGCTTAATACGGCTAGGAGCTAAACCGCTCCGACACCACGCCCAAAAATGGGCAAAAATACCATTGTTGTTTGTTGCTATTCAGTCGCACTTTGCTAAACTGTATGGCAATATACGACAGGCTTTGCTCGGACAAATGCGTGTGCAGTTGCACCATTTCCGCATACACATCACCGACTAGCCAAGTATCAATTTGTGGGTGCTGATACTCAAAATTCAGTATTTGAATATAGTGATTGTGTTTACTCGCATGATGCAAGCCATGTTCACGAATGTTTTCGCTTGCATACACATCAAAGCCAGTTTCGCTCTCATCAAGAATTTGCTTGGGAATGAGTATCCATTCTTCATCTTGCTGTGTGCTGTGGCGAAAAGGCGAAACTTGCTGTAAATGCGTGTGTATCCGATTGGATACGCCTGCGTCTCGCCAATAGGCATTGACATAATTGGTTGTTTTTGATGAAAATAAATGCGTCATCAAACGATGTTCCAAGCCTGCCAAAGTCGGCTTTAATGGACTCGGTTTGTCAATTCTTGGGCAAGCATCCACTTTATCCAAAAATTCTTGATTTATCAAAGCATTAAATTCATAACTTGGCAATTTCAATTCAGGCACTTCAAATCCCGGCTTGGTAAAAACAGGCGTTTGTCCTTGCAAATGGCGGATATTTTTCTGCCATATCAATAAATTAGGGAAAGTTGCTAACTTTTGCGGACGGTGTCGCCACACTCGCCCAGCCAGTTGAATGATTGACCGCATAGAGCTTGGCTCAACAATCGCCCAATCATAATCGTGGTCTCGTCCCACTTCCGCCACAGGCGTTGCCAGCACCATAAAAATATGCTGTTTGGCATGACTTTTTGCCATCGCTTGACGGATTTCATCGTGAGCAAAAATCGCTTGTTCATCACCATTGCGTTTTAAGATTTTGTCCAAAGCATATTCCACATGATTTCGCAAAATCAAAAGCTGTCTTGCGTGATAGCACGCCACATGAATGTGCGTATCAGCTGGGAGTTGAGCATTTTGCAAATAAAACGCAAGGCGTGTTAGTTGTTTGATATTGGCAAGTCGCACCAAGCCAACACTCACACATTTGCCTGATTTTTCATCAACGGTATGATAAGATTGATGTAATTGGCTTGCTCCATCAATGATTTTTTGTCCCAATTCGGTATAAAATTTTGCTTGTTTATCTTGATGATAGGCAATATTGACAGGCAACACATCGGCTTTACGGCGAATGGGCTGGGCGTGCAAAAATTTGGTGCGTTTATTGACAAAGGCTTGATGTTGCTGTCTGAAATTTTCCATCTCTCCACAAGGTGCGACTGTTGAGCCATTTTTTTGTTCATCAAACCACGCACAGACCACTTGCGGTGTGGGTTTATTTTGGCTTTGATTGAACAATTTTCGCCCTGCCAAATAGCTTTCAAACAAGCCTGCAATCAAATCAGGCGGTAGCGTTGCCGATGACAACAACACTTTTGAGCCAAACACACCTGCCAAATGCACAAGTCGTGCCAACGCAGGCAAATCATTGTGGTCAAAATCATCAGGTTCGTCCAAAATCAAATCGCTACTCAATAAACGAAGCATTGGAGCAATGTAACCACCGCCCCGTTTGCATTCACAAGCTTGCATAAGATGGTCAATGGTGCAAGTAACCACAGGCGAAAACAGCAAATCTTTTGCTTTATTATCCGCCAGTAAAGTATCAATATTGAGTTCATTCAACGCATGATAATCAGGCGAACCGTCCACAAAGCCGTCCACCAATTCCTCTGCCGATTCACTACCGTAAGCGGAAGTTGTTTCAGCCTGATTTTTTTGTTCATTGATTTCAAATAATTGCCGAACACCGCCACCACCGACCAAAATCGCTAATTGCTCGTCATTTAACTGCAAATCTTGGCGTAAACTCAACCCTGTTTGCAAAGTCAAAACTCGCAAACCTAATGCAATGGTCAATCTTGCCCCTTTTTTCTCGTCCGATAATCCATACATAATGCGAGCGTTGCCGATGGTTTTACCACAGCCTGTGGACGCCATACTCACCCCAAAAAAGCCATGCGTATCACTTTCAGCTTGCACACTTTTGGCGATTTTAAAGGCGTGATTTTGCCAAGAAAATCTCTCAATCTCGGTGTTTTTGCTCAAAGGGCGATGTTTGAGTAATGTCGGCAATTGCTCGCTAATGGTTGGCAAATGCCGTGCAAAATGGGCGGTAAATGATGCCACACCCAACAAATGTTCATCTAAAAATTGCTTGGGCGTGCGTGTTTTGCGGTCAGTATTGGCAAGTAAAGAAAGTGTGGATTTTGTGGCGACACGGCGAGGGTCATTGTCTTTTAATGATGAATAATTATGGTCGCCTACCATCAAGCACAGCCGTGATAAATACAGCAAAATGGCGTTATCAATCGGCTGATTTTGGGCGGATAAGGCTTGTAATGTAGGGTCTTGCAGGGCTTTTCTTGCCCAGCGTTTTAGGCTGTTTTGCCAAGTTTTACTATTAATGACACATTGTTGAAATTTAAAGAAATTTTCAGAATTGACGACATTGGGATTTTTGACCCAATAATCTTTGGCGGTAAACTCTGCATAGATTTTGGCAAGCGAGCGTTCAAGATATAAGATTGAGGTATCTTTTTGAAATTGGGTGCGAACTTGTTCTTTTAAAAACACATCGGTCAAAGGGGGTAAGCGATGATGACTGACCACAAGCCAAGCCAGCCATTGTCCCAATGGGGGTAATTGAGCTAAATTGGCGTGGTCTTGATTAGATTGTAAATAGGCATTTAATGCCGATAAGTTTTGCTTGGCAAGCCATTCATCAATTTGCCCAAAGCGTTGCAACCAATCATTATCGGTTTGGCAATCTCGACAAAGCCACAGCAAAATTTTTAAAGAAATCCATTCATGACGATAAGGGTCGCCTTGTGTACTGCCGTGCGTGAGTTTGTGTTGAAAACCAAGTGTAGATTTACCCAAATCGTGCAATAAAGCGGACAAAGTCGCCATAATTTGAATGGCACTGATATATTGCCAATCATTTTGCCATTCGCTGTGCAAAATATTGAGTTTGGTGCGATTCACAGGCACATAGCCCCATTCATTAAATTTATGACGATTGCCGACAATCCATACCAATTCGCTGTGTTTGCGAGTATGAAATCGGTAACAACTGACCGCCGTGCTTTTGCTGGCGGTGCGAGATAGCAATTTTTTGACCATCGCCAAGCCATCTTCGGTAATGACCGTCTGCCAAGTATTATCGCCAATCCGATTGGCAAATGCGTCCAATACCTGCCGAGTGCGTGGGAGTGCCTTTTTTTCACATTGAGAAATAAAGGTAACAATCATTTCTATATCCTTGGTCATAGGCTTTTTGATTCAAAACAAGACTAGGCGACAACGACCGCAGTGTACAAGTAGTACATCAGGGCGTTGGTAACGAAGTATTGTTTTGAATCAAATGACTATGAAAAGTATTGTGAAGCCGATTTCACTTGCTCAAACATAAAATCGAGTGCTTTATGTTGTGTGAATTTTTGCAAGATTTTTTGACGAAATTCTTGTTCACTAAAATCATCTTTGGCACAAACAAACGCCCAAGGAAGCACAATCGCGTCTTTGATTAAATCCGCCACATCAAACACCAACGCCCCACGCCGTGTCTTACCGTGCATAACCGCAAAGCCGTGCGGAATGCCGAGCACCCACAGCGTTGTCGCCCCAAGCCCATAGGCTAAATAATTGCCATGATTGAGAAAATTATTCGCCAAATCGCCCGCTTCAAAATTGCGTTCAAATGACAATCCGCAATGATTTGCAGAATATTTATATAACTGCTTGGTCATTTGTGCTTCTGCCAATAGCAACTCATTGACACAGTTTACCGTAGAAATTTTATGTTGAAAACTAGTATAAGCTTGCAAAACATCATGGTCATCAATGGCAAATCCTGCTTCGTGTAACTCCTTGTCCTTTGACCAAATTTTTTGAATAAATTCAATGCGTTTTTGTTGAAATTCTTTGGCGATGGTCAGCCGTTTTTGTTCATCAAACCAAAAAGACAGCCACCCTTGTACATATTCGGTTGGGCGATATTCACTTTGTGGATTAAGCCATTCAATTTCCGCCCCTGAAAAAAGTGGCGTTGCACCGCCCCCACAAAAGCCGACCAACACGCCTGCACTGGCGAGCATTCGCATGGCAGCCTGCGTAATGGAAGTGCCTGTGCCAAGCAAAATGCAAGTGGTATTGGCAATGGGAATATTATAATATTGATTTTCGTATTTAGTTTCGGTTAAGTATAGCACTCGACCGTCTTTTTGCATCACACGGCAATGCTCAAGATAAAAGATATTGGCGCGTTTTGAATGTAAAATGGCTTTGAGATCCGTGGGTTTGAGCGTATCCATGGCGTCAATTTCCTTGATGATGAATTTAATTTAATCACACTCATGATAGCCTGTCAAGCAATGATGCGACCAAATGATAAGCTTACATTTTCCATCTGTCACATCACTTATGCTATACTAAATTTACTGTCAGATGATGATGGATGTAAAAAAACCTTTATTTTTTCAACTATTTAAAAACTTAATAAAATCAATAAGTTATAACTGGTCAAATTTTGATTGGGTAAAAAGGGTCAATCCATCATAAATGACTGTTATTTCTTAATTTTTTCGGTTATAATTACTCTTCACGACCGCATAGGTCGCTTAGAAACCTTGGCAAATATTTAGTTATCATCGCTAGAACTTCACGACCGCATAGGTCGCTTAGAAAGAAAATAGGAGTACAAGCCATGTTATTAATTAATCTTCACGACCGCATAGGTCGCTTAGAAAGAATACGCCTCGGCTACCGATTTTTTAGATGACTTCACGACCGCATAGGTCGCTTAGAAACAATCGGGGGGGCGTTCCGTTCCGTCCTATCTTCACGACCGCATAGGTCGCTTAGAAAATGAAACAGTATGACAAACTAGCCCACCGTAACTTCACGACCGCATAGGTCGCTTAGAAAATGTTTTATTTAGCGGGTTTGTACCACGAAAACTTCACGACCGCATAGGTCGCTTAGAAAGACCAGATACGCCAAAAGTATTTGTTACAAGTCTTCACGACCGCATAGGTCGCTTAGAAAAAAATCCCCAATGTCGCCGCCCACCCCCGCTCTCTTCACGACCGCATAGGTCGCTTAGAAAACTCAATGAGCAGTACGAAAAGCAGCGAGCCACTTCACGACCGCATAGGTCGCTTAGAAAATCAACAACGCTACCACTTACTAAGGAGACACCTTCACGACCGCATAGGTCGCTTAGAAACAAGCAGCATATATATATTTATTTTTATTATTCTTCACGACCGCATAGGTCGCTTAGAAAACATGAGCCACGCCCACATAGCCAAGCATAGACTTCACGACCGCATAGGTCGCTTAGAAACACCCCCGCTCTGTCGCCGAGTCGCCGACATTCTTCACGACCGCATAGGTCGCTTAGAAAAGCCTTTGAGTTGTTGGGTTTGTTGGGTCGCCCTTCACGACCGCATAGGTCGCTTAGAAAAGTTAATAGATCGGCAACTGCCCATTGGATGTCCTTCACGACCGCATAGGTCGCTTAGAAACATGAGTGTTGTGGCTTGATTGTGAGCAACAGCTTCACGACCGCATAGGTCGCTTAGAAAAATCAAACTCGATGCAGGAAAACCGCCAAAACCTTCACGACCGCATAGGTCGCTTAGAAAAAATCGGACAATACTGTGACGAGCCTGTCGATCTTCACGACCGCATAGGTCGCTTAGAAAACCCGCATGGACGGCTTAGCGTGCGTGAAATTCTTCACGACCGCATAGGTCGCTTAGAAAAAACCGTGACAGTGATTTGATTGCTGATACAGCTTCACGACCGCATAGGTCGCTTAGAAAATCGATAATCAAGCCACAGCATTCATGCGGATCTTCACGACCGCATAGGTCGCTTAGAAAGATATACAAGCTATCGTACATAGTCACCCAAACTTCACGACCGCATAGGTCGCTTAGAAAACGAACTCCAGCACCATCTCATCAATCATCTGCCTTCACGACCGCATAGGTCGCTTAGAAATTTCATTTTGTGCCTTGAGTGCTTGGCGGGCGCTTCACGACCGCATAGGTCGCTTAGAAAGTCATCGCCTAGCTCATGCTTGACATTTGTTACTTCACGACCGCATAGGTCGCTTAGAAAATCATTGGATCGGATTGCAGCAGACACCGAGCCTTCACGACCGCATAGGTCGCTTAGAAACATTGCATGACGCAGCAGCCAGCGTTCTGGCTCTTCACGACCGCATAGGTCGCTTAGAAAGCTCAAATTACAGCAAATTCGAAAATGGCATTCTTCACGACCGCATAGGTCGCTTAGAAATACCCCATGCCGTCCCTTACGCCCCTTTACTTCTTCACGACCGCATAGGTCGCTTAGAAATAAACAGGTGATGTGCAAATCGGCTTGGGCGTCTTCACGACCGCATAGGTCGCTTAGAAAGCACCGCTTTAGGCGTGTTTTGCTCGATACCTCTTCACGACCGCATAGGTCGCTTAGAAATGTCGATCGTCGATGTTCTGATCATGGGCGTTACTTCACGACCGCATAGGTCGCTTAGAAAGTTGCCGATGAAGTCGCCAATCTTAAGCGAGACTTCACGACCGCATAGGTAGCTTAGAAAGCTCGTTGAGCTGGCTGATTGTCTGCTCTTTCCTTCACTACCGCATAGGTAGCTTAGAAAGATAATATCAATACATTTATGGGGTGATGCAACTTCACTACCGCATAGGTAGCTTAGAAAACGCACCAACCAACACTACAGCAATTTTATGCCTTCACTACCGCATAGGTAGCTTAGAAAATTTGCCTTCGCTAAGAGATGATTTAGAAGTCCTTCACTACCGCATAGGTAGCTTAGAAAACGGTCAGTTACTAGGCGAATTTTGATGTTTTTCTTCACTACCGCATAGGTAGCTTAGAAACACCGTCAAAACTTGATAGCTTATTAACAATTTCTTCACTACCGCATAGGTAGCTTAGAAAAAAAAGGCACAGTTTCATGACTTGGCAAAACTCTTCACTACCGCATAGGTAGCTTAGAAAAAAAAGCCCCGTTTGGGGCTTTGTTTATGATCTTCACTACCGCATAGGTAGCTTAGAAACAAATCCCAGTAGGTAGAGACGGGCAAATGGTCTTCACTACCGCATAGGTAGCTTAGAAATGTGCAAATGCCGATTCAAACTCAGCATCTTTCTTCACTACCGCATAGGTAGCTTAGAAATTGTCAAGTCAGTGGGCATAAATGCGGTTGTCACTTCACTACCGCATAGGTAGCTTAGAAATGTTTGATGTGCGGATAATCACCAACCAACACCTTCACTACCGCATAGGTAGCTTAGAAAATGAGCAGTCAGCAGATGATAGCGGATGCACTCTTCACTACCGCATAGGTAGCTTAGAAACAAAAGAGCTAAAACAGCTCATCAAAGCAAGCCTTCACTACCGCATAGGTAGCTTAGAAATTGTAGGTCATCTGTTGTTAGCATAATTTTGTCTTCACTACCGCATAGGTAGCTTAGAAAATTGCTCGATGTACTCGGTCTCAAATCTATCTCTTCACTACCGCATAGGTAGCTTAGAAATGAACAAAAAGCACAAATCGAAGCTGAAAAACCTTCACTACCGCATAGGTAGCTTAGAAAATGAGCAGTCAGCAGATGATAGCGGATGCACTCTTCACTACCGCATAGGTAGCTTAGAAATATGAAAATGGCTAGTAAGTATTTACTAGCCACTTCACTACCGCATAGGTAGCTTAGAAATGTTGTATCTAATGGTCTGACTGTCTCAACCACTTCACTACCGTATAGGTAGCTTAGAAATTGCTCGATGTGCTTGAGCAGATGGGATTGGTCTTCACTACCGCATAGGTAGCTTAGAAAACAAAAGCACCTAAATTATTTCAAAGGGGAATTCTTCACTACCGCATAGGTAGCTTAGAAAAACACCTGTGGGTATGACAACTTTTCTTGAGCCTTCACTACCGCATAGGTAGCTTAGAAACCCAAAAAAAACACTGCGATCCATTCGCAGTGTTCTTCACTACCGCATAGGTAGCTTAGAAACAGATGTATTGCCTTACCTAATCCAACTGAAACTTCACTACCGCATAGGTAGCTTAGAAAATCAGCGGTGATAACTTTTTGGCAGTGCTAGAACTTCACTACCGCATAGGTAGCTTAGAAATTATCATGGTGCCGATTGTAGGACTTGAACCTCTTCACTACCGCATAGGTAGCTTAGAAATGTCTTTCAGTGAATGATAAAGGCACTTCAAACTTCACTACCGCATAGGTAGCTTAGAAATTTATCAAGGTGGCGTTCCTAGCGTATTGATTCTTCACTACCGCATAGGTAGCTTAGAAATTTGCTTTAACTGACAATGAGCATGACAAATCCTTCACTACCGCATAGGTAGCTTAGAAAACCATCCCAAAACTTAGTAGCTTGATCACCATCTTCACTACCGCATAGGTAGCTTAGAAAATTCGTTTACAATATGCTATCCAATCGTTTGACTTCACTACCGCATAGGTAGCTTAGAAATTTGGAGTGGTATTCACGAACTGAAAAATGACCTTCACTACCGCATAGGTAGCTTAGAAAGATGAATGGGGAATTGATTTAGTAAATACCGACTTCACTACCGCATAGGTAGCTTAGAAAATATTGTGCTAATTGCTCGTTAATGTAATAAACTTCACTACCGCATAGGTAGCTTAGAAAAACTTATCACCGCCTTTAAGGGTGTAATCATCCTTCACTACCGCATAGGTAGCTTAGAAAATAAAAAACTCTCGTTGTTAGTTGGGACAAATCTTCACTACCGCATAGGTAGCTTAGAAATTCGTTCTTCGATGTATTCTTGATCGATTGCGCTTCACTACCGCATAGGTAGCTTAGAAAGCTGTCAATGCTCTGTTCTCGTGGCGTAACTTCCTTCACTACCGCATAGGTAGCTTAGAAAAATCTGCTCTCTAATTCGTTGAATTTGGTCTGCTTCACTACCGCATAGGTAGCTTAGAAAATCGCCACTGCTCGCCGAGCCTATAAACGGCTCTTCACTACCGCATAGGTAGCTTAGAAAGTCTGTCGATTTTCCGACTTCCGACTTCTTGGCTTCACTACCGCATAGGTAGCTTAGAAATACTGGCTGTAATCGTGGACTCAAACAGTGAGCTTCACTACCGCATAGGTAGCTTAGAAAACTACGGCAGGTGGCATTGCCAAAACCACCAACAAAAAAACCCATTGATTTCAATGGGTTTGTCATATTTATCTTGCTTAAGCCTACTTGCCTACTTGCCTACTTCCCAAGCCCTGCCTGCTTTAAAAGCGCGCCAAAGCTGCCCATCGCAGCAGGCTTGGCTTTGTCCGCCTTATCTTGTCGAGCAGGTCTGCGCTCGGATTTGGCCTTAGCTGCGCGCTCGGATTTATCGGCTTTATCTGACTTATCCACCTTAGCAGATTTTTCAGATTTCATACTAAAGCCGATACGACCACGCGCTTCATCGACCGAGATCACACGCACCGTGACGATGTCTTGGGGCTTGACGACATCGGCAGGATTTTCAACGAAATCATCGGATAATTCAGAGATATGCACAAGGCCATCTTGATGCACGCCGACATCGACAAAACAGCCAAATGCCGTGACATTGGTCACCACCCCTTCTAGCACCATACCGACTTCTAAGTCCTTGATTTCATTGACATCATCTCGGAATTTGGCAGTACGGAATTCGCCACGCGGATCGTGTGCAGGCTTGGCAAGCTCGGCAGTCACGGTGGCAAGCTGGCTAAAATTATCCGTGCTGTCATTGAGCGCTTTGGCGGTAGTCTCATTGCCCAGTACCTCATCAAGCGATTTGCCGTGCTTAGCAAGAATCTCATACACAAGCCCATAGCTCTCAGGATGCACGCCTGTGGCATCAAGCGGCTCATCACCATCTTTGATACGCAAAAAGCCTGCCGCCTGCTCGAAGGTCTTCACACCCAGTCGTGGGACATTTTTCAGCTGTTCACGATTGACAAAAGCACCATTGGCACGGCGATAATCGACGATTTGCTGCGCGACATTTTTGTTCAGACCTGAGATGTGCGCAAGGATTGCAGGGCTTGCGGTATTGACATCCACGCCCACAGCATTCACACAGTCTTCGGTGACTTTATCAAGACTGGCTTCAAGCTCGGCTTGATTGACATCGTGCTGATACTGCCCCACGCCGATGGCTTTTGGCTCGACTTTGACAAGCTCAGATAAAGGGTCTTGTAAGCGACGAGCGATTGACACCGCGCCACGCACCGAGACATCCAGATCAGGCAGCTCGCTAGACGCAATCTCGCTTGCCGAATACACCGACGCGCCCGCTTCAGACACCACAAGCGCTGTGGCATTAAGCTTACGCTCAGCGATGACTGATTTGACAAGCTCTTCGGTCTCGCGGCTCGCCGTACCATTACCAATAGCAACCAGCTGCACGCCATGCGCCGTGATCAATTCTTCGATCACCGCACGCGCTTGTTCCACTTGGTTTTGTGGCTTGAACGGATACACCGTCTGCGTCGCCAGCACATCGCCTGTGCTGTCGATCACTGCCATTTTGACGCCATGACGAATGCCTGGATCGACACCCAAAATCACCTTACGACCCGCTGGTGCGACCATCAACAGATGCTTTAGATTCTCAGCAAAAACAGCAATCGCATCGGTCTCTGCCCGCACGCGGCGTTCGATCAATAAGCGATGCTCAATCTGCGCGCGCCACTTGGCTGTCCATAATTTTTTGGCGGCGTCGGTCAAAATCTCGCCATTAGCCTTCGCACTATCCACAGCAAAATGCTTAACAATCATCGCGATAAATGGCTCATCTTCGCCATCGACATGCAGCACCAAGACATTTTGCTGGCGACCGCGCAGCATAGCAAGTAAGCGGTGATTGGACAGGCGGGCAAATGGCTCAGTATGCTCAAAATAATCCTTGAACTTCTCGCCTACTTCGCGCTTACCTTCATCAATCAGCTCAGAGCGAATGCTTGCTGTGGCATTAAAGCCTGTGCGCACCGCATCATACAGATCCAGCGCCGTCGCCCAGTCATCTAGGATAATCGCCTGCACGCCTGCGATTTGTTTGTCCAAATCACCAAAATCAGCATCGAAAGTCTCGCCCGTCTCATCGGTCAAGGTACTTGGTGCAACAAAGCCTGCCAGCGCATCAACAGGATCAGCTCCATCCAAGACAGCGCGCGCAATCGGCTCAAGCCCTGCAAGCTTTGCCTTGGTCGCATTCGATCTGCGGCGCGGACGATAAGGCTGATAAATCTCTTCAAGTTCAAGCTTACTGCCTGCTGCATTGACGCGCTCGCTAAGCTCGGCATTGAGCACATTTTGGGCGGCCAAAAGCTCCAAAATCTTGATACGGCGCGCGGCAAGTTCACGCTCAGCAATGAGCGACTTTTCAAGCTGGCGCAATAAATCATCGTCCAAGCCACCTGTCTGATCCTTACGATAACGCGCAATGAACGGCACGCTGTTACCTTCATCAAAAAGCTTGGCAAAACCTTCTACCTGCGATGCGCGCACGGCATGGGCTTGGGCAAGCTTGGCATAAATCGCTTGATGGTCAATCTCTTGGGGAAGTAAATCGGTCATAATTCATCATCTATATAACGCCGCTTGGGGCAAATTTGCCCATTATAGCAAGTTTGGACAAAAACGCCAAAGCTATCGCGCAGCTTAAATCGGCAAAATCTGGATAAAAATAAGCGCGCCTCTTGTTTAATTCTTGTTAAGACCAAATACAAACCCCAACAATCATGCTATGATAAACAGATTGCAAATTGAGCAAAAATTAACACAAAACCAGTTACATTTTTTTGTGCAATATTGTACACTAAAGCATAAGTTCATTTGCCCAAATTTTTAAGGATAATGAGATGACAGAAGTTCTAGATACCATCGCCCATCGCATTTTGGTCGTCGATGATGATGCGCGTTTGCGTGCTTTGTTGCAGCGCTTTTTGGAAGATGATGGCTATGTGGTGCGTGTGGCGCACGATGGCAAGCAGATGGATAAGCTGATTGCGCGTGAGATGTTTTCGCTGATCGTGCTGGATTTGATGTTGCCCGATGAAGACGGTATCGCCATCTGTAAGCGTCTGCGCGCTGAGAACTTAAGCATTCCAATCATCATGCTGACCGCCAAAGGCTCGGACGCTGACCGCATCGCAGGACTTGAAGCAGGTGCAGATGATTACTTGCCCAAACCATTCAATCCAAAAGAGCTGCTAGCACGCATCAAAGCCGTCCTACGCCGCCAAAACCGCGAACTACCTGGTGCACCAAGTCAGCAAGTGGAAGTGGTCGAATTCGGCCCATGGACGCTTGATCTATCGACACGCACCCTAAAGCGCGATGGCAATGTCGTGACTTTGACCACAGGCGAATTTAGCGTCCTAAAAGCCTTGGTGCAGCATCCGCGCGAGCCTTTGACCCGTGATAAGCTGATGAACCTTGCACGCGGTCGCGAATGGGGTGCGATGGAGCGCTCTATCGATGTGCAGGTCTCGCGCCTGCGCCGCCTGATCGAAGACAATCCATCACAAGCGCGCTATATCCAGACCGTCTGGGGCGTGGGCTATGTGTTTGTCCCAGATGGGGCAGAAGGCTGATTTGTCAGTTGGTGAATTAATCAAATGATGAGCAAATCATAAGCAATTGGGGCAGTTTTTGCCCCAATTGTTGTTTGTGGGTGTGGAGTTTATAAAGTGTCCGAATTCGGACAGGTTGGTATTTACTGTCGCATAGATGACTTAGAAATTCAAATTCTTCTTCCTTATTGGCAGCAAGGGTAATATTAATCGCTAAAGACATATTATTTACCAGTCAAGGAATCTAGCAATGACTCAAAAAGCCCTTGGTAAAGCCATAAATGACCACACCCAAGATGACCAATGGGATAGCAATCACAGGTACTAATATACAGGCAATAATCGCCATGCCAAGCAATAGAATAAATAGCATCAATGACGATATTAATCTCTAAAAAATATGTTATTTACCCACACAAAAAGCCCATCGCAATCACAATGGGCTGCATAAGGCAATGTAGCATTACTGATATTTCATCAATAAATCATGCTTTTTCTGATTGGTCTGTAAAATCGCTGATTTACCATCAGTAAATTCAACATAAGTCAAGTATCTTGATTTTGTTTTATCAGGTAGATTGTGACCAATGAGTAGCGTTGCCAAAGCAGGCAAGACGCCAGCACTCACCAACACACCGCCAGCGATAAAATTGGTGGTAAAGCGTTTAATATCAGCACTGGCGCTTAATATTTCTTCTTCATCAATAACCTGAACAGTCTTCAATAAATTCAAACTGCATGTAACCCTTTTGTTGGTTTGAGCGTTATACAAAGTGATATGCCCAAAAGAAATAGGAGCATCACCAACTTGAAAATCATCAGACTACACAAGTATTGAGCCAAACATACGCTTGCCTTGATTGAGTAAATACAGTTAGATTATAACCATATCCACCCATACAATCAATGCTGCTACCGATATGCAGTAAAAAGCCCATCGACTCTAAAGAACCGACGGGCTTTTGGATTTAACCACCAATCTTCTTATATTTCATACGCTTAGGGCCTGCATCTGCACCAAGGGTCTTTTTGCGGTAGGCTTCGTACTCGGTGTAGTTGCCATCGTACCACACAGAGCCTTCTTCTTCGAATGCTAGGATGTGTGTAGCGATACGGTCAAGGAACCAGCGGTCATGCGACACAACCATCACGGTGCCTGGGAAGACTTGCACCGCATCTTCTAGTGCACGCAAGGTCTCGACATCAAGGTCGTTTGACGGTTCGTCAAGTAGGATAACATTCGCGCCCTGCTTGAGTGTCTTGGCAAGCTGTAGGCGGTTACGCTCACCACCTGATAATTGACCGACACGTTTTTGCTGGTCTTGACCTTTGAAATTGAAGCGGCCGATATACGCACGGCTTGGCGTGGTGTACTCACCCACAGTGATCATATCAAGACCGTCCGAGACTTCTTCCCACACTGTCTTATTATCGTCCAGCTCATCACGCACCTGACCGACATAAGCCACTTTCACCGATTCACCGACTTCGACCGTGCCTGTATCAGGCTTATCTTTGCCTGTGATCATGTTGAACAGTGTGGTTTTACCTGCACCATTTGGCCCGATGATACCGACGATCGCCATCGGTGGTACGGTGAATGATAGGTTTTCGTACAGCAAGCGATCGCCAAATGATTTTGAGATGTTATTGACTTCAATCACTTTATTGCCTAGGCGTGGGCCTGGTGGAATATAGATTTCGGCGGTTTCGTTGCGTTGTTGGAATTCACGAGAGTTCATCTCTTCAAAACGCTCTAGACGAGACTTAGATTTGGCTTGCTGACCTTTTTGGTTCTTGCGTACCCATTCCAATTCTTGTTTCAACGCTTTGGCAAAGGCTTCTTCTTGCTTTTGCTCTTGCTCTAGGCGTTTGTTCTTCTGCTCAAGCCATTCGGTGTAGTTACCTTGGTATGGATAGCCATAGCCACGGTCAAGCTCCAAAATCCACTCAGCGACATTGTCAAGGAAATAGCGGTCGTGGGTAATCGCCACAATCGTACCCGAATAGTCTTTTAAGAAACGCTCAAGCCATGCCACCGATTCTGCATCCAAGTGGTTAGTCGGCTCGTCAAGTAGCAGCATATCAGGCTTGGACAATAGCAGACGGCACAGGGCGACACGGCGTTTCTCACCACCTGATAGCTTAGAGACATCGGCATCCCATGGTGGTAGGCGAAGTGCATCCGCCGCTTTTTCAAGCTGAGTGTTTAGGTTGTGTGCATCCCATGCTTGGATGATGTCTTCCATCTTGCCCTGCTCAGCAGCAAGCTTATCAAAGTCTGCATCAGGCTCAGCATATTCGGCATAAATTTGGTTCAGACGGTCAAGAGCATCCAGCGCTTCACGCACACCATCTTCGACATTTTCACGCACGGTTTTGTTCGGGTCCAGCTGTGGTTCTTGGGGTAGATAGCCGACCTTGATGCCTGCTTGCGGGCGCGCTTCACCGCTGAACTCGGTATCCACGCCTGCCATGATGCGTAGTAGCGTTGATTTGCCCGCACCATTTAGACCTAGGACACCGATTTTGGCACCTGGGAAAAACGACAGACTGATGTCTTTTAGGATTTCACGCTTTGGGGGAACAATTTTTGACACCTTGTTCATGGTGTAAATATATTGGGCCATAGTTTTCCTGTGGGGTTGAATGACAATAAAAGCTTAACTTGATATTATCGCATTGATACCCGATTTGGGCAAGGTATTTTGGGTTTGAAAATTAAATCTGCAAAATAAATTCAACCCCCACCAACCACAACCATGAAAATCCCATCACCACCCTTCAAAACCCATTTACAATCCCACCAAACTGCCTTATCATAAGCCAAAAGCACAAATTTTATAACCACAACCAAGGACACCGCCATGACCACCATCGCCCACAATGCCGCCACTCAGCGTTTTGAGACCACCATCGATGGACACACCGCCTATCTAAGCTATCAGATCATCGATGAGCGCACTTGGAACATTGACCACACCATCGTCCCTGATGCACTTGGCGGTCGCGGCTTAGGCTCGGCACTTGCCAAGACAGCGCTTGATTTTGCCCGTGATCACGACATCAAAATCGTGCCAAGCTGCTCATTTGTCGCGCATTACATAAATAAGCACCAAGATTACCAAAATGTGCTAAAATAAGCGATAACCCATTCACTTTTATCATCGATCCAACCGCTTGAAAATTGCTTGAATTGACAAGATTTTTACAAGCAACTTTTTTACAAGGAATATCATGAGCAGCTTAACTCCCGACCAAGTCGCCCTACAGCTTGACGGTTTGCCAAATTGGTCGCTAGATGGCAACAGCCTAATCAAAACCTATACTTTTGAAGACTTTGCTACGGCGGTAAGCTTCATGGTACGCGTGGCGTTTTTCGCCCAAAGCCTTGAGCATTATCCTGTGTGGAGTCATGATTATAATGTGCTGAGTGTGCGCATCGGCGACCCAAGCCAACACGCTGTCCAAAGCCGTGATGTACAGCTTGCCAAGCGTATGGAAAGCTCGCTGCAGGCGTTGTAATTCATTAAAAGTAAAATAAGCAATGGCTGATGCGGTCATTGCTTTTTTGTTGCTTATCTTTGGGGGCAAACTTTACAATCACAAATTGTTTTGTCCGTATAAACTTGTTATCATAGAGTAATTTTTTAGCAGTTTATACGCATTATGACCACAGACATCGACACCCGCTCGGTGAGCGACTTCACCGAATACGCCTACCTAAACTACGCCATGTATGTCATCATGGATCGCGCCTTGCCACACATCGCCGATGGGCTCAAGCCCGTGCAGCGCCGCATCGTCTATGCCATGAGCGAGCTTGGGCTTAAGCACACCGCCAAGCCCAAAAAAAGCGCGCGTACCGTCGGTGATGTCTTGGGTAAATATCATCCGCACGGCGATTACGCCTGTTATGAAGCGATGGTTCTGATGGCGCAGCCGTTCAGCTATCGTTATCCACTGATCAGCGGTCAGGGCAACTGGGGATCTCCTGATGATCCCAAATCTTTTGCGGCGATGCGCTATACCGAAGCGAAGATGAGTAATTATGCCAATACTTTGCTGGCTGAACTTGAGCAAGGCACAGTCGATTGGCAGGATAACTTCGATGGCTCACTCACCGAACCTGTCACCTTGCCTGCGCGCCTGCCAAATATTTTGCTCAATGGCACAACCGGCATCGCCGTCGGTATGGCAACAGACATTCCACCGCACAATCTGGGCGAAGTGGTCAAAGCCTGCATTCGCTTACTAAAAAATCCAGAATTGTCCGTCAAACAACTGGTGCAAACCGTGCTTGCCCCTGATCTGCCGACCTCTGCCGAGATCATCACGCCCAAGGCAGACTTGGTCGCGATGTACGAGACAGGCAAAGGCAGCTACAAGATGCGCGCCACTTATCAACTTGACCCAAAAGAAAAAAACCATATTATTATCAATGCCTTACCTTATCAGGTCTCGGGCAATAAAGTGGTTGAGCAGATCGCAAAGCTGATGACCGATAAAAAACTGCCTTGGGTCACCGAAATCCGCGACGAATCGGACAACAACAACCCTTGCCGCATCGTCATCGAGCTCAAAAAAGGCAAGCTTGAGATTGATAAAATCATGAGCCATCTGTTTGCCAATACTGACCTTGAGACGAGCTATCGTGTGAATATGAACATGATCGGTGTCAATGGCAAACCTGAAGTCAAAAATCTAAAAACCATTCTCACCGAGTGGCTGTCTGTGCGCCGCGGTGTGGTGATTCGCCGCTTGCAGCATCGCTTGGATAAGATCGATAAGCGACTGCATATTTTGGCAGGCTTACTCATCGCTTACTTGAACATCGATGAAGTCATCCGCATCATCCGCGAAGAAGATGATCCTAAGCTTGAGCTGATGAATCGCTACGGCTTATCAGACATTCAAGCTGATGCCATCTTAGACATCAAACTGCGCCAACTTGCCAAGCTTGAAGAGATTGAGCTTAATGCCGAGCGCGACCGCCTAGAAGCTGAGCGCGCGGTGATCGCCAATCAGCTTGCCGACCCTGATGCGCTCACCGCCCTACTCATCGATGAGCTGACCGCCGATGCCAAAGAGCATGGCGATAAACGCCGCTCCCCTGTGGTAGAGCGCGACGAAGCCACCAGTCTAAAAGCCACGGAGCTGATGACGAGCGAGCCTGTGACGGTGGTGATCTCACAAGCCGGCTGGATTCGCCTTGCCAAGGGTCACAGCACCGATCCTATGCAGATGAACTATCGCTCGGGCGATGATTATTTGGCGCACGCCTTGGGTAAATCGACCGAACGCTTGATTCTCATCGACAGCACAGGTCGCAGCTATGGGCTTGATACCGTCCATCTGCCATCGGCGCGCGGTCAAGGCGATCCGATCACAAGCCTATTAAACCTTGCCAATGGCGCAAAGATTGAACAGCTTGCCTTCATGACTGATAAACACATCATCATGGCAAGTAGCGCAGGCTATGGCTTTATCAATCAATTATCCAATCTGGACACCGCCCAAAAAGCAGGCAAGGCAAGTATCAATCTGGGCGATGGTACACTGCTGCCCATCGCTGTGATGGATGATGGTGATGATTTGGTGGCGGTGAGCGTCTCCAATGGCAATCTGCTCATCTTCCCAAGTGATGATCTGCCACAGCTTGCTAAGGGCAAGGGCAATAAGCTTGTCAATCTAAAAGGCGATGAGACCATCACCGCGATCACAAGCTTATCAAGCAATGACAGCCTAGTCATCACCGCAGGCAAGCGCACCTTGACGCTAAAGCCCAGCGATGTCGCCAATTACACCGCCAAGCGCGCCAGTCGTGGTGCGGCATTGCCAAAGGGCTTTGGTAAAGTGGCGAGCATGACAAAACTGATCCAAAATTCTGATTGATCCAATAAAAAACGCCCAGATCGTGATGATTTGGGCGTTTTTTGGTACTTGGTTGGATTGATGATCAATCCCCTTCCACATCCACCGTCTGATACACTTCATAGGCAGGCACTTCATAAGGGTGCGCGTCTTTGTACGCTTGCACAACTTCGCACAGCTTATTCTCAGGCACCATCATCTCCACCTTCCACTCAGACACGCGCGTGATTTCACCGACTTCGCCGATGGTCGGATTTGCGCCATCCAGTGGGCGAAACTGCCCCATGCCCAATGTCTGCCAGCTGCAGCATTCATAATTACCATAATGCCCTGCACCGGCGGCGAACATCGCGGTTTTTACCACTTCCAGATGCGTCTCTGGAATGTAGGTAACGATTTTATACATTTGAAAATACATGATTTTTCCAAAAAATAAGGTTGATTAAAACACAGATACAGTACCGAATTTTAACCAACCCATCATCAAATTAGGTCATCAAAAGCCAAACATTAGGCAAGCGGCACACCAATACGGCGCGCAACTTCTTCATAACCTTCGACAACATCGCCCAAACCTTGACGGAAGCGGTCTTTGTCCAGCTTTTTCTTAGTCTCTTTGTCCCACAGGCGGCAGCCATCTGGTGAGAACTCATCGCCCAAGACCACACGGCCGTGGAACAGACCAAATTCAAGCTTAAAGTCCACCAGCATCAGACCTGCGTCATCAAATAGCTTCGACAGCACGGCATTGACTTTCAAGGTCAGCTCTTGCATTTGGCGCAGCTCATCAAGAGTGGCATAGCCAAGCGCAATCGCGGTAGATTCTGACAGCATCGGATCGCCCAGACTGTCATCTTTATAAAACAGCTCATAAGTCGGCGGCAATAGTGGCAAACCTTCGGTCAAGCCTAGGCGCTTCATCAAGCCGCCCGCGGCATAGTTACGCACCACTGCTTCTACTGGGATCATTTTTAGGCGTTTTACCAAGACTTCATCGTCTGATAGCCGCTTTTCAAAATGCGTCTCAATGCCTGCTTCGGCAAGCTTTTGCATGATAAAGGCATTAAAGCGGTTATTCACCATGCCTTTGCGGTCAAGACTTGCCATCTTCTCGCCATTGAACGCACTGGCGTCATTGCGAAAATGCAGTACCAGATAATCAGGATCGGCAGTTTCATAGACAGATTTGGCTTTACCAGTATAAAGTAGGGCTTGTTTTTCCATGGAAATTCTCAAATGCTTAAAAGTTAAGGAAATCTAAACACAAAAGTGCGACGCATCGACATCGCACTTCTAATGAATTAACGCACGCTTGGTGGCTTAGGCAGCTCGTACTGCTTGCCTGCTTCATTAATAAAATCTGATGATTTTTCATTAACGGTAGGTGTCGGATACAGCGGTACAAACTCTGCTGCAGGCTGTTCTGCTGGCAGTTGTAGCGGTGCAATCTTCTCGCTTGTGCGATAATCTAGGCTGCCGTTATCGCGCTTTGCCAGTAGGCTCTTGGTGGCGGCACAGCCTGTAAGTGCTGTCATCACCGCCATAATAACTGCTGTCAATTTTAAAGTTTTCATACACATTCCAACTGCTCAAAAAGTGAGTTAAATCAGGTTCGCTTTCGCCAATGCTGCATCGATCACGCTGTGATATTCATTCGACAGCCATACCAGCGGCAAGCGAATACCTTTGTCAATCTTGCCCATCTTATACAAGGCATATTTGGTCGGCTGTGGGCTAGACTCAACGAACAGATCTTGGTGCAGATGCTTGATGGTGTCATGAATCGCCGCCGCTTCGTCGAATTTGCCTTCTAATGCCAAGCCAAATACTTGGCTCATCGCTTTTGGTGCGACATTAGAAGTCACCGAAATATCGCCCGCTGCGCCATGTTTAACAAGCTCAAGTGCGGTCGGATCATCACCCGATAGCACGACGATACGATCACCGACGCGCTTGATTAGGCTTTTGCCACGCTCAAGATCGCCTGTGGCGTCTTTGATCGCGACGATATTATCGATATCCGCCAAGCGATTGACCGTCTCTTCGCTCATATCAGCGACCGTGCGACCAGGGACATTGTACAGCATCTGTGGCATATCCACCGCTTCGGCGATGGCTTTGAAATGCTGATACATCCCTTCTTGGGTCGGCTTATTATAATAAGGCACGACCAGTAGCGCACAGTCCGCGCCTGCGTTTTTGGCATGGCGGGTAAGCTCGATCGCTTCATGCGTTGAATTCGCGCCCGTACCTGCGATCACAGGCACGCGACCCGCCACTTGTTTAACAAAAAAGTTAATCACTTCGCTGTGTTCAGCCACACTCAAAGTCGCTGACTCGCCTGTCGTACCGACTGCGACCAAAGCATGAATGCCTTCGGCGATTTGCCATTCGATCAGCTTGGCAAGCTTATCATAATCCACCGCACCGTCTGGGGTCATCGGTGTGATCAGGGCAGTGATCGCCCCACGAAGTTTGGATTTGATGTCTTGATATGCGTCTGTCATACAAAAGCCTTGCTCGGTCTGTCAATCGGTCTAAAATTTACACCAACTTCTTGTTGGATTATTTAGTTTATCACATTTAATGGTCAATGTTACAGCGAAATTTGTTGCATTTAAATAATTATTCAATCCTGCTCATTCAAGGCGCATCCCAAGAATCACCGGCTCGCCTTGGCGAATCAGCTGCACCGCGACCACGCCTTTATTTGGCAAGGCAGCGACTTGGGCGGCGAAACTTTCGGCATCACGAATTGGCACACGGTTCAGGCCGACCAAGATATCCCCCGTTTGGATGCCAGCGCGCGACGCATTACCCACCAGATCCACCGAAGTGATCATCACGCCGCCTTGGATGCCTTGTTCTGTCAGCGCACGGCGTTCAAGCACGGTCAGATTGCGCAGACGCACGCCCAAGCGCACGCCGTCTTGTTGGCGTTTTTGGTCAGCGGCGATGTCATCTGCCGCATCACCGAACTGCCCTTTGGCTTGATAAGTCTTACCATCACGCAGATAAGTCAAATAAAAAGTATCGTGCGGCTTGGCTTTGTTGGTCAAATCGAACCATTCATGCGCCAGGTTGATCGGCATATCATTGAACGATAAGACCACATCGCCTGCTTGTAAGCCTGCTTGATCAGCTGGTGACTGTGGCACAACTTTGGTCAAAAGCGCGCCTTTAGGACGCTCAAGCCCATAGACTTGCACCAAATTACGATCCAGATCTTGAATGGTCACGCCCATGCGCACGCGCGTCACCTTGCCTGTATCGCGGATCTGCTGATAGATATCCATCGCCGTCTCAATTGGAATCGAGAACGACAGCCCCATATAGCCGCCCGTACCGCTAAAAATCATCGAATTGACCGCGACGACTTCGCCTTTTTGGTTGAATAATGGCCCGCCTGAATTACCGGGATTTAAAGCGACATCACTTTGGATAAAAGGTACTGTGCCTTCGCTTGGAATGCTGCGCGATTTGGCAGAGACAATCCCTGCCGATGCCGAATAATCAAAGCCAAACGGCGAACCGATGGCAAGTACAGGCTCGCCAACTTTGAGCGTATCGCCTTTTGCCACAGGCAGTGCAGGGAAGTTTGTGCCTTGTACCTTGAGTACCGCGATGTCTGAACTCTCATCACTGCCGATCAATTTGGCATCCAGCTCCGTGCGATCGCTTAGGGTGACGGTGATACTCTCGGCATCAGCGATGACATGGTGATTGGTCAAAATATAACCATCAGAACTGATAAAAAAGCCCGTGCCATAGCCCTGCTCAAGCATCGGCGCGTCAGGCAGCGGCACATCTTGACCCAAATAATCTTTTAAAATCTCTATCGCCTGCGCTTTGGCTAGGGTTTGGGTATCGACTTTTTTGGTGATGCTCACACGCACCACCGATGGCGATGCTTGTTCGACCAATTGGGAGAAGTCCACGCCCACCACCGCGTGTGCCGTCATCGGCACGCTCATGGCGACAGGCATCCATAGGCTTAGGGCAAGCAATCCGCTCAGTGCTGTTTTTTTCATAAGCAATCCTTGTTTCGCCTGCCAAATCCAAGCTCGGCGATGATAAGCATGATTGCGCCTAGTATGCAAAAATCTAAAGTTACCGTCAAGTATGCTTTGGCGACAATACCTTGCCCAAATCCTACGCACCAGCAACAATCCTTGCCAATCTACAGCCCAAGCACCCGATCAATGCGCGCCGCCACTTCATCAATCGTCCCATCAGCATCAATGCGATGAATGCGCTGTGGGTGGCGTGCGGCTTGATGACTTAATCCTTGATGCACTTTTTCAAAAAAGCTTAGCGCATTGGCTTCTAGACGATCGGCAGCACTTCTTTTGCCTGCGCGCATCATGCCTGTCGCCACATCCAAATCCAGCCACAGCGTCACATCTGGACTGATCGGCACAAAATGCTCAATCAACAGCTCAATCTTATCAAGCGCCGCCTGATCACCATCAAAGCGACCAAAGCCCTGATACGCCACCGTACTATCAAAAAAGCGATCGCAAATCACCCATTTGCCCGCTTGTAGTGCAGGGATAATCACCTGATGGATATGATCAGCGCGCGCAGCGAACATCATCAAAATCTCAGTATCAGCATCGATGCTGCGATTAGGATCCAAAAACATCGCACGCAGCTCTTCGGCAAGCACACTGCCCCCAGGTTCGCGCGTACGCAGCACCTGTATGCCCCGTGCTTGTAGGCGCGCGACCAAGCCATCGATCGCCGTGGTCTTGCCGACGCCTTCTGTCCCTTCAAAGCTGATGAATTTACCTGTCAATTGCTTGGCATCTGCCTTATGCGTATCCGTCATTGCCCTTCCTTTTGGCGCATCACCGCGCGATATTCTTCTACCGCTTTATTATGCTCATCGAGCGTTTTACTGAATTTATGCCCACCATTGCCTGTCGCAACGAAAAACAGCACATCAGACTTATCAGGATGCATGGTCGCAAGGATGGATTCTTTGGACGGCAATGCAATCGGCGTGATCGGTAAGCCATTGATTTGATAAGTATTATACTCGTTTTTCTCATTGATATTACTGCGATAAATCTTACCATCATAGCGGTCAAACAGCCCATAAATGATGGTCGGATCGGTCTGCAGTTTCATACCCTTAGCAAAGCGATTGACAAATACCGACGACACCAAACCGCGCTCATCGGCGATGCCTGTCTCTTTTTCAATGATACTTGCCATGATCAAAGCTTCATACGGCGTCTGATATGGTAAATTGTCATCACGCGTCTGCCATGCTTCATCCAAGATACGCTTTTGGTCATCATACAGCTTTTGTAAAATGGCTTTATCGCTCACGCCTGCATTGAAATGATAAGTATTGGGCGCAAACCAACCTTCCAAATGCTGATTGGGCGCATCAATCCCAAGCGCCGCAGCAACCGCAGCATTATCACGCGCCACATCTGTCCACGCATAACCATCTGCCGGTGGCGTCAATAGCTCAAGCGTCACGCCATCGGTAGTTTTGATCGCTTGGTACAGATCCTTGATGGTCTTGCCTTCGACGATGCGGATGACGACTTGCTCGGATTGACCGCCTTGCTGCAAGATGTCCATGATGCTAGCAAGACTTGCACCACTTGGGATGGTGTACTTACCTGCTTGCAATGGCTTATCTGCACTCAATGACACATACGCCTTGGCAAGTGCAGGCAAAGCAAGCGCGTTATCCGTCCAGCCCTGCTTGGCAAGCAAGCTATAATAAGTATCGCCTTTTTCGACGCTGACCTGCTGCTCGGTATCCACCGCCGCGGCAAACAGCGTCTGATACAGCACGATCAGCGCGATGATGACAGCAAGAATCAGCACGATCAAGATCGGCTTGGTCTTCTGTGAAGATTTGACAGGTTGCCTGACGGGTTTTTTGCGCGTAGAATTTGCCATAAAAATACTTCATAAAAAAATTTAGCCAATTGTAGCAAATTTTCGCCCAATTAACACTCAAATCCTGTGTGAAACAACACTATGCTAATAGATATCATTAGACAAACTGATCCAGCACCCGCCCATCCAAACGCCACACAGGAATGATACCGCGCACGGCATTGGTGATGAACATCGCTTGAATCGCACTCAAATCACCCTGCATCAGCACGCGCTCACTGATACGCCCAAAGCGATCACTTGTCAGCACTTGGGCGCGCATCACGCCAGCTACGCCAGATAGGTTCACAGGCGGCGTGTGCCATGCGCCATCGATTTGATAAAACACATTACCCATCGTCGCGCAAATATACTGCCCATGCACATTGGCAACCAAACCATCGGTTGCGCCCTGATCTTGGCGCGCCAATAATTCAGCGTGTGCCAGTACCTGATCAGGGCAGGCGATCAGCTTAAGCCCTGCTAGGCGCGGTGGGCGGTGGGCAATTTGGCTGTCCAAGCAAATCATATCGACAGGCATCGCGATCGGTAATCCGTCCTGCCACTGATGCGCCTGATACACAGGCATCGCTTGGCATTTGATATACGCAGTGGCACGACTATCACCACCACGATAACCATAGCCACGCACAGACTGCGGCGCGCGCGTGATGATGATTTTGATGAGACCTTCTGTGATCGCTGCCGCCAAGGTATGTAGCTGCGCCATCAGACCATCGACATCAAGCACCATCTTAAGTGCGCCAAGCCCTGCGATCACACGCACACGATGTCCGTCCGCCCACAGCATCTGCCCATCATGCACGCCAATGGTGCTAAAAAACCCATCGCCATAGCAAAACGCACGCTCATCCATGCGCGCATCAGACGCCTGTAGCGCACCGTCAAACTGATAAAACCGTACCGTCATTTATCAAACACCACACGGCACTGATAATGCTCACAGCGCCCCTGCACAAGCTTAAGCGCGCCGACGGACTTTGGCGCGATAGCATCACCGCGCAGCATCTGTGCGACCACTGCCGTACCGGTCTCACCGCCCAATCTGCCCATCATGCGATAGACGCGCTTGGCGTATTCCACCGCTTGATTTTTGGTGGCGTCATCATCGGTCGGCGCAGGATAATACCACACCACTTCAAAGGCAGCTGCCGAGTCGATACTATAAAAAGGCACGCCCTGCTTGGCACTGTAGCGGTAGCGTGTCGCTTGATTGCCATAAAAATCTAGGGCGTCTTCTTCGGTGGCAGTGCTACCAAGCTCGCCCGATAACTCATCAATACTCGATACGCGCATCGGCACGCTCTGCCAAGTGCTGGTATCATAGACCACAGGCTCATAGACCACAGGCTTGCCATCATCAGCGACCACCGTCTCAGCATCGGTCACTGGTCGAAAAGTAATCAGCAATACCGCCGCCACCGCCAAAATGGCAGCCAGCAGCAATAAGCCAAGTTTGGATTTGGGCGGTTTTGGCGCATCGGTGCTCATAGATTATCCTGATAAACAGATGAAATATCGTCATTGTAGCACAATTTTGCCCCAAAGCATTTTATGATCAAGCGGATTTTTGGCAAACTACCCAAGCAAAAACTTGGGATTTTTGATAAAATTGGCAATCGCAATCATCTTAAACTTCCACCACTGAACTTCCACGATTCACCGCACCGATTTGGACACTTAATATGCAGCATTTTATCGTCATTGGCAATCCGATTAGTCATTCAAAAAGCCCTGCCATCCATCACGCCTTTGCTGACAGCGTAGGACTGGATATCTGCTATCAACGGCAGTTTTGTCCTGATAATCAGGACAGCTTTGAAGCGGTGGTATCGGCGTTTTTTGCCGGTGGTGGCGTAGGTGCCAATGTCACTTTGCCTTTTAAGGAGATCGCACATCAGCTATGCCAAAATACAGGTGTAATGAGCGATGATGCCAAGATGGCAGGTGCGGTCAATACCCTGATGATGCGTGATGGCAAACTATACGGCGATAATACCGATGGCCGTGGCTTGGTGGCAGATCTGATTAGCCAAGATGTTGATTTAACTCATAAAAAAATCGCCATCTTGGGTGCAGGTGGCGCTACTCGTGGGGCGATTTTACCCTTGCTATCTCATGGTACACACTTGGCGATTTATAATCGCACGCTTGCCAAAGCTGAGCAACTGGTGCAAGACTTTGATCACCCTAATCTATCCGCACACGGTTTAGATGAACTACATAATACCACCCATTTTGATGTCATCATCAATGCCACTTCGGCGACCACCACAGGTCAGTCGCTGGATTTTGGGCATATCACGGCAGATTTTGCTTATGACATGATGTATGGCAAGCCATCAGCATTTTTGGCGCATTTTGCCAAGCAAGGCGCACGCACATCTGATGGCTACGGCATGCTGATTCATCAAGCCAAGCTTGCCTTTGAGCTGTGGACAGGGGCAGTGGTGGATTTGTCAGCAGTGGTGTTGCCCAAGTGATGTGAGTGATGGCTGATTGTACCTTGAATTTTGGGCAAGCAGCACCATCTTAGGCAAACCTTGGGCAAATTTGAATTTTAAAACTGTAAATAGGAGCAGATGATGAGCAAGCAGATGACAGACGATTTTGAGGTCGATTTTGATGATTTGGACAATCTACTGGACGACTTTGATGGCGTGGCTGTCGAAGGTGGGGTCGATAGCATCAATGATGAAGGCTGTGAAGGCGGTGCCTGCAAGCTATAGGTCATACGGTAGCAAATAAAAGCGATTATTCGATGAGCAATAATCGCTTTTTTGTTGATGAGCAGCCATTAAATAATAACAAAAAATTTGCCAAATTAAATTTTCTTATGAAAATAAGTTATCATAAGCCAAAAAACCCTTTTTATTCATGCAATTTGTTGTATAGTGTTTCAAACGGCATCTGCCACTGATGATTTTTAGCAGTATCCAAGCGATACAACCAACAAGGATGACTTATGCTAACTTATAAAGCCCCACTTCGTGATATTAAATTTTTGATGAATGAAATGTTCGATTTTCAAGCGCATTATCAGACGCTTGAAAACGGCTCGGCTGCCGATGCCGAAACGGTGGACATGATTTTGTCAGGTTTTGCCGACTTTGCCGAAAATGTGCTATCGCCACTGTATCAGCCTGCCGATGCCGAAGGATGCACCTTTAAGGATGGCGAAGTCGCCACACCAACAGGCTTTAAAGAAGCCTATCAGCAATTCGTCGAAGGTGGCTGGCAAGGCATCAGCTATCCTGAAGCCTTTGGCGGTATGAACCTGCCAATGTCACTCAATCTCATCAAATCTGAGATGATGGGTACTGCCAACTGGCCGTGGGCGATGTATCCAGGTCTGACCACAGGCTCGGTGAACACCATCTTGCAGTATGGCGATGACGCTCAGAAGGCGACCTATCTACCTAAGCTCATCTCAGGCGAATGGTCGGGTACGATGTGCCTGACCGAAGCACAGTGCGGTACTGACCTAAACCAAATGAAAACTCGCGCCGTGCCAAACGATGACGGCACTTATGCCATTACAGGCAGTAAGATCTTTATCTCAGCGGGTGAGCATGATTTGACCGAAAACATCGTGCATATCGTGCTAGCTCGCCTACCCGATGCACCTGCTGGCACCAAAGGCATTTCGCTGTTTATCGTACCGAAATTTTTGCCTACAGATACTGGTGAAGTCGGCGCGCGCAATGCAGTGGCTTGTGGCTCGATTGAGCATAAGATGGGCATCACCTCATCAGCTACTTGTGTGATCAACTTTGATGGTGCAACAGGTTTTCTCATCGGCGAGCCAAACAAAGGCCTAAAAGCCATGTTCACTTATATGAACACCGCGCGTATCGGCACAGGCATCCAAGGCCTATCACACATGGAGCTGTCATTCCAAAACGCCCTGCCATACACCAAAGAACGCCGCTCGATGCGTGCATTATCAGGTGCCAAAGAGCCAAATCAGCCTGCCGATGCCATCATCCACCATGCGGATGTACGCCGTATGCTACTCACCCAAAAGGCATTTACCGAAGGTGCGCGTTCGATGATCTATCACACCGCACGCTATGCGGATAAGCTTGCCGAAGCAGTGGCAAAAGGTGATGAAGAAGCCATCAAACAATGGGATGATAAGATTGGTTTTTATACACCCATTCTCAAGGGTTTCTTGACTGAGCTTGGCATTGAGTGTGCCAAACATGGTCAGCAAATCTACGGCGGTCATGGCTATATCAAAGAATCAGGCATGGAGCTGATTGCTCGTGATGCACGCATCTCGACACTGTACGAAGGCACCACAGGCGTGCAGGCGCTCGACCTACTCGGTCGTAAGGTGCTATTGCATGGCGGTGGCAAGGTCATCCGTGACTATACAGCAGGCATCATGAAATGGTGCGGGGAATATGCACTGGACAAAGATATGCGTAAATTTGTCTGGACACTCACCAAGCTGTGTGCTGAGTGGAATATGCTGACCGCACGCCTGCTACTGACCGCTCGCAAAGACCGTGATATCGTCTCGGCAGCATCGGATGACTTTTTGATGTATTCAGGCTATGTGATGATGGCATATCATTGGGCTCGCATGGCAGCGGTGAGTTTTGATAAGCTCAAAAATGGTGGCGAGCAGCCAAAAGAGTTTTATCTTGCCAAAACTCAAACGGCGGAGTTTTATTTTGAAAAACTGCTACCAAGAAGCTCGGCACACGCTGAGAGCATGACTGTACCAAGCGAAATCATGATGCAGATGGATATTGAGCATTTTGCGTTTTTGGAATAATACCCAAACTTAAACAACTAGCCCACAAACAACAAGCCCATGCAGATGGTTGCATGGGCTTGTTTGCATATGACGCCATCCGCTATATCAGTGACGGTAGCCATTGGGGTTGCCACTTTGCCAACGCCATGCATCAGCACACATCTCATTGATGCCCAGTGTCGCCGTCCAGCCGAACAGCTCTCGCGCCTTGTCACTGCTGGCATAGCAAGCCGCCACATCACCAGGTCTGCGATCAACGATGGCATAAGGCACAGCTTGCCCTGTATTCGCCACAAAAGCATCCACAATCTGCAATACCGACGTACCATTACCTGTGCCTAGATTGACAGGGCAAAAGCCGACACCGCTTGGGGTCTTGACCAGATATTCCAGTGCCGCCACATGACCTTTTGCTAAATCCACCACATGAATATAATCACGCACACCTGTACCGTCAATGGTGTCATAATCATTGCCAAAAACAGACAGTTTTTCAAGCTTACCGACCGCTACTTGGCTGATATACGGCATTAAATTATTGGGAATATCACTTGGATCTTCGCCAATCAGACCGCTTTTGTGCGAACCGATTGGGTTAAAATACCGCAGGGCAACTGCATTAAACTCACCATCCGATTTTGCCAAATCTTCCAAGATATACTCAACGGTCAATTTAGACTGTCCGTACGGATTGGTACAAGAGCGTTTGGCGGTCTCAACGATTGGCAATACTTCAGGGTCACCATAGACAGTTGCCGATGATGAAAAAATAAAGTTTTTCACCCTATATTCTTGCATGACTTCTAGCAAGTTGAGCGTACCTGCGACATTGTTTTGGTAATATTTGACAGGCTTTGCGACCGACTCACCCACTGCTTTTAGTCCAGCAAAATGAATCACGCCAAAAAAATCATGCTCAGCAAAGGCTTTGTCAAGCAAATCTTTATCCAAAATATCACCTTGGATAAATTGGATGCCTTGCCCTACAATCTGTTCCACTCGTTCAAGTGCCACAGGGCTTGAATTGGACAGATTATCATACACCACAGGTGTAAAGCCTGCTGCAATCAATTCAATCAAGGTATGCGAGCCGATATAGCCTGCGCCACCGGTTACGAGAATTTTTTTCATCATACTTCACCCTTAGTGTGATTACGGCCGATGCCATGATAATCGCCCGCATACTGTGCGACCAATTGATTATTCAAAATATTTTTAGCATCAAAAATCGGTAAGCCAAACTGATTTAATTGCCCAATAGTTGGCAGCACCGCTTCTGACCAGTTTAGGACAAACAAAGCATCACGCCCTGCCAAATCATAAGCATCATCACATAGACCAAACAGCGGCTCATCACCATATAGCTCGGTGAGCTCAAAGCCTGCATTTGGGGCATAAATGCTCGTCTTGATGCCATATGACCATAACAGCTTTAGAAGCGGATGAATCGCCCCATTGGTCGTACGGCCCGTATTGGCACGATAGCCTGCACCCCAAATCATCACGGATTTACCATCAATAAAGCCTTCAAAATATCGCCAAAATTTACGGAAAATCAGCTCTTTTTGGTCTTCATTAATCTGCGATACGGTGGACAATAGACGGCTTTGGACATGATTTTGTTTAAAAAATTGATCAAGTAGCTCAACTTCTGTAGGCAGTGCCTGACCGCCAAAACCCCACCCTGCCGACAGATAATCCTTGCCGATACGCTTATCCAGTCCCATCACTGTCTGCACCGTGGTCATATCCACGCCGCTGGCATCCGCTAGGCGCGCCATCTCATTGACAAAGCTTAGGCGTGTGGCAAGCATCGCCATAATCCCTGCACGGGCAAATTCCACCGTCTTAATATCACCTACAAACTGCTTATCCGTGCGAGATAACAGTATGAGCAGTAGCTCATTGGTCGTATGCGTGCCTAAGGTCTTTTCACCGATCATCACCATATCGGGTGACGACAGCGAACCAAAACCCGTACCATCTTTCATAAAAACAAACGGCACATAGCAGACTTGGCTAGTGGCAAACTCATTTGCCAAAGTTGCCACATCACCAATAGCCACCGAACCACTTAAGATGACTTGGGCTGTCGTGTCAAATAACGACGGCAAATGCTCATCTACGCCTTGGGCATCCAAAAACAGCCACACATAGGCGGCAGTCGCTGGCGACGCCACCACAGCGATTTGCCCTGTCTGCGTGTACATTTGCCACAGGGCTGACATCTGATGGTCAAACTTGTAGCTTGCCAATGTGTGCGACACCGCACTTTCATCCGCCAATAATTGCACTGATTTATTTAGACTTGCCAGCCAAATGGCAGTATTGATAGACTCATTGGTACAGCCGATGAGTAGGATAGAATCAGTCATCATACGCCCCCTTTTACGGCTTGAGCCTGTAGAATCTTGGCAAGCAGTGCATTGGTTGAGCTATCAAAGCCGTCCGCCTTGCCATCATTTAGGGCATCAAACACACTGTTTGCCATCACTTTGCCCACTTCCACGCCCCATTGGTCAAAAGGATTAATCCCCCACAGTACACTCATCACATACACTTTATGCTCATATAGGGCAATCAGTGCACCCAAACTAAATGGACTTAAGCTGTCTAATAATAAGGTGGTAGATGGCTGATTACCGCGATAGCGTTTAAACTCATTCAATTCATCTTGGGTAGTTTCGCCAAGCGCCCCATTACCAAAGGCAAGCACCTGCGACTGCGCAAGACAGTTTGCCAAAGATAATTTGTGCTGCTCTTCTAAATAGGCATCGTGATGGTGCTGCTGATTATCATATCGACGAATCGGCGTGATAAAATCGCACGACACTCTTTGCGTGCCTTGGTGTAATAGCTGATAAAAAGCGTGCTGAGCGTTTGAACCAATATCACCCCACAGAATCGGACAGGTGGCATAATCCACCGCTACGCCGTCACGCGCCACCGATTTGCCGTTGGACTCCATCTCAAGCTGGGTCAGATAATTGGGGAAAAATGACAATCGCCCATCATAAGGCAACACCGTATGGGCATTGATCCCCAAAAAGGTAGAATTCCACACACCAATCAAGCCAAGCAGTACAGGCAGATTATGCTCAAAGTCAACGGTGGCAAAGTGTGTATCCATCGCATAAGCACCCGCCAGCAGTGCACGAAAACCAGTCATACCAATACGAATGGCGATGGCAAGCCCGATGGCCGACCACATACTAAAGCGACCGCCCACCCAGTCCCACAGCAAGAGCTGATTATCCGTATGAATGCCCCAGGCACTCATCTTATCGGTGCGAGTCGAGATACCGATAAAATGCCGACGCAGCAGGCTTTGTTCTTTGGCACCAGTGGACAGTAGCCACGCCTTGGCAGTTTTGGCGTTTGATAATGTGTCAATCGTACCAAAGGACTTAGATGAGATGATAAACAGCGTCGTTTGCGGATTGAGTTTCTTGAGCAAGCCATCAAGCTGTGTGCCGTCCATATTGGAAACAAAATGTACCCGAATGTCCGTATCTGCCCATTCCTCCAGTGCCGTCGCCGCCATGAGCGGTCCAAGGTCTGAGCCACCAACCCCGATATTGACCACATCGGTGATTGCCTTGCCTGAATAGCCACGCCACACACCTGTACGGATACGGCTAACGATCGCTTCGCACTTATCTAGGCTATCATGCACCTGCCCGCTGACATCCACACCATCCACCAACAAGGGCTCACCCTTTGGCAAGCGTAGAGCTGTGTGCAAGGCAGCACGATTTTCAGTGTCATTGACCTTGACACCTGATAATAACTCATTGATTTTATGGGATAAATTTTTGGATTTGGCAAGGGCTATCAATGCCGACAGACGCTCATTATCCAGTGCCTGCTTACTATAATCCATATAAATCCCACAGGCAGCCGCACTAAATCGCTCACTGCGAGTGCCATCGGCAAATAATTCACCGATATTTGGCGTGGTGGCAGCAAGCTTTTGTAGGGCTTGCCAAGCGGTATTGGTGGTATGGCTCATGAATTATCCTTAATTCGCAGGCTTGACACCCAATTTATCAGCAAAATACACAAAGGCCTGCATATAGCTTGTCATATCGCCAGCATCAAAACTGTTGCCCACCATTGTCACTACATCCATGCCTTGTGTGCTAATCAGCGCATCAATGGCATCAGTCAGCTGAATTTCTCCACCGACGCTTGGGGCAGTCTTGGCAAGATACTCAAAAATCGCATTATCAAATACATAGCGACCCACCACCGCAAGGTTGGACGGTGCAACATCAGCTGATGGCTTTTCGACAAAGCCTTTGACATCAAAGCAGATATTGTTATCTGATTTTTCAATGGTTTGGGTGTCGGCTAAGCGGGCGATACCGTATTTATGAATGTCTGCCGACGCCACAGGATCGACTAGAATCTGACTACGCCCTGTCTTGGCAAATTCAGCCATCATAAAGGCAAGGTTATGAGCCTGATAGTCAGACGCATAAGGATTTAGCACCACATCAGGCAGTAGCACGGCAAAGGGGTTATCGCCCACTACCGCACGACCTTGTAGCACCGCATGACCTAACCCCAATGGCTTGCCTTGGCGGACGCTAGTGATGGTGACATCATCAGGCAAGAAGCTTAGGCTGTCAGCAAGTGCATCTTTGCCCTTGCTACGCAGCTGAGTATCCAGCTCGCTATTGATATCAAAATAGTTCTCAATCGCCATCTTTTGGGCGTGATTGACCAGGACGATATTTTTGATCCCAGCAGCGATGGCTTCTTCGATGACATATTGGATAGCAGGTTTATTACCCAGTGGCAACAGCTCTTTTGGTACCGCCTTGGATAGCGGTAGCATACGCGTACCAAAGCCTGCAACAGGGATAATGGCGTGGGTGATTTTTTTCATAATTCAACCTTTAAAATCGTTATTCATATAGCCGACAAATCCATAAATAAATGCTTTCAGCCATAAGCAATAGCTTCTAACATCTTTTTTATACACCAAATAAAACCAAGTATATCGCCAAAACTGTTTATAGACAATTTTAGACATCTTAAGAAAATCGATATCATCTCGCAATCTCAACATATAGGCCTGATTGCGAGTAGAATAGAATAATTTAAATGGCGAATCTAGATGATGATATCGCTTTCCTTTAATATAAAAATATTCATTCACAGATGTCGGATGATAAATGGTTGCTTGAGTAAATATAGCGGTCTTAAACCCAGCATGCAAGATACGCATTTTATATTCTTGCTCATCACCACGAATAAAAAACTCCGCTCGTGGAATGCCAACTTTTTCAACCACTTTTTTATCAAATAATACACCATTAAATAACTTAATATCATTATCTAGAAGTGATACTTTTTGAATATCTCCAATCTTGGTATGCTTTACACCATTCACTTGATATTCATAAGCTGCCAGTTCATGATTATCACTATCCACCACAAGCGCAGAAATAACGTCATAGTCGTGCTGTTCTGTAATTTGAACCATATCAGCAATAAATGTGTCACTTGCTGGATAGGCATCATCATCCAAACTAACAATATAATCACAGTCGCTATTTTTAGCAATCTCAAAACCTGTGGCGAATCCACCTGCACCGCCTAAGTTTGCACCCAGTTGATGTAGATGGATTTTATCATTGTGATAGCCATTAATAATACTACAAGTATTATCTGAGCTGTTGTTATCCACAATAATGATCCGCCTGGCTAGATATGACTGCGATAACAACTTATCAATCAGTCGCCCAATGTATTTAGCAGAATTATAAGTGGTAATAACAACAGCAATTTTTTTCATGAATTACAGCATATTCACATAAAACGGACGAACAGCATCTCCGTTTTCCTTAGCGGTCAAGAATGCTCTTGCCACATCTAGCGCCTCACGAATGGTCACATCCATATCAAGATATCGATAAGTCGCTAGACGACCAACAAACGTTACTTTGGTTTCTTGATTGGCCAGATTCACATATTGCTCTAGCATGGTTTTCTCATCAACCAAGCGGATTGGGTAATAAGGGATATCCTCTTCACCACACAAACGGCTATACTCTTTAAAATACACTGTCTTATCATGCTTTTCCCAAGGCGTGAAATGCTTATGCTCAGCAATGCGTGTAAATGGCACCGATTCTTCGCCATAATTCATTACCGCACAGCCTTGGTAATCGCCTTCATCCACATAACGCTCAAAGTCTAGTGTGCGATAGCCCAAGCGACCTAAGCGATAATCATAAAACCCATCCAAAGGTCCTGTATAAAATACATGATCAAATCCACCTAACTCAGCGTGATCAAATTCACAATTTAATTCTACAGTGATATTCGGATGATTTAAGATACTTTCGACAATCACAGTATAGCCATCTTTTGGCATGCCTTGGTACTTATGAAAGAAATAATTATCATCATAATTAAATCGTACTGGCAAACGCTTTAGGATACTGGCTGGTAATTTGGTTGGTGACATTCCCCATTGTTTTTGGGTATAGCCCTTAAAGAAAGCTTCGTATAAATCTCGACCAACAAATTTTAGTGCTTGCTCTTCAAATGACTGCGGCTCATCAATGCCCTTATCAGCTTGCTCATTGACAATAAAATCATAAGCTTCTTGTGGGCGAAACGCCTTGCCAAAAAATTGGTTGATGGTATGCAAATTCACAGGCAAGGAGTATACCTGACCGCCAACCGTGGATTTGACACGGTTGGTATAAGGCATCATCTCGCCATGTTTGGTGACATATTCCCATACTTCTTGATCGTCAGTATGAAAAATGTGTGGACCATAGTGATGCAGCATGACATTGGTTTCATTATCACGCTCGGTATGGCAGTTGCCTGCGATGTGACTACGCTTGTCAATCACTTTGACCTGATAGCCATTTTCTGCAAGCTCACGGGCGATGACCGCACCCGAGAAGCCTGCACCGATGATTAGGGTTTGTTTGTTCATAATATAATTAAACTCTTTTAACCTTAGGGTTAAACTTAACCCCCTCCAATAAGCTTTTGTTAATCTCAGCCCTATTTGCCAAGCTAACTCCACCTTTATGAAGCTGCAGATTTACTCTTTGGGAAAATTTTCTCCATGAATTCACACCTTGGTGATGATATCGATATGATGCTTCATTTCTTGCGCCGTATTTAAATTTCCATAGATTTTTATCATTAACATCACTAAAATTTACACCCCTATTGTTTGGTGTAAAATGTCTTACAATACTATCTAGAACCAAGATGCCTGGGTAGCTACGCGATAACCTTCTAGTGTACTCGACATCGTCATACCAAATAAAATACTCTGCGTAAGGCAGACCAACCTCCTTCACTTTATCTCTGTGAACTAATGCGGAAACAAACGAACAGGTCTCCACTAGCATTGCTGGGATTTGTTGATTATTATAAAATCTAGTCCAATCCCAAATTGGTTTTGGAATATTCATCTCACAGATATCTTCAGTATCTTGAAACTTCACCAAAGAACAAGCGAATCCAGGTGTGTAAGGGGTATTGTTTTTAAACCATGACCACGAGTGTATTAGTTTTTCAAGAGCATCTGGCTCAGGTACACAATCATCATCCATAATCCAAAGAAAGTCGTTACCATTGGTCATTGCAATCTCCATGCCTTTTGCAAAACCTCCAGCACCTCCTAGATTTTTTTTCGCATGATATATGCGAAACTGAGTGTTGTCCGCAAACTGCTTTAACCAATCTGGGGTTTGATCGGTTGAGCAATTATCAATGACAACAATCTGATTCACAAAATAAGTTTGCGCTACCAAAGAATCAATAACTTTTTTAAGCCAATCCAATCTATTAAAAGTCACAACAATGGCGGAAACAGTGTATTCTGATGATGGCAATTGATTAGACATCTTTGACACTCCCATAAATTTCATCTAGGACATTTTCCCAATTCAATTTGCTAGCAATTGTATTGATGGCATCAAATTGCTGCTTTAAAAGCTGTTCTGCATATTTAGTTTCATCAAAAGCTTTATCCAGCAGACTCAAACAGCTCTCAATGAATAAATCAGGATGGCGACTCAGCAGAGAATCTGGTGCAACTATCTCTTTTTGAGAGCCAACATCAGTACTCACAACAATGCAGTTATTTAAAATCGCCTCATAAGCTACTAAAGTTAATCCCTCATTTTCAGATGGAATAATTAAAAAATGTGACTCTTTCAGTAATTGATCCACATCGTAGTCAGCTGGCAAACGATTGATGACCGCTCCCAGGCCTTTTTTCTCAATTAATTGATCGCAGATGTCTGCTAACGGACCATCTCCAACCATGTTAAAGACAATATTTCTAGACTTCAATCTTGGATGGTTTTTGATTTTACTTATGAGTTCAATAAATAAGTATGGTCTTTTCTGATTAACAAAACGCCCAACAAATGAAATATGACATTCTTTATTCAGTGAATACACCTTATCAAATGATAATTCAAGCTTAGATTCTTGATTAAATAGATAACCTAGTTTAATTTTATCATAAGGTACTAATAATTCATTCGCTAAGTACTCACTTGATTCTTGACTAATGGTGTGGTGATAATCCAAATATTGTGAAAATACGCCACTGACCCGAACATAGCCACCATCTGTGTGTTCAACAATATGCGTTGTATCCAAAATCTTTTGCGTATTTGTTAAAGCTCTGATCTTTGGTAGTGCTTGATATGCCGATATAGCGTGATGAATATGAAAAACGCCAACATTTAACCGATTGTTCGCATTAATATAAAATCTATGCCAATATTCCTTAGGGAGACTGTCAGCAATATTAAAGATATTCTCGCAAATATCTCTTGCTTTATCCTCATAATATTTATTACCTCTTTTGTCTACAATGCAATAGACATGAAAGCCCATACTGCGAGCCTTTTTCATTGAAGTAATAGCAAACTTTTCAGCACCCCCATGGTCGAACCAGTGCAAAGCAAAGAGAGCGCTCTTATGCTTATTGCTTTCCTGTTGGATTGGAGCAATTTTGACATTGTTATAATAAAGTTGTGAATGCTGATGGTTTTGACTACGATTTTCAATATTAATGTCGATCTGCTGCTGTCTTTTTTTATCTACAGCGAGAACATCGTCTAAGATTGAAACATTATTGTATCTATTGAATAGGTCATGGCCAATTTTATCCACATTGACAATTTTACCAACGCCAATTTTATTTAAATCATAAATGCTTTTTTTCAGGACAGCTTTACTTATTGCAGGATATTTGGTTTTGCGAGGTGGCTCTTGAAAAGTGGAGCGTACTTCTTTCTCTGCAAATGGTAGTGTGACAAAAATGCGGGGGTAAATAGCCGTATGATTATGATGGGCTATCTGTGCAGTCGCCACCAAAGTCCCACTTGAAAATACACCATCTGGCAAATTTTCTTCAGTAAATAAACCAACGCCACCAGAAGTTTCATTCGGTTCCAAAAAGTACAACAATGTAGTCTCATTTGATATCGCCAGGATATCATACATCATTGCATCATCTTTCATTCTTCGTGATAATTTATCTGAAAGATGCATTAAATGGCTAGGCAATAAACTATTGATTTTAATTTCATTTATCATAAATAATCCTTGGTAATTTAGCAAATTTCAATGCTATTAATATTTGAGCACTGGCGCATGAACGCTATTATATCAGAATTCAGGCTTATTTAAATTTGAACCATGCAACAACTTACAAATTATTGCCTGAATTTACAAAACAACAGCATTCGCACCTCAAATCGCAAATTTATTGGAGTAAAATGTTGGAAGTCCAACAAAAGCATCATCTATTTCGCAGTGGTGATTCTTCATTTTCGGAATCTTATCAATAATACGACACATCTCAGTATACACATTTTTCACACCCAACCCTTGGATCGGCACATGTTCATCTCCATAGCATTGGACTATCGTTAGATTTTTATCAGACCTATCAAGCAATCTCAATCCCAAATTATCCATACCATTATCTTTACTGACTACGATATAGGTTCTGGCCTTAAAATGCTCTTGATTTTGTAATCGCAATAGACTACTCTCCATTCCTAAACCTAAAGAAAACTGAATTTTATACAGATGTGCGATATAATTAGCATAATTAAAAAAGGGTATAGTTTGGGGAGAGAAGGCGAATACTAAATCAGCTTCCAATAACTGTCCATATAGCATTGCTGCATAGCCGCCAGATGATACACCAATACAAACTACTGTCTGATATTTATTTTTCACAATAATATCTTTAATATAATCCAAATATTCATCTCGATGCATATGTTGCCATGATGTATAAATATCATTTATCATCAGCATATTATACTGAGTATTTCTTTGAGCAAATCGAATGAAACTTGATTTAATATCTTTATTGTCATTCTTAATATCATCCAAATTATCTAAACGATATTTATCAAAATTCTTCTTAATTCTAAATGTTAGTCCGGAAAAGAAAATTAATAAAACATTATTAGCATCACTATGATGAATATATTCACACTCTACCTTAGGATCAAAAATTGGCTTACTAATATTTTTTCTTTCTAATGGTGGTTGATATTGCTTGCGTAGCTTATCCGCTCGCTCAAAATCGCCTATAGTTTCCGCCACTGCAATTCTTTCGGGTAAAAAGTCATATGATGGAAAATATTCCAAAATCTGCGGGTAAGATTTTTGAATCATTTTAACATAGTGACTCTCAAGAGCATCGAATTCTTTTAAATGCCATAATACATCCAAATAGCTAAAAGTAATATCTTGTATATTAATATTGAATTTTGCCACCAGTTTTAAGTACGCCTCTTTTGCTAATTGCCACTTACATTGACAATAAAGTGCAATAAAGTGCCACTCAAAAAATTTATACTCTTCTGGATATTGCTCAAGCAACAAACGACTAGTATTCTCCAGACTAAGTAGTTTATCGCATTTTTTTAGAAGTTTTAGATATTTGATCAAAATGCTTTTAGAATTTTGATTTAGTTTAGTTGCGACCGTCTCACACAGCCCAATACTATCTTGTTCTAGATTAATACAAACTTCCAAATAGTTTAAATATGCTTGTTCATTGGCAGAAAATTTATCAAAGTAGATCTCCCAACAGCTCTTGGCAGACCCCCATCTTTCGATGGTTTGCATCAGCCTAGCCAAACTCCAATATCCGCTCTCTCTGCGGAAAATTCTCAATTAGTAGCTTAAAATAACTTTCAGCCTTCTCAAACTGTTGTAAGTCTTTATAAATATGTCCAATCGCCCAATAGCTTTTAGGTTCTTTGGGAAATTTTTTCTTAACAAGATTCCATGCTGTCAAAGCTTCATTATATCTTGTTGCATCCTGCAAGCTTTCTGCAACACCTTGATAGCCACTCTGTCTTTCAGGGAATCTCTCAATTTGCTTTTGATACATTTCAATGGCTTTATCATAATCTTTTAGATTATTTTTATAGATATTTCCGATTGACCAATAAGCAAGGGTTGATTTTGGGAATTTGTCAGCAACTTCTTCCCAATGAGCCAGGGCGGATTCATAATCTTTTTGCTTTTCAAAAAATTGAGCAAAAAACTCCCAACCTGCCTGAAAGTCTGGATAATCTCTAACCAATCTTCGATACAAGTCCAGAGAATTATTACTAGCACCTATTTCTTGGTAGGCGATTGCCAAGCGGTGAATCACGCGGCGACGCTCATCACTTTGATGTATATCAGCAATATCAATGCCTTCGCCGCATTTAACCACCTTATCATAATCTCGATCAGCAAATGCTTGATGAAACTCGATTAACACAGCTTTCATTTAGAATCCTCTTGGGTTTTTAATCAGCCCCAATTCGACTAACTGCTGGCTATTGTCATATTTGGTAGTACCTTCAACATCGGTAAACTTACCTGTTTCAACAGATAACCGAATGTATTCTTTATAGGCATCACCACCACCAGAGTGTTCCTTTCTTTCAATATTTGCTTTCGCTTTTTTCTCAAAATCACCAACTAGTTTTAAGTGCAACAAACAAGAAGTGATATCAGCCACTTTTGCAGAAGTAATTAAATGGTTAGAGGCAATATGTTTTACCCCTTTCTTTCTCTTAATCAAAGGTGTTTTTGTACACCAGGTTGTCTGTCCATTTTTCTTATAGTAAAAACCTCCCGATACATGAATATAAGGACAATGTACATCACCCCTAAAATGATAATAATTACAAAAATAAGGAGATTTCTCAATCAAGTTATCACTAGATTTTATAGCTAATTGATGTTCCACATCTTCAGGATACATTGCTAACATAAATGAAGCTAAAGCTTCATAGCCATGTTCATCAAGATATTTGGTCAACTCTGGTAACTTTTTATTTTCAATATTTGGATAAACCAAATATTCATCCGCATCAATGACCACACACCAATTTCCCTGAGCATATTTATCCATTAGATAGTTACTCCAAGCCATGCCATCGCCTGCTTCTTTATAGCTAGAACTTGCCCAAAAATAATAAACATCAGGTTGTGCTAATAGATATTCTGCTGTCTCATCGGTTGAATTATTATCCGTAATAAAAAATTTATTTACACCAAGTTTACGATAATAATCCAACAAAAATGGAATATGTATCATTTCATTAAACATGGTACTAAACATTAAAATATCATCTTTTTCGACAATAATTTCTTTATCACCTTTATAGGTCAAATCACCAATATTACCATTCACACTCAAGATATGTTTTTTGTTAATAATTTCCTGCCAAATATCTTTTGATTTATCAAACTCACCTTCTTTTTGTGCAAGCCATGCCAATACTTTTAATGTATCGGGGTCATTTTGAGTTTTAGGAATAGTTTTAGCAACTTGTAATGCTTCATCTTCACGATTACATTTTAATAACCCCATAACAATAGTATTTTTTATCCATTTAAGATTGGGATTATCTTGTTTAATCTTATATAAGATATCAATTCCCTGATTTTGGACCTCTTTATTATAGGAATCCAACTTAATGTTAGCTACTTTAACTGCAATATCAACATTATCAGGATATAATTGATACAATTTCTCTAGATTAACCTTTTTATCGCTAAACTGATTAATCAGATTTCTATATTTAAATAAATTTTTAGCAGTATCATTATGTGGTAATATGGTATAAATACGATAAGCTTCTTCTTTTTCTCCATAAGCCACCAACGCATCTATCAAGCGTGCTATAATTAATTCATTTTTTTGAAATCTATTATAACCCTGTTTTAAAATATCAACTGCTTCTTTTTCTTTACGTTGCCCTGTATAAAGGTCAGCAAAACCCAAATAAACTCTTGCAAAGTTTGGATATTGTTCAATAACAGCTTTGAACTTTTGCTCTGCCTCATCAAATTTTTTAAGCTTAACCAATAAACGGGCTTTTTGATACTCCAACACTTCAGTGTTATCAAATACCAATTTTTCAAGTTTATCATACCCTTTTTGATAATCTTGACTACGATAAATTACATCTACCAATTCATCAAGCAACTGCACATTACTTGGGAAAATTCCAAAAGCTTGCTCAATAGTCTGAAAAGCTTTTTCATATTCAGACAAATTTTTATGGCAAATCGCTGCACCCAGATGACCATTAATCTTATCTGGCCACTTATCTTTGACTTCAAGCCATGCCTCAAGACTGCCTTGATGGTCACCCTGCTTCATCATGACGCGAGCCAGGCCAAGATAAGCATCAAAATAATTATTATTGACATGAATTGCGTCCTGATAAGCCTTCTTTGCTTTTGCTAATTCATTCAATTGTTGATAATTTTGGGCAAGTTCGATTTTTGCCGACATTTCCTTGGGGAATTTTTGAGTTAATTCTGTCCACAATAGTTCTGCTGTATGCAAATCTTTTTCTTTTTTGGCGATAAAAGGTAATAGAAAGTGAATATTATATTGATTTGGATATATATCCATGGCTAGCAAGACTATTTTTTTAGCTAAATCCAGTTCTCCGCTACGGATGTAGCTTTTACCCAGACCCAAGTATAAATCTTCAGGGATTAATGATTTATCTTCAGCCATATCAACAGCTTGTTGCCATATCCGATTAGAATCTAAATAATTATTAGCGTAAAATGCACTCTTGCCTGATACGAACAACTGATTGATTTTATGCTGCAGACTTATTATTTGTGCGTGATTTGAAATCTTTAGGTCAGTATTTCTTACAAGGTCAAGCTCACCACCCAAAGTTTTCAGCTTTTCTGCAGCTTTACTATATAGTGGAAATTGTCGATGTATATCCAGCCATCTAAAAAATGATTCTCTTGGTGCACTTTTTTCGGTATGTTCGGCATATTTTTCATATAATGAAAAATCAATTCCTTCATTTTGCTCACAAAATGTATGCCACATTTTTTTTGCACGATCGAACTCGCCTATGGACTCCGCTGTTTCTAAAGCGCCGAATAATGCCTCATCAGAATGTGGATATAAGTGCAACAGCGTAGCAAATCTCTGCAATTTAATATCTGCATTCTGAGCATTTTGTGCATATCTTAATAATAGTTGGTAATTATTCGCCACTTCAGACAAAGCAAATTGAAGATTATGATCAATAACTTCTGATGACTCTGTTTGCATAGCAACATCAACCTGGTTCAGAAACTCTTGCAGCTCTTCAGAAATCTCATTTTGACGGGATAGTTCTTGTTCTTTTAGTTTTTTTCTTTCTATGATTTTTGTTATATCACGAATATGTTGCTGAGCTTCGACATGATCTGGGTGCTGTCGCAACACCTTTTGCCAAGCAATAATTGCTGACTTATATTCACCCGTTTTTTCATCGTTAAAACCCTGAAGTTTTAATAAATTAACATCAGCAGGAAATTTTGCCAAGCCTTGATCAATAACCTGTTTTGCTTTCTTATATTCATGAGTGCGGTAATAACATTTACCTAAGTCTAAGTAAACGCTCAACAAGTCATCTAAGTTTTTATTTTGACAAAAATTAATAATAGGTTGCCAGGCCTTGATTGCTTGTTCATAGTTTTTTTGTCCAAAAGCCTGATAGCCAACATCAATCAATTGCTTAATATTGTTAATATCCATCACATAACTCACTTAAATACAAAACATTCAATTACAGTGCTGCACGCTGTCTTAAATCTTCGCCCATCAACCAATCATTATTTTGTTCAAAATGCCACGCCAAACGATTGTAATAATCTTTGCGCGCATCCTTATCGGCAGGCTCAAGGCTATTGATAACCATCTCATCCCATTCTAATACTTGAGTGGTAATTTTGCTCAAATGCTGCTTATTTTGATCAAGCCTATCCAAAAAATTGGGAGTGTTAGTAACATTGAGATAGGCTAAGTCATAGATATTGTAGTGCCACCATTCGCTATCCAGAAGTCTTGTAATCGTATCGTTATCAAAGCGCATGGCAATGATTTTGGCTGGATTGCCCTGTACGATTGCATAAGGGGGCACATCTTCACAAACAACGCTGCCCGCCTTAACAACAGCACCTGTGTGCAGTTTTACGCCTGCAATCAGAACACTATTCTGCTCAATCAATACATCGTGTTCAATTTCTACAAGCTGCTTTGCTTTTTGATATGAGATAATGTTATCTTCCTGCTGGTAATCAATTTTCTGAATCTCAGACGGTGCATACAGAATTGGATTGGTGGTCAAAAAATGCATGGGGCTGTTAGTATGAGCAATTTTAACATCACTTTCAATTGTACAATATCGACCGATCTTAACTAATCTTGGATCTAAAACAGAAGAATGTGAGAAACTAAACGCTCCTGCAGTGATTAGATTTCTCGAATCATAGATTCCTGCGTACTGCTCAATTTTATTGCCCACTGGAAAAAAAACACTTTTACCTGTAGTAGCGCTTGTAATGGCAATTTTTTTTCTATAAATCACTTCAAGAAATTTGTCTGTAATTACAACATCCATAACCTTTTCCCAATAATAAATTTTAACGACATGTACGCTGTCTAACCTTATTTTCCTCCATCAAATTGCCAATAAAGGCAAATGTATGGGGGTATAAGTCTTTATGGAATGTATTACGGGGAGGAATAAGCCCTTCGATTTCCTCCTGACGAATAGCATCCCAAACAATTTGCTGTGTTTTGACATAGTCTTGATGGTGGTCTTGTACACCATCTCTCATGAATTTGACATCCAAAACCGGGTAGTCTACAAGCGGGTTGGATAATTGAGGAGTCACATCAATAACTCTCATGGATGACTTGCATTTATCAATCATTAATTTATGCATTAATCCCCTTGTATGAATCAAGGCAGGCTTATGCTTATCCATATTAATCCAGTAGCTAATAGGCAGCTGCACTGGCGGATTGGCAAAAACAGCATAAATATTGTCGTGCTTAAAACCCATCGAAACTAGCAATTCTTTAAAGTAAATCAATCCCACTACAATTTCATCTACAAAAATATCAAATCTATTATTGAAATTAGGATCGTTCATTTTATAACGCAAAATAAAATCTATGTCAGAATTGCCAAAATTTAGAAAAATGATGGCATCACGACTAATATCTTTTAAGATCTCTGTTGTATAAGTAATATATGGTTCACGGTTTGCAGAACGTGCATTCCAACCACTTGCCCAAAAGGGATGATACTGAGGGTTATCACCAAAAATGTAATCAAACAACTCTGTAGATGAAGAACCCATTACAACGAGATCTTTGTAAGGCTTACTGCTTGCACTTTCTGCCGATTTAAGACCCCAGCCATTTTTAAATAGATTTTTTAGACTCATATTTATTTACCAATAAAATTTAAACCTAATTTAGGTTTCACAGCATTCTGGGTTATACAACCATGTTAAGATATCAAATTTAATGATAGTTACTTTTCATAAAATAGGCTGTCCCATATATTAGTCAATACTCCAATTAACGCTCAAAATATCGCCATCAAAGTCATTTCTAAAACTGCATATTGACCTCAAGAAGCCCGCTGGTACTCTTGTGCGTACTGGAAAAATTATGTTTCACACCGATTGCGGCATAAATACCCTCTGTGATCTCAAATTTAAAATCTGCACCAATCAACCCTCTTGTGCGAGGAACATCCCAGGATGTATTCATCGTGTTGCGTTGTTTAAGATCATGTTGCACTCCAAGCTCGCCTTGTATGAAGTGGGGCTTATTATAAGCGATTGGTAGCTTAAATCTACCATTTGCATATACCATGCCAAAGCTATCATTACTGTCGTCTTCACTCAATCCCAACGGATTGTTAGACTCTTCAAATGATTTTGTTTTTAGATGTTCAATCTGACCACCTACATCAAGACCAACCAATCCATATTTCAATTTATGCTCAATACCTGCTGATACACCCATTTGTAGCAGCTGTGCTTTTTGTATCGCATGGGCATTGCTAATTTCACTTACTGTATCAATCTGTCTATTGACTGTATTTTTGATATTATAGCCACCAAGATATGCACCAACGGTAGTTGGCCCCACATCTGTTGTTGCATGCAGACCAAATCCATTGCTGTCAATCTCAGAAGCCCCCATATATTCATTATTAAAATAGGGGCTGTAGTAGATAAGGTCTAAATCCCACACCATTTTCTCAATATTTTAAGCTGATTAGATGGTGTACTGTAGTTAAATCTAAACTCACATTCTTTGATAAAAAGATGGAAGTTTTTCTTGTCAATGCCATTGTATTTTCTAAGTACTCGTTTAGCTTGAGACCAGAAATTTTCAATGCCGTTGATGTGGTTGTGGTCTTTGACAAACTCTTTGGAATGATTGATGCGAAAGTGTTTAAACTCACTCACATCAAGAGCATTATAGCTTCTGTAACTATCTGTGTAAACGATGCTATCTGGCTTGATTTTGCTTGAGATGATAGGCATTAAGGTGCTTTGCTTGGTATCTTTTACCACAACAGTATAAACCTTGCCATTACGCTTCAAAAGACCAAATACAGCTGTTTTACCACCAGCGCCACGACCTCGCTTACCTTTGCGAATGCCACCGAAGTAGCTTTCATCAAGCTCTACTTCACCATCAAACAAAGTGTGAGCTTCAAGGTTGAGATTATATTCTATCACAAGTCTGATTTTGCGGTAAAATAAAGCTGCTGAATTGTGCTGAATGCCAAGCAAATCACTTGCTGTTCTAGCAGTAACTTGTGCAACAAAAAATTCAAGCAGTTTTATTTGAACTTTTTTACTTAATTTACAACGAGTTATCTTCATGTTTGTAGTATAGCATAAGTGCTAATCTACTACAGCCCCTTAAAATATTCTGACCATTTTTGTTGATTTTTACCCATGACCAATCCGACAGTGGCATAATCTAATGGGAAAAAAGCTCCTAGCACCACTTGATGGCCACTATTGTCAGCTTTTAAATCATGGCTTGGCTTCATTTGACTGTCAAAGAATTCAGTTTGGACAAAAATTCCTGAACCATCTTCGTTTTTTAGTTGGTAAGAAGCACCCAAATCGCGCAATGCTTTACTTGCCGCTCTGTGAATATTTGCCGTTTCTAAAATTGCTGCATTTAGAGAATTTTGATATATCCCCCCTCCCAAACTATACAAACTTTTACCCAGTTCTGTCGAATTATAGGAGTTATAAATTGCACTTAAATTTCTATTTAATGAATCATTATGTTTTTCATCTAAGCCAACAATCGAGTCTAATTTTGCTGCGCCATTGTTTATGACATTTAGTGCATCTGAACTAACATCAAAACCTTTGATCACTTCTTGTGCTGGATTTCTAGTAATCGTAATGCCAACAAGATTTTTTTGATAATCTATATTAGATGAGTACATCAAAGGTGCCACAATATTGTTGAAATTGCCAGTTTGCACACCTCCGATGTGAAGCAACGTCTCGACTTTACTAGGAATCTCCTGAGCGATTATCGCATCAAGATTATCGATATCAACCACCCCAGCCAGCTGCGCATCGCCTGATATATAAACATTTTGATTTGCTGCAAGCTTGGTTACTGCCTTATCTGATAAAGTTAGGTCCCCCACCTTTAGTCCATTTCGTAAATTTATACTTCCACTTTGGACGAAAACATTAGACGCACTACCAACACCACCTAGCTCGCCAGTATTATTAATGATTACATTACCTGTATACTGTTTGTTGATATTTAATACGCCTTCATCAATTTTTATACCTCCGGCAAAAGTATTCGTACCATCAAGATTTAATGTGCCTACGCCTGTCTTTTTTAAACTACCTGTGCCAGAAATGTTATTGCTAAAGCTATAAACACCTTCAGTGACATTTGTTTCTAATTCACCAAAAGGTAATTGTTTCATGCCTTTAATGGCGCTGGCAACATTAATCGCCCCCCAGCCATATTTTGATCTATCACCCAAATCATCGGCTGTAGTCAACAAGATAGTTCTAAGCACATCATTGCTTGCCCAAGGATATTTTTGCTTTAATAAGGCGGCTGCACCCGAAACTCTTGGTACAGCAAACGAGGTACCAATATATGTCCAGGTCCCGTTTTTCGTTGGTGCTAAATATGTGCCTGGTGCAGCCATACAAAAGTCGGCTGCCATGCCACAAGCATTTGCATAACTCGCCAAAGTCTTGTCATTTTGAGAGTTATAAGCAGTCACAGATATCCAACCTTGCTTGAGCTCAGGATTAACCACCATTGCTAGGGCGTCAAGCTTTGGGTTTGGAAATTTATCATTTGCAGTAGACTCAATAATCAGTGAACCATTTTCTATAATAGCACTCTCCAGTGCCTTTACCACAGGTTCAATTCTTCTGCGGTTTTCTGGCGTGTCAACTGCCTCAGAATAGATATACCCTCGGGAAAAACTGATAATATCAGCCTGTTTTGAAGCTTCAAGCAGACTGGCATCAATAACACTGGGATCATTTAGAGCATCTGGACGATAATATCTTGCATCAATAAGGGTTGCTCTAGAGGCAATACCTTCATTTTTATCAGCAATCACTGTAGCAACATAATCACCGTGTAAATCGCTTGAAACACCAGTTCCAAAAGTCGAATCTACAACACCTCCAAAATTCTTACGATCATTAATCCCTGTGTCTAAAACTGCAACCTTAACACCCGTGCCATCTAAGCCTTCAGCTCGAGCTAAATCAACTCCTAAAGACTCATTGGTTCTAAGTAAAGATAAATGTGTTTGGCTTTGAGAAACAGAGGGATTATTTAGCCACCATTGCGTGCCATACCCTGCCTGTGATGGCGGTAGTGTACTAGCAAAGGCCATTTGCTGAGAGATTATAGCAACCAAAACGCCTAGGAGTGTCGGTCGCATAAAAGGAATGGTTTGCATATAACACCTATCGCAATATTCAACCAAAATTTCCGCAAAGAAATAAAATAATTTTGTATTATACTTTATTTCCTATTATTAAGCACGTCAAGCTTTATAAAAAAATATTTATCATACCTTTAGAGCATGTATCCATAGGATTTCCTTCAATCAAGCAGGTTTGTATATGCCAGTACAGTTACCAAGCCTACATTCCTTCGCCACCCTACCGCCACCGCTTCTTCTTAATCTCCTGCATCGCAAGCTCAATCTCATCATGGCTTAGGCTTGCCGTGTGGCGTAGTAGCTGCATCATATCAGGATGCAGGACGAACTTGGCATGCTCAGCGATCTTATCGATGCGTTCATCGAAGGTCAGCAGCCCCGTCTTGCCATCGATGGTGACATAGCCGACGCGCACCAGCGTATCGATAAAGCTTGTGAACAATGCCTTATCAAACATATCTGGCAGATCATCAGCATGTAGCACTGACACACGCTGACCAAGCACATAGCACAGATTGACCACCTGCTCGGTATTTAGGCGGTTTGAGCCTTGCTCAGACAGCAGTGTCAGCGCCATAAAATAGCGCTCAAGGCTTTGCTGCGCTGGGCTTGCCAGTACCATCAGCTGTTGATAGGCTTCAGAGTTGCCCTCGGGGCTACCGACCACGCCATCACCCAGATCGACGATGACGCCACGCTCAATGAGCAGATTTAGCACGCGTTCGGCTTGGGTGGCGATATTGCGTAGGGCAGTTTTTAGGAACAGCTCACTTTGTAAAAATGGATACAAAAGCTCGGTGATGCTCTCAAGCTTCTCACGGTAGATACGGCCATTTCGCTGCACTAGTGCCGCAAGGAAGCTTGCGATGATAAACACATGCAAGATATTATTTCTAAAATAACTCAGTAGCGGTGCTTGCTTATCCGCCACACGGATCATATCACCTAAGATATGCGGTGTGCGCTCGATGAGCTTAAGCTTAATGCCGTATTCTAAGATCTCTTTTGGGCTCATATCGGTAACATGAGTATCAGGATCATAAGGCAGTGCTTGGGCGATGTGCTGATACAGCTTGATTTGCTCTAGGCACTGCGCTTCATCAAGTGCAGCATTGGGTGTGGACAACAGCACCAATGCCAGCAATGACACAGGATTGACCACAGCGGCTTTGTTGATGTTTTGCATCACTTTGACACCAAGGTTTTGTACCATGGCGTGCGTCTTGGCGGTATTCTCATCACTACCGTCTTGGATGGTGACATCAAATTTTGCCATAAAATCATTGAGATACAGCGGCTCACCAAATGCCAAATGCACCGTACCAAAAATTCGCTCAATCTTGCGGGCAGTTTTTAGCAATCCTAATAAGCTCTCGCTTTCTTTTGGCTTGCCTTTGAGCTCGCCGACATAAGTCGCCCCTTCCATGATACGCTCATAACTGATATAAGTCGGGATAAAGACCACAGGCTTGGCAGGCTCACGCAGATGGCTATTGACCGTCATCGCCAACATCCCAAGCTTTGGCGGTAGCAGACGACCCGAGCGAGAACGCCCCCCTTCGATAAAGTACTCAATCGGTGCTTGGCGCTGCATCAGGCTGTGTACATATTCTTTGAACACCGTGCTGTACAAGGCATTGCCCTTAAAGCTACGACGCATAAAGAACGCACCGCCACTACGCAGCAGCTCACCAAGCACAGGGATGTTGAGATTCTCACCAGCAGCGATATGGGGAATACGCAAGCCACGCTTATAAATCACATAAGATAATAATAGATAATCAATATGGCTACGATGACAGGGCACATAGACGATTTGATAATCAGGCGCAAGCGCACGCACACGCTCAAAGTGACGCACTTCGACACCATCATACAGGCGCGTCCATAGCCAAGTTAAGAAATGGTCAAAAAATCTCACCACCGAATGTGAATAGTCGCTTGTGATTTCGCCAAGATAGCCTTGGGCTTCTGCTTTGACGGCGGCGATGGATTTGCCGGTCTCGGTAGCGTGCTTTTCGATAGCGGCGGTCACTACAGGCGATGACAAAATCGTACCGGCGATATTGCGCTTATCCGATAAGTCAGGGCCGATGATGCTTGTTCGCTGTTTGTCTAGATAGCCCTTTAGACGCATGGCGATGGTCGTGGTCAAATCATCGCCCACGCCTGCTTTGGCGTCATGGATAAGTGACTGCAAATCCTTAGGCTCGCTAAATCGCACAAAGGTATCACGACCCATCACACCGATATTAAACAGCTGTTTTGCCTTAGACGGTGATTCCCATTCATCCGCCATCATCAGGCGAAACAGTGATTCTTCCTTGTCAGGCGCACGCCCCCACAAGATGGTCACAGGCACGACTTGCACCTTGAGCTCAGGATTTGCCAAGCACGCCTGAATCAAGCGTTCCAATCGTGGCACCGTCGTCTGGCGTGTGCTGTCCGAGCGACGATCTTTCAAAAAAATCATCGCCGAAGTCTCATGAATGCCATCGGCACGCACTTCGGCCAGTGCCGATGGTAAGCCAAGTTCATCAGTCTGCATCCCAACAAGCAGGCTGTTTGATCGAGAATAAGTACGGATCACATAAAAGGTCGGAATCGTCGGATCAAGCACAGGGGTTTCGCCGATGACCGTCGGTTTGACCGCCAAGGATAGGCCTTTGGCGGATAGCTGTCGATAGGAGCTCGGCGTTTGGTTGCTGGGCGGTTTGCTTGCGGCAGGCTTGTCAGCCGTCGATATCTTCGACGACAACCAATTGGGCAATTTGAACATAAAAAGTCACCAAAACTGTGCGATAAATAATTCAATCCGATGAATCTACTGCGGATATCGATGGCAATCCGTACGACTCTGCTAGATTTGTTTGTACCAAAATGACTTTTCATTCTAACATTTTTTTGTGTTTTTTGGCTGATTTTGGATCAAAAAATGCTATACTTTTTGCTAAATTTTGATTTGTATTGATTTTTATTTCGCATAAAGGATGTGTCATGGCTGCCAAAACCGCTTATGAAAACTATCTCAACGATACCACCCTGCCTGAAACTGGCATCGATGCACTGCTAGAAGTGCTTAAACTGCGTCAAGATGGCGATGATACCTTTGTGGGCGATAGTATTGATTTTGTTGGGCCGCGTGTCTTTGGTGGTCAGGTGTTGGCACAGGCACTGTTATCAGCGGCGTATACCTTGGAGTATGATAAGCCTTGCCATAGTCTGCATGGCTATTTTTTGCGCGGTGGTGATATTCGTCTGCCCATTACTTATCAAGTGCGTCGTCTGAGAGATGGCCGCAGCCTGTCAGCTCGTGAAGTCATCGCTGTGCAGTATGTCGAAGGACTGGATAAAAATGGTCAAAAGGTGACCAAAGAGCAAGTGATTTTTTCGATGATTGCATCATTTTCGCCGATGGAAGGTGGTCTTGAGTACCAAGGTCGGATGCCAAGTTATCCTGCACCCGAGACACTCCAGACCGAGCAGCAACTCAAACACACTTTGGTTGATAAGGTGCCAGAGCCACTCAAGCTTCGCTTCATGCGTGAGCGTCCGATTGAGATGCGTCCAATCCATCCCCAAGATCCGATCAATCCGGCACCAACTTATCCCCGCCATGCGTTTTGGGTGCGTGCGTATAAGCTTGGCGAACAACCTGTCGCCATTCATCAAGCAGTACTGGCATTCATTTCGGATTATTATTTGGCAGGGACATCACTACTTGGTCATGGACTGACACTCACCACCCCCGGTATGCAGATGGCGAGTATCGATCACAGCATGCACTTTCATCGCCCCTTTGATGTCACAGAATTTTTGCTTTATGATATGTGGAGCGACACCACAAGCCATGCCAAAGGGCTCAATCATGGTCAGTTTTGGCAAAACGGTCATCTCGTCGCCAGCACTCAGCAAGAATGTCTGATGCGAAAGCACCCTGTCACAGATGTCTGATGGCAAAATAACCAAAACAACTTGGCAGATGCCCAATCGCAAGGCGTCTGCCGACTGCTAGCTTTAGAATCTTACGCATTGGTTAAATTTTGTGCCGATGTCTTGACCGCTTTTTTTGCATCCCTTAAGATATATCACCTTGTGCCGATTGGCGCTGACTTTCCGTGGTGATGACCGATGACCAAGCCTCTTATTCGCACACTAAAACTAACCCTACCACTTGCAGTGATGACTCTGCTAGGCGGTTGTGATTTTATCCAAAATGCCGTCCCAAGCAACAGCAGCGCACTCAGCGACAAACAAATCGCCAAACTCATCCCACATCGTGTCAGCGCTCGTGACAGCTGGGCATCAGATATCGCTCGCATCTATGGCGAGCTTAACATTCCGTTAAGCACCCAAAATGTCTGCACCGCCATCGCCATCATCGATCAAGAATCCAACTTTCATGCCAACCCTAGCGTGCCCAACCTTGGTAAGGCTGCCTTATCCGCCATTGATGATAAGCTTGAAGACAAGCTTGGTAAAAATCTGGCGCCAGTGTTTCGCAATATGCTCGAAACCCGCCCCACCAAACAAAACAACTTCATCAAACAAATCCAAGCGGTCAAAACCGAGAAGCAGCTTGATGAACTATACCAAGAAATTTTTGATTATTTTACAAAGACTTATAAAGTATCGGGCATCGCTAATATCACCAAGCTATCCGGTCAAGGCATCGATGAGCGCATCAACCCCGTGACCACGCTCGGCTCCATGCAGGTGCATATCGACTACGCACGCGACCATCGCCGCCAGAGCATGAGCGATCGCGATTTGCGCAGTGATTTGTACACCCAATACGGTGGTCTGTACTACGGTATTCATCGCTTGATGATGTATCAAGCCAGTTATGATAAGCCCTTGTATCGCTTCGCCGACTACAACTCTGGGATGTACTCTAGCCGCAATGCTGCCTTTCAGCAGCGTGTGGCGACTTTGAGCGGTATCAAGCTTGCCATCGATGGCGATCTTTTGCTGTATAAAGACGGTGATGCCATCAGCCAAAAATCCACCACCGAACAAGCAGTGATCAAGCTACTCACCGCCAATCAATCAGGCTTAAGCGAGCGACAAATCCGCGCCGATCTGCGTAAAGAAAAACGCCAAGATTTCGAAAAGACGCGCACTTATCAAGCCGTCAGCGATCTGTTCACCAAAAAAATGGGCAAAAACCCAAGCTATGCGATCATGCCACAAGTCACCATCTCAGGGCCGAAACTGTCGCAAGATTATAATACCAATTGGTTCGCCACACGCGTCGATAAACGCTATCAGACTTGTATGGCAACGGCTAAGCAGTTAAAGCTGGTTTGATGATTTTAAAAATGTTTGAAAAAATGGTTTAAAAAACTCATCCACAAAAAAGCAATCTTGATACCAAAAGATTGCTTTATTTTCAAATAAACAACTTATCTTCTTAGCCAGAACGCTTATTCAATAAATACACGCCTGCCAATGCACTGATGACAATGGGCAAAAAAGCCATCAACATCGGCGAAAATCCAGTCGCCAACGCGATAAAGCCTACCAAATCGGTCAAATAACTGAACAATAGCCCTGTTAATAATGCCAAGACAATGCGCAGACCTAAGCTTTGGGATCGCAATGAGCCAAAGACAAAGGACGATGCAAGCAGTACCAATGACAGCACCGAGAACGGCATGAACAGCTTTTGCCAAAAGGTGACTTCATGACGAAGCGAGCGCGTGCCTTGGCTTTTCATCAGCTGACGATGCGCGTACAGATCAGTCATCGACAGCTCTTCAGGATCACGCGTGAGTAGATAAATGTCCATCGGCGCAAGCGGCAAAGATAAGGTCGCATAATCGCTGTGACTTTGGCTGACGCCTGTTGGATGAATGCTCAGATGATTGATGTTATTAAGCTGCCAAGTATAGCGACCGCCCGCATCGGCTTGTGGTTGATACACACCGCTTTGGGCGCGCATCACTGTGGTCAGATTGCCATCGATACGCTGATAACGCTTGACTTCACCGAGCTTGCCATCACTATCAGCATAGCTGATGTAGGTGATGTCTTCGGTCTTGTCATGCTGATTGACCGTCCAGTAGCCATTGATGGTGATCAGCCGCTGATCGGTTTGGTTTTTGCCCACCAAAGACGCTTGATGATTGGCACTTGGCACGACAAACTGCCCCACGCCAAGCGAAATCAGCACAAACAACATCGCAGGAATCATCACCCAGCCGATGATGCGATAAATGCTCAAACCTGCTGCACGCATCACCACAAGCTCACTGTGATTGGCAAGCAAACCCAAGCCCACCACCGCGCCAAGCAGCGTCCCAGTCGGCAAAAACTGCGTCAAAAAATACGGCGCACGATAATAAATAAAGGTCATCGCATCCATCAGCGTATAAGTGTCGCTGACATCTTCAATCTCTGCCAAATACGCAAACAGAATCTGCAAAAGCCACAAGCCAATCACCGCCGCCGTCATCGAAAGCAGCGCCGAACGCATCACATATCGGGGTAATAGCCAAGCTTTCATGATAACTTCTCACTGGTATGGCGACTTAGGCGCATTCTTGCCATCAGGCGTTCATGATAATTCAAATACAGTGCAAAAGCGAACATCAGCACGATCGCTACAGGGTAGATTGCGACCGAGATTTTGCCTTTGGACACGGTGTCTTTGAGCGAAATAATCACCATCACACAAGCAATGTAAATGAACAAAGCAGGCACAAGCTTTAGCCATCTGCCTTGGCGCGGACGCACATAGGACAGTGGTGTCGCAATCATCACCGCAAGCAGCATCATCCACGGCAGACTCAGCCGATAGCCAAGCTCAGCATAGGCTTCATTGACATTCTCACGGCTGATGTCGCCTGTGATCATGCCGATCAGTGATGGCGTGGCGATGCCTTCGATGCGCATCGCTTCGGTATCAGGCAGCGCGCCTGTTGCGATGGTGATGCGATAGCGTTCAAAGCCGATTTGGCTATAGCGGCGTGTCAGCGGATCGACTTCATAGCGGCGACCTTGGTGCAGATCCAGCTGGATTGAGCCGTCCGAGCTTGCGACTTGGGTGGCAGAGCGCGCGAAAATCAGTGAATCGTATTGGCTTTTATAATTCTCTGGAATATTCTGTAAGGCAGCCGCGTCATCGCCTTGTAGCTCTTGGTGAGCGATCGGTGCGCTTGTTTTGTCCTTGGGCATCTGCACGACGATGACATCATGCAGCGACTCACGGCGCGCGCCGATTTCATTGACATACAGATGATAATCGCCGCTACTGATGAACTGCTTGGGCTGAATGATGTCGAACACCTGCGTCATCGACTGCTCAGTCCAGATATTGGTCGCGCGCTCCATGCCCCATGGCTTGGCAAATAGCGTGATCGCTGCTTCGATCAGCATCATCACGATCACAAGCATCGACAGCATCCGTGCCAATCGCCCGCGACTGATACCACTGCTATTAATCACCGCCATCTCATGATCAGAATACATCCGTCCAAACACGAGCATCAAAGCGATAAAGAACGACAAAGGCAAAATCAACTCAAGAAAAAATGGCAAATTATAGCCGATTAGACTAAATAGTACGCCTACATCCAAGCCGCCTTCTGCCGCCATGCCAAAATAGCGAATTAAACGACCGCCAAGCAGCATCACCACCAAAAAACCGACAACTAAGGCGGTGGTGATGGCAACTTGATTGGTCAGATAGCGACGCAAAATCACAAATACGATTCCAAAAATTCAATAAGATAAACCGCTTATCATACCAAAAAATCGCGGTAGTTTTAAGCGATTTGGCAAGTTTATTTTCATCATCCATCAATCGCCAAACCAATTGGCAACTGAATGGATCGTCTGTCAGGCAGCCTGATTCAGATTTTACAAACTCGTTGTGATTTTTAAGTTGCTAGACCCAAAAATTATGCTACACTAAACCCATCGCCATCGAGTATTTTTCTCGATATTTATAAAATAAACCTAAGGAATGATCATGCCAAATATCGCACTCAGCGTGTCTGTTCAGACAGAATACACCGCCAAAAAAGCCACCAAAAACAACCCCTTACCGACCATCATCGCCTATGTAACCGATGACGGCACTGTGCTTGGTGGCTTGGGTGATGCCGAATATCTTACACGCGCCCAAGATCTGATCAGCCAAAGCAGCTTCAAGGGTGGTCTTGGCGAGAGCGTGACTGATTACGCCATTCACGCCAAAGAGCTGCCTGTGCTGACCGTGATCGGCGTGGGTAAGCTTGATAAGCTTGCGGGTAATATCGCCAAAGTCGCTGCTGCCACCTATACCGCGATCAAAACCGTACCGCGCGCAGTGATCCTATGGGGTGATACCATCTGCCACAAGCACTTTACACAGTTTGGTCTTGCGCTACTTGCCGCAAGCTATCGCTTCGATCATCACAAGGCAAAAGCTGCCGACAGCGACGCCATCAAAGACATCACCATCATCTCAAACCGTGATGAGCTTGACGCCTATCAAGCCGCGCTAGCGTTCGTGCTTGCTACTGCCAAAGGAGTGAGCGTCGCGCGCGATGTCGCCAACGAAGCACCGAATGTCCTAACGCCATCTGAACTGGCAAAAAAGTCAAAACAGCTCGCCAAAGACTACGCCGAAAAGATCAGCGTCAGCATCCTTGGCGAAAAAGAAATGCAAAAAATGGGCATGGGTTGCTTTCTCGCCGTCTCGCAAGGCTCAGACGAAGAAGGCAAACTCGCCGTCATCGAATACTATGGCAAAACTGGTCGCGCTGGCAAAAAATCGCGCCTGTCGAACCCGATCGCACTGGTGGGCAAGGGTCTGACCTTTGATACAGGTGGTATTTCATTAAAGCCTGCTGCCGGCATGGAAGAGATGAAATTTGACATGGGCGGTGCTGCATCGATTCTAGGTACGATCAAAGCCATCGCAGAAGCAAATCTTGCCATCGATGTCGTGGCAGTACTGGCTTGTGCTGAAAATATGCCATCGGCGCGCGCCACTCGCCCCGGTGATGTAGTCACAGCGATGAATGGCATGAGCGTCGAAGTGCTGAACACCGATGCCGAAGGTCGCTTGGTGCTGTGCGATGCGCTGTGCTATGTCCAAGAAAACTACAAGCCAAAAGCCATCATCAATACCGCAACCTTAACAGGCGCGTGCGTGATCGCCTTGGGCAGCGTGCGCTCAGGTCTGTACAGCAATGATGAAGATCTGCTGTTCGCCCTAGAAAGTGCGAGCGAATTTACCAATGATCTGGTGTGGCATATGCCACTGGACGACAGCTACAACGAACAGCTGAACTCAAAAATCGCAGATGTCCAAAACATCGGCGGCCGTGAAGCTGGTTCAGTGACTGCGGCGTGCTTCTTGCAGCGCTTTATCAAAGAAAATCAAGCATGGGCGCACTTAGACATCGCAGGCACAGCATGGAAGAGTGGCAGCACCAATAGCGCAACAGGTCGCCCTGTGGCATTGTTGGCGCAGTATCTACGCAGCCAAGCAGATTAAATTTGCGCGATTAATCAATAAAAGCACGGTTTATTAAAGCTGTGCTTTTGTTTTTTGTGCTTCATGATATTGCCGTTTAACGCCAAAATCCACCAACAGAGCACAGCACAAACCCACTAATCGCTCAGTGAAATGAGCAATAAAAATGCGACCCATCAGCCGCATTTTTATCATCACTCACTTAGCATGAGCCACGCACAAAGTTGCAAATGGCACTGCATCCAATCGCCCTTCTTCGATGTCTTCGCCGCACTCGCTACACACCCCATAGCCACCTTCTTCGATACGGCGTAGTGCTGCATTGACTTGGGTGAGACCTTCTTCGGCTTCCTGCACAAGCTTCATGCGCATCTCATCACGCGTGGCGGCGACGGCTTGATCATCCCAGTCTTGATTGCTGTTATCTTCTGGGTGGGCAATGCGATCTTTGATTTTCTCGATGCGCGCTTGGTATTCTTGTTTTAGGCTCAAGAGCGCCGCTTGATAATGTTCAACGCTTTTCATTGTCTGACTCCTTTGCTTGATTGACCTGTTGAAAAAATCCCATCTTTTCACCTTTATTATTCACCAAATCTTATCAAAACTCAAGCGGATTTCTTATCACATCACCCCAAATTTACACAAAAAAATCGAAGCATCACACTCCGATTTTTTGGTCGCACACTTAAAAGCGATAAGTCGCGCCTAGGCTAAAATTACGCCCCATCTGCGGAATGTAGGGCAAAAAAGTCTCGTGCGCATACACAGGCTCATCGAGCAGGTTATTGCCGCGCAAGAACAGTTCATACTCGCCTGCGCCCCAATCCTTACGATAATTCACGCCAAGATTGAGCATATGATGCCCTTGGGTCGGCTGCTCGAATTTTGACAGTTTATTTTGGTCAAAGACATGATAATACTCAAGCTCGCCCGACACACCATCGGCGACATCTGCCTTGATACGCGCGCCCAATCGTGCTGGCGGTAGGCGCGGGGTGTAGCGATCTACTTGGGCAGCGTAGGTTCTTTCATCCGTCCAATTATCATAAGCGACCACTTCATCAGGCAAATCGGTCAGCTTGCCTGTGATGACATCGCCAAACAGTGACGCATGATACACAGGCGTGAACTGATAGCCGATACTACCTTCTAAGCCAGAGAACTTGGCTTTGGCTTGGCTGTAGCGGTTGATTCTCAAGGAATAAGGCGCGATCACCGCACTATTGCCCAGTGATGCATTGAGCGTCTGTAAGTAAATATAATTATCAAAATCATAATGATACGCCGCCAATTGATAATCCAATTTCTCCCCTTGATAATCCAACGCGATCTCAAGGTTATTCGACTTTTCTTTGGTTAAATTCTTATTCCCCACTTCAAATGAATTGGTCGCTAAATGCGCACCATGCGTGTACAGTTCTTGGGCGTTGGGCAAGCGTTCTTGGTGCGATGCCGTCACGGTTAGTCTGTGCTTAGGGGCAAATTTCCAAGTTGCACCCAGTGCATAAGAATAGGCAGTGTCTTGATTGGCTTTGGTGTCATTGAGTGCTTGGGCTAAATGCTCGGCGCGTTTTTGGTTGGCAGCGTCGATGTATGAGCTGTTGTAGCGGTTCGGCACTGGCTGCATGACGCTTGTGATCTTATCAAGATCATAATCCATCTTAATGCGCTGGCGTTCGGCGCGTGCCGATGCCTGCAGGCTTAGCGCATCGCTCAGTTCGTATTGCTGCAAGCCAAACAAGGCGATATTATCCGTACGGTTCTCACCCAGTGTCTGCCGACCTTTGGCGATACTCGGTGACAGGGCACTGTTTTTGGATATCAAATAGCGCACACCCCAAGTGCCTGAGAGTTTCTCAGTTGGTGTTTGGATCATTTCCAACCGTGCTGTCGTGGCTTTATTTTTAAAATCACTACTGATGGTGTCGCCTTCTTTTTCTTGGTGCTGATAATCACTGTGTCCCACCGATAGTTTTACCGTATCGATGCCTGCGATCGGATCGTACAGCTCACCTTTAAGATCATATCGGCGATTGGTCAGCGTGATGTGCGGTGCGCCGTGCGTGTGTTCTTTGGTGCTGTGTGTATGTCCACCACTGGAGTCGAACACTTCAGCCTGTAGGCAGTCGGCGCGCGGATTGAGATAATTGACATCATCTTCGCCCATCAGCTGCGGATAGCTCATCAGATAAGGCTTGGCGCGCTCGGACGCAGGTGAGATGACATACGCGCCACAGCCTTCGTACATCGGATTGTGCGCAGGTAAGCCGTATTCATCTTCGCGATGACTCACCGATGCGCCCACATATCCTGATGTGCCCACCCACGATACGCCCAGTGACAGCGCATCAGCATTCGCCCAGCTGTCAGGCAGATAATCTAAATGCTTAGGCGTCACGATGGCATCAGTATAACGCTGCTTTTGTTCCAGATACTGCGATTCGCTGCGGATGAAATGTCGCTCATTGGCAGGACGATAACGAAAATACGGCTGTTGATGATGATTGGCAAGCCAGTGCTGATATTCTGATTCTAAGCTTGCCAGATTCTCAGGCGCTGCCAAATGCGCTTTGAGTGCTTTTTCATTGTCAAATTGATAACGCTGATATTCAGGCGTCTGATAATCGTTCGCGCGGCGCGTGATACCCTTGGCGCTGATTGCTACTTGTGAACCGATCGGCAGTGACACACCGACGCTTGCCACTTTCTCATCACTGCCTGTATTAAAGCGCAGCGTCGCATCGCCTGTCGGTGCATCTGGCACATGATCCAAGATCACATCATCGACCACATTAATCTGACCTGCGACATTGCCCGAGCTGTACAATAAAGTACTTGGACCGCGCACGATCTCAACTTGCCCTGCCAACAGCGGATCGACCATCACCGCATGATCAGGCGATAGACTTGCCATGTCGATGACATCACTGCCATTTTGCAAAATCTTCAATCGCTTACCCTCTTGCCCACGAATGATTGGCGCAGACGCACCACCACCAAAGTGACTTGAACGCACGCCCAACTCGCCTGACAGTGCATCACCCAAAGTCGCCGCACGACTGCGCAGCTGATCGGCTGTAACCACGATATCCGATGGCTTTGCACCGCCAAACGCACTATGAACACGCGCGCCACGCTGCACCACGATCTCTTCGGCATCGAGCATTACTATCGGTGTATCTGCTGTTTTGGGCGCCATCTCGGATACTGCTTGGGCTGCGTCATCATCAGCGTGTGCACCTTGCATCGCTAATACGGTTGCCATCGCCAGCAGCAATGGAGTGAGTTGCCATGAGTGTTTTTGCATGATTTATTCCTTGATGATTTGATAAAGTATAACAATTATTTCAAAATTGTATTAAGTTGGTGATAAAAATCACATAATGTTATATTATTATATAACTATCGTCAAGTAATTTTTCTGATCGTTGGATAAAATTGCAACACGCTCTTGAACAAGAATCACTCTTGGATAAGAATTTAGGCACAAAATAGAGTTATTATTAAGTGAAATTTAAAAATAAAATATTGGTGCGTGTAACATCAGCGTGGCGTATAATAAGCGCATCCACAATAGTTAATAAGTGAAATCCTATGTACTCAGCACATTCAGAACCGCATCTTAGCTCGCGCAATAACTGGCTGCGCGCAGGCGTCCTAGGCGCAAATGACGGTCTAATCTCGACAGCCAGTCTGCTGATGGGTATGGTTGCAGGTCAGGCAAGCATGGATGTTTTGACCTTAACAGCATTGGCGGCGATCATCGGCGGTGCACTGTCAATGGGGGCAGGCGAATACATCTCGGTATCATCCCAAGCCGACACCGAAAAAAGCGACCTTGCCAAAGAAGCCTATGAGCTTAAGCACAATCCTGAGCGTGAGCTTGTCGAGCTGACCAATATCTATAAGGCACGCGGTTTGGATGATGATCTTGCGCATCAGGTCGCGGTCGCACTCACCAAGCATGACGCGCTCGAAGCACACGCGCGCGATGAGATCGGTCTGAGTGATGCCTTATCCGCCAAACCCTTAGAAGCAGCGATGGCATCGGCAGCATCCTTTATCATCGGGGCAGTACTGCCACTGATCAGCCTGTGGTTGGGTGCAAAATTCGGCACGGATTTGGGGGTGATTTTGGCAGGGACGACTTTAGTAGGTTTGGCACTGCTTGGCTACACTTCAGCCAAACTCGGCGGTGCGCGCGTTGTGCCAGCGATGGCGCGTGTGCTGATTTGGGGTGTTTTTGCGATGGCGGCGACAGCGCTGATCGGCAAGGCATTTGGTGTGGCGGTGGCGTGATGGCATACGATGTCCAAAGCTGTGTACGAAATTTCTTACAAATATTGGCGAAATTTGCCACTTTTCGCACACAGCCAGTTTTGGCATAATACACCCAACAGCACAGGAAAGTGACACAGGGTGTGTCGGCATGGATGAAACGCTGTTACATGGATGACTCGTAAGGAAACTGCAGGAAATGCACCAAAAAAGCCACAGGTGAAAACTTGTGGCTTTTGCTTTTGGGGTTTATGATGATTTGTGTTTAAAATTGTGAATTATGCCAATTGATATCAAAGAACTTCAAAAACCGTTCGTCCTTCAGCTTGTCGAAAAGTAACGGATTTTTGAAGATTTTATCATAAAGATCAAATACTTTTGGTGTATTGGTGCAGATGCCGCACCCTACTAATTTATTATATTAATTAATCTAGCTACTTAAAATAAACCTACTCAACCACCGCTCCATATACACCCAAGCTTGCCACAAACTCATCCACCTTAGCGGTGTCCAATTGCGCTGTGATCATCACATCCGCCGCATAATCGACCGCGCTGATCTCGCCTGCTGCCGTACCGATCAGATAGCGCACTTGTGCTTCATGAGCAAAGCTTGTCGCGATCACAAGCACTGATTTTGGGATAAAAGTAGTCAGTACCATCTGATCCACCGCCATCTGCGCCGCCGTCCCATAGGCACGCGTCAAACCACCCGCGCCAAGCTTAATCCCCCCAAAATAACGCACAACAACGATGATACAATTACCAATCGCCTTATGCTGTAAGACATTCAAAATTGGTCTGCCTGCTGTGCCGTTTGGCTCGCCGTCATCATCAAAGCCTGCGCTCGTGGTGTTATTCGGATCGCCGATGATATAGCCAAAGCAGTGATGGCGCGCATCGGGATAACGCGCACGCAGCTTGGCGACATAATCCATCGCCTGCTCACGACTATCGATCGGGTAGGCAAAGGCAAGAAATTCGCTTTTTTTGATTTCATAGACCGCATCACACGGCGCACTTGGGGTTTGGTAGCTCACGGTATTGATATTGATGGTAAAGACGCTGTCATTTTCCCATATTTTGTCGATTTATGCTACACTAGGCATAAGTTTACTGATTGGAAAATTTTCATGCGTTTGGATAAATTTTTAAGCAAAGCCACTGAACTGTCGCGCAAAGATGCCAAAAAAATCTTGCACGCTGGCGAAATCACCGTCAATGACATCGTCATCAAAGACTCAAGCCATCACATCGATATCGCCAATGATGAAGTGCTGTGGGCAGGTGAGCCGCTGTCGGTCGCTGAAGGCAGTCGCTATATTTTGTTGTATAAGCCAGACGGCTTTGAATGCACGCTAAAAGCCAAAGAATATCCGATCGTCACCGATTTGATCGCTGTGCCAGAAGTGGCAAGCCTGCGCATGGCGGGCAGACTCGATGTCGATACCACAGGCGCGCTGCTATTATCCGATGATGGCGCGTGGCTGCACCGTGTGACCAGTCCAAAACGCCATCAGCCCAAACGCTACGAGCTGACGCTTGCCGATCCAATGGATGAAGCCGCCCAAGCCCATGCTATCAAGCAAGTGGCGAACGGCATCTTATTAGAAGGCGAAAGTGAAAAAACACGCCCTGCTGAGCTGTCATTCGTCGATGAGACGCACGCTGTGCTGATTTTGACCGAAGGCAAGTACCATCAAGTCAAGCGCATGATGGCGTATTTTGGCAATAAAGTCATCGAGCTGCACCGCGCCAGCATCGGCACCATCACCCTTGATGGGCTTGAGATGGGCGAATGCCGATTCTTGCGACCTGAAGAAATTGAGCAGTTTTGATGATCACAATTTGACAATAAAAAAGATATGTTTCATGTGGAACATATCTTTTTTCTTAGAAAATGTAGAAAAATCATGGCAAATCAGCCAAATGAGCGCGCCACATAAAACCCTACCGCTGCCGCTGTGACACCACCGATTAGATGCAGGATGATGATCAGCAGTGCTTGGCTGTATTTTTGGGCAATGAGCATCTCAAGCACATTGGCAGAAAATGCCGAAAAAGTCGTAAAACTGCCCAAAAACCCCGTAACCCAAAGCAGCTTATGCGTATCTGGGACACTCACCGCCATCAGCACACCCATCAACAATGAACCGATGACATTGACCACAAGTGTCGCAAGCGAAAGCTTAGTCGTCACACCAGTCAGCCACAGACCGATCAGCCAGCGCAATGTCGCACCACAAACCGCACCGATCGCCACCATCAACCATTGTATGAACATGATTTATTTTAAATAATATTTAAACAATACAAACTACACCAACCGCTGCCGAGCCACTTCATACAGTGCCATACCAGTGGCGACACTGACATTCAAGCTCTGCGGACGATCAGGCGTGTTCGCCATCGGGATATACACGAGCGTATCGCACAGCTCTTGGGTGAGTCTGCGCATACCATCACCTTCTGAACCCATGATGATTGCAACTTTACCACCAAAATCACACTCATGCAAAGGCTTAGCTGTCTCATCGAGCGCTGTTCCAAAGACGAACACGCCTGCTTTTTTTAGCTTATCAAGCGTGCGCGCAAGATTGGTCACCGCCACCACATCAATAACTTCAGACGCACCCACCGACACCTTAGCGACGGTCGGCGTGATCGGCGCAGACTGATGGCGCGGAATGATCACCGCATCCACGCCCATCGCACAGGCACTGCGCAGGCACGCGCCCAGATTGTGCGCATCGGTGATTTGATCTAATACCAAAAACAGCGCGTTATCTTTTTGTACCAAGGTATCCAGCACGCTCTCATCCGCCATCGGCATGGGGCGCGCTTGTGCTACCACGCCTTGATGCTGATGACTGTCGGCAAGCTCAGCCAGTCGCTCTTTTTGTGCCATCTGCACGCTGATACCAAAATCGCTCGCCAACTGCATAAGGCGCGTATGCTCATCGCTCACCTGCCCATCATCGCGCGCTTGGATGAACAGATTTAACACATCGATCGGGCGACGCTTCAGCAGCATATCCACCGCATGAATCCCATAAAAATACGGGTTTTTCGGCTTGGTGTCTTTTTTATCCTTAAAGACCTTACCCTTGTGTGGCTCGCCTGATTTGCTGTGGGGTTTTTTGCCAGAATTTTTGGCAGATTTGTCATAAAAAGACTTAGAATACTTGCGGTCGCTCATGATACTGTACTTTATGAAAAACTGACTTATTGTGGCAAAACTTCAGGATAAAGTAAAGAAATTTCACCTACCAAATGGCGTATCGACGCGCAAAACCTGCCGTGAATAACATTTTTTCCATTGCCAAAATCGGTATCTTTGATTATGATAAAAGGTTGGCGTATTTATGGGATTTAGCATGCTTGTTTCTCTTACTTTACAAAATCTTGCCTTGATCGAAAAAAAAGAAATCAGCTTTGATGGGCGGTTCAATGTCATCACAGGTGAGACAGGTGCAGGTAAGTCCTTGGTTTTGGACGCATTATCACTGTGCGCTGGCGAACGCGCTGACAGTGGCATGGTGCGTCATGGCTGTGACGAAGCGTCGGTTTTTGGCGAATTTGACATCACGGGTAATGCGCAAGTGGCGGCATGGTTTCGCGAACATGATCGCGAGCTTGACGAAGACACACTGCTGATCCGCCGTAAAATCAGCGCACAAGGCCGCTCAAAATCATGGATCAATGGCGTGCCAGCCAGTATCAGCGAGCTTAAAAGCCTAGGCGCAATCCTTGTCAATATCCACTCACAGCACGCAGGGCTTGAGCTATTAAAACCCCAATTCGTCATCGATTGGCTCGATCGTATCGGTGGCTTGTCAGCAGAAAAACAAGCCACCAAAGACGCCTTTACCGCTTATCAAACCATCAAAAAACAAGCCGACGACGCCAAAGCCCAATCTGCACAGCGTGCCGATCGCATGGCATTATTATCCGCCAAGCTTGCCGACATTGAGCCATTATTGGCGGTCAATTTCGCTGAAGCGGAAGCTGAATACGATGAATTATCAAACCTTGAAAACTTAATGCGCGTGGCGACCGAAGCGACGGTGCTACTGGATAATGATGACGATACGCCATCGGTGGCAAGCCTGCTTGGGCGTGCGATGCGCATCTGTGATAATAATGCATCTGCCAGTAAGACTTTCAGCGAATGCAGTCAGCTGCTTGCTCTTGCTCAAGAGCAGATCAATGACGCTGCTGCCAAGCTTGCCGACTATGCCGAGCAGCAGCTACCCGATGAAGCACGATTAGAAGAGCTTAATAATCTACTTTCATTAGCACATCGCTTATCCAGCAAATATCACACGCCGATAGACGAGCTGATCGGTGATGCAGCCGCATGGCAAGAAGAACTCAATATGCTGGGTGGTCTGCCTGATAATGACACAATGGATGCCAAGGTCAAGGACGCGTATGATGCGTATTTGGCGTGTGCAGATACGCTTGATCAGGCGCGCATGGCGATCGCCCCTGACATCTGCGAGCGACTAGAAGCGCGGCTACTACCACTTGCCCTGCCCAATGCACGCTGCGAGTTTGGCTTTAGTGATAAGCCGAGCGATCAGTACAATCAGCATGGCAAATATGACATTGCCCTATTATTCAGTGCCAATGTCGGTATGCCGCTACAGCCTTTGCACAAGGTGGCATCAGGCGGTGAATTATCGCGCATGGCACTGGTGATGCAGGTGATGGCATCAGGTGACGGCAGTGAAACTGGTCCGACGCTGGTGTTTGACGAAGTGGATGTCGGTATCAGTGGCGGTACTGCCCAAGTGGTCGGCGAGCTATTACGCACACTTGGCAAGCACCAACAACTCCTTGCCATCACTCACCAAGCCCAAGTCGCTGCTGCTGCCCATCGCCACATTCTGGTGCATAAAGAGCATGGCGAGCAGACGGTGAGCGATATGAGTATCATCACAGATGAAGCACAGATCGATGAGCTGGCACGCATGAGCGGTGGCGTGAATATCACCGCAGCCACGCGCGCGCACGCCAAGAGCCTGCTTGATGACATCCGCCACACCGATGAGCTGACGGCGAATACATCGATTGATAAACTTGAAAAATTCACCACTGATCATGCAGACCGTGCCGATGATGCCACACCTGCCAAGAGCAAAAAACCAAAGGCGGACAAGGAATGATCATGCACACGATGCCCAATGACAAGCTTGTTCATCATTTTCTCGTTCCGACGCCGCAGATGCGCGATGAGCGATTCATCGATAAAGTCATCTACATCTGTCGCCATACCACCGATGGTGCATGGGGATTTATCATCAATGACCCTTTATCCAGTAGTGTCGGCGGTCTATTGTCCGAGCTTGATTTGCCAGTCAGCCAAGCAGCGATGAACACGCCTGCGCTCGCCGGTGGCCCTGTGCGCCCCGAAGCTGGCTTTGTGCTGCACACAGGTTTGCCTGATTATAAATCATCCTTTGTCATCAGTGAAAATGTCTGCCTGACCACCAGTAAAGACATCTTAGAAAACCTATCCCAAGATGCCATCAAACATTATCTGTTGTGCATGGGTTTTTGTAACTGGGGCAAGGGGCAGCTTGATGATGAAGTACGCGCAGGTGATTGGTTCATCTGCCCTGCAGATTTGACGATTTTATTTGGCTTGTCGTACGAAGATCGCTTGGCAGCCGCACTTGGCAAAATCGGCATCAATCCAAACAAACTGGTCGATACACTGGGGTATGCCTAATGACGACACCGACTTTGATCCTTGCCCTAGATTTTGGGGTGAAAAAAATGGGCATGGCACTGGGCAACAGCATCACCCGCGACGCGCGCCCCTTTGATATTTTGGCGATGGACAACGGTCAGCCCGACTGGGACAATCTGCTTGGCATCATCCAAGAATGGCAAATCAACGAAGTGCTAGTGGGCTTGCCGCTGAACATGGACGGCACAGAGTCGATGCTCTCAAAGCGTGCGCATAAGTTCGCACGCCGATTGGCGCACCGCCTTGCCGAACGCCGCCAAGCGATAAAAGTCTTCATCTATGATGAACGCCTAAGCTCAAAAGAAGCACGACAAATCGCCCTGGATAATGGCTGGATCAGCTCGCCTACCGAGCCGATTGATGACATTTCGGCGTGTTTGCTCATCGATGGTTATTATTACGCGCCTGAGCTGGCGATTTATGTCAATAGCCACAAAGACAGCGTCAAAGATGTGTGATTATTTAAAGTAATTACACAATTAACCCAAAAATTATCCTTGATTGTTAAATAAAATCCATCAAATCACCGACCCAAAACCTGCCAAGATTATGTCAAATACCGCCATTTATCAAACGCTCATTCCCAAAATCCGCCACGCCATCACCCTTGCCAATGTCAGTGTGTATTTGGGCTTGGCTGCCATCGTTGCATTTTGTGCGTTCGGCACGCTCGCGAGCATGGCAAGTTTTCGCGACAGCAGCGTGATTTATTATGCGTTTCATTATTTGCCCTACATACTGATCGGTATCAGTATGCCGCTGAGCCTATATCACGCGTGGCTGCTGATTCGCTATCGCATCGTTGATTTTTCGATTATTAGCATGATTTTATTGACAGGCGTGGGTTTGCTTGGTTTTACGCTAATTCGCCTTGTGATGAGTGGCATGGATACGGCGTTTTTTATGGGCTTGTTTTTGGCGATGATTGCGTGGTTTGGGATGCCGTTTTTGTTTCGGGTGAATCTGCGCAAGTTTTTGGCGTTTTTGGAAGAAAAAGTCGCATCTTAATTCACAAAATATTTTTAAAATCAATCAGTTATTATCATTTTTGGAACCGTTATGACCGACCACACTTTAGATACCAAAGGGCTGATTTGCCCCGAGCCTGTGATGCTACTGCACAAAGCCGTGCGCACAGCCCAAGGTGGTGAGCATATCGAAGTGCTTGCCACCGACCCTGCGACCACACGCGATATTCCCAATTTTTGCCGTCATCTGGGGCATACACTCGTTAGCCAAGAGACGCTCAATGATGGCAGTTATCGCTATGTGATTGCCAAGAAATTGGGCTGATTTGCCTGATATTTGACCGAAATTTGTTCAAAATTTGATCAGCATTCATCATGGCAAAAGCAACCACCGCCCGCCAAGAAATCGCCGTCATCTGCGATGATGACCCCGATTATCTCAGCCAGTTTCGCGCATCGATGCTCTCGCGTGGCTTATCGACCGCCACGCGCAACGCCTACAGCCAAGATCTGCGCCAGTGCATTCGCACATCCGCGACGCCCTTGACCCAGTGGCACAGCACCGATGTCAGCTTGCACCTACAAAACCTATCCAAGCAAGGCAAATCCGAACGCTCGATCGCGCGAAGTTTGGCAAGCTTGCGGCAATTTTTCTTATGGCAAATCGACACAGGCGCGCGCGATGACAATCCTGCCGAACAGCTTAAATCACCAAAGCTTAGCAAAAATCTGCCCAAATCCTTAAGCGAACATGATGTCAATGCCCTGCTAAACGCCCCCGATACCACAACCATCTTAGGCGCGCGTGACAAGGCGATGCTTGAAGTGCTCTACGCCTGCGGACTGCGTGTCTCTGAGCTTGTGGGCTTATCACTGGATATGCTAAACCTAAACTCAGGCTGGATCGTGATCACAGGCAAAGGCAATAAGACGCGCCTTGTGCCGCTCGGTGAATATGCTCAGACCGCACTCGAAGAATATTTGGCAATACGCGCAAGCTTACTGGGTGATAGCAATCGCTGTCAGGCGGTGTTTTTGACCGAGCAAGGCGGCTTTATGACGCGGCATAATTTTTGGCATATCATCAAAAAATACGCGCGCATCTCAGGGATTAAAAGCGATATTTCGCCGCACACTTTGCGCCATGCCTTTGCCACGCATCTGGTCAATCACGGCGCAGATCTTCGCAGTGTACAGCTTTTGCTTGGGCATAGCGATCTGTCCACGACGCAGATTTATACCCATGTCGCCACTCAGCGACTGCAAGATCTGCACACCAAGCACCATCCGCGTGGTTAGTTTGCTAAATTGATTTTATCCAAAAATCTCTTGCTATTTTCCAAAAATCATAAACAAACTCAAAGAGTTATATGAACAATCCAATCAACACCCCAAGCCTTGATGTCATCATTCCTTGTTATAACGCTGCCGATACCCTAGATCGCACGGTGGCAAGTGTGCTGAATCAGTCTGCCTGTCAGCACATTATTCTGGTCAATGATGGCTCGACCGATGATACCGCAGCACGCATTGATGCTCTTGCCAAGCAGCATGACAACATCATCGCCCATCATCTGCCTGCCAATAGCGGCGTAGCATTTGCACGAAATTTCGGCGCGCTGTGCAGTAGTGCTGAGCTCATTGCCTTTATCGATGCTGATGATGCGTATGAAAATGGCGCGCTCGATGTCGTGCCAAGCATCTTTGCCTTGATGCCAAACTTAAGCCTACTGCGACTCAAACTACGCGCCATCAATTTGCCTGCGCGCTATGCCGATCGTCCTGATTTAGGCAAGGCTTGGGATATTTTACAGATGACGGTGGGCGGGAATATGATTTTTCGCCGTGCGCTGTTTCTTGGCTGTGGTGGTTTTCCAACCGATACGCTGTTTCGCAGCTTAGGCGGCGAAGATGGTGCGCTTGGCATTGCCTTGGCAGAGATGAGCGCGGTCGGCACGCTGTTTGACGATGAGCATCGCGGTGTGCTGCATTATTGCCGTGATGGCATGCACGCTGAGCGGCTGCTTGATGCATATTTATTTGGCAAACACGACCCGCGCATCACGCCTGACGCTGCCGCCTATGCGCGCGCCACCACCGATCACATCAAGGCGCGCCTAGATAGTCTCAAGCCAATCTTAAACGAAACCGCCATCGGTCGCCGTCCGCTGATTTTGACTTATGCCGATTGAGCGAAAATCTTGGGCGACACGCGCCATTGTGTGCTAAAATTTACTCAATAGTTACCAACCCTTATTTTTCTAAGAGTCCATCATGCACCAAATCGATCCTGATCTACTTACCAAATCCAAACACTGGCGCGATGACATCACCTTTCGCCAAGAAGTGCTTGGCAAGCCCTTTGATTTCACCAGCACTTGGGGGATTTTCAGCCCAGAAAAACTCGATGATGGCAGTCTGATGCTGCTTGATTATATTGATTTTCAAGCTGATGACAATTCGATCGATTTAGGCTGCGGCTATGGCGTGCTTGGCATGACTGCTGCGCGCGAATGCCCAAACGGTCAGCATCTGCTGATTGACAAGGACTTTGTCGCGGTCGAATATGCCAAATTAAACTGCCAAAAAAATGGTCTGAATAATGCTGAAGTCATGCTGTCGAACGGCTTTTATCATGTCGATAAAAATCGCAAATTCAGCCTAGTGATGAGCAATCTGCCCGCCAAAGCCAGCAAAGAGCAGCACTATCTGTACCTATTAGATGCATACAATGCGATGGAGACGGGCGCACGTTTTTATGTCGTCACCATCAACGGTCTTCGCGATTTTATGAAACGCTCATTCACTGAAGTGTTCGGCAACAGCGATAAAATCAAACAAGGCAAAACCTACACCATCACCATGGCGGTGAAGGAATAATCAGCCCAAACAAGGAATGTGATGCCGACAAATTTCGATACAACCACTGCCAAAGACCTGTGGCAAACGCGGCTCTCGACGACGCGATTTAGCGTCATCAATGGTGCAATCCTGCCCAAAACCACCGCCACAGGCAATAACATCCGCAGCAATTTTCACATCGATTATGATCGCGTGGTGTTCAGCCGTGCGTTTCGTAAGCTTGGGCGCAAAACACAGGTGCATCCTTTTGCACAGTCTGACCACACGCACAACCGCCTAACGCACAGCGTCGAAGTGGCAAGCGTCGGGCGCAGTATCGGCAACCAAGTCGGCGCTGCTTTGTATGATGCAGGGCTACTGCCACCAGATTTCAGCGCCAACAGCATCGGTGCGGTGGTGCAGGTGGCGTGCCTTGCGCATGATTTGGGTAATCCACCGTTTGGACATACAGGCGAGCAGGCATTACGCGAATGGTTCTGCGATCCTAAGCACGCACATTATTTAGAAAATTTAACAGACAAGCAGCGCAGTGACATCTGCACTTATGAAGGCAATGCCCACAGTCTGCGTACGGTATTAAACCTTGAAATGTATAAATCCCAAGGTGGTATGCGCCTGACCGCTGCCAGTATCGGCGCGCTGATCAAATATCCTTGGGCAAGTGATAATCCCAAAGGCAAAGGGCAAAAATTCAATATTTATCAAAGTGAATTGCCGCTATTTCGCCACATCAGCGAAACGCTCGATCTACCAAAAATCGCCACCGACCACTGGGCAAGACATCCGTTATCCTATCTGATGGAAGCGGCAGATGACATCTGCTACGCGCTATTAGACCTAGAAGATGCGGTCGAGATGGGGATGATCTCAGTCAATGATTTTCAAGGCGTATTAAAAAATATCATCGACTATGATAAGCTGATTAATATCAAAAACACCGAACAGCGTCTGGGTGCGATGCGTGGTACAGCCATCGGTCGTGCGGTCGAAGCAGTGACGCGTGCGTTTATGACACATCATGATGCGCTACTGACAGGGCAATTTGAACACAAAGATCTGCTTGCTGTCATCGATCCTGATATTAAAGATATGCTTAATAAGTCCAAAAAGCTTGCCGCTGATGAAATCTTCCGTCACAACAGCAAGCTTGCCACCGAGATCGCTGCCTTTGGCTGTCTATCGACGCTGCTGGATTTATTCATTCCTGCCATCTATGCACATCATCATGGCAGTGTCTTATCTACCAAGCATACGCTTGCTCTTGATTTACTAGGCTTTGATAAAGAAAATCGCCAAAGCCTGTACGAAGACTATATGACAGTTTTGGACTTTATTTGTGGCTTAACAGACAATACCGCCGCCAAGCTTGCCCGTGGCATCTCAGGCGTTGGTATGATTTGACATAAACGCAATGCTAAACAATTGATTAATAAAATTAAAAAAACCTTGCCCATGATTTTGAGCAAGGTTTTGCTATTTAAGCAGGTTAATCAAAACTGCGCTTGGATACCGACCAGACCTGTCAGTGATTTCTCGTCACTGTTTAATTGATTGGTCGCAACTGATGCATTGAGCATCGCCGCGTCATTCAGCTTTGCTGCAAGCCCCAAATGCGCGGTCACGCCACTGGTATCAGCTGCCGCGACAGTTACGCCATAGTCGCGCTGATAGGCAGGTAAAGACAGCAGACGCGCCTGCACGGTGCGATCATCATCCTTGAACTCATGCAGGTAGCCGACGCCACCGTACACGCTGTAGCGGTCATTGACTTGATACGCGCCATTGACACCGATCTCACCCTGTAGCGATTTGCGCGATTGGTTCGAGAAGCGCAGGGCTGTGGCAAGCGTGCTTTGATCTTCGACCAAATCCTGCAGCGTCACTTCTTGTGCTGTCAGCCCAAGATAAGGGCGATAGCTGAACGCGCCGTGCGTGAGCATCAGACCAGCTTGCACCCCTGCGTGCAGTCGCGTACCATCGGCACGAGCTTGGTGCGTGCGTGGTGCGCCTGCCCAAGCGATATCGCGATCGGTATCAACTTTAAGCTTATCCACGCCTGCTTGTAGATTAACGCTCAGCTTATCAAAATCATGGCGATGATACACACCGACGCCATAGCTTTTGACATCGGCATCGATCTGCGTGCCCAACTGATAATTTTGTTTGCCAAACTTCGCATACGCGCCTGTGTGCGATGCCTTACCACCAAAGCCTGCACCGATGGTGACGCTTGGATTAACACCATCTGTGCTCACATCACCGCTATCGACATCACTTGCGCTGACATCTGCCCAGACGCTGTTTTTGCTCACAGGCAGCTGATTCATACGGCGGTTCAGCGACTGCGCATCATTGGCGCTACTTTGTAAAATGACATTGGGCAGCTGACCGATCGCAGTAGGCGCAGTCAGTAGGGATTGATAATATTCTGCCAAGATCTGATGCGTGCGTCCAGATGGGTGAATGTCATCGGCGAACAGATGGGTTTGGTTGGCATCAGGTGCGACCAAGTTATTTGGCGTACAGGCAAGCGATGTCGATGCTGGATCGTTTTCATTATCTGTGCGCGCTGGCATATTACACGCCACGCCCATTGTATTACTAAAGCCGAACGCCTGCGGATCGCTTGTCACTTCTTGCAATAACCCAAAGGTATTGGCAGGGATGATATTGGCATCCAAACCATTTAATGCCTTGTACAAATTCTCATTATACAAGCTTGCTGCCAAATTTGCCTTATCCATCGCCCCTTCTACGCCCAAAACTTTTTCGGCATAAATCGCACGCGGCGTCAAACCCAAAGCAGGCACATTTGGTACTAAGATATGCTGCGCGCCAGTGGCTTTTAGTGTTGCGACATCAGTGGCGGTAGCTTTTACCGCAGCGGTGATTTTTTCTAAAGCTTCAAGCTGACCGATGGCTGGATTAGCCGCGGCGATTAAGTCATTTGAGCCGATCCACACGGTATAGAGCGCATTTGGATCTGCTTTGCCTTGATTTTGGGCAAGGTGGGTTAGGATTTGTTGATTGGTCGTTGGGATGTCGAACATACCGTTCCAACTCACCGTCTCAGATGAGCGCGCGCCGCCGACGGCATAGTTAGTGCCACCTGCATTGGCAGTGGTATTGGCATCTGCACTTGTGCCTAAGCTATTTGCCAAATGAGTCGCCCATACAGGATCAGGATTGGTGGTAAAAGAGTTTTGTAGCTGCTCGCCGACAGCAGGTTTTACGCCTGTTACGATCGATTTCAGTCGCCCTGTATCGGTCAGGCTATCACCGAAAAACACTGTCTGGCTATAAGTCTGGGCGTGCGCTGTGCCACTGACCGCTAAGGCTAGAGCAATGGCAAGTGTGGATGGGGCAGTTTTCATCATCTCTCCTTGATCGTTGGGTTTCCATATTCGATGTATTCTAGGCAAAATTTTACCAAAATACAAGTGGCTTTGATGCAAATATTTCTCACTCCTAGAACCGTTATCATTTAGTATATAGAAAATAAATTTTTTAAAATTTTTCAATTTCTTCAGCTTATCTTCAGCTTTCTCACCTATACTATGCTCACACCAAAACATGGTGGATATTTTAACCCTTAAGTTTATTTTTCCATTTGGGAGCATATCATGAAACACATCAAAACCCTTGCCATCGCTTGCGCTACACTCATTGCCAGCACCAGCGCACTGGCATCTGCCACTTGCCCAAGCTATCCTGCCAAAGAGCATATTCCCCAAAAAGCCCTTGAGCAAGCACTGATTAACAAAGGCTTTACGGTAAAAAATTTCAAAGTCAGCGGCAACTGCTATGAGCTGTACGGCAAAAGCCCAAAAGGTAAAAAAGTAGAAATGTACTTCGATATGAAAACTGGCAAAATCGTCAAAAGTGAAATCGAATAATCTGGCCATCTAAGAGAGTAAAACCCATGAACACCACTGCCACCACAACCGCTAAAACTGTCAAAGTCTGGGACATCTGGGTGCGTCTGACGCATTGGCTTGTCGCCATCGGTATTTTTGTCAATTTGACCGAGCTAATCGAAGAAGGCAGCACATGGCATGAATATGTCGGCTATGCGGTGGCAGCCTTGGTGGTGTCGCGGCTAATTTGGGGCTTTATTGGTACTAAATATGCACGCTTTAGCGATTTTTTCCCGACGCCGCGCCGTATCAAGAATCACTTGAAAGGCTTTGGTAAACAAGGCACGCACCTTGGGCATAACCCTTTTGGCGCGCTGATGATGTTTGCACTGTGGGGCGTGATTATCGCTCTTGGTGTCACAGGATATCTGATGGGCCTTGATGCCTATTGGGGTGAAGAGTGGCTACAAGAGTTGCATGAGATTTTGGCAAATAGCTTGTATCTATTAATCCCGCTCCATGTGCTATCCGCCATCGGTATGAGTTTTGTTGAAAAACAAAACCTTATCAAGGCAATGATCACAGGCAATAAAATAGATCTCTCAATTTAATCTCAACTTATCCATACCAAAAAGCCGTCCAAGACGGCTTTTATCATCGATCATGCGTGGGCGGCGGCATGGGTTTTGTATTTCAAATAATACTGCAGCGCAATAATCAAAATCGCATACAAAAGCTGCGCGCCAATACTCTCAAGCGTCGGATAAAATCCCGCCCACTCGATCGCAGGCACACCAAATAAGACATGGCGCGGCAAGTGATTGGTCAGCTGTAGTGCTAAGATGCTGACGCCCAAAATTTTAAAGCCCAAAAAGTAAATAACCCAAGTCAAAATCGCAAACAGCTTAGGGATGGGCAATTTGGCAGAAGTCTTGAGCATCACAAAGGCAACGACCATAAGCACCACAAGTGCAAGCATGATACCAAGCAGAAAATTGGTCATGCTGATATTCGGCAAAATCCCCACATAAAACAGCAAAGTCTCCGCCCCTTCGCGAAACACCGATAAGAAACTCAAGCCAAATAACCCAACAAAACTGCCTGTGGTCAGTGCCTGTCCCATGTGCCGCTTGATAAAGGCGTTCCACGACTGCACTGATGATTTGCTGTGCAGCCACGCACCGATACCGATCATCATCACCACCGCGATGATACCGATCACTCCTTCAAACACTTCACGACCCGCACCCGATGATGTCGCAGGCAATAGCGACTGCAGAGCGATGGCAGCAAGCACGCTTGCGATCAAGCCTGATGCCACGCCTGCATAGACCCACGCCTTGCCACGGCTTTGCTTAGCGACGCTCAAGGCGGATAACAGCGCGACGACGATCAGCAGCGCTTCTAATCCTTCGCGCAATAAAATCAGCATTGCATCGATCGCGGTGTATTCGGTGGTCGGATTGATGGCATCAAGCTCAGCGATCAAGTCTGACAGTACCGCTTGCTGCTTGGGATCATCGCCATGTGCCATCACGATCGGCAGCTGTGATTCGATGCGCCCATACAGTGATGGATTGCGCGTGCTGACTTGCCCTTCGACACCGCTCCAGACACGGATAAACTCAGCGATTTTCTCCGAGCCTACCTTCTGATCGTGATTTTGGAATGCGCTCAAGCCCTGCTTAAGTAGCTGTGTGGCATCTGCCAAACCCATCGTCTGCGCCTGTGTCTGCACCGCTTGACCTGAAATAAAACTGTCTAGCTGCACCTTGAGCGCATCGGTTTGGGTGCTGAGCAGTTCGGTGTTGGCAGGAGTGCTTTCGATGGCGACACGCATCAGCGCCATCGCCGTCTCGATACCGCCATAATGCGCCATACTTGCCTTTCGCACCATGCGCTCATTGCTAAGCCACACACTGTTAAACGCTGCATAAGCACGGCGCGCTGCATCGACACTGGCAGGATCTTGTGGCGTCATCGCGTGCAGTACAGGCAGCATCTTGTCATAGGCAGGCAAGATTTGCTCAGCGAACTTGTGACGCTGCTTGTCATGATCCACAGGATTTTGGGCTTGTTCAGCCGCATACAGTGCTGTCGATACCACCGATAGCTGTGCATCCGTTGGTGTACTGATCGCGGCATCGAGCGCGGTATTGATATTGTGTGCGTGCGCTGTATCCATCGGCATGGCGGACACGGCGATTTTGATCACTTGTAAATGCGCGATGGCACTCTTATCATCGCCATTTTTTAGCGCACTCATCGCATCGGATAATTCGATGAATAAAGGGCTGAAGTTCAGCGGCTGTGCGGTGCTTATTTGTACTTGTGTGGCAGTATTGGTATGATCAGTGCTTGGTGTGCTTGCCATCGCAGTGCTTGTCACTGTATTTGTCATGCCAACTGTAATCGCTGCGCTGATGATGGCGCTGTGTAGAAATTTTTTCATAATTATGCCATCTCAAGCAGTGCTTGACCCAAATATTCGCCCGATTTCACCCCACCAAAGCACGCAAACAGCCCGCTGCCGATGTGCGTGGTGTACTCATTCATCTTATCCATGCGTCCTAGCGCATTTTGGATGGTGATGAATTGCTCAGGGGATTTTTGAAAAGAAATGAACAGCAATCCTGCATTGAACTGCCCTGTCTTGGTATCAATGCCACTGGCGTACGAATACGAACGGCGCAGGATCTGCGTGCCTGTTTTATTGGCAAGCGTGGTATGCCCCACCGCAGGCATCACAGGTTTGCCATTGGTATCTTTGGCATCAGGATCAAAGGCAGCAAACTCATCACCCTGCCCCAGTGGCGCGCCTGTATCACGATGCCGCGCGAAGGTCTCTTCTTGACCCTTTAGCGATGTGCGATCCCAAGTCTCAAGGTGCATCTGAATCACCCGTACCACCAAATAACTGCCGCCTGTCAGCCAAGGTGCAGAGTCCGCCCAGATGTATTTGTCCGCATCTTTGAGCGTAAGTACATTGGCGGTACCATCCTTAAAGCCGAACAGATTGCGTGAGGTTTGGGCGGTGTCGTCATACGATGTGAAGCCATCTTGCGACCATTTCATGGTGATGGTTGAGCGCGCTTGGCGTACCAGTTGGCGTACCGCGTGGAATGCCACTTGCGGATCATCGGCGCAGGCTTGGATACACAGATCACCCCCAGATAGCTCAGGTCGGATCTGATCACGCGCAAAATTTGGCAAATCACGAAACTCTGCTGGTGCTTTATCCGATAAACCCAATTTATCCAAAAAACTGCGGCTAACACCGAAGGTCAAAGTCAAGCCATACGCACCCAAACTGTCCGCTTCACCGGTATCAGTCGGCGGCACATAGCCATTTTTGCCGTAGTCAGCGATGTTCTCACCTTGGGTCAGTCGAGCAGCGGCAGCCGTCCAGTCTTTGAACATTTGGCGCACGGCATCGATGTCATCGGTATGTAGATCCGCGACCAAAAAATAAATATGCCGCTGCGCAGTCGTCGTGATCCCTGCTTGATGCTCGCCAAAAAAGTCATAACGCAGCCGAGCAAAATCAGGCACAGATGCATCGCTTGTGGCATCTAACGCCTTGCCATCTTGCCTGTGACACGCCACCAAAGATGCCGAACCCAATGCCAACGAAGCCGCACCAAACCCTTGCAAAAACCGTCGCTGCGATGGTGTATGTGCTTGTGTCATAAGACCCCCTGTTGTTATTGTTATTCTTGCTTGATGATTTAAAGACTTTTTATCATAAGTACCAAAATGTCAAAAGCTGAGCATCATGCCCAGCTTTTGTGTGGTTTATTCTAGGACAATGCCCATTTGTGCCAATGGTTCGCCCAATTTATTGACCGCTTCGGCAAGCGCCTTGGTGTCTTCTTCGGTCAGATCGGTATAAGATTTATAATGTTGATCGCCGACTTGGTGCTTGGCAAGCAGTTCATTGACCGCGGCGAATCGCTCTTGTAAGGCCTTCACCAAGGTAGGATCTTTGGCATTGATTTTATCTTTTAAAATTTCAAAAATCTTCTCAGCACCTTCGATGTTAGCCTTAAAATCATACAGATCCGTTTTTGAGAAAATCTCTTCTTCGCCTGTGATCTTACTGGTCGATACTTCGTTTAGTAGATCAACAGAACCTTGCACCATCAGATCGCCTGTGACTTCAGCCGTTGGAATTTTGGCGCGCAGCTCTTTGACATCATTGACCAGTTGATCCGCCAAGGCTTCAGTGCCTTGGGTGGTGTTTTGTGTCCAAAGAATTTTTTCGATGGTATGAAAGCCTGTCCATGCCTCTCCTGCTTCCAGATCAGCTTCGCGATTATCGATGCGCGGATCAAGATCGCCGAAGCTCTCTGCAATCGGCTCGCTGCGCTCATAGTGCATACGCACCAAAGGATATAGGCGTTTGGCTTCATCAAGATTGCCTGATTTGAGCGCATCGGCGAAAGCTTGCGTGCCTGTCACCAACTGATCGATCTCATCGCTCACCCATGCTTTGTACGCGTCAGTTTCACGGCTCAGATCAGCGCTCGCTGCAGCGATGGCAGGAGCAAGCTCACTTTCGCTTTTTTTGGCATCGGCGGCATCGGTTTGGTTGGCAGGTTGGCAAGCAGCCAATACAAGTGCGGCAGCTGTAGATAATAGTGCTAGGCGTTTTGACATAATATGCTCTCTTTTTTCTTTTGTTATTATTCAGTGATCAGATATGGTACAAAACTGGTCACGCCATCGTTATTATTATATTCAAAATAAAAATCATTATCAATAATAAAAATTAACACTTGGAGTATTAGGCAAGTGTATTAATGCAGTTTGTTATTATTTTAATTATAAAATCAATCCAAATACTTATCAAAGCCAAAAATCTTTAGAGAATCAGACAAGCTCTTTATCAGGAAAATTAGGCAAAAATGGCACACACGCCTGCCACGCGCTACAGTCCAATCCCATCTCGCGGCGGATATAATACTCTTCAACCATGCGCGCTTGCTGCTCGACGCCATAGCGACCAAAATCCTTGCCATCGAATTGATAGCGGTATTTGCGGTTAAATAATGCTCGCCAAAACACCGCACGCCCTTGCTGCACCTGCCACACATGGGTCAGCTCATGGATCAGCCACGCACGGCGCACCAATGTTTCACATGAAACATCTTCCATCCAGTCATCAGGGTGAAAATAGATATTGCCATTAGGCGACACTGCAAAGCCCTTTAGCACCCACCACGCTGTTTTTAGCCGAATGCTCTCAAGATCAATGGCATCACCAAACACACTTTTGGCGATTGCTTTTTCGCCATCACTCAAGGCACGGCTAAGCTTAGGATAAGTCAAAGGATTGGAGAACATAGGTATGGTTAAATGATAACAGAGTGTGGCTGAGTATGACTGGGCAATATCTGCGTTTGGTACACAAAAATAATCCATGCTACAATAGCACAACTTTTGCTATTGGGCAATTTACCATGAAACCACTCGCCGAACGAATGCGACCGACACGCCTTGATGATGTCATCGGACAAAGCCATCTATTAGGACAAGGCGCGCCTTTATCGAACATCATCCGCCAAGGTTTTTTGCCATCGATCATCCTACACGGCTCAGCAGGCATCGGCAAGACGACGATCGCCATGCTGCTTGCCCATGCGGTGAACCGACCGTTTCGCCCCTTATCCGCTATCAGTAGCGGCGTCAAAGAGCTGCGCGAAGTGCTGACGGCAGATGATGGCTTATTCCACGAGCCGCCTGTAGTCTTCGTCGATGAGATTCATCGCTTTAATAAAGCCCAGCAAGACGCGCTATTACAAGCGGTAGAAACAGGCGAGATTACCTTTATCGGCGCAACCACCGAAAATCCATCGTTCAGCGTCAATAATGCCCTGCTGTCGCGCTGCCAAGTGTATAAATTAAACCCCCTAAGCGCCGATGAAATCACCGCGCTCATCGACCGCGCTATTTATAAAGACAGCGTACTAAAAACCAAACAAATCATCATCAATGACTTAACCGCACTCATCGACCTATCCCAAGGTGATGGAAGGCGCGCGCTGAATCTGTTGGAGCTTGTGGCAGCTGGGGCTGAGCCTGTGATCATCGATAATCAAAGCGTCACCGCCGTGGCAGGGCAGTCACTGGTGCGCTATGACAAATCAGGGGACAATCATTACGATCTGGTATCAGCGATGATCAAATCCATCCGTGGCAGTGATGCTGATGCTGCCTTGTACTGGATGGCTCGGATGCTCACAGCAGGCGAAGATCCTGCCTTTATCGCGCGCAGACTGGTAATCGCTGCCAGTGAAGACATCGGACTTGCCAATCCCAATGCGCTACTGATCGCCGACACTGCCCTGCGCTCAGTGCAGTCCATCGGCATGCCCGAAGCGCGCATCATTCTGGGGCAAGCGGTGGTGTATCTTGCCAATAGCCCTAAGTCAAACACTAGCTACAACGCCATCAATGCCGCGATGAAACTTGCCGAAACCGACCAATCGCCCGTACCGCTGCACCTACGAAATGGCGTTACCAAGCTTATGAAATCAGACGGCTATGGCGTCGGCTATATTTATCCGCATGATTATCCCAATCACTATTACCCACAGCAGTATTTGCCTGATAATTTACTGGATGCGCACTTTTATGAATTTGGCGATAATCAAAAAGAACAGACGAGTTATGCCTTTATTAATTGGCTAAAAAATGGCTAACAAATTTTTCCAAAACCCTTTATAATGAGCCAAACGCCCCCATAGTAGTGACATATTTTTGGATTGATTTTCAAAATTTTTCATAAACAACAATAAAAAAGGTAAAAATCATGGCTATGAACAGCATTTCTGAGATCATCGAAGACATCAAACAAGGCAAAATGGTCATCTTAATGGACGATGAAGACCGCGAAAACGAAGGCGATTTGATCATGGCGGCAAGCCACATCACCCCTGAAGCGATCAATTTTATGATTACTCATGCGCGTGGGCTTGTGTGCTTAACCTTGACCGAAGAGCGCTGCAAACAGCTGGATCTGCCATTGATGAGCGACAAAAACGGCGCGAAATTCAGCACCAATTTCACCCTATCCATCGAAGCGGCTGAAGGCGTCACCACTGGCATCTCAGCATCAGATCGTGCCACTACCGTGCGTGCGGCTGTCGCTGCCAATGCCAAACCTGCCGACATCGTCCAACCAGGACACATCTTCCCGATCATGGCGCGTAAAGGCGGCGTGCTGCACCGCGCTGGACACACCGAAGCAGGCTGTGATTTGGCACGCCTAGCAGGACTTGAGCCTGCGTCTGTGATCGTCGAGATTATCAAGCCAGATGGCGAGATGGCGCGCCGTGATGATTTGGAGATTTTCGCCAAAGAACATGGGCTAAAAATCGGCACGATCGCTGATCTGATCCAATACCGCATGGCGACCGAGCAGACGGTGAGCGAAGTTGAGCATTTTGAAGTCGAGACCGCGCACGGCGCATTCACTGCCTATCGCTTTAGTGAGTTTGGCTCAGAGGATGTGCATTTGGCATTCGTTAAAGGCACGCCAACAGCAGGCGGCGTCAGCACAGTGCGCGTGCACAGTTTTAGCCCAATGAAAGATTTGTTCGGCATCCACACCACAGGCAGCCACTGGACGATTCACAACGCCCTAGCCGAAATCAGCGATGCTGAGCATGGCGTACTGGTATGGATCGGTCATGGTGATGAACTGGGTTTGGCAGATGCGTTTGATACCTTGAAAAACCCAAGCCAAACCAGCAGCAAAAACCGCCGCGCCCCATATCAAACCATCGGTGTCGGCGCACAAATCTTAAAACATCTTGGCGTCAAAGATATGCGCCTATTATCAAGCCCGGTCAAATTCAATGCGCTCTCAGGCTTTGATCTAAATGTCATTGAGACAGTGGATAAAACTTGCTAAGTACATGATTTATAAAGAAAAACAGCCGTCAGATGATGGCTGTTTTTTTATGGGTGATTGATTAACTTTACATAATGATGCTACTGGTGTAAATTTTTGCTTGATCCTACAGCAAGGCAAGCGGTCGCTGTATTCTTTTGAATTTCATAGACCATACTTACAGTTGTGTAAGAATATTAAGACCCTACTACCGAAAGCATACCCTACTTACACAGCGACTACCCACAGTAAGATAATCTTTCGTTACAATAAAACTCAATCTTAAGCATAAGCTTAAGCGTAAATAGATAACTCATTGAATTTTTTGGAGATAAGTATATGATTTGGGCATTGATTGTAGGTTTGGTTGTCGGTTTGTTGGCACGCGCACTAAAACCAGGTGCAGACAGCATGGGCTGGATTTTGACCATCATTTTGGGTATCGCGGGCGCTTATGTTGGTGCATTTATTTCAGGATTTTTTGGGATGGACGCAACACAAGGCTTTAGCTATCTGATCTTCTCAGTGATCGGCGCGATCATCATCCTGTTCATCTATGAGCTATTGACCGGTAAGCGCAAATAAATCGCGCACCTTGCACAAAAAAGCACCGTAATTGGTGCTTTTTTGTTGGATATGACAAATTTTCATTTGATTATTGGTGCATTGTTTGTCATCATGGTGCATTGATTTGTTTTGGTGATATTCATGAGACTGACCCAATATAGTGATTTTGCTTTGCGTTCGTTGATTTATTTGGCGGTCAAACCACGCAGCGACGAGATTGTGAATATCAGCGACATCGCCCAAGCGTACAACATTTCCAAAAACCATCTCACCAAAATCATCCATCAGCTTAGCAAACTTGGCTACATCGACACCGTGCGCGGCAAAAATGGCGGCATCCGTCTGGCGATGCATCCGCGTGATATCAATATCGGTCAGCTGTTTCGCTATACGGAGCATGATTTTGCACTGGTGCAGTGCTTTGATGAACTGTACCAAGATTGCGATGATCACAGCAGCAATAACCCTGCGCGCATTCCGACGGTTGATTTTAGCACCACGAGCAATGAATTTTGTGTCATTGCCCCTGCCTGCACGCTCAAATCCGCCATCGCCGAAGCTACCGAAGCTTTTATGGCGGTGTTGGATCGCTATACACTGGATGATTTTATCAAAAATAAAGACGAGCTGCTTGTGCTGCTTGACTGAGCGATTTTTAAGATTTTTAAACACGCTTACTTGATTTTTTCTACCAATGCTCGTAAAATTACGCTTGTAAAGATGTATTTTATATATATCTTTTAATTTTTCCAAGTTGATCCACAACTTTTTTCTGATCATTTTTCCCTATCAAGCCACAAGGAGCAAGAGATGGGTAATTATAAAAAGCATTGGTATTGGCTGATCGGCACCTTGCTCATCGCATTTACCCTATTGGGCTGGGGTGGTGTCGAAGTCTATCGCCAAGCACCGCCAATTCCTACGCAGTTCGTCAGCAGTCAGGGCGATGTCATCATGACCGAAAAAGATATTTTGGATGGTCAATCGGCATGGCAAACCACAGGTGGTATGCAGCTGGGCTCTGTGCTTGGTCACGGCGCGTATCAAGCGCCTGACTGGACAGCCGACTGGCTGCATCGCGAGCTTGTCGCTTATCAAAATATCCAAGCCAAAGCACTGTACAATAAGGCATTCGATGAACTAAGTGCCGCTGAACAAGCAGGCATCAATGAGCAGATGAAGCAAGAATATCGCAGCAGCGCTGCCAATGGCACTGAGACGGTTGTGCTGTCTGATGCGCGCATCCAAGCGATCGAAGCGGTTGCGCCGTATTACATCGATCTGTATGGTGATACGCCTGAGCTTGTCGGTACGCGCGAAAGTTTCGCGATGAAAAACAACACCTTACCTGATGTCACTGCGCGTGAACGCTTGGCGGATTTTTTCTTTTGGACCAGTTGGATCGCATCAGCTGAACGCCCTGGCACGGATGCGACTTTTACCAATAACTGGCCGCATGAGCCATTGATTGACAATGTACCGACCGCCGAGAATATTATTTGGTCGATCGCATCGGTGGTATTTTTGATCGCAGGTGTGGGCTTTATGATTTGGATTTGGGCGTTTAAAAAACCCGAAGAAGAAGTCATTCACGCGCCAAGTGCCGATCCTTTGACCAAGCTTGCACTAACCCCATCACAAAAAGCACTGGGCAAATATGGCTTTTTGGTCGCGGCATTATTCGTCGCCCAAGTCTTTGTCGCTGGCGTCGTCGCGCACTATACGGTCGAAGGTCAAGCCTTCTACGGCATTCAGCTGTCTGATTATCTACCTTATTCGCTGCTGCGCACATGGCACATTCAGCTTGCGCTGTTTTGGATTGCGACAGCATTTTTGGCAGCGGGTCTATTTTTGACACCGATTATTAATGGCGGTAAAGATCCTAAGTTCCAAAAGCTTGGCGTGGATATTCTGTGGGTGGCACTCATCATTGTCTGTGTCGGCTCGTTTGCGTCGCAGTACTTCGCCGTCGCGCATATTTTGCCTGCCGATCTGAATTTCTGGTTCGGTCATCAGGGCTATGAATATGTCGATTTGGGTCGTTTTTGGCAAATCCTAAAATGGGTCGGTGTGCTGATTTGGCTTGTACTGATGATGCGTGGCTGGGTCAATGGCTTTAAACAACACGGCGACAAAAACCTGCTTGCCATCTTCGTCGCATCAGTACTGTGCGTGGGTCTGTTCTATGGCTCAGGGCTGTTCTACGGTGAGCGCACCAACATCGCCATCATGGAATACTGGCGCTGGTGGGTGGTGCATCTGTGGGTAGAAGGCTTTTTTGAAGTCTTTGCCACTGCATCATTTGCCTTTATCTTTTATAATTTGGGCTTGGTCAGCTATCGCACTGCCACAGGTTCTGCCATCGCATCAGCGGCACTGTTCTTGGTCGGCGGCATTCCAGGCACTTTCCATCACTTGTACTTTACAGGTACGACCACACCGATTATGGCGATGGGTGCGTCTTTCTCAGCCTTAGAAGTTGTGCCATTGGTGGTGCTTGGCTATGAAGGCTATGAGCATTATTCTAAGCAGCATCAAGCGCCTTGGATGCAAAAACTTAAATGGCCAATCTTATTTTTCACTGCTGTGGCGTTTTGGAATATGCTTGGTGCGGGTGTGTTCGGCTTTATGATCAACCCGCCGATCTCACTGTTCTATCTACAAGGCTTGAACACCACCGCAGTGCACGCACACGCTGCCTTGTTCGGGGTGTATGGCTTCTTGGCGCTAGGCTTTGTGCTGTTGATTGTGCGCTATCTACGCCCTGAACATCGCTTTGATGATAAGCTGATGAAGCTTGGTTTTTGGGCACTGAACATTGGTCTGGTACTGATGATCGCCACCAGTCTGTTGCCAATCGGTATCTTCCAAGCACACGCCGCCATCACTGAAGGCTTGTGGTATGCGCGTAGCGAAGGCTTTATGCAGCAAGGGTTTCTTGAGACCTTGCGTTGGGTGCGCACCTTTGGTGATGTGGTATTCATCATCGGTGCGGTGGCAGTAGCTTGGCAGATTGTCAAATTAGTCTTTGCCAAAAAACCATCCTAACCACCCCCCTTGTTTAGCACATAAAAACAAAACACCGCTTATTCTTGTACCGGTCAACTATTTTCAAACAACCCCTAAGAGGGTTTTGTTAAAAAACTGTCGTTCTTTTTCAACAGGGCTTAGGTGTAAGAAACTCAAGCGTTATTTACACTTTGCTTAAAATAAAACTCTAACCACTCATAAGGAGTAAAAGTTAAAGTCTTGCCAGTAGTCTCATCTTTCTTACTTAAAGATGAGTGCGGTCTAACAGTGTTGTAGAAATTAAGAAATCTGGTTAATTCTTGCTTTCTATGCTCACTGCTGACAAATTCATGTTTATCATGCCAAAGCTCCATTAATGTTCGTATGACCCTTTCAGCTTTGCCGTTGGTTTGTGGCCTACCTACTTTGGTAAATTTTTGATTGATGTTGTTTTGATAGCAGGCTTGAGAAAATTCATGGTCTTTTGTGCCTTTATATTCTGTGCCATTGTCAGAATAAATCACATCAATTTTGTAGGGGCATGGCTCTATCACTTGTTCTACAAGAAACTGTGTTGCACTAAAGGCTGTTTTATCCGGCATGATGTCAGCATACAATTCGCGAGAATAGTCATCTATGGCAACAAATAGATATTCTCTAGGACTGTTGGCATTTTGTCCTTTGAGCAAGGGCAGGCGTTTGGTGTCCACATGCACCATCTCACCAGGATAGGACTTATTGTATCGCTTGGCTTGCTTTTTGAGCTTATCCTGTATGGATTGTTCAACTTTAGCAAGGCGTTTAATACCATATTTGGCTTGTTTAAAGCGATTGTTGGTACTGGCTTGGGGCTTGAGTAGCTTAACACGAGCAAGTTTTAAGACTTTGTAAATGGTAGGTCTTGATACTTTGTACTCCAATGCTAGTGAAGTAACTGACTGCCTGTTCTTGTGATAAGCAGTCCAAATGGCTTCCCGTTGGTAGGGAAGCAATCGTGTATTTTTATGAATGTTCATTTGCAGTATTTTACCTTAATACTGTAAACAACGGTAGTTTATCTTACAGCTTAGGTAGTTATTAAAGCTGTGGGGTCTGAGTTGACTGTAATAGCCAAGAATATAACTTGCCACATCTACTTTTGCTTCATGAATATTCTCATAACCATGTTTTGGCATCCACTCATATTTAAAACTTCGAAAGAATCTTTCTGTTGGTGCATTATCCCAACAGTTGCCTTTTCTGCTCATACTGTGTGTCATCTTACATCTAGCAATAGTATCAGCAAAGGTGCGACTGGTGTAATGAGATCCTTGATCTGAATGAAATAACACACCGGTTGGTTGAAAGCGTATGGTATAAGCCATGATTAATGCTTTGGTGGTCAGCTCACTGTTTGGACGATCACTCATGGCAAAGCCAATGATGTGTCTGGCATATAAATCCATCACCACTGCCAAATAACAAAATCCTGCTTTGGTGTGAATATACGTCACATCCGATACCCATACTTGATTGGGTGCAGCTGGTGCAAACTGCCGTTTAAGCAAGTTGTCATGCACTGTATGTGCTTGATCAGCTAAGCGATAGCGATGCTTGATGCTTTGGCGACTGATAAGTCCTTGTGCTCTCATTAATTGACGCGCTTTATAGCGTGTGAGTTTAATCTGATGAGTACGACTGACCATAGCAGCAATACTTCTAGATCCTGCTGACCCTTTGGAGCAATCAAATGCCTGTTTTACCCATAAGCGTAACTCAATCTCTTTGCGTGTTGGCAGTTTTGGTTTTTGCTTGGCATAATAAGTACTTCGGCAAATACCAAATAACTGACACAGCTTTGCTTTACCGATGCTGTATTGCCCCATCAATTGCTCTATTAGCGGGATAGTAAGCTGTCTTGTGCTAATAGAGCGGATGCCTTTTTTAAAATATCTCGCTCAAGTCTTAGCTGGGCATTTTCTTTACGAAGTCGTTCAAGCTCTCGTTGTTCTGGTGTTAGAGCATGACCTGTGGCTAATGGCTTGCCTTGAAGTTCAAGACGATAACGTTTAAGCCAGTTTTCTAAAGTAGATTTACCGATATCATATTGCCTAGCAACATCAACAACACGCTGATTTTGCTCTTCAATGAGTTTGACCATTTCTAGTTTAAACTCAGTGCTGTACTGCTTACGCTGTTTTGTCATGAGAGATTACTCCTAGTTTGGGGTAGTATAACCTCTTATGGGGTGTCTGGGAATATTGAACCGACCCCCAAATCTTAGACAAAGTTAAGATTAAGGACTAGGTTTAAATTAAGTGGTTTGATCAAGGACTAAGCGCCTGTATTTTACAGGACTTAGTCCTTTTAGTTTAATCTTTATTCTATCATGATTGTAGTAATGGATGCACTCATCAATCGCTTGTTTAAGCTCATCAATGGAGGTAAATCTTCTTTGATGTTTGTCATGAAAGAAGATTTCTTCTTTTAATGTGCCAAAGAAGCTTTCTATCACCGCATTATCCAAGCAATTGCCCTTTCTTGACATACTTTGAATGATGTTGTTGTCTTTTAAGGTTTGTTGATAATTTTGCATTTGGTAGTGCCAGCCTTGATCTGAATGCAGAATCAATTGTGGTTTGCTGCTATCGTTGCCAGCATTATCATCTGCTTGCAGTCGCTTTAGTGCCTGATCAAGCATCTTGGCAACCAAGCCATAATTTGGGCTACTGTGCATCTGATAGCTAACAATTTCTCCATTAAACAAATCCATGATGGGAGACAAGTAAAGCTTTTTGACATTACCTTGTTTATCCAACACTTTAAACTCAGTGACATCAGTCGCCCATTTTTGGTTGGGTCGATCTGCTTTAAAATCACGCTTGAGTACATTATCAGCGATTTTACCCACCTTACCCTGATAAGCACTAAATCTGCGTTTAGAGCGAATCCGTGCTTTCAGTCCCATTTGGTTCATCAGTCGCCACACTTTTTTATGATTGATGACAAAGCCTAACTGTTTTAAGGCAAGGGTGATTCTGCGATAGCCATATCTGCCTTGATGGGTGTGATATATCTTTTTGATTGCATCTTTGATGTCTTGATGTTTATCCTTTTGCTTGAATTGCTTTAAGTGATAATAAAAGGTTGCTTTGGCAACACCAAGATAAGTCAGTAATTGTTTTAATGGATAAATCTGCCTTAGCTCGTCAATCACTGTGATTTTATTGATGATGATTTGCTTTTTCTTTGCTGACGCTCCAAGGCTTCTAACTTTTTTAAGATGTCATTCTCCATGCGTAAGTGTTGTAATTCAGCAATCAATTCAGCATGGGTCTTTTGTTCATCAAGTTTGGATGTTTGGCTTGCTTTGCTGGTCTTTAGCATAGATTGCCTGCCTTTGGGTTTAGGAGTCAGTCCCATGATACCATGAGTTTGATAAGCTTTTAACCATTGAAACAGCACACTTGGGTTGCTGATATTTAATTCAATCGCCAAAGTGCGTATGGATTTACCAGCAAGTAGTTGTAATACTGCAGTGTGTTTGAATTCTGGTGAATAACTAGCTTTGCTCTTTCTGATACGAATACCATCAACACCATGAGTTTGGTAGAGTCTCACCCAGTTTTGGACAATAGAGCGTTTAATACCAAAAGAGTTGGCTGTGTTGTGGTAACTATGTCCTGTTAAATAATGATCAATGACTTCAAGTTTAAAGTCCATTGTGTATTTGGTCATAAAAACACCCCAAAGGTTAGGGTCTAACTTTTGGGGTGCGGTTCATTCACTAGGCGGTGTTTTTTGCTGAAAAATCAGCCATTTTAAAAGCCTTGAATTGTCAAACCAACTGCAACACCTTTTGATAATAAACCTCATAAGGTGTTCGCCAATTTAAACATTTTCTCGGTCGTAGATTAAGTCTAGCAACCTTTGTTTGTATGTATTGTTCATCCCACTGGTTAATATCTTGTTGCTTTGGAAAATATTCCCGAAGCAACCCATTGGTGTTCTCATTACTTCCTCTTTGCCAAGGCTGGCTTGGTGGTGGAAAGTAGAAGTTTGCTTTTAGACTGTCTGTTACTTGTTTGTGTTTGGCAAATTCTTTTCCCCTATCTGGCGTAATGGTAAACACAGGGTGATTGGCTAAAGCATGGATGATTGCTTGACTGATTAATTCTGCCTTTTTGGCTTTAGCGGTTGCACAAATCAAAAAGCGACTACATCTATCCACCAATGTCACAAGACAAGCCTTGCCTGATTTACCCAATACTGTATCAGCTTCCCAATCACCAATTCTTAGGCGTTCATTGGCAATCTGTGGTCTGTCTTTAAGATGATGAGTAATTGGTATCTTACCTCGCTTTTCTTCATGGTTTTTGGTGTGACGAGTTCTGCCTTTGTGCCTTAGCTTTCTTGTGGCAAGCTTACCATCCACATCAAATAAGCCCTTGTATAACCCTCGATAGATGGTTGCATAGCTAATCTGTATTTGACTGTCTTCATAGGCTAAACGATGTTGTATTTGCTCAGGTGACCATTGGTGGTTAAACAGCTTGTCTTGTACTAAGTTAAATACAAGTGGGTTATTAAGCTTTAACTTAGGGTGACAAGCCTGTCTTCTTGTTTGGTATAAGCAATTTGCCTTGGTTGCTGAATAATTGCCATCATAGCCATTTCTTTTTATCTCACGGCAAATGGTGGATTTGGCTCTGCCTAACCGTTTGGCAATCATACCAATGGATTTGCCCAAAGATAGTAAAACCATTATCTTTTCACGTTCATCTATGCTAAGATGTCTATAAGAAGTGTTCATATGCTTTAATGTCTTGTTTTGTGTGGTAACTTAATGATACATTAAATTGATGAACACTTCTTTTTTATTTGGTGTTGCGGTTAGATTGTAAATTCAAGGCATAAAAAATTTGAAAAAAGATCAGGAATAAGCGAAGTTGTATGGTTATTACTGCAAGTGATTTTGACTTAAGTATATTTCAAAGTTGGCAGACGATAAAAAATTCAACGCAGCACCTTACCTGTCACCAAATCCATGATACAGCTTGGCTGATCAAAGCCTAGCCCTTCAGCATCCAGATAAGCCACACGATCGCCAAATGCTGCCATCGCAGTATCAAGTGTCGTGGCAGGTGCTTGTCCTGATAGATTGCAACTGGTCGAGACCAACAAGCCATAAGGATTGTGCGCGCTTACCATCTCGGCGCACAGCTTGGCAAGCAGCGGATGTGTGGTGATACGCACCGCAAGCGATGTATGCGCACCTGTCAAGACTTTGGGCAGAACGCCTGATTTGACAGGTACAAGCCAAGTCAAAGCACGCGCGTGTTCTTGAGTAAAATTCAGCGAATACTGCTGCAATTGGTCAATATCAAGGAATGTTTCATGTGAAACATTCAGCAGCGACCCAAGCCGATCGGCGCTGTCAGTCAAGACAATCAAGCCCTTGCCAACATCACGAGATTTCAGTGCAATCACCCGCTCAAGTGCAGCAGCATCAAAGGCATCACAGCCCAATCCCCACACGCTCTCGCTCGGATAGGCAAGCACACCACCTGCGTGCAAATATGCTGCCGCTTCAGTCAGTGTCTCTGTGTAAAAAATCTTAGCATCTACCATAGCGACCACCCACCTGTGTAATCACACCCAAAATCTCAAGCTCCATTAAATTTGCAAGCAAACTGCCGACATCTTGACCACTTGCCATCACCAAAGCGTCTAAATCCTTGGGCGTATCCATCAGTGCATATAAGCCTTGCAGATTTTCAGGAATAGCAACAGGCTGAGTGGCTGTTTGCGCAGTTGAAGCGGGTGCAGATTTGGCAGAATTTTCAGTCTCAGCGGCTTTTGGCGTCTCGCCATACAGCGTATTGCCTTGGCTAAAGGTCTTGGGCAGCGCGCTGAAAAATTCATCATCTTGCAAATTGACATCTTCTAAAATCTGATCAGGATGATAAATCAGCGTCGCCCCTTCGCGAATCAGATGGTGGCAACCTTCAGCATTAGCATTATCGATACTGCTTGGCACAGCGAACACTTGCTTGCCTTGCTCAGCACACAGGCGCGCGGTGATCAACGAGCCGCTTTGTAGAGCAGCTTCGGTGACGATGACAGCTTTTGATAAGCCTGCCACCAAGCGATTGCGCCGCGGAAAAGTATGCTTGCTTGCTGGCGTCGATGGCAGAAGTTCACTGATTAAGCAGCCGCCATCTTTGATAATCTGGGCAAACAGCGCGTTATGATTGCGCGGATAAATCACATCAATGCCCGTGCCCATCACACCCACCGTACGCCCTGACAGGCTTGGCAGCTGCGCCAGTGCGCCCAAATGCGCCTGCCGATCCACTCCTTGCGCAAGACCACTAGTCACCACAAAGCCTGCTTGCGCCAAATACTGTGCCAAATCAAAAGTGATTTTTTGCGCCGATTCAGTTGGATTACGACTGCCGACGATGGCGATTTGTTTATCATTTAAACGCACGACATTACCACGATAAAACAGCACAGGCGGCGGATCATACAGCTCAGCCAATGCCGATGGATAAGCTGCATCACCGACGATTAGCAGCCCATAACTGCCACAGCCGACATCATACGCTACTTTATCAATGAAAGCAGTGACATCGACCGCATCCTGCCAACGCTTTTGGTGTGCCGCATGAATGCCAAGACCCTGCCAAACAGCAGGGTCACTGAGTAAAACAGCTTTGGCATCACCACAGTGCGCGACAAGCTTATAAAACGCCGCAAGCGAAGTATTGACAATATACCACAGCGCTAATACCGCCTGCTTGTCATCAAAGGCTTGGTAGCTCATTTAGCGCGGCGCAACCTTGTCAGCGATCAATGCCGCGACCGCTTGCGCATCATTAGCAAGCACGGTGACATACTGCGGCTTATCTTCCAGACCTACCGTGTGCGCAGGGCGTGGCAACTCAACTGCGCCAACCGCTTCATGCATAGTTTCTTCAAACTTCGCAGGCAACGCCGTCTCCGCCACCAAAATCACTTCGCCATCTTTTGCCACTTCCAGTGCCACTTTGACGCCATCAGCGGTGTGCGGATCGATCAGGCGATGGGTTTGTTCATAAATTGCTTTGATGGTGTTTAGGCGGTCTTGATGCACTGATTTACCAGCGACAAAGCCAAACTGCGCTTGGACTTGCGATAATTTATCTGACAAATCAAAGCCCTTGCCTTGTTTCACATCATTAAACAGACTATTTACTTTATCAGCATCTTTATCAAGCAACAAGAACACAAAACGCTCAAAGTTTGACGCCTTAGAAATATCCATCGACGGGCTTGAAGTCACAAAAGTCTTATCCGATGTACGCGGAATGTATTTGCCCGTATTGAAAAACTCATTCAATACATCGTTCTCATTGGTCGCGACGATCAAGCGATCGATTGGCAAGCCCATCTCGCGCGCGATATGACCTGCGCAGATGTTGCCGAAGTTGCCCGATGGCACACAGAAGCTCACCTTTTGATTATTGCTTTGTGTCGCAGCAAAATAGCCTTTAAAATAATACACGATCTGCGCAAGAATACGACCCCAGTTGATTGAGTTTACCGTGCCAAGGCTGTATTTTGCCTTAAATGCCGCATCCTCTTGCAAAGCTTTGACGATGTCTTGACAGTCATCAAACATCCCTTCGATGGCGATATTATGGATATTGGCATCGTCTAGGCTGTACATCTGCGCACGCTGAAACGCACTCATCTTGCCATGCGGCGACATCATGAACACTTCGACATTTTCTTTACCGCGCAAGGCGTATTCTGCCGCACTGCCCGTATCGCCCGATGTCGCGCCGATGATGGTCAGACGCTCGCCTTTTTGCTTAAGTACATATTCAAAGGCATTGCCCAAAAACTGCATCGCCACATCTTTAAAAGCAAGCGTCGGGCCGTTTGATAATTCAAGTAAGCTGATGTTGTCAGTAAGCTTAGTCACAGGGATAATTTCATCGCTGCCGAACGCTTCAACTGTGTAGGTATTATTAATAATCTTACGCAAATCTTCGCTTGGAATATCGGTTGCGAACATCGACATAATCTCAAAAGCAAGATCGGTATAACCAAGTGTGCGCCATTTATCCAAAGTTGCAGCATCAATCTGTGGATACACTTCAGGCAACATCAAGCCGCCATCTGGGGCTAGACCCATCAAAAGCACATCGCTAAATTGCATCGGTGCGGTCTGACCACGAGTGCTGATATATTGCATAATCTCTCCAAGCTATAGTTTCGGCTTCGGCGCGCTCTGGGCGTCTGCCTAATAAAATTTATTAATTCTAGCACATTTTGCCAATCACAAGATAGCGAAAATTGCCGATTTACGCCACTTTTTCTAGCAGTGCATAATAAAAGCCATCACCGCCTTGTGCATCGATTGGCAAGCATTGATAGCCGACATTTTGGGCGATTTGATTTGGCAGATTCAGTGTAAATGGCACAGCTTTGGCATCGCTGTGATTGGCTAGAAAACTGCTTAGTTGCTGCTCGTTTTCCGCCTTTAAAATCGAGCAAGTAACATACAAAAGCACGCCACCAGTTTTCAGCTGCCGCCAAGTATTTTCAAGGATTTGCCGCTGCAATTCAACCGTATTAATGACATCATCAGCACTTCGTAGCAGTGCAATGTCAGGGTGGCGACGAATCACGCCCGTGGCAGTGCAAGGCGCATCAAGCACAACGACATCGAATGGCTCATCAGCCTGCCAAGTCGTACCATCAGCCGTCACAATACTCACGCGCGCGTCATCCAAGCCCAATCGTGATAAATTTTCATGCACGCGCTTTAGGCGATGCGCGTCATTATCGATGGCGGTCAGATGTTTCATGTGAAACATTTCAAGCAGCTGTGCTGTCTTGCCACCAGGGGCGCAGCACATATCCAGCACGCATTTTGGATGGTGATCAGGTGTGTCATCGGTAGATTTGGGCAGATACTCTGTCAATAAATGCGCTGTTAGCTGTGCGTACATATCCTGCACACTGACATAACCATCAGCAAAATGCGGCAGGGCAGTGATGCGCATCTGCTCATCCAAACGAATGGTTGTAGCATCTGCCAGACCCAACGGCATCAGCGTATGAGCGATATTATTATTTGTTAGTAATTGTGAATAATCAGTGGTGCTAATTTTGCGTGTATTGACGCGCAGGAAAATCGGCGCAGGGCATCTTAACTGTATACCCAATTCATCATAGTATTCCGCCCAATCTTGCTTAAGCTGCTTGGCAAGCCAATTGGGTAGGCTGTGGTTTTTTTGCACCTTTTTTTGGTATTTGGCAGCAGATTTTTGTACCTTGCGCAATACCGCATTGACAAGACCTGCGCCATAGCCTTTATCCAAAGATTTTAGCGATTCGACCGTATCATTGATCGCGGCATAATGTGCGGTATTCATGTACAAAAGCTGATACAGTCCAATATTTAGCGCAGAGACCACGCCGTGATCTGTCGGTGCTTTTTCGATTAGACTTTCATGAATGCGTGATAATGCCCACCAATGGCGCAGCGTGCCAAGTGTCAGCTCATGCACAAAGCTGCGGTTCTGCTCATCCACCCCTACCAATAATTCATCCAGTAGGATTGATAATGACTTGCCGTGTAAAATTTCTTCAATAACTAAGATAATTTTAGCGCGGCTAGACAGCTTTTTATTGTGCAGTTTTTTGATAATATCACTCATTGATAATCATCTCGAATACATCACCATCATTAATTTTATCTGAATTGGCAATTTGTTCTGCAGTCAGTGGCTTGCCGCCTGCCCATTGTAGGCTTGTGATATTAATCAAGTGCTGTACACCTGTATCATCTGTTCCACATGAAACCAAGATAGAATTTTTGCCGACACCAATCACCGTACCAGCGGCGACTGTTGTCACTTGATCCGCTTTAATTGGCATGGCTGAGATTACCTTGATACGCTCACCATTCAGATGGGTAAAGCAGTTCAATGCGCGGATTTGTCGCTGGATATAATAAGCAGAATTTTGCCAATCAATCTGTCCATCGGCAGTATGGATTTTTTCAGCATAATTGGCAAGTGCATCATCTTGCACCACTGCTGCTGCCTGATATTTTGGCAAATCAGTCAAGACTGTCGCAATAGCCTGTGCGCCCAAATCCGCAAGTTTATCATGCAAACTCTGCGTGGTATCGGTATCACTGATGTCGCATTCCATCTTATACAGCATATCGCCTGTGTCCAGTCCTTGTGCCATCTGCATGATGGTGATGCCCGTCTTCTCATCACCTGCCAAGATCGCACGCTGAATCGGTGCAGCACCGCGCCATCTTGGCAGCAGCGAACCATGAATATTGATACAACCTAGGCTTGGCGTATTAAGCACACCCAGCGGCAAGATCAAACCATAGGCAGCCACCACCATGACATCGGGGTGATACGCTGCTAAAGTTTCACGTGAAACTTGCCCAAACTCATGCTTTAAGCTAAAGCTCACAGGCTGCTCAACAGCAATATCATGTGCCAATGCCACTTGCTTGACAGGCGATGGGGTGACTTTTTGCCCACGCCCTGATTTGCGATCTGGCTGTGTATAGACAGCGACGATCTCGATATTTAGATCATCTTGATGCGAAATCAGATGCTTAAGACTGACTGCTGCAAATTCAGGCGTCCCTGCAAATACCACGCGCAGCTTGCCTGATTGGGTGTTGATTAGACTCATAATCCACTACTTTTGATAAGAATTTCTATATTTTAAAATATTTATTGAAATTACAATATTGATTAATTATTAATTTTAACTAAAACAATATTAGAAACATTTCAATAATTAATCATGCGTTTATTATAAAAATTTACTTAAAAATTATCAGATAAATCCAGCTTTCGCTAATGTCTCTTCGGTGATATTACTGATTGGTTTGCTGTCAGTTTTATTCGACAGCAGCAGTCGCTCAAGGTAGCGCGCGACCAAATCCACTTCGATATTCACCAATGCACCCACCGACCAGTGACGCGCGATGTTGGTGCGCTCAGCAGTGTGCGGGATGATATTTAAACACACCAAGTTTTGTGCAGGCTTGATGGCATTGCTGGTAAGGCTGATGCCATCGACAGTGATCGAGCCTTTATCGGCTGTATAGCGCATCAGCTCGCCAGGAATCTCGATCTCGATATAAATTGAGCGTGCGTCTTTGGCGATGTGGCGCACCACGCCGACACCATCGACATGACCTGCGACGATATGACCGCCAAATCGCGTGGTTGGCAACATCGCTTTTTCCAGATTGATGGTATCGCCGACACGCCAGTTTTTCAGTGCCGATTTGCTCAAGGTTTCACGGGAAACATCCACCGCGTAGCTCTTATCACCAATGAATACCACCGTCAGACAGATGCCGTTTGACGCGATAGAATCGCCCAATTGTACATCGCCAAAATCCAAATCAGGCGCAGAGATGACAAGTTCAACATCACCACTAACTTGATTGATCGCCTTGATTGTACCTGTGGTTTCAATAATTCCTGTAAACATGGTTTTTCTCTTATTGTTATTGATTGGGTTGTGGATAACTTTATTTGGTTATTGTGTATCTTTTTCAAGCAATTTGGCAAAATCTAAGTTATCCACAGGGATTTATAAAATACTTCTGCGAGATAAATTTTATATAAAATCATTAAAAATCAATATTTTATGATAAAAATTAACTCATCAAATCATATGGTTTTAGCAGTTATCCACAGTTTCACATGAAACATTTTAAGCCTTTCATTTGTCTAATTTTCATACAAATCAAGCTGTGGATAACTTGTTTTATTGCCAAATCTACTATACAGTCAATTAAGCTAATTTATGGTAAATTTGGCGAATGTCCGTACCAATTTTATCAACAGACACAAGCTCAAATCGCTTTTGTTCTGCCAAAGTTTCAAGCGTAAAATCAAACATCGGTCTGGCATCTGCACCCAAAATACAAGGCGCTTGATAAACAATCAGCTCATCGACCAAATCAGCAGCAATGAACGCGCCAGATAGTCGTGCACCTGCTTCAACTAGCACATCATAGCACTGATGCTCTTTGACCAAAGTCGTCAGAAGCTCCGTCAAATCCCCTTGCCAAATCAGCGTATCAGCTCGCTTACAGACTTGATAATCATTGGGCTTCTGTAGCTGTCCTGCGCGATCGACGACGATGATTTTTGGCTGTGGAATGGTATCTATCGGCACGCCAAGTGATGGACTGCGCACATTTAGACTTGGATCATCAGCCATCACTGTGCCGCTGCCTGTGATGATCGCTGCGCTTTTGGCACGCAGTCGCTGCACATCTTCGCGCGCTGCATCGCTTGTGATCCACTTCGACTCGCCCGATCCCATCGCCGTGCGACCATCAAGGCTTGCGCCAACTTTCAGCCGCACATAAGGCATACCTGTCGCCATCGCCTTTAAAAATCCTGCATTCAAGGCGCGCGCTTGTGCTTCACAAACTCCGACAACAACTTCGATACCTGCGGCTGTCAGCTTTGCTACGCCATTGCCCGCGACCTTTGGATTGCTGTCAAGACAGGCGATCACCACTTTGGCGACGCGTGCAGCGATTAGTGCATCAGCACATGGCGGCGTGCGCCCCCTATGACTGCACGGCTCAAGCGTGACATAGGCGGTCGCACCTGCAATGTCATGGCCGCACGCAGTCGCATTCTGCATGGCGTAAATCTCAGCATGGCGAAGTCCCGCCCTGGGGTGATGACCCGCACCAATCACCTTGCCGTCTTTGACCAACACACAGCCGACTGCAGGATTCGGACGCGTGGTGAACTCGCCTTTTTTCGCTTCGGCGATGGCAAGCGTCATATAATACACATCAGTCGACTGCATCATGATTCATCCATCTGCGCAGCATTAGCTGGAGTGATTTTATCAAGCTCAGCGCGAAACTCGCTGATGTCCTGAAAGTCGCGATACACGCTGGCAAAGCGAACATACGCCACATCGTCCAGCGCCTTAAGTTCACTCATCACGATCTCACCAAGCTTCTTGCTGGTTACTTCGCGCTCGCCAGTCTTGCGCACCGCTTGCTCGATACGGCTGATGGTCGCTTCGATCTCATCGGCGCTGATGGGGCGCTTTTGTAGCGGTAGGGCGATCGAACGGCGTAATTTGGCCTGATCATAAGGCTCAACGCGTCCACTGGATTTGACGATACGCGGCATCACCACTTCATAAATCTCAAAAGTCACAAATCGCTCGCCGCAGGACACACACTGACGACGACGACGAACTTGCGCCCCTTCTGCCGCCAGACGCGAATCGATCACTTTGGTATCTTCATCATTACAAAATGGGCAGTGCATATCAACCTCATTTATTTTTTTAATTTTTTAAAAATTTTTATCAAATGGCAAAATTTATCGTGATTTGATTAATTTTGATCTATTAGAAAATTTGTGGTAATTGCTGATAAATTTGGATTGGATATTACTTTTATCAACCGACAAATTTTTCTATCATACTCACCTTATTTGCCAATACAAAAGCTTGAGAAAATTTTACCCAATAATTCATCGGCGCTCATCTGCCCTGTGATCTCACCTAAAGCTTGTTGGGACAATCTTAGGCTGTCCGCCACCAACTCCCCAGCATGATACACTGTCAGCTGCTCAAGCGCTTCTAAGGTAAATGCTTTAGCGCGCTTTAGGGCATCAATGTGACGCGTGCGTGCGATCAGACTATTTTCTGGTGGATGAAAGCCCACTTTATCACTCAGCACTTGTACCAGTGTATCAATACCATAAGATGTTTCACATGAAACATGGACAATTTTTGGTGTATCATTTGTTTCATGTGAAACACCTGCTTCAGGCAAAGCGTCCAGCAAATCGCATTTATTAGCAACCATGATCAGCTTTTGGCGGATAATCTCACCCATCTCGGTATCCAATTCAGCAGCGAACAGCTCATGCGCCAAGGCAAGCGGATCATGCTCGGTATTAACATCATAGACCATCAGCAGTACATCGGCTTTTTTAATAGCATCAAACGCGCGCGCAATACCGATTTGCTCAACCTTATCTACCGTATCACGAAGCCCTGCAGTGTCCGTCAAATGCACGGTCAAGCCACCCAATACCAAAGTCTCTTCGAGCGTATCGCGTGTCGTCCCTGCGATGTCCGTGACGATGGCGCGCTCCGTGCCGGATAAGCGGTTTAGTAGGCTTGATTTGCCTGCATTGGGCTTACCTGCCAGCACCACATGCACACCATCGCGAAGCAGCTGTCCTTGCTTGGCAGTATCCAAAATCGCATCAATGCCACCAAGCACCGAATTGATCTTGGACTCGATCACACCATCACCCAAAAAATCCACATCTTCTTCATCAGGAAAGTCAATCGCCGCTTCGACATATAGACGCAAATGCGTCAGCTCATCCACCAAGTGATTGATTTTGTGGGAAAATTCCCCAGTCAGTGAGCGAATGGCACTGCTGGCTTGAGCGGTGGAAGTGGCAGCGATGGCATCGCTGATGGCTTCAGCTTGCACCAAATCCATCTTGTCATTTTCAAAGGCGCGATAAGAAAACTCACCCGCCGTCGCTTGGCGCGCACCAAGCTCAAACACGCGCGCCAGCAGCATATTTTGTAACACCATGCCGCCATGTCCCTGCAGCTCCACCACATCTTCACCAGTGAATGAATGTGGTGCTTTAAAATAAATCACCACCCCTTCATCAATGATGCCGTCTATCCCATAAAAGCCGCCAAAATGTGCCATGCGCGGCGTTAGATGATCGCGGCGCGTGATGGCGCAACCAATCTCATAAGCTGCCTTACCCGACAGGCGAATGACGCCCACACCCCCTTGTCCAATGGGTGTGGCGATGGCGGCAATGGTGGGCAGTTGGGTCGATGTGTTCATGGTATGAATATTGCTATTTTAAGATAAATTTAGTTTAACCTTTTATTGTATCACTTTCGTATTAAAAATGGCAAAATTTCCCCACCATCAAGCCAAGAAAAATCCCACCAAGTCAGACTTGATGGGATTGGATGCTTAGTTTAATCAGCTTTCGCGCGCTTGCATTTGCTTTTCTACACGCTTATTGACGATATGCTGATGCGTCATACTAAATAGGTTATTCACCGTCCAGTACAGCACAAGACCTGCCGGGAACCACAGCATGAATACCGCAAAGACCACAGGCAAGATTTTCATCATTTTCGCCTGCATTGGATCGGTCGGTTGTGGGTTTAGCAGCTGCTGTACAAACATGGTCACACCCATGAAAATCGGCAAAATAAACCACGGATCCATCGCTGATAGGTCGGTAATCCAGCCCATCCACGGCGCGTGACGCAGCTCCACCGACTCTACCAACACCCAGTACAAGGCTAGGAAAATCGGCATCTGAATCAAAATCGGCAAGCAGCCTGCCATCGGATTGACTTTCTCGTCACGATACAGCTGCATCATCTCTTGGCTCATCGCCATACGATCATCGCCATGCTTGTCTTTTAAAGCTTGTAGCTTTGGTGCGATGGCGCGCATTTTCGCCATCGACATATAGCTTTTGTTTGACAGCCAAAACAGTGCAACTTTAACAATCAAAGTCAGCACGATGATTGACCAGCCCCAGTTGCCGATGAATTTATGGATATTTTCAAGGATGGCAAACAGTACTTTTGAGATCGGCCATAATAGACCATAATCCACCGTTTGGTTCAAGCCTTCAGCCACTGGCGCAAGTTCTTTTTGCACTTTTGGACCTGCGTACAAGGTGCTGTCAAGCTCAATTTGCTTACCATTTGCCACGGCGACAGCAGTCTTATAACCGATGTAGTTTTCGGTGGCGGTGCTGCGGCTAAAGAAAGTCGCGGTGTAATTTTTTGGCGTCCACGCAGAGACAAAATAATGCTGCACCACACCAACCCAGCCTTTGTCACTTGAGACATTCAGCTCGCCATCATTAAAATTGCCAAATTTAAGCTTATTATACGGCTCATCTGGCGTACCCCAAGCACCACCCAGATAAGTCGCCATGCTCATCATGCCTTTATTTTCAACACCTGGATCGCTGCTGTTATCGCGTTTTAGCTGCGTATAAGCTTCACCTTGCCAATCCCTGCCTGAAGTATTGCTGATGATTTGCTTGACGCCGATCGGGTATTGACCCTTGGTAAAGGTGTAGATTTTGGTGACCTTCACGCCATTATTTTCATAAGTCAATGGCACGGTTAGGGCATCACCCGTCATCTCATAGCTTGTCGCATCCGCTTGGTACTTGGCGCGGCCTGCGGTGCTGTCCACACCATCGCCAACCACCATGGTCTGAGCCACATAAGTGTGCGCTGTGTCGCTTTCTAGCAATACAAACGGATCACTGCCATCTTTGGTGGCTGGATACTGCTTTAATGCCGTATAGACAATATCACCACCATTTAGGTCAATCTTGATGTCGTGGCGGTCGGTTGAGACGCTGACAAGTTGACTTGTGGCGGCAGTGGCAACAGGCGTACCCGCCACCGCTGGCACATCGCCACTGGTTGCCGATGGCACATCACTGACTGACTGTGTCGCCACAGGCTGCGTGGTTGCAGGCTTGCCCGCATAATCATCACGCCACGCAAGCACCAGCAAATAGGCGGTGATCAGCATCGCAATGATGATCAAAATCCGAAGAATTTTTTGCATAGTTATCAATCCTAACTCTACCTAGACGCCACAAACCCAAGGTTCATAGGTCAAAATCCAAAAATCTTGTGAACAAACCCTTTATTTTACTAGACTTATGCTAAAAATCCTAGAAAATATTGCTAAAAGTTTGATTTTTTGGGGAAAATTGTCAAAAATCACTCACGCACTGTGATGACACAAATAATGATTGAGCAAATCAGCATAAAACATTGGCTCATCATAGACCATGTGTGGCTTGATGTTACTTGGTACAAAATACAAGCGATACAAAGGCACAGGCACAAAATCAATGCCTGACCCACCCCAAGGATGGCAACTTGCCACACGCCGAATCAGCATCGGCAGACCACGGCGCACCCCATGCCACAGTAGTGCTTGCCTACCATAAGCCGAACAAGTGGGGTAATAGCGACAGCGCGGCGCCATCATTGGGCTGATATAACGCTGATATAGGTAAATAAACCCAAGCAGTAGTTTTTTTAACATTTCTTATCAATAAGAAAAATTAGGGATTTTTACTTTGAGAATTGTTTGTTAATTTTATTAAATAATTGAGCAACTTCATCAGTGATGTCAAACTCACGATCGTAGCTGACTTTGACGATCAGCACCACATCGATCGGTATAAGAGCGGGACAATGATGGCGAAATGCTTCACGCGTGATGCGCTTAATACGGTTGCGATCGACCGCCTTTTTGAGTTTCTTTTTGGTGATGGCAAGCCCTAAGCGCGCTGATGACTTATCGGATTTTCCAATAAATGCCAATAAATGTGGTGTGTGAATTTTTTTGATCGGTGCATCAAACACCGTTTTGAACTCATCTGGGCGCAAAAGACGCTGGGATTTATCAAAGCCAAAATTCACAGGTTTGGTTATAGACACTGAAGTATCAGATGTAGAAAAATTGGTATCAGTCATGGTAAATTACAAGAGAAATAATAAGGATTGTAGCACTAAACGAATGAATTGTTGTTAAAATTTTTGCAGTCATTTGACTTTTGATGGCAATCTTACAACGCACCAAGCAATGATTAAAAAAATCTGGACACAAAAAAGCACCGACAGTGCGGTGCTTTTGGATTTGGCTGTAATTTACATTACACAGTCAAACGATGACGGCCTTTGGCACGACGGCGAGCCAAAACTTGGCGGCCTTTTTTGGTTGCCATACGAGCACGGAAACCGTGAGTACGCTTGCGCTTTAAAACGCTTGGTTGAAATGTACGTTTCATAAGTCACCTTAAGATGTCTAGCATTACAAAATCTGTAATGACTTGAGTGTCGGCAGTAGCCAAAAAGCCACCAAACGACCAATTTACAATTAACTAGTTAATGGTTTTTGTGATAAAATCAGCAAAAAACTTTCCAATCATATCAAAATAGATAAACAAAGTCAAGTCTTTCACAGAACTCATCAAGATTAGGTCCTTGGTAGGTCTTGGTGACTGTGATTAAATTTCACCAGATTTTTTTATATTAATCAGATCAATCGCTTACAAAGAAATTGTTTTTTTGGTGTCAAAAATCGCTGTTTTACTCAAATGATAGGGCTGTTATAATGGCGTATGACAAGCGGATTACAAAAAAGTTATCCACAGATTTTTACTTGTCTTATTTTATATAAATAAAAAATAATATAATAATAATAAGGTGGTAGATTTTTTGTGGATAACCAATATTTTATGATTAAAATCAGTAAGTTATACTGTGGAAAAATATGTTAATAATCTGTTTGTAAAATGTGGAAAACTGGGTGATTTTAGTTATCCACAGTCTTATCCATAAAGTTATCCACAAAAAATAATGCTTGAAATTTGGGCGAAATGTGGTAGTATTTGTCCCATATTTGGATCAGGGGCGCAAAGTCTCTGGTGTCATATTTTCATTTTTATACTGAGTAAATTTAATTATTTTTTAATTAGGGTATTGTGCTGTTGATGAATGGCGCAGTGGTTGCGTCATTTTTTGGATTGCTGGGTAGGTTGGGTCATGAGTTTGTTTGCCGATGAATTTAGTCAAAGCGTGTCAGAGCATGCTGATGGCAGCCAGGTGTGGCAACAGTGCTTGGCTGACTTGCAGATGGAGCTGCAAGAAAAAGACTACCGCCAATGGATCACGCCACTGCGTCCGCAGCTGGATGATGGCGTGCTGATTTTACTTGCGCCAAATGCGATTTTTGTCAATCATGTCAATAGCTATTTGGCACGCATCAAGGCATTGGTAACTGCTTATGGTCAGGGTGCGATCAGTGATGTGCGTGTGGAGATGGTGGTCAGCACCACACCAAGTACTAAGGCAAAACCAAAAGCTGCCGCGCGCACCAAGACATCGACAGCAGTCGTTGAAAGCTTGTCAATTGATCCGACCTTTACCTTTGATGGCTTTGTCAAGGGGCGCGCCAATCAAGATGCGTACAATGCGTGTAATGAGCTGTCCAAAAAAGACAGCAAGTACAACTATGGTCCGATTTTTATTTATGGTTCATCAGGGCTTGGCAAGACGCACCTGATGCATGCCATGGCGCATCGCTACCAAAAATACGGCAAATCGTTTTTTTATTTCACCAAAGAGCATTTTTATAGCACGACGCTCAAAGCGGTGGTCAATGATAAGATTGATAAATTTAAAAAAGAGATTTGCGCCGCAGATTTGTTGATCATCGATGACATGCACATGTACGATGGCAAAAAAGCACCAAAAGTCACTGAGATTTTAATGACTTTGTTCGAGCATTTTTCTCAGCCTGGTAAGCAGGTGGTGATGGCGTCGAATCGTCCGCCGTCGCAGATGACTAATTTTGATGATCGTAGTATTTCACGCTTATCAGGTGGTTTATCCTTGGCTATTTTACCGCCTGATATGGAGATGCGTGTACAGATTTTGGAGAAAAAGGCGAGTCTATTACAGATTGATCTGCCCAGAGATTGCGCAATTTTTATGGCGCAAAACTTACCGCCTGATGTGCGTGGTCTTGAAGGCGCGCTTAAAAATGTGCGTATGTCTGCTGATTTAAAAGGCGTGCCTGTCACCATGGCACTGGTGCGTGATGCCATTCGCGATCAAGTGCAATCGCGCGCCCGTGCTTTGAATGCTGAGAGTATTCGTGATTTGGTGGCGGAATTTTATGAGATTTCACCCAAAGATCTGATGGGTAAAAAGCGCGCGCGCAATATTGCCCGTCCACGCCAAATGGCGATGGCGCTGATCCGTGAAGTGACGCGCGACAGCTTTCCTGAGATCGGGCAGGTGTTTGGTGGACGTGATCATACGACCGTGATGCACGCGTGCGAGAAGATTGAAGAGCTGAAAATGACCGATCCTAGCATCGAAACGGATTATCATAAGCTAAAGATGATGTTAGAATACGCGTAAGAATTAACCTTAGAAAAACAGTGAGTGTGTATGAAATTATCCATCAATCGTGAGCTATTGATCAAGGCGATCAATTTGGTGGTGAAGGCGGCTGATAAGCGCCATCGCTTTGTTATTTTGGGTAATATCAAGCTGGTTTTGGATCAGCAAAGTCTGACTTTGACTGCGTCGGATTTGGAGCTTGAGCTGACCACGCGCTTTGAGATTCCTGAAGGTGCGTGCTTGCAAGCAGGCTCAACGACGCTGCCTGCCGAGATGTTTTTTAATATCTGTAAATCACTGTCTGAAGAGATGATCACCATCGATGCGCCAGAAGGGACGACGCGCTGTTTGATCACCAGTGGCAAAGGCAAATACACGCTAAGCAGCCTGCCCGCGCAGGATTTCCCAAGCATCGGCACAGCAAGCGCATCTAATATCATCAAGATCACCCAAGGTGATTTGACAAGCCTGATTCATCATACGCGTTTTGCGATGGCGACCCAAGATGTGCGCCATTATCTGACAGGTATGCTGTTTGAGATCCAAGATAATAAATTGACTGCGGTGGCAACCGATGGTCATCGCTTGGCGGTGGCACATCGCGTGCTTTCAGAAAATTATGAAACCAGTCAGATGATTATTCCAGGTAAGGCGGTGCTTGAGCTTGAGCGTCTATTGCTTGAGCTTGCTAAGACCAATGACGATACTGAAGTGGTGGAATTGGGCTTTGATGGCGAGTTTTTGCAAGTGGGCTTGGTGCTGAGCGATACCGAAACGCACAGTCAGCTGGTGGTTAGTCTATCGGCGCGCTTGATCGAAGGTAAATTCCCTGATTATCGCCGCGTCTTGCCGACTAATAATGATAAGATCGCACAATTTGACAAAGAAGCAGCGGTCGATGTACTGCGCCGCATTTCGGTGTTAAATAGCAAAGAAGCACCAGGGGTGCTGCTTGAGTTCGATCAAGCTGAAGTTTGTAAAGTTGGCGTAAATAATCGTGACCAAGGCGAAGCTGAAGAATTGCTGGCCGTGTCCTATCAAGGCACGCCGATTGAATTGTCATTTAATGAATCCTATCTGCGTGCGGTCTTAGGCGTGCTTGATGGACGCATTCAACTTGAGATGAATCAGCCAAGCACACCTGCTTTGATCCATCAAATCGGTGATGAGCTGCATCAATATGTCATCATGCCGATGCGCGTCTGATGTGTGCCTGTGTGGGTTTAGGGCATGATTGAGCGTCTGAGTATCCATCATTTTCGCAATCTGGGGCAGGTGAATCTTTCACTTGCCCGTTGTAATTTGGTGGTCGGTGAAAATGGCAGTGGCAAGACTTCTTTATTAGAATCGGTGTTTTTGCTGTCACGCGGGCGCAGTTTTCGCCATCATGAGCCGCGTCGTTACATCAGTCATCACAAGGATAACTGTGTGGTGTGGGCAAGTACAAACTTCGGTGAAACTGCCAGCATCGCCATCAAAAAACAGCTGGACACCCAAGGTAAAAGCGATACGCAGATTCGCATGAATCAGCTGCCCTTGCCATCACAAAGTGCACTCAGTTTTCATCTGCCGACGCTATTGATCGATCCGTCAAGCATGAGTCTATTGGATGAAGGTAGTAGTAATCGCCGTCAGCTGATCGATTGGTTGGCGTTTCATGTGAAACCTGATTTTTATCAAGCGTGGCTCAATTATCAGCGACTGCTCAAGCAGCGAAACAGCCTACTTAAGCAGCGTGGCATTCGCCAAAGATTGGCAGAGCTGACCGCGTGGGATGGGCAATTGTCCTTGTATGCCGAGCAGATTGATGTTTGTCGCAGGCAGATGTTTGATCAGTGGCAGTTACACTTTGCCAATATGCTGGGTAAATTATTGCCAGATTATCAAGATAAGCTACACTTAAGCTATCATGCAGGATTTGACAGCAGTCAGTCTTTGCAAGCGATTTTATCCGCGCGTACGATGGCGGACATTGAGCTTGGCTATACGCGCGTAGGTGTGCATCGTGCTGATGTCTTGGTGCTGATGACAATGTCAGCAGCGGATGAAGCGGCACAAACCGAAGCGGCAACCCACATCTTATCACGCGGTGAAAAAAAGCTACTCATCACTGCACTGCGGTTATCGCAATTGACTTTGGTCTGTGAAATGATCACACAGCAAAGCGATCAATCCGCCGCGGTAACGCACCTAATTAACCCACCGACTGTACTGATCGATGACATCGATGCTGAGCTTGATGCGCAGGCGATCGATGTGTTATTAGATGCGGTATTATCCCTGCCTTGTCAGATCATCATCACAAGCTTACATGATGATCTTCATACTGTTATTCAACAAAAACTTAAAAATCAACTTCAGCAATCACTGCTCGATACCACCACTGATCTCCCTGCTGTAGCGATGAATAGCTATCAGATGTTTCATGTGAAACAGGGTGAGTTTGTCGCTGTATAAACCGTCATATTTCCACTCATGCCACCACCTATCTTATTTACCAAAATCTTACCAAAGTGATGATACATATTCTTGTGATTACTCGTGTCAAATACCCTGCGTCAAAGATGACTTTTGATAAAAAAAATGCTATAATAAACGCTAATTTTATCAAAAGAATTTGGGTAGAAATCACCCCCAAAAAATGCCCTTGGAAGGATTGATTTATCATGACTGAGATCACCAACGAAAACCACAATACTGGCGGCAGCGAAGAATATACCGCCAAAAATGTCCGAGTCCTGCGCGGCTTGGAAGCGGTGCGCGTCCGCCCAGGGATGTACATTGGTGATACCGATGATGGCACAGGTTTGCACCATATGGTGTTTGAAGTCGTGGATAATGCCATCGATGAAGCGCTGGCAGGTCATTGTGATGAGATCAATATCATCGTTCATGATGATGAGTCGGTGTCGGTGATGGATAATGGTCGCGGCATTCCTGTGGATATCCACCCTGAAGAAGGTGTATCGGCAGCTGAAGTGATCATGACGGTGTTGCACGCAGGCGGTAAGTTTGATGATAATTCTTACAAGGTCTCAGGCGGTCTGCATGGTGTGGGTGTGTCGGTGGTCAATGCCCTATCCAAAAAACTGGTGCTCAACATCTGGCGTGATGGTTATGCGCACAGCCAAAGCTATACCGATGGCGTGGCAGATGCGCCGCTTACCAAGCTTGAGCCATCGACGCAGACAGGCACGCAGGTACGCTTTTATCCAAGCTTTGAGATTTTTAAGGGTGTGACCACTTTTGATTATGACATCCTTGCTAAGCGTCTGCGCGAATTGTCATTTCTAAATTCTGGCGTGCGCATCGTGCTGACTGATGAGCGCACAGGGGTCAGCCAAGTGTTTGAGCATAAGGGCGGCTTGTCAGAATTTGTCAGCTATATCAATGGCGGCAAGCAAACCCTAAACGACATTTTTCATTTCACGGCAGATGGCGCAGATGGCATTGGTGTTGAAGTGGCGCTGCAATGGTCGGACAGCTATAACGAAAAAGTGCTGTGCTTTACCAATAACATTCCACAAAAAGACGGCGGCACGCATTTATCAGGTTTTCGCTCAGCCTTGACGCGCTGCTTGAACCATTATATGGAATCTGAGAATTTAACCAAAAAAGAAAAAGTGCAAGTCACAGGCGATGATGCGCGCGAAGGCTTGATGGCGATCATTTCTGTCAAAGTACCAGATCCAAAATTCAGCTCGCAGACCAAGGATAAGCTGGTCTCAAGTGAAGTTAAATCTGTGGTTGAGACCACGATGCACGAACGCTTGTCAGAATACCTATTGGAAAATCCAACCGCTGCCAAGTCAATCGCCGCCAAAATCATCGATGCGGCGCGTGCGCGTGATGCGGCGCGTAAGGCGCGTGAGATGACGCGTCGCAAGAGTTCGTTGGATATTGCAGGTCTGCCGGGTAAATTGGCGGATTGTCAAGAAAAAGATCCGGCTTTATCAGAATTATTCATTGTCGAGGGTGACTCGGCGGGCGGCTCTGCTAAACAAGGGCGCAACCGCAAGATGCAGGCGATTTTGCCTTTGAAAGGTAAGATTTTGAATGTTGAGCGCGCGCGATTTGACAAGATGCTGTCATCCGCTGAAGTCGGCACGCTGATCACTGCGCTTGGCACAGGTATCGGTCCTGATGAGTACAATCCAGATAAGCTACGCTATCACAAAATCGTCATCATGACTGACGCTGATGTCGATGGTTCGCACATCCGCACCTTACTTTTGACATTCTTTTTCCGTCAAATGCCTGAGCTGATTGAGCGTGGGCACATTTATATCGCGCAGCCGCCATTGTATAAGGTCAAACGCGGCAAGCAAGAAGTGTATCTTAAAGACGCTGAAGCATTGGATGCGTACTTGCTGTCATCGACCATTGATGATCATTCGCTGTTTTTGAGCGCGGATACGCCTGCGGTGACGGGATTGGCTTTAGAAAAGCTGCTCAATGCCTATAGCCAAAGCCAAGTGGTGAAAAATCGCTTGCAAAGCAAATACCCTGCTGAGCTGCTTGATGCTTTGACTTTTGTACCGAAATTTGACACCGTAAGCATTCATGATAAAGCTGCGGTACAAGCTTGGGCGGATGCGCTACAAGCCAAGCTTAGCACAATTGCACCAAAGCTTGAGCCAAAGATTGAGCTTGTCGAGATGACAGGTGTCGATGGCAAAAACAGTCAAGACACCGGTCAGTGGCTGCCGCGCATTACCATTTATCAGCATCGCTTGCCACATCAATATCTGCTGGATTTGGGCTTTATGGCGTCGTCAGATTATGCGCGCCTATTGCGTCTGTCGGGCGAGTGGAATACTGTGCTTGGCGAAGATGCTTATCTAAGACGCGGCGATAAAGATTTGGCGATTCGTGATTTTCACCACCTGTGGGATCAGTTGATGCTGGCAGCGCGCCGTGGTGTTGATGTGCAGCGTTATAAGGGCTTGGGTGAGATGAACAAAGAGCAGCTATGGGAGACCACTATGGATCCTGAAAATCGCCGTATGCTCAAAATCACCATCGAAGACGCTATCAAAGCCGATCATCTGTTCAGCTGTCTGATGGGTGATGATGTCGAGCCACGCCGTATCTTTATTGAAGAAAATGCTCTGAATGCAGATATTGATGCGTGATTTTGTTGCCCAGTGTCTTGCTGGGCAATGTTGTATTGATCGCCGATATATTTGCAAGAGTATATTTAATAACTGATTGAAATTTATTATTATTTTTAATTTTTTAAAATTGATCACTTGTAGGAAAACCCATGACCAGCATCACCCAAGACCGCATTCTTATCCTAGATTTTGGCTCACAATACAGCCAACTCATCGCCCGCCGAGTGCGTGAAGCAGGCGTTTACTCTGAAATGTACGCCTATGATATGTCAATCGAGGACATCAAAGCCTTTAATCCCAAAGGTATTATCTTATCAGGGGGGCCTGAAAGTGTGCATGAAGTAGGCTCACCACGCGCACCAGAAATCGTCTTTAATTTGGGCGTGCCTGTACTGGGCATTTGCTACGGCTTTCAGACCATGGCTGAGCAATTAGGCGGAAAAGTAGAAGCTGGTGTCGTACATGAATTTGGTTATGCCGAGATTAATATCAGTCATCAAGACAGCTTACTTAGCAAAGTGGGCGATGACAAAAATCAATCACAAGTATGGATGAGTCATGGCGATAAAGTCGTCAAATTACCTGACGGATTTACCGTAACATCTTCCACGCCAAGCTGTCCGTATGCGTCTGCTAGCGATGAAAATCGCAAATTTTATGGCGTACAATTTCACCCAGAAGTTACCCACACCGCCAAAGGCACAGAACTGATTTCAAACTTTGTACATATCATTTGCGGTTGTGGTAATGCGTGGAATTCTGAAAATATCATCGAATTGCGCATTAAACAACTTCAAGAACAAATTGGCGACCAAAAAGTCTTACTTGGCTTGTCAGGTGGGGTAGATAGCTCGGTGGTGGCTGCCCTGTTGCACCGTGCGATTGGCGACCAACTTACCTGCGTATTTGTGGACAATGGCTTACTTCGTCTTAATGAAGGCGACCAAGTCATGCAAATGTTTGCCGAAAATATGGGTATTCGTGTAATTCGTGCAGATGCGGAAAATCGCTTTTTGACCGCTTTGGCAGGTGTTACCGACCCTGAAGCCAAACGCAAAATTATCGGGCGTGAATTTATTGAAGTTTTTGCCGAAGAAGCTCGTAAATTGGATGGTGTAAAATTCTTAGCACAAGGAACGATTTACCCAGATGTGATTGAGTCAGCAGCCAGCAAACAAGGTAAAGCTCATGTGATTAAATCCCATCATAATGTGGGCGGATTACCTGATGATTTGGCGTTTGAATTGGTTGAGCCATTGCGTGATTTATTTAAAGATGAAGTGCGTAAACTTGGCGTGGCACTTGGTATTCCACATCATATGATTTATCGTCATCCATTCCCAGGCCCGGGTTTAGGTGTGCGTATTTTAGGCGAAGTGAAAAAAGAATATGCTGATATTTTGCGCCTTGCCGATGATATTTTTATGCAGGAGTTGCGTGCGTCTGGCTGGTATGATAAGACCGCTCAAGCCTTTGCGGTGTTCCAACCTGTAAAATCAGTCGGCGTGGTCGGAGATGGTCGCCGTTATGCGTGGGTGATTGCCCTCAGAGCAGTGGAAACGGTGGATTTTATGACCGCTCGTTTTGCTCATTTGCCATATGAATTGGTGGATAAAATCTCAACGCGTATTATGAATGAAATCAAAGATGTATCTCGCGTGGTCTATGATGTGAGTAGTAAACCGCCTGCGACGATTGAGTGGGAATAAGGTTTGTAAAATTGCCCAGTCTTATTGACTGGGCAATTTTTATTGTTAAGTCAATGACTTAAAATTGCCATATGAACGACATGGTTTTGTCATAAATGCCTGTTAAAATATTTGCATCATTAGAATGCAATCCATAAATATCACAGGAGATTTTATGAAAAAGCACATGGCAGTTGGTTTGATGGCGGGCTGTTTGGCAATACCAGCAATGGCAACCACTCCAAAAGCAACATTGACGGGCTTTGCGAAATTGGGTGTTGAGACTTATGCTGATGGTCCAATGTCAGGTAGTGCAGTTAAGGCGGCGAATGGTATTACACCGCCATTTAAAGCACAGCCAGTACAAGGCTTTTCTGGTGCGCTGAAAAACAATGATGGTAGTTATACGGTGCTTGCGGATAATGGCTTTGGAGCTAAGGATAATTCGGCAGATTTTTTGTTGCGACTTTATCAGGTCGCAGTGGATTTTCGCACCCAAGCAGGTGGTACAGGTGAAGTTAAGGTGCTTAATTATGTTCAGCTTAAAGATCCTAATCGCCTGATTCCTTTTGAGATTGTTAATCAAAATTCACCTGATAGACTTTTAACAGGAGCGGATTTTGATCCTGAATCTATTCAGCGTGATGCCGATGGTGGTTATTGGATTGGAGAAGAGTTCGGTCCTTTTTTATTGCATTTTGATAAAGATGGTGTGTTAATTGATGCACCAATTGCTTTGTCCAGTCCTTATCAGACAGGAGAATATCTGCGCTCGCCGCAAAATCCATTGAATACTCAAAGCTCTTCTGCATTGGTACAGCGTAGTGGTGGCTTTGAAGGTATGGCAAAATCCGCTGATGGTAAGTTTTTGTACCCCGTATTAGAAAAACCCTTAACCAATGCCACAGGCAAACAGCTGTTGATATTCCAATTTGATTTGGATAAAAAAGCTTATACTGGCAATTATTATTTGTTTAACTTGGACGAAAAAGCAACAGCAATTGGCGATTTTCAGATGATTGATAATCGTTCGGGGATTTTAATTGAGCGAGATGATAGCGAAAATAAATTAGATGGCTACAAAAAATTGATTCGTATTACGCTAGGATCGTCAGGTCAGACAGTTGCGCGCACTGAATTGGTTAATTTGATGGATATTCATAATCCGCACCGTCTTTATGAACCTGTGCGTGCAGGTGATATAGGCGCAGGTAAGCAATTCGCCTTTCCGTTTTTCACCATTGAAGATGTCATTATTGAAGATGCTACTACGCTCACCGTGCTAAATGATAATAACTTCCCTAGCTCATCGGGGCGTAATGCAAACCTAGCAGATGATAATGAAGTGATTCAGTTGAAGTTAAATCAGCCTATGTATTAATTTTATAAAAGCAAATAAATATCAAGCTGCCAATCATTAAAGAATGGTGGCTTTTTTATCCATTTACCATCCCTAAAAGCAATAATTCAGTAACATTAAATAGCAATTGTTATAAAAATGTCAAAATATTTGTAAATCCTTGTAATCATCAAGGGTTTTGGCTATGATACGCGGTACGAAAATTTGCTGTAAAAGAAAATAAACCATCAACCAAGGGGCAACACCCCAAGGAAATCCGTTATGAAAAAACTTCTACTAGCTGCAACCGTATTATTAAGCCTAAGTGCGCAAGCTGCCACCGTCACTTATTATGGTGATAAATTCCACGGTCGTAAGACTGCCAGTGGCGAGCGTTTTAACCAAAATGCCATGACCTGCGCCAGTAACAGCCACAAGATGGGTACTTTGCTTGAAGTGACCAATGTCAAAAATGGCAAATCGGTCGTCTGCCGTGTCAATGATACTGGCGGCTTTAGCAAATATGGCGTGTCGCTAGATTTGTCAAAAGGTGCATTTGCCAAAATCGCCCCGCTAAGCCAAGGTCGTGCACAGGTCAGTATCCGCAAGGTATCTGGCGATGAAATGCAAGCATCGAATGTAGCATCGCTTGCACAACAAAAACTCAATGAAGAAAAGGTTGCTGCGGCACTGGCTGCCATTGAGCCTGTCACCATTAGTCAGACCGCCACCATTAGCCTGGCGGCCAATGTCTCAGCGACCCAATGATGACAGATATGACACACATCACAGTCACTGACATCATCGTTGGCACCGGTAAAACTGCTGTCAAAGGTGTGCTGATTGTCACCGAATACACCGGTAAGCTTGAAGATGGCACAGTGTTTGATTCATCCATTAGTCGTGGGCGTGCCTTTGAGTGTGTCATCGGCACAGGCCGTGTAATCAAAGGATGGGATATGGGTGTGCTTGGTTTTAGTATAGATGATGTGGTTGTCGCACCGATGCAAGTTGGTGGTAAACGACAGCTAATCGTCCCTGCACATCTGGCATATGGTGAGCGTACGGTGGGTAAGATTCCGCCGAATTCGACGCTGTATTTTGAGATTGAGCTCTTAGAAGTGCGGACACGCGATGATTGATCAGCACCACAAGCCACACCTAGCCACTGGCACTTATCGCCATTATAAAGGTAATCTATACGAAGTCATCGATGTGGTCTGCCACAGCGAGACCGAAGAATGGCTTGTATTGTATCGCCCTTTGTATGGTGAGTCGCCCGTGCTGTGGGTGCGGCCATTGGCGATGTTCACCGAGATGGTGATGGTCGATGACAAATCTGTGCCAAGATTTGCCCCATTGGACTTGTGAGTATTTGGCAAAATATTTGTTATCAATAAACCATAGCCACACCCCCAAAAGCTTGATATAATACTGTAAGCGTAGCATTTTTAATGGACGAACCTTGTCGTTCGCTGTTAAAGGTGCTTTTTCATTTCCCTATTTTGCGATAAGCCATAGGCTGACAAAGGATTTGCAGGAGTAAGTTTGATGATTAAGATTGACCAATATTTTGACCGATTGCAATGGCAAAAATTCACCCAAGCTGCTGAAGGTGAAGACACGCCGCTGCTTGTCGTGGATCTCAGTCGCATCAAGACCAAATATGAAGAGATGGTCAGCTTATTCCCAAAAGCCAAAATTCATTATGCGATGAAAGCCAGTCCTGCGGTGGAAGTGGTGAAATATTTGGCGGATTTGGGTTCAAATTTCGACTGCGCATCGATTTATGAGCTTGATCGTGTGCTAGACTGTGGCGTCTCACCTGATCGCATTTCTTATGGTAATACCATCAAAAAAGCCGCGCATGTCAAATATGCTTTTGAAAAAGGCATCACCTTGTACGCCACTGATTCTAAAGCGGATCTAATCAATATTGCTAATAATGCCCCTGGTTCAAAAGTCTTTGTGCGCATTCTTGTACACGGCGCGGACACTGCCGAGTGGCCATTGTCGCGTAAATTTGGCTGCCACCCTGATATGGCGGTGGATCTGCTTGTACAAGCCAAGAACTTAGGACTTGTGCCTTATGGTATCTCGTTCCATGTCGGCAGTCAGCAAAAAGATGTCGCGGCGTGGGATGATGCGCTTGCCAAGGTCAAATATATGTTTGACTGGATGAAATATGAAGAAAATATTCAGTTAAAAATGATCAACTTGGGTGGCGGCTTCCCGACCAACTACATCAGTGAAGTGAACCCTGTCAAAGTCTATGCCGAAGAGATTCATCGCTATCTGTCAGAAGACTATGATGACGATGAAATGCCTGAAATCATCCTAGAGCCGGGCCGCTCGATGGTCGGTGATAGTGGTGTGTTGGTGTCGGAAGTCGTGCTGATCAGCCGCAAATCACGCACCGATTTGACGCGCTGGGTTTATACCGATGTTGGCTTGTTCCAAGGCTTGATCGAGACTTTGGGCGAAGCGATCAAATACCCTGTTTATACGCCAAAAATGGAAACCGCCACCGAAAAAGGCACGGTGATTTTGGCGGGTCCAACCTGTGACAGCACTGACATCATGTATGAGCACGCCGCCTATAAACTGCCACAAGATCTTGAGATTGGCGATAAGCTGTATTGGCTGACCACAGGGGCTTATACCAATTCTTATTCTTCAGTAGAATTTAACGGTTTCCCACCACTGAAAGTCAAATACATCGAGTGATGGTATCAAGCAGTATAACAAGATGTTTCATGTGAAACCATTTTATGCTGCTGTTTTTAATCAGTACAACCACCGCCATACAGTCAGAGTTCTGCCATGAAATTCTCAAAATTCGGTCAAAAATTCACCAAAGACAGCGCCATATTGCAGCTGATGGATGATCTGGGTGATGCGCTCAATAGCGACAAACCTGTCAATATGCTTGGCGGTGGCAACCCTGCTAGCATTCCTGAATTGAATGCAGTTTATCAGCAGACGCTTGAATCTGTGGTGGCGGATGCACTGGCTTTGGACAGTGTGGGCAATTATTCCAACCCGCAAGGTGATGCTAAATTCATCGCGACTTTGGTGGAGTTTTTTAACCGCCATTATGATTGGCAGCTGACCAGTGAGAATATTGTCTTGACCAATGGCTCACAAAATGCCTTTTTCTATTTGTTCAACTTATTTGCAGGTAAATTCGACGATGGCACGGACAAATCGATCCTGCTGCCGCTTGCGCCTGAATATGTTGGCTATGCTGACGTGCATATCGATGGTGTGCATTTTGTCGCTGTGCCACCAAGCATTGAGCTGGTTTCGCACGAAGGACAAGAAGGGTTTTTCAAATATCGTGTCGATTTTGATGTGTTAGAAAATTTAGAAGAGCTAAAAAATGGCAAGATCGGTGCGATCTGCTGCTCACGCCCAACCAACCCCACAGGCAATGTGCTGACTGATGATGAGATGGCGCGTTTGACCGCCATCTCCAAAAAATACAGCGTGCCATTGATCGTCGATAACGCCTATGGGATGCCATTTCCGAACATCATCTACACCGACACCACCTTAAGCTGGGATGATGACACCGTGCTGTGCTTTAGCTTATCAAAAGTCGGACTACCCGGTACGCGCACGGGCATCATCGTTGCCAATAAAAATGTGGTCAAAACCATCAGTAATATGAATGCCATCGTCAATCTGTCGCCTGTGCGTTTTGGGGCGACGGTGGCGACACCGCTATTTGCCAATGATGAGATCAAGACACTGTCGGACACGGTGATTCAGCCGTTTTATCAGACGCAAGCGCGCTTGGCGGTGAAGCTATTACAAGAAAATTTTGCCAATTATCCTGTGAAAATCCATAAGCCTGAAGGCGCGATTTTCCTATGGGTGTGGTTTGAAAATCTGCCCATTTCAACGACCGAACTGTATCAGATTTTAAAACAGCAAGGCACGCTGATCATCCCATCGGAGCATTTTTTTCGTCGGTGTTGAGACTGCCAATTATCCGCACGCGCGCGAATGTATCCGCTTATCAATCGCTCAAGATGATGAGACCATCACCAAAGGCATCACCACCATCGGTGAAGTGGTGCGTAAGCTGTATGATGGTGCGTGATGGTGTAGATTTATCCAAAAACCGTTTGTGTTATGAAGCACAAACGGTTTTTTTGTTAAGTATAATTAATCAATCAAAGTCGTTCTTTAATACCACACGATAGCGTGCCTTGCCTGATTGTAGATGACGGATGGCGTCATTAATCTCTGACATCGGAAATTCTTCGACCACAGGATGAATCTGCTTGCGTGCAGCAAAGTCCATCATCGTGCGCAGATGAATCGGCGAGCCTGTTGGCGAGCCTGTGACCGACTTGGCACCACCGATCAGCGAAAATGCACCGATTGACATCGGCTCGAGTACCGCGCCGACCATGTGCAGCTTGCCTTCAGGTTTAAGCAGTTTCATATACGCTTTCCAGTCCAGTGGTACATTGACTGTTGAGACGATGAGATCTAGGCTGTTTTTTGCGTCCGCAAAGCTGTCAGGATTGGTCGAGTCTAAGATGTGATGCGCGCCTAAGGCATAGATTTCGTCGTATTTATTAGGATTTGAGCTAAAGGCAGTCACTTCACAGCCCCACGCATTAAAAAACTCAAGCGCCATGTGTCCAAGACCACCGACGCCGATCACGCCGACCTTGTGATGCGCTTGGATGTGGTGCTGTAGTAGTGGCTGAAATACCGTGATGCCGCCGCACAACAGCGGACCTGCTTTGGCATAATCAATCCCATCAGGCATCGGGATGACCCATTGCCACTGCGCGCGTACTTTATCAGCAAAGCCGCCTTTGTGCAGGACAGTTGGCACGGCGCTTTTGCAGACATGGTGCTTGCCGCCGATGCATGGATCGCAGTGCTGGCACGACTCAGCCGTCCAGCCGACACCGACCATCTGCCCGATGGACAGACCCTTGGTATCACTGCCGAGTGCAATGATCTCACCGATGATCTCATGTCCTGCAACCAGTGGATAGACGCTTGTGCCCCATTCATTATCCATCATCGATAGATCAGAATGGCAGATGCCGCAGTAATATACCTTGATCTCGACTTCATCGGCTTTTAGGGCGCCTGCGTCATAGTCATAACGCTCAGCAGGGCTGTGCGGTGCGTGTACGGCATAGGCGCGGATGGTGTTGGTGGTCATAGTTTTCCCCTGTGTGGTTTGTGTTTTATGGTCTATAAAATTCAAAATAATACTGCGCCCGCTTGTCTTGCTGTACTATCTGCAACTCGCTGCCCAGTCTTATTTTGTTTTTATACGACCATAGTGATAAGCGGTAGCATAGCACACTTTGTGGGGTAAAATGTTGATTGTGATGTAGTTTGACAACAAAAAAACCATCTGAGAATCGCCTCCCAGACGGTTTTGGTATTTAGCTTCTTAAGCTCATTTCACCGCGGCGATGACCATCACTTCTACCAGCCAGTTTGGATTGACCAAGTTGGCTTGGATGGTCGCGCGCACAGGTGGCGTTGTGCCTGCGACCCACGCTTTCCATTCGGCGTTGAAGCTTTCAAAGTCGCTTAGGTTTTTGATGAAGACTTGCGCTGATAGCAGATGTGCTTTATCGCTGCCTGCTTGGGCAAGGGCTTTATCGATATTGGCGAACACTTGGCGCGCTTGACCTGCAATGTCCAGGCTGTCATCATCAGGCACTTGACCTGCCAGATAGACCACGCCATTATGCACAGCGACTTCGCTTAGGGTTTCGTTGCTGTCGAATTTTTGGATACTCATAAATTACTCCTTGTTAAGTATTATTAAGATAAAATTAACTATAACGCTCTAATGACAAACCTTCAAGGCTGATCTCTGGCGTTTGTCCTGTGACGATGTCACTGATCAATTTACCAGAGCCGCACGACATCGTCCAGCCCAGCGTGCCATGACCGTTGTTTAGGTACAAGCCTTTGATTTTGGTTGCGCCGATCACAGGTGTGCCATCTGGTGTCATAGGACGCAAGCCTGTCCAAAAGGTCGCACTCGGCAGATCGCCACCGCTGAACAGCTCACCGCACACCATCTCAAGCGTCTGACGGCGCGCAGGGTTCAGCCCCAAGTCAAAGCCAGATAATTCTGCCATGCCGCCGACACGGATGCGGTTGTCAAAGCGTGTGATGGCGATTTTATAAGTTTCATCGATCACGGTTGAGACGGGCGCGTTATTGGCATCAACGATTGGCACGGTCAGTGAGTAGCCTTTGACAGGATAGACAGGCAGTTTTAGCCCCAGTGATTTGACCATCGCAGGGGTGTAGCTGCCCAGTGCCAAGATATAATTGTCCGCGCTCACAAGCTCGCCATCAACGATGACGCCTGTCATGCTGCCGCCATCGACGACCAAGCGATCGATGGTTTTATTGAATAAAAATTTCACGCCCAAATCCTTGGCAAGCGCTGCCAATCGCTTGGTGAACAGATTGCAGTCGCCTGTCTCATCATTGGGCAGGCGCAGACCGCCAAGCAAGTTCGCCTTGGCATTGGCTAGGGCAGGTTCGACACTTGCTAAGCCTGCAGCGCTGTCGTACAGCTCATAATCCACGCCCATCTCTTGTAGTACTTTAATGTCTTGATGTACCGCGTCAAGCTGTTCAGACTTGCGAAACAGCTGCAGCGTGCCTTGGGTGCGCTGTTCGTACTCGATGCCTGTATCGGCACGCAAGTTACGCAGGCAGTCGCGGCTGTACTCAGCGACACGCACCATGCGTGCTTTATTGACGGCGTAGGATTTGTCATTGCAATTGGCAAGCATTTGGCTCATCCACTGCAGCTGAAATGCCGTGCCATCAGGGCGAAAATTAAACGGTGCGTGCTTTTGGAAAAACCATTTAAATGCCTTGGTCGGAATGCCCGGTGCTGCCCACGGCGTCGAATAACCCGGTGAGATTTGTCCTGCATTGCCAAAACTGGTCTCTTCGGCGACATCCGCTTGACGGTCGATGACGGTGACATCGACACCGTGTTTGGCAAGAAAATAGGCAGAAGTCACACCGATCACACCACCGCCTAAGACGAGTACTTTCATAACCACAACCTTCTTATAATGATCAAAAAAACAGCCAAAATCATGACATGAGGTAAGTTTACCGTGATTATTTTTCGCTATTTTTGATCTTTTTATTATTTAGAAAAATTTTATAAAAAAAGAAAAATCTGCTTTGTTAAAACAAATTTTTATGTATATGATAACAAGAAAAAATTGTCGCCACAAGCAATAAAATGTAGCACGGGCAAAAACTTTGGGTGTATTGTTTTTTGGGTGAAAACTTTGATATACTGAACGCAACTTGACGGAGTGCGATGCTTATCGCTGAGAGTGATTTTCACAATCCGTTGAACCTGATGCAGTTCGTACTGCCGTAGGAATCAAGTTTTCAAAGTCTTTTTGCCATTTCGATGGTTTTGTTTTTCATCATAAGATTTTTGATGGCTTGATTTGTTTATTCGCCATTTTAAAGGATATTATGATGAGCCAAACAAATCTATCTTTAGAACCTTCCCAACAAATCACCAACACGACAGCCACAGAAATTGACTTGGAATACAAGGAAAATGAGCGAAGTCGTACACATGCTACTACGAGCGAATTTGACGCAGTAGAACAAGCCAAGTTCGACGGCTGTGAGCAAGATGCGAAAGATTTAACCCGTATCTTGCCTGCTTCTCGCAAAGTCTATGTGCAAGGTTCACGCCCAGACATTCAAGTACCGTTTCGTGAAATTAGTTTGACGGATACGCCAACAGGCTTGGGCGGTGAACCTAATCCAGCCATTTTAGTCTATGATACTTCAGGCGTTTATACTGACCCAGCGGTGAAAATTGATTTAAATCAAGGCTTGCCACACATTCGCACCGCTTGGATTAATGAGCGTAATGATACGGAAATTTTGCCGAATTTATCATCAACATTTGGTCAAGAACGGTTAAAAGATATTCGTACTCAAAATATCCGTTTTGCTCACATCAGCAAGCCGAGACGAGCCAAACAAGGTCGTAATGTGACGCAAATGCACTACGCTCGCCAAGGCATTATCACCCCTGAAATGGAATATATCGCCATTCGTGAAAATCAAAAACAGCGTGATGGTGTGGATATGCGACAACACGCAGGACAAAATTTTGGTGCAAATAATTTAACCCAAATTACCCCTGAATTTGTCCGCTCTGAGGTGGCAGCAGGACGCGCGATTATTCCTGCCAATATCAATCACCCAGAATGTGAACCAATGATTATTGGGCGTAATTTCTTGGTCAAAATCAATGCCAATATTGGTAATTCAGCACTGGGTTCTAGCATTGACGAAGAAGTCGCCAAAATGACGTGGGCGACCCGTTGGGGTGCCGATACCATCATGGATTTATCCACAGGGAAAAAAATTCATGAAACCAGGGAATGGATTATTCGTAACTCTCCTGTACCGATTGGCACAGTACCGATTTATCAAGCCCTTGAAAAAGTAGGTGGAATTGCTGAAGATTTAACATGGGAAATTTTTAAAGATACCTTGATTGAACAAGCCGAGCAAGGCGTAGATTATTTTACCATTCATGCAGGCGTATTACTGCGTTATGTACCGATGACGGCAAATCGTTTAACTGGCATTGTCAGCCGTGGCGGTTCAATTATGGCACAATGGTGTTTGGCTCATCATCAAGAAAATTTCCTTTATACCCATTTTGATGAAATTTGCGAAATTATGAAAGCCTATGACGTTTCGTTTAGTTTAGGCGATGGTTTACGCCCTGGCTGTATTCAAGATGCCAATGATGAAGCCCAATTTAGCGAATTAAAAACCTTAGGCGAGCTGACTCACCGTGCATGGCAACATGATGTACAAGTGATGATTGAAGGCCCGGGGCATGTGCCAATGCACATGATTAAAGAAAATATGGACTTACAGCTTGAAGTATGTAGCGAAGCACCCTTCTATACGCTTGGGCCTTTAACCACTGATATTGCCCCCGGTTATGACCACATCACATCTGCGATTGGAGCGGCCATGATTGGTTGGTATGGCACGGCGATGCTGTGTTATGTAACACCAAAAGAACATTTAGGTTTGCCAAATAAAAAAGATGTGAAAGATGGGATTATTACCTATAAAATTGCGGCTCATGCGGCTGACCTTGCCAAAGGACACCCTGCCGCTCAAGTGCGTGATAATGCCTTATCTAAAGCTCGGTTTGAGTTCCGTTGGGAAGACCAATTTAATTTAAGCCTTGACCCCGATACGGCGCGTGGTATGCATGATGAAACCATGCCAAAGCAGGCTCATAAATCGGCTCATTTTTGTTCTATGTGTGGCCCTAAATTCTGTTCGATGAAAATTACGCAAAATGTCAGAGACTATGCCAAGGGGGTGAAAAACACCGCCCAAAATGATGAGATCGAACAAGGATTTTTACAAATGACCGAGCAATACCATAAGCAAGGCAGTAAGTTGTATCATGAAGTGTGATTAAGTCTTATTTGAAAAATCAACGCAATCAGGGTGAAATTTTGCCCTGATTTTTTTTATTTTAAAACACGCCCAAATAAATCGCATAAACAACCATGTATCGACCCACTTTGGCGATGCTGACCAATAATAAAAACCGCCAAAATCGCTCATTCATGATCCCTGCGATCAAAGTCAATGGATCGCCGATGATCGGCACCCAGCTTAGTAGCAGCGAATATGCACCGTAGCGATGATAACGCAGGCGTGCTTTGGCGATCTCATCAGGTGTGAAAATAAAGCGGTGATGTGTGATCCATGATTGTAAAAACTTGCCCAACACAAAATTTGCGCACGAACCCAAGACATTGCCAAGACTTGCGCACAGTAGCAGCAGCCACGGCACAAGGTTTTGATCCAGAAGATAAATCAGCAGCATTTCAGACTGTGCAGGCAATAAAGTCGCCGCCAAAAATGCCGCCACAAATAGCCCAAGATAGGACATGGTACGCTCGGTTCGGTGTGTTTTTCTGTGAGATTTGATAAAACAATTATAACATCATCTACAGGCTTAAGTTTGTTATAATACTCGGTTGATTTTAACATTGAACGCTTATGTCTTTATTTGGTTATTTTGAAAAACGCCTTGATCCTTTTCCTGATGTCAGCTTGCCCAAGACCGACGGCTCGCTCATCTCGTTCATCTATGCGTGCACGACAGGGTTTCGCGGTTGGCTTGTGGCATTTACGCTTCTGACGGCGTTATCAGGGCTGTATTGGGCGCTCGTGTATGCGTGGGTCGGGCAGATCATCGACTGGATGAGTGTGCTGAGCCCTGGTCAGCTGTGGGCGGATAAGCGCGATGAGCTGATGGTGATGCTTGCCATCAGTGTCTGTGTGCCTGTGGTGATGGTGTTTGAGACAACCGTGCATCATCAGGTGCTACAAGGCGTTGCGCCGATGCGACTGCGGTGGATTTTTCATCAGCATATGCTGGGACAGTCGATGCAGTTTTATCAAGAAGAGTTCTCTGGGCGTGTGTCGGCAAAAGTAATGCAGACGGCGCTGTCGGCACGCGATGTGGTGATGACGGTGATCGGCGTGTTCGTGTTTATCATCACCTTTTTGGTTGGCTCAGGTGCGGTACTGGTTAATCTACATCCGCTGTTGGCTGTGCCTTTTGTGGGATGGGTGCTGATGGTGATTGGCTTGCTTGCGTTCTTATTACCCAAGCTGCAGCGCAGTTCAAAAGAACAAGCCGATGCGCGCGCCCTAATGACAGGGCGGATCACCGATGCTTATGCCAATATCAGCACGGTCAAGCTATTTAGCCATGCGCGCCGCGAATCGGTGTACGCCAAAGAAGCGATGACAAGCTTCTTATCCAAAGTCAATGAACAAATGCGCTTGGTGAGTGTGCTTGAGATCTGCGTGTCGAGTATCGCGCTCATCACGGTGACGGGCTCTGTGGCGATCGGTCTGTATCTGTGGATGCAAGGACAGGTTGGTGCAGGCGCGGTGGCGGTCGCTGGTGCGTTGGCAATCCGCTTGCAGGGCTTGACGCATTGGGTGCTGTGGGAGACGGCGAGTCTGTTTGAGCATTTGGGCACGGTACAAGACGGCATGAAAACCTTGACCACGCCACACGCTGTCATCGATGCACCTAATGCTAAGGCGTTTCATGTGAAACAGGGTAAGATCGCGTTCGATGCGGTGACTTTTAATTATGGTAAATCGACAAATCCGCCGCTACTGGATCAGTTCACCCTAAATATCCAAGCAGGCGAGAAAATCGGTCTGGTCGGGCGATCAGGCGCAGGCAAATCGACACTGGTCAATCTACTGCTGCGATTTTATGATGTCGATGGCGGTACGATCCGTATCGATGATCAGGACATTAGTACCATCACCCAAGAGACCTTACGCCAAAATATCGGCATGGTTACCCAAGACACAAGCTTGCTTCATCGCACGGTGCGTGAGAACATCGCCTATGGCAAGCCTGATGCGACTGATGATGAGATTATCGCTGCGGCAAAGGCGGCGCACGCATGGGAGTTTATCCAGACGCTCAAGGATAAATATGGCAATACAGGGCTGGACACCCAAGTCGGCGAACGCGGCGTCAAGCTGTCTGGCGGCCAGCGTCAGCGTATCGCCATCGCACGCGTGATGCTCAAAAACGCACCGATTCTGCTGCTGGATGAAGCGACCAGTGCGCTGGATTCTGAAGTGGAATTCGCCATCACCCAAAGCCTAGATCAGATGATGGCAGGCAAGACAGTGATCGCCATCGCGCATCGCCTATCAACCATTGCGTCGATGGATAGACTGGTGGTGATGCAGGCAGGGCGTATCGTCGAGATGGGTACGCATGATGAGCTGATCGCCAAAGATGGCATCTATGCATCACTGTGGGCGCGCCAAAGTGGGGGATTTTTGGCAGAAGAATAAAAAACTTCTGCTTGGTGGGCGAACCCTTAGTTTTCTCTGTAAGATTAAGGGTTTTCATTTTTACACCAATACCACCAACCCTTGCCATCCCCTCATTTTTTATAATAATATACCAATAATCCATCAACCCACTACCCACACCCCATGCAGCCAGCCAATCTGATTCTTGCCAGTGTCTTTATCATCATTTGGTCGTCGGGCTTTATCATCGGTCGGATGATTGTCGGTGCTGTGTCACCCAATATTTTCTTAGGGTTGCGATTTGCGCTGTCGTGCTTGATGTTTGTGCTTGTGGCTTGGGTGCTAAAGCGTGCGTATCCTGAGGCGCGTGACTGGGGCAAGCATTTTTTGGTCGGTATGCTCAGCAGTGGTTTGTATCTGGGCGGTGGTTATTGGGCGATCAGTCAAGGAGTGAGTGCATCTTTGATGGCGCTGCTTGGTGGCTTGCAGCCGATTTTTACCTTGATTATCATGCTGATATTTTTTAAAGAAAAACTTGCGATGAGCGCACTGTTTGGCATGATTTTGGGCATACTTGGGATTTATTGTGTGGTGTCGCCGTCACTTGGCTTGGGTGCAGAGTTTTCTTTGGCGGTGTTTGCCATCGCTGTCTTATCGGTGCTGAGCATCACCATCGGCATGGTGCTACAAAAGCAGTACATTGGTACATCAGACATCATCCCATCACTTGCCCTACAAAATTTCGCTGCCATGCTCACCGCTGCTGTACTAATGCTGGTGATGCAAGAAGATTTGTTGGTGATCAACAGCCAATCGATCTTTGGGCTGTTTTGGGCAGTGGTGGTGCTGTCAGGCGTAGGCGTGTTTTTGTTTATTAAGCTCATCAAAAACATCGGCGCGGTCAAGACCACATCGTTTTTATTGCTTGCGCCACCTTTGGCTGCTATCCAAGCTAAGCTGTTGTTCGGCGAAACTTTATCATTCATCCAAATGCTTGGCTTTGTGCTTGCCTTGGCAGGGGTGTGGCTATGCCAAAAAACGACGCTGAGACCAATATCTGAACCCAAAAAATAAATCCTTGAGCCAGCCCAAGGATTTATTTTAAGCCATCACGCTGTTTCGTTAAACAGCTCACGACCAATCAGCATACGGCGAATCTCGCTCGTGCCTGCGCCGATTTCGTACAGCTTGGCATCACGCCATAGGCGACCTAGTGGAAACTCGTTGGTAAAGCCATTACCGCCGAAGATTTGGATGCCTTCGCCCGCCATCCAAGTGGCTTTCTCTGCTGTCCATAGAATCACGCTTGCGCAGTCTTTACGCACTTGGCGGACATGCTCAGCGCCTAGCATATCTAGGTTTTTGCCCACGGTATATAGGAAGCTGCGACCTGCTTGCAAGGTGGTGTACATATCAGCGACTTTGGCTTGGATCAGTTGAAACTCACCAATCGGCTGACCGAACTGCTTGCGGTCGTGGATGTAGGGCACGACATTATCCATCACTGCTTGCATGATACCAATCGGGCCTGCCGCCAGTACTGCGCGCTCATAGTCAAGACCGCTCATCAGCACCTTGACGCCGTTATTTAAGCCACCTAGGATGTTCTCGGCAGGGACTTCGACATTTTCAAAGACCATCTCGCCTGTGTGACTGCCGCGCATACCCAACTTATCAAGCTTTTGGGCGGTATAAAAGCCTTTCATGCCTTTTTCGACCAAAAATGCGGTGATGCCCTTGGCGCCAAGCTCAGGATTGGTCTTGGCATAGACCACCATCACATCAGCATCAGGGCCGTTGGTGATCCACATTTTAGTGCCGTTTAGGATATAGACGCCGTCTTTTTCTTCGGCGCGCAGCTTCATGCTCGTGACATCTGAGCCTGCGCCCGGTTCACTCATCGCCAGTGCACCGATGTACTCGCCTGTGATGAGTTTTGGTAGGTATTTTTGTTTTTGTGCTTCGTTGCCGTTGCGCTTGATTTGGTTGATGCATAGGTTTGAGTGTGCGCCATAGCTTAATGCCACCGACGCTGACGCACGGCTGATCTCTTCCATCGCCACCATGTGTGCGACATAGCCCATATCGACACCGCCGTAGCTTTCAGGCACTGTAATGCCATGCAAGCCCAAATCCCCCATCTTTTGCCACAGATCCATCGGGAATTGGTCGGTGTGGTCAATCTCGGCGGCGCGTGGGGCGATCTCAGCTGCCGCAAAAGCTTGCACCGCTTCGCGCAAGGCATTGATGTCGTCGCCCAATTGATAATCGAGTCCTAGGTTCATGATAACGCTCCTTATTGAAAATTATAGAAAATCATTTAACGGATAAAAATTTAGCCAAAACCAGCTAAGCTTGTCGTTTGTTCAAAATCGCTCGTGCCACTTTTGAGCCATTGGCACGACCCAAAAATTCGCTGATCGCTTGACCTGCATCGATGAGCTTATCCAAATCAATGCCAGTTTCGATGCCCATGCCATGCAGCATATACACCACATCTTCGGTGGCGACATTGCCTGTGGCGCCCTTGGCATATGGGCAGCCACCAAGTCCTGCTACTGATGTGTCAAACTGATGCACACCCATTTGTAGTGCCGCCAAAGTATTGGCAAGCGCTTGCCCATAAGTGTCATGAAAATGCCCAGAGACATTGTCAATGTCAATATATTCAAGCGCTGCACCAATCGCACGCTGCACCTTAAGCGGTGTGCCGACGCCGATGGTGTCTGCGATACCGATGTGTTCTGCGCCGATGTCGATTAGTTTTTTGGTGACATAAGCGACCTTATCAGGGCTGATCTCGCCTTCATAAGGACAGCCGACGGTGCAAGAAATCACGCCACGCACACGGATGCCATGCGCCTTGGCAGCAGCGGCAACAGGCGCGAAGCGTTCGATGCTCTCATCGATGCTGCAGTTGATGTTTTTTTGGCTAAAAGCTTCGCTGGCTGAGCCAAAAATCACCACTTCATAATTGGTAAATTGCGCACGATGAGCAAGCGCCGATTCAAAGCCTTTCATGTTCGGCGTCAAGACCGAATAGACGACATCATCACGCACCGACAGACCGTCAAGCACCGCATCATTATCCGCCATCTGCGGCACCCATTTGGGCGATACAAAGCTTGTGGCTTCAAGTTTTTTTACGCCTGCAGCTTGTAAGTCATTGATAAGCTTGACTTTGATGTCGGTTGGTACGGTTTGTTTTTCGTTTTGCAGACCATCGCGCGCAGCGACATCGACGATCAGCACTTTGTCTGGATAATTCATCACCGCTCCTTAGTCTGTCTGTAATTTGAGCAATTCATCACCATCAGCGACCAAATCACCTGCAGAGAACAGCAGCTCTGCCACCACGCCATCGCTCGGCGCGTGGATGGTGTGCTCGATTTTCATCGCTTCGATCACCGCAAGCGGCTGACCTTTTTTGACCGTATCACCGACGGCAACACGAAACGCCACCACTTGCCCTGGCATCGGTGATTTTAGGCTGCCGCCAGCGTCCGACTCTTCGCCTGTGTGCGCCAAGCGGTCGATGAGTGTGATCTGTCCGCTGCCCGCTTGGGTGAAGATATGCACCACTTCGCCGACTTGTGTGCCGTGTACCTGCAGGCGTGTGCCATCAAGCCACAGCGTGTATTCGCTATCGGCATTTGCCAAATAAGCAACTTGCCCTTGATAGATGGTCTCGCTAGCTAGAATGTTTTGCTGTTTTTTGTCTTTTTCGATGATTTTGGCGATGCTTAGGGTAAAGCTATTATCTGTCACATCACTCATCACCGCGTGCAAGGCAGTATCATCAAACGACAGCTCAAAGCTTGGCTGATAGCGTGAGTAAGCACGAAAGCCTGTCTGTGTGGCAAAAGGGTCAGTGCTTGTGGCAGTGTGCAGATTTTGTACCAAAGCGGTCGCGACCAAAAGATTGAGCGGCAGACGCTGCTGATGGAACAACACATTTTTTTCGCGCTCAATCAGTGCGGTATCCAGATTGGCAAATTTAAAAGAATCAGTAGCAAGCACATGGCGCAAAAATGCGACATTATTTGGCAAACCGACGATACGCATCTCGGCAAGCGCCTGATCAAGCAGTGCCAACGCGTGCTGTCTGTCCTTACCATGCACGATAAGCTTGGCAATCATCGAATCATAATAAGGACTGATGACATCGCCTGTACGCACACCATCATCGATACGCACCGATGAGATGCTAAAGGCGGTGTGCTCTGGCTTGTCATAAGTCATCAGCGTACCTGTGGCGGGCAGAAAATTATTATCAGGATTCTCAGCACAGATACGCGCTTCGATGGCGTGTCCGTTGATGCTAAGCTCATCTTGGCGCAGTGGCAAAGGCTCGCCTGCCGCCACACGCAGCTGCCACTCGACAAGGTCAGTGCCTGTGATGGCTTCGGTGACAGGGTGCTCGACCTGCAGGCGAGTATTCATTTCCATGAAATAAAAATTCATCTGCCCGTCGCGCTGCTCGACGATGAACTCCACCGTGCCAGCACCGACATAGCCGACCGCACGCGCCGCATTGATCGCCGCTTGTCCCATCGCTTCGCGCATCGTTTCACTGACATCAGGTGCTGGGGCTTCTTCGAGCACTTTTTGGTGGCGGCGCTGCACCGAACAATCTCGCTCAAACAAATACACATAATTGCCATGCGTATCACCAAAGACCTGAATCTCAATGTGGCGCGGCTTAAGTGCGTATTTTTCGATCAAGACCTTATCACTGCCAAAGCTTTTACTTGCTTCACGCTGACATGATGCCAAAGCATCCAGAAAATCTGCCGACTGCTCAACCAATCGCATCCCTTTACCGCCGCCGCCTGAGCTTGCCTTAATCAAGACAGGATAGCCAATACGGTCAGCTTCGGCGTGCAAAAAAGCAGGGTCTTGGTTTTCGCCATGATAACCTGGAATCAGCGGCACATTGGCAGATTCCATCAGGCGTTTGGATTCGGCTTTTAGACCCATTGCGGTGATGGCGGACGCTGGCGGCCCGATAAAGACAAGCCCTGCGTCTTGGCACGCTTTGGCAAATTCATCATTTTCGCTTAAGAACCCATAACCAGGGTGAATCGCCTGTGCACCTGTGCGCTTGGCGACATCGATGATGACATCCCATTTTAGATAGCTGTCCTTGGGTGCAGAGCCGCCGATGTGTACCGCTTCATCGCAGACGGATGCGTGCTTGGCGTCGCGGTCGGCATCCGAGTACACAGCCACTGTACTGATACCAAGCCGTTTGGCGGTGGCGGCGACACGGCAGGCGATTTCACCACGGTTGGCGATTAGAATTTTGTGAAACATAGCATTCCCTTAATTTTTCAATTCATCCAAAATTTACAACCAAGATGGTTTGCGCTTTTGTAAAAACGACTGCACGCCTTCTTTGCCTTCACTTGACGCGCGGATATTGGCGATGTCAGCAACCGTATCGGCAATCAGCGCCTCATCGATGTCGGCATAAGCGACTTTTTGCACGAGCTGCTTGCACACTTTGACGGCATTGGGGCTGGCATTGCACAAGGCTTTGACGATACTTTGCACGCTGTCTGTTAGCTTGTCTTGACTGACCACTTGATGCACAAAGCCGATCTCGTAGGCTTTGGTAGCGTCAAACACTTCTGCGGTCAAAAAATAGCGATGTGCTGCGCGCGCACCCATGGCGCGAATCACATAAGGACTGATGGTCGCAGGCACAAGACCCAGCTTGACTTCGCTCAGACAAAAATTCGCCGTATCGACACTCACTGCGATGTCGCACGCCGCCACAAGCCCCATGCCGCCAGCATAGACATCGCCTTGCACCATCGCCACCACAGGCTTTGGGCAGTGATAGATGGCAGATAGCATCTTGGCAAGATTGCCTGCATCAGCAAGGTTCTCATCATGGCTATAATCCGCCATGGCGCGCATCCAGTTCAGATCCGCACCAGCACAAAACGCCTTGCCATTGGCAGCCAAGACAACCGCACGCACATCAGGCGCCTGTCCGACAAATTCAAACGCGGCACTAAGCTCGCTGATGACTTCATCATTAAAGGCATTGCGCTTATCAGGGCGGTTTAGCGTGATGGTCGCGACATGATGGTCAATGTCAAGCAGTAGGCTATGAAAAGTTTCGGCCAAGTGGGTCATACAAATCCTTTTTGTCAAATCACATTCTAAAGATGCCAAAATTGGTCTCGCCAATCGGTGCGTTATAAGTCGCACTCAAAGCAAGCGCAAGCACGGTGCGCGTATCAGCAGGGTCAATCACGCCATCGTCCCATAGGCGCGCGGATGCATAGTACGGATGCCCTTGCTCGTCGTATTGCTTGCGAATCGGATCTTTGAACGCTTCTTCATCGTCTTTTGACCAAGTCTCGCCCATGCGCTCGATGTTGTCGCGCTTGACCGTCGCCAGTACCGATGCTGCTTGCTCGCCACCCATCACTGAGATGCGCGCATTTGGCCACATCCACAGAAATCTTGGGCTATAAGCGCGACCGCACATACCGTAGTTACCTGCGCCAAACGAGCCGCCGACGATGACGGTGAATTTTGGTACTTTGGCATTGGCGACCGCCATCACCATCTTCGCACCGTGGCGCGCGATGCCTTCATTTTCGTATTTGCGACCCACCATAAAGCCTGTGATATTTTGCAAAAACACCAATGGAATCTTACGCTTACAGCACAGCTCAATAAAGTGCGTGCCTTTTTGAGCAGATTCACTGAACAAGATGCCGTTGTTGGCAATGATGCCCACCTGCATCCCTTCGATGCGTGCAAAGCCACAAACCAGCGTATTGCCAAAGCGTGCTTTAAATTCATCAAACTCACTGCCATCGACGATACGCGCGATGATTTCTCGGATGTCAAAGGGCTTGCGCGTGTCGGTTGGAATGATGCCGTACAGTTCTTTGGCGTCGTATTTGGGTGGACGCGGCGCGGTTTGATTGGGAATAGCGGGCTTGCTTTGGTTGAGATTGCCGACCACTTGGCGCGCCAAAGCCAGTGCGTGTAGGTCGTTTTGGGCAAGGTGATCCGCCACGCCTGACAGACGCGTATGTACATCGCCACCGCCTAAGTCTTCGCTGCTGACTTCTTCGCCTGTGGCAGCTTTGACCAGTGGCGGGCCGCCCAAGAAAATCGTGCCTTGCTCTTTGACGATGATCGACTCATCACTCATCGCAGGCACATAAGCGCCACCTGCCGTACAGCTGCCCATCACCACAGCGATTTGGGCGATGCCGTCAGCACTCATGTTGGCTTGGTTAAAAAAAATCCGCCCAAAATGCTCTTTATCAGGGAATACTTCATCTTGGTTTGGCAAGTTTGCACCGCCTGAATCGACCAAATACACGCAAGGCAAGCGGTTTTCTTTGGCGATTTCTTGGGCGCGCAGATGCTTTTTGACCGTCATTGGATAATAAGTACCGCCCTTGACTGTGGCGTCATTACACACGATCATGCACTCAGTGCCATTGATACGCCCGATGCCAGCGATTACGCCTGCAGCAGGAATGTCGGCATCATACATGCCATAGGCAGCCAGCGGCGCGATCTCAAGAAACGGCGAGCCTGCATCCAATAGCTGCTCGACACGCTCACGCGGCAGCAGTTTGCCGCGTGCTAAATGCTTGGCGCGCGCAGACTCTGAGCCGCCTTGGGCGATTTTTGCCAATTTTGCTTTCAAATCATCAACCAAGCCTTGCATCACAGCGGCGTTTTGCTGAAAATCAGCAGCATTGGGTGATAATTTACTTTCAATCACAAAACTCATGGTCATCCTTAAAATGTTTTTTGTCCTAATTTGGCAAGTCTTAGAACCTGTATTCACAACATCACGCATCCAAAAAATGTGTTTAATCTTATGAATAAACCCTTTGCTTTTGTATGAAAAATAGCCAAATCTTGATTTTTGTCGTCAAAGCCCTTGATGATATGTTTAATATCATCTGCGGACTTTTCCTAAAAAATCTAGCGATTTGCCCTATTTTTCATGACAAAGATGTTATGAACACAGGTTCTTAGATCAATCAGTTTTAGATAAATCCTTAAGAGTAACTTAGTTTAAACCCAATTCTTCTTTCATCGCTTCAACAATTTTGAATTTTTGGATTTTGCCCGTGACCGTCATCGGAAACTCTTCGACAAAGCGGTAGTAAGTCGGGATCTTGTAATGGGCGATGTGATCACGGCAAAACTCTTTGATCTCATCAACCGTGATGTCCTTGCCTTTTTTCGGAATGATCCACGCCGCTAAGACTTCGCCGTATTTTTCGTCAGGGACGCCGACGATTTGGACATCGCGGATTTTTGGATGGCGGTACAGATAGTTCTCAATCTCGACAGGGTAGATGTTTTCGCCGCCGCGGATGACCATGTCTTTACTACGACCGACGATTTTGACATAGCCATCTTCGTCCATCGTCGCAAGATCGCCTGTGTGCATCCAGCCATCGACGATCGCTTCGGCGGTCTTGCTGGTGTCATTCCAGTAGCCAAGCATCACTGAATAGCCTTTGGTGAGTAGCTCGCCCGTCTCACCAATCGGCACAATCTCGCCAGTATCAGGATCGACGATTTTGACTTCTAGGTTCGGCTGCACAAGACCCACGGTAGAGACTTGTTTTTCTAGCGGTGAGAATTTGTTGGTTTGACAAGACACAGGCGATGTCTCAGTCATGCCATAAGCGATGGTGACTTCGCTCATGTGCATCTTATCAATCACACGGCGCATCACTTCGATTGGGCAGCTTGAGCCTGCCATGATGCCTGTGCGTAGGCTTGATAGGTCGTATTTATCAAAATCAGGATGATCAAGCTCAGCGATGAACATTGTCGGCACGCCATGCAGCCCTGTGCATTTTTCTTTTTCGACCGTCTCAAGCACGGTAATCGGATCAAAGCCATCATTCGGATACACCACCGTGCCGCCATGAGTCAAGATGGCAAGCACGCCAAGCACCATGCCAAAGCAGTGATACATCGGCACAGGAATACACAAGCGATCGGCATCGGTCAGATTCATCATCTCGCCGATGAAATAGCCGTTATTTAGAATGTTGCGGTGGGTGAGTGTCGCGCCTTTTGGTGTGCCTGTCGTGCCACTGGTGAATTGGATATTGACAGGGTTGTCGGCTTTTAGTTTTTTGGCGCGCTCAGCGATGCGTGGATCATGCTCATCCCCTTCAGCGATCCAGTCGCTAAAACGCTGCATAAAGCCGAAATTCTCAGTCGAATCTGGGCTGTCGATCCACACCACGCGTTTTAGGTTCGGTAAGCGTACCAGTTCCAGATTTTTATAATTTTGGTGCAAGGATTCAGGCGCCATCTCTTGGATCATGCGCGCATAGTCGCTGGATTTGAAATGACGCATCAGCACCAAGACTTGACAGTCCACCTTGTTCAAGGCGTATTCAAGCTCAAAAATACGATAGGCGGGATTGATATTGACAAGCACAAGCCCTGCTTTGGCGGCGGCAAGCAGCATGATGACCCACTCGACATTGTTGTGTGACCAGATACCGACGCGATCACCTTTTTGCAATCCCATATTGATCATCGCACTGGCAAGCTGATTGGCTTTGGATTGTAGCTCGCGGTAGCTCATGCGGATGTTTTGGTGCACGGAGACGATGGCGGTCTGCTCAGGATTTTTGGCAGTCATCGCATCAAAGAACTCACCGATGGTGCTTTCGATCAAAGGCGCGCTCGGGCCTTTATCATAGCTCATGGTCAGCGGTGCATTGGCGGATTTTGCACCCATTTGGATGCGCGGTAGGGCATGGATGATGTCGCTCATACAGGTTCCTTTTGTAAAAAAGCGGCAAAAAATAAGTTGGCAACTCTTAAATCCCTTATCATTGCCACAGCGTCTAACATCAGTGTTTACATGTGTTATCTTTTATACTATTACATTACAAAATGCTTTGTCAATACGGTTATACAAAATTTTTCACTTAACATAAAAACTTATCTTAACTATCAAAAATCTGATAAATCGCCCCAAAAATCACTTTTATGATAAGTAATTTTAATGAGTTTATATCAATAAAATAAAAATTTCGCCAAAGTACCAGTTGGTAGGTTTTTGGATAAAAAAACACAACAATCCAGCGGTGATACTGTCAATGTAAAAATAAGTCTGTTATAATCAAAACCAGTATAATTATCAATCAATTACCCAAGGAGTAATGATGGCGGCAAACGCGCGTTTTGGTTTGCCTGTGTGGTCAATGGCATTGCCGTTGGTGGCGTGGGTGTTATATTTTATTGGTATCAAAGACAGCATCTGGCTGCAGGTGTTAGGCGGTGTGATGCTCATCGGCAGTGTGCTGTCGGCGGTTTATCATGCCGAAGTGGTCGCGCACAAGGTCGGTGAACCGTTTGGTACAATCATTCTTGCGCTTGCCATCACCATCATCGAAGTGGCGCTGATCATCTCGCTCATGGTCGCAGGCGGGGATAATGCTGCTTACCTTGCGCGCGATACGGTCTTTGCAGCCATCATGTTGATTTTGAACGGGATTTTGGGCTTATCTTTGATGATCGGTGGTCTTAAGCACCGTGAGCAGTTTTTTGGTCAAAAGTCGGCAAGTACTGCGCTGATTACCCTAGTGTCGATTCTTGTGATGACTTTGATTTTGCCAAATTTCACCACCACGACCACCGAAGGTACTTATTCACCGACGCAGCTGATGTTCGTGGCGGTGGCGTCACTGGTGCTGTATGGTGCGTTCATCATGGTGCAGACGGTGCGCCATCGTGATTATTTTTTGGCGGCGGATGATGACTTGGATCACCATGCTGAGCCACCATCGACGAAGGTCACGGCAGCAAGCTTTGGCTTTTTGCTCGTGTGCTTGGGCATCGTCGTGCTACTTGCCAAGAGCCTATCACCAAGCATCGAAGCGATGGTGGCAGCGATGGGTGCGCCAGCGGCATTGGTCGGTGTGATCATCGCAGCGGTCGTGCTACTGCCCGAAGGTTTAGCGGCACTGAACGCTGCCACGCGTAACCGCTTTCAGACCAGTCTAAACCTTGCCCTAGGCTCAGCCTTAGCAAGTATCGGTCTGACCATTCCTGCGGTGACGATCGTCTGCTTATTATACGATATCCCGCTGGTCTTGGGGCTTGATGGCAAATCGATGGTTCTGCTTGGCTTATCGACATTCATCGTCATGCTGTCACTGAACCAGGGGCGCACCAATATCCTATACGGTATCGTGCTACTGGTGAACTTGGCGGCGTATGTGTTCACCATCATCGTGCCGTGATGTGTGCTGATGCAAATTATACCGACCATTTTTTTGGCTTGAAGGGTGCTTGTATTCTTATCAGGGTTAATTTATAATATTATCTGATGGGTTTATTAGTTTTTAAGGATATTTGTGAGCACTACTCTACGACAATTGCGCGCCTTCGTGCTGGTCGCTGAACAGAACAGCTTTACCAAGGCGGCAGAGACATTGTGCCTGACACAGTCGGCATTGAGCGGCTTGATCAAGGAGTTGGAACAGAACTTAGAAGTCAAGCTGTTCGATCGCACCACACGCAAGCTACACCTATCGGATGCAGGGATGCGTCTGTTGCCCCAAGCCAAACGCGTGCTCAACGAGATGAGCGTGCTGAACGAAAAGGTAAGCAACCTAAAATCCTTGCACCAAGGTCATGTACGCCTTGCGGTATCGCAGCAGCTGTCAGCCAGTACCATGCCGCGATTCATCGCCAAATTCAGCGAAATCCACCCCAATATCCAAGTCACGCTCACCGACTGCTCGGTCGATGAAGTGGTCAATCATATTGAGAACTTAGAAGCGGATTTGGGCGTTGCGCCTGAGCGATTCCACTCTGATGATCTGAATGCTGATGTGCTGTTCAGCTCGCCGTTTTATTTGGTGCTGCCAGCGACGCATCCTTTCGCCAAAAAAGATGTCGTGCGCTGGGCGGATCTGATGAATGAGCGGTTGATCACCTTGAATGGTCCATTTATCAAGAGTCTTCGCAATGAGTTGCCGAACCACATTTCAGGCAGGATTTTTAATCCTGATTTTGAGATTAATTTTCTCTCGACCGCGCTTGGCATGACGCGCATGGGGCTTGGCATGACTTTGTGCTTATTATACGCCGCTGAATGGGTGGAGCAGTATGGGCTCGTGATGCGTCCGATCGCCGATCCTGTGGTGGAGCGCAAGTTTTTATTATACACCCACAAGAACCGTTCACTGTCACCTGCGGCATTGGCGTTCAAAGAGTTTTTATTACAAAACGCGCATGAGTTTTTGGTCAGTCATTCAAAAACTGCGCGGTTTTAACACCTTGCCGCCGAAGCGATCCTGCTTTGGCGGTTTTTATTGTAACCAAATCGGCAAAAGGGCGAAATTTTATGCCCATCGTGTGCCAAATTGCGTTATACTAATCAGCATTAACCACTGTTATTGAGTAGGCATTACTTGATTAACTTTTTAATTTTATAAGGATAACACCATGTTCGAACATGTCACCCCCTATGCAGGCGACCCGATTTTGGGTTTGATGGATAAATTTGCCAATGACCCACGCACCGATATTAAGGTGAACTTGGGCGTTGGTGTGTACTACACCGAAGATGGCAAATTGCCAGTGCTTGAGTGTGTCAAGGCAGCTGAAGCAACCATCGCCAATCCACCACGCCCACGCGGCTATCTGCCGATGGATGGTCTGCCAGGCTATCGCAAAGCGTGCCAAAACTTGCTATTTGGCGAAAACCATCCAGCCGTCGCTGAAGGCCGTGTCGCCACCATCGCAACGCTGGGCGGCTCTGGTGCGCTCAAAGTCGGTGCAGACTTTATCCATCAATGGTTCCCAACTGCCAAATGCTATGTCTCAGATCCAACTTGGGGCAACCACATCAGCATCTTTGAAGGTGCGGGCATGGAAGTGGGTAAATATCCATACTATGACCCTGCGACCATCGGCGTGAAGTTTGATGAGCTGTGTGCATTTTTCAAAACGCTCAACGAAAACGATGTCGTACTACTGCACCCATGCTGCCACAACCCAACTGGTGTGGATTTGACCCGTGAACAGTGGGATGTGCTACTACAAATCGTCAAAGACCAAAAACTGATTCCATTTATGGACATCGCTTATCAGGGCTTTGGCGAAGACATGGACGGTGATGCCTACGCGATCCGCCGTGCTGTCGAGATGGGCTTGCCTGTGTTTGTCAGCAACTCATTCTCAAAAAACCTATCGCTATACGGCGAGCGCGTCGGTGGTCTGTCAGTCGTCAGCCCAACCAAAGAAGAGTCGGATAAAGTCCACGGTCAGCTAAAATTCACCGTGCGCCGCATCTACTCAAGCCCACCATCACACGGTAATGCTGTCGTCGATACCGTGATGAACGATGAGAAACTGTTCGCACAATGGGTGGGCGAAGTCTATGAAATGCGCGATCGTATCCGCGAAATGCGTCAAAAGCTACAAGATGTGCTATCAGCCAAGCTGCCTGAGCGCGACTTCAGCTACTTTACCAAGCAGCAAGGTATGTTTAGCTTCACAGGCTTGAGTGCTGAGCAAGTGGTGCGTCTGCGTGATGAGTTTGCGGTGTATATGGTCGAAAATGGTCGTATGTGTATCGCAGGCTTGAATAATGCCAATGTCGAATATGTCGCTAATGCGATGGCAGAAGTGTTGAAATAATCAGTCATCACACCCAAGCAAAAACCCATTTTCGAGTGTGAAAATGGGTTTTTTGGTGGATTGTCATACCAAATTGGATGGAAAATTGATGAAATTACACGCATCAATCATGATGCCTATACTAATGGCAATGTGTATCACAGGCTGTGACCAAGCGAATCATGCCGTGCAATCGCACAGCACCCAAGTATCAAGCGATGTATCGGTAGTACAAAGTACTGATGATATCACGCAACGCGTAGAACCTGCTGGCATGAGCGGTGTCAGAGATGAAATTCGTACACTGCTAAAAGGTCGCTTGGCAGGCGTGTATATCGATTGGCAGCCAAGCTACCAACTGGTGGTGCGCGTGGTGGGTAATGAGCCGCTGCCTAAGCGCGCCGAGATGCTTACAAAACACCATCCTGTGCGCTTTGAATTGGGTGCAGCGCATACGATTGATGAGCTGATCGCAAGCTATGATAGTCCTGATAATTTTGCGCAGCTTAAAGCGCTGCTGCCCACCATGCAGGGCATCGGTGTCGATGAGCGCACAGGCGAGATTGTCATTGATATTATGCCCGCTGATGATCATGATGCCATCAAAAAACAAGTACAAAAACTACTTAATAAGCCCATCCGCTTTGAAGTGCAGGCAGTACCAACAACGAATGCTCAAGATACTCAGTGAGCGATCTGTCATTGAGCAGGTTTCACATGAAACATCAGCCCATCAATATTTGACGGGCTGATACTTGTGTTTTGGCGCCTGTATCGATACTTGGATTAAAAACAATCGGCAGGCACCCACACTTCACCTGTCATCAGACGGCGAGCCGAACGGCTCATCGACACTTTTTTCGCTGTCCATTTACTATCAACCAATTCAGATTGACCGCCAACTAAAAGCGTCCCTGATGGATGACCAAAACGCACCTCACTCATCGCCTGTCCGCCAGCTGCTTCATTGACGAGTGTCCCTACAATCGTGGCTGCTGTACCAATCGCAACCGAAGCTGTTCCCATCATCGCATGATGCAGCTGCCCCATACTCATAGCACGAGCGAGTAAATTGATTTCACTTGCCTTGACGGTCTTACCGCTTGATGCCACATAATCGGCAGCAGACGCAACCCACGCAATTTTTGGCGTATGTTGGCGAGTTTCAGCCTCACTGATGTTGGCAATTAAGCCCATTTTGACCGCACCATAAGCACGGATTTTTTCCAATTTTGCTAAAATTTCGCTATTTGAGTTGATGTCTTTTTGTAATTCCGTACCTGTAAAGCCTAAGTCTTTAGCACGCAAAAAGACCGTTGGAATACCTGCATTAATCAAGGTTACGTCAAATGTACCCACATTAGGCACGTCTAAAGTATCGATTAAATTACCTGTCGGGAACATATCACCACCCTCGTCCACAGGGTCAATAAATTCAATCTTGACCTCGGCTGCAGGGAAGGTTACGCCATCAAGCTCAAAATCGCCCGTTTCCTTAACTTGACCACCCGCTATTGGTACATGGGCGATGATGGTTTTGCTGATATTTTGTTGCCAAATTTTGACTTCACAAATGCCATCGGTCGGAATTTTATCCGCTGATACTAAGCCATTCATGATGGCAAAACTGCCAACCGCTGCGGTGAGATTACCACAGTTTCCAGACCAGTCAATCATTGCTTTGTCAATGGCAACTTGCCCAAATAGATAATTGACATCATGACCTGCAACATCGGATTTGGATAAAATCACCACTTTTGATGTTGATGATGAACCATTACCCAAGCCGTCAATTTGCTTGCCATAAGGGTCTGGACTACCTACTACACGCAATAAAAAGTTATCACGAGCAGAACCTGCCACTTGGCAACGCTCAGGTAAGTCAGTTAAGTTAAAAAATGTACCTTTTGAAGTACCGCCACGCATATAAGTGGCTTTGACTGATGTTTGCATGATTGCTCCTTGATTTTTTTATGGGTATTGCTTTTATGCATGGGGGCTTCATAGGACAAGAGTTTGAGATTTTTTTTGCCTAGCTTGTTTGTCAACTGTTCTATGAATTAAAAAGTTACATTATAACCAAATCGCTTAGCGCCATCTTCGGCACTGCCATAATAGTTGTGACAGGCTTGTAGATAGTATTGAGCACTGTTATATAGCATACCGGGTACAAATTCAGGATTTAATGGAACAACATCCACTTCGCCTTCTAACCCAATAGATGGCTTGCTCTTTGAGCAGGTAACATAGGTTTTATGCGGTTTTTTATTCCATGTAATTTTGCGAGAATTAAACTCCCTGCTACCGCCCAAAATTGTTAGTTCTAGCATTACTTGATTAGGGCTTTTTTGCAAAATTTTAAATTGCTTCACTTTTCCAATACTACATGGATTATGGTAGCAACCTTCTAGAGTTTTGCCAACTTGAACACCAGTGTGGTTAAATTTAGCATTTGCGGTATTTATGAGAAATGGCACACTGAATAGGGTAAGAATGCCGCCCAACTTAAGAAAATTAATCATGATTTTCTCCTGTATAATTGGTGGGTATATATTTTCCCACCAATTATAATTTCTTTGTTAGAAAGTTAAATATTTTCCAACTTACCCATTCGCCAAAAACTCTTTCGCAAACTGCTGAAGTACCCCACCTGCATTATACGTTTTGACTTCAGCATCGCTATCTAGGCGACAGGTAACAGGCACTTCAACCATCTCACCATTGGCACGTTCCACCACAAGGGTCACATCACCACGCGGTGTTAAATTACCAATCACGCTATAAGTTTCTGTACCATCAAGTTTCAGCGTTTTACGATTGACCCCATCTTTAAATTGAAGTGGTAACACGCCCATACCAATTAAGTTAGTACGGTGAATACGCTCAAACCCTTCTGCTACAATCGCTTCAACCCCTGCCAAACGCACGCCTTTGGCTGCCCAATCTCGGCTTGAACCTTGACCATAATCCGCCCCTGCGACAATAATCAGCGGTTGTTTACGGTTCATATAGGTTTCAATCGCTTCCCACATACGCATGACTTTGCCATCAGGTTCAACACGAGCAAGCGAGCCTTGTTTTACCGAACCATCATCATTTAATACCATTTCATTAAATAATTTAGGGTTAGCAAGGGTTGCACGTTGAGCGGTTAAATGGTCGCCACGGTGCGTTGCATAACTGTTGAAATCTTCTTCAGGTACGCCCATTTTTTCCAAATATTCTCCTGCTGCCGAATTACGCACAATCGCATTAGATGGTGATAAATGGTCGGTTGTGATATTATCAGGCAAAATCGCAAGCGGACGCATATGCGTGAGTGTGCGTGGAGCAGCCAAAGCCCCTTCCCAATATGGCGGACGGCGGATATAAGTGGACATTTCACGCCAGTTGTACAATGGACTTTCTGCTTGTTCCGCTTGACCTAAATCAAACATTGGAATATAAACCTTGCGGAATTGTTCAGGTTTAACAGAAGACTGCACCAAAGCATCAATTTCTTCATCAGAAGGCCAAATATCTTTTAGATAAATTGCCTTACCATCTTTATCAAAACCTAACGCATCATTTTCAATATCAAAACGAATTGTACCTGCAATCGCATAAGCAACTACAAGTGGCGGACTGGCTAAGAATGCTTGTTTTGCATACGGGTGAATACGTCCGTCAAAGTTGCGGTTACCAGAAAGTACCGCTGTTGCATATAAATCACGGTCAATAATTTCTTGTTGGATTTTCGGGTCTAATGCACCAGACATACCATTACACGTTGTACACGCATACGCCACGATACCAAAGCCCAATTTTTCTAAATCACCCAATACGCCTGCTTCTTCTAAATACAATGCCGCTGCTTTTGACCCAGGGGCAAACGATGATTTCACCCAAGGCTTACGAGTCAGACCAAGCTCATTGGCTTTACGAGCAAGCAAGCCAGCTGCGACAGTATTGCGTGGGTTTGATGTATTGGTACAAGACGTAATCGCTGCGATAATGACCGCACCATCAGGCATTAAACCATCTTCTCGTTGTTCAACAACACCTGCAATGCCTTTGGCTTTTAAATCGCTGGTTGATACACGAGCATGTGGGTTACTAGGGCCTGCGATATTGCGTGTTACAGTTGATAAATCAAAACGCAATACTCTTGGATATTCGGCTTTCACCATATCACTTGCCCAAAGACCAGTTGTTTTTGCATATTGCTCAACCAATTTAACTTGTTCAGGCTCACGACCAGTTAAAGTCAAATAATCAATGGTATTTTGGTCAATGTAGAACATGGCAGCGGTTGCCCCATATTCAGGTGTCATATTGGAGATGGTCGCACGGTCGCCAACAGACATACTATCCGCACCTTCACCAAAAAATTCCAAATACGCACCAACGACACGCTCTTTACGCAAAAATTCAGTTAAAGCAAGGACAATATCCGTTGCGGTAATGCCTGCTTGCGGCTTCCCGACCAATTCTACACCAATGATGTCAGGTAAACGCATCATAGATGGATGTCCAAGCATGACTGTTTCTGCTTCTAATCCGCCCACACCGACAGAAATCACGCCCAAAGCGTCGGTATGTGGCGTATGACTATCTGTACCGACACAAGTATCAGGGAAAGCAACACCATCTCGGTTCTGAATCACAGGCGACATTTTTTCCAAATTGATTTGGTGCATAATGCCGTTACCTGCTGGAATGACATCGACATTTTTAAATGCAGTTTTTGTCCAGTCAATAAAATGGAAACGGTCATCATTTCGGCGGTCTTCAACGGCACGGTTTTTAGCAAATGCGTCAGGGTCAAAACCGCCATATTCTACGGCTAATGAGTGGTCAACGATGAGCTGAGTTGGTACCACAGGATTGACTTTAGCAGGGTCGCCCCCTTGCTCGGCGATGGCATCACGCAAACCTGCTAAATCGACCAATGCCGTTTGCCCTAAAATATCATGGCACACGACACGAGCAGGGTACCAAGGGAAATCCAGCGTCTGCTCACGGTTAATCAGCTGACCTAGATAATCAGCCAACTTTTCAGGTTCGGCACGGCGAACCAGCTGTTCTGCCAAGACCTTAGAAGTATAAGGCAAGCCATCATAACTGCCTGCTTTGACATCTTCGACAGCTTGGCGAACATCATAAAAATCAATGTTGTCGGTTAAAGGTTTACGGTATTGGCTAGTCATTTTGGCTATACTCCTGTTGGTTATTCAAAAATTACTCATTTACTACATCAATAGAACTATCTGCATTTATTTTGTATTTACCATCAAATTCAATAAATTGTGGTGGTAAATATAAACTAAAATGCTATATCATTATTAAGTTTTCTAAAGGTTAAACTAATACGGGGTGTTGTGCTATCATCTTTTAAAATAGCGTGTAGCCATGTATCTTGTACTGTGTCATCCATATATAGAAGACTACCATTGGTTAAAAGATAGCGTGTTTCAATCGTCCGATTATCTTTTCTTTGATAAACAATTTCACGCTCTGCCCCCAAACTAATAATAGCTACACCTGTATGGGGTTGCATTTGGCTAGTATCATCTGAATGAAATCCCATACGGTCTTGACCATCTTTGTAATAATTGATTAAGCAATTATTGGGTGTAAAATGGCAGTATTGTTGAATTTTTTCTAGAATGGGTAATGACCAATCAGGCATGGCAGTTTTTGGATAAAATAGATTGGAATACTGATAAGCCACCCCAAAACTTGCTGTTTTGCGTGCTGATAATCGAGTATCCCAAGGCGTATTTTTGTTAATCACATCAAATAAGTGCTGTGTATCGCCAATTAAATTTGGAATAAACAAAACGGCTGGATTTGAAGTGTTCATTGACTGTTCCCTTGATAGTGTTGGCTAGTCATTTTACCCATTTCAAAAAAAATTGGCTAATAAAAATAAAACAATCCAAAAAGCCACCCAAAACACTTGGGCTTTAGGTGGCTTTTGTCTATGAAGTCAGGTTAATCAGCGATTAACGCTCATCCATCGGTACAAATGCCAAATCATCTGGGCCAGTGTAGTTGGCTGATGGGCGGATGATTTTGCCGTCTTGGCGTTGTTCGATGATGTGAGCCGACCAGCCTGTGGTACGAGCAATCACAAACAGCGGGGTGAACATCGCTGTCGGTACGCCTAGTTTTTGGTATGACACGGCTGAGAACCAGTCTAGGTTCGGGAACATTTTTTTCTCGTTCCACATCAGGGTCTCTAGGCGTTCAGCGACATCAAACAGTAGCATATCGCCACTTTCTTGTGACAGCTCACGAGCCACTTCTTTGATGACGACATTGCGTGGGTCGCTGACGGTATAGACAGGATGACCAAAGCCAATCACGATCTCTTTGCGGCCGATACGCTCACGGATGTCTGCTTCGGCTTCGTCAGCACTGCGATAGCGTTTTTGGATGTCATAAGCGACTTCGTTTGCACCGCCGTGTTTCGGGCCTTTTAGTGCACCGATCGCACCAGAGATGGCAGAGTAGATGTCCGAGCCTGTACCTGCGATGACACGCGCGGTAAAGGTCGATGCGTTGAACTCATGCTCAGCATATAGGATGAGCGAGATGTGCATCGCTTTGATTTGTGCTTCGGTTGGGCGTTTGCCATGCAGTAGGTGCAAGAAGTGACCACCGATGCTGTCTTCATCGCTCTCTAGGTCGATGGTTTTGCCGTTTTGGGTGTATTGGAACCAGTACAGTAGGATTGAGCCTAGGCAAGCGATCAAGCGGTCAGCGATGTCACGAGCTTCTGATGCTGGCTGAGATTCACGCTCAGGCAGGGTACAGCCCAGTGCTGATACGCCTGTACGCATCACATCCATTGGGTGCGTGTGGGCAGGTAGGTTCTCTAGAACATGGCGGACGCGCATCGGCAGATTGCGATAGGCTTTAAGCTTCGCCTTATAAGCAGCCAGTTCAAATTTATTCGGCAGATGACCGTGGATCAATAAGTGCGCAACTTCTTCAAATTCGCAGTGCTTGGCAAGGTCTAAGATGTCATAGCCACGATAAGATAGGTCATTACCCGAACGGCCGACAGTACACAGGGCGGTGTTGCCAGCAGCGACGCCAGATAGGGCAACGCTCTTTTTTGGTTTTGGGGTGGTGACGGTGGTGTCTGTCATGTCTGATCTCCTTATTAAATGACAGTGCCTTGCCAGTGTGCGAAGTTGCCAAACTTAAAGCTGCTTGCAATCCTTGACAAGACTTTTTTTAGCGAAGGGTTTGTGGCAAAACCATGCCATCAATATTCTATTGGCTAAGCAGTCTTGCTACTTACGCCATCAATTTTACAATGCCAGTTTGTCCAATTTTCAATGCCAAAACCAGCAAAATCCCAAAAATCAGCAGTTTAAACACGCTTGGGCTGATCTTTTGGCGAAAATAAGTGCCAATGAACAATGCCGCCATCGATACGATGGTCAAGATGGCAAGTAGGCTCAATTCTTGTTTGCCAAATGCCAAATATTGCTCCTTGAGCATCACGATCTGTACCACTTTGCCAAGCAGATAGCATAAGTTACTGGCTTTGGCGATGGTGTTCTTATCATCGCTGTGGCTGAACAGATAAATCAGCAAAATCGGCGACATGGCATTGGTCGCGCCACCGACGATCCCAGCGATAAGCCCAAAGATCGCCATACTCACTACACCTGTCGGCACCGTGATGGGGCGAGCCTTACCCATCACGGTCAATAGCCCATGCCCTGCGTAATACAGCGTCACTGCCGCCATCATCAGATACAGATACGCTGCTGGCAGTATCAATAGCAGCTGCACGCCGATGATGCCACCGATGACACTTGCGATGGCAAGCAGCTTATATCGATCCAGATAATACCCAAGCTCAGCGATGATGCCGCGTGTATTATTGGTGCACAGCACAAGCAGGCTCATCAATAGGCTTGGCACAGCGACCATTGCCACCGCTTGGGATAATGGCACCACAAAGCTTAAAGCCGATGTGCCGATCATCGGAAAGCCCATACCTGTCATGCCATGCAGGATGCCTGCGATGGCAAAGATCAGGATTTGGATGACATCGTTCATGCTAACTATTTCCTACAGATAATTTTCTTAAAAATCTTAGCATGGTTATATCATCATATTCAATGCGCAAGTGGCATTGTGTGGGTGTGCGGTCTGCCAACTTTGAAATGATAGTTATTGCTTGTCTTATTTCAAATTGGTTTGACCATTAATTAACACCCGATTGATCACTGCTTGTCATTATTTCTTGGCAGCAAATAACTCATCCAGCTTTTGTTCATAGCTGTGATAATTTAGAAAATCGTACAGCTCCATGCGCGTCTGCATGGTATCGACGATCGATGTTTGCACGCCTTCATCCTTAAGCACTTGATAGACATTCAGTGCCGCTTTATTCATCGCGCGAAACGCCGATAGCGGATACAGTACCATGTCCACACCCACCGCATATAGCTCATCAGTGGTGTATAGGTCAGTTTGCCCAAATTCTGTCATGTTTGCAAGTACAGGAATATCTAGCACATCAGTGAATTTGCGATACATTGAGATATCGGTCAAAGCTTCGGCAAAGATCATGTCGGCACCCGCTTCTTGGAAAGCCACAGCACGCTCAACGGCAGCATCCAAGCCTTCGACAGATAGGGCATCGGTACGAGCCATCACCACAAAGTCAGGATCAACTTTGGCATCAAGTGCTGCTTTTAGGCGATCGACCATCTCAGCAGTTGAGACGATTTCTTTGTTTGGGCGATGACCGCAGCGTTTTTGGGCGACTTGGTCTTCGATATGCACGGCAGCGACACCGGCTTTTTCCATTTGTTTGATGGTTTGGGCGATATTGAATGCACCACCCCAACCGGTGTCAATGTCCACCAGTAGTGGGGTATCGACAGCATTGGTGATGCGAGTGGCATCGGTGAGAACATCGTTTAGGCTGGTCATGCCAAGGTCAGGCAGACCGAATGAAGCGTTGGCGACACCGCCGCCAGATAGATAGATGGCCTTGTGGCCGACTTGGGTTGCCATCATGGCAGTGTAGGCATTAATCGTACCGACAATTTGCAGTGGCTTGTTGTTGGCTTTTTCGCTAGCGATGGCGTCGCGGAAACGGCGACCTGCAGAAACTTGGCTCATGACTTCTTCCTTAAGTGACATCAACGAAAATTGTTATGATATGACGCAATATTACCCCAATTTTTGGCATTTGTCTGTAGGGAAAATTGCCCAAATTTGGGGAATGTCGGTCAAAGAAGCCTTATTTATGCATAATATGCATAATATCAGCCGAATTTTACATAAGATTTATCATGTTTATGCAAGCATTAAATACTTTTTGCAATATTCAGAAATATTTAGTTACAAAAACATAACAAATCAATCGGCAAATTTAGCCATCAATGGTTCAGGTGCGCTGATGCCGTGGCGTTCATAGACGCTTAAGATCGCACGGTGCAGGGCGTCGATGTGTGGGATAGGGTTGTGCGCCAAGGTGCTGATGTACATCGGCGATGTGAAATCATGCGCCAATGGCAGATAGCAGATCTGTTCTGTGCGCACGGTTTTTAGGCTGTCAGGCACGATGGTAAAGCCTTCGCTGGCAGCCACCATCGCCAGTGCCACTTGGATATCACGCACGCGGATATTATTTTTCGGCTGAGTGCTTGTTTGTTCAAACAGTTGTAGTAGAGGGTCGGTTTCGATGAGATTCACTGTCGGATTTGGGGTTTTGTGGTACAAAATCAGCGTGTCATTTGCCAACGCCGATAGGCTCACTGCTTGAGTGTCTTGTTTGGCAAGCGGATGCCATTTTGGTACAGCCAGCACAAATGGCTCATGGCGTAAAAATGTCTGCTGAATCAGATTGTCTTGGGTGGCAAAGCGACCGAAGCCCACATCAATCTCACCAGATTTTAGGGCGGCAACTTGTTGCTGAAAGCTCATTTCGATGACTTTGATGTCAAAATCAGGATGCGTGCCACCGATATTTTGGCGTAGCTGCGAGATGACTTCAGGTAGCAGACCATACAGCACCGAGACCACAGAGCCGATGACCAAGCGGTTTTGGCGACCATCACCGAATCGGCGTGTCAAAGCCATCGCCTGCTCAAGCTCATGCAGGGGCTGCTTGACATGACGGTATAGAAATTCACCAGCATCTGTCAGTGTCATCGGGCGATGATGGCGTTCAAACAGCTCAACTTGCAGAGTGTCTTCAAGTTGCTGGATTTGGCGGCTTAAAGAAGGCTGGGATAAACCCAAAACTTTTGCAGATTGACTGACACTGCCTGTCCCTGCCAAATGCATGAAATAACCCAATTGCCGAAATTCCATACAACCTCCATTGGAAAAATACTGTTAATATATTACATCTTATATCTATGATAATACCACTATTTGCAACAATTGCCAATCTTTTGCGCGCTATATATTTTCATTATGATAAAGATAAATTTTACAGTATTCATTTTTCAAATAATCTTATCAAAATTGACTATACAAAATGCCTTTTTGGTAATAAATTCCCAATAAAATCAAGTACCATTATCATCTAAATTTTTAAAACCATTGTTTAATTAACATTATAAAATACTATTAAAATCCCAGAATTTGACCAATAAAAAGCCCAAGCTTGTCACTTGGGCTTTGATGAGTGAAATCTGTGTCGGTATTGTCGATCAAAAACACACCTGACCCAAGACCACCGCCTTATCCGCGCCTGTCACGGCTGGGACATTGCCAGTGCGTGCTAGGATATTTTGGCGCGCCAACCACGCAAACGCCATGCCTTCGACCAAAGACACATCCACGCCAAGGCTGTCTGTTGGCATCACTGTCATCATCGGTAGATGCGCAGCAAGGCGGCTCATCAGATAGCCATTGCGCGCGCCACCACCGCAGACGAGCAGCACGCCAGTATCACCAAAGTGTGCGATCTCACGCGCGCTGCTGATGGCGGTCAGCTCAGCGAGTGTGGCTTGTACATCGGCAGGGCTGTAGCGTAAGTTTGGATGATCGTACGACAGCGCAAGCAGATTGTCATCGAGCCAGTCTAAGTGAAATTCTTCACGCCCTGTGCTTTTTGGTGCAGCTTTGGCAAAAAATGGATGAGTAAGCAGGCGTTCAAGCAGCGGCACAATCACCGCACCCGACGCCGCCCACGCGCCATCTTTATCATACAGCCGTCCTGTATGGCGCGCGATCCACGCATCCATGAGCAGATTTGCCACGCCAGTATCAAAGCCCATCGGCGTGCCGAAACCATCATGATCAAGCACGGTGATATTAGCAATGCCACCAAGGTTTAGCACTGCTTTGATGTCAGCGACCGCGCCGAACATCGCTTGGTGAAACGCAGGCACGAGCGGTGCGCCTTGACCGCCGACCGCCATATCACGACGGCGAAAATCACTCACCACAGCGATGCCAGTGCGTTCGGCAAGTACATTAGGGTCAAGTAGCTGTAAGCTAAATGACCACTGCGGACGATGACGCACCGTCTGCCCATGACAGCCGATGGCACTGACTTTGTCGCTATCAATATTGGCTTTGGCAAGTAATTCGAGCACCACTTGTGCGGCAAAATTGGCATAATACACACTTGCCCAGCCATAGACATCCAGCTCACTTTCAAAGCCAAGCTGATTATCCAAAATATAATCCGCCACGCCATTGGGCGTAGTCAAAGCAAGCAAAGCATCACGCAACTCATCATCAAAAGGCAAACTGTGACTAGCAATGACTACAGGCGCACCATCATCAAAAAACTCACACAGCACCGCATCCATCCCATCTAGGCTCGTGCCACTCATCATGCCAATAAAATAAGGCGCCTCATCCAATAAAGTTGCCCCGCTATCATCAAACAACTGCGTCATCTGCTCAAAAAAATCATCAGTCTGCATCATCATCTCGCCCAAATTCACAAAAAAATTCGCCACCTAGCATAGCAAATTTTCACCCCAAACGATATGAATTTTTGCGTTAAAGCAATCCTATGGATGACTTTTTGTGCAATTTTGATATAATCAAGGCAGTTTTTATTTGTACAAAATCAATAGGTAAGATTATGAGCGATTTTTTGAGCCCAGAAGAACAATTAGCCCTGATTAAGCGTGGCGTCGATGCCATCTATTCTGAAGAAGATTTGTTGGCAAAATTAAAACAAAATCGCCCACTGCGTATCAAGCTTGGCATGGACCCGACAGCGCCAGATTTACATTTTGGTCATACTGTGGTGCTGAACAAACTGCGTCATTTTCAGGATTTGGGTCATGAAGTGCTGTTTTTGATTGGGGATTATACCGCGCGCATCGGCGACCCAACGGGCAAGAACAACACCCGCCCGCCACTGTCCGAAGAGCAGGTCAAAGCCAATGCCAAGACCTATGCCGAGCAGGTGTTCAAGATTTTGGATAAAGATAAGACCAAGATTGTCTTTAACTCAGAATGGTTTGGCAAAATGTCAGCAGGCGATATGATTGCCCTAGCAAGCCAAGTGACCGTGTCTCGTATGCTTGAGCGTGATGATTTTAGTAAGCGTTATGCATCGCAGACACCGATTGCGATTCATGAATTTTTGTACCCATTGGTGCAAGGCTATGACTCAGTGGCGCTACAGGCGGATGTAGAACTTGGCGGTACTGACCAGACCTTTAATATCTTGATGGGTCGCACGCTACAAGGCCGCTACAACCAAGAAGCCCAAGTGTGTATCACCATGCCGATTCTAGAAGGCTTGGATGGTGTCCAAAAGATGAGTAAATCACTGGGCAACTACATCGGTATCGATGACCCTGCAGGCGTGATGTTCCAAAAAGTGCTATCGATGCCAGATACGCTCATTCCCCGCTACTTTGAGCTATTAAGCTTTAAGCCGATGGATGAAGTCAATGCACTACTTGATGAGATGGCAAATGGTCGCAATCCCCAAGAAATCAAACGCATCCTAGCGCTTGAGCTGATTGAGCGTTTCCATGGGGCGGAAGCTGCCGAAAACGCCCACAAATCCGCAGGCAACCGCCTAGCTGATGGCGAGCTACCAGTGGATTTGCCAGAAGTGACACTCAGTCTTGGCGAGCAGGACAGGCTATTTATCACCCAAGTGCTAAACCAAGCGGCGCTAGCCAAAAACAGTGCACAAGCCAAAGATATGCTGTCTCGTGGCGCGGTCAAGGTCGATGGTGAAGTGGTCGATGCCAGTTTTGCGCTATCAGCAGGGCAGACGGTGGTCATCCAAGCAGGTAAAAAGGCGTATGCGAGAGTCAGCGTAGCCTAAGATTACAAACAAAAAAGCACAATGTTCTAGCATTGTGCTTTTACTAAAAGGCAAGATTGATAATTAGTCTGATCTAGATGGGTTGTCATCAAGCAAAGTCAAAGAATCTTGTGTAGCTTTCAAATTCTCGGTTTCTACCCATTCATCTCTTAGCTCACCAATTTTTATCATCAAGTCGTTGCGTCTAGGTTCTATAAAACCAAAAAACGTCTTACGAGAAATTACCAATCTTACAATTGTTGGTAGCAGCTCATAGGCTTTTTCAAAAATTGTTGACATAAACTCTTCATCTTGAAGCTTTTCTTCAGCGACACCAAGTAAGCCTTTAATCAAAAAAGCTTCAATTTTATCCCAATGTTCATCAAATAATGCTTGCGCTTTGTCTTTGATGGAGTTGTCATCCATGAGATGAGAAAGAACAGATGACGAATCGGATTCATCGGGTTTTGTAGCGACTTTTTCCGATAGGCTTTTTCCTTTGGCTAGAAGTTTATTAAACATAACAATCTCTAGAAAGCAAATACAGAATCAAGAAAGCTGATCGACTTTTTCAACTGTCCAAGTAAAGCTTGGCTCAGAAGATTCCGCCTTAGAAATGGCTATATCAATAGCTTCTGATCTTGAACTGGCGTTGATTCCTTGAATCCATTTGGTGCCGCCATTACCATTGGGTTTTTTGTAGCGTAACAAAACTGAATATCTAGACATAGTAGAATCCTTTTATCAATTATCAAAATGAAAATATACATAATATTTTCATTTCACATTATAAATTTGCTATAATAGAACTACCATTAACAAAATGGACAATTTACAATCCATTTTGGACAAAGCTAAGCCATTTTTTATAAAGGTGCAAGTAATGAAAGTGCATGAAAATATTCGAAGTATGAGAGAAATGAGTAATTTTACTCAAGAAGAAATGGCTGAAAAATTAAACATGACTGCAAGCGGTTATGCAAAGATTGAGCGTGGAATTACCCAATTAAAGTTGGAAAAATTAGAACAGATAGCCGAGATTTTTAATATGGATACAATCGAATTGCTAGAATTGGGGCAAGATGGTGGTATTGTAGTTCAGTTGCCAAACAATAGCGGTGAGAATGCAACCGCTAATTATTATCTGCATAGCGATCCAGAATTAAAGCAAGAAGTTGAAAAACTGAAGTTGCAAATCCGACATCAAAAAGAGGTTATCGAGTATAAGGATGTGATTATCAATCAAAAAGATCAGGAGATTCAAACTTTGAAAGAAATGATAAACCTGTTAAAGCAGAATAAATTATAAAAAACCCCAACAAAATCAACCCCTTACAAACAATCTCCCAAATCCCCTAACTTTTTCACAAATTCCCCTTGACTCCCCACCAAAACAGCGTATAATACGCACCCACTGACGACGACACAGCGATGATAAATACATCAAACCACTGTGACCTAGTCAAAACAAACAAACTTGAATTGAAAAAAAATTCAAACAAAAAGCTTGACATAAAAAACCAATCGGTTATAATAGAGAGCTCAAGTCATCCACTAGACGATAGTATGACTAACACTATTTAAAATCAAAACTAAAGAACAACTTGTGTGGATTTTTGCGAATACAAGATAATCTTAAAAAAATTATCATTTATATTCAGCAAGAATACTCAAAGTTAATTCATTTACACGATGAGCAAATATTGCTAGTAATAATAAATGAGCCAATATTAAAGTCCTAAGCAATTAGGCAACTTAAAGATTAAACTGAAGAGTTTGATCATGGCTCAGATTGAACGCTGGCGGCAGGCTTAACACATGCAAGTCGAACGAGGTTAGGGAGCTTGCTCCTGATACCTAGTGGCGAACGGGTGAGTAATGCTTAGGAATCTGCCTAGTAGTGGGGGATAACTTGGGGAAACTCAAGCTAATACCGCATACGACCTACGGGTGAAAGGGGGCGCAAGCTCTCGCTATTAGATGAGCCTAAGTCGGATTAGCTAGTTGGTGGGGTAAAGGCCTACCAAGGCGACGATCTGTAGCTGGTCTGAGAGGATGATCAGCCACACTGGGACTGAGACACGGCCCAGACTCCTACGGGAGGCAGCAGTGGGGAATATTGGACAATGGGCGAAAGCCTGATCCAGCCATGCCGCGTGTGTGAAGAAGGCCTTTTGGTTGTAAAGCACTTTAAGTAGGGAGGAAAAGCTAATGGCTAATACCCATTAGCCCTGACGTTACCTACAGAATAAGCACCGGCTAACTCTGTGCCAGCAGCCGCGGTAATACAGAGGGTGCAAGCGTTAATCGGAATTACTGGGCGTAAAGCGCGCGTAGGTGGTTGCTTAAGTCAGATGTGAAAGCCCCGGGCTTAACCTGGGAACTGCATCTGATACTGGGTGACTAGAGTAGGTGAGAGGGGAGTAGAATTCCAGGTGTAGCGGTGAAATGCGTAGAGATCTGGAGGAATACCGATGGCGAAGGCAGCTCCCTGGCATCATACTGACACTGAGGTGCGAAAGCGTGGGTAGCAAACAGGATTAGATACCCTGGTAGTCCACGCCGTAAACGATGTCTACCAGTCGTTGGGTCTCTTGAAGACTTAGTGACGCAGTTAACGCAATAAGTAGACCGCCTGGGGAGTACGGCCGCAAGGTTAAAACTCAAATGAATTGACGGGGGCCCGCACAAGCGGTGGAGCATGTGGTTTAATTCGATGCAACGCGAAGAACCTTACCTGGTCTTGACATACAGAGAATTCGCTAGAGATAGCTTAGTGCCTTCGGGAACTCTGATACAGGTGCTGCATGGCTGTCGTCAGCTCGTGTCGTGAGATGTTGGGTTAAGTCCCGCAACGAGCGCAACCCTTTTCCTTAGTTACCAGCACTTCGGGTGGGAACTCTAAGGATACTGCCAGTGACAAACTGGAGGAAGGCGGGGACGACGTCAAGTCATCATGGCCCTTACGACCAGGGCTACACACGTGCTACAATGGTTGGTACAAAGGGTTGCTACACAGCGATGTGATGCTAATCTCAAAAAGCCAATCGTAGTCCGGATTGGAGTCTGCAACTCGACTCCATGAAGTCGGAATCGCTAGTAATCGCAGATCAGAATGCTGCGGTGAATACGTTCCCGGGCCTTGTACACACCGCCCGTCACACCATGGGAGTTGATCTCACCAGAAGTGGTTAGCCTAACGCAAGAGGGCGATCACCACGGTGGGGTCGATGACTGGGGTGAAGTCGTAACAAGGTAGCCGTAGGGGAACCTGCGGCTGGATCACCTCCTTAATGAAGATATCTGATTGGCAAGAATCCACAACAAGTTGTTCTTTGGTAAGATGTTTAAAACGGGTCTATAGCTCAGTTGGTTAGAGCACCGTGTTGATAACGCGGGGGTCATAAGTTCAAGTCTTATTAGACCCACCATTAAATTGGGGCCATAGCTCAGTTGGTAGAGCGCCTGCCTTGCACGCAGGAGGTCAGGAGTTCGACTCTCCTTGGCTCCACCATTTAAACATCAAAGCATACATAAGCAATTTAATAAGAGATTTCTTATTTATGCTTTTACTTTATAAACTGACGAAGTTTATAACACTATTTAACAACATGATTATGAGTCTGGGTTAATAAATTATCCAACGTAATTTATTAACCATGGTGATTGTACCCCAAAATACAATCACCTAAAGTAAAGAGAACTGAATCAAGCGTAAACATAGGTGAAGATCGTTACACATTACCCTTATAACACCAAGACTACTTGGGGTTGTATGGTCAAGTAATGAAGTGCACATGGTGGATGCCTTGGCAGTCAGAGGCGATGAAAGACGTGATAGCCTGCGATAAGCGTCGGTGAGGTGGCAATATCCTGTGACCCGGCGATTTCTGAATGGGGAAACCCACCTAAGATAACTTAGGTATCATAATTTATTTTATGAGGCAAACCGGGAGAAGTGAAACATCTCAGTACCCCGAGGAAAAGACATCAATTGAGATTCCCCAAGTAGCGGCGAGCGAACGGGGAGGAGCCGATCGAATTTACAGTAGCAAAATGGCGTGGGAAAGCCAACCATAGTAGGTGATAGTCCTGTATGCGAAACTGTTTATGAGACATATTAAGTAGGGCGGAACACGAGAAATTCTGTCTGAAGATGGGGGGACCATCCTCCAAGGCTAAATACTCCTGACTGACCGATAGTGAACCAGTACCGTGAGGGAAAGGCGAAAAGAACCCCTGTTAGGGGAGTGAAATAGAACCTGAAACCGTGTGCATACAAGCAGTCGGAGCGGACTTGTTCCGTGACGGCGTACCTTTTGTATAATGGGTCAGCGACTTATATTCTGTAGCAAGGTTAACCGTATAGGGGAGCCGTAGGGAAACCGAGTCTTAATAGGGCGACTTCAGTTGCAGGGTATAGACCCGAAACCGAGTGATCTATCCATGAGCAGGTTGAAAGTGTCGTAACAGACACCGGAGGACCGAACCCACTCCCGTTGAAAAGGTAGGGGATGACTTGTGGATAGGGGTGAAAGGCTAATCAAACTCGGTGATAGCTGGTTCTCCCCGAAAGCTATTTAGGTAGCGCCTCGGACGAATACCATGGGGGGTAGAGCACTGTTTCGGCTAGGGGGTCATCCCGACTTACCAAACCGATGCAAACTCCGAATACCCATGAGTACTATCCGGGAGACAGACGGCGGGTGCTAACGTCCGTCGTCAAGAGGGAAACAACCCAGACCGCCAGCTAAGGCCCCAAATTCCTAGTTAAGTGGGAAACGATGTGGGAAGGCACAGACAGCTAGGAGGTTGGCTTAGAAGCAGCCACCCTTTAAAGAAAGCGTAATAGCTCACTAGTCGAGTCGGCCTGCGCGGAAGATGTAACGGGGCTCAAACTAGGAGCCGAAGCTGCGGATTTAATTGTTTCAATTAAGTGGTAGGGGAGCGTTGTGTAAGCCTGTGAAGGTGTATCGTAAGGTATGCTGGAGGTATCACAAGAGCGAATGCTGACGTGAGTAACGACAAAACGGGTGAAAAGCCCGTTCGCCGGAAGACCAAGGGTTCCAGTCCAACGTTAATCGGGGCTGGGTGAGTCGACCCCTAAGGCGAGGCCGAAAGGCGTAGTCGATGGGAAATCGGTTAATATTCCGATACTTGTTTATGATGCGATGGAGGGACGGAGAAGGTTATGCCAGCCTGGCGATGGTTGTCCAGGTGGAAGGATGTAGGTAGGCTTAGTAGGCAAATCCGCTAGGCTATTACTGAGATCTGATAGCAAGCCAGTTTACTGGCGAAGTGGCAAATACCATGCTTCCAGGAAAAGCTTCTAAGCGATAGTCATAAACAAATCGTACCCGAAACCGACACAGGTGGTCAGGTAGAGAATACCAAGGCGCTTGAGAGAACTCTGCTGAAGGAACTAGGCAAAATGGTACCGTAACTTCGGGAGAAGGTACGCTGCCGGTGGTGAAACCCTCGCGGTGTAAGCTACTGGCAGTCGCAGATACCAGGCTGCTGCAACTGTTTATTAAAAACACAGCACTCTGCAAACACGAAAGTGGACGTATAGGGTGTGATGCCTGCCCGGTGCTGGAAGGTTAATTGATGTGGTTAGCGCAAGCGAAGCTATTGATCGAAGCCCCAGTAAACGGCGGCCGTAACTATAACGGTCCTAAGGTAGCGAAATTCCTTGTCGGGTAAGTTCCGACCTGCACGAATGGCATAATGATGGCAGCGCTGTCTCCAGCAGAGACTCAGTGAAATCGAAATCGCAGTGAAGATGCTGTGTACCCGCGGCTAGACGGAAAGACCCCGTGAACCTTTACTACAGCTTTACATTGAACTTTGACCTAACTTGTGTAGGATAGGTGGGAGGCTTTGAAGTAGGGACGCCAGTTCCTATGGAGCCATCCTTGAAATACCACCCTGGTTATGTTGGGGTTCTAACTTAGATATAACAGTATCAAGGACAATGTATGGTGGGTAGTTTGACTGGGGCGGTCTCCTCCTAAAGAGTAACGGAGGAGTACGAAGGTGCGCTCAGAACGGTCGGAAATCGTTCAAAGAGTATAAAGGCAAAAGCGCGCTTAACTGCGAGACCCACAAGTCGAGCAGGTACGAAAGTAGGTCTTAGTGATCCGGTGGTTCTGTATGGAAGGGCCATCGCTCAACGGATAAAAGGTACTCTGGGGATAACAGGCTGATACCGCCCAAGAGTTCATATCGACGGCGGTGTTTGGCACCTCGATGTCGGCTCATCTCATCCTGGGGCTGAAGCAGGTCCCAAGGGTATGGCTGTTCGCCATTTAAAGAGGTACGCGAGCTGGGTTTAGAACGTCGTGAGACAGTTCGGTCCCTATCTACCGTGGGCGTTGGAAATTTGAGAGGATCTGCTCCTAGTACGAGAGGACCAGAGTGGACGAACCTCTGGTGTTCCGGTTGTCACGCCAGTGGCATTGCCGGGTAGCTACGTTCGGATGGGATAACCGCTGAAAGCATCTAAGCGGGAAGCCCACCTCAAGATGAGATTTCCCTAAAGAGCCGTTGTAGACTACGACGTTGATAGGTTGGGTGTGGAAGCATGGTGACATGTGTAGCTAACCAATACTAATTGCTCGTTTGGCTTGACCATACAACACCCAAGTGGTTTAATACTACTGATTGTGTTGATGGTAAGTGTAAAGATTTTACCTATAAGCTTGAATCAATCTTGATAAAAAAACAAATAACAGACTCATAACAGCGTTGTTAATCCTTTTACGCTGACGACAATAGCAAGATGGAACCACCTGATCCCTTCCCGAACTCAGAAGTGAAACGTCTTAGCGCCGATGGTAGTGTGGTTCGCCCATGTGAGAGTAGGTCATCGTCAGCACCTTATTTAAAACCCCCGCCATGATTGGTGGGGGTTTTGGTTTATAGAGCTTGAAAGGGTTTGTTGGGGGTGGTGATAGCTCTGGGAATATTGTACCGGCACAATCTTCAAAGAAGTATGGATGAAGCTCTCTTAGATATAACCCAATCAACTTAAGGTTGCTGGCTGTTCTTGCGATTAAACCTTTTTCGTCACTGTTTTTAAACCACTTCTTTGGATATAGAATGCGGGTTTTATGACCAAGACAAGGCGGTAGAATTAATTCCATAATATAGCCTTTGGGTTATAAAGTGGATTTGTCTTTAATTTTATACAAACAAACCCATCTTTGCAATTTTTGATTAAGAAATTTAAAATTAGGGGCTGTACTAGATTAGCAACAATGCTATACTAGTTTTATGAAGATAACCCGTTGTAAATTAAGTAAAAAAGTTCAAGTTAAACTGCTTGAATTTTTTGTGCTTGAAGTCACCGCAAGATCAGCTGCTGATTTGTTAGAGATACATCATAATTCAGCTGCTTTGTTTTATCATAAAATTCGCTTGGTGATTGAATATCGCTTAAACCTTGAAGCTTGTGAATTATTTGACGGTGAAGTAGAATTGGATGAAAGCTATTTCGGTGGCATTCGTAAAGGCAAGCGTGGGCGTGCTGCTGCTGGCAAAGTTGCCGTATTTGGTCTTTTAAAACGCAATGGTAAGGTTTATACTGCCTGTGTTAAAGATACCAAAGCTAAGACATTAATGCCTATTATTGCCAGTAAAATCAAACCTGATAGCGTGGTTTATACAGATAGCTATCGAAGTTATAATGCTTTAGATGTGAGTGATTTTAAACACTTTAGAATTAATCATTCCAAAGAATTTGCAAACAATCATAATCACATTAACGGCATTGAAAACTTTTGGTCGCAATCCAAACGCATTCTAAGAAAATATAACGGTATTGACAAAAAGCATTTTCATTTCTTTATCAAAGAATGCGAGTTTAGATTTAACTATGGCACACCATCCAATCAATTAAGATTGTTAAGAAAATGGTGTGGGGTTTAGGGGTTTATCTAGTACAGCCCCTAAAATTATATACTGATTTTTATTAAAATATTTGCTATCATGATTCATAAGATATCTGTCCAAAAAATCATATCATAAGTTTATAGTAAGCCATGTGAGAATCAAACCTATGCGCCTCATCTACCTACACGGACTCGACAGTGACAGTAACGCCATCAAGGCTCAGATTGTCAGCCGCTATTGTGCTGCTCATCATCCTGATATTGAAGTCATTCGCCCTGATTTAAACCGTACGCCAGATGAAGTTGTGGCGCTGTTAAGTGAACTTATTGGAGATGGCAAAGATACAGTACTGATGGGCTCAAGTTTGGGTGGGTATTTTGCTACCTTAATGAGCGATAAAACAGGCGTGCCTGCGGTTTTGCTTAATCCAAGTATTCGACCTGACATCAGCTTTCGCAGATTTTTGCAGGATAATTTTACTGGTGATGGTGAACAGGCATTGCAAGCAGACACGGTAATTTATACCACGACGGGCGGATGGCAGATTGTCTATGGAGATTTGGCATGGCTTGAGCATCATCGCCTGCAGGCTGTTTTTGGTGAGCGGATTCGAGTGTTTTTGCAACTGGGCGATGAACTACTGGATGCCCATGCCAGCCGTGCATTTTATCAAGAACAAGGCGCGCAAGTACTTGCTCTAGAAGGTGGTGATCATCGGATCAGTGATTTTGAAGATCATGTTCAGACGGTGGTGGCGTGGGCGGTTGAGCTGCACGACAGTTCGCACTGATCCTTTACTTGCTTAGATGTAAGATAAACTACCGTTGTTTACAGTATTAAGGTAAAATACTGCAAATGAACATTCATAAAAATACACGATTGCTTCCCTACCAACGGGAAGCCATTTGGACTGCTTATCACAAGAACAGGCAGTCAGTTACTTCACTAGCATTGGAGTACAAAGTATCAAGACCTACCATTTACAAAGTCTTAAAACTTGCTCGTGTTAAGCTACTCAAGCCCCAAGCCAGTACCAACAATCGCTTTAAACAAGCCAAATATGGTATTAAACGCCTTGCTAAAGTTGAACAATCCATACAGGATAAGCTCAAAAAGCAAGCCAAGCGATACAATAAGTCCTATCCTGGTGAGATGGTGCATGTGGACACCAAACGCCTGCCCTTGCTCAAAGGACAAAATGCCAACAGTCCTAGAGAATATCTATTTGTTGCCATAGATGACTATTCTCGCGAATTGTATGCTGACATCATGCCGGATAAAACAGCCTTTAGTGCAACACAGTTTCTTGTAGAACAAGTGATAGAGCCATGCCCCTACAAAATTGATGTGATTTATTCTGACAATGGCACAGAATATAAAGGCACAAAAGACCATGAATTTTCTCAAGCCTGCTATCAAAACAACATCAATCAAAAATTTACCAAAGTAGGTAGGCCACAAACCAACGGCAAAGCTGAAAGGGTCATACGAACATTAATGGAGCTTTGGCATGATAAACATGAATTTGTCAGCAGTGAGCATAGAAAGCAAGAATTAACCAGATTTCTTAATTTCTACAACACTGTTAGACCGCACTCATCTTTAAGTAAGAAAGATGAGACTACTGGCAAGACTTTAACTTTTACTCCTTATGAGTGGTTAGAGTTTTATTTTAAGCAAAGTGTAAATAACGCTTGAGTTTCTTACAGCTTAGATTTCCCAAATTACAGCTATTGGTGTAAAATAGCTGTAATTTTATTGGTATTGATTTGTCCGATTATGACCTACACTTCCCAAAATCTAGAAGTCCTAAAGGGGCTTGAGCCTGTCCGTCGCCGCCCAGGGATGTACACTGACACCACACGCCCCAATCACCTTGCCCAAGAAGTTATCGACAACTCGGTCGATGAAGCGTTGGCGGGCTTTGCCAAGCACATCATTGTGACCTTGCACGCCGATGGCTCGCTGTCGGTTGAAGATGATGGTCGCGGTATGCCGACGGACATTCACCCTGAGTTCAACCAGTCGGGCATTGAGCTGATTTTGACGCGTCTGCACGCAGGCGGTAAGTTTGGCACGGATAATTATCAAGTCTCAGGCGGTCTGCATGGCGTCGGTATCAGCGTGGTCAATGCCTTGTCCAATAAGGTGCTGGTGACGGTGTGGCGTGACGGACTTGAGCATACCATGACTTTTGCGGATGGTGAGCCGACTTCGCCGCTACAGATTGCGCCTGCGAGTAATAAGCGCAAGCGTGGCACGCGCGTGCAGTTTTGGGTCGATGGCAGCTATTTTGATTCGCCGAAATTTGCCATCAAAGCCCTAAAACACACCCTAAAAGCCAAAGCGGTACTATTGGCTGGCTTGCAGATTGATTTTATCGATGAGATTGGCGGTGAGTCTGAAAGTTGGCAATTTAGCGATGGCGTGGTCGGCTATCTGAGTGAGCAACTTGGTGATGCACTGTGCTTGCCTGATGAGCCGTTTTATTTCAATCAAGAGCCTGCCAAAGGAGAGCGCGGCGGTGCAGGTTTTGCCATCTCGTGGCTGGCTGATGGCGGCACACCCATCCAAGAAAGCTATGTCAATCTGATCCCCACTGCCCAAGGTGGCACGCATGTCAATGGCCTGCGCACAGGGGTGCTTGAAGCCTTGCGCGAGTTTTGTGAGATTCATAATCTGCTGCCGCGCTCGGTCAAGCTGTCTGGCGAAGATGTGTGGGATGGGGTCAATTATATCTTGTCGCTCAAATTCGTCGAGCCGCAGTTCAGCGGTCAGACCAAAGAGCGACTGTCGAGCCGTGAAGCTGCGCCACTGGTGCAGACGCTTGCCAAAGATGCGTTTAGCCTGTGGCTGAATCAGCACCCAGACAGTGCCAAAGCCATCGCCGAGCTTGCCATTTCTAAGGCATCGCGCCGCCTTGCTACCGCGCAGAAAGTCGCGCGCAAAAAAGTCGCTCAAGGTCCTGCGCTACCGGGTAAACTGTGGGATTGTCGCGGTGGTCTTAAAGAAGGCTCAGAGTTATTCTTGGTCGAAGGTCAATCGGCAGGCGGCAGTGCCAAGCAAGCGCGCGATAATGCGTTTCAGGCGATTTTGCCGCTGCGTGGTAAGATTCTGAACGCATGGGAAGTGTCGTCTGATACCGTGTTGTCTAGCCAAGAGATTCACGACATCGCCATCGCCATCGGTGTCGATCCTGCGAGCGATGATTTGTCCGAGCTGCGTTATGATAAGATCTGTATCCTTGCCGATGCTGATAGCGACGGCTTGCACATTGCCACGCTGATTTGTGCTTTATTTGTCAAGCATTTTCCTGCGGTGATCGAAGCTGGACATCTGTATGTCGCGGTGCCGCCGCTGTATCGTATCGATGCGGGCAAAGAAGTGTATTATGCACTGGATAATGATGAATTAAATCAAATACTTGCACGCCTTGGTAATAAAAAACCACAAATCACCCGCTTTAAGGGCTTAGGTGAGATGAATCCAAGTCAGCTCAAAGAGACGACGATGAATCCTGATACGCGTAAGCTTGTGCGACTGGATTTGGATGATTTGAGCATGACTAATGGCGTGATGGATATGCTACTTGCCAAAAAACGCGCCGCCGATCGCAAACACTGGCTTGAGACCAAAGGCGATTTGGCTGAGATTGCGGTGTGATATGACTGATTTGCAGCAATTATCCGAACTGGATTATGACGCGCTTGGCGATCGGCTGCCACGCCGTCATCGTCCGCTTGCTACCGCACTTGCACGCAAGACCTTGCGTTTGCTTGGCTGGCGGCTACTTGGTAAGATTCCTAACATCCCCCAAGCGGTGATCATCGGCGCGCCGCATACATCCAATGTTGATGGTGTGCCTGCACTTTTGACGATGTTGGCACTGGGTTTGGATATCAAAATCATGGGCAAAAAGCAGCTGTTCGCCGTGCCGATACTCTCGCAGTTTTTGACATGGGCAGGAGTGATTGCTATCGACCGTGACAAAAAAGGCTCGGTATTACAAGCCAACATCGACCGCTTCGCCACAGGTGCACCGCTGCTGTTGGCACTTGCGCCTGAAGGGACGCGTAAATATAGCGCTGCTTTTCGCACGGGATTTTATTATTTGGCAATGAGGGCAGGTGTGCCGATTGTGCCTGCTGCACTGGATTATCCGACCAAGACGGTGCGATTTTTGCCCGTGTTTTATCCGACGGGTGATTATGATGCTGATTTGGCGGTGATTCTTGAAAATTATCGCGGCATCAAAGGCTATCATCCTGATCAAATGGCGCAGGCGCTGCAGGATTTGGGGTGATGCTGTAGATACCATAAAAAACCGCTTATTTTTAGGATAAGCGGTTTTGTACCTTGGGCAAAAGATTACTTGACTCGCTGACCTTACTTGTCGATATAAAAAACTTCTCCATCTTTTAAAACTTGTGCTAAGCCATCTTTAAAATACCAAGCATAATCATATTCAAACGGAATGACTGTTGCACCTGTCTTGTCAATAAATCCCCATTTGCCATCTTGTTCAACTGCTGCCAAGCCTTCCCAAAATCCCAAAGCATCGTCATATTCCAGCGGAATAATTACTTTGCCAGTTTTGTCAATAAAGCCATATTTGCCGTCCTTTTGAATGCTTGCCAAGTCTTCGCTAAAAATAGAAACATGGGTATAATCTTGCAAGGGAATGACGATCGCACTTGCTTTATCGATAAAACCCCATCGATCGCCTTGCTTAACTCTTGCCAAGTCTTCAAATAGACAATCTACAATGTCGTAATCATGGTCTGTTATTTTTGGTCTTTCGCAGCGGTATGCCCATGCACTGGGGATGATAAATAGCACACTTGCTGCAGCGATGGCAAATTTGTGCAATAAAGTTGTTTTCATGACGATGCTCTGACTTGACTAAAAATTGTATCGGCTTCCGATCAGACCCGTAGCCCAATCACAAATCTTTATAATTATCAATAAGTTATAAAAGCAATCAAGCCACATGAAATTTGGGTTCATGTGGCTTGATTGCTTTTCCTGCTTGGGCTTGCACCCATCCGTGCGGGTTCATCCATTAGTTACAGCGGTCATCCTTGTTGGCGCATCCTTTTGCCATCTCCTTGCTGTGTGCATAGTATCGCAAATTCGCCGTATGAAAAATAGTGGCAAATGGCGGCAATCCTTGTAAGCATTTTCTTACACGGTAAGTGTGCGGCGTGTGCTTGCTTATTTGATTACTTTTTGTTATATTGGACAAAAATTTTTAGAATGAATTGCCAAACCAATCCCTTTTGACAAGGAAAGTTATCATGACGACTTTGACCTGCACTCAGCCTTTTACTTATCATATCGACCATTTAGCGCTGTCTGAGCAGTCGCCGATGGTGACATCGTTCGACAGTCTGACGCCCAGCGCGTACAAGGACGGCAGCTATCGTTTGCGCCGCTATTCGGTGTTTCATTATGATAAGCTTGCCAAGATGGTGAGTAAACAGCCACACGAAGCCTTTGTCCAAGATGACAGCTTGAATAAGTTTCAGGGCAATGTCACGCGTGATTATGATGATCTGACCGATGCGACCATCGCGGATGGTGAGTTTATCGCTATGTTAGATGCCTTTGCGGCGACGGCGAACCTGCCTGATGTCAGTAAAATCGCTATCCATCAAATGCGCATCATTGCCAAAGACCGCGACGCCAATGCCGTGGCGACTCCTGAAGGCATTCACCAAGATGGCTTTGATTATATCGGCGTCTTCACCACGCGCCGCCACAATGTCGCAGGCGGTGAGCTGTATGTGTGGCAAGACAAAACGGATGCTGTGCCGATTGCCACCCTTGATCCAAAAGCAGGCGATTATTGTGTGCTAAATGACAAGCAGCTGTGGCACAGTGCTGGTGATGTCGCGCCAGCACAAGCAGGGCAAGGCTTTTGGGATTTGTTTGTCTTGACAGCGCACGACCAGCCTGCTGTTGTATCATAATTTGGTCAAAATCGGTATTTTTAGGATTTGTATATGTACGATGTCGCACACATTCGCCAAGGATTTTTGGGTTTATCTAAGCCTGATGAACACGAACAATTGCCACTACTGCTCGATGGACCAGGTGGCAGTCAGCTGCCAAAAGTCGTCGTCGATCAGATGGCAAATTATCTGTATCATTTCAATAGCAATCTGGGCGGCGCAGCTCATGCAGGGCGCGTGACCCAAGAGACGAACGACAAGGCGCGCCAAGCTGCGGGCGCGTGGCTGAACTGTTCTGCATCGTCGGTGTTTTTTGGGCTCAATGCCACAAGCCTGATGTTTCATGCATCGCGCACGATTGCGCAGACCTGGCAGGCGGGGGATAATATCGTGCTTAGCAGCATTGATCATTTCTCCCATGTCTCATCATGGCAGCTTGCCGCCGAAGATCGCGGCGTGCAGGTGCGCAAAATCCCACTGACTGCTGACGGCAGCGCGCTTGATTTATCCGCATTGCCAAGCTTGATCGATGAGCGCACGCGCCTTGTGGCGGTGTCTTTGGCGTCCAATGTGCTTGGTACAAAGACCAAGCTTGCGCCCATTACAAAAGCCGCGCACGCGGTGGGTGCGATCGTGAGTGTCGATGCGGTACACGCCATCGTGCATGAGTGCGTGGATGTGCAGGCTTTGGACTGTGATGTGCTTTTTGCATCGGCGTATAAGATCGGTGCTGCACGGCTTGGCGTGTGCTATATGAATGAAAGGGTGCTGGTGGCTGAGCGGTTTTATAAAGTTGAACCTGCGACCAATGCGCTACCGAATGCGTGGGAGCAAGGCACGCAGTCATTTGAAGCGCAGACATCACTGATTGCGCTGCTTGAGTATTGGGCGAATCTTGGCGGTGTGCCTGCATCAGAGCCGCTGCGCACACGCCTTGTGGCAGCGTATCAAGTGGTAGGCGCGCATGAATTAAGCCTAATCCAAGCATTCTTAGATGGCGTGCAAAAGCGTGACTATATCCGTTTTTATGGTCATAAAGACACTGCCAATCGCACGCCGACTTTTGCTTTTAATCTGATCAAAGATGGGCAAATTATCGATCCTAAGGCGGTGAGTGCGTGGTTCGGTGCAAAAAATATCGCGCTGCCATCGGGCAACTTCTACGCGCTAGATGTGGTGCGTAAGCTTGATTTGGTTGAGACAGGCTTTTTGCGTGTGGGATTTTTACATTATAATACGATTGATGAAGTGGCGCGGCTGTTTGCGCTACTTGATGAATGCGTGGCGAGTATGTAAGCAGCTAAATACAGCGGCGCACAAAAAAGTCGATGGTACGATGCCATCGACTTTTTGTTTCTTGGGCAGATTATGCAGCTGCTTTATTGGCTTTGAAATTTAACAAAGCCATCGCGATCACCAGCACCAATCCGACGATGTCGGTAATGCTCTCAGGCACGATCAGACAGAACGCACCGATCGCCATGATGATGCGCTGCCATGCCGCCATTGAGTTTTTCAGATAGCCTTCCACCGCCGCCGACAGTGCGATCACGCCAATGATCGATGTGATCGATACCATCGCAATCACATGCCATGCAGGTAGGGCGAAGGTCTTGGCAGTGACAGCGATGTCGGTGACATCAATCATCAGCATATTAGGATTGTACACGAACATGAACGGTACGATGAATCCTGCCAAAGCAAGCTTCAATGACTGCCAACCTGTCTTCATCGGATCACCGCCTGCGATGCCTGCACCGGCAAAGGCAGCCAGTGCCACAGGTGGGGTAATATTGGCAAAAATACCAAAATAAAACACAAACATATGCGCGACAATGATTGGAATGTCAAAGGATGCCAAAGCAGGCGCTGCCATCGTCGCGGTGATGATATAGGCAGGAATCGATGGAATCCCCATGCCCAGTACCATCGATGCAAGCATGGTCAAAACAAGCGTTAGGAACAATGAACCTGCACCTAAGGTGACGATCGATGAAGTCATCACTGTGCCAAAGCTTGTCAAGTTCACCACGCCGATCACCACGCCCACGACCGCACACGCTACCATCACTGATAGCGATTGTTTCGCGCCGTCTTGTAGCGCATCTAGGATGTCGCTAAAGCCCATGCGCGTCTCAGGACGTAGCCAGCTTAAGATCACTGTGATGCCGATGGTATAAGCCGCAGCATAACCCACAGGAATGCCATCGCCAAGAAAATAAATCAACGCCGCGATCGGCAGTAGCATATGTCCGCGTGCTTTGAGCACTTCTTTGACGCGTGGCAAATCAGCTTTTGGGATGCCTTTTAGGTTGTTTTTGCCTGCGCGAAAATGCACTTGCATGATCACGCCTAAGTAATATAGCAACGCAGGCAGCACCGCCGCCAAGGCAATCGTACCATAGGACACGCCTGTGGTCTCTGCCATGATGAACGCGGATGCGCCCATGATTGGTGGCAAAATCTGACCGCCGACAGACGCACTGGCTTCGACCGCACCAGCAAATTCTTTGTTGTAGCCGATTTTTTTCATCAAAGGAATGGTGAATGCACCCGTACCGACGACATTGGCGACCGCTGAGCCGTTGATACTGCCCATAAAACCGCTTGAAATCACCGCTACCTTAGCAGGGCCACCTTGCTTATCGCCTGCCAATGCCAGTGCCAAATCATTGAACAGCTGACCCATGCCCGAGCGACCCAAAAACGCACCAAACAAGATGAATAAGAAAATAAAGGTCACAGACGCACCGATGGCGGTGGAATATAGACCTTCGGTTTTTAGGAATAATTGTCCAAAAATATCGCCAAGATCATAAGGACGCGTCAGCAAGCGATCAGGCATAAAATCCATATGACTGATGAACGGATACGCCAAAAACACCAAAGCAAAAATCGTCAAAATCCAGCCTGTGATCCGCCGCGCTCCTTCAAGTACGGTCAAAACAGTGATCATCGAGATGATGATGTCCATCTGATTGGGAATACCGCCGCGCACAGTGACGATCTCTTGGTATTGCCAAATCAGATATCCTGCTCCCAGTAGCGATGCCGCCACCCAAATCCAATCATACCAAGCAACCGAGCTTCGTGAGCTCTTGGCAGATGCAGGGTACAATAGGAAAATCAGCGCAAGACCCACCGAGACATGCACCGAACGCTGCACCAGTTCAGGTAGCGGCTCAAAGGTGATATAGACATGGAATAAGGAATAAAAAATGGTGATCGCTGCGATCAGATAAGTGACCACGCGATTTTTTGGGCTGCGCGTGACAGATTCACGGTCAAACTTTTCTAAAATGGCCTGAGCATCGACGGTATTTTCGACCGCTGTCGCGTGCTTGGCATCAGTTTTACTCATTGAAATTCTCCTTGGCATTTATCCATCTGCCACCACCCAAACGGTGCGTGCGATTCAATGCGAATGCGCACAGGGGTATAATCGGCGAGATACTGATAAATAGCGATAGTATGCGTCGGCAGCTCAATTTCACCACGCATATTGTGCGACACCACCCAGTTGAGCTCATCATACCATTGATCGACGCTCAGTCCGACATAGCCTGCAGGCGCGTCAATGGCATCGCCTGCTACGGGTGTGCCTGCGCCAAAAGCTTGCATATAGGTGCGCGTTAGGTGTAATCGATCGCCGTGCTGTTCGTAGTATTCTTGCCAATATTGCTTTTCGACCGAATGCCGCCACTTGAGCGTCAGCTGTGGGTCGGTCAGATAGCAGTGTATTGGCGTGCCATCAAGACCATCGGCCGTGATGGTGATGTGCTTGGTCTTGATCAAAAATACAACAAAGACAACAACCAAAACAAATAACACAAAAAACAAGACAGCGCCATACCGCAGACAAACTGGGGTAGGGCGCTTTGAGTGATGTATCATCACAGGCTAATTATTTGCCAGCGATCTCATCATAGTAGCGTTTCGCCCCTGGATGTAGCGGCGCTACCAAGTTTTCTTGCGCGCTTTGGGCGTTGATATCAGCGGCTGCTTGGTGTGCGGTTTTTAGCTTGTCTAGGTTTTCAAAGAAGACTTTGGTGATTTTATAGACATCATCATCGCTTAAATCTTTTTGGACAACCAAGGCATTCATGATGGCAGCCGTCGGTACTGCTTCAGTATTGCCATAGGTGTCTTTTGGAATTTCCATCGGGATAAAGAATGGCTTGTCTTTGGCGATCTCGGTCAATTTATCCGTTGGGATGCTGACCATGGTCAAATCAAAGCCTTGTTTTAGCTCCATCAGTGATGAATTTGGCAAGCCACTGGTCAAGAAAGCTGCGTCTAGCTTGCCTGCTTTTAGGCTGTCTGATGCTTCAGCATAGCCTAGGTAATCCACTTTGATGTCATCATAAGTGATGCCAAAGCCTTCTAGTAGCGCGCGTGCAGCGACTTCTACGCCTGAGCCTTGAGCGCCGACCGCGACGCGTTTACCGCGCAGATCTTCGATGCTCTTGACACCTGATTTGGTGGCGGCAGCGATTTGGACATAGTTTGGATACAAGGATGCGATCTGTGCGACATTGTCAATCGGCGCGCTAAAATTGCCTGTACCGCTCACCGCTTCACTCAGCGCGTCACTCATCACGAATGCTGCTTCGACTTTCTTTTGCTGTAGCAGATTTAGGTTCTCGACCGATGCGCCTGTGGTTTGGGTTTTTGAGTTCACGCCAAAGGTCTGCGCGTAGATTTCGGTCAATGAAGTGCCGATGATGTTATAAGGACCTGACGCACCGCCTGTGGCAAGGGTCAAAAATTTGGTCTGTAGCTTATCATCTGCAACTGCAGCGGCAGTCTCACCACCAGCGGCATTTGAGCCTTTGTCGCCGCTACACGCAGTCAAAACGGTCGCAGATAAAGCTAGGGCTAGGGCAGTTTTTAACACAGTTTTGCTCATCACATTCTCCATATTATCCAAGCAAATGAGTGGTTATAGCGTCACATCAAAAACCACTTAAGTGGTAAAAATGTCATGACAACTCCCCATAAGATACACAATATTGTAATGATAGTACAGTAAAATTTACCGACAAGTGTGATTTTGGACATATTTTGCATGATTTTTTGGTATAACTGTGATGAATATGCATAAAAAAACGCCCAAAAGTATCACACTTTTGGGCGGTCAAATTGCGACTAAATTACTTCTTCTCTTCACGCACTTTATTGACTAGAAAATCAACCACTTGCGGTACTTTGGCATCTTCACCCGAGACCACATATTTACCTTGGACGACGACCGCTGGCACGCCAGTCAGCTGATAGCGCATCGCACCTGCTTTGGCGCGCTCGATTTTCGTGGTGACGGCGAATGAGTTGTATAGGCTGTTAAATTTCGCCTTATCCACACCTTGAGATGCATACCAGTTGGCAAGATTGTCTTGTGTGCCGATCACTTGGCGCTTGCCTTCTTTATGCACAGTGTCAAACAAAGCCTGATGGGTCTTTTCTTGCGCGCCCAATTGCTGAGCAGCATAAAAACCGCGCGCTGCCACTTCCCATTGCGAGTTCATCGCTGCTGGGGTTTGGAAAAATGCCACATCTTTGGCGCGCGTTTTCGCCCATTTTTGCATATGTGGTTCTAGGTTGTAGCAGTGTGGGCAGCCATACCAAAAAAACTCACGCACGACGATGACATCGCCAGCGATATTTTCTGGATTTGACAACACTTGATAATCCTTGCCTTCAACAAAGTTGGCGTGGCTAAGTGTCGCAAGACCAACAGCGGTCGCAAGTAATGTTGTTTTTAGTGCAAATTTCATAATTAAGTTCCTTGCCAAATAAAATAAATCGTACCAAGCGACAAATTCATCTTGGTCACATGAGATGCTGTATAGTTTAGCCTATTTTTGGGCAAATGTGGCGTTTGTTTTCTTAATGATTCGTTGCAGTTTGTGTAAATTTTTGTGGATTTTGCTAAAAGTCATGCAAGAATCTATGTCAATAATTAGAATTTTAGCAAAAATATCACGCTGATGTGAGAATTTTGGTGACTTATTGGGTGACAAAAGACAGGGCGGTGGATGGTATCTGTCGACAAATTTTTGGCGACTAAAGTAGTCAAAAACCACAAAAAATGCTAAGATGGTGCTATTTGAAATTGAAAAACAATTAAGGTGTCTCATGCAACACAACCAAGCCACAACCGCCAACAATGCTGACTTTGATGAGATTGGCAAATTCACTAAGCTTGCCGATGAGTGGTGGGATCGTATGGGGGCATTCAAGTCCTTGCATGACATCAATCCGCTACGCCTAAACTGGATCGAAGATCGCACCAATGAGCATCTAGGCTCGCCGCTACAGGGCAAAAAAGTCGTGGACATTGGCTGCGGTGGCGGGATTTTGGCGCACTCGATGGCGGTGCGTGGTGCAAGCGTGCTAGGCATTGATCTGGGTGATGAGAACCTAAAAGCCGCTACCATCCATGCTGATAAAACAGGCATGAGCGAGCAGGTGCAGTTTCGCTGTGTGCCGGCTGAAGTCTTAGCAAGCGATGAGGCTGAACAATATGATGTGGTGACCTGCATGGAGATGCTTGAGCACGTGCCTGATCCATCGGCGATCGTGCAGGCGTGTTTTGATTTGACCAAGCCTGGTGGCGTGTGCGTGATGAGTACCATCAATCGCAATCCAAAATCCTATCTGTTCGCCATCGTCGGTGCTGAGTATGTACTCAATCTGGTCGATAAAGGCACGCATGATTATCATAAATTCATCACGCCAGCAGAGCTTGACCAGATGGCACTGCGAGCAGGCTTTCGCCGATTTGACATGACAGGTCTGCATTATAATCCGATCACCAAGCATTATTGGCTGTCAAATAGCAATGTCGATGTCAATTATATGATGGCATTTACCAAGCCAAGCGAGTAACTGATGAAAAAACTGCAAGCGGTCTTATTTGACCTAGATGGTACGCTGATTGATACTGCGCCTGATTTTATTCGTATTATCAAGGACTTATGCCGTGAAGATGGGCGAGAAGCTCCATCGGATGCTGCCATTCGTGAGCAGGTATCGGCAGGTGCGCGTGCGATGGTGAAGCTGATTTTCGGTGAGAAATTTGCTGATGTGGCGGATGATGATCCTGAATTATTGAACTATCGCCAAGTGTTTTTGGATCGGTATCAGGCGGATATTTGTGTTGATAGCCAAGTGTTTGCAGGGCTTGATCAGCTTCTGATCAGTCTTGAAAATCAAGGCGTGCCGTGGGGTATCGTGACCAATAAGCCGCGCTATTTGGCAGAAGAATTACTTGCCAAACTTACCCTAGATACACGCTGTGCGGTGTTGGTCTGCCCTGATGATGTCAAAAATACCAAACCTGATCCTGAGCCGATGTACCTAGCTTGCGACACTATCAAGGTCGATCCAGCGGCGTGTATCTATATTGGTGATCATCATCGCGACATCGCAGCAGGCAAGGCGGCAGGCATGACGACCGTGGTAGCAAAATTCGGCTATCTGTCGGCAGATGATTTGGCAAATCTTGATACTTGGGGCGCGGATGCCGTGCTTGATACGCCACATGATTTGACCAAGTGGGTGCTTGAGCGAGTGTAATTTAGCTTTTGTCAATTTGCCAAAACTACATTTGTCATTTATTTTGTACAAAGTTTAAATACTGATTAATCAGCCATGTATCTGCAAGTGGTGCGTACAACGCATCCTACAGCGTGCCACATGGCAACAACGGAACAACCATGACAACACAAACCATCACGCACGAGCAAATGCGTGCTTTTGATTACCAAGCCGATAGCCTAGCAGGCAAAATCATCCTAGTCACCGGTGCGGGCGATGGCATTGGCAAGGTAGCGGCATTGACCTATGCCAAATGCGGTGCGACCGTGCTACTGCTTGGCAAGGCCCAATCCAAGCTTGAAGCGGTGTATGATGAGATCGAAAACTTGGGGCTTGCTGAGCCTGCGATTTTGCCACTGGATTTAGAAAAGGCCAGCTTTGCCCAGATGCAAGAGCTTGCCAATCTGATCGAAAAAGAATTTGGCCATTTAGATGGTGTACTGCACAATGCGGCGATTTTGGGCGCTTTGACACCGCTTGAGATGTATGATCCGATTACCTTTGAGCAGGTAATGCGTGTGAACTCAACGGCGGTATTTATGCTCACCCAGAGCCTATTTCCGCTACTGCGCGCGGCGGCAAGTGGTTCGGTGGTATTTACTAGTAGTACAGTGGGGCATGATTTGCGTCCGTTTTGGGGAGCGTATGCACTCTCCAAGCAGTCTGTAGAGGGCATGACTACCATCTTTACCCAAGAAACTCAGAATATGACCGCCCTACGCTTCAACTGCATCAATCCTGGGGCGACACGCACCAATATGCGTGCACACGCGTTTCCAGGTGAAGATCCTTATACGCTAAAAACCCCTGAAGAAATCATGGCGGTGTATGTGTATCTGATGACCGATGCCGCAGCAGGGGTCAAAGGGCAAGTGATTGATTGCCAACCGAAATGATGTGGCACATTTCCCCAAAATCTTTGTAAAATTTATCAAAATCACAAAATAGCTGCTCATCGTATCATTTGGGCGGCTGTTATTTGTATCTGTTTTGTGGTGTTATGACGGTTGTTTTTTGGCAAGCGGTTGATTTGATCGTGCAATTTAATTACACTATCCTAAATTTATAAACCAATTTATCAAAACTAACCCAACCCACTGGTATTCCCGTGAGCTTATTTCAAAATTTGCTGATCATCGCAGCCTTAATCCTAACTTCCAGCTTTTTCTCGATTTCAGAGATTGCACTGGCAGGCGCGCGTAAAATCAAGCTTAAGCTACTGGCAGAATCGGGCGATGAGCGTGCCGAAAAGGTGCTGAAGCTCCAAGAAAATTCTGCCGATTTTTTTGCGACTTCGCAGATTGGTCTAAACGCCGTCGCCATCTTGGGCGGTTCGGTGGGTGAGGGTGCGTTGCGTCCTTATTTCATCGACTGGATTGGCATGGTGTATCAGGGCGAATGGCTTGAGAGCATTGCGTTTTTTGCATCATTTATCATCATCACTTTGCTATTCATTCTCTATGCTGATCTGATCCCCAAGCGTATCGCGATGATCAATCCTGAGCGTGTGGCACTGGCGGTGATTAATCCGATCAATCTGACCATCAAGGCGGTCAAGCCTTTGGCGTGGTTTATCAATGCCATTGCCAATTTGACCTTTAAGATTTTCAAGGTCAATACCGCGCGCGATGATAACATCACTTTCGATGACATCTCAGCCATCGTCGATGCTGGCGCAGAAGCAGGCGTCTTGATGGAGCAAGAGCAGCACTTTATCGAAAATGTCTTTGAATTAGAAGAGCGTACCGTGCCATCATCGATGACGGCGCGTGATGATGTGGTGTTTTTCACCCTTGGCGAGAGCGAGGACAGCATCCGCCAGAAGATCGCTGATTATCCATATTCCAAGTTCTTGGTGTGTAATGAGTACATCGACCAAGTCATCGGCTATGTCGATACCAAGGATATTTTGGTGCGTCTGCTCAATCAGCAATCGTTTTTTCAGCTTAATGAATCGACCATCCGCAATGTGCTGATCATTCCTGATACGCTTACTCTGTCAGAACTGCTGGACAAATTCCGCGCAAGCAATGAGAAAATGGCGGTGGTGATCAATGAATACGCGCTCGTCGTTGGCCTGATCACGCTGTCGGACATCATGATGACGGTGATGGGCGACTGGGCATCGGCTGAGCCTGAAGATCAGCAGATCATCCGCCGTGATGAAAATTCGTGGTTCATCGATGGCATCACCCCGATTGATGATGTCAAGCACGCACTGGATATTGACGAATTTCCAGATTGGGATCATTATGAGACCTTGGCGGGCTTTATCATGTATCGCTTGCGTAAGATTCCACGCCTAGCGGACTGGGTGGAGCATGAGGGCTATAAATTTGAGGTGGTGGACATCGATCATTATAAGATTGACCAGCTGCTCGTGACCCGACTTGTGCCAAAACCAGAGGCTAACGACTAACCTAACCAAGCTACATCCATCATAAGCGAATGCATAAAAAATGCGTTCGCTTTTTTTTGTGGGCGGGATTTGAGCAAATTTTGCACAATTTTAAATTTAATTAATAAAATCAATGTATTATAAAAATCGCCCCAAAATTTTCAATTTTTAAAAATAGTATACTATTTTTACTTGTTATTGACATAACAAGTAAAACAATCTCTGGTTAAAAATTTTTAACTAAAGCTTGCGTATGAGCCGATGGTCATTGATACGGTATAGCATAGACTATTGGCTGATGTTGGGTGTGTCAATGGCAGGTATTTTATTTAGCTGTTAATAGGATTTTAGCATGAGCGAAGTGGCAAGTGCAGTGAATACACTGCGGTATTTTCATGGTCAGGCAATGTTTGTGTATTGCCAATATCAATATCAGCATCAAGAAGGTAAGCTTAATAATACTGAGTTATGGGGTGATGCAACCAGCGGATATGACCCTGATAATCGATGGGGTGATGGTGGCCAGCTGGTTTTAAAACAACGATTCCAACACGCCTTTGATTATATCATTAAGCACTCTCCAACTGGCAGACCATTGACGCAAGCTGACTTTGATGCGGCTGAGGTCAAAGATTTGTTGGCTCAGGGCTTTCAGACAACAGATGTAGAAAACTTCTATCTGCTACCGGAATGGGTATTGCCATTTTGCGATCCAAGCTTGTTGGTGCGTATCTGTGATTATGAGGGTCTTGGCGAAGAACAAGCCTTTGATGAGTATGCAAAAGCAAGTATTGGGCACATTGGATATCAAAATGTGGGCATCTTTGTAACATCTGGCAACTAACGAAATAGGATTTATGATGGATAGAAATGAATTATTGACGCACTTCACTGAGGCGTATACAGATTCGCTCAATAGTAATATTGCTAAAATTTTGAATACCAATGAAGATGATACGTGGTTGTGGCTTACTGATATCAGGGTGCACATCCGCTCGTGTCTTAATGGGAATTATGTTCCTGGTGATGGGCCAGTTGGCTATACAGGCGAAATGCTAAAAAAAGTACTGAATCTGTTTACACAAGAAGAGCTGCTTAATTTGGGCTTTTGTGTACATCAGCATCAGGGTCGTGAGCTATATTTGGTTCCGTTTTGGCTATTAAACACAATCAAAGCTGATTTTGCACTCGAGACGATTCGAGTTGATACAGCATCAGGTGAGACGTTGAAGCTTGATTATTCGGTGAGTGAACAAGATGTACCTTTGGCTGCTGGTACACCATGCATGGCATTGGCAATCGAGCTATCACCGCAGCCATCAGTAGAGGCGGCTGATGCGGTGGATTTGGTTAAGTATTTTAATATCCCATCAGCTGACGAGCTGTTTGAAGAGCACGTTACCGAAGTGACGCTTGATGATTCTCTGAGTGTCGAAGAGATTCGCCAAGAAAGCCTAAAAGGGCTAACTTATTATCGTGACAAAGTGCTTGGTGTCGCCAGTCGCTTGCATTTTCGGAAAGAGTTTGCCGATGACCTTGAATATTGGGGCGAACCTGAAGAAGAGGAAGATGATTATGAAGATTATGAAGATTACGACGACGAAGATGAAGACAATGGCAATGCTGAAAACGATTGGGGTAAGCAGCCACCACACTGGAGTCATTTGAATGAAACGCTTGTGTTTGATTCTGAGATTGGCATGCTGACTGAGAGGGACTTATGTTTCCTTGATCCATCAGTACTAAAAGAGTTTGGTTTTTTAGAGCGAGTGCATCCAGTTTATCAGCGTCCAATCTATTTGATCCCGCTTTGGATTACTCCATTTATTGATGATGATATGAAGATTTATCATGAGTCTGATACGGGAAGTGGTTCTCTTTTTAAATACAGAGATAACTGTAGTTTTAATGATACAACGGGTTATGGCATATTTTTATTTTCAGAGTAAATAAGGGGATTGACAATGATTACACAAGAACAAGTGGTAACGCTATTAAATGATGCTCGTAATTATACATTAAAAAAGGGGCTGTACTAGAATAACTCTCATGTTATACTAGTTTTATGAAGATAACCCATTGTAAACTAAGTAAAAAAGTACAAAAAAGACTGCTTGAATTTTTTGTACTTGAAGTTACTGCTCGTTCGGCAGCTGATTTACTACAAATACACCCAAATTCAGCAGCTTTATTCTATCATAAAATCAGACTTGTGATAGAATACCATCTTAATCTTGAGGCTAAAGAATTGTTTGATGGCGAAATAGAGCTTGATGAAAGCTATTTTGGCGGCATTCACAAAGGCAAGCGTGGTCGTGGCGCTGGTAGTAAAACAGCTGTTTTCGGTCTTTTAAAACGCAACGGTAAAGTCTTTGTGGTTGTGGTTAAAGACACCAAGACTAACACGCTAATGCCTATCATCACAAGCAAAATCAAGCCTGATAGTATTGTTTATACAGACTGCTACAAAAGCTATAATGCTCTTGATGTAAGTGATTTTAAGCATTTTAGAATTAACCATTCCAAAGAATTTGCAAAAGACCATAATCACATCAACGGCATTGAGAATTTCTGGTCGCAAGCCAAGCGTGTTTTAAGAAAGTACAATGGCATTGACAAGAAACACTTTCATCTTTTTATCAAAGAATGTGAGTTTCGTTTTAACTATGGTACACCATCTAATCAGCTTAAAGTATTGAGAAGATGGTGTGGGATTTAGGCTAATCTAGTACAGCCCCTTAAAAAAAATTGGCATAAATCGCGTTTATGAAGATTCGACTTATTTTCTGACTGAGGAATTGTTAAGGTCTTCCAATGGTATTTATGAATATATAGAAAAAGAGTTTAATGGCAATGAACCCGAAGGCTTTGATTGCCAAGCTTTCTTTGATGTATTGAGTGATGAACAGCTGATCGATTATGGCTTTGTCGCCAAGAAAGCGGTCAATGGCGAGACGGTGTATTGCTTACCGACTTGGCTATATCCTTTGTTTAGCGGGGATTTGCTTTTTGATACAAAGCTTGAGTTGGTCGATGTTTCGGATACGACATCGTTCAAATTGGTTAAATTTGCAGATTATGAGCTTGGTACTCAGCCATTTTTGACTGACCAATCGCCGATTATTAATTTGGCATTGGCGATCCGTCGTGGTACGGGTAGCGAGCAGGTGCAAATCGCTGATGATGCGGTGAAAGCTCGTGTGACTGCCAAATTCCAAAACCGCATTGCTCTAGGTATGATGACAGTGTATGTCGCCATGCATCCTGAGCTGACTTTGGCGGATTTAAAGAAACAATTCCCAATGAAAGACATCTGCCCTGATGCAGGTATCGAGCATCTGTTCTTTAGTGAAAGCGAAATCAATGAACTGATTGCAACTGGCAAAGATTGGTTCGTTAATGGCAATGCCTGTTTTACCAAAGAGGGCGAATGGCTAGTCTTGGGCAATGGTGATAAGGTCGCCTTTAATAAAATGTGGTCAGGTAAGAGCCTAGCTCGCCTACAAGCAGAACTGGCGGAGTTTGGCATTGTTGGCGGTGTTGGTGATGTGGACAAATCACAGACTGTCGCAGGGTTTGATGTCGTTTATAATAACAAGTAAATCATCTTGCTGTTGGGATTGATACAGGTCACATCAATCCAATTAATCACGCCATCCAAGGTGTATGCTTTGGGTGGTGTGTCAAAACCTAATTTGGGCGGTTGTTTATTATGGTATGCAATCGACCATTTTTTTATTTGTCGCTCATTTGAGTTATTCGCTTGAAACAAGGATAAATCATGAAAAAAATCACCAAGGCTCATGTTATTGGCAAAAGCCAAAATCGCACTGCGCTTGGGATGATGTCTGCCTATATCGCCATGCATCCATCAATTGCTAGTGTTGATGAGTTACGCAGTCACTTCCCAATGAAAGACATCTGCCCTGATGCAGGTATCGAGCATCTGTTCTTTAGTGAAAGCGAAATCAATGAACTGATTGCAACTGGCAAAGATTGGTTCGTTAATGGCAATGCCTGTTTTACCAAAGAGGGCGAATGGCTAGTCTTGGGCAATGGTGATAAGGTCGCCTTTAATAAAATGTGGTCAGGTAAGAGCCTAGCTCGCCTACAAGCAGTATTGACAGACCATGCTATCACTGGTGAGGTGGATAAAGCGATCAAGCCTGCCATAGGTTATGAAATCCGTTATGAATATGTCGATGATGTGCCACAAACATCGAAGGTATCTTCACAAGTGGTGAAGCCTAAGTCATCGACAGCGGTCATCGTCGTGGGGGTGGTGCTCGTCTTTGCGGTGTTAGCATGGATTGCAATGAAGTCAGCGTGAGATTATTTGGTGTGTGATGTTAAATTTATCTGAGCTAATTACAAGGTTTTTTGATGAATATCTGATTGATCCAGAGATTGAGCTGTATAATGAGTTTTCTTTACAGCATGAACTGGGATTTTTTCTTAGAACGATTTTGCCAAAGGATTATAAAGTCCAATTTGAACGCAATATCAAATCATTGGTCGCTTCGCCACCGCCTGTACCAAGATATATCAAAAAAGAAATTGATCTGTGTATTTTTAGTCGAGATATGAGCGAAAAATACGCCATCGAGCTAAAATTTATTGCTTATGGTCAGACGCCTGAGATGATGTACGGCTGCGTCAAGGATCTTCGCTTTATGGAGGAGGTTCGGCAGAGTGGATTTGCTGGGGCGGTCAGTTTGTGTGTCACCACTGAGCCAACCTTTTATCAACCCAGTCAGAAAAAAGGCGGTATTTATAAATTTTTCCGTGGTGGTCGACCGCTGAGTGGTCGAATTTTTAAACCCACAGGACATCGTGAAAATCGAGAATCTATCTTGTTGCAAGGCAATTATCAAATCGCTTGGCATGAGTTTAGTCAAGCATACAGCCCGACTTGTCCGCCGAATCGTAAGCCAATCGTGGCTTATTGCATCGTTGAGGCAAAGGGCTAGGCAGGGGACTGTTGCGACTTAATCATCCCCATCAACTCCCCATCCCATGTTTGCCATACAGCATCATCCACCATCTGCCCAAAGATCATCTCAAGACGGCTATCGGCTCTCTCGTCAGTGTCGCTGATGCTGATGCCGTCAGGGGCGATATTGAGCATCAGCCAGCCTTCGGTGGTGTGGATGATGCCTTTGATACGTAGATAGTTAGGGCGTGACAGTAGCCATTTTTGTAGATCGTAGCTGTCAAATTGCCACTCGGCAGGCAGTCGCCAACCGCCGACATGATGCTCACCGATGCGCTCATGATAGCGATAGGGCAGGCTGATGGGCGCGTCCGCTGGGGTGTTGTTGGCGGGCTGATTTGGTGCGCCCAGTGCGACCGTGCGAGCAGGGAGCGTGCTGTGATGTGGTAGATCCAGTAAGGCTTGCAAGTCATCATCTGCACCATCCAAGATGATCTTGGCATGCGGATTGATGGCGCGAATCCATGCGCTCAGCGCTGCCACATCGATGCCATCGGTGCGATTGCATAGCACGACATCGGCGTGGCGCACATGGGCGATGTAGCCATCGTGCGTGCGGTATTTGTCCTGTTGCCACTGCGTTCCTGCGACGACGCACAGCACCGCTTGTAGTTTCAGGCTTGCTTGCCAATGCGCCGCGCCAAGCTGACCGAGCAGCTCATCAGGATGGGCAAGTCCTGTCGGCTCGATGATCAGGCGGCTAGGCTTATGATCACCAAGCAATCTGACCAAGGCAATCTGTAGTGGCAGCTGCCCTGTACAGCAGATACAGCCGCCACTGACTTCTTTGATGGCGATGTCATCATCTTGGGTAATCAGGCTGCCATCGATGCCGATTTTGCCAAATTCATTGATCAATAGTGCCCATTTATCATCGCTCAGTTTGTGAGTGATGAGCGTGTTTAATAGCGTGGTTTTGCCTGCACCCAAAAAGCCTGTGATGATGGTGGTTGGTGTGGCGATGATGGGCTGTAGGTTCATGAGCATCCTTGGGTGATTTTATGGTCTATAAAATTTAAAAATAATACTGCGTCCGCGCGTCTTGCTGTACTACCTGCACTATCGTAGGCTTGCCGCTAGTCTTATTTTGTTTTTATACGACCGTATCAATAAACTGTGTAAACTTGGCAAAATAAGCAATAAAGCAAGGATAGTACTGTTTTGCTTGGTTTTCGTCAAGCTGTTTTCTTTTATCAAGTCGAACAAAAATCCAATCGGCGATCGCATCATACCGATTAGATTTTTTTATTTATATCCATCAATCATCAAAGAGTGCAGGATTTACTCGCTGATATTTTTGGATTTTAGCCAGTTTTGCATGAGTGTGATCTCGGGATCTTGGGCGTCGATGATGCCTTGTGCCAGATTGCGCATTTGGTCATCCGTGCCGTATTGTAGTTCAATTTTCGCCATTTCGATCGCACTTTGGTGATGTGGAATCATCCCCAGCACAAAAGCAGCATCGGCGTCGGCATGGTGCACCCCTGCCATCATGCGCTCATGTAGTGCCATGTCAGACAGATAGGCTTTGGCGTGGTCGCTCGTCTCATCGGTGCGATCGGCGTCTTTGGCGGTGCTTAGCCAATTTTGCATAAATTCAATCTCCATGCCTTGAGCATCGATGATGTCTTGGGCAAGCTTACGCATGGCATCGTCTTTGCCATATTCTAGCTGGATTTTCGCCATTTCGATCGCGCCTTGGTGATGTGGGATCATGCCTTTGGCAAAGGCGACATCGGCATTGGCGGACTTGGCGGCTACGACCATCGCGTCATGCATGGTGTTCATCGATTGCATATAGGCAGCTGCGTGCGGCGGCATGGCGGCATCGGCGCTGTGATGTGCGTGATCCATCGGCATGGTGCTGCTTTGTTCGGTTGTGGCAGCTTGGCTGTCGGCAGGTTTGGTGCTTTGCTCATTGCTCTGATTGCACGCGGTCAGCAGCAGGGCGGCACTTGTCATCAGTATGGCGGATAAGCGAGTCATGAAAAGCTCCTTTTGTGATGTTTGGGTTGTGATTATCAGTAGATGATGCTAGTATAAACCTTAACCCCCTGTCAAAGTCAAGCCATGAATATCAGCCAAGTCGCCGCCATCACAGGTCTGTCCGCCAAGCAAATCCGCGATTATGAAAAAGTAGGACTGCTGCCTGCCACAGCGCGCAGCGGTGCAGGTTATCGCATCTATGGGCACAGCCAGATTGAGCGGCTTAAGTTCATCGCACGCGCACGGCAGGTGGATTTTTCATTGGCGCAGATCCGTGCGTTATTGGCATTACAAGATGATCCGAATCGCAGTAGTAGCATGGTCAAGGCACTGACTTCTCAGCACATCGATGAGCTTAGCCAAAAGATTTGCCAATTACAACAGATGAAAGACACGCTACAACAATGGCACGATGCGTGTCATGGCGATGCGCGTTCGGACTGTGCGATTTTGCGTTCGTTGGCGCATGATAAAATTTGAATTTTTTATAAAAATCCTTGTGATTTTGCAGTATAATCAACCCATCAACTCTACAAAAAGGACGCTATTATGACACAACTTAACATCGGCATTATGGGCGCATCAGGTCGGATGGGGCGAATGCTCATTCAGGCAACCTTGGACAATCCAAAATCAGCACTCAAAGGCGCGTTCGTCCGCAGCATCTCAAGCTTGATTGGTGCGGATTCTGGTGAGTTCATCGGTGTGGGCAAGACAGGCGTGCCATTGACGACGCTGAATCTCGATGGTGTTGGTGCGTTGATTGATTTTAGCTTGCCTGAAGCGTTAGATGAAGTATTAGCAGCGTGTGTGGCGCACAAAGTACCGCTGGTGATGGGCGTCACAGGCTTATCAAAAGAACAAGAAGCTAAGCTAAAAGATGCCAGCAAACACATCGCTATCGTCTATGCGGGCAACTATTCAACAGGTGTGAATTTATCCTTAAACCTGCTTGCCACCACCGCGCGTGTCTTGGGACTGGATGCAGATGTTGAGATTATCGAGCATCACCACAAGCACAAAATCGATGCGCCATCAGGTACGGCATTGATGATGGCAAAATCTGTCGCTGATGCACGCGGTCAGCATCTGCCGAATGTCTTGGTGCATGGTCGTCAAGGCGCATCCAAGCGTGAGAAGGGCGAGATCGGTATGCACGCACTGCGCGGCGGCGAGATCATCGGCGAGCATACGGTGGAGTTCATCATGGATGGTGAGATCATTGAGATTACCCACAAGGCACAAAGCCGCGCGACTTTCGCCACAGGCGCGGTGCGAGCGGCATTGTGGGTAGTCGAGCAGCCAGCGGGTCTGTATGATATGCAGGATGTGCTAGGGCTAAAGGGCTGATTTCCTATTGTTAAAATCAATCCAAAAACCAAGTTTGTTCATCAAGCTTGGTTTTTTTTTGTTTTTTAAGCGCAAAAGCGCATAAGTTTATCAGATTTTGGACTAAGAATTTTTGGACAAATTCCCCAAAAATTTGCTATGCTAACAGCATCAATTAAGCATCATTGCCAAGGAGAATTTGTATGAAAATTGCCAAAAACATCACCGAATTGGTCGGCAACACGCCATTGGTTGAGCTGAATAATCTAACCGCAGGGCTAGAGGCACGCGTGGTCGCCAAACTTGAATATTTTAACCCAGCAAGCTCTGTCAAAGATCGTATCGCCCTTGCGATGATTGATGATGCCGAGAAAAATGGCTTGATCAATAAAGACACCACCATCGTCGAAGCGACCAGTGGTAATACAGGCATCGGGCTTGCACTGATTTGCGCGGCGCGTGGCTATAAGCTTATCATCACCATGCCTGAGAGCATGAGCCTTGAGCGTCGTGCGCTATTGCGTGCTTATGGCGCAACTTTGGTGCTCACCCCAGCGGCTGAAGGCATGGGCGGTGCGATTGCCAAGGCGAATGAACTGGCAGCACAAGATGGTTATTTTATGCCGCGTCAATTTGACAATGCTGCCAATCCGCAGGTGCATCGCGAGACTACCGCCGAAGAGATTTGGGCAGATACTGATGGCGCGGTGGATATTTTCGTCTCAGGTGTGGGTACAGGTGGCACGGTGACAGGCGTGGGCGAAGTGCTTAAAGCCAAAAAACCAAGCGTACAAGTGGTGGCAGTCGAGCCTACTGCATCACCTGTGCTGTCAGGTGGTCAAAAAGGTCCGCACCCAATCCAAGGCATCGGCGCAGGCTTTGTGCCAGCAGTGCTGAACACCGGCATCTATGATGAGATCATCACCGTGGCGAACGATGATGCGTTCAGCGTGGCGCGTGATTTGGCAGCCAAAGAAGGTCTGCTTGTTGGTATCTCGTCAGGTGCGGCAGTAAAAGCGGCACTGGAGCTGGCGGCTCGTGATGAAAACGCAGGCAAGCTGATTGTGGTGATTATCCCATCATCAGGCGAGCGCTATCTATCGACGGCGTTGTTTGCCGATTTGGCGCAGTGATTTGGTTGAGCCAAAATCGATAGTTGAGTGTAATAAAAACGCCGTTTGAAATTCTGAACCGCACCCCAAAAGTTAGACAACCTTTGGGGTGTTTTTATGACCAAATACACAATTGACTTTAAACTTGAAGTCATTGATCATTATTTAACAGGACATAGTTACCACAACACAGCCAACTCTTTTGGTATTAAACGCTCTATTGTCCAAAACTGGGTGAGACTCTACCAAACTCATGGTGTTGATGGTATTCGTATCAGAAAGAGCAAAGCTAGTTATTCACCAGAATTCAAACACACTGCAGTATTACAACTACTTGCTGGTAAATCCATACGCACTTTGGCGATTGAATTAAATATCAGCAACCCAAGTGTGCTGTTTCAATGGTTAAAAGCTTATCAAACTCATGGTATCATGGGACTGACTCCTAAACCCAAAGGCAGGCAATCTATGCTAAAGACCAGCAAAGCAAGCCAAACATCCAAACTTGATGAACAAAAGACCCATGCTGAATTGATTGCTGAATTACAACACTTACGCATGGAGAATGACATCTTAAAAAAGTTAGAAGCCTTGGAGCGTCAGCAAAGAAAAAGCAAATCATCATCAATAAAATCACAGTGATTGACGAGCTAAGGCAGATTTATCCATTAAAACAATTACTGACTTATCTTGGTGTTGCCAAAGCAACCTTTTATTATCACTTAAAGCAATTCAAGCAAAAGGATAAACATCAAGACATCAAAGATGCAATCAAAAAGATATATCACACCCATCAAGGCAGATATGGCTATCGCAGAATCACCCTTGCCTTAAAACAGTTAGGCTTTGTCATCAATCATAAAAAAGTGTGGCGACTGATGAACCAAATGGGACTGAAAGCACGGATTCGCTCTAAACGCAGATTTAGTGCTTATCAGGGTAAGGTGGGTAAAATCGCTGATAATGTACTCAAGCGTGATTTTAAAGCAGATCGACCCAACCAAAAATGGGCGACTGATGTCACTGAGTTTAAAGTGTTGGATAAACAAGGTAATGTCAAAAAGCTTTACTTGTCTCCCATCATGGATTTGTTTAATGGAGAAATTGTTAGCTATCAGATGCACAGTAGCCCAAATTATGGCTTGGTTGCCAAGATGCTTGATCAGGCACTAAAGCGACTGCAAGCAGATGATAATGCTGGCAACGATAGCAGCAAACCACAATTGATTCTGCATTCAGATCAAGGCTGGCACTACCAAATGCAAAATTATCAACAAACCTTAAAAGACAACAACATCATTCAAAGTATGTCAAGAAAGGGCAATTGCTTGGATAATGCGGTGATAGAAAGCTTCTTTGGCACATTAAAAGAAGAAATCTTCTTTCATGACAAACATCAAAGAAGATTTACCTCCATTGATGAGCTTAAACAAGCGATTGATGAGTACATCCATTACTACAATCATGATAGAATAAAGATTAAACTAAAAGGACTAAGTCCTGTAAAATACAGGCGCTTAGTCCTTGACCAAACCACTTAATTTAAACCTAGTCCTTAATCTTAACTTTGTCTAAGATTTGGGGGTCGGTTCATTCATTCAAACGGCGTTTTTTTCTTTAAAACATACTGCGACCACTGACGGTTTTTTCAGGTACAGCTTGAATAACATCCCAATGTTCTACGATTTTGCCATCTTTGTCCAAACGGAAAATATCCACAACGGCTTCGCCTTTATCCTGTGCATTCAACTGACTATGTACATGAACCATGACCAAATCCCCTTCGGCAATCACACATTTGATACTGGCACGAGATTGTGGGTGTCCTTTTAAAAATGGGGCGAATGCGTCAATAAATGCCTGACCGCCATCGGCAACCGTTGGGTTGTGCTGTAAGTATTCTTTGCCAATGTATTTATCTACCGCTTCTTGTACTTTGTGTTGATTAAATGCCAATTCATAGAAACTCAACACATTGGCTTTGTTGCGTTCAAGCGTGCTTTGGGCAGTTTGTACCGCATGGGCTTGCCGTGGCTTGGCTTGCGATGTGGCACAGGCGGTTAGGGCAAGACTGCTTGCTAACACAGCACAGGTCAATAAAGTTTTCATAAATACTCCAATAGGTTGTTTTTAAGCAATGCCATCTAATCCAAACAGATGGCATTTTCATCATCAAAATTATTTACTTGCTACGGTAAATCGTTTAAACAAATGTGCTTTATTTTCCACATCATCGGCAATCGCAATCGCCAAATCCGCCACGCTAATGCCAGCAGGCACATCGCCATTCATCAGCACATCATCTTCGCCCAAACGATAACTGCCTGTACGCTCTTCACTGTAACCGCCTGTTACGCCAAGCAAAGCAGGTGGCGAAATAAATGCCCAATTGACATCACGGCGGTCAAGTAAATCATTGGCAAAGACACGCACTGTATCTGCTAACTCATGAATTTCTTGTGGGAAAGCGGGCGTATCAACCAATTGTACATCTGGGGCAACAAATAGGCTACCTGCACCACCGACTGCCAACAAATACGGCACATTTGCGGTTTTAGCAGCTTCTAGAATCGCATTTGCACCAGTCAGATAATCTTGGCGGAAATTTGCTGAAGGATAGCTGACTTTAAAGGCACTTACCACCGCATCAAAGCCTTGTAATTGCTTGGCAAAATCAGGCGACAACACATCAACTTGTACCGCTTGCACATTATCCGCTTGTGCCACTTTGTCCGCATTGCGAGCAAAAGCGACCACTTGATGACCACGACTGGCAAGCTCTGCCACAACTGCACTACCAACATAACCTGTCGCACCAATCACTGCAAATTTTTTCATAAGATTACTCCTATTAATAAAAAATTGAATATTTGCTTGATGTAGCGTATTATAAGCAGTTAAATTTAAATAAAGAAGTACTTACAAAAAAGTAAGTATGAAAATAATTTTTTAACTCATTGATATTAAAAGGTTTAAAAATGCAAAAAACTGAAGAATTTCTGCAAAAAGGCTGGGTGTTATCTGCAAAATGCCCATCTCGTGCCATCTTAACTCATCTGACTAACCGCTGGGGCGTGTTGGTCATGCGTGTTTTATTTACAGGAACGAAACGATTTAGCGAACTTCGCCGTGAAATTGAAGGCATTAGCGAGCGAATGTTGGCTCAAACGCTACAAAATTTGGAACAAGACGGTATGCTCATTCGCAAATCATTCAACACCGTTCCGCCCCATGTGGAATATACGCTGACGGAACATGGTCGGCAGGCAAGTGAAAAAATCGCTGATTTGGTGGATTGGCTAGAAGGGAATTTGGGGGAGATTTTGGCAAATAAACCTAAGTAGGATAAAAATGCCGTTTGATATCCATCAAACGGCATTTTGATTATCAAATATGGATTACAAATCAAATGTTTGCACCACATTCACATGCAAACGCACATCAACATTGCCACGAGTAGCGTTAGAATATGGGCAGACGGCATGGGCTTTTTCAATCAATTTTTTGGCATCATCAACGCTTAAGCCTTCCACCGTGATGGTAATGTCAAGGTCTAAACCGAACGCACCGTCCGCTGTTTGACCAATCCCCACACCAACGGTGGTGCTGGATTTGGTTGGCTTAATACCCAAAGTCGGTGCCACATGGTTCATTGCACTGTCAAAACACGCCGCATAACCCATCGCAAAAAGCTGTTCTGGATTAGTGCCGACTTTACCGCTGGTATTTTGAAAACCAACCAAATCAAAGCCGATTGAGCCGTCATCTACTTGGGTATGACCATCTCGTCCGCCTGTTGCAGTTGCTGAAGTGTGATAAAAAATTTTCATAATTTCACCTTTATTTTTGTTAATTTAAATTGACGATATCCATCAAGGAATGCGTCCATGATATTGCATTGGTGATCAAGATGCTATACAATTTCTGCAAATTTCTTGCCTAATTCTCCAAAAATTATGTTTTCTACCCAAGAATTTCACCGCCTACTGCGCGCCATTCCGCACAACCAAACCTATCATTCGCCGATTGCAGGTTTGATCATTCATCACAGTGATCGCCCCTTTGACTACGAAAATACCATCCAAGAGCCGAGCATCTGTATTGTGATCCAAGGCGAGCGCAAGATTTGGTTGGGTGATGCGTGCTATGTATTTGATGATGATAAATTCATGTTTTGCCCTGTCAATGTGCCGATTTTTGGGCGGATTGAGCACGCGACAGCAGATGAGCCATTTGTGGTGATGTCGATGAAGATCGATCCTGTGATGGTCGGTCGGATCTTGTCGCAGCACGATTTTGCGCCACCACCGCAGCACTTGTCATTTTTTGGGCAATGGCAGCTGGATGCGGATTTGACTTCGGCATTTGAGCGGCTATTACTCTTGCACGAAACTCCAAATGACATCGCGTTTTTAGCACCGCTCATCCAGCAAGAGATCTATTATCGACTGTTAAGCGGTGAACAGGGTGCCAAACTGCGCCAAATGGTCAGCACAGGTTCACACACACAAAAGATCGCCAAAGCCATCGAATATCTGCGCACGCATTTTGATCAGACAGTGCCTGTCGAGACGCTGGCGGCGCTGTGCGGTATGTCGGTGTCGGGTTTTCATCATCATTTCAAGCAGATCACCACGCTGACACCGCTACAGTACCAAAAATCACTGCGGCTGCTAGAAGCTAAGCGATTGATTTATCAAGAAAATCTGCCCATCTCCCAAGCAGCACATCAAGTCGGCTACGAAAGCCCGAGTCAGTTTAGCCGAGAGTATAAGCGTTATTTTGGGGTGTCGCCAAGCGCGCATTGAGCATATAGGATAAAAAAATCGGTGAAGTCGAAACTTCACCGGTGGAGTGTATTAAGGGCACTGATTTTATTGTTATTATTATAAGTATTATTTATTTTTATTATTATTTTATCGCTTTATCTTATTGTTTTTATTATTGTTTCTATTCTTAATTTTCGTTATTTGTTATTATTCTTAATTTTCGTTATTTGTTATTATTCTTAATTGTCGTTATTCAGCTGGCCAATGACCGCTTTTTGATGTTTAATCAATTGTTGTTATCGTTATTTACTTTGGTCAGGTACTTGCCTGTGATCACTGACCTTATTTGTTGTCGTTGCGTGTATTTTATTATGATTAAAGGGCTTGAACAACCGCCAATTTTGAAAATATAAGTTCTAAATTTGCAAACTTGCCAAATTGTAACTCACGGGCAGTTGGCGGCTATTCTTGGCAATCGGCACTGCCGCGATGACCGATTGCCAAGTGCGGTATCAGACCAGTTTGCCCATCTTGCCACTGTGATAATCATCATAGGCTTGCTGTAGGCGTTCTGGTGTGTCCATCACAAACGGACCGTCGAACAGAATCGGACCTTCTGCGCGTTCACCGCCTAATAGGGCAAACTCCACCGCATCATCGCCAGCGCTCACACTGATCTGATCGCCTGCGCCGAAGATTGCCAAGCCTTCGCTGCCGAGCGTGTCGCCATTTGGCAAAGGCAGGCGACCTTTGGTGACATACAGTCCAAGCTCTTCGGCATCGATGGCAAGATCCACGCTTGTGCCTGCTGGTAGCTTGACATAGGCAAAGACGGTATCGCTGACAGGCTTAAGCGGACCTGCGATGCCATCGACCGTGCCTGCGATGATGCGGATATCGGCGCCGTTTTTATCAAGTGTGACGATCTTATCGGCGCGGATCGATTGGTAAGTTGGTTCGGCAAATTTTTGATCAGGCGGTAGGCTCGTCCACAGCTGCAAGCCATGACGCGGACTGGTCGGCTGCTCGGCGTGGATGATGCCACGACCTGCGCGGATGTACTGCGAGTCGCCTGCATTGATGGTGTCGCGAAAACCGAAACTGTCACGATGCTCCACGCCACCTTCTAGGATGTAGCTGATCACTTCGATGCCTGCGTGGGGGTGTGGGCGATCGCCGATACCGCGCAAGCCTTTGTGGCTGTAGTGATCGATGAAGACGAAAGGGCCTAATGAGCTGCGAGCCTGCAATGGTAAGGCGCGCCAAAGCAAAATATCGCCATCATCGATGTGTTTGTGCGCGGTGTAAATCGTGGTGAATTGTCGTGTTGTCATGATCATATCCTTAGGGTCTTATACCTATTTGTTCTTGTTGATGGATAGTTTACAACCATTTAAAATTGCAAACAATACTCGAATTAACAAGATTATTTTGCAAAAATGTAAAGTTGGCAATTTGAATTTTTACCAAACAAAATCCACAAACGAAAAAATGGCGAAGGGATGAGCTTCGCCAGTTGGAGTGTATTAAGGAGAGTTTTGTTATTGTTATTATTATGTGTTGTTGTTATTGTGATGCACAGTTTACGCCGCTTGGATGACTTGAACAAGTCACATTTTGGCAACTGCAATTTGCAAATTTGCAAAGATAGCCATCATAGCCCATCCCACGCGGTGTGATTGAAATTTACCACCACAGGTTCGGCAGGTCGCTCGCTTTGCTGCTGCAGTGCCTTGCTGCGATGCACCAGAAAATCAAGCAAGTGATTGCGAATCTTATAATAATGTGGATGGTGGTGGATGTTATCACGATGGCGCGGCTTTGGAATGGTGTTCTCGACAATTTCTGCCAAAAACGCACGCGGGCCATTGCTCATCAAAAAAATCCGATCGGCAAGCAAAATCGCTTCATCGATGTCATGGGTGATCATAAATACCGTCTGGTGCGTGTCATCGACGATGTTCACCAGCTCATCTTGAATCACGCCGCGCGTCAAGGCATCAAGCGCCCCAAACGGCTCATCCATCAGTAGCAGCTCAGGCTGCGTGGCAAAGGCGCGTGCGATGCCGACACGCTGCTTCATGCCGCCTGACAGCTCGCTTGGTTTTTTGTCTTTGACCCTGCCAAGTCCGACCATCTCAAGATAAAAATCAATTTTGCTGTTTAATTCGCTTGCCGATAGCGTTGGCGTTTTGGCTTTTAGGGCAAAGCTGATGTTCTCGCCGACCGTCAGCCACGGCAGTAGGGCATGGCTTTGAAAGACCACACCGCGCTCAAGGCTTGGTTTCACCACTTCTTTGCCATTCATGGTGATGCTGCCCGATGTGGCATTTTCAAGACCTGCTAGGGCATTTAGGATGGTGGATTTGCCACAGCCTGAATGTCCGATCAGGCAGATGAACTCATTTTTGACGATGTTAAAATTGACATTTTCAAAGACATTGTCGCCATCGCCGTAGCGTTTGGTCAAGTTTTCGACCGTGATTAAAGGGTTATTCAACATAGCTCACCTTCTTTTGTAGCACGCCAAACAGCATATCCAGCACCATACCCACAAGACCGATGAGTAGCACAGCAAAAATCACATTGGCAAGCGATAAATTATTCCACTGATTCCACACAAAATAACCAATGCCTGTACCACCCACGAGCATCTCGGCAGCGACAATCACCAGCCACGCAATCCCCATAGAAATACGCATACCTGTAACAATGGTCGGTGCCGCCGCAGGAATGACAATCTTGGTAGCGGTCTGTAGTGGCGACAGCTCAAGGGTCTTGGCGACATTACGCCATTCACGGCGCACAGACGCCACCCCAAAGGCGGTGTTCGTCAGCATCGGCCAAATGGAACAAATAAAAATCACAAAAATGCTCGATGCATTAGAATCTTTGATGGTATATAGCGCAATCGGCATCCACGCCAGTGGCGAAATCGGCTTGAGTAGCTGTACAAATGGCTGCGCGGCACTGCCCAAAATCGGCGACATTCCGATGGCATAACCCAGTGGAATCGCGACAATCATCGCCAAGAAAAAGCCCAAAAGCACTCGCCCAATCGAATAGCCAAGCTGAATGCCAATGCCTTTATCGTTCAAGCCTTTATCATAAAATGGATCGGATAAGTGATTGATCGCTGTTTGTCCAAAGTCGGTCGGTGTGGGAAATTCGCTTTTTTGACTTGAGACCACAGCCCCTGGTTCGGTAAATTCAGGAATATCACCCATAAGCACGCTGTATTCTAGCTTTAAAGGATCGGTTGGGGCGTAGATTTTTTGTGGCAAAGTCGCCCATTGCCAGACGCCAAGCGTCGCAAGCACGATGAGAATCGAGAGCAAATAGCCCTTGGTTTTGGTGGTCAATTTCATCAAGGACTCCTTAGGCTTTTTGCCCAATCGCAAAAGAATTTAAGTAAGCATCAGGATTGGCTGCGTCAAATTCTTTGCCCATCACCATGATTTTTGGCTCATCTTCTTTGACGGTGTAGCCCATCGCTTGCATTTGTTTTTTGGCATCGGTAAGCATAAAGACTTGGTTGGCGATGTCTTGATAATTGATATTTTCGGTCAGATAGCCCCAGCGTTTCATCTGCGTGAGCATCCACACCGCCACCGACTGCCACGGCATGACATCAAAGCCCATGCGATCAGGGAAATCCTGCACATTGCCCACGCCATCGGCAAAGCGTCCCATGATTGACTGGCGTAGCACCAGCTCAGGTTGGTTCAGATAATTGGCAGGGGCAAGCAGTTTTGATAAATCCTTACGAATGCTTGGTTCGTTCGCCATGACATTGGCTTTGATGATGGCGCGGTACATGGCTAGGAAAGTTTGCGGATTATCATTGATAAAGCTTTGGGAAGTGCCGAACGAGCAGCACGGATGCCCCAACCAAATATCGCGGCTTAGGGTGTGAATATAGCCTGCCTTATCCCACACGGCGCGTTGGTTGAACGGCTCAGGACCAAAGAAACCATCGATGTTGCCTGCTTTGAGATTGGCAATCATATCAGGCGGCGTGGTCAGGCGCAGTTTGACATCTGTATCAGGATTAAGCCCATGCTCTGCAAGGAAATAGCGCAGCAAGTAGTTGTGAATCGAATGTTCAAATGGAATGGCAAAAGTAAAGCCTTTCCAGTTTTTTGGATCGCGATTGTTGGCGTGCTTAAGTGCCATGACCAAGGCTTGACCATTGGTATTTTGAATGGCGGCGACTTTCATGTCCTGCTTGGCAGAACCAAGACCTAAACTAATGGCAAGTGGCATCGGCGCCAGAAAATGCGTCGCATCAAGCTCACGATTCATCATCTGATCACGCACCAGTGCCCAGCCTGCGCGCTTGTGTAGATTTGCCTTGACGCCTTGCTCTTCATAATAGCCCAAAGGATCAGCCATGATCAGCGGCGTTGAGCATAGAATCGGCAAAAAACCGATATCGACGCTTTTTTTCTCAGGCTTAAGCACATCTAAGGCGGCGGCTTCTTGCAGGCTTGCAATCGGCAAAATGCTGGCAATGGCGGCAAGTGCCGTACCTTTGCCGACCGATTTTAAAAACGCGCGGCGCGTCGGCTCATGTGGCAAAATCGCCTTGATCAGTGTCGCTTCGATCAAATCGGTATTGGTATGCTCGATGCGGCTGTCTGCTTGGACATTGGCAAAGCGATCATCAAGCTGCAGATGGCTGTCGCACTCAGCTTGGCTGACATGCTTGCCGCAAGTACAGCCAAGGCTCAGCGGCTTATCATCAAAAGGGCGAAAAATATTAGGCATAATCTTAGATTTTTTTAATTTATAAAAGAAAACCAGCCTTGATCAGACGATGGTTTTCTTGTTTAAATGTTTAATTGTGGTTATGGCTGTTATTGTAGTCAGCTTTTTGGCAAAGCGACTGTGCCAAATTGGCATAACCATAGGCTTGTGTCAGCTGCTTAGCGTTTTAGCTCGATTTTCGCCGTCACTTGCCCATTTGTCTCTTGGGTTAGGATAAATAAGGCGTCCGTTTCTTCTGCTACTTGCCATGCTTGATTTTTGTCAATCGTACCTGTGACTGAGACAATGATGGACTTGGTCTTTAGGCGCACCAAAGGCGGTTTGTGCTGATAGCCTGTGTGCGGCAGTGACAAAATCTCATGGCAAATAGCGGCGGCTTGTTCGCGCAGTGGGGCGACGAAGCGGCAAGGCTTGCCATCAATCACAATACAGTCGCCGATAGCGAAGATGTGCGGGTTAGAAGTCTGTAGCGTGCGCTCATTGACCACGATGCCGTGCGGTGTGTGTTCGATGTTCGCCATGCGCGCCAAGCGATCATCCAGCACAAGACCTGTGCACGCCACCACTTCATCGGCACTGATGGTGCCATCATTGAGCATAAGCGTATAGCCGTGATCGATTTTCTCAATGCCTTGAAGCGTGATGCTACCGCGATAATCGATGCCGATGCCTGTGAGTGCATCGCGGACTTTTTCGCCTGCCTGTCGCGGCAGGATTTCTGCCAAAGGCAGTGCATCACGGCACAGCAAAGTGACGCGATGACCGGCTTTGGCGATGTCTTCGGCAAGCTCAGCCCCGATCATGCCAGCGCCGACGATGGCGATGTGCTGATTGGGCTTGGCGGATAATTTGGCTTGCAAATCGGCAAACATATCGATGTGATTGATGCGCCAGACCTTATCAGCAGGTAGGCTTGGCGGCAGAAACGGTGTCGCGCCTTGTGCGATGACCAAGTGGCGATAGCCAAAGTTACCCCGCGTGGTGCGCACGATTTGTGCATCACTGTCGATGCCTGTGGCAAAGGTGTGGGAGACTAGGTGGATGTTGAGCGTTTTGGCAAGGTCGCTTGCTTTTTTGGTGATCAGCACATCAGGGGTTTTGTTTTGGCTGATGGCGATCGACAGCTGTGGCTTCATATAGCGATCGCCACTGTCGGCTGTGATGAGTGTGATCGGCAAGCAGTCATCAAGCTTACGCAAAGTCTCGATCACCGTCCATGCTGCCGTGCCACCACCGATGACGATCACGCCATTGTCCGAGCATGGCTTGGCGGCGACCGCGAAAGTTTCGCGCTGCACAAAAGGCTCAAAGTCGCGCTTGGTCACGCCACACAGTGGACACATCCAGTCATCAGGAATGTCTTCAAAGCGTGTGCCAGCAGGCAGTCCACCATCAGGATCGCCTGTTTTTTCATCATAAATCCAACCACAAGCGCGGCACAGATACTGTCGCCATGCACCGCGTCCATCGGTTGGGTTGCCGTCTTTGTCCATATTGACGCTTGCTAGAATTTCGCTCATGAATCTCCCCTTGTCATCGTTTAGGCAGGCGACACATCGGTCAGCAGCTGCTGTGACAGACTGCGTAGGTGCTTGATGGCAGGCGTGACGATTGCCACAAAATGCGCTTCACGGATGCGACGCTGTGGCGCGGCGGTCATCAGATAGCCTTTTGCGCCTTGGTGCAGTAGGGCAGCTTGCGTGGCTTTGAGTGATAATTGTGCCCCTTGGATGCGCGTGTCTAGCACATCTAAGAAAAAGGCTTTGCTGCTGTCAAATGGCGTGGTAGCAAGGCTTAAAGTCTGCGCCACAAGCTTATCAAGGCTGTTTTGTAAATCGCCTGCTTGGTCTTCTAGGTATTGATTGACATGACCTAGGGCAGGTTCGGCGGCGATGATGTCATTGATCGCACCTTGGATGATGCCAGCACCGATGCCCAGCTGCATCAGCACAAATGCCCCGCGCACGCGTTCGATGAACGGCTTGGCAGGATCAGCGATGATAGTGTCATTCGGCACAAAGTAGTCATTGAGCGCGATCTGCCAAGTGCTAGAGCCTTCCATACCGCTGAAAGTTGGGCAGGCGTTCAGCGCCCATTGTCCGCGGCGCGCATCATCAAATTGCAGCAAGAAAAACACATCTTTATTCTCGCCATCCACGCGCGCGATCGCTCCGCAGTATTGATTCGGTGCGATGTGGCTGATCCACGGCAGTGTGCCTGAGACCACATAGCCGCCATCGACTTTGGTGGCGCGTAGGATCATCGATTCGATGTTAGCAAAGGTTTTCATCGGGTTTGACAATGCTGTACCGCCAAAGCTATCACCGATGGCATGGCTCGCCAAAAGCGGCTTGAGCGCGCTGTTGTCCGATTGGTCAAGATACAGTGCGCAGACCTGATGACACCAAGACAAAAAGCCAGTCGTGCCACAGGTTTCGCCGATCTTAGCAGTGGCAAGAATGGCATCGCCAAAGCGGTTGCCTTGGGCGTTTAGGTGTGCTGAAAATGCACCCAATTTGGCAAGCTGAGCCATCTCAGCAGTTGGATAATGGCCTTTGTCAATAGCAAGCGGATCAAGGCTTTGCTTGGCAGCGGCGGCGATATTATCCAAGAAATTTGGCGACTGCCACGCACGCACCGCATCGGCAGCAGGATTGATGGTGGTATCGGTAAAATAAGTGTCAAACTGGTTCATGCCAACCCCAAAAAATACGATCAATGATCAATAAATGTCAATGATGGACTAAAGATATTTCGTGGTTATAAATAACAACTGTAAAAATATTTGGTAAACGGACAATTATAGGCAGGCGCGAGGAAATTTGTATATTCTATTTTCGAATAAGGATAGGAAATTGGGGCGAAAATATGACATCATTATTCAAATGGATTAAACAGCCGTACGCCTGTTCTGACAAAATCAGCACTATTGCGTGTGACCAAAATCAGATTGTGTTCAATGGCACTGGCGGCGATCCATGCGTCATTTTCAGGTGTATGATCAGGAATGTGTAGCCGTGCGCAGATTTGTGCGGTTTTTTTCGGTGATGGGCAGGGTTTTACTGTATTTTATTTATAAAATGCATAATAATTCTTGGCTGTATGGATATGTATATTATATTTATATAGACATATTTCATATATAATTTTAAAATATAAATAATCAATAATTTTTGTTATTTGACAAAAACAGAAGAATAACCCCATAAAATACTTGGTTTTATAGTAAAAATAGATTGTTAAGAAAAAACATTTGAATTCAATATTTTTTATCATTATTAATTAATAATATTTTAAGATAATAATATTGAAAATAATGAATAATAAAATTATAATGAGTTCATTCATAAGATAATTAAATGATATATCAGTAGTATCTTATGAATTACACTGTATTATGTGATTATTGATATGGCAACTCATTTAAGAGTTAAAAATGCCAAATTTGAATACAAATATGGAGCTTATGTATGAAAAAATCATTATTCGCGTTAAGTTTTGCCCTTGTGGGTGTTTCGGCGACCCATGTGCAAGCAGAAACACCAACTGGCAAATACTGCGCCACCGAATCGGCTTGCAAAAACCCCATGGTCAGTAATGCGGCGATCACCACGCCAAATCATTTAGCGACACAGGCAGGTCTTGAAGTTTTACAAAATGGTGGCAATGCGGTGGATGCTGCAATTGCTGCTGCTTCAACCTTGGCGGTAGTTTATCCGCAGATGAATACTATTGGTGGCGATAATTTTTGGCTGATTTATGATGCCAAGACCAAGCAAGTGCACGCTTTGAATGCCAGTGGACACTCGGGCGAAAAAGTGAGTATTGATTTTTATAAATCTAAAGGCTATGACAAAATTCCTAGCAGGGGATATTTGGCTGCCAATACTGTACCAGGTATTATTTCTGGTTGGGATGCTGCTCATACTTTTGCGCAGGGGCATTTTAGCAATAAAGGTCTGGCGTGGAACAAGCTATTTGATAGAGCGATTGGCTATGCCCAAGATGGTTATGTCGTTTCGCCATCGGTTGCACGTTGGCAACAAATCAATACAGATACCAAAGATAAAGAAGCTCGTAATCTGCAGCGGTTTGATGAGTTTCGCAGAGTATATTTGAAGCCTGATGGAAGTCCTTATCAGGTGGGCGAAATCCATCGCCAGCCTGATTTGGCACGAACTTTAGAAACAATCGCTAAAGATGGCGCATCAGCATTTTATACGGGCAGCATTGCCAAGAGTATCGTTGCAGACCTGCAGGCAAATGGCGGTGTATTGACCCTAAATGACTTTGCCAATCATCGTGCAGATTGGGTAACGCCATTATCTGTTCCGTACAGAAATTATACAGCGTATAATCTACCACCAAATACGCAAGGGATGGCATCTTTGGCAATCTTAAATATTTTGAATAATTATGATTTGTCAAAAATTAAAGAAGGTTCGGCGGACTATTATCATCTTTTGGTGGAAGCGACCAAAGAAGCTTTTATTGACCGTGATACTTATTTGACCGATCCAGAATTTTCAACCATCCCTACCGAGCGCTTGCTTTCAGATGAGCATGGCAAAGCTCAGGCAGCCCGTATTGACATGACAAAAGCAGCTGGCAAAAACCCACCGCTTGAGCCAAAAGGTGATACTATTTGGCTAGGTGTCGTAGATAAGGATGGTAATGCTGTTTCGTTAATCCAAAGTATTTATCATGACTTTGGCTCAGGGATTGTTGCAAAAAATACAGGTGTGCTTTTGCAAAATCGTGGCAGCTTTTTCTCATTAGACCCCAATCATGTCAATCATCTAGAGCCTAAGAAGCGTACTTTTCATACCTTGAATGCTGCGATGATCTTGGATAATCAACAAAAGCCAGTATTGGTTTATGGTACGATGGGTGGTGAAGGGCAGCCACAAACCCAGGCTGCTATTGCGACTCGTGTGATTGATTATAATATGAGTGTACAAGATGCAGTGGCTGCACCAAGATGGCTGTATGGACGCACTTGGGGTGCAGAATCCAACTCTCTTAAGTTAGAAGGCAGAGTGGGTGATGATGTCGCAAAAACCTTGTCGGATCGTGGTCAGCCTGTAGAAATGCTCGATGATTATACCGATACTATGGGTCATGCTGGCGCAATCTATATCAACCGTCAAAGTGGTGTTATTTCGGCTGCTACCGACCCAAGAAGTGATGGTTTAGCAGCAGGCTATTGAATAATAGGTTAATCGCTATGAATGAAACACCGTTTGACATCTGAACCGACCCCCAAATCTTAGACAAAGTTAAGATTAAGGACTAGGTTTAAATTAAGTGGTTTGATCAAGGACTAAGCGCCTGTATTTTACAGGACTTAGTCCTTTTAGTTTACTCTTTATTCTATCATGATTGTAGTAATGGATGTACTCATCAATCGCTTGTTTAAGCTCATCAATGGAGGTAAATCTTCTTTGATGTTTGTCATGAAAGAAGATTTCTTCTTTTAATGTGCCAAAGAAGCTTTCTATCACCGCATTATCCAAGCAATTGCCCTTTCTTGACATACTTTGAATGATGTTGTTGTCTTTTAAGGTTTGTTGATAATTTTGCATTTGGTAGTGCCAGCCTTGATCTGAATGCAGAATCAATTGTGGTTTGCTGCTATCGTTGCCAGCATTATCATCTGCTTGCAGTCGCTTTAGTGCCTGATCAAGCATCTTGGCAACCAAGCCATAATTTGGGCTACTGTGCATCTGATAGCTAACAATTTCTCCATTAAACAAATCCATGATGGGAGACAAGTAAAGCTTTTTGACATTACCTGTAAGATAAACTACCGTTGTTTACAGTATTAAGGTAAAATACTGCAAATGAACATTCATAAAAATACACGATTGCTTCCCTACCAACGGGAAGCCATTTGGACTGCTTATCACAAGAACAGGCAGTCAGTTACTTCACTAGCATTGGAGTACAAAGTATCAAGACCTACCATTTACAAAGTCTTAAAACTTGCTCGTGTTAAGCTACTCAAGCCCCAAGCCAGTACCAACAATCGCTTTAAACAAGCCAAATATGGTATTAAACGCCTTGCTAAAGTTGAACAATCCATACAGGATAAGCTCAAAAAGCAAGCCAAGCGATACAATAAGTCCTATCCTGGTGAGATGGTGCATGTGGACACCAAACGCCTGCCCTTGCTCAAAGGACAAAATGCCAACAGTCCTAGAGAATATCTATTTGTTGCCATAGATGACTATTCTCGCGAATTGTATGCTGACATCATGCCGGATAAAACAGCCTTTAGTGCAACACAGTTTCTTGTAGAACAAGTGATAGAGCCATGCCCCTACAAAATTGATGTGATTTATTCTGACAATGGCACAGAATATAAAGGCACAAAAGACCATGAATTTTCTCAAGCCTGCTATCAAAACAACATCAATCAAAAATTTACCAAAGTAGGTAGGCCACAAACCAACGGCAAAGCTGAAAGGGTCATACGAACATTAATGGAGCTTTGGCATGATAAACATGAATTTGTCAGCAGTGAGCATAGAAAGCAAGAATTAACCAGATTTCTTAATTTCTACAACACTGTTAGACCGCACTCATCTTTAAGTAAGAAAGATGAGACTACTGGCAAGACTTTAACTTTTACTCCTTATGAGTGGTTAGAGTTTTATTTTAAGCAAAGTGTAAATAACGCTTGAGTTTCTTACACATTACCTTGTTTATCCAACACTTTAAACTCAGTGACATCAGTCGCCCATTTTTGGTTGGGTCGATCTGCTTTAAAATCACGCTTGAGTACATTATCAGCGATTTTACCCACCTTACCCTGATAAGCACTAAATCTGCGTTTAGAGCGAATCCGTGCTTTCAGTCCCATTTGGTTCATCAGTCGCCACACTTTTTTATGATTGATGACAAAGCCTAACTGTTTTAAGGCAAGGGTGATTCTGCGATAGCCATATCTGCCTTGATGGGTGTGATATATCTTTTTGATTGCATCTTTGATGTCTTGATGTTTATCCTTTTGCTTGAATTGCTTTAAGTGATAATAAAAGGTTGCTTTGGCAACACCAAGATAAGTCAGTAATTGTTTTAATGGATAAATCTGCCTTAGCTCATCAATCACTGTGATTTTATTGATGATGATTTGCTTTTTCTTTGCTGACGCTCCAAGGCTTCTAACTTTTTTAAGATGTCATTCTCCATGCGTAAGTGTTGTAATTCAGCAATCAATTCAGCTTGGGTCTTTTGTTCATCAGGTTTGGATGTTTGCTTTGCTTTGCTGGTTTTAGGCACAGATTTTCTACCTTTGGGTTTGGGATATAGTCCCATGATACCATGAGTTTGATAGGCTTTTAACCATTGAAACAGCACACTTGGGTTGCTGATATTTAATTCAATCGCCAAAGTGCGTATGGATTTACCAGCAAGTAGTTGTAATACTGCAGTGTGTTTGAATTCTGGTGAATAACTAGCTTTGCTCTTTCTGATACGAATACCATCAACACCATGAGTTTGGTAGAGTCTCACCCAGTTTTGGACAATAGAGCGTTTAATACCAAAAGAGTTGGCTGTGTTGTGGTAACTATGTCCTGTTAAATAATGATCAATGACTTCAAGTTTAAAGTCCATTGTGTATTTGGTCATAAAAACACCCCAAAGGTTAGGGTCTAACTTTTGGGGTGCGGTTCAATCATCAGGCGGTGTTTTTGGTTATCTGTTACAACAGCGGACTGACCAAGCGCACTGCACCATCTAATACCGACAGATACCATTTGCGATTTTGCCAATCGGCAAGGGTGATGATTTGACACTCGGCTAAATAATGCGCCTGCAGGTCTTTGAGCTCATCGAGCATGGTTATGCCATCATTGCTGCGATAGATGGCAAGCATCACTTCCATATTGATATAAAAACTGCGCATATCCATATTGACCGTGCCAAACAGTGCATATTCATTATCAATCCAAATAATCTTACTGTGCAGCAAACCATCTTTATACAAGGCAATGCGAACCCCTGCTTGCAATAAAGCCAAAAAATACGCTTGGGATGCATATTTGACCAGTGTAGAATCTGACTTTTGGGGTATGATCAAGGTTACGGAAACACCGCGCTGCACAGCATTGGTCAAAGCCAGCATCAATGGTTCATCAGGTACGAAATATGGTGTGGTAATGATGACTTCTCGTCTGGCATGATATAGTGCAGTGATGATGGTGTCATAGACCAGTGTGCCTGACAGTCGTGGTGCAGATGGCAGTAGCTGCATGATGACATTATCTACCATGGGATAATCGAACATGGGCGATTGCTCAATGTTCTGCGCGGTATTGGTCAAGCCCTTTTTGGGTGTCGGCAGTTTTTTGGTGTATTTTTGGATGGTGGTTTTGAGCATGGATAAGCCATCTGCTTGCTCCGTGCCCAAATCTGATGCGATTACAGCACCGATGGCCTTAACCACACCCATATGATCATGGTGTGTAGTACGAATCATCACATCAATCCATTGTCCAATGCCGCTGTTTTGCTTGAAAAACCGCGGATCTACCAAATTAAAACTGCCTGTATAAGCGATGGTTTCATCGATATAAATCAGCTTTCGGTGGTTGCGAATATCGGCACGCGCGATGATGGTTTTGAATAAGCCTACAGGCAGCATCGGTGTCACGCTGATGTCTTCTGCCAGAAGTTTTTTATAAATATTACTGCGAAAAAATGCCGCACTGCCGACACTGTCAGCCAATAAGATACAGCGCACGCCGCGATGTTTGGCAGCGATCAGTGCTTCAAGAACTTCTAGAGTTTTGCCTTGTGGATGGACGATATAAAATTCCATCATCACCGTGCGTGTGGCGCGATGAATGTCGCTGATGAGTGCATCAAATATCGCGTCGGCATTGGCAAGCAAGGTTGCTTGATGATTGGCTTGTGCGCCAAAGCCTGTCTGAGTTTCACCCATTGCAGCAAGTGCGCGCCATTTCTTGCTAAGATGCTGCAAGCTATCATCTGAATGTAAGGTAATCTTTGCATTGTGAGCAAGATCAGCCAGTAGCTGCCTAGCGATGTGATGGCGTTTACTGTATTTTTGGCTGACATAGACTTGTCCAAAAATCAAATACAGCACCACGCCCAAAAATGGCATCAAGGCAAGCGTAGCAATCCATGCAATTGCCACGCCGTAATTTTTCTGTTTGACCAAAATATGCGCAACCAGCACAAGCACCAAGACAATGTGCAATATGGTCAAAAATTCAAACAAATAGTGCTGCCAATCAGCCATCACAATCACTCAAAATTAAATTAAAACCATTTTAGCATCATTAAGTAATCAATGGTATATAAAAGCTGATTTGAACAAATGCACAAAAAACACCACCTGAGCATTGCAGGTGGTGCTTGAGTGATTAAGCGGGGCGGCTATTATGGTGCATACGCCTGTAGTTCTGGGTTGATGTCGTTTTGGGCGACATTGTTGGCATAGTTGCACAGGGTCGCTAGTGCCACACCAAGCACCACATCTAGGATGTTTTGCTCACTATAACCTGCTGCTTTGACCGCTGCTAGTTCTTCATCAGACACTTTACCACGCTTATCAATCAGCTGCATGGTGAACTGTGCCAAGGCTTGATATTTGGCGTTGTCTTCGATGGTGGTGCGAGCACGCAGGGCGTTTAGCACATTTTCAGGCATTTTTAATTTAAGTGTACCGATTTTGGTATGACCTGCTACGCAGAAATCACAGCCGTTGTGCGCCGCTGCGGTGATTTGTACCACTTCGATTTCTTCAGGTGTTAGGCTAGTGCGGCTGTTGATTTTGCCCACTTCTTGATACATTTCAAGCGCTTGTGGTGAATTAGCAAGTACGCCAATCAGATTTGGGATAAAGCCATTGGCTTTTTGTACCATTTCCATGCGCTCTTTGGCTTGTTCTGGAGCGGTTTCTAGGGTGTTGACGGTTAGACGAGCCATCTTGTTTTCCTTATAAAAAGTTAAGTGAAAGATGGGCTTAGTATAGGGACGGTAATGGGCTTTTGCAAGGCGGCGTGGATAAATTTATCAGTGATGGCGGTTTTGTGCGCCACTTTATATGCATTATAAGGCAAATGTGCTAAAATAAGACATTATTTACCAGGAGATACACAGCATGATTGAATTTAAAGATGTGGCGGTGCGCCGAGAAGGGCGACTGCTATTTAGCGATGTCAATTTACAATTACACAAAGGGCAAAAAATCGGTCTGACAGGCAATAATGGCACGGGCAAATCCACCTTGTTTGCCACCATCTTGGGTGAATATGCCACCGACCTTGGGCAAGTGTCGATGCCGTCGTCATGGCAGATCGCTCATATGGCACAAGAGATTCACGCCACCGATATGCTTGCCATCGACTATGTACTGTCTGGCGATGCCGAATGGTGGCAGCTCAATGACAAAATCAGCCGCCAAGATACGCTGTCTGCCGACGAGATTGCGCCGATTTATCAGCGTTTTGAAGAGATTGATGGCTATCGCACCCGTGCTAAGGCGGCGATGATTTTATCAGGGCTTGGTTTTGGCGAAGCTGAGCATACCAAGGCGGTGGCGATGTTCTCAGGAGGCTGGCGGATGCGTCTAAACCTTGCTCGCACCTTGATGCACCGCGCTGATGTGCTACTGCTTGACGAGCCGACCAACCACTTGGATTTGGATGTGATTTTGTGGCTTGAAGAATGGCTACAAAAGTTCGATGAGCTTGTTTTGTTGATCAGTCATGACCAGGCATTTTTGGATGCCATTTGTGGGCATATTTTGCACATCGAACAGGGCAAAATCACTTTATATACAGGCAATTATAGCCAATTTGTCCGTACGCGCGCCGAAAGACTTGCCCATGAACAACAAGCCTACGAAAAACAACAAGCCGTGCGCGCACACCTAGAAGACTACATTCGCCGTTTTCGTGTCAAAGCGACCAAAGCCAAGCAAGCCCAAAGCCGTATCAAACAGCTTGACCGTATGACTGAGCTGAGCCCTGTGATGGCGGACAGTGCGTTTAGTTTTAAGTTTTATGAGCCATCACACATGGCATCCCCGCTGATCAGTCTAGATAATGCGACCATCGGTTATGATGGCGTGCCGATGATTTCTAAGGTAAACTTACAAATCACTCCAAGTGTCCGCATGGGTATCCTTGGGGCAAATGGTGCTGGCAAATCCACATTGATCAAAGCATTAGTCGGTGAGTTGCCACTGATTAGCGGTGTGCATAAGGTGTCAGAGACATTGAAGCTGGGCTATTTTAATCAGCATCAGATGGACAGCCTAGATGATGATGCCACGCCGATGGTGATGTTAAGACGCATTGCAGGGCAGACATCGGATGCGGATTTGCGGGCGTTTTTGGGCAGTTTTGATTTTCGGGGTGAGCGGATTGATACGGTCAGCCGACTGTTCTCGGGCGGTGAGCGAGCACGGTTGATGCTGGCATTATTGGTGTGGCAACGACCCAATGTCTTGGTGCTCGATGAGCCGACCAACCATCTGGATTTGCAGATGCGAAATGCACTGATGCTTGCACTGCAAGACTTTGCGGGCGCATTGATTTTGGTGTCGCATGATCGTGATTTGATCCTATCGGTGTGTGATGAGCTGTGGCTTGTGGCAGATGGTCGCTGCACTGAGTTTGTCGGTGATATGAGCGACTATGCAGAACATCTCAAAAAAGCTCGTCAAGAGCGACAGCTTGCCCACAAAGAACAAAAAGAAGTCGCTAAACCCGAGTGCGTCACACCACAAGCACAGACCCCTGCCAATGATGGGCTGAGTAAAGAAGAGCGACGCAAAAAAAATGCCCAAATCCGTGAGCAGACCGCACCCCTGCGTAAGCAGATTGCCAAGCTGGAAAGCGAACTTGAGATGCTAGGTAGCAGACTTGATGTCATCGAAAATGATCTGTCTGACAGCGGTCTGTATGATGATGCCAATAAGGCTAAATTATTAGAAAAACTGAACGAACAAAGTAAGCTTAAAGATGAGATTGAGACGGCAGAAGAAGCGCTTTTGATGGCGAAGGATGAGCTTGAGACGCTTGAGAGTGAATTGGCATGATGGCATGGCGGTATAGTGGTGTGATTTTGATTTCTTCTTTTTAAACTGGCAACACAATGAGCAAATCTTCTGGCGATTTTATTGATTATTATCAACTACTTCGCATTGCGATGACTGCCGATATCGCCACCATCAAGCACGCCTATCGCACACAAATCGCTCATCATCACCCTGACCGCGCGGCGGATGGCGATGCGCAGATGGCGCGCTTGTTGAACACCGCTTATGCCACGCTCAAAGATGCTGATATGCGACAACGCTATGATGAGCGATGGCTTGAGTATCGCAATAGGCAGTGGCTACTTGCCAAAAAACAGCAGGTAGCAGATACGGTGGGTGCATTTGCCAAACAGCAAGCCGATAAGCTTGGCAAAGTCGTCAAATCCAAAGTGCCCACATCTGTACAAGATAATATCGCAAGCGGTGCAGGGCGTATCGCAGGGCAAGCCATCAAGCACGCCAAGCGACTGTGGCGACAGCTTAATCATACAAGCGAGCTACCCATTTGTCAGATTAGCCTACAGCTGGCCTATCATGGCGGTGAAGTGACCTTTACCGTAAACCATCAGACATGGCAGACGACGCTACCTAAAGGGCTGACCACAGGCGATACCATTCATCTGACTCGTGGCGCTGACACAGTCACGGTGCAGATTGCCATCAGCGAGCCCAATGTTATCGTGCGTGGGCTGGATGTCTATTATACGGTCGCCTTGAGCCGTCGTGACATCGATGCAGGGGTGCAGGTGCTCTTGCCACCGCCACTTTCGCTACAGCTTGGCGTGCCTGCCCATGCACATTATCCGACCAGTGTTCGCCTAAGCGGTCGGGGCTTGCCAAGTAGCGATGGTGCAGGTGATTTGGTGGTGGTCTTTGAAGTACAAGGCTAGGCGTGCGTGATACTGTATAAAATTTAGCCAAACAAATCATTCTGCCCTAGAAAAATCACCCCATCGCCACCATCAACAACCCACCGCATAATTTTCCACTGATCCAGAGATACCCATGCCGACACACTTTCACCCACCATTATGGCTAAAAAATCCGCACCTACAGACGATTTTGCCGAAGTTTTTGGTCAAATTTGAGCCAAATTACACACGCACCCTAATCAAAGATTCGCTCAACCAAAGCGATGTGGCGTTTGATTATCTTTTGACCGACGAAACCATCGGCGATGATGGTAAATATCACACGCCACTGGTGGTGCTGTTTCATGGCATGGAAGGCTCAAGCGGCAGCCATTATGCACGCACACTGGCGCGTCATGTGCAGGCGGCGGGTTTGCACTTTGTCGTGGCGCATTTTCGCTCATGCGGCGGCGTGCCTGTGGCGGGGGAGGTTTTTTATAATGCAGGTGATACGGCAGAGATTCATCATAATTTAGCCAATCTTGCCAATGAATTTGCCCACATCTATGCGGTCGGCGTGTCATTGGGCGGTAATGCCCTTGCTAAATATATGGGTGAATATGGCGATGATGCCATCTGCACAAAAGCCGTCGTCGTCTCTGCGCCTGTGGATTTGTCATCATCAGCAATCGCAATGGAACGCTTTATCAGTAAACGCGTCTATACGCCATATCTGCTCAATCCGATTGTCAAAAAAGCCCTAGAAAACCGCCTAACGCCCGATGAGATTACCGCGCTTAAGGCTGCCAAGCGTATGGGGGATTTTGATGATATTTTCACCGCGCCACGCCACGGTTTTCGCTCAAAAAATGACTACTACCGCCAGGCATCTGCCTTACCATATTTGCATAAGATTACTAAGCCTACCTTATTAATCACCGCACAAGATGATCCGTTTTTGGGCTTGATGGCGACCACAGGCGATGTCTCAGATATGGTGACGGTACTTGACACCAAATATGGCGGACACATTGGCTTTTTGGATTATGATTATCGCGCGCGTAAGTTTGACTTAGGCTTTGTGCCGCGCACTGCGCTTGGCTTTTTTGACATTAATCCAGTAAATCACGCGGCGGCTTAAGATGAGAATATTATTTTTGGCGGCCATTGCCATCTTGTTTCAGCTATGCACTTATGCGGTGGGCTTGGGGCTACAGTGGCTTGTGCGTCCGTGGGCGAGTGCGTGGCTGTCTAAGGGCGTGATGATTGGGCTGTTTGTCATCAGTAATGCGTTTTTGATTAGCCTGTTGATGGGGGCGTTTCGTCATGGTATGAGTTATTTGGTGGTGCTGTGGCTTGCGGTCTTGGCGATGGTGGTGACTTTATTGGCAGGCTTTGTGCTGAATAAAATGAGCATCCATGCCGAGCTTGGGCTGCGTACTTTTGCGGTGGCAAGTTTTGTGGGGCTGATTGGTCTTGGGCTTTATAATGTCTATGTGCCGACCACACGCTATTTGAGCATCAGCATTGATAAGCCGATGCCTGCGCCTGTCAAGCTTGCGATAGTCAGTGATTTGCATTTGGGCAAACTCATTGGCATCTCGCACTTAGATCATCTTGCCAAGACCTTGCGCGATGAGCAGGTGGATCTGCTACTGATTCCCGGTGATGTCATGGATGATGACACGGTGGTGTATGATGAACAAGGCATGGCAAGCCATTTTCAAAATGTCGTCAAAGCCACCAAATATGGCGCGGTGGCAAGCCTTGGCAATCACGATTTGTATCGCCGTCAAGCCGAAGCGGACATCGTGCGTGCGATCACGGCATCAGGCACGGTACTGCTTGATGATGCAACCACGAGCATCAATGTCACCAAAGATGGTAAAACCACCACGCTGTCATTGGTTGGGCGGATGGATGATCATTATGCCGATCGCTTGCCAACGAGCGAACTTGTCGCACAAATCGACAGCAGCCAGCCAGTGATTTTACTTGATCATCGCCCAAGTCAGATTGATGATAACAGCAAATTGCCTATTGATTTGCAAGTCTCGGGACATACGCATAATGGGCAAATTTTCCCTGCCAATTTCATCGTGGCGATGATGAATCGTATCGGCTATGGCTACGAACAAGTGGGCAATATGCACACGGTGGTCTCATCAGGCTATGGACTGTGGGGCGTGCCGCTGCGTCTTGGGTCGCAGTCTGAAGTGTGGATCATCGACTTATCAGGTCAAAAATAACGCTGGCAGTCGCTGGGTATTTTTTGGCATGATGGCCCTAAATGAACATAAGGAGTGTGTGATGCAGATGGCATTTGATGCAGTAGATGGCTATGGTTTGGTAGGGCGGTTTTATGAGCATCAAGGCGATGTCAAGCCTTATCCTGTGCTGATTGCACCAGCGACCGGGATTACCCAAGGGTTTTATAAAAAATTCATCGAATATCTGACCGCGCAAGGCTATGATGTGATGAGCTTTGATTTTCGGGGAATTGGTGCGTCGTTACACGGTAGGCTCAAAGACAGCACCGCTAGCATCTCTGATTGGGGTGTGTATGATTTGCCAGCGGCGATCGATGCGCTGCTTGCCAAGACAGGTGCCAAGCGGCTGATATTGATTGGGCATAGTGCAGGCGCACAGCTGCTTGGTGTGGCGCATAATCATCATCGTGTGGCCAAGCTCATCAGCATCGCAGGCTCGACAGGCCATGTGCCGCAGCTTAGCGGTCGTACTCGGCTGTTGGCGCCGGTGATGTTCGATGTGATCTTTCGCATATCATCGCTGACGCTTGGCTATGGTGCGACCAAGTTCATCGGCATGGGGGAGAATCTGCCCAAGCAAGTCGCTCGGCAGTGGCGTGAATTTTGTCAATCCGGTCAATACATCAAATCCGCCATCGGCAAAAGCATCCGTGATGATTATCACGATCAGATCAGCTGTGCGATGGCGGCGTTTTATGCCAGTGATGATGAGATCGCTACCGAGGCCAATGTCCGCGATTTATTTGCCTTGTACCCGCAGGCGATGATCAGCTATCATCGGCTGGAGCCTGCAGCATTTGGCCTGAGTGACATCGGACACATGAAGCTGTTTCGGCCCTCGCATCGGGTGCTGTGGGACTTGGTGCTTGATGCGATGAATGATGTGCAGTAATGGCATGATAGTCAGCGCCTGTGTGATTTTATCTTTACATTTTATAAAATCTAGTTAGAATGAATGGGCGTATTGTGATGGTACGCCTATTTTTATTGGCTATTTTCAAAACCCGGTTGAAACCCCAACTCCATCCATCCTAACACAATCTCTGATTCTTGCAAAACTTGGTGGAAAATAAATCACTTAAAATTTCTGATTCTTGCAAAATCTGGTGGAAAGTATCGGATGTGAGCATTGATTATATTCGCATGGGTTGTTTTTAATCAAGCTGTTTTACTTAACATATTTTATTTTCTTGGATAAAAACAAACCCAGTGCTTTGTTCAAGCCCTGGGTTTGTTTTAAGCATGTATCGCTCTTGATGAGTCTTGCTCAATCTTCTTGATCGGTTATTTTCTCCTGACGTCCCTTTTTGGGTTTATCTGAGTCTTTGTGTCCATACAAAGCTCTAGCTCTAATCATCTCAAAGCTATATCCTCTACCCAAACGATTGGCAAGCTTAATTAAGCCGTTGACACACTCTGTGTAGCCATTACTGGCTTTGTTTATACCATCCCAATAGTTAAAGATCTGGACAAAATGCCGTTTGATGATCTGCTTCAATTTGCAAAACCCAGGTAGGTGTATGCCTGTTGCTTGTTCATCAATACTATCCATCCAGTCTAAAAATGCCAGTATTGCCAAATTTTTATCTGCAGCCTCATAAATATTGAAGAACTTCTCTTTTAAAAAATAAGCAATCACAAGCTTGGGATGCTCGTTGGCAAGCTCTTGTAGGATTTTAATATCCTTGGATTGTAACTGGTCTAACCGCTTACACAACAGCCATCTCAGGTGCTTTTTCAGTTGCTTACGCCCCTTTTTATCCAATGCTTTTTGGTAGTCTTTTCTAATCCTCTCCACGACTTCATTGGCAAGCTTGACCACATGAAATCTATCTAGGACTAACGCAGCATTGGGCAAGCATTTTGTACAAACATTCTCAAAAGGCTTCCACATATCAGAACAGACAATCTGAATGTTATCTTTGTCTTTTAGGGTGTTAAAGTAACTCTCAAGATACGGCTGCTTTCTGGTTGGTAGGATGTCAAATACGGTATGCTGATCAAGATCTGTCAGTACACAGCGATATTCACCAGCAATCATCACCTCATCAATACCCAAAATACTTGGTGTGGGTCTTAAATAGCCTTGTTCTAGAGCGTTTAGATGGTCTTGTGCAATGTGACGGATGCTATTTATGGACAGCCCAGTTTGCCTTGATAATTCGCTAAAAGTCAGCTGAAAACAACGGCTTTGTATGTACTGTATGAGCCTGCTTGTGCATCGGCGATTCTCATCAACACAATCAATGCGGTCGCTCAGCACTTGTTTGCATATTTTGCAGCGATAACGATGTACGCTAATTTGCAAAGTGGTAGGTTTCATGTACAGTGGTGTATCGGCATAGCGGTGGTTGCGCTGACCATGTTTATATAGGTCGCCGCCACACTGAGTGCATGTTGTTAATTGCTGTGTTGTCTTAGCAATAATAACAATCGTCTCATCATCGTTTTGGCAATCAACAGTAACTATGCCATTGAGATTTAGTAAGTCTATCATGCTTAATTTTCCATGAATTAATCTTGAATAAAAAAATTTTTACAAAAAAACTAAATCAAAGGATAATAAAGCGCCATACAGGGCTTGACAAGTCAAACACTGTTTGGGATAATGAGACTGTCCGCTAGACAATCTCATTATAAAAGCGCTACCAACTGCAATTGGTGGCGTTTTTGCTTTTTTATCCTTGCATATGCTTATGGCCAATGCATGAACATCTCCTTTTTGTATTAAAAAGATTAAATAATACGAATTTAAACAAATATCATATTCCACCAATATCATCAAAGTCAAGACGATTTTTTAAAAAATAAACTATTAAGATTATTTAACTGTAAATCTCTACATGTTATTGGCAATTTTTTCGATTTCAACTGTAAATCTCTACTGGTTTCAATAAGTTAAAGGCAGTACTGTAAAGATATTTAAACTTATATTGCTGAATTATTATTCAATGAATTTATACCAAAAAAACTTTATTAAACATATTTATTCAAGGTATATTAGATAAAGTTATTCGGAAAACTATAATAATTATCTAACAAATCATATCTGGAAACCACCGACACCAAATCAAAAAATCGTACGCTAGACCAAGCGTATCAGGGCAAGCCAGTGCTAACACCAAATTCAGAAATGACCCAAAGCAACCAGCAAAATATCAAAAACATAAGAACATCAAACAGACATCAGGCGATAAAAAACCACCATCAAAAAAAGATGGTGGCAGGATTGGGGATTGGTTGGGTTTATGTCTTAGCACAAACTACAGACCTTTGCTTTGCCAGTGTATGGGTGCGACATGTACTTTATGCTGGCACGTATGAGTATGTCTGTCATCGGCCATTGCATTAACTAGAATGTGGTATCCATCAGGGTGATGAGAGTTTAAAGTGGGCGGGTGTGCGCAGTGCGCCACTGAGATGGTTTAGATTGGTGGTGTGCCGTGTGCATCCTAGTGTACTGGGTCTATTGCACCACAACCAATGCCTTGTAAGGCTGCGTTGTTATGCATTATAATGTAAGTTGTTTTAATAAACCTATGTGTGGATTGCGCTGTTGTAAAGCCGTTTTTATGAGTTTTGTTGATTTTCTTCCAAAAAAATCAGCCATTCTCTACCTATTGTTTTAATCTGTTTTTGATACTGACCAAGCCCTATTAAGGCTTCATGCCTTTGCCAAATTACACAGCCTGATAAATCATCAGCAATAATATAAAAATTAAAGTTATAACAATTAGATAGAACATCCATTAAATCATCCGGATTGGAAAAGTGCAATATTTCATTATATTCCGAGGGCTCAAATAAAAAATATACTGGTTGACTAAAGGTGAGCCTTTCTAAAAAAAACGACCTGTTTTTGGAAATATAGGGTAGATGCACACCTATATGAGCATCAACCACATATTTCCACAGCTCATCCAAAAGATTTGCTCTTTTAAAAAATTTATTTAATATCAACTCAAAAAGATTTTTTTTATTCTCAGATGATAGCATTGAATATTGAGATATATTTTGCTCTAATAACACCTCAAAAAAATCTTCAACAAAATAAGGTTTATTACTCATAAATTACCTTCCTCTATTTACATCAACTTTATCTACAAAAATATGACCAACTGTATTGTTTTTTCCCGGAGTTTGCCACCCGATATGTGGAGAACCTGGAGTTCCTTGTGTGGTATGCCCTGCATCTATACTCACTTCAGCACCCCTATTTTTTCCTGATAAAACTCGATATTCTACTGGAAAGCTTTTACCATTTTTATCTTTTGCCCATTTTGTAACAGAAAACTCAGAGCGATTAACTCCTGTTTTTTGAAATGCCAAATCTAAAGCATCTTTTTGGGTTTTGCCTGTATTCCTAAAATCAATATCCACTCCATGTTTGAAAATATATCCATTTTTAAAAGCAGGGTCTGAATCTCTTTGACTGTGGTTAATGGGTTTGCTAGAATTGACATTCTTGCCACCATTACTAGCAACCGTGCCAGCACGCCCACTTCCAAATCTTCCGTTATCATGCACCATCCAACCAAATTGATTAGCCATTGAAGTATTTGGATTACTTCGAGCAATATTTGACCAAATGGATTCAGCCTCCTTATTTTCTTGCTCTATGTGTATCCAGTAGCCTGCGCCGCCTAATCTGTTGGGGTGAATTTGTGTTAATGTTTCATCAAGTGAGAAGTATTGTTGACGTAGCATTTCACATTGTGAGGCATTGTAGTTGGTAATGCAAACATTTTCAAGACTTGCTTGTTGTTTATCTGAAAGGGTCAGATACTTTTGAATAACTGTATTTTTACAAGTTTCATTAGTGCATTTAGCCAATTCACTTTCCCAGGAGGCAATTTGACTATGAAGTAGGTAATTCCACTGCGTCTGCCCAGCATTATTGGCAGTACTTGCAGTATCACCACCAATAGAAGCGCCAATACCTGCTGATAAGGCAAGCAAAGCAGAGTGTCGTGCTGTTTCATCAAAACCCTGTTCTTTTAGATACTCATCAATCTTTGGAATGGCGTAAGCAGTTGTACCTGCTGATGCCGCACCTTCGATAGTACCCGTGCCTATTGCACCCACAGCTGTATGTAAAGCCACACGGTAAATACCACCTTCGCCCCATTTGGCCGCTTCATCTAAGATTTGATTAATCTGTTCATCACTAAGATTTTCAGCATCATCAAGTTTAGAGAGTATGACAGCTTCTTGATAGCCGCTAAACTCCGCCACTCTTTGTGGAGCCTCTTTACCAAACTCAGTCGTAATATTCACCTGAGCCCCAAGCTCTGTTAACACTTGCTCTTTGTTAAAATCATTGGTGATGATTTCATTAAGCTCATGTTGAACTTCTTCTTGTTTGAAGCTCTCTGTGTTGATATGGCTAAGTCCAGCTTGGTCAGTGATGGCAGTGTGGGTGGTGGAAGTTTTATTGACTGGGTCTATTTTACCATAACCAATGCCTTGTAGGGCAGGTTTTGCTTTGCCATTTGGATTGCTGGTGTCTGCACCAATACCAATGCCAACACTGATGGCATCACCTTCATAATTTAGGTGATTTTGTATATCTTGGGTTTGGATACCTTGGGCAAACTGGGTTTGGTTTTTACCTGCATCGGTGATGAGATAGCCACCGGTGAACTTACCTTGCCCTTGTACAGACAGGGTAGATTGATTGGCTTTGATGCCTGATTGATGGGTGACTTGCGCATAATCGGCATCTACATCGGTTTTGCCACCATTGATGCTAAAGCTTTGGGGTTTGCCATCAAAGCCAACATCGGCACTAAATCCTGCTTGTTTTTGATCATGAGTGTATTGATAGGCGTCTTGACGGCTTTTGACAAGCAAATCACCGCCAACTGTACCAGTTAGGTGCTTGGTATTTAAATTAGCACCATCTAGGGTGAAATCACCACCAATGTCATTGACGGTTGTACCGCCGACAGTGACTTGGGTATTGGTGTGGGTGGTGGTAGTCTCACTGCTACTGCCTTTTGCTTTGTTGGCATTGACGGTAAAGCCTTGATTGGATTGACCGCTACCTATCTGAGAGCTGGCATAGACACCCGCACCCCAGCCTTTGCTGCTGTTTTGACTGTCTTGGGTGTCAGTTTGTGTTGAGGCTTGGTAGAGGACATCGCCTTCTACCGATTGGTAGAAGTTATTACCTACTGTGAGGTTGCTACCTGTGACGGTCAAATCTGAATCCGCACCTTTGCCTTTGAGGTTGACGATCAAATTATTTTGAGCCAAAAGGTTGGCAGCATCATTAGTTTCTTGATGGCTTGTGGTTTGGCTCTTGGTGCTTTGTGAGCCAATAGTGGCTTGAACTCGGATGGAGCCAAGGTTGCCACCCTTTAGGTCTTTGGCGAGCGTACGCACTTTAGAAGCTGCCGCTAAAGTACCAGCCAATTTAGCTTTGCGAGAGTCGGTGTCATTAACAGACTCTTTTAGGGTTTCTAGGCTTTGAACCTCGCTGACAAGACTGCTAGAGACGCTGGCAGTCACCCCTGTGGTTTTTTGGGCAAAGCGATGGCTATTATCACTGATGGCGTTTTGGCTTTGGATGGTGGCATCGGTTGCTTGGATATAGATATTGCCTGTATTGGTATCAGCACCATCTTTTTGGGCGATGACATCGCTATTGGTAATAACAAGGCTGTCATTACTTACTAGGCTAACATTACCTCCTGTAGTACCAATCAGCGAGCCTGTATAGGTGGTCTGCATGGCATCTGCTTGATTTTGGGTACGTTGCTTGCCCAATGTGACAGAAGTTGGCGAAGTGGCAAATAAGCCTTTTTTATCCACCTGTGAATATTCGTGCATACTTTGTGTATTAGTAGCACTAGCAATGGTCATATTACCACCCGAGGTCAGCAGAATATCTTTGTCGGCAAGTACATTGGTTGCCACAATCTGCATATCCCCACCTGATTTCATCAGCACAGTCTCACCATCCACCATGCTTTGAATACTGCTATTGCTATCCATCTGATAGGCAGTTTGGGTGGTCTTTTTGCTGACAAGTCCTTTGTCGGTGAATTTACTTGCAGTATCTAGGCTTTGGGTAGCACGGCCTTCAGTGATGCTGATATCGCCTGTGGCAATCAGTGCTGTGGTGCTGGTGGCATTTAGATGCGAGCCTTGGATGTTGATACCAGCTCCTTTGCCTGTTGTAGCTATCGTTAGATTGCCAGCACTGGTGATGGTTGAACCCACATCGGTGCTTTGGCTGTAGTTAAAGTAGTTATTCTCATCAGCAACAGCATTGATGTGATTGCTTGTGGTGAGGGTTGTGATGTTGATGCCGTTTTGGGCGGTGATTTGGGTATTACCGCCGCCATGGATATTGCTACCTTGGTTTAGGACATAGTTACCCGCTTGGACGCTAAGCGTGGTCAATGGGTTGCCATTGTCATCTGTTTGGTCTTTTAATCCATCGCCCACACGGATGGTGGCGATGCGTGTGATGGCGGTGTTGGATGAAGTGCTTTGCCCTTGTTTGTTGTGATGGGTAGTAGTTTGGCTTTGGCTGGTGATGTTATTGCCAGCACTTAGCGTCATGGCAGCATTGGCAGCAAGTGTTCCGCCTAAATTATTAATATCTTTGGCAGCAGTGATGGCAACAAACTCACCTTGGATACGATTGGTATTGGTGATGGTGTTGGCATCAATATTGACAGCGTTATGGGCAACAAGATTGCCATTGTTATCCAAATTGCCGGTCAGCTGTAAATCCATGTTTTTGGCGGAAATGGCACTATATCTACCATCAGGGGTGAGTGTGCCTGTCGCAATATTGGCAGAACGCAGATACAGCTTAGGCACTAAAGCATCTTGGGTTTTGGTGATGCTATTGCCATCTTTGTCTTTGGTGGTATAGGTAATGGACTGTTTAACCAGCCAAACGATGTCAGTGGTTAAGTTTGCCATCTGCTCGGCAGTTAAAGCTGTGCCAAGCGTGTAGCCGAAGGCTTTGGCTGCCGTGATGCCATTATCCATCAAGGTTTTATAGGCTTCTTCGTTACTGCTGTAATCGGTGTTGATGTGTCTGCCTGTCAGTAGATAGTACTGATCTTTAATACGCTGTTGTTCACCATAGCCATCAGATAGGCGTTTGTGGATGTGATTTGGGTCTGATTGTAATGCTTTTAGCATATAATCAGAGGATAGCCACTGCTTGTAATCGGTGAACGCAGGGTCGGTTTGAACCAGTGGCAGATTGGGGTCGTCAGCGTTGATGATGTATAAGGCTGAGCTTGGGATGGTCAGCTGTGATAAGTCGGCACTGATCACAGAGGCTTGTTTGGCATCAACGCTTTGGGACAATGCCTTGGTCAACTCTGATAAGATTGCTTCATCAACAGCTTGCCCTTGTTCTTTGTCAGCAAGTAGCTTTGATAGCTGTTGCTGGGCATCAAGGGATAAGGCAGCTTGATTGGCTTTTAGGGCAGCAAGCACCGTCTCCACATCACCACTGGCTAGAGCTGATTGGTCAATTGTCATGACCGATGGGGTTTTGTTGATGGTGGCGTTTAAGATGGGGAGCTCATACGTCGCTAGTGGTGCAAAGGATTGTGTAAATGCACCACTACCAATATCCACACGCTTGTGTCTGCGACCTCCCAAACCTGATGGTTCAACCGTACGACTGACATATCGACCATTTTCAGTGACTTTGGTTTTTTCACCATACAAGCCATTGTCAGGTGTTTGAATGACAGTATCACCAATCACTGCAAAGCCTGCGCCTGCATTCATTTGGCTTTTATCATTAATCAGGGTATCGCCATGTATGACAAGATTTTGTCCTGCGACCATACGAGCAGGGTCAGAGGTGAGTGTCTTGTCTTCATAGACAACAAAGTCCACGGTGATTTCGTCAATCTCCTCGCCAACACGCTGGTAGCTTCCGTTTGCTTGCTTAACGTATAAAGCGCCAGTCGGCGCGCCTTTACGGCTGGTTGGTCCTAAATACGCTTCATCGGTGGTATAAATGTTTAGGGCTAAATCAACATCGCTTTTATTTTGGTTAAATTGGCGGTTATACTCCCTGATAGCCAGCTCTAACGCTTCAATGGCAGCGGCATTATCCTCTTCCCATTTTAACAAAGGACCCATGACTTTGGTGTAATTCGCCAACTCTTTGTTGTACTGGGTACACGCTTGATTGTTTGTACCTGCCAACGCACAACTTTCAGCGGTTTCATTCTCTGGTAGATCAGGCTCATCCAATAAATCCTTGGCTTTGATGTTTGGAATAGGCTCTTTGGGTGCATCAATCTTAAAGTATGACCAAATTGTAGAGTTATTGTCATAATTGACAATACACTCACTACCTTCAGGGCAGTCAAATAAACCCGCCATAGGCTTGTTACCCAAATCAGCAACATCAGTGCTTTTTATGACGGTTGGAGCACTTCCTGATTGCTCGCGATTGCGATAGAGTGTTTGTCCATAAACGGATTCTGCTTCCACCTTAACTGTATGCTTTTTAAAGTCAGCATTGGTGTTTAGCAAGGTTTTGGTGTCAACCTGCATCTGTCCTGCTGATTCAATCGTCGCACCTTTATTGACCACTGTCTGTGCTTTGCCTGTGGCATGATGATTGTCGTCTAGACTGCCGCCAATGTGCAGACTGCCAAGACTTGTGATTAAAGCTTGATTGTCGAAATCTTCGTTGAATTTGCCTGCTCTGTCAGGGTTAGGGTTATTGTTTAAGGTGTTAACACCAATGTCCAGACGCTGCCTTGCAGCAATCACAGGGGCGGTGTGATGGTCGTTTTCTTGATTGGTTTGTTGATCGGCAGCTTTTGCTGGCGTATTATTCAGCGTCTCAGCCTGTATCGCAAGCTGTGTGCCATAGATACGACCACCAGCCAAGTTGTTGATGGTGTTTGCGGCTTTAACGATAGTCGTATCACCATTAATTAAGCCTTGGTTTGTGATGTTTGTTTGGCTATGTAGCGTGGTGTTGCTACTTGTAATGGTGGCATCTTGGTGGTTGTGGATGCTGGCTGCTGTAAGCGTTAGGCTGTCTGTTGCCCCAAAGCTGTGCTGATTGCTAAAGCTACCTTGAGTGGTGAATGTCAGCGTATCAGCAGTTAAGGTATCATCACTGGTATGTGTATAATCCTTAGTTTGGCTAATCGTCAACTCTTTAGCGGTGATAACCCCACCATTTTGTAAAGACTCAGTATGGATATCTACGGTTTTAGCCGTCAGATTACCTGCTTGATTGCTCAAAACGCCTTGGGTGTTGTTAATGCGGATGTTTTGTGCAGCCAAGCTTGTGGCATTATGATGAGTGATATCCCCTTGAGAGTTATAGCTGATGCTGTCTGCTTCATTGTGTGAGTCAGTCAAATCAAGCGTGCCAGCAGTGGCACTAAAACGATTGCCCGCCAAGGCTTTGCCATGATGGCTGAGGCGTCCTTGGCTGTGTAGCGTTAAATCCGTACCTGCATACAGACCACCTGTCGCACGGTTGTTTAGTGCATCCTTAGCATGCATACTGGTTGCTTCTTGACTGCTGATGCTACCGCTATTGTTGATGGTATTAGCATCTACAGTTAAGGCTTTGGTGCTGATTTGTCCTGTATTATCCAACGTGTTGGCACTGATGGACAAAGCGCCTAGTGTGGCGATGGTGGGTGTGGCGATGGTGGCGGTTTGCGTATCGGCATTGGCATCAACATTGCTCTTGCCATTACCATTGCTATTGCCATTGGTGTTACTTAAATTGCCAGTTAATGTAATACGGCTTTGTGCTGTTTCATCAGTGGCAAATACGCTGCCTTGTTGGTTGTTAAACGCTTTGGCATCAATAGTAAAGCCGCTTGCTTGAATGATGCCTTGGTGGTTATTGATGTCCTCTTGAGTGCTTAAAGACTGATTGGCGGTGCTAAGTAGCTTGCCTTGATGGTTATTGATACTTTGAGCACTGATTGCTAAAGCATCTGCTTGAATGATGCCTTGGCTGTTATTAATATCTGTGGCCACCGTAAGACTTTGATTGCCAGTGCTAAGTAGCTTGCCTTGATGGTTGCCTAGATGCTGCGTACTCACAGTAAGCATACTGCCTGTATGAGTAATACTGCCTTGCTGGTTATTTAAAGCGGCTGTACCTGTATTGATGTCAAATACCTGGCTGTTACTGCTGATATTGCCTTGACTGTTGTCCAGACCTTGATTGAAGCTTAATGTCAGTGCCTGTGTACCGCTATGGCTGATATTGCCTTGATGGTTGATGAGTTTACTGCCATCGATCATTAGTTGTGTGGCGGACAATTGCCCTTGAGTGTTATTGAGCTGACCAGGTGTGCTGATATGTAGTGTATCAGCAGCAATGGCGGTAGCATTGGTGGTATTGACATCCGTTTGGCTATTTAGGTTGATATTCACCGCTTCACTATGGCTATCGCTTAAGTCAAGCATGTTACCTGTCATCACCATCGCTTGGGTGGCAATGTGTGTGCCTGTGCTGACTAGATTGCCTGTGCTTTGGATGCTAAGATTGGCAGGTTGTCCTAATTTGCCTGCACGGTCCATGCCAGCAATGATGCTACCGGCATGAGTGATGGTGTGGGCACTGATGGTGGTATCACCACCGCTGGCAATCAGTCCTGCTTGGGTGTTATCCAAGGTGCGTAAGGCAGTCAGTGTGGTGCTTTTACCCCCATAAACCTGACCGCTGTTTGTCAAATCTTGGCTATGGATGGCTAGGTGTTGATTGCCAAAGATATTGCCATCATGATTGCTTAATGCTGTCCCAACGCCCAATGTGGTATTAACTTGTGCAGAGATGACGCCTTTATCATTAGTTAACTTATCTTTGCTGGCAACAGATACATTGCCAGTACTCATGATCGTACCAGCCTGATTATTCACACCATCAGCACTGATGGTGGTATCACCACCACTTGTAATCACCCCTTGGGTATTATCAAGCACACCAACAGCAGATAACGCCACAGTACCAGTAGCAGATAATTGACCGCCCGTATTAATCATATCAGAACCACTGTCAATCACCATGCCATTTCTGGCAGTGATACTACCTTTGCTGTTGTCAAAGCGAGTTAATTGCCAGTTGATATCATCTAAGGCGATTTTACTGTCAGTATTGGCAAGGGTGTTGGTGTTTAGACTTTGTACATCAATCGATGCTTGCTTGGTGTTACTGGTTTGATTGGCACTGATACCAATATCACCTGTGGCGGTGATGAGTGCTTGACTACCCGTGTTGTGAATACTGCTCGTGGCAGTGATATGACCGTGAGCATTTGGGACGGGTTTGGTTTGAGTGTTTGCACCAGAGTCGCTTAAAGCAGGTGGCTGTGAGTCTGTTCCCACATTACCTGTACTGCCTGCTGTATTATCTGCCAGCTCACTGCTAATACTGCCAGCACTTTGATCGCTACTTGGGGTGGAAGGTGCAGGTACGGTAGTTTGCCCATACAGGCTTTGACCGATAACCGCTTTATCAGTGTTGATCAGTGTATCGGTGGTGATATCAAGCTTGCCTGTACCAGTTTGGATAAGCTGACCGGTGTTATCAAGTTTATCCGTATGAACTTGCAAAACACCGCCATAAATACTGCCAAGGTTTTCAATCGCTTCTTTGGCTGCAATCTTGGCAGTTTGGGTGCTGTGAATGATGCCTGTGTTATTAAGACTTGCGGTATGGATGGCAATATCAGCTTGTTCACTTAATAGCGTGCCGTCGTTTTGAGCAGTGTTATCATGGGTGCCAATGGTGACAGCATCTTTGGCTAGGATTTTACCGGTATTAACAAGATTGCCTTGACTGTCCAAGGTGAGTGTACCTGTGCCAAGTGGTTGTCCCTTGCCAGTTGCTGTGATAACCCCTTGGTTATTCACCCCAAAGCCTTTGTCTGTGCCAATCAGATGGATTTTACCTGCATACATCCCACCAAGATTTGAGATGTCCAATGCCAAGGTTGGCGTAGCGCCTTGTTGCTCCTTATTGGTGGTTTGATTGGCAGATGATGCACTGGTTTGTTTATTGATGGCAGTTAATTGTGTGAAATCGCCATCTTGAAGATGGACACTGTTTTCACCTAGAATAACATCAAGTTGTTTGCCCGCATAAATCTCATCATTGATTTGGGCGGTCTTGGCAATGAGTGCGGCATAATCGGTGCCTTGTAGGTTTAATTTGCCATGAGCGGCAATATGACCTGTGCCAACTTCATAACCTGTTACTTGCCCTTGATTAACTTGGCTGTTTGCTGCTGCCAGATGGACATTGCCGGCATTAATAAACCCAGCCCCATTGACCACCAAGCCTGATGGGTTTGCGATAATCACATCCGCCTTTTTACCTGCTACTTCAATAAAGCCATTCAAATGACTTGGGTTATTAGAATTAACTTGGTTTAAGATGGTAGAAGCTTCCCCACGAGCCATATAGGGGTTAGCTGCCACAAAGCCTGCGATTTGGGTGCCTACTGCTTTACGGTTGTTATTTAATACAGCGCCTGTACTACCCACATCAAACTGGCTGTAATGGTTATTGGATAAGCCACGAGCATTGGGCGTTGCAATATTAACAGACACAACACCACTTGCGGTATTTAATACAATCGGCTGTAAGGCTTTATTGGCGGATTTATCTGCAATGATGGTGGTGGGAGTGTTGGCATGGGCTGTCAAGCCTAGGCTAAGAAGAAGCGATAATGAAAGAGTTTTTAAGCCAAAGCCCAAACCCCATCCAGATGATGATGTTGTGCTACCACCCACGCTTGGGTTGTCAGATTTGCCTTGCGATCTTGTCTTTTCAGAAACCACCACAAGTCTTCCAAGACTTTTACTAAAGATCACACGATAACAAAAACGGTTCATGGCAAACCCCACCTTTTATTCCAAGTTTATATCCAATCTAACTCAATTTCATCCGCCAAATTGCCAATTTACAGCAACAAAGCAGAAAGATTATCAGGATATTAGCACAGATTATTTGTGATAACAAGAAGAAGTATATTACTTATTGTTAAGTGGTAGAATATGGCATTTTCGATGAAAGGTGGGATGGTGTAAAAAAAAGAATACATTGTATCCTATTGAAAATCATTAGGATTAATTTGGTGTACCATGTAACCAATCAATCAGCCTAAAAGCCCATATCCAATTTTATCATGATAAAAAACTACACAAATAGCACTTGCAATCATTGAGATGAATAGTTACAATCTAGTAACTTTAAACCATCAATGGATGACCATGACACGCTTTTGTTTAAAACCGTTAACCCTAACCACTTGGGTTGCTTTAGGAATCATATCACAAATCAATACCGCACAAGCGGCGGATGATTTCTTGAGTGCCAACACCACCAACCAAACCCTAATCCAAGCTCAAGATGCTCGTAATCAGGCATTGCTAGAGCAATTGGTGCCAAATCCAAGCGTGGTGGTGGATACAGTTTCCACTGATACCACCACCCAAATTCAAGAACAACCAACAGCAGATAACGCCATTTGCTTTGATATTCATAAGATTGGTTATTCGGTGTTATCCCAAGATGATATTGTCTTTGCAGACAAGCTTGGCTTTGCACTTGTGCCTGAAATCATGGGTAGCAGCAGTGTATTAGGCAGGTGTATGACAGTCGCTGACATCAATGCTATCGCCACTCGTGTGCAAAACCGCCTCATTGAACAAGGCTATGTCACCAGTCGTATTATGGTAGGTAATCAGAATTTGGCGGATGGGGAGCTAAGATTAACCTTAATCCCTGGTAAGATTGCTCAGGTGGTGGTGAATACAGCGGATAGTAAAGCACCTGTCTATGTTAAAAACACAGTCAAAGACACAGCCAACCAGTCTTATCCTACCATCACTCAGCCTGCTATCTTAGACACAGCACTCACCACACAACCAGGCAAGCTATTAAACATCCGTGATTTAGAAACCACGCTTGAGAATTTTAAGCGTGTGCCAAGTGCTGATGCTACTTTTAAGATTGCACCATCTGATGAGTTACAAGCGATTGGCAACAATAAACCTGCTGGTAACGGCATTGGCTTTAGCGATATTTTAATTGACTATACCCAACACCGCCGCATTCGTGGCAGTCTAAGTCTTGATGATTCAGGCTCTAAATCCACAGGGAAATATCAAGGGGTGGCGACACTGAGTGTGGATAATTTGGCAAATTTAAACGATTTGTTCTATCTTAGCTTTGGGCGAGATTTGGGCAATCAAATCAATGATTATAAAGACCATCCATCTGATAAGAGCAAAGGCTCTAAGAATTATGGCATTGGCTACGTTCTTCCAATGAAAAATAGTTTATTACAACTAACTGCCAATCGCTACACCTATCATCAAACCGTAGCAGGTAGTACCCAAGATTATATCTATGGCGGTAAATCCAGTGGGTACAACGCCAAGCTGTCTCATCTGGTACACAGAGATGCTCATAGCAAAAGCTATGTGTATGCTGGTGGTTATGTCAAATCCCAAGAAAGTGATATTGATGGTACAATCATTGATGTACAAACTCGTAAAACCGCAGGGTATTTATTTGGCATCAGCCATGAGACCACTTTTGGCAAACAAGCTAATCATAGCCTAAGCACTGATATTTCTTATAAGCGTGGTACCGCCGCTTTTAATGCCTTACCTTCACCAGAAGAGCTGTTTGATGAAGGCTCAGCCCGTGTTGGCATTTATCAACTAAACGCCAATCTAACAAGTAAATACAACCCAAGCATTAACAACAAACCAATACCCATCATTCATAGCACCACACTCAAAGCCCAATATGCCACCGACAGCCTCACCCCTGATTTAAAGATGGCCATTGGTGGCAGATACACCGTCAGAGGCTTTGATGGGGAGCGTTCATTATCTGCGGATAATGGTATCTTAGTAAGACAAGACATCAGCTTTTATCCAGGCTTTTTAAATCAGCAAAAAGCAAACAATCACAGCACCACAATCAATCAAAACAACATAAGAAACAGCCAATCAAACCATGCCATCTACCTAGGACTGGACGCAGGCTACATCACCAACCACGACAAAAGCCAAAATGAGCTACTACTTGGACAACATCTAGCAGGCGCTGCCATAGGTATCAAAGGGCAATACACACCAAATACAAATAACCCCTACCTAAGTTTTAACTACGACATCTTTACTTCAAAAGCAATCAGTGAGCCCACAGGTTTTTCCAACAAAGATTGGGTGAGTGGTGTAAGTTTGGGGATGAGTTTTTAGTAGAATGTTTATAAATATTTTGCAATCATAGCAATAATGCCAAATTGAAACTATTATCGGTTAAAGTAGCAGTCTCAATTTGGTGATTGAATGTAAGAGCACGAAGAATAGGGCTGAGAACTAGAGTTTGTTATTCAATACAACGAACCAATTGTTCAATGTTTGGCAGTTGAGCCTCCAACTGTGAGCGGTTAACAGTCACTTCTCGACCAAGAACTGAATTTTTTCCATCAGTTAGACGGCCGATAGGAATGCCCAATGAACCTGACACAACCGAAGCCGTGTTAGCATCCCTTACTTCATATTGGAACATCTTTTTAAAAGTGCTTTTAGAGTTTGGTGTGCCCGCTCCTGCTGGATGGATACAGAATAAGTTTGCATTTGTACTCCAAACATTGTAGATTTCACTACCAATTTCATCAACGACAGTTTGAAATGCTCTAGCAGAAGCCCTTGACATGGTGGTAAGTCGATTACCGATATACATGTATATTTGTGGCAAGGCCAACTTGTTTCTTTGAGCCTCTGTGTAGAAATATGAACTTACATCTCCTGCGTATCGATTAACACCATAGACCAGAGATAAAACCGATCGAACAGCCCTCTTGGAGGAGCCATCTGCAGAAAATGGAATTATTAGGCGATCTGCTGCAGATAACGCCAGCTCTGTGTAAATGGTAAAGCTTGGGTTGCAATCGATAAAAACAACACTCTCACCACCCCATGCTCTTTGAATATCAGAAATCAAGTCTCTGACCCACAAGTGTACCAGACGCCAAGCATCAATAACATTCGGCGCTTGGCAAGCATGCGAAATACCCGACGCCTGAATTTCCAATTCTTCGTCGCCAACTACCAAATAGACGTTTTTGGGAATATGTTGGTTAATTAAGGCCACCTGGTTAGCGTATTTACTGGCAGTATTAATCTGCTTATACGGACTAATCAATCGTTCAGAAATATAGCCTGAGATAGTGTTTTTATTGGACTGAGAATGTATCTTTTCTAATTCCATTTCACCTTTTTCAATGCCACCTAAAAGCATTGATGATGAGTTCGCTTGTGGACATAGGTCAATAACCAAAACCCTTTTCTTGGGATTTTGCTTTGCATACTCACAGGCTATTTGGAAAGTTAGGTAGCTTTTCCCAACACCGCCTTTATTATTCCAAATTGCATAAACAGACATAATAAATCTCCACCAATTCCTTCACTAATTATAACATATTTCAATAATATGCGCCATTATATAGTTATCCAATCTATTCTTGCTTAGGAATCGGCTTCTTAATAAATTATTATTGATTTATCTGATAAGCAAATGCGTTTGGTTTTATGTCTGCAAGGCAAACCAAAAACAAATCCCATTATTGCAAACCAAGCTCACATCCTGCTTTTAAGTATGGTTTAATGGTAGGCATATTGGATAGGCGACAATATGAAATGAGATTAAATAATTCAACCAACCGCCGCAGAAAAGAAAATTTGACACTTATATATAATCAACCCAGCATTGATTTAATAAGATTTAACCGTTTGTTATTTAGGCGAATATTTCTACCTAATTTTGAAAATAGCCTTTTTATTAAGGGGAATATGATGACCAAACTGTATGGATTAAATGAGGCTGTCGTGCCAAACCAAGAGGGCTTATTTGGTGAATTTGGCGGTAAAATCGGCCATCCTGCACTCTCGGCGGCGATGCAAGAGATTGAAGATGGCTTTCGTGCGATGATTGCTGATGATGGATTTTTGAAAGAAATCGAAGCGCTGCAGCTGCACTATGTCGGCCGTCCAAGTCCGATTTATCATGCACGCCGACTGTCTGAGCATCTGGGCGGTGCACAGATTTATCTTAAGCGTGAGGATCTGAACCACACAGGCTCGCACAAGATTAATCACTGTCTGGGCGAAGTGCTACTTGCCAAACGACTTGGCAAGAAAAAAGTCATCGCTGAGACAGGCGCAGGTCAGCATGGTGTGGCACTGGCGACAGCAGCGGCACTGCTTGGGCTTGAGTGCGAAATCCACATGGGTGTCGTGGATATTGCTAAAGAGCATCCGAATGTCTCTCGCATGAAGATTCTGGGTGCAACACTGGTGCCTGTCTCTCGTGGCGCTGGAACGCTCAAAGAAGCGGTGGATAGTGCGTTTGAAAGCTATTTGAACCAGCTAGATGACAGTATGTTTGCCATCGGTTCGGTGGTGGGGCCTGCACCCTATCCTGAGATGGTGGGGTATTTTCAGTCGATCGTCGGACATGAGGCGCGCCGTCAGTTTAGCGAATTGACAGGCGGACCGCCTGATGTGGTGACGGCGTGTGTGGGCGGTGGCTCGAATGCTTTGGGGCTGTTCAATGCGTTCTTGGATGATGAGTCAGTGCGTAAAGTCGGTGTTGAGCCAGCAGGCGAGGGGCTTGATAGTCATCATCGTCATGCAGCGACTTTGACTCTGGGTGTCAAAGGCGAAATCCAAGGGTTCAAATGCTATGTTCTACTTGATGAGAATGGCGAGCCTGCACCAGTGCATTCGATTGCATCAGGTCTGGATTATCCAGGTGTCGGGCCGCAGCACAGTTATCTTAAGGACAGCGGTCAAGTGGAATATCAATCAGCCACCGACCAAGAGTGTCTAGATGCCTTTATGCTGCTATCACGCATGGAAGGCATCATCCCTGCACTAGAGAGCTCGCACGCAGTGGCGTTCGCTATCCGTGAAGCCAAAAAGCTTAGCAAAGACCAAAAAATCTTGGTCAATTTATCCGGCCGTGGCGATAAGGATTTGGATTTTGTATTAAGTCGGATTGAGGTGTGAATCTGCTGAAATTCACTTAATGACTTAATAAAAAACAGCATCGGTATCTCTGCCAGTGCTGTTTTTTTATGCTATTTTGTCATTTTATTCATCCAATTCATCGACGAATAAGCCCAATTGCTCTTGTGCTGCGTGAGTGCTGCGAGATTTTTCGCGGTGTTCGCCGATACGCCGTTTGCGCCGAGCGATCAGCATTAGGACTTTGTGCTTATCATCATCGGATAAGCCGTGCCACTGCTGGCGTTCTTGGCGATTGCGCAAGCAGCCGATGCAGTAGCCCTTTTTATTCATCGTGCAGATACCGATGCAAGGGCTGTCAATATCAAAAAGTTCCGTCTGTGACATGGCTTAGCCTGCCAAAATCCATTAAAAAAATCACCACAAAAGTTTGGCAAAATCCTTGAAGTGTTGTCCAAGCAATTTTTCAAGCTTTTCAAGCCATTTTACCCAACTTAAATTTGGCTTGCGAATTGGAAGCGATCGCCTGCGTGCCACATATTGACATAAGTGACTGATTGTCCTTGAGATTTGGTGTGGCGTGTGTGTAAAAGTGCAGGCTCATGGACTTTCATCTGTAGAATGTCGCGAATGGCATCGCTTGGTTGTTTGGCTTGGATTTGATAATTGCCAGATTCTAGTGGCACATGATCGATCAGATAATCGCTGGTGTTGATTTTGGTAAAATCTTGCGTGATAAAATCAGGCACGATTTGTGCATTGACCCAGCGTTCTTCGTATTGGATCGGCAAATCGTCGCCATAGTGCACGATATTGACCTGATACAGCTTGTCTTGATCGCTTGGTGCACCATCGAAGAACACGTCAGCAAGCCATTGATGCTCAGGATTGCGCATGGTGGCGGCATCGATGGTGTCGCTATTAAGCACGCTGATGCGATAATTTTGGTACTGGTCGCTGATGTCTTTGGCGATATTGCGCACTTCGATTTGTGCGTGATTGTATTTTTGTTGGGCAACGAAAGTGCCAGAGCCTTGACGACGCTCAAGCATTCTTTCTGATTCAAGCTCTTTTAAGGCGCGATTAACCGTCATGCGAGAGACGCCGAATTGTTCTGCCAATGTAATCTCGGCAGGGATGGCGGTACCTGCCGCCCAGTCGCCTGATTGGATATTGGCGATGATGGCTTGTTTGATACGCAGATATGCAGGGGTTTTTGTGGTCATGTCGAGCTCGATTATTAATGTGCTTGAAACTGTATCCATTATCGGCGAAACACAGCCAAGCGCCGTCCATTGCTAAAACATCGGTGGCTTAATGCCTTGTATAAATTGTACTATTTTAGTAAAAAATTATAAAAAAAGAAAGTCAATTTAGCAACAATTCGATAAATTATGCAAAATAGTAATTGATATTATCATTATCTTGATAAAATCAACAAACGAATAATAAGTTAGTAAACATTCTTGTTTGTAGGAGTATTTGGTGGTATAATACGCATTCCCACCTTTAGACAGCGTTTGGATTGATTCCAATCGACTGGCGAACAGGTATTCATCAAGCCGATAGGCTTTTGATTTTAAAGAGGTTATTATGAAACTTAAGACCAAACGTGGTGCCGCTAAGCGTTTCAAGAAAACTGCAAACGGCTTCAAGCGTAAGCAAGCATTCAAGCGTCACATCTTGACCAAAAAATCTCCAAAGCGTATCCGTCAATTGCGTGGTTGCACTATGGTGCACGCATCAGACGTGGCTTCAATCCGTCGTATGTGCCCATACATCTAATCAACTTTTCGGATATTTTAGGAGAATAAAATGGCTCGTGTAAAACGTGGTGTACAAGCAAACCGCCGTCACAAAAAAGTTCTAGCTCGTGCAAAAGGCTACTATGGCGCACGCTCTCGTGTGTATCGTGTAGCAGTACAAGCTGTTATGAAAGCTGGTCAATACGCTTATCGTGACCGCCGTAACAAAAAACGCTCTTTCCGCCGTCTGTGGATTGCTCGTATCAATGCTGGTGCTCGCCTAAACGGTTTGTCATACAGCCGTCTAATCAACGGCCTTAAAAAGGCAAATGTTGAGATTGACCGCCGTATTCTAGCTGACATCGCTATGCATGATGCTGCTGCTTTCACTGCAATCGCAGAAAAAGCAAAAGCTGCTCTAGCATAAGCTGTCAATCAGACACAAAGCCCTGCTCATTGAGCGGGGTTTTTGTTTTTAGTGCTGTTTGAATTGTCATGCTTGATAAGCAATCAAGTCACTGAATGCTAGAGATGGGTAGACAGATGGCAAAAATCAGGTAGATACAGAAAAGTTTTTTAATTTTGCCGATTTACCAACCCAAAATCATTTACAAAATAGACCCAATTCTTTAGAATAATCAGTTTTACTATGATTAAATAACGCCTGCCTATTTGGGCAAGATTGATAAAAGAGATATTATGACACAGCCTGAGATTACCGTGAATTTGCCCACTTTGGACGCACCGCTTGCCACCATCAGTCCTGATGAGCTGACCGCATTTGGCGATCAGGCGGTGGCGTTGATTGAGACTGCTTGTGACGAAAAGACTTTGCAAGAGTTTCGTGTGAATTTGACGGGTAAAAAAGCCGCCCTGACCGCACTGTCTAAGCAAATGGGTAGCTTAGATGCCGATGCCAAGAAGCAATACGGTGCTTATCTGCACGACTTGCGTACGCGTATCGGCAGTGCTTTGGATGCCAAAGCCCAAAGCCTAGCGGCAGCGGCAATGAATGCCAAGCTTGCCAGCGAGCAAGTGGACATCACCATGCCAGCACGCGGTGCGACAAAAGGTACGCTACATCCGATTACCCAGACGACCGAACGCATGAAGCAGTTCTTTGTGCAAGCTGGCTTTAGTGTCGCGACAGGCCCTGAAGTTGAAAGCGATTATTATAACTTTGAAGCCCTAAATATCCCTGGTCATCATCCTGCCCGTGCGATGCATGATACCTTTTATTTTGATACGCATTATTTGCTACGCACACACACCAGTAGCGTACAGATTCGCACGATGGAAAAGAGCGAGCCGCCGATTCGTATCATCTGCCCAGGCCGTGTGTATCGCTGCGACTCTGACCAGACGCATTCACCGATGTTCCATCAGATGGAAGGCTTGATGATCTCAAAATCAAGCAATTTTGCTGAGCTTAAAGGCTTGATTCATGAGTTTTTGGATGCGTTTTTTGGCAAAAAAATGACCGTGCGTTTTCGCCCATCATTTTTCCCATTCACCGAGCCGTCAGCTGAAGTAGATATCTTATCAGACAATGGCAAATGGTTAGAAGTGCTTGGCTGTGGTATGGTGCATCCACAAGTGCTCAAAAACTGTGGCATTGACCCAAATGAATACACTGGCTTTGCCTTTGGTATGGGGATTGAGCGATTTGCGATGCTGTATTATGGCATTGATGATTTGCGATTGTTCTTCCAAAATGATTTGCGATTCTTAAAGCAATTTGGCTAAACATTGAACAAGTTTTTCAACAATTCAACCAAAATTTAAAAATTACAAAGAGAAAAATCGTATGAAAATCAGTGAACAATGGCTAAGACAATGGGCAAATCCAAGCGTTGATAGCCAGACTTTGGGCGAACAGCTGACCATGGCAGGGCTTGAGCTTGATGGCATGGAGATGGTCGCACCACCGTTTAGTGGTGTCGTGGTCGGTGAAGTCATCGAATGTACTCAGCATCCTGATGCCGACCGTCTGCGTGTCACGCGTGTCAATATCGGCACGGGCGAGCTGTTACAAATCGTCTGCGGTGCGCCTAATGTGCGTGTCGGTCTAAAAGTTGCCGTGGCAACCATCGGTGCAGTGCTACCAAGCGATGATGACAAGGGCTTTAAGATCAAAAAAGGCAAACTGCGTGGCGTGGAGTCGCAAGGGATGCTGTGCGGCGCATCTGAGCTTGGACTTGAAGATAAAATCGATGGCCTGCTTGAGCTGGCTGATGATGCACCGATTGGTGTGAATGTGCGTGATTATTTGAACCTAGATGCCAAGATTTTTGAGATCGCCATCACGCCAAACCGTGGCGACTGCCTAAGCGTACTGGGTCTAGCCCGTGAGATCGCAGTGATTAATCGCTTGCCGCTTAACCGTGTACAGTTCGATGTCATCAGCTCAAGTACGACAGCAAGCACAGGCGTACAAGTGGCGAATACGACCGCTTGCCCACGCTATTTGGCGCAGCGTATCGATGGTATTGATCGCTCTGTGGCGACGCCTGAATGGATGGAGTCGGCACTCGTCGCATCAGGTGTGCGTACGCATAATTTCTTGGTGGATGTGACCAATTTTGTCCTGCTTGAGCTGGGTCAGCCACTGCACGCCTTTGATGCTGATAAGATAGTCGGCGATATCGTGGTGCGTGATTCTGTGGCAGGCGAGACGGTTGAGCTGTTGAATGAGCAGACCATCACATTGACAGGTGATGAGCTGGTGATTGCTGATGATGCAGGGGTACTTGCCTTGGCAGGGATTATGGGTGGTGCTCGCTCAGCGGTGAGCGATGAGACGACCAGTATCGTGCTAGAAAGTGCGCATTTTGATCAGCTTGCCATCGCAGGGCGTGCGCGTCGCTTTGGTCTGCATACTGATGCATCACAGCGTTTTGAGCGTGGGGTGGATTTTGAGCTGCCACGCGCGGCGCTTGATCGAGCGACCAGTCTGATTATCAGTGTCGCAGGCGGTGCAGCAGGATCAATCACCACAGTCGAAGCGATAGATAAGCTACCTGCCCGCCACAGCATCCGTGTACCTGTGGCAAAAGTTGAGCAGCTACTGGGTGTGGCTATCTCAAGCGATGAGATTGTCGATATTCTAAACCGCTTAGAAATCGCCACCAGCTTGGAGGGTGATACACTCATCTGCCAAGCACCAAGCCATCGCTTTGATATGAATATCGCCGAAGATGTGGTCGAAGAAGTCGCTCGCATCTATGGTTATGATAATATCGACGTACGCCTGCCAAGCTTTGCTGTGGATATGCGTTATGATGATACGGCGGATTTGATTCATGTTGCCAAGCTTACCCTAGCTGATGCTGGCTACCATGAAGCGGTGAGCTTTAGCTTTAGCGATGCTAAGATTGAATCGCTATTTGATGATGAAAGTCTGGGTGCGGTATTACCGCTTGCCAATCCAATTTCAAGTGATTTGGCGGTGATGCGTCGTACACTACTATCAAGCCTATTGCCTGTGGTCAGCTACAACCTAAACCGTCAGCAGGCTCGTGTGCGTCTGTTTGAGACAGGTCTGAGCTTTGTTGGGGCAGATGTGGCAAGTCTCGTACAGACACCAAGCCTTGCCATCGTGGCGACAGGCACGGTATATCCTGAGCAGCACCATGCCAACCGTGCGATGGACTTTTTTGATCTAAAGCGTGATGTCGAAAGTCTGTTGCCTGCGACCTTAAATAAAGCACACATCAGCTATGAGCGTGCTGATTTGGACTTCTTGCACCCAGGTCAAAGTGCTTATCTGTCAGTGAATGGTGAGCGTCTGGGCTGGTTTGGTCAGCTGCATCCAAGCATTGCCAAAGCGATGGATCTGCCGAGCGTTTGGATCGCTGAGCTGAACCTAGATAAGCTGATTGCACTCAATCACACGCAGTCTGCCATCAAAGCGCCAAGCAAATTCCCAAGCGTACGCCGTGATTTGGCGGTGCTTGTGGATGCTGATATTGCTTGGCAGTCGCTTGAAGCAGACATCCGTGCGGCAGCAGGTGGTTATCTACAAGATGTGTGGCTATTTGATGTCTATACTGGCGAGAGACTGCCATCGGGCAAAAAATCACTGGCATTTGCGATGGTCTTCCAAGATGCAAGTGCAACGCTTGAAGAAGAGCAAATCAAAAAGTCAGTGGATAAAGTCATCGCCGCACTGGCAGAGCAGCACCAAGCCACCTTGCGCGACTGATGTGCGATCAATCACCACAAGCATGCGTTTGTGGTGATTTTTATTATGGCTGAAAAATTTTGTCTGCGATGATTGATTTGTTGTTAATTAATTATTTTGTCAAAATTGATTTGATTTAAGCATAAACTTAAGTGTAAAATGACAAAAAATGTGCTATGCTATGACAAATATTCGGTAGCTTATTGATACATAAGGATTAAATCATGAGTGCATTGACCAAAGCGGACATGGTCGATCAGCTGACCATTCGCCTGCGATTGACGCGCCAGCAAGCCCGTAAGCTTGTTGATGGCTTTTTTGAAGAAATCAGCCAAAATCTTGCTGATGGCAAAGAAGTCAAGCTGTCAGGATTTGGCAATTTTGAATTAAAAGACAAAAAATCTCGCCCTGGTCGCAACCCAAAAACAGGCGAATCCATCCCTGTCGAAGCGCGCCGTGTGGTGACTTTTAAGGCAGGACAAAAGCTGCGCGGTTGGGTCGATAGCCAAAACAGCTGATTCATCACAGCTTATAAAAAGCTTGATAAACTGGGATAAATTTGCTAAAATATCGGCTCATTTTTCCCACTTAAGTTGGCTAATAACACAGACAGACATGGTGCGGCATACCAAAATAGGTTGGTGATGGCGTGGCTATGTTCCACTGATCTGGCAAGACCAGCAGTGCTTATTAGTGCTTAGGTTAATTGGATAAGAGATTTATCATGCGTAAAGACATCCACCCAGAATACCGCGAAGTATTGTTCCACGACACCAACGCTGATGTGTACTTCCTAACTCGTTCAACTGTAGCGACTAAGACTACTCGTGAATACGAAGGTCAAGAGTACCCATACTTCCCACTAGATATCTCAAGTGCATCGCACCCATTCTACACTGGCGAACAGCGTAAAACTGCGAACGAAGGTCGTGTTGCAAGCTTCAACAAGCGTTTCGGTGCTTTTGCAAACCGTGGCAAAAAATAAGCCATCGTTTGATGCTAAAAATCGTCTCTATATGGGGCGATTTTTTTTGTGCTGATTTTCTGTCATTTTATCGATTTGCTGCCAGATTTTCGCCAATATCGTCGTACAATTGACCCAAGCCATCAAAAATTGTAACAATTTTCATGAATACAGTGTACAACAGATGACGAATGTGACAAGCCGTGATAAACTATAGCTATCTGCTTTTTATCATAATTTTTCAAACTTTTCATGCGCTGGGGTAAATATGCAAGGATCGTGGTTTTGGATGTTGCTGACCGTCGTTGTGATGTTGGTTGGATTGTACATCATTGTGCGTGGTATGCGCCTAAAAAATGACACACTAGAAAATGGCGATACCGTTCACAAGCATGGTCTGCCGATTACGCCACGCGATGAGCGCGTTTTTGAGACCATCGATGTCGAAAAAAATGCCGAGCATGAACAAGATGCCTTATCAAACATGGCGCAAGTCATGGAAGCGACGCCTGTCGATACCCTAAAAACTGCTGCACCTGTCGCTGAGCCGACCACGCAAACTGCCCAAGCCGCCCAAACTCAAGCCAATCATGATAAACCTGTACAGGCGCAGGTTGCCATCGAGCAGGTGGATAATGGCTTTGATGAAGAGTCAGCCGTGCTGAATCAGCACATGGATGAGCAACAAAATTTCGATGAAGCCAATAACCCACTCGGCGAATGTGAAGGCACGGTGACGATCGTTATTACGCCGCAGTTTGGCGCGCCGATCAGTGGTCGCAAGGTGCTTGAGATCAGCCGTAACTATGGCTTGCGTCATGGGGTGATGAATATGTTCCACCGTCATGAACTGGAAGATGGCCGCGGCGATCGTTGGTTCAGCATGATGGCAGAAAACAGCGAAGGCCCGACTGCATTTGACCTAAATACTTTGGCGGATGATCATTTCACAGGCTTAATCCTATTTTTGGTACTGCCGCACAAGCAGCTATTACGCGGCTATGACAGCATGGTATCGACCGCCAATATGCTGGCGCGCGAACTGAACGCGACTTTGACCGATGAAAATCGCAACTTGATGGATGATGAAGCTTTTGCGCGTTTGCGTGGTATTTTGGCAAACCATCAATAACCTAGCCAAACCGACATCAACCGCTCTTATGGGCGGTTTTTCCTATGATATTTTTTAAATAAACAATTAAAAAGCTTAATAACAATACCATGAATGATTTATTTGATACCATCTCAGACAGCCAAGATGCTGATGAACAAGCCATCATCAGTCAAATGCGCGCATTGATCGCGTTATTAAAAAAGCACAACCACGCTTATTATGTACTGGACAATCCAAGCATCAGTGATGGCGAATACGATGGTTTGCGCAAGCAGTTGATCGCTTTAGAAAATGCGCACCCTACACTTGTGCAGGTGGACAGTCCGATTCAGACTGTTGGCGGTGAGCCTTTGCCATTTTTCACGCAAGTGGCGCACGATGTTCCGATGCTGTCATTGGGCAATGTCTTTGATGGTGATGAGTTGGCGGCTTTTTTGCGCCGTGCCAGTGAGCGTATCGGCAGTAGTATTGATGAATATGAAATGGAGCTAAAGCTTGATGGCTTGGCGGTATCGCTCAAATACGAACACGGACAATTTGTCCAAGCGGTGACGCGTGGCGATGGACAAGTGGGCGAAGACATCACGCACAATGTCCGCACCATTCGCAATCTGCCTTTGTCACTGTCAGAGTGCGCTGACATTGCGCTATTAGAAGTGCGTGGGGAAGTCTTGATGCCAAAAGCAGGTTTTGCCAAGATGAACCGTGAACTTGGCGAGCGCGGCGAGAAGACTTTTGCCAATCCGCGTAATGCCGCGGCAGGCTCATTGCGTCAGCTTAATCCTGCCATCGCAGCTGCGCGTCCGTTGGCATTTTTTGGTTATTCGGTGAACCAAGGCTTGCCAAGTGCCATCACCACGCAGTCCGCGGCGATGACTTGGCTTGGCAAGCTTGGCTTTGAGACTTCGCCTTTTGCGGTAGTGAGTGGCTTTGATGAGATTCAGGCATTTTATCAAGAGACCATCGCGCGTCGTGCTACGCTGCCGTTTGAGATTGATGGCATGGTGGTGAAGGTCAATAGCCTTGTCACACAAGAGCGACTGGGTTTTTTGAGCCGCGAACCGCGCTGGGCGACGGCGTACAAATTCCCTGCCGAGACGGTGCCGACACGCCTTATCGATGTCGAATGGCAAGTGGGGCGCACAGGGACGCTGACGCCAGTGGGCAAGCTTGAGCCTGTCAATGTCGGCGGTGTGACGGTGAGTAATGTGACGCTGCATAATTTTGGTGAGATTGGGCGATTGGGTTTGATGATTGGCGATATGGTCAATGTGCATCGCGCTGGTGATGTCATCCCGAAAGTCTCGGGCAATATCATCGAGCTGCGCCCTGTCGATGCGCGCAGCATCACTTTGCCAAGCACTTGCCCTGTGTGTGATTCGCCTGTGGTGCTGCCTGATGGCGAAGCGTTGGCGCGTTGTACCGGTGGTCTGTACTGTAAGGCGCAGCAGCAAGAAGCTTTGATTCACTTTGTCGCGCGCCGTGCGATGGATATTGATGGGCTTGGTACTTCTTGGCTGATTAAGTTTTTTGAGATGGGGATTATTAAGACCGTCGCGGACATTTATCAGCTGCACACCCAAGCGGATATGCTTATGACGCTTGAAGGGCTTGGCGAAAAATCTGTCACCAAGATGCTGACCGCGATCGATGCATCTAAGGTGACGACTTTGCCGCGATTTATCTTTGCCTTAGGCATTCGTGGTGTTGGCGAGAGTACCGCGCTGTCACTTGCCCAAGAATTTGGTGATTTGCCAGCGATCATTGCTGCTGATTTGGAGAAATTACAAAGCGTGCCTGACATCGGTGAAGTGACCGCACAGGCGATTTATGAATTTTTCCGCGCGCCGCATAATTTAGAAGTGCTCGATGCGCTCTTGGCAGCAGGCATTCATTGGCAAGTGGTGGATGCGTCAGATAAGGCAGATTTGCCCTTGGCAGGCGAGACTTGGGTGGTGACAGGTACGCTTGGCAGTATGGGGCGCGATGAAGCCAAAGATAAGCTTGTGGCATTGGGCGCGAAAGTTGCTGGTAGTGTGTCTGCCAAGACCACGCGACTCTTGGCAGGTGAAAAAGCAGGCAGCAAGCTTGAGAAAGCCACGAGCCTTGGTGTGACGGTCGTGAGCGAAGATGAGTTTTTGGCACTGCTTAGCGAATACGGCGGATAATCAATAAGGATGGCACATGACACAGACTGCGAATACTGCCAATAGCCATGCCATGCTTGGGCTTGTGGTTGGCTGCGTGCTGTTTGGCATGGGTAGCCTGATCGTCGCGCATGTGTCGGTCGGCGCGTATGCGATGGCGTTTTGGCGACTGGTGGTATCGACACTGGTATTTGTGGTGTTATCAAAATTATTGCGCCAAGCGTTTCCCATGCACCCTAAGGCCATCGGCTTTGCCTTATTATCAGGGGCGGCACTGGGGCTGGATTTGGCGCTGTGGCATGAGAGCATTCATGCGGTGGGACCGGGGATTTCGACATTGCTTAATAGCTTGCAGATTTTCTTTTTGGCGTTCATCGGCTTTGTGTTTTATAAAGAAAAGCAGTCGATCATGCAGCTTGTCAGTCTTGTGATTGCAGTGGCGGGCGTGGGTTTGATCGCAAGTCCTGAATTTGCGCACAATGACTTAGCGGGTTGGGGCTTTGTCGCAGGCATCGTCTCAGGTGCGTGTCTTGCCATTTCGATGACTTGGGTGCGGCAGGTGCACAGTCATCAGACGGTGGCGATTTTGCCATTGATGACACTGGTGGGTATCGGTGGGGCGGCAGCGGTGTTGCCGTTGATGTTGGTGTTTGACGCAGGGCGGATTATGCCGACTTCGATGAGTGATGTGGGCTGGATTTTGGTGTATGGCATTGTCATGCAGTGTATGGCGTGGGGTGTGATTGCTTATAGCATTCCCAAGCTAAGCCTTGCTTTGACGGGGCTGTTACTGCTGTCTGAGCCAGTGGCGGCATTGGTGCTCGATTATTTTTGGCTCGATAAAGCCATCAGTGGTATGCAGTGGTTGGGGGCGTTTTTGACGATGCTTGCGATTTATCTGGGTTCGGCTAAGTCCAAAAAGACGGCATGAATCACCCAAAATCCTATTGATCATCCCCATAGGTTTCATGTGAAACTTATGGGGATTTTTGATGGCAAGACTTGCCACACCATCATTTCCCTGAGACCAGCTCCACAGGCAGCACCAAGCCTTCACCGAATTTATCCGCGATCACATAGTCATGCGTCTCGGTAATAACATCAGGGGCGACTTGCACGACGAGCGCGGGATTTGCGCCATCGCGAAAGCTGTGCGCGATGTATTTACCGCCCAATTGATCCAAAAGTTTGCCCAGTACTTCAGGGCTTGCCATGGATAAAGTCATCGACAGCTGGGCTTGCTCTGGACTGATACCAAAGCTTTTGGCGTAGTTGCTGACAGGTACAGAATCTTTGGCAAACGGATAAGCAAAGGCAGCAGGGTCAATTTTTTTCACCGATTTGACATCGATTTGTGACCAGTCGATTTGTGTCTTGCCATCAGCGGTGATGATGGGCTTGGCGGTCTCGATTTCAGGATAATCGCTCGTATCGATTTGCTTTAAAAGTTCATCAAACTGATGCGGATCAGCTTGCTCGGTGCTCGCAGCTTGAGCAGCAGGGTCTTGTTCCGCTGTTTTGCCTTGGGCTTCGCGCTCGATTTTGGCGAAGTTTTCTTTGGCAGAATTATCCGCACAGCCTGCGATAACAAGGCTTGCTGCCAATGCTGTCATCATCAAAAATCGCGTTTTCATCACATTACTCATCATCTAAGAAAATCTTGGTGCTAGATTTTACCGAATTCATCACAAATTGGCTATTAAAAGTTGCAACATTATTGTCGCTTGTGAGCATTTGCCGTGTGAATCGGTGATAATCCTGCATATCTTGATTGGCGACGATCAGCACAAAATCATAATCCCCCGAGATCTCATAACAGCTCATCACCTGCGGATGTGCCGCCATCACGCGCTCGAAGCGGTGCTGCATCGGCGTGTTTGAATTAACCATCTTAATCAGCACAAGCACGGTCAAAGGTCGCTGCACCTTGATGGGATTGACGATGACGACGGTGCGCTCGATGACTTTGGCGTCATTAAGCTGGCTGATGCGGCGCTGTGTGGTCGCGGTGGAAGTGCCGACTTTTTCGGCGATGACTTTGAGCGGTAAAGTGGCATCGTCTTGCAAGAGATTTAAAATTTTGCGGTCAATATGGTCAAGTGCGTGCATGGTATGAATTTGGTTGGCAAATATGGTTTGATTGATAAATTTATCCAAAAATATGAGAAATTTTATCAAAAATCATAAAAATATGCAAAATAAACCCAAAAATCACGCAAATCACGCATTATTTATTCACAAGAATTTTTTACAATAAGCGCATTCAATCACTCATCATAAGAAATAACCATGACCAGCATCGTTAGCAAATACACCACGCGTTATGCCCAAAGTTTCAGCCGTTTTAGCAGCACAAGCCAAGCCAACAGCATGGCATTCGGCGTGTTTTTGGCGGTATTATCCAATGTCCTATTTGGCGTGCTGTATGCGTATGGCAAATGGATGGCACCACTGTCAGGGACGCAGGTGTTTTTGTGGCGGATGGTAATGATGTGGGGGTGCTTGGCGTTGTTTTTGGCGATGACGGGCAAGATGGCAGAGTTTCGTGCTGAGATTGGCGCCATCAAGGGCGTCAAGTCATGGCTGTATCTGCTTGTGCCGACTCCAATTCTTGCCAGTCAGCTGTGGTTGTTTATGTGGGCGCCGGTCAATGGGCAGAGCATTCAGGTGTCGATGGGTTATTTTTTGTTTCCATTGGCGATGGTGCTTGCTGGGTTTTTGGTGTTTCGTGAACGCCTAAGCCGACTACAGTCACTGGCGGTGGCATTAGCAGCGGCAGGCGTGGCGTTTGAGATTTATCGCACCAGCGGGGTGAGTTTTGCGACTTTGTGGGTGTGTGGCACTTATCCGATTTATTATGTGATGCGTCGCAAGCAGGGTATTCGTGCTTTGACAGGCCTGTTTTTTGATTTGTCCATCATTGCGCCGATTTGTCTGATTTGGATCATCAGCACTGATGCCATCGATGTGGCGTCAAATGGCGTGCTACTTGCCAAGGCGGTGGGGCTTGGGGCAATCAGCGTGCTTGCGATGGCGACCAATCTACAAGCAGGGCGACTGCTGCCTGTGAGCCTGTTTGGGATGCTCAGCTACCTTGAGCCTGTGCTCTTGTTTTTCTTGTCCATCACGGTGCTGGGTGCGGTGTTTAGCCCATCGATGTTGATTAGCTATGGCTTGATTTGGCTTGCGGTGATGTGTCTGATGGCACAAGGGTGGCTTGCCAATCGCAAAAAAGCTTAAACATCCAAAAAGCCGATTGGTTTGACAATCGGCTTTTTGCTATCAGTGGTTATTATAGCTTACTCATCGATACTTATTCGTCAATTTCGTCATCGATATATTGACTGATCTCGACCAAATTACCATCAGGGTCACGGCAATACACCGAGTGAATCTTGCCCACCGCACCAGTGCGTGGCACGATACCATTTTCTAGAATCTCAATATCATGCGACTGCAACATCGCCATCACTTGAGCCAGTGGCGTGTCGGTCAATAGGCAAATATCAATCGTGCCTGTGTTGGCGTGCTGGGCATTAGGCAGGATTTCGTTGCCTTTTTGGTGTAGGTTGAATTTCTGTTGCCCAAAGCACAATGCCTTGCGATTGTCGCCAAAGGTAGTTAGCGTCATACCAAGCACTTGGGTATAAAACGCAATCGTACGCTCCATATCAGCCACAGTCAGTACGATATGGTCAATGGCGGTGATGTTCATTCTGATTCATCCCTGTCCATGAATTTATAGTTTGTCAGTAGCCTTGGTTTTTAAAGCCACGCTGTTTATCACGAGCAAAATCACGATCTTTTAAGGTGGCGCGTTTGTCGTGCAGTTTTTTACCTTTGGCAAGTGCGATTTCGCATTTGACGCGGCTATTTTTCCAATAGCAAGATAGGGCAACGACCGCATAGCCTTTTTGATTGACCATACCAAACAGCTTGTCAATTTCGCGGCGATTAAGCAAAAGCTTTCTGGTGCGAATATTGTCAGGATTGATGTGGGTTGAGCTGGTCAATAGCGGCTGAATGTGCGCACCGAACAAGAATGCTTCGCCGTTTTTAAAAATCACATAGCTGTCTGTGATGCTCATTTTGCCTGCGCGGATGGATTTGACCTCCCAACCTTCTAGCACAAGACCTGCTTCAAATGTTTCTTCGATAAAAAACTCATGCCGTGCCTTTTTGTTGGCGCAGATTTGATTGCTTGGTTTTTTTGCCATGTGTTATCCTAATACTTTTAAATTTGTTGATTGATGGCATTATAACAAAATTTTTGGTAAATGGGCGAGATTTGCCAAATTCCAATTTGACCCAACCTATGCTTGCATCGATGGGTAAAATTTTGCTAATATGCCATCAACAGTTATCATTCATCATAGTCATCAAGGAAACCCCATGCTAGACAGCAAACCTACCCTAGAAACTTTGCTTGATCACCGCTCAATCCGCAAATACACAGGCGAGCCGATCTCCGATGAGATGCTGACGGCAGTGCTAGAAGCAGGCCGCGCGGTCTCAACTTCCAGTTTTCTACAAGCCACGAGCATCATCCGCGTCGTCGATCCTGCCAAGCGTACCGCGCTGCGTCAGATTTCGTGCGACATGAGTGATGAGCAATATCAGCAAGCGCTGGCAGATGGTAAGCGTTTGGGCCATGCTTATGTTGAAGATTGCGCAGAATATTTGGTATTTTGTATGGATGCACACCGTCATAATCAGCTGGCGGATGTACAGACCGATTGGACAGAAGTGGCGGTGATTGGTGCAATTGATGCTGCTTTGATGGCGCAAAATGTCCTAGCGGCTGCCGAGAGCCTAGGACTTGGCGGTGTGTATATCGGCAGCCTGCGTAATGACATTGCCCGAGCAGGTGCGGTGCTTGGCCTACCAAAGTACGTCGTGCCACTGTTTGGTCTATGTCTAGGCCATCCTGATATGTCATCAAAAATCAACCAGTCACAGCGTCCGCGCTTACCGCTAGAAGTTTTGGTATCGACGGATACTTATCAGCCTGCCGATGATGCGACTTTGGATGCTTATAATGAAGTGGTCAAAGGCTATTATCATGGTCGTGGTATCGAGATGGATTGGAAGGCGCAAATTGCCAGCACCTTTGGCTCGGATGTGCGTCCGTTTATGCTTGAGTATTTACAAGAGCAAGGTTTTTGTAAGCGTTGATCGTGCATTTACCGATTTATAAGCAAAAAAGCAGAGTGGCAAGCGTCATTCTGCTTTTTATATGGGTCAATTATACCAAGCAAAATACAAGTTAAGTCCTTTGAGAAGTTTGGGGTGGGTGGTTTTTATCAGCTTAATTGACTTATATAGGGATAAATTTACCCAAAATCCTACGCCAAATATTCTCATCACTGTCAAAATTTGTTACCATAAGCCATTTTAATGACAATAAAAGGTAGTGCGATGAGCCATACCCCAAGACGCGTGCTGTACCCAGGGACTTTTGATCCGATTACCAATGGACACATTGATTTGGTCAATCGCGCCCTAAAATTATTCGATGAAGTGGTGATTGCTGTGGCGTTCGCGCACCATAAGAAACCCTTATTTAGTTTCGATGAGCGCGTAGCATTGGTCAAGGCATCTTTTGCGGATAATCCACACATTTCGGTGGTGGGTTTTGAAGGGCTTTTGGTAGAATTTGCACGCGAACAGGGGGCGAGTGCGGTGCTGCGTGGTCTGCGTGCGGTCAGTGATTTTGAGTACGAATTTGGTTTGGCAAGCATGAATCGCAGCCTTGATGATGATTTTGAAGCGGTGTTTTTGACCCCGTCACAAGAATATTCTTTTGTGTCATCGACTTTGGTGCGCGAAGTGGCGAAATTGGGCGGCGATGTCAGTAAATTTGTCCCGCAAGCTGTGCTGACAGGCTTTGCCGAAAAGTTTGCCAATCGCTAAGTTTTGACTTTTTATATAAAGATAAAAACGACAATTTTAATAACAGTAGAAAATCATGGCATTAAAAATTACCGAAGAATGCATCAACTGCGATGTCTGCGAGCCTGTTTGCCCAAATGACGCGATTTATGCAGGCGAAGACATTTATGTCATCAATCCTGAGTTGTGCACCGAGTGCGTTGGGCATCACGACACGCCGCAGTGCGTGGATATTTGTCCAGTTGATTGTATTCCAAAAGATCCAGAGCATCCAGAGAGCGAAGAAGAATTGCTCGCCAAATACCAAAAACTCACCGCAAAGGCGTAAATCTGTGCTAGAATAGCCGACTGGCAGACTAGGCAATCGCTGGCACGCAAGTGCGAGAGGAAAGTCCGGGCTACACAGGGCGGCGTGCTAGCTAACGGCTAGGGGGCGAAAGCCTACGACCAGTGCAACAGAGAACAGACCGCCAACGCCAATCGGCACGGTAAGGGTGAAACGGTGGGGTAAGAGCCCACCGCATGACTGGCAACAGCTCATGGCAAGGTAAACTCCACGCGTAGCAAGACCAAATAGGTGTCCAATCGGTTGCCCGCCGAGGATACGGGTAGGTTGCTTGAGCGTATCGGCGACGGTGCGCCTAGATGAATGATTGTCCACGACAGAACCCGGCTTATCGGTCTGCCAAATTTTTTCAAAATTTTTGCAAATTGTTATTGACAAGGACAAACTTTGTGCCTATAATGTGCGTCCTGTAACGGCGATGTAGCTCAGCTGGTTAGAGCGCACGACTCATAATCGTGAGGTCAAGAGTTCAAGTCTCTTCATCGCCACCAACTATTAAAAAATTTGAAAAAGTGCTTGACACCGAAATCAAATACTGTATAATAGTTGGTCTGAATCGCTGATAAATACAGCGAAACGAATTGAAAAAAATTCAAAAAAAAGCTTGACATAAAAAACCAATCGGTTATAATAGAGAGCTCAAGTCATCCACTAGACGATAGTATGACTAAAACTATTTAAAATCAAAACTAAAGAACAACTTGTGTGGATTTTTGCGAATACAAGATAATCTTAAAAAAATTATCATTTATATTCAGCAAGAATACTCAAAGTTAATTCATTTACACGATGAGCAAATATTGCTAGTAATAATAAATGAGCCAACATTAAAGTCCAATCAAACATTCTTTGTTTTATTGGCAACTCAAGATTAAACTGAAGAGTTTGATCATGGCTCAGATTGAACGCTGGCGGCAGGCTTAACACATGCAAGTCGAACGAGGTTAGGGAGCTTGCTCCTGATACCTAGTGGCGAACGGGTGAGTAATGCTTAGGAATCTGCCTAGTAGTGGGGGATAACTTGGGGAAACTCAAGCTAATACCGCATACGACCTACGGGTGAAAGGGGGCGCAAGCTCTCGCTATTAGATGAGCCTAAGTCGGATTAGCTAGTTGGTGGGGTAAAGGCCTACCAAGGCGACGATCTGTAGCTGGTCTGAGAGGATGATCAGCCACACTGGGACTGAGACACGGCCCAGACTCCTACGGGAGGCAGCAGTGGGGAATATTGGACAATGGGCGAAAGCCTGATCCAGCCATGCCGCGTGTGTGAAGAAGGCCTTTTGGTTGTAAAGCACTTTAAGTAGGGAGGAAAAGCTAATGGCTAATACCCATTAGCCCTGACGTTACCTACAGAATAAGCACCGGCTAACTCTGTGCCAGCAGCCGCGGTAATACAGAGGGTGCAAGCGTTAATCGGAATTACTGGGCGTAAAGCGCGCGTAGGTGGTTGCTTAAGTCAGATGTGAAAGCCCCGGGCTTAACCTGGGAACTGCATCTGATACTGGGTGACTAGAGTAGGTGAGAGGGGAGTAGAATTCCAGGTGTAGCGGTGAAATGCGTAGAGATCTGGAGGAATACCGATGGCGAAGGCAGCTCCCTGGCATCATACTGACACTGAGGTGCGAAAGCGTGGGTAGCAAACAGGATTAGATACCCTGGTAGTCCACGCCGTAAACGATGTCTACCAGTCGTTGGGTCTCTTGAAGACTTAGTGACGCAGTTAACGCAATAAGTAGACCGCCTGGGGAGTACGGCCGCAAGGTTAAAACTCAAATGAATTGACGGGGGCCCGCACAAGCGGTGGAGCATGTGGTTTAATTCGATGCAACGCGAAGAACCTTACCTGGTCTTGACATACAGAGAATTCGCTAGAGATAGCTTAGTGCCTTCGGGAACTCTGATACAGGTGCTGCATGGCTGTCGTCAGCTCGTGTCGTGAGATGTTGGGTTAAGTCCCGCAACGAGCGCAACCCTTTTCCTTAGTTACCAGCACTTCGGGTGGGAACTCTAAGGATACTGCCAGTGACAAACTGGAGGAAGGCGGGGACGACGTCAAGTCATCATGGCCCTTACGACCAGGGCTACACACGTGCTACAATGGTTGGTACAAAGGGTTGCTACACAGCGATGTGATGCTAATCTCAAAAAGCCAATCGTAGTCCGGATTGGAGTCTGCAACTCGACTCCATGAAGTCGGAATCGCTAGTAATCGCAGATCAGAATGCTGCGGTGAATACGTTCCCGGGCCTTGTACACACCGCCCGTCACACCATGGGAGTTGATCTCACCAGAAGTGGTTAGCCTAACGCAAGAGGGCGATCACCACGGTGGGGTCGATGACTGGGGTGAAGTCGTAACAAGGTAGCCGTAGGGGAACCTGCGGCTGGATCACCTCCTTAATGAAGATATCTGATTGGCAAGAATCCACAACAAGTTGTTCTTTGGTAAGATGTTTAAAACGGGTCTATAGCTCAGTTGGTTAGAGCACCGTGTTGATAACGCGGGGGTCATAAGTTCAAGTCTTATTAGACCCACCATTAAATTGGGGCCATAGCTCAGTTGGTAGAGCGCCTGCCTTGCACGCAGGAGGTCAGGAGTTCGACTCTCCTTGGCTCCACCATTTAAACATCAAAGCATACATAAGCAATTTAATAAGAGATTTCTTATTTATGCTTTTACTTTATAAACTGACGAAGTTTATAACACTATTTAACAACATGATTATGAGTCTGGGTTAATAAATTATCCAACGTAATTTATTAACCATGGTGATTGTACCCCAAAATACAATCACCTAAAGTAAAGAGAACTGAATCAAGCGTAAACATAGGTGAAGATCGTTACACATTACCCTTATAACACCAAGACTACTTGGGGTTGTATGGTCAAGTAATGAAGTGCACATGGTGGATGCCTTGGCAGTCAGAGGCGATGAAAGACGTGATAGCCTGCGATAAGCGTCGGTGAGGTGGCAATATCCTGTGACCCGGCGATTTCTGAATGGGGAAACCCACCTAAGATAACTTAGGTATCATAATTTATTTTATGAGGCAAACCGGGAGAAGTGAAACATCTCAGTACCCCGAGGAAAAGACATCAATTGAGATTCCCCAAGTAGCGGCGAGCGAACGGGGAGGAGCCGATCGAATTTACAGTAGCAAAATGGCGTGGGAAAGCCAACCATAGTAGGTGATAGTCCTGTATGCGAAACTGTTTATGAGACATATTAAGTAGGGCGGAACACGAGAAATTCTGTCTGAAGATGGGGGGACCATCCTCCAAGGCTAAATACTCCTGACTGACCGATAGTGAACCAGTACCGTGAGGGAAAGGCGAAAAGAACCCCTGTTAGGGGAGTGAAATAGAACCTGAAACCGTGTGCATACAAGCAGTCGGAGCGGACTTGTTCCGTGACGGCGTACCTTTTGTATAATGGGTCAGCGACTTATATTCTGTAGCAAGGTTAACCGTATAGGGGAGCCGTAGGGAAACCGAGTCTTAATAGGGCGACTTCAGTTGCAGGGTATAGACCCGAAACCGAGTGATCTATCCATGAGCAGGTTGAAAGTGTCGTAACAGACACCGGAGGACCGAACCCACTCCCGTTGAAAAGGTAGGGGATGACTTGTGGATAGGGGTGAAAGGCTAATCAAACTCGGTGATAGCTGGTTCTCCCCGAAAGCTATTTAGGTAGCGCCTCGGACGAATACCATGGGGGGTAGAGCACTGTTTCGGCTAGGGGGTCATCCCGACTTACCAAACCGATGCAAACTCCGAATACCCATGAGTACTATCCGGGAGACAGACGGCGGGTGCTAACGTCCGTCGTCAAGAGGGAAACAACCCAGACCGCCAGCTAAGGCCCCAAATTCCTAGTTAAGTGGGAAACGATGTGGGAAGGCACAGACAGCTAGGAGGTTGGCTTAGAAGCAGCCACCCTTTAAAGAAAGCGTAATAGCTCACTAGTCGAGTCGGCCTGCGCGGAAGATGTAACGGGGCTCAAACTAGGAGCCGAAGCTGCGGATTTAATTGTTTCAATTAAGTGGTAGGGGAGCGTTGTGTAAGCCTGTGAAGGTGTATCGTAAGGTATGCTGGAGGTATCACAAGAGCGAATGCTGACGTGAGTAACGACAAAACGGGTGAAAAGCCCGTTCGCCGGAAGACCAAGGGTTCCAGTCCAACGTTAATCGGGGCTGGGTGAGTCGACCCCTAAGGCGAGGCCGAAAGGCGTAGTCGATGGGAAATCGGTTAATATTCCGATACTTGTTTATGATGCGATGGAGGGACGGAGAAGGTTATGCCAGCCTGGCGATGGTTGTCCAGGTGGAAGGATGTAGGTAGGCTTAGTAGGCAAATCCGCTAGGCTATTACTGAGATCTGATAGCAAGCCAGTTTACTGGCGAAGTGGCAAATACCATGCTTCCAGGAAAAGCTTCTAAGCGATAGTCATAAACAAATCGTACCCGAAACCGACACAGGTGGTCAGGTAGAGAATACCAAGGCGCTTGAGAGAACTCTGCTGAAGGAACTAGGCAAAATGGTACCGTAACTTCGGGAGAAGGTACGCTGCCGGTGGTGAAACCCTCGCGGTGTAAGCTACTGGCAGTCGCAGATACCAGGCTGCTGCAACTGTTTATTAAAAACACAGCACTCTGCAAACACGAAAGTGGACGTATAGGGTGTGATGCCTGCCCGGTGCTGGAAGGTTAATTGATGTGGTTAGCGCAAGCGAAGCTATTGATCGAAGCCCCAGTAAACGGCGGCCGTAACTATAACGGTCCTAAGGTAGCGAAATTCCTTGTCGGGTAAGTTCCGACCTGCACGAATGGCATAATGATGGCAGCGCTGTCTCCAGCAGAGACTCAGTGAAATCGAAATCGCAGTGAAGATGCTGTGTACCCGCGGCTAGACGGAAAGACCCCGTGAACCTTTACTACAGCTTTACATTGAACTTTGACCTAACTTGTGTAGGATAGGTGGGAGGCTTTGAAGTAGGGACGCCAGTTCCTATGGAGCCATCCTTGAAATACCACCCTGGTTATGTTGGGGTTCTAACTTAGATATAACAGTATCAAGGACAATGTATGGTGGGTAGTTTGACTGGGGCGGTCTCCTCCTAAAGAGTAACGGAGGAGTACGAAGGTGCGCTCAGAACGGTCGGAAATCGTTCAAAGAGTATAAAGGCAAAAGCGCGCTTAACTGCGAGACCCACAAGTCGAGCAGGTACGAAAGTAGGTCTTAGTGATCCGGTGGTTCTGTATGGAAGGGCCATCGCTCAACGGATAAAAGGTACTCTGGGGATAACAGGCTGATACCGCCCAAGAGTTCATATCGACGGCGGTGTTTGGCACCTCGATGTCGGCTCATCTCATCCTGGGGCTGAAGCAGGTCCCAAGGGTATGGCTGTTCGCCATTTAAAGAGGTACGCGAGCTGGGTTTAGAACGTCGTGAGACAGTTCGGTCCCTATCTACCGTGGGCGTTGGAAATTTGAGAGGATCTGCTCCTAGTACGAGAGGACCAGAGTGGACGAACCTCTGGTGTTCCGGTTGTCACGCCAGTGGCATTGCCGGGTAGCTACGTTCGGATGGGATAACCGCTGAAAGCATCTAAGCGGGAAGCCCACCTCAAGATGAGATTTCCCTAAAGAGCCGTTGTAGACTACGACGTTGATAGGTTGGGTGTGGAAGCATGGTGACATGTGTAGCTAACCAATACTAATTGCTCGTTTGGCTTGACCATACAACACCCAAGTGGTTTAATACTACTGATTGTGTTGATGGTAAGTGTAAAGATTTTACCTATAAGCTTGAATCAATCTTGATAAAAAAACAAATAACAGACTCATAACAGCGTTGTTAATCCTTTTACGCTGACGACAATAGCAAGATGGAACCACCTGATCCCTTCCCGAACTCAGAAGTGAAACGTCTTAGCGCCGATGGTAGTGTGGTTCGCCCATGTGAGAGTAGGTCATCGTCAGCACCTTATTTAAAACCCCCGCCATGATTGGTGGGGGTTTTGGTTTGTATGCTGATCGACCATTAAGAATTGGGTTTTGTTGTGGTTTTGTCTTGACGGCTAGTATAGGGCAAATGACTGTGATAAAATAAACCAAATTTTTCTGACCTGTGTTTATGTCGATACAATTACCACCTTACCGACCAATTAAGAAGCGTAGCGGCATCAAAGTAATGCTTGCTGCACTGCATGCGCTTTTAATGCGTGAGCTGCAGACGCGCTTTGGCGGATTTCGTCTGGGATATCTATGGGCGCCATTGGAAGTATTTTTCCAAGTGGCGATCATGTTGGTGATTTTTGGTGCGGTCATGCAGCGCGTCTTACCTGGTATGGAATATTCTTTATTCTTGGTGGCGGGCATTATTCCATTTTATATGATGCAAAATATCGCAACGCGTTCATTGGGTGCGGTGGAAGCCAATCAGGGCTTACTGATGTATCGATCGGTGAGACATATTGATGTTATTATTGCGCGTGCTTTTTTGGAATTGGTTATTTATTTTTTCACCTTTGTTTTATTATTGATTGGATTAACCTTTTTTGGGATTGGCTTTAGCTTAGAGCATCTGCATGTTGTGCTTATTGGTTGGGTGGGGATGTTTCTATTTAGCCTAGGTTTGGCACTGGTTTTGATGATCGTTGGCTATTATGGTGGTGAGATTCGCAAAGTTATCAGTGTTTTGTTCACGATTTTATATTTTACTTCAGGGGTGATGTATTCGGTACATATGATTCCTGAGCCATATTTAAGCTATCTGATGTATAACCCATTCATTCACAATCTTGAAATGATGCGTCATGCACTTGCGCCTTCTTATCCGATTTATCATGTGAGCATGGGTTATTTTTGGGGATGGGTTGTGTGTGTGATGTTTGTTGGCTTGGCATTGTACAAGGCGTGCGAGCGTGATTTGATCCGCAGTAAGTGATGATAAGATGATTCATGTTAAAAATATCACCAAGTCTTTTATGACGCCGCATGGCAGACATTATTTGTTTAAGGATTTGGATTTTATTATTGAAGACAAACAAAGCGTCGGTCTGCTTGGGCGCAACGGTGCGGGCAAATCTACTTTGCTGCGCATCATCTGTGGCTTAGATGAACCTGACAGTGGTGAAGTTATTACTAATTCCACCATCTCATGGCCTGTGGGCGTGGCAGGTGGCTTTCAGGGCAGCTTGACAGGTCGTCAAAATGTCCGCTTTGTTTGCCGCCTGTATTCTAGCGGTGATTATATCGAAGAAAAAATTCGCTTTGTCGAAGAGTTTGCCGACATTGGCAAATATTTTGATATGCCAGTCAAAAGCTATTCATCGGGGATGCGCGCGCGCTTAACCTTCGGTTTGTCATTGGCATTTGACTTTGATTATTATATGCTGGATGAAGCGGGTGCGGTAGGTGATGCGGCGTTTCGTAAGCGCAGTGAAGAGATCTTGCAAGCGCGCCGCGAACAAGCGGGATTTTTGGTGGTGTCACATAATTTGGGTGATATCGAGCGTAACTGCGACATTGGCGTAGTGCTGATGAACCAGACGGCGCAAGTTTTTTATAATGTAAAAGAAGCAATTGAGGTATATAACGAGCATGTCCATCAAGCTAAGAAATAAACGCATCAATCAGCTGCTTTTTGTGGTGCTGGTCATCGTGCCTTGGATTGCTGTCATCGCCTATATGATGACTGTGGCACAGCCACGGTATGTCAGTGAATCGAATGTGGTCATTAAGCAGGTCAGTGAGCAGGGCGTTTCAGCAACTGGTCTGTCGGCACTGCTTGGCGTGAATAATACCAATCGCGATGATGCAGTATACTTGACCGAATACATCTTGTCTGATGATTTGATTGCCAAGCTTGATGAGCGTTTTGATTTTCGGAAAAATTATCGCTTAAGTGGCTCGGATTTTATTAATGAAATTCCAGAAGATGCCACACAAGAAGAGCTGAATAATTATTTTAAAAAGCGTGTCTCGATCAGTCTTGATGAAACCAGCTCGATTTTGACTTTATCAACCCAAGGCTTCACTCCTGATTTTGCTTTAGAATTGAACCAAGCGATCTTGAGTGAATCTGAGAAATTTGTCAATGATATCTCAAAACAAGTGGCGGCAGAGCAGCTTGCGTTTGTGACGACACAAGTTGGCGAAGCGGAAAATAAGCTGAATCTTGCCAAGCAAAAACTGCTCGATTACCAAAACAGCAATGAGATCATCGACCCGAAAGCCAATGTCGAGATGGTTAATTCAGTGATTGCAGGTCTGCAAGGTCAATTAAGTAGCCTGCGCACCGAAGAGCGTCAATTGTTGAGCTATTTGAACCCTGAAGCGCCGCAAGTGGTGAGTTTGCGCAGCCAAATCGCATCGGTTGAAAAACAAATTCAAGACGAACAAGCCAAATTGACATCACCAAAAGATGCCAAGCTGAATGCCAAAACTGCAGAGTTTGAAGCAATCAAAGCGGAAGTGGAATTTGCCAATGAGTTGTATAAGCTGGCTTTGACTTCGCTAGAAAGCTCGCGCATCGAAGCGATTCGTAAGATGAAAAATTTGATCGTCATTTCATCGCCGCACAAGGCTGAAGAAGCCAAATATCCGCGTGTAGGCTATGTGATTGGCACTTCATTGGCGCTGTTGTTGATTTTGTACGGTTTTGTGGTGCTGATTTTGGCAATTATCCGCGATCATGGCAAATAAGCCGACGAATTTTGAATTAGATTTGGAAATTTTCTTATGATGCTAAAAAAACATTCATTAGTAGCGCTTGTAGCAATGGCGATGAGCGCGCAAGCGATGGCGGCGGATGATGGGGTTGGTCGCCTAGCAGGGGTGGTGAGTGCTAATCAAGTGCCTGCTGAAGCGACAGCAGCTGAAGCGGTTGCCGCCGCAAGTCTTGGCAGCAATGCCATTATCAATAACGAGCGCACTTTTCAAGATGTTGGCACGCCTGTGAGTACCACGCCAAAGATCTTCGGTGAGCAGCTGTTCCGTGGCGCATTTTCGACCACTTCAGGCTCAACTTTCAATGACAGCTATGTCATCAACCCTGGTGATAATGTGCAGGTGCGTATGTGGGGTGCTTATCAGTACGCTGCAACGATGACGGTTGATCCACAGGGCAATATTTTCTTGCCAAATGTCGGACCAGTACGCGTGGCAGGCATTCAAAATGGTCGCCTGCAGTCGGTGGTACAAAGTGCGATTGCGCGTATTTATCGCTCGAATGTCGGCGTTTATGCATCGCTTGAGCAGGCGCAACCCGTCAAAGTATTTGTCACAGGATTTGTCAATCAACCCGGTTATTATGGTGGCTTGGCAGCAGATTCGGTGCTTAGCTACTTGGATCGTGCAGGCGGTGTCGATCCTGAGCGCGGCAGTTATATTGATATTCAAATTCGCCGTAATGGACAAGTGGTGCAGCAGGTGAATTTGTATGACTTCTTGATCTCGGGTCGTCTGCAGCCGTTTGCGTTTCGTGATGGTGATGTGATCACTGTTGCGCCGCAAAAGCAAACCTTTAGCATCTCAGGTCGTGTGCAGAATGAATATGCTTTCGAATTTGGTGTTCCAAATCTGACCATCGCTGATGTGTTGTCAATTGCCAATCCTTTGGCGGATGCTACCAATGTCAGCATCACGCGCGCCGCTGGCCGTGCGCAGACGGCAGAATATTATGCCTTATCAGAAGCAAGCCAAGTGCCTGTCAATAATGGTGATGTGCTTGTGGTGACTTCAGATCGCTATGCAGGCACAATCGCGGTGCAGGTGACGGGTGCGCATAAGGGCAATGGCGCGGTGATTTTGCCACATGGTGCGCGTCTAAAAGATGTCATCGCGCAGCTTGAACCATCTAGCCTTGCTAATTTACAAAACCTATCAATTTATCGTAAATCAGTCGCCGAACAACAAAAACAATCGATCAATCAAGCCTTGGATCGCTTGGAAGAAATGACACTTGCTACGCAATCAATCACGCGTGAAGAAGCGCAATTGCGCGCTGAAGATGCTAAGCTTGTTGAGCAGTTTATCGCCAAAGCGCGCCGTGTCGAGCCAAAAGGTCGCATTGTGGTTGTGCCAAATTCATGGCAGGATGTGATTTTACAACAAGGCGACATCATTGAGATTCCTGAGCAGACTTCGGTCATCACTGTTAATGGTCAGGTGCGCGCACAAGGGGCGCTGACCTTTGATCCGAATTTGACCGTTGCGGATTATATCGCTAAATCAGGCGGTATGGATGCTAATGCCGATCCTGAAAACATCCTAGTGATGCAGCAAAATGGCGAGACCAAAGTGGTCAATGCCGCCTATCGTGTACAGCAGGGCGATGAGATCATGGTCTTGCCAAAAGTGAAAACGCGTCGTGTTGAGATCGCACGCGGTATTTCACAAATCTTTTATCAAATCGCTGTGGCAGCTGGCGTGATTGCGGCGTTGTAATGACCATTGCGCCTTTGCCAAGTAAGTTTTTGCTTGCAACTGTGGGCATTGCCAAAAATAATCAGCTTTTGGCAACTGCCCTTGGTGTGCCTGTATGTCCTGTATTGTCAGTGAAAAAATCCTTATCATTTGGCAAGCAATCTGGACAATCGCAGCCATCTCTTAATCATGCTATTGCAGGTACGCAAGCAGTTTTGGCATGGGGGCAAAAACCTTCTGCAAAACAAGCACAAAAACTTGCCAATCAGCGAAATTTGCCACTATGGACAGCCGAAGATGGTTTTTTGCGCTCATTAGATAGCGGTATCAAAAGCCGTTATGGGGCAAGCTTTGTGCTTGATGATGTGGGTATTTATTTTGATTTGCGCGCGCCATCACGCTTAGAGTGGCTGTTGGCAAATCGCGCGGCTGATTTTGATGATGATAAGCAGCAGCGCGCCAAGTATCTGATCCATAAAATTATCGCGCATAAGCTTTCTAAATACAATCCAAGCCTTACACTTGCGACCAATTTACCTACCGATTTGCATCTGGTGATTGATCAAGTGGCGGGTGATGCATCCATCGCGGGTGCAGGTGCACGCGATGAAAATTTTTTTGCCATGCTGCTAAACGCGTGTCAATCAGCAATGGCAAACGGCGGGCAAGTGTGCATCAAGGCGCATCCAGCATCCAATTTTGGTTTTTTGGTCAATAGCACGGGCAAATTACACACCCAAGCTGTCAATTGTCTTAGCAGTCATGGCATCAGCCAAGATACCATTGATCGCATTCTGATTATCAAACAAGCTGTCAATCCCATTGTATTACTTGAAAATGCCAAAGCTGTTTATACCGTCAGCTCGCATCTAGGCTTTGAAGCATTAATGCTGGGCAAATCAGTGGCAAGTTTTGGTATGAGTTGGTATGCAGGTCTAGGGCTAACTGATGATACCTATTTGCAAGACAATCCCGCCATGCGCGATCTGTACCAACAGGTCAAGGCGCGGCGAGCGGCATTAGGTCTAACCACCGTGACGCTTGAGCGGGCATTTTTTGCAGCGTATATTGATTATAGTTATTATGCCGACCCTGCGACAGCCAAGGCGTGCCAAATTGAAACGGTGATTGACTATTTGATTCGCAATCGTGATCAGCAAAGCTTTGTCGCAGGCGATGTTTTGGCATATGATTTTAGCCGCTGGAAAACAGGGTTTGTTAAGGGCTTTAGCCAATTTCCACAAACTCAGCTTAAATTTAAATCCAAAACCAAAATGCGCTTGTTTTTCACCGATCAATACAATGCCAAGCGTGCCAAAAAAGATGATCAAAAAGCCTTAAGCGGCTTGCCTGTAGATACCAAATATCTCGTTTGGGGTTTGGCTGCCAAGCGCAAATTAGCAAACAAAATTCACACCTACCAAAATCAGTCAAATCCTGCCATCATCTGCATGGAAGATGGTTTTATCCGTTCAAATGGCTTGGGCGCAACCTTGCTTGAGCCGCTGTCTGTGGTGATGGATGATGTTGGCATATATTATGATGCCACCGCGCCATCTCGACTGGAGATGATTTTACAAAGCATTGATTTGACTGATGAGCAGGCTAAGCGAGCTGCCGCACTGCAGCAAACTTTACTTGCCAATCAAGTCAGTAAATACAATGTCGGTACGCACAATGATCAGCTTGGCGCGCAAATTGCTAAGCTGAAACAAGCCAATCCCAGTGCGACCATCCATCTGGTGGTTGGACAAGTCGAAGATGATGCATCGGTACAAAACTGCACCAGTATCATCAAGACCAATGCTGATCTGCTTAAGCGTGTGCGCGCCGATCACCCCAATGACATCATCATCTATAAGCCACATCCCGATATCGAAGCAGGGCTACGCTTGGGCAAGGTGGATGATCAGACGCTTAAGCTTGCTGATATCATCGCGCATGATACCGCCATGCCGCAGTGCTTGGCAGTGGTCAATGTGGTGCAGACCATCAGCTCATTGACAGGCTTTGAAGCACTGCTGCGCGGGGTGTCAGTGGTGTGCTATGGCTTGCCGTTTTATGCAGGTTTTGGCTTGACCACTGACATCATCGAGCCTGATAACATGCCCAAGCTTGCCGCCATCGCACGGCGACAACGCCAAACTCCGCTGAGTCTATCTGCGCTGATTCATGGTACGCTGATTGATTATCCTGTGTATCGCCTGCCGCACGGTCATGGGCTTGCTAGCGTCGAGCAGGTGATTGACTATCTGTATCAATCCACGCACGCTAAGCCCACACCGACACTCGCCAAGCGTATCTCGCGCTTTGCCAAGACCAAATTCATGCAATTGCGCAAATTTACGATTTGATACTAAACTTTGGCAAAACTTATGTTACAATAAGTGCTTACTTTGCACAAAATTTAGACAGTTTATATGTCTAACACGGTGCAATCGCCAGTATTTAGTCGCTATTTAGCCATTTTGCCACAGGGCTTGTCATGTCCGCATCCATGAAACGACTGCTTGACCACCAAAACATCTTGCTATTACAAGGCAAGATGGGGGCGTTTTTTTGTCGTTTTGCGACTTTTTTGATGGACGGCGGCAGACAGGTTCATAAGATTAACTTCAATGCTGGCGATGCGTTTTTCTACTGCCACAAGGATAAGATGTCCAACTTTCGTGGCCGTTTGGATGAATTTGACGCATTCATTACAAAGATTATCCAAGAACATCAGATCGATGCGGTGGTGTGTTTTAATGACTGCCGCCCGTATCATATGATCGCCAAAGATGTCACCACGCGGCTTGGCGTCTCGTTTTTTGTCTTTGAAGAAGGCTATCTGCGCCCTGATTATATCACGCTTGAAGAAGGTGGTATCAATGGGTTTTCGCAGCTCAATCCTGCGATGATCGAAAGCTTTGATCAAGCCAATGACAAGCCCAAATACACCGCCAATCGTTTTTGGCGACTGTGTGTGGCAAGCATCGTCTATTATGCCATCGTCTTTTTGGGGCAGTGGCGTTATCCGCATTATGAGCATTATCGCGGCTTATCGATTTGGCAAGAAATGGTTGCGTGGCTGATTGCACCGTTTAGAAAAATTGCACGATATTATCCTGATAAATGGCTACAAAAACGCCTAACGCGCACCGCAAGCGAGCAGTATTATCTGGTCAGCTTACAAGTGCATAACGATTCACAAATCACCCATCACAGTGATTATGATGATGTCACTGACTTTATTCGTGAAGTGATGGTGTCGTTTGCCAAGTTCGCACCCAAAGACACGCAAATTTTATTTAAACACCATCCGCTTGATCGGGGACATCGCGATTATAAAGCACTGATTCACCAATGGGCGGATGAATTGGGTTTACAAGGGCGTGCGCATTATGGCTGTGATATGCATCTGCCAAGCTTGATTCGCCACAGCATCGGCATGATTACGGTCAATAGCACCACAGGCTTGCAGTCGATTTATCACCAAAAACCCACCAAAATCATGGGTCGCGCGCTGTATGACATTGAGCGTCTGACTGATCAGCAGTCATTGGATGAGTTTTGGGGCAATCCTGTTGCGCCTGATCATGAATTTTATCTAAAATTTCGTGAATATCTGATTGAACAAACACAGCTGAACGGCTCGTTTTATGGTACATCGCCATGGGCATTGCCGTATATCCATGCTCAAGATGTTGGCGTGCCACCAAAAAAATCCAGCAAACACGGACTGCACTAAGCGAGAGTTTGGCATTATTGTCGCCAAGCGCTCCCATTCATTTGCCAAATCAATCCTGCCAAAACGGTGGGATTTTCTTTATCCATCCTTTAAATTATATGGCGAAAGTCATACAAATCATGTAAAATAGATAGCTATTTTATCATTTTTTATACGCTGAGCGTTGATCGTATGAGCACCAAAAAACCAACTGACATTACCAAGATTCGTAACTTTTCGATCATTGCCCATATTGACCATGGCAAATCGACTCTGGCCGACCGTTTTATCCAAGTCTGCGGCGGTCTGTCTGACCGTGAAATGCAAGCGCAGGTGCTTGATTCGATGGACATTGAGCGTGAGCGCGGCATTACCATCAAGGCGCAGTCGGTGACTTTGCACTATGATCATCCTAATGGCGAGCGTTATCAGCTAAACTTCATCGACACCCCTGGTCATGTGGATTTCAGCTATGAAGTGTCGCGTTCATTGGCAGCGTGTGAAGGTGCGCTATTGGTCGTCGATGCAGCCCAAGGCGTAGAAGCACAATCAGTTGCCAACTGCTATACCGCGGTTGAGCAGGGCTTAGAAGTATTGCCCGTACTGAACAAAATCGATCTGCCACAAGTTGAGCCTGAGCGCGTTATCGAAGAGATCGAAGACATCATCGGCATCGAAGCAGCGGACGCACCGCGCGTTTCAGCTAAGTCAGGTCTTGGTGTGGATGAGCTGCTACAAGTGCTGGTGGAGCGTATTCCTGCGCCTGTTGGTGATCGCGATGCACCGTTGCAGGCGCTGATCATTGATTCGTGGTTTGATAATTATTTGGGCGTCGTCTCATTGGTGCGCGTTCGTGAAGGCAGCGTACAAAAAGGCGATAAGATTTTTATCAAATCGACAGGCGAAAGCCACATCGTCACATCGATCGGTGTCTTTACCCCAAAATCGCTTGAGACGGATGTTTTGTACGCAGGCGAAGTGGGTTTTGTGATTGCAGGAATTAAGGACATTCAAGGTGCGCCAGTTGGTGATACCATCACGCACGCCAAGACGCCAGATGTTGATAATATCCCTGGATTTCAAAAAGTGACACCGCAGGTCTATGCAGGGATGTTCCCGATTGACTCAAGTGATTTTGAAAAATTCCGTGAAGCGCTACAAAAGCTACAAATCAACGATGCGGCGCTGTTTTTTGAGCCAGATACTTCTGAAGCGTTGGGCTTTGGTTTTCGCTGTGGTTTCCTTGGTATGCTGCACATGGAGATCATCCAAGAACGCCTTGAGCGCGAATATGACTTGGATCTGATCACCACCGCGCCATCGGTAATTTATGAAGTGGTCAAGAAAAATGGCGACATCGTCTATGTTGATAACCCATCAAAACTGCCTGATGTCGGCGTAATCGCAGAGTTCCGTGAGCCGATCGCTCGTTGTCATATCCTAGTACCCCAAGAATATCTGGGCAATGTCATCACGCTTGCCATTGAGCGTCGCGGTGTGCAGGTGGATATGAAGTTTATGGCACGCCAAGTGCAGGTGGTATTTGACATTCCGATGGGCGAAGTGGTGATGGATTTCTTTGATAAATTAAAATCTGCCAGCCGTGGTTTTGCCTCTTTGGATTATAATTTTGAACGCTATGAGACCGATAAGCTGGTGCGTGTCGATGTCTTGATCAATGGCGAAAAAGTCGATGCTCTAGCAATGATTTGCCATCAAGAGCACGCGCGTCGCCGTGGTGGTCAGCTTGTTGAGAAGATGAAAGAGCTGATTCCACGCCAAATGTTTGATGTTGCCATCCAAGCGGCTATCGGCAGCCAAATCATCGCACGCAGCACGGTCAAAGCCATGCGTAAAGATGTCCTTGCCAAGTGTTATGGCGGTGATGTCAGCCGTAAGAAAAAGCTGCTTGAAAAGCAAAAAGCAGGTAAAAAACGCATGAAACAAGTGGGTAGCGTTGAGATCCCACAAGAAGCTTTCTTGGCGGTGCTTAAAGTTGATAGCTGACGGTAAATCGTTACGCATTGCTTGCGTAGGGGTTTGCGTTTATACATTTGTTATACCATTGATTTTAACTGAAGATACAAGCAGTTGTTATAATATCCGCACGGTGTGCAACGCCCCGCTGATCGTGAGAATTTCAACTGTAGGAGAGTTTGGTGGATTTTGATATTAATCTTGTCATTGTGCCTGTGACATTGGTGTTTTTGCTCATTTGGTTGGTGGATAAATTTGCACTCAAGCAGCATCGTGCCGTCAAGCAATTTGATAAAGACAGCAAGGCATTGCAAGCACAAAGCAAAGACAACCAAGCGGCATTGGCATCGGCGTTATCAGCGGCAGGAATAACTGCGACAGTGGAGAATTTTCGCCCTGATGACAGCACGCCTGATGCGGTCAAGCAAGCATATCAAACGCACCAAAACAACCTAGCCAAACAAGCCACTTTACAAGGCAATCCACCGAGTGAGAATTTCTTGGTGCGCTGGGCGTATGAGTTTTTGCCAGTGCTTGCGGTGATTGTCATCGTTCGCTCGTTCATCGTTGAGCCGTTTAATATCCCATCGTCATCGATGGTGCCGACGCTTTATACGGGTGATTTTATCTTGGTTGATAAGACCGCCTACGGTCTGCGTCTGCCGATTACCCATACTAAGATTGCCGATACGGGCAGCCCTGAGCATGGCGATGTCGCGGTATTTCGCTATCCAATGAAAGAAAATATCTATTTCATCAAGCGCGTGATTGGTTTACCAGGTGATACGGTGAGCTTTAATAATGGCATCATCAGCATCAATGGCAAAGCGATCGATACCCAAAAAGTCACTTATCAAATGCAGCCGCGTCTGATCGATCAGATGTATCCTGCGGCGATCAATGGCGAGTCGGTGAGCGATGATCAGCGCGCTGCTTTGGGTCGTGAAGAAGAAAGCCATGCGCGTTATCAACAAGAAACCTTAGGCAAGCACAGCTTTAATGCGCGCTATGTGGCGAATGTCAATGCGTCTGCCTATGCGCCATTTTTACTCGAAAACTCGCCAGAGCTGACCGCTTCGGCAGGCGTGCAGTGGTCGATTACCGTACCTGAAGGGCAATATTTTGTGATGGGTGATAACCGCGATCGCAGTGAAGATGGGCGTTTTTGGGGCTTTGTTCCAGAAAAAAACCTGTCAGGCAAAGCGACTTATATCTGGATGCACAAAGAACCGGGTTTGAATCTGCCAAGCTTTAGCCGCAATGGCGCGATTGACTAAGGTGTAAGAAACTCAAGCGTTATTTACACTTTGCTTAAAATAAAACTCTAACCACTCATAAGGAGTAAAAGTTAAAGTCTTGCCAGTAGTCTCATCTTTCTTACTTAAAGATGAGTGCGGTCTAACAGTGTTGTAGAAATTAAGAAATCTGGTTAATTCTTGCTTTCTATGCTCACTGCTGACAAATTCATGTTTATCATGCCAAAGCTCCATTAATGTTCGTATGACCCTTTCAGCTTTGCCGTTGGTTTGTGGCCTACCTACTTTGGTAAATTTTTGATTGATGTTGTTTTGATAGCAGGCTTGAGAAAATTCATGGTCTTTTGTGCCTTTATATTCTGTGCCATTGTCAGAATAAATCACATCAATTTTGTAGGGGCATGGCTCTATCACTTGTTCTACAAGAAACTGTGTTGCACTAAAGGCTGTTTTATCCGGCATGATGTCAGCATACAATTCGCGAGAATAGTCATCTATGGCAACAAATAGATATTCTCTAGGACTGTTGGCATTTTGTCCTTTGAGCAAGGGCAGGCGTTTGGTGTCCACATGCACCATCTCACCAGGATAGGACTTATTGTATCGCTTGGCTTGCTTTTTGAGCTTATCCTGTATGGATTGTTCAACTTTAGCAAGGCGTTTAATACCATATTTGGCTTGTTTAAAGCGATTGTTGGTACTGGCTTGGGGCTTGAGTAGCTTAACACGAGCAAGTTTTAAGACTTTGTAAATGGTAGGTCTTGATACTTTGTACTCCAATGCTAGTGAAGTAACTGACTGCCTGTTCTTGTGATAAGCAGTCCAAATGGCTTCCCGTTGGTAGGGAAGCAATCGTGTGTTTTTATGAATGTTCATTTGCAGTATTTTACCTTAATACTGTAAACAACGGTAGTTTATCTTACAACTAAGGGGCGCAAGTGACCAAAAAAATCAGCAAATTGCCCAGTCAGCAGCCGCATTTTAGTGATTTTGAGCAAGGATTGCCCATTTTGTGCCAAAAATTGGGTCATCACTTTGCCAATCCTGCCTTGCCGCGCCAAGCCTTGACCCATCGCTCATACGACCCAAAAAACAGCTATGAGCGACTGGAGTTTTTGGGAGATGCACTACTTGGCGTGGTGATTGCGCGTGGCTTATTTTTGCGTTATCCTAATCATGATGAAGGGCGGCTGACGCGTATGCGTGCCACTTTGGTGCGCCAAGAGACTTTGGTGCAGATTGCCGAACGCTTGGAATTATCACGCCATCTGATCTTGGGCGTGGGCGAGCGTAAAGGCGGCGGTCGTCATCGCGCATCCATCCTAGCTGATGCGGTCGAAGCACTGATTGCAGCGATTTATCTGGACAGTGGTGACAGTCAGCTGGTCAATGATTTGGTGCTGACTTGGTATGGTGATCTGATCGATGAAGTTGGTCAAGAAACGGTGCTAAAAGATGCCAAATCACGCCTACAAGAGCTGTTGCAGGGCAATCGCTTGGCGCTACCGACTTATGAGCTGATTGACACCCAGGGCAATGCACCCAATCAAACCTTTGTCGTAACTTGCTCGGTCGCGGTCGTAGGAGCAAAAGCCATCACTGAGACTGGGGCGTCGCGCCGTATCGCCGAACAAAAATGCGCTGAATTGATGATCAATCAGCTGCACAAACTTTCTATCAAAATCTAATCTCGCTTTTTTACAGCAAATATTAAGCCCAAAAAGGTAATGTATGACTGATCACACAAATCCAAACAACGAAGACACCATTGCGGCGTTTTTTGAAACTCAATCAACCTCTGTCAATGATGCTTTTAAGGCAGGTTTTGTGGCGATCGTTGGTCGTCCAAATGTCGGTAAATCGACTTTGATGAACCATTTATTGGGTCAAAAATTATCCATCACTTCGCGCAAACCACAAACCACGCGCCATCGCATTCACGGCATCTTGACCGATGAAGCCAAGCAAATCGTCTTTGTCGATACACCAGGGATTCACAGTAAAGAAGTGCGCGCGATCAATGAGCGCATGAATAAGGCGGCGATCTCAGCACTGCAAGATGTTGATTTGGTGCTGTTCGTCGTCGATAGTCTGCAGTGGCGCGAAGATGATTTATTGACCCTAGAAAAGCTGTCACAGACCAATCTGCCTGTGGTGCTGGTGATCAATAAATCAGACACGATTAAGGATAAAGCGCAGCTGTTGCCATTGATCGAAAGTTTCAATGAAAGCTTTGATTTTGCTGACATCGTGCCAGTATCGGCGCTGCGCCGCCATAATCTTGAGCGATTGGTGCAAGTCATCGGTGAATATCTGCCGATGCGCCCGCCAATTTTTGATGCTGAGCAAATCACCGACCGCTCAGAGCGTTTCTTGGCATCGGAGATTATCCGCGAAAAAATAATGCGCACATCAGGCGATGAAGTGCCGTATGATCTGACCGTGCAGATTGACACCTTTAAAGATGAACCTGCGCACCAAGATCCTGAGACAGGCAAATGGCGTCGTGCGGTGACTTTCATCGATGCGACAATTTTCGTTGAGCGAGCAGGTCAAAAATCCATCATCATCGGTGATAAAGGCGCGCGAATCAAGCAAGTGGGCATCGATGCGCGTAAGGATATGGAAGTGCTGTTTGACCGCAAAATCATGCTGACGCTGTGGGTGAAAGTCAAGCGCGGCTGGTCGGATGATGAGCGCGCGCTGAACAGTTTGGGTTATTAAAAATTTGACACCTGTATAACCCATCGCAACCTTGCTAAGTTAGGAAAAAGTTATGCGTGCCACGGCACTCAATGGCTATGTGCTACACAGTCGGGCTTATCAAGAAAAACGGGCGATCTACCAGTTTTTCAGTCATGAGCATGGCGTGGTGCATGGCGTGGGTACGCGTGGCTTGCCTTTATTTAGCCCTGTGTGGCTTTTGGCGACGGGCAATCACGCCCTAAAAAGCTTTAGTCAGCCAAGCTTAGGATTTGCCAGTGAATTTGTCGATGCGATGGCATTGCCTGCCGTGCCGACAGGATTTGGGGTGATCAAAGGGCGTGTGCGCTATGCGCTGCTTTATATGAATGAAGTTTTGACGCGGCTTTTGGCAGCAGAAAATCCATGTCCCATGCTGTGGCAGACTTACCATCATAAATTGGCAAAATTACAAAGCCTTGATCTACTTAATCTACCGCAGAGTGATGAATTTGTTGCCACTTGTGTGTATCTGCGTGCCTTTGAGCGTGTGATTTTCGCTGAACTTGGCGTGGCATTGGATTTTGTTACCGATGGCACAGGCGCGCTGATTACTGCTGATGGCGTGTATCGCTTCGTGCCGCAGATGGGTTTTTTGCCTGATCGGGCAGAGCTGATTAATGATGCCAAATTGACCACCAAAGTCAGTCGCCACCGCTACAGCGGCGATGAGCTGATGCAGATGGGGGCTGCGCTCGATGTCGATGATGAGCAGGCGGCGGTATTGCCATTTTTGGAGCAGTTCAATCAGCTGCAGCGGCAACTGATGGATAGCCTACTGGATTATAAGCCTTTGCACAGCCGCACATTGTGGCAACAAAGCTTACGCTATGGTTAAATAATCTAAATTGATTGATGCTATAAATTTTATTAAAACATAAAGGAAAAGCCATGAATACACCATTATTGGGCGTCAATATCGACCACATCGCCACCTTGCGAAATGCACGCGGCGTGGGCTATCCTTGCCCGATTGCAGGCGCGCTGATTTGTGAGCAGGCGGGCGCAGAAGGCATCACCTTGCATCTGCGCGAAGACCGTCGCCACATTCGCGATGCTGATGTCTATGAGATGGCAAAACGCCTAACCACGCGCATGAATCTTGAGATGGCGGTCACCGATGAGATGCTTGCCATCGCGCTGGATGTGCGTCCTGCATGGGTGTGCCTTGTCCCAGAAAAGCGCCAAGAGCTGACCACAGAAGGCGGTCTGGACATTGCCAATTTGCCAAATCTGGGTGAGTTTATCGCTAGGCTACAGGCAGCGGGCATTTTGGTGTCGCTGTTTATCGATCCTGATTTGCACCAAATCGACACCGCAATCGCGCTCAAAGCCGATGCCATCGAGCTGCACACAGGTACTTATGCGCACGCCACTTTGGATCGTGATGCCGCCAAGACCCAAGAAGAATTGGCACGCATCAAGGTAGCGGTCGCTCATGCCAAGGCAAATTCTGATCTTCTGGTCAATGCAGGGCATGGTTTGACGCGAGACAATGTCGCTGCCATCGCGCAGATTGATGGCATTCATGAGCTGAACATCGGCCATGCGCTGATTGCTGATGCGGTATTTATGGGCTTAGACAGTGCAGTCAAGGCGATGAAGCAGGCGTTTGCCAATCCTGTATAAATATTGAACACTTTGTATCTTGGGCAGTTTGAGCAAAAATGCTACAAAATATGTCAAACCCCACTAAGATTGTTCAAATTCTGTACAAACGCGCCGTTACATCGTAAAAATTGGTAATTTTTATGTAATAATGTGTATCAATCAGCAAAAAAAAGGTTGTAAAATATCACATTTGCGGTTAAGCTTTACCCATCGGTCTTGGTCTATACGATGTCAAGGTGATGCAAGTGCAAAAATATCGTTAAGATATGTTTGGCAGTTGGGGATCTTTGTGCTAAAATAGACCGTAGTAATGTTATGTTACACTTTTTTCAAAAAACCCAACCATTCCTTTGGAGGAATTTATGAAACTGAACAAAATCGCTCTAGCGGTTCTTGCTGCTGCAGTTGCTCCAGTTGCTGCGCAAGCTGGCGTTACTGTAACTCCACTAGTCGGTGCACACATCACTAACATGGCTGATGATGAGCAACGCGAAGTACTTCGTACTGGTAAGCAACTAAACAACAACTATGTGAATCAATCACATGTCACTAACCCAAAAAATGGCGGCGTTGCTAAAGAAAGCAGCCTATACGCGGGTGCAGCAGTTGGTATCGAACTAACGCCATCTACTCAATTCCAAGTAGAATACGGCGTATCTAACGCAAATGGTGAAGCTTCTGAATACTCAGCAAAAAAAGGCGAGAACCGCTTTGATGTTGAGCAAGAAATGATCACTGGTAACTTCCTAGTTGGTCTAGAACAAATCACTGGCTACAACGCTGACAACAAATTCAAGCCATATGCATTGATCGGTGCTGGTCGTTCTAAGATCGAAGTTGAAGCACAAGAGCAATATGTAGCTGACGACAGCAACGCTCAAGGCATCAAAGCTGGTCAAACAGTTAAAGCTGGTCAACAAGTTGCACAATCAAAAGACACCATCGGTAATGTTGGTCTAGGTGCTCGCTACCTAATCAATGATGCACTAGCACTACGCGGTGAAGCTCGTGGTATCTACAACTTCGATAACAGCTGGTGGGAAGCTCTAGCTCTAGCTGGTCTAGAAGTTACTCTAGGTGGTCGTCTAGCTCCTGCAGTTGCTGCACCTGCATTGGTTGAGCCAACTGTAATCGCTGACACTACTGCTGACGCTGACCAAGACGGTGTACCTGATCACCTAGACGCTTGCCCAGGCACTCCAGTAAATGTTGTTGTTGATGAGCGCGGCTGCCCAGTAGATGTAGATGTTCGTGAAGACCTACGCCTAGAACTACGCGTATTCTTCGACTACGACAAATCAGCGGTTAAACCACAATACCGTGAAGAAATCGCTAAAGTAGCAGAAAAAATGCGTGAATTCCCGAATGCAACTGCACAAATCGAAGGTCACGCTTCTAAAGATTCAGCACGCTCAAATGCGCGTTACAACCAACGCCTATCTGAAGCTCGTGCGAACGCAATCAAAGCAGTTCTATCTAACGAGTTCGGCATTGCTCCAAACCGTCTAAGCGCTGTTGGTTATGGCTTCGATCGTCCGATCGCTCCAAACACCACTGACGAAGGTAAAGCAATGAACCGTCGTGTAGAAGCGGTTATCTCTGGTAGCAAAGTAACTACCGTTCCACAAACTAAAGATATGCAAGTTCAATAATCTTTAGATTGATTGGATCAATCAAGAACCATCCCATCGGGGTGGTTCTTTTTTATTATGGGGTGTGTGATTGGTGTGATGATGGCAAATGTTGGTTTAATTTACCCTAAATATATGCTATAATAAACGGTTTTTTATGAATTATAGTCTGCTAACTTTGAAATAATGCTTAAGCTAAGGCGCTCATAGTGCCGCATATACAGCTTCGCTCGATTTGCTTGTTTTATTTCAAATTTGTTTGGCTATATCACAAATTTCTCCTAGGCATTGATATGATGCATATCGGTGCGCTCCTTAAGTTAAATTGAGATTTTATGTCAGACACTATCAAAAATTTGCGCAACATCGCAATCATCGCCCATGTTGACCATGGTAAAACCACTCTTGTTGATAAGCTGCTACAGCAATCAGGTGCATTGGGCGATCGCTCAGGCGAGATTGAGCGCGTAATGGACTCAAACGCTTTGGAATCAGAGCGTGGCATCACCATCCTTGCCAAGAACACCGCCATCAAATGGACAGACAAGCGCACCAATACCGAATACCGCATTAACATCGTCGATACCCCAGGCCACGCCGACTTCGGTGGCGAAGTGGAGCGCGTGATGTCGATGGTGGACTGCGTGCTATTGCTTGTCGATTCACAAGAAGGCCCGATGCCACAGACGCGCTTTGTAACCCAAAAAGCTTTCGCGCGTGGTCTAAAACCGATTGTCATCATCAATAAAATTGACAAACCAGCAGCGCGTGCTGATTGGGTGATTGACCAAGTATTTGATCTGTTTGATAGCCTAGGCGCGACCGATGAGCAGTTGGATTTCCCAATCGTCTATGCATCAGGCATTAACGGTATCGCAGGTCTTGAGCCTGATAACTTGGCATCAGACATGACGCCACTGTTTGAGACCATCGTTGATATCGTTGAGCCGCCAAAGGTCGATGTCGATGGCCCATTCCAAATGCAGATCTCAAGCCTTGACTACAACAGCTTCGTGGGCGTCATCGGTGTTGGTCGTATCCAGCGCGGTTCGGTCAAAACCAATACGCCAGTGACTGTGATCGATAAAGATGGTAATAAGCGCAATGGCCGTATCCTAAAAATCATGGGCTATCATGGCCTTGAGCGTGTGGATGTTGATTTTGCACAAGCGGGCGATATCGTCTGTGTGACAGGTCTTGATGCGCTGAACATCTCAGACACCATCTGCGATCCACAAAATGTCGAAGCACTGCCTGCGCTGTCTGTCGATGAGCCGACTGTCTCGATGACCTTCCAAGTGAATGATTCACCATTTGCTGGTAAAGAAGGTAAATTTGTCACTTCGCGCAATATCCGTGAGCGTCTGGATCGTGAACTAATTCACAATGTTGCCTTGCGCGTCGAAGATACCGACAGTCCAGAGAAGTTCAAAGTCTCTGGTCGTGGTGAGCTGCATTTATCAGTATTGATTGAGAATATGCGCCGCGAAGGCTTTGAGCTGGGTGTATCGCGTCCGCAAGTGATCATGAAAGAGATCGACGGCGTGATGTGTGAGCCATACGAAAATGTCACTTTCGATGTCGAAGAACAGCACCAAGGCGCGGTAATGCAAGAGATGGGCAACCGTAAGGGCGATTTGACCAATATGGAAGTCGATGGCAAAGGCCGTATCCGCATCGAAGCGACTGTGCCATCGCGTGGCTTGATCGGTTTCCGTTCAGCGTTCTTGACCATGACATCAGGCACGGGCATCATGACTTCAAGCTTCAGCCACTATGGTCCGACCAAAGGCGGTAGCGTCGCAGGTCGCCAAAATGGTGTCTTAATCTCGATGGTGACAGGTACTTGCCTAGCTTATGCGCTATTTAGCTTACAAGAGCGTGGCCGTCTGTTTGCCAAGCCGCAGCTGGAAGTCTATGAAGGCATGATCGTCGGTATCAACTCACGCTCAGATGACATGGTGGTAAACCCAACCAAAGCCAAGCAGCTGACCAACATCCGCGCGTCAGGCTCAGACGATGCGATCATTCTAACCCCTGCACTAGAATATACCCTTGAGCAGGCGCTAGAATTCATCGAAGATGATGAGCTGGTAGAAGTCACGCCACAATCAATCCGTATCCGCAAACGCTACTTGACCGAAAACGAGCGTAAACGCCTAGGTCGCAAAAAAGACTAAACACCGTATCCGACGAAGGTAGTATTGTTTTTTAACATAAGATAACAAAGCTACCATCATTTGATACAGTTTGGTTGTTTGGTTGTGTTAAAATTGCACAACTTTTAAGCGTTATGCTGACAGATTGACAAGTTGTACAGTTTATACAATAAAGTACCTAAACAGATTGCTTAGGTACTTTATTATTAATATCAAGTTAAGAGAGTATTTACCATGAGCATGGTTCAAGAGTTTAAAGAGTTTGCCCTAAAAGGCAATGTGATGGATTTGGCAGTCGGTGTGATCATCGGTGCAGCATTTGGCAAGATCACCACTTCATTGGTTGAAGACATCATCATGCCGATCGTATCATTCATCGTCGGCGGTGAGATCGATTTCAAAAATATGTACATCCTATTGGGCGATGCGCCAGCGGGCGTAGCGAATAATTACGACGCACTAAAAGAAGCGGGCGCGCCAATGCTTGCCTATGGTAGCTTCATCACCGTGGTGATCAACTTCATCATCCTAGCGTTCATCATCTTTATGATGGTCAAAGGCATGAACAAGCTGCGCAAAGCTGAAGCGGCTGAAGAAGCACCAGCTGAACCATCAGAAGAAGTACTGCTACTGCGCGAAATCAGTGCCAAGCTTGGCGAGCGCAAATAATCGCTTGACGATACAAACCATCAACACTCGATAGATATGCTATCGGGTGTTTTTTATTACTGATAATCAGCGTGCAAAATCATGACCCATTGGTCATCTTTGGGCAAGTCAGATTGTCACAGCCTTGTGGTATAGTAGCCTGCAAGCGATCATTGATCAAAACGACTTTATCAAAACATCCATCAAGGAGCTTTTATGATTTTTCAAGGAAATAAAATCTGGGTTGATTTTATCGATCAGGCCGCAGGCATTGTCGAGTTTTGTTATGATGCCAAAGATGGCAGCGTCAATAAATTTGACCGTGCGACCAGTGAAGAATATGCCCAAGTGGTTGAGCTGCTAAAAGCGCGCGATGATATCAAGGGCTTGGTTTTGACATCGGGTAAAAAAGTCTTCATCGCAGGGGCGGACATCACCGAGTTTGTTGAATATTTTGAATGGCCACAAGACAAGCTAGAATCATGGCTGTATGATTTTAACCAAGTCTTTAGCGGCTTTGAAGATTTGCCATTCCCAAAAGTTGCAGCGATCAATGGCGCGGCATTGGGCGGCGGCTGTGAGATGACCTTGGTCTGCGAATACCGCGTGATGGGCACATCAGGTCAGATTGGTCTGCCTGAGACCAAGCTTGGCATCTTCCCTGGTTGGGGCGGTACGGTGCGTGGTGCGCGTTTGATCGGCGTGGATAATATCCTAGAAGCGGTATCGACGGGTAAATTTTATAAGCCTGAAGAAGCCTTGAAAGTCGGCTTGGTCGATGCGGTGGTGGCAGATGATGCACTGCGCGAGTCGGCGATTGACCTTGTAAAAAAATGCATCGCAGGCGAGATCAATTGGCAAGCCAAACGCCAAGAAAAACTTGAGCCAGTGAAGCTTAATCAGCTTGAACAAGCGATGAGCATCAATACGGGTAAGGGCATGATTTTTGCTAAGGCAAATCCAAAGCAGTATCCTGCGATTGCGCTTGCGGTCGAAGCGATCGAAAAACACATCAATCTGCCACGCGATGCAGCGATCAAGGTAGAAGTAGCAGGCTTTGCCAAAGCAGCCAAGACACCGCAAGCAGCGGCTTTGGTGGGCTTGTTCTTAAATGATCAATTGGTGAAAAAACTTGCCGGCAAGCACAGTCAAGATGCGCACGAGATCAGCGAAGCGGCGGTACTGGGCGCAGGCATCATGGGCGGTGGTATTGCTTATCAAGCCGCGAGCAAAGGCTTGCCGATCATCATGAAAGACATCAAGTCAGAGCAGCTTGAGCTTGGTATGAATGAAGCGACCAAGCTGCTATCTAAGCAAGTGGAGCGCGGTAAATTCACCCCTGCCAAGATGGGTGAGACCCTATCTCGCATTCGCCCGACGCTCAACTACGGCGATTTTGGTGAGACTGACATCGTCATCGAAGCCGTGGTCGAAAATCCAAAGGTTAAAGAAGCGGTGCTTGCCGAAGTCGAAAGCTTGGTCAAAGAAGATGCCATCTTGGCATCGAACACTTCGACCATCTCAATCACGCGCCTTGCCAAAGCATTAAAACGCCCAGAAAACTTCGTCGGTATGCATTTTTTTAACCCTGTGCATCGTATGCCACTTGTGGAAGTCATCCGTGGCGAGCAGACGAGCGAAAAAGCCATCGCGACCACGGTTGCTTTGGCACAAAAAATGGGCAAAACCCCAGTCGTGGTCAATGACTGCCCAGGTTTCTTGGTGAATCGCGTGCTGTTCCCATACTTTGGCGCGTTTGATTTGCTGCTCAAAGAGGGCGTGGACTTTGTACAGATGGATAAGGCGATGGAGCGTTTCGGCTGGCCGATGGGCCCTGCTTATCTGATCGATGTCGTCGGTCTGGATACAGGCGTGCATGGCGCTGAAGTGATGGCAGAAGGTTTCCCTGATCGCATGAAGCCTGATTATAAAGGCGGCATCAAGCATCTGTTTGAAAACAATCGCTTGGGTCAGAAAAACGGTGTTGGTTTTTATAAATACGAAATGGACAAAAAAGGCAAACCGAAAAAACTTGCCGATGATGCCACTTATGAGCTATTAAAAGCGGTTCAAACCGACAGCCGCAGCGTCGATGATCAAGAAATCGTTAATCGTATGATGATCGCATTTTGTAACGAGACCGTGCGCTGCTTAGAAGACAACATCGTCGCATCAGCAGGCGAAGCGGACATGGCGATGATCATGGGCGTAGGTTTCCCACCGTTCCGCGGCGGTCCTTGTCGTTATATCGACCAAATCGGCGTGGCGAACTATGTCGAGCTGTGCAATAAATACGCGCATCTTGGCAAGGCGTACGAAGCACCAGCCAAACTGGTTGAGATGGCACAAGCTGGCAAGACATTTTACTAATTGATAACAAGGGATATTACAATGACAGTATTAAGTCCAAAAGATGTGGTGATCGTCGATGGCGTGCGTAGCGCGATGGGCAAGACCAAAAATGGTATGTTTCGCAATGTGCGCGCTGATGACTTGTCAGCGGCACTGATTCGTGCGCTGATTGAGCGCAATGACATTGATCCTGCGATTTTAGAAGATGTGATTTGGGGCTGTGTGAACCAAACGCTAGAGCAGGGCATGAACATCGGCCGTAATGCCGCGCTGATCGCAGGCGTGCCAAAATCAGTCGCCGCCCAAACCGTGAACCGTCTGTGTGGCTCATCGATGCAAGCACTGCACACGGCAGCGGCACAGATCATGACCAATCAAGGCGATGTGTTCATCATCGGTGGCGTTGAGCATATGGGTCATGTGGCGATGACGCACGGCATTGACCTGAACCTAAAAGCATCTAAGCACTATGCGCGCGCGTCAAACATGATGGGCTTGACTGCAGAAATGCTGGGTCGCCTAAACGGCATCACTCGAGAAGAGCAAGATCAGTTTGGTGTCAATTCGCACAAAAAAGCATGGGTGGCAACCACCGAAGGGCGATTTGCCAATGAAATCGTCGGTATCGAAGGGCATGATGCTGATGGTAATCTGCAGCTATGCACCGTCGATGAAGTCATCCGCCCTGATGCCAATATCGAAGCTTTCCAAGCACTAAAACCTGTCTTCGATCCAAAAGGCGGCACGGTCACCGCAGGCACTTCATCAGCGCTGTCAGATGGTGCATCAGCGATGTTGGTGATGAGTGCAGCCAAAGCCAAAGCACTGGGTCTAAAACCACGCGCGCGCATTCGTGCGATGGCGGTCGCAGGCTGTGATGCTGCGATCATGGGCTATGGTCCTGTGCCAGCGACCCAAAAAGCATTAAAACGCGCAGGCTTGCAGCTGTCTGACATTCAGACCATCGAGCTGAACGAAGCCTTTGCCGCTCAGGGCTTGGCGGTGCTAAAAGGCTTAGATCTGCTAGACAAGCAAGATATCGTCAATCACAACGGTGGTGCGATCGCGCTGGGTCATCCACTGGGCTGCTCGGGTGCTCGTATCACCACGACGCTACTGAATGTCATGGAGCAACAAGACACCCAAATCGGTCTTGCCACCATGTGTATCGGTCTGGGTCAAGGTATCGCCACGATCATTGAGCGTGTGTGATGGATTGACCGTATTTACAACGCCAAACCCAATTGTGTACAATGCAATTGGGTTTTTTGTTGGGTGGCAAATGGTGGGTGTAAATCCGATGTTGTCCAATCGATCATTGGTTATGGGATTAGTGGTAAGGTGCATACCACGCACCATAAATCTGTTCCAATGGTGCGTTGTATGCACCCTACGCACTATGATTGTCAGAAAGTGAAAGTAGGCAATCAAGAAATCCAAATTTGCCAACCTAAAAAATAGTGGATTTTTTATGAAAAAACAAATCTCTTTTAATCCCTATTCCCAAGAAATGCTACCAGGGGGATTTAAATACCCAAAAAGCTATCTTAACTTATCCAAAGACACATCCACGATCAACTGGGACAGCGAATTTATGTTTCCTTGGTGGTTTGAGGACTGTCAAGAAGAGCTGACAGAAGTAATGAACATTCATCAAGAGCTTGCCAAGTTAAATAATTTAATCCCTTTTGCTAGAAACGGAGATTGGGCTGCTTGCTTTAATGCCAATGACATTTCAGGTAGTCCCCAAGTCATTGTTGTTGATTTAGGTAACCCTAAATATGTTAGCTATTGCGATAATTTTGATAAATGGCTAGAAATGGCAGAACAAAATGGCTGGACATAACAAACAAACCCCTTTTTAATTAAGTGGTAAGGTACGTGCACCGCACCATAAATCTGTTTCAATGGTGCGTTGTATGCACCCTACGCACTGGTTATGAGATAGACAGAAGTTGGTAATCTTTGATAAATTTATCATTGATTTTGATAGTATTAAGGAAATTAAGTGATGTTATCAATTACTAAAGTAATAACCATGGGTGTATTTCAAAATGGAGATGTTTTTGAATATGAGGTACATCCAAATTCATCTATTGAAAGCATTAAAATATTAAACGATTATGTCTTGAAGAAAAAAATTCCAGTAGTAGACAGCAGGATAAAAATAATTTATACCAATGGCTCTGAATATATCCTACCAATATCTGACAATATATCCCCTTTGAAGAGCGGTAAAGAATTCTTGGTTATCTTTGATAAAGAACCTAGTTGTTTTAGTCAAATCAAAGAACCTCCTTGGTACTTCCCACCACCCAACAATGCCGCCATCTATTATTCAGATGGCACTTTAAAACATCAACTTATTAGTCCGATTCAAGATGATGGTTGGTATATTGATAGAACTTGGTATATGGACTACCCTGAAGGCACTTGGCGAAGTAAATACAATGGTTTTGGTTTTATTATTGCTAATGATAGTAGATACCCACAAGGCGTATTTTGTTTATATAATGGAACGCCAAACTTGGTTTTAACTGGTTATGAGATAGACAGAAGTCGGTAATCTTTGATAAATTTATCATTGACTTTGATAGTGGTAGGACGCATACCACGCACCATAAATCCAAACCGTTTCTAATTTCCTTGATTGTTTTATTGGTGGAAAGCGTGTTACCTGCATTATTTTAATTCAACAAAAACGGTCAATATACCATTGACCGTTGTTTGAAATAAGCAAAGCATTATTGAGTGTTGTCCACATAGTGATATTGTGCGGTGGCGATGGCTTGTTTGATGGCATCGATTTGGGCATCGGTGGCGGTTTTGCCAGCTTGAATCAGTGCGGTACGACCTGTGGTATCAAATACCGCAACCTTTGATAAATCAGGGGCGATCACCACATCGCTTGCGGCGATATCGGCAGGATTTGCCTTAAGATTTGCACCCACTTGACCAAATAGTTGCCAAAACTCACTGGCATTGCTTGGCAGGCGAGTCGGCAGCTCTTTGGGCAGTTCGATCTCTTGCTTGGCAGGCAAAGTCTTTATCATATTACCAAAAATATCCCCCAAAGGCAGCTCGAACGGCAAGCCCTTGCTCACTTCATTCATCTTGGCAATGTCGATTGGAATATTCACCGACTGCTCACCCCATTTGATGCCGACGCCTGTGTCATCGCGCGTGATGCCGACAGTGTTTGGCTTGGCGGTGGTTGTGTTGGCTTGGCTGTCTGCTTCATCGGCGGTGACAGGCTTTGCCATCAGATCCACCGAGATCACCACATCCGCACCAAGGCTGCGCGCGATGCGTGCAGGCAGTAGGGCAGACTGTGAGCCGTCGATGTATTTGTGACCGCCGTTTTCGGGGATGCGTGGCGGGATAAATAGATTCGGCACACTTGATGATGCTTGTACTGCAAGCCCTGCTTCCCCTTGACGAAAGGCAACCGCTTGCTTTGAGTGCATTTCGGTCGCGACAGCGGCAAAGCGGATGGGAAACTGCTCAATCGGTCTTCGATTGACGCGCGCATTGATGTAATCGCGCAGGCGAGAGCCATCGATGAAGCCTTGTTTGGATGGTGTGATGTTGATCAAATCGCGCTCATTGAGCGTGGTTGCGATGTCGTGCAAGTGCTGCGGTGACATACCGCTGGCATACAGTGAGCCGACCATTGCGCCTGCACTGGTGCCGACGATGAGATCTGGGCGAATGCCATGCGCTTCGAGCGATTCGATGACACCCACATGGGCAAAGCCACGCGCGCCACCGCCGCCCAAGACCAATGCCACCACAGGGCGATCATCATTGGCAGCAGGCGTGCTGGTTTTGGTCGTGGTAGGGGCGTTGGTCGCACACGCGCTCAAGGCAAGCGCAGCGGCAGCAAGTGGCATCAGGCGTGTCATCATGGCAATATCCTTGTTCACTGGATGAAATTGGCAAAAGATGCTGCCAATATAGCACAGTTTTTGTGTGTAAATTTTGAGATTTACGCGCATTGTGTACCAAATTTGTAGCCTTGCGCTGCTCCATTCACCATCTATCTGCCGCCTGTTTGCACCCTTAATGCCAAAAAGCGATTTACTTTGTACAAAATGGTATTTTCGATTTTGGTGGCAAAATGATACTTTGTTGCCATACCAAATGCCATGCAAAGTTATCACAAAACTTGCCATAAAAAAGCCACCGCAAGGGAGCAGATAATGATTACAAAGCCACAATTTTGGCAAATCCCCACGCCAAGCGAAGCGGATTTTACTGCCTTAGAAGATAAAATTAGTACACTAAAACATCGCCTAACTGAAATCATCGCCAAGCATGATATGGTCAAATTTGCATCATCTTTGGCAGTTGAAGACATGGTAATTACAGACGCATTGGCAAATCTTAACGCCAAAGTTGAAGTCTTTACCCTTGAGACAGGGCGTCTGAATGCTGAAACGCTGGCTTTGATTGATGTGGTCAAAACTTGCTATCCAGACCTAAATTTTAAGCTGTATCATCCCATCGATACGGCAGTCGATGAGTATGTCAAAACACAGGGTCTCAATGCCTTTTATGACAGTGTCGATGCGCGCAAACAATGCTGTTTTATCCGCAAAGTTGAGCCATTAAACCGAGCATTGGCAGATGCTGATGCATGGCTAACAGGACAACGCCGTGAACAGTCAGTCACCCGCACGGATTTACCCTTTGAAGAGCATGATGATGGTCGTAATATTGCTAAATATAATCCGATTTATGACTGGTCAGAAATCGATGTTTGGGCATATATTTTAAAGTTTAACATTCCATTTAATGAATTATACCGTCAAGGTTATCCAAGCATTGGCTGTGAGCCATGCACCATGCCTGTCAAAGAAGGTGAAGACATTCGCTCTGGGCGTTGGTGGTGGGAAAACCGAGATAGTAAAGAATGTGGTTTGCACAAATAATTATTTTCTTGTTAAATTGTCCAATGGCGTCGCAAAACTTGCTGATCAAGCCTTGAATAATTTAACGCAGAAAAATTTAGAAAAATGCGGAAAAATCCCAGTTTAAGTTTTAAGAGTTAATATGTAAGATAAACTACCGTTGTTTACAGTATTAAGGTAAAATACTGCAAATGAACATTCATAAAAATACACGATTGCTTCCCTACCAACGGGAAGCCATTTGGACTGCTTATCACAAGAACAGGCAGTCAGTTACTTCACTAGCATTGGAGTACAAAGTATCAAGACCTACCATTTACAAAGTCTTAAAACTTGCTCGTGTTAAGCTACTCAAGCCCCAAGCCAGTACCAACAATCGCTTTAAACAAGCCAAATATGGTATTAAACGCCTTGCTAAAGTTGAACAATCCATACAGGATAAGCTCAAAAAGCAAGCCAAGCGATACAATAAGTCCTATCCTGGTGAGATGGTGCATGTGGACACCAAACGCCTGCCCTTGCTCAAAGGACAAAATGCCAACAGTCCTAGAGAATATCTATTTGTTGCCATAGATGACTATTCTCGCGAATTGTATGCTGACATCATGCCGGATAAAACAGCCTTTAGTGCAACACAGTTTCTTGTAGAACAAGTGATAGAGCCATGCCCCTACAAAATTGATGTGATTTATTCTGACAATGGCACAGAATATAAAGGCACAAAAGACCATGAATTTTCTCAAGCCTGCTATCAAAACAACATCAATCAAAAATTTACCAAAGTAGGTAGGCCACAAACCAACGGCAAAGCTGAAAGGGTCATACGAACATTAATGGAGCTTTGGCATGATAAACATGAATTTGTCAGCAGTGAGCATAGAAAGCAAGAATTAACCAGATTTCTTAATTTCTACAACACTGTTAGACCGCACTCATCTTTAAGTAAGAAAGATGAGACTACTGGCAAGACTTTAACTTTTACTCCTTATGAGTGGTTAGAGTTTTATTTTAAGCAAAGTGTAAATAACGCTTGAGTTTCTTACAGTTAATAAAATTAGGTACTGATTATGACAGAACAAACAACCCTGCAAAATAAACACCTTGACTGGCTCGAAGCTGAGTCGATTTATATTATTCGAGAAGTGATTGCCGAATGTAGCAACCCTGCTTTGCTATTTTCGGGCGGTAAAGATTCGGTGGTGCTTTTGGCATTGGCACGCAAAGCCTTTGCCATCGAAGGACGAGACATTGAACTGCCGTTCCCACTTGTGCATATCGATACAGGGCATAACTATCCAGAAGTGATTGCCTTCCGTGATGAACAAGTCAAAAAATTAAATGCTCGCTTGGTGGTGGGTCATGTTGAAGATTCGATTGCCAAAGGCACGGTCGTTTTGCGTAAAGAAACCGATTCACGCAATGGTGCTCAAGCCGTCACTTTGCTTGAAACCATTGCCGAGCATAAATTTGATGCTTTGATGGGTGGTGCAAGACGAGATGAAGAAAAAGCCCGTGCCAAAGAGCGTATTTTCTCTTTCCGTGATGAATTTGGACAATGGGACCCGAAAGCCCAACGCCCAGAATTATGGTCATTGTACAATGCCAAACACCATAAAGGCGAAAATATGCGTGTTTTCCCAATTTCAAACTGGACAGAATTAGACATCTGGCAATATATCGCCCGTGAAAACTTAGAATTACCATCGATTTACTATGCACATGAACGTGAAGTTGTGGCAAAAAATGGCTTACTTGTGCCTGTGACCCCATTAACGCCAAAAGGTGCTGATGATGTCAGCGAAATTCGCTCAGTGCGTTTCCGTACGGTTGGTGATATTTCATGTACTTGTCCTGTTGCAAGTACGGCAAGCACCCCAGAAGAAATTATTGCTGAAACTGCTGTGGTTGAAATCTCTGAACGCAGTGCCACTCGCCTTGATGACCAAGTCAGCGAAGCGGCGATGGAAGAACGCAAGAAACAGGGTTATTTCTAAATTGCCTGCCAAATGACTTGACCGAGATTAAACAGAATTAAAAAGGATAACAAGATGTCAAATTTAAATCAATATGCACCATTACGCTTTATTACTGCAGGTAGCGTGGATGATGGTAAAAGTACGCTCATTGGGCGCCTGCTATACGATAGCAAGGCATTATTGACCGACCAACTCAATAACCTTGCTAAAACCAAAAATCAATCTGAAGTGATTGACTTCTCTGTGTTAACTGATGGCTTAGAAGCCGAACGAGAGCAAGGCATTACCATTGATGTGGCGTATCGCTACTTTTCAACGGCAAAACGCAAATTTATCATCGCTGATACGCCAGGGCATGAACAATATACCCGCAACATGGTAACAGGGGCATCAACTGCTCATGCGGCGGTGGTTTTACTTGACGCATCACAAATTGATTTTAGTCAAGAACCCGTCCAATTATTACCACAAACCAAACGCCATTCAGCCATTTTAAAACATTTACGCTGCCCACACGTACTGGTGGCGGTCAATAAAATGGATTTACTTGGCTTTAGTGAAGATAAATTTAATGCCATTGTCCGTGCTTACGAAACTTTAGCGGAACAATTAGGCTTAAATGATGTACGATTTATCCCAATTTCAGCGTTAAATGGTGATAATATCGTCCACGAGAGTGATAATACACCGTGGTATCAAGGCGGTGCATTGCTCGGTATTTTAGAAGATTTACCGACAGGCGAATTTGTCCAAGAAGATAAAGCGAATTTCCATTTCCCTGTACAATTTGTTCTGCGTGCAGATGGTGATAAACAAGATGATTTCCGTGGTTATCAAGGGCGTATTGAAGCAGGTCAAGTGGCTGTTGGCGATGAAATTCGTGTTGAGCCATCAGGTCGTGTGAGCACCGTGAGCGAAATTATCAGTCCAAATGGGATTGTACAATCTGCCAGCAGTGGTGAACAAGTTACCATTCGCCTTGCCGATGACATCGACATTTCTCGTGGTGATACGCTGATCTCAAGCCATTCAAAGAGTATGCCAACCAAAGAAATTAAAGCGACTTTATGCTGGTTTGATAGCCGTGCGTTAAACCCTGTACGCAAATATTTATTAAAACACACCACGCAAACTGTGTTTGCCAAAGTCGATAGCATTGACCATGTGTGGGACGTACATACTTTAAGCAACTTTAGTGATAAAGATACTTTAAATATGAATGACTTAGGTGAAGTTACTTTACGCCTACAAAAGCCAATTTTAGCGACACCATATGCCGAAAATACAGCAACAGGGTCATTTATTTTGATTGATGAAGCAACCTACCATACCGTTGCAGGCGGTATGATTCTACAAAATGATAGCGAAGATGATGATTGGTAATCTACCAAAGTCATCATCATGGCAAAAAAGTCGGCAGGGTGTCGGCTTTTTGCTTTTTTGGGTGAATTATTTTAAAATTCTCTCATCATCCGATTCATACTAGGTATCATCATGAACGCATCTGCCATGACCATTCATCTGCCTGTCACTGCCCTTGCTGGGGTGGGATCAGCCTTGGCAAATCGCTTGGCAGAGCTTGGGATTTATCGCATTTTTGATATGCTGATGCACTTGCCACGAGATTATGAAGATCGCAGCCGTATCGTGCCGATCGGCGAGCTTGAGCATGGGATGAGTGCGTTGGTGTCAGGGACGGTGACTTGGGTCGAAAAAAACAAAACTGGTCTGTCGGTGACTTTGGAGGATAAGACTGGGCTTGTGGTGCTCAGGTTTTTTAAGACTTATGCCAGTCTGCTATCGACGATGGAAGTGGGGGCGAAAATCACCGCTTTTGGTGAGGTGAAGATCAGTCGTTTTGGTACGCAGATGTCGCATCCTGAGTATCACATCACAGGCAGCAAGTCCTTTGAGACCGGGCTGTTACCCATTTATCCTGCAGTCAAAGGACTGCATCAAAATAAGCTGCGCCAACTGGTGCGATTGGCACTACAAGCCGTGAGCCGTGAGGGCATCAGCTGTCTGTCGGATGATGAGCTGCGTGCGGTGGGCGTGGGGCTGTCGGGCGATTTGTTGCCTGCTTTGCATCAGATTCATTTGCCCAAGCAAGATGCGGATATTTTTGGGCAGACAGCACTGCTAAACGGACTCAAAGACCGCTCACACCCTGCGTGTCGGCGTATCATCATCGAGGAGCTGGTGGCGCATCAGCTGAGTTTCTTATTTCGTCGTAATAATGTCTATCATCACAAAGCGCCAAAATGCCAGAGTCATAGCCCGTTGGCACAGAGTCTGGCAGGCAGTTTGCCGTTTGCACTCACAGGCGCACAGCAGCGAGTGATCGGTGAAGCGGTGGCGGATATGGCGACATCGCAGCCGATGCTCAGGCTCATCCAAGGTGATGTCGGTGCGGGCAAGACTTTGGTGGCGGCGATGACGGCGTGCTATGCGCTTGATAGCGGTTGGCAGGTGGCGGTGATGGCACCGACGGAGATTTTGGCCGAACAGCATTTGATGAATTTTAAAAAATGGTTTGAGCCACTGGGTATCGGTGTCGGTTGGCTTGCTGGTAAGCAAACCGCCAAAGAGCGAGCGGCCGCCCTTGAACAAGTGGCAAATAACGATGTGCAAGTGGTGGTGGGGACGCACGCACTGTTTTCAGATACGGTGGTTTTTGCCAAGCTTGGGCTGGTGATTATTGACGAACAGCATCGCTTTGGGGTGGAGCAGCGGCTCAAGCTGACCAATAAAGGCGTCGCAGGTGGCACACCGCATCAGCTGACCATGACAGCGACACCGATTCCTAGAACGCTTGCCATGAGTATGTATGGCGATATGGATGTGTCGGTGATTGACGAGCTGCCGCCCAATCGTACGCCGATTACCACTGTGACCATCAATCGTGATCGCCGTGATGAAGTCATCGAGCGTATCCGCGAAAACTGCAAACAGGGCAAGCAAGCCTACTGGGTCTGTCCACTGGTCGAAGAGTCAAGCGTCTTGGACGCGCAGTCGGCAGAGCTGTTGTATCAGGATTTGACCGATAGGCTAGATATCCGCACAGGGCTTGTGCACGGCAAGATGAAACCTGTGGATAAGCAAGCGGTGATGATGGCGTTCAAACAGGGTGACATCGATCTGCTTGTCGCGACGACAGTCATCGAAGTGGGTGTGGATGTGCCAAATGCGTCATTGATGGTGATCGAAAATGCCGAACGACTCGGCTTATCTCAGCTACATCAGCTGCGTGGGCGTGTCGGTCGTGGTAGTGCCAAGAGCTTCTGCGTGCTACTGTACCAAGCGCCATTATCACCGACAGGGATCGAAAGGCTCAATGTCCTGCGTGATAGCACCGATGGCTTTGTCATCGCCCAAAAAGACCTTGAGCTGCGTGGGGCAGGCGAGCTACTGGGCAAGCGACAAACAGGCGATATGGGCTACTATCTGGCAGACATCGTGCGTGATGAAGTGCTGCTTGAGGCGGCAGGCAAAATCGCGCATCGCTTGATTGCTGATGGTGCACAGATTGACAAGGCAGCGCGGATTATGCAGACTTGGATTCCATCTGCCCAAGAATATGTGAATGTGTGATTTTTTATAAAGTCGTTAGGGTGTTTTGGCTTTAGATGAGTGAAATTTTAACCTGTTGGATTAACTTTAAAAACCAAATAATATCAATAAGTTATAACAAATAACCGTAACTTCTCCCAACTTATCCACTGTTAAATGGATGTAATAACCATGCCAATCCTTTATGAAAAACCGATGCTTGAGATTGACCCCAAGGTGATTTGGCGGCTCAATGACAGCGAGATTTTCACACTGCATCGGCAATATCTACAAAGCGTGCTACCGATGCTCAGTACTGATGATGTCGCATGGATCAGCGCGTCATTTTCCATCGAGCGGCTGCCTGCCAAGCATTATTGGGCGAGTGCAGGGCAGAGCATTGATAAGCTGGGTTTTATTTTATCTGGATTGTGTAAATTATCTTATCAAATGCCTGATGGTAGCGAGATCAATGTGCAGTTCATAGCAGAGCAGGACGCGGTGGGGGATTTTATGGCGGTGTTCAAGGATTTGCCGACCAAATACAATATGCAGACCATTGAGCCGAGCATTTTGATGATTTTGGATAAGGCGCATTTTGAAGCGTGCTGTGATAAATATCCTGATTTTTTGCGCTATGTGCATGGGCAGACGATGGCACTGTTGTTCAGACATATCGAGAGAACGGAGAGTTTTTTGATCGCGGATAATACCGCGCGTTATTTAAGTTTTATCAAAGATAATCCCAAGCTTGTCGAGCGGCTGTCTTTGGCAGATCTGAGCTCATATCTTGGTATGACGCGCCAAAGTATCACCCGTATCCGAAAAAATCTGGGACTGACCCAAAAATCGACTGACAGGTAGTGGCGATGACCAAATTGCAAGACAATTCTCAAAACAGCTTTCAAAACGATTTTCAAGATAAATTTCACAAAAACAACAGCACCGATCAATCAGTTTGGGCGGTGTTTTTGAAACTTGGCTTGACAAGTTTTGGCGGTCCTGTGGCGCATTTGGGCTATTTTCGCGAAGAGTTCGTCGCGCGCAGACGGTGGCTGAGCGAAGCGTACTATGCCGAGATTGTTGCTTTGTGCCAGTTTTTGCCCGGCCCTGCCAGTAGCCAAGTGGGTATCGCCATTGGGCTGACTCGCGCAGGTTATTTGGGTGCGCGTGCGGCATGGCTTGGCTTTACCTTGCCATCAGCGGCGGTGCTTGCTTTATTTGCCTTTGGTGTGGCGACGCACGCAGATCTGCTTGGGGTAGGCGTGCTGCATGGGCTGAAGCTTGCGTCGGTGGCGGTGGTCGCGCAGGCCGTGTGGGGAATGTCGCGGCAGCTGTGCACGACGGTGCAGACGCTGTCACTGGCGGTGCTGAGTGCGTGTGCGCTACTGCTGATGCCTGTGGCGTGGCTGCAGTTTGTGGTGATTGGGCTTGGGGCGGTGCTTGGCATGGCGTTTTTGCGGCCGGTGATGGCGCAGACGCATGAGACGATGACGGCGCCTGTCAGTCGGTCGGCAGGTGCGGTGTGGCTGATGATCTTTGCTGCTTTGCTTGTGCTGTTGCCGATGTTGGTGCAGGCGTTCGATGTGTCACTACTTGCGATGTTTGATAGCTTTTATCGGACGGGGGCGTTCGTCTTTGGCGGGGGTCATGTGGTGCTGCCGCTACTACAGTCAGAAGTGGTGGGCGCAGGGCTTGTGGATAATAGCACCTTTTTGGCAGGCTATGGCGCGACGCAGGCAGTACCCGGCCCGCTGTTTACTTTTGCCAGCTTTTTGGGCGCAGCAGTCTCAGGCGTGACAGGAGCTGTGGTGGCGACGGTAGCGATTTTCTTATCATCGTTTCTGCTGGTGTTTGGTGCGTTGCCATTTTGGCAGACGATTCGCCATCATGCTCGGGCGCGTGCGGCATTGATGGGTGTGAATGCGTGTGTGGTGGGGATTTTGCTTGCGGCGCTGTATCAGCCGATTTGGACGAGTGCGGTGGCGACGGCGGCGGATTTTGCAGTGGTGATTGTGGCGATGACAGCACTGATGGCGTGGTGTGTGCCGCCGTGGGCGGTGGTGGTGCTGTGTGGTGTGGTCGGTGCGTTATGGTGATGGGCTGGGTTGATAAAATTTAGCGATGTCAGTTAATTGGATAAAAATCTTATCATGACATCAATTTTTCCTAAGATTTTTCTTCAAATTTATCTGACTTTATCAAACTGCCAATGGCTTAATAACCCAGTTTTCCAAAATTCATTTATAGTTACTTAACTCCAAAATGCACCACGATTGGGTTTTCGTTCGTGGTGAGCTTGTCGAACCATGATGAAAAACCATTGCCCTTCGACAAGCTCAGAGCGAACGGTTATGGCGATTTTTGAAGTTAAATCACTATATTACACCAATTATAAATCGTGACTACATAGTGACACAAATGTGTCATCAGCACGTCGCCAAAATACAGTATAATAAGCTATTTTAAATCATAAGATGGTGGCAAGAACATGACAGCATCATATAAAAACCCCCAATTTGCTTGGTGGCAGCCTGTGCTCGCCGTCGCGCTACTTGCAGCAGGCGTGCTGATCGGGCGTGGCAGTACCGCACCTGAGACGACATCGCCACAGGATGCGCCGCAGGCTGAGCAGTCCCAAGCGGTGGTGATGGCGGTCGAAGCAGTGACGCCTGAGATGACGCAGGTTGAGCATAGCTTGGATGCCAATGGGCTGATCGCTGCAGTCGATACGGCAGAAGTGAGCGGTCAGCTGACAGGTGTCACCATCGATCAGGTGCTGGTTGAAGAAGGGGATCGCGTGCGCGCAGGACAGGTGCTTGCTGTGCTTGATACGCGTACGCTTCAGCAGCAGACGCGTGCTGCTGAAGCAGAGCTGACCACCGCACAAGCCGCTGAAGCTCGCGCCGCTGCTGATCTTGCGCGTACAGAGCCGCTACTTGCCATCGATGCCATCAGCCACCAAGAGATCGACGCCTATCGCACGGCGCTTACCCAAGCCAAAGCCAATGTCGCTGCCGCCGAAGCCAATCTGATCACCGCGCGCACTCGACAGCAAGACGGCAATGTCACCGCCCCTGTCGATGGCATCATCAGTGCCAAAAATGCCCAAGTCGGTACGCAAGTCGCAGGCGCGCCGCTATTTAGCATCATCAAAAATGGTACACTAGAATGGCAAGCGCAAGTCGCGCCGATTGAAGCATCACGCATCCAAATCGGACAAACCGCGCATCTTACCATCGGTGATCGCATCATCGCAGGGCGTGTCACGCGCCTAAGCCCTGTGGCGAATGACAGCCGCGACATGACTGTCCATGTGCGCCTGCCTAATGATGGCGCGCTGTCAGCAGGAATGTATCAATCGGGCAAATTCATCTTCGGTGCGCAGACTGTCAGCGCCGTGCCGATCAGCGCACTGATGACGAGCGATGGCTATGACTATGTATGGCGTCTGACCCCTGTGGCAGATGGTCGCTACCAAGTTAAGCGCGAGCCGATCACCATCCTTGCCCAAAAGGACAATAAAATCGCTGCCAATCTGCCTGATGATGCGCTGATCGTCGCAAGTAGTGTTAGTTTCTTAAATGACAATGATCTGGTGACGGTGGCAAGCATTAACGGCGAAACCACCCCTGTGCCGACCGCAGCACAATAGGGGGTGTGATGAATTTTTCTGCCTATTCGATCAAAAATCCACTGGTCGCCATCTTATTTTTCAGCTTATTTACCTTGCTTGGGATTTTCGGCTTTCATCAGATGAAAGTGCAGCAGTTTCCCGATATTGACCTACCGGGGGTGGTGACGACCATTACCTTACCAGGGGCGACACCTGATCAGCTTGAGAGCGACATCGCCAAAAAAGTCGAAAACAAAATCACCAACATCGAAGGGGTGAAAAATATCCGCACCACGCTACAGACTGGGGTGGTGACGATTTTTACCGAGTTTGAATTAGAAAAACCCAATGATGAAGCACTAGATGATGTGCGCTCAGCGGTGAGTGAAGTACAAGGCGATCTGCCTGCCGCTGCCAATCCGCCGATCGTCTCAAAAGTCTCGACCGCAGGATTTCCTGTGGTGACTTATTCGGTGCGTGCTGATAATATGAGCGATAGCGAGCTGTCGTGGTTCGTTGATGATACCTTGACCAAGCGGCTATCAGACATCACAGGCGTCGGCAGTGTCGCGCGCGTGGGCGGTGTGGAGCGGCAGATTTTGGTGCAGCCCAAGCCTGATTTATTGGCGAGCTTATCGATGCCGATCAGCAGCTTATCGCAGCAGATTTTTGCCAAGTGGCAAGACGCAGCAGGTGGTGAATCGAAGATCGGCAACCAAAACCAAACCATCCGCGTACTTGGCTCAGGCACACGCGTCAGTGATTTGAATGATTTACAAATCACCACACCGACAGGCACAGCGGTGCGACTAGACAGCCTTGCGAGCATCGAAGATGGCCATGCTGACATCACATCGATGGCGCTACTGGCAGGCGAGCCTGTGGTGGCGTTTAATATCACGCGTGCTAAGGGTGCTGGTGAAGTGGAAGTGGTCGCCGCTGTCGATGCTGCCATCGCCGAGCTACAGACGCAGATGCCGACAGTGCATATTGACAAAATCGTCGATTATGCCGCGCCGATCGAAGAAAATTATCACGCCACCATGCGTATGCTGATCGAAGGCTGTATTTTGGCGGTGATCGTGGTCTTTGTGTTCTTACGAGATTGGCGTGCGACTTTCGTTGCAGCGACGGCGTTGCCATTGTCGATCATTCCGACATTTTTTATCATGCATCTGTTCGGCTTTAGCCTGAATATGATTTCGCTGCTTGCGCTGACTTTGGTCATCGGTGTGCTTGTCGATGATGCCATCGTTGAGATTGAGAATATCGTGCGGCATCTGAATATGGGCAAAACTCCGATGCAAGCAGCAATGGAAGCGGCTGATGAGATTGGGCTTGCGGTGATTGCCACGACTTTTACTTTGATCGCGGTGTTTTTGCCGACAGCATTTATGAGCGGGATTGTCGGGCAGTTTTTCAGTCAATTTGGCTGGACGGCGGTGATTGCGATTTTTATGTCGCTTTTGGTCGCGCGGCTTTTGACACCAATGATGGCGGCGTATTTGCTTAAGCCAAGTAAACATGAAGAAAAACCTGCAGGCAAAATCATGCAACGCTACCTAAATGCCGTACGCTGGACGCTCAAGCACCGCGCGCTGACGGTGTTTGCGGCGTTGGCGTTTTTTGTGGGATCGTTAAGCTTGGCAAGCCTGTTGCCATCGGCGTTCATTCCGCCTGATGAGATGAATCAGACGCAGGTGACGATTGAGCTGACTCCTGATGCTACCATCGATGATACGCTGCGTATCAGTCAAATGGCACTTGCCAAGGTCGAAGCCATCGATGGCGTGGATAGTGTGCTTTTGACCATCGGACAGGGGCAAAGCACGGGCGACCCAAGCAGTATGCGTGGTGGTTCGGTGAATGTGGCGACGCTGGAAGTGAAGCTGGTTAATCGCACAGAACGCGCTACCAAGACCGTGATCGAAAATCAGATCAATCAAGCGCTACTGACCGTGCCGTCTGCGCGCTTTAATGTCGGCATCTCCACAGGTGGCAGCGAGACAGGCTATGGCTTTTCGGTGACGAGCAGTGATAATAAGCTGCTTGAGCAGACGGTACAAGAGATCATGCAGCAGGTGCGCGCCTTGCCAAGTGTTGCCAATGTTATCAATAACCGCGCCTTGCCGCGCCCAGAGCTGTCGATCACGCCCAATGAGCTTGCGATGGCGGATAAAGGCGTGACCACGCGCGATCTGGCGGATGTATTGAGAGTGGCGACGATGGGCGATTATGATCAAGCCTTGCCGAAGCTGAATCTAGACACGCGCCAAATCCCGATCGTGATTCGTCTTAATGATCAGCACAAAAAAAGCCTGACTGAACTTGCCAATCTGTATGTGCCAAACAGCAAAGGGCAAGCGGTGCAAGTCAAAGATGTTGCATCGCTGAGCTTCGGCACAGGTGAGTCGTCGGTCAGTCGCCTAAATCGTGAACGCGCGATCAAGATCACCGTGCTACCTGCTGGCGGCGAACTTGGCAGTCTGATGGCAGATGTCAAGGCGACACCGATCATGAGCGCACTGCCTGCCGGTGTGAATATCATTGATGAAGGGCAGGCGGAGAATATGGCGGAGCTATTCACAGGCTTTGTGATGGCGATGAGTGTGGGGGTATTTTGTATCTTTGCGGTGCTGATGCTGTTGTTCCACCGTGTGCTGCAGCCTTTGACCATCTTGATGGCGCTGCCGCTGTCGATCGGTGGGGCGTTCGTGGGCTTATTATTGACTGGCAGTAGTATGTCGATGCCTGCGATGATTGGCTTTATTCTGTTGATGGGGATTGCGACCAAAAACTCGATTTTGCTCGTTGATTATGCCATCATTGCCCAAGACGAACACGGCTTATCGCGCCTAGATGCCATCATCGATGCCTGCCGTAAGCGCGCACAGCCGATCATCATGACCACCATCGCGATGGGTGCGGGGATGCTGCCTTTGATTATTGGCTTTGGCGGTGTCGATTCGACCTTCAGCCGTCCGATGGCGGTGGCGGTGCTAGGCGGCTTGATCACATCGACGCTATTAAGCCTTGTGGTGATTCCTGTGTTTTATACGCTGATGGATGATTTGGGTAGGGTGTTTCAGAGAAAATCTGCGGCATAATCTTAATTTATCCATTTTGCAAGTAATTTTTGTGTAAGTAAACTTCATAAAAATACACGAATTTTATTATCCAAACCGATGCCATTGGTGCTATACTGATGGCATCGGTTTTTTAATCGGATCATTCAACAACAATAACAACACAAGAAAATCATCATGACTACGATTACTAAAGTCACCAATTATAACGAACTGACCCAAGCCATCGACAATCGCGCCGCGCACATCGCCATTACGCGCAGCTTTTTGGCACTAGATTCAGTGACGCTGCGTACAAGATGGCGCGGTGACGCCGATTCGCTGATCTGTATGACGGATAGATGGCACGATCAAGACCGCTCAATGATTTGGGCGGTTTTTATTTGGCGATTTTTATTGATATGTTGATCATTGAATGATTAAAAATAAGGCAATCAAGATCTGTGCAACCGATGAAAATTGGTACAAGACACTTGTAATAGCACACCAAAAACATCAGTTGTCATGACTGATTTTGTAGCGAAATATGTCAAATTGTGTAAATCTTGAGCAATCACGCAACAAAATAGCAAGTTTTGTCTTGCTAAATTTACAAACAAGGAGTATTATGTCCAAGGCTGATGTCTATTATACCAATTGTAACTACATCATTGAAAAATCATCAGCGATCGAACAAGAATTAAAAACAACAATACCGAGGTCTATCATGTTAAAAAAAGCACTTGCTGCCTTCGTGGGCGCGACCCTGTCACTATCAGCCATGGCTGCTTCAGATACTGGCACACCGCTTGATCACACTCCTTATCTTAACCGTGAGACGCTGCCTGACTTCACTGGTGCGATGTGTGATACTTATGCTCCGACTTTGGTACACATCAAGGATAACATCTATCGCCATACCAATGGCGGTGGTTTGGCTGTACACAGTGGTCTTGTGATGATCACTAAAGAAGGCGCGCTGGTGGTGGATAGTGGTGCGACCTGTGCAGCTGAATGGCTGAACAAAGAGATCAAGACGCGTTTTGGCGTACCTGTCAAATATGTGATCCAAACGCACGCACACGCTGACCACATCACAGGCACTCAAGTGTTTAAAGATGCTGGTGCGATCGTTGTAGCGAACAAGCGCGCGGTTGAGCCGATCGTTGGTGAGAAACTGCCTGTACCAGTGCCTGATAAAGTGTTTGATAAAGACATGGAAATCGAGCTTGGCGGCGAAAAAGTCTTGCTACATCATGTATCACCAAGCCACTCTGACAGCATGGTGATGGTACTATTCCCACGCCAAAAAGCACTACAATGTACCGATGTTTGCGAAAGCAAATCAATGCCATACAATGACTTCCTAGACTTTTACTACACTGGTTGGATCGATACGCTAAACTGGGTACTAGAACAAGATGTCGAAGTGATCGATGTTGGCCACTACAGCCCAGCGACCAAAAAAGACCAACAAGCACTGCGCGATTATATGGTTGATCTGCATCAGCAAGTGCTGGATCTGACTCGCCAAGGTCAATCATGGGATCAGCTGTATCGCAATGTGAAGTTTAGCCCAGAAGTCCAAAGCTGGATTGGCTTTGATACCATGCGCATTCCAAATACTTTGGGTATGTATCGTTGGGTATCAAACCACCGCCGTGGTAACTGGTAATTGATTGACAATCACCCCAAAGCAAAACTGCTCAGAAGATTTCTGGGCAGTTTTTTATTGATGAAATAAAAGCATCGAATTGGCAGTTGTTTTGTCAATTATTAAAAAATGGCGGTAGGGTGATTTTATATATTAGGGGTCGGTAGTTGAAGCTTGATTTTATAAATCATGATGTCAAATGAGCAGTCCATAGGGTGCGTTATACGCACCAATAAGATATGTGATGTATAAATTTTCCAAAGATATTTGTAAAATTTATCATAAATCAAATATTGATGCGCATTGGTGTGATTGGCACGAATGCTACACCCGCCTAAACGACAAACAATAAAAAACTGGCACAGAATTCTGTGCCAGTTTTTATGCTTGTAGCGTGGGCTAATTAGCCTTTTGCGACATTGAAGCGAGCATTTTCACCGACGATGTCGATGTAGCTTGCGTCTAGGTCTGACAGCTTGCCTGCGCCTGCTAGCAGCATGGCAGTTTTGGTGTCGTTGGCTAGCCATTCTAGAGCTGATTGTACACCTTCAGCGCCACCCATCGCCAGTGCATATAGCATTGGGCGACCGACCATTACGGCAGTTGCACCCATCGCGATGGCGCGTACCACATCGATACCGCGACGCACGCCGCCGTCTAGTAGTACAGGCACGCGACCGTTCACTGCTTTGGCGATTGCAGGCAGTGCAGTCATGCTGGCAGGTACGCCGTCGATTTGGCGACCGCCGTGGTTCGATACTTGGATCGCGTCTGCGCCTGCATTGACGAAGCGCACCGCATCATCAGCGCGTAGGACGCCTTTGACGATGACAGGCAGACCTGTGAATTCTTTGATGAATTTGATGGTTTCAGGTGTTAGGTCGGTTTTTTGGGCAAAGAAATCACCGCTGCCGCCGCGTTTTGGATCGTGGTTGCCGAATGGCAGGTCAGTACGGAATGGGCGACCTAGCGCGATGAAGGCATCTGATTGACCTGGACCAAGCGCATCAGCGGTCAGCACGATGGCGGTAAAGCCTGCTTTTTTGGCGCGAGTCAGTAGTGAGCGTGTTACTTGCTCGTCTTTATTGTAGTATAGTTGGAACCATTTTGGGCCAGTGGTCGCTGCTGCAATTTCTTCTAGTGATGCGTGTGATGCACCTGATGAGCAGTATAGCGTACCTGCAAGACCAGCACCCTTAGCGGTCAAGACTTCTTTGCCTTCATGTACCATGCCGTGTACGCCCATTGGTGTGACCATGATTGGCATTGGTAGGTCGTGACCCAGTAGTTTGGTTGAGATGTTGATGTCTGATGCCGACAGTCCGACTAGGCGTTTTGATGCGATGCGATAATCATCGAATGAACGGCGGTTCTCGCGCAAGGTCCATTCATCGCCTGCTGCGCCAGAGACGAAAGTATAGCCCGCTTGCGGGATGACTTTTTTGGCTTGGTCTTCTAGCAGGTTGAAGTTTACGACATTGATTTTGCCTTCACGCGTGCTTGCGCCGTATGCGGTGGCGGCAAATTTTGGAATGGCAGCAGCAGGGGCGACAGTTTTGGTGACGCCATCTGCAGCAAAGGCAGTTTTGCTCATTAATGGCAGGGCGGCAAGACTGATACCAGTTGCGGCAAGCATCTTGCGGCGAGATAGAGAAACGGTTGGTTCTGCTTGTTCTGTGGTGTTGTGATTATCCATTGTTATTCTCCTGATTGGTCATAGTACTAATTATTGAATGATAACGGTATTTATAATGGTAAGTTATCGTAATATATAATATACCGATTGTGTAAGATATGCAATATCTGTAAATTAATTATGTTTATAATATTATTATGCGAATTTGGCATCAATCGCCCAAAAACGCTGCTATCTTATTGTTGTCATTGGGTGGAGATTTCAAGGGTTTTTTGTTAAATATTTTGTATTTTTGTGCCAAGTTATTTTGCCATAGCCAAATATCGCTGGTGTAGTGGTGCAAGCTGTGCGTATAAAGTAGGCAGATCTTGGCTGTTATCCACGATATCTGCACCAAGCTTGGTAGCAAGCTTTAGGCGTTCATCGCGGCTGATTTGCTTATCGATGATGGCTTGAATCTGCACGATGGCATTATCATCACGGCGGCTTGCGCGCTCAAGCTGCACAACGACAGGCACATCGACGATGAGCAGATGATCGCACAGCTCAAGCAGATTGGGCGTACTGTGGCGACCTTCAAGCAGCAGCGGCACGGACAAGATAGCATAAGGCGATGTCGCGCGCGCAAGCTCATCGATGATCGCACGGCGGATGGCAGGATGAATGATGGCATTGAGCCGCGCCAACTCATCATCACGCCCAAAGATATAAGCACGCATGGCAGCGCGGTCATAATTGCCATCATTATCGACGACCCAGTCACCGAAGGCGTGTCTGAGTGTGTCAAGTAGCGGGCTGCCTTTTGCTGTTAGGTGATGGGCGATGACATCAGCATCGATGACATCCATGCCTTGGGTGGTGAAATAATCACTCACCGCTGTCTTGCCGCTGCCGATACCGCCTGTTAGTCCGACGATGAATTTTGACATTACTTTCCCCTTATTATTTAAATTGTCATTTAAATTGCCATTTAAAATAACGACACATACCATGTCATCATAGATTTGCCAAATAATAACGCCACCACCGCACCGATGGCAAGATATGGCCCGAAAGCAAACGGCGCGTGCCCATGCTTAACGCTGTGAATGATACCGACCACCACGCCTATCAAGGCTGCAATCAGTAACACCAAGGGCAGCTGCCATACGCCCAAATACGCACCGATGGCGGCAAATAGCTTAGCGTCCCCCAGACCCATACCATCATGACCGCGCAGCAGTTTATAAATCACATTAACCAGCCACAGCGCACCAAAACCTGCCACCACCCCAAAGATCGCATCGCTTGGCGTGGTGAAAATCCCAAAGCCATTGGCAGCCAAGCCAATCATCCCAAGCGGCAGCACCAAGCGATCGGGTAGAATCTGCATCCGCCAGTCAATCCCTGATAAAGCGATCAATAGCCACACAAACACCAAACCAAGCGCGCCTTGTAAACCAAGATCTAAGCGCAGCACAACCAGTACGCTTAAGATGGCGGTGATCAGCTCAAGAGCAGGGTACCGCCAAGCGATCGGCGCATAACAAGCACGACAACGCCCGCGCAGCAGCACAAAGCTGAGTACAGGCAGATTATCAAACCAAGCAATCGGCGTATGACAAGTCGGACACTGCGAACGCGGATGCGACATTGATACAGGCAAGGGCGTGGCAAAGTGCTGTTTGACATCGTCTTTGGTGGTACTTGACAGGGCAGATTGTGCAATGAAATCTTGCGCGTCTTGTTGCCATTGCCACTGCATGATGATCGGCAAGCGATGAATGACAACGCTCAAAAAACTGCCAATGCACAGCCCAAGCACACCAATAAATACCAAATAAATCATCACAAGCCCGCTCCCAGATTAAACAGTGGCAGATACATCGCCAACACCAAACCACCGATCAATACTCCCAGCACCACGATCATCACAGGCTCGATCATGCCAGTAATGGTGCTGACTTTGGCGTGGATTTGTTGTTCGTGATAATCAGCGACTTTCTCAAGCATGGGCACAAGCTTGCCTGAGCTTTCGCCGACGCCGATCATCTGCACGCTCATCGGTGAGAACAGATCGGTATTTTTGATCGCGGCAAATAAGCTGTGACCACTGTGGATTTGGCTGATGATTTGTTCGGTTGCGCTAATAAAAATAGGATGATCGGTGGCGCGTGCTGCTAGGCTTAGGGCTTGTGGCAAGGGTACGCCTGCGCCAAAAGTCGTCGATAAAGTGCGTGCAAATCGTGCGCTGCCAACCAAGCGAATCAGCGCGCCGATGACAGGCAGGCGCAGGGAGAACACAGCCCATCGATGGCGCAAGGCGGCAGATCGTTGATAAGCTGTCACACCAATGACGATAACGCCGATGATGCTCATAAAAATGAGCCAAAAATAACTTTGTAAAAACTGTGATAAGCCAAGCACGATGCGTGTCGGTAAAGGCAAAGTTTCACCCATTGATGCAAAAGTCATGGCAAAGCTTGGCACAACTTTTAATAATAAAATCGCCATCACCACCAGTGCAACGATCAGCACGATCAACGGATAGCGCACAGCTTGCTTGACGGTGGCTCTAAGGGTGGCTTGCTGTTCGCTATAGGTAGCTAGGCGATCAAGCATGACATCGAGCGCACCTGATTTTTCGCCGGCATCGATCAGTGGATAGGCAAGTGCACCAAACACAGGCGGTGCATTGTCGATGGCAGCGGCAAAACTATACCCTGTTTCGATGTCGGTTTTTAGCTTGGTCAGATAAGCTGCCAAGGCGGTGCTGTTGGTGGTTTGCTTGGCGATGTCCAGTGCTTGAGTGAGCACCAGTCCTGAGCTGATCAGCGTGGCAAGTGTTCTTAATCCAAGCAAAGCATCAGCAGGGCGTACGCGCGATTTTCGCCACGATACGCGCACCGCTGCAGGCTTGAGCGTGATTTGTGCTAAGCCTTGCTTGTGCAGCATGACTTTGGCGAGTGCAAGATTTGCCGCGCTGATCTCGCCTGTAACAGCTTTGCCGCGCGCGTTGATGGCTTTATAACTAAAGCGCTGTGTTGGACTTTGAGATGATGGTTTCATGCGATCAGTCCGATGTCGCGCGGTGCATTTCAGTCAAGCTTGTGATGCCTGCCATGACAGCGGCGATTCCTGATTGGCGCAAGCTGATATTACCTGCTTGGCGATTGGCATGATCAATGACATCGCTGTCAGCACGATCAAAAATCAACTTTCGAATATTGGGCGTGATCGGCAGCAGCTCAAAGATACCCACGCGCCCACGATAGCCATCACGGCAGCGATGGCAGCCCACAGGCTCGTACAGCTGATGGGTGCGTGAGATGTCATCATCACCAAAGCCTGCTTCACGCAGCACCTGTGGCGGTAGTACTACCGCGCGCTTGCAGTCATCACACAGCCGCCGCGCTAGGCGTTGGGCGATGATGAGATTGACGCCACTGGCAAGTTGAAAGCTTGGCACGCCCATACTGCCAAGACGCGTCAAGGTGGCAGCGGCAGAATTGGTATGCAGGGTCGATAGCACCAAATGCCCTGTTTGTGCTGCCTTGATCGCGATCTCAGCCGTCTCGGTATCGCGAATTTCACCGACCATGATCACATCAGGATCTTGGCGTAAGAACGCGCGTAATAAGTCGGCAAAATCCAAGCCGATTTTTGGATTGATGTTAGTCTGGTTAATGCCGTCAAGATTGATTTCCACAGGATCTTCAGCGGTCAAGATATTATTATCGCCACGGTTTAATAACCCAAGCGCGGTATAGAGCGAGATGGTCTTGCCGCTGCCTGTCGGACCTGTGATCAAAATCATGCCTTGGGGCTTGTGCAGGGCGTCGGTGAACTGCTGTTTTTGTGTGGCATTAAGCCCTAGCGCGTCCATGCCGATGAGCGTCTGCGCTGAGTCCAAGATTCGTAAGACGACTTTTTCACCGAATAAAGTAGGCAAAGTACTGACGCGAAAATCCACCGATTTATGTTCAGATAAGCGAAATTTGATACGCCCATCTTGGGGTTTGCGTCGCTCGGCGATGTCCAAATGCGCCATGACTTTAAGCCGCGTGGTGATTTTACCCGCTTGACTTTTGGGTGGTGTATTGACACTGCTCATCACGCCATCGATGCGATAGCGCACGCGAAAGCTGTTTTCATATGGCTCAAAATGAATGTCAGATGCGCCCAGTTGCACCGCGTCGGCTAGGATTTTTTGGACAAATTGTACCGTCGGCGCATCAACGATGGGATCGTCTTCGATGTCTTCATCATCCAGATGTTCATCGAGCACCACGGGCGCGCCCAGACTCAGCTTATCAAGATGTCGCGACAATTTGTCAGCTTCAACCAGTACTGGCGTGACATTCAGATGTGTGTGAAAGCGAATAGACTGAATGGCATCGCGGTCAGTCGGATCGCTCATGGCAAGGGTCAGCGTGCTATTATCCTTGCTAAGTGGCAAGACGCGATGGCGCGCAATGAGCTTAGGATCGATCAGCGTGCCAGCATCGCGCGTATCATGACGATCCAAATCGACAAGTGGCATATTGAGCAGTATCGCCATCGTATCACCAAGCAGCTTTGGGCTGACAAGCTGTGCATTGATTACAGCATCTGTCCATGGGGTAGAGTTGGCATATGCATCAGTCATGATGGTGGTGAGCGCGTCAGCATCACAACCAAGCTGTGATAACTGTGCAATGAGTCGATGATGAAACGCGGTCAGCATGACGACGATCCTTAAGAAAAAACAACAACAGTTACAAAAATAGCAAATTTTTTATCCAAATACCACAAAATATTTTTGGCATTATCAGAATTTGGGTTATAATATCGTGTTCACAGTGCGCATTTGAGCGTATCACAGTTTTATTTTGATATTCTGATTAAAAAATTTGACACGGACATCGATATGGCAAAATATGTCATCGGCAATTGGAAATTAAACCCAGCAAGCTTAGCAGAAGCTAAGGCATTGGCAAACGCGCTTAAAGACAGCCTTGATATGGATACTGTCAAGCTTGGCTGTGCGCCAAGTTTTGTGCATTTGCCTGTGGTGGCAGATGTATTGGCAGACTCGCCATTGTGGGTGGGTGCGCAGGATTTATCCGCCAAGACAGGTGTGACAGGTGCATTCACGGGTGATATTTCTGCAGCGCAAATCATCGACGCTGGGGCAAAATTCGTCATCCTAGGGCATTCAGAACGCCGCCAATATCATGGCGAAGACAATGCCATCTTAAGCGAAAAAATCAAGCAAGCGATGGCTGCTGATTTGGCAATTGTGCTGTGTATCGGCGAGACCAAGGACGACTACCAAAGCGGTCAAACCTTGCAAGTGTTGGATGCGCAGCTGTCGGTCTTGGATGGTTTGGGCGTCCCTGCCAAATCGCTGATCATCGCCTATGAGCCTGTGTGGGCGATCGGCACAGGACTGACACCGACGGTTGAAGAAGTGGTGGCGGTGCATCGCCATATCCAAGCGAAATTGGCAGAAAAAGACTTGCCAAATATCTGCGTACTGTATGGTGGCAGTGTCAATGCGGATAATGCCAAAGATTTTGCCGCTGCTGATGAAGTGGGCGGTGCGCTTGTGGGCGGTGCCAGCCTAAAAGCCGACAGCTTTGCGGTGATTGCAGCAGCATTTGCCACAAGTGCGTGATTTTAAATTTATTGATCAGTAACTGGTAAGTTTACCAAAGAGTTTTTTATGCTATTTAACATTCTATTAGCCGTTCATATTATCGTTGCCATTGTGATGATTGGATTTATCTTGATTCAGCATGGCAAGGGTGCGGATGCAGGTGCATCATTTGGTGCAGGCGCATCGGGTACGGTATTTGGTGCGGCAGGTTCGGCGAACTTTTTGACGCGTACCACGGCGGTTTTGGCGACGATTTTTTTCATCACAAGCCTTGCTTTGGCGCATTTTGCCCAAAAACAAGCGGCAGATCAGCTGCGTCTGGATGTGCCGGCGGTGAGTAGCACACCAGCACCAACATCGACCACGCCAGCCCAAGGCAACAACTGAGCGTCATTGCGTAAATTCGCCAAAGCACTTGCGCTCGGCGGCTTTTTTGGGTAGAATACGCCCAAGTTTGCGATCGTGGTGGAATTGGTAGACACGCCATCTTGAGGGGGTGGTGCTTCACGGCGTGAGGGTTCAAGTCCCTCCGATCGCACCAAATTCGACTGATAAGTCATTGAAATATATAAAAAATTAGCAAGCCTTGCAGTTGTGTGTACCACTCAGTGTGCCATAAATGCAAGGCTTGTTTTATTCCTAGGATGCTTCATTTATCACAATTCGTAACTTTGACTACGCCCAGATGCTTCAGATTTTTTCAAAATTCCTTTATCAATCAAATCATTAATATCTCTTAAGGCGGTATCGTGAGACACTTTGGTGATACTCGCCCATTTTTTTTACTGGTCAAGTTGCTATAGAAATTACCGAATAGCTTATTAATCATCAGAATTTGCCGTTGATTTAATATAGTGTCATGATGAGCGTGCCAGAACTTGGCTTGACCCATGATTTTTTGTAGCATTTCCAATGACTTAATCAGACTGTTTTCTAGACTTGATAAAAACCAAATAAGCCAATCATTGACTGATGCGATGCCATTTTGGGTGTGTTCTAGAATTTGGTAATATTCATTTCGACAGGCTAAAATCTGTGCCGACATGCTATAAAATCGCTGTTTGCTATCATCGCTCTTGGCAAGCATACGCTCAGTGATAGCTCGTGTCAGTCGCCCATTGCCATCATCAAAAGGGTGTAAAGTGACAAACCACAAATGAGCAAGTCCAGCTTTAATGGTTAGGTCAAGTGTGGCATCTTCATCATTATACCATGCCAAAAACTTAACCATCTCATCGGGCAATCTCTCAGTTTTGGGGGCTTCAAAATGCACTTTTGTGCGGCCATAGCCCCCTGATACTACTTGCATGACGCCATTGCTATCATCGCGAAATGCACCTGTTTTGATATTATATAAGCCACTTGTGCCCGTCGGAAAAAGTGCTTTATGCCAACGAAACAGCTCATCAAGAGTTAGTGGTTTGTCATAATCATAGCTTGCCTTCAGCATCATCTCAACAATGACATCAATCTCTCGGCTTGGTGCAACCAAGTTGCTATATAGGTGTTCAATTCCAAGCTGGCGCGCCACAGAGGAGCGCACTTGCTCGGTATTTAAAATCTCGCCTTCAATTTCAGAGGTTTTTACCACTTCTAGACTTAGTGTCTCAAGCTGCATTTGCAATGGCAAATCAAACCCAAGACTGTGAATTTACCCAAGTAGTCTGCCTTGTAGTAGGCGTATGCGAGCGACGATGGGCAACAAGGTGGCATTGTCAATTTGTTAATTTGTCCAATTGTCATATTCGTAGATGCATAAAGATTGCGTCATAGTTAGCTAGAAAAAATAGATTTTGCGTTGATTGTAGCATATATTTGACGCATAATTTGCGTAGAAAATTCAGTTTTTTGTACGCTTGGATGAGTTAATGAAAGGTTTTTTTTGCTTACTAAATTGTCTTCAAGTATTAATTTTCACCAAATTCCAAAAAATCTCATCAAAAAAGCTTGACATTGAAAAAATTTGCCGTATAATAGGCAACCTAAATTGATGCGGGGTGGAGCAGTCTGGTAGCTCGTCGGGCTCATAACCCGAAGGTCGTTGGTTCAAATCCAGCCCCCGCTACCACTTTTTAAAATCCTAAGAAAGGCTTTGATAATCAAGTTGATTGAGATAAGTTCTTAGGTAGTTTGACAAAACAGTCAAGCTGTCGGCTGGTATTATGATCGCCCACCAACCTGAGTGTTTTGTGGGCTTTTTTGTATCTGTCGTTGTCCATCTTTGGGTGCTTGCACTTATGATGGCGAATGATGTGCCGATAGGCTTATTGAATTTTTTTAGGAATTAACATTCAATCATGAAACCATCAAGCAAAATTGCTGAATTAACCGAGTTAATCGCCCCTGCAGTTGCCGCCTGTGGCGTGGATCTGTGGGGTATTGAGTTCATGCCCCAAGGACGAAAGTCGCTGTTGCGCATTTATATTGAGACCCTGCCAGAAGATCGCGCGCGCGGCGTGCATGTGACCATCGAAGACTGTTCAGCGGTCAATCACCAAGTCTCAGGCGTGCTTGATGTTCATGATCCGATCGCAGGCGAGTATGTGCTGGAAGTGTCAAGCCCTGGCTTTGACCGTCCGCTATTTACCCGTGAGCAAGTGGCAGAATATGTCGGTGAGATTGTAAACTTACGCTTAATTCACGCCATCGGTACAGGCGATGCCAAACGCCGTAAAGTGGTGGGTCGCTTGACAGAAGTTGGCAGCGATACGATGAAAGTCGTTACCGAAGATAAGCTTGAGTTTGACATTGCTTTTGATAGTGTGGATAAAGCGCATTTGGTTTATGAAGATTAATCAAGCTTATAAATGGCATTGCTTTGCCAGTTTTATCATAAGCTTTATCCGTATAATCTGATACAAAATTTCTTATAGATTTGTAATTATTATTAACAATTAACCCAAGGAATCCACAGATGAGTCGCGAAATTTTGACCGTGGTTGAAACCGTCAGTAACGAAAAAGGGCTAAATCCTGAAGACATCTTTGAAGCGATTGAACAAGCGTTGGTCGTTTCTACCAAGAAAAAAGTCTATACCGAGCAGCCAGAAGTGGCGATTCGTGTGCATATCGACCGCAAAACAGGCGATTATGACACTTTCCGTTTTTGGACTGTGGTGGCGGACGAAGACCACGAGATGCCTGCGTGTCAGCTTGCCATCAGCGATCTTGACGAAAATGAATACAAAATCGGCGACATCGTCGAAGAGCAAATCGAGTCGATCGAGTTCGGTCGTATCGCTGCTACCCAAGCCAAGCAAGTCATCATCCAAAAGATTCGCGAAGCTGAGCGTGCGCTTGTCGCTGATGCCTTTGAATCGCACCTGGGCGAGCTTGTCACTGGCGAAGTGAAAAAACAAAGCCGCGATGCTTATATCATTGATCTGGGCGAAGGTGGTGAAGGTTATCTTGCCAAAGACCAAACGCTACCACGCGAAAGCCTGCGCCCAAAAAGCCGCGTCACAGCGATCTTGGCACAAGTTAATCGCGATGGCCGTAGCCCACAGTTGGTGCTGTCTCGCACCAATAAAGAGATGCTGATCGCATTGATGCAAAAAGAAGTCCCAGAGATCAGCGAACAAATCATCGAGATTCGTGATGTGGCTCGCTTGCCAGGTTTGCGTGCCAAGATTTCGGTCAAGACCAATGACCATCGCATCGATCCTGTGGGCGCGTGTATCGGTATGCGTGGCACGCGTATCCAAGCGGTACAACAAGAGCTGGACGGTGAGCGCATCGATGTCATCGTATGGAACGAAGACCCTGCGCAGTACATCATCAGCGCGCTTGAGCCTGCTGATGTCAGCGGTCTTGTACTTGATGAAGATACCAAGACTGCCGATGTGATTTTTGCGACCAATGATCAGTTGGCGCGTGCGATCGGTTCTCAAGGTCAAAATGTCCGCCTAGCGTCAGAATTGACAGGCTATAAGCTGAACATGATCCTAGAATCTGAATACAACGAGCGCCAAGAGTCAGAAAATCAAGCGGTCATCGAGATGTTCTATGAGCGTCTGGAAGTGGATCGTGACTTAGCAGAAGTGCTGGCTGAAGTTGGCTTTAGCGATATCGAAACAGTAGCTTATGCACCTGTCGAAGAATTTTATGAAATCGATGGTTTGGATGATGAGACCATCGCTGCGATCCAAGCTCGTGCCAAAGAAGTCATCATTTCGGATGAATTGGCAAAACAACAAAACATCAAAGAGCCAAGCGCTGAGCTGCTTGCCCTAGATGACATGACCCCTGCAATCGCCTACAAGCTGGCTGAGCGCGACATCATCACGTTGGATGATTTGGCTGAGCAAGCGGTGTTTGACATCGAAGATATCGAAGGCTTGGATGCTGATAGCGCAGGCAAGCTGATCATGCAGGCTCGCCAATCGTGGTTTGCCTAACCATGCGTGCCACAGGCGTTGGTGCATGATGATGAATACTGTCATGATCATGCACGCATTGAACTAATTTTGCCAAGCCGAAAAAGCGGTTTGGCAGCAAATTTAATAGTGGATACTCTTGATAAGCATCGATGATACATATTGGCGATGCTTATCAATCCACTTGCCAAACCAATAATTTTAGGTGATATAATGGCGAAAACAGTCAAAGAACTAGCCCAACTTTCTAATACCAATGTTGAGACCATTCTCAAGCAATTAAGCGATGCAGGTCTGCCAGCGCGTGGCGAAGATGACAGCGTCAGCGATGTTGAACAAGAAAAACTGGTGGCATTTTTAAAACAAAGCCACGGCGAAAAACCAAAATCTCGCATCAGTCTAAAATCAAAAACCACTTCTACCGCTCAAGTGACAGGTACATCAGGCAAAGCCAAGACAGTCAATGTCGTGCGTACCAAAAAAGTCGTGTACGAAAAACCAGACCCTGCCAAAATCGAAGCTGAAATCGCTGCCCAAGCACGCGCCGCTGAAGAAGCGCGCCTAAAAGCTGCTGAAGAAAAACAAGCCGCTGAGCGTAGCAAAAAAGAAGCGGCTGAGCGTCAAGCAGCAACCTTGGCAGCGATGCGAGCCAGCAGTGCACCAAGCGAAAAATCTGACAGCTCAAGCAGTGTCGTGGTCAAAAAAGCCAAAAAAGACGACGCAGCAGAAGTAAAAGCAGACAATAAAGCTGACAAGAAAAAACCAGCCAAGCCTGTCAAACAAGAGTCTGCCGAAGATAAAGCGGCTCGTGAAGCTCGTGAAGCCGAAGAAGAACGCTTGCGTCAGATGGAAGCCGAAACCCGCCGTAAGGCTGCTGAAGAAGCCCAAAAACGCACACTTGAGCAGATGAAACAAATGGCATCTCGTTATAGTGATAGTGATGATGCGACAAGCAGCACCATCGTGCGTACCAAAGATGATGCACCGCTCGCAGATGGCTTGGTGGGTGCAGCGCTTGAAGAGTCGTTCGAAAAAGAACGCCGTGAAATCAAGCGTGGTACAGCAGGTACTACAGGCAAAGGCGCCAAAAAAGGCCGCAAAGGCCAGCAAGAAGAGCGTGAAATCAAAACGCGTTCAAAGGGCTTGAAGTCATCACAAGCCAACAAGCATAAGTTTGAAATGCCTGTCGAAAAAATCGTCCACAATGTTGAAGTGGGTGAAAGTATCGTCCTGTCTGATTTGGCTCAAAAAATGGCGGTCAAAGTGCGTGAAGTCATCAAAGCCTTGATGAAGATGGGTGAGATGGTGCGTGAATCTGATACCATCGATCAGATGACAGCGGCATTGGTGATCGAAGAATTTGGCCATAACTTTATCCCAGTCAGCGACACACAGCTTGAAGATGATCTGCAAGTAGCAGTCGATGAAAAATCGGGCAATATCCAAACTCGCCCACCGGTTGTGACCATCATGGGCCATGTTGACCACGGTAAAACCTCACTACTGGATAAGATTCGTGCGACCAAGGTGGCATCTGGCGAAGCGGGTGGCATCACTCAGCACATCGGTGCATACCATGTGACGACAGATCGTGGCGTGATTACTTTCCTTGACACCCCAGGCCATGCTGCCTTTACAGCAATGCGTTCTCGTGGTGCGCAGGCGACCGATATCGTTGTCCTAGTGGTTGCAGCCGATGACGGCATGATGCCACAAACTGAAGAAGCAATTGACCACGCCCGTGCAGCAGGTACGCCGCTGATTGTCGCTATTAACAAAATGGATAAAGACACTGCCGATCCTGATCGCGTCATCAATGAGCTGTCTGTCAAAGAAGTCATCCCTGAAGAGTGGGGCGGTGATACCCCGATGGTCAAAGTCTCTGCCAAATCAGGCATGGGCATTGATGAACTACTTGAAGTCATCAGCATCCAAGCAGAATTGATGGAGCTAGAAGCACCTGTCGATGGCGCTGCCCAAGGTGTGGTGATTGAGTCTCGCTTGGATAAAGGCCGTGGTGCAGTCGCAAGTCTATTGGTCAAAAAAGGTACATTGAACCAAGGCGATTTGGTCTTGGCGGGTGAATACTATGGCAAAGTGCGTGCGATGACTGATGAGAACGGTCAGCGTATCAAATCAGCTGGCCCATCGATTCCTGTTGAGATTCTAGGCTTGCCTGAAGCACCAGCAGCAGGTAGCGAATTCTTGGTTGTCTCAGATGAGAAAAAAGCCCGTGAAGTGGCTGATTTCCGTGCCGCTCGTGAGCGTGATCGCATCCTTGAGCGTCAAAACAAGATGCGCCTAGACACTCTATTTGACAGCATGGGTAGTGCAGAAGTTGCCACCTTGAACATCATCTTGAAGACCGATGTGCGTGGCTCGCTAGAAGCATTGCTTGGTGCGCTTGATGAGCTATCAACTGATGAAGTCAAAGTGCGTGTCATCAGCTCTGGTGTCGGCGCGATTACCGAATCTGATGTCATCTTGGCAGAATCCTCAGAAGCGGTACTGCTAGGCTTTAACGTCCGTGCTGACAACCAAGGCAAGAAAAAAGCCGATGCAGCAGGCTTGGATATCCGTTACTATAGCGTCATCTATGGTCTGATCGATGATGTCAAGGCAGCGATGAGCGGTATGCTTGCCCCTGAACATCGTGAGAAAATCTTGGGTATCGCTGAAGTGCGTGAAGTCTTCCGCTCAAGCAAATTCGGTGCGGCAGCAGGCTGTATGGTGCAAGAAGGTACCATCCATCGCAACAAGCCAATCCGTGTCTTGCGTGATGATAAAGTCATCTTCACAGGTCAGCTGCAGTCACTGCGTCGCTATAAAGACGATGTCAATGAAGTCAAAGCTGGCATGGAATGTGGTCTTGCCGTCAAGGGTTATGAAGTTGCTGTGGGTGATAAGATTGAAGTCTTTGAAATCCACGAAATCAAACGCGAACTATAATCGCCATACCCTTGCCAAAACCCTGTCGCATGATGGGGTTTTGTCGCCATAGATAGGTGAAATTTGTTATACTACCCAGCATAAAAGACGACCTTTATCCAAGTTGTCTTTGATGGATAAGTTAAAATTTATTATTTATTGGAAAAAATTCAATGAGCCAACGCTTACAACGACTTGCTGATCAAATTCAGCGAACGCTTGCCACCTTGATTCGTGATGAGATTAACGATCCACGCTTGACGGGATTTGTGACCATTTCAAGCGTCAAGGTCAGCCCTGATTTGGGCTATGCTGATGTGTATGTGACCATCCTTGAGCCGCATAATGACACAGGCATGAACATTGATAGCCACCGTGAGAGTGTCGCCATCTTGAACCGTGCGTCAGGATTTTTGCGTACCGAATTATCGCACACGATGAAAACTCGTACCACGCCACGCCTAAGATTTCATTATGATGAAGTGACGGCGCACGGCAATCACATGATGGATTTGGTCAATCAGGCGATGAAAAAGACGCATGAGAGCGAACAGCATTATGATGATGAGACGGCAGAGTGAGTGATGAGTGCTAAGACCGTCATTTCAGGGATTTTATTATTGGATAAGTCCCAAGGCATCAGCTCGCATTCGGCATTGGCAAAGGCGAAGTTTTTGTTCAAATCAGACAGCCAAGATTCCAAAAAAGCAGGGCATACGGGCACGCTTGATCCGATGGCGACTGGGCTTTTGCCGTTGGTATTTGGCGAAGCGACTAAATTTGCCCAGTACGGACTGGATGCTGATAAAGGCTACACGGCGACCATTCGCCTAGGCGTAGCGACCGATTCGGGTGATGCTGATGGACAGGTGATTGATCATCAGGCTGTGCCAAGCTTTGATCAAGCGATGCTCGATGCCATCGCTGATACTATGACGGGCGCACAAAGTCAAATCCCACCGATGTATTCGGCGCTCAAAAAAGACGGCAAAAAGCTCTACGAATATGCCCGAGACGGCATCGAGATTGTGCGTGCGCCACGAGCCATCACCATTCACCATTTGAGCCTAACCAAGCTCGGTGATGATGCCATCTCGCTTGATGTCGTCTGCTCAAAAGGTACTTATGTGCGTGTACTTGGCGAAGACATTGCCAAACGACTTGGCACGGTGGGGCATCTGACACGGCTGCATCGCACGATGACGGGCGGTTTTGGTGTGGATGATGCCATCACGATCGATGCGCTAGACGCTTTGCCGATGGCTGAGCGGCTTGGCAGGCTGCTGCCGATCGATGCGATGCTAATGCATTTGCCGATTTTGGCGGTAAATGATGATGAGGCAGCGCGCCTTAAGCTTGGGCAGCGGCTGAATGTCAAAGACCGCGTGAATACCTTGCCAAGCTTTACAGAGACTTGCCTAGTCAGACTGTATGCCGATGGCGAATTTTTGGGCTTGGGTGAAGTGGCAAATACAGGGCGATTACAGCCGAAAAAATTGGTGGCGTAGGGCTTGTTTGTTAAGCAGTTTTGGAGAATTGCACAAAGTTTAGACAGCTGTTTGGCGATTGTCTAAATTTTCGGCAAATGTTACAAAATTTTTCAACAAAAGCCCTGTTTCATCATCAAGTCAGCTTGTCATCTAGGCAGATTGTGCGTACAATGCACCCAACCAATCACAAAAAATACGGTGAATTTATGAAAAAATTAGCACTTTTGGCAGTGGCGATTTTCACTACCAGCGCTGCACAGGCATCTATTTATGACATCGAACAAAGCACCAATCAATGGTATTGGCAAGCGGACATCGGCTACTCGGATCTAAATTTCGACTTCGGTGATGCCGAGCGTGATGAAGATGGTGTCGGTGGTCGCATCAGCGTCGGTAAAGATAAAGGCAGCTACCGCTATGCCTATGATTACAGCTATTTTGGCAATGCTGAAGACAACTACCACTGGCGCAGCGGCACCACTTATGTGCGCGACGAATATGATACTTATGCACATTCGATCGGCGCAAGCGCGTTTTATGATTTCAAAAATACTAGTCGCGTCACGCCATATGTTGGCGCGCGCGTGGGTGTGAACTTCTTGAGCCAAGATTTGCGCCGCTGTGTGTCATCGGTAGGTTTGGGTTCGGTCTGTGGCTATAGCGACGACACCAATACTGACACGCGTGTCGGCGTCGGCGGTATCGTGGGCGTCAGCTACCAAGCAACCCCTGCGGTGGCGGTCAATGTCAGCGGCGAATATAACTATTTGGGTAAAGTTGGCGATACCAAAGTCACCCAAACAGGTGCTAATGTCGGCGTGCGTATGAATTTTTAATGCATTATTAGGCTTAAGAACCCATCACTCGTTGATGGGTTTTTTTCATAGCCTTGAAAAATTTTGTAACATGATTGCTAAATTGTGTCAAAATTCTTGACAAGTATTGCAGGGGGGGTAGAATGAATTTACCCACAATGACAGGGTGTTTATTAAGGAATTGTTATGAAAAAGATCGTACTTGCTACAGCCATCGCTGCATTATCAACCGCTGCATCTGCTCAATACTATGTTCAAGGTGATGTTGGCTATTCAAAACTTGAAGCGAAAGCCGACGGTGTTAAAACCAAAGACAATGCTACCTCTTATGGTATTGCCGTTGGTACAGATACTGGTAATGTTCGCTATCAAGCCGATTATACCAATTTTGGCAAAATTGAAGAAAAAGGTTCGGAAGGTACTGCTGGCGTGGTTGGCTACGATGAGTGGGAAGCAACCTTAAAGGCTCAATCTTTGGGTCTGTCTGCGATCTATGACTTCCAGACAGTATCAGGTTTCACACCTTATGCAGGTGTTCGTGTTGGTATTAATCAGCTAAAACTTGATGACAATTACTCAACATATACCATTATGCCAGATGGCACTTATACTACCCTATCTGGCAATGAGTCATTCAAGAAAACTCAAGTTGGTGCGGGTGTGTTAGCTGGCGTTCAATATGCCATCAATCCACAATTGGCCGTTGATGCAGGTGTTGAATATAACTATCTTGGTAAAGTTGAAGACATCAAACTTAACCAGTACGGCGCTAAAGTCGGTCTGCGTTATAATTTCTAATCTGATCATTTAGGCGGTATAGCCATCCCAAGCCCATCACTCGTTGATGGGTTTTTTGTCAAAAATCACAAAATCAGCTGACATCAGCTTAAAAATCTGTTATAATCAGCGTTTAAGTGCCAATTGGCTTAGGCAAGCTTTAGCAATGCAATGCTTGCCCGAATATCACTGCATTGCTTATTGGGAAATTGTTATGCTAACAAATCAAGATCGTATCGACATCATCGCTAAATACAAGCGCGCTGAAAATGACACTGGTAGCCCAGAAGTGCAAGTAGCACTATTGACTGCTCGTATCAACGACCTACAAGACCACTTCAAAACTCACAAAGCTGACCATCACAGCCGCCGTGGTCTAATCCGTATGGTTAACCAACGTCGTAAGCTACTTGACTACCTAAAAGGTAAAGACCTTAATCGTTATACCGACCTAATCGGTTCACTAGGTCTGCGTCGTTAATTCGCTCTTGTGGCGACAGGTAAGTCCTGTTTACGATAATAAAAAACGGCGTGCTTTTTGCGTGCCGTTTTTTCGTTAATTTTAAGCAAAATTTGGCAGGTATTTAGAACTCTAAGGCATGGCACAAGTTGGATTTCCAATCGGTGTAATGGCTTAGGGCTTTAGATATTGCCAAAGTTCATTTATTAGGAAAAGTTTATGTTTAATACCATTCGTCAAGAATTTCAATATGGCAACCAACAAGTTGTCCTAGAAACTGGCCGTATCGCACGCCAAGCAAACTCAGTGCTTGTGCATATGGGTGGTGTGTCTGTACTGGTTGCTGTGGTTGTGCGTCCAGAAGCTGTTGCTGGTCAAAATTTCTTCCCATTGACCGTCAATTATCAAGAAAAAATGTACGCATCAGGCAAAATCCCAGGTGGCTATGGCAAGCGTGAAGGCCGTGCCAGCGAGTTTGAGACGCTGACATCTCGTTTGATCGACCGTCCAATCCGCCCACTATTCCCAGAAGGCTACTACAACGAAATCCAAATCACTGCTACCACCATCTCATCGGACAAGACACAAGATGCAGATATCGCAGCGATGATTGGTGCATCAGCAGCATTGGCAATCTCACCTGCACCATTTAATGGCCCAATCGGTGCCGCTCGTGTCGGCTTTATCAATGGTGAATATGTCCTAAACCCAAATCTGGCTCAGATGAAGCAAAGCGATCTTGATCTGGTTGTTGCTGGTACCAAATCGGCCGTTTTGATGGTTGAATCTGAAGCGCGTGAACTGTCAGAAGATCAAATGCTGGGTGCGGTACTGTATGGCCATGCACAACAACAAATCGTGATTGATAACATCAATGCCTTTGCTGCAGCTGTCGGCAATGCCAAGCAAGAATTTGTTGCTCCTGCAATTAACGAAGAATTAAATAATGCCCTAAAAGTAGGCTTTACTGACAAAGTGAGCGAAGCTTATACCATCACCGTCAAGCAAGATCGCTATGCTCGCCTAGATGAAATCAAAAACGAAGCCATCGAAGCATTGGCAGGTGATGCTGAGAGCGAAGGCTATGCTGAGCGTGTTGATGACATCAAAGCATTGTTCGAAGAGCTAAAATACCGCACCGTGCGTGACAACATCCTATCAGGCAAGCCGCGTATTGATGGTCGTGACCTTGAGACTGTGCGCGCATTGGATATCCAAGTGGGCGTGTTGCCTTATACGCACGGCTCAGCACTGTTTACTCGTGGTGAGACACAGGCTTTGGTCGTGACCACGCTAGGTACCAGCCGTGATGTGAACTTGGTAGATACTTTGGCAGGCACTAAGCAAGACCACTTCATGCTACACTACAACTTCCCACATTTCTCAGTAGGTGAGACAGGTCGTGAAGGCGCACCAAAACGCCGTGAGATCGGTCACGGTCGCCTAGCTCGCCGTGGTGTCCAAGCCATGCTACCAGCCGCTGATCGCTTCCCTTATACTATCCGTGTGGTATCAGAAATCACCGAATCAAACGGTTCATCATCGATGGCATCAGTTTGTGGTGCATCGCTATCATTGATGGATGCAGGCGTACCACTAAAAGCCCCTGTGGCAGGTATCGCGATGGGTCTGGTCAAAGAAGGCGATCGTTTCGCGGTTCTATCTGACATCCTAGGTGACGAAGACCACTTGGGTGATATGGACTTTAAAGTAGCAGGTACAACCGAAGGCATCACCGCGCTACAGATGGACATCAAAATCGAAGGTATCACCGCCGACATCATGGAGCAAGCGCTGAAACAAGCTCATGCTGGCCGTATCCACATCTTGGCTGCGATGAATGAAGTTATCTCAACAAGCCGCACCGAGATCAATGCCTATGCGCCAAACTACGCAACCATGAACATTAACCCAGAAAAAATCCGCGATGTCATCGGTAAAGGCGGCGCGACCATCCGTCAGCTGACCGAAGACACTGGCGCAACCATCGACATCGAAGACAACGGCACAATCCGCATCTTTGGTATGGATAAAGCATCGACGCGTGCAGCAATGACACAAATCGAAGCGATCACCGCTGAAGTGGAAGTGGGCACTGTCTATGAAGGTACAGTGGCGCGTATCGTTGATTTTGGTGCGTTCGTGACCATCCTACCAGGTACTGATGGTCTGGTACACATCAGCCAAATCTCAGATGAGCGCGTCGAGAATGTCAGTGACTACCTAAAAGAAGGTCAAGTGGTCAAAGTCCAAGTCCAAGACATCGATAACCGTGGCCGCATCAAGCTGACCATGAAAGGCATTGAGCAATAATTGATTTATTGATCAATCAAAAAACCGCTTTATCGTCGGTGAACCAACCCAATTCTTAGACACTAAGATTAGCGGTTAAGGTTTAATAAAGGACTAAGTTCTGTATTGTACAGGACTCAGTCCTTTTAATTTTACTTTTATTCTATCATGATTGTAGTAGTGAATACACTCATCAATCACTTGTCCAAGTTCATCGGTTGATGTAAATCTTCTACTTTTTTGCCACTAAAGAAGATTTCTTCTTTAATGTCCCAAAGAAACTCTCTATCACAGCATTATCCAAGCAATTGCCGCATCAGCGTACCGGTACAATCTGATTGCAACTAAGTCCATTGTGATAATGATCAATGACTTCAAGTTTAAAGTCCATTGTGTATTTGGTCATAAAAACACCCCAAAGGTTGCCTAACTTTTGGGGTGCGGTTCACGTTAACTTGTGGCTTTTTGGTGCATATCCTGCGTGCATCCTTACGGTGTTTCCATACGAACAGCTGATCATCCTTGCTTGATACATCCTGTATCAGTTTCCATTGCTGTTATGCGTATTATGCCAAAATGACAGTGTCGTAAAAAGTGGCAAAAATCGGCAATCTGTGTACGAAATTTCTTACAAAGCATCCATCAAACCACTTTAAACTACCAAAAACCCCACTTTCTCCATCACAAAATCCAAAAACACACGCATCACCGAAGACGGATAACGATGTTTCAAATACAGCAAATGCACAGGATAAGTCCGCATTGGGTAATCGTGCAACACTTCCACCAAGCCATATTCATTAATCAAACGATTGGCAATCGTTTCAGGTAAATGCCCCACGCCACGCCCTTGTTGAATTAAATAAGCGATGGCATACACATCGTTGGACGCAAACACATAAGGCAATTTCAACACCTTATTTTCTAATGAAATTATCAACTCTTTTTGCTCCGCTTTGGCAAAACCCACACAAGGAAAACGCGCCAAATCATCAGGCGTTGTCGGTGTGCCGTATTGTGCCAATAAATGCGGATGTGCCACGCATTTGACTTTTGCCGTCAGCACCAAACGCGCCACCGCATGATCGGTATGCAAATCACCTGCCCGAAACGCAAAATCAATATTATCTTCCACCAAATCCAAAACTCGGTCGGTTACTTGGCAATAAATGCTCACTTTGGGATATTTCGTGCCAAATTCATCTAGCCATGCCCAAACTTCTTCCAATCCTGTAAAGGTGGAAATGCGTAATGTTCCGCTAATTTCTTGGTGTTCAGAGAATGCTTTTTCTACTTGCAATAAATTATCAATGTTTTGATACACTTGCTCATAAAGCTTTTGCCCTGCCATGGTCGGCTTAACGCCTGATTTTTTGCGGTCAAATAGTTGAATATTGAGTGATTTTTCCAATTCTGTGATTTGACGGCTAATGGTGGCAATCGGTACATTCAGCCGTTCGGACGCTTTGGAGAGACTGCCGTCTTGGACGACAGAAACAAATAGGGATAGAGCGTTTAGGTTCATTGTTCTTCTCCAATAGAGCGAATAACCCATTTAAAAATTAACCACCAAGCATACACACTATAATAAGCATTGCTAGTTTCGTCATCCAATAAGCTATGAGCGACCATATTTCTTAAATTGGCACTTAACGAACTAGTAAATACTGCTTGTAACTCAAACCATAAATCATCTCCTAAAATTTCTTTTGCTTCTGACTTTTCTAGCAATGCTGATAGTCCTATTTCATGCTCTATAGCTTCTGCACCAGTAGTTGTTGTTATACCATTCTTTTTCAATAACTGTCTGACTATATTTTCAACCTGTGGAGCAAGCAAGTGAATACAAGTAGCAAAATCCCATTCAAATCCATAATATAATGCTGCTGCAACTAAATTCTCTCTTTTTTCAGGAACAATAGATGAATAACGACATAACTCTATTAGAAAATCTTTACTAATAATAAATTCTTCTTGTATTTGTTTTAATGCAGGTAAAATACAACCAGATACAGCAATATTCATTCTGATAGCACCAAAATTCTTAATTGCTGTTTTAAAAATTACTTCTTCTTGATTCCTGCCATCAAAACTTAAACTTTCTATTTTATCAATCGCTCTACCGTCTTGTGATATGGCTGTAAAAGGTGCTATATGAGTTAAAACAGATTGACTTATTTGAGTTTTTGTTTCGTTTAAAATAGTCTGACAACCATTATGAGTAAAAACTCCTGAAAAATATAAAAGTGCTTCACATAAAGAATTTTTATTTTTAACATGATTGATGCTTTGATTTTGCAATGGAGAAATGTCCTTTGTTATTTTTATTGCTTCCATTTCATCAATAATATTATTCCCTGACAGAGTAATTTTTTCTTTAATTTTATCTAAATATCTTTCTATATTATATTTTGTACGATAAGAATTTGGAATTTCAAGATAAGTCTTTAAAGCAAGTTTATAGAAATGGTTAGATACCATATGACTATTTTCAGATTTGAAATCACCATGCTGTTCTATCGCATTTGCCAATAAAAAAATGCATTCTATTTTTTTAGGGGCTGTACTAGATAAACCCCTAAACCCCACACCATTTTCTTAACAATCTTAATTGATTGGATGGTGTGCCATAGTTAAATCTAAACTCGCATTCTTTGATAAATAAATGAAAATGCTTTTTGTCAATACCGTTATATTTTCTTAGAATGCGTTTGGATTGCGACCAAAAGTTTTCAATGCCGTTAATATGATTATGATTGTTTGCAAATTCTTTGGAATGATTAATTCTAAAGTGTTTAAAATCACTCACATCTAAAGCATTATAACTTCGATAGCTATCTGTATAAACCACGCTATCAGGTTTGATTTTACTGGCAATAATAGGCATTAATGTCTTAGCTTTGGTATCTTTAACACAGGCAGTATAAACCTTACCATTGCGTTTTAAAAGACCAAATACGGCAACTTTGCCAGCAGCAGCACGCCCACGCTTGCCTTTACGAATGCCACCGAAATAGCTTTCATCCAATTCTACTTCACCGTCAAATAATTCACAAGCTTCAAGGTTTAAGCGATATTCAATCACCAAGCGAATTTTATGATAAAACAAAGCAGCTGAATTATGATGTATCTCTAACAAATCAGCAGCTGATCTTGCGGTGACTTCAAGCACAAAAAATTCAAGCAGTTTAACTTGAACTTTTTTACTTAATTTACAACGGGTTATCTTCATAAAACTAGTATAGCATTGTTGCTAATCTAGTACAGCCCCTTTTTTTATCTTCATCATTTGCCTTATCAAATAATTTTTTTGCGATACTTAAATAATCTCCCACTTTCTTAAAATCATCTGACTTTGCACTAAATTTTTTGCTCTCTGATAACATTTTTTCTGCTAAATTTTCAAAAATATCTTTACTTAACTCTGTTTTTAAAAAAATTTCTGCTATCTGAAATTTATGAAATTCCCAATCACTTGTTGGATTATCAATTTCTTGTAATAAAATATTCTTTATTCTATACAAATAATCTTGTTGATTTATAGATTTAGCTAAAGAAGTAGCTCTATGCCAAAAATGGTAAGTGTCAATAGAAAATTTATTAAAATCTGTCAATATATAATTTTCTATTGCTGTACGAACATGTACTATATCTTTAGGTTTGTTATAAGACCATAAAATATCCGCAATTCTTGCTTTCAAAATTGGTTGGTCGACACAGTTAAGAATTTCAATTAAACAATTGAAATCACTTTTAGTTAAATCACTAGGAATAAAGGAACGCTGATATGGATTATTAAATAGCATATACGGCTTAAAAATATCTTTGCTATTTAGGTCTAATACACAAGAGCAAACTTTCCCTATTAGCTCTAATGCTTGCTTAACTTTTAAATCATTTTCATTATTTGCTAATTGCTGAAAAATGTGAGCTAAATACTGCATGCTAATAGCATCGCCATCATTTTCTTCGGTGTATTTCGAGAACGCTTCATCGCATTTTTGAGATAATTCTTCTTTCAAAATAACTTGAGACATTGATTTCTCCTTGAGTAATCGAATTATATAGTTATTATAGTCATTTTTTCCATAAATGAAAAACCAACTTCCCAGAATTCGCTATTCATTTATCAAATTCAATAATCTAAAATACGCTTATTTCATTTAATCCCAGAGAAAATCCATGAAAAACATTTTTAAAATCAGCCTAATGGCATTAACATTGACTTCACTTGGCGTGGCTTGTACGCCAATCAACCACACCATTTCATCTCATACTCAAACTACACCAACAGCCAGCCTTGACACCGTCAAGGACGTTTCGCAATTAAGCTATATTGCAGGCATTCAAAGCCCCGAAGATTTGGTGCAAATTCCTAATACCAAATGGATTATCGCCAGCGGCATGGCTCCCAAAAGCGGTTTGCATTTAATTGATAGCCAAAGCAAAAAAGCCCAAAGGCTGATTGCCCCAAAAGCCAGCCAGCCGTCCCATTTATACCCTGATAGCGCACCGCAACCACACGCTGATGAAATGCAAATTCATGGGATTAGCATTCGTGAAATTGGGCAGGGTAAATACCATTTGTATGCCGTCAATCACAATGGCGTTGATAAGAATATCACACGCGAAACCATTGAAATTTTTGAAGTGAATACCAATCATGCCACGCCAACTTTGACTTGGTTGGGCAATGTGCGTATGCCGAACGATTATGCAGGAAATGCGGTGGTTGCAGGGGCTGACGGTTCAATTTATGCTACGGTGATGATGCACCCTAAGCATTCGCTAGATGATATGTTTGCAGGCAAAGTTACGGGAGCGGTTTATCGCTGGACGCCCACCACTCGCCAATTTGAAAAATTACAAGGCTCTGAATTTAATGGCAATAATGGCATTGAATTATCAAAAGACGGCAAATTCATCTATGTGGCGCATATGCAAAGTTTAAGCAAAATCACGAACACCAATCCAGCCAAAGTAGTGGCAACCGCTAGGCTTGATTATGGCGTATTTGACAATTTGCATTGGGCAGGCGACAAGCTGATTACGGCAGGGTCTATGGCTTTGATGTGTCAAAATGGCTTAAGCTTTGATTGCTTAAAAGATTATCACATCACCACCATTAACCCCGATAATTTGGCAACCAATCCTGTGATGAAAGGTAAATATACGGCTGATTTTAGTGGCATTTCTACCGTATTGCCTGTGAATAACACTTATTATTTAGGCTCATTTTATAAAGATAAAATGGCGTATTTTGAAGTGAAATAATGGGATTTAGACACCGTTTGGAGAAATTCAGGCGGTGTTTTTTATTGGCAAAATATTTTCAGGCTGGCTGAAACATTATCCTCTATCTTTAATACTTTTAATGATTTGACAATTTTCAATTTTTTTATTTTGACAACCAATAATTTGTTCCAAAAATGATTTAACTTCTTGTAATTGCTTAATTTGTTCGTTGATATGCGATAAATGTTTTTGGGTTAATTCATCAACATCATCACATTGATGATTGGGAGTTGTTTGGAATGTCAATAAGACCTGAATGTCTTTTAAAGAAAAACCGATATCGCGACAAGTTTTAATAAAGCGTAATTGTTCTAGCTGATTTTCATCAAAAACTCGGTAGCCATTAGCTTGAAAAGTTGGCTTGATTAAGCCTTGTTTTTCATAATAACGAATGGTTTCCAAATGCACGCCTGTTTGTTCGCTGGCTTGTTTAATTTGAAAAATTTTTGACATTGTACTTGACCCTGTAATAACTACGGAGTTTATATTATAGCAAATTTCAATCACCTTTAGGAGTTTATTATGGCGTGCCAAAGTTGTTGCAGTTCAAATCAGCCCATTCATCAATCACCCAAGTACAAAAAAGCCTTGTGGATTGTCTTGATATTAAATTTATCAATGTTCTTTGTGGAAATTGTAATGGGGGTTAAATCAGGTTCAACTTCACTGTTGTCAGATAGTTTGGATTTCTTGGGCGATAGTGCCAATTATTTGATAAGTTTGATTGTTTTGCCAATGGCATTAAGTTACCGTGCCAAAGCATCTATGGTTAAGGGGCTAACGATGGGCGTTTTTGGCTTATTTATTTTAATTACAACCATTTATCGTGTGTTTTATGGGGAAATTCCCAGTTATAGCGAAATGAGTATTGTGGGATTTTTGGCGTTATTGGTAAATGTGTCAGCGGTGTTGATATTATTAAAATTCCGTGATGGCGACAGTAATGTCCGAAGTGTATGGCTTTGTTCTCGCAATGATGCGATTGGTAATGTGGCGGTAATTTTGGCTGGTATAGCAGTTTATTTTTTTCAATCAAAATATCCTGATTTAATTGTGGCGTTTATTTTGGCATTGTTAGCATTACAAGCCAGTCAAGAAATCATCAAAAGGGCTTGGACAGAATTAAAAGTCAGTTAATTTAAAACACCGTTTGAATTTGATTTTCAAGCGGTGTTTTTGTTTGGGAATTTTGCAAAAATAAGTTTTCAGCCTGCCTGAAGCGCCCAACTTCTCCCCCCCCCCCCATCCCATTTTTCCACAAAAAAAACCATCACCGCCTGCACATTCACAGGGCGATACGCACTTTGTGGCGTGAGAATAAAAAGTGTACAAAAATTGGTTGATGAATTAATGGGATGATTTGAAAAATACACCACCGTTTATGATGATAAATGGTGGTTTTTATCCGCCAAAACTTTTCCTAAAACTTTGTGGTGATACGCCAAAGCGTGTCTTGAATTGCATTCTAAAATGGCTTGCCGTACCAAAGCCTGTTTGATGGGCGATAACTTCAATGGAAAAATCTGTACTTTCCAACAGCTCTTGGGCAAGGCTTAGGCGTTTGGCTGTCAGCCACTCGGTTAATGTCATGTGCGTGGCGGATTTGAAATGACGATGAAAACTTCTTTTGGACAAATGTACTCGCTCTGCCAATTCATCAAGCGTATGGGGTTTGTCCAAATTGTCGCTTAAAAATTGCAATAATTCATTGATTTTTTTATCTTTTGCGTGGCTAATTGGGCTGATAGCATTGAACTGGGCTTGACCGCCTTCACGGTGCGGTGCAGAAACCAAGTTCCGAGCCAACTCATTGGCTACCTTTGCCCCATACAGTGTACGGATAAAATACAAGCAACAATCTAAGCCTGCAAATGCTCCAGCTGATGTCAAAATATTGCCGTCATCAATATAAAGCCGATTGCTATCTAATTGAATATTTTGGAATTTATCCTTAAATGCTCGCTCACCCGCCCAATGTGTCACCACTGTTTTATCCTGCAATATATCCGCAAAAGCCAGCACAAAAGTGCCATAACACAGCCCAATGATTTTTTTTGCCTTGTGCGTGGGCGGTTTGCAATTTTTGGCATAATTTGGCACTGGGTACATCGCCCACAAAGCCACTAATGACTATGATGTCCGCCGTGTTGAGCAGTGACAAATCGCCATTGACCGCAATTTTTGCACCAAATTCGCTGACAATCGCCTTGCCATTGTCGCTACATACCCCAAAATCAAACAGTTTTTGCCCTTGATAAGTGGCTTGAAACAGCGAAAAGGGAATATTAAAAACAAAATCGTTACAGCCGTTTTGGGCGTAAAGGATAAGTTTTGGTGGTTGATGGGTGAAAGTCATTTTGGCAAAATCCTTGCGTTGATTGGCAATATTGCCTATTTTAGCATAACCAAAATAGGGTTAAAATGCTCATAAATTTTAACCCTATTGGAAACTTTAAAATGCTAAAAAAACTTGCTTTATCCGCTCTTGCTTTGACAATGAGCGTCTCCGCTTTTGCTTTTGATAGCTATCAACATATTCGTAACGCTACTGCCAAAATTGAATACGCAGGACAAACCTTTTTGGTGGATCCATTTTTTGCCAAAAAAGAATCTATGGCAGGTTTTGAAGGAACCTTCAACAGTCATTTGCGTATGCCTTTGATTGATTTGCCGATGTCCACAAATGAGATTTTAAAAGGTGTGGATGCGGTCATTGTAACCCACACTCACGAAGACCATTGGGATGAAGTTGCCCAAAAAGCCATACCCAAACATTTGCCGATTTTTGTACAAAATGAGAGCGATGCCAAATTAATCAAAAATCAAGGCTTTAAAAATGTACAAGTGTTGCATGAAAAATTAACCTTTAATGGCGTAGAACTCCATAAAACAGGTGGTTCGCACGGTACAGAGCAAATGTACGCCAATCCACAGCTTGCCACGCTTTTGGGCGAAGCAATGGGCGTGGTCATCAAACAAGATGGACATAAGACCGCTTATATCGTAGGTGACACCGTTTGGACGGCTGATGTCAATAAAGCTTTGCACAAATATCAGCCTGATTTTTTGGTGATGAATACCGGTTTTGCCCGTGTGAATGGATTATCAGACAGTATTATTATGGGTGTGGAAGATGTGCTAAAAGCCACACAAATCGTCCCGAATGCCAAGATTATCACCGTACATATGGATACGGTCAATCACACCGCAACAAGTCGTGATGATATGCGTAAATTTGTCATTGGTGAAAAATTAACGGATAAAGTGATTGTGCCTAATGATAGTGAAGTTATTGATTTTAAATAATTTTATTCAATAATCGGAGAAATCTTATGAAAACAGCTCTGTTAATCATTGATGTTCAAAACGAATATTTTGCGTCCGCAGGTGGTCAATTTGACCAGTTTAATGTAGATAATATTGCCAAAGACATCGCCGATTATGCCAAGGCTGCCGAGCAAAACGGCACGCTCATTATTGGCGTTCAGCATATCATGGCAAAAGATTATCCGCTGTTTGCCGAAGGCTCGATTGGTGCAGAGTTGCATTCATCGGTCGCAGGCATTTTGGCGGATAAGCCACTTGTGCAAAAAGTTCACGCTGATAGTTTTTTAAATACCAATCTTGTTGAAATCTTGCAAGAAAATGGCATTGAGCAAGTAGATATTTGTGGCATGATGACCCAAAACTGCGTTACCCATACCGCACTTTCACCTTTTGCCAAAGATTATAAAATCCGTGTATTATCAAGTCTTTGTACCGCACCGACTGAGCTGATTCATCAAATCGCACTTGGGGCGTTGTCGGATAGAGATTGGATTGAAGTCGTTTGAGTTGATAAAACACCGTTTACAAAAAATGTAAGCGGTGCTTATCATAACTTAGATGGAGTGATGAAAAACTCATTTATCCCAATTTGCACCAATTCTTTGTAAATGTTCGCCAATTTTATTTGCCATTTCATTAGGCGGCTGCTTGCGTCCACGCACAATCCATTCATCAAGCGAACCAAATACCAACCCCATAATCAAGCTTGTGCGATAGGCTTCATCGTCATCAAAATGCGGTTTGACCCCACAACACTCTTTGATGTATTGCAAAAATATGTGCGATAAATCATTGGCATACAACAAATCCACCACTTCGCCCATTTCGTTAATGCTTTCAAACATGGCGATAAAAACAGCCCTTGTATTATTCAGCGGACGAGCCAAATACGCAGGTATCATATTGAGCTGTAAATAAAACACAATCGCCTGTTCTTTATTGGCAAAATTGCGATAAAAAGATGAACGATTAACGCCTGCTTTTTGACAAATTTCATTGATTTTAATGTCATCAAAAGGCTTTTGTTTTAACAACAAAATCAATGATTGGGCGATATAATCTTTAATATGAGTATTCAGCGTATTTTTCATTTTAAAACAAATAATTGTGCAATTCTAAGCATATTTTAGCAAAATCAAGTCCATTTTAAAAACTGCAACAAAATCTGCTTTTTGTTGCAGTTTTTTATCATTGAATTGCATGGAATAATCAATGTCATTACAATAGACAAATCTTTCATATTCACAGGAAAATCATCATGCAAGCAATTGAAAAATGGACGCTTTGTGCGGTATTGGGTGCCAGTTTGTTGGCAGTGGGCTGTACAAGCATTGTCAAAAAAATAGAGCAAGCATTTGCCATTCAGCCCAATTATTACACCCAAACACAAACCAATTACCCAATTGAACGCCAATATACAGGCATGGGCAAATATGCGGTACAAAGCCAAGTTTTCCCAAGTGATGACGCTCGTTTTAAAACTTATAAAGTTTGGTATCCAGCGGATATTGCTCAAAGTACCAAGCCATTTCCTGTGATTGTTTCGGCAAATGGTTCAGGGTTTGCGTATCAAAAATATGAACCAGTATTGGCACGTTTGGCAAGTTGGGGCTTTGTGGTCATTGGCAATGATGACGGCACCAGTTGGAGCGGTTTATCATCATCGCAATCATTGGCAAAATTAGATGAGCTTAATGCGGATAAAAACAGTATTTTTTACAAAAAATTGGATACCCATAATGCAGGCATTACAGGGCATTCTCAAGGCGGTGTCGGTGCAATCAATGGCGCAACCGAGTTTGCCAATAGCCGTCAATTTAAATCCGTGCATACTGCCAGCACGACAAAATTACCTTTGGCACAACAGTTGAAATGGGATTACCACGTCAACAAAATTTCCGTACCGTATTTTGCTACCGCAGGTATGGGGGGCGTAGATGCAGGTAATGGCGATGACAAAAAATCAGGCATTACACCGCTTTCGTCTATGCAAGAAAATGCCAAGCAAATCAACAGCCAAAAACTAAATGTAATGGCTCGCCGTAAAGATGCTGACCACGGTCAAATGCTTTATATTGGCGATGGCTATATGACGGCTTGGTTTCTTTATACCCTGTTGAATGATGCGAATGCAGGCAAAGCGTTTGTTGGTGTCAATCCTGAAATTCAGCAAAATGGGCTTTGGCAAGATGTGCAAATTAAGCCGTAAAATTTAAAAAAATACCGTTTGAATGTTGATTCAAACGGCATTTTTTATTTTAACCAACACCCTTACCCAAAGCATTCAGCAACCCACCGCCATCGCCAAACAATAAATGACTCGGTGCTACTTCAAATCACCCATCACGTTCCAGCACCAACTGCGGTACGCCCGACACGCCCAGACGCTGTGCCAGTTGTTGCCCGAAGTTGATTCTCGCCAACAATGTTTGTTCGGTTGCTGGGTCGTGTAATTTTGGCACGGCATCGCCCAAACCTTGCGATTGCAACACATCGGTAATCACGTTCAAATCGGCATTATCACGCCCATCAACATAACGCGCTGTTTGCAAGGCACTCAATATGGCAATTTCTTGTTCAGGTGCCATTTCACGGACGGCAGTCAAAGCCAATAAGCTGTTTTGGGAATCAAATTGCCCACCGCCTTGCAACACATTTTCACGATAAGCGGTGCTGAATGCTTGCCCTGTTAAGCGTTGAATGCGTTGGTCGTTGCCCCATGCGTATTGGGCAAAATCGGCGTCCATCACGCGACCGCTACGAAAAAACAAACCCGTTGGCATAAGCTCCACAGGATATTGAGACGTAACCGTTTCTAACGCAGGTTTCGCCCCATAGCACCAACCGCATAAAGGGTCAAATAAATAATAAATTTTCATGATTTTTCCAATTTTCAGACGGCCTGAAAGGTTTTTTACCACTTCATCTCGCCTTTATTCACTTTTGCACCTAATTCCAAATTGAATTTGGCAGGCAAATTGGGATACGCCTTATCCATCGTGGCAATCACGGTGCTACTGTCTTTGCCCTTTAAGGCTTGCTCAAAAGTTTGCAAATAAGTTTTTGTAAAATCAATGGCGGTGCTATCCAATGCTGTGCCTTGTGCCATATGCCCTGCAATCACTTTTTGCGGATTTAACGCTTTCATCTCATCTAATTGGGCAATCCACGCCTGACGGTATGATTTAGTTTGCGTATCGGTAGTCCAAACGTGCATATTGCCAAATACGCCAATATTGCCAGTAATCGTTTGAATAGACGGTATCCACACATAAGGGCGATGTGCCAACAGACCTTTTGTCCCACGAATTTCAATGGTTTCGCCTTCCAACGTCAAAGTTGTACCGTTTAATGCCGTTGGTAAAATCGGCTTACGGGGTGCATTTGCTCCCATTTTTGGCGACCAAGTGGCTAATTTATTGGGTAATTTCGCTTCAATCTTTGCCAATACCGCAGGTGTCGTAACCACTTGAACATTTGGGAAAATTTCTTTAATGGTTTCTACCCCAAAATAATAATCAGGGTCGGCTTGACTGACTAAAATGGTAGTCAGCGTCTTTTTGCTGTCCAAAATATCGGCAGAAATACGCAACGCGTCCGCACGAGTAAACCCCGTATCAATCAAAATGGCTTCTTTTTCTCCTGTTACCAACGTAGAAGTAACATTAAAACTATTGCTATCTGCTTGATACACTTTCACATTTAATTCAGCGTGTGCAGCAGCAGAAAGACCTAATGTTAATGTTAAAAAGACTGTTTTCAAGTTCATACTATTCACCTTAAAAGTTAAAAAATCATTGAATATGCGTATTATAATGAAATAAAATTTACGAAAAATACCGATTTTTGAATATCATTATTTCTTTATTTGAAATAATTAGGAGCATACATGGACAAATTAACCGCCATCAAAGTGTTTTTATCGGTTGCTGAAACAGGCAGTTTTACCGCCACCGCCGACCGTTTGGATATGTCCAAGCCCATGATTACACGGCATATTACCCTAATGGAAGAATGGCTCAACGCCCGTTTGTTCCAACGCACCACACGGCAAGTGCAATTAACAGACGCTGGCGAACAAGCCGTGATTGTTTGCCAAAAAATGTTGGCATTAAGCATTGAATTAGAACAAGAATTATCAGCACAACAAGGCGATTTGCGGGGCAATATTCGTTTGAGCAGTAGTGGTTCGTTTGGGACAACCCATTTGACCAAAGCAGTCAATGTGTTTTTGCGTGAACACCCCAATTTAAACATTCATTTAGAATTAAGCGATAAATTGCTGGATTTGGTGGCTGAACGCATTGATTTGGCGGTACGCATTACCAATCAACCCGACCCAAATTTAGTGGCACGCAAATTGGCGGATTGTCATTCGTTGATTGTCGCCACGCCCGAGTATTTGGCACGGTTTGGCACGCCACAGCACCCCGAAGATTTGCGACATCATCGCTATTTGACCCATGCCAATATCAACCGCAAAGAATGGTATTTTTATCAAGAAAATCAAGAAGTCGTATTAGAATTAACCAGTCAATTAACCACCAACGAAACCACGGTTTTGTTAAACAGCGTGTTGTCGCATAGTGGCGTGGCGATGTTGCCGAAATATTTGCTGGAAGATTATCTGCAAACTGGGCAACTGACTGCTGTGCTAACCGATTGGCAATTACCCAAATTCACGATTTATTTGCTGTATCCGTCTCGGCATAAATTGCCGTTGGCGGTGCGGAAGTTGGTGGATTTTTTGGTGGGGTATTTTGAAGATAGGGATTGGTGAATTTATTTTCAGGCAGCCTAAGCCGTAAAATTTAAAAAATGCCGTTTGATGTTAGATTCAAACGGCATTTTGATTTACTTAACAAGCACCAATTGACGAGATGCTTCACCATTTTGCACTTTATATGCCACTTGTTTGGTGTGTCCTGTGGCTTTGCCATTGATATATTCAGGGAAACGCTGAACTAAATCATGTTCCACCAAACTAAACTCATCACCACCATGATAATAAGCGCGTAACTCAGGATGATCTTTGGCAGGGGTAAAGCTCATTTGACTTAAAGATTGATTGCCATTGGCTGAAAATGCCAACACATCACCATAAAAAGGTTGTTTGATATGTTGTAGATAAATCAACACTTCTGGATAACCATCGCGGTTCATATCTGCAATGTCGGCATGGGTGATGCGTTGATTTTTGATGGTGAAATTTTCATTATATTCATGAGCCAAACCACTGGTACGCACATTCACAGCATCATCTTTATGCTCAATAAAAAAGTGGACATTTTGTAAAGACAGCGTTTGGGCGTATTTGGTGGTGTCTAGCCCCGTACGGTCAAGCTTTGCAACTTGTTTGTAAGTACCGATCAAACTGCCACCGCCTGAACAATACATCATCGCTTTATGACGGTCGCTGTCTTGGGCAGGTTTTATGTCAATACTGTTGGCAGTTAATGTCAGATTAAGTGTCATATCGCCTTGTCTGATTTGGTAAAGAGTAGTACTCACAGGGTAGGCGATACCGTCAAATGTACAGGTTGGTTTTTTCTTATCAATGCGAGAGCGGATTTGTACTTTGAGTGTGTTGTTGGCTTGCCGAGTGGTTTCAACGGCGGCCCAGTCATAGCCTTGGTGGCGTTTGTGATAATCATCACTAACATAGCTTTTGGTTTGGGCTGTAGCATTGGCTGTTTGTGATGGTATGACTTGTGGTGTGGTGCAGGCGGTTAGGGTGGTGGCAGCCAGACTTGTAGCCAAAAGTGTGATGGTATGAAGTTTCATGATGGCGGCTCAAATAAAAAATGGATTTAAAAAATAGGGGCTGTACTAGAATAACTCTCATGTTATACTGGTTTTATAAAGGTAACCCATTGTAAACTAAGTAAAAAAGTACAAAAAAGACTGCTTGAATTTTTTTGTGCTTGAAGTAACTGCTCATTCGGCAGCTGATTTGCTACAAATACACCCAAATTCAGCAGCTTTATTCCACCATAAAATCAGGCTTGTGATAGAATACAATCTTAATCTTGAAGCTCACACCTTGTTTGATGGCGAGATTGAACTTGACGAAAGCTATTTTGGTGGAATGCGCAAAGGCAAGCGTGGGCGTGGTGCAGGTGGTAAGACTGCTGTATTTGGCTTGTTAAAACGCAATGGTAAAGTTTATACCGCTATTGTAAAAGATACCAAAACAGATACGCTAATGCCTATTATTTCAAGCAAAATCAAGCCTGATAGCATTGTTTATACGGACAGCTACAAAAGCTACAATGTTCTTGATGTTTCTGACTTTAAACACTTTAGAATTAATCACTCTAAAGAATTTGCCAAAGACCACAATTACATCAATGGTATTGAGAATTTCTGGAGTCAAGCCAAACGAGTACTTAGAAAGCACAATGGCGTTGATAAGAAAAATTTTCACTTATTCATCAAAGAATGCGAGTTTAGATTTAATTATGGTACACCATCTAATCAGTTTAAAGTGCTGAGAAAATGGTGTGGAATTTAGGCTAATCTAGTACAGTCCCTAATATTTTATCATTGTTAATTTTTATGTAAAGTAGAAAATCAACCGCCCCGATGATATGGGTGGTTGTTGATAATACTCATCGCACGGTACAGCTGCTCCATCAAAATCACGCGCACCAAGGGATGTGGCAGGGTAAGATCTGACATCGACCATTTAAAATCCGCCGCTTGCAAGACTTCTGCTGCCACACCATCAGCACCACCGATGACCAGCGCGATGTCCACACCATCTTGCATGGCGACCCCAAGCTTATCGGCAAGCTTTTCGGTGGAGAGCATTTTGCCTTTGACTTCCAGTAGCCATAACAGCTCTTTGGGCTGTTTGGCGTTCAAAATCGTCACAGCTTCTATAGCTTTATATTTATCAATCTCGGCAGGCGATGGATTTTTACTGCGCTTGGCAGGGGGTAGCTCGATCAATTCCACCGTCATCATCGGCTGAATGCGCTTAAAATATTCTTCAAAGCCTGTCTGCACCCAATTTGGCATCTTATGCCCGACACTTAAAATGCGTAATTTCATGGTTTTATTCCAAATTATTTGCCGATAGTTTACCCAAATTTTTGCAAAAATTCATCGAAAAAATCATCAATCTATGGCGAAAAGCGTAAAACTTTGCTATGCTAAAAGATCTTTTATAATTGATGATTTTACAAATTAAATAAAGGTGAGCGCCATGCACGATCCACGCACGGACGACAGTGAATTTGAATACGCGGGCTTCTGGGTGCGTTTTGCCGCTTATTGTGTGGACAGCCTGCTGATTTCGGTGTTGATGCTGCCGTACTATTTTTATAGTTATATGCAGTATGCGGATGTGCCGATCGATGAAATACCTGCTTATACGCCGATGGATCTGGTGCTGACAGTGGCGGTGATTGCGCTGTTTATTTGGTTTTGGGTGAAAAAAGGCGCAACGCCTGGTAAGATGCTGTTCGGTTTACAAATCCGAGATGCTAAGACAGGGCAGTTCATCACTGTACCGCGCGCATTGCTGCGGTATTTGGTTGGCTATACTGTGTCGGCGATTGTGTTTTGCCTAGGCTATATCTGGGCGGGTTTTGATAAGAAAAAACAAGGCTGGCATGATAAAATCGCAGGGACGGTCGTCGTCAAGCGAGTGCGCTAAATGACCACCAAGACCGCCAAGCGCAGGCAGGGTGATGCTTTTGAGACGCAAGCGGTACAAATACTGGTAGCGGCAGGACTTAAGATCATCGCCCAAAATTATCTGGTGGCAAAAGTCGGTGAGATTGACATCATTGCCATCGCTGATAAGACGGTGCGGGGCAGATGCGTGCGTGAGCTTGTCTTTGTCGAAGTGCGCAGTCGCACGCGGTCAGAGTTCGGCACGGCGATTGATAGCATCAATCATGCTAAGGTACAGAAAATTAGACGGACAGCGGAGCATTTTTTACAAGCTTATCCGCAGTTTGCTGATTTATCCATACGCTTTGATGTGATGGCGTTTGATATCGCTCAAGATGGCGCGATCACGCATGAATGGATTGTGTCGGCATTTTAGATTGCTTATTAATGCTCAGATTTTATCAATTGATTAAACAATAGATTTGATCTTTGTTTGGATTTATTTTACAAAAAAGTACTGGAAGTGTCTTATGAAAAAAGTATTAGCCGTATCGATGATGGTGTTGTCTGCTGCTGTGATGAGCGCCTGTGCTACAGGTGGTGCAAACCAAAGCGTGGGCGCGGATGCTATGGGTCGCACTATCCCTGAGCGTATCAGTGACAGCAGCATTGAGCTGACTGCACGCCGTAATCTGGCCACCGTACCAGGGATCGATGCCAACAATGTCCGCATCGCCATCGACAGCTATCGCCGTGAAGTTCTACTAACAGGTGAAGTGCCAAGCGAGCAAATCAAGGTCGAAGTCGGCCGCACCATCGAGTCGATGCGTGATGTCGCAAAAGTGTACAATTATCTGACTGTCACCGAGACGCCGCGCAGCCAAAGCCACACCGTCCAAGAAAATTATCTGCGCACCAAGATCAACGCGCGTCTACTTACTGATCGCAACATCAAATCATCACAATATAAAGTCATCGTCCGCGACCGCACCGCCTATGTGATGGGTTATATGACCCCAGATCAGCAGGTGGATATTTTAAACGCGGTACAAGCCACATCTGGTATAGAGATGGCGGTGACTTTGACGACTTTGGTCACTGATGGTCAAGTGACAAGCCTGCCAAATGATACATCTGCTGCTGATCAAGGCGGTACAATCTATGGCGGTGAAGCTGCTGCACCTGTTGCCGCTCCAAGCAGCGATGCTTATACGCTACAAGAGATTTATACACCAGAAGCCAGCACGACCGCGCCGATCAACACAGCACCTGTTTTTCAGCCTGCACAATAAGTAGAATTGATGCAAAATTGTGAATTTTTCGCGTTGTATGGTTGAAAATTTGCTATAATAGCCATGATTTAGATGGCTTGGTATATGCTTTGGCTATCATGATTTATATTGAAAAAAGAGAAAACTATGAATGCAGATGATCTAATCGCACTACTTCGCCCGTATTTTGCCGATGCGCACATCGAAGCGGTGAATCAGGGTAATAAATTTGAGCTACTGATCGTAGATGGTGCCTTTGAAGGCAAGCGTTTGGTCGCGCGTCAGCAGATGATTTTTGCACTGGTGAATGAGCATATCCAAAGTGGCGCGATGCACGCCTTGACTATTCACGCGCTGACCCCTGCTGAATATGATGCCAAAAAAGCATAATAAGTTATTTTAAGAGATATTTCATGGATAAATTTAAAATCACAGGCAAAAGCCGTATCGCAGGTGAAGTTGCCATTTCTGGCTCAAAAAATGCCGCCTTGCCGCTGCTTGCTGCCATGCTGTTGCCAAATGACGAAACCGTTTTGCACAATGTCCCGACGCTCAAAGACACCGACACTTTGGTGAAATTGATCGCAGGCACAGGCGTAAAAATCGTCAAAGAAGGCAATACAGTCACCGCAGATGCGCGCACTGTGACAGATTATTATGCGCCGTATGAGCTGGTACGCACCATGCGTGCATCAATTTTGGTGCTTGGCCCATTGCTTGCGCGCTTTGGTGAAGCCGAAGTGTCGCTACCAGGTGGCTGCTCGATTGGCTCGCGTCCTGTGGATCAGCATCTAAAAGCCTTTGAAGCGTTGGGCGCGACCATCACGGTCGAAAATGGCTATGTTAAAGCCAAAGCCCCTGCAGGTGGTCGTCTGATTGGCTGTGATTTTAGCTTTGATATGGTGACAGTTGGCGGTACTGAGAATGTCATCATGGCGGCGACTTTGGCGCGTGGCACGACTCGCCTAGAGAACTGCGCGACCGAGCCTGAAGTCGTTGATCTTGCCAATATGCTTGTGGCAATGGGTGCAAAAATCAGCGGCATCGGCACGACGACGATGGTCATCGAAGGTGTCGAAAGCTTGCACGGCTGTGAGTATAGTGTCATCGCAGACCGTATTGAGACAGGTTCGTATTTGGCGGGTGCGCTGATGAGCGAAGGTGATGTACTGACCACCAATACATCGGCTGAGTTTTTACATCCTGTCTTGAAGAAGTTTGAAGCGATGGGCGCGACCATCACCACAGGCGATGACTGGATTCGCGCGGTGATGAAAGGTCGTCCAAAGGCGGTGGATATCCGTACGCAAGTGCATCCAGGCTTCCCAACCGATATGCAAGCACAGCTGATGGCGGTGTGCTGCCTAGCTGAAGGTACAAGTACCATCATCGAAAATATCTTTGAAAACCGCTTCATGCATGTGCCAGAGCTGCAGCGCATGGGTGCAAACATCCGCGTCGATGGTCATACCGCCATCGTTGAAGGGGTGGAGAGCTTCAGCCCAGCGCCTGTGATGGCGACGGACTTGCGCGCATCGATGTCGCTGGTAATGGCGGCAGCGTGTGCCGAAGGCGAGAGTATCATTGACCGCATTTATCACATTGATCGCGGTTATGATGATGTTGAAAACAAACTGCGTGCCTTGGGCGTGAATATCGAACGCATCAAAGGCTAAGCCAGAACGCACCACTGTCTAGGCGGTGCGTTTTTTCTTAATTTGTATAGATAAAATTAGACAAAAAAATTAGAAAAACCTTAGAGAATTGTCATGGCTGATCCAATGCAAACAAGCCAATTTGACGGCTTAACCATCGCTCTATCTAAGGGGCGAATTTTGAACGAAACTTTACCGCTATTTGCCAAAGCAGGCATTGCGCCGCTTGAAGATATGGAAAAATCACGCAAGCTGATTTTTGAGACCACAGATCCTGCAGTGCGTTTGCTGATTTTGCGCGCATCTGATGTGCCGACTTATGTTGAGCATGGAGCGGCCGATATTGGCGTGGCGGGTAAAGATGTCTTGATGGAATATGATGCCCAAGTCTATGAATTACTTGACCTTGACATCGCCAAATGCCGCCTGATGACTGCAGGCATCAAGGGAGTGAGTCTGCCCAATCGCCGCCTGCGTATCGCCACCAAATATGTCAATGTTGCGCGCCAGTATTTTGCAAGCCTAGGCGAGCAGGTGGATATCATCAAGCTGTATGGCTCGATGGAACTTGCGCCATTGGTGGGCTTGGGCGATCTAATCGTCGATGTCGTCGATACGGGTAACACCTTGCGCGCCAATGGACTTGAGCCGCTTGAGACTATTTGCCAAGTGTCATCACGCCTGATTGCCAATCCTGTCAGCCATAAGCGCAAACTTGCCAAGCTTGAACCGATTTTGCAGATTTTAGAAGATGCGGTCAAAGCCAATCGCTAAGTATCGTTGAATAAGAATAAGGATAATTGAATGAAAAAATTAGATTCCGCACAAGCAGATTTTGACGCACAATTGGCAGAATTATTGGCTTTTGAAACGGTGACTGATGCCAATTTGGTTGCGACCGTCGATAACATCATCGCCGATGTGCGCCGCCGTGGTGATGATGCGGTGCTTGAGCTTACCCAAAAATTTGACCGCCATCCTGCGACATCGATGAGTGAATTATTCATCAGCCAAGCCGTGCTAAAGGCAGCATTTGATGACTTAAGCGATGAAGTGCGCGCGGCATTGAAATTATCTGCTGAGCGGATTTTTGCTTTTCATGAGTATCAAGTGCAGGACGGCTTTCGCTTTACCGACAGCCTTGGCAATATGCTTGGGCAAAAAATCACCCCGCTTGACAGCGTCGGCATCTATGTCCCTGGTGGCTTGGCAAGTTATCCATCATCGGTGCTGATGAATGCCATTCCTGCCAAGGTCGCAGGCGTGGCGAACATCACCATGGTCGTGCCAGCACCCGATGGACAGCTCAATCCTTTGGTATTGGCGGCGGCACACTTGGCGGGCGTCAATACGGTGATTACCATCGGTGGCGCGCAGGCGGTGGCGGCATTGGCTTATGGCACGGCATCGATCGCGAAAGTGGATAAAATCACAGGCCCTGGTAATAAATTTGTCGCAGCGGCAAAGCGCGCGGTCTTTGGGCAAGTGGGTATTGATATGATCGCAGGGCCATCTGAAGTGCTGGTCTATGCCGAAGGTGAAGCTGCGGATAATGCTGAGTGGTTGGCGATGGATTTATTGTCACAAGCTGAGCATGATACGGTGGCACAGGCGATTTTTGTGACGACAAGCAGCGAGCAGCTACTGGCAGTGGAAGCGGCGATTGAGTCGGCATTGGCTCGCTTACCAAAGGCAGACATTGCCAAAGCCGCACTGGCAGCGCGCGGGGCGTTGATTTTGGTCAAAGATCGCGCCGAAGGCATGGCGGTGATCAATCAAGTTGCGCCTGAACATTTGGAGCTGTCATTGGATGATCCTGAGTCGGTGATTGGCGATATTCGTCATGCAGGGGCGATTTTTATGGGTCGCCACACCCCTGAAGCCATCGGCGATTATTGCGCAGGCAGCAACCATGTCTTGCCGACATCAGGCACGGCGCGATTCTCATCACCGCTTGGGGTGTATGATTTTCAAAAGAAATCATCATTGATTTATTGCACCCAAGATGGTGCAGTACCGCTTGCAAAGACGGCGGATATTTTGGCGATCGAAGAAAATTTGGAAGCGCACGCCTTATCGGCGCGTTATCGTCATCAGTGATTTGGGTTTGTGGCAAGGGGAGAAATTGAACTTTGCCACAAACTTCATACAGCTTGATTTAAAGAATTTTTTAAGGAAAATCCAATGACCATCGACAATCGCCTATGGAGCGCCAAGGCAAAAAGTCTGACGCCGTATGTACCCGGTGAGCAGCCCAAGCATGACAATCTGTGCAAATTAAACACCAACGAAAACCCATTTCCGCCAAGTCCAAAAGCTGTCGCTGCCATGCAGGTAGTGCTTGCTGATGATGCTGCAGCACTGCGCTTGTATCCTGAGCCTGAGTCAGATGGTTTGCGTCAGGCGTTGGCGGCGTATTATGGTCTAGATAGTAGCGAAGTTTTTGTTGGCAATGGCTCAGATGAGGTGCTTGCACTGGTGTTTGCTTGCTTTTTTACCAAAGACAAGCCGCTATTGACCCCTGACATCAGCTACAGTTTTTATCCTGTGTATGCTGATACTTTTGGGGTGGCGGCGCAGACTGTGCCGCTTGCTGATGATTTTTCTATCCATGTTGCTGACTATGCCCAGCCGTGCGATGGTGTGATTCTTGCCAATCCAAACGCGCCGACAGGCAGACTGCTGCCGCTTGACGACATTCGCACTTTGCTTACTCAGCATCCTGATGCGGTGGTGGTGATCGATGAAGCGTATATCGACTATGCCGATGATGTCAAGGCGGCAAGTGCGATCAGTCTAATCCGTGAGTTTGATAATCTGGTGGTAACACAAACTTTCTCAAAATCTCGCGCTCTAGCCGGTCTGCGCGTCGGTATGGCATTTGCCAATCCAAGCCTGATCGCTGCACTGACCGCCATGAAAAACAGCTTCAACAGTTACCCGCTCGATCGCGTGGCGCAAGCAGGCGCGGCGGCAAGTGTGGCGGATGTCGAGTATTTTGAAAGTCGTCGCACCGAAGTGATTCATCTTCGCAATCAGCTAACGGCTGATTTGACCGCACTTGGCTTTGATGTACTGCCATCAGCGGCAAACTTTGTCTTTGCTACCAAACAAGGCACGGACGCTGCTGATATCGCTGCCAAACTGCGCGAAGATGGTGTGATCGTCCGTCATTTTAAGCAAGCGCGTATCAAAGATTATCTGCGCATCAGTGTCGGTACAGCTGCACAAAACGCGCGCTTGATCAAAGTGCTCAAGCAGGTGTTGTGAGTGTGAATTGATTGAAAATTTATAATAAATTTTATAAACCTTGCAATTTTTTCAATCATAATAATTTGTTATTAGCATGAATTTTTTATGCAAATAATGATAGAATAGCTTAAGTTTACAGGGTCTTGGCAGTGCGTGCCAAGTAAAATTAGCCGTTTGCAGTTTGCAAATTCGCCAAAAAGGAAGTCATTATGACGATTATTAAACAAGATGATTTTATCCAAAGTATCGCCGACGCGTTCCAGTACATCAGCTACTATCATCCGACTGATTACATTGAAGCCTTGGTTGAAGCCTTGGAAAAAGAAGAAAACCCAGCGGCAAAAGACGCGATGACGCAGATTTTGGTCAATAGCCGTATGTGTGCCGAAGGTCATCGCCCGATTTGCCAAGATACAGGCATTGCGACCGTATTTTTGAAAGTCGGCATGAATGTACAATGGGATGCAAGCATGAGCGTCGCGGACATGGTCAATGAAGGCGTGCGCCGCGCGTACAAAAATGCTGACAATACCTTGCGTGCATCAGTTCTGGCCGATCCTGCGGGCAAGCGCCAAAATACCAAGGACAACACCCCAGCGGTCATCCACATGGAAATCGTCGCTGGCGACAAAGTGGAAGTGACTTGTGCGGCAAAAGGTGGCGGCTCTGAGAATAAATCAAAACTTGCCATGCTAAATCCATCAGACAGCATCGTGGATTGGGTGCTCAAAACCGTCCCGACCATGGGCGCAGGCTGGTGTCCACCAGGTATCCTAGGCATCGGTATTGGCGGTACGCCAGAAAAAGCGGCGCTACTTGCCAAAGAATCACTGATGAGCCACATCGATATTTATGAGCTAAAAGATAAGGCAGCATCAGGTGCTGAGCTGAGCACTACCGAAGCATTGCGTCTTGAGCTGTATGAGAAAGTCAATGCGCTAGGTATTGGTGCACAAGGCTTGGGCGGCTTGACCACAGTACTGGATGTCAAGATCCTAGACTACCCAACGCACGCAGCATCTAAGCCTGTGGCGATGATTCCAAACTGCGCAGCGACGCGCCATGTCGAGTTTGAACTGGATGGCTCAGGTCCTGTGGAGCTGACACCGCCAAATCTGGATGTGTATCCAGACATTACCTATAATCCAGAAAATGGCAAGCGTGTCAATGTCGATACCCTAACCAAAGAAGAAGTGGCAACATGGCAAACAGGCGATGTGCTGCTACTAAGCGGTAAAATCTATACTGGCCGCGACGCTGCGCACAAGCGCATGACTGATATGCTGAATAATGGTGAAGAGCTGCCAGTTGATTTCACCAATAAACTGATCTACTATGTCGGCCCTGTCGATCCTGTGCGTGATGAAGTGGTTGGTCCTGCTGGCCCGACGACAGCGACGCGTATGGATAAATTCACCCGTCAGATGCTGGAGCAAACTGGTCTGCTTGGCATGATCGGTAAATCTGAGCGTGGTCAAGCGGCGTGTGAAGCCATCGCGGATAATAAAGCGGTGTATCTGATGGCGGTGGGTGGCTCAGCTTATCTGGTCTCAAAAGCGATCAAAAAAGCACAAGTGGTTGCTTTCCCTGAGCTTGGTATGGAAGCGATCTATGAATTTGAAGTCAAAGATATGCCTGTGACCGTCGCTGTCGATAGCAGCGGTAGCTCAGTACACGCGACTGCACCGAAGATTTGGCAAGCCAAAATCGGTAAAATCCCAGTGGTTGAAGCTTAAGTATTGTCACCACACAATCACCCAAATCATCACGGTTTGGGTGATTTTTTTATTGTGATTTATTTGGTGATAATTTAGCGGTAAAACTAAGACAATAAAAAAGAGAACCCGAAATGGATTCTCTTTTATGAAGAATAATTTAAGCAGTTAAGACTGCGTTAAAATTATTTAGCTTCTTCTTTAGCAGCTTCTTCAGCTTTTGGAGCTTCTTCAGTTGCAGCAGTTGCAGCGTCTTGTGCAGTTTCAGCAGCAGCTTGAGCTTGGTCAGCAGCAGCAGTTGCAGCGTCAGCAGCAGCAGCGCCTGCAGTGGTAGCAGCGTCAGCAGCAGCTTCGCCTGCAGCTTTAGCAGCGTCGCCAGCAGCTTCAGTAGCAGCTTGTGCAGCGTCAGCAGCAGTGTTTGCAGCGTCAGCAGCAGCTTCACCAGTTGCAGCAGCAGCTTCGCCTGCAGCTTCAGTTGCAGTTGCAGCAGCTTCAGTAGCGGTAGCAGCAGCTTCTTGAGCTTTTTCTTCAGCTGGCTTTGAGCAAGCAGTTAGGGCTAGAGCAGCGATTAGTGCAGATGCGATTAGTTTAGTTTGCATGGTAAACTCCAATTAAGAGATAAGATGTTTTGACAGAAAAACACCCATGAACGACATAAAAACCTTCGGACAGCCGCGCTGCCGAATAGCCCTTATTACTCATCCATAGGTAATACACTGTGTGTTGCGCATTAGATTAGTATAATGCAATTTAGCATAAATAAAAACAATTTTCTTTACAAGCTATCATAGAAGTTGTAACAAAATGTTTCTACTTCACTGTTTGCAGACTAAACAAGCAAATGACCCTATCAATGATCATGCTAAACATACGCTGACAGTTCGGTGTTAAAACTATGGTAACATAAGATTGACAGTCTTACAATATTTCGATATCAAAAAATCGCCAATTTTGCCATAAAATTGTAATATTTGCTCAAATTTTGTACAAAAAATACCCAAGCCAGACATTGTCAAGCTTGGGGTAGATTGTCGCTGATGGATGGTGGCGTCAGCTATTTTGGGCTTTTTTGACCATTTGCTCAAAAAATTCATCATTGGTCTTAGAATCTTTGAGTCGTTCTAGCAAAAATTCGGTCGCTTGCGAGTCATCCATTGGCTGCATCAATTTGCGCAGTACCCAGACACGGCGCAGGGTATCTTCATCAAGCAGTCGCTCTTCGCGGCGCGTGCTTGATTTTTTGATATTAATTGCAGGGAAGATGCGGCGTTCCGCCAAATCACGCTCAAGGGTAATTTCTTGGTTGCCTGTGCCTTTAAATTCTTCAAAAATCACGCTGTCCATCTTCGAGCCTGTGTCAATCAGAGCAGTTGAGATGATGGTTAGACTGCCGCCTTCTTCGACATTACGCGCTGCACCGAAGAAGCGCTTAGGACGCTCAAGCGCATTGGCATCAACACCGCCTGTCAGTACCTTACCACTTGATGGGATGACGGTGTTATAAGCGCGCGCCAAACGCGTGATACTGTCTAGCAAAATCACCACATCTTGCTTATGCTCAACCAAGCGTTTGGCTTTTTCGATGACCATCTCAGCCACTTGGATATGGCGCTGTGGCGGCTCATCGAAAGTTGATGCGACGACTTCACCGCGTACGGTGCGCTGCATTTCGGTGACTTCTTCTGGGCGTTCGTCGATCAGCAGTACGATCAGATAGCATTCTGGGTGGTTTTTGGTGATGGATTGGGCGATGGTCTGTAGCAGCACCGTTTTACCGGCTTTTGGCGGAGCGACAATGATCGAGCGCTGACCTTTACCGATCGGTGCGATCAGATCGATGATGCGACCGGTCAAGTCTTCGGTTGTGCCGTTGCCTGTCTCTAGTACCAGTTGCTCGGTTGGGAAAAGCGGGGTTAGGTTTTCAAAAATCAGCTTATGACGGCTGCGATCAGGGGTGTCAAAGTTGATTTCGCTCACCTTTAATAGTGCAAAATAACGCTCCGAGTCTTTGGGCGGGCGGATTTGACCTGCGATGGAGTCGCCTGTTTGTAGATTGAAGCGGCGGATTTGGCTTGGGCTGACATAGATATCGTCAGGGCCTGCCAAGTACGAGCCTTCAGATGAGCGCAAAAAGCCAAAACCATCGGGCAAAATCTCAAGCACACCATCACCGTAGATGGCTTCGCCGTTTTTGGCGTGGGTTTTTAGAATAGCGAAGATGATGTCTTGTTTGCGGCTTCTTGCCATGTTATCAAGACCCATGGCTTCGGCGATGGCAAGCAGTTCGCCGACAGATTTTCTTTTAAGTTCGGTTAAGTTCATAGAATTAAGTCAATATATAGACAAAAAAATGACAATCAGTGCATGATGCACCGAAAAATAGGTGAGAGAAAAAAGAAAAATGCAATCATGAGACACAGATTGCAAGCCTGCTCATATTAAGGCGAAAGCGTGATATTGTCAAGTGATATAGCGACTGTTTTTGGTCAATCAGCCAAAATATGAGCAACCAGAAGTGAGCATGGCAAATTTGATGGTCAAATCTGCCATAGAAAAATTAACGATCGTATGATTTGGACAAAATACCGTCGATACTAAAGCTGCCCGCACCGTGCAGCATCAGTGCAAAAAAGCCGCCGCCGATGGCGAAATTTTTCATAAAATCCATCGCCTGCTCGGGCGCGCTGTGCATGATGAATGCCGCTGCGATGGCAAATGTACCAATGACAAGCGCCACAAAGCGTGTCTGTATGCCAAATAAAATCATCAAACCGCCGATGAACTCGACGACGATGACCAATGGCAATAGGGTAGTGGGCACGCCACCTGCCTGAAAATACGCGGCAGTACCCGCGTAGTTGGTGATTTTCGCCCAGCCTGATGTGATGAACAGATACGACAGCAGCAGGCGCGCAACTAAGGCGACAATGCTACCGATGGTGGGATGGGCTAGGATTTTGTCAATGAGCTGATTAGGGCTTGGCATTAGATTTCCTTATAATGAGAGAAAAGTGCTGCCATTGTAAGAAAATCGCATCGCCAAATATAGGGGCATTTTTACAACATAACATTTCAAAAATGCAATGGTGGGTTGCAAGCATTACCCCCTTACCCAAATTCACAACACAGTGGATTAAGCACCAGTTGCTGCTTGTATTGCTTGGGCGAGCAGCCGAATTGTGTCTTGAAACTGCGGCCTAAAGTGCACAGCATCATTAAATCCCCACTTATACGCAATCTGCGAAATGCTCAGCCGATGTTGGGTGTTGCTTAGATCTTGGCGGCAGGCTTCGAGTCTTTGACGCCATAGGTACTGTGAAGCGGACATTTCTTGGCTTTGAAATAATCGATGCAGATAGCTGGTTGAGATATTGAGCTCTTGGGCGATGGTTTTGATGGTGAGATCAGCATCCATCAGTCTGGCATTAATGTGCCGCTTGATACGCTCAATATGGTACAGCTCCAATGATGGCGTAGGTGTGGACTGCTGCTCGGTTGCCAGTGTTGCTGCCAAAAGCTCAAACAACCCCCGCTTGATCCCTGTCATTTGCTGAGTGCTGAGTGCGGCATCATCACTTAGCTCATGGATTAATGAGCTCATTAATTGTAAAAACAAAAATCCTGCGCCTGACTGCCCATCGATGGGTTTGGCGATGAGACCCCAACCTTGGCAATCTTGGGCGACTATTTTTCGACGAATAACCTTATTTTACCTTAAATAATCTCTTTATATATCAATATCTTATGATTATTATCAGTGTGGATGCTGATTGCACGCTTTGATGACTTTTTATTTTTTGGCACGAAAAACAATAGGGTAAATTTACCCCATCATTTTTCGTATTTTATCATAATTTTGAATTTTTTGCTCTTGTGATTGCTGATGAAAGTTGTAGGTATTGATGGATTTGAATTATTTTAATTTTATATTTTCTATTTAATAATATTAATTTTGGGGCTGTACTAGATAAACCCCTAAACCCCACACCATTTTCTTAACAATCTTAATTGATTGGATGGTGTGCCATAGTTAAATCTAAACTCGCATTCTTTGATAAATAAATGAAAATGCTTTTTGTCAATACCGTTATATTTTCTTAGAATGCGTTTGGATTGCGACCAAAAGTTTTCAATGCCGTTAATATGATTATGATTGTTTGCAAATTCTTTGGAATGATTAATTCTAAAGTGTTTAAAATCACTCACATCTAAAGCATTATAACTTCGATAGCTATCTGTATAAACCACGCTATCAGGTTTGATTTTACTGGCAATAATAGGCATTAATGTCTTAGCTTTGGTATCTTTAACACAGGCAGTATAAACCTTACCATTGCGTTTTAAAAGACCAAATACGGCAACTTTGCCAGCAGCAGCACGCCCACGCTTGCCTTTACGAATGCCACCGAAATAGCTTTCATCCAATTCTACTTCACCGTCAAATAATTCACAAGCTTCAAGGTTTAAGCGATATTCAATCACCAAGCGAATTTTATGATAAAACAAAGCAGCTGAATTATGATGTATCTCTAACAAATCAGCAGCTGATCTTGCGGTGACTTCAAGCACAAAAAATTCAAGCAGTTTAACTTGAACTTTTTTACTTAATTTACAACGGGTTATCTTCATAAAACTAGTATAGCATTGTTGCTAATCTAGTACAGCCCCTTAATTTTTTTTATTAAAATCTTGTAAATTGTCAGTTTGGTTTGGGATTTGGTATGTCAATTTTGCGGTGATTGATGGTGTTGTTCACCGCATATTTTGCGGAGAATATGTGGTGTAATTGCTACACATATGGCAAAATTGAGAATGGCGATCCTAAGTCACATCAATGATTTGGTTGAAAAAGGAATTTTGGTGAAGTCACTAGCTTCTGGGCGCAGTCAAAGTTATGAGCTGAGTTGTCTTATAGAGTAGCTACAAAAAAGTTAGGGGCTGTAGTAGATTAGCACTTATGCTATACTACAAACATGAAGATAACTCGTTGTAAATTAAGTAAAAAAGTTCAAATAAAACTGCTTGAATTTTTTGTTGCACAAGTTACTGCTAGAACAGCAAGTGATTTGCTTGGCATTCAGCACAATTCAGCAGCTTTATTTTACCGCAAAATCAGACTTGTGATAGAATATAATCTCAACCTTGAAGCTCACACTTTGTTTGATGGTGAAGTAGAGCTTGATGAAAGCTACTTCGGTGGCATTCGCAAAGGTAAGCGAGGTCGTGGCGCTGGTGGTAAAACAGCTGTATTTGGTCTTTTGAAGCGTAATGGCAAGGTTTATACTGTTGTGGTAAAAGATACCAAGCAAAGCACCTTAATGCCTATCATCTCAAGCAAAATCAAGCCAGATAGCATCGTTTACACAGATAGTTACAGAAGCTATAATGCTCTTGATGTGAGTGAGTTTAAACACTTTCGCATCAATCATTCCAAAGAGTTTGTCAAAGACCACAACCACATCAACGGCATTGAAAATTTCTGGTCTCAAGCTAAACGAGTACTTAGAAAATACAATGGCATTGACAAGAAAAACTTCCATCTTTTTATCAAAGAATGTGAGTTTAGATTTAACTACAGTACACCATCTAATCAGCTTAAAATATTGAGAAAATGGTGTGGGATTTAGACCTTATCTACTACAGCCCCAAAAGTTATTCATGCATGAATTTGATTAAATATTATCAAAAACTACCAAAAATCCCGTAAATTTGATAAAATAATATCAAAATTAAACCAAGTTGAGGTGGTTATGCTTCATCTGTATGACGATATTGATGCACGCTTGGCTTTGGCAGCGTATCTAAAACAAAAACGCAAAGATGCCAAGCTGTCACGCCGAGCACTGGCTGAAAAATCCTTGATTCCTGAGCCAACCATTCGTCGGTTTGAGAATACAGGTCATATTTCTTTGAAGAACTTTTTGTTATTGTGGATGATTTTGGATGACATTGCTCGGTTTATGGAATTAACCAAACCTGTAGCAATCAAACCCAAAACCATCGCCGAGGTGCTTGCTTATGATAAGTAACTATCAGCCGACTCGGTATTTGAGTGTTTTGTACTGGCATATACCATTTCAATGATTGCTCAGCATTTAGATGAGATATATCAACAAAATAAGAGTTTGTTGGTTTGACAATTCAAGGCTAAACTTTTCTAAAATGATCATTGAAAACTTGTCTTAATATAGAAAAAGTTTCAATCATACTTGAAACTTTTTCTATATATACAAAAGTTTCAAGTATAAACTAATTGCCCAAAAGTCAATTAGCGACAAGCTGAGATAAAATACGATAATTTACGGCAAATTACGATAAAATATGGCAAATTGCGATGAAGTTGTCTAAACCTCCCACTTTATTGGAGCTGGAAATGAGGGATTGGTATACCACTACACGCTTTGACCGCTTTATTATGAATTACCCAACAAAAACTCACCAATATGCTGATGCACAACCCCATCAATATTTTCCTGCCAAAAATCATCCATTGTAATCACATATTTTGGATAATTATCCGCAATGGCCTGCAAAGGCGAGAATTCCCGCTGGACGGTTTGTTCGCTTTCTAATTTATACGCTACTTGGATATAGATTTTCTCGCTTTGCTTTTGGGCGATAAAATCAATTTCTTGCGTACCCAATTTACCAATATACACTTGATAGCCACGGCGTTTGAGTTCTAAATAAACCAGATTTTCCAAAATACCTGAAATTAGACTTGTGCGAAAACCCATTGTGGCGTAAAGTAAGGACACATCGCCTAAATAGAACTTTTCTTGGGTTTTCAAAATCTCTTTACCTTTAATATCAAACCGCTCAACACGGTGTAAAATAAAGGCACTTTCTAAAGCTTTTAAGTAGTTATAAACGGTGTTTAAATCCACTTTTCGCTGTTGGCTTTTGAAATAATCCGCTACATTTTTGCCTGAAAATGTGTTGCCGATATTGTCAAAAGCATATTTAACGATACGTTCGAGCAGCTCCACATCACGAATTTTGTGGCGTTGCACCGTATCTCGTAAAATCACAGATGCATAAATATCTTGCACGATTTTATAGACAGTTTCCTGCTCATAATCTGCCGTATGCACCATCGGAAAACCGCCTTTGCGTAAATATTCTGTGAAAAGCGCGGTGGGATTTTGTATAGTTTGCTGTGAGTAGCCTGCCTTAAAATCCAAAAATTCTTGATACGATAAGGTAAAAATCGGGATTTCTACATAACGCCCAGCAAGATAAGTTGCCAATTCAGACGACAATAAATGCGAGTTTGAGCCTGTGATATAAAGGTCAAGATTGAAATCCACCATAAAGGCATTAACAGCTTTTTCCCAATCAGCCACTTCCTGAATTTCATCAAGCAAAAGGTAGTATTTTTCAGCGGTCTGAATTTTCTCTTTCACAAGGGTATAAAGCTTGTCTGCAGTTTTAAAATCAGCATAGGCAAAACTTTCAAAATTAATATGAATAATTTGTTGCTCGGCAATGCCTTGTGCCAATAATTGTGCTTGCAATAGCTTGATAACCGTTGATTTTCCTGAACGGCGAATGCCTGTAATCACTTTGATTAAAGGCATATTGATAAAGGGTTTTAGTTGTTTGAGATAGTTTGGGCGGTTAATCATCTTGAATCAATTTTTGGGTTGTATCCTTAATATCAAGATGATTTTATCATTTATTTATGGATATAACCATAAAAACTTTAATTATTTGTGTATTATTAGGGTTATAACAAGAAAAAAACATCTTTATGTGTTCTTCTTTTGAAATAGCTCAAGACTGATTTAATCCAGTTTAGCACTGCGTACCCAATAGTTCGATTATCCCACTCATATATTGCAATATTTTATATGACAAGCTTTGCCATTCTCAGCTTATACTCGATACTGTACTGCTGACACTGTTTGTCATGAGAGAATACTCTCCTAGCTTGGGGTATAAGCTTTTATGGGGTGTCTAGGAATGTTGTGCTGGTATATATCTATGCGATTGCTACATCATTCTTTTGCGAAAATCACTGGGCGATAAACCTGTTAGCTGCTTAAACTGCCTACTAAATGCACTATGATCAGAGTATCCACACTGAATAGCGATCTCAATCACGGATTCATCGGGGCTTTGTAGCAGTTTGATGGATTTTTCTAAGCGGATTTTTTGCAGCATTTGCTGTGGTGATAAATTTAATACTGAACGGAAAAGCCTTTCCAATCTAGAAATACTAAGTCCTGCTATGTTTGCAAGTTCACTGATGGTAATTTTATGTTCAGCATTATCTTGCATATAGCGAATGACAGTCGCTAGCTTCTCGTGATTTTTTAATTGGTAGCTATTATCCTTATCAATGTCAATAGAAACACCTACCATTGCAATGATTTCATTTGTTTTATTATAAATTGGGATTTTGTGCGTAATACACCAACCCAACTTGCCTGATGGATAGGTATGTAGCTCGAGCTTGTCCACAATGGGTGAACCTTCCAAAACTTTTAAGTCTTGCACCATATACTCTCCCCCTTGCTTGTCACCAAACATTTCTGCAGGAGTTTTGCCAATAATTTGCCCATCATCACTAACATCAAGCCTGGTCTTTAGTGTTTGATTGACTGCCATATATTGAGCTTGTACCGGTACAATATTCCCAGACACCCCATAAGAGGTTATACTACCCCAAACTAGGAGTAATCTCTCATGACAAAACAGCGTAAGCAGTACAGCACTGAGTTTAAACTAGAAATGGTCAAACTCATTGAAGAGCAAAATCAGCGTGTTGTTGATGTTGCTAGGCAATATGATATCGGTAAATCTACTTTAGAAAACTGGCTTAAACGTTATCGTCTTGAACTTCAAGGCAAGCCATTAGCCACAGGTCATGCTCTAACACCAGAACAACGAGAGCTTGAACGACTTCGTAAAGAAAATGCCCAGCTAAGACTTGAGCGAGATATTTTAAAAAAGGCATCCGCTCTATTAGCTCAAGACAGCTTACTATCCCGCTAATAGAGCAATTGATGGGGCAATACAGCATCAGTAAAGCAAAGCTGTGTCAGCTATTTGGTATTTGCCGAAGTACTTATTATGTCAAGCAAAAACCAAAACTGCCAACACGTAAAGAGATTAATCTGCGCCTATGGGTAAAACAAGCGTTTGATTGCTCTAAAGGATCGGCAGGCTCTAGAAGTATTGCTGCTATGGTTAGTCGTGCTCATCAGATTAAACTAACACGCTATAAAGCGCGTCAATTAATGAGAGCACAAGGACTCATCAGTCGCCAAAGCATCAAGCATCGCTATCGCTTAGCTGATCAAGCACATACAGCGCATGACAACTTGCTAAAACGGCAGTTTGCACCAGCTGCACCCAATCAAGTATGGGTATCGGATGTGACGTATATTCACACCAAAGCAGGATTTTGTTATTTGGCTGTGGTGATGGATTTATATGCCAGACACATCATTGGCTTTGCCATGAGTGATCATCCAAACAGTGAGCTGACCACCAAAGCATTAACCATGGCTTATACCATACGCTTTCAGCCAACCGGTGTGTTATTTCATTCAGATCAAGGATCTCATTACACCAGTCGCGCCTTTGCTGATGCCGTTGCTAGATGTAAGATGACACACAGTATGAGTAGAAAGGGCAACTGCTGGGATAATGCACCAACAGAGCGTTTCTTTCGAAGTTTTAAATATGAGTGGATGCCAAAACATGGCTATGAGAATATCCAAGAAGCAAAAGTAGACGTGGCAAATTATATCCTTGGCTATTACAGTCAACTCAGACCCCACAGCTTTAATAACTACCTAAGCCCTGTCGAAAAAGAACGACAGTTTTTTAACAAAACCCTCTTAGGGGTTGTTTGAAAATAGTTGACCGGTACAATTGTAGTAGTGAATGTATTCATCAATCACTTTGGTGTACCGGCGCATCATCCACCCAAAATCTCTCTCAAAAATACCCTCAAACTCAAACACTGTATCCCTTCAAAAGTATTGCCATCAAATTCGTCCATTGTCACCACATATTTCGGGTAGTTGTCTTGGATTTTCAGCAGGTTGCCAAATTCTCGCTCAAGCGTTCTTTCTTCATTAATGGTCAGCGCGGCCTGCACATAAATACGTTCGCCATTCTTCTCTGCTACAAAGTCAATTTCTTGGCTATTTAAACCGCCGATTTTGACATCATAACCTGCGATTTGAAGATGATTGAATATGCAGTTTTCAAGCAATTTGCCACGATCTTGTACCCGATAGCCAATCAGGGCGTTTCGCAAACCTAAATCTTCAAAATAGTATTTTTCGCCAATCTCAAAAATGCGTTTACCTTCAATATCATAGCGTGGTACTTTGTGAATTAAAAAGGCGTTGGCAAGATATTCCACATAATTTTGTACCTGCATGCTTGATGTGGTAATTTTCTGCGATTTTAAAAAATCAGAGATTTTTTTTGCGGAAAACAGATTGCCGATATTACTCGCTAAAAATTGCGTAAGTTGCTCTAAAAATTGCACATTTCGTAACGCATAACGGTTCACAATATCCCGAATGGCAATGGTAGAATAAATATTTCGTAGATATTCAAACACAATATTGTCTTGCAACGGCAAGTCTTTCAAATAAGGCAAACCGCCATATTTCAAAAACAGCGACATCGACTTATCGCTATCGTCCAGTTTCATAAATTCAAGAAATTCAAAATAGGACAGGGAGTGGACATTAATTTCAATCGCTCGCCCACTCAGGCTACCTGCAATATCCCGTGAAAGCAAATGAGCATTGCTACCCGTGCAATACAAATCCAATTCGTCATCTAATAAAAGCGAACGCAACGCTTGTTCAAAATCTGTAATTTCTTGAATTTCATCGATAAAAATGTAATTTTTTTGACCGCTCTTTTTCTGCTCTTGCACAAAATCATTCAGGCTCTCTGCGGTTGTAATGTGACTAAATGCCAAGTCTTCTTTGTTGATATAAATAATGTGGGCATTTTCATCCACTGTTTGAATCTCTTGCATAATCTGAAACAGCAAATAGCTTTTACCCACACGGCGTTGCCCAGTAAACACTTTAATCAAACGCTTTCCGATAAACGGGCGTACCGCTTCAAGGTATTTTTGACGATAAACTAAATCTTTTTTCACGGTAAAATCCTAAAACTATAATTGCTATTTTAGCTTAATATAGAAAAAGTTTCAATTATACTTGAAACTTTTTCTATAAATAAAAAAGTTTCAAGTATAAACTAATTACCCAAAAGTAAATTGATGATAAATTGCGATAAAATACGATAATTTACGACAAATTACGATAAAATAAGGTAAAATACGATAAGTTGCGACATTTTATGGGAAATAACGATGAAATTACCCAAGCCACCTACTTTATCAGAACTAGAAGCAAGTGATATTTCGCCTGTGCTTTTGGGATATTTGGCAGAGCATCCACCGACAGATGCCAAGGGGCGTTATTTGTCATGGGAGCAGTTTCGCTATCGTCACCCAACTAACAGCAAACGGCGCTGGCTTGCTCAAAAACTCAACCGTCATACCATCATGCAGTCGATGCATATTGGCGGTTATCAATTCTCATATTGCTTACCACACAGCCTACAAGCCAAGCTATATCATATTGAGCATCGCTATCATCAATGGCAATGGTCCATTGATACCGAAGAACTGCTCTTTGAAGAGCCGATTACCAGTGCTCAGCTTGAAGGTGCATCCACCACACGCAAGGTTGCCAAAGAACTTCTCGGCAGTCGCCGTGCACCTATAAACAAAAGCGAAGTGATGATTGTCAATAATTATCACTTGATGCAAGCAGTGAAACAACAAATAAATCAACCGCTTGATATCGCTATGATTTTGCAATTACATCGCATCGCCACAGAAGGTGCGATTGACAATGATGCGATTTCGGGTGAATTTCGCCAAGATGATGAGATTGTCATTGCTGATTATGATGGGCAAATTGTCCATCAACCCCCTGCATGGCAGACGCTACCGACCTTGATGCAGGCGTATTGTGATTTTGCTAATGCCGATCATCAGGGGGATGACTTTATCCATCCGATTGTCAAAGCGATTATTCTGCATTTTTTACTCGGCTTTATTCATCCTTTTGGTGATGGCAATGGTAGAACTGCCCGAGCTTTGTTTTATTGGTCGCTACAAAAATCAGGCTATACGCATTTTGATTATATCTCCATCAGTCGCTTATTGCACAAAGCGCCCAAGCAGTATGCGCAAAGCTATATTGATGTAGAAACTGATGAATTGGATATGACTTATTTTATTGCTTATCAGCTTACTATCATTAATCGTGCCATTAACGATTTGCAGGCGTTGCTATCGATTGACCAAGCATCACAATCTATGCCAAAGTCCGCACCTGCAAATCTGGCTGTTGATTATAGCAATCTTAGTATCCATCAGTATCAGCTACTCACCAATACGCCAGCTGATCAGGTTTTGACCGCCAAACAAGTATCTAATGAGCTTGGCATCTCAGACAGTACCGCTCGTAAGCTACTCAATGAACTTGAGAGCATGGGATTGGCAACCACTGTGCGTAATGGTCGTGGTAAGGGGTATTTGTTGGTGAAGTAGGATTGATGTTGCCTTTAAGTGCTTTAAGTTAAGGCTTGTTTTACATAGTTTGAGATTTTGGTGACCTAATTAATCTCTCTAGTTCTTTTGGGTTATATGCCAAATGTTAAGCCAATTTCATCATTTTTTTATGGGTATAACCATAAAAAACTTCATTATTTGAATATTTTTATGGCTATGATAAAAACTGCGCTCGCTGCTTTGATAACCACTTGGGATAATTTCATCCAGTTTAGTGTCAAGCAATGAAATCCTTTTACCTCCCCACATCCTGCAAATACCCAAAACGATAAAATGGCTCATGGTAATCATGATACAGTTTTCTTAAATTTGTTGTATCTCGGCAAAGCATGGCGGTGCGGATATTTGTTCGATAGACATCTAGGCAGGTGCGTAATGAGCCGATGAAGTCTTTGATTTCAGATGATTGAAGATTAGATGGTTGATATAAACACTCAATATTATCTAGTATTAACAAATATCGCTGATTACCTGAGATAATTTGCTCAAATACAACTCTTAAAGAATAACAGCTATCTGCTTGATTGGGACAAACAGCTGCAATCATCTGCGACATAAAATGCTGATAAATAGATACTTGCACATCAGCAAAGTCATAATAAATCACATGAATGTCAGTATCTTTAGCCAGTCTTTCAAAGACTTGTTTATAGTCATCCAATCGATACAAATACGCATCATCACTGCTATAAAACACAGCAGTATCCAATATCCCTTCACAAAAGGCATCAAAGATACGCGTTGGTAGGTCTTTCATGGGTTTTGGGCTAACAATCATGATGAATTAGACAAAAGGGTGTTAGTCAATTATAGTGGGTTGCAAGATGCCTAGCTATAAATTTTTTAGCATAATTGCAAGTTCTATGAGTAAAGCTTGACTAACTGGCGACAGTATCGCACCTCTTCGTGAAATAATTTGAGATTCGGGATTTAAAAATATGGGGCTGTAGTAGATTAGCACTTATGCTATACTACAAACATGAAGATAACTCGTTGTAAATTAAGTAAAAAAGTTCAAATAAAACTGCTTGAATTTTTTGTTGCACAAGTTACTGCTAGAACAGCAAGTGATTTGCTTGGCATTCAGCACAATTCAGCAGCTTTATTTTACCGCAAAATCAGACTTGTGATAGAATATAATCTCAACCTTGAAGCTCACACTTTGTTTGATGGTGAAGTAGAGCTTGATGAAAGCTACTTCGGTGGCATTCGCAAAGGTAAGCGAGGTCGTGGCGCTGGTGGTAAAACAGCTGTATTTGGTCTTTTGAAGCGTAATGGCAAGGTTTATACTGTTGTGGTAAAAGATACCAAGCAAAGCACCTTAATGCCTATCATCTCAAGCAAAATCAAGCCAGATAGCATCGTTTACACAGATAGTTACAGAAGCTATAATGCTCTTGATGTGAGTGAGTTTAAACACTTTCGCATCAATCATTCCAAAGAGTTTGTCAAAGACCACAACCACATCAACGGCATTGAAAATTTCTGGTCTCAAGCTAAACGAGTACTTAGAAAATACAATGGCATTGACAAGAAAAACTTCCATCTTTTTATCAAAGAATGTGAGTTTAGATTTAACTACAGTACACCATCTAATCAGCTTAAAATATTGAGAAAATGGTGTGGGATTTAGACCTTATCTACTACAGCCCCAAAAATATAGATTCTGATAGAGGCTTAGTAATCAAAAAGTCTGTTTCTGATGACTGTAGCATAAATCTCGGTAAAAGAGTAACGCCGCCGAATAATGTATGTACCGGTCAACTATTTTCAAACAACCCCTAAGAGGGTTTTGTTAAAAAACTGTCGTTCTTTTTCGACAGGGCTTAGGTAGTTATTAAAGCTGTGGGGTCTGAGTTGACTGTAATAGCCAAGGATATAATTTGCCACGTCTACTTTTGCTTCTTGGATATTCTCATAGCCATGTTTTGGCATCCACTCATATTTAAAACTTCGAAAGAAACGCTCTGTTGGTGCATTATCCCAGCAGTTGCCCTTTCTACTCATACTGTGTGTCATCTTACATCTAGCAACGGCATCAGCAAAGGCGCGACTGGTGTAATGAGATCCTTGATCTGAATGAAATAACACACCGGTTGGCTGAAAGCGTATGGTATAAGCCATGGTTAATGCTTTGGTGGTCAGCTCACTGTTTGGATGATCACTCATGGCAAAGCCAATGATGTGTCTGGCATATAAATCCATCACCACAGCCAAATAACAAAATCCTGCTTTGGTGTGAATATACGTCACATCCGATACCCATACTTGATTGGGTGCAGCTGGTGCAAACTGCCGTTTTAGCAAGTTGTCATGCGCTGTATGTGCTTGATCAGCTAAGCGATAGCGATGCTTGATGCTTTGGCGACTGATGAGTCCTTGTGCTCTCATTAATTGACGCGCTTTATAGCGTGTTAGTTTAATCTGATGAGCACGACTAACCATAGCAGCAATACTTCTAGAGCCTGCCGATCCTTTAGAGCAATCAAACGCTTGTTTTACCCATAGGCGCAGATTAATCTCTTTACGTGTTGGCAGTTTTGGTTTTTGCTTGACATAATAAGTACTTCGGCAAATACCAAATAGCTGACACAGCTTTGCTTTACTGATGCTGTATTGCCCCATCAATTGCTCTATTAGCGGGATAGTAAGCTGTCTTGAGCTAATAGAGCGGATGCCTTTTTTAAAATATCTCGCTCAAGTCTTAGCTGGGCATTTTCTTTACGAAGTCGTTCAAGCTCTCGTTGTTCTGGTGTTAGAGCATGACCTGTGGCTAATGGCTTGCCTTGAAGTTCAAGACGATAACGTTTAAGCCAGTTTTCTAAAGTAGATTTACCGATATCATATTGCCTAGCAACATCAACAACACGCTGATTTTGCTCTTCAATGAGTTTGACCATTTCTAGTTTAAACTCAGTGCTGTACTGCTTACGCTGTTTTGTCATGAGAGATTACTCCTAGTTTGGGGTAGTATAACCTCTTATGGGGTGTCTGGGAATATTGTACCGGTGCAATCGATGTATATTTTGGCTTAATAATGTAGCTTACTGCTTAAAATTGAGTTGGGGTAATTTTTCCAATATTTTGACTTATTGAAAAAGAGCCAATGGGCACATTTTAGGCACAATTTGGGCACACAAAAATTTGCATGTGCCCAACTTATCAAAAGTGGTCACGCAACAGCACAAAGAAACAACTGCCCAAACCTTTGATTTTAAACAACAAAAAAGCCCAAACCGTTCGATTTGGGCTTTTTAAAATTTGGAGCGGGAAACGAGATTCGAACTCGCGACCCCAACCTTGGCAAGGTTGTGCTCTACCAACTGAGCTATTCCCGCATATCAGCGTTTTGCTTATTTGCTTAGCATCTGTCGCTGTATGGGTGCGTATTATACAGGATTAAATTTCTCCGTCAAGCACTTTTTTCAAAAAATTTGCGATTTTTGCGAAAATTTTTGATATTTTTAAAAATTATCATATAAATCAATATCTTGTGATGAATAAATTTTAAAAACTCACACCCCAGCAACCGACAAATCAATCCCCCATTTGGCGAACCACGGCGTTTCATCGCCAATGTCGATGACGCAGGCTTGATGTTCCGGTTTATCGATCTGCACTTGGATGTGCCAATGATCGCTGTCAGTGATGATCAGGCGCAGCTGCTGCTTGCCAAGCTCGGTACGCGTGTGATTAGCAACGACTGCTAGGCGCAAAATCAGCGCCAGATGCGCCAAAGCAACACCGCCAGCCTTGGTGATGACGCCATAATCGACACTGGTGATCGCGCGGCGATGGTGGCGCACCAGATGTGACAGCTGTTCTTGGTCGGTGCGACTAAAGCCTGCCATATCAGCGTGCTTGAGCATATAAGCGCTGTGCTGATGATAGCTGCCGTGACCGATGGCAAGCCCAATTTCGTGCAAAAAAGCTGCGCGTCTGAGCATCTGCTCAGCACCAAGCGGAAGTTTTAGCGTACTTTCGACTTGCTCAAAAAGAGATTGCGCGGTTTTGGCGACGCGTTTGGCTTGTTTTTTATCGACATTAAACCGCATCATCAGCGCCTGCACACTGTCATCGCGCACATCATCATTACCAAAGCGCGCAAGCATATCATACATCACGCCTTCACGCAGCGCGCCATCACAATAGCGCATTCGGCGAATGCCAAAGACTTTCATCACCGCTAGCAAAATCGCCACACCGGCAGGAAAAATCGCCTTGCGATAAGCCTTGACACCATCTAGGTCAATCTCATCGATATGCTGCCAGCGGATCAGTGCGTCTTTGAGTGCTTCAACGCCTGCTAGGGTGATCTCATCGCCAAAGCCAAAACCTGTAAGTGCTTGCTTGATGGTCTTGATCGTGCCTGATGAGCCGATGACTTCATCAAAGCCTGTTTTCTTGTAGCGATTGGCGTGGTGGATGATCTCTTTTTGGGCAGCGTAGATGGCTTTTTCAAAATCCAGTGCAGTGATTTGACCTGATTTAAAAAACCGCTGAGTAAAGCTGACCGAACCCATCTGCGCGCTTTCGGTGAGAATCGGCAAGGCTTGTTTACCGATGATCAGCTCGGTTGAGCCGCCGCCGATGTCCACCACCAGTCGCTGCCGACTGCTTGGGCAAGTGTGCGACACGCCAAGATAAATCAGACGCGCCTCTTCGCGACCTGAGATGACTTCGATGGGGCTTGGCAAGATAGCATTGGCTTTTTGGATGAACTGATCGCCATTGACCGCACGCCGCAGAGCATTGGTGGCGACCACGCGCACATGATCGGCATTGATGTCGGTCAGCCGCTCAGCAAAGCGCGCCAAGCAGTCCAATCCGCGCAATTGCACATCATCAGACAGTTGATCGTATTCATCAAGCCCTGCGCCCAGCTGCACTTTTTCGCTCATCGATGCGATTTTTTTGAGTTTATCGCCGTGGCGTTCGGCAATGGCAAGGTGGATGCTGTTCGAGCCGATATCGACCGATGCTAATTTTTCGGTATTTTCAAGCATATCAGTGCGCCTGTCTGTGTGCGTGTGGGTCGATCAGATGGCTTTTTGAGAAAATGATACGAAAAGTCGAGCCATGTCCTTCTTTAGAATCAATCTCAAGGCGTGCGTCGTGTTTATTGAGCACATGTTTGACGATGGCAAGTCCAAGCCCTGTGCCGCCTGTCGCGCGACTGCGACCGCTATCAACGCGATAAAACCGCTCGGTCAGCCGCGACAGATGTTCATGACTGATGCCGATGCCATTGTCAATGACGCTCAAATGCGCTTCATCGCCGACTTCTTCCCAGATGATGTCGATCTCGCCGCCAGCAGGGGTGTATTTGATGGCATTGGTCACAAGGTTTAAGATCGCGCTGTACAGATAGCCTTCAATGCCCAGTACATTTTTATTGGTATCCAGATGCACATCGATCAGATGTCCTTGCTGATTGCTGGCTTGGGCATTGTCAAAAACCTGCATCAACAGCCGCGGCATATCGACCGCGACTTTAGGCTTGGTCTCATCGCTTTCTAGGCGCGATAACATCAATAAATCATTGATCAAATCATTCATACGCACCGCTTGCTCTTGCATCAGCTTAATGCCGCGCGCCCATGCAGGCTTGATATCATCTGCATGTGAGAAATTTTCAAGATAACCCAAAATCACCGTCAAAGGCGTGCGCAGCTCATGCGAGACATTACCTACAAAGTCTGTCTTCATCTGCTCAAGGTGCTGCTGCTGCGTGTAGTCTTGTAAAGTAATCAGGTGCGAGCCATCGGACAAAGGCTTGATTTGAATGCGCAACACATCACCTGCCACGCTTGGCGATGGTGCGCGAAATTCGTGGCTGATGGCGGTGTTTTCGTGGATTTTTTGGGTGATGGTGTCAAAAATCTGTGTACCAAACAGCGTCTTTGGCACGGTGATGGCGGTGCTTGTCTGGTGCAAAAGCGTGCTTGCGATGGTGTTTTGGTACACGATTTGTTGGTCTTTTAATTGCACCACGCCTTCGTCAATGTGTTCTAATAGCAAGGGATGGATGGGCTGGATTGTCATGATTACTCTGTATAAAACTGGGGCAAACCCTATTTATCCGAAAAGCGATAGCCCGTACCGCGCACCGTTTGGATATAAGCATCCGCGCCATAAGGCTTGAGCAAATTGCGCAAACGGCGGATATGCACATCGACCGTGCGCTCATCGATATAGACATTGCCGCCCCATACGCCATCGAGAATCTGCGCGCGGGTGTAGGCGCGTTCGGCGTGATTGATGAAAAATAACAACAAGCGATATTCGGTACTGCTCATGGCGATCTCAGTATCATTCGCCATCACGCGCTGACCTGCGGCATCGATGACAAGATTGCCAATGCTGGTGCGCTGCTCATTACCGACGCCATGCACGCGGCGCAGCACTGCTTTGACACGGCTGACCAGCTCGCGCGTGCTAAATGGCTTGGTGATATAGTCATCGACACCGATGTCAAAGCCAAGCACTTTATTGTCTTCTTCGCCTTTTGCGGTGAGCATGATGATGGGAATGTCGGCGGTGGTGGCGTCTTTTTTTAGGCGTTTGGCAAAGTCAATGCCCGATTCGCCAAATGGCATCATCCAATCAAGTAAAATCAAAGCAGGCTTGGTATCGACCACCGCCACGGCAGCAGCATGGGTGTCAAAGGCTTGAACGGCTTGAAAATCCGCCAATTCTAAGGTATTGACAATCAGCTCACTGATGGCAGGTTCGTCTTCGACAACTAAAATGGTGGGCGTGCTCATAAAATTCCTTGTGCGTGCGTCGTTGTATGCGTCCAACAATGCTTTGGCGATGTCTTTATAGTCTAATGGTTTTTGGGCTGATGTCAAATGTTTGTGGCTGTCAAAGTGTGTTTTTGCAAGATTTTGCCACTTGGTATGATTAAGTGCTTAATCTTGCTTTGCTAAATGGATTTTAAAATCGTGCAGCCAAACTGGGATTGAAATGATAAAAATCGAATGATATCAAAAACTTAAACTTATCAATATTCAGCTTATTCACCCAGCTTGTGACAGCTGCACTATTTTAATGGCTTGACCAATCTCAGCCGTGACGACCAGCGATATAGTCGGCAGTGGCTTGCATTTTTGGTGCGTTAAAGATTTGCTCAGTTTTGCCCATCTCGACCATATCACCCAGATACATATATGCAGTGTAGTCCGAGCAGCGCACTGCTTGCTGCATATTGTGCGTGACGATGGCGATGGTGTAGTCTTTTTTCAGATCGTGGATCAACTCTTCGATTGCGCCTGTTGAGATCGGATCAAGTGCTGAAGTCGGCTCGTCCAATAGCAGTACTTCAGGGCGTGTGGCGACAGAGCGCGCGATGCACAGACGCTGCTGCTGACCGCCTGACAGTGACAGACCTGATTTTTTCAGCTTGTCTTTGACTTCATTCCACAGTGCAGATTTTTTCAATGCCCATTCGACGCGTTCATCCAGCTCAGCTTTTGAAAGATTTTCGTACAGACGCACACCAAAGGCAACATTGTCATAGATTGACATGGCAAAAGGGGTTGGTTTTTGGAATACCATACCAACACGAGCACGCAGCAGATTGACATCGACATTGCCATCTAGGATGTTGTGATTATCAAGGATGATCTCGCCTGTGGCTTTCATGCCGTCATACAGGTCGTACATACGGTTGAAGGTGCGCAGTAGCGTTGATTTACCGCAGCCTGATGGACCGATGAACGCGGTGACTTTTTTGTCAGCGATGTCAAGATTGATGTTTTTGAGCGCGTGATAATCGCCGTAGTAGAAGTTTAGGTTTTTGACTTGTACTTTGGCGGTGGCGGTGGCTTGTGCTTGGCTGCGTTCGTTGGTGGTGTTCATGGTTTGTGGCATGGTGGCTGAGTTAAAGTTTAGCATGGTGTATCCTTGTACTTCAATTTAAGTGAATTTCTATAGCAACATCTATTAAGCAAATTTATCATTTCTCGGCGCGTGCTGAGATGATGCGCGCGATGACATTGAGCGTCAGTACCGCAAAGGTGATCAGTAGTGCCGCTGCCCACGCTAGGGCGTGCCAGTTGTCATACGGACTCATGGCGAATTGGTAAATGGTATTTGGCAAGTTACCGATGGCTTGCGACATATCGGTGCTGAAATATTGGTTGTTCAAGGCGGTGAACAATAATGGCGCGGTTTCGCCTGCAATGCGAGCAAAGGCAAGTAGCACACCTGTGATGATGCCTGCTTGCGCTGATTTTAGGGTGACTTTACCGATGAGTTTGTATTTTGGTGCGCCCAAGGCATAGCCTGCTTCGCGCAAGTGGTTCGGGATCAGCATCAGCATATTTTCGGTGGTGCGAATGACCACAGGAATGACGATGATCGCAAGTGCGACAACGCCTGCCCAACCCGAAAAGCCGCGACCATGCACCATCAAGGCAAACACGAACAAACCAATGACAATTGATGGTGCAGATAGTAGAACATCGGTCATAAATCGTGTTGAGCGAGATAACCAGCTTTTTTGGTCGATCTCAGCCAAATACACGCCTGTCAAAATACCAATCGGTGTACCGATCAGCAAACCAAAAAACGACAGCAATGCTGAGCCGACGATGGCATTACGCAGACCGCCGTCTGTCATCGGTGCAGGCGTGTCCATGGTGAAAATCGGCATCGACATCATGCCTGATAAGCCATGACCAAATAAAGTGATCAAAATCCACACCAACCAAAACAAACCAAAGATGACAGACAAGATGGTCGCGGTCATGGCAATGCGGTTCGTGGCTTTGCGGCGTTGGTACTTCGGCAGATGAATGCGGCTTGTGATGGCAGTGCTTTGCGTCATGGGTTTTTCCATTGTTTTAAAATTTTTAGATTTACAATTATTTACCAGCGTTTTTATCAAGTTTCATCAGCATCAGTTTCGATAGGCTTAGCACAATAAAGCTGATGACAAACAGGATCAAACCTAAGTGCAGGAGCGATGATAAGTGCAGCTCACTGGATGCTTCGGCAAATTCATTGGCAAGTGCTGATGTGATCGAGACGCCTGATGTGAATAGGCTTGCATTGATATTAAAGGCATTACCAATCAAGAAAGTCACCGCCATCGTCTCACCGAGCGCACGACCTAAGCCTAAGATCAGACCGCCGACGACGCCAGCTTTGGTATAAGGCAGCACGACTTTGGTCATCACTTCCCAAGTGGTCGCACCCATGCCGTAGGCAGATTCTTTGAGCATATTTGGCACGACCAAAAATACATCGCGCATGGTCGCGGTGATAAAAGGAATGATCATGATGGCAAGTACAAGACCTGCGGTAAATAGACCGATACCAATCGGTGCGCCGACGAACATCTGACCGATGATCGGTAGGCGAGCAAGATTCTCAATCAGCCATGGTTGCACCGTTTCACCAAACCACGGCGCGAACACGAACAAGCCCCACATACCATAGATGATCGATGGAATGCCTGCCAATAGCTCAATGGCGATGCCAAGCGGCCGTTTTAAAAAAGTTGGGCATAATTCGGTCAAAAATACCGCAATCCCAAAGCTGACTGGTACAGCGATCACCACAGCGATGATTGATGTGACAAGCGTACCGTAAATCGGTGCCAGCGCACCAAATTCACCCGCCACAGGGTCCCAGTTGCTGCTGGTGTAGAAATTTAGCCCAAATGCCTGAATGCTCGGCAGTGCACCAATGACCAAAGACAGCATGATGCCGCCTAAGGTCAATAGCACAAGTAAAGCTGATAGGCGTGTGGACCACACAAAGGCGGTGTCTAGGCGTTTTTGGCGGTTTAATTTGGCACTGAGTGTGGGATTTTGACTGATCATGACACTTTTTCCAAAATTATTAATCTGTATTTATTGATCTGTGTATTATGACTAATGTATAACAACGACGGATTTGTCTGACGATCGCATTGTGGTTATAAATTAGTGATAAAATTTGATGATAAAAATTATCGAAATCTTGATGGGGCAAATCGTTCATGGTGCGATGCCATGAACGATTACCACAGATCAGTGCAGAATTACTGCGCTTGATAGACGGCGTTGCCGCTGCCATCTTTGATGTCTGCCCAGCTTTCGCGGAAAGTCGCTACCGCTTTGTCGCTAAATGGTACATAATCAAGATCGATGGCTGATTGGTCACCGTTGGCATACGCCCAGTCAAAGAATTTCAGTACGCCTGCGACTTGTTCAGGGTTTTGTGGGTTTTTGTGTACTAGGATGAAGGTCGCTGCAGCGATTGGCCATGCGCCTGCGGTTGCTGAGTTGGTCAAGACTTGGTTAAAGCCATTGTCTTTGGTCCACTCGATGTCACCGGCAGCGGCGAAGCTATCTGCTGATGGCTGAACAAATTCACCGGCGGCATTTTTAAGTGAGACATGCGCCATACCATTTTGTTTGGCGTAGGCATATTCGACATAGCCGATCGAGTTTTTGATACGACCAACATAGCTTGCCACGCCTTCGTTGCCTTTACCGGCGGCACCTGTTGATGTGGTTGGCCATTTGATTGATTTATCCACACCCACAGTGCTTTGCCAATCTGATGATACTTTGGCAAGATAATCGGTGAAGTTAAAGGTCGTGCCTGAACCATCTGAGCGGAACACGGTGGTGATTTTGTCGCTTGGCAGGTTCAAATCTGGGTTTAGTGCTTTGATCGCAGCATCATCCCAAGTGGTGATTTTGCCAAGATAGATATTTGCCAAAGTCTCACCGTCAAGCTTTAGTGCGCCTGCTTCGATGCCGTCAATGTTCACCACAGGAACAACACCACCGATGACGGTTGGGAACTGGATTAGGTCTTCTTTGTTCAGCTCATCAATACTAAGCGGTGCGTCTGATGCGCCAAAATCGACGGTCTTGGCGATGATTTGCTTGATGCCGCCTGATGAGCCGATTGATTGGTAATTGACCTGACCGCCATTGGCAGCTTTAAAGTCAGCCGACCATTTGGCATAAATTGGCTGTGGAAAAGAAGCACCAGCGCCTGTGATGTTGATGCCGACTTGCTCCATGCTAGCAGCGGCATTATCAGCAGTGCTGGTGGTGGTTGTGGCGGTGTCTGCAGCGGCTGCTTGCTTCTCGGCAGGTTTGCTACAAGCGGCAAGTGCAGTGACCGTCGCCATGCTGATGATTAGGGTTTTTAGTGACAATTTCATTGGGTTTTCCTTATTGAAAAGTGAAAAATAAAACATCTAACAGTGCTTTTGTATGGCTGTCATTTTAGGTATTCTTGATGACAGTTTGATGATAAAATGATGACAATTTGATGAATATTGTGTGACAGTTTGATGACATAGCATATCAAATCGCCGTGATGACGCGTCATGGTGCGTAATGCGTGTTATGAAACTGTCCAGTTTGGTTTGTGAAATTGTAGCTTTTTGTGTTGATGGGCTAGGCGAAAGCACAAGCTTTGGTTATAATCGTCATCAATTGATGATTTTAATAAAAAAAGGAGATAGGTATGCGCACACTAAAAAAACACATGATCGCAACGGCACTGATCGCCACCAGTGCCACAGCAGTCGTGGGCTGCAGTAGCTCGACACAGTCAGGGGTGGTCGGTGCTGATCGTAAGCAGCTGTTATTGGTATCGAGCGATCAGATCATGCAAGCGACCAGTCAGATGTATGCTGAGACCATCAGCGAAGCTCGCCAAAAAGGCACGCTCGATGTCGATGCTGCCCAAGTGCGCCGCCTAAAAAATATCTCCAATCGTCTGATTCCACAGACGAGCATCTATCGTCCTGATGCGGTGAATTGGCGTTGGCAAGTGCATTCGATTAAGTCAAATGAAGTCAATGCCTATGTCATGCCAGGTGGTAAGATCGTATTTTATAGTGGCATCATCGATAAGCTGAACCTGACCGATGATGAGATCGCAGCGATCATGGGGCATGAGATGGCGCACGCATTGCGCGAGCATTCGCGTGAGAAGATGAGTCGTCAGATGGCGACCACAGGTGTGCTTGGCATTGCTGCCAGTGCTTTAGGATTATCAAGTGGTCAGCAGCAGCTAGTGGGTTTGGCGCAGCAGCTTGGTTTGGATTTGCCACATTCGCGCACCCAAGAAGCTGAAGCGGATAAGATTGGTCTTGAGCTGATGGCGCGCGCAGGCTATAACCCAAATGCCGCTGTGACTTTATGGCAAAAAATGAACGCTGCCAACCAAAGTGCGCCGCCGCAGTTTTTGAGCACGCACCCAAGCAGTGGCACGCGTATCAAGAATATGCAAGCGCTGATTCCGACAGTCATGCCGCTGTACCAAGCCGCCAAGCGTTAATAAGCGTTAAGCAGTTATCAGCCAATAAGGATAATACCATGACAACGACCGCTGACGCACTACAGCACGCATTACAAGCACTTGCACCGACGCATATCAGCCTAGAGAACGAAAGCCATATGCACGCAGGCTATTTTGAAGGTAAAGAAAGCCATTTTAAGCTGACCATCGTCAGTGATGCATTCACAGGCTTAAGATTGGCAGCACGCCACCAAAAGGTCTATGCCATCGCCAATCCATTTTTGATGACAAATGGCGGTACGGTGCACGCGCTTGCGATCCATGCTTATGCGCCTGATGAGTGGGCGAATATGAGTGCCGTACCTGACAGTCCGCTGTGTGCGTCGCGTCGTACTTGAAGTTGAGAATTTTAGGTCATTGACCATCAGTTGGCTTGATGTGTGTCAAGCTGTTTTCCTTGAGTGTTATCCCTTATTGTAAGGATTGTTATGAAAGCATTAATTTTCGGTGCAGCCGCTGCTGCTGTGGTACTGACAGGCTGTGCATCTACTGGCAAAGTCGCACCACAATACATCAACCCAAACACTTACCAAAGCTATGATTGCCAAAGTCTGCAATCAGAAGTCAGCCGTATTACCAAGCTTGTGGAACAAACCCAAAACCAACAAGTGGGCTTGTCAGCATCAGGCATCGGCATCGGTCTGACCGGTGGTCGTCATGGCATCTACCCAAGCATCAGCCTAGGCATGGGTGCAGGCAGTGGTCAGCGCGCCGCTAAGCAAAACACCTTGTCACGCCTATATGGCGAGCATGACGCGATGGTTGTTTCTGCACGCCAAAAAGGCTGTGCATTCGCCCAAGGCATGAAAATCTACGGCGAATAATCGTAGTTATCCTTAAAAAAAGCTTGCACACGCGTTGCAGGCTTTTTTATTGGTTGATTTTCAAGAAAAAGACAAACTCAAGCATACAGATGGGCAAAACATTGCAAATTGGCACATTTTTACTCATAATACCAGTTTGGTAAAAATAACAACAACGGAAAAACAACCATGCAATGGCGCAGCTTGATACCGACTTGGGCTTTTGATGCAATGGGCGATGTACGCCTAGCGATGAGCGAAGTGCAAGCAGGCGTGATGATGGCGATATTGGTCATTCCGCAGAGCTTAGGTTATGCTGCATTGGCGGGCTTACCGCCGATCATGGGGCTATATACCGCCATCGTGCCTGTGATGGTCTATGCGTGGATCAACTCAAGCAGCACATCATCGGTTGGACCTGTAGCGATCACCGCGATCATGACCGCAGGTGCGCTGTCGAACTATGCTGGTGGCAGCTTGCAGTACATTCAGCTGGCGGTGACACTGGCGTGTATGGTCGGGATGATTTTGTGCCTAAGTAGTATCATGCGCCTAGGCTGGATTATGCAGTTTGTCAGTCGTGGGGTATCGGCAGGCTTTATCAGTGGGGCGGCGGTGCTGATTATGTTTAGTCAGGTCAAGCATTTGCTTGGTATTCCACTTGTTGGTGATAATCTGATGACCTTGATTGCCACTGGCATGACCAACACCAAGCCTGTGCATACAGCGACCATCATCGTAGGATTGGGCGCATTATTGCTATTGATTATCAGCCGCTATGGTAGCCGTATTGTGTGGGGATGGCTGCCTGCTAAGTATCAAGGTTTTGCCAATCGATTTTTTGTCATCGTGCTGGTCGCAGCATCGATTTGGCTCAGTCATCATTGGGGGCTTGGCGCACAAGGGGTGAATGTCCTAAGCGATCTGCCGACAGGGCTGCCCAGTCTTACCCTGCCTGCTTTATCCATCTCAACTTTACTTGAGTTGTTACCATCGGCACTTTTGATCGCACTGGTGGCGTTCATCTCAAGCTCGACCATTGCAAGTCAGCAAGCGCGCCTTCGAAAACAGCCGTATAGTGACAACAAAGAGCTGCTCGGGCTTGGGCTTGCCAATGTCGCAAGCGGCTTGTTCGGTGGTTTTGCTGTGGCAAGTGGCATCTCGCGCACGGGGCTAAATCTGTCTGTCGGCTCAAAATCTCAGCTGTCATCGATGGTCTGCGCCTTTGGCGTGCTGCTGATTGTGCTGTTTTTGGGGCAGATGCTCGTTGGCTTGCCCTATGTGATCTTAGCAGCGATCATCACAAGCTCGGTGATCTCGATGATGGATATTGAGACGCTCAAGCAAGCATGGCGACTTGATAAGATTGACGCGCTGTGTTTTATCATCACTTTTATCATCTGTATCGTCTCTGGGCTGAATATGGGCTTGGTGGCAGGTCTGCTTGCCAGTTTTGCCTTGATGGTGTATCGCACGCACAAGGTGCATATCGCCACGCTTGGGCGCGTCGGTGACAGTGAGCATTTTCGCAATATCGAGCGGCATCAGGTGACGACTTTTGATGGCGTGCTGCTTTTGCGTATTGATGAGAGCTTGTATTTTGGTAATGCTAAGACAGTGCATGATGATTTATTAAAGCTCATCGAATCACCTGATGTGCGCGATGTGGTGCTGGTGATGACCGCGGTCAATCACATTGATTTATCCGCCCAAGAGATGCTAGAAGATCTTAACCAAGAATGCCGACAGCAAGACAAATGCCTGCACTTAGCCGAAGTCAAAGGTCCTGTGATGGATGTCTTGGCAGGTAGTCCTGTGATGCAGTCGCTGTCAGGGCAGGTGTTTTTGAGTGTCAATTTGGCGGTACAGGCGCTTAAACGGTCATAAGCTTATGCCAAATCACCATTGCAAAGCGTGATGGATTTCGCTAATATATTCAAAAATTGCAAATCATCAAGACTATAAAGTCATTTTTGGAATATATAATTGCGAAATTCAGTGAGTGTATTATGAACCATCAAGCCATCACCTTATACAAGCAAATCCATCCTGCGCAGTGCCAAACCCTTGCCAATCTTGGCTTTCAAAGCCTGATCAATCTGCGTTTTGATGATGAGATCGATCATCAGCCAAGCAGCCAAACCATCGAGCGCAGTGCCAAGCAAGCAGGCATTCGCTATGCGCATCTGCCGATTGATGGCAGCGCGTGCGTGGACAAAAAAGTGGTGCATGAATTTGCCAAGCTGGTCAGCGAGCTGCCTAAGCCTGTGATGGTATTTTGCGGTACAGGTGCGCGCGCCAAACGCTTGTATCAATGCGCGCTGATTTCTGGATTGATTTGATGATTATTTAATATTAATAATAAAAATATTTATAAAATAAAAATTTGGGTGCGTTATACGCACCTTTATTATGCAGGTTTTGAGATTTTTAGTTTAAATCAAAACGGCACATTGCTTTCCCATTCCATCCATACGCCATGTCTAGGGTGCTTGAGTCGCAGCTTATGCGCGTGCAGATTCAGCCGCGGTGACAGCTCAAGCGCAGTGTCTTCAGCATAAATCGGATCACCGATCATCACATGACCGATATGCACCATATGCACGCGCAGCTGATGACTTCTGCCGGTGATTGGCTTTAGCGCCACGCGCGTGACAGGGTGCGCCTTGCCCGATGTATCGCGGCGCAGCTCATGGTGCAGGACTTCATAATGCGTCAGCGCGCGCTTTGACCAGTCGTGATCGACGATATGACGCGGCTTGGTGCTTGGCTCGTAGCGCACAGGCACATCGATGATGCCTTTTTTGTCATCGTGCTGGATTGTGCCCATCACCACGGCTTGATATTCTTTTTGGGGCAGGCGATCGATGAACTGTTTGCTGATGTGCGTTTGTGCATCACTGTGCTTAGCAAAAATAATCAAACCTGAAGTATCCATATCCAGCCGATGAATGAGCTTGACTTCAGGATTGACGCGCAGCAGGCGAGACTGTAAGCTGACCTTGAGCAGGCGACCATCGACGCTCAATAGACCCGCAGGCTTATCCAGCACCCAGATGTCATCATCTTCATAGATGGTGATCGATTTGGCAAAATCTTGAAAAAATTCAATGGCTTGGGTGTCTTCAAGCGCATTCATCTGAGCAATGGCGTCGTCGGTTAAGGTCATAATCTGTTCAATCAATCGGTGTCTTTGATAAAATCAATCACCAAGGCTATGCCATTGGCGATAAAGCCTGTTATTATAGCATGACTTGTGGTGAATCAGCCCTTGAAATTTCGCCGCATATCCTTATCTAATGAACATTCCGTTCATTCATACAGTTAAAAGGTAGAACATTATGTCAATCGTAAATGCAACTGATGCCAGCTTTGATGCTGAAGTACTAGGCTCTGATGAAGTGGTTTTGGTAGATTTTTGGGCAACTTGGTGTGGTCCATGCCGCCAAATCGCGCCAATCCTAGAAGAGCTTGCCGATGATTATGCGGGCAAAGTCAAAATCGTCAAAGTCGATGTCGATGCCAACCCAGAATCAGCAGCGCGCTTTGGTATCCGCAGCATCCCGACGCTATTTGTCTTCAAAGGTGGTGAGCGTGTGGAAGCAGTCGTTGGCGGCCGTCCAAAGTCAGAATTTGCGGCATTGCTGGATAAGCATCTGTAATTATTGATAATTTAATTTATTAATAATTTAAAATAAAAATCACCCAAAGTATCAGCAATGGGTGATTTTTTTAAGCGGTTTAGGCAGCTTATTTGCCAAAAATCACTGCTCAGTCTGTGCCAATGCTCGCCCAAAAATCTCGCTCAACAGCTTAACATCATTGACGCGCGCATAGTTTAGGCGGGTGATAAAGGCAAGTCTGCGGTGCGGGCCTTGTTCGGCTAGGGCGACGGCGCGCACTTTGTTGGTTGCGCTGATTTGATCCAGTGCCATCTTCGGCACAAGCGTCGTGCCCATGCCAGCAAGGCTCATTTGAATCAGTGTGTTTAGGCTGGCATCTGAAAAGCCAGATTTAATCTCATTTTTATTCAGCGAACACACCGACAGCACTTGATCGGTCAGGCAGTGCCCTTCGCCAAGCAGTAATAAATTGGTCTTGGACAAATCATCGCTGTGAATCTTACCAAGCTCGATGTGTGCATCACCTTCGGGCAAGATCGCAAAAAAATCTTCCGCCCAAAACTCAAACGCGTGCAAGCCTTCTAGCGGATAAGGCAGCGCGATGATTGCCGTGTCGATGTGTCCATAGCGCACTTGATCGATCAGGCGTTCGGTTTGTTTTTCGACCACGGACAGCTCAAAGCTTGGGTACTGTTCGCGTAGGGCAGGCAGTACCTTTGGCAGCAGATAAGGCGCGATGGTCGGGATGATGCCGATGGTCATCGGATAGGCAAGCGGAATCTGATGGCTGTGCGCACGCGTGGTCAGATCGCTGATTTCGCTGAACACGCGTTGGGCGCGCTCAAGCAGCTCTTCGCCGATCGGCGTGATCAGCACTTGCTTGTTATTGCGCTCAAAAATCTGTGTATCCAGCTGCTTTTCTAGCTCGGCGATACCAAGGCTTAGGGCGGATTGGGAGATGTTGCACTCTTCAGCAGCGCGTTTAAAGTGGCGATGCTTGGCGACAGCTAGGGCAAATTCCAGTTGGCGTAGCGTAATCATGGCGATCCTTATGATTGATAATTTTATCCCGCTATTTTACCCAAGTTTGATAAAATAAAACAATAGAATTGAAAGTTTTAACTGTTGAAATTATGTTTTTTTGTTGTATTATAGGGGGTGAGCTAAGGAAAAAGAGGCGGTGCTTGCATTGTTTGGTTTTTCTTAGTTGTTTGTAAATTTAATCAACATAAAAGGATGTCATCATGGCAGCTATCATCAATCAACACATTCCTGAGTTCTCAACTCAAGCCTATGTAAATGGCGAATTCAAAACCATCTCTACTGCTGATGTAAAAGGCAAGTGGGCAATCTTCCTATTCTACCCACACGATTTCACTTTCGTATGCCCAACTGAGCTAGAAGACATGGCTGCTCACTACGACGAGCTAAAAGGCCTAGGCGTAGAAGTATATGCAGTATCTACTGACACTCACTTCGTACACAAAGCATGGCATGACGCTTCTCCAGCGATCTCAAAAGTACAATACCCAATGCTAGGTGACGGTACTGGCGAAATCACTCGTGGCTTCAACATCATGATCGAAGGTCAGCACGCAGCACTACGCGGTACTTTCCTAGTGGATCCAGACGGTCTAATCAAAGTAGCAGAAATCCACGACCTAGGCATCGGCCGTAGCGCAAAAGACATGGTTCGTAAAGTAAAAGCAGCACAATATGTCCGTGAAAACGACGGCGAAGTCTGCCCAGCAGCTTGGGAAGCAGGTCAAGAAACCTTGAAGCCAAGCCTAGACCTAGTTGGTAAAATCTAATAACCTTCCCCAATTGGTTTTTGTGTCGCCAAGTTTGCTCGAAGTATTTCATATACATCATCGCTCACTTGGCTTAGCAAAAATCTCAACTGGTATTGGCTAATTTGCCGATAAAAATTCACGCATTGCGTTGATTTTTTATAATCCCTGACTTTGTAAGTTGGGGATTTTGTGTGTTAATTTTGGATAAAAAAATAAGCCCATCATCGACGGGCTTGTTGTTCGTAAGCGTAGGACATACGGGCAGGCTGTGCATGGTGATTGCAACAAACCGTTACTCACCGCACCCACGCATCCAAGAAATTCTGGTGGCGATTCCTGCCGTCACTATCACTCAGACTCTCCACAAAGCCATAAGTGGCATCGATCAGCCCATCAGCGGCAGGCGTGTCCATTTTGCCAGTCAATATCAGCCATCTAAGGTAAATCAGCCAAGTGTTCAGTACATCTGATTCGCAATAGGTGGTAAGCTTTTGCCAGTCGCCTGCTTGCACCATTGGTACGACTTGTGAGCCATCGATATCACCTTTGCCAGCGAACCCGCATAAGCTTGCGATGGTGTCGAGCTTTTGGCGTTGATAGCCGTTATACAAAGACATCTTATCCATCAAATCAATGTGCATCTCACCATAGCGATACAGATAATCAGGCTTGACGGCAGGATTGAACAGGGCAGGGGCGGACAGCTTGTGATGCATGGCTCGGTACATGATGACAGGAATGTCAAAGCCTGCACCGTTCCAGCTGACTAAGGTGGGTTTTTTGTCAAAGGCACGCAAAAAAGTCGCCAAAATCTGATCTTCGCTCATCGTCTCAAGTGATAGCGATTTGAGACGAAAACTCACCCCATCAAACCACAAAAACGACAGGCACGCCACCTTATGCAAGGGCAGACGCATAAAATCCGTGCCTGCTTCAGCCTGACGCAGTGCGGTCAAGGCAGACAGTGCATCGGCATCATCCAAGTCCTTGAGTGTCGGATACAGACGGCGACCCGTCTCAACATCAGGGATGGTCTCAATGTCAAAGACCAGTATCGGTGATTGGCTATTCATATCGGCTTACTCTGACTCTGATGGCGCATCGACGACACCAAACAGTCCTGTGGATAGATAGCGATCACCACGGTCGCACACGATAAAGGCAATCACGGCATCAGGATTATCTTTGGCGATCTGATGTGCTGCCCATGCCGCACCGCCTGATGATACACCGCAGAAGATGCCTTCTTCGCGAGCCAGCTTACGCATATAGCGTTCGGCATCAGCTTGGCTGACATCCATGATGGTATCGACCAATGACGCATCAAAAATCCCTGGCAGGTACTCAGCAGGCCAACGGCGAATCCCTGCGATGCTTGAAGCGTCATCTGGCTGTAGTCCGATGACTTGGATGGTGGGGTTTTGTTCTTTGAGATATTGGCTCACGCCCATGATGGTGCCTGTGGTGCCCATGCTGCTGACAAAGTGTGTAATCTTGCCATCAGTCTGCTCCCACAGCTCAGGGCCTGTGGTTAGGTAGTGGGCTTGCTTGTTGTCAGCGTTGTTAAACTGATCGAGCACGATACCCTTGCCTTCAGCTTGCATCTGTAGTGCCAGATCTCGTGCTGCTTCCATACCGTCAGCGACTTCGATCAGTGTCGCGCCATAGGCGGTCATTGCATCTTTACGCTCTTGGGTGGAGTTGGCAGGCATCAGTAGAGTCATCTGATAGCCACGCATGGCAGCGACCATTGCTAGAGCAATGCCTGTATTGCCACTGGTGGCTTCGATGAGTGTATCGCCTGGTTTGATATCGCCACGCTGCTCGGCTTGATAGATCATATTAAAGGCAGGACGATCTTTGACTGAGCCTGCTGGGTTGTTGCCTTCTAGTTTGGCGAGCAGTGTCGCACCTGTATTCTTGCCAAGTGTGGATAGCTTGACCAGTGGTGTATTGCCCACGCAGTCAGATAGCGTGGTGGTATGATGGATAAAGTCTGTCATGGGTTTTTCCTGTCGATATAATGGCAGATTATAGCATATTCATGGTAGAAAAAGGCAGATTGTCTTAATAGTCATCACCCAAAAGCGTATCAGCATAAAAACGGTCGTATTGTCATACGGATGTCATATTCTCATATTTTGATACATTATTTTTTGTAGATTTTGATTGATATTCCCAATGATTGTATTTGATAAAATATATTACGCAGATTACGTATTATTTCACCAAAAAATCCCCACCCATCATCTCACCGCCTAATCTTGCTTATATTCATCAAAACTTGCTAAAAATCAACCATTTGTAAGAGATCATATGTGCTAGATAGCATGTCAGTTACACAGATACAGCATAATTTATTAAGTTTGAATGAGTGAATTTTAATCAAATCTCATCAGTGAAACAGGCTTAGATTAAGTTGATTTTATGTAAATTATGTAATTATGTGTAAAATTTTCAAGGCTAAAAGTTGTCCAAAAATTGTACATATATTTTATAACTAATTGAAATATAACATTATTATCAAATTTTTAACAGAAATGTTATGTCGTACCAATTTTGTAATTTCCGCAGGGGGGGGGTGTGGTAATAATAAATTGTAATGCTATAATGAAGACATTACACTAGCGATATTTTAAGCCATGCTATCGTTAGTTTGGGACGCTTGGGGGTTACACGGTAGTAAGCATATTAAGCTGATATGTCACTATCATCACCGAGCAGTAATATCACCTTTATTGATAGAAGTGAATTTATGAACAAAGCTTTTAAAGTCATTTGGAACCATGCCACGCAAAGTTGGACAGCAGTTTCAGAAATCGCCCGTGCCAAGGGTAAAACCAAGTCAGTGAAGACTGCCAAGACAGCAGTTGCGGTTGCAGTTACAGCTGGTTCTGCAATGATGAGTAGTCAGGCTATGGCAGCAGCGGCAGCAAATACCCCTATTTCTATTTCAGGAAATGATATTTATATTGCAACTGATGCAGATGGAAATACAGCATTTGGTAAAAATGCTTATGCAACTAACCCAGCTAATACAGATGCTACATTATCATTAGCAATTGGTGCAAATGCTAATGCATCAGGTAATGCAACTACTGCAGTTGGTCAAAGCTCTCTAGCAACAGGTGACTGGTCAATGGCTATTGGTATCGGTGCTACAGCAACAGGTAGCAATGATATTGCAATCGGCGAAGGTGCGAAAACTTCAGCAAGATATGCAGTTGCGATTGGTAAAGGGGCAAATGCAACAGGTGGTTCAGCACTTGCTATGGGTTATGAATCAACTGCAAATAACTCATTAGCTATCGCTTTAGGTGACAGAAGCTTAGCAACAGGATATGGTTCTTATGCAGGTAGCGCGGGATCTAAAGCATTGAAAGATTATGCAGTTGCTATCGGGGCGTCGGCTGAAGCCAATGCGACTGAGGGTTCTGTCGCGGTCGGTTGGAGCGCAGGGGTAGCTGATGGGGCAACTTCAGGTCTTGCGCTTGGTGGTGCAGCTAAAGTTAATGGCGTGCGTGGTGTTGCTATTGGTCGTAGCGTTCATGCCAACGGTACTTACTCAGTAGCTGTTGGTACGGGAACGGCTGTGAGAGGTGATGGATCTAGTACTGTTGGTTATTCTAACGTAGTTGGTTCTACATCAAGCGATGTTTCTGCATTTGGTAGCAAGAACCTTATTGGTGCAACGGCAACGTTTGCAAGTAATGGTATAACTCAGAGTGCATCTATCGCTGATACAGCTGCAGTAACCAACTCAAAAGTTGTGGGTAACAACAACTACATCAGCTCGTCAAACACCTATGTATTAGGTAGTGGCGTAGGTGTGAAAGATGACGGCACTTCGTTTATGGATACTGTCGAAAACTCGGTTTACCTTGGTAACGACAGCACAATCACATCAAGCACTGCGACAATTGATGCAACAACTGCAGGTACAGTGAAAAACCTAAATACTAATGGCGATGCTGGTGCAACGAGTACAGCAGGTTCAAAAGGTACTGTAACAGAAGCAAATGTATCGGGTCTTGTTTATGGTGATTTTGCAGGCGCAACATCAGTAGGTGCTGTTTCAGTTGGTGCATCAGGTAGCGAACGCCGTATTGTAAACATGGCAGCAGGCGAAATTTCTGCAACTTCTACCGATGCGATCAATGGTTCACAGTTATATGCGGTAGCTGATAAATTAGGCGGTCAAGTCTTTAATTCAACTTATTTCCATGTAAATAATGCAAGTGCGAGTCAGGGCGCAGGTGATTTTGCAACCAACTTGGGTAATATCACCGATAAAGCAGGCGCAAGAGGTCAGTATTCTGTCACTGCTGGTGTGGAAGCACGTGCATTGGCGGATTATGGTATCGCAATTGGTAAAAATGCGAACTCAACAGGCTCAGCGGTTGTTATTGGTGTAAATGCTTCTGCGACAGGTCTATCTGATGATCCAAACACACCAAACCCAGAAGATGTTCAGAAAGGCGCAGGCGGTGCAGTTGCTATCGGTGAAAAAGCAATGGTAGAAGCACCAACAGGCTCTGCTCCAGCCTCAATCGCTATTGGTAGCGAAGCCCATGCAAAAGGGGCACATGTTAGCAATCTTACCACTCGTACAGGCGAAAAGATTGCAGTCGGTACAGCAACGGTAATTGGTGCCAATGCTAAAGCAATCGATGCGGGTGTTGCGATTGGTCAAGCGGCGGATGCAGGTTTGGCACAATATGCTACTGCGGTGGGTGTGGATGCTCGTGCATTGGGTGACCGCTCAACAGCGATAGGTTTTGCATCACGAGCTACTCTCAATCAAACAACTGCGGTTGGTGTAGATTCGAAAGCATCATCGATTTATGCATCAGCATTTGGTTATAACTCAACTGCATCAAACCAGGGTGCATCAGCTTTGGGTGTTAACACGATAGCGTCTGGCAACCGCGCGACAGCAGTAGGTTTCCAGGCTAAAGCAACGGGTGATTTTGGTGCGGCTTTAGGTGCTCAAGCACAAGCAGCTTATTTGGCTACTGCTTCTGGTACAGGTGCTGAAGCAACAGCTGAAGGTGCAACTGCAAATGGTTATCGTGCAGTGGCATCTGGTATTAACTCTCTTGCAGTAGCACGTAGTGCTAAAGCTACTGAAACCAATGCAACAGCACTTGGCCGTTTGGCTGTCGCTTCACACGCAGATGCAGTGGCTCTAGGTAGTGGCTCAATCACTCGTGCAGCCACTTCTGAAAATACAGCAACAGTAAATGGCGTGACTTATGGCGGCTTTGCTGGTAATGCACCGAAATCAGTTGTATCTTTCGGTAAAGCAGGTGAAGAGCGTCAATTAGTAAATGTCGCTGCAGGTAATATTTCTGCTACTTCTACTGATGCAATCAACGGCTCACAATTGTATCTAGTGACAAAAGGTACATTGGATCAATTCCCAGTGATCTATACCGATGTTGATGGTAATAAACTGGTCAAAGCACCGGATGGTAATTTCTACCCAGAAGATACTGTATTGATCGATGGTAAATACTACCCAAAAGGTACAACGCCAGAGCAAGTTGCAGACGGCACAGTGACGCCAGCGACCCCAGTCGATGCAGGTGATGTGATTGCTTCGATGAATGATGGTGATAATGTTGCAGATTCACCAAAAACTTTGGCAAATGTTAAAGGCAACTTGACGCCGACTTATAATGTGGGCGACATGACAATCAATGTAACAACTGGAGTACCTAGTGATGTTGCATCAACGGAATACACCAAGTCACAAAAAGGTCCAAATGCGACCACAGCTGCTGCGATGTACAATAATGCAGCTACTGTCGGCGATATCCTAAATGCTGGTTGGAACCTGCAAGGTAAAGGTGAAGCGGTTGATTTCGTTAAGCCATATGACACAGTGAACTTCGAAAACGGTACAGGCACTACTGTAAACATCACTTCTGACGGTAATGTCAGCACCATCAAAGTAGATGTCGATACTTCAACCTTGGTCGGTAACATCACTTACAACACTAACGGTACAGTATCAAATGGTACAGCCGGCGGTGACAAACTAGCCAATGTCTCAACTGTAGTTGATGCGATTAACAAGTCTGGCTTCACGCTAAAATCATCTGCAGTAACAGGCGGTGAAAAAGATAAGGCTAGTACTGATCCTGAAGTCATCAATCCAGGTGATGTCGTTGAGATGATCGCTGGTAAGAACATGACCGTGAAGCAAGAAGCGAACGGTAAGATCACCTATGCGACAGCAGAGAATGTGTCATTCACCAATGTTACTGTCACTTCAAAACTACCAACTGATGATATTAAGGTCGGCGATGCAGGCAATAAGACAGAAACACAGATTCTAAATCTAACATCAGCGAATCCAGACTCTGTCGTCACCGCCAAAGATCTAGCGAACTACGGCTGGATCGTAGCGACGCCAAACAACAGCTATGATGCAGCAGTCAAGAGCCAAGATCAAGTAAACTTCATCGGTGATGGCGGTGTGGTCGTGAATGGTAAGACCAACGCAACAACTGGTGCGTATGATGTCGTTGTTAAGCTATCAGCAGCAGGTGCTGTCGAAATCGCAAACATGACTACCGCAAACGGCACAACTGAGCCAAGCGGTAAACTGGCTGTTGATGAGAACGAAACTGGTTTTGTTACTGCGGGCAATGTAGTCAATATCATCAACCAATCAGGTTGGAGAACCAACTCAACCACAGCAACGGTTACAGCTGAAGAAACCCTAGTCAATCCAGGCGATCAGGTGAACTTCGAAGCTGGTAACAATATGCAAGTTACTCAAGAGATCAATACGACTACAGGCGTGATTTCTTATACCTATGCAACCAAAGATGATCTTGTGCTGAATAGCACCACTGTGAATAGCACAACCATCGGCGGTTCTTATACGAATGAAGCAGGCGATGTTATCAAGACTAGCCCAATCACCATCATGACTACGCCTGAAGGTAAGAATGTGATCACTAACTTGACCACTGTCTTGCCACCAACCACAAGCTTCAACATCACTAATGATGCAGGCGAAGTAGTAACTGCACCAAACAAAGCAGCACCAATTACTGCACAAGAAGCACAGAATATTGCCAACACTTCAGGCAGTAATGCAGCGACTCTGGGTGATGTACTAAATGCAGGCTGGAATCTACAAGGTAATGGTGATCCAGTTGATTTCGTCAAGCCATACGACACAGTGAACTTCAAAAATGGCGAAGGTACGACAGCTGTCGTCAGCTCAGACGGCAATGTCAGCACCATCCAGTATAATGTGAATGTTGATGGCAAGACCACGCAAATCACTTATGCAGATGCTGATGGTATTACTGTGAAAAAAGTTGGTGATAAATTCTACAACCCAGCTGATCTAAATGCAGATGGTACACCAAAAGCTGATGCAAAACCGGTTGAAAATGTGGTAAGCCAAATCTCTGCTATTGGACCAAAAGTCAATGGCAGTGCAACAACAGGCAATATCAACTTTGCCAACAGCACTACAGCCAATATCAGCTACAACTCTACTACAGGTGATGTAAAAGTTGAAGTCGTCACAGGCGATACCACAGTAGAAAATGGCCAAGCCACTGTGAAAAAAGGTGATGAAGGCAAGATTGCAACTGTAGGTGATATCGTTGAGACGATTAACAATGTCTCTTGGAATGCCACCGCAGGTAAGGTCGCAGGCTCTACTGGTGAAGTAGAAGGTAATGCCGCCGCTGCTGTCAAAGCAGGTGATACTGTGACGCTAAATGCAGGCAATAACATCCGCATCGAGCAAAAAGGTCAGACCTTCAACATCTCAACGACTGACAATGTGTCGTTCAAGAACATGAATGTCACTGGCAACACGACGCTTGGCAATCTGACTGTTCAGCCAAATTCTACCGTGAATATGGGCGGCAATGTCATCACCAATGTCGGTGCAGGTAAGAAAGGTACTGACGCTGTCAATCTAAATCAGCTAAATGCTTCTGTGGCAGCAGCCAAGACTGAAGTAACTTCAACTGATAAGACTGTGACAGTGACCCAGAAATCAGGTACTAAAGGTCAAACCATCTATGATCTGTCTGTGAAAACTGATAGCACGACTATCAAGCCAAATGCAACCACAGGTGCGCTAGAAGTCGTGACAGGTAAGACGACTACCACGAAAGACGGCAAAGCAGGTCTTGATGGTGCGAATGCAACAGACATCGCTACGGTAGGTGATATCGTTAAGACGATTAACAATGTCTCTTGGAATGCCACCGCAGGTAAGGTCGCAGACACTAATGGTGAAGTAGATGGCAGTGCATCTACCGCTGTCAAAGCAGGTGATACTGTGACGCTAAATGCAGGCAATAACATCCGCATCGAGCAAAAGGGTAAGACCTTCAACATCTCAACGACTGAGAATGTGTCGTTTACAACTGCAAATGCGACAACAGTCAATGTCGGTGGCGATGCAGGTAATACAGCGCTAACTACAGTCGCAGGTGGCAACTATAACAGTGCAGGTCAGAAGATTGATGACACCGCTGTACCAGCTCTAAGCGTTGGCGGTAGCCAAATCACCAATGTCGCAAATGGTGCGATCAGCCCATCTTCGACAGATGCGATCAATGGTAGCCAGTTGTACAACATCCAAGCAAACAATGACAAGCGTTTCGGCGATGTGTACAACCGCATCGATGATCTAGACGATGGTCGTAAAGCAGGTGCCGCATCAGCGATGGCTGCAGCAGGTCTGCCACAAGCATACCGCGAAGGTCAATCAGGTGTCGTCGCTGCCATCGGTCAGTATGAAGGCGAATCAGCAGTTGCTGTTGGTTTCACTTCGATCTCTGACAATGGCAAATGGCTATTCCGTGGTGCGTACTCAACCAACACCCAAAATGAAAATGCGGGTAACTTAGGCTTGGGTTACTTCTGGTAATTATTTGTAATTACTTGTAATCACTTTGTATAATTGCAGAAATCTTACAGATATTTTCTTGAATATTTCTGCCAAATAATTGTATAATCGTATCAGGTCATCTTAGTCTTTTAGATGACTTGATGCCCAATCCTCCATTGTAAGGAATTTTTTTATGAAAACCATCTACAAAGCCCTAGCAGTCTCAGCACTAGCTGCTGCCATGACTGCTTGTGGTACTACTCCAACCAAAGTCACTGCTGAAGGTACAACTGATAACCCAGTATGGCCTCGTTGGGATTCTGTCACCTTTGACAAAAACCGTGGTACTTTCCCAAATCTTGCTAGCCTAAAAGAAGTCAAAGCTGGCATGACCAAAGACCAACTATACCAACTACTTGGCCGTCCACACTATGATGAAGTGTGGCGTCCACGTGAGTGGAACTATCTATTCCACTTCCACACCCCAGGTGTTGGTACTGATGATGTGACCACTTGCCAATTCAAAGTCCTATTTGACAAAGACAAGTTCACCCGTACCTTCTACTGGAATCCAGTAGATCCTGTGGATGGTGCTTGCCCACCAGCACAACCAGCGCCAGAAGTCATTGTAAAAGAAGTGCCTGCACCAGTTGCACCAGCACCAAAAGCACCAAGCCTACAACGCTACACGCTAAATGCTGACGCTCTGTTTGCTTTCGACAAGCACACTCTAAACGATATGCTACCAGGTGGTCGCCGTGACCTAGATGAGCTAGCAGCTCGTCTGAAGACTTTCGACCAACTAAACGGTCTGGTCGTTACTGGTCACACTGACCTACTAGGTACTGATGCGTACAACCAACGCCTATCACTAAACCGTGCTAAGACTGTGGTGAACTACCTAGTCAGCCAAGGCATCCCAGCGAACCTAATCCGTTCATACGGTGCAGGCGAAACTGAACAAATCAAAGCCTGTGATATGAAACTACCACGCCCACAACTGATCGAATGTCTACAGCCTAACCGCCGTGTGACTGTCGATGTTGATGGCTCAGGTATCCTAAATCCAGGTGAAACTGCACCAGTGATTCGCCCATAAGGCAATCACAAATGCAAACCCAAGACACATAGCGGTCTTAAAACAAAACCCCGAATCGATGATTTGGGGTTTTGTTTGTGTGGTGAATACTAACTAATATCCGCACACCAATATTTGGTGGTGATGTATTCTTCGATGCCGTATTTTGAGCCTTCACGCCCAAAGCCTGATTGCTTGACACCGCCAAAGGGGGCAACTTCGGTGGAGAGTAGCCCTGTGTTTTGGGCGACCATGCCGTATTCTAGACCTTCAGATACTCGCCATGAGCGACCCAAATCATTGGTATAAAAGTATGCCGCCAAGCCATAGATGGTATCGTTCGCCATAGTGATGACTTCTTCTTCGCTTGAGAAGGTGAATACAGGCGCAATTGGGCCAAAAATCTCTTCACGGTAGATGTCCATCTCAGGGGTGATATTGCTGATGATGGTTGGGTTGAAGGTTAATTTACTGGCATCATTTTTGTTGCCACCGGTGATGAGTGTTGCGCCTTTACCTAAGGCATCAGTTAAAAGATGTTCCACTTTTTGTAGGGCTTTATCATTAATGAGTGGCCCAACTTCCACGCCTGATGTCATGCCGTTACCGACTTTTAGGGCATCAACTTTTGCTTTAAAAATTTCTAAGAATTTATCTTTGATGCTGTCTTGGACATAGACACGGTTGGCACAGACGCAAGTTTGTCCTGCATTGCGGTATTTTGAGCCAATCAAACCAGTAGCAGCTTTTTCAAGGTCAGCATCTTCAAAGACGATGAATGGGGCATTACCGCCAAGCTCTAGCGAGAGTTTTTTGACGGTACTGGCACATTGCTCCATCAGTAGGCGACCGACAGCGGTCGAGCCTGTAAAGGATAGCTTATGAATGCGTTCGTCTTTGGTTAGCACACTGCCGATGGTTGGGGCATCACCTGTGACGATTTGCAGTACGCCTTTTGGCAGGCCTGCTTGTTCGGCAAGTACCATCATGGCGATGGCAGAAAATGGCGTTTGGCTATCTGGCTTGACAATCATAGTACAGCCAGCTGCGAGTGCAGGAGCGGCTTTACGAGTAATCATCGCCGCTGGGAAATTCCACGGGGTGATGGCAGCACAGACACCGACGGGCTGCTTTAGGATGGTGTAGCGTAAGGTAGGGTTGGTGGCTGCGATGACATCACCATAGACGCGCTTGCCTTCTTCGGCAAACCAGCGGATAAAGCTGTTGGCATACGCCACTTCACCACGAGCTTCGCTAAGCGGCTTGCCTTGCTCAAGCGTCATGATGACTGCTAAATCATCCATATTGGCATCAATCAAATCTGCCCATTTGTGCAAAATCTCGCCACGAGCCTTGGGGGTGAGCTTTGCCCATGCGTGTTGGGCGGTATCGGCAGCGGTAACCGCAGTACGCACTTCATCGGCAGATAAATCAGGCACACAGCCAAGATACGAGCCATCAAATGGATTAATGATGTCAACGGTTTTGCCACTTTGGGCGGTGATCCATGTGCCATCGATGTGGCAAGATTCACGGATAAGAGAGGGGTTGTTTAGGTGGTTGGCAAGTGTCATGGCACATTCCTTATTATAAAAAGTGGTCTTGCTAAGCATAAGCCGCTACAGGCATTATATCAAATCTATGTCACATCTTGGCAGAATAAAAGCTGTGATGCCACGATCAGTAAAATGATGCTTTTTTTACAAATTTTTGATATAGTGCTTACAAATAATCAATGTAGCGCGATTATGTCGATTGAGAAAAGTTATGGCGTCAAAAGCGCCTATGGACAGCTGATTTTATTGGTGTTTTTGCCGATTGTGGTGTTGGCGTTGGTGGGCTCGTATCTGGTGATGAGTGAGACTCGGCGCGCGATTTTGTCCGAGCAAGATGCCTTGGCGCAGGCGGCGTTGGTGCGCTATGAGCCGATCGTGCGTCCGCTATTGATGGATCTGGAAAAAGCACAAGCCCTGCTGAATCTACAGATCGAAGAGATGAACCAAAGCAGCACGCTCAGCACCATCGCACCGATACCAAGCCCCACGGTTGCGACCGAGCATTGGCTCAATCAACTACAGCAATCGCGCAGTCAGCATGTACTTAGGGTCGCAGTGATGGATGAAGTCGGGCGCGTGCTGATCACCACAGGGATGCAGTCGGACAGCTCGTGGGGTGTGTTCGATACGCACGCCAAGAAAATCATGCGCCATCCGACCGTCGTCGGCACAGCGTATGGCACGCCGATTATTTTTAATAATAAGCGCTACTGGCTGTTCGTGGATATGGACAAGCAGCCTTTGATCATCGCGTATTATCGTGTGGCACTGGCGCTTGCGACGACAGGGCTTTTAACGATTTTGCTGCTGCTGTTGATTTTGAATATCTATTCTAAGCGATGGATCGCGCCGATTTATGAGATGCGCCTGTATCTGCAACGACTCACCGCCGATCAATTATCCAAAAAACCCAAGCTTAAGACCAATGGCGAATTTGCGCTGCTGCTTGATGATTTTTCACGCGCGATCAAGCGACTTGACACCAGTTTTACTGAGCTAAAAACCCACGCCGAAGAGACCGAACGCGACTTGCAGCAGGCCTTTGATGAGATGGAAATGCAGAACATCTCTATTCGTAATGCGCGCGACGCCGCCGTATCAGCAAGCCAAGCCAAGACCGCGTTTCTTGCTAATATCAGCCATGAGCTGCGTACACCGCTGAACAGTATCGATGGTTTTATCAACTTACTTGCGCGCAAATCAGGTCTATCAAGTGAGCAGGATCTGTATGTGCAAACGATCAAAAAATCCAGCGCGCATTTATTGGCCTTGGTAAATGATGTATTGGATTTTTCGAAGATCGAAGCAGGCAAGCTTGAATTGGATCGCCATGATTTTGATCTGTATTCGGTGGTCTATGATGTCGTTGATATGCTGTCACCTGCCGCATTAGAAAAGCGGCTGCGCTTGGCGGTGCTGTTTTATCGTGATGTGCCGACGACGGTGGTCGGTGATAGCCTGCGTGTGAAGCAAATCTTAACCAATCTGGTGGGCAATGCCATCAAATTCACCGATATGGGCGGTGTGATCGTGCGTGTTGGGCTGTCTGAGAAAACAGGCTTGTTGCACATTTCGGTCGAAGATACGGGTAAGGGCATCAGCGAAAGTGATAAAGCGCAGCTGTTCCAAAGCTTTAGCCAAGGTGATCTGTCGGTCACGCGTCGTTATGGTGGCACGGGACTTGGCTTGGTGATCTCCAAGCAGCTGACGCTACTGATGGGTGGCTCGATTGGGTTTTTTGATAATCAAAGCGAAAACATCGCCAATGCAGGCGCGACCTTTTGGTTCGAGATGCCGACAGACATCGGTGGCACAGGTGATCAAGGTGATACGACCTTGTTATCTTGCGTGCCGACTTTGCCTGCGATGAATGTGCTTGTATGGATCAACCATGCGCCAGCACTGCAAGTCTTGCGCGCAAGCTTGGCAGAGACACCGGTGAATATCACTATTGCCATTGGTCTGGCTGACTTATTAGAACAACTTGATAAACAAGAAGTGCAGTTTGATTGGGTGTTGGTTGATTATTTCGGTCAAGATGCCGCCAAAGATGATGTCGGTGCGATTCTGCGTCAGATTCGCTTGCGTTATACAGGTAAGCTTGCTAGCTATGGTTATCAAGTCGGCATGGATGCAGATTTATTAGAAAAATATAAAACTCACGGGTTGTATGAGCCGATGGATGCGCGTCAGTTGTATGCATTATTTAGCAATCAAATCGATACCGCCATCAGCCAAAGCACTCGCCAAGCGCGCTTTGATGGCTGTCGTGTGCTCGCTGTCGATGATCATTTGCCAAATCTGCTGGTGCTCGATGCGCTACTTGGTGAGCTTGGCATCGAAGTGGTGACAGCAAGCAGCGGTTTTGATGCCATCGAAATGATGACCAACAGCATCACAGGTGCCAGCCCGCCGATTGATTTGGTGTTTATGGATGTGCAGATGCCGCGGATGTCAGGGCTTGAAGCGTCGATTCAGATTCGCAAGATCGAGCAGGCGCATCTGTCTGAACCTGTGCCGATCGTGGCTTTGACCGCGCATGGACTGTCCGATGAGAAAGACCGCTTGGTCTCAGCGGGACTCAATGACTATGTCGGCAAGCCCATCGGGCAGGTGCAACTGGTGCAGACTTTGCAAAAATGGCTGTCGCGTCATACCAGTGAAATCGACGATCTGGACGATGCTGCAGATATTTTTGGTGCAATGCCCCAAGAACCGATCGTCGCCCAAGATACACCGCCAAGTCATGCGCTGGCGGATGTCGATTGGGCAGATGCGTTGGCGCGTTCGGCGAATAAGCCTGAGCTTGCGATGAAGCTATTGGGTATGCTCATCGACAGCGCCGATAGCGAAAAACAAGCCCTAGAGCGCGCATGGGCGGATCGCGAGCGTGATAAATTGGCACAAATCAGCCATCGCATGGTCGGTGCGTCGCGCTATTCGGGCGTACCACGACTGCGTGCGGCGGCAGAAGCCTTTGAAAGTAAATGCCGCGCTGATGTCGATGCGGTCAGTGCAAGTCAGTTCATCGCCATGCGCCCAGAATACCGCGCGCTCATCGATGCGCTCGATGCCCTGCAAGCGGTGGATTTGCAGGCGATCGATCAGTAACTTTGGCTTAAAAATCGATGGGATTTTTCCCAAAAATTTGCTACAAAGATGCGTAGTACAGTTAATGACACTCAGAAATTTTGCTAAGGAATGGAAATGATGAAAGTGGTGGTTTATGCGACAGCTCTTGCGATGATGGCGACAGTGGCAGGGTGTGCGTCCTTGTCCAAGGCAGAATGCCAAGTCGCAGACTGGCTACAGATCGGCGAACGCGATGGCTATCAAGGCTATGACTGGGGTCGTATCGCAGACCATGCCAAAGCCTGCGCCCGTGTCGGCGTCGTACCTGACCAAAAAACATGGGAGCAAGGACGACAAAAGGGTCTAAAGACCTATTGCACCATGCCGAATGCCTATCGCCGTGGGCTTAGCGGCAACTATCTGAACGATGTCTGTCCAGTCGAGATCCAAGAAGATCTGAACATCGCCAACCGATATGGTCATAACATCTATAAGCTGCGCAACATGGTCGATAGTAGCAAACGCGACTTAAAAAAACTACAAGATCAGCTTAAGAAACTGCAAGAAGGCGACAATCTGGAATTTAAGAGCGAAAAAGAAGCGCGCGCTTATATGCTTGAGCTGCCAGAGAAAATCCGCAAGCTTGAGAACGACATCAGCCACTATGAGAGCGAGGCAAACCGTGTCAAAGCCATCGGAGACAGACGCTTTTTGGTATATTAACAATTTGCTTATAGATGGTTTGTTAATGGTTTGATATCATGCGCTTTTTGTTCATTGAAATAAAGAGAATGGTATGACACAGTATGTTTGGCAGCGCGCGAGCAATGGCTTGACTTATGATGATAATCCGCGCCCTGAGTGCTTGGCATTGCTTGAGCGTGCGCCGACGCGCGTTTTGGACATTGGCTGTAATGTCGGTTCAGTGGGTCGTGAGCTCAAGCGTCGTTACGAAGGCGTGGTAGTGTGGGGCTGTGAGTTTAATCCCGAAGCTGCCAAAGTGGCTCGCACGCACTATGACCATGTCATCGAAGAAGATGTGATGCAGGTGGATTTTGCCAAAGCAGGTTTGACGGAGAAGTTTGATACGGTATGCTTATTTGATGTCTTAGAGCATCTTTATAATCCATGGGAGTTGTTGGTTGGTTTGCGTGACAAAATCAGCGATGATGCACAGGTGCTGATTAGCTTGCCAAATGCATCCAATCTTTTGGTGTTACTCGATGCCATGCGTGGGCAATGGCGTTATCAAAATTGGGGTTTGCTGGATTTTACCCATATTCGCTATTTTACCGATTTTGATGCGCGCAAGATGTTTTATCAAACAGGCTATCGTGTCGAAGAGATGCGTCCGCATATTTTTGGTCAAGATGCAGCGATTTATCAACAGCTTAAAGACCAATCCATGCCTGCGACAATAACCATTGATAAGATGACTTGGCGAATTGATAATCATGATGAGCTCGTGCGTTTATGTGCCATCCAAAATCTGTATCGTATCACGCCACATCATGGTAAGCTTGACGAACAAGAACAATATTGGGCATCTGATGATAGACCGCCGACTTTTGCTTTTGGTGGCTAGGTTTGCAGTGTCAGTTTTGATATGACTTGCTAAGACAACTTCAAAAGGGCGAAAATGCTGAAATTTTCGTCCTTTTTTATCACTTGTCAAAAATTTTGCCTTAATTTTCTGTTATAATAGACAGTATTTATTTTTTGATCATCTTGCCAGTTTAATGGCGTCATTTGCAAGGGTAAACACCATGATGAGCACCATCGCCGGTTTGGGTTTTTTGACCGATTTTCAAGCACAAAAATTAGCCGAACAGCTCAAAGACAAAGCAAATCTCACTGTGAGTGCATTGAGCAGTCAGCAGGTTTATGTATTTGATGCACCATTGTCTGATAGCGACCGCAAAAAAGCCTTGGATCTATTGAACCAAGGACAAGCGCCAGAGCTTATGGGTGCTGGTGATGGACAGGTGCAAGTTGTGGTTGCACCGCGTTTTGGCACGATTAGCCCATGGGCATCGAAGGCGACCGATATTTTTAATAACTGTGGCGTGGATATTCACCGTGTTGAGCGTGTGGTGGTTTATACCTTGACAGGCGAAAATCTGCCAAGCCGTCTGCCACCTGCTGCCGAAGCTATCTTGCACGATCGCATGACCCAAAGCTTGGTTTATGAGCTTGGTGATGTATCAGCCTTGTTCGTCGATGGCGAGCCTGCACACCTAAGCACGGTGGATATCATGGGTAAAGGCCGTGATGCACTGGTGTCTGCTAATACTGAGTTTGGCTTTGCGTTATCGAGCGAAGATATTGATTATTTGGTCGAAAATTTCACCAAGCTTGGTCGCAATCCGACTGATGTCGAGCTGATGATGTTCGCCCAAGCCAACTCGGAGCATTGCCGTCACAAGATTTTTAATGCCGAATGGACGATTGATGGCGAAGTACAGCCAAAATCACTGTTCAAGATGATTCGCAACACCCACGAAAAGCACTCTGAAGGCATCCTATCGGCCTACAAGGACAACGCAGCGGTGATGGAAGGCTTTGTGGCTGAGCGTTTTTATCCAACCAAAAATGATGCAGGCGAAGCACAGTACGGTTTTCATAATGAACAAGTCGATATCTTGATGAAAGTCGAAACGCACAACCACCCAACGGCGATTGCCCCATTTGCAGGTGCGGCGACAGGTGCTGGCGGTGAGATTCGTGACGAAGGTGCGACAGGTCGTGGCGGTAAGCCAAAAGCAGGCTTGACAGGCTTTAGCGTCTCGCATCTGCACCTGCCAACGATGCCTGAAAAATGGGAAACATCAGGCAAGGTATCGGCAGCCGACTATGGCAAGCCATCACGCATGGCATCGGCGCTAGATATCATGATCGAAGGCCCATTGGGCGGTGCGGCATTTGCTAACGAATTTGGTCGTCCGAACCTAAACGGCTATTTCCGTACCTTCCAGCTGGATACATCCGCTGAGCAAGACGGCAGTCAAATGCGTGGCTATCATAAGCCAATCATGATTGCCGGTGGCTATGGTAATATCAAGCGTAATTTGGTTCAAAAAAATGCCATCCAAGAAGGGGATTTGCTCATTGTACTGGGTGGCCCTGCGATGCAAATCGGTCTGGGCGGTGGTGCGGCAAGCTCAGTGGATAGTGGTGAGTTGGACGAAGGTTTGGATTTTGCATCTGTACAGCGTGATAATGCTGAGATGGAGCGTCGCTGCCAAGAAGTCATTGACACCTGTTGGGCGATGGCAAAAGATGGCAATGATAACAACCCAATCATCTCAATCCATGATGTCGGTGCTGGCGGCCTGTCAAATGCGATGCCTGAGCTTGTCGATGATCATGAGCTGGGTGCACACCTAAACCTGCGTAAAGTGCCATCACTAGAAGCAGGTATGTCGCCGATGGCTATCTGGTCAAACGAAGCCCAAGAGCGTTATGTGCTGGCTATCCGTCCTGAGAGCGAAAAGCTATTTGATGACATCTGTGCTCGTGAACGCTGCCCATATGCTATCTTGGGTATAGCGACCGCAGTGCGTCAGCTACAAGTCGATGACAGCCTATTACCAGAGCAACCTGTCGATATGCCAATGCAAGTGCTGCTTGGTGGTATGCCAAAGATGAAGCGTAGCTTTAGCCGTCGTGACAATGAACTGCGAGCGCTCGATGTCTCATCAGTGGATTTGGCAACGAGTATCAAAGATGTCCTACGCCACCCAACAGTCGCTAGCAAGTCGTTCCTAATCAGCATTGGCGACCGCTCAATCACCGGTATGGTGACCCAAGATCAGTATGTGGGTCGCTACCAAGTGCCTGTGGCAGATTGTGCGGTGACGAGCACGAGCCTAACCGCCATCACAGGTGAAGCGATGGCGATGGGTGAGCGTGCGCCTGTGGCATTGATCAGCCCAACTGCATCAGCTCGCCTAGCGGTCGGTGAAGCAGTGACCAATATCGCATCGGCCCGCATTGCCAAGATTAGCGATGTGACCCTATCAGCCAACTGGATGGCGGCTTGTGGCGACGAAAAAGAAGACGCTGCACTATTTGATGCAGTGCACGCAGTCGGCGAAGAGCTGTGCCCTGCGCTTGGCATCACCATCCCTGTGGGCAAGGACAGCCTATCTATGAAAGCCAACTGGCAAGATGATGGCGTGGATAAGTCAGTCAGCTCGCCGATGAGTCTGATTATCACTGCCTTTGCCCCTGTCCAAGATGTTGCAGGTACGCTGACCCCTGCGCTTGTCAATAGCGATTCGGTGCTGTATCGCATTGATTTGTCAGGCGGTAAGCTGCGTTTGGGCGGTTCGATTTTTGCGCAGACATTAAGCCAGCTGGGTAATGATTGCCCTGATCTGGACAATGCATCAGACCTTGCCAATTTCTTTGCCTTTATCCAAGCGGCTGCCAAAGCAGGCGTGATTAAGGCTTATCATGACATCGGTGATGGTGGCCTTGTGGCGGCGGTGGCTGAGATGCAGTTTGCCAGCCGTATGGCGATGAATCTTGCTCTAAGCGATGATAATCTATTGGGTCAGCTATTCGCCGAAGAGCTGGGTGCGGTGGTGCAGGTATTGCCTGAAGATGTCGATGCCTTTGTGGCATTAGCAGCAGAGCATGGCGTATCAGCATTGACAAGTCTTGTTGGTGATGCCAAGGCGACACCAGCAGGTGGTGCAGGCGTGGATAAATTGACCATCACGACGCCAACGGTACAGCTTGCCTTTGATCGCAGTGAGCTACAACAAGAATGGGCAAAAGTCAGCCATGCCATCCAAAGTCTGCGTGACAACCCTGCCTGTGCCGACCAAGAATTTGCCCTAATCAGCGACATCAACCATCATGGTTTGATTGCTGATGCCAATTATGACCTAGATTTGGCGGTCGAAGCACCATACATCAACAGCCGCACCAGCCTACCAAAAGTTGCCATCTTGCGTGAACAAGGCGTGAACGGTCATCTTGAGATGGGTGCAGGCTTTGTGCGTGCAGGCTTTGATGCCATTGATGTGCATATGAGCGACTTGATGAGTGGCCGCATCAACCTGCGTGACTTTGAAGGTTTGGTGGCGTGCGGTGGCTTTAGCTATGGCGATGTCTTGGGTGCAGGCTCAGGTTGGGCGAACTCGGTACTGTTCCACGATGAGCTGCGTATGCAATTTGCTCGTTTCTTCCATCGCCCTGAGACCTTTGCATTGGGTGTGTGTAATGGCTGTCAAATGATGAGTCAGCTCAAGGACTTGATGGTCGGTGCTGAGCATTTCCCACGCTTTAGAGCCAACAAATCTGCCCGCTTTGAAGCACGCACGGTCAATGTCCGTGTTGAGCGTACCAAATCAGTCCTGCTAAAAGGTATGCAAGACAGTATCTTGCCAATCGCCATCGCACATGGTGAAGGCTATGCGGATTTGGATGATAAATCAATGGCAGAATTGGTGCGTCATGGTCAAATCGCACTACGCTATGTCGATAGCCAAGGTCAGCCAACCGAGCATTATCCGCTGAACCCGAACGGCTCACCAGAAGGTGTCACGGGTGTATGTAGTAATGATGGCCGTGTTACCTTGATGATGCCACATCCAGAGCGTAATCTGCGAGCGGTGAATCATTCATGGAAGCCTGATGAATGGCAAAATGACGGTGCGTGGATGCGTCTGTTCCGCAATGCGCGTGCGTTCTTGCGTTAAGCACAGGTTAATAGCTGAATAACAACTTGCCCCAAATCACTTATGGTGGTTTGGGGCTTTGTTTTGGCTTGTTATCATTTATATGAATATCCTATGAATAATTGTAGAGAAAATTTGCATAAGTCTGTTTAAATTTTACGCAATTTTAAGCTATAAAAAAATAATTTACAAATCAATAAGATATTAGCGTAAATTCTGCCCAATTTATCCCAAAAATCACTTATAATGATAAGGTTTACTCATGATGTCATGAGTCTTGCAATAATTGTTCTGATTTTCTTATTGATCATGGCTTGTCGGTGAAGACTGGCAGGCGTGTGATGAGTTTTTGAAGGAGAGTTGTGTGGAAATTACACTCAACGGCTACTATACGCTGATTTTGGCAACGATGGTGCTATTGCTTGGTAAAGCGATGGTCAAGCGTATCAAGTTTTTGTCAGATTTTAATATCCCTGAGCCTGTGGCGGGCGGTCTGATTGCGGCAGCGATTGTTTATACGCTAAACGCAGTGTTTGGCTATAGTTTTACTTTTCAAAAAGAGCTACAAACGGCGTGTATGCTGATGTTCTTTGCATCCATTGGTCTGTCGGCGGACTTCGGTCGCCTAAAAGCAGGCGGTAAGCCGCTGCTCGTGTTTTTGGTGGTGGTGTCAGGATTTATCATTGTCCAAAACGCTGTCGGTGTCGGTGTGGCATCGGCACTGGGGCTAGATCCATTGATGGGCTTGGTGGCAGGTTCGATTTCTTTGACTGGTGGTCATGGTACGGCAGGTGCGTGGGGCACGACCTTTGAAGATAAATACGGCGTCATCGGTGCGACCACGCTAGGTATCGCCTGTGCGACCTATGGTCTGGTGGCAGGTGGTATCATTGGTGGCCCTGTCGCCAAACGATTGATTACCAATTTGGGTATCAAGCCAAGCGAAGACAAAGAAAACCGCTCAGCCGTCGAAGAAGTGGCGGACAGTCAGTCGCTATATAGCACCAAGCATAATATCGATGATGATACTGCACACAAAGAGATGTTTGAGCGTCCTGATAATATCCGCTTGATTACTGCATCATCGACTATCGAGACGCTGGCACTATTTGCAGCGTGTTTGGCATTTGCCGATATCATGACAGGCATCGCCAAGGACACTTGGTTTGAGCTGCCGACCTTCGTATGGGCGTTGTTTGGCGGTGTGGTGATTCGTAATACTTTGACCACTTTCTTTAACTTTGATATGTTTGACCGTGCCATCGATGTCTTTGGTAATGCGGCATTGTCATTGTTCTTGGCAATGGCTTTATTGTCATTGAAACTTTGGGAATTGGCGGACTTAGGCCCATCGATTCTCGTGGTCTTGGCAGTGCAGACAGTGGTGATGATTGCTTATGCTTACTTTGTCACTTTCCGTGTCATGGGCAAGGACTATGATGCAGCGGTGTTGGCGGCAGGTCATTGCGGCTTTGGCATGGGGGCGACGCCGACAGCGATTGCCAATATGCAGGCCATCACCGACCGCTATGTCCCATCGCATAAGGCGTTTTTGATTGTGCCGATGGTGGGTGCATTCTTTGTGGATTTGATGAACGTCGCCATCTTGCAAGGTTTCTTGGGCATGTTTAGCTAATTACTTCCATCAATAAAAATCACCCGATTACATTGCCATCGGGTGATTTTTATTGCAACATTGCATGGGTGGATTTAAGCCCAATGTTTTTTCTTAGACGTATGTCCAATGCCCACATTAAATTGATTGGTTGGGTCAAGGGCTTGATAATGCTGTTTTAGGCTTGGTTTTGCCACATACAAATGTCCAACATTATGTTCAGCAGGATACTCTGCACGACGTTCATCTAACAATTTCCACATTTCATGCTCCATTGCCAGCGGGTCTATGCCTTTTTTCACAATATAATCTTGATGGAACACATGGCACATAAAATGTCCATAATACAATTTATGGATAATATTTTTTTCCATCTCTTCAGGCAAAGTTTCGACCCAATCACGGTCATTACGGCGTAAAGCAATGTCTAGGGCAACAATATCTTCCACTTCATTGCGATGGGTATCACGATAGCGAATTGCCGCTCCTGCAACCGCAAAACGGTGTAAAAATGCCTTGCGACCTTCTTCATCATCGCATAAGAAATAATTGCCTGTGCTATGCCCCGCAAAATATTCTGTTAAAAATTGTCCGACCGTTTCGACATCTTGATGTTCAATGCGTAAAATTAAATGATGTTCGTATAAATCACGAAACTCATTCATACGTTTTGGCAAATGTGAAGGCATTAAACTAGTAATGGCTTGTAGCGTATGGTCAGTGAGTCCTTTCATATGTAATTTTTCACAAAGACCATCAACTTTATCTTTTAAAGCAAAGGCCTGTGGGACTTTGGCTGTACCAAATTTTTCAATAAATAAAAAGGTATCTTTGCCATATTTTGCCCCAATATCATAGGCGGTACGGTGAATATATTCCCCTGCAATCGGCAAGCGTGGTAACTCGGTTAATAAATAACGGCGAATTTCGGTTAAATCATGATGGTCATTACTGCCAATATAAAATACTCGGCTAGGAATTTTTTCAAAAGTATCTAAACGCACCGCAAACACACACACTTTACCTGCCGAACCTGATGCTTCAAATAATCGGCTTGGGTCAGCATTAAAACGAGCAGGGGTGTCTGCATCGACTTGGCGGACATCGTGGGCATAACGCTTATCAGATGCTGTGCGTCCGTGATTTTGACAGCACTCATGCACTTGGTAATCATTATTTTGTAATCGTGTTAGGATTTCTTCAGGTGTTTCCCCTAAATCAATTCCTAAATGATTAATCAGCTGTAATTGTCCATTTTCATCGACTTTGGCATATAGGGCAAGTTCGGTATAGGCAGGCCCCCGACGGACGAGTGCACCGCCCGAATTATTACATATACCGCCTAAGACTGATGCACCAATACAGGACGAGCCAATCACCGAATGCGGTTCACGGTTAAATGGTGCAAGCGTTTTTTCCAAAGCATCTAAAGTTGCCCCCGGTAAACACACCACTTGTTCACCATTTAAAATCGGCTGAATGCCTGTTAAACGACGAGTACTTAAAATCACCACAGGACGGTCATAGTCGCCATAGGGCGTTGAACCGCCTGTTAAACCTGTATTTGCCGCTTGCATGATGATAATGCAATCGGCTTCAACCACGGCTTTTAGCACTTGCCATTGTTCTAAAAGCGTCGCAGGAATAACTACGCACAATGCCTTACCACTGCCAAAGCGTCGCCCTTGATTATACCAACGCATATCGCCATCTTGGGTTAGGACATTGTCTTTGCCGACGATGGTTTTTAGGGTGTCAATCAGTACCGCTGTCATGATTTATCCTTATGATGCCAAATTATGCCAATTTGCCGATGGCTTGACCCATCACCACTTTTTGACCGTGCGTGATGCCATCTAGCCAAGTGTTGTCCGCTGATTTTGGCAACACCACAATCGCTGTCGAACCCAGATAAAATCTGCCAAGCTCATCGCCTTTTTTCATATCCATATCATGCGTGCGATACTGGATGTATGGCGTACGGCGAATTTGACCAGTTGCCACGCACTCAATGCCCGCTACAATCATCGCACCGACCAGTACCACCGCAGCACGACCAAACTCAGTCTCAAACAGACATACCAAGCGTTCATTGCGCGCGAACAAATCAGGTACTGACTCGGCTGTGGCATTATTCACCGAAAATAGCGTACCCGGTACATAGCGAGTGGCAATCAGCTTGCCATCAAAGGGCAGATGCACACGGTGATAGTTGCTCGGTGCTAGATAAATCGTCGCAAAACTGCCATCAATAAAATACTGACCATCATCATAATCAGCCAAGAGCTGACCGACTTCATAATCACGGCCTTTGGCTTGTAAGATGGCTTGGTGGTGAATATCGCCTGCTTGTGACACCGTACCATCAGCAGGGCAGATGATACTATTCTCATCGCCATCAATCGGGCGGATGTTGTCTTTTAATTCACGGGTAAAAAAGTCATTAAAACTGGCATAGTCATCGAGCGAGCCACGCTCATACTCATCGAGTGTGATGCCGTAGGCTTTGGCGAAGCTGTGGATTAGGGCTTTTTTGACATAAGGGTTTTGGCTTTTGGCAAGGCTGCCTGCCAGCTCGCTCAAGGCTTGTTGTGGGACGATGTTTTGTAGTAGGGTAAATAGGCTCATAACGATCCATAAACTGATGAAATTGCCCCCATTGTAGCACAGAACGATGGGGCGTACAGAAGAAAAATATTGCGTATATTCAATAAAACCGACGATGGATTTTGAAATTTTTGATTAGAAATTTTGGGCAAATCCGCTACAATAGACCAAAATGCTCAATCATCACGCTTAAATTTAGAAATACCATGACCATGCCAACGCCGCCCACCTTGCCCAAAAATCCAGCGATTCGCGCGATGTACTTTGTGCTGGGTGTGGTATCGCTGATTTTGGGCGTGATCGGTGCGGTGCTGCCTGTGATGCCGACGACGGTGTTTATTTTATTGGCGGCATTTTGTTTCGCCAAAAGCTCGCGGCGATTTTCTGATTATCTGCTTACGCATCCGACTTTTGGGCGGATGATTATTGATTGGCAGACGCGCCGTGCCATTCCCCGCCGTGCCAAATATTTGGCGTGGACGATGATGACGGTATCGGTGCTGATTTTATTGATCGGTGGCACACCGCTTTGGGTGCTTAGCATGGTGGCAGTGCTATTATTGGCTGTGGCGATATGGATGGCAAGGCTGCCTGATGCTTAAGAGTGATTGCAATTTGGGCGTAAAATCCGTATAATAGCGGTTCTTTGGAGATGTGGCTGAGTGGTCGAAAGCGCACGCCTGGAAAGTGTGTATGCGTTAATAGCGCATCAAGGGTTCAAATCCCTTCGTCTCCGCCATACATGATTTTTGCAAGGATTTGCAAAGAACGACAAACTGGTACAAAAACCCATAAACCCCTTGAAAATATTAGCTTTCAAGGGGTTTTTTGTTGCCTTTTTTTCCAAAAAACCTTCATCAAATCCGCCCAAAACCCACCCCAAGACTTTCTTTGAAAACCACCCCAATTCCCGCCCATCTCACCGCCGAACTTATGCTATAATCTGTGTTTATTTGCCGAACAGATACCACCATGCTACCCACGGATGATTTTGACACCGCCCATTTGTGGCATCCTTATACTTCGATGATCAACCCTTTGCCTGCGCTGAAAGTGGCTCGCGCGGACGGCTGTCGCATCACTTTGTCTGATGGCACAGTGATGATTGATGGGATGTCGTCTTGGTGGTGCGCGCTGCATGGCTACAATCATCCCGTGATCAATGCGGCGATCACCGAGCAAGTCGGGCAGCTGTCACACATTATGTTTGGTGGGCTGACGCATGAGCCTGCGATCGCATTGGGTAAGCTCTTGCTTGAGATGACAGCCAAGCCTTTGCAGCATATTTTCTACGCTGATACAGGTTCGGTAGCGGTGGAAGTCGCGCTAAAGATGGCGGTGCAATATCAGCACGCGCTTGGCAAACCTAACAAAACCAATATCATCACCACGCGCTCAGGCTATCATGGCGACACTTGGAATGCCATGAGTGTCTGCGATCCTGTCACGGGGATGCATGGGCTGTTTGGCACGGCATTACCTAAGCGGATTTTTGTGCCTGCGCCATCGATTCGCCCCGATGAACCGTGGCGCGATGATGAGATGATGGCGGTGCGCACAGCGTTTGCGGAGCATCATGAACAAATCGGCGCGTTCATCATCGAGCCTGTGGTACAAGGTGCAGGCGGTATGCGCTTTTATCATCCCAATTATCTGCGTGAAATCCGCAAGCTGTGCGATGAGTATGGCGTGCTTTTGATTTTGGATGAGATCGCCACAGGTTTTGGGCGTACAGGCAAGCTATTTGCTTATGAGCACGCGGACATCACGCCTGATATTTTGTGTCTTGGCAAGGCATTGACAGGCGGCTATCTGACGCTGTCGGCGGTGCTGACCACAAGCCAAGTCGCTCATACCATCAGTCGCGGCGATGCGGGCGTGTTCATGCATGGTCCGACTTTTATGGGCAATCCTTTGGTGTGCCGTACCGCTCTGGCAAGCACGCAGCTGCTACTCGATAGCGATTGGCAAGCTGCTGTTCGTCGCATTGAGCAGATGTGCCATGATCAATTAGCCAATCTTATCAATCTTGACCATGTCACTGATGTGCGCGTTCTTGGGGCGATTGGTGTGGTGGAGCTGATCCATCCTGTGAATATGGCATGGATTCAGACGCAGTGCGTTGCTCGTGGTATTTGGATTCGTCCATTTGGTAAGCTGGTCTATGTGATGCCGCCTTTTGTCATCAGTGATGATGAATTGATATTATTGCTTAGCCAACTGGTTGAATTGATTAAAGATTTACCAAATAACGGTTTAAAATTGGACTGATGAATTTATTAAGGAAAATACAAATTCAATGAATGATAAGCTCTTAGCCCATTTTAGCGATCATCTGGATATGCTCAAAGCCAAGCACAATCATCGTGCTTTTCGCGCTTTGATTCATGATCAATCTCAAGTGCAAATGGCAGATACGCGGCTGGTTAATCTTGCCAGTAATGATTATCTGGGCATCGCTCAAAAGGGTCAATTACAAGAAGAATTTTTAGATAATATTGATAAAATCAGCAAAAATTATGGCGAAAACTTACTGCTGACTTCGTCATCATCACGGCTTCTGACAGGCAATTTTACAAGCTATACCGCACTAGAAGAGCGCATGAGCACGCTGTTTGGACGAGCTTGCTTGCTGTTTAACAGCGGTTATCATGCCAATGTCGGTATCATTCCTGCGATTTGTGATGGCGGCACGATGATTTTGGCGGATAAATTGGTGCACGCCAGTATGATCGATGGCATTCGCCTTGCTACCGCAGCAGGGGCAAAGTGTGTGCGCTATCAACATCAAAATTTAGCACAGCTTGACAAACTACTTGCCAAATACCAAGACGATGACAGCATTCACCGCATCGTCATCTTAACCGAGAGTATTTTTAGTATGGATGGCGATGTCACTGATTTGCCAGCATTGGTGCAGATGAAAAATCGCTATGACAAAGCCATGCTGTACATCGACGAAGCGCACGCGATTGGGGTATGTGGCGAGATGGGCTTGGGCTGTGCTGAGCAGTTTGGCTGTATTGATGATGTTGAGCTGATTGTCGGAGCATTTGGCAAGGCAATGGCATCGGTCGGTGGCTATGTGATTTGTCATGATATTATTAAAGATTATCTAATCAATACCATGCGCCCATTGATTTTTAGCACTGCACTGCCGCCATTGAATATCGCGTGGACGCAGTTTGTGCTTGAGCGTATCATTGGCATGAGTGATGAGCGTGCGCAGCTGCAGCAGCGCAGTCAGATGCTCAGAGAACAAATCACTGCAATGGGCTATGCCTGCCCATCGGCAAGTCAGATCGTACCGATGATTGTCCATGATAATGATCGCGTGCTTGCGCTTGCCGATCAGATGCAGGCGGCGGGATTTTTGGTGCTGGGCGTGCGACCACCGACCGTGCCAGTGGGGCAGGCTAGACTGCGTATTTGTCTAAATACTGCCATTGGTGATAATGAATTTACCCAGTTTTGCCAAGTGCTAAAGACCATTGCTTGAATTTTAAGTTTATCTAAGTGATTGATATGCCAAAGAATGTCTCTGCCCAACACATCGCCCAGCGTTTCGCCAAAGCTTATGACAGCTATCGAGGCGCGGCACTGGTGCAGGCGCAGATGGCGGATAAGCTTGTGGCGCAGCTTGTGGGGTATGGTGGTACGCATTACGATACGGTGCTAGAGATTGGCTGTGGTAGTGGTCTGTTGAGTGAGAAATTTGCTCACCATTGCACGGCAAATACGCTGATTTTGAATGATTTGTACGAGCACATCACGGACAATCCGCGATATATGGCGCAGGCAGATTATCACTATCTGATCGGTGATATCAGCACGCAGCCGCTGCTTGATACTGTGGATTTGGTGCTGTCTGGGGCAAGTTTACAGTGGATTTATCCATTAGATAATCTAATTAATAAACTGTATCACAGCAGCCGACAAGGGGCGATACTTGCCTTTAGCACCTTTGGCGTGAATAACCTAAGTGAAATCAGGCAGCTGACAGGGCAGGGGCTGAGCTATTATACCAAAGATACGCTGACAGAATGCGTCGCGGCGCAAGGCTGGCAGATCAAACTGGTGGATGAGTGGCAGCAGGTGCTGTATTTTGAGCATCCGATGGCGGTGCTAAGACATCTTAAGGCGACGGGCGTGACGGCGACGGGTGATGGGTTTCACTGGACGCGCGCTGCTTTGGAAGAATTTTATCAAGCATATCAGTCACTTAGTACTGAGCAAGGCGTGCCGCTGACTTATCATCCGATGATGGTGATCGCGCGTAAGTAAGCTGCGTGCGTGATTTATCGTATCATAAATTTAAGATTAATTGTTTAATAAAACTTATAGGTATAAGCCATGAAAGGCGTTTATTTTGTGACGGGTATTGATACTGACATTGGCAAGACCATCGCCACAGGCGTGATCGCGCGTCGGCTGATGGATGATGGCGTTTCGGTGATCACGCAGAAGCTTGTGCAGACAGGCAATGCTACCATCAGTGATGACATCGTCAAGCACAGAGAGCTGATGAGTGTGGCGCTGATGCCCGATGATCTGCCCAATCAAGATGGCGTACGGCTGACCATGCCGCTATTATTAAGTTATCCTGCATCACCACATCTGGCAAGTCGCCTTGATGGTGTGGCAGTTGATCTTGATCAGATTGCCGCCTGCACCGATGAACTTGCTAAGCGTTATCAGGTGGTGCTGCTCGAAGGCGCAGGCGGTGTGATGGTGCCATTATTGGATAATGAGCAGAATAATGGACAGGGCGATGTGCTGACCATTGATCATATCGCAGCGCACGATTATCCTGTGATCGTGGTGACTTCAGGCAGGCTTGGCAGTATCAATCACACGCTACTTACTTTAGATATTTTAAAAAATAAAGGTATCATTATTCATGCTATCGCTTATAATCTTGCTGATGATAGCCAAGATACCGTGATCGCGACCGACAGCAAGCGTTATTTACAAAACTATCTGCACAAGTATCATCCACAGACTCAGTGGTGGGAAATCCCTGTGGTGGCATAAATGATAAAAAACCGCCATCCTTTGACAAAATCAGGATGAGCGGATTTTATTTTTGATTTTGAAATTAAAATAAAAAGGATAAATCTATGAAAGCCCTAATTCAGCGTGTCACTACTGCTAGGGTCGATGTCGATGGACAGACCATCGGCGCGATTGATGCAGGTGTATTGGCTTATATCGGCATTGGACATGATGATGATTTTGGCACAGCTTGCCGATTGATTGATAAGATTTTGACTTATCGGATTTTTGAGAATGTCACCGATGTGGATAAATTAGGAAAACTTGATAAAAGTGTCGCCGATGTCGGTGGTGGCTTGCTGCTTGTGTCGCAGTTTACCTTGATGGCGAAGACTGATAAAGGTCGCCGTCCTGACTTTGCGCCAGCGATGCCGCCTGCGCTAGCAAGTGCATTATTTGAGCAATTGGTCGAATACGCCAAAAGTAAGCATCCTAATGTTGCTACAGGGCAGTTTGGTGCAAATATGCAGGTCATCGCCCAAAATGATGGACCGATTAATTTTATTTTGGAAGTTTGATTTTGCGATAATAAATCCAAAACCGCAACCAATAACATATCGCATGCCATAAGGTGTGTGATATGTTATTTTTATCAATTCACCATAAAATCAAAGCATTCATATCACATCAACACTTACGCCATTTCGTTTGGTTTTGCGGTTTGTTGAACCAATTGTGATAGTAGTTCAAAATCTTCTTTATCCAGGCATTCATTATTCAATGAATTAACCTGCCACAGACCGCTTTGTCTGATTTTTAATTTGGTGGAATGGTTTCCTAGCCAAGTGTCAGATGGCTTGGTTTCACTTGATTTGGCAAGCGTTGAAATGATTTTGCTTTCCCAGTACAGTCTATCATCCTTTGTTGGCACTTCAAATACACAAAATGACAGATTGTTTTGGATGTATTCACTGATTTTTTCTTCAAGATTATTTTCGTAATCTTTATCAATTTTTTTGAGCTTCTCTTCTCTACCAAGTCTTGGTGTGATGTCAAGTTCCCAAATAGGCAAATATTCTGGGTTTTCTTGTGCTAAAAAACAGCGACCGATATTTTTTCTGAAGATGCTGCGATTTTTATTCTTATTGATAAAATGTTGTTTTAGCCTTGAGCGCAATTGGTTGTTGCCAGTATGAGTGCCAACACGCACAATTCTAGCCATGCCCTGAACGGTTTCGCCATTTTCAAAAATGATATAAATACCATTTTTGGGAATTTGTTTGTCATCAAAGGGGAGGCAAGGATGGGTTTGCTTACCATTAGGGGAAAAGCAGTAGCGAGCCTGCTTGTTAAATAATTCGTGTAATTTTAATGCAAAGTCCATATTTTAGCCTTGTTTTTGATGGCCGGTTAAAAATTTGAGTCTTTCGCCAATCTTTAGCCCTTGCAACGGGAGCTGGATGTTTTCTAGATGACTTTGTAGTGGCTCAATGTATTTATTGCCCGCCAGAATGATGAATTGGTCATTCTTTAGGTCGGCAACCTTGGATAATTGATCAGCAACAACATCGCCCCATGTTAGCCTATCGGCTTTTTTCATTGAGCTTAGAGTTTGATCATAAGGTCTAATCTCTGCATCGAGTTTTAGCAAATGATATTTGGCGGATAGAATATAAATGGCATCGGGTTTTAAGCCTTGAGCGTATTGTAAGCTTTTGATAAATAAAGCGCTTTGATATAAATCTTTTGCCTGTGCTTTTGTGTTGAGTTTTTTAGATACACAAGAGATTAATACAATATTTTTCATAATAATACTCAAATTAATATGCCATTAAGTCAATTCATCCACCACAATCTCATCCAGTGTGATTTGATGCAGTGGATAATTGGCATAATCATCAGGGTCAAGCCCTTTATCTATAATGGCTTGCTTATCCGCCAAAAAATGCTCAAGCGTCAAGCGAATGGTACGAAATGCAAGCTCATCCCACGGAATGTCCCTTTCATTGACCAGTGTGCATTCAAGGCTTTCGACGCCCACGCCATAGCGACCATCGGCAGACAGTGTCGATAGATACATCGCATGCACTTGCCCCAGATAAGGAATGTCAAATAAGCAATACAGCCGCGCGTCGGTGGCGATGGCGGCGGCTTCTTCGATGGTTTCGCGCAGTGCGCCTTCAAGCATGGTTTCGCCGATTTCCATAAAGCCAGCGGGCAGCGTCCATTTGCCGTATTGTGGTTCAATGGCACGGCGGCAGATTAGGATTTGGTCCTTGTGACGCACGAGTGAGCCGCAGATCAGTTTGGGATTGTCATAATGAATGTAGCCGCAAGCAGGGCAGACGATGCGGATTTTGCTGTCACCAGCAGGGATGGTTTCTTGGGCTTGAGTGCCGCACTGTAGGCAATAAGGCATGGTTTGGCTCTTGACTTTTGCAGGGGTATGATTTAGTTTAAATCAAATAATCCACAATTACAAATCAAAATTTGCGCCGACAAACGCCATGCACACGACCATCCACACACCACCGCAGTCATTCATCGATCGTGACACACCACCGCCGATCGATGGGCAATTTGCCACACTTGCCAAGAAAATTCATCAGTACTGGCAAGATGGCGGCAGTGATGTGCTGCCTTTATCCAGAGGCGATAATCAGCTGGTCTCAGCCAGTGTTGCCACCAAATCCGAGCAAGCGTGTCTGAATACGCCCAAGCCCGATGCCTGCGTGCTGGTCGCCATCACCGATGAAGCTGTGCCGCGTATTTTGCTGACGCAGCGTGCTGCGACCTTGAATAGTCATGCAGGGGAAGTGTCGTTCGTCGGTGGTAAGGTTGATGAGACGGATGCGTCAAGCCGTGCTGCAGCACTGCGTGAAGCACATGAAGAAGTGGGACTGATGGAAGTGCATACGACGCTGATTGGCTATCTGCCCATGCAGATGTCGCGTGCAGGCTTACTTGTGCGTCCTGTGGTGATGGCGATCGATGCGGCGGCGATGGGGCAGTTGGTCGCCAATGAAGATGAGATTGGCGCGATTTTTTGGCTGCCGTTTGCTGATATTCTCTCACCACCTATCGATCATCAGATGATGCGACAAGTGGGCGATCAGCGATACATTTTGCGCACCCCTGCATGGCTTGGCTGTGATGGCGTAGGTGAGCAGGTGGTATGGGGCTTGACGGCGCGGATCTTGGCAAATTTGGCTGAGATTGGCTTTGGGAAGCATTATCCGTGGTATTATCGGCTAGCGTAGGTTTAAGCTACAATCATAGATTTTGCTTTGGCAAGCAGCTTTTGTTTGCCGCGAGCTTTTGCGGTAGCTATTGGCACTGTTTTGGCTTGACCTGAGCGAAATTCTTGTAAGCGTGACAAGGTTACTTGTGTAGATTGTGCTGATTCAATGAAGTTCATTTTATTTATGATTTAGAATTACAAAATCCAAAATACTGGTATGTTGTGTAAGCATATCGTTTAATGAACAAAAACGCCCAATATTGAACCGACCCCCAAATCTTAGACAAAGTTAAGATTAAGGACTAGGTTTAAATTAAGTGGTTTGGTCAAGGACTAAGCGCCTGTATTTTACAGGACTTAGTCCTTTTAGTTTAATCTTTATTCTATCATGATTGTAGTAATGGATGTACTCATCAATCGCTTGTTTAAGCTCATCAATGGAGGTAAATCTTCTTTGATGTTTGTCATGAAAGAAGATTTCTTCTTTTAATGTGCCAAAGAAGCTTTCTATCACCGCATTATCCAAGCAATTGCCCTTTCTTGACATACTTTGAATGATGTTGTTGTCTTTTAAGGTTTGTTGATAATTTTGCATTTGGTAGTGCCAGCCTTGATCTGAATGCAGAATCAATTGTGGTTTGCTGCTATCGTTGCCAGCATTATCATCTGCTTGCAGTCGCTTTAGTGCCTGATCAAGCATCTTGGCAACCAAGCCATAATTTGGGCTACTGTGCATCTGATAGCTAACAATTTCTCCATTAAACAAATCCATGATGGGAGACAAGTAAAGCTTTTTGACATTACCTTGTTTATCCAACACTTTAAACTCAGTGACATCAGTCGCCCATTTTTGGTTGGGTCGATCTGCTTTAAAATCACGCTTGAGTACATTATCAGCGATTTTACCCACCTTACCCTGATAAGCACTAAATCTGCGTTTAGAGCGAATCCGTGCTTTCAGTCCCATTTGGTTCATCAGTCGCCACACTTTTTTATGATTGATGACAAAGCCTAACTGTTTTAAGGCAAGGGTGATTCTGCGATAGCCATATCTGCCTTGATGGGTGTGATATATCTTTTTGATTGCATCTTTGATGTCTTGATGTTTATCCTTTTGCTTGAATTGCTTTAAGTGATAATAAAAGGTTGCTTTGGCAACACCAAGATAAGTCAGTAATTGTTTTAATGGATAAATCTGCCTTAGCTCATCAATCACTGTGATTTTATTGATGATGATTTGCTTTTTCTTTGCTGACGCTCCAAGGCTTCTAACTTTTTTAAGATGTCATTCTCCATGCGTAAGTGTTGTAATTCAGCAATCAATTCAGCTTGGGTCTTTTGTTCATCAGGTTTGGATGTTTGCTTTGCTTTGCTGGTTTTAGGCACAGATTTTCTACCTTTGGGTTTGGGATATAGTCCCATGATACCATGAGTTTGATAGGCTTTTAACCATTGAAACAGCACACTGTACCGGTCAACTATTTTCAAACAACCCCTAAGAGGGTTTTGTTAAAAAACTGTCGTTCTTTTTCGACAGGGCTTAGGTAGTTATTAAAGCTGTGGGGTCTGAGTTGACTGTAATAGCCAAGGATATAATTTGCCACGTCTACTTTTGCTTCTTGGATATTCTCATAGCCATGTTTTGGCATCCACTCATATTTAAAACTTCGAAAGAAACGCTCTGTTGGTGCATTATCCCAGCAGTTGCCCTTTCTACTCATACTGTGTGTCATCTTACATCTAGCAACGGCATCAGCAAAGGCGCGACTGGTGTAATGAGATCCTTGATCTGAATGAAATAACACACCGGTTGGCTGAAAGCGTATGGTATAAGCCATGGTTAATGCTTTGGTGGTCAGCTCACTGTTTGGATGATCACTCATGGCAAAGCCAATGATGTGTCTGGCATATAAATCCATCACCACAGCCAAATAACAAAATCCTGCTTTGGTGTGAATATACGTCACATCCGATACCCATACTTGATTGGGTGCAGCTGGTGCAAACTGCCGTTTTAGCAAGTTGTCATGCGCTGTATGTGCTTGATCAGCTAAGCGATAGCGATGCTTGATGCTTTGGCGACTGATGAGTCCTTGTGCTCTCATTAATTGACGCGCTTTATAGCGTGTTAGTTTAATCTGATGAGCACGACTAACCATAGCAGCAATACTTCTAGAGCCTGCCGATCCTTTAGAGCAATCAAACGCTTGTTTTACCCATAGGCGCAGATTAATCTCTTTACGTGTTGGCAGTTTTGGTTTTTGCTTGACATAATAAGTACTTCGGCAAATACCAAATAGCTGACACAGCTTTGCTTTACTGATGCTGTATTGCCCCATCAATTGCTCTATTAGCGGGATAGTAAGCTGTCTTGTGCTAATAGAGCGGATGCCTTTTTTAAAATATCTCGCTCAAGTCTTAGCTGGGCATTTTCTTTACGAAGTCGTTCAAGCTCTCGTTGTTCTGGTGTTAGAGCATGACCTGTGGCTAATGGCTTGCCTTGAAGTTCAAGACGATAACGTTTAAGCCAGTTTTCTAAAGTAGATTTACCGATATCATATTGCCTAGCAACATCAACAACACGCTGATTTTGCTCTTCAATGAGTTTGACCATTTCTAGTTTAAACTCAGTGCTGTACTGCTTACGCTGTTTTGTCATGAGAGATTACTCCTAGTTTGGGGTAGTATAACCTCTTATGGGGTGTCTGGGAATATTGTACCGGTACACACTTGGGTTGCTGATATTTAATTCAATCGCCAAAGTGCGTATGGATTTACCAGCAAGTAGTTGTAATACTGCAGTGTGTTTGAATTCTGGTGAATAACTAGCTTTGCTCTTTCTGATACGAATACCATCAACACCATGAGTTTGGTAGAGTCTCACCCAGTTTTGGACAATAGAGCGTTTAATACCAAAAGAGTTGGCTGTGTTGTGGTAACTATGTCCTGTTAAATAATGATCAATGACTTCAAGTTTAAAGTCCATTGTGTATTTGGTCATAAAAACACCCCAAAGGTTAGGGTCTAACTTTTGGGGTGCGGTTCATATCACATTGAGCGTTTTTTATCATTTATCTTAATCAGTCTTTTGGAGCAACTGCCAAAGCTTTTAGGGCGTCTGGCGACGACCACAGACCTTCAAGATCATAAAACTCGCGCGCTTGCGGCGTCATCACATGCACGACCACCGCGCCTAGATCCACCAGCGTCCAGTCGCTGTCTTTATCACCTTCGCGACCAAGCGGCATCAAGCCTGCTTCTTTGGTCGCTGCACCCAGCTTATCTGCCAAGGCTTTAACATGACGCTTAGAAGTGGCTTCACAGATCACGATGCGCTCAGCAACTTCAGTCAGGTGCGCGATCTCAAGGGTGGTGATGTTTTTGGCTTTTAGATCGTCAAGCGTTGCGACGACTAGGTCTAGGGTCTGCTCTAAAGTTAGGGTAGTCATAAAATTAAATATATAAAATCAGTAAACTTGTAAGTATAACATACTTTGGCAGGCTTAGTACAGCTGATGTGTGCCAATATATTCAATCACCGCAGGGTGCAGATACGCTGTCACATCACCGCCATCACGAATCAGTGTGCGAATTTGGCTCGATGACATCTGTGCAATTGGCGTAGAATCTTGATAAATCAAGCCATCACAAGATAAAAACCGATCTAAATCATCGGTCAGACGCACCTTAATATCATCATCAACTTGCTGCACTTCACCCACGCGATCAAATGCCCAAAACTTCACCAAATCAGGCAGTACATCACCACCTTTCCAGCGTGGCAGGCTATTGAGACTGTCTTGACCGATCAGATAAATCAGCACATCATCGGCGCATTCATCGCGCAACGCTTGCACGGTATCGATGGTAAACACAGGCGGTGGTGCGTGGATTTCTCGCTCATCGATGATAACTGGCAAGCCTGCAGCAGCAAGACGCATCATGATCAGGCGATGGGCAGCAGGCGTGGGCGCACCCTTAAAAGGATTGCCTGCGGTGGGTAAGAGCGTCACCGTAACTGGTAACTGCCGCGCGGATAATTGCTCATACGCTGCCATCGCCATCTGCAGATGCGCATGATGAATAGGATCGAATGAGCCGCCTAAGATGATGTGGTACTGCACGGATCAGTCTTGATGTAGGTGTGTCGGGTCAAGATCAGGGTGGCGGTGCAGTTTTTGGGCGGTTTTCCAGCCTTCTTCATCGCCAAAATATACCAGACCTGCTTCATTATCACGATAAAAACGACGCATCACGCCTTTGTCGTCTTTCACCACAAGTGTATCAACCAGATGATCGCACAGTTTTTTTACTTCTGCTTCATTGTTTGATAAAGTTGGACGCAGGATTTGCAAGCATTCTTGGCGTTGTTCAGCGGTCAAGATGCTGTGCTTATCATCAAAATGAATGATGCGTTCGACCACTTGTCTGGCGTATGCTACCGAAAAATCTTTGGTGTCAAAAGTTACAAAAAACATGGCGTTAATTCTCATTGTTCATAAAAATATCAATTGGCATGGTAGCATAATTTTTATGCAGTTGCGATGGCTGTTTTGTAATCTGATGGCTGGTTTTGTTACAATTTCTCACCGTAAAATCCCCCAATTCACCTTGCAAATGCCTTATAATAAGCCTTTAAAATTCCCCAATAAAAAAGCAAAAGGCACTCTCATGGCACACGACAAAATCAGTATCCGTGGTGCACGCACGCACAATCTTAAAAACATCGATGTCGATATTCCCCGCGATAAATTTGTCGTCATCACAGGGTTGTCAGGCTCGGGCAAATCAAGCCTTGCCTTTGATACCTTGTACGCCGAAGGTCAGCGCCGCTATGTCGAGAGTCTGTCTGCCTATGCGCGCCAGTTTCTAAGCCAAATGGAAAAGCCTGATGTCGATAGCATCGATGGCTTATCACCTGCCATTGCTATTGAACAAAAATCCACCAACCACAACCCGCGCTCGACCGTCGGCACGATCACCGAAGTGTATGACTATCTGCGCCTGCTGTTCGCGCGCGTTGGTACGCCGCATTGCCCTGAGCACGGCGAGCCGATGGTGGCGCAGACGGTGAGCGAGATGGTCGATGGCGTGCTTGCGCTGCCAAATGACACCAAGCTTATGATCCTTGCCCCTGTGGTGCGTGAGCGCAAGGGTGAGCATACCGCGCTGCTTGAGCAGTTGCCGTCGCAGGGCTTTACGAAGGTGCGCATCGATGGCGTGATTTATGATACCGATGAATTGCCAAGCCTTGAGAAAAATAAAAAGCACAGCATTGAAGTGGTGGTGGATCGCTTCAAGGTGCGAGATGATTTGGGCAATCGCGTTGCTGAGAGTCTTGAGATGGCATTGAAGCTTGGCAATGACATTGCTATTTTGTGCCATATGGATGGCAATTCCAATGGCGATGATGAGCAGGTGCTGTCTGCCAAGCATTCTTGCCCTGTGTGTGATAAGGCGGTGAGTGAGCTTGAGCCGCGCTTGTTCAGTTTTAACAACCCTGCAGGTGCTTGTCCTGCTTGTGATGGTCTGGGCAAACGCCAATATTTCGCCGCTGATCGCATTGTTACTCACCCTGAGAAGTCGCTCAATCAAGGCGCGATTCATGGTTGGGATAAGCGTCATGCTTATTATTTTGGTATTTTGACCACCGTATGTCGCCACTTTGCCATCGATATGGATACCGCGTGGCAAGACTTGCCAAAAAAACACCAAGACATCATCTTGCACGGCTCAGGCAAAGAGAAAATCGAGTTTGATTTTGTCTTTGAAAATGGTCGCAAAAGCAGCAAAACCGTGCCATTTGAAGGGATTTTGCCTTATCTTGAGCGGCGTTATGCGACGACGACAAGCAACCTTGTGCGTGATGAATTGGCACAATATCTGTCCGATACCGCCTGTAATGTCTGTGATGGCGTGCGCCTAAACGACATCGCGCGCCATGTGCAAGTGGATAATAAAGTCATCGGCGACATCATCACCATGCCCATCGGTGATGCGTGGCAGTATTATGAAAATCTGCACATCGGTGGCGCAAAAGGTGAAGTGGCAGATAAGATTTTTAAAGAAATTCGCGAACGCTTGGGCTTTTTGACCAAAGTGGGTCTAGAATACCTAACCCTTGCGCGCAGTGCCGAGACACTGTCAGGTGGTGAAGCGCAGCGTATTCGTTTGGCAAGTCAAATCGGTGCAGGCTTGATGGGTGTGATGTATGTACTCGATGAGCCGTCCATCGGTCTGCATCAGCGCGACAATGACCGCCTGCTCTCGACTTTGACGCATCTGCGCGATTTGGGCAATACGGTCGTCGTCGTCGAGCATGACGAAGATGCCATCCGCCAAGCTGATCATATTATCGACATCGGCATCGGCGCAGGCGTGCATGGCGGTCGTGTGGTTGCCCAAGGCACAGCCAAAGACATCGCCAAGACCAAAGGCTCATTGACTGGCGAATACTTATCAGGCAAGCGCCGCATCGAAGTGCCAAGCGTGCGCCATATGCCTAAGACCGCCTTGATCGAAAGTGGTAAGGGCAAGAGCAAAACCACAACTGAAGAGCCTTTATACATTAGGCTCGATGGCGCGTGTGGCAATAATCTAAAAAATGTCAATCTGGCCATCCCCATCGGTGTGATGACTTGTATCACAGGTGTGTCAGGCTCGGGCAAATCAACTTTGATCAATCGCACCTTGATGCCGCTTGCTGCCACCATGCTCAATAACGCGACGACTTTATCACCAGAAAAATACGACAAAATCAGCGGGCTTGAGCATCTGGATAAAATGGTGGACATCGACCAAAGCCCGATCGGGCGCACACCGCGCTCCAATCCAGCGACTTATACAGGCGTATTTACACTGATTCGCGACCTGTTCACACAGACACCCGAAGCGCGTGCGCGCGGCTATAAGGCAGGGCGGTTTAGCTTTAATGTCAAAGGCGGTCGCTGTGAAGCCTGTCAGGGCGATGGCTTGATTAAAGTTGAGATGCACTTTTTGCCAGATATGTATGTGCCGTGTGATGTCTGTCATGGCAAACGCTACAACCGCGAAACGCTGGAAGTCAAATATAAAGGCAAATCAATCTCAGATGTGCTGGACATGACCGTCGAAGAAGCGATGGCGTTTTTTGAAGCGATTCCAGTGATTCATCGCAGACTTGAGGCGCTACACGAAGTGGGGCTAGACTATATCCGCCTTGGGCAGTCGGCGACGACCTTATCAGGCGGTGAAGCGCAGCGCGTCAAGCTTGCCAAAGAGCTGTCCAAGCGCGACACGGGGCAGACTTTGTACATCTTGGATGAGCCGACCACAGGCCTGCATTTTCATGACATCGCCAAGCTATTGCACATCTTGCACACCTTGCGTGATCGGGGCAATACCGTCGTGGTGATCGAGCATAATTTGGATGTCATCAAGACCGCTGATTGGATCGTGGATTTGGGTTATGAAGGTGGTAGCGGTGGCGGTGAAATCGTCGCTGTCGGCACGCCTGAGACGGTGGCGATGGATGATAAATCGCATACAGGACGGTTTTTAAAACCGATGCTTGATGCGGCAAAATAATTTGTAAACGCCATCAAAAATCGCTAGCAATTTTGAGTTAAATTGCGTAAAGTATGCACTAAATTTATGCAATTTTTGGCATACGATTTGCTGCATTGATCAAATAAGCGCATTGAGTGAAATTTTTGCCAAGTGATTGAAATTACAAGAATTTTATCAGTTTTAACAACAACTAAGGAACGATGTTCATGAGTGTAAATAAAGTCATTCTTGTGGGTAACTTAGGTAACGACCCAGAAGTGAAGCAGTTCGATAACGGCGGTATGATCGCCACAGTCTCCATCGCCACCAGCGAAAGATGGCGCGACCGCAGCACAGGCGAGCAGCGCGAGCAGACAGAGTGGCACCGCGTGGTGTTTAATAATCGCCTTGCTGAGATTGCGCGCGACTTTTTGCGCAAAGGCTCGCAAGTCTATGTCGAAGGCAGCCTACGCACGCGCAAATGGCAAGACCCACAGACAGGACAAGACCGTTATAGTACCGAGATTCGCGCGGATAATATGCAGATGCTTGGCAACCGCAACAATGGCGGCGATTATCAAGGTAATCAAGGCAATCAGGGCGGCTACATGAATCAAGGTAATTATGGCAATCAAAATCAAGGCGGCTATAATAACCAAAACCGTGGCTACCAAAACAACCAACCGCGCTACCCAAATAACAATCAGTTCAACAACCAAGGCTACAACCAAGCTCAGCAAGGCATGGCACAGCCAATGGGTGGTTATGATAATAATGCGTTCGGTCAGCCGTCGATGGGCGGCGCACCACAGAATAATATGGCGCAAAATAACTCGTTTCAGCAGCCTGCACAGCCAAAACCTGCCCCGCAAGCAGCGGTAATCAGTCCGGCGGCGAATGTCACCGATGATGATATTCCATTCTGAATTCCATATACAGAAATTATGTAAAAATACATCGTAGAAACCAGAGAGAAGCCTTATAAAATAAGACTTCTCTTTTTTTACATTAATTTTGACAAAACATCTTTAATTTGATAGTATTTATATATGATATTTTTGTAAATTAAATGAATATGCATAGATTAGAAACAGTCCTTTTTTCAAATGGAGAACGTTTTCCTATATTGGTTAATGTTAAAACTGGTATTCCTGATTTTTATTCAACCTTATGGGTAACTGTAGAACTACGTAATCAATCCGCAGTAAACACAATTAGAAATAAGCTGGGAACTATACAGTGGGTAATGAATTGGGAAAAACAGAATAATCTTGTTATTAGCGATCTAATTCATAACAAAGCACTCTTAACAGAAAACCAATTAGAATCTCTTATCCAACATATGAGAATAAATGTAAAAAAGCGAAAGAATGTAATCAATACAAAAAAAAGTGTGTTAATGAAAGGTAGGACTCAATTTATTGATATTTATTCTGCCGTATCTCTTAGTCATCAATATAATAGACTAACAACGCTTTCAGAATACATATTATTTCTATCTAAAGTAATTAATGTACCTAATGAATATATTGAAAAATTGATGAAACAAATTACGTTAATTAAAGAGTCAAGACCTAAAAATCATAAAACATTATCTATCAAACCAGAAAGTGAGCTACCTGATGGATTGTTAGATGAGTTTATGTCTATTGCGAACTTTTCTAATCCTAATAATCCATTTCAAGATATTGGAATTAGAAAAAGAAACCATTTGATGTTTATCTTATTAAAGGAATTAGGGATTAGAAGAGGAGAGCTATTATCAATTCAAATCCCATTTATTGATATAGGAACAGCTAAATCCTCAATTACAATTAGACGAACGCATGATGATAAATTTGACACAAGGAAGAAGCAAGCTGTAAGTAAAACGAAAGAAAGGCGACTTCCTATTTCACAAAATATAGCTCAACTTATCAATGACTATATTATGAACTATCGCTCTAAGATTCCTAACGCTAATAAACATCCATATTTATTTGTAACCCATCGAAAAGGAAAAACGCAAGGAAACCCAATTAGTACCAGTTCTTTTGATAATGTTATTGTACCAACGATGAAAAAGATAGATTCTAAATTTTCAATTATTCATCCACATATTTTTCGTCATGAATGGAACTTAGATTTTTCACGAAAGGTGGATAAAAATAATCAAAATGTAAATCATGATTCTTCTCATAAAGATTTTATTTCTCCTGAAAAAGAAGCAAAGATGAGACAACATCTTATGGGACATACATCCGAGAAATCAGGAAATATTTATAATCAACGTTATATAAGAGAAAAAGCTAACAAGATATTATTAGATCTTCAGATTGAGTTTCAAAAAAAGGTTGATAATTATGAATCAGAATAAACGTCTTAGACAGTCAAGAGATGGGTATGTATTTGATGAAAATGAAAACTCTTGGCATATTTCTGCTTGTAAATGTTATGAAAAAGCAGGAGGAATAAATAAAGTAGATGATGAAATTATTTATGTGTATGATTTTAAGGAGAAAAACTAATGGATATAAAAAAGATAATAGAAGAAAAATGCAATATAGTTGTTGATAGTATAAAGTTGATTGGTGAGGGTTATGACAGCAAAGCATACATTGTAAATAATGAATATGTTTTCAAAATCAAATTTAGTGCTAATAAGAAAAAAGGGTATGAAAAAGAAAAAGCAATATATGATTTTCTAAACAAAAAATTAAATACAAATATTAAAATACCAAATATAGAATATTCATATATAAGTGAAGAATTATCTATTTTAGGATATAAAGAAATTAAAGGAACTTTTTTAACACCAGAAATATATTTTGCCTTATCAAAAGAAAAGCAAGAATTATTAAAGCAAGATATTGCTATGTTTTTAAGACAAATGCACGATTTAGATTATAGTGAAATAAGTTCATATACGATAGACAATAAACAAAATGTTTTAGAAGAATATCAATTACTTAAAGAAACAATATATGATAGTCTTACTGATATTGAAAAACAATATGTAGAAGAATTTATGCAAAGATTAAATAGTACAACTATATTTGATGGTAAAAAATGCTTATGCCATAATGATTTTAGTTGTAATCATTTATTACTTGATGATGAAAATAGATTATGTGGTGTAATAGATTTTGGAGATTCTGGAATTATAGATGAATACTGTGATTTCATATATTTGCTAGAAGATAGTGAAGAAGAAATTGGCGTGTCTTTTGGAGAAGATATATTAAGATTATACGGAAATATTGATATTTCAAAAGCAAAGGAATATCAAGATGTTGTAGAACAATATTATCCAATAGAAACTATTGTATATGGTATTAAAAATAATAGACCTGATTTTATAGAAAAAGGTAGAAAAGAGATTTATATAAGAACTCGCAAAGATGAAAAATTAAGGAAGTGATGATATGGTTAAAAACTATCCGGAAGAAGTAGAAGAACAAGTTGATAAAATAAAGAAAGTTTTATAAATGGTGGTACAAATGGATATATATGATTTAATGAAACAAGTTAATGAGTGGGTTAAAGAAATATTATAACTTTTGAAAATGGTAAGTGTGTATCAGATATTGCATATTGTGCATTTAAAGATGGAAAAGTTATAGGAGTTGCAGGTGCTGATAAGATAAATGATGGGATTTGGGAAGTCGCTGACGGTACGCTACACAAACGCAAAATATCCCCAGCAGATTTACTCCTGCAAGACCTACAATGCCTTTGGAAAGAACCACTACAAGAGGAATGGATCTAGATATACAGAAGAAAGAAACAGCTAAGTTAGACGATGATTTATATAGACTAATGGAGTTATAGTATGCCTAAAATTCTTATTACAGAAGAAAATTTAGAAGATATAATCATGTTGATTAATACTTGGGAGGGTAAATTAACATGGGATTTACTCTGTCATAAAGTGGCAGAACTACTGAATGTTAAAAGTATTGAGAGACAGTCTCTTGCAAATTATTCAGATATTCAAACAGCCTTTACTAGACGAAAACAAAAAATAAAAGAAAGTGCTAAAGCTAATCCAGAACCGAATGTAACAATGGATTATCTGCAAAAGCAAGTTAAGAATTTAAAAGCTCAAGTACAACGTTTGGAAGAAATCAATGAGCAATACAAGCAAAAATTCATTGTATGGCAGTATAATGCATATATGCATGGAATGACAGAAGATAAGCTAAATAAGCCACTTATTGCAGTTAATCGCCAGCATCGATAAAGAGATACCGTTTGAAATTTAAATTTCAAACAGTATTTTTTCAAAAAGATTATCCTTCTCTTCTTGGGATTCTATCCTCCGGTGTTACTGATGTTAATTTGGCTAATTTCGGGGCTAGCCATTCTCTGAGGTCATCCATTAAGGAATAAACTACAGGCACAAATACTAGGCTCAACAAGGTTGAGGCGATTAAACCACAAATGACAGCGATTGCCATAGGTGCTCTAAATGCCGCGCCTGCACCGCTGGCAAACACGGCCGGGATCATTCCCGCTACCATTGCAATGGTGGTCATTAAAATCGGGCGGACACGTTCCGAATACGGCACTTATGGCGAAATCGTAAATATGCCCGTTCGCGCTGTGGTAAAACACCCTGAAAACCTCACAATGGAACAAGCTGCGGCAAGTTGGATGATGTTTGTAACCGCATACGGCGGTTTGATTGAATTTGGCAAGGTGCAAAAAGGCGATTTTGTTGTATTGGGCGGAGCGACCAGCTCGGTAGGCATTGCCGCCATTCAAATCGCCAAAATGCAAGGGGCAAACGTGATTGCTCTGTCTCGCACGCACGCCAAAGGCGATGTGCTTTTACAGAAAGGGGCGGATTTTGTGATTGCCACCAAAGAAGATGACGTTACGGCTAAATTACTAGAAATTACAAACGGCAAAGGCGTGAATTTGGTGTTCGACCCTTTGGGTGACAAAGAAGCAGCAAAAATTATCAACGCAATGACACAAGACGGCAAATACATCATCTACGGTGCATTAAGCCACGATGATATCGCCGTGCCTGTGTTCCCAATTTTAGGCAAACACTTAACCGTGCGAGGCTATGAATTGTTTGAAATCACTACCGTACCAGAAAAACTCGCTCAAGCGAAAAAATTCGTGTTTGACGGCTTAGCAAGCGGTCAATTAAAACCAGAAATTGACAAAGTTTTTGCTTTTGATGAAATGGCGGAAGCTCACCGTTATATGGAAAGCAATGCACAGATTGGGAAGATTTTGGTAAAGGTTTGATTGTTTTAAGGTAAATATGCCGTCTGAAAAATAAGTTTCAGACGGCACATCGTTATTTTACCTGCCGATTAAGCCACCACACTAGCGAGAGCATCACAGGCACTTCCACCAGCACACCGACCACCGTTGCCAATGTCGCCCCAGAATGCAAACCGAACAAAGAAATTGCCACCGCCACCGCCAATTCAAAAAAAATTACTCGTGCCAATCAAGCACGCAGGGGCGGAAATTTCGTGTGGTAATTTGAGCTATTTTGCCAAAACGTGAGCCAAGGCAAAAATGCCGTAAGTCTGTGCCAGCAAGGGAATGGCAATCAGCAAAATAATCAAGGGATTGGCAATAATGGTTTGGGTTTGAAAGGCAAACAGCAACACCACCGTCAAAATCAAACCCATAATGGAAAAAGGTTTCAGGCTGCCTGAAAATTGTGCCACCAATTTACCCGATTTTTGTAAATAAGAGCGGGTAAACCACCCAGCCAGCAAGGGCAACAGCACATACAAAATCGTGCTTAAAATCAAGGTATTCCACGGAATTTCTATGCCGCTTACGCCGAGCAATACGCCTACAATCGGAGCATACGCCACAATCATAATCAAATCATTGACCGAAACCTGTACCAAAGTGTAATTGGGGTCGCCTTTGACCAGTTGCGACCACACAAACACCATTGCCGTACAAGGCGCCACCCCAAGCAAAACATACCTGCAATGTACTCGCCTGCCGATTGTTCATCTACCCAGCCAGCAAAAAGCACCTTAAAAAACAACCAGCCCACAAGTGCCATCGTAAAAGTCTGTTATCAAGCTATGGCATTCATCTGCTTTGATGGTGGTTAAAAATCGCCCAAGCCTTTTAAGATGGTGCAGTCGGGATTGTCATCGCCCCCGCAGGCATCGCTCCACACTTGCAGGGTGTATTGCATTGATTTTAATTCTTTGATTTTATTGGATAAAAAATCAATATGACTGGCGGTGAGCGTTTTGACCTGAGCACTTGTGCGGTGTGGATTGTCTTGCAGTGCCAAAAGCTCGCCAATCTGTGCAAGCGAAAAGCCCACGCCCCTTGCTTTGGCGATGAATTTTAGCCGAGCGATGTCATTGGAGTTATAAATCCGATAACCTGCTTCACTGCGTGATGGGTTAATTAATAAGCCTGCTTTTTCATAATCACGGATTTGTTTGACGGAAAGTTGGGTAGATTTAGACGCTTGTCCGATGTTCATTGTTGCTCCTTATTGAGTGGTGTGTAAAAAAATGTTATCAAGTAAAAATAACCCTTGACCCTAACGCAGGGTAAGGGCTTACACTGAGCCCAAGTTTTCAAAAAACCGTTTCACCCAAACCTTTAAGGAGACCGACGATGAACACCCTAAGCAAACTGGCAAAAAACAAAAAAGCCCTGTTGGTATTGGCGGCTGCCGCCTTCGCCGTCATCGCCTTTGCCAAGCCCGCACTTTTGCCCTTCGCCCTGTTGATGCTCTGCCCCCTGATGCACCTGTTTATGCACGGCGGACACGGCACGCACAATGCCAAAACCGAAGCGGTGAAGATAACACACCGCCCCAATCTTGACACAGGAGACAAATAATGGATCGCAGAAAATTTTTACTCTACGGCATCGGCATCGGTGCGGCGGGCGCGTCTTGGTATGCCTTGTCGCGCTTCGGAATGAACGGGCAGCCTATGGATATGGGCGGCCAAGGGCACCAAATGGCGTCCGGCACGATGGGCGGTATGGGCAATATGCAGGGAACGGGAAAACTGATGCCGTCTGAAATGATGCCTTCGGGCCAGCCGCTTAAAGATTTGCCTAGGCTTGCCAACGCTTCATCGCAGGCGGGCGTGTTTCAGGCAGCCATTACGGCCGCGCCGGTGAAAATCACAATGGCGGGCGGCAAAGAAACCGAGTTTTGGGCGTATAACGGGCAGCTGCCCGGGCCGCAGATTGAAGTGTACGAGGGCGATACGGTGGAAATCACCGTAACCAACCGCCTGCCGCAGCCCACCACCGTGCACTGGCACGGGCTGGATGTGCCCAACGACGCCGACGGTAACCCACAAGACCCGATAGAGCCGGGGCAGAGCAAAACCTACCGCTTCACCCTGCCCGAGGGCAGCGCCGGCACTTACTGGTATCACCCGCACCCGCACAATTATGTTTCCGAGCAGGTCTACAAAGGGCTGGCCGGTACGCTCATCGTCAAAGCCAAAAACGATGTGCTCGCCCACAGCGAACAGCACTGGCTGATTTCCAACTTGCGCCTGAATGAAGACGGCAGCATTCCGCCCAACACAATGCTCGACTGGATGAACGGGCGTGAAGGCGAATTCGTGCTGATTAACGGGCAATACCGCCCGAAAATCAAGCTCTCCGGCAACGAGCGCCTGCGTATCTGGAACGCCACCAGCGCCCGCTACCTGCGCCTGAAAATCAAAGGTGTGCAGTGGATTGTGGTCGGCACCGACGGCGGCCTCTTGGAAAAACCGCTTGCCCCCGCCGACGAGCTGTTTTTAGCCCCCGCCGAGCGGGTGGAAGTGTTCGCCGTCGGTCAGGCGCAGACCACGGCCGAACTCACCAGCCTGTACTACGACCGCCGCAAAATGATGGTGCAGGAAAAAGCCGCCGACCTGAACCTGGGCGAAGTGCAATTCACCCCCGCCGATGCCGCCCTGCCTGCCGCCTTGCGCACACTGCCTGCGCTGCCTGCGCCTGTGGTCAAGCGTGAAGTGGTGTTCAGCGAACAAATGAAGCCGATGCAAAACACGCAAAGCCAAGGCGGTATGCAGGGAATGGATCACGGCGCAATGGCGGGTGAAATGGCGGGCGCGATGCAAAACACCATTCCCCAAGATATGGTAGGCGTGTTTTTGGTCAACGGTAAAACCTTCGATATGAAGCGCGTGGACTTTGTCGGCAACGAAGGCGATGTCGAAGAATGGACGCTGGCCAACCAAAGCCATATGGATCACCCCTTCCACCTGCACGGCACGCAGTTTGAAGTGCTGCAAACCAGCCTGAACGGCAACACCGCCCCCGCGCCTTACCGCGCCCGCAAAGACACGGTCAACCTGCGCCCGGGCGAAACCGCCGTCATCCGCTTTATCCAAGGAAACAAGGGTCTCAAAATGTTCCACTGCCATATCTTGGAACACGAAAATCTGGGAATGATGGCAATGTTGCAAGTGAAATAAACCCCGAACCGCTTTTTCAGACGGCCTTGCTTGATTAAGCCTGCCTGAAAAATCCCCAAACCACTTAACCCACGACGAGGCAAAACAATGAACAAATCCTTTTTTGGCAAAACCTTGGCCCTATCAGCCGTCTTGGCAAGCGTGGCAGGCGCAGGCTGGATGCTCGCCAACCCCGCCCCCGCAGAGGCCAAACCCGTACTGGAAGTGTACAAAAGCCCAAGTTGCGGCTGCTGCGGCGAATGGGTCAAGCATATGCAGGACAACGGTTTTAGCGTGAAAATCCACGACACCGGCAACAGCCAAATCCGCACACAAATGGGCATATCGCCCAAATACGGCTCCTGCCACACCGCCGTGATTGACGGCTACGCCGTCGAAGGGCACACGCCCGCATCAGAAGTCAAACGCCTGCTTGCCGAACGCCCCGACGCCGTCGGCATCGCCGTGCCCGCAATGCCCATTGGCTCGCCGGGAATGGACGGTGAAGCGTACGGCGGCCGAAAAGACCCCTACGATGTGCTGCTGCTGGGCAAAAACGGCACGCACAGCGTGTACCAAAGTTATCCTTGAACGCTCGGCAAAAAAACCAGCCTGAAAACGCTCATCGGTTTTCAGGCTGAATTTTTTCTCATCAAAGCGTCAAAAACCGCTGTTTTTTACCACCGATAAGTGCTTCTTGCGGTAAAAAACAGCGGTAAAACGACAAATTGTGTTTTTTAAGACGGCCTTCTTAAATTAACCCTGCCTGAAAAAACCGCCAAAAAACTTTGTCAGCCCTTATCCTCACCGCCCTCCGCCAAGCCTTTTAAAATCGGGCAGTCGGGGGCGTTGTCGCCGGTGCAGGCGTCGCTCCACGCCTGCAAGGTGGCTTTCATCTGTGTCAGTTCTTCGATTTTCTGGGTCAAAAATTCAATGTGCACGCCCGTCAGGCTTTTAACTTCACAGCTTTTGCGGTGTGGATTGTCTTGCAGTGCCAAAAGCTCGCCAATTTGGGCAAGCGAAAAGCCCACGCCCCTTGCTTTGGCGATGAATTTTAGGCGGATTAGTGTCTCATTATCATAAATGCGATAGCCTGATGATGTGCGTGAAGTGTTTGATAACAAACCCAACTTTTCATAATCACGGATTTGCTTGATGGATAGCCCTGTGGCTTTGGACGCTTGACCGATGTTCATTGTTGCTCCTTGTTTTGGCGTTTGTAAAAAATTGTCAATCCGTAAAAATAACCCTTGACCCTAACGCAAGGTTATGGTTTATGATACGCACATCAGAACAAAAAAGCAATGCTTTTAATCGCTTAAAAGCACTTTGTTTTAATAATCCACTTTAACTTAACATTCGGAGAAACTGTTATGAACGCTGATTTTGTTCAAAACCGACACGCCCATTGCGGCTGCCAGTCTTGCACGGGGCAAAACTGCCGTCCGGACTGCCAATGCCAAAACGGCAAGCCCTGCATTTGTGATGACTGCACTTGCAACGGCTGTGCGTGTGAATCGTAAAACCAAATAGTGAAATGGACATTGGGCGAATCTGTCATTTGCCCAATGTTATCAATGCCCATTTTGACAAGGAGAACTGTAATGAAAATGTTTAAAAACCGTGCCGTACATCTTGTCGCTGCCGCTGTTGTTTTGGCGACTTTAACCGCTTGTGCCAACGCCAAAAACGAAGTGCCGACGCACTCGATGGCGGGCGACAATAACTACACCCACACCCACGACAGCCCAAATAACCAAAACGAGCACGCCCATATGAACCACTCTGCTATGGCGATGGACACTCAAAATGCTCCGCCCCATACCCAAGCCTATCTTGCAATGATGAACAAGATGGGCGATGAGATGAGCAAAGCGGGCAATCTTGCCGATGCTGATACCGCTTTTGCCAAAGGTATGATTCCGCACCATATCGGAGCAGTTGAGATGGCAAAAGTACAGCTTGAATTTGGCAAAGACGAAACAATGAGAAAACTTGCCCAAGCGATTATTGATGGGCAACAAAGTGAAATCGACCTGATGAACGCTTGGCTGGCGGGTAAAGACACCGCAACCCAAAACCCGCAAGCCCCACACGCCAAAGCCTATGCCTTGGACAATTCACACAGCGAAATGATGACGGCAATTTATGAGACCGACCCTGATGTCGCCTTTGCCAAAGGTATGATTCCGCATCATCAAGGGGCGGTCGAGATGGCAAAAGTGCAATTACAGTTCGGCAAAGACGAAAAAATGAAAAAGCTCGCTCAAGACATCATCAAAGCCCAAGAACCTGAAATCAAGCTGATGCAAGACTGGCTAAAACAGCAGGGGCAATAAGGCAAAAACACCGCTTTTGATAAAGCGGTGCTTTTGAGGTCGTCTGAAAACAGGTTTAAGGCTTTTTCAGACGGCATTTGGGGTTTTCAGGCAGCCTTTAAAACAAGCCCCAAGGAAATGATGATGCCGACTTGTCGGACACATCGGCAAGCGATGTTCTGAACCTTCTGCTTTTTCAGACGGCATCGGTATTTGCAGGCAGCCTGAAAAAAACCGTCATTCTGACTGGCCCAATCCGTACCTGCTTTTTCGGTAAACGACCGGTGATGACCCTATGAACCCAACAGGAGAAATTGTGATGAAGCAAGAAACACACAAACCGCCCAAACACCACGAGTGCCGACACGGACACGGACACGGACAGCACCGCCCTGTGCAGACACCGTCCGATGCAGCGGCTGCTTCGGGCTACACCTGCCCGATGCATCCGGAAATCCGGCAAGACCGCCCCGGCAACTGCCCTCTTTGCGGTATGGCATTGGAGCCGCTGATGCCTGAATTGGACGACGACAATCCGGAGCTGCGTAATTTTTCCCGACGCTTTTGGTACACGCTGCCCCTGACGGCGGCAGTGCTGGTGCTGGCGATGTTCGGCGAGCGTCTGAACCTGATGGATATGGCCGCACAAAGCTGGGTAGAGCTGGTGCTGTCGCTGCCGATCGTGCTGTGGGCGGGGCTGCCGTTTTTCTCACGGGGTTGGCAGTCGCTGGCAAACCGTAGTCCCAATATGTGGACGCTGATTGCACTGGGAACGGGTGCAGCCTTCGTTTACAGCGTTGTTGCCACCGCTGCACCCGACATCTTTCCGGCATCGTTTGTATCGATGGGGCGGGTCGGCGTGTATTTTGAGGCGGCGGCCGTCATCATCTCGCTGACCTTGCTCGGCCAGATGCTCGAACTCAAAGCCCGGTCGCAGACTTCGGCGGCAATCAAGACCCTGCTCGGACTGGCGCCCAAAACCGCACGGCGTATCGGCTCGGGCGGTGCTGAAGAAGATGTGCCGCTCAGCCACATCCACATCGGCGACCTTCTGCGTGTGCGCCCCGGCGAAAAAGTGCCTGTCGATGGCGTGGTGGTTGAGGGCGCAAGCTCGGTAGATGAATCGATGCTGACCGGCGAGCCGCTGCCGGTGCGCAAAGCCACCGGCGACAAAGTCATCGGCGCCACGCTCAACACCGGCGGTGCGCTCGTCATCCGCTCCGAGCGCATCGGTTCGGAAACCGTGCTTTCGCAGATTGTCCAGATGGTGGCCCAGGCGCAGCGCTCCAAAGCACCGATGCAGCGTATGGCTGACGGGGTGGCAGGCTATTTCGTACTGGCGGTTGTCGCCGTCGCCGTTGCCACTTTCTTTGTCTGGGGCGTGTTCGGCCCGCAACCGTCTTGGGTGTTCGGGTTGATCAACGCCGTTGCGGTCTTGATTATCGCCTGCCCCTGTGCACTGGGACTGGCCACGCCGATGTCGGTGATGGTCGCCACAGGACGCGGGGCAGGCAGGGGTATATTGTTCCGTGATGCCGCCGCTATCGAAAACTTGCGGCGAGTAGACACTTTGGTGATTGATAAAACCGGCACACTCACCGAAGGCCGACCCGCCTTTGACCGTGCCGTTGCGGCAGCAGGCTTTTCCGCCGAAGAAGTGCTGCGTTTGGCCGCCAGCTTGGATCAGGGCAGCGAACACCCGCTGGCCGACGCCATTGTGCAGGCCGCACGGGCACAACAGCTGAAGCTGAGCAAACCCGAACAGTTTGATTCAGGCAGCGGCATCGGCGTGAGCGGCGTGGTTGAAGGGCGTGCGCTGGCACTGGGCAACACGGCGTTTATGCAGCAGAACGGGCTTAGCGTCGAACCACTGATCGAGCAGGCCGAATCCCTGCGCAGTGAAGGTGCCAGCGTGATATATCTGGCTGCGGACGGACATCTTGCGGGACTGCTTGCCGTCTCCGATCCTGTAAAAGACAGCACCCCCGAAGCATTGGCCTCGCTCAAAGCAGCCGGCCTGCGCATCATTATGGCAACCGGCGACGGATTGACCACGGCAAACGCCGTGGGCGCAAAACTGGGCATCGACGAAGTGCACGGCGAAGTCAAGCCCGCCGACAAACTGGCACTGATCGAGCGGCTTCAGAACGAAGGGCGGGTGGTCGCAATGGCAGGCGACGGCATCAACGATGCCCCCGCACTGGCCAAAGCCGATGTCGGCATCGCAATGGGTACCGGCACCGATGTGGCAATGAGCAGTGCGCAAATCACGCTGGTCAAAGGCGATTTGCGGGGTATTGCCACCGCACGCAAATTGTCTGAGGCCACCGTGCGCAATATGAAGGAAAACCTGTTATTTGCCTTCTTATACAACGGCCTGGGGGTTCCCGTTGCCGCCGGCGTGCTGTACCCCTTTACCGGCTGGCTGCTCTCGCCGATGATTGCCGCACTGGCGATGAGCCTAAGCTCGGCATCCGTGGTCGGCAACGCACTGCGGCTGCGCAAAAGCAAGTTGTAGACCACAGCCCCGCAGGCTTCTTCCAATGACAAAACGACCTCAAAAACACCGCTTTTGATAAAGCGGTGTTTTTTATGCCGTCTGAAAAGGTCTTTAATACTTTTTCAGACGGCATTGTGTTTTTCAAACAGTTTCGCAGTGTGCGTCATTGCACCAACCCAATATTTCATCAGGAAAATGGTGCAACAAGTTGCACCCTACATCTTTGATGCTTTTTTAAGACGGCATTTTTTTCAGACGGACTAAAACGCCCAATCTTTCCATTTTTAAAAACCAACTTCCCATTTTTCGCCATTCTTATTGTTATTTTAAAACGCTAAAATACGCCCATTTTTAATATAGGTCAAAACAATGAGCAAACAAATCCAATTTACAAAAACAGGTTCGCCTGATGTCCTGCAAATCGTTGATGTACAAATCCCCGCCCAAAATCGGGCGAAGTGCAAATCCAAATGCACGCTTTGGGACTAAACCGTGCCGAGATGATGTATCGGGAAGGGGCGTATGTGATTGACTCTGTGTTCCCTGCGACTTTGGGTTATGTAGGGGCAGGCGTGGTCGTGGCGGTGGGCGATGACGCTGGCGAATTTCAAATCGGCGACAAAGTGAGCGTCTGATCTGCACCCCAAAAGTTGGACTAAAAACCAACTGATTAAGGTGCAGATTTTTTATGACGAAATACAACCAATCTTTCAAACAAGAAGTGATCGCATTTTTTCTCCAAAACGGGAAAAATTGCTCACTCACTCGCCAGCAATTTCAGCTTAAAGCCTCCACGCTACGTCGTTGGATTTCGCAATATAACTATAATGGAATCAATAGTTTAGCCGTACTGGGTAAGAAGCAAAAATATTCCCCAGAATTTAAATTAACCGTCATACAAGCGGTCAAAAAGGGGCAATTTTCTGCAGAAAGTGCTTGTCTGCATTTTGGTATTGCTAATTCAGGGGTGATTAGCCAGTGGTTGCAAGCCTTTGAAAAACAAGGTATAAACGGCTTATTTCCAAAGCCGAAAGGACGACCAGCAATGAAACCGAAATACCCGAAAATGCCTCCCCCACCCAAAACCGAAGAAGAACGCTTGCGTTATCGGATTTTGGAACTGGAAGCGGAGAATGCTTACCTAAAAAAGTTGCGGGAACTCAACCAAGCAAAAATGCGGAAAAAGTAGCCATCATGAAAATGTTGAGGGTAAATTTTTCCTTGGAAATATTACTCCATTTGACAGGTTTAAAACGCTGTTCATTCTTTTATCATTTACAGCTTAAAATTGATAAAAATGTGGCAATTAGGCAGGAAATTGTTGAGATTTATCGCAAAAATGACGGCAATTATGGCTATCGTCGTATTACGTTAGCATTGCGAAAAATGTTCGGTGCAATTAACCATAAGCGTGTGCAAGCGATAATGCAACAGCTTGATTTAAAAGGAAAATGTAAGCAGAGAAAATATCGTTCTTACAAAGGCGAAGTGGGTAAAATTGCCGAGAATTTATTGCGACAGGATTTTCACACAAACGCTCCAAATGAAAAGCTCGTCACGGATATTACCGAGTTTAAATGTGCGGAAGGCAAACTTTATCTTTCGCCGATTAAGGACTTATTTAATGGCGAAATTATCGCCTATGACCTTGCCCGAAGCCCAAACTTTGAGCAAATAATGCGAATGATGAAACAATCTGTCGCAAAGCTCCCGCAAGGAGCAAGCCCGATTTTACATTCCGACCAAGGATGGCAATATCAGATGGCAGGTTATCAGGCGATATTGAAACAAAATGGCATCGTGCAAAGTATGTCAAGAAAAGGAAATTGCTTGGATAACAGTGCGATGGAAAGCTTTTTCGGGCGATTGAAGACGGAATGTTATTTTGGTAAACGATTTGAAACATTTGAGCAACTCGAACAAACTATTCACAAATATATTCATTATTACAATCACGAGCGTATTCAAGTGAGACTAAAAGGGCTAAGCCCTGTGCAATACAGAACTCAGTCCTTGAATTAACGTAGTCTAACTTTTTGGGGGCAGATCAATAATTAAATTTTGTAAAAATAAATCATAAAAAACCAAGAGAAGAAAATACTCACTTTTATTAAAGCATCAAGACCATAAAATATTATCTATATAACCGGAAAGTGAATTACCAGATAGGTTATTAAATAAGTTCATATGTAGCCACTGTTATCGGTGTATTGGTTGAAGTGCCTGTGATGCTCTCACTTGTTGCGTTGTTAAACCGTTGGAATAAATAATGACAAGCAGAGGGATTTTCGCAATTTACAAATTTTCACGAAAATCCCTCTATTTTTATAGTTAGATACCACTATTCCACTTTAAACATCCCCATCATACCGAGATTTTCATGTTCTAAAATATGGCAATGGTACATTTTCAACCCAGTATGTCCTTGCTTAAAGCGAATAATAACTTTTTCATAAGGGCGTAAATTAACCACATCTTTTAACGCTCTGCCTTCTGGCTTATCCATTCGCATTTCATCATAATTAGTCTCTAATCCTTTCAAATCTCATTTTATATGACTTTTGCAAGCTGTTAAGCTAACTTGTGGAACATATGCCGAACCTTATCTATACGGCTATTCGGGCGGCGGGGTTGGCAAATAAATTTACCAATAGCTGGCTGGTATCCTTTTAACTCTGTCAAGCAGACTCCCTGCCCATTTGTGAAATAAGTTAAATCGTTCCTGTATTCTTGAATACATCTAGCAGGGATTTCTCCTTTCAGAATGACCTCGTCATTCTTTATCTGAGTACTTACAATATCTGCACAATACCTTGGAGCATCATGATACGCCCGTGAGAGATATTCCTGCGGTGCATAAATTTCAAAGTGGAGATATGGCTCTAATAGTTCTGTCCCTGCTTTTTTTAAAGCCTGCTCCAATACGATAGGGGAAAGCAGCCGAAAGTCTGCGGGGGTACTTACAGGACTATAATACAATCCATATTCAAAACAGATTTTACAGTCTGTCACTTTCCATCCATACAGCCCCTGCTCGCAGCCATAAAGAACCCCCTCCATAACCGCATTTTGGAACGATTGATTTAAATATCCAAGTGAAACTCTGCTTTCATACTGCACTCCGCTTCCAATAGGGAGCGGCTCTATGGACAACCCGACAGAAGCCCAGAAAGGATTTGGCGGGACTTCTATGTGGATGGTATATTCTGCTTTTCTAAGCGGTCTTTCCATATATATAACAGTAGGCTCTTTTATTTCTGCCTCCACATGATATTTTTCCTCAAGGATGGCACAAATGACTTCCATCTGCACATTCCCCAAAAAAGAAAGTATAATCTCATGCGTTGTAGTATCCACATAATATTTTAAAAGAGGGTCGCCATCTGAAATTTCTTTAAGTGCCTCAAGCAATATTTCCCGCTGTTCAGATTTCTTTACTGCAATCGCTGTTTGGAGCATAGGGAGAGGATTTTCAATAAATTTTCTCTGCGGCAACAGCATTTCGTTCCCCAAAATACTGTTTAGCTGCAAAACATCATTTGGTAAAATTACAATATCACCAGAGCAGGCTGTATCGGATGAATATAATTCACCGTTTGTCGGAACACACATCTCTGTGATTTTTATTTTCTCTTTTTCAGATATTCTAATAACATCCCTCAAATGCAATGTTCCGCTATATATACGCACATAAACAAAACGCCGCCTTTTCTCTGAATATTCAATCTTAAAAACCTGCCCGCATAGTTCAGATTGACCTTCAGGCGTTGATGAATAAAATTTACTGGCAATCACTTCTATAAGCTGCCGAATCCCCAGATTGTTTTTAGCGCTTCCGTGATAAACGGGAAATAACATTCCGTTTTGGAATCTCCTGTTTTCTTCCTGTTCCAGTTCTGACATTTTAAACGGTTTCCCTGACATATATTTCTCTAATAGTTCATCGTTTCCCATAATTACCGTATCCCACTGTTCCATATCGTCATTGTCTGTTACATTTATATGGGGATGCTGCCCAACCTTTTGCTTCACTATAATTTCCGAAGAAAGCTTTGCTTTCATTTCCCGATATACCATTGGCAAATCAATCCCCTCTTGGTCAATTTTATTGATGAAAAAAATTGTCGGAATCTTCATTGTCTGTAGTGCATGAAACAGTATACGGGTCTGTGCCTGTATGCCATCCTTTGCAGAAACTAATAATACTGCTCCGTCTAATACGGATAAAGAACGGTATACTTCCGCCAAAAAATCCATATGGCCTGGCGTATCTATAATGTTGACTTTTACATCCTCCCACTGAAAAGATGTCACTGCTGTCTGGATAGTGATTCCCCTTTGACGCTCCAAATTCATTGTATCTGTCCTTGTTGTGCCTTCATCTACGCTCCCTGGTTCTGCAATTGCACCACTGGTATACAATAAACTCTCCGTTAATGTTGTCTTTCCTGCGTCAACGTGAGCCAGAATGCCTAAGTTAATTATTTTCATGTGATTTTCCTCCTATCAACACCCAAAAAAGGGCATAAAAATACCCAGTGATAAATACTCCTATCACTGGGTAAATAACTCCAATAGCCCCAAAACACTTATATGTTTTCGGGCATATAAAATTACATGATAAAAGTATTCTTAAACTGGGTACAAAAAACTAAGCCCCATATTAAAAGTGAAACGGGACTGCTACTTTTTGTTCCCACTATCAAATTGACAGTTTATTTAAGAATACCTTGCCGCATATTTATTAACTCCTTGTATAATACTGAATCTAATTATATTCCTTAACCCTTTATTTGTCAAGCTGACAAACTAAAGCAGAAAAAGCGGCAGGATTTCCCCCTGCCACTAATCATCTGTTTATGCAAAAATAATTTCCTTTTCCACAATCTCCCTCGCACAAGCCCTTATGTTATTGAGGCATCCTGTCCATTCTAAGGCGTTTTCTGCCTTTAGCTGTTCCGTTATGCCCTGTGCCTGTTTCATACCCTCTATGAGCCTTTCAAAGCGTTCCTGTGCCTGTCTGTCAATGTCGGCAAGGTAGGCGTTAAGTCTGCCGCTTGTAAGAAGATTGGTGTATGTAACTTTACGGTACTGTTTTAGATAATCTAAATGCCGTTGCCCCCAGATGCCTATCGGCTGTTCTTCTTCGGCGGGTACAGTTAAGCACGGTATTAAATAATCGCCTTGCCTTTCGTATTTGCCGCCCATTTCCTCAAAAATTGTCTTTGCCATTGTCTGTTACCTCCACATTCTTTTTTATTTTGAATGTCCGCAAAATCCGTCCTACATCATTCAATTTGGTAACAAAATCAATACGGTTCATATCAAAGGTTTGACCGTTGATTAAGAACATACCATTCATCATTGGTGGAATAGGGTTGTCCGTTGGTGTTGTAGTAGCGTGATGTGTACCGTGATTCATCATTGGCATATTCGTATGGTTCATCATTTTTTCACTAAAGCGAATTTGGCGAACCTGCTTTGGCTCATCCCAGTTAGGCAAGGACCTTAAGCTTTCAGGTAACTGAACAGGTTCTGATTTCACCTGAATTGTGGCTAAAGTGAGATCTTTAGGCTGTTCTTGCACCATCATCTTACGGCGATCATAATAACCGCTTTGTAAATTGACTGTTCCTTGCGTTTCACCCACCATAATCACTTCAACGCGTTCGGCTGGTGTAAGTAGTAGTTCATCAACAGGCGAGCGAGGTTTTTCAAGTAAACCACCTTCGGTACCCACCACAATCCATTTCACCCCTGGAATGTTTAAACGAAAATAACGAGCGCTAGTGGCATTCCAAAGACGGATTCGTTCATTCGTTTTCACTTGAATCTGGGGCTGATATTGACCGTTGATTAACACAAATTCACCCTCACGACCGTTCATCCAATCTAACATCGTGTTTGCTGGAATGGTGCCATCGGCATTTAAACGCAGATCGGAAATCACCCAATGTTGTTCAGGAAGGTGTGCAAGCGGATCATTTTTCGCTTTAACAACGAAAGTGCCTGCTAAGCCTTTATAGACTTGTTCGGAAACATAGTCATGTGGATGAGGGTGGTACCAATATGTCCCAGCACTGCCTTGAGGTAGCGTAAAGCGATAGACTTTTTTCCCTTGCGGTTCAACCATATCCATCGGGTTACCATCCGCCTCATTTGGTACATCTAAGCCGTGCCAATGTACTGTTGAGGGTTGTGGTAGGTGATTGATAAATTCAATTTCTACGGTATCGCCTTCAAATACTTCAATTTGTAGCCCTGGTAGTTGTCCGTTATAAGCCCAAAATTCCGTTTCTTTATTGTCTGCGAGGCGAATTTTAATTGGCTCTGCTTTTAAAGTAGCTTTGAATAGTCCAGCTTGAGTCGATTGATTAGCAAGTTTTGGCAACATCCCATTAAGCGATAAACCTGAAGGCATTGCCTCAGTTGGCATTAGGCCAGTAGGTACTGAATGCATCATCGCCATATTGCCATGTTGTGCGTGGTTCATCATATTCGCAAGGCTATAAAGCGAGCTACTGGCTAAGCTAATTCCAATTCCATAACGTAAAAAATCTCGACGTTTCATTCTTTCCTCCCCCCCCCTATTGGTTATAGGATTTAAACACTTCACTTTCACCGTTTTTTTTTAATTAAAACAACATTTATGCCTAAACTTAAAAGCAACAATGAGCGGGGGAATTTATGTAATTTCATAAGATGTCCTTATTTTTATTGAGATTAATTGGACATCATTTTAAAGCTTAACCTAGGGTTAAGGTCAAGGGATTTGAAAAAATAATTTGCAAATTTTTCTCAAAATCCTACCGCTTGTTTTTCAATATGTATGAAATCTTTACTATAATACAGTCTCATTACTCAGGAGTAATAATGCACACATTCCATCCCCAATCACTTGTCTGGACAATAGAGCCGCAAGCTTTTGAAATATCAGAAAATAAAATAACCATCACCACAATGCCACATACGGATTTAAAGCAGTCAATGTGTTTTTGCGTGAACACCCCAATTTAAACATTCATTAGGTATAATAATAAAAACCTTAAACAGAATATCATAGCAAAATGAATTTAAAACCAGTTAAAAATCAAACTTCCCAATACGAAGAGTGGGCAAGAGAAAAAGTCAAAAAAGCTATATCCCCAACCTGAAGAACGGGGCTTTACGGCGCAAAAATGGTAAATTTGACTGGTTAAAAATTGAAGGCAAAATAAGTTATTTTAATTTGCAAACACCCAAATCCTGCATAATTTTGAAGATTTTTTACAAATTATTCATATAACATTGTTTTATATTGTAAAATTTTTAAGCTGTGTTGTTACCCATCAACACTGCTTTCAATTATTTTTTCTTTTTCGCCAATAACTCATCAATTAAACCATTCAGCACTTCCCGAATGGTTACGCCCTGTTCCGCCGCATATTTTTTTAGTTCACGATGATTGGCTTCTGTCATATCAAAGCTAATCCGCTTAATACGCTCTTGCTCGCTGACATCAGCAACAGAAAGTTTGCTTTTAGTTGCGCTTGGGCGACCTGCTGTTAATTTATTCATTTGCATATTTCCTTATTTATTTAAAACATTGGTGGTGTCCTGAAAAGTGTGCTGGGTTAAATTTGTTTGGGATGATTGATTGCCTAAAATCCAATATTAAAAGATTTAACATGATAAAACATTGATTTGGAAAAACAGCAACTGCGCCTGACGGCTCTACTTAATCTGTGCCGAATCCGACAGTTATTACCCTCAATCGCTTTAGTATGTTGCTTACCCACCCATTGGTCACCGGTATCAGAAAACGCATTTACAAAAGCATCCCAATTATCGCCGGCAATACGTTCATAGCTTACTTTGAGTGCTTTTAAACGCTGCTTTAAAGCCAAAGCGGTTTGCAAATCACGTTTGCCCCAAACAAATGCCATGATTTCACTTGTCTTGGCATGATAACCGATGCAGATACGGTATTTTTGGTCTATCCGATTTGGTGGTACAAAATGCCAATGGCGCTTTATTCTTTGCTCGAGCAAGTAGACTTTAGTGGGAAAAATATTGTGCCAGTGGTTGGTCACGGAGGCAGTCGTTTGGGTGGAACGGATAAAGATATTCAGCAACTTCAACCACAAGCCAACGTGAAAAACGGTTTTGAGGCGTATTTGCATAAAACGGTCAGAGCAGAGCCTGAAGTAGAAAAACGGTTGGCGAAGTTCTTAACCGAAAATGGTTATACAAAATAAAAATGTAGGGACACACAGCGTATGTCTCTACCATTTAAATTTCAATTTTATGAAGAAAAAATATCTCTTCCAACTCGCTCAAGATTTGGTTCTAACGGCAATATTGCTTTCTCTTTTTGACTATCATCTTTACGAAGAAATCACGCACGAATGGCTCGGCTTGGTCTTTTTTTTGCTTTGATTATCTCACATCTTTCACTGAATACCTGGTGGCTCAAAAAGACCTTTTCAGGCAGTTATAACAGCTATCGCATTTTGCAAAGTGCGGTCAATTTTGCAACTTTTTTGTTATTTTTAACCGCTTGTATCAGTGGCATTATGCTTTCTAAACATCTATTGGTGGAAATGCTATTCCACTCTACCACAGATTTAATGCGAAAAATTCATATGACCAACACCCATTGGTTGCAAATTTTAGTGGGTGTACATTTGGGGTTACATTGGAAACCTATTGCTAATTTATTCGCAAATGGCTACCGTTTAGATCTTGAACATTGGCTTGCACGCAGGCTTATTCCAGCTTGTTAGCTGATTATTGCCGCTTATGGTATTTTCGTTTTTGTGCAACGAGAGTTGTTGCCCTATTTATTGCTGAAAGTGGATTTTGCCTATTTCAATTATGATGAACCACAAGCGGTCTTTTATTTTGACTTTTTTGCGATTTTAATTGCACTGGCTTACAGCACAAGGTTTTGGGTTTGGTATTTTTTATTTAGGAAAAAAAATGTCAAAAGTTAAATCTATTTAGATGTAAGATAAACTACCGTTGTTTACAGTATTAAGGTAAAATACTGCAAATGAACATTCATAAAAATACACGATTGCTTCCCTACCAACGGGAAGCCATTTGGACTGCTTATCACAAGAACAGGCAGTCAGTTACTTCACTAGCATTGGAGTACAAAGTATCAAGACCTACCATTTACAAAGTCTTAAAACTTGCTCGTGTTAAGCTACTCAAGCCCCAAGCCAGTACCAACAATCGCTTTAAACAAGCCAAATATGGTATTAAACGCCTTGCTAAAGTTGAACAATCCATACAGGATAAGCTCAAAAAGCAAGCCAAGCGATACAATAAGTCCTATCCTGGTGAGATGGTGCATGTGGACACCAAACGCCTGCCCTTGCTCAAAGGACAAAATGCCAACAGTCCTAGAGAATATCTATTTGTTGCCATAGATGACTATTCTCGCGAATTGTATGCTGACATCATGCCGGATAAAACAGCCTTTAGTGCAACACAGTTTCTTGTAGAACAAGTGATAGAGCCATGCCCCTACAAAATTGATGTGATTTATTCTGACAATGGCACAGAATATAAAGGCACAAAAGACCATGAATTTTCTCAAGCCTGCTATCAAAACAACATCAATCAAAAATTTACCAAAGTAGGTAGGCCACAAACCAACGGCAAAGCTGAAAGGGTCATACGAACATTAATGGAGCTTTGGCATGATAAACATGAATTTGTCAGCAGTGAGCATAGAAAGCAAGAATTAACCAGATTTCTTAATTTCTACAACACTGTTAGACCGCACTCATCTTTAAGTAAGAAAGATGAGACTACTGGCAAGACTTTAACTTTTACTCCTTATGAGTGGTTAGAGTTTTATTTTAAGCAAAGTGTAAATAACGCTTGAGTTTCTTACAATTTAGATATTCTGTATAAATAACCTAAATGGCGGATAGATAGAAACGATCTTATACTCGCCACAATTTTATTAATTAAGGATAGCCAAATATGAAGAAAATTAATGTTGCCATTGTGAGGAGTGGGTATTCTACCCGTATTTTCCATGTTCCCTTTTTTCGGTTTAACGTGATAAAATTTATTGAGCGTTCAACCACTCGGGCATTAGCATGGTTTCCCAACATTGATATTGTGTCAAATTTTGAAAAGTTACTGACTGATGAGGTGGATTTAATCGTGATTAGTCAATAAGTGTAAAAATGGCATAATCAACCCAATGAATTTATGGACAAATATTATCTGTTTGGTATTTTATAGTAAGTACATTGTGTAAAAATAAAATCTGAAACCTAGTCTTTTTATTCTTTATTTTTACGTATTCACACTTCAATTTTAACAAGTTAATATTTAATTTATTGATTTTAAAGCATTTTATAATTTACATTCCTAAGTGGTATAGAAACAACCATTCTAAATAAAGTCGAGCAATACAAGGCTTAGCCTTATTTGGCTTTGGCTTATCAAAGTATCATCAGCTCAAGTGTGTGCTTGGGCTGATTTTTTTATTTGGTTTATCATATCAACGCCATCGTATCACAACAACTTATAAATCAAGCGAATAATAAAACAGCAAAAGTATATAAAATAAAACACAATAAAATCAATAACTTATAAACTATTTTAAAAATCAGCCAAAAAAGTGCTTGCATAGATTTCGAAGTATGATATCATACGCACCACTTAGGAAATACACCGCCGGCTTAGCTCAGTTGGTAGAGCAACTGACTTGTAATCAGTAGGTCGCCAGTTCGATTCCGGCAGCCGGCACCATTCCTAAGAAAATATTAGGTAAAGCCCAACATTGGGCTTAATCTTTTACCAGACCAGTAAAAGAGACACCTAGCCAATTTGGTGGGGTTGGGGAGCGGTCAAACCCAACAGACTGTAACTCTGTCGCGAAAGCTTCGAAGGTTCGAATCCTTCCCCCACCACCATTCTTCCTACCTTGGTTACTACCCTGCGGGTGTAGTTTAGTGGTAGAACCTCAGCCTTCCAAGCTGATGGTGCGGGTTCGATTCCCGCCACCCGCTCCATAATTTCGCTCTTGTAGCTCAGGGGTAGAGCACTCCCTTGGTAAGGGAGAGGTCACGAGTTCAATTCTCGTCAAGAGCTCCATATTTTGAATTATCCTTAAGACGCATCGTTTTAAGGGTTTTTTATTTTCTAGCCATTTTTTTTACGATGTATAAGGAGGCATCATGCGACACAACAGCTTACCGTTATTGACTTTAGGTATTTGCTTGGCATGATGTCTAGGACGCATATCAAGCAATTTGAATGCGTCCAAATGTTGTTAGCCTGACATTTGGTCAGGCTTTTTTTGTTTTTTTGAATATCAATACTTATTCATTGATGCCAAATTTACGCCATTGGGATGCTAATTCAGTTTATAAAAGACGAGAAAATCATGGCAAAATACACCATCCAATTACCAAAATCAGGCAAGGCACGCAATTTGGCAAGTTTATCACCACTCATGCAAAAAGGCGGGCGGTTTGAAAGTGAAAAACCAACCGCCAAACATCGCAAGTCGCGATACCAAGCCAAAAAGATGCTTAGGCAATTTGACCGCAATGCTAAAGATTGGCACTAATCTATTGGTTGATTAAGTTGTTTTGGTAGATAAATTGAACTGTATATTCTGGCGGGCTATGCTATAATGAAATGATGTAATTTTGTCCCATTGAGTTTTAAAGAGCACCATATGACGACTGATACGCTCACAACAAATATTGTTGTCGCCAGTGATAAAAATTATCTAAACTACTTGGATATTGTGCTCAAATCATTGTTGGCACATCATCAATCATTTAATGTATTTATCCTGAACACAGGCGATATCAGTCCAGAGTGGATGGAGGAACGCCAGCAGTTTTTTGCCCAAAGGCAGTCAAGCTTATACTCAGCATATATCAATCAAAATGAGCTTCAGCGATACCGCCAAAGCGACTATATCACGCAGGCGACCTATCTTCGATACTACATCGCCAAGTTATTTGAATACAGTCAGTCGAATCGATGGCTGTATTTAGATTGTGATATTGTCATCAACGGCGATATTTTTCGGCCTTTTGAAGATAAACGGTTTTCGCAGTTTTCACTAGGTGCGGTGCAAGATCCATTTGTGAGCAATTTGGCACAGCATAGATTTCGTCAAGGTGATTATTTTAACGCTGGTGTATTGTATATCAATGCAGATCGATGGGCGGGTACCACAGAGCCGCTGATACATTTAACTGAAAAATTACAAGAAATACTGGTTTATGGCGATCAAGATGTCTTGAATGTTTATTTTCATGAGCAGTGGTTTGCTATCGACTGGCGTTATAACTGCCAACCGGAGCATTTTTTGTCAGGCAGCGTCAATGCTGAAAATGCATCACCAGATTTGATACATTTTGTAGGCTCAGTTAAGCCATTAGCAAAGTCTCAATTTGTCTTGAGTGTCCAAAAGGCAGTTGATTTATTTAAATTTTATGACAAGATCACCTATCAGACGATATTAGAAAACCCTATCGGATTCTTTAAATTTGTCCTGTGGAGCAAATGATTGGCGATGTGTTCAACCATTTTATCAAGGGATTAAAATGTCGCGATATTAGATTTTGGTTCATTAAAAAGTTATTCAATGACAAAATAATCCATCCAAATGTATTCAAATACTAATTTCACTATGGTATAATACATCAGGATATGGTCATGGTTTTTGGGCGTTGCTCGAGAGCCGACCATGGCGTTTAATTAACAATCGAGGAAACCATCATGGCAAAGGCCAAGTTTGAACGTAACAAGCCACACGTAAACGTTGGTACCATCGGTCACGTTGACCATGGTAAAACCACTCTAACTGCTGCTATCGCTACTGTTGCTGCTAAGCACCACGGCGGTGAAGCAAAAGACTACGCTGCAATTGACTCAGCTCCAGAAGAAAAAGCACGTGGTATTACCATTAACACTTCTCACATCGAGTACGACACTGCAAACCGTCACTACGCACACGTTGACTGCCCAGGCCACGCTGACTATGTTAAAAACATGATCACTGGTGCTGCACAGATGGACGGCGCGATCCTAGTTGTATCTGCAACTGACGGCCCAATGCCACAAACTCGTGAGCACATCCTACTATCTCGTCAGGTTGGTGTACCATACATCATGGTATTCATGAACAAGTGCGACATGGTTGATGACGAAGAACTACTAGAGCTAGTTGAAATGGAAGTTCGTGAACTTCTATCTGACTACGACTTCCCAGGTGATGACACCCCAATCATCAAAGGCTCTGCACTAGAAGCACTAAACGGCGCTGACAGCAAGTACGGTGAGCCAGCAGTTCTAGAACTACTAGACACTCTAGACACTTACATCCCAGAGCCAGAGCGTGCTGTTGATAAAGCATTCTTGATGCCAATCGAAGATGTATTCTCAATCTCAGGTCGTGGTACTGTTGTAACTGGTCGTGTTGAATCAGGCGTCATCAAAGTTGGTGAAGAGATCGAAATCGTTGGTATCAAACCAACTCAAAAAACTACCTGTACTGGTGTTGAAATGTTCCGTAAGCTGCTAGACGAAGGTCGTGCAGGTGAGAACTGTGGTATCCTACTTCGTGGTACTAAGCGTGAAGAAGTTCAACGCGGTCAAGTACTTGCTAAGCCAGGTTCAATCACCCCACACACCAAGTTCGACGCAGAAGTATACGTACTATCAAAAGAAGAAGGTGGTCGTCACACGCCATTCCTAAATGGCTATCGCCCACAGTTCTACTTCCGTACTACTGACGTAACTGGTGCAATCACTCTACAAGAAGGCACTGAAATGGTTATGCCAGGCGATAACGTTGAGATGAGCGTTGAGCTAATCCACCCAATCGCTATGGACAAAGGTCTTCGCTTCGCGATCCGTGAAGGCGGCCGTACCGTAGGTGCTGGTGTTGTTGCTACTGTTAAAGACTAATCGTTAAACAGTCACAAACCAACCATAAAACAAAAAGGCAAACCTGAAAAGGGTTTGTCTTTTTGTTTGTTTATCGGTTTGTAAAAAAGCCACGCAACAAAAAAAGCCATCATTGCGATGGCTTATGCTATTTGGTCTACAAACTAATCACACCTGACCTACATCGGCTTGCAAGGCATCAGGCAGTGGCAGATTCTGTAGAGATTGAGTCGCGCCCAGAGTTTCGATGGCATCAGGGCGCGCGACGACCAAAGCTTCTGAACCATCTAAGCTACTGATGCTATTTACCACAGCCAAGCCCGATTCTTCAGCATGATGGGCAAAAAAGTCCACATCCGCACTTGCCACACGGTGCAAATAGGCTTTTGGGCTTGCCTTAAAGTACAATCGCGCAACGATTTCTTGACCCAGATAGCAGCCCTTATTATATGCCACGCCATCACGCTGATGCAGGCGCAGCTCTTGCGGTTGATATAGCTCGCTTGTGTCTTTGGTAATCCAATAATTACCCGTAGCGATACTCAAGGCTTGCCATTGCGCGGTTTGATCATGGTCGGTGGTATCAAAACTTGCCACGCCATCAATGATCGCAGGATAAATCGGCTTGGCAGCAGATAGGGTGATTTTTGAAAACGCGCCAAATTTTTTGATATGCTTGGCAAGGTCTTCTGCCAAATCACTGCTGATCACGATTTGCACACCATCATCCGCGTTATCACTGATGCGACGCACCCACAAGCCAAATTGTACGCGCCCCTTTAGATTGCAAATCGCTGTCGGTACAAATGCCGTACCGATTTTACCCATATCTGCGGTGATTTGTCCTTGCAAAAATTTATCAGTATCACCGCCTGTCATCACAAAAACGCTAAAATCAGTCATTGTTTTATCCCAAATCATAATCGCTGATCAAAAGTATTGCGCATTTAATGGGGATGATTTGCAAAAATTATAAGGGTGATTGGCATAAAAATGTTAAAATTTTGTACGATTTGCCATAGAGTGCAACAAATTGACGCCGAAATCGGTTACAATAAGCAGTTAAGTTTTAATTTGCAATTTTCAACACAGAGGATGCGATGACACTACCAGCTTGCCCAAAATGCCACGAAGAATTCACCTATGCCGACGGCGATCTGCTGATTTGCCCAATGTGCGCGCACGAATGGAAAGAGGGCGAGCCAAGCAATGAGCTGCCAGTCATCAAAGATGCAGTCGGCAATGTGCTGGCCGATGGCGACGCGGTAACGGTTATTAAGGATTTAAAAGTTAAAGGCTCAAGCGCGCCTATTAAAGTCGGTACCAAAGTCAAATCAATCCGTCTAATCTACGATGCACCCGATGATCACGATATTGACTGTAAAATTGATGGCTTCGGGGCGATGAAGTTAAAATCTAGTGTGGTCAAAAAAGCCTGATTATCTTCGCCTGATGGGATATTGCGTCGTCAAGTTTCGCTCGATGTACTAATTGTACACCGTTGCTTATTTTTCTAGCACTATTTATATTAGACCACGATAATTGTACAGATTTATAGCAAAAGCCAAAGAAATTGCGGTTTATAACCGCTTTTTCCAAAATTAATTTACTGCAGATGATTTAATTGGCAGTAATAATGAACAAAAATATCAAGCCTAAGAATTTAGCATTCTTTGGCTATAAATGTAAACTCATCCAAAAAACAAGGATTTCCCATGACTCACCAAAGCGCCGCTGACCAAATCTTGTTCGAAAAAGCCAAACGCCATATCGCTGGCGGTGTCAATTCGCCTGTGCGTGCCTTTGTGGGCGTGGGTGGAACACCTGTGTTTGTGTCGCGCGCGAAGGGTGCGTACATTTACGACACCGAAGATAATGCTTATATCGACTATGTCGGCTCATGGGGCCCGATGATTTTGGGTCATGCGCATGATGAAGTGATCGCTGCGGTCAAGGCGGCGGCTGAAGACGGCCTGTCATTTGGGGCACCGACGCCATCAGAGACGACGATGGCGGATTTGATCGCTAGTATCGTGCCAAGCATTGAGCTTGTGCGCATGGTATCATCAGGCACAGAAGCGACGATGTCGGCGATTCGTTTGGCGCGTGGCTATACAGGTCGTGATAAGATTGTCAAGTTCGAAGGCTGCTATCATGGGCATTCGGACAGCTTGCTTGTCAAGGCTGGCTCTGGCATGCTAGATATTGGCGAGCCGACTTCTAAGGGCGTGCCTGCTGATTTTGCTAAGCATACCTTAACACTACCTTATAATGATATTGATGCATTAAAGGCGTGCTTTGATAAATTTGGCAGTGAGCTTGCGTGCGTGATTTTAGAGCCGATCGCGGGTAATATGAACATGGTCATCCCAAGCCAAGAATTTCACAACACCTTGCGCGCACTATGTACAGAGCATGGCGTGGTGCTGATTTTTGATGAAGTAATGACAGGCTTTCGTGTGGGTCTCGGGGGTGCGCAGGCGCATTTTGGCATCACGCCTGATTTGACAACATTTGGCAAAATCATCGGCGCAGGTCTGCCTGTCGGTGCGTTCGGCGGTAAACGAGAGATCATGGAATGCATCGCGCCATTGGGCGGGGTGTATCAAGCAGGCACGCTGTCGGGCAATCCATTGGCGATGCGCGCAGGCAAGGCGATGTTTGATAAATTGACTGCTGATGGCTTTTATCAAGAATTAACCGCTAAAACCGAATATCTGATTGCAGGGCTAAAAGCTGCCGCCGCCAAGCACAATGTGCCATTCCAAGCCTGCTCGGTGGGCGGAATGTTCGGTCTGTTCTTTAGTAAGACTCTGCCGCAGAATTTCAATGATGTCGCGACAAATTGCGATGCCAAAAAATTCGCCACTTTCTTCCATGCCATGCTTGATGAAGGCGTGTACCTTGCGCCATCGGCATTTGAAGCGGCGTTCATGTCATCGGCGCACACTTATGAAGATCTTGATAAGACCATCGCTGCGGCGGATAAAGTCTTTGCCAGTTTGTAAAATTTTGTCAAATTGTGCGGATTTATGGGATGTGCAGCTTGATTTTAGTGCATTCAAAACCATAAACCTGAGCAATATGATTAATGGTTGAAAAATTCAAAATAACACAGTGGTGAATTGGTTTACTTTGTCTTATTTTGTTTTAAATGATGATAAATGGGCATTTCCCATTTTACGGAAAAAATTATGTTAGCAAAAATCGTCGGTGCGGTCATCGGCACCAAAAATGAACGCGAACTTAAGCGTATGCGCAAAGCAGTCGCCAAGATCAATGCCCTAGAACCAAGCATTCAGGCACTGAGCGATGATCAGCTGCGCCAAAAAACACAAGAGTTCAAAGAGCGTCATCAGGCAGGCGAAAGCCTTGATAAGCTGTTGCCTGAAGCGTTTGCGGTGTGTCGTGAAGCGTCGCTGCGTGTCAATGGGATGCGCCATTATGATGTGCAGCTGATCGGCGGTATGACCTTGCACGAAGGCAAGATCGCTGAGATGAAGACGGGTGAAGGTAAGACTTTGATGGCAACTCTAGCAATGTACCTGAACGCCATCAGTGGCAAGGGCGTGCATGTCGTCACGGTCAATGACTATCTTGCCAAGCGTGATGCCGAGCTGAACCGTTCGCTGTTTGCATTTTTGGGCTTGACTGTTGGTGTGATTTATAGCCAGCAGCCACCACAAGAGAAGTTCGCCGCTTATCGTGCTGATATTACTTATGGCACGAATAATGAATACGGCTTTGACTATCTGCGTGATAATATGGTGTTTAGCCTAGCTGAAAAAAAGCAGCGTCCGCTGAACTATTGCATCATTGACGAGATTGACTCAATTTTGATCGATGAAGCGCGTACGCCACTGATTATCTCAGGTCAAGCCGAAGATTCGGCGCATCTGTATGCCTTGATTGATAAGGTGGTTGAAAATCTTGTGCACTCGCAAGATGAAGAAGCGAACAAGAATAATACCGATGGCGATTTTTGGATTGATGAGAAGAATCGTACCATAGAAATCAGCGAAAAAGGCTACGAGAAAATTGAGAAATTCTTAATCGAAGTCGGTGAGCTGGGCGAAAAAGAAAGCTTATACAGCCCTGCGCGTCTGCCACTGCTTGCTCATGCACAGGCGGCGATTCGTGCGCATCATTTATTTGTCAAAAATATTCACTACATCGTCCAAGATGGCGAAGTGATCATCGTCGATGAGAATACAGGTCGTACCATGCCAGGTCGTCGCTGGTCAGATGGTCTGCACCAAGCGGTAGAAGCCAAAGAAGGCGTGGAAATCCAAGCTGAAAATCAGACGATGGCGACCACCACCTTCCAGAACTATTTCCGTCTGTATGACAAGCTGTCGGGCATGACAGGTACGGCAGATACCGAAGCGGCGGAGTTGAAATCGACTTATGAGCTGGATGTTGTGATCATTCCGACACATCGTCCGATTGCGCGTATTGATATGGATGACCAGATTTTCTTGACCAAGCTTGGCAAGTACAAAGGCATCATCCGTGAGATCAAGGCAATCACCGAAAAGGGCGCGCCTGTACTGGTTGGTACAGCGACGATCGAAGCGTCCGAAGAACTGTCTTATTTGCTTGACCAAGAAGGCATCAAGCATAATGTCCTAAACGCCAAGCAGCACGAACGCGAAGCTGACATCATCGCCCAAGCAGGTCGCCCAAAGGCAGTGACTATCGCCACTAACATGGCAGGTCGTGGTACGGATATTATCCTAGGCGGTAACTGGCAAGCAGAACTTGAAGACATTGAAGGCGTGACCGATGAGATGCGCGCAGCAGCACAAGCAGCATGGCAAGAGCGTCATGATGCAGTGCTGGCGGCAGGTGGTCTGCATATCATCGGTTCAGAGCGTCATGAATCACGCCGTATCGACAACCAGTTGCGTGGTCGTGCCGGCCGTCAAGGTGACCCAGGTCAATCTCGCTTTTTCTTGTCGCTAGAAGATGATTTGATGCGTATTTTTGCTGGTGATCGCATTACCAATATGTTCCGCGCGATGGGTCTAAAAGAAGACGAAGCGATCGAGCATAAGATGGTATCGCGCTCGATCGAAGGTGCGCAAGGTAAAGTAGAAGCGCGTGACTTTGATGCGCGTAAAAGCCTGTTGAAATACGATGATGTCGCCAATGAGCAGCGTAAAGTCATCTATGGGCAGCGCGATGAGCTGCTTGCCGAGATGGATCTACAAGACAGCATCAAGGCAATGCACCATGAAGTGTATAATGCGCTGATCAATCAGTTCGTCCCACCAGGTTCGGTCGATGATCAGTGGAATATCGATGGTCTGGAAGATGAAATTGAAGAAGCATTCCGTTTTTATATGCCGATCAATGACTGGCTAGACGCTGATCGCCGCTTGGATGAAGAAGGCTTGCGCGAAAAAATCGTCAATACTGCCATCGAACGCTACGAAACACGCCGCGCGCAGATGGGCGAAGAAACTGCCGCATCGCTTGAGCGTCACTTTATGCTACAAAGCCTTGATCGTCACTGGAAAGAACATCTGACTCAGATGGATCAGCTGCGTAAAGGCATTCATCTGCGCAGTTATGCACAGAAAAATCCAGAGCAAGAGTATAAGCGCGAATCATTTGAGCTGTTCCAAGCGATGATGGGTGCGATCAAGTCTGATCTGGTACAAGACCTTGCGCGCGTACATGTGCCGACCCCAGAAGAGTTAGCAGCCTTAGAAGAAGAGCGTCGCTTGCAAGCTGAACGGATGCAGATGATGTTTGAGCATAATGAGATCAATCTAGACGGTAGCGAAAGCCGCGATCCTGAATTGACCACAGGTCCTGTGCCAAATCGCCACCGCATCAAGCAGCAAGTGACCATCACACTAGGTGGTGCAGCCGCTGCAAGTGACAGCGTACAGCCGCAAGTGGGCGATGATGAGCTCGTTATTCCTGCCAATATCAACCGCAATGCGCCATGTCCTTGTGGCTCTGGATTGAAATACAAACAATGTCACGGCAAGCTCAGCTAACCTTGTGCAGTTTGGGTAAAAAGGCGGTTTTTAATCGCCTTTTTGTTTGAATCGATGATGGGTAAGATTGGATAATCTACAGCAAGTAAAAAATACCAAGATGTCATCGTATGTAACAAAAAGTATGCTATACTAGATTTATTCAATTTAACGCATTGTCATCCATGATGGCAAAAAACTCAAGGACAACCCATGAAAAAATCATTATTCAGCGTCCTACTGTTATCTGCAACCGTTGCTTTGGCTGCTTGCAGCAAAAAAGCTGAAGAAACCGCACAAACCGCCGAGCCTGCTGATGTACCGATGAGCGCCGCCCCTGCTGATGTCGCCATTAAGGACAACAGTGAAGATGCAGCAGTTGACAGCGCACAAGCCACCGATACGGTAGCTGTAGCAGATGGCACAGCTACCGAAGCTGAGCCTGTGCCTGCTGATGAGTTAGCAGATGAAAATGGTGATATCGCTGAAGCCATCGAATTTGATGATGAAGCAGCAGCGACCGCCACAGCAGATGCTGAAGTGGTGGATGAAAGCGAAACAACCAATAAATAATCTGCTAAACAATCCGCCAATCAGTACAAAAAAACGCCAAGTTATCATTGAACCGCACCCCAAAAGTTAGACAACCTTTGGGGTGTTTTTATGACCAAATACACAATTGACTTTAAACTTGAAGTCATTGATCATTATCACAATGGACTTAGTTGTACTCAGATAGCTAATTTGTTTGGTATAGAAAGTTCTATCGTCCATAACTGGGTGAGACTCTACCAAACTCATGGTATTGATGGCATTCGTATCAGAAAGAGCAAAGCTAGTTATTCACCAGAATTCAAACACACAGCAGTATTGCTTTTCATCATGAATGCGGTAAAAAAGATGCGATTTTGATGCTGTTTTAGGTTACAATATGAATTAAGATAAGTTTACTATGCAAAAACAAGCATTTAACTTGGAATTTGACCATCTGATGGGACTGTCAGATGTTGAACTCGACAAGGTACATAAGGTTATGAGCATTTTCGATGTACAGCAAACGCTGAAAAACACTGAACAAATGGTGGCATTAACTGCCGCACAAGTGGAGCGTATGGCGGCTGAAAATCAGCGGATGCAAGCGGTGAATGCAGCAGAATATGAGCGGCTTATCGCTGAAACCATGCGCATTCGTGCAGATTTCGAAAAAGCACAAGCAGAACGAGATAGAATTAATAAAGAAACTCGCTTTTACCCTGTGGTTGCCCTACTAACATCTGCCGCTTTTATCGCTTTTGCGACATCTGTAACAACCGCTTTTGGGGTTTGGTTACTTGGTTTTGTCACCAAGTGAACGCATGGTTGATATTGCAAGCCGTCCAAATGGGCGGCTTTTGCTTGTACAGAATACGCCAAGGCGTATTAATTTGTGGGTGAAGTTTTTAAAAATCCTACTTCCTGTTGGAAATATAATAACCACATCAACCAACAACACAAGGAAACTTAAAAATGCGCACTATGGCACAAGCAATGGCGCAAGCCCACATTAAAGCAATTGCTTCACTGCTCACCAACAAAGAAGCCCTAACAGCGATTGAGCAAGTTAAGCATATGCTTGATACAAAACAGCCGTTATGCAATGCAAGTTTTGCGCTACTGATGAAAGCAGGCGAAATCACAACCAACAGCTATGGCTATTGCCATTTTGCGGTTAATGGTTGTCATTATGACCTTTGGACACTATGTGAACGGCTGATGCAAAGATACAGAAAAAACACAGATCCTGTACTACACGCCATCTACAGCGAATTGTATGAACGGGATTATTACGGCTCATCCGATGATGATGCATGATTTGGTAAACAAGGTTGATAATTTATGTTCACTATGTTAGATTGTACGCATGACAGACGCACAATATATAAAGGAAAGAAAGTCATGCGATCATCAGCAAGAATTAACATTCGCACAACACCCCACGCCAAAAGCACTGTAGAACAGGCGTGTTCTATGATGGGTGTAAGTATTAGCCATTTCATGATGACATTGGCTTATGAAAAATCCCTAGAGTTGATTAACAGTCAGCTTTGTTGGGATCCAAGCGATGCTGATAAAGCATTAATGCAAGATCTTATGGAAAACCCAAGAGAACCCACGCCTGCACTTCAAGAACTCGTGCATACCAATCTTGGTATTAAGGATTTGACTTGATGCAGTTTGAGCATTTAAACAAACATCATGATAGACAGAGTTTTGATTGTGGCAATGTGCAGATCAATTCTTATTTACACCGCTTAGCTGGTCAGCACCATAAAAAAGGCATCTCTAAAGTTCATGTGTTGGCACAAGGATCAGAAATCATCGGGTTTTATACCTTATCCAATCTGATGATTAATATAGAAAGCAAGCATTATCCCAATACAGTGCCTGCGATTTTGATTGGTAGAATAGGCGTGTCTCTCACTCATCAAGGTCAAGGATTTTCCAAGATGCTGCTTACTCATGCCCTACAGAAGATTGCCAAGCTTAGCCAAGATACAGGCATTGTGTTTGTTGTGGTTGATGCTAAAGATGAGAAACTTGCGGAATATTACACCAAATTCGGTTTTGTAAGAACAGAATACCCCTTAAGGCTAATACTTGAACAACCCCGCCCCGCATTCCTCGTCCTTTAGGTCGGGGTCAAGGGGTGGTTTTGTTTAGCTGTTCTTTTATATGCTATAATCACCACATAATCAACCACTGGTATTTCTTATGCTCACTGGCGTTAAATTCCAAGCACATCCAACAGACGAATTAAGACTCATCCTAAGTCAATGGATGGGCTGTCAGCGTGCCATTTGGAATGCCAAAGTACAAGAAGATGTTTATTACCGTGGTTTATGCCGTAAATTCTTTCCCAAAGAATATGCCTATGGACTACATGACCAAAGCTATTCTCAGTATAAAGATAAAGAATTGACACCTTGGTTCTATGATGTTCCCAGTCAAATTCTAAGAAATGGCGCTGTCCGTTGGTACCAAACCTTTATCAACTTTCTGCGTGGTGTCTGCGGTCGTCCCAGATTTCACGCTAAGAAAGACAAAGCCTCTGTTTATATCACCAGTGAGCTGTTTCGGTTCGTTAAACACCCAAAGTCGGATGAAACCTGTATTGAGTTAGGCACAAAATCTAAGCCCATTGGGTTGCTTAAATTCAGAGCACATCGAGATTATGAGTTTCCACGATCAATTACGGTCAGTAAGCGTCGTGGTCGGTGGTCAGTGTCATTTAATTACACAGACCCACTGATTGATGACAATGCACTGTTAAGCTTAGAACAACAGCTAGAACAACTACGCACACTGGATGAAGAGGACTTAGGCAAACTCACCCTTGGCATGGATCGGGGTGTTTCCATTACTTGTGCGACCAATGATAAAGGTTTGGGTAATGACGGTAATTTTAGTTACTCAGATAAGCAATTAAAACGTTTTAAACATCTGCAAACCAAGCTAAAACGATTACAGCGTAGATTATCACGCCAAGTCAAAGGCTCAAATCGCTACAACAAAACCAAATTTCGTCTATCCAAAGTGCATGAACAAATAGCCAATACCCGTATTGAGTTTGCTCATCAAACCTCAAGAAAGATTGTGGATAGTGACAACCAAGTCTTTGTGTTAGAAGACTTAAAAACCAAAAACATGACCAAACGCCCAAAGCCAAAGCGTTGTGAAAAGACAGGTAAGTTTTTATACAACGGTGCCAGTAAGAAAGCAGGTTTAAACAAAGCGATCTTGCATGCAGGTTGGTATCGGATTGGTCTGTTTGTGACTTATAAAGCCGCTAAACTTAACAAAGCGGTGTTTAAAGTCCCTGCACATCACACTTCTCAAGAGTGTGCCAGTTGTGGCCACACTCACCCAGACAACAGACAAACACAAGGCAAGTTTGTTTGTCGAAGCTGTGGACGCGCTGAGAACGCTGACACTAATGCAGCGAAAGTGATTGCCAAGCGAGCAATTAAGCTCATTAAAGACACTGGAACGGTGTTGGATGGAAACTTGCTGACCACAGAAGCTGCACTCGCCAAAAAAGGTAAACGCAGAAAATCTAGTTCAGCAAAGCCATCTACTGGACGGAGCAAGGAGCATGGAGGGGATATAAGACGACTGGAGCCATGCGAAAGTCGCAACCCCGAGGGTAAGGATACCCTGTGTCAGTGATTAATCATCACTGGTACAAGAACCGTCAAAAAAGAATAAGTCTTTGACTTATGAAGCCACGCCCTTTAGGGGGTGGTAGTTCACGTTTCTACATTGCATAAGACGACCCCAGATTAATATCTGGGGTTTTTGATGGTTGATGGTACGCCAAGGCGTTGATAGGTTTAGGGTTGTTCTTATTTCTCCTGCTCCCTGCACCGGTACAGTCGCAAGCGAAGCAAATACAGCACTTATCGTGGACAAGTAGGCAAAATCGCTGATCATGTCTTAAACCGTAATTTTAAAGCAGACAAACCTAATCATAAATGGGCAACAGATGTCACTGAGTTTAAAGTGGTGGATAAGCAAGGTAATACAAAGAAGCTTTACTTATCACCCATCATTGATTTATATAACGGTGAGATTATCAGCTACAGTATCAAAGACAGACCGACTGATGAGTTAGTGCAAGAGATGCTAAACCAAGCCATAACAACACTGACAGAAGAAGACAAACCCACCTTACATTCTGACCAAGGCTGGCATTATCAAATGAAGTGCTACCAACAAAGCTTAAAAGATAATGGCATTATCCAAAGTATGTCAAGAAAAGGAAATTGCTTGGATAATGCCGTGATAGAGAGTTTCTTTGGGACATTAAAAGAAGAAATCTTCTTTCATGGCAAAAACAGCAGAAAATTTACATCAACCGATGAACTTAGACAAGTGATTGATGAGTATATTCATTACTACAATCATGATAGAATAAAAGTAAAATTAAAAGGACTGAGTCCTGTACAATACAGAAACTCAGTCCTTGATCAAACCTTAACCGTTAATCTTAGTGTCTAAGAATTGGGGGTCGGTTCATTTACTGTGGTATTTTTTATATTTTTATCAATTATTGTCAAAAAAATTCGCCAAAATGACAACTTTGGCGAATTTTTATTACTGACCATCAGCTACTTATTCAGAAGTATCAGTCGGCTCAGCAGTTTCGGTGGTTTTGCTGATTTTACGCACTTCGACCTTTGGTTTTTTGCTCGGTTTGCGTGGTGCGCGCGTTTTCGGAGCTTTTGGGGTCTTTGGTGCTTTGGCGGTCATTAGGTTTAGAATACCAACCTGTGGCTGCAGCTGACCGGCGACATTTTCGATCATGTCTTTGTAGCTGCTTGCCTTAGATTTTTTCTCCGCCTTTTGTTCGGCGGTGATTTCTTTGATCTGACTGACCTTTTTCTCAGCTTGCTCAGTGGTTTCGGTGACCTCTAGCGCTTCGCTATTTTCTGTAGTTTCGGTAATCTTTACAGCTTGAGTTTCAGTGGCTTCAACCGTTTCTACTTGAACATCACTGCGTGTCGGCTCAGTTTCTACAGCATCAGTCGCAATGGCTTCAGCTGCTGCATTATCATCACCTAGATGGGCGAACAGATCCATAGCAGCAGTTGCGATGGTAGCGACATTATCCAAAGTCTCACTCACCACTTCGCTGACGGTATCTGAGACCTGCTCGGCGGTGAGTTTTGCGACATCGATGGCATCATCGACTAAGTGTGCAACCGTTTCACCGACCGTTTCAGCGGTTTCACTATTATCAGTCTGGCTGACTGCTTCCACAGCTTGGGTACTAGTTTCAGCAGTTTTGGTAGGATAATCCGTCACAGTTTCTACAGCGGTATCAGTAGCTACCACTTCCGCGACTTCATCGGCTGCCATGTCGCTTGGCTCGATGAAATCAGGATGTTGACCGCGTGGGTCATTGGCAGCACGGCGCGCGATCGGACGCGGTGCGACAGCAGTTTTGCCTTGTGGGGCAGATGCTTGCGCGTCCGCTTGGGTCAGCTTGTCAAACTCTGCCTTGGCGACATCTGTCATTGGCGCATAGCCATAGTTGCTAAAGTAACTGCCGAAGTCAAGGGCGGTGGTCGCGCCTTGTGATTTTGCGACTGCAGCGATGAAATCAGCGACGAATTGACCGCTGGCATTAGCACCCAAAACACTTGCGATGAACTCACCTGCTGTGCCGCGAATTGGTGCTGCAGGGGCTTGCAGGGCTGCTTGCACAACGCGTGGATCGTTCACTGCCTTGTTCATCTCTTTGGCAAGTGCTGCGATGCGTGCGCTCAATACAGGATCGATTGCAGGTTTAGGCTCTGCCGCAGGCGCAGCGTCAGCCACTGGTGTAGGCTCGATAGCTTCAGGCTTAGCTACAGCTTCGTTATCGCTATCAAGCACAGTGACAGGTGCGGTATCAGCAGTGCTTTGGATTGGTGCATCTTGTACTGATTCTTGCACAGATTCGCTGACTGCTGCATCTACTACATCAGCTGTGGCAGACTTGACAGTATCATTTGGATGTTCGGTTTTCTCAGCTTTATGCTCAGTCTTGTCCGCCTTAGTGCGTGCTTTTTTTGGCTTACTGCCATCAAGTGACAGATGCACCACTTGCGTTGCTGCCGCTTCTTCTTTGGTGGCGCTGACATGAAGTACGACTTCATTTGGATCGCTTGGCTTTTGGCGTGCAGGGCGTTCTGCCTTGTCCGCTTTTGGCTTATCGGTGCGCTCTTTTTTCTCTGCTTTGTCCGCTTTATCGTGCTTGTCGCTCTTAGCGGTTAGGGTCTCGCCGCGCGCGATTTCACCGCGTGACTCGCGGCGTGAGCCTGCTTCGCGCTTAGGATGTTGCTCGGTTGGCTTATCCTTTTTGGCTTTACGGTCGATTTTTTCTGCCTTTTCTACTTTCTCAGCGGCGTCTTTTTCTTCGACTTCTTTTTTGTGCTTAGGTTTTTTGCGGCGGTCATCGTGGCTGCGTGCTTCTTTTTCAGGCTGCGTGGCAGTTTCGATGATGGCATTGATATTGCCTGCTGCGCCTAGGCTGACACCGCCACCATTGACCAAGGCTTCGATGGCAGACGCAGCATCGGTCGTGCCTAGGCTGCCGGCCAGTTGGGCTTGTGGTTTTGGTGCGAATAGATTTGACAGCCATGCCACAGCTTGTGGTTCGGTCTTGGTTGGTTTGGCTTGCTCTGGCCCGGCTTTGGCGGCTTTTTTATCACCTTTATCGCTTGCTTTGTGCCAACGAGCGGTATCCTTGCCATCGTTATCACTTTGCCAATTGACTTCATAGCCGCGATCGATGGTTTCTTTTTCTTCGGTATCGGCGATGCGCTCATAGCTTGATGGGGCAAAGCCATCAGGATTGAAATGCAGGCTGAAATTCGGGCTTTCTAGGTGTGCATGCGGCAAGATGGTGATGCGCGCGCCACTGTCTTGCTCTAGATACACCAAGCTTTCGCGTTTTTCATTCAATAAGAATGCCGCAATGTCGGTCGGTACTTCGGCTTGGATTTCACCCATGCGCTCTTTTAGGGCGATTTGTTCGATTTGGCGCATGATTGATAGTGATAATGAGCGCAAATCGCGGATCATACCATTGCCATGACAGCGTGGGCAGATGTAACCTGTGGCTTCTTCTAACGATGGGCGCAGGCGTTGGCGGCTCATTTCAAGCAGACCAAATTTACTGATCTCAGCAAACTGCACGCGCGCACGGTCATGGCGTGTGGCTTCGACCAAGCGTTTTTCGACATCTTTTTGGTGGCGCGGATCGTTCATGTCAATAAAGTCAATGACGATCAAGCCGCCCATATCACGCAGACGCAGCTGACGCGCGATCTCATCGGCCGCTTCTAGGTTAGTATGATAAGCGGTCTCGGCGACATCCGAGCCTTTGGTGGATTTTGATGAGTTGATGTCGATCGACACCAAAGCTTCGGTCTGATCGATGACGATCGAGCCTCCTGATGGCAGACGCACTTCGCGCTGATAGGCGGTTTCGATTTGGCGTTCGATGCCAAAGCGTGCAAACATCGGCTCGTATTCGGTGTATTTACGCAGTTTGCTCATCTGAGCTGGCATCACCGCGCTGATGAAGTTCGCCGCTTCGTTGTAAGCATTTTCGCTGTCGATCCATACTTCGCCGATGTCATCGCGCAGATAGTCGCGCACCGCACGCGTCACCACGCCCGCTTCTTGGTGGACAAGGCAAGGGCTTGGGCGGTTTTTGTTTTGTTCTTGGATGGATTTCCAGATATCAAGCAGATGATCAAGGTCGTTTTGTAGATCTTCAGCACCCTTGCCAAGACCTGCAGTGCGCACGATGACGCTCATGCCTTTTGGAAGGTTTAGCCCTGCGATGATTTGTTTCATCTCTTCGCGGACTTTGCCTGAGATCTGACGGCTGATACCGCCTGCTTTGGCGTTGTTTGGCATCAATACCAGATAGCGACCAGCAAGCGAGATAAAAGTCGATAACGCTGCGCCTTTGTTGCCGCGCTCTTCTTTTTCGACTTGAACGATGACTTCATCGCCTTCTTTGATCAGCTGTTTGATGTTGTCTTCGCGGAGATTGCCATGCAGATATTCGCTGGCGATTTCTCGTAGGGGCAAAAAGCCTTGGCGCGCAGAACCATACTCGACAAACGCCGCTTCTAGCGACGGCTCGACACGGGTGATGTGTCCTTTGTAGATGTTGGCTTTTTTCTGCTCACGCGTACGATTTTCTAGGTCGAAATCGTACAGGTGATTGTCTTTGCACAGTGCCACACGAATTTCTTCGTTGTGCGTGGCGTTGATTAAAATGCGTTTCATGATGTTCCTTATAAGGGCAGCTGCCCAAGTTAAGCAACATCGGTATTTTCCAAAGATTTATAAGTTATGCTAAATATCCATCCATCGACTGCAAAAGGCGCAGCACTATAAAGATGGCATAGCGGTACTGTCATTACACATCATCTACAACTTAGTAGATGATCACCTGTATTGCTTGCACCAATGCAGGAAAAATATCGTTGTAAGGCTTGAGCCGACTGGGGTTTACCTTGCAAAAGCAGAGTTTGTCTTGTGCTTTTGAACCAGTGGTACTCAACAAGTCCAAGCAGATTGTGATGCGTCTCAATGAAAGTGTCCAATGACGGCCATCACGCTTGTCAAATCTTCTACGGCAAAAAATACCGAAGTTGCGCGTTATTCGCTTATGTTAAGCTTATTAGCTTAGCTAAATTATTTGGCGGTTGCAGGGCAAATATGGGCGTTTTACACTGTGTAAATTTTGCACTGATAAACTGGCAATGGGTATCATAAGTCGTCTTAAAAAAAGATCGAAACTTTACCAAACAACTTGCCTATGCGTGCCGATTTTCAACTTGTCATCTGATAAATTATATTAATTGATAAATTTATCCAAATTTAATAAACAGAATGACAACTGCGTGAAAAACTTGCTCAGGGATTTGCACATTTTTCGGGTGAAATTTTATTCAGATGACAAAAATTCCCCGCATACGGGTTGCAACATGCTAAACTATACCAAATCTTTTGCCAAACGCCTACAAAAATTTGACAAAACCATGAAAAATTTACAAAAAACCGCCAAAACTGCGCCCAATTCGCGTCATTTCACCAAAAAAAGCACACATCAAGGCAAATTTTCAGCCAGCACCCATGGTAAATCGACCGCCAAATCGATCACTGCCCAATCCAATAAAACTGCACCTAAGAAAAAAGCCGAGCAATCTGCCGATGTTGCGATCAGTGATTTTGGGCGAGTCAACTTCATCACCGTGACTGCCAACCAAGACGGGCAGCGCATTGATAATTTTCTATTAGCGCGCTTAAAGGGCTTGCCGCGCTCGCACCTGTATAAGCTGATTCGCTCTGATGAAGTGCGCATCAATGGCAAGCGCTGCAAGGCGTATGATAAGATCTATGCAGGGGATGTGGTGCGCGTTGCGCCGATTCGCTTGGCGGTGCGTGAAGATGTGGTGATCAGTGATGAGTTTGCCAAGGGTTTGGCGGTGCGCGTGGTGCATGAAGATGATGGCTTGATTGTGCTTAATAAACCCTTTGGCATGGCGGTGCATGGCGGCAGCGGTGAGAGCTTTGGCGTGATCGAAGCGATGCGCGTGGCGATGGGTAAGAGGTATTTAGAGCTGGTGCATCGCATTGATAAAGATACCTCAGGCTTGCTTTTGATAGCCAAAAAACGCAGCACACTCAAGCACTTACAAGAGCAATTTCGCCAAAAAACCATCCACAAGCAATATCTGTGCGTGGTCAATGGCTTTGTCAAATCAGATAGCCAAACCATCGATGTGCCGTTGCTGCGCTATACGCTTGATAATGGCGAGCGGCGTGTGAAGGTGGCGAAATTGGGCGCGGTCAAAGGTGAAGAAACCGCCAAACCAAGCCTGACGCGTATTAAGGTGTTGGCGCGGTTTGAGCTAGACGGTCAGCCAGTCAGCCTTGTGCTTGCGATGCCTGCCACGGGGCGCACGCATCAGATTCGCGTGCATATGGCGCACATTGGGCACGCGCTGCTTGGCGATGATAAATATCAGATGGATAAAAACGCGCCACAGGTCAAGCGCTTATGCCTGCACGCATGGCAGCTGACTTTGGCAGATGATCGCAATGCAAATACCGATGATGGCAATGATGCGCGCCCACGGCATTACACTGCGCCTGTTCCGTCTGATTTTGCAGATTTATTGCCTGAGACGGTATTAACATTGGTGCAGGCAAAGTGAGTGCTTTTTAATCAGCATTACCAAAAATCAATAGACAAATTTGGGCTTTTACCGTAAATTATTCACAAAGATAAAGCGGGTGACGGTATAGAAACTTTGCCAAAATTGGCTTGAGTTCGCACCACGCTCGCAGTAGAATGAAAATTATATCCACAAAAATTTTAAGGCTTTATCATGCAGTCAATTTTCCCTGATACCACAGCGCGCCACCAACAAATCGCCAGTGCCATCACCAGTGCGGCTGCCATTGGTCGAGATGAGCTGCTGGGTGCGATTGATTTGGGTTCGAACAGCTTTCATCTTGCCATCGCGCGCCTTGATCATGGCGAAGTGCGAAAAGTGGCATCGATTTCTGAAAAAGTACAGCTGGCGGCAGGTCTTGATGAGAATAATGTCTTGAGTGAAGAAGCTATTCAGCGGGGTCTAGACTGTTTGCATCGCTTTGCTCAGCACGTCACCGAAGTACATCCTGCGCGTCTGCGTATCGTCGCTACCAATGCGCTGCGAAAGGCGGTCAATGCCCAAGAGTTCATCCGCCGTGCCAATGCTGTACTGCCAAAGCCAATCGAAATCATCGCAGGTCGTGAAGAAGCGCGCTTGATTTATCTGGGTGTGTCGCACTCGAATGCCAGTACCGATACGCGTCTGGTCATCGACATTGGTGGTGGCTCAACTGAGTTCATCATCGGTCAAGGCTTTGAGCCGATTGAGATGGAAAGCTTACAAATGGGCTGTGTGGCTTATACCAAGAAGTTTTTTGCTGATGGGAAAATCACCGAAAAAGCCTTTGAACAAGCCGCCAAACACACCCAAACCGAGCTGCTTGCCATTGCCAAACGCTACAAAAAAGTCGGCTGGGATAATGCCATCGGCTCATCAGGTACGATCAAGGCGGCGCGCTTGGTGCTCGAAGAATTGGGCTTTAGTGGTGATAGCATCACGCTTGAAGGTATGCTTAAGCTAAAAAAACACTTAATCAAACTCGGCTCAATTGACAAGATCGAATTTGAAGGTGTCAAAGCCCATCGTCAAGCGGTCTTCCCTGCAGGCGTGGCTGAGCTGCTTGCCATCATGCAGACGCTAGAGATCAGCGAGCTTGGCTATTCTGATGGTGCGCTGCGTGAAGGCGTGATGTATGATATGCTAGGTCGGCTAAACTCAGAAGATGTGCGCGATCGCTCGGTGGCGGCGCTTGCCGAACGCTACTCGGTCGATGTCAAGCAAGCAGGGCGCGTGATGACGCGTGCGGCGCGATTGTTTGATGATGTCAAAGACGAGCTTGGCTTTAGTAAAGAAGATGCCGATCTGCTGCGCCGTGCGGCGAATTTGTTCGAGATCGGTCTTGCGGTCGGTCATAGCAACTACCAACGCCACAGTGCTTATTTGCTTGAGCACTCAGACATCGCAGGTTTTTCGCAGATTGGGCAGGCGATGATGGCGCAGTTGGTGCTACATCACCGCCGTAAGCTTAAGTCAGACAGCCTTGAAGTGGTGGAAAATCTTGGCGGTCGTAAGCTTGCTTATCTGTGCTTGATTTTGCGCTTGGCGGCGCAGTCGAGCCAGTCGCGCACTACTAAGGCGGCAGCGATTGACCTTGCCATCATCGGGCCTGATCATTGGCAGGTGACGGTCGGCTTTGGTCTGCATGAAGAGCTGATCACCACACAGCTTGAGCAGGACGCGCCGCAGTTCGCTAAGTGGGGTGTGGTGTTGGAAGTGGTGTCGAATAGCTTTGCATAAACCCAGCCAAAATCACACGATACTTCGTTGGCTCCCTTGCTGTATTCATGATACTATCTGCGGCTCGCCGCCTAGTCTTGTGTGATTTTACTTGGGCTTGTCCAAGCAAATGTGCAAAATTTCACAAAAATCAGATGACGAGCCAACAAAAAAATGCTAAACTAAATCTTAGTTTACATTTGTACAATTTTTAGAGTGGAATATGAATACAGTTTGGGAAAGTGTGCAGTTGGCACGCCATGCGAAGCGTCCTTTGTTCTTGGACTATGTGGATGCCTTGTTTACCGAGTTTGACGAGCTGCACGGTGATCGTGCTTTTGCTGATGATCGCGCGATTATCGGTGGTTTGGCGCGCTTTAACGGTCAGCCTGTGATGGTCGTCGGTCAGCACCGTGGCCGCAGCACGCGTGAGCGTATCGCTCATAATTTCGGCATGGCAAATCCAGAAGGCTATCGCAAAATCATTCGCTTGGTGCAGATGGCTGAGCGATTTGGCTTGCCTGTATTTACTTTCATCGACACCCAAGGTGCATACCCCGGTGTGGGTGCAGAAGAGCGCGGTCAAGCCGAAGCCATCGCCAAGAGCATCGCAGTATTTTCAAGCCTTGGCACGCCTGTGATCGCCACCGTCATCGGTGAAGGCGGCTCAGGTGGCGCGCTTGCCATCGGCGTGGCAGACCGCGTCAATATGCTAGAAAACAGCATCTATTCGGTGATCTCACCAGAAGGCTGTGCATCTATCCTGTGGAAAACTGCCGAAAAAGCCCCAGCAGCGTCAGAAGCCTTGAAACTAAATGCGGTGAACCTACATCAGCTGGGTCTGATTGATGAAGTGATCGCCGAAGGCGTGGGCGCGCACGAAGCGCCAGAGCCTGTGATGACAGCGCTAAAGGAGCTATTGACTACGCAGCTTGCCGAACTTGAACAACTGCCAAAAGATGAATTACTACAGCGACGCTATGACCGCTTGATGCAGTATAATTCAAAAGTATCTTTATAAGCATTGGGTGAATAAATTTGCTACAATTAGGGTGGAAAATTTTTCTGCCCTTTTTGTTTGATGATTATATCTTATGCCAAGCACCCTTATCCAGACGCTATCGACTGCCTTTGATACTGCCAAAGACCAGCTGGCAGATACGCCGCTGTACCTTGCTTGTAGCGGTGGGCGAGATTCTTTGGCATTGGCATTTGCTTGTCATCAGCTGTACACAGCAGGGCAGATAGCGCGCTTGCCGATACTCTTGCATGTGCATCACGGTTGGCAAAGTGCCAATGATGATTGGGCGGATTTGGTGGCGAATTGGGCGGTGGAATATGGCTTTGACTATCGGATTTTGCGAGTAAATTTACCCAAAAACAGCGAAACAGCAGCGCGCAGCGCGCGATACCAAGCCTTTGCTACAGTGATGATTGATGGTGGCGTGTTATTACTTGCCCATCATGCCAATGATCAGGCTGAGACGGTACTGATGCGGCTGATTGATGGCGCAGGCGTGCAGGGTTTATCAGCGATGAAAATATGGCAAGATAAGACCATTGCTATTGACGAGCATTCAAATAAGACCATCAGCCTGTGGCGACCTTGGCTTGGTGTATCGCGTGATGTGATTACCCAGTTTGCACGCGCACATCAGCTACCCTTTGTCGATGATGCGACCAATACCGATGCGGCATTTGTGCGTGGTATACTGCGCGCGCAAGTTTTACCGATTTTACAAAGCATCAACCCCAAAGCCATTGACAATATCGCTCGCTCAGCACAGCTGCTTGCTCAAACTGCCGATTGGCAAGCGGAGAGCGTGGCTGAGTCTGTGGCAAGTTTTACCACAGCTCATCTGCCTTATCAAAGCGTGCTTAACATCGCTACATTTAATCAGCTTCCCAAATCCACTCAGTCATCAAGCCTGCATCAGTGGCTACAGGGCGATGAGCCGCTGCCGCCAAGCTTTGCGACGACCCAAAGCGTGCTATCGCTACTTAATCGTGCAGATAATGATCATGAAAGCCAAATCCTATGGCAAGGCAAGCGTCATGCTTATGTGATTTGCCGTTATGATGATTATCTATATCGTTATCGCGCGGATGTTTGGCGGCTTTTTACCAGTACTGCCAAGGGTGATGACGCGCCGATGTCAAGCTGTGATGGACAGTATTGGCAGCTGATCAATGATGAGCAATGCCATCTTGTATTTAATACTAATAAACCTATCAAATCACTTGTGCCAGTTAGTCGCATGATGTCTATCACCATTGGCAAGCACAGTTATAAAGGCAAAAAACTGGCACAAAAACTGCGCCTACCACCGTGGCTGCGCACACATCTGTGGCAAGCGGTGATTGATGGCGGTGATGGCGAAGATGAAACTTGGCTAATCGCACCGATGATGGCATGGCGACTGCCAACAGGTGAGCGGGTGGCGATGGATAATTTTGCACCGATTGGGGCAATAGTGTACAATGGGTGAAGTTTTTTTGTCAAAATGACAGGCGAATTTTTTTAAGGAATTGATATGACTGCGGTTCAAGATTTTGGTGTATTAAATGGCAAAACCATCGCCTTTATCGGTGGTGGTAACATGGCAGGCGCGATCATTGACGGCTTATTAAAAGCAAAAGCCGAGCAGGGCGTGGCTGTCAGCCTTGCGGTATCGGATACTGATGTTGATAAGCAGGCGCAGTTTACCGCCAAGGGCGTGCGTGCTGTCAGCCCAGAGAGTGCCGATAGTATCATTACAGGTGCGGATGTCGTGGTGCTTGCGGTCAAACCGCAGGTGATGCGCGCGGTGGCGGCATCGGTTGCACCACATTTGTCTGGCCAGTTGGTGCTATCGATCGCTGCAGGATTGTCGGTGGCGACTTTGTCTGAGATGTTAGGCGGCTATGGCAATATCGTGCGCTGTATGCCGAATTTGCCTGCATCAAAAGGCTTGGGCGCATCAGGTCTGTTCGCCGATGGCGTCGCTGACGATGAGCGCGCGATGGCAGAAAAGATCATGCAAGCATCAGGCATCACCGCATGGGTAGCTGATGAAAATCTACTGCACGCGGTGACGGCGGTGGCAGGCTCTGCCCCTGCGTACTTCTTTTATGTTTTGGAAAATATGATCGCCAAGGCTGTCGAGATGGGGCTATCACCACGCGATGCGCACGCGCTGGCAGTACAAAGCCTAAGCGGTGCAGGCGCGCTTGCCATCGATCAAGACCCTGCCACATTGCGCGAGCAAGTGACTTCAAAAGGCGGTACGACAGCTGCCGCACTAGAAAGTCTATACAGCGATGATGTCGGCGCGGCATTTGCCCGTGCGATGCAGGCGTGCAGCGATCGCAGTGTCGAGCTTGGCGCTGTGTTGTCGCAGGCATAAGTTGGGCGGATGATCATGACGAATGCCTTGCCTTTTGGACTTGCCATTGCTGCGATTAATTTTGCGTCGCTGCTGCTGTTTTTGCGCTTTATGATTCAGCTTGCTGAGATCGATCGGCGCGATGCTTTTGCCAAAGTCACTTATCAGCTGACCCAAGTGGTAGATATGTTCGCGCGTATTTTCCCAACGCTTGCACGCGGACGCATCAGTACGGCAGCGGTGGTACTGATGCTGCTGCTGTATTTGATCAAAATCACTGTCGGCGCGATGGCGATGGGCAAATCAATGAGTCCTGTTGAGCTGTTCTTTTTGGGTTCGGTCAATGGCATCGTGCAGTTTTTGCAGATGCTGCGCTATACGATGATTGCATCGGCGGTGTGTAGCTTGCTTGTGATGTTTTTGAACATCAATCATGCGGTGATTGGCGTGATCATGCAGCTGTCCGAGCCGATTGTCGCGCCGTTTCGCCGTTTTGTGCCGAATCTTGGTATGATTGATTTGTCATTTTTGGCGGCATTATTCAGTCTGATGCTGCTTGAGAATTTTATCAAAATCATCGCTGCAAATATTTGGCTTGGCTAATGTGCTTGATTTGATCAGAATGAACAGCTCAAATGAAATATTTGGGCTGTTTTTCTATACCAAAATGACAGCCGATGAGCAGTTTACAAAACTACCATAAAAATTACTTTATTTCAGGGTTGTTTTGGGGTATTATAAGTTCAAATTTTTAAACCTATCAACCTAAAAAAGGTCAAAATGCCTAAGCAAACCCTATACTTACTCAAAGAGTGCATTCCGCTTTTTACGGTGCTTGCCGATGAAAACCGTCATAAAATCCTATACTTATTATGGGAAAATGGCAAAATGAATGTCAATGAAATCACCGAAAAAGTGCATTTATCACGCCCTGCCGTATCGCACCATCTAAAAATTATGCTACAGGCAAACACAGTCAGCGTAGAACAAATCGGCAAAGAACGTTTTTATAGCATTGCTATGCACGATGAAATTGAAAAATTAAAGCAACTGGTTTATGCAATGGAACATCATTGCCCATCTAATCAATCTTAATTTTTTTTCATCCATATGTTTACATTTTTAAACCTTTCAACTTAATTGGAACATCTTATGTTATTTCAATCTTTTCAATTTAAAAACGGCAAAACTGCCAAAAACCGCTTTTTTAAATCGGCAATGGAAGAACAGCTTGCCAGAGCCAATCAGCCAACCGAAACGCTTGTCAATCTGTACGACACTTGGGCAAAAGGCGGTACAGGCGTACTGGTAACGGGCAATGTCATGGTGTCACAATTGGGCAAAGGCTCAATCAATGATGTGGTCGTAAGCGATGAGCGGAGCCTAGATATGCTGAAAAAATGGGCAAAAGCAGGCACGCGAAACGACACGCTTTTAATCATGCAAATCAATCACGCAGGCAAACAATCACCTAAAGTGGTCAATCAAACGCCTGTTGCACCAAGTGCGGTCGCCTTACAAGGCATGGACGGTTTTATCAATCCGCCACGAGAATTATCGGACAATGAAATTGAGATGATTATCCGCCAATTTGTTCACACGGCACAAATCGCTGAAAAAGCTGGATTTAGCGGTGTGCAAATTCACGGCGCACACGGTTATTTAATTAGCCAATTTTTGTCGCCGCATCACAATCGCCGTAACGATAAATGGGGCGGTAGCTTGGAAAACCGTATGCGTTTTTTGGTGGAAATTTATCAAGGCATTCGTGCGGCGGTGCAGCCTGAATTTTTGGTCGGCTTGAAACTCAATTCGGCGGATTTCCAAAAAGGCGGTTTTGACGAAAGCGACAGCATTCAAGTGGTGCAAAAAATGTCAGAGTTAGGCATGGATTTTATTGAAATTTCAGGTGGCAATTATGAAAGTCCTGAAATGTTATCCACCAAAGAAAGCACCCAAAAACGAGAAGCCTTTTTCTTGGATTATGCGGAAAAAGCTCGTGCGGTGAGCCAAGTACCGTTGATTATTACAGGCGGTTTTCGTTCGGAAAATGCAATGAATGACGCGTTGCAAAGTGGGCATTTGGATTTTGTGGGCGTGGCGCGTCCATTGGCGTTAGTGCCTGATTTGCCGAATAAAATTCAGAATGGCACTTATCAAACCGTTACCACCCACCGCATTCAGACAGGCTGTAAAGCGGTGGACAGCAAAGTCGGCGCGGTGCTGGAAATGGATTGGTATATGGCGCAAATGGCATTGATTGGCAATGGAAAATCGCCTAATCCTGAATTGTCGGCGTGGAAAGTGTTGGCGAAAACGCTTTGGGAAAATGGCAAGGCAGGCTTGAGTACAGGCAGAAGCTAAGAAAATGCTTGAATGATAAAAATGCCGTTTGAGTTCTGAACCGACCCCCAAATCTTAGACAAAGTTAAGATTAAGGACTAGGTTTAAATTAAGTGGTTTGGTCAAGGACTAAGCGCCTGTATTTTACAGGACTTAGTCCTTTTAGTTTAATCTTTATTCTATCATGATTGTAGTAATGGATGTACTCATCAATCGCTTGTTTAAGCTCATCAATGGAGGTAAATCTTCTTTGATGTTTGTCATGAAAGAAGATTTCTTCTTTTAATGTGCCAAAGAAGCTTTCTATCACCGCATTATCCAAGCAATTACCCTTTCTTGACATACTTTGAATGATGTTGTTGTCTTTTAAGGTTTGTTGATAATTTTGCATTTGGTAGTGCCAGCCTTGATCTGAATGCAGAATCAATTGTGGTTTGCTGCTATCGTTGCCAGCATTATCATCTGCTTGCAGTCGCTTTAGTGCCTGATCAAGCATCTTGGCAACCAAGCCATAATTTGGGCTACTGTGCATCTGATAGCTAACAATTTCTCCATTAAACAAATCCATGATGGGAGACAAGTAAAGCTTTTTGACATTACCTTGTTTATCCAACACTTTAAACTCAGTGACATCAGTCGCCCATTTTTGGTTGGGTCGATCTGCTTTAAAATCACGCTTGAGTACATTATCAGCGATTTTACCCACCTTACCCTGATAAGCACTAAATCTGCGTTTAGAGCGAATCCGTGCTTTCAGTCCCATTTGGTTCATCAGTCGCCACACTTTTTTATGATTGATGACAAAGCCTAACTGTTTTAAGGCAAGGGTGATTCTGCGATAGCCATATCTGCCTTGATGGGTGTGATATATCTTTTTGATTGCATCTTTGATGTCTTGATGTTTATCCTTTTGCTTGAATTGCTTTAAGTGATAATAAAAGGTTGCTTTGGCAACACCAAGATAAGTCAGTAATTGTTTTAATGGATAAATCTGCCTTAGCTCGTCAATCACTGTGATTTTATTGATGATGATTTGCTTTTTCTTTGCTGACGCTCCAAGGCTTCTAACTTTTTTAAGATGTCATTCTCCATGCGTAAGTGTTGTAATTCAGCAATCAATTCAGCATGGGTCTTTTGTTCATCAAGTTTGGATGTTTGGCTTGCTTTGCTGGTCTTTAGCATAGATTGCCTGCCTTTGGGTTTAGGAGTCAGTCCCATGATACCATGAGTTTGATAAGCTTTTAACCATTGAAACAGTACACTTGGGTTACTGATATTTAATTCAATCGCCAAAGTGCGTATGGATTTACCAGCAAGTAGTTGTAATACTGCAGTGTGTTTGAATTCTGGTGAATAACTAGCTTTGCTCTTTCTGATACGAATACCATCAACACCATGAGTTTGGTAGAGTCTCACCCAGTTTTGGACAATAGAGCGTTTAATACCAAAAGAGTTGGCTGTGTTGTGGTAACTATGTCCTGTTAAATAATGATCAATGTGTAAGATAAACTACCGTTGTTTACAGTATTAAGGTAAAATACTGCAAATGAACATTCATAAAAATACACGATTGCTTCCCTACCAACGGGAAGCCATTTGGACTGCTTATCACAAGAACAGGCAGTCAGTTACTTCACTAGCATTGGAGTACAAAGTATCAAGACCTACCATTTACAAAGTCTTAAAACTTGCTCGTGTTAAGCTACTCAAGCCCCAAGCCAGTACCAACAATCGCTTTAAACAAGCCAAATATGGTATTAAACGCCTTGCTAAAGTTGAACAATCCATACAGGATAAGCTCAAAAAGCAAGCCAAGCGATACAATAAGTCCTATCCTGGTGAGATGGTGCATGTGGACACCAAACGCCTGCCCTTGCTCAAAGGACAAAATGCCAACAGTCCTAGAGAATATCTATTTGTTGCCATAGATGACTATTCTCGCGAATTGTATGCTGACATCATGCCGGATAAAACAGCCTTTAGTGCAACACAGTTTCTTGTAGAACAAGTGATAGAGCCATGCCCCTACAAAATTGATGTGATTTATTCTGACAATGGCACAGAATATAAAGGCACAAAAGACCATGAATTTTCTCAAGCCTGCTATCAAAACAACATCAATCAAAAATTTACCAAAGTAGGTAGGCCACAAACCAACGGCAAAGCTGAAAGGGTCATACGAACATTAATGGAGCTTTGGCATGATAAACATGAATTTGTCAGCAGTGAGCATAGAAAGCAAGAATTAACCAGATTTCTTAATTTCTACAACACTGTTAGACCGCACTCATCTTTAAGTAAGAAAGATGAGACTACTGGCAAGACTTTAACTTTTACTCCTTATGAGTGGTTAGAGTTTTATTTTAAGCAAAGTGTAAATAACGCTTGAGTTTCTTACAATCAATGACTTCAAGTTTAAAGTCCATTGTGTATTTGGTCATAAAAACACCCCAAAGGTTGTCTAACTTTTGGGGTGCGGTTCATTATTGAACGACCCCACTTATTTGGGCAACCATCATACGCGTGTGCGTGGCGAGTGTTACGATGCGTTAATTCAGGCATATTTACAAACCGCTTCAGAATTGCTCCCCAGCGCTTTGTTGCATTTTGAAGATTTCGGGCCGTCTAATGCGCGTCGCATTTTGGTGCAAAATCGTGAAAAATACCGCATTTTCAACGATGATATGCAAGGAGCAGGCGCGATTGTGATAGTGGCGGTGATTTCAGGTTTGAAAGTAACCAAGCAGACTTTTGCCGAACAACGCCTTGTGGTGTACGGTGCTGGCACGGCTGGCACAGGCATGGCAGACCAAATCAGCGCGGCAATGGAATGCAACGGATTGAGCCGTGAAGAAGCGAAAAAACGCGTTTGGTTGATTGATATCAATGGTTTGGTAACCGATGATATGGAAAACTTGCCCGATTACCAACAAGAATACGCCCGTCTAGCCAGCGAAGTTGCGGCTTGGCAACACGACAACGGCAAAATCAATTTGTTGGAAGTGGTTAAACAAGTCAAGCCCATCATTTTGATTGGCGCGTCCACCGACCATGGCGCGTTTACCGAGTCTGTGGTTCAAGCCTTGTGTGCGGGTGTGGAGCGTCCGATTTTGTCGCCATTGTCCAATCCTACCGAACGCATTGAAGTAATGCCTGATGACGCAGTGCGTTGGTCAAACGGTAAAGCATTGATTGCAACGGGCATTCCTGTTGCGCTTGTGTCTTATCAAGGCGTGGAATATGTGATTGGTCAGGGCAATAATGCTTTGCTTTACCCAGGTTTGGGCTTGGGCGTGATTGTGTCGGGCGCAAAACACGTTACCGATGGTATGTTGCTTGCGGCGGCGGAAGCGGTTGCCAGCCAAGTCAATCCGCAAGATTTGAGCGCGTCATTGTTGCCGCCTGTGGACAATTTGCGTGCGTCTTCGGCAACGGTGGCGGAAGCGGTTACCAAACAAGCGGTTAAAGACGGAGTGGCAACCAAGCAGCCTGAAAATTGGGTGCAAGCGGTGCAAGATGCAATGTGGCAAGCGGTTTATGCGGCTTAATGATTTGAAATGATGGGAAATGCCGTTTGAATGAATTTCAGACGGCATTTTAATTAAGTTAAATCAATCACATAAACCCACGCTGATACTGTACTGGCACAAACTGCATTTCACTGCCATCAAATTGATTTTGTTGATATTGAGCATTGAGCACCCAATACGGGTCTCGCAACAAACCACGCCCAACGGCAACCAAATCCGCATCACCCACGCCAAGCACATGGTCAGCCACGCTTGGATTATCTAGCATACCTACCGCAATCACAGGCAAGCCTGTCGCTTGTTTGACTTGGCGAGCAAAATCCACTTGATACCCCGCATAAAATTCAGGGTGGTTGCCTGCGTGCAATACGCCATCACCGCCACCGCTGACATCAAGCACATCTGCCCCAGCTTCGGCAAAACGCTGAGCCACTTGCAAACCATACGCCAAATCAAAGCCATCTTTACCATATTCTTGAGCCGAAATTCGCACAATTAACGGCATATCCGCTGGCATAACCGCTTTTGACGCTTTAATCACTTGCTCGCCAAATAGCATTTTATCTTGACCGTATTCATCGGTGCGTTGATTGGATTTTGGCGAATAAAATTGATGAATGAGATAGCCGTGAGCACCGTGTATTTCAATGGTATCAAAGCCTGCGTCCACCGCCCGTTTGACCGAATGGGCAAACGCTTGCACCAAGTCTTTGACTTCATCGGTGGTCAATTCTCGTGGCGTAATGAGATTTTGCCCTGCGTAATCCAATTCGCCATAATGGATTGCACTAGGGGCAACGGCGTTCGGTTCATCTTGGGCTTTGCGACCTGCGTGGGCGATCTGAATGCCGATTTTTGCACCGTGTGCGTGAACGCTGTCCACCAGTTTTTTAAAGGCTTGTTGTTGTTCATCATTCCAAAGCCCTAAGCAATTTGGGCTAATGCGACCATTTGGTGCGACATTGGTCATTTCCACGATAATCAAGCCGACACCGCCAATCGCACGGCTGGTGTAATGTACCAAATGCCAGTCATTCGGCACGCCTTCGGTGGCAGAATATTGGCACATTGGGGGCATGACCACACGGTTTTTAAGTTCTAAATTTTTGATTTGCAATGGGGTAAGGAGTTTACGGAATTTTGCCATGATAAATTTACTCTTCATTGAAAGATGGCACTATCATAGGTGTTTTATGTTATTATTTCAAATTGATTATTGTGATGGGTAGGTATAAGTTAGGGTGATAAATAAGTTGGATAAATTGGCACATTTCATTTCAAACATTCTTGAAATGAAATGTGCTATTCTTTATAATGACACAACAATTGACAGGACAATACCTATGAATACCGAACAAGCCAGCCAATTATTTGAAAGTTTATCATCGCCTATTCGTTTGGCGATTTTTCAAGAACTTTCGGCAATGGGTTCGCAAGGTATGATTGCAGGCGATTTAGCCAAAGCCTTAAATCTTGCACCCAATCATTTATCATTTCATCTCAAAACCTTAACTCATGCAGGCTTGATTACCAGCCAACAAGAAGGACGATTTGTCCGCTATTATGCCAATTTAAATTTGATGATGGATTTGACCCGTTTTCTCACGCAAAATTGCTGTATTCATAGCCACGAGCAATGTTGCTAAATTTTTTTATCTTATTACTTCAAAATTTCTTGAAATATTGAAAGGAAATCAAAATGCACTCCATGGCTATCTACCACAACCCAAACTGTGGCACTTCACGCAATACATTGGCATTGATTCGCCACATGGGATTTGAACCGCAAGTTATTCATTATTTGGAAAATCCGCCTGATGAAACCACTTTGCGTGGGTTATTATCGGCAATGAATATTACGCCACGCCAATTGTTACGCACCAATGTGCCTGAATTTATGGCTTGCGGATTGGATAATGAACAAATGGGCGATGACGATGTGATTAAAGCGATGTTGGCAAATCCCATTTTAATCAATCGCCCCATTGTTATGACGGAAAAAGGTGTGAAATTGTGTCGTCCGTCTGAATTGTTTTTGGATATTTCGCCTGTGCCACTTTTGGCAGATTTTGTGAAAGAAAATGGCGAAATTATTGCGAAAAGGGGATAAAAATGGGTTTGTTTGAGCGTTATTTAAGTGTGTGGGTAGCATTGGCGATTGCTTGCGGTGTACTGCTTGGCGTGCTGATGCCCGATGCTTTTGGCTACATTGCCAAACTTGAGATTGCTCACATCAATTTGCCTGTGGCGGTTCTGATTTGGCTGATGATTTATCCGATGATGGTGCAAATTGATTGGTCGGCAATCAAAGATGTGGGCAAAAAACCAAAAGGTTTGGCTTTAACGATTGTTGTGAATTGGTTGATTAAGCCGTTTACGATGGCGCTCGTTGGATGGTTGTTTTTTCGGGTATTTTTCGCCAATTGGGTAGACGCACAATCGGCAACCGAATACATCGCAGGCATGATTTTGCTGGGTGTGGCACCGTGTACGGCGATGGTGTTTGTGTGGTCGCAGTTGGTCAAAGGGGACGCGAATTATACGCTGGTGCAAGTGTCTATCAATGATTTAATTATGATTTTTGCGTTTGCGCCGATTGCCAGCGTCTTGCTTGGCGTGAGTAATATTGATATTCCGTGGCAAACGCTGTTGTACAGCACGATTTTGTATGTCATATTACCTTTATTAGCAGGGTGGATAACACGGCATATTCTGCAAAAATCAAACCGCCCAATTACGCAATTTACGGCAAAATTAAAACCGTTTTCTATCATGGGTTTGCTTTTGACGGTGGTGCTGTTGTTTGCCTTTCAAGCGCAAACGATTTTGGATAATCCGCTCATTATTGTGCTGATTGCGATACCGCTTTTGGTGCAGACTTATGGGATTTTCTTTTTGGCACACGGTTTGGCGAAATGGTTGAAATTGCCCCATCAAATTGCTGCGCCTGCGTGTTTGATTGGCACGAGTAATTTTTTTGAATTGGCGGTGGCGGTGGCGATCTCACTCTTTGGTTTGCATTCAGGCGCGGCATTGGCAACGGTGGTGGGTGTGTTGGTGGAAGTGCCTGTGATGTTGTCGCTGGTGGCGTGGTTGAATCGACAGCGTAGTTTTTAGTTAGTCTGAGAATATATTTTGTTGAAAATATTATTGCAATTATGCCAAAATACCTATCATTAAACTATTTTGGCATAACCATGACTGATATTAGAACCCTGGACCTAAACTTACTCAAAGCCTTTGTGGTGTTGCTTGATGAATGCAATGTCAGCCGTTCCGCCCAGCGATTATCCATCACACAACCTGCGATGAGCGGTATTTTAAACCGCTTGCGAGAGAGTTTTCACGACCCTTTATTTGTGCGTGTACAGCACGGTATGCAACCGACCGACCGAGCACTGCAGCTTGGGCAAATCGCCAGAAAAATCCTAAACGATGTCAATACCATGCTCCAACCACCGCAGTTAGAGCCTGAACATTTGCATATGACCGTACGCATTGGTGCGATGGATTATGTACAACAAATCATTGCTTTACCGCTGATTTTGCGGTTAAGACGGCTTGCTCCTAATGTCAAAGTGGCATTATTACCCACACAAAATCAATCGGTTAAAAGTTTATTTGAGCAAAATAAAATAGATTTGGCATTGATTAGCGAGCAACATCTCACCGCCGATATGCCCCAAACCAAACTGTACGATGAGCACTATGTGTGTGCCATGAGTAAAACGCACCCGATGGCAAATCAGCCTTTGTCTTTGGAGCAATTTTGTGAATTGCCGTTTGCCATGTTGTCGTACAATGGTGGTGAATTTAGCGGTGCGACCGACATCGCCCTACAAAAATTGGGGCGCAAGCGTAAAGTGATGGTGTCGGTCAATCACATTTCGCTGTTACCGCAACTATTGCAAGATTCAGATTTGGTAGCGGTATTGCCAGAACATTTAGCGAAAACTTTGCCGAATGTGCATTTGCAAGCACCGCCGATTGATGTGGACGGTTTTACCATGATGATGGTGTGGCACGCACGCACCGAGCAAGATGTGGCGCATGAGTGGCTGCGGCAGATTGTCACAGATGTAATGCGAACGCAGCGACATCAGGGCAGTCATGAGACAGGCACCATGATGTCGGCAGGTGTCAATCAGACATAAAAAAAGCGATTCGGCATCATCTGCGCGTCGTCATCGTCAGGGTGGGGGATGTCGGCGTATTCTAGCGTACGATGAATCCATGCGTCGGCATGGACGATGGCATCAACGAGATCATCGCCCATGGCAAGCTTGCCGGCGATGTGACTGGCAAGCGAGCAGCCCGAGCCGTGATATTCACCGATCAGTCGTGGCACTAGGCTTGTGTGTTCGATTTGTCCGTTGATGTACAAAAATTGCTCAATATCACCCGTTTGATAATCGTGTGAAGTCTTGACCAAGACCGCTTTGACGCCTTGATCATTGAGATATTTGGCGGCATCGTGCAGATCATCGCGACCGCTGAGCGCGCGGATTTCATGAGTGTTTGGCGTGATTAAGGTGGCGTGGGGTAATAGCTTGCCAAAGGCTTTGACCAGTGTTGCAGGATCGCCAAGGCTACCGCCAGAATTGGCAACCAGTACAGGGTCAAGTACATAAGGCGTGCCGTGTCTGATCACGCGAGTGTCGAACAGCTCAGCGATAGCATGGATATTCTCCACTGTGCCCAGCATTCCTGATTTGATGGCTTGCACGGGTAGGTCGTTCAGCACGGCTTTTGCTTGCTCGATAAGCAGCGCCGATGATACTGGCTCAAAGCCAAAGACCTTTTGCGAGCTTTGTACGGTGATGGCGGTGCAGGCAATGGCGGCGTGCGCTCCTGTTGCGCCGATGGATTCGATGTCGGCTTGTAGGCCTGCGCCCCCAGATGGATCAAGCCCCGAGAAGCATAATACGGTCGGTCTCATGTGATAATCCTTGATGTTGTTGTTTGTGGTGGTTTTATCGCTTTATAAATAGCCAATACATGATGGCAAGTTCTTGTGGAATATTGTAGCAAAATTTCGCTGCTGTGCGTGATGATTGGCAGAATTTGCATAAAAAATTTTGGCGGAATTTGTGGCAAGTTTTGATTGGTCAATCAAGATGGCTGCTTGAAAATACACGCTTTGGGCGAATTTTAAAAATTTTCACAAAAAACGCTTGCATTCTTGCCAATCTTTGCTATAATTATCGCCCACAACGACAGGCGAAATCATCATTGATGATCTAAGATAAATATAGCAATTTATCTGAGCCAAGCGTTCGGTGAAGTGGGTGAGTGGCTGAAACCAGTTCCCTGCTAAGGAACCATACCTAATTACGGGTATCGAGGGTTCGAATCCCTCCTTCACCGCCATTTTTTTTTAAAGTTTTTAAAATGCAAATTGCAAATAAAAATTTTGAAAAAGATGAAAAAAAGTGCTTGACATACAAAATAAACACTGTATAATAGCCGCCACAACGAACGATGTTGAGAAAACAAAGTAAGTTGAACACGCACCCGTAGCTCAGTTGGATAGAGCACTTGGCTACGAACTAAGGGGTCGGGAGTTCGAATCTCTCCGGGTGCGCCATATTACGAAGATCACCGAAGTCATTGATTTCGGTGATTTTTTTTCGTATGGTGTTTGGGCTTGTGGCAAAGATGCCATCAAATTGACATTCGATTGGCTGATCTGATTTATGGCGCATTTCACCCACAATTCCCGCTTTTGTGCTACAATAATCCATCTTTTTATTTAAAATTTTCAATACTACCCATGTCAAAACACGCCAAAGCTGCCGCGCAGACTGCACAAACTTCCCAAACTGAAACGCCCACCGTCGCCAAGCCTTTGGTGCGATTGACCGCCATCATCTATGATGGGATGCTGATTTTGGCGATGCTGTTTTTGGTGGGGGCGGTGCTATCTGTAGTCGGTACGGTGCTGTTTTTGGACATTGGCACGACTTCCCAAGAAGCCAAAACCTTGCCATTATGGTACCAAAATGCGGTGATGACACCGTCATTTGTGCTGACCTTGGTGGGTTTTTATGGGATTTTTTGGCGTAAGTCGGGGCAGACCTTGGGTATGCAGACTTGGCGACTAAAGACTGTGGATGCCAATGGGCAGCTGCTTAGCTGGGGGCAGAGCTTTATGCGGATCATTAGTGCCTGCCTTGTGCCTGCCTTGTGTGCAGCGGTTGGTGCGTTTATTCATGGGTCGAAGCTTGCGATTTTGTTGGCGGCGTTTTTGGGCTTTTTGTTTAACTTTGTCTTTTGTGTGTTCAATACGCGCGGACTTGCGGTACATGATATGCTGTCGAATACCATCACGCTCAAAGTACCAAAAATCGAGCATGAAACGCTGTGGCAAAGCCTAAAACGCCGCAAAAAAGGATAAGATAAAAGCCGTTCAATTGAGCGGCTTTTGTTATATATTCAAAGCGTGATTACCAAATTACCGATAAGTCGTATAATGAAATGTTGCCATCTGCACTAATCAAGTCAAGGTCGTTTGCCATCGCGCAACTGATTAACATCCTGTCAAACGGGTCACGATGATGAAAAGGCAGGCTTTGCAAAATGGCAATATCATGCCAAGTCTGTACCAAAGGACAAATGTCGTTTTGAATGAATTGCTTTTGATAAATTTCTTGCCAATTATCCACAAGCTTAAGCTTGCCAATGCTAATCTTGATGGCGATTTCGCATAACGATAAGGGGCTGTAATATAAGCGATTGTCGGGATTTTCGATGATGGCTTTGGCGGATTTGCCCAATTTGGATGGGTTAGCAAGCATCCAAATCAGTGCGTGCGTATCAAGCAAATAACCGCGCATCACATATAATCCTTGAAGTCATCCAAAGGCGCATCAAAATCATCTGCCATAAACAGTACCGAGCCTTCGGCACCGCCGAGCTGTCGTTGTTTGGGCGTGCTGATAAGCTGATTGATGTAGGCGGTCAAATAACTCTCCACACTGACACCTGCATTTTGGGCTTGGGCGATGATGGCTTGTTCGGTGCTTGGGGGTAGGTCTAATGTAATCATCTCAATTCTCCTAATGATTTCATTATCCCAAACCCTGCCAATTTGTCAAGCCACAAACCTAAATCAGCCACCCAAATCAACTGCCCAACTTTCAAATCACCTTTGAGAATCTTCCTTGATGTTTTTGGCTCAGATATTCATCGAACACCATCGTGATGCTACGGCCTAGGATGCGACCTTTTGGCAAGATGGTGACGCCATCATCATCGATACTCACTAGTCCATCAGCCGCCATGTCGTGCAGCTCGGCGATCTCATTGGCGAACACTTCGGTAGGTTCAATCCCGAATAAACGGCGCAATTCGGCAAAGTTCATATAATCATGGCAAAGCAGATTCATGATCACATGGCGGCGCAGCTCGTCTTTGGCATCGCTTTGGATGTGCTTGACGGCAGGCAGCTTGCCATCGGCGATAGCAGCTTGATAATCGGCAAGCGCGGTCGGGTTCTGGGTGATGTGCGCACCGATTTGACTGATGGCGCTGACGCCAAAGCCGATCAAATCACACTCACCCAAGATGGCATAACCTTGAAAATTACGATGCAGCTCCCCATTTCGCTGGGCGATCGCCATCTGGTCGGTCGGCTTGGCGAAATGATCAATGCCAATGTACTGATAGCCAGCTTCTGATAGGGCGGTGATGATATTACCAAACATAGCAAGCTTATCGCTCGGGCTTGGCAGATATTCATCACGGATGCGTCGTTGGGCGACGAAGCGATCAGGCAGATGCGCATAATTGAACACCGACAGCCGATCAGGGGATAGCTTGATGATCTCACGGATCGTGGCATTCATGCTGTCGATGCTCTGGTGCGGCAAGCCATAGATCAGATCGATATTGGTCGATTGATAACCCAGTCGGTTCGCTTCGTTCATCACAGCGGTGATGAGTGACAAAGGCTGCACGCGATTGACGGCGATTTGGACTTTTTCGTCCAGATCCTGCACGCCGAAACTCAAGCGATTAAAGCCAAGATTACACAGAATTTCTAAAGTATTTTCACGAAGTTCTCGCGGATCAACTTCGATGGAATAATCCCCATCAGCAGCAAAATCAAACTCTGCGTGCAGAAATTCCCACAGTTCGATCAATTCGTTATCACTAAGAAAAGTCGGTGTACCACCGCCCAGATGCAGCTGCTTGACGATGCTGCCAGCAGGCAGCAGGGATTTCTTATGGCGAATCTCTTTAAACAGATATTCTAAATAATCACCAGCATCGCTGTTTTTCTTGGTGATGATTTTGTTGCAGCCGCAGTAGTAGCATAGATGATGACAAAATGGAATGTGAATGTACAAAGATAGTGGTACAGTGGCATCACGATTTTTGAGAATATCAGCTTCCATGCCATCTGCCATCGGGGCAAATTCCAGTGCGGTCGGATAGGAAGTATAGCGTGGGCCTTGGCGGTTGTATTTTTGAATCAAGGCTTCATCGAACTCAATACCGTCAAAATGCTTGGCGGTGCGGTTGGCGTAAGGGTGGTTTGTGCTCATACCAAAACCTTATAAAATATAGGGAATTGGCATATTATAGTGGAAATTGGCACATTGGACAATCAGACCAATGGATAAGTAAAAGGGTATTGGGATGGGTTTTGATACCAATAATTTTCATTGCTGAATGGTGCTTTATATTGCTGCATAATACACATAAAACGGCTAAAAGCCTTGAAAATAAAGGGGTGTAGCACATTATGCAACACCCCTAAATTATTGTTTGGTCGGAATGATAGGATTTGAACCTACGACCCCTTGCACCCCATGCAAGTGCGCTACCAAGCTGCGCTACATTCCGATGTGCCTATTGTAGCCGATTTTGCCGAATTGACAAGGGGTTTGGGGAAATTTTTCGCCATTATTCTGATTGATCGAGCAAGCATAAAACAAGTCCTGCTAAGTCCAAGTGGGGTTTAGCAGGGCTTGGATTGATGAATGATTATTGTGCCAATGACTTAAGCCATCGCAACCAAGGCTTGCTCAAGCTTATCAATCACCAAATCCAGTTCAGCATCACGGATACCAAACTGTGGCGTGAATCGCAGGGCATTTTGACCACCATGAATAACACCAATGCCGTGCAAGCGTAGCCACTCTTCGACACTGCCTGTGCCATAGGCTTTGTAGCGTGGATTTAGCTCACAGCTGAACAGCAGCCCTGTGCCTTGGACATTGGTGATGGCATCGCCAAGCTTGGCTTGTAGAGCGGTAAGCTTAGTAATCGCTTGTTTGCCTTGATGGACGATATTGGCGCGCACATCATCTGTCATACCAGCCAGCACCGCACAGGCGACATCCAGTGCTCGTGGATTGGTGGTCATGGTGTTGCCGTACAGTCCACGCTGATATTCACCGCTGGCATAGTCGGTCATGGCTAGGATGGATAAGGGGAATTGCCCTGCATTGATGGCCTTTGAATAGGTCTCAAAATCAGGTGGTTCAATGCCCTCAAACTCAGGCGAATCCACAATCGACAGATAGCCTGTGGTACGCAGACCTGCTTGGATTGAGTCGATGAGTAGCAGACTACCATGCTCACGGGTCAAGGCTCGTGCAGCATCATAAAATGCTCGTGGCACACTACGCCCTGGGTTGCCTTCGCCCATCACAGGCTCCATCAGCATCGCTTCGATGAACCAGCCGTTGGCATCAGCATCGGCAAAGACCGCCTTGAGTGCATCGATGTCATATGGTGCGACGGTGATGACGCTGTCTTCATCTTTGTAGCTGGCCAGATATTTGTCATAGCTACTACGGCTTGAATTTGAGTACAGAGCAGGGCGGTCGGTGCGTCCGTGAAATGAGCCTTTGATGGTCAGACGCTTGATGACTTTACCGGCATGGCGGGCCCCTGCGTCGGTTTGGCGTTTGGCATGAGCATCGATGATGCGTGTAGCAAGTCCGACCGCTTCTGAGCCTGAGTTTAGGCACATAAAGCCAGTATAAGGACAGCCGTTTTGGGTTTGTCCGATTTCCTGTTTGAGTGCTTGAATGAGCTGATATTGGGCGAGATTTGGCGTCATGATATTGGCGGTGACTTGTGGTTTTGCCATCGCATCGATGACGGCATCAGGCGTATGCCCAAAACCAAGCATCCCATAGCCGCCGGTATCATACAGCACCGCACCTTTGAGCGTGACAATCCACGAGCCACGAGCAGATAGGGCAACATAAGGATTGACAGCATCATTGGCGTAAAAATTGACAAAGCCGTCTTGGATGGCAGCAATCTGTGCTTGCTCATCCAGTGCCAATAGCTCGGGATGTTGGGCTTTGATGTCTTGATAGCGGGCCAGTGCATCCGTGATGGCTTGGGTGAGTTCGGGTGTAAAGCCTGCAAATCGCTCAATGCTTGCATCGTCTAGTCCTGTGCAGAGCATACCCCCATGCGAACGCAACACGGCTAAATCATGTAATACTGACATAATCTCCACTCCTTGGCTGTCTAGGTTATCTATTAAAATTTTTGGAATTTATCTCCAAACTTTTTGTCAGTGTATCATGAAATATAACCAAAGACAGCTTTTGGGGCGGAAAATTTGTTATACTGTAATGCCAAAAAGTTGTGGGCGGTTGGTAGCTGTGCCTAAGTTTTAACCAGTCTAGCAACACAACCACCCATTTTTTTGATTAAAATTGCCATCGTTTTATATGCGCTATATAATAAAAAACATCAAAAGACGGATGATGGGCGTGCATTGACTTATTTTGGTTAAAAGAGTTTGACCAAAATTCACAAGGAGTAAGTTATGTATTTTAAGAAAATGATGTTAGTATCTTTTTTTGCTTTGTTATCTTGCAATATTAGCCATGCACAAAATCAAGATTGGGATGAGTCACTAATCGAAGTATATGTCACAGAGTTTGATATCAGTCGTGAAGAAGCGACTAGAAGACTAGATTTAATCAGTCATAGCCAGCCCATTATTGATGAGATGCAGGCGAAATTTGGCGATGATATTGTATCCATTTATTTTGATAACAACGGCGAGTTTCGGTTGGTGGTGAGAACCACTGTGCAGGGTGCGGATTTAACAGAGCTTAGAGATCTGCAAGGCACTCAAAATAAGCTACCTGTGGCAATCTTAAAAAATAATTCCAATAATGCTCAAGCCATTGCCAATATTATCGCAAATAACAGTGTGGCACTTGCTAAGCGTATAGATGGGTTTGCCATGATGGGTTATGATCCTATTAAGGATAGAATAATCATCAGTATTTATGAACCAGATGTCGATCGACAGAATATGCTCAAGAACGATCAGTCGATTAAGAAGATATCAGGAATTGAGACAGAAATAGAATTTCTTATAGAACCGTTAAAGAAATTTTGCCCATAAGCCAAACCAAATATGGTAGATTTGTATTTTTATATAAATAAAAAGCAATAAGTCCCAAACACACAGTATTTGGGGCTTAGTTGATTAACCAACCATTTTGTCAGTGTGTCATGAAATATAACCAAAGACAGCTTTTGGGGTGGAAAATTTGTTATGCTGTAATGCCAAAAAGTTGTGGGCGGTTGATAATTATTCTAAGGTCGGTGGTAAAGCGTTTATTGCATAACAATGCTAATCAATTTTCTTAATCCATTGATATTTTGGTTCAATCGGATAAATATCGTATTCAGCATTCAAAAATTTCTCTACAAAAGATTTGTCCCCACCAATAAATGTATAGGGTATATCGTGATTAGTTGCGATAACCCATGTTTCACTCTTGTCAAACAGCATGCTTGGCTGTGTGAATATTTTTGAATACTGTTGCACTTCTTGATGTGTTAATATCTCGCCTTTAAATAATAGCTCGGATATTTTATGAAAATCATATTCCGAATAACTGATAATTTTCAAAATTTCATAATAATAGTAAATATCATTATTAACCAATTTTTTTAGAGTATTGATAATAAAGTTATATTGCACATCAGAACATTCGCCATTTGAAAGATAGAGTGCATTACAATTATTTTGAAATAATTTGTCTTCCAAATGATATAAATCAGTCAAACTATCTAGATTTATATCATCATTTGCCAATATGCCAAATGCTTTGAATATTGACTTTCTGTTATTGGTTTTTGGTTCTATGTATTGCTCATTTTGATAATAGCCAATTGGATGTAAAATAATTGCATAACTTTCAAAATGATGTTGAATGGTGTGGGCAAGTGATAAATAAAAATCGTCAAATAATGGGAAATTGTTTGGCAATTCTGGATAAATTTGATGCTTTGAAAAGTCAAATGATAAAAATTGTGGCAATTTATCATCGGATTGACAAAATTTTTGATTTGACATACTAATCCTTAAACTCAACCTAATAAAAGCCCCAAACACACAGCATTTGGGGCTTGGTTGATTAACCGTTAATTAACCAATCAGCTTTTTCATCAGTTCATTGACTTGGGCTGGGTTTGCCTTGCCACGAGAGGCTTTCATTACTTGACCGACCAAGCCGTTAAAGGCTTTTTCTTTACCGCCTTTATATTCATCCACCATCGCTTGATTATTTGCCAAGACTTCTTTGATGATGGCTTCGATGGCGCCGGTGTCGGTTTCTTGTTTGAGTCCGTGCTCCGCGATGATGTCATCGGCTGATTTGTCAGATTCCCACAGATAGCCGAACACTTCTTTGGCGATTTTGCCACTGATGGTGTTATCGGTGATGCGAGCAATCATCCCTGCCAGACGCTCGGCACTGATTGGGGATTGATTGATTGTCAGCTCATTTTTATTGAGTGCGCCTGACAGCTCGCCCATCACCCAGTTGGCGGCGATTTTGGCGTGCTGATTGCCGGTGATGGCAATGACTTCCAAGAAATAATCGGACAATTCACGGCTGCCGTTTAACACATTGGCATCATAGGTAGATAGTCCAAATTCATTCACAAATCGCTCTTTACGCACGCTTGGCAGCTCTGGCATATCGGCTTTGACTTTTGCCAAAGTCTCATCACTAATCACCACAGGCAATAGGTCAGGGCAAGGGAAATAGCGATAGTCATTGGCTTCTTCTTTGGTACGCATCGCACGGGTTTCGTCACGCTCAGGGTCATACAGGCGAGTGGCTTGCACGACTTTTCCGCCGTCTTCGATGACATCGATTTGGCGTTCGATTTCTGATTTGATGGCACGCTCGATGAAGCGGAATGAGTTTAGGTTTTTAAGCTCACAGCGTGTACCAAATGGCGTATTTGGCTTGTGTACTGAGATGTTGATGTCAGCACGGAACGAGCCTTCTGCCATAATCGCATCACTGATGCCTAGCCAAGTGACCAATTCATGAATGGTCTTGACATAGGCGACCGCCTCGCCAACCGAACGCATATCAGGCTCAGAGACGATCTCGATGAGCGGCGTACCTGCACGGTTCAAATCCACGCCTGTCATGGCGGGCACAGCGTCATGCACCGATTTGCCCGCATCTTCTTCTAGGTGGGCACGGGTGATGCCGATGCGTTTGGTGTATTCGTCTTTTTGTCCTGCATTGACTAGGATATCAATATAGCCTTTGCCGACGATGGGATTTGCCATTTGGGTGGTTTGGTAGCCTTTTGGCAAATCAGGATAAAAATAGTTTTTGCGGTCAAAGGTATTGTACATACCCAGTTCAGCATTGACGCCTAAGCCAAATTTGAGCGCACGCTCAATCACGCCTTCGTTCAGCACAGGCAAAGCACCTGGAAAGCCTAGATCAACGATGGTGGCTTGGGTGTTTGGCTCTGCACCAAAAGCGGTCGGCGCATTTGAGAAAATTTTACTTTCGGTGTTTAATTGGCAGTGAATTTCAATGCCGATGACGACTTCATAGCCGTCGATAAGTGGAGCTTGATTGGTCATAGTGGTTCTCTTTTCAATTGGTGTCTGATGAATTTTTGGTTCTCGCCATCATATACAAATCGCACAGCTTGCCATCACGATAGGCGTAGTTACGCAGCGTGCCTTCGTTGATAAAGCCAAATTTTTCATACAAAGCAATCGCAGGCGTGTTATCGGTATAAACTTGTAATTCCAGTCGGGATAAGTCAAGCCAATTATCCGCCAAATCAACGATGGTCTGCATCAGCATCGTGCCGATGCCTTGTCCGTGACTGTCTGCACTGACGGCGATGACGATGGAGCCTGCATGACGGCGACGCACGGCGGTCTCGATGGTCAAGGCGACATTACCCACGATGCGATATTCGTCATCATTATCAAGCAGTGCTACGAATGAATGCACATGGCTTGGGATGGCAGATAGCCGTTTCTCCCAACTGTGTAAGGACTGACTAGGCAAAGCAAGCGTCTGACGATAGACTTCAGGCTGTCTGTATAAGTCATATAGCCCTTGATGGTCGTAGGGTTCGGTTGGTCGAACCACGATGTTTGTGCTTATCGCTTTCTTGCCCATATCCTTATCCTTGTGGTTGCTCGTATCGATGATTAGCCAATCGTTGGCACAGCCTTGTGATAATCAGTCACTTGCTGATAAGCATCAGTTGTGGTCAAAAGCTTGCCTTCTTGCCAATGATTACCAATCAGCTGTAAGCCCACTGGCAAGCCTTGTTTATCAAAGCCAATCGGATGGCTGATGGCAGGTAGGCCAGCTAGGTTGACACCGATGGTATAGACATCACCCATGTAGATTTCAGATGGGGTTAGGCTGGCACCGATTTGATAGGCGGTGGTTGGCGCTGTTGGCGTTGCGATGACATCACAGTTTGCAAAGGCTTTGGCAAAATCTTCGGCAATCAGACGGCGTACTTTTTGAGCTTTGACATAATACGCATCAAAATAACCTGCCGATAGGGCATAAGTCCCCATGATGATACGGCGTTGTACTTCAGCGCCAAAGCCTTCGGAGCGAGAGCGGGTGTATAGGTCTTGTAGGTCTTTTGGATTGTCGCAGCGATAACCAAAACGCACGCCATCAAAGCGAGACAGGTTTGAGCTGGCTTCGGCAGGGGCAAGTAGATAATAAGTGGCCAGCGTAATCTCAGGACTAGTCAAGTGGATATCGACCAGTGTCGCGCCTAGGGCTTCGTATTGGGCTAGGGCAGCTTTGACGGTGCTTGAGACTTCATCGTTAAGACCTGCACCGAAGTATTCGGTTGGCACACCGATTTTTAGACCTGCCAATGGCTTATCGGCAGTGCGTGATGCGTGGATTTCTGCGACCCAATCAGGGACATCTTTGGCGATGCTGGTTGAGTCTTTGGCATCATAGCCTGACATGGCTTGGAGTAAATAGGCGCAGTCTAGGGCAGATTTGCCAAATGAACCTGCTTGATCAAAGCTTGATGCATAAGCGATCATGCCATAGCGTGAGACACGGCCATAGGTTGGCTTGATGCCTGTGATACCACAGAAGCTGGCCGGCTGACGGATTGAGCCACCGGTATCCGAGCCTGTCGCCACAGGCACTAGGCTAGCTGCCACAGCTGCGGCTGAGCCACCAGATGAGCCACCTGGCACACGGCTAAGATCCCAAGGATTATGCACAGCACCATAATAAGATTTTTCGTTATCCGAACCCATGGCGAACTCATCCATGTTCAGCTTACCTAGGCTAATAAAGCCTGCATTGGCGACATTTTCTACCAGTGTAGCGTTATAAGGCGAGACAAAGTTATACAGCATCTTTGAGCCACAGGTGGTCAAGACGCCTTGGGTGCATAGATTGTCCTTGTGTGCCATCGGTACGCCAAGTAGCGCACGAGTATCGCCACCTGCACGCAGGGTATCGGCGGCTTTGGCGTTTTCTAGGGCTTGTTCGGCGGTGACGGTGATGAAGCTGTTTAGATCTTTATTTAAAGTATCAATACGACCCAGTAAATGCGTGGTCATCTCAAGACTGCTAAAGTCTTTGTTGGCAAGACCTGATGCGATTTCGGCAACAGATAAGGTGTGTAGATTTGACATGGAGTGTCCTAAGTGTTAATTATCACGAATTTTAATCAAACTATTCAATTATTCAATCACTTGTGGTACAAGGTACAAGCCATCTGCCGTGCTTGGTGCAACGGATTGATTGGCGGTGCGGTCAATGTCGGTGGTCGGCACATCAGCACGCAGGGTTTGGCTAGATTCGTGAATATTGGCAAGTGGGGCGACGCCGTCGGTATTGACCGAGCTTAAGATATCCATCATCGCTAGGATTTTGCTGATGTCTTTGGCGTAGTCAGCTGCTAGGTTGTCATCCACTTTTAGGCGTGCCAAATTGGCAACCGATAGGATGTCGTCCGAAGTAAGTTGGCTCATGGTTTTTCCTTGAGATAAAAATAAGAAAAAAATCAGCACCATTGTACCATAGCTTGCCATGAGTACAAAGCGATGGATAGAAATCTGTGCCGATGAGATTTGATTTGACCCATGCCATGAAAAGGTGGATAATTGCCACAATTTTATTGGTCATCTATTGGACGCATCCACCATGAACACAGCCGCACGCCCAGTCATTATCCTAGCATCGACATCACCACGCCGTAGAGAGCTATTGAGCCAAGCAGGAATTGAGTTTATGACGGTGGGCGTAGAGGTTGATGAGTCGTGGCTGGCAGGCGAGTCGGCAGATGCCTATATTCGCCGTATGGTGATGACCAAAGCCGATGCGGTGATGGCGGATGCGACTTTGCCAACTGAGTGCATTGTCATCACAGCCGATACCATTGGCGTGCTTGATGATGGCGAAGTCTTGACCAAGCCTGTTGATCAGGCGGATGCTTATCGGATGTGGGATAAGCTATCGGATACGACGCATGAGATTTGGACGGCTGTTTGTTTGACTCATCTTTCACAAGGTGCGTGCATTGATCGGCGTTATCTGTGCGAGCGGACACAGGTTGAGTTTGTCCGCCTAAGTGATGCTCAAAAGACAAGCTACTGGCAGTCAGGCGAGCCACAGGATAAGGCAGGGGCGTATGCCATCCAAGGCGGTGCAGCAGCATGGGTGCGAGCGATTCACGGTAGCTATACCAATGTGGTCGGCTTGCCATTATCACAAGTGGTGCAGGCGCTGGATGATATGCTTGACCGCCCAAAAGCAGATCAATAAAGTAAAACACCACAAGCATCAATTACAAGTACTGATAGTGGCTTAAAGTGGCTTAAGCCATACACTTGAGCGCCAATCAAGCACCATGCACGCTGTACGCAAGCCGTATCGCTTTACCTTGCATAAATCGGCAATATCGCTTACTATAATCGATAGCGATAAAGAATTTGAAAATTATAAAAATTGAGTAAAAAATGTCAGAAGAGTTATTGATTAATTATACGCCGATGGAATCTCGGGTGGCGGTCTTGACCGATGGTGTGACGAGCGAAATACTGATCGAACGCCACCAAAAATTGGGCTTAGTGGGTAATATTTATCTAGGCACGGTGGTGCGAGTGCTACCAGGGATGCAGGCGGCGTTTGTGGATATTGGCCAGTCACGGACGGCATTTTTGCACGCCAATGATATGCAAAAACCTAAACGCATGAATGACAGCCCTGATGAGATTATCCAAACACCCATCACACGCCTAGCTATTGCACACAGTCCAGCACAAAGCAGTGAGCTTGAGCAAGGACATAGTGCTGTCACTGATGTCAAGTCACTGACCGTCACCAAAAAACCCACACCAAGCACAGATTTGATCCAATATCGTCTCAGAGAAGGTGACCGCATTTTGGTACAAGTCATCAAAGATGAGCTTGGCACCAAAGGTGCGCGTTTGACCACCAATATCTCATTACCATCTCGCTATCTTGTGTATTTACCGACCAGTGATGAATATGTCGGTGTGTCAATCCGCATCGAAGAAAGTGACGAACGCACCCGCCTAAAGAACGAATTGACCAAGTTATTACAATCGGCAAATCTCAAAGGCGGACTGATTGCTCGCACTGCCGCCGAAAAGGTGAGTGAGATTAAGCTTGAAGAAGATATCTATTATTTGGTGCAGCTATGGCGGACGATTTTGACACGACAAGCTGCTGCCAAGCTGCACTCAAACAAGAAATCTGAGCTGATCTATCAAGAGTTGTCCTTGCCACTTCGCTGTATCCGTGATTTGGTCAACGAAAAAACCACCAAAGTGCTGATCGACCACGAAGCAGTCTATCATGAAGTGGCGCATTTTGCCCGTGAATTTGTCCCATCGATTGCACCGATGGTCGCCCATTATGCAGGCGAAGTACCATTATTTGACTTATATCGTGTCGAAGAAGATGTCCAAAATGCCCTAAAACGCCGTGTTGATCTCAAATCTGGTGGCTATCTGATTATCGATCAAACCGAAGCGATGACCACCATCGATGTCAATACAGGCTCGTATGTCGGCGCGCGTTCACTCGAAGATACAGTCTATAAGACTAATCTAGAAGCCACACAAGTCATCGCAAGGCAGATTCGCCTAAGAAACTTGGGCGGGATTATTATTCTAGACTTCATTGATATGCTCGAAGAAGCACACCGAGCGGATGTATTGGCAAGCTTGCAAGAACAGCTGTCGTATGACTATGCCAAAACCAATATCACGCAGGTCAGTGAGCTTGGATTGGTTGAGATGACACGCAAGCGTACCCGAGAGTCGCTACCACAACAGCTGTGCGAGCCTTGCCCAGTCTGTGAAGGCAAGGGCTATATCAAGACCGCAGAGACTGTCTGCTTTGAGATATTTCGTGAGATCATGCGATATGCACGCACCTTTAATGCCCCACGCCAGTTTACCGTCATCGCCCACGGTGCAGTGATTGAACTGATGCTATCAAGCGAAGCCAACACCGTCGCTGATTTGGAGTATTTGATTGGTAAACCCATCCGTTTTGAGATAGAACCATTATATCAACAAGAGCAATATAATATCGCATTAGATTGATTTTATTTATCAAAAAATAATTTTTTATAAATAATTTTAATGTAAAAATGCCATTTTTACCCAATATTTATCAAAAATTAACATAGTAAAAATTAATAAAATGCATATTAATGTCAAAAATAATGATTAAAAATTGTACAATAGACACGCTTTGTTAGTCTTTTGTAAAATCATTCAAAAACTTGGCAAAAAACACACAAAAAGCCAATAAATACCTTGCATTGTGCCAATTTTCGTGTATAATACACGCCATCATTGTATTGCGTTGCGCTTTTGATGGCAGAATTTGCCGAATGAATCAAAAGTTTACTTCATGAATGAACCAATGTTCAAAAGTTGAGGAAGTACCAAGTCAACGCCACAGCCAAAGCATCGATTTTGGCACTATTGAACAAAACACCCCTGCTACCAGCATTCTTATGCAAGGTTGGCAGGGATAGGATTATTTTGTTTTCAGCTTTTCGAGAACAAATTTTAACGGTTTAACTGAAGTCTAAAACGCAATAAACGCATAGATGGAAGTTTATAAAGCACTTAATTAGGAGCTTGTTGGCATGGCTAACCAGAGAATCCGTATCCGACTAAAATCGTTCGACCATCGTCTGATTGACCAGTCGGCACAAGAGATTGTCGATACTGCAAAGCGTACAGGTGCACAAGTTTGCGGTCCTGTACCGTTGCCGACTCGTATTGAGCGGTTCAACGTATTGACATCACCACACGTCAACAAAGACGCTCGTGACCAGTACGAAATTCGCACCCATAAGCGTATGATCGACATCGTGCAACCAACTGACAAAACTGTTGATGCACTGATGAAGCTAGATCTAGCTGCTGGTGTTGATGTTCAGATCGCTTTGGGCTAATGAACATAAGTCTGGTTTGAACTATTAACTTTTAATATAAATGAGGTCTAAAATGGCGATTGGTTTAGTCGGTAAAAAATGCGGCATGACCCGAGTCTTCACTGAAGCAGGCGTATCTATCCCTGTAACAGTGGTTGAGGTTGATGCCAACCGCATCTCGCAAATCAAAACAGTAGACACCGATGGCTATAACGCGATTCAGATCACCACTGGTGAGCGTCGTGACAGCCGCGTAACTGCTGCTCAAAAAGGACACTTCGCAAAAGCTGGCGTAGCCGCTGGTCGTGGTGTTTGGGAATTCCGCGCAGAAGAAGCTGACCTAGAAGGTCGCGAAGTTGGCGGCAATATCCTAGCTGATATCTTTGAAGTTGGTCAGTTGGTTGATGTGACTGGTCAAAGCAAGGGTAAAGGTTTCCAAGGTGGTGTGAAGCGTCACAACTTCCGCACTCAAGACGCAACTCACGGTAACTCTGTTTCTCACCGTGTATTGGGTTCTACAGGTCAAAACCAAACCCCAGGTCGCGTTTTCAAAGGCAAAAAAATGCCAGGTCAAATGGGTAACAAGCGTGTTACTGTTCAAGGCTTGGAAATTGTTTCAGTTGACGCCGAAAAAGGTGTACTAGTCATCAAGGGTGCTGTTCCAGGTGCCAACGGTGGCGATGTTATCGTACGTCCGTCAGTTAAAGCCTAAGGGGATTAAACGTGAATTTAAAAACTGTTACAGGTGCAGCGGTTGAGCTTTCAGAGGTCGCATTTGGCCGTGAGTTCAATGAAGCCTTGGTACATCAAGTAGTTACCGCTTATTTGGCTGGTGCTCGTCAAGGTACTCGTGCACAAAAAACTCGTGGCGAAGTTTCTGGCGGTGGCAAGAAGCCATGGCGTCAAAAAGGTACTGGCCGTGCGCGTGCCGGTTCTATCCGTAGCCCAATCTGGGTTGGCGGTGGTCGTGCATTCGCTGCTAAGCCACAAGACTGGTCACAAAAAGTGAACCGTAAAATGTACCGTGGTGCAATGCAATGCATCCTAGCTGAGCTAGTGCGTCAAGAGCGTTTGGTATTGGTTGATGACATCACTGTTTCTTCACCAAAAACCAAAGAATTGGTTGCTAAATTGGCTGACCTAAACGCACCGCGTGCATTGATCGTAACTCACGAAGTTGACGAAAACTTGTACCTAGCTGCACGCAACATCCCATATGTGAATGTATTGGGTACTCGTGAAGTTGATCCAGTAAGCTTGGTTTCTTTTGACAAAGTAATTATGACTGTTGAAGCAGCCAAACAATTTGAGGAGACACTTGCATGAGCAACGCAAGACTATATCAGGTACTAAAAGCACCTGTATTTTCAGAAAAATCTCAACGCCTAGGTGATACCCTTGGTGTGCAGGTTTTCAAAGTTGATGGCAAAGCTACCAAAAAAGAAATCAAACAAGCTGTTGAGCTAATGTTTGAAGGTGTTGAAGTTGTTAAAGTAAACACGCTAAACATCAAAGGCAAAACTAAGCGTTTTGGCCGTGTTGTTGGTAAGCGTAACGACATCAAAAAAGCGTATGTGACCCTAAAAGCTGGTTCAGACGTACAAATCGGTGCTGGTGAAGAAATCACTAGTGAAACAGCGACTAACGAATAAGGATTAACAAAATGCCTATCGTAAAAGCAAAACCTACATCACCAGGTCGCCGCTTTGTTGAGAAAGTAGTGCATCCACACCTTTACAAAGGTCGTCCATATGCACCGCTTGTTGAATCAAAAGCTAAAACTGGTGGTCGTAACAACAACGGTCGTATTACTACTCGCCACATCGGTGGTGGTCATAAGCAACACTATCGTCTAGTTGACTTCAAACGCAACAAAGATGGTATCCCAGCTGTTGTTGAGCGTATTGAATACGATCCAAACCGTACCGCACACATTGCACTACTTAAGTATGCTGACGGTGAGCGTCGCTACATCATCGCGCCAAAGAAATTGAGCGTAGGTGATCAAGTAGTATCAGGTGAAGCAGCACCAATCCGTCCAGGTAACTGCTTGCCACTTAAAAATATTCCTGTTGGTACCGTGATCCACAACATCGAACTAAAAATCGGCAAAGGCGCGCAAATCGCTCGTTCAGCTGGTGCAGCAGTTCAGTTGCTAGGTCGTGATGGTGCTTATGTGATCGTTCGTTTGCGTTCAGGTGAAACTCGCCGTATCCACGCTAACTGCCGTGCGGTTATCGGTGAAGTATCAAACACTGAAAACAACCTAAAATCACTAGGTAAAGCAGGTGCAGCGCGCTGGCGTGGTGTTCGTCCTACCGTTCGTGGTACTGCGATGAACCCGATTGACCACCCACACGGTGGTGGTGAAGGCCGTAACTTCGGTAAGCACCCAACCAGCCCATGGGGTCAGAAAGCTAAGGGTCTTAAGACTCGTTCTAACAAGCGTACTGACAGTATGATCATCCGTCGCCGTCGTGCCAAGAAATAAAGGAAAAGTTTCATGCCTCGTTCATTGAAAAAAGGTCCATTTATCGATGCGCATTTGTTTGCCAAGGTTGAAGACGCTCTAGAAAGCAACAACCGCAAACCGATCAAAACTTGGTCACGTCGCTCGATGATTCTACCACAAATGGTAGGTCTAACCATCTCAGTTCACAACGGCCGCACTCATGTGCCAGTTATCGTGAACGAACAAATGGTTGGTCACAAACTAGGTGAATTCGCTCCGACCCGTTCATATCGCGGTCATGGCGTTGATAAGAAATCTAAGAGATAAGGTGCTACCATGGAAGTAACTGCAAAATTACGTGGTGCCGCCATTTCGGCACAAAAAGTAAGATTGGTTGCGGACGAAGTTCGTGGTAAATCAATCGAGCGTGCTTTAGACATTCTTACCTTCAGCAACAAAAAAGGTGCTAAATTGGTTAAGAAATGCCTAGATTCAGCGATTGCTAACGCTGAGCACAACAATGGTCTTGACATCGACAAGCTTCGTGTTACTACCATCTATGTTGATGAAGGCATCACTTTGAAGCGTATTATGCCCCGTGGCAAGGGTCATGCTCATCGCATCAGCAAACGCACTTGCCATATCACTGTTAAAGTAGGGGAATAATCATGGGTCAAAAAGTACATCCAATTGGTATCCGTCTAGGCGTTATCAAAAAGCACAATGCAAACTGGTATGCAAGCCCAAAGCAATACTCTGAGTATCTGCTAAACGACTTCCAAGTTCGTGCTTTCCTACGCAAAAAACTAGAAGGTGCAATGGTTAGCAACATCAGCATCGAGCGTCCTACTGGTGCAGCAAAAATCACCATTCACAGTGCTCGTCCTGGTGTCATCATTGGTAAAAAAGGCGAAGACATTGAAAGCCTACAAAAAGAATTGACCAAGTTGATGGGCGTACCTGCACAGGTTAACATCCAAGAGATCACTTCTCCAGACCTAGACGCTCGTCTAGTCGCAGAAGGTATCTCAAGCCAGCTTGAGCGTCGTGTGATGTTCCGTCGTGCGATGAAGCGTGCTGTTCAAAACAGTATGCGTGCTGGTGCACAAGGTATCAAAGTTGAACTATCAGGTCGTCTAGGTGGTGCTGAAATCGCTCGTACTGAGTGGTATCGTGAAGGTCGTGTGCCACTACACACACTTCGTGCTGATATCGACTATGCAACAGTTCGTGCAGAAACCACTTACGGTACTATCGGTGTTAAAGTTTGGATTTTCCGTGGTGAAATCCTAGATGGCATGAACAGTGCTTACAACCCAGTTGTTGAAGACAAAGCTCGTGCACCAAAACGCCGTGGCCGTACTAACCGCCGCAACACAGACAGAGGTTAAGATATGTTACAACCAAAACGTACCAAGTTTCGCAAAATGCACAAAGGTCGTAACACTGGCCTAGCCCAGCGTGGTAACACAGTTGCTTTTGGTGAAATTGGTCTAAAATCTATCGGTCGTGGTCGTATGACTGCTCGTCAAATCGAAGCTGCTCGTCGTACTATCACTCGTCGCATTAAGCGTGGTGGTAAAATCTGGATCCGTGTATTCCCAGACAAACCAATTACCGAAAAACCATTAGAAGTTCGTATGGGTAAAGGTAAAGGTCCTGTTGAGTACTGGGTGGCAGAAATCAAGCCAGGCAAAATGCTTTATGAAATCCAAGGTGTTAGCGAAGAGCTAGCCCGTGAAGCGCTAACGCTAGCGGCTGCTAAGCTTCCATTCAAGACTACCATTGTTAAACGGACGATTATGTAATGAAAACCAACGAATTACGCGAAAAATCAGTAGAAGAGTTGGCTCAATTGCTTGACGAAAAGCAACTTGACGCATTTCGTCTGCGCATGGCAAAAGCAACGGGTCAGCTTGGCAACACTCACGAAATCAAAGCGAATCGTCGTACTATCGCTAAGATTTTGACTTTGATCAACGAAAAACAAAGAGGTGACGCATGAGCGAGAACACCACTCAAGAAGTTGGCGTTGTAACTGGTAAAGTAATCAGCAACAAGATGGACAAATCTATCGTGGTGTTGGTTGAGCGCCAAATCCGTCACCCAATGTATGGCAAGCAAGTTCGCCGTTCGACTAAGCTTAAAGCACATGACGAAACGAATACTTGCCAAGAAGGTGATATCGTACGCATCAAAGAAACCCGTCCTTTCTCAAAGACCAAAACTTGGGCTTTGGTGGAAGTGGTTGAGCGTGCAGTAAAAATTTGAGCTATTTGCAATTTAAGCCATTTGCTTGTATAATGTATGTCTTTTTAGATGTATATCTGCCAATTTCGGCAGCAAATGGCTTTTATTGCTTTATTAATATTGGAGTAATGCGATGATTCAGACTGAAACAATGCTGGAAGTTGCAGATAACAGTGGTGCAAAACGCGTTCAGTGCATTAAAGTACTGGGTGGTTCTCATCGTCGTTATGCATCTGTTGGCGACATCATCAAAGTAACAGTAAAAGACGCTATTCCGCGTGGCCGTGTTAAAAAAGGTGACGTGATGAATGCAGTTGTAGTACGCACCAAAAAAGGCGTTCGTCGCCCAGATGGTTCTGTACTTCGTTTTGACGACAATGCTGCGGTATTGTTGAACAACAACAAAGCACCAATTGCAACGCGTATTTTTGGACCTGTTACTCGTGAACTGCGTGGTGAACAATTCATGAAGATTGTTTCACTTGCGCCAGAAGTACTGTAATTGTATTAGAGGCTTATTATGGCAAAGTTACGTAAAGGCGACACCGTGGTTGTGATTGCTGGCAAAGACAAAGGCAAGCAAGGCACAATTTTGGCGGTGAAAGCAGACCGTGTAAAAGTTGAAGGCGTAAACATCGTCACCAAACACCAAAAACCTAACCAAATGCTAGGTAAAGAAGGTGGCATCGTTAAGCAAGAAGCTTTCCTACATATTTCAAATGTTGCGATTTATAACGCAAAAACCCAAAAAGCTGATCGTATTGCTTACCAAGTAAACGAAGAAGGCGTAAAACAACGCATCTATCGTTCTACTGGTGAAGTAGTGGCGACTGCATAAGAGACTAAGGGTATATAGTAATGGCAAGACTTAAATCTTTATACAATGACAAGCTAAAACAGCAAATCAAAGACGAGCTGGGCTTAGAAAATGTCATGCAAGTGCCAAAAATCACCAAAATCACACTAAACATGGGTGTTGGTGGTGCTGCACAAGATAAAAAACTACTAGAAGGTGCTTTGGCTGACATGACCGCAATCGCTGGTCAAAAACCTGTCGTAACCAAAGCTCGCAAATCAGTTGCAGGCTTTAAAATTCGTGAAGAATGGCCAATCGGTTGCAAAGTTACTTTGCGTGGCGATCAAATGTATGAATTCCTAGATCGTCTAATTGCCATTGCAATTCCTCGTATTCGTGACTTCCGTGGTTTTTCTGCTAAAGCATTTGATGGTCGTGGTAACTACTCACTAGGCATCAAAGAGCAGATCGTTTTCCCTGAAGTAGATTTTGATAAAATCGACCGTATCCGTGGTCTAGATGTTACCATCACTACCACCGCAGCGAACGATGATCAAGGTCGTGCATTGCTAAAAGCATTTGGCTTCCCATTCAGATAAGGTAAAACGTTATGGCTAAAAAGAGCATGATTAATCGCGAACTAAAACGCGAAAAAACTGTCGCTAAGTATGCCGAAAAGCGTGCTAAGCTAAAAGCTATCATTAGCGATATCAATGCTAGCGAAGAAGAGCGTCTAGATGCCATGTTGGCACTACAAGCATTGCCACGCAACGCATCTCCAGTGCGCCTGCGCAATCGTTGTGGTGTCACTGGCCGTCCACACGGTTATTTCCGTAAATTTGGTCTATCACGCAACATGTTGCGTCTATATGTAATGCAAGGCGATGTGCCTGGCGTTCGTAAAGCTAGCTGGTAATAAGGAGTTAAGCTATGAGTATGCAAGATCCAGTTGCTGACATGCTAACTCGCATTCGCAACGCACAATCACGAAACAAACCATCTGTACAAATGCCAGCTTCTAAGCTACGCAAATCAATCGCTGATTTGTTGGTTGCTGAAGGTTACCTAACTTCTGCTACTGTTAGCGAAGTTGAAAACGGCAAAAAAGTATTGACTATCGAATTGAAGTACTACCAAGGCAAAGGTGTTATCGAGCAATTGAAACGCTACAGCCGTCCTGGTCTTCGTCAATACCGTGGTAAAGATGAGCTACCAAGCGTCCAAAAAGGCCTAGGTGTTGCAATCATCTCTACCAGCAAGGGCATCATGAGCGATCGTGCTGCTCGTGCCGCAGGCATCGGTGGTGAGGTTATTGCACTGGTTGCATAATCTGTAAGCGACTTGCTTACAAAAAACTTACATTATTGATTTACTCTTTGATGTAAATGTGTTAAACTAACGGGCTTAAATGCCTGTTAGTTTTTTTGTGGCCATCCATAATTTTTATTGGATGGTGTAATTTTAAATTGAAGGAAATTCCTATGTCTCGTGTGGCTAAAGCCCCAGTAACGCTACCAGCTGGTACAAGCGTTACTTTGAACGATCGGCAGGTTGAAGTCAAAGGCAAGAATGGTACTCTGTCTTTGAGCCTGCATGAATTGGTCGAGCTAAAACAAGAAGAAGGCGTTGTTACGCTATCTCCAGTTGCTGACACCAAAGATGCGTGGATGCACACTGGTACTGTCCGTGCTCTATTGAACAACATGGTTAAAGGTGTAAGCGAAGGCTTTGAGCGTCGCCTACAACTGATCGGCGTTGGTTATCGTGCGCAAGTTGCAGGTAACAAAGTTAACCTAAGCCTTGGTTTCTCTCACCCAATCGAATATACACTTCCTGAAGGTGTTACTGCAGAAAGCCCAAGCCAAACTGAAATCGTTCTAAAATCAAGCGATAAGCAAAAACTTGGTCAAGCAGCAGCTAAGATTCGTAGCTTCCGTCCACCAGAGCCATATAAAGGTAAAGGTGTTCGTTATAGCGATGAAGTTGTTCTTCGTAAAGAAGCTAAGAAAAAATAAGGTGAGCCGAAATGTTCGATAAAAAAGCAGCTCGTCTTCGTCGAGCTAAAAAAACTCGTGCACACATCCGTCATTTGGGTGTTAATCGTTTGACTGTGACTCGCACTCCGCGTCACATCTATGCACAAATCATCTCGCCTACAGGCGGTGTTGTTGTTGCTCAAGCTTCTACTCTTGATGCAACGCTTCGTTCAGGTGCAACTGGTAATGTTGAAGCAGCAAAAGCTGTTGGTGCTTTGATTGCTGAGCGCGCAAAAGCAGCTGGCGTAACTAAAGTTGCATTTGACCGTAGTGGTTTTAAATATCATGGCCGCGTAAAAGCACTAGCTGACGCAGCTCGCGAGAACGGATTGGAGTTTTAATCATGGCAAAAGTAGAACAAACAGACGGTTTGGTTGAAAAATTGGTTGCCGTTGATCGCGTTACTAAAGTGGTCAAAGGTGGTCGTATCTTCTCTTTCACTGCACTAACTGTTGTTGGTGATGGTAATGGTCGTGTAGGTTTTGGTCGTGGTAAAGCACGCGAAGTACCTGCTGCGATCCAAAAAGCTCTTGAAGCTGCTAAGCGCAACATGATCACTGTTGAGCTTGCTGGTACTACCATCCAGCACCCAATCAATGCTCGTCACGGCGCATCTAAAGTATATATGCAACCAGCATCTGAAGGTACTGGTGTAATTGCTGGTGGTGCTATGCGTGCAGTACTTGAAGTTGCAGGCGTTCAAAACGTATTGGCTAAGTGCTACGGCTCTACCAATGCAGCTAATGTTGTTCGCGCAACTTTCAATGGTCTGCGTGACATGACTTCTCCAGAGCAAGTTGCTGCTAAGCGTGGCAAAACTGTTGAAGAAATTTTGGGCTAAGAGTAGGTGAGTTACGATGAAAAAAATGAAAGTTACTCAAATTAAGTCGAGTGCCCATCGTTTGGCAAGCCACAAAGCTTGTTTGAAAGGCTTGGGACTTCGTCGCATCGGTCATACTGTAGAAGTAGAAGATACTCCATCTACTCGCGGTATGGTAAATCGTGTGATCTACATGGTTAAAGTGGAGGAAGTGTAATGGGTCTTAAACTAAACGAACTGTCACCAGCAGTTGGTGCTAAGAAAAAAGCACTTCGCCGTGGTCGCGGTATCGGTTCTGGCATCGGTAAAACCGGTGGCCGCGGTATCAAAGGTCAAATTTCTCGTTCAGGTTCAAGCATTCCAGCGGGTTTTGAAGGCGGTCAAATGCCAATCTACCGCCGTCTGCCTAAGTTCGGTTTTACTTCAAAAATCGCTATGACGACTGCTGAAGTTCGCCTATCTGAACTGAATAAAATCGAAGGCGATGTAGTAAGCGTTGAGACTTTGAAAGCTGCTAACATCATCCGTGGCGATATGAAACGTGCTCGTATCATCCTATCAGGTGAAGTAACTCGCGCATTGACTTTCAAAGGCGTTAAAGTTACTAAAGGCGCAAAACAAGCAATCGAAGCTGCTGGTGGCAGCGTCGAGGAGTAATCTATGTCTAAGCAGTTGGCGTCACGCTCAAGACTACCACTCAATCCTTTTGCTTTCATTCGCAAATATGATGAACTGTGGAGTCGTTTGTTATTTTTGATTGGGGCGCTGATTGTTTATCGTCTGGGTTCGCACATTCCTGTACCGGGAATGGATCCAAATGGCTTGGCTCAATTTTTCCAAAGCAACCAAAATACTTTTTTGGGCATGGTGAATATGTTCTCAGGCGGTGCGCTTGAGCGTATGTCCATCATGGCTTTGGGTATCATGCCGTACATTTCTGCGTCGATTGTTGTGCAGATGATGTCCACGGTAGTACCGTCGCTTGAAGCGTTGAAAAAAGAAGGTGAGTCAGGTCGCCGCATTTTGAACAAATATACACGCCAAGGCACTTTGGCTTTAGCGTTTGTTCAGGCGGTAGGTATGTCCACAGGTTTGATCGCTGGCGGCTTGACCATCACGACAGGCTTGGGGTTCTATATTCCTGCGGTGACTTCATTGGTAGCAGGTTCGATGTTTTTGATGTGGCTGGGTGAGCAAATCACTGAGCGCGGTGTGGGTAATGGTATTTCGATGCTGATTTTTGCCAGCATCATTGCTTCAGCACCTACCATGATTTCTCAAGCATTGACACAAGATATGAACATGATTGTGATTTTGTTGTTCGCAATCTTGGGTCTTGCTGTGACGGCAGCGATTGTTTTTATTGAACGCGCACAACGCCGTGTCCCAGTCAATTACGCACAAAAACAGCAACAAGGTCGTAAAGTCTATGCGCAGCAGCAATCACATCTGCCCTTGAAATTAAACATGGCTGGTGTTATTCCTGCGATCTTTGCAAGTTCATTATTACTACTGCCAGCAAGTTTGGGTCAGTGGACAATGAATACGACCAATCCAACAACCACTCAAGAGGTTCTACAAACTATCTCACTGGTGTTGGCACCTGGTCAGCCTTTATACTTGCTGTTATTTGCGTTGATGATCATCTTTTTCTGTTATTTTTATACAGCTTTGATGTTCAATCCAACTGAAGTTGCTGAGAACCTAAAACGCAGTGGTGCGTACATTCCGGGTATTCGCCCAGGTTTACAAACCAGACGATATTTAGATTTTGTTTTGAACCGACTGACCTTTATCGGTGCGATGTATATGACCATCATCTGTTTGATGCCGATGATTGTTCAATACTCGTTTAATATTCCGATTCCATTGGGTGGTTCTTCTTTGTTGATTATGGTAGTTGTGTTGATGGACTTCATTGCACAGATCCAAGCGCACTTAATGTCGCATCAATACCATGATCAAGCATTAATCAAATCATCTTAACTGATGACTTTTAGGAGCATGACATGAAAGTTCAAGCATCTGTCAAAAAAATCTGTGGTAGCTGCAAAATTGTTCGTCGCAAGGGTAAAGTTCTTGTGATTTGCAGTGCAGAGCCACGCCACAAACAACGTCAAGGTTAATTTTACAAATTAATACTTGAAATTTGGTAGCGGATAATGTATTATCCGCTTCTTGCCATGCTATCATTTTTTGATGGCGGTTAAACACTTAGCAAATGCATTCGCATTTGTGCTAATGGAGAGAAATCAATGGCTCGTATTGCCGGTGTAAACATTCCGGACAACAAACACGCTGTGATTTCGCTAACTTACATTTTTGGTATTGGTCGTACTACTGCTAAGCAAATCCTTGCTAAAGTTGGTATCGCTGAAACTACCAAAATCGGTTCGTTAGATGATTCACAACTTGATGCTGTCCGTGCAGAAGTTGCAAACTACACAGTTGAAGGTGACCTTCGTCGTGAAGTTTCAATGAACATCAAGCGTTTGGTCGATCTAGGTTGCTACCGTGGTCTTCGCCACCGTCGTGGTCTGCCAGTTAATGGTCAACGCACAAAAACTAACGCGCGTACCCGTAAAGGTCCACGCAAAGCAATTAAAAAGTAACTAACTTAGGAAGCTAAAAGATGGCAAAAGACACTCGTAGCCGCAAAAAAGTGGCTCGTCGTTCGGTATCTGAAGGTATCGCCCACATTCATGCGTCTTTTAATAACACCATTGTAACGATTACTGATCGTCAAGGTAATGCATTGGCTTGGGCCACATCAGGTGGACAAGGCTTCCGCGGTTCACGCAAATCTACACCATTTGCTGCACAGGTAGCAGCTGAAGTTGCTGGTAAAGCAGCACAAGAAACTTATGGTGTTAAGAATGTTGATGTCTTGGTTAAAGGTCCAGGACCAGGTCGTGAGTCTGCGGTTCGTGCATTAGGTGCATTGGGTTATAAAATCAACAGCATCAGCGATGTCACCCCAATTCCACACAACGGCTGCCGCCCACCTAAGAAGCGCCGCGTTTAAGGAGATAGACTTATGGCCCGTTATATTGGTCCAAAACTAAAACTATCACGCCGTGAGGGCACTGATCTTCAATTGAAGTCAGGCGTTAAAGCTTACGATGTGAAGACTAAAAAAGCAGGTCGCGTACCTGGTCAGCATGGCAATAGCCAAAATAAAACTTCTGAATACGCATCACAGCTTCGTGAAAAGCAAAAAGTTAAACGTATGTATGGCGTACTAGAGCGTCAGTTCTCTAACTACTATAAAGAAGCTGCTCGCCAACGCGGTGCTACTGGTGAGAACTTGCTAGTAACTCTAGAGCGTCGTCTTGACAATGTTGTGTATCGTATGGGCTTTGGTGCAACTCGTGCAGAAGCGCGTCAGTTGGTTAGCCACCGTGCAATCCTACTTAAGAAAGCTGGTCGTGACGAATTTGTTCGTGTGAACATTCCATCAATCCAAGTTCAAGATGGTGATGTGATTGCTGTACACGAAAAATCAAAAGAGCAACTTCGTATCAAAAACGCAGTTGAGCTAGCGACACAACGCGGTATTCCTGCATGGTTGGAAGTTGATCACAGCAAACTACAAGGTACTTTCAAATCTGCGCCAGAGCGTAGCGAATTACCTGCTGAAATCAACGAACACTTGATTGTTGAGCTATATTCTAAATAATCCGAACTAATTCGAGGTGACACTATGACAAATGCAACTGAGTTTCTAACACCGAGCGCGATTAGCGTTGATACGGTTAATGAAACGACTGCTAAGGTCACGCTCGAGCCGTTAGAACGCGGTTTTGGGCATACACTAGGTAATGCTCTACGCCGCATTCTACTATCTTCTTTGTCTGGTGCTGCAGTCATTGAGGCTGAGATTGAGGGTGTGGATCATGAGTATTCTACTCTAGAAGGTCTGCAAGAAGATGTTCTAGATCTTCTACTTAACCTAAAGTCTTTGGCGATCATCCTGCACGATCAGCATGAAGCTTACTTGACTTTGGATAAAAAGGGTGCAGGCGTCGTAACAGCTGCTGACCTTGAATTGCCACATAATGTCGAAATCGCCAATCCAAACTTGGTGCTAGGTACATTGAGTGAGCGTGGTCATCTGAAGATGCGTCTTCGTGTGGTGACCGGTCGTGGCTATGAGCCTGCGAATCAGCGTCGTGAAGATGCGAATTCTAAAGTAATTGGCCGCTTGAAGTTGGATGCCAGCTTCAGCCCAATTCTACGAGTTGCATACGATGTTGAAAACGCTCGTGTTGAGCAGCGTACCGATCTTGATAAATTGATTATCGAGCTTGAGACCAATGGCACGATCGACCCTGAAGAAGCTATTCGCAAAGCTGCAACCATTCTACAACAGCAAATCGCTATTTTCGTAGATTTGGAAGCGGAAGAAGCTCCTGAACCAATCAAAGAAAAAGAAGAGATTGACCCTGTACTATTGCGTCCAGTGGATGATCTTGAGCTAACGGTTCGTTCGGCTAACTGCTTGAAAGCTGAAAATATTTATTACATCGGTGATTTGGTACAGCGTACAGAAACTGAACTGCTGAAAACGCCAAATCTGGGTAAGAAATCATTGACCGAAATCAAAGATGTACTGGCATCTAAAGATTTGGAACTTGGTATGCGTCTAGAAAACTGGCCACCAAGCGATTTGCGTGTCGATGATCGTTTCTCTTATCGTAGCCGCTAATTTTAAGGATACTTGACCATGCGACATCGTAAAAGCGGAGTCAAGCTGGGTCGCACCAGCAGCCATCGTAAGGCTATGTTCCAGAACATGACTAACTCACTGTTCGAGCATGAGCTAATCAAAACCACTTTGCCAAAAGCAAAAGAGCTTCGCCGCGTTGCTGAGCCACTAATCACTTTGGCAAAAGAAGACAGCGTTGCAAATCGTCGTCTAGCGTTCAGCCGTATGCGTAACAAAGATATGGTAGGTAAACTATTTGCTGAGCTTGGTCCACGCTACCAAACTCGCCCAGGTGGTTACCTACGCATCATCAAGTGCGGTTTCCGTGATGGTGACAATGCACCTATGGCATATGTAGAGCTTGTTGATCGTCCATAATCAACCGCTTTATGAGTAAAAACCCTGATTTAGCATCAGGGTTTTTCTTATTTGTAATAACTGAATTTATGCTTCAAAAGCTGCGTCGCCTTGCTGCACAATGACAATGTCATCTTGGCTGATGTCAATCAAGGTTGGCACGGCTTGTGTAAGTTCGCCTGCATTCATGAAGCCATCGACCAGATTTTCTACCGCCATTTCCGCTTCATAGCTGCTGTAATAGGTCGGTACTTCATTTGTAATGATGATAGGCAGGCTTACAAATGGTTCATCTAATTTATCAAGTAATGCTGTCACAATTGGTGTAGTGGCGATGCGTACGGCGATGGTTTTGCTTTTATCATCCACAAGTTTTTTCGGGGTGGCTTTGGTGGGAATAAGTGCAAAATCAATGCCTGTGCCAAGCTTGTTTTTCATCACGCGGTGCGCAAAATTGGTCACTTCGCCATAGTGTGAAATTTGGCTTAAATCTTGGCAAATCAGCACGGCTTTGGCGGATTGTCCTGCCATGCGCTGCGCTTGTTTTAGTGCGGATTTGGCATTCAGTGATAAGGCAAGCTGATAGCCGTGTGCATCAGGATAGACGATCAGCTGATCATCCTTGAGCGCTTGTACAACTTGAGCAATGATGCGATCTTGTGGATTGTCAGGGTGAATGTAGTAGGTTTGCATAAATTATCCTTAAATGTCTTGATGAAATGTCGGCTGGCTTAAGCTTAAGAATACCCAAAGCAGCCGGCGTGCATCGCGGGGTAGGCTTGTTGGATGATTCAGATAATCACTGGCTTTGGCATAGACATCAGCAGCAAAGGTGCTTTTGGATGTGTCAAAATCGGCATTAAGATTATCTTGTGAGACATAAAAATACCGCCCCAAGGCAAGGCTTAGCAAGCACTCGATCGCTTGCGGGATGACTTCCACTTGCTCAAAGATGGCTTGGGTTTGCTCATTTCTGCCGTCACTTTCGTACCAGTAGCCGAAGTCATTTTGTGTGCGGCGTTCGCGTCCTGCCACGCACCAGTGGCTGATCTCATGCAGCGCACTTTGGAAAAACCCATGCGCAAATTCAATGCGTGCAGGCGCATGTTCTGATGCAGGGAAATATTCAGGCTCGCCATTACCGCGTACCAGCACAGTCGGCATCTGGGCAAGTTTTGGGTTGTTAAATAATGCATTAAATAGCTCAATCAGCCACTCGGTCAAAGCGTGCTCATCATCGGTATTGCCCTTAATCGCTTGCCAATGCTGATACAGTTTTTGCCACTTGGCGGTATTGATTTGGGCAAATAATTGTTCATAATCTTTAATCAGCTGCTTTTCACAATGAAAATTTTGCCAAAGCGTATGAATGCGCGCGGCAGTCTTGTCATCATTTGCTTGGGCGCACTGTGACAAATCGGGCGAAAGTTGGTTAAAATCAATCATATTCGTGTCGTTTTAAATATTTTGCTTTATTATAATGCCTTTACTAGATTTTGGCTGATAAATTTTACTTTTGAAATCATGGAAAATATGCCATAATAATCAATCATTCACAACGATCGACAGCTATGATGCAGACGCACAAACACCCCGAACATCAGACTTTACCTAATAATATATTGCTAGAAAAATGGGCGGATATTGGCTTTCATTGGCACGGAGAGATCGCCATCAGTGAGATGCCGCGCTTATCTGAGCAGACTGTGGGTGCAGGCGCATTGTCGGTGGTTGCAGATTTACAAAAAACTGATGGCGTTTTGTGGCTGAATTATACGGTGAGAGGCGCGGTCGATGTCGGCTGTCAGCGCTGTCTTGAGCCGATGTCGTTTGATTTATCAGGCACTTATCGCTTGGCATTGTTGCAGTCTGAAGATGAGATTGCTAAGACTGATGGCGAAGAGTTTGTGCTGATTGATGAGCTTGGCGAGTCGGCGCGCCGCCTATTGCCGATCAAAGAACTTTTGGAAGATGAGCTGATGTTGGCATTGCCGTTATCGCCGCGCCATGATGATTGTGATTTGCTTATTGAGTCGGTTGGTGATGAGATCGAAGAAGAAGAGAGTGAAAATCCTTTTGCGGCTTTGGCGGCATTAAAGGGTAAATTTTCATAATTATCAAGCAGTTAATTCGCATTTCATCGGACTGGCGAATTTTTGATGAAAAGATTTGTAAATTTTTGCGATTAGGCTTTGAAATTTACAAAATTTTTGCGTATAATACAGCGTTTATTGTGCATAGGTCTATGATGGACGGCGATTGATGCTTAATCGCATTGACACAAATTGACAAAGACGCACGAACCGTTTATTTCTTGATGGGCAAACTGCCCAACTGACTTAATTAGGAGCTATCATGGCAGTTCAACAAAACCGCAAGAGCCGCTCACGCCGTGACATGCGTCGTTCACACGACCATATCGCTATTGCTGAGCTAAGCATCGATTCTACTACTGGCGAAAAACACCTTCGCCACCACGCGACCAAAGACGGTTTCTACCGTGGTCGTCAGCTATTCAAGGTTAGCCAAGATAGCTAAGCATTACCTTAAGTAATGGACAAGCCAAGCCTACATTGTCACAATGAGCTTGGCTTTTTATTTTTGCAAAATTTCCTGCATTTGGGTAAACAAATGTATTTTTTTGTCGATAAACTGTGATAAAATTAGCGTAATTAGCTTTATAAAAATCAGTTGAAACCATCGATAATTAGGTGAATAATGACTCAAGATAATTTGAATATCGCCAAGCGTTTGGCGGTGGTGTTTCCCGGACAAGGATCACAGACGGTCGGCATGATGAATGAGCTTGCCGAAAGCTTTGAGAGCGTGCGTAAGGCTTTTGACGAAGCGAGTGCGGCGCTGGGCTTTGATCTGTGGGAAGTGACGCAGGACGAAAGCCGCCTGAACAAGACCGAATACACGCAGCCCGCGCTATTGGTGTCGAGCGTGGCGATTTGGCAGATCATTGAGCCGATGCTTGCTAAGCAATCACTAAAGCCGCTGTATTTGGCGGGACATTCTTTGGGCGAGTACAGCGCGCTTGTGGCATCAGGTGTGTTGTCATTGGGCGATGCAGCTAAGCTTGTGCATGAGCGCGGCAAGCTGATGACGGCAGCGGTCAAGGGTATGGATACGCAGATGGCGGCTGTGCTCGGTCTGGAAGATGAGCAAGTGGCAAGCTTATGCGAAGAAGTCAGTAGCAGCACGGGCGTGGTCAATGCTGCTAATTTCAACAGCCCTGGTCAAGTGGTTGTCGCAGGCACGGCGGTCGGTGTGGCGGGTGTGCTGTCAGCGGTCGAAGGACTTGGCAAAAAAGCCGTACCGCTTAAGGTATCTGTGCCGTCGCATTGTCAGCTAATGAATCCTGCCAGTGATGCATTGGCAGAGCTATTGAACGCGACCCAATTTAACGAAGCGAAAATCGCCGTCATCCAAAATCGCCATGCCAAAGTGCATACCGACATTGCTGATATCAAGCTTGCCTTGACCGAGCAGCTGTCTATGCCAGTGCAGTGGTCAAAAACCATGCAGAAGCTTGCCGATCAAGAGATTGAGCTTGTCATCGAATGCGGACCAGGCAATGTATTGTCAAACCTTGCCAAGCGTCAAGCCACCCCAATCACCGCTTTGCCAACGGATAAATTGGCACGCCTAGAAAAACTGGAGAATTTGGCATGAGTCGTAAAATTGTATTAGTCACAGGCGCAAGCCGCGGTATCGGTAAAGCCATCGCCCAACGCTTCGCAGATGAAGGGCATTTCGTCATCGGCACAGCGACCAGCGAAAAAGGCGCAGATACCATCAGTGAATATCTGAGCGAGTCAGGCGGTATCGGTCGCGTGCTGGATGTCTGCAGTGATGAAGATATTGATAAGCTGTTTGAAGAAATTGACAGTGTCTATGGCGGCATCAATGTGCTGGTGAATAACGCAGGCATTACCAAAGATGGTCTATTAATGCGTATGAAAGATGAAGACTGGGCAAGCGTCATCGACACCAACCTAACTTCTATCTATCGTATGAGCCGCCGCGCTGTGCGTGGTATGATGAAAGCGCGTCATGGCCGCATCATCAACATCACATCAGTCGTCGGTCAAATGGGTAATGCAGGACAAACCAACTACGCCGCCACCAAAGCAGGCGTAGAAGGCTTCAGCCGTGCATTAGCGCGTGAAATTGGCTCTCGTGGCGTGACCGTGAACTGTGTCGCCCCCGGCTTTGTCGAAACCGACATGACCGAAGAGCTGGACGAGCGCCTAATCAACTCAATGCTCGACGCCGTCCCAATGGGTCGCATGGCACAGCCAGAAGAAATCGCCGCTGCTGTATCATTCCTAGCCAGTGATGAAGCGAGCTATATTACGGGGACGGTATTAGCAGTGAATGGCGGTATGTACATGTAATCGTCTTCGTACTGAGCTTGTCTTGCTGCGTTAAACTCGCTCGATGTATTACTTATACACCGCCGCTTGTTTGCCTTGCAATACAAGCTCATTACTGTGATGATTGTTAATGGTTGGGTTTATTGCGTCGTTAGATTCGCTCAATGTACTAGGTGCGTAGATACCATCTCCCAACCCCAAAGTCAAACCCTAAATTGCCTGAATTTGTGGTTGGTAGGGTTTTTGGTGTTTAATGACACCAAAACAGATTTGTACAAGCTTACGCATGGCAGCACATAAAGCCTGCATCTTGCATTTGCCATTTTGTTGTAAGCGTTCGTACTGGTCTTTAATATCAGGATTGTATTGAGTAGCCACCACTGCTGCCATATACAATTTGGCACGAATGCTTGAATTGCCGGTTTTAGCCAGCCTTGACCTGCCCCTAAATAAGCCTGATTCTTGCTGCTTGGGAATCAGTCCTAAAAAGGCGGATACTTGCTTAGCATTATTAAATTGTTTGGTATTAAACAAAGCAAGCATTTGTCTTGAGATGACTTGTCCTACGCCTTTGATGCTTTGTAGTAACGCTTGATCGGCTTTGAGTTTGGGGTGGCGTTTGATGTGATTATCTATATCGTCATTTAATGCTTTGATGGCTTGTTTCAGATGGGCAATGACCGCATCAATGGAGTCTTTGACTGCCTTTGGTGTGTCAGTTGCCTCTGCTTTTTCTTTACGATTTTCTTCTCGTTGTAAGTCTTCATGTAACGCATCAAGACGAGACAGCAGAGATTTTAAATGACGAGCTTCATGACTTGGGGCAATCCAGATGTCGGGCTGTGTGGTTGCACCGTATTTGGCAAGGATGATACTGTCTTTTTTATCGGTCTTTTGTCTAACACCCAAGCTGTCAGCATAGTGTTTGACAAAAGCAGGATTAATAATACTCACCTGAAAGCCTAAGTCATATAAGTAATAGGCTAGGTTTTCATGATACACTCCTGTGGCTTCTAGGACGATGTGAATGTCGTTAAAACTGACATCAGAACCCAAATTGTCTGCTAGCCAGTCGCTAAGCCGTATAAAGTCTTCAAGTGTGTTGTCAAAGATTTTGGTTTTGACTTTCATGCTTGATAAGTCTTTGAGCCAAGCCACATCCAGTTTATGTTTACTGACATCAACACCGATGTAATAAGTCATTGCATCTATCCTTGTTCATTCAGCATCATTGATTGTATGACAATCAAGTGCTTGGATACCATTCAGATTTACGATGAAAAGGAAGTTACTTGGGTTTAATCTACAAAACAGCATCAAAGTACTTAGGGTGCGTAAAAACTCACAAGTAACTTAGGTTGATGGTATAATCTACCATGCTACCACCAAGATAGCTAGTCTTAGGTGGTAAGATACAAGGGTGCGTTGTACGCACCATTAAGATAAGCAATGTATCAATTTCCATAAGGTTTTAATTGCCCAAACACAAGATTGCCACAACCCAAAACCATTGACAAAGCCCAATTTTGCCATTATCCTGAATAAAAAGTGTACATCTGTATTCAAAACACTTGCACTTTTTTGTGAAATCTATTATCATAGCCCTAAGTTTCATCTTGGCCGTAGGCATCGTGCCACAGGCTTAATTATCCAAAGGAAAGTATCATGAGCGACATCGAAGCTAAAGTTAAAGACGCAGTAGCAGAGCAGTTAGGCTTGAGCGTTGACGAAATCAAAAACGACGCATCTTTTATGGATGACCTAGGCGCAGACTCACTAGACCTGGTTGAGCTAGTAATGGCATTCGAAAGCAGCTTTGGCATCACCATCCCTGATGAAGATTCAGCTGAGCTGACTACTGTTCAAAAAGCCATCGACTATGTATCTGCAAAAGTTGCATAATCTTATGCTGAGCATCAGATGATAAAAAGCCACCATTTGGTGGTTTTTTATTTGTCCAATTACAAGACTTGTGCAGTTGAGTGGCAATGCTACACAAGTTTACACATTTACTTAACTTTATAGGGTTTTCTGTCATAATTATTGGCTATTATAAACTTAACCAATCGTGATATGTGATTGGCGGAATTTTTAAGTTTACAATAATCTGGAGTGAACCATGGGTATTTTTAGCTTTGCCAAAGACATCGGCGACAAAATCTTTAATCGTGACAAAAAAGAAGCTGCAACCGAGCAAGCGCCAGCAGCCACACAAGCTGCACCAGCAGAGCCGACCGCACAAGAAATCGCTAATTTGCTATTGGCACGCATCCAAGCACAAAATGTCAATATCGCAGGCTTGAAAGTCAATTATAACGGCGACACCGACACTGTGACGCTAGAAGGTACTGCCAAGACCCAAGAAGACCGCGAGCGTGCGCGTTTGGCGGTGGGTAATGTGCAGCATGTTGAGACTGTTGTTGATAATATCGAAGTTGAAGCACCTGCTGAAGAGTCGCGTTTTTATACCGTCAAATCAGGCGACAACCTATCAAAAATCGCCAAAGAAATGTACGGCAACGCCAATGACTATATGAAAATCTTCGATGCCAACAAGCCAATGCTATCGCATCCTGACAAGATTTATGTCGGTCAAGTATTGCGTATCCCTGCTTAAGTCTAATTGGCTAAGTGATACTTTTAAAGTGTTGCGCTTCATAGTAAAAATCCCAAGTTTAATGCTTGGGATTTTTTGCATCATGCGTTTAAACCATGCGCAATTTGCTTTATATTTATTGTAAGATAAAAAATTAGGTAAGGAAAACAAGATAATGAATACCAAATTTGTATTGATTGCTGTGATGACGGTTGTTGTTATGACTGCTTGTACGGCGCAAACCATTCAGTCGCCTGTGGTGAAAGATGGCACTAATCAAGCTCAAGATATAAATCCCCAAGAAGTAACTAGGCATCAAGTACAAACTGATAGCCTGTATTCTGTACAATTGGCAGATTTTCAAAATAATGCGGTGGGCTTATCGGAATATTTAAACGCCATCAATGACCCTGCTTATGTTGATATGCACTTAAAGCATGATCCGAAGCAAACAGTTGTGCTGTTTACCGATGCAAATACTGAGCGTCGGCAGATTTGGTTTGCAAATTTGCAGGATAAATTTGGCAAGCAACTTGTGCTAAAGCAAGCGACTATTAGTAAGACTCAAGCAGATGGGGAATGGGCGCAGATTTCGACTATTTTCAATAAGCAGGGTATTGCAATGAATGGTGGTTATGACATTGAGACCGAGAGACATCAAGTGAGTGTGGATGCGGCAGATGCTGAGCGAGCGGCGCAGCTGTTAAAATCTCTGCCGTATTTTTCGCGCATTGATATTAAAGCAGGTGCTTTGGCAGTTTCGGAAATGGGCACACCCTAAATCACCAACAATTCTAGTTCATTTGCCGCCCAGTGAATATGCTCATCGAGCATGGCGCTGATACCAAGGCGTGTGCGTAGGGCGGTGATAATGGCAGCGCGCGCATTGGTATCAGCAGGGCGGCTATTGCCAAGCGCGATGGCGGTATTGCGCAGAAGATTGAGATAGCCTGTGCGTCTTAGGGGTGAGCCTTCGGTCTTGGTCAGAAATTCTTCTTCGCTCCAATTCCATACTTGAAGTAGGGTAATATCATCCAGTCCATGACGCGGCGCATAATCAGGCACGGTGCTGATTTTGGCATAGCGATTCCACGGGCAGATCAGCTGACAGTCATCACAGCCGAAGATGCGATTGCCGATGGCTTTGCGGTATTTGACATCGATCGCGCCATCATGCTCAATGGTCAGGTAAGAAATGCACGCGCCAGCATCGAGTGTATGCGGTGCGATGATCGCGCGCGTGGGGCAGATGTCGATGCAGGCTTGGCAGCTGCCGCAGTGCGATTTCACCTGTGTGGAGAGATTCGGCTCGGCAAGCTCAAGGCTGATAAATAGCTCACCAAGATTAAAAAACGAACCTGCTTGTCGATTGATCAGCAAAGTATGCTTGCCTGTCCAGCCAAGCCCTGCATGATCAGCGATCGGACGCTCAAAGATCGGCGCTGAGTCGCTGAACGGTCGAAAGACAAAAGGCTTGTCTGTGCCGATGGACAGATGCGCCCAGTTGGGCAGTTCTTGCTCGATGGCGCGCGCCAATTTTTTCAGCTGCTGACGCACTGTCTTATGATAGTCGCGACCGCGCGCATAGCGGGCGATGATTGCATGATTGGGTCGCTCATTATCATCCACGCGGCGCGGCGATGGCAGCTCGTGCAAATAATCCATGCGCACACTGATGATGGTCTTAGCACCACCGACCAGCTTATGCGGATTGGCTCTAAGTTCGTGATTATCCTGCATAAAATCCAGCGTGCCGTTCAAGCCCTGATCCAGCCATGCCCTAAGCGCGGCTGTCTGCTCGGCAAACAAGGGGTGATGCACACTTAAAAAACCGCAATCAGCAAAGCCAAGCTCGAATGCTTTATCCTTAATCCATGCGCGTACGGCAGCGACATCAGGCAGTGGCGTCATCTCAATGCGATTTTCCATAGTACTAGCCACGGCACTGCTCGGCAAGTAAGGCGCGGATTTGTGCTTGGTGGGCGGCGACTTGTGCATCATCAAGCTTGATTTTGAGGCCATCTGGGGTGATTTCGTGGATGACACCGCCTGCGGATAATACTGCCAAATTCTCGGTCAGTTGCTTGCATTCGGCGGTGGAATTGGCGGTATTGGCTGATTTGGTCGGGGCGCTGGCATAAAAAACCGCCACAGGCTCAAAGCCGCGACCCACAGGCGGCGTCTGGCTATAGACGATCTCGCCGCCTTGTCCGATAGATTTATACACCATCGGCGCTGCCAGTGCAGGCGCGGTCGCGAGCATCAAGCCAAACAAGAAAAATCGCATAAACCACCAATTGATCATCAATAATTGGGCTATTTTATCATATCAAGGATTGGTGGGTGCAACTTTATCATACAAATCCGCAAGACTATCATAAGCCTAAAGATAACCAAAACTTATGATTGAATGAAAAAATTTTCTATGAATTAAACGGGTGGATTTGACAAAAAGCACTTGGCAAGTGATCGTTTTTCGGTTAAGATAGACAGTATTGTTTTTGATAGGGTGAAAACAAACCGCCTTATCATGAAGTCGGCGTAGGTATTTTATCAGATACTGCGTTTGTGCGATTGGTGCCATCGGATTACCGTTTGATGACGCAAGATTGTACATTGCACTAGGACTTATCGGTCTGCAAGACACAAGAAATCTTCTCTCATCCTTTCTTGTTTTGGCAGCTTATGTTGTCATCTTGCCTACAAGTTCATCTGCACGCAGAGCTATTTTATCTCGCCATTCGTCTGCACATTGCCAATTGGCAAAAGGATGTAACTTATGACGCAAACTACCCAAAAAGATGCAACCGCGCAGTTCCATGATGCCCAAGAACGCTTGGCGCGTGGCGAAACTGTGATGATGTCAGGTGGCGAAATGTTGGTTCAAGCCTTGATTGATGAAGGTGTTGAGTACATTTTCGGTTATCCTGGTGGTGCGGTACTGCACATTTATGACGCCTTATTTAAACAAGATAAAATCGAACATATCCTAGTTCGTCACGAGCAAGCAGCAGGTCATATGGCAGATGCTTATAGCCGTACAACGGGCAAAACAGGCGTGGTGCTGGCGACTTCTGGTCCTGGTGCGACCAATACCGTGACCGCGATTGCCACCGCTTATATGGACTCAATCCCGATGGTCATCTTGGCAGGTCAGGTACCGACAACGCTGATCGGTGATGATGCATTCCAAGAATGTGACATGGTGGGTATCTCGCGTCCGATCGTCAAACACAGCTTCCAAGTGCGCAGCGCCGAAGAAATCCCTGCAGTGATCAAAAAAGCCTTCTATATCGCAGGCTCAGGTCGCCCAGGTCCTGTGGTGGTCGATATTCCAAAAGACATGACCAACCCGAGCGATAAATTTGCTTATCATATGCCTGAGACGGTGTCGATGCGTTCATATCAGCCGACGCACAAAGGGCATAGCGGTCAGATCAAAAAAGCCATCGAAACGCTACTGGCTGCCAAGCGTCCAGTGCTGTATTCAGGTGGCGGTGTGATTCTTGGCAATGCCAGCGATGAGCTGCGCCAATTGGCAGATCTATTAAAACTGCCAGTGACCAATACTTTGATGGGCTTGGGTGCTTATCCTGGTTCGGGCGAGCAGTTCATCGGTATGCTGGGTATGCATGGCACTTATGAAGCCAACATGACCATGCACCATGCGGATGTGATTTTGGCGATTGGTGCACGCTTTGATGACCGTGTCACCAACAATGTCAAAAAATTCTGCCCAAATGCAACCGTCATTCATATTGATGTCGATCCTGCTAGCATCTCAAAAACCATCACCGCACATATCCCTATCGTTGGTGATGTCAAGCTTGTGCTGACTGAGATGTTAGCTCAGCTTGCTGAGACTGATAAGCGCATCGATGAACACGCGCTTAATGACTGGTGGCAACAAATCAACGAATGGCGTAAGCGCCACGGTCTGCGCTATGATGAAGACGACATGAATGCTGAGATCCACGCCATCAAGCCGCAGCATGTGGTAGAGACGCTGTACAAGCTGACCAATGGTCAAGCGATCATCACATCCGATGTCGGTCAGCACCAAATGTTCGCCGCTTTGTATTATAAATATGATGAGCCGCGCCAATGGCTGAATTCAGGTGGTCTAGGTACGATGGGTGTCGGCTTGCCGTATGCAATGGCAGCCAAGCTTGCTCGTCCCGAAAAGACTGTCGTCTGTATCACGGGTGAAGGCTCGATTCAGATGAATATCCAAGAGCTGTCAACCTGCTTACAGTACAATCTACCTGTAAAAATCCTAAACCTAAACAACGCTCAACTGGGCATGGTCAAGCAGTGGCAAGATATGCTATACGAAGCACGCCATGCACAGTCGTATATGAAGTCGTTGCCTGATTTTGTGAAGCTTGCCGAAAGCTATGGTCATAAAGGCGTAAAAATCACCAATCCTGCGACAATGGAAGAAGAGCTAAAAGCCGCTCTTGAGATGGACGGCTTGGTATTCATTGATGTGTATGTGGATAAGAGCGAACACGTCTATCCGATGCAAGTGGCAGGTCAGTCAATGCGTGATATGTGGCTATCAAAAGGGGAGCGTACCTAATGTCAAATCAAGTCCATAAACATCTGATTTCTGTATTGATGGAAAACGAAGCAGGGTCGCTATCTCGTGTGGTTGGTCTGTTTTCACAGCGTGGCTACAACATTGATACGCTCAATGTCGCCGCAACCGATGATCCGACGATTTCTCGTCTGACGCTGACGACCATCACCACCAATGATAAGATTGAACAAATCACCAAGCAGCTACATAAGCTCATTGAAGTGGTCAAGGTACAAAATCTGTCTGAAATCAGTGGCGGTAGCCAAATCGAGCGTGAGCTGATGCTGATTAAAGTGCGTGCCACAGGCTCACACCGCGAAGAAGTCAAGCGTACGGCGGATATTTTCCGTGCCCAAATCGTCGATGTCACCCCAAATCTGTACACCATCTTGATTACTGGTGATGCTGGCAAGCTTGATGGCTTTATCGATGTCATCGGCCGTGATCGTATCCTAGAAGTGGTGCGCTCTGGCGTGATCGGTATCGCGCGTGGTGAGAAGACTTTGAGTTTGTAATTAGTGATGTTATGAAAAAATTTCTAGCAATTGCACTTTTGGGCTTTGGATTAGCAGCATCTGGTAGTGCTTTGGCTGGTGCAGCCCAGATGTTTGGCAAAACCACTTGCTATGTCTTTAGTAATGGTAAATTACAAAGCAAAGCACAATGCCAAATGTATAAAGAAGAAGGTGCCAATTCAGTTTATCCAACTTATGGTTTTGATAATTATAAGGTGAAAACGCCAAAGCATGGTGTGATTTCTGTCATTAATAGCACTTCTTGTGAGCGTGAAAATTGGTGCGAAAGCGAACATACCATCAATGGTAAGAATGCAACTTCTCAATATCGTGCAGCAACTAAAGGTTATAAAATTTTGACCGAAGATCAAGCATTCAAGACCAAAGGCGCATTGATTTGTGATAAGACAAGCAATGGCAAGCTTGAAATTTGCACACCAATTGAGAAAAAAGGTCTGAGTATGGGCTTTGATTTCGACAGCCTGCCAAGTTGGACCGAAAACTAATTAACTTTAACCAACTCGTTTTAGATTTGAAAACGATTTTTAACAAAAGGAAACTCTTATGAGCCTAAATATCTATTATGACAAAGATTGTGATTTGTCAATCATCCAAAGCAAAAAAGTCGCCATCATCGGCTACGGTTCTCAAGGTCATGCACACGCATTGAACCTAAAAGACTCAGGCGTTGATGTGACCGTTGGTCTGCGTGCCGGTTCTGCTTCTTGGAAAAAAGCTGAAAACGCTGGCCTAAAAGTCGCTGAAACTGCCGACGCGGTCGCTGGTGCGGATGTGGTCATGATCTTGACCCCAGACGAATTCCAACGTCAACTTTATAAAGAAGTCATCGAGCCAAACATCAAGCAAGGTGCAACTTTGGCATTTGCTCATGGCTTTGCGATCCACTACAACCAAGTTGAGCCACGTAGCGATCTAGACGTAATCATGGTTGCACCAAAAGCACCAGGCCACACTGTACGCTCTGAGTTCACCAAAGGTGGTGGTATCCCTGATTTGATCGCTGTATGGCGTGATGCATCAGGCTCAGCTAAGCAGCTTGCACTGTCTTATGCAGCAGGCGTGGGCGGTGGCCGTTCTGGTATCATCGAAACTACTTTTAAAGATGAGACCGAAACTGACCTATTTGGTGAGCAAGCGGTTCTATGCGGTGGTGCAGTTGAGCTTGTGAAGATGGGCTTTGAAACCCTAGTAGAAGCAGGCTATGCACCAGAGATGGCATACTTTGAATGCTTGCACGAGCTTAAGCTGATTGTTGATTTGATGTATGAAGGCGGTATCGCTGACATGAACTACTCAATCTCTAACAACGCTGAGTACGGTGAGTATGTGACTGGCCCAGAAGTCATCAACGAAGAATCACGCAAAGCCATGCGTAATGCTCTAAAACGCATCCAAGATGGCGAATACGCGAAGATGTTCATCGCTGAAGGTATGACCAACTACCCATCAATGACTGCTCGTCGCCGCAACAATGCAGCACACCCAATCGAAACTACAGGTGCTAAGCTACGCGCGATGATGCCATGGATCGGTGGCAACAAGATCATCGATAAAGAAAAGAACTAATTCATCAGTTCTGATTGTCAAGAACAGTCATCCTATGGGTGGCTGTTTTTTTGTGCCAAAAAAGCTTGCAAAGAGAGAATGGTGGTGTCATCATAGTTCATAAATGGTCAGCGACTGTGCTGAATTTATTGATTGGACAAATTAAGGTTAATTATGAAACATTATGATTATATTGCTATCGGTGGCGGCAGCGGCGGTATCGCATCGATCAATCGCGCGGCAAGTTATGGCAAAAAATGCGCCATTATCGAAGCACGACACATCGGCGGTACTTGTGTGAATGTCGGCTGTGTACCGAAGAAAATCATGTGGCATGGTGCGCAATTGGCAGATGCGATTGCCAAGCATGCGCCTGATTATGGCTTTGATGTTACGGTTAATGGCTTTGATTTTGCAACTTTGGTCAAAAATCGACAAGCTTACATCGAGCGTGTGCATCAGTCTTATCAGCGCGGCTTTGATAATAATAAAGTGGAAGTGATCACAGGATTTGCCAAATTCATCGACAAAAACACTGTTGAAGTAAACGGCGAGCAGATCACCGCCGATCATATCTTGATCGCCACAGGCGGTCGCCCAAGTCGCCCTGACATCGAAGGTAGCGAGCTTGGCATTGATTCGGATGGATTTTTTGAGCTGACAGCACTGCCTAAGCGCATTGCGGTGGTTGGTGCAGGCTATATCGCTGTTGAGCTGGCAGGTGTGGTCAATAGCCTTGGTGCAGATACGCAGCTTTTGGTGCGTGGTGATAAGCCGCTGCGTAATTTTGATGCTGATATTGTTGAGACCTTGGTCAAGGTGATGGATAAAGATGGCATTGAGCTTGTGACGGCAGCATCGCCATCTAAGCTTAGCAAGAATGATGACGGCAACATCACCATCACACTTGCTGATGGTCGCACGATTGAGACGGACTGTGTGGTCTGGGCGATTGGGCGCGATCCTGCGACGGACGGCATTGGGCTTGACACTGTCGGCGTGGCGATGAATGACAAAGGGCAAATCATCGTCGATGAATACCAAAATACCAACATCGATGGCATCTATGCGGTCGGTGATATTATCGCAGGCGGCATTGCGCTGACGCCTGTGGCGGTAGCGGCAGGTCGTCGTCTGTCTGAGCGACTGTTCAATAACAAACCAAATGAGAAGCTTGATTATCGCCTTGTGCCGACGGTGATGTTCAGCCATCCACCGATTGGGACGATCGGCATGACCGAAGAACAGGCGGTGGCGTACTATGGCGCCGATCAGATCAAGGTCTATCATTCAAGCTTTACGCCAATGTACAGCGCGGTGACGCAGCATCGCGAGCCTTGCCGCATGAAGCTTGTGTGCCTAGGCAGTGATGAGAAAATCATCGGTCTGCATGGTATTGGCTTTGGGGTTGATGAGATGATTCAAGGCTTTGCGGTGGCGATCAAAATGGGTGCAACCAAGGCAGACTTTGATAATACCGTCGCCATCCATCCGACAGGCTCAGAAGAGTTTGTGACGATGCGATGAGTGTGTTGTTCATTTAACACCAATAAAAAATCAGCCATCATTGAAAAGATGATGGCTGATTTTTTTTGCGGCTGTTTTTATTGCCAAGCAAGCTTATTTGGCAGATTTAGCCTGTGCGGTTTGTGGTTTATCCGCATCAAACATTAGATGCGCTGCTTCTAGCACATAGGCTTCGCTCTCTGGCAGTTTCGGGCGTTCGTTCTCTTTCATTGCCGCGCGCTCTTCGGCGATGGCATCTAGGTTGGCTTGATAAGTGGACCAACTGGTGAACGGTGTTTCGCCCGTGGCTTGACGGCGTGCATTTTCGGCAGCCAAGGTCTGATCTTCGATGTCTTTTAGCTTAGCACGGCGTTTGTTTAAGCTGACTTCGGCAGGTTTTTTATCATCATCAAGTGCGCGGATGTCGTTGAGTTTATTTAGGAAAATAAACTGTGGATCATGTGCTTGGCGTGCTTGTGATTGCTCGTTCAAAGTCTCGATTAATGCTTGTGAATACTTACCTTCAGCGGTGTAGTTGGTCGATGCGATGGTATCCCAAGGTAGTGGGTTTTTGTATTCGCGTTCGCCAAATTCCATACCTTTATAGATATTGACCAGTTCGACATCAGGCACGACGCCTTTGTTTTGGGTGCTGCCACCATTGACGCGGTAGAATTTGTTTTGGGTAATGGTCATTGAGCCTAATGCCAAATCATCGCGCTGTGCTTGTGCTGAGCCCTTACCTGTGGTGGTGCTACCGACGATCAGACCAAGTCCATAATCTTGAATAGCAGCAGCAAAAATCTCACTGGCAGATGCTGAGCCTAAGTTCACAAGCACCGCCATATCGCCTTGGTACAGCTGCTTGCCGCCATCACCATCGCGATAGATACGCACATTGCCGCGGTTGTCACGGATCTGTACCAGTGGGCCTTCTTTGATGAAGAAGCCGAGCATTTTGGCGACTTCATCGAGTGAGCCGCCTGGATTGTTACGCAGATCGACAACCAGACCATCAATGCCTTGGGCAGTCATGTCTTTGAGTGCTTTTTCGGTGTCATTGCTAACGCTGCGGTATTGACTGGCGTCCAAGCCTTCACGGCGCGCTTGGAAGTTTAGATAAAACGATGGAATCTCAAGCACGCCGACGCGTTTGTTCACCCCTTCATATGGCACTTCGATGATGCGATGCTGTACGCCCGATTCTTCTTGTTGGATGACATCGCGCGTGAGTGTCACGGTGCGCGCTTGTGAATCTGGGGTGTTGGGCTGTTTGACACGGATGGTAACATTGGTGCCGCGCTTACCACGGATCAAGGCGACAATCTCGCGCGTGGTATAGCCGACAGTATCGACCATCGCTTCACCATCTTGGGCGACGCCGATGATCAGATCGTTGGCACGCACTTGTCCAGACTTAGCAGCAGGGCCGCCATCGACTAGGCTGATGATGCGAATATAATCAGGATTTTTACGATCTGGGCGGATTGATACGCCAATGCCTTCAAGCTGTAGGCTGTTTTGGATCTGCATATCTTGGGCTTGTACAGGCGCAAAATAATTACTGTGCGGATCATAGGTCAGCGTCGCCGAATCTAGGATGTATTCCATGATTTCGTCATTTTTTAGTCGTTGAAGTTGCTCTTGTTGGCGCGTTAGGCGGTTAAGCAAAATCTCAGTTGGCGTGCGACTTTCTGCCTTGACCAAGTCTTGACCGCGCGACAGCTCAGGATTGTCCAGATAAGCTTGGTCTTTGGCTTTGTCATCTTCTTGGCTGATGGTCAGATTGATCAGTGAATAGGTCAGCTGATTTTGCCAATAGGCGTGCTGCTCTTGCTTTGAGCCAAAGTGTGGCGCATCTTCGCGATCGATAACGATGCTTTGATCGGTATTCAGATTGATTGGTTTTGCCAAGAAGTTTTTGGCAAAGTCATAATATTCATTTGAGCGCGTGCGATAGCGTTCAAAAATCTCAATCCCTGCACTCAGATCGCCACGCAGCAGACGCTGTGCATAGCTTGCGCCGTATTTGGCGGTGAATTCATCGATGTCTGATTGTAAAAATAGTGTATGATTTGGGTCAAGTTTATCAAAATACATCGTTAAGATTTTGTTGCCCATTTGCTCATCCATGCGCTCATCCAAATAATGCGCGCGATCGAGCAAAATCCCAACCTGGCGTGCGGTGATGCGCTGTTCAGGCGATGGCGAAAAAGCGGCTTGATCGGCAGCATTGGCAACGCCAGCGTAGCTTTGGGTGATGATGACACCAGCGACTGCGGTTGCGATGCCAGAAAGTAGATATTGGCGCTTCGACATGGGTAATCCTTATTTGAATACTTATTCAAGATCATGGTGATAAAAATAATGGATGTATCTTATCACAAAAATCCCAAGAATTTTTTGCATAAGTGATGGTTTTTGTAGAAACTGCCTAAGATGGCGTTACACTGGGGTAAATTTTTGGGCTTTGGGTGAGAATTGGGTAAGGATTTTGTTTACCAACTGATGACAATTTAATGATTGTTGGGCGTGCTATTTTGGGCGGTTTCGTGGCATAATAGCGGATATTTTGATGATTATTAAAGGTGAATGTATGGCAGTTGGCATCATTATGGCGGATGTGGCAGGCAAGGTGCTGGATGATAGCGATCGCGCGCTGTTGGCGAATCCTGAAGTGGGTGGGATGATTTTGTTCGCGCGTAATGTTGAGTCGCCTGAGCAGGTGCGTGCTTTGACCGACAGTATGCGCGCGGCAAGTGCTGATGTGCTGATCGCGGTGGATCAAGAAGGTGGCCGCGTGGCGCGTTTTCGCCAAGGTTTCTCGCCGCTGCCTGCGATGGGTAAGCTTGGCAAGCTGTATGATTGTGACCCTGAGCGTGCTTTGTCTTTGGCTTATGACTGCGGCTATCTGATGGCGGCAGAAGTGCTGGCGGTGGGTGTGGATTTTAGCTTTGCGCCTGTGCTTGATGTCGATGGAGTAAGTCTTGTGATTGGTGATCGTGCTTTTCATGCGTCGCCTGATGCTATTGTCGCGCTGTCATCAGAATTTATGAAAGGCATGAAAGCAGCTGGCATGGCGACCACGGGCAAGCATTTTCCAGGGCATGGCTCGATCGCGCCTGATTCTCATGTGGCAGATGCCATCGATAAGCGTAGTTTTGATGAGATTTTTAATTTCGATACCCAAACCTTTGTGCGTACGCTCGATCAGCTTGATGCTTTGATGCCTGCGCATGTGATTTTTAGCCAAGTCGATGATAAGCCTGCGGGATTTTCTAAGGTATGGCTTGGTAAGATTATTCGTGATCAGCTTGGCTATGATGGTGTGCTGTTTTCTGATGATCTCAATATGAAAGCGGCGCATGTGGCAGGTGGTGTCGGTGAGCGCGTACAAGCTGCCATCGATGCTGGCTGTGATATGGCGCTGGTGTGTAATGATCGTGATGGTGCGCTGATTGCGATTGAGACTGCCAAGCAGATGCAGACCCTGCCACACAATCGCTTTGGTCGTATGAAAGGTAAAATCCCTGCATGGCAAGGCAGTCTGGATGCGACCTGTCAGCAGTTTGCCGATTATCAGCGCGCGCGTGATAGTGTGCAGGCGGCGTTTTTCTGCGAAGATGCTGAAGTGGGCACAGCGGGCGTTGATCCGACTAATTATGTGAATAATACTAAGGCTTGATTGTCTTTTATGATAAATTTTTAAAAAGTCACATAACCGCTTGAATCTTCAGGCGGTTTTTTAATTTTTGATCAAAAATCTTAACCGCACATGGTCATAAACAAAGTTAAAAATCAGCGTATAAACCATCACCGCAAGGGTCATGCCAAGATCAGCGATGAATGCTTGCCATAGGCTCAATGCCAAAAAATACGCCACTACAGGCAGGGTGAACAGTAGCAAACCGCCTTCAAAGGCAATGGTATGACATAGCCGTACGCCCAGAGTGCGCGTCTGTCTGGGTGCAGTAAAAATGCGATCAAAACCTAAGTTAAACACCACATTCCACACCATCGCCATCACTGAGATCATCACGCTGATGCCGATGGCTGCCGCTGCATGGATTTGCAAAAACAACAGCACAACCACCGCCGACACACCAACTGCACCGATCTCAAATAAGACAGTGTGGATCAGTCGCTCTTTGGCGCTCATTGGGATATTGGGCGTATTTGCCATAGTTGTTTTATTGCTTTAGGGGGCGGTATTTTTTGTTCAAGGCTTGTAAAATCGCATAAGTCTCAGCGTCCATCACTCCTGTCGGCAGGCGTGGGCGAAAGTGCAGCTGAAAGGCGTAGATGACATTTTGGCTAGCTCTGTCCCATTCTGCTGTGTCATTCACCGTGTAGCCGTAGCGTTGTAGCTCAGCTTTGATCTCGGTGATGGTGGCAGGATTATTAAAATTAATCGCGCTGTGCGTGATCGCTGTCAAAAACTCTGCCTTGTCCGCATCATCATACCACGCGCCGATGCCATGCGTGCGATACAGATATTCCCATGGAAACTTCGCACCAGGGTCGATTTTGCGATTAGGCGCGATGTCTGAATGCCCCAAGATATGCGTCGGATCGATGGCGTATTTGCTGCTTAGCATACTGATGAGCTGGGCGGCTTTGGCGATTTGCTTGGGCTGAAAATCCACAAAGCCTTCATACGGGCGGTAGTTGCTGTATTTGCCTTTAATGCCATCGCTGACGATTTCGATGCCAAGTGATGTGTCATTGAGCGCGCTTTTGCCACGAAAGCTGCTGCGACCTGCGTGCCATGCGCGTTTATTATCATCAACCAGCTGATAGATCTTATCATCATCGCCATCAGGAATCAGATAGTGGCTGCTGACTTCGCCTTGGGTCAGCACCTCCAATGAACCATCGTTATCTTCGGCGGTGTAGTGCAGGATAATGAACTCAATGCGTTCAGACTGTCCGATGGCACGGTGCGTGGTATCGATCGGATAGTGCGGTATGCTTGCACAGCCTGTCAAGACCAGCGCGGTAAAGATGGTGGAAAATAAGAATTTTGACATAGGTATTTGTGTGTGGTTATTTGGGCGTTTTCAATGTTTGTGATTTAAAATTTAGAAAAATCCTGCACGGTTGTTTCATTATAATCAGATTATTTGAAAAAACCGTGAAGATTTGTGGTGATTTTCTAAATCTACACCCAAGCTTATTCTCAGGCAGGCGCGATCCAGCCCAATTGAGCCAAAATCTTGGCAATGCCATCTTCATCATGGCGCGCGCAGATGATGTCAGCGTGTGCTTTGAGCTGCTCGTGTGCATTGCCCATGGCGATCGCCGTACCGACAAGCTTCAGCATTTCGATGTCATTTAGTCCATCGCCAAAGGCACAGCTGTCTTGTGGATCGATACCAAGCTTATCCAGGACGGCACGGATGGCGCGCGCTTTTGAGCCATCTTGATCAAGAATATCCACCGCGCATTCATGCCAGCGCACGGTTTTGGTATTTGGCGGTAGGGTGGGTGTGTAAGTCCCTTCAGCATAAAAAGCCAAAATCTGATACACAGACTGTCCAAAGTCAAACTGATCTCGGTCAATGAACTGATACGGAATATGTAGAGATGCCAATGCGGTGCGCAGCTCATCGGTATTACTCATCGCAAAGATGGTGTCATGCGTCATGCAAGCATAGCCAATGCCATCGGCAGCAAGCTTGGCAGTGATGCTCTCGACCTTTTCACGGCATAAGGGAAAATCTAGAAATGGCTTGCCTTGATATAGATTATAGCCACCATTGATGGTGAGCAATAAATCGATGCCAATGTTATCAATCAAATCTTTCACCACAGGCGGAATCACGCCGATTGAGCGACCTGATGCGATGGCAACGAGCGTGCCTGTGTCTTTGAGCGCGGTCAGTGCAGACGCGATGCTCGATGGTACGCGGTTTTCATCTTTAATGTATAAAGTGTCATCGATGTCAAAAAAGACGATTTTTGGGCGGGGTAGGGATGTTGTCATGAGTTAATTTTTTAAAAATTTTTTCAAGCGAATAAGAATAATAAACAGCAAAGCCACGCCGACAATCCAGCCAACCGCACTGCTGATGGGTGCGATATAATCGGCGACTTTTTGGTAATTGGCCCCAAGCACAAAGCCTGCATAAGCAAGCAGCGCCGACCAAATGGCTGAGCCTAGCGTAGTTAGTAGCAAAAACGGCAACATCGGCATCCGCGCCATGCCTGCAGGAATCGAGATCAGCGAGCGAATGGCAGGAATCATCCGTCCAAAGAAAATCACCGAATTGCCATATCGGTCAAACCAGCTTTGGGCTTTGATGATGTCATCGCGCGTCAGCAGCAGGTATTTGCCGTATTTGTCCGTCAAGGCAAACAGTCGCTGCTCATCAAGCAAAGTACCTAAATAATATAAAGGCAGCGCGCCAATCACCGAGCCTGCCGTCCCTGCAGCAATCACAAGCCACAGCTCCATACGACCCATCGCCGCCGCAAAGCCAGCAGCAGGCATGATCAGCTCAGAAGGAATGGGCGGAAAAACATTTTCCAAAAACATCATCAGTGCCACACCGAATAAGCCAAGCTTATCCATCATCAGTAGCACCCAGTCGCTTAGGTGAGTCATGGGAGATTTGGTATCGATAAAAGTCTTTAGTATAGCATAAGGTGGTGGGTGGGATTGTAAAAAAGAGCAATGGATGAGAGTGCTATTTTGTATAGTTTTTACACGACAATTATCGCGTTTGGATCAAAGTGGGAATATTTTAATTAACAAATTATATTTATCATAAAATCAGATAAAACAATGATAATTATAAATATGATAAACTAATTATATAACAATAAAAACTGATAAATTAAAAATCATTGACAAAAAATAACCATTTTACTCAGTAAATATAAGTATTTATAATCTTATTCATGGTTTGAGAGATGAATTTTGCGCTAAAAAAAATTGATCATTTCATGATATTTTGACTATGTAATCTTGTCATAATTATTTGGAGTATGCATAATGTCTGCGGTTGAACATGATGAAAGTTGGCTGAGTAAAACACCTAAGTCCAGCCGAAAAGGATTTTTGCCAATTACTTTGGTGATTTTTGGGTTTACATTTTTTACAGGCACGATGTTCGCTGGCAGTAAGATTGGTGTTGCGTTCAGCTTTGTGGATATCTTGTGGATCGCGGTACTTGGCAACTTTTTATTAGCCAGTTATGCAGCGACTTTGGGATATATCTCTGCCAAAAGCGGTCTGAACACTGTACTGATGGGGCGGTTTTGTTTTGGGAATATTGGTTCAAAGTTATCAGACATGGTGCTTGGCTTTGCTGAGCTTGGTTGGTATGCATGGGGTACGGCAACCATTGCGATTTCACTGGTAAAATTACTGAACTTATCCGAGGCGCTTACCATTCCTTTGATGGTTATATTTGGACTTGGGTTCGCAGTGACGGCGATTATCGGCTCAAAAGGCTTGGCGACTTTGGCGAAATTATCCATCCCAGTGATGGGCGTGATTTTGTTGCTGTCGGTGGTGACCGCAACCAAAGATGTTGGTGGCTTACAAGGACTGCTAACCGCTGAGCCGACTGAGAAATTGACCATCGCACAAGCACTGACCATTGTTTTTGGTACTTTTGCTTCAGGTGCAACGCAGATCACCAACTGGACACGCACCGCCAAAAGTGGCAGATCGGCGATTTGGATTTGTTTGGTGAGTTTTATGATTGGTAATGGTGCGATGGTGCTGGCAGGAGCATGGATGGCGATCGCTTATCAGCAGGCGGATATTGTTGAGGTATTGATCTTGCAAGGTTTATCAATCGCTGCTGTACTGATGCTGTGTCTGAATCTTGCCACCATCCAAGGACCAACTATTTATAATGTCTCGGCAGCTGCGTGCCATCTTGTGCGCTCAGATCGACACAAGCTGATGACTTTCGCTGCAGCGATCGTGGGTATTATCTTGGCCGTTGGTGGTATGTATGAGATGCTGATTCCGTTTTTGGTACTACTTGGGACTTTTATGCCACCGATTGGCGGTGTGATTATGGCGGACTTTTGGATTAAGCATCGTGGTCAGTATCCAGAATTATGGAGCAAGTTGCCGAATTTTAATTATCTGGGTTTGGGTGCGTATGTGGTCGGCTCGGCAGTGGCTTATACCAGCCCGTGGTTTGCGCCGATTGTCGGTATCGTAACAGCGGTGGTGGTGTATGGAGCAGGGGTCAAAGTCCAGCAACTGATGCACAAAGGTCAAAAATCATCAATGACTTTGGTCAAATCTTAATTAAATATTAAAAGGAGTATGTCATGAAAGTTATCAATGCAAGATTGCGCGGCCGCACTGGGTTATTCACCATCGAATGCGTTCAGGGCAAATTCAGCGCCATCAGCCTACAAGAAGGATTAATCCATACAGTTGATAATGAGCAAATCATCGATGCTAAGCAGAATCTTTTGATGGCGCCATTTGTTGAGCCGCACATTCATCTGGATTATGTCTTGACGGCAGGCGAACCAGAATGGAATATGACAGGGACTTTGTTTGAGGGGATTGAGCGTTGGGGTCAGCGCAAAGCATGGGTGCAAAAATCACAAACCGATCAAATCCAAGATACCAAAAGACGAGCGCGAGAAGCGGTGCAGATGCTTGCCAGTCACGGAATTCAATATGTCAGAACGCATGCCGATACCACAGATCCTAATATGATCGGGATGCAGGCACTGCTTGAGATTAAGGATGAGGTAAAAGATTTGATGGATATTCAGATCGTTGCTTTTCCACAAGAGGGGATTGAGTCTTTTGCCAATGGTCGCGCCTTGTTAGAGCGGGCGGTACAGATGGGCGCGGATGTGGTGGGCGGTATTCCACACTTTGAATATACGCGTGATAAAGGGGTGGAATCGGTCAAGTATTTGGTAACTTTGGCAGAAAAATATGACAAGTTAATCGATGTGCATTGTGATGAAACTGATGATCCGAACTCGCGTTTCTTAGAAGTGCTGGCTGATGAAGTACTGCAGCGCGGTATGGGCGAGCGCACCACGGCAAGTCATACGACAGCGATGGGGTCTTATGATAATGCGTATTGCTTTAAGCTATTTCGTTTGCTAAAAGAATCAAAAATCAACTTTATCAGCTGCCCAACCGAAAGTATCCATCTGCAAGGTCGGTATGACACTTATCCAAAGCGTCGCGGGCTGACACGCGTGCCAGAGATCGATGCTGCAGGTATGAATATTTGCTTTGCCCAAGATTCAATCCGAGATCCGTGGTATCCGATGGGCAATGGTAACATCATGCGTATTTTGGATGCTGGGTTGCATATTTGTCATATGTTAGGCTATCAAGACCTGTCAAGATGCTTAGATTTTATCTCAATCAATGGCGCCAAGACGCTCAATGTACTTGACCAGTACGGTGTGGAGATTGACAAGCCAGCCAATTTTATCATCTTGGATGCCAAGAATGATTATGAAGCTTTGGCAAATCAATCCAAGGCATTACTAAGCGTGCGGCATGGCAAGATCATCATGGAACGCACTCCAGAGACGGTGTGCGTGCTGTCAGAATAAAGCTTGTTATAAACAAACCATGAGCGGAGGATGCTGATGGTTTGTTTAAGTGTTAAGAAAAGCAAGCGCAAAACAAAAATTTCTCAGTCATTTGTGAAAATCCCGCTTTTACGGTACAATGGATGTGAAATTTCATATCCATTTTTTTATTGTACCCTTATGAGTAAAAATATCCCTATTTTAAATGCTGAGCAAATCGCAAAAATGCAAGTCGCGGGCAAGCTTGCCGCCGATGTGCTGATTATGCTTGATGAATATATCAAAGAAGGCGTCAGCACAGGCGCATTGAACGACATCGCCCATGAATATATTCTAGATCACGGCGCAATCCCTGCACCGCTGAACTACAATGGCTTCCCAAAATCCATCTGCACCAGCATCAACCATGTGGTCTGTCATGGCATTCCTGACCACGAACGCCTACTGAAAGATGGCGATATTATTAATATTGACATCACAGTGATTAAAGATGGATTTTATGGTGATACATCCAAAATGTGGATCGTCGGTCAAGGTTCGGTGATGGCTGAGCGCATTTGTCGCGTTGCCCAAGAAGCGCTGTACGCTGGCATGAAAGTGGTGAAAAACGGCGCAAGACTTGGCGATATCGGTGCTGCGATCCAAAAAGTCGTTGAGCCTGAGCGCTTTAGCATCGTCCGCGAATTTTGCGGTCATGGCATCGGCGAGACTTTCCATGCTGAGCCGCAAGTGCTACACTACGGCAAAGCAGGTACAGGCGTTGAGCTAAAAACTGGCATGGCGTTCACCATCGAACCGATGATCAACCAAGGCGTGTGGCAGACCAAAGTGATGAAAGATGGCTGGACAGCGATCACCAAAGACCGCAAGCTATCAGCACAGTGGGAGCATACGCTGATCGTCACCGATGACGGCTGTATCGTCACCACTGCGCGCCCTGAAGAAGATTTGAGCTTCTTAAACAGCTGATGGATCAAGCATCTTGGTCGATCAAAAGGGCGTGCGCTTGTTCGTATGCCCTTTTTTTACGGTTAAAATAATCTGTAAATTTTAAAAGAATTTGTCAAGTAAAATTAAGGAAAATCATGTCAACTTCATCTGCCCAACTGCTCGCCACACGCTGCCAAGCTTTGCATTTGTCCATCGCGCCGCCACCTGTCATCAGCACACGCGATTTTGATGGTGCGCTTGTCAAGCACTGGCTTGATGCTGTCAATACCGCCATTGACAAGCAAATGATCGCTTATGGCGTCGATGCGGCAGAATACATCGCTGATCTGATCACGATTCGCACGCTGGCTGTCGATACGATTTTGGCGAAGATTTTTAATGTGTTTGATTTTACTGATGATTTTGCGCTGTTTGCTGTCGGTGGCTATGGACGCGGTGAGCTTTTGCCTGCATCGGACATTGATATTTTGCTGATCGGCGATGATGTCGCCCAAGCCAAATCGACGGTGGAAGCTTTTGTTGCTAAGCTTTGGGACATTGGCGTCACGCCTGCGATCTCGGTACGCAGCCTTGATGATACTAAGGTTGCCGTCAGTGATCAGACTATCGCAAGTGCACTACTTGAAGCGCGCTTATTGGCAGGCAATGACACACTGGCGGATTTTCCTTATCAAGCGGTAAAGACGGCATGGAGCGCCAAAGCCTATTTTGATGCCAAGATGGCGGAGTCCAAAGAGCGGTATCTGTCGCACAATGCCACTGAATACAATCTTGAGCCAAACATCAAAACCGCACCAGGTGGCTTGCGTGATTTGCACATGATCACTTGGCTTGGTCGATTTTATTTTGGGCGCGAGCATGATTTGCACAGTTTGACAGCGACAGGATTTATTAGTCCTGCTGAATTTACCATTTTACAAAATGCACAGAAATTCTTATGGTGCATTCGCCATCATCTGCATATGCAAACCGCGCGCCACGAAGATCGCTTGCTGTTTGACCACCAAAAAACCATCGCTCAGCGCATGGGCTATTATCTGCAAAGCAGTAATACCACGCACAGCGATGTCACCACCGCGCTTGAAGCGATGATGCGTCTGTATTATCGCCATGCCATGCGCGTGGCGGCGATCTCTGAGATGCTGTGCAGTTATTTTTATGAAAATTATCTGAAGCCCGTGGTGACAATCACGCCGATCGATAATGATTTTTGTATCGTGCGTGAGCAGATGGACAGCGATGGCAGCTGCGATATTCATGACAGTATGCCGACATCGGTGGATAAAATCGCCATCACTCATGCTGATGTTTTCACCGATAATCCTGCCAATTTGCTTAAGGTATTTTTACTTATGGGGCAGCGTGGCATTAAGCAAATTACTGCCAGCACCTTGCGCGCCATTTATTTGGCAAGTCCTGTGATTGATGATGAATACCGCGGTAAGCCTGAACATCAAGCACTGTTTTTGGCAAATTTACAAGAAAGCAATTATCTGTTTCACCGTCTGCGCTTGATGAAGCGATTTGGTGTGTTGGGCAATTATCTGCCTGCCTTTGGCAAAATCATGGGCTTGATGCAGTACGATTTGTTCCATCGCTACACGGTCGATGCGCATACTTTGCTGCTTGTGCGGATTTTGCACCGCTTTGGTGATGAGGTGCGCGCCGATGATTTTGGCTTGGTCAGTGAAGTGTATCAAAAAATCGTCCGCAAAGACATTTTGGTACTGGCTGCGATTTTCCATGACATCGCCAAAGGTCGCGGCGGCGATCATTCTAAGCTTGGCGCGGTCGATGCATATGAATTTTGCATCGGTCATGGTATGAGTGAAGCTGACGCAAAGCTTGTGCAGTGGCTTGTGCTTGAGCATCTGACCATGTCCTTGACCGCTCAAAAACAAGACATCTCAGACCCTGAAGTCATCGCCAATTTTGCTGAATTTACCGGCAGTATCACGCGGCTCAATCACTTATATGTGCTGACCGTCGCCGACATGAATGCCACCAATTCGCAGCTGTGGAACACATGGCGTGCAGCTCTACTCAAGCAGCTGTACATCTCGGTGCACCGCGTGCATAGCCTTGGCAGTCATGTGACTGATAAAGATGTGGTGATCGAAAATCGCAAAAATAAAGCCTGTGATATTTTACCAACCATTGAGCGCGAACAATTGGATCAGCTGTGGGCGAATTTTGGCGAAGAATATTTCTTAAAACAAAAGCACTTCGACATCGCGTGGCAGTCGGCAGAGATTTTAAAAGCACAAGACAAACTTGCCAATGGCGAGCCGATTGTGGCGTTGCGCGCGCACAGTGATTTGAGCCTTGGTGGTATTCAGCTCTTGATCTGTGCGCCTGATCACGACAATCTGTTCGCCACAACCGTGTGCGTGCTTGATCAGTTGGGTTTATCAGTGCTCGATGCCAATATTTTGACTGCGACCATTGCAGATAAGACGGTGGCACTGGATTCTTATGTGGTCATCGACCGCGTCGCCAATGCACATCAGACCGATATTCTTGGCAATCCCAAGCACGCCGATGAGATCATCAGCCGCCTAAAACAAGGGCTGCGCCAAGGCGGCTGCCATGTACCGCCAAGCACTTATGGCTTTAATACCAAGCTTAAGCACTTTACTGTGCCGACGCAGGTGCAGTTCACCGCCGCGACCGCTTTGGCGCACCAAGGTCATCATCAGATGCACCTGATTACCAAAGACCGTCCATCGCTGCTTGCCAAAGTCGGCGCGGTGTTCAGTCGATTGGGACTTGAAGTGCATGGCGCACGCATTACCACGCTTGGCGAGCGCGCTGAAGATATGTTTTATTTGAGCGATAAAAATGGTCAGCGTCTTGATGATGATAAATTGGCAGTATTAAAAGCGGCGATCATTGAGACACTCAGCTGATGGCAGTTTCATTGATAGGTTCATCACTTGTGCAAACTTGCGTTAAGATTTGCCACCAAAGCCATACGAAATCTTTACCGCCAGCACTGGTAATTTGATGGATTTTGTGCCAAAATTTAGCGCAAATTTTTGGAATTATTGAGATAATTATGAAAACTTTAGCATCGTTTCGCGCAGCTGTCTTGGTCGCAAGCTTGATGATGAGTGTGTCTGCTTTGGCAAATGATAACACGCTGGCAAGCTTTGGCTTTGATACCATGGATACGCCTGCTTGTGCTGAGACGAGCCTGCCTGATGAGACAAGTTTTGTCACCATTCAGCCTGATTGTGGCTATAGCGAAGGCTTGGCTGCGGTACAAAAAGGCGATAAATACGGCTATGTCAATGCCCAAGGCAAGCTTGTGATTCCTGCAGTATATCAAGAAGCTTATCCGTTTAGCGATGGTTTGGCGCTGATCAAGCAAGGCGAGCAGTATGGCTTTATTGATAAAACTGGTAAAATTAAAATTAAGCCACAGTACAAAGATGCGTGGAGCTTCTGGGAAGGTCGAGCCAAAATTGAGAGCAATGGCAAATACGGTTTTATTGATAGAACTGGTAAAGTTATCATCAAGCCAAACTATGAAATCACGGGCAACTGGTTCGAAGATGGTTTGGTCGTTGTCAAATCGGGCAAGAAATTTGGCTACATCAATACCGATGGCAAAATGGTGATCAAGCCTGAGTTTGATTCGGCGAAGGATTTTTCTGAAGGCTTGGCGGTCGTCACTAAAAAATCAGGCGAAACTGATGGCGATGGCGTTGAGCTGCACAAATACGGCTATATCGATAAAACCGGTGAGCTTGTGATTGATTTTAAATTTGACGATGCGTCGGATTTTGTCAAGGGTGCGGCCTATGTGGTCGAAGGCAATCAAGTGTATTTCATCGACAAAAACGGCAGCCCAGCCAAAATGCCTGATTATAACGATTGAACGACGCACTCAAATCTGATATAATCAAAAATCAACATTGGGGATGTTCTGGCTTCGACGCTGGTAATGAAACTCAATAGTGCATGTCAAGAGCGTGTGACTCTTGTAAATCAACATACATTTAAAATAGTCGCAAACGACGAAACTTACGCTCTAGCAGCCTAAGGGCAGCTTGGGACGGTGCAGATTGCCTTTGGTCTGGTCACTCTCCCCGAAGCGAACGCACAAAGGATAGCCCAAGTTAGCGTTGTGATGACTTGAGCGAAACTCTCAGCAAATCGTCCAATCCATCCTGACTGTCGGTTCGGTGCGGATTAAAGCCATAGACAGATTCTAAACATGTAGAGCTATGGGCGTAGTGCTGGCGGACGCGGGTTCAACTCCCGCCATCTCCACCATATAACTATTTAAATTAACACAATTTTGAAAAAACAAAACAAAAAAGCCCCTAAACTCAAAGGTTTGGGGGCTTTTTCTTGTTTAAATATGTACAATTTAAAACAATTATAATAGAATGGTTCTTGTACCTTTTCTTGTTCCTTTTAGAGTTTACATTTTAAAAGGTACAAATTTTTTTATTGTAGCACGCAATGAAAAATTAAGTCGTTAAGTTTTCAAGCTCAAAAGGTACAAGTTTAAGTTTTTTTAGGTACAAGTTTATTTTTTTGGATAATCCTGAAAGGTACAAGGCGAAATAAATGTACAAAAAAGAAATCAAAAAAAAGCCATTGGCAGATACCGTCATTTCAGCCCTAAAATGCCCACCGCATTTACAATCAGACGATATTTTAGATAGTAAAGTTTTGGGCGGTGGCTTATATCTTAGAGTTACCGCCAACGGCAATAAAACATGGCGCATCAGATACAAAGACCCCGACACAGCAAAATGGAAAAATGCAGGGCTTGGATCGTATCCCGCAGTAAAGGGTAAATTAGCAAGGGCAAAAGCCTACGAATTTATGCAAAGCTTGCATGATGGCACAAACAACGCCAAAAAAGCCAAAATGAATAAGCGGTTTAAAGAAGTTGCCTTAAAATGGTTTGAAGAAGAATCAAATTATAAAGGTTGGTCAGATGGTACCAAACAAAGAAACATGGGGCAACTGGTGAATCATGTTTTCCCTGTCATGGGTGATCGCCAAATTGCACGCATTAGACCGCAAGAATGGTTAGAGCTATTTAGAGCCATTGCCCAAAAGAAAAATTCAGCCAATAAAAATATAATTGAAACAGCAGAAAGAACCCGTAGGCATTGCCAAAGCATCTATGATTATGCGATTACAATGGAATTGGCAACCAGCAACCCCATTAGAAACCTGCATAAGCAACTAGAAACACATAGAGAAAAAGAAAATATGGCGCATTTGTCAGAGTATGAATTGCCCGCCCTTTTGGGGGAAATTGAACAACTCCCCTTTGATATAATCAGAATATTTTTTAAGCTTTTATCTAGGGTATTTGTGCGCCCATCTATGCTTTGTAATGCGCCTTGGGCTGAATTTGATTTTGAAAAAAAGGTTTGGGAAATACCAGCGCACCGCATGAAAAAAGACCGCCCACTTGTTATCCCTTTGGCTGATGGCGTAATTCGTTTATTGCTTGAGCTAAAGGGGATTACTGGGGCTAGTCCTTTTCTGTTTCCAAGCCGTGACGATATAAATAAACCTTGCACATTGCAAAGATTTAGAAAATACATAGACAAGATGGGCTATAAAGGGGAACAGACTTTACACGGCTTTCGACATATTGCCACAACAAAACTAAATGAATACACTGGGGAAAATGGTATTAAATTTGATGAAAGAATTATACATTTTCAGTTATCCCACAAAAAACAAGGCGTAAAAGGCGTTTATAACAAGGCGCAATATCTCCATGATCGTTTTGAATTGATGAACTATTATAGCGATTGGATTGATAGCATAACACCCAAACCATAAGCCCCAATTAACCGATCCCCAAAGAGTAACAAACTTTGGGGATTTTTTTACCCCTTAAAAAAGCGATTTTTTTGGCAAATAATACAAAAATGGTGGGAATTGTGGGAATTTTTGATAAATATCTATAAAAAACAGTAGTTTATAGATGAATAGCGGTGGGAATAATAGTGGGAATGATGGAAAAATAGTGGGAATAATAGTGGGAATAAAAAAAGATAATAATAAATAATAATATAAATATATTGAGATTTTCCCATTTGCAAACTATGCAATGATTTGCAATACCGCTATTTATCCTTTTTACCGCCCTTTTTCTTACTCAAAGCCCCAATAGTTAAGGGATTTTAAACCAAATTAGAGAAAATAGGCGCAATAGCCCAATAATGCAATGAAATTGCGACAAAAAAAGCGGGCAGGAGGTGCGGGGGGGCCCCCGGCATCGCCCTACCTAGGCGTTTCCTAGGAAATTTGTTGAAATTTTATTTTTTATAAAAATTGAATATTTTGGATTGTTTATTATTATTTTTATAAAATAATAATAAAACAGTTGGTTTATGGTAGGCGTGGTGGGTATTTGTTGTATAATTTAATTCTACAACAAATAATATCTTGCAATCAAGATTTTTAATTTAGAATGTATCAATAAATTTCATGATACATTTTTAAATTTAAGGTAAGAAATGAAAACCAGTCTCGATTATTTACCCGAACATTTACAACGCATACTTGCTGGACTTGATGAAAAGCAATTAGCAAGAGCAAAAAGGAAGATCGCCACCAAACTACGCACCGAACAAAGAAAGCGTATCACAAGGCAAGAGAATGTGGACGGCTCACCCTATGAGCCTAGACGACCAAGAAAGCCATTGCGAGAAGATGTTTATAATAAAAAAGGACTTCGCAATAAAAAAGGTAGGGTAAAGAAAATGTTTGCAAAGATTAAGCAAGCCAAGCATATGCGCATTACATACCCTAAAAATAGCATTTCTATTGGTTATGTTGGGCTTGTTGGCTATGTTGCAAACATTCACCAGTTTGGACTAACAACCCCAGTTGGTGAACGAAAAATCCCCGTAAAGTACCCCGTGCGTGAATTACTTGGTATTTCTGAAAGTGATAAAGAAATTGTAGATGACGCATTGTTTGAGTACCTTGACAAGCTACTTGATGGCTAACGCCTAAGCATTAGCCATTATCAATACTTACCCTTGATCTATCCATGCACCCACGCCACACCTTAAGCCGTTGGCGGTGTTGCCATGATAGGCAGTGGCATTGATGCCATTGCCCATAACGGGCGATTGTTGACATTAATGCCGTTGCACCAATGATAGGCGATGATGGTGATTAAGCCATCGCCATTGCTTAAGCCGTTGGGCGGTATTACCCTTGATTTGTTCATTGCACCCATGCCAAACCATTGCACCAAATCAGCCGTTGGCAATTGGTTGGCCTATCCAGCACACCCACACCGCCAATTTGCCTAGAATGATTTATTTGCCATGATTTATGCTGAAATGCACCAAATCAGCCGTTGGCATTGCCCCAATGATAGGCGATTGATGCTATTACCCCACGCCATGCGGTGGCATAATGGGCGGTGTTACCATGCCAAATCAGCCCCTTATCCATTAACGGCCATCTATCCAGCGCACCAAATCACCGCTTAAGCCATTGCACCCACGCCAAGCGGTGGCAGTTGTTGAGCGTTGGGCAGTGTTGGCTTGGTGCTGATTGTTGAGCCGTTGCCATGCGTTGGCATGATAGGCAGTATTACCCTTGATTTATTCATTGCACCCATGCCAAACCATTGCACCCATGCCAAGCGGTGGCAATTGGTGGCAGTTGTTGAGCCGTTGCCAAACCTTGAGCCGTTGGGCAGTGTTGGCTTGGTGCTGATTGTTGAGCCGTTGGCAGTATTACCCTTGATTTATTCATTGCACCCAACCCACGCCAAGCGGTGGCATGATTGGCAGTTGTTGAGCGTTGGGCAGTGTTGGCTTGGTGCTGATTGTTGAGCCACGCCAAACCATGCACCCATGCCAAGCCTTAAGCCACGCCAAACCATGCACCCATGCCAAGCCTTAAGCCACGCCAAACCATGCACCCATGCCAAGCCTTAAGCCACGCCAACCCATTGCACCCATGCCACGCCATGCGGTGGCATCGCTTGAGCCGTTGGCGGTGCTGATTGTTGGCATTGATGCCATCGCCCAATGATAGGCGGTGATGGTGATTAAGCCATCGCCATGCCTTGAGCCGTTGGGCGATTGTTGGCGGTATTGCCTTTGGTGTTGGCTTGGTGCTGATTGTTGAGCCGTTGCCCATGCTATGCGGTGGGCGGTGTTGCCAAACCATTGCACCCATACCAAGCCAAACCATTGCACCCATGCCATGCGTTGGCAATTGGTGGCAGTTGTTGAGCTGTTGCCAAGCCTTGAGCCGTTGGGCGATTGTTGGCGGTATTGCCTTTGGTGTTGGCTTGGTGCTGATGATTGAGCCATTGCGCCCACGCCAAGCGGTGGCAATTGGTTGGCTTATCCAGCGCACCAAATCAGCCGTTGGCATCGCTTGAGCCGTTGGGCGATTGTTGAGCCGTTGGCATGATAACCGCTTGAGCTGATGCCATCGCCAAAGTATTACCCACGCCATGCGGTGCCATTGCCCCAATGATAGGCGGTGTTGGCATGATTGGCAGTTGTTGGGCGTTGAGCGTTGGCAATTGTTGGCATTGATGCCATTGCCCATAACGGGCGGTTGTTGAGCCGTTGGCAGTATTACCCTTGATTTATTCATTGCACCCATGCCAAACTATCGCACCCACGCCAAAGTATTACCCACGCCAAGCGGTGGCATAACGGGCGGTGTTGCCACGCCAAGCCTTGAGCCATTGGGCGATTGTTGGCATTGATGCCATTGCCCAATGATAGGCGGTGATGGTGATTAAGCCATCGCTATACCTTGAGCCGTTGGGCGATTGTTGGCGGTATTGCCTTTGGTGTTGGCTTGGTGCTGATGATTGAGCCATTGCGCCCACGCCAAGCCTTAAGCCGTTGGGCGATTGGTGGCAATTGGTTGGCTTATCCAGCGCACCAAATCAGCCGTTGGCGGTGTTGGCTTGGTGCCAATGCTTGAGCCATTGCACCCAACCCATGCCAATGCTTGAGCCATTGCACCCATACCAAGCCATTACCCACGCCAAGCGGTGGCAATTGGTTGGCTTATCCAGCACACCCACACCGCCAATTTGCCTAGAATGATTTATTTGCCATGATTTATGCTGAAATGCACCAAATCAGCCGTTGGCATCGCCCAATGATAGGCGGTGTTGCCATGATGGGCGATTGATGCCATGCCATGCGTTGGGCGGTGATAATGCTTGAGCCTTTGCCACACCTTAAGCCATGCCAAACCTTGAGCCGTTGGCGGTAATGCCAAACCATGCACCCATGCCAAGCCTTAAGCCACGCCAAACCATGCACCCATGCCAAGCCATGCGGTGGCATCGCTTGAGCCGTTGGCGGTGCTGATTGTTGGCATTGATGCCATCGCCCAATGATAGGCGGTGATGGTGATTAAGCCATCGCCATGCCTTGAGCCGTTGGGCGATTGTTGGTATTGATGCCATTGCCCAATGATAGGCGGTGATGGTGATTAAGCCGTTGGCAGTATTGCCCTTGATTTGTTTATCGCCCCATGCCAAACCATTGTACCCATGCTATACCTTGAGCCGTTGCACCCACGCCAAGCGGTGGGCGGTGTTGGCATGATAGGCAGTTGTTGAGCCATTGGGCGGTGTTTGCCATGATTGGCAGTGTTGCCCTTGATTTGTTCATTGCACCCACGCCAAGCCTTAAGCCGTTGGGCGATTGGTGGCAATTGGTTGGCTTATCCAGCACACCAAATCAGCCGTTGGCGGTGTTGGCTTATCCAGCGCACCAAATCAGCCGTTGGCGGTGTTGGCTTGGTGCCAATGCTTGAGCCATTGCACCCAACCCATGCCAATGCTTGAGCCATTGCACCCATGCCAAGCCATTACCCACGCCAAGCGGTGGCAATTGGTTGGCTTATCCAGCACACCCACACCGCCAATTTGCCTAGAATGATTTATTTGCCATGATTTATGCTGAAATGCACCAAATCAGCCGTTGGCATCGCCCCATAATGGGCGGTGATAATGCTTGCCCCATGCCAAGCGGTGGGCGGTGTTGCCAAACCATTGCACCCATACCAAGCCAAACCATTGCACCCACGCCATGCGTTGGCATGATAGGCGGTGTTGGCATGATTGGCAGTTGTTGGGCGTTGAGCGTTGGCAATTGTTGGCATTGATGCCATTGCCCATAACGGGCGGTTGTTGAGCCGTTGGCAGTGTTGCCCTTGATTTGTTTATTGCACCCACGCCATGCGGTGGGCGGTGTTGCCAAACCATTGCACCCATACCAAGCCAACCCATGCGCCAATGCTTGAGCCATTGCCAAATCAGCCGTTGGCAGTGTTGGCTTGGTGCTGATTGTTGAGCCATCGCCAAACCATGCACCCACGCCAAGCGGTGGCAGTTGGTTGGCTTATCCAGCACACCCACACCGCCAATTTGCCTAGAATGATTTATTTGCCATGATTTATGCTGAAATGCACCAAATCAGCCGTTGGCATCGCCCCATAATGGGCGGTGATGGTGATTGAGCCGTTGCCATGCGTTGGCATGATAGGCAGTATTACCCTTGATTTATTCATTGCACCCATGCCAAACCATTGCACCCATGCCAAGCGGTGGCAATTGGTGGCAGTTGTTGAGCCGTTGCCAAACCTTGAGCCGTTGGGCAGTGTTGGCTTGGTGCTGATTGTTGAGCCGTTGGCAGTATTACCCTTGATTTATTCATTGCACCCAACCCACGCCAAGCGGTGGCATGATTGGCAGTTGTTGAGCGTTGGGCAGTGTTGGCTTGGTGCTGATTGTTGAGCCACGCCAAACCATGCACCCATGCCAAGCCTTAAGCCACGCCAAACCATGCACCCATGCCAAGCCTTAAGCCACGCCAAACCATGCACCCATGCCAAGCCTTAAGCCACGCCAACCCATTGCACCCATGCCACGCCATGCGGTGGCATCGCTTGAGCCGTTGGCGGTGCTGATTGTTGGCATTGATGCCATCGCCCAATGATAGGCGGTGATGGTGATTAAGCCATCGCCATGCCTTGAGCCGTTGGGCGATTGTTGGCGGTATTGCCTTTGGTGTTGGCTTGGTGCTGATTGTTGAGCCGTTGCCCATGCTATGCGGTGGGCGGTGTTGCCAAACCATTGCACCCATACCAAGCCAAACCATTGCACCCATACCAAGCCAAACCATTGCACCCATGCCATGCGTTGGCAATTGGTGGCAGTTGTTGAGCTGTTGCCAAGCCTTGAGCCGTTGGGCGATTGTTGGCGGTATTGCCTTTGGTGTTGGCTTGGTGCTGATGATTGAGCCATTGCGCCCACGCCAAGCGGTGGCAATTGGTTGGCTTATCCAGCGCACCAAATCAGCCGTTGGCATCGCTTGAGCCGTTGGGCGATTGTTGAGCCGTTGGCATGATAACCGCTTGAGCTGATGCCATCGCCAAAGTATTACCCACGCCATGCGGTGCCATTGCCCCAATGATAGGCGGTGTTGGCATGATTGGCAGTTGTTGGGCGTTGAGCGTTGGCAATTGTTGGCATTGATGCCATTGCCCATAACGGGCAATTGTTGGCAGTATTGCCATTGCCCATAACGGGCGGTTGTTGAGCCGTTGGCAGTATTACCCTTGATTTATTCATTGCACCCATGCCAAACTATCGCACCCACGCCAAAGTATTACCCACGCCAAGCGGTGGCATAACGGGCGGTGTTGCCACGCCAAGCCTTGAGCCATTGGGCGATTGTTGGCATTGATGCCATTGCCGAATGATAGGCGGTGATGGTGATTAAGCCATCGCTATACCTTGAGCCGTTGGGCGATTGTTGGCGGTATTGCCTTTGGTGTTGGCTTGGTGCTGATGATTGAGCCATTGCGCCCACGCCAAGCCTTAAGCCGTTGGGCGATTGGTGGCAATTGGTTGGCTTATCCAGCGCACCAAATCAGCCGTTGGCGGTGTTGGCTTGGTGCCAATGCTTGAGCCATTGCACCCAACCCATGCCAATGCTTGAGCCATTGCACCCATGCCAAGCCATTACCCACGCCAAGCGGTGGCAATTGGTTGGCTTATCCAGCACACCCACACCGCCAATTTGCCTAGAATGATTTATTTGCCATGATTTATGCTGAAATGCACCAAATCAGCCGTTGGCATCGCCCAATGATAGGCGGTGTTGCCATGATGGGCGATTGATGCCATGCCATGCGTTGGGCGGTGATAATGCTTGAGCCTTTGCCACACCTTAAGCCATGCCAAACCTTGAGCCGTTGGCGGTAATGCCAAACCATGCACCCATGCCAAGCCTTAAGCCACGCCAACCCATTGCACCCATGCCACGCCATGCGGTGGCATCGCTTGAGCCGTTGGCGGTGCTGATTGTTGGCATTGATGCCATCGCCCAATGATAGGCGGTGATGGTGATTAAGCCATCGCCATGCCTTGAGCCGTTGGGCGATTGTTGGCGGTATTGCCTTTGGTGTTGGCTTGGTGCTGATTGTTGAGCCGTTGCCCATGCTATGCGGTGGGCGGTGTTGCCAAACCATTGCACCCATACCAAGCCAAACCATTGCACCCATGCCATGCGTTGGCAATTGGTGGCAGTTGTTGAGCTGTTGCCAAGCCTTGAGCCGTTGGGCGATTGTTGGCGGTATTGCCTTTGGTGTTGGCTTGGTGCTGATGATTGAGCCATTGCGCCCACGCCAAGCGGTGGCAATTGGTTGGCTTATCCAGCGCACCCACACCGCCAATTTGCCTAGAATGATTTATTTGCCATGATTTATGCTGAAATGCACCAAATCAGCCGTTGGCATCGCCCATAATAGGCGGTGATGGTGATTGAGCCGTTGCACCCATGCCACGCCATGCGGTGGTATGATTGGCAGTTGTTGAGCGTTGGGCGGTTGTTGGCGGTGATGCCAACCCATGCGCCAATGCCACACCTTAAGCCGTTGGCATCGCCCCATAATGGGCGGTGATGGTGATTGAGCCGTTGCCATGCGTTGGCATGATAGGCAGTATTACCCTTGATTTATTCATTGCACCCATGCCAAACCATTGCACCCATGCCAAAGTATTACCCCACGCCAAGCGGTGGCATAACGGGCGGTGTTGCCACGCCAAGCGGTGGCATAACGGGCGGTGTTGCCACGCCAAGCCTTGAGCCATTGGGCGATTGTTGGCATTGATGCCATTGCCGAATGATAGGCGGTGATGGTGATTAAGCCGTTGGCAGTATTGCCCTTGATTTGTTTATCGCCCCATGCCAAACCATTGTACCCATGCTATACCTTGAGCCGTTGCACCCACGCCAAGCGGTGGGCGGTGTTGGCATGATAGGCAGTTGTTGAGCCATTGGGCGGTGTTTGCCATGATTGGCAGTGTTGCCCTTGATTTGTTCATTGCACCCACGCCAAGCCTTAAGCCGTTGGGCGATTGGTGGCAATTGGTTGGCTTATCCAGCACACCAAATCAGCCGTTGGCGGTGTTGGCTTATCCAGCGCACCAAATCAGCCGTTGGCGGTGTTGGCTTGGTGCCAATGCTTGAGCCATTGCACCCAACCCATGCCAATGCTTGAGCCATTGCACCCATGCCAAGCCATTACCCACGCCAAGCGGTGGCAATTGGTTGGCTTATCCAGCACACCCACACCGCCAATTTGCCTAGAATGATTTATTTGCCATGATTTATGCTGAAATGCACCAAATCAGCCGTTGGCATCGCCCCATAATGGGCGGTGATAATGCTTGCCCCATGCCAAGCGGTGGGCGGTGATAATGCTTGAGCCTTTGCCACACCTTAAGCCATGCCAAACCTTGAGCCGTTGGCGGTAATGCCAAACTATCGCACCCACGCCAAAGTATTACCCCACGCCAAGCGGTGGCATAACGGGCGGTGATGCCACGCCAAGCGGTGGCAATTGGTGGCAGTTGTTGAGCCGTTGGCATGATAACCGCTTGAGCTGATGCCATTGCCAAATCACCGCTTGCCCCAACCCATGCGCCAATGCTTGAGCCATTGGGCGGTATTACCCTTGATTTATTCATTGCACCCATGCCAAACTATCGCACCCACGCCAAAGTATTACCCCACGCCAAGCGGTGGCATAACGGGCGGTGATGCCACGCCAAGCCTTGAGCCGTTGGGCGGTGCTGATGATTGAGCCATTGCCAAATCATCCCATTATCCATTAACGGCCATCTATCCAGCGCACCGAATCACCGCTTGAGCCATTGCACCCAACCCATGCCAATGCTTGAGCCATTGCACCCACGCCAAGCCATTACCCACGCCATGCGTTGGCAATTGGTTGGCTTATCCAGCACACCCACACCGCCAATTTGCCTAGAATGATTTATTTGCCATGATTTATGCTGAAATGCACCAAATCAGCCGTTGGCGGTGTTGGCTTGGTGCTGATGATTGAGCCATTGCACCCATGCCAACCCATGCGGTGGTATGATTGGCAGTTGTTGAGCGTTGGGCGGTTGTTGGCGGTGATGCCAACCCATGCGCCAATGCCACACCTTAAGCCGTTGGCATCGCCCCATAATGGGCGGTGCTGATGATTGAGCCGTTGCCAAGCGGTGGCATTGCACCAATGATAGGCAGTGTTACCCTTGATTTATTCATTGCGCCCACGCCAAGCGGTGGCATAACGGGCGGTGTTGCCACGCCAAGCCTTGAGCCATTGGGCGATTGTTGGCATTGATGCCATTGCCGAATGATAGGCGGTGATGGTGATTAAGCCGTTGGCAGTATTGCCCTTGATTTGTTTATCGCCCCATGCCAAACCATTGTACCCATGCTATACCTTGAGCCGTTGCACCCACGCCAAGCGGTGGGCGGTGTTGGCATGATAGGCAGTTGTTGAGCCATTGGGCGGTGTTTGCCATGATTGGCAGTGTTGCCCTTGATTTGTTCATTGCACCCACGCCAAGCCTTAAGCCGTTGGGCGATTGGTGGCAATTGGTTGGCTTATCCAGCACACCAAATCAGCCGTTGGCGGTGTTGGCTTATCCAGCGCACCAAATCAGCCGTTGGCGGTGTTGGCTTGGTGCCAATGCTTGAGCCATTGCACCCAACCCATGCCAATGCTTGAGCCATTGCACCCATGCCAAGCCATTACCCACGCCAAGCGGTGGCAATTGGTTGGCTTATCCAGCACACCCACACCGCCAATTTGCCTAGAATGATTTATTTGCCATGATTTATGCTGAAATGCACCAAATCAGCCGTTGGCATCGCCCCATAATGGGCGGTGATAATGCTTGCCCCATGCCAAGCGGTGGGCGGTGTTGCCAAACCATTGCACCCATACCAAGCCAAACCATTGCACCCACGCCATGCGTTGGCATGATAGGCGGTGTTGGCATGATTGGCAGTTGTTGGGCGTTGAGCGTTGGCAATTGTTGGCATTGATGCCATTGCCCATAACGGGCGGTTGTTGAGCCGTTGGCAGTGTTGCCCTTGATTTGTTTATTGCACCCACGCCATGCGGTGGGCGGTGTTGCCAAACCATTGCACCCATACCAAGCCAACCCATGCGCCAATGCTTGAGCCATTGCCAAATCAGCCGTTGGCAGTGTTGGCTTGGTGCTGATTGTTGAGCCATCGCCAAACCATGCACCCACGCCAAGCGGTGGCAGTTGGTTGGCTTATCCAGCACACCCACACCGCCAATTTGCCTAGAATGATTTATTTGCCATGATTTATGCTGAAATGCACCAAATCAGCCGTTGGCGGTGTTGGTGATTGAGCCATCGCCAAACCATTGCACCCAACCCACGCCAAGCGGTGGTATGATTGGCAGTTGTTGAGCGTTGGCGGTGCTGATTGTTGGCATTGATGCCATCGCCCAATGATAGGCGGTGATGATGATTAAGCCATCGCCATTGCTTGAGCCGTTGGGCGATTGTTGGCATTGATGCCATCGCCCAATGATAGGCGGTGTTGGCAGTGATAGGCGGTGTTTGTCACGCCAAGCGGTGGCATGATAGGCGGTGATGGTGATTGAGCCGTTGGCAGTGTTACCCTTGATTTGTTTATCGCCCTATGCCAAGCCTTGAGCCATCGCCAAATAGCCCATTATCCATTAACGGCCATCTATCCAGCACCCCAAATCACCGCTTAATCCATCGCCCAATGATAGGCGGTATTGCCTTTGGTGTTGGCTTGGTGCTGATTGTTGAGCCGTTGCCCATGCTATGCGGTGGGCGGTGTTGCCAACCCATTGCACCCAACCCATGCCATGCGGTGGCATAATGGGCGGTGTTGCCATACCAAATCAGCCCATTATCCATTAACAGCCATCTATCCAGCGCACCAAATCAAATTTTGAAACCTTAATATAATACCTGTTAATGTTCTATGATAAGGCAATGAGAAAGTAACAACCGCTATGAGTTTAGATATTGATAAAATGAGACGCCAACATAATGACCTAATGAAGTCATTTGATGAGCTAGACAAACTACAAAAAAGTAACGCCAAGCGTGCAGTGCGCCTATCTAATTCATTACCCCGTCGCCCCCTAGGGCTTGGCGGTTCGCTTGTTGTAATGGCTTGTGTGGTCTTTGTGATGTTTTCCATGATTATTTTGGCTGTTGCCATATTCTTGTAATTGCACTTGCCCCATGTTTCTGATTGGCGGTATTTGCTACACCATGCGCCACGCCTAATCCTTAAGCGCAGAAAAGCCCAAATCATAAAGATTTGGGCTTTTCTTTTTTTACCAACCAGTTAAGGAGTTTTCTTGATGTGTATGATTAATTTTAACACATATAATGGGGAATATCTAGTAAAAATCAATATTATTATTTGGAAAATATAGTAAATATAACCAAATTTTTTTTAATTCTTGGTGATTAATGCTATTTCTTTTTTTTTGCTAATTTGGCGGTGATTTGTGCATTTTAAGAAAATAGGATAGTAAATGCAGTCCAACAAAGCCACAACATGACAACAAAAATAGGAAACACCATAATAACGATAATAACCCAAACAACCGCTTTTAAAAATTCAAGGAAAAAATTAAGCATGGTAACACCTTTAATAATGGGTGATTGGCTTAGCTAATTACACCCAAAAAATTCAAGGCAAGTAAAATAATGGCAAAAATGATATAGCCAAATAGCAAAAGCATGGCGATTGAAAAAGCGGTTATTAAGCCATTGATAATAGCATTCAACATTTATTAACCCCCTTATGTATATTAAAAACTATCATAAAATCCAATTAATCAAAAGTCAAGAATACCGCCAGTACCCATAACATGAAAGGCGGTAGGGCGCACAACATATCACACCAAATAAGACAAAAAAACCCAAGCGCACAAAGCAAAGGCGGGCGCATGGGGTTGGCGCTTGATCTAATTATTCATTATCTGAAAAATACTCTAGCACCTTGGCATGAACGGCGTAAAAGGTGCCGTTAATGCCTTTTCTGTTTAATTTAAGCGTATATCTAACCTTGCCTTTTTCGCTGTTGGTTTTTAACAAATCTTTGGTTTTTAAGATGTGCAAAGCTTGATTGAGTGAATACGGGCTAACCACTTCTTCAAGCCCCGCTCTAGTGAAGTAATACAATCCTTCATAACCGCCAACATAGCCAACAATATTGCTGAATTTGTCTTCTGATCTGTCTGTATCCAATCGGATAAATCGCCCCCCGTGTTCGTTGGCTTGAATAAATGCAATGATTTTTTGCAAAATCTCGTTTTCTTCTAGGTTGTCAGCCCTGCCATAGGTGGCAAGCCAATCATTAAAACAAGCCAAAGCTGAATTGATAGCCGTGCCACTTTTCCAACCCGTGATGCCTGCATTGGTGGCAAGTTCGCCAGCGGTCGCCACTATTGCAAAGTTATTAAATACCCGTCTTTTTTGTGGGCTAAGCTTTGGATAATTAGCTAGCATTAAATCCGTTGTTTCTTGGTGTTCCTTATAGATATTCATGTGGTCATAGTCGGTTAAATAATTAATCCATTCAACCCCTGCAACCCCATAATTTAGCCGTGCATTATATTTGAGCCGTTGGGCTTGTGTTGGGGCGTCTGTATCGTGCAAGCTGTCAAACATTCCCAAACCTTTGCCAGCATCTGCATTGATATGGATTAAGCGTATTTCTTGACCTGCTTTTACATGGTCGCCAGCACTATGCAACATTTCCTTTAAGGTTTTTTCGCCAGTGGATAAATAGGCGATACGCCATTTTTTGGTGTCTTTATTTTGCCCGTCTTTGCCCATTCGGGTTTTGCCTTGTCCATTACCAAGCATATAAACAATATCGCCCACTTGCTTATCACTGCATTCACTGATTTCATCAAGTGATAAAAAGCTGTCATTGTGCAAACTTGCAACGCTTTCTAAGCCGTTGCCCGTTGCTTTCCAAGTGCGCATAAAGTCATTAAAATCACCCCAAACGCTACAAGCCAACTGCATAGACAAGCTTTTACCCATTGATGACAAGCCCACAAAGTGAAAGCCCATTGATCCAGCTTGCAAAATATCCAGCAATTGCCCACTAAAGGCAACGCATAGGGCAAATGCCAAGCGGTCATGATTGGCGCATGGCAAAGATACAAGCCCTTGCCAATCTTGTAAATCGCCTTTTTCGCTGTATCCGTGACTATCGCCAAATCCTTGCAAAACGATTTTATCAGCCCCAAATATTTTGTGCGGTAGTACATAGCTTGAGAAATGCCAGCCAACACTATCCACACTGGTGTAACGGTGACTGGTTGGGTATGTCTGTAAATAAATATCTAATAGCCTTCTTGCACCGCCATCACTGCTAATAATAGCCCCTTTGTTGGCTAATATTTTGCGATATTCAGCGCCATCACCTTGTAGCATTTCCATTGGCATGATCCACTGGTGGCGGTTGCCGTCAATATCCACAATTTCAAGCAACCGCCCCCAATTTTGGGTAAATTTATCCCTAGTAACGCCAAGCACATAAATGGGGCTAGAAATAAAATTATAAATTAATTCTGCATCTTTGCCATAGCTTAGCCAGTATAAGCCAAACCATGCGCCAATCCCTTGGCGGTTGTGGTCTTCATAAACAACAAAATTGCCTTTTTGTTTGCCGTTGTATGCCAGCGGTTCGATGGTTGATTGTGGTGGCATCAGTTCACCGCTCAAGCTGTCATTGTCGCTTTGGTTGCTTGACTGATGGGCGATTGTTGGCAAATGTTGGATCATGGTGCAAATTTCTTCACGGGATAACTGTTGTTCATGGTATTGTTTGATTAAATCCACACAATCAAAGCCTTTGTAATTGCCTTGGTGCTGTGGTTGGTTGCCTAGCCTGTTGCCATCTGCTAGGGTGATGGCGTGGCGGTCTATCATCTGCACCATATCGCCAAAGCACCCTTGATTGGTATTTATGGCGGTGATAATGTCGCACATTTCACCTTGCCATTTATCGCCCGAATTATCATAATCAGCCCAAATAATAACTTGGCGCCCAACTAGGGGTGATAAATCATAATTGTTTGCGCTGGTTGCCCCGCCTGTTGTGGTGGCGGTTAAGCCCAAATAGCTTAATATATCTGCGCATTTTTCACCTTCAACGATATAAACGGGCGTATTATCTGCGCTGGTGGCAATAATGTCTTGAAGGTTGTAAATGGGTCTGCTCGAATTGTCTTTGATTGCTTGTGGTAAGCCAAGACGGTAAAAATTGCCGTTGTCATAGCATGGCTTGATCCATTTATCACCGTTGGCGGCCTTAAATCTTGGCTTGAAATACAACAAATTGCCGTCTTTGTCGGTATAAGCATGAACATGGGTTAGATCTGCACCCGTTGCCCCGATCTTTTGAATGTCCTTATCATTCTTCAGTAAGTAATTAACTAGCTGATTGAGCTTATCGCCATTGATCAGATGGTTCTTATTGATGAATGTTTTTGGATTTTGGCGTTGGTTGTTCATGCGTTTACTCTTTATTTATAGCTCTTTTGGTATGTCTAATTGTTTGCAAGCGGTGATAAAATCGCACCCATGCCAGCGCATATAAAAAGCAATAATATCACCACCATTAGCGCCACAAGCAAAGCAATTAAACGCCCCATGTGTGGCGTTAATACTCATGCTTTCGTGCTTGTCGTCATGAAAGGGGCATTTAACAAGTGTTTGATTGCCTTTTAGGTGAAAGCCAAAACGGTGATAAAATTCTGCTGGGCTTGGCTTTCTTGATAGGTCAAAACGCCCATATTTGGCGGTTGTTGGGTGCTTGCCTTTGGTGTTGGCTTGCTTTGGCTTGGTGGCGGTATTGGTTGGGTTTGCTTGCCCTAATGGGTTATGAGGTGCATGATTGGCACTGTTACCAGCGCACCCATTGCCAACAACGCCATGAATAACATAGGGCGTTTTTTGGCTTGTGGTTTGCAATGATTGCTTGACTTGTTCAGCGGTTGCGCCACTGATCACCACTTTGGCAAAGTAAGTATTTTTTGTGTTCATGGTTCCAATCCTAAAAATTAACAAAAAAATCCCCCTAAGGGCGTATTATCAAATACGCCCTTAGCGCTGTTGCGGTGATTATTCTTTGATTAAATCGCCTATTTTGTTGGAATGGGCTTTGAGTTCGCTTGCATACTGCTCAAGCGGATATTGCACCAAACGGGCGATAGCTTGAATGGCGGTGGCGGTGATATTGCCATGAACAATCAAGCCCATAACAACGGCTAAATCTTCCAAGGTTTCGCCAGCTTTTAGCATATCAAAGCTAATATCATCAAGTTGGCGAAAGTCAAGAAATGCGCCGTCATTGTTGGCGGTTGGCTGTAAATGGTCAGTCTGCATCATAATTCACCCCCTGCACTATGGATAACGCCATTATCTTTATCAGCAAATTCACGGAAATAATGCGGTTTGTTGCATTGGTTAATGAATGGCGCATCAATTCCCCATGCTTGTAATTCTTGTTCGCCAAAATTGCGCTCATAAATAATAGCATCATCAAAATGCTTGGCATGGCGCATGGCATAGTCTAGCTGGGCAAAGGGTTTGTAAATGTTGTGTTTAACGCTATCTACAATAAATACTTTCATCTTACACCCCCAACATTTGCATAGCTGTTGAAATGCCAAGCACAACAAGCCAAAGCAAGCCTACACCAAGCGTAAAAAGCATCAACCAAAGCGCCATAAAAAAGGCGTAAACGGTCGGAATGACTACAAGGGCAAATGGTGATTGTGTATGAATTGAAGTCATCTTACACCCCCATAACTGCTAGAATGCCAATCACAACGCAAGCGATAGGCAAGCCAAAGATGAAGCCCAAAACAAGGCTTTCCACTGGGGTAAAGATGGCAAATTTATTGATGGTTGAAATGATGGTATTTGAAATTGCATTCATGTTGAACGCTCCTACTATTTTTTGAGTTTGAGAAAATCGCCCAAATAGGGTGATGGGGTTCACTCTCGGTATAGTAAGTAACCGCCCCACATATTCGCCAAAAAATGGCTTATTTTGCGGTGTCACCCCATCATAAGATGATAGGCGCTTTACGCCTGTATATGATGGGTTTGCGCTTGCATCAATGCCATTGGTGGCATGATTTGGGCGTAAAAAAAGCCAAGTTTTAGCGATATTGGCGGTATCGCTTACTATTTTAGAGAGAGTTTTATTATTATCTCTTGTGGCTTTTTTGTCAAGGGAAAATTTTGTATTCATGCCTTACCCCCTGCCATGTGTGAATGCTGATGGGCAGTGTGTTGGCTATGAAGTATTACACTAATCGCCAAAGGATTAGGGGCAAATAGGATAATTTGTGGTGCTTTTGGGTTAATGCTTAGGCGTGCATTGGTCGCCTTAACAAGGCTAAAACTTTGGAATGTTTCGGGGTATTGGTGTTTAATACGCATGGGTGGGGTTCCTTTTGGTTTAGTTAGTGTTACCAACCCAAATAATGGGTTGGCGGGTCTCAACTACCGCCAAAAGTCGGCTGGGGCTATTTCCCTTACGGGTGTTATATTTACCCCTATAAACCCGCCATAAACTGGTGATCTGTGATGGATCGCATTTGTGGCGTGCTGATATTTTTACGCTACTGGGATTTGTTCACGATTGATAAACCGTGAACAATGGGCGTAAAAATAGCCAATATTTGACGGCTTGGCTTACCGCTTTTGGTGATAGTAAGCCTATTATTTACTAACTGATCGCATCTTGTCAAGGGCTGATGATAAAAATTATTCTTCATCATTTGCTGTTTGATCGTCTGCTGTTTGCGCTTGGCGCTTTTCTAATTGGCGTGGCAAATAGGTGGATTGTCTGACTTGTGCCATTTTTTCAAATGGGAATTTTAAGCCTTTTTCTACCATTGCCAAGGCGCTTTGAAAATCTTTGATACGCTCTTTTAGTGCGTGAATCATTAGCATAATATCCAGCTCGTCCAAATTCTCGGGTACTGGTCGTTCTGCCATATCCAAGGTGGCGTTTTGAATATCTTGGCTGACAAATCCAAGTTGTAACATGGCTTGTAATACAATTTGGTGGGCTTTTTCGATTTCTACAGTTGGGTTAATTTGGTTCATGGTTCACCTCTCTTAGTGGTTGCGGTTAAGTTGGGACAAATGCCAGTTTTTAAGTTCTTGAAAGTCGATATATACGCCTGCTGTTCGTGCGGTTCCTGCCTTGTAAGGGCGTGGAAAAGTCGCATCATTAGATATTAGGGTTCTTAGCGTAGCTAAACTAATATCTAGCATCTTGGCGGCGGTTCTTAGACTTACCCGAATAGGGGTGGTTAATTCTGATTGTTCAAACAAAGGCTTGTTTTCTGCCATAGATTTACACCTTATATTTTCAAAAATTGAAGTAGTTTAATTTAGCAAAATTTAGCTAAAATACGCTAAATTGTGCTTGCTTTTTTATAAACTACCAAAACTTTACACCGTTGCCAAGCATTTTTTTTCAAGTTTTTTTGTTTATGCAAACTATCTAAAAAACCATCAAAAAACACGCCAAAAATATGCAAAATCACCTAACACAAGCAAACACAAATAAACGCAAAATAAAACAAAAAAACGCAAAAATATGCAAAAATATGCAAAAATATGCAAAGCTTGATTAAGTCTGATTAAGATTGATTAAGTTCATTAATTTAAGCAAAAATTAACAGTAATCATCAAAAAAAATTTTTTCCTGTGGTCTGATTATGCGGCGCTGATAAGGCTTTTTTTTGTGCAATTTTGATATTTGGATTTGGTTTGGCCGATGGTGAAGTTTCCCAAAGAATTTCACGGGCGCCATAACCTACCCACCCACATTCAACATTTGCGCACTGCAAATACTCTTCTCGATACAGTGGGGTGATTTGGCGTGATGTTCGCACAAATAGCGTTCTTTGTTCGCAATGCGGGCAAGTTAAACGGTGTTTTGTTTGATTGCTCATGTTTATTTGTAAAAAAATGATTTACAAACATAATAAGCGGTTTTGTGATTGGTTGCCATTTGTGGCGGTTGTAAATAGCCGGTTTACAACACAAGGGTAATCAATAAGGTTTGGCATGGGTTGGGTGCATGGGTTGGCGTGGTGTTTTGATAGTATAAATCACTACAAACCATCAAAAATTTAGTTGTATTTTCTATATTTTACAAATAATCATATTGATCTTTGCTAGACATTCCCCGTTGTATGTGTTAAAGTTTAATCACACATCCGAGATCCGTGTCTTGTAAAGTGGGTTATTGAGAAAAAGTCCAAATCTGCCAGTTTGGGCTTTTTTGTGTTTATAGGTTGGGAAATAGTATCACCGCCCAATGGCTCAAGCGGTTATCATGCCAACGGCTTAACGGCTTAACGGCTTAACGGCTTAACGGCTTAACGGTTTAACAATCGCCCGTTATGGGCAATGGCATCAATGCCAACAATCAGCACTGCCAACGGCTCAAGGCTTGGCGTGGCATCACCGCCCATTATGCCAACGCATGGCGTGGGTAATGGCTCAAGCGGTGATTTGGGGTGCTGGATAGATGGCCGTTAATGGATAAGGGGCTGATTTGGTATGATATCAATGCCACCGCATGGCATGGCATCAATCGCCCATCATGCCAACGGCTCAACAATCGCCCAACGGCTTAAGCAATGCCACCGCATGGCATGGGTGCAATGGTTTGGCATGGGTGCAATAAGCAAATCAAGGGTAATACCGCCTATCATGCCAACGCATGGCGATGGCTCAACAACTGCCAACGGCTCAATCATCAGCACCAAGCCAACACCAAAGGCAATACCGCCATTCATTGGGGCAATGACATCAATACCAACAACAGCCAATCATGCCAACGCATGGCGTGACAAATACCGCCTATCATGCCACCGCATGGCATGGGTGCAATGAACAAATCAAGGGCAATACCGCCCAACGGCTCAACAACCGCCCGTTATGGGCAATGGCAATACTGCCAACAATTGCCCGTTATGGGCAATGGCATCAATGCCAACAATTGCCAACGCCCAACAACTGCCAATCATGCCAACACCGCCTATCATTGGGGCAATGGCACCGCATGGCGTGGGTAATACTTTGGCGATGGCATCAGCTCAAGCGGTTATCATGCCAACGGCTCAACAATCGCCCAACGGCTCAAGCGATGCCAACGCATGGCGTGGGCGCAATGAATAAATCAAGGGTAACACTGCCTATCATTGGTGCAATGCCACCGCTTGGCAACGGCTCAATCATCATCACCGCCAACAACCGCCCAACGCTCAACAACTGCCAATCATACCACCGCATGGCGTGGCATGGGTGCAATGGCTCAATCATCAGCACCAAGCCAACACCGCCAACGGCTGATTTGGTGCATTTCAGCATAAATCATGGCAAATAAATCATTCTAGGCAAATTGGCGGTGTGGGTGTGCTGGATAAGCCAACCAACTGCCACCGCTTGGCGTGGGCGCAATGGCTCAATCATCAGCACCAAGCCAACACCAAAGGCAATACCGCCAACAATCGCCCAACGGCTCAAGGCATGGCGATGGCTTAATCACCATCACCGCCTATCATTGGGCGATGGCATCAATGCCAACAATCAGCACCGCCAACGGCTCAAGCGATGCCACCGCATGGCGTGGCATGGGTGCAATGGGTTGGCGTGGCTTAAGGCTTGGCATGGGTGCATGGTTTGGCGTGGCTTAAGGCTTGGCATGGGTGCATGGTTTGGCGTGGCTTAAGGCTTGGCATGGGTGCATGGTTTGGCGTGGCTCAACAATCAGCACCAAGCCAACACTGCCCAACGCTCAACAACTGCCAATCATGCCACCGCTTGGCGTGGGTTGGGTGCAATGAATAAATCAAGGGTAATACTGCCAACGGCTCAACAATCAGCACCAAGCCAACACTGCCCAACGGCTCAAGGTTTGGCAACGGCTCAACAACTGCCACCAATTGCCACCGCTTGGCATGGGTGCAATGGTTTGGCATGGGTGCAATGAATAAATCAAGGGTAATACTGCCTATCATGCCAACGCATGGCAACGGCTCAATCACCATCACCGCCCATTATGGGGCGATGCCAACGGCTGATTTGGTGCATTTCAGCATAAATCATGGCAAATAAATCATTCTAGGCAAATTGGCGGTGTGGGTGTGCTGGATAAGCCAACCAACTGCCACCGCTTGGCGTGGGTGCATGGTTTGGCGATGGCTCAACAATCAGCACCAAGCCAACACTGCCAACGGCTGATTTGGCAATGGCTCAAGCATTGGCGCATGGGTTGGCTTGGTATGGGTGCATGGTTTGGCGTGGCTTAAGGCTTGGCATGGGTGCATGGTTTGGCGTGGCTCAACAATCAGCACCAAGCCAACACTGCCCAACGCTCAACAACTGCCAATCATGCCAACACCGCCTATCATGCCAACGCATGGCGTGGGTGCAATGGTTTGGCTTGGTATGGGTGCAATGGTTTGGCAACACCGCCCACCGCTTGGCATGGGGCAAGCATTATCACCGCCCATTATGGGGCGATGCCAACGGCTGATTTGGTGCATTTCAGCATAAATCATGGCAAATAAATCATTCTAGGCAAATTGGCGGTGTGGGTGTGCTGGATAAGCCAACCAATTGCCACCGCTTGGCGTGGGTAATGGCTTGGCATGGGTGCAATGGCTCAAGCATTGGCATGGGTTGGGTGCAATGGCTCAAGCATTGGCACCAAGCCAACACCGCCAACGGCTGATTTGGTGCGCTGGATAAGCCAACACCGCCAACGGCTGATTTGGTGTGCTGGATAAGCCAACCAATTGCCACCAATCGCCCAACGGCTTAAGGCTTGGCGTGGGTGCAATGAACAAATCAAGGGCAACACTGCCAATCATGGCAAACACCGCCCAATGGCTCAACAACTGCCTATCATGCCAACACCGCCCACCGCTTGGCGTGGGTGCAACGGCTCAAGGTATAGCATGGGTACAATGGTTTGGCATGGGGCGATAAACAAATCAAGGGCAATACTGCCAACGGCTTAATCACCATCACCGCCTATCATTGGGCAATGGCATCAATACCAACAATCAGCACTGCCAACGGCTCAAGGCTTGGCGTGGCATCACCGCCCATTATGCCAACGCATGGCGTGGGCGCAATGAATAAATCAAGGGTAACACTGCCTATCATTGGTGCAATGCCACCGCTTGGCAACGGCTCAATCATCATCACCGCCCATTATGGGGCGATGCCAACGGCTTAAGGTGTGGCATTGGCGCATGGGTTGGCATCACCGCCAACAACCGCCCAACGCTCAACAACTGCCAATCATACCACCGCATGGCGTGGCATGGGTGCAACGGCTCAATCACCATCACCGCCTATTATGGGCGATGCCAACGGCTGATTTGGTGCATTTCAGCATAAATCATGGCAAATAAATCATTCTAGGCAAATTGGCGGTGTGGGTGCGCTGGATAAGCCAACCAATTGCCACCGCTTGGCGTGGGCGCAATGGCTCAATCATCAGCACCAAGCCAACACCAAAGGCAATACCGCCAACAATCGCCCAACGGCTCAAGGCTTGGCAACAGCTCAACAACTGCCACCAATTGCCAACGCATGGCATGGGTGCAATGGTTTGGCTTGGTATGGGTGCAATGGTTTGGCTTGGTATGGGTGCAATGGTTTGGCAACACCGCCCACCGCATAGCATGGGCAACGGCTCAACAATCAGCACCAAGCCAACACCAAAGGCAATACCGCCAACAATCGCCCAACGGCTCAAGGCATGGCGATGGCTTAATCACCATCACCGCCTATCATTGGGCGATGGCATCAATGCCAACAATCAGCACCGCCAACGGCTCAAGCGATGCCACCGCATGGCGTGGCATGGGTGCAATGGGTTGGCGTGGCTTAAGGCTTGGCATGGGTGCAATGGGTTGGCGTGGCTTAAGGCTTGGCATGGGTGCATGGTTTGGCATTACCGCCAACGGCTCAAGGTTTGGCATGGCTTAAGGTGTGGCAAAGGCTCAAGCATTATCACCGCCCAACGCATGGCATGGCATCAATCGCCCATCATGGCAACACCGCCTATCATTGGGCGATGCCAACGGCTGATTTGGTGCATTTCAGCATAAATCATGGCAAATAAATCATTCTAGGCAAATTGGCGGTGTGGGTGTGCTGGATAAGCCAACCAATTGCCACCGCTTGGCGTGGGTAATGGCTTGGCATGGGTGCAATGGCTCAAGCATTGGCATGGGTTGGGTGCAATGGCTCAAGCATTGGCACCAAGCCAACACCGCCAACGGCTGATTTGGTGCGCTGGATAAGCCAACCAATTGCCACCAATCGCCCAACGGCTTAAGGCTTGGCGTGGGCGCAATGGCTCAATCATCAGCACCAAGCCAACACCAAAGGCAATACCGCCAACAATCGCCCAACGGCTCAAGGTATAGCGATGGCTTAATCACCATCACCGCCTATCATTCGGCAATGGCATCAATGCCAACAATCGCCCAATGGCTCAAGGCTTGGCGTGGCAACACCGCCCGTTATGCCACCGCTTGGCGTGGGTAATACTTTGGCGTGGGTGCGATAGTTTGGCATGGGTGCAATGAATAAATCAAGGGTAATACTGCCAACGGCTCAACAACCGCCCGTTATGGGCAATGGCAATACTGCCAACAATTGCCCGTTATGGGCAATGGCATCAATGCCAACAATTGCCAACGCTCAACGCCCAACAACTGCCAATCATGCCAACACCGCCTATCATTGGGGCAATGGCACCGCATGGCGTGGGTAATACTTTGGCGATGGCATCAGCTCAAGCGGTTATCATGCCAACGGCTCAACAATCGCCCAACGGCTCAAGCGATGCCAACGGCTGATTTGGTGCGCTGGATAAGCCAACCAATTGCCACCGCTTGGCGTGGGCGCAATGGCTCAATCATCAGCACCAAGCCAACACCAAAGGCAATACCGCCAACAATCGCCCAACGGCTCAAGGCTTGGCAACAGCTCAACAACTGCCACCAATTGCCAACGCATGGCATGGGTGCAATGGTTTGGCTTGGTATGGGTGCAATGGTTTGGCTTGGTATGGGTGCAATGGTTTGGCTTGGTATGGGTGCAATGGTTTGGCTTGGTATGGGTGCAATGGTTTGGCAACACCGCCCACCGCATAGCATGGGCAACGGCTCAACAATCAGCACCAAGCCAACACCAAAGGCAATACCGCCAACAATCGCCCAACGGCTCAAGGCATGGCGATGGCTTAATCACCATCACCGCCTATCATTGGGCGATGGCATCAATGCCAACAATCAGCACCGCCAACGGCTCAAGCGATGCCACCGCATGGCGTGGCATGGGTGCAATGGGTTGGCGTGGCTTAAGGCTTGGCATGGGTGCATGGTTTGGCGTGGCTTAAGGCTTGGCATGGGTGCATGGTTTGGCGTGGCTTAAGGCTTGGCATGGGTGCATGGTTTGGCGTGGCTCAACAATCAGCACCAAGCCAACACTGCCCAACGCTCAACAACTGCCAATCATGCCACCGCTTGGCGTGGGTTGGGTGCAATGAATAAATCAAGGGTAATACTGCCAACGGCTCAACAATCAGCACCAAGCCAACACTGCCCAACGGCTCAAGGTTTGGCAACGGCTCAACAACTGCCACCAATTGCCACCGCTTGGCATGGGTGCAATGGTTTGGCATGGGTGCAATGAATAAATCAAGGGTAATACTGCCAACGGCTCAACAATCAGCACCAAGCCAACACTGCCCAACGGCTCAAGGTTTGGCAACGGCTCAACAACTGCCACCAATTGCCACCGCATGGCGTGGGTGCAATGGTTTGGCATGGGTGCAATGAATAAATCAAGGGTAATACTGCCTATCATGCCAACGCATGGCAACGGCTCAATCATCATCACCGCCTATTATGGGCGATGCCAACGGCTGATTTGGTGCATTTCAGCATAAATCATGGCAAATAAATCATTCTAGGCAAATTGGCGGTGTGGGTGTGCTGGATAAGCCAACCAACTGCCACCGCTTGGCGTGGGCGCAATGGCTCAATCATCAGCACCAAGCCAACACCAAAGGCAATACCGCCAACAATCGCCCAACGGCTCAAGGTATAGCGATGGCTTAATCACCATCACCGCCTATCATTGGGCAATGGCATCAATGCCAACAATTGCCAACGCTCAACGCCCAACAACTGCCAATCATGCCAACACCGCCTATCATTGGGGCAATGGCACCGCATGGCGTGGGTAATACTTTGGCGATGGCATCAGCTCAAGCGGTTATCATGCCAACGGCTCAACAATCGCCCAACGGCTCAAGCGATGCCAACGCATGGCGTGGGTGCAATGAACAAATCAAGGGCAACACTGCCAATCATGGCAAACACCGCCCAATGGCTCAACAACTGCCTATCATGCCAACACCGCCCACCGCTTGGCGTGGGTGCAACGGCTCAAGGTATAGCATGGGTACAATGGTTTGGCATGGGGCGATAAACAAATCAAGGGCAATACTGCCAACGGCTTAATCACCATCACCGCCTATCATTGGGCAATGGCATCAATACCAACAATCAGCACTGCCAACGGCTCAAGGCTTGGCGTGGCATCACCGCCCATTATGCCAACGCATGGCGTGGGCGCAATGAATAAATCAAGGGTAACACTGCCTATCATTGGTGCAATGCCACCGCTTGGCAACGGCTCAATCATCATCACCGCCCATTATGGGGCGATGCCAACGGCTTAAGGTGTGGCATTGGCGCATGGGTTGGCATCACCGCCAACAACCGCCCAACGCTCAACAACTGCCAATCATACCACCGCATGGCGTGGCATGGGTGCAACGGCTCAATCACCATCACCGCCTATTATGGGCGATGCCAACGGCTGATTTGGTGCATTTCAGCATAAATCATGGCAAATAAATCATTCTAGGCAAATTGGCGGTGTGGGTGCGCTGGATAAGCCAACCAATTGCCACCGCTTGGCGTGGGCGCAATGGCTCAATCATCAGCACCAAGCCAACACCAAAGGCAATACCGCCAACAATCGCCCAACGGCTCAAGGCTTGGCAACAGCTCAACAACTGCCACCAATTGCCAACGCATGGCATGGGTGCAATGGTTTGGCTTGGTATGGGTGCAATGGTTTGGCTTGGTATGGGTGCAATGGTTTGGCAACACCGCCCACCGCATAGCATGGGCAACGGCTCAACAATCAGCACCAAGCCAACACCAAAGGCAATACCGCCAACAATCGCCCAACGGCTCAAGGCATGGCGATGGCTTAATCACCATCACCGCCTATCATTGGGCGATGGCATCAATGCCAACAATCAGCACCGCCAACGGCTCAAGCGATGCCACCGCATGGCGTGGCATGGGTGCAATGGGTTGGCGTGGCTTAAGGCTTGGCATGGGTGCAATGGGTTGGCGTGGCTTAAGGCTTGGCATGGGTGCATGGTTTGGCATTACCGCCAACGGCTCAAGGTTTGGCATGGCTTAAGGTGTGGCAAAGGCTCAAGCATTATCACCGCCCAACGCATGGCATGGCATCAATCGCCCATCATGGCAACACCGCCTATCATTGGGCGATGCCAACGGCTGATTTGGTGCATTTCAGCATAAATCATGGCAAATAAATCATTCTAGGCAAATTGGCGGTGTGGGTGTGCTGGATAAGCCAACCAATTGCCACCGCTTGGCGTGGGTAATGGCTTGGCATGGGTGCAATGGCTCAAGCATTGGCATGGGTTGGGTGCAATGGCTCAAGCATTGGCACCAAGCCAACACCGCCAACGGCTGATTTGGTGCGCTGGATAAGCCAACCAATTGCCACCAATCGCCCAACGGCTTAAGGCTTGGCGTGGGCGCAATGGCTCAATCATCAGCACCAAGCCAACACCAAAGGCAATACCGCCAACAATCGCCCAACGGCTCAAGGTATAGCGATGGCTTAATCACCATCACCGCCTATCATTCGGCAATGGCATCAATGCCAACAATCGCCCAATGGCTCAAGGCTTGGCGTGGCAACACCGCCCGTTATGCCACCGCTTGGCGTGGGTAATACTTTGGCGTGGGTGCGATAGTTTGGCATGGGTGCAATGAATAAATCAAGGGTAATACTGCCAACGGCTCAACAACCGCCCGTTATGGGCAATGGCAATACTGCCAACAATTGCCCGTTATGGGCAATGGCATCAATGCCAACAATTGCCAACGCTCAACGCCCAACAACTGCCAATCATGCCAACACCGCCTATCATTGGGGCAATGGCACCGCATGGCGTGGGTAATACTTTGGCGATGGCATCAGCTCAAGCGGTTATCATGCCAACGGCTCAACAATCGCCCAACGGCTCAAGCGATGCCAACGGCTGATTTGGTGCGCTGGATAAGCCAACCAATTGCCACCGCTTGGCGTGGGCGCAATGGCTCAATCATCAGCACCAAGCCAACACCAAAGGCAATACCGCCAACAATCGCCCAACGGCTCAAGGCTTGGCAACAGCTCAACAACTGCCACCAATTGCCAACGCATGGCATGGGTGCAATGGTTTGGCTTGGTATGGGTGCAATGGTTTGGCTTGGTATGGGTGCAATGGTTTGGCTTGGTATGGGTGCAATGGTTTGGCTTGGTATGGGTGCAATGGTTTGGCAACACCGCCCACCGCATAGCATGGGCAACGGCTCAACAATCAGCACCAAGCCAACACCAAAGGCAATACCGCCAACAATCGCCCAACGGCTCAAGGCATGGCGATGGCTTAATCACCATCACCGCCTATCATTGGGCGATGGCATCAATGCCAACAATCAGCACCGCCAACGGCTCAAGCGATGCCACCGCATGGCGTGGCATGGGTGCAATGGGTTGGCGTGGCTTAAGGCTTGGCATGGGTGCATGGTTTGGCGTGGCTTAAGGCTTGGCATGGGTGCATGGTTTGGCGTGGCTTAAGGCTTGGCATGGGTGCATGGTTTGGCGTGGCTCAACAATCAGCACCAAGCCAACACTGCCCAACGCTCAACAACTGCCAATCATGCCACCGCTTGGCGTGGGTTGGGTGCAATGAATAAATCAAGGGTAATACTGCCAACGGCTCAACAATCAGCACCAAGCCAACACTGCCCAACGGCTCAAGGTTTGGCAACGGCTCAACAACTGCCACCAATTGCCACCGCTTGGCATGGGTGCAATGGTTTGGCATGGGTGCAATGAATAAATCAAGGGTAATACTGCCTATCATGCCAACGCATGGCAACGGCTCAATCACCATCACCGCCCATTATGGGGCGATGCCAACGGCTGATTTGGTGCATTTCAGCATAAATCATGGCAAATAAATCATTCTAGGCAAATTGGCGGTGTGGGTGTGCTGGATAAGCCAACCAACTGCCACCGCTTGGCGTGGGTGCATGGTTTGGCGATGGCTCAACAATCAGCACCAAGCCAACACTGCCAACGGCTGATTTGGCAATGGCTCAAGCATTGGCGCATGGGTTGGCTTGGTATGGGTGCATGGTTTGGCGTGGCTTAAGGCTTGGCATGGGTGCATGGTTTGGCGTGGCTCAACAATCAGCACCAAGCCAACACTGCCCAACGCTCAACAACTGCCAATCATGCCAACACCGCCTATCATGCCAACGCATGGCGTGGGTGCAATGGTTTGGCTTGGTATGGGTGCAATGGTTTGGCAACACCGCCCACCGCTTGGCATGGGGCAAGCATTATCACCGCCCATTATGGGGCGATGCCAACGGCTGATTTGGTGCATTTCAGCATAAATCATGGCAAATAAATCATTCTAGGCAAATTGGCGGTGTGGGTGTGCTGGATAAGCCAACCAATTGCCACCGCTTGGCGTGGGTAATGGCTTGGCATGGGTGCAATGGCTCAAGCATTGGCATGGGTTGGGTGCAATGGCTCAAGCATTGGCACCAAGCCAACACCGCCAACGGCTGATTTGGTGCGCTGGATAAGCCAACACCGCCAACGGCTGATTTGGTGTGCTGGATAAGCCAACCAATTGCCACCAATCGCCCAACGGCTTAAGGCTTGGCGTGGGTGCAATGAACAAATCAAGGGCAACACTGCCAATCATGGCAAACACCGCCCAATGGCTCAACAACTGCCTATCATGCCAACACCGCCCACCGCTTGGCGTGGGTGCAACGGCTCAAGGTATAGCATGGGTACAATGGTTTGGCATGGGGCGATAAACAAATCAAGGGCAATACTGCCAACGGCTTAATCACCATCACCGCCTATCATTCGGCAATGGCATCAATGCCAACAATCGCCCAATGGCTCAAGGCTTGGCGTGGCAACACCGCCCGTTATGCCACCGCTTGGCGTGGGCGCAATGAATAAATCAAGGGTAACACTGCCTATCATTGGTGCAATGCCACCGCTTGGCAACGGCTCAATCATCAGCACCGCCCAACGGCTCAAGCGATGCCACCAATTGCCAACGGCTCAATCATCAGCACCAAGCCAACACTGCCCAACGGCTCAAGGCTTGGCGTGGCATCACCGCCCGTTATGCCACCGCTTGGCGTGGGGTAATACTTTGGCATGGGTGCAATGGTTTGGCATGGGTGCAATGAATAAATCAAGGGTAATACTGCCTATCATGCCAACGCATGGCAACGGCTCAATCACCATCACCGCCCATTATGGGGCGATGCCAACGGCTTAAGGTGTGGCATTGGCGCATGGGTTGGCATCACCGCCAACAACCGCCCAACGCTCAACAACTGCCAATCATACCACCGCATGGCGTGGCATGGGTGCAACGGCTCAATCACCATCACCGCCTATTATGGGCGATGCCAACGGCTGATTTGGTGCATTTCAGCATAAATCATGGCAAATAAATCATTCTAGGCAAATTGGCGGTGTGGGTGCGCTGGATAAGCCAACCAATTGCCACCGCTTGGCGTGGGCGCAATGGCTCAATCATCAGCACCAAGCCAACACCAAAGGCAATACCGCCAACAATCGCCCAACGGCTCAAGGCTTGGCAACAGCTCAACAACTGCCACCAATTGCCAACGCATGGCATGGGTGCAATGGTTTGGCTTGGTATGGGTGCAATGGTTTGGCTTGGTATGGGTGCAATGGTTTGGCAACACCGCCCACCGCATAGCATGGGCAACGGCTCAACAATCAGCACCAAGCCAACACCAAAGGCAATACCGCCAACAATCGCCCAACGGCTCAAGGCATGGCGATGGCTTAATCACCATCACCGCCTATCATTGGGCGATGGCATCAATGCCAACAATCAGCACCGCCAACGGCTCAAGCGATGCCACCGCATGGCGTGGCATGGGTGCAATGGGTTGGCGTGGCTTAAGGCTTGGCATGGGTGCATGGTTTGGCATTACCGCCAACGGCTCAAGGTTTGGCATGGCTTAAGGTGTGGCAAAGGCTCAAGCATTATCACCGCCCAACGCATGGCATGGCATCAATCGCCCATCATGGCAACACCGCCTATCATTGGGCGATGCCAACGGCTGATTTGGTGCATTTCAGCATAAATCATGGCAAATAAATCATTCTAGGCAAATTGGCGGTGTGGGTGTGCTGGATAAGCCAACCAATTGCCACCGCTTGGCGTGGGTAATGGCTTGGCATGGGTGCAATGGCTCAAGCATTGGCATGGGTTGGGTGCAATGGCTCAAGCATTGGCACCAAGCCAACACCGCCAACGGCTGATTTGGTGCGCTGGATAAGCCAACCAATTGCCACCAATCGCCCAACGGCTTAAGGCTTGGCGTGGGCGCAATGGCTCAATCATCAGCACCAAGCCAACACCAAAGGCAATACCGCCAACAATCGCCCAACGGCTCAAGGTATAGCGATGGCTTAATCACCATCACCGCCTATCATTCGGCAATGGCATCAATGCCAACAATCGCCCAATGGCTCAAGGCTTGGCGTGGCAACACCGCCCGTTATGCCACCGCTTGGCGTGGGTAATACTTTGGCGTGGGTGCGATAGTTTGGCATGGGTGCAATGAATAAATCAAGGGTAATACTGCCAACGGCTCAACAACCGCCCGTTATGGGCAATGGCAATACTGCCAACAATTGCCCGTTATGGGCAATGGCATCAATGCCAACAATTGCCCGTTATGGGCAATGGCATCAATGCCAACAATTGCCCGTTATGGGCAATGGCATCAATGCCAACAATTGCCAACGCTCAACGCCCAACAACTGCCAATCATGCCAACACCGCCTATCATTGGGGCAATGGCACCGCATGGCGTGGGTAATACTTTGGCGATGGCATCAGCTCAAGCGGTTATCATGCCAACGGCTCAACAATCGCCCAACGGCTCAAGCGATGCCAACGGCTGATTTGGTGCGCTGGATAAGCCAACCAATTGCCACCGCTTGGCGTGGGCGCAATGGCTCAATCATCAGCACCAAGCCAACACCAAAGGCAATACCGCCAACAATCGCCCAACGGCTCAAGGCTTGGCAACAGCTCAACAACTGCCACCAATTGCCAACGCATGGCATGGGTGCAATGGTTTGGCTTGGTATGGGTGCAATGGTTTGGCTTGGTATGGGTGCAATGGTTTGGCAACACCGCCCACCGCATAGCATGGGCAACGGCTCAACAATCAGCACCAAGCCAACACCAAAGGCAATACCGCCAACAATCGCCCAACGGCTCAAGGCATGGCGATGGCTTAATCACCATCACCGCCTATCATTGGGCGATGGCATCAATGCCAACAATCAGCACCGCCAACGGCTCAAGCGATGCCACCGCATGGCGTGGCATGGGTGCAATGGGTTGGCGTGGCTTAAGGCTTGGCATGGGTGCATGGTTTGGCGTGGCTTAAGGCTTGGCATGGGTGCATGGTTTGGCGTGGCTTAAGGCTTGGCATGGGTGCATGGTTTGGCGTGGCTCAACAATCAGCACCAAGCCAACACTGCCCAACGCTCAACAACTGCCAATCATGCCACCGCTTGGCGTGGGTTGGGTGCAATGAATAAATCAAGGGTAATACTGCCAACGGCTCAACAATCAGCACCAAGCCAACACTGCCCAACGGCTCAAGGTTTGGCAACGGCTCAACAACTGCCACCAATTGCCACCGCTTGGCATGGGTGCAATGGTTTGGCATGGGTGCAATGAATAAATCAAGGGTAATACTGCCTATCATGCCAACGCATGGCAACGGCTCAATCACCATCACCGCCCATTATGGGGCGATGCCAACGGCTGATTTGGTGCATTTCAGCATAAATCATGGCAAATAAATCATTCTAGGCAAATTGGCGGTGTGGGTGTGCTGGATAAGCCAACCAACTGCCACCGCTTGGCGTGGGTGCATGGTTTGGCGATGGCTCAACAATCAGCACCAAGCCAACACTGCCAACGGCTGATTTGGCAATGGCTCAAGCATTGGCGCATGGGTTGGCTTGGTATGGGTGCATGGTTTGGCGTGGCTTAAGGCTTGGCATGGGTGCATGGTTTGGCGTGGCTCAACAATCAGCACCAAGCCAACACTGCCCAACGCTCAACAACTGCCAATCATGCCAACACCGCCTATCATGCCAACGCATGGCGTGGGTGCAATGGTTTGGCTTGGTATGGGTGCAATGGTTTGGCAACACCGCCCACCGCTTGGCATGGGGCAAGCATTATCACCGCCCATTATGGGGCGATGCCAACGGCTGATTTGGTGCATTTCAGCATAAATCATGGCAAATAAATCATTCTAGGCAAATTGGCGGTGTGGGTGTGCTGGATAAGCCAACCAATTGCCACCGCTTGGCGTGGGTAATGGCTTGGCATGGGTGCAATGGCTCAAGCATTGGCATGGGTTGGGTGCAATGGCTCAAGCATTGGCACCAAGCCAACACCGCCAACGGCTGATTTGGTGCGCTGGATAAGCCAACACCGCCAACGGCTGATTTGGTGCGCTGGATAAGCCAACACCGCCAACGGCTGATTTGGTGCGCTGGATAAGCCAACACCGCCAACGGCTGATTTGGTGCGCTGGATAAGCCAACCAATTGCCACCAATCGCCCAACGGCTTAAGGCTTGGCGTGGGTGCAATGAACAAATCAAGGGCAACACTGCCAATCATGGCAAACACCGCCCAATGGCTCAACAACTGCCTATCATGCCAACACCGCCCACCGCTTGGCGTGGGTGCAACGGCTCAAGGTATAGCATGGGTACAATGGTTTGGCATGGGGCGATAAACAAATCAAGGGCAATACTGCCAACGGCTTAATCACCATCACCGCCTATCATTCGGCAATGGCATCAATGCCAACAATCGCCCAATGGCTCAAGGCTTGGCGTGGCAACACCGCCCGTTATGCCACCGCTTGGCGTGGGCGCAATGAATAAATCAAGGGTAACACTGCCTATCATTGGTGCAATGCCACCGCTTGGCAACGGCTCAATCATCAGCACCGCCCAACGGCTCAAGCGATGCCACCAATTGCCAACGGCTCAATCATCAGCACCAAGCCAACACTGCCCAACGGCTCAAGGCTTGGCGTGGCATCACCGCCCGTTATGCCACCGCTTGGCGTGGGGTAATACTTTGGCATGGGTGCAATGGTTTGGCATGGGTGCAATGAATAAATCAAGGGTAATACTGCCTATCATGCCAACGCATGGCAACGGCTCAATCACCATCACCGCCCATTATGGGGCGATGCCAACGGCTTAAGGTGTGGCATTGGCGCATGGGTTGGCATCACCGCCAACAACCGCCCAACGCTCAACAACTGCCAATCATACCACCGCATGGCGTGGCATGGGTGCAACGGCTCAATCACCATCACCGCCTATTATGGGCGATGCCAACGGCTGATTTGGTGCATTTCAGCATAAATCATGGCAAATAAATCATTCTAGGCAAATTGGCGGTGTGGGTGCGCTGGATAAGCCAACCAATTGCCACCGCTTGGCGTGGGCGCAATGGCTCAATCATCAGCACCAAGCCAACACCAAAGGCAATACCGCCAACAATCGCCCAACGGCTCAAGGCTTGGCAACAGCTCAACAACTGCCACCAATTGCCAACGCATGGCATGGGTGCAATGGTTTGGCGTGGCTTAAGGCTTGGCATGGGTGCATGGTTTGGCATTACCGCCAACGGCTCAAGGTTTGGCATGGCTTAAGGTGTGGCAAAGGCTCAAGCATTATCACCGCCCAACGCATGGCATGGCATCAATCGCCCATCATGGCAACACCGCCTATCATTGGGCGATGCCAACGGCTGATTTGGTGCATTTCAGCATAAATCATGGCAAATAAATCATTCTAGGCAAATTGGCGGTGTGGGTGCGCTGGATAAGCCAACCAATTGCCACCGCTTGGCGTGGCAACACCGCCCATTATGCCACCGCTTGGCGTGGCAACACCGCCCGTTATGCCACCGCTTGGCGTGGCATCACCGCCCGTTATGCCACCGCTTGGCGTGGCATCACCGCCCGTTATGCCACCGCTTGGCGTGGGGTAATACTTTGGCGTGGGTGCGATAGTTTGGCATGGGTGCAATGAATAAATCAAGGGTAATACTGCCAACGGCTCAACAACCGCCCGTTATGGGCAATGGCAATACTGCCAACAATTGCCCGTTATGGGCAATGGCATCAATGCCAACAATTGCCCGTTATGGGCAATGGCATCAATGCCAACAATTGCCCGTTATGGGCAATGGCATCAATGCCAACAATTGCCAACGCTCAACGCCCAACAACTGCCAATCATGCCAACACCGCCTATCATTGGGGCAATGGCACCGCATGGCGTGGGTAATACTTTGGCGATGGCATCAGCTCAAGCGGTTATCATGCCAACGGCTCAACAATCGCCCAACGGCTCAAGCGATGCCAACGCATGGCGTGGGCGCAATGAATAAATCAAGGGTAACACTGCCTATCATTGGTGCAATGCCACCGCTTGGCAACGGCTCAATCATCATCACCGCCCATTATGGGGCGATGCCAACGGCTTAAGGTGTGGCATTGGCGCATGGGTTGGCATCACCGCCAACAACCGCCCAACGCTCAACAACTGCCAATCATACCACCGCATGGCGTGGCATGGGTGCAACGGCTCAATCACCATCACCGCCTATTATGGGCGATGCCAACGGCTGATTTGGTGCGCTGGATAAGCCAACCAATTGCCAACGGCTGATTTGGTGCGCTGGATAAGCCAACCAATTGCCAACGGCTGATTTGGTGCGCTGGATAAGCCAACCAATTGCCAACGGCTGATTTGGTGCGCTGGATAAGCCAACCAATTGCCAACGGCTGATTTGGTGCGCTGGATAAGCCAACCAATTGCCAACGGCTGATTTGGTGCGCTGGATAAGCCAACCAATTGCCAACGGCTGATTTGGCAATGGCTCAAGGCTTGGCGTGGGTGCAATAAGCCAATCAAGGGTAACACTGCCTATCATTGGTGCAATGCCACCGCTTGGCATCAGCTCAAGCATTGGCATGGGCGCATGGGTTGGTTATTAACAATTATTAATTTTTGTTTAATTATAAAAATATATTTATCCATCGGCTATTAAATAATTTTTACTGTGAAACATATAAATTAAATATAAATTAATTAATTTTAACTATGAAAATTGAGCGGTGCCAAGTAAAAATTTGTGGTAATTAGTGGGAATGTTCCCACTAATTTTAGATTTGTTCCCACTATTGTTCCCACTACTAAATTTAGATATATATTTGATTTTATTATTGTTTTTATTAAAATTCCCACATTCCCACTAATTTTTTACAGCCTAAGGAAAGCACAAAAAACGCAAATTTTTGTTTCACAAAATATAAAATCCATCAAAAGAAATAAACTTAATATTATTTAAAATTTATTGAATATAAAAAATAATTTTTTAGTTTGCCGAATGAATGAAAAAGCCTTGATTGTAGCTATTTTATTTGTTTGATGCTATCATTTACACAAGTATAAACATTTTTATGCTTTGTACCTTTTTTTGTACCTTTGCAAGTTATTTGAATTTACTTGGTTTAAAATCAATAGGTTACGAGATAGTTTATTTTCCGCCATCTCCACCAAGTTACCCAAAAAATCCCAAGTAAATCAATTACTTGGGATTTTTTATTCTTGATTTGGTTGTCTGAATGCTGACTATTTTTACAGCCAAGGCTTAAGATGGCATAGAAACCAACCTCATACCATCAACTGAAAAACAACCATGAAAACGCCGTACTATGTTGATCGTGTCAGCTAAAACAGGCTGTTTTAAGCATTTATATTTAAAACCCAATCAATCTTCATCTAACAAATCTTGCTCGCGTGCTGCTTGCAGGATGATGCTTGAGCGGTTGCCACTACGGCAGAAAATGTGCAATGGGCGCTCGGTGCTATTGAAAAAGTCAGCAAATTCTTGCACATGGCGCATCTCAAGCATTCCACCACTGAATGGAATGTGGGCGTAGATGATGCCGTGTTCGGTCGCGGCAGCTTTGATTTCATCGCTGGTCGGCTGACCTGCTTCTTCGCCATCAGGGCGGTTGTTCACTAGGGTTTTGTAGCCTTGCTCAGCTAAGAATTTGACATCATCGACAGTGATTTGACCTGAGATAGTAATGGTATCTGACATAATATTTCTCGATAAAAAGTGGGTAAATTGACTGTGATTAGCTTACTCTGATTTTTGTGGTTTGGCAAATGGTTTGTGCGAAAGTTTGCAGTATTTGATGGCAAATTGGCACGCTGACCGAGCAGTCATTTATTAAAAATAATCTTTAGGCGTATGCAAAATATGATAAAATTGGCAATTCAAACCATCTTATTCGCTTGATTGCCAAACGGATTTTTGCCATGCCATTGTCATTTATCAAAAAACGCCTAAACAAACTGATTCCTACTCACACTGCACCGATCAAGCCTGAGCAGACGGCATATCCTGAGCTGTTTGAGCCGCTGGATTTGGGCTTTACGGTGCTCAAAAACCGCATTGTCATGGGATCGATGCACACAGGGCTTGAAGATCGTTTTTATCATTATGGCAAATTGGCAAGCTATTTTGAAGCGCGTGCCAAAGGTGGCGTGGGCTTGATCGTCACGGGGGGTATTTCACCGAATAAACAAGGCTGGCTGACGCCGCTTGGTGGTACACTCAATCGCCTTGCCGATGTTGTGCATCATGCGCGTGTGACGCGAGCGGTACACAAGCATGACGCAAAAATCTTATTACAAATTCTACACTCTGGTCGCTATGGCTATCATCCGTTTGTCGTTGCGCCAAGCCCAATCAAATCACCGATTTCGCCATTCAAGCCGCGGCAGATGAGCGTAAAAAATATCAAAGCCACAGTGCAAGATTTCGCCCATACCGCCACACTTGCCAAAAAAGCGGGCTATGATGGTGTGGAGATTATGGGTTCTGAAGGATATCTTATCAATCAGTTCCTATCAGCGCGCAGCAATAAGCGCAGTGACGAATATGGTGGTAGCCTTGAAAATCGGATGCGCTTTGCCATCGAGATCGTCCAAGCGGTACGCGCGGCGGCAGGTCAAGATTTCATCATCAGCTTTCGCTTATCGATGATTGAGCTTGTTGAAGATGGTGCGATGATGGCAGATGTCATCGCTGTTGCCAAAGCTCTTGAAAGTGCAGGCGTGACTTTATTAAATACAGGCATCGGCTGGCATGAAGCGCGCATTCCGACCATCGTCACCAGCGTGCCACGAGCAGCATTTGTGCGTTATACCGCTGCAGTCAAGCAAGCGGTCAGTATTCCTGTGATCGCTGCCAATCGCATCAATATGCCGAAGACCGCCGCTCATATCATCGCCAGTGGTCAAGCTGACATGGTGCAGATGGCGCGACCATTTTTGGCTGATAGCGAATGGGTTAATAAGGCATATCATAATCAAGCCAATCTTATCAATACCTGTATCGGCTGTAACCAAGCGTGCTTAGATCACACCTTTAGCGGTGAGCGAGCATCGTGTCTGGTCAATCCTTTGGCGTGCCACGAAAGTGAAATTATCATCAAAAAAGCCAAAAAAGCCAAAAAAGTCGTCATCGTCGGCGCGGGCGTCTCAGGTCTTGCAGCGGCGGTGACGGCGGCAAGCCGTGGACATCAGGTCACTATTTATGAAGCTAAGCCTTTTATCGGTGGGCAGTTTAATTTTGCCAAGGTCATTCCAGGCAAAGAAGAATTTTTTGAGACCATTCGCTATTTTCGTGAGCAGATTGCACAGCTTGGCATCGAGCTACATCTGAATACGGTGGTGGATAAGGTGTTTTTGGACAGCTTGAACGCCGATCACATCGTCATCGCCACAGGCGTTGTGCCGCGCGAGATTGAGATTGCAGGGCGTGAGTTGCCACAGGTGATGAGCTATAGCGAGCTACTAAGCGGTGAGAAAGTCGCTGGTGAGCGCGTGGCGGTACTGGGCGCAGGAGGCATTGGCTTTGATGTCGCTGAGTTTTTGATCCATGGTGCGCGCGTATCAGCAGATGTTAATGATGCAGAGTTTGTGCCACAAGCACAGACGGCAGAAGACTTTTTTACCCAGTGGGGTGTGGATGCGGCGGCGGATTATCAGACGGCAGGCGCGCTACAGACTGCCAATCCGCATACGCCTGCGCGCCAAGTATATCTCTTGCAGCGCAGCAAGGGCAAGCTTGGCAAAAGCCTGAACAAGACCACAGGCTGGGTGCATAAAGCGGTGATTAAGCAAGCAGGCGTAATCCAAATGGCAGGAGTCAGCTATGATAAAATCACCGAAGAAGGCTTGTGGGTCACTGTCGATGGCGTATCACAACTGTTGCGTGTCGATACTGTGGTACTGTGCGTCGGTCAGGTATCGGTGAATCACCTAATGCCGCAGCTTGGTGATACGCCAAAAGCGCAATATCATGTCATCGGTGGGGCGAAATCTGCTGAGCGTGTCGATGCCAAACGCGCGATCCGTGAAGGTTTTGAAGTGGCGGTGTATTTGTAAATTTGAAAACCGTTTCAGGATCAAAGTGCGTTTTGCACAGAGCGATTTGGCAAATGATTGGCTTTGAATAAGCCATTTGTGAAAATCTTCATCGTGGGCGTATGCAGTGCGCCCATATAAATCGGCTTAATAATTGTTAATGTTTGAAAATTGACAAAACTGTGTAGGATGACACCTGACACCGAATTAATGACACCATCGATCAAAACCCAATCCCTAAATGATAAAAACCCGCCCAAATGGACGAGTTTTTATCATTTACACAGTCAATGATTAAGCATTGCGCTCATAGACTGGCAGTTTTTTGCAGATGGCCGCGACTTTTTCGCGAGTGGCAGCGATAACGGCTTCATCACCTCGTGCATCTAGCACATCGCAGATCCAGCCAGCCAAGTTACGGCATTCGGCTTCACCAAAGCCACGCGTAGTCACAGCAGGTGTGCCGATACGGATACCGCTGGTGACGAATGGTGATTTTGGATCGTTTGGTACAGCGTTTTTGTTCACAGTGATGTGCGCATCGCCCAGCCACTTGTCCGCTTCTTTACCAGTGATTTCTTGCTTGATTAGGCTGATCAGCATTAGATGGTTTTCTGTGCCGCCAGAGACGATCTCATAGCCGCGTGATTGAATGACTTCTGCCATGGCTTTGGCATTTGCAACCACTTGCTGCTGATAAGTTTTGTACTCATCGCTCATCGCTTCTTTAAAGCACACAGCTTTTGCGGCGATGGCGTGCATCAGTGGGCCGCCTTGGTTGCCTGGAAATACCGCTGATGCCAATTTTTTCTCAATCTCTTCATTGGCGCGGGCTAGGATTAGGCCTGAGCGCGGGCCGCGTAGCGTTTTGTGCGTGGTGGTGGTTGTCACATCGGCGATTTGTACTGGGCTTGGATAAACACCTGCCGCCACAAGACCTGCCACATGCGCCATATCGACCATCAGATACGCACCAACTTCATCGGCGATTTCGCGGAATTTTTGCCAATCAACCACTTGGCTGTATGCTGAGAAGCCTGCGATGATCATCTTTGGCTTATGTTCACGCGCTAGACGCGCCACTTCTTCATAATCGATCAAGCCAGTTTCTGGGTTCAGACCATATTGTACCGCGTTGTAGTTACGGCCTGAGAAGTTCACTGTCGCGCCGTGTGTCAAGTGACCGCCGTGAGCTAGGCTCATGCCAAGCACGGTATCATTTGGCTTAAGTAATGCTAGGAAAACTGCGCTGTTGGCGCTTGAGCCTGAATGCGGCTGCACATTGACATAATCAGCACCGAACAGCTCTTTGGCGCGGTCGATGGCGATTTGTTCGATCACATCCACATGCTCACAGCCGCCGTAGTAACGCTTGCCTGGATAGCCTTCTGCATATTTGTTGGTCAAAGCTGTGCCTTGCGCTTCCATCACTGCAGGCGAGCAGTAGTTTTCTGATGCGATCAGCTCAATGTGATCTTCTTGACGCTGTGCCTCAGCATCGATATGAACTGCCAATTCTGGATCGTATTGGTGTAAAGAGATTTCTTTAAACATGAGATGTCCTTGAGTATTGAAGGAAGGATAAAACAGTGGGCTTAGTGTAACATATTTATCAGATGATGCCTAATAGAAAGATGATTTTTCGCAGGGAAAATTCTCATCTTGACATGAATAATATTTCATTGATTTTGCAAAAATTCACAAAACTCTGCCAAAAAAAGCTCATCAATCAATAATTTTTTGCCATGATATTCATATAAAGTGCTGCGCCCATATTCGCCGTCAATGGTGCGATATAGCCTGCGTGTGTGCGGTAGGGTGCGATGTTTTTTAAACAATACATAGCCAATTGGTGTGCTACCCAAATGCCTTAGGCGGTTTAGTTCGCCTTGTAAGGTTTTAAGTGGAAAAATACTGCTTGCCATCACCCAAGCGCGATCACTTGCGCCATACAGCTGCACCGTGCGCACCCAAGCGATCTGCGGGCGATTGACATCAAGCCCAAGCTGCTTTTTTTGGGCGAAAGTAAGCGCACGATGACCTTCTTGCACGATTTTGACACGCAGCGGCTGATTTGCAACTTGTTCAAGCAGTGCCGTCAGCGAGCCTTTGGCGGTCAAAAAGTTTGCCAAATTCGCATGAGTATGAGCAAAATCAGACGGTAACTGAGATAAAAACTGTGGCATAGGCGGCGAAATTTTGCGGTACAGGTGTTTTATTTTAGCATAATTGGCGCAAATTTAGCGTAAAATTTATGACATTGATAAATATAGTTAAATAGTTTAAATTTACAAAAATTAATAAAAATTGCTATATTAGAACATTTATACTTAAAAAATCAACAAGTTAAAATGGTATAGTATGATTTATTCTATTTGTAAATGATTTTGTAATACCCATTTATTTATGAAATATCGAACATTGGCAAAGGCTATTGGATAAATGCGCAAGTTTTGGGTATTCTGTATCCATCGGAAGGCAAAGCGAATCACGCAAAGACTTGCCAACCTTTATTCAGTGCATTTATGCAAATTATGTTGTCAATGAAAGGAGTTAGCCATGACTTATCAATCAGCACTAGACCATGTTCGTAAAGTTAAGGAAAAATTGGGCGGCACTTGGGATGCCATTCGCCCAGAAGATGCGGCACGCATGATCGTCCAAAACCGCTTCAAAACTGGTCTTGATATCGCCAAATACACCGCTGCCATCATGCGTAAAGACATGGCAGAATACGATGCGGACAACAGCAAATACACCCAATCACTAGGCTGCTGGCATGGCTTTATCGCTCAGCAAAAAATGATTGCCAACAAAAAATACTTCGGCACAACCAACAAACGCTACATCTACCTATCAGGCTGGATGGTGGCAGCGCTTCGCTCAGAGTTTGGTCCACTACCTGACCAATCAATGCACGAAAAAACCGCCGTGCCTAAGCTAATCGAAGAAATCTACACATTCCTTCGCCAAGCAGACGCCAAAGAGCTAAACGACCTATTCCGTGCGATGCAAAAAGCTGAAGCAGCAGGCGACACAGCGAAAGTAAAAGAAATCGAAGCTCAAATCGACAACTTTGAAACTCATGTTGTGCCAATCATCGCTGACATCGATGCAGGCTTTGGTAACGAAGAAGCGACCTACCTATTGACCAAGCAAATGATTGAAGCAGGTGCGTGTGCGATTCAAATCGAAAACCAAGTATCTGATGCTAAGCAGTGTGGCCACCAAGCAGGTAAAGTAACTGTACCGCACGAAGACTTCCTAGCCAAAATCAATGCCGTACGCTATGCATTCCTTGAGCTAGGTGTCGATGATGGCGTAATCGTGGCTCGTACCGACTCAGAAGGTGCTGACCTTACTCAAAAAATCCCTGTATCTCGTGAACCAGGTGATCTAGCGAGCAAATACATCAGCTACCTAGAAACCACTGAAATTGACATCTCTGAAGCCAAAGAAGATGAAATCCTAATCAAGCGTAATGGCAAACTACATCGCCCAACTCGCTTGCCATCAGGCTTGTATCAGTTCCGTGAAGGCACTCAGCATGACCGTGTTGTCCTTGACTGCGTAACTTCACTACAAAACGGCGCTGATATGATTTGGATCGAGACCCCAACACCGGATGTGGCAGGTATCGCAAGCTTTGTTAATGACATCAAGAAACAAGTTCCAGATGCAAAATTGGTGTACAACAACTCACCATCATTCAACTGGACCATCAACTTCCGTCAGCAAGCGTATGACCGCTGGGTCGCTGAAGGCAAAGATGTCTCAGGTTATGAGCGTGATAAACTGATGGACGCCAAATATGACGGTTCTGAGCTTGCCAATGATGCAGACGAAAAAATCCGTACTTTCCAAGCAGACGCAGCTCGTGAAGCAGGTGTATTCCATCACCTAATCACCTTGCCAACTTACCACACCGCAGCGCTATCAACGCATGAGCTTGCCAAAGGTTACTTCGGTGAAGAAGGTATGCTGGCGTATGTGGCAGGTGTTCAGCGTAAAGAAATCCGTGGCGGTATCGCTTGCGTCAAGCACCAAGCCATGGCAGGTTCTGACATCGGTGACGATCACAAAGAGATCTTCTCTGGCGAAAACGCTCTAAAAGCAGGGGATGCAAGTAAGAACACCATGAACCAATTTGGCGGCTAAAAACCGTCGTGGGTAACGCTACTACTTCGTCAAACTCGCTCGTAGTACTACTTGTACAACTTCGCTCGTTTTCCTAGTATTAGCGTCCCCCCCCCACTTGGTTTTCCTTTGTTAAAAAGGTGATTAAAACGGTGTTTTGACTTTTGGGTTAAAGCACCGTTTTTGATTTAGTTTAAGATAATGATTTTTAAGGATAAAACTATGGCGACACAACGCATCCAAAAAGGCAGCTTTGCCATTGACAAGATTTTGTATGATTTTATCGAAAATGAAGCTTTGCCACTATCAAATGTCTCAAGCGATGAGTTTTGGGCAGGGTTTGAAAAAATTGTCAAAGACCTAACCCCAAAAAACAAAGCTTTGCTTGCTCGCCGTGATGAGCTGCAAGCGCAGATTGATGAGTGGCATGAGAATAACGCCTATGAGCTAGAAGCGTATAAACAGTTTCTCACCGACATCGGCTATCTTGAGCCAGAGGTAGCGGATTTTGAGATCACCACCGAAAATGTCGATGACGAAATCGCCACCATTGCAGGCGCACAGCTTGTTGTGCCGGTGCGTAATGCTCGCTATGCGCTAAACGCAGGCAATGCTCGCTGGGGTAGTCTGTATGATGCACTGTATGGTTTTGATGTCATCAGTGAAGAAGGTGGTGCTGATAAGGGTCGTGGCTACAACCCTGTGCGTGGGGCAAAGGTGATTGAATTTGCTAAAAATTTCCTAGATGAAACCTACCCACTGGCGACAGGCTCGCACGCGGATGCGACTGCCTATGCCATTGATGGCGGTGTGCTCGCTGTTACTTTGGTAGATGGCACGATCACCACGCTCAAAACTGCCGAGCAACTACAAGGCTATAACGGCAGCAGTGATGAGCCGACAGAAATTATCCTAAAAAACAATGGGCTACATACCATTATCCAAATTGACAAAACCAGCCAAATCGGTCAATCGGACAAAGCGGGCGTCAAAGATGTCATCCTAGAAGCTGCCGTAACCACCATCCAAGACCTAGAAGACTCAGTGGCTGCTGTCGATGCCGAAGAAAAAGTAGAAGGCTATCGCAACTGGCTAGGTCTGATGAAGGGTGATTTGAGTGAAACTTTGGAAAAAAATGGCAAAACCATCACTCGTACGCTAAATAGCGACCACACCTTTACCGACCTAAATGGCAATGCCAAAACCCTACACGGCCGCTCAGTGCTGCTACTGCGTAATGTAGGTCACTTGATGACCAACCCTGCGATTTTGGTGGATGGCGAAGAGATTTTTGAAGGGATTATGGATGGGGTGATCACACCAATGCTGTCCACAGTGGACATCACGGGCAAAAATACCTTGCGTAACTCTCGCACAGGCTCGATGTATATCGTCAAGCCAAAAATGCATGGCTCAGAAGAAGTCGCCTTTGCGGTGGAGTTGTTCACACGCTCAGAAGAGTTGCTCAAACTGCCAAAAAACAGCGTCAAAATGGGCATCATGGACGAAGAAAAACGCACCAGTGCCAACTTAAAAAACTGCATCTCGGCAGCGCGCGAGCGTACCATCTTTATCAATACAGGCTTTATGGATCGTACAGGTGATGAGATTCACACCGCTATGAAGGCAGGGGCATTTGTACGAAAAGGTGAAATCAAGGGTCAAAAATGGTTTGCCGCCTATGAAGACCGCAATGTCATCATTGGCCTAAAAGCAGGGCTCAAAGGTCGTGCCCAAATTGGCAAAGGTATGTGGCCAAAGCCTGATGAGCTGGCTGATATGTACCGCACCAAGATTGAGCATCCACAAGCAGGGGCAAGCTGTGCATGGGTACCAAGCCCATCAGGTGCGACCATCCATGCGATCCACTACCACAAGTGCAGTGTGGCTGAGCGTCAAGCAGCATTACAATCTGCTCAAGTGCCGTCCATCGATGATTTGCTGACCATTCCACTGGCGACAGATACCAGCTGGAGCGATGGTGATAAGCAAAAAGAGCTTGAAAACAACTGCCAAGGTATTTTGGGTTATGTGGTGCGTTGGGTGGATTTGGGTGTTGGTTGCTCAAAAGTCCCTGACATCAACAATATTGGTCTCATGGAAGACCGTGCGACCTTGCGTATCTCATCACAACATGTTGCCAACTGGTTGGCGCATGGCATCGTCACCGAAGATGAAGTGTGGGAAGTACTAAAACGCATGGCGAAAGTCGTTGATGAGCAAAACGCGAGCGATCCTGAATATCGCCCAATGTCGGCAGACTTTGACAATAATATCGCCTTTAATGCGGCAGCTGATTTGATCTTTAAGGGTGCAACTCAGCCATCAGGCTATACCGAGCCATTGCTGCACAAAGCACGCTTGAAATTAAAAGGCTATACAGGCGATTGATCGGCGGTATGAGCACAAAACCACGATGGGGCAACTTATCGTGGTTTTTTGCAAATTATCAAATAGCATTATAAAAATGCTTGACAAAGCCATCAAAATGCGGTTTAATATGCACCACTTTGGCGTGATAGCTCAGTTGGTAGAGCAACGGATTGAAAATCCGTGTGTCGGCAGTTCGATCCTGCCTCTCGCCACCATATTAAGAAAGCCTTTCGAGTAATCGAAAGGCTTTTTTGTTGTATTGCTTTCATTGTTTCTCATCTACAAACTGTTGTTGCTTGATCCATTCGCGCAAATGCTTGTATAAAAATGGCAGCACCGTACTTTGTCGATGGCGGATGTGTAAGTAATTTTCAATCAAGCCAAACACTTGTATCGGCATGTCATCACAGGGTGCAAGCTGATCAAGCTCACCTTGCAAGCTGACAACCTTTCGCATATGATTAAAGTTAGCAATCACTCCCTTTGGGCTGTCATGCAGTCCTGCGGTATAAACTTGATATTGGTGGTTATAATAAAATCCGCACGCTGCCTGTACGGTGCTTGAGTTTTGGGTTCTGAAGCTGTAATTGTACCGATAGCCATAGTTTTCATAAACCCAGTCCAAAAACAGCTTGCCAGCACCTTTATATGCAATACCGATTTTATCGAATGCATCGATGGGTAAAATCGGTGCTGAATATTGGCAAATTGTCATCAGCTGCCCACGCAATTTATCAGGGATATCTGCAGTTTGAGTCAGATAATCGATCGCCCATTGTTTTTGAAAGCCAGCTTGTCGCGCCTTGGCAATATCTGTCATGATTTTGTGAATATTGTCCACATCTGCAATGGGCAGAAGATTGCTTGTACGGATCAGATAGTATTTTGGCATCATATCTCCATGCCAAATCAGCAAATGATCATCATGATGATAAACAGCAGGCATTGCACCAGTCATGACATAGCAAAGCTGCTGATACAGAAGGCTTAAATCATCAAATTGCTGATTATCCTTAGCATGGTTATCGATATCAGACTTTAGCGACCAGTGGGCAAGATGATTATCGTTGGGATTATAATCAGTGCCATGAAAGCCAACGATCTGCTTATGAAAATCATCTGAAAGTGTTGGCTTGATGATTTGACAAGCTTGATTGGGTGTGTCGTCCAAGAGTAGTTTTTGTTGCTGATTTTCAAGTTTAATAAACAGCTCGCACAAGCATTTTTCAAGACCGCTGCCATTGATCTTGTCATTGGTAAATATCTGCTCATAGGTCAGGCTCTGAGCAATATCCCTGTGGTGTGCGATCGCTGACTGTAGGGTATGATAAGGATCGCGCTCGCCGCGTTCATCATAATACAATGACTCATGGTGTAGCAGAAAATAAATCTTTGTGTTTGTATCATCGGTATGGATTTGTGTCATGAGCTGAGCGCAGATTTGCCATGTGTCGTACAGATATAATTGCAGCGCTTGACAAAGTGTATCACTGATATCATCGGTTTTTAACAAATAAATAGGATGCTTGCCAAGCTCATGAAGCATGATGGTAAAATGCTTATCAAACTGCTTTTTATTCTGAATGTCCGCCTGATAATCCTTATTAATCGACTGAAAATCTAGCGTCACATAATCCGATAAATACAGCCTAACATCCTGCATGAACTTTGCCAAACTGCCACTTTTGGATGCGAAAAATGCTTGGGGATTTTTGGCATTCAGCTCGATGCTGTGATTGGATGTGCGAGTTTTATAAGGTGATCGCATGATGTAATCACGGTTTGTATTGGGCGTGGTGGATTTGGACTGTTTGTTTCTGGATTTGGTTAATTGAGTGACATCACCAAAGTTTTGAATGTTAAAAGTTGGTAAGTGCGCAAATTTTGATTGAAAATCACTGCGCCAAGCAAAAGCCTGCTTGGGTGTAAAGCAGACCGATTTTATCGTCAGTACAATCTGATCATTATGATGTGTCAGTGTCTCAGCATCGATAGCGTGCGCATGACAAACCAAAAATCCATGATAAAACGAATGCTCAAAACAATAATAAATACCCGTTTCACAAGTCATTGGCATGGCTGTGTCTAGGCTTGGGTCTGGATTTGCTGCTTGTTCCTTTGTGATGGCGAGTGTACGAAACAGTAACCGCAGCCAGTTTATAGTGGGTATTTCACCAGGGTTATCAATGATGGATGCGGTAAAATGCTTAAAACCATTCGTGGTCAAACGCTCGGTGCGTAAGATAAAAAATGTCTGCGACTCACTATGTGATTTGATCAAAGCGATTGGTGTGAGTGTCTGTTTGATTTCATCAATGATGGCGAAATAACGGCCTTGCAGGTTATCTGTACGGATTTTATAGACATAAAAATCAGCAAAAATTTTATCAAAGTTCAGCTTAGGATCGATCAAATTTGTCAAAACTTGTGATGTTGTCATGGCAAGTGCTCCAAGTTAATTGCTAAAAGCTTCATCGGCGGACTGATTTATAAAGGTCAAAATTGCCGTTATGGCGTCTTGGTTGATTTGACCTGTGTGCCGATCGATGAGCGCAGGGATGGTGAGTACTTGACTGTGCTCATATTGCTGTATCTGCCGTGTGACATCGGATAGGATATTGCAGATGATCAAGCGCGATGGCATATCTGTGTTTGGATGGCGGTGGCGCAAGATAAAATCTCGCTTTTGTAGAATGTGCATCAGTGCCGTTTCACGCTCGGCAGTTGAGCGGCTGTCGTGACGATCCAGATTCCAGTGCTTAAAATCAATCAGGGCTTGCTTGCCTTGATAGCTGATCACATAGTCAAACAGCTCAAAATATTCTGGTGGCAAGTCGTCCAATTGACAGCCGTACTCTTCCAAGATTGCCTTGCCGGCAGCTTCACCCAGCGCGCCTTTGTAGATATTATTTGCCAAAATAGGTGTCAAAATGTATTCAGCGGCGTCATGCCAAGTGGTGGCATAGTCGTGCTTGATGAAGTAATTTTTGATAATGGAATTTTGCATAAGGATATTTAAACGCATCTCATCGGCACTGATCAGATGGCTGTTATGATCCAAGCCAAAAAAGCTGCAGGGCGTATTTTTATTTCCTTCAAAATCACCCGAAAAACGATAACTGCTGGCGGGAGTAGGTGGCTTTAGATAGTATTGAAATACTGTAGGCTCAGGCTTGATGCTGGTAGGGTGTTTTAAGCAAATTTCGCGCAAAGTGTGCCATGCATGGATTTTGGCACAGGCTTTGGCTTGGCTGTCGGTGTCATCTGGAATGCCTTGGTGTAGTTTACTAAAGTCATCCAAGAATCTTTGAATCATGACATGATGTCGATAATTGGCGGTATTGGCAGCGGTCTGTAGGCGAGCTAAAGCAAGATTTGGCAGTACAGTAGCTGTAGCAGTTTGATGCACAAAGTCAATCAAGCCGCGATATTCATGCGTGGTGATGTGCGTAGGTTTTGGCACTTGTTTGAGCAGGTCATGCAGTTTTTGACTGATAAAAATCAGCGGATTTTTGCGTTTGTGGCTGCTTCGGTTGATTCGTCCGATTGCTTGTTCAACTTGACGACAGACAGCGTGAGCGTAGTCACCATGGGCGGTATTGGTTTCACCATAGTGATTACTTTTTAATCGACTGAGTCGTTTAAATTCCATATTTAAGACAGATTTCACCCAGTCATCGCAGGCGCTGAGACTGACTTTGCCAGCATCTGTCAGGCTCATGATTTGTACTAAGGATTTTAGCTTGGTGCTGTGCAGATTTTCATCCTGATAAGATGGCACGGTGATCAGATGTGTGGGTAAGTCCAGATACAGAGTATCGATATCGCAAGTGATTTTGGGACTTGGTAGGGCTGAAGTACAGATCCAGTCGCGGTCGGCGGGGTGGATGGGATAGTCAGGATTCGCACCCGATGATAGCGTTTGGTAAGTGGTAAAAATAATTACCTTATCACTGCTTTTAGTGAGTCTATCTTTGATAATGCTGTCGAATTTTTTGGATTTTAGATAGGCACTATTGACGACATCAAACACGATGTTTATTTGGTGGCGTGCTGATAATTCATCCAAAAAATTTTGGAAAAATCCACGCTCATTGTCATTAAGCAAGCGATTGAGCATTAACATCATGTAGCGATTACCGGCTGTGTGATTATCCAAAAAAGCACAAATCGCTTGGCAATAATTGTCCAGTAATCCCAAATAATACGCCACTTTGCGATGATCAACTGCGGTATCATCAAGTGATTTATCATCGCCATACAGTCGATGCCATACTTGTTGAAGCTGTGCGTTATTGGGTATGACAGGTGGCGTGTTCAAGTCCAAGAAATAGCGGCAGTGTGTGCGAACAAAGCTTTCAGCTTGACCGTTTAAACTGTGAAAATCAATCTTAATCTGTGAATAATCGCGCAGTTTGTGATAATGGGCATTGATGTGCGTAAGTTCATCGCTACTAATGCGGATCAGTCTATCATCAATTCGCCGCTCAAGATACGCCATGTCAAAATTATGGATAACGCTTTGATTATTGGCAGTAGCACTGATCCCGATGATCGGCGTGCCGCGTTCGATCCAGCGTGCAACCATTGCTGTGGGCGATTCAGTAAATAATGTGGTGTGAAAGCTGACAAATTGATGCATGGCAAGGGGTGTGTAAATTTCATTGAGCTTAAAGCCATTGGTGTGAAAACTACCATCATTGGTCAAGCTTGTGATTACTTGATTTTTATAGAAATTAAGCAATGGATCAATCAGATGGCGAATGTCATCAAGGCGATAAATGTTAAACAGTAGGTTAAGCTGCATTTGCGGATCGGAGGGTAAGTTTAGTTTATTGGCGTTGCTAACAAGTTTTTGGCAGGCGTGATTTAGAGCAAAGATAAAGTCACGACCAACAATGATGGAGAGCTGATTGAACAGTTCGTATAAAGGATATTTGTCATCAGGCAGTTCATCGGGTGCAAAGCAAGTGTCATCAAAGATGATATTGGTGTGGCTATCTTGATCAAAATATACCCAAAATTTCTTATCCAAACTCGCGTGATGCGTGGTCTGATAATCGGTAAATAATGCTGCGGTTTGAAAATTTGACATCTTGTGATGTAAGCAAAATGAGCTGGTCAAGCGATAACGATCTTTAAGCGAGTTAAGTTTGTTAAAATAATTTGTAAAAATCTTGGCAATGCCTTCATATTCGGCAGTGGTAGGTGGTGCAAAAACTGGTAATTTTACACACAGTTCACACGCAAGCTTTAGTAGATTAACCGACTGTTGATCGCATAGAAAATTAATAATCTCACCATTTTGCCGATCGATTTCATCGATCAATAGCAGATGTTGGGACATTTGTGCATCAAAATTATAGCGCGTATCAAATGGCAAACTACCACCGTGCATGAGTTTCATGGTTGTCAAAAATACTGCAAGCGTATCGGGATTTTGTAGTCGCATGGCGGGAAATAGTTGGGATAGTGCAGAAATCTGCTGCAGTGTCAAAGTCTTGAATTTAAGATGATTGGCGGTATTGATTAATTGGCAAAGACTTTTGAATACATTGGGTAGCAGCTTTTGTAGATTGGCATTTAAGGTATTGATAATGATAGGATCGGGAATTTCAATTTGTAGCATCTTGTGCAGGCTTTTGACGCTAGAAATTTGATCCGTGATGGATTGCGATGGTTTGAGCTTTAAAGTGTTTAAAATATTGGGCAGTCGATGATTGATGATTAAGTCAAGCAAAATGTCATTATTGTTTGGCAGAAGTAGGGTTTGGGTGGTGAGCCATTGTTTTTGTGGGTGATTAAGCCGTTCATCGGTATTGATCAGATCGGTGAGTTTATCATAAGCTTCGCGAACATTATCAACAGCATTGGTGATATAAAGGGGTAGATGCAAGGGGTAGGGATTTGGATCGCCATATAAGCGATGGTGTATGCGATGCAGCATATATTCGAGCAAAACCACCATGGTGCTATGCGTTTTACCAATCCCTGTTGGAAAATCAATCGGAGAGAGGCTGCCGCCATTTGTGCGGGTGAAAAGTATGCGATCAGCAAGCAGTTGTGTGATAGGATTGTCAAATTCATAGGCAGACTGCTTGAGCTTGGCAAAGTCAAAATCTGCAAAAGGATGGGTAGCGATGTCCATAATAAGTTCCAATTGTACAAAATTTAATCAATTATAGATATAAATCAGCACAATGTAAATACATGATATAGACATAGATAATTTGGCTCAATATTTGAAAAAATAATAAATAAAAATCCCCTTAAAAACCAACCACTTACAAACTTTCTCCCCTTTTATGCAAAAAACCACTTTACAACCGCCGATACTGGGTCTATAATACGCACCACTTAAGCAGCACAGCATAGCAAAAAATGCTGATAAATCAATAACTTACAGCAAGTTATTGAGCTTCAAAGTAAAAATTTTGAAAACTTTTCAAAAACGAAAGTTTTTGAAAAAAATCAAAAAACTTTGAAAAAAATGCTTGACTTAATAAAATTTCAGCGTATAATACGCATCCTATGTCACCAAGCAGACGATGCTTTGACTTAAACTATTTAAAATCAAAACTAAAGAACAACTTGTGTGGATTTTTGCGAATACAAGATAATCTTAAAAAAATTATCATTTATATTCAGCAAGAATACTCAAAGTTAATTCATTTACACGATGAGCAAATATTGCTAGTAATAATAAATGAGCCAACATTAAAGTCCAATCAAACATTCTTTGTTTTATTGGCAACTCAAGATTAAACTGAAGAGTTTGATCATGGCTCAGATTGAACGCTGGCGGCAGGCTTAACACATGCAAGTCGAACGAGGTTAGGGAGCTTGCTCCTGATACCTAGTGGCGAACGGGTGAGTAATGCTTAGGAATCTGCCTAGTAGTGGGGGATAACTTGGGGAAACTCAAGCTAATACCGCATACGACCTACGGGTGAAAGGGGGCGCAAGCTCTCGCTATTAGATGAGCCTAAGTCGGATTAGCTAGTTGGTGGGGTAAAGGCCTACCAAGGCGACGATCTGTAGCTGGTCTGAGAGGATGATCAGCCACACTGGGACTGAGACACGGCCCAGACTCCTACGGGAGGCAGCAGTGGGGAATATTGGACAATGGGCGAAAGCCTGATCCAGCCATGCCGCGTGTGTGAAGAAGGCCTTTTGGTTGTAAAGCACTTTAAGTAGGGAGGAAAAGCTAATGGCTAATACCCATTAGCCCTGACGTTACCTACAGAATAAGCACCGGCTAACTCTGTGCCAGCAGCCGCGGTAATACAGAGGGTGCAAGCGTTAATCGGAATTACTGGGCGTAAAGCGCGCGTAGGTGGTTGCTTAAGTCAGATGTGAAAGCCCCGGGCTTAACCTGGGAACTGCATCTGATACTGGGTGACTAGAGTAGGTGAGAGGGGAGTAGAATTCCAGGTGTAGCGGTGAAATGCGTAGAGATCTGGAGGAATACCGATGGCGAAGGCAGCTCCCTGGCATCATACTGACACTGAGGTGCGAAAGCGTGGGTAGCAAACAGGATTAGATACCCTGGTAGTCCACGCCGTAAACGATGTCTACCAGTCGTTGGGTCTCTTGAAGACTTAGTGACGCAGTTAACGCAATAAGTAGACCGCCTGGGGAGTACGGCCGCAAGGTTAAAACTCAAATGAATTGACGGGGGCCCGCACAAGCGGTGGAGCATGTGGTTTAATTCGATGCAACGCGAAGAACCTTACCTGGTCTTGACATACAGAGAATTCGCTAGAGATAGCTTAGTGCCTTCGGGAACTCTGATACAGGTGCTGCATGGCTGTCGTCAGCTCGTGTCGTGAGATGTTGGGTTAAGTCCCGCAACGAGCGCAACCCTTTTCCTTAGTTACCAGCACTTCGGGTGGGAACTCTAAGGATACTGCCAGTGACAAACTGGAGGAAGGCGGGGACGACGTCAAGTCATCATGGCCCTTACGACCAGGGCTACACACGTGCTACAATGGTTGGTACAAAGGGTTGCTACACAGCGATGTGATGCTAATCTCAAAAAGCCAATCGTAGTCCGGATTGGAGTCTGCAACTCGACTCCATGAAGTCGGAATCGCTAGTAATCGCAGATCAGAATGCTGCGGTGAATACGTTCCCGGGCCTTGTACACACCGCCCGTCACACCATGGGAGTTGATCTCACCAGAAGTGGTTAGCCTAACGCAAGAGGGCGATCACCACGGTGGGGTCGATGACTGGGGTGAAGTCGTAACAAGGTAGCCGTAGGGGAACCTGCGGCTGGATCACCTCCTTAATGAAGATATCTGATTGGCAAGAATCCACAACAAGTTGTTCTTTGGTAAGATGTTTAAAACGGGTCTATAGCTCAGTTGGTTAGAGCACCGTGTTGATAACGCGGGGGTCATAAGTTCAAGTCTTATTAGACCCACCATTAAATTGGGGCCATAGCTCAGTTGGTAGAGCGCCTGCCTTGCACGCAGGAGGTCAGGAGTTCGACTCTCCTTGGCTCCACCATTTAAACATCAAAGCATACATAAGCAATTTAATAAGAGATTTCTTATTTATGCTTTTACTTTATAAACTGACGAAGTTTATAACACTATTTAACAACATGATTATGAGTCTGGGTTAATAAATTATCCAACGTAATTTATTAACCATGGTGATTGTACCCCAAAATACAATCACCTAAAGTAAAGAGAACTGAATCAAGCGTAAACATAGGTGAAGATCGTTACACATTACCCTTATAACACCAAGACTACTTGGGGTTGTATGGTCAAGTAATGAAGTGCACATGGTGGATGCCTTGGCAGTCAGAGGCGATGAAAGACGTGATAGCCTGCGATAAGCGTCGGTGAGGTGGCAATATCCTGTGACCCGGCGATTTCTGAATGGGGAAACCCACCTAAGATAACTTAGGTATCATAATTTATTTTATGAGGCAAACCGGGAGAAGTGAAACATCTCAGTACCCCGAGGAAAAGACATCAATTGAGATTCCCCAAGTAGCGGCGAGCGAACGGGGAGGAGCCGATCGAATTTACAGTAGCAAAATGGCGTGGGAAAGCCAACCATAGTAGGTGATAGTCCTGTATGCGAAACTGTTTATGAGACATATTAAGTAGGGCGGAACACGAGAAATTCTGTCTGAAGATGGGGGGACCATCCTCCAAGGCTAAATACTCCTGACTGACCGATAGTGAACCAGTACCGTGAGGGAAAGGCGAAAAGAACCCCTGTTAGGGGAGTGAAATAGAACCTGAAACCGTGTGCATACAAGCAGTCGGAGCGGACTTGTTCCGTGACGGCGTACCTTTTGTATAATGGGTCAGCGACTTATATTCTGTAGCAAGGTTAACCGTATAGGGGAGCCGTAGGGAAACCGAGTCTTAATAGGGCGACTTCAGTTGCAGGGTATAGACCCGAAACCGAGTGATCTATCCATGAGCAGGTTGAAAGTGTCGTAACAGACACCGGAGGACCGAACCCACTCCCGTTGAAAAGGTAGGGGATGACTTGTGGATAGGGGTGAAAGGCTAATCAAACTCGGTGATAGCTGGTTCTCCCCGAAAGCTATTTAGGTAGCGCCTCGGACGAATACCATGGGGGGTAGAGCACTGTTTCGGCTAGGGGGTCATCCCGACTTACCAAACCGATGCAAACTCCGAATACCCATGAGTACTATCCGGGAGACAGACGGCGGGTGCTAACGTCCGTCGTCAAGAGGGAAACAACCCAGACCGCCAGCTAAGGCCCCAAATTCCTAGTTAAGTGGGAAACGATGTGGGAAGGCACAGACAGCTAGGAGGTTGGCTTAGAAGCAGCCACCCTTTAAAGAAAGCGTAATAGCTCACTAGTCGAGTCGGCCTGCGCGGAAGATGTAACGGGGCTCAAACTAGGAGCCGAAGCTGCGGATTTAATTGTTTCAATTAAGTGGTAGGGGAGCGTTGTGTAAGCCTGTGAAGGTGTATCGTAAGGTATGCTGGAGGTATCACAAGAGCGAATGCTGACGTGAGTAACGACAAAACGGGTGAAAAGCCCGTTCGCCGGAAGACCAAGGGTTCCAGTCCAACGTTAATCGGGGCTGGGTGAGTCGACCCCTAAGGCGAGGCCGAAAGGCGTAGTCGATGGGAAATCGGTTAATATTCCGATACTTGTTTATGATGCGATGGAGGGACGGAGAAGGTTATGCCAGCCTGGCGATGGTTGTCCAGGTGGAAGGATGTAGGTAGGCTTAGTAGGCAAATCCGCTAGGCTATTACTGAGATCTGATAGCAAGCCAGTTTACTGGCGAAGTGGCAAATACCATGCTTCCAGGAAAAGCTTCTAAGCGATAGTCATAAACAAATCGTACCCGAAACCGACACAGGTGGTCAGGTAGAGAATACCAAGGCGCTTGAGAGAACTCTGCTGAAGGAACTAGGCAAAATGGTACCGTAACTTCGGGAGAAGGTACGCTGCCGGTGGTGAAACCCTCGCGGTGTAAGCTACTGGCAGTCGCAGATACCAGGCTGCTGCAACTGTTTATTAAAAACACAGCACTCTGCAAACACGAAAGTGGACGTATAGGGTGTGATGCCTGCCCGGTGCTGGAAGGTTAATTGATGTGGTTAGCGCAAGCGAAGCTATTGATCGAAGCCCCAGTAAACGGCGGCCGTAACTATAACGGTCCTAAGGTAGCGAAATTCCTTGTCGGGTAAGTTCCGACCTGCACGAATGGCATAATGATGGCAGCGCTGTCTCCAGCAGAGACTCAGTGAAATCGAAATCGCAGTGAAGATGCTGTGTACCCGCGGCTAGACGGAAAGACCCCGTGAACCTTTACTACAGCTTTACATTGAACTTTGACCTAACTTGTGTAGGATAGGTGGGAGGCTTTGAAGTAGGGACGCCAGTTCCTATGGAGCCATCCTTGAAATACCACCCTGGTTATGTTGGGGTTCTAACTTAGATATAACAGTATCAAGGACAATGTATGGTGGGTAGTTTGACTGGGGCGGTCTCCTCCTAAAGAGTAACGGAGGAGTACGAAGGTGCGCTCAGAACGGTCGGAAATCGTTCAAAGAGTATAAAGGCAAAAGCGCGCTTAACTGCGAGACCCACAAGTCGAGCAGGTACGAAAGTAGGTCTTAGTGATCCGGTGGTTCTGTATGGAAGGGCCATCGCTCAACGGATAAAAGGTACTCTGGGGATAACAGGCTGATACCGCCCAAGAGTTCATATCGACGGCGGTGTTTGGCACCTCGATGTCGGCTCATCTCATCCTGGGGCTGAAGCAGGTCCCAAGGGTATGGCTGTTCGCCATTTAAAGAGGTACGCGAGCTGGGTTTAGAACGTCGTGAGACAGTTCGGTCCCTATCTACCGTGGGCGTTGGAAATTTGAGAGGATCTGCTCCTAGTACGAGAGGACCAGAGTGGACGAACCTCTGGTGTTCCGGTTGTCACGCCAGTGGCATTGCCGGGTAGCTACGTTCGGATGGGATAACCGCTGAAAGCATCTAAGCGGGAAGCCCACCTCAAGATGAGATTTCCCTAAAGAGCCGTTGTAGACTACGACGTTGATAGGTTGGGTGTGGAAGCATGGTGACATGTGTAGCTAACCAATACTAATTGCTCGTTTGGCTTGACCATACAACACCCAAGTGGTTTAATACTACTGATTGTGTTGATGGTAAGTGTAAAGATTTTACCTATAAGCTTGAATCAATCTTGATAAAAAAACAAATAACAGACTCATAACAGCGTTGTTAATCCTTTTACGCTGACGACAATAGCAAGATGGAACCACCTGATCCCTTCCCGAACTCAGAAGTGAAACGTCTTAGCGCCGATGGTAGTGTGGTTCGCCCATGTGAGAGTAGGTCATCGTCAGCACCTTATTTAAAACCCCCGCCATGATTGGTGGGGGTTTTAATATTTGATCTGCACTAGTGTGTTTTCGAATAACGACTGGGCAGCTTAAGATGGGTAAACGATTGGTTGCATAACGAATGGCACAGCCTATCAATTCACAACCATAAAAACCGCCAAATCATAGATCTGGCGGTTGAAGGTATAATTGGTGTGATTAATTGGCGGCAGTGCTCGGCTCGCAGCCTTTGACTGCCAAATCCTTATCGACATCCGTGCTGCATACCCAGCCATCTGCTTGTGTATAAGTCCAAGTTACTTTCTTGCCTTGGATGCTGGCAGCAGCATTGCCATCAAGTGTCGCTGAAATGGTTGAGTTATCGCCATTGCCTGTAGCGATGGTGATGATGTCATTATCCTTTTCTTTGACCAAATCACTGTCAAAATTACCAACATCACACTCATCATCGCTCGCGCCTTGCATTAGGCACATATCCACCACAGTACGCAGTTGGCTGGTTTCCATTACCACGCGGCTTACCTGTGCGGCAGCGGTACGATTTTGGTATTGGGGAATGGCGAACATTGCCAACACGCCAATGATGGCAATGACGATCAAAAGTTCAATTAGGGTAAAGCCTTGCTGAGAACGCATTATAAATCCTTAGTTGCCAAAAATATCACACTTGGCATAAAATTAGGTCAAAAAAAATACATAAAAAGTGAGCAATTGCCCACTTTTTACTCATTACTTGTGATTAATGATTCTGAAACCATGCATTGGCACTGCGTTTGGCAGATTCGATCTCACTCGATGATAGGTTTAATGCCAATTGGCTGACCTTGGCTTTGGCACGGTTGCGTACACCTTCATCAAGCATACCATCACGCGTAGATAGATCGTACCATTTATAGGCATCAACCAAGCGGTGCTGCTGCTCATCGATCATCGCCAGCGCATAGCTTGCGCGGTTGTCACCCAGATTGGCGGCACGCTCAAGCCAAGCACGACCAGTCGCTAGATCTGCTTTCACACCTTCGCCGCGCAGGTACATGATGCCAAGATTCAGTTGCGCTGGGGCGATATTTTGTTCAGCGGCGCGTGTGTACCAATAAACGGCTTTGCTGGCATCTTTGGCGACACCTTCACCTTTTTGTAAGCGCTTGGCAAGGAAGAACTGGGCGTGATGATTGCCGCCTGCTGCCTGATTGGTCAGGCTTTTGACATCCATGGTTTCGAAATACGATGCAGGATATTGTGCTGATGATTGTGCATGAGCCAAAGTGGCACTACCAAGCACGCTGGTCAGTAGGGCGATTTTAAGCAGTTTCATAAGAACTCCGCGGATATTTTTAGGCTAATTTTTTTAAATTGTATTTTAAAAATCGATAGGAATTTTGCCAAAAAACATTGGCAAAAACATGAAAATAAATTAAAAAGGGATTATGGTTTAGCTTAGCATTTTGTACCAAAAAACTCAACCGCCAATCCCATTTTGGCAACCAATTTTATACATTAAAGTGTGCCGAAAAGGCGCGCCATCAATTTTTGCTGATACGATAAATAGCAACATCGGCAAGTAGGTTTGGCGCGCGTTTTACCAAGCGATTCATCAGTGCGGCGGGCAGTTTCGGGCTTGGTTTGTCTGAGATCGCCACGGCGTCGATTATACGAATGTCATTGTCATTGCACAAGCGCTCAAAATCCTTAAAAGTGCACAGATGGATATTAGGCGTGTTGTACCATTCGTGCGGCAGGGTCTCGCTCATCGGCATGATGCCTTTGATGCCAAGATACACACGGTTTTGCCAATAGGCAAAATTAGGAAAAGTAACAATGCCTTCTTTGGCGACTCTGAGCATATCGACAAGTAGCTTATCAGGTGATTTCACCGCTTGTAAGGCGCGCGCCATAACCACCGTATCAAAGCTGTTGTCAGCAAATCGCGCCAAGCCATCATTTAGATCTTGTTCAATGATATTTAAGCCTTTAGCAACGGCTTCATTGATTTTATGCTCATCAATCTCAAGTCCATAGCCGGTCACGCCCAAAGAGCTTTGTAGATGGGCTAATAAAGTGCCATCACCGCAGCCCAAATCAAGGACGCGTGAATTTGGCTTGATCCATTTTTCTGCCAGTTGATGATCGATGCTGTTCATACGCGCCCCTTATGTGTGTTTAGCGGTGCTTGCAAAAAGCCCTTGATGGCATTGACATAGCGCGGGATGTCAAATAAGAAAGAATCGTGTCCGTGCGGTGCATCGACATTCAAAAAGCTTACCGGTTTTTGATTGGCGATCAAAGCATCGACAAGCTCAATCGATCGCTCAGGGGAGAATCGCCAGTCGGTCGTGAATGACACCACCAAAAATTGGCATTGGGTGCGCTCAAGGGCGATTTTTAGCGCATCTTCTTCGCTCAAATTTTCATCAGCATAGCCGCGCGTCGGGTCGAAATAGTCGAGCGCCTTGGTCATGAGCAGGTAAGTATTGGCATCGAAATTTTTGCTGAATCGCTCGCCTTGGTAGCGCAGATAGCTTTCGACTTGGAATTCCACATCGTAGCCGTACATGAATTTGCCCGATTTTAGGTCGCGTCCGAACTTAGCCTTCATCGCTTCTTCGGTGATGTAGGTGATGTGTCCGACCATGCGCGCCAAGATCAAGCCGCGGCGCGGATAGGTGTCGTGTAATAAGTACCAGCCATCGTGAAAATCAGGATCAGACAGGATTGATTGGCGTGCCACTTCATTAAAGGCGATATTTTGGGCAGATAGTTTTGGCGTGCTTGCGATAATGACCGCTCGTGCCAAGCGGTCAGGATAATCGACAGACCATTGTAGCGCCTGCATTCCGCCCATTGAGCCGCCAATGATAGCGTGCCATTTGTCGATGCCTAGTCGGTCTGAGAGCATGACTTGGGTTTTGACCCAGTCTTTGATGGTGATGAGTGGAAAATCCGCCCCATAAATTTTGCCCGTTTCGGGATTGATGGTCGTCGGTCCGGTTGAGCCGTGGCAAGAGCCGATATTGTTGAGACAGACGACATAAAATTGATTGGTATCAATGGCTTTGTTTGGACCAATCAAGGCATCCCACCAGCCAGGTTTGGTATCTTCACTACTGTGAAAGCCGGCAGCATGATGACTGCCTGATAAGGCGTGGCAGATTAAGATGGCGTTTGTTTTGTCGGCATTTAGCGTGCCGTACGTTTCGATGACTAGGTCAAATGATGGCAAAACTCGCTGACATTCTAATAATAAAGGCGTGTCAAAATGCAATGTCTGTGGTGTGACAATGCCAACGGACGATGGGTCAAGGTGTGGTGCAGAAAAATCGGTTGATTGCACAAATTTCCCCTAATATATTTAAAAATAATTTAGTATAAAATTAAAAAATTCCTAACGGTAAAATCGCAAAACTTTGGTGATGATATTGTAGAGCGAAATGATGACAATGGCAATGTTTTTGGGATATTTTATGCGTCTTTATGCGCCAAATGTGTACATTGCAAAAGTTGTTGTAGTCAATCATTGGGTAAATTTAGCGGATTTTTTGGCTAAAAAATGCTACACTAAGCATCATTGTATTTTTTTATTAAGTCATTGTATGATGTCAAAAAAAACAGCCATTTTATTGGTGAATTTAGGCACGCCAGATGAGCCGACCCCATCGGCGGTGCGTGCGTATTTGCGAGAGTTTTTGAGCGATACTCGGGTCATTGAAATACCTAAGTTGATTTGGCAAATTATCCTAAATGCCTTTGTGCTGACCACACGCCCAAAGCGTGTCGCCCATGCTTATCAAAGCGTGTGGACGGCTGATGGTTCGCCACTGCTTGCGATTTTAAAGAGTCAAGTAAATGCACTGCAAGCACATCTGGCTCGTCAAGGCATTGATACACCAGTCTATCCTGCGACCACTTATGGTAATCCATCTATCAAAGATACGATGGCGCGCCTAAGTGCTGACGGCGTTGAGCGGTTTGTGATTTTGCCACTGTATCCACAGTATTCAGCGACATCGACGGCGGCAGCATTTGATAAGGTGGCGCAGTTTGCGATGGCAAGTCGCAATATGCCTGAAATTCATTTTATTAAAGATTATCATGACCATCCGCTGTATATCGATGCACTGGTGGCGAGTGTGCGTCGTTTTTGGGCTGAGCATGGGCAGGCGGACAAGCTGTTGTTCAGCTTTCATGGCATCCCCAAGCCTTATGCGGACAAAGGCGACCCGTACCCAGATCAATGCCGCAAAACAACCGTCTTGGTTGCTGATAAGCTTGGCCTCACTGCCAATCAATGGGCGATCAGCTTTCAGTCTCGTTTTGGGGCGCAAGAGTGGCTTAAGCCCTATACAGATGAGCTCTTAGAAACTTGGGGTGCGCAAGGTGTTTCGGTGCAAGTGGCAAGCCCTGCATTTTCGGCAGACTGTCTTGAGACGCTAGAGGAGCTGGCAGTGGAGAATCGGGATAATTTTATGACAGCAGGGGGTAAATCTTATGAGTACATACCTGCACTCAATACCGATGAGCTACACATTGAGATGATGGCAGATATTTTAAAGCCGTATTTGTAAGTTTTTGATTGTATTTGATTTTTGGATGATTTTGCTGATTGGATAAGAGATTTGTGGTAATCATCAAAGCTTGAAAGTTATCACAACCTGTCAGGGTTCATCATATTAGCATCAATAAAAAACACCTTAACTGATGTGAACCGACCCCCAAATCTTAGACAAAGTTAAGATTAAGGACTAGGTTTAAATTAAGTGGTTTGGTCAAGGACTAAGCGCCTGTATTTTACAGGACTTAGTTGTAAGAAACTCAAGCGTTATTTACACTTTGCTTAAAATAAAACTCTAACCACTCATAAGGAGTAAAAGTTAAAGTCTTGCCAGTAGTCTCATCTTTCTTACTTAAAGATGAGTGCGGTCTAACAGTGTTGTAGAAATTAAGAAATCTGGTTAATTCTTGCTTTCTATGCTCACTGCTGACAAATTCATGTTTATCATGCCAAAGCTCCATTAATGTTCGTATGACCCTTTCAGCTTTGCCGTTGGTTTGTGGCCTACCTACTTTGGTAAATTTTTGATTGATGTTGTTTTGATAGCAGGCTTGAGAAAATTCATGGTCTTTTGTGCCTTTATATTCTGTGCCATTGTCAGAATAAATCACATCAATTTTGTAGGGGCATGGCTCTATCACTTGTTCTACAAGAAACTGTGTTGCACTAAAGGCTGTTTTATCCGGCATGATGTCAGCATACAATTCGCGAGAATAGTCATCTATGGCAACAAATAGATATTCTCTAGGACTGTTGGCATTTTGTCCTTTGAGCAAGGGCAGGCGTTTGGTGTCCACATGCACCATCTCACCAGGATAGGACTTATTGTATCGCTTGGCTTGCTTTTTGAGCTTATCCTGTATGGATTGTTCAACTTTAGCAAGGCGTTTAATACCATATTTGGCTTGTTTAAAGCGATTGTTGGTACTGGCTTGGGGCTTGAGTAGCTTAACACGAGCAAGTTTTAAGACTTTGTAAATGGTAGGTCTTGATACTTTGTACTCCAATGCTAGTGAAGTAACTGACTGCCTGTTCTTGTGATAAGCAGTCCAAATGGCTTCCCGTTGGTAGGGAAGCAATCGTGTATTTTTATGAATGTTCATTTGCAGTATTTTACCTTAATACTGTAAACAACGGTAGTTTATCTTACAACTTAGTCCTTTTAGTTTACTCTTTATTCTATCATGATTGTAGTAATGGATGTACTCATCAATCGCTTGTTTAAGCTCATCAATGGAGGTAAATCTTCTTTGATGTTTGTCATGAAAGAAGATTTCTTCTTTTAATGTGCCAAAGAAGCTTTCTATCACCGCATTATCCAAGCAATTGCCCTTTCTTGACATACTTTGAATGATGTTGTTGTCTTTTAAGGTTTGTTGATAATTTTGCATTTGGTAGTGCCAGCCTTGATCTGAATGCAGAATCAATTGTGGTTTGCTGCTATCGTTGCCAGCATTATCATCTGCTTGCAGTCGCTTTAGTGCCTGATCAAGCATCTTGGCAACCAAGCCATAATTTGGGCTACTGTGCATCTGATAGCTAACAATTTCTCCATTAAACAAATCCATGATGGGAGACAAGTAAAGCTTTTTGACATTACCTTGTTTATCCAACACTTTAAACTCAGTGACATCAGTCGCCCATTTTTGGTTGGGTCGATCTGCTTTAAAATCACGCTTGAGTACATTATCAGCGATTTTACCCACCTTACCCTGATAAGCACTAAATCTGCGTTTAGAGCGAATCCGTGCTTTCAGTCCCATTTGGTTCATCAGTCGCCACACTTTTTTATGATTGATGACAAAGCCTAACTGTTTTAAGGCAAGGGTGATTCTGCGATAGCCATATCTGCCTTGATGGGTGTGATATATCTTTTTGATTGCATCTTTGATGTCTTGATGTTTATCCTTTTGCTTGAATTGCTTTAAGTGATAATAAAAGGTTGCTTTGGCAACACCAAGATAAGTCAGTAATTGTTTTAATGGATAAATCTGCCTTAGCTCATCAATCACTGTGATTTTATTGATGATGATTTGCTTTTTCTTTGCTGACGCTCCAAGGCTTCTAACTTTTTTAAGATGTCATTCTCCATGCGTAAGTGTTGTAATTCAGCAATCAATTCAGCTTGGGTCTTTTGTTCATCAGGTTTGGATGTTTGCTTTGCTTTGCTGGTTTTAGGCACAGATTTTCTACCTTTGGGTTTGGGATATAGTCCCATGATACCATGAGTTTGATAGGCTTTTAACCATTGAAACAGCACACTTGGGTTGCTGATATTTAATTCAATCGCCAAAGTGCGTATGGATTTACCAGCAAGTAGTTGTAATACTGCAGTGTGTTTGAATTCTGGTGAATAACTAGCTTTGCTCTTTCTGATACGAATACCATCAACACCATGAGTTTGGTAGAGTCTCACCCAGTTTTGGACAATAGAGCGTTTAATACCAAAAGAGTTGGCTGTGTTGTGGTAACTATGTCCTGTTAAATAATGATCAATGACTTCAAGTTTAAAGTCAATTGTGTATTTGGTCATAAAAACACCCCAAAGGTTGTCTAACTTTTGGGGTGCGGTTCAATGTTAAGGTGTTTTTTTGCTACTATATGATTAGTTCAGCAGTTCAAGTGCTTGGTTTAGTGTTGCGCTTGGGCGCATCGCTGCCGATGCTTTGGCGAAGTCAGGGCTGTAGTAGCCACCGATGTCAGTAGCTGAGCCTTGAACTTGGTTTAGCTCTTCAACGATTTTTGCTTCGTTTGCAGTCAGTGCTTCTGCCACTGGTGCAAACTTGGCAGCAATGTCCGCATCTTTGGTTTGTGCTGCCAACGCTTGTGCCCACCACATCGCTAGATAGAAGTGGCTGCCACGGTTGTCAAGCTCACCGACTTTGCGTTTTGGTGATTTGTCCTCTAACAGTAGTTTCTCGGTTGCGGTGTCTAGCGTCTCGGCTAGGACTTGCGCTTTGGTATTGCCAGTGGTTTGGGCTAGATGCTCAAACGATACCGCCAATGCCAAGAACTCACCTAGACTGTCCCAACGCAGATGGTTCTCTTCGTTGAACTGCTGTACATGCTTCGGTGCAGAACCGCCTGCGCCTGTTTCGAACATACCGCCACCGTTCATCAATGGAACAATCGATAGCATCTTGGCAGAAGTGCCCAGCTCTAGGATTGGGAATAGGTCGGTTAGGTAGTCACGCAGTACGTTACCAGTCACAGAGATGGTGTTTTCGCCATTTTTTAGGCGTACCAATGAGAACTTGGTCGCTTCTTCTGGTGATAGAATGCGGATGTCTAGACCGTCGGTGTCAAGCTCGTTTAGATAAACTTTGACTTTGGCAATCAAGCTTGCGTCGTGTGGACGGCGTTCATCTAGCCAGAATACCGCAGGGGTGTTGCTTAGGCGTGCACGATTGACGGCAAGTTTTACCCAGTCTTTGATTGGTGCATCTTTGGTTTGGCACATACGCCAGATGTCACCTGCTTCGACATCGTGGCTCATCAGTAGCTGACCTGCTTGGTTGTACACTTCAACTTTACCATCAGCTTTGATTTCAAAGGTCTTGTCGTGTGAGCCGTATTCTTCGGCTTTTTGAGCCATCAAGCCGACGTTTGGCACGCTACCCATTGTGGTTGGGTCAAAAGCACCATTCTCACGGCAAAAATCAATCACTGCTTGATATACGCCAGCATAGCTGCTGTCAGGGATAACTGCTTTGGTATCAACAGCTTTACCTTCTTTATCCCACATACGGCCTGAGTTACGAATCATTGCAGGCATTGATGCATCGACGATGACATCGCTTGGTACGTGTAGGTTGGTGATGCCTTTGTCGCTATCGACCATCGCTAGGCTTGGATTGGCTGCATATGCATCAGCGATGGCTTTTTCGACGCCTGCACGGGTGTCCGCATCTAGCTTGTCTAGGTTAGCCAGCAGGTTGCCAAAGCCGTTATTGACATCAACGCCAGCTGCCGCTAGTGCGTCGCCATATTGCTCAAACACAGGGGCAAAGAATGCCTTGACCGCATGACCAAAGATGATTGGGTCAGAGACTTTCATCATCGTCGCTTTCATGTGCAGTGAGAACAGTACGCCTTGTTCTTTGGCATCTTTGATTTGTGCTTCTAGGAATGACACCAAGGCTTTTTTGCTCATCACGGTCGCGTCGATGATTTCGCCTGCTTTTAGTGCCACTGGCTCGCGCAGATCAGTTTTGTTGCCTGCTTTGTCGGTGAAGACGATTGAGACGCTGTCAGCTGCTTCGGTGGTGTAAGATTGCTCATTGTGGAAGAAGTCGCCGTGTGTCATGGTTGCAACGTGTGACTTAGAATCTTTACTCCAAGCACCCATGCTGTGCGGGTATTTTTTGGCGAAGTTTTTCACCGCATTTGGTGCGCGGCGGTCTGAGTTGCCTTCACGAAGTACTGGGTTTACCGCTGAGCCTTTGATCTTGTCGTAGCGTTTTTGGATGGCTTTTTCTTCGTCGGTTTGCGGGTTGGTTGGATAATCAGGTAGAGCGTAGCCGCGTGCTTGAAGTTCTTTGATCGCCGCGACCAATTGTGGTACAGAAGCAGAGATGTTCGGTAGTTTGATGATGTTCGCTTCAGGCTTAGTAACCAGCACAGCAAGCTCAGCCAGAGCGTCAGGAATGCGTTGTTCTTCGGTTAGGTATTCTGGGAAAGTGGCTAGAATGCGTCCTGCAAGAGAGATGTCACTGGTTACAAATTCGATGTTGGCAGTGTTGCCAAAGGCTTGGATGATTGGAAGTAGAGAATAAGTTGCTAATGCTGGGGCTTCGTCAGTGTGGGTATAGACGATGGTAGATTTACTCATACGAGCTCCTTTATCGTTGATTTTAGTTGTTCAAAGTCTTAAACGCGGCGTATTATGCCACATTTTCCCTGTTTTGCCTACTTTTCGCAGTGATTTTCATCAAAGGTGCTATGATCGACAAACACTTCATCATACATAATGTCAAAAAATTGACTGATCAGTACATAGTACTCATTGTAAAATGTACTGTACTATGTTTCATTGCCAAAAACAAGCGTTTACTGACGGTTTGATACTTGGTTTTTATGATGGTTTTTTCATTTCCATTTTTTAAATAAATAATGTTAGAAGATAATGATTTAATTGATTAAATTTTGAACAAATATGAGATCTTGATGATGATTTTGAATAATTTAGATAAAGAATTTACCTTATAAAATCTGTATAATAAAACTAACGCGCTGACAAGCACGCATACAAGCACAAGTGTGCGAAGTTGGCTTGGCTTATGCTATAATAGGGCAAATTTTAGCCGATTTAAAAGTGCAACAGATGAAAATTTTGGGTTTAGAGACTTCCTGTGATGAGACGGGACTTGCTATTTATGATGACGCGCTGAACGATGGTAAGGGCGGTGTGCTGGCGCAGGTGCTGTACAGTCAGATTGAGTTGCACGCCACTTATGGCGGTGTCGTGCCTGAGCTTGCCAGTCGCGATCATATTCGTAAGCTTGTTCCTTTGTTTAATGAATTATTAACTAAAGCTAATATCAAAAAAAGCGACATTGATGCAGTGGCTTATACCAAAGGGCCGGGGCTGATTGGGGCATTGATGACGGGCGCGCTGTTTGGGCGGACGCTTGCTTTTGGGCTTGGCGTGCCTGCAATCGGTGTGCATCATATGGAAGGGCATCTGCTTGCGCCTGTGATGACGGGCGATGGCGTGGCATTTCCGTTCGTGTGCCTACTGGTGTCGGGCGGTCATACGATGCTGGTACGCGCTGATGGTGTGGGCGACTATACTGTGCTTGGCGAGTCGATCGACGATGCGGCGGGCGAATGCTTTGATAAAGCTGCCAAGATGCTGAACTTACCTTATCCTGGTGGCCCGAATGTCGCCAAGCTTGCCGAAACGGGTAACCGCCACGCTTATGAGCTGCCGCGTCCAATGCTGCATAAGGGGCTGGATTTTTCGTTCAGTGGCATGAAGACCGCGGTGCATAATCTGATCAAAGACACGCCCAATGCCGACAGCGATCCTGTGGTGCGTGCGGACATCGCGGCAAGTTTTCAGTTTGCTGTCGTTGATACGCTTGTCAAAAAATGCGTGCGCGCGCTGAAGCAAACTGGGCTTAAGCGCCTAGTCATCGCAGGCGGTGTATCGGCAAACCAAGAACTGCGCGCCATGCTAGAGCGTGAGCTTGCCAAGATGGGCGCGAGCGTCTATTATGCACCGCCTGAGCTGTGCACGGATAATGGCGCGATGATCGCTTATGCGGGCTACTGCCGCCTACAAGCAGGGCAGTCTGATGGCTTATCGGTGCAGTGTGTGCCACGCTGGGATATGCAGTCATTGAAGATTGGTTCGTTTTAATAAGTAATTTTAAATAAAATACCCATGTCAAATCCCGCCACTGTCCTGCCATTGACCACTGCCGATCACCCCAAGCGGCATAGCAAGTGGTATCAGTGGCATAAAGGGCGGCGGTATTATGGCGTGTGGTATCTGCCGATTGATGATGGTGAAGTAGTAAGATATTGCCAAAGTCTGCGGATGGATATTTGCGACATCTTGGCAGATGGCTATGAGCGGCAGTGGCACATCACGGTGTTTGTCAATGGCTTTTATGTCGATGAGTGCTGTTATAGTGATGATTTTGATAATGAGATTTTATCCAGTCAAATCAAGGCATTGGAAAAGATGGCATTGCCAAGATTTGCTTTAAATACGGCAAGGCTTGGCAGTTTTATTAATTGCGCGTATCTGGGTATCGCACCGCATCCATCGCTCGATGCCGTTCGTCATGCCTTGGCAAGTGTGCATCAAGAGATCGCCCCTGCTGCCTATACACCGCACATTACTTTGGGACTGTATCGTCGTGCTTATGCTTATGATGATGTTATCAAACGCTTGGCGGCTGTACAGACCCAGTCACTGAATTTGCCTGTTAATCGGCTGATTTTTGCCACTTTTGATGCAATAGATTTACAAGGTAAACTGCACAATCGGCATGAAATCATACTCAAATAGCCATCCAAAATACACCAAAAAACCATCGAAAACCATCATCAAACCACACACTTGCCCATACCTACAAGAGCCAATCAGAGCCGATAAGGATATGCCATGATTCATCTGATCTTAGGTGGCGCGCGCTCAGGCAAAAGCCGCCATGCCGAGAACCTTGCCACAATGCTTGAACAACAAGGCAAGCAAGTCATCTATGTCGCCACCGCCCAAGCCTATGATGATGAAATGACGGCACGGATTGATCATCACCAAAATAGCCGCCCAGCGCAGTGGCATACCGTCGAAGAGCCGTACAATTTGGCGAAAATTTTGCTACAATATAACGATAAAAACACCGTGATTTTGGTGGACTGTCTGACGCTGTGGCTGTCAAATTTATTATGTTTGGATAGCGATGAGCAGTTTTGCGATGCCAAACATCAATTTTTGGCAACTTTGCCGCAAATCCAAGCAGATGTGATTTTGGTCAGTAATGAGACGGGCTTAGGCGTCGTGCCGATGGGGCAGCTGACCCGCCGATTCATCGATGAAAGCGGTTGGCTGCACCAAACCCTTGCACAGATGGCGGATAAAGTGGTGTTCTGTGTGGCGGGACTGCCGATGGTGTTGAAAGGTTAAATTATTTAAATTTGATAAACAACAAAAAGGAGATTTTATGTGGTATCTGAGTCCAGCCAAACTAATCGATCAAGCCGCGCGTGATGCGGCAATCGCGCGCCAAAACATCCTAACCAAGCCGATGGGTGCACTGGGGCAGATGGAAGATGTGGTGACTCAATTGGCTGGTATGCAGGGCAAAACTTGTCCTGTGGCAAAGCAGCTGTATATTTGCACCTTTGCAGGCGATCACGGCATCGCAGCCACTGGCGTATCGGCCTTTCCGCAGGCGGTGACGCGGCAGATGCTGTACAATTTCGCCACGGGCGGCGCGTGTATCAGCGTGATGGCGCGTCATTATAATGCCATTTCCCAAGTCATCGACTGCGGTTCTTTGGGTGGGGCTTATCATGTCGATGGCGTGGAGCAGTTTCATATTGCACCACAGACGCAAAATTTCCTACTACAGCCTGCCATGACTGCCGAGCAATGTGAAGATGTGCTAAACATCGGTAAATACAGTGTCGAGACCGCGGCGGCAAAAGGCGCGGATATTTATATCGCAGGCGAGATGGGTATCGGCAACACCACGGCAAGCTCAGCATTGGCGGCACTGCTATTGCGCGACAGTGCCGAGAGTGTGACAGGTTTAGGCACGGGCATTGATGATAAAACCTTTGCTTATAAAACCCAAGTCATCGCACAAGCTATTGATAAATATCAACATCTTGATGATCCGCTAGAGATCTTGCGTTCGGTGGCAGGCTTTGAGATGGTGGCGATGGTCGGGGCGTATTTGCGCGCAGCACAGCTTGGCTTGCCTGTGATTGTCGGTGGCTTTATCAGTGCGGTGTGTGCCTTGTGCGCGGTACGGATCAATCCAAGTGCACGCGATTTTATGCTGTTTTCGCACAAGTCTGCCGAATATGGTAACCAAAAAGTCCTGGATGCCTTAAACGCCACGCCGCTGCTTGATCTAGGCTTGCGATTGGGTGAAGGCACGGGAGCGACCACCGCTTTTGGCATCATTCAGCTTGCTTGTGCGGTGCATGAGCAGATGGCGACTTTTGGTGAAGCTGGGGTCAGTGACCAAAACGGCTGATTAAACTTGCCAACTATAACTGATAAACAGGGGAAAATATGATAAAAATCATCAGCTTATTATCAATCGCAGTACTGGGACTCAGCGCGTGTACTGGGATGGTTTCACACCACTCACCTGCGCCAAAGGTTGGCACGCCTGCACCAATTGCGATCACCAAAGCACAACTGGTGGGCGCATGGCAGATGGTGGCTTGGGCAAGCAATGGCACGCAGCACGCACCCATCACAGGCGATGATGGCAATGCGCTCACCATTGAATTTACCCACAATGACCGCGTCGCTGTACTGAATGGCTGTAATCTGATGTCGGGCGCGTACCGCATCGAGCAAGGGCAGCTTAAATTTGGCGCGCTAATGTCCACGCGCAAAATGTGCGAGCCTGATTTGATGGCTGTTGATAGCTTGGCGAATAAATTATTGCAAGATTACAATCAGTTCGCTTGGGCAACCGCTGCCAATCCGTCAGCAGACGCACCGACATGGGTGGTTCGCGTGGGCGATGCGCAATATTGGTTCATAAAGCGTGGGGCTGAATGATATGCTGACGCTCTGTATGCTGCGCCATGGCGAAACCGAGCTGCTAGCGCAAGGGCGTATCCTGCGCGGACGGCTTGATGATCCATTGACCGCCAAAGGCAAAGCGCAAATGCAAGCTGCTTTTGATGGTGAATTTCCCAAGCAAGCCTGGCAGGCGATTGTTTCATCGCCTTTATCGCGCTGTGCTGATTTTGCTCGGCAAAAATCCGATGAATATCAATTGCCTTTGCTTGTTTTGGATGATTTGCAAGAGATGGATTTTGGCGAATGGGAAGGGCAATTCACCGCGGATTTATTCGCGCAATTTCCCAATGAGATGGCAAGATGGTGGCAATCACCGAGCCAATTTACACCGCCCAATGCCGAGAGTATGGCGGATTTTGCCAAGCGAATCGATGGTGTATTGGGTCAAATTGCACAATTTGCTCACGAAAATCACCATCAGCGACTGTGCGTGATTTGTCATGGTGGGGTGATCAAATATTTGTATTGCAAAGCCCAGCATCTGTCACTGGATGAGATTCTACAGCAGCCTGCTGAGTTAGGCGAGTTTCATTGCTTCAATTTGCAAAATGGTCAATTATCACTGCCATGATTTATCATAAGCTCATCATTCCGCTATTGATCGCGGTGCAGTTTTTGACCACGATTCCTGTTAGGCTGCCTTATTTGCCGAGCCGTGAACAAAATGCCGTATCGATGCTGTATTATCCGCTGATCGGCGTGATGATCGGTGGTGTGCTGTGGTCGCTGGCAAGTTTTGTATCGCTGCCCATCATGCTGTTATCCTGCCTTGTGATGGCAGCGTGGGTGTGGCTGACGGGTGGCCTGCATTTAGATGGCTTGGCGGATACGGCGGATGCGTGGGTCGGCGGCTTTGGCGATAAAGAGCGCACGCTTACCATCATGAAAGATCCGAATGCGGGGGCGATGGGGGTGATTGCCATCGTGGTGAATCTGGCGGTGAAGTGGGCGGCTGTCTATAGCCTGCTTGAGCTGCGATCTTTGCTTGTACTGATCATCATTCCGATGCTTGCGCGGATGTCGGCTCTTGTGCTGTTTGCCAGTACGCCGTATGTGCGTAAGCAGGGCTTGGGTTCGGCGCTGGCGGGGCTTGGCAAGGGTAAAACACTGCTTGCACTGCTGCTGTATTTGCCGCTGCTTGTGATTTTGCCTTGGCAGATGGCGGTGGGGCTTGCGGTGGTGTGGCTTGGACTGATGGCGTATTTGCGCGCGCGGTTCATGGCGAGAATCGGCGGCATCACAGGCGATACGGTGGGTGCAAGTATCGAAATCAGTGAAGTGGTGCTGCTTGTGGTGGTGATGTGGCTGTATTATTAATGGTGTTTTGAAAATTAATCATATTCGGTGAAATGGTACGGGTTACTCCGAATTCTTTTTATCCTTATAAGCTTTCATTTTTTTTGCCGTATGTCTTGATGAACTTCAGTGTTGCTCACACCATGCCAACCATTTTTCATAACATTATCATACACTTGCATGACAGGTTGCTGAATTTCTATTTGGTATTCGGTGTCATCTTGGCGTGGTTGGATTGTTTGATTGGTCATGATATATTTTATCCTATCAATAGTTAATTTAAATTAAGAATAAAAATCTACTATAGAGCGCGCCCCACACTGTTAAGATACACGATGTAAAAATTTTAAAAAATTTCCTTAAAATCAATCACATCTACCTAAAAGATTCGGATGTCACACCCTGCACTCTGCTTAAAAAAGAGAACTATTTCCCAATAACCCATCAAGGCTTCTTAATCTCATCGAGCAGCCCCAAAAACCCTTTCATAAAATCCAATCCACGATCGGCGGTACGCACTGCGGCATACAGCTGACAGTACACCCCAGCACCCAGCGGACGACTGACCACCCAGCCTTTGCGCTCGTATTCTGCCACCACCCAATCAGGCAATGCCGCCACACCGCGCTCAGATGCGACAAGCTGAATGAGCATGGCGGTCAGCTCGGTGGTGCGGATGTGGGCAGGGTTGATGCCGACAGGAGCAAGGAATTTGGCGATGACATCAAGGCGCGCCGACTCCACAGGATAGGCGATCAAGGTCTGATTAGACAGATCATCAGGGCTAATTCGCTCATGGCGTGCCAAGCGATGTGCAGGCGAGAGTACTAGGCGACTTTCATAAGTAAACAGCGGCTGATAATGCACACCATCGATCGGCAAATCGCTCGCGGTGATCAGCAAATCAATCTCACCATCCATCAGCATCTGATGCGGCTCAGGCTCAAACCCAGTCGCAAAATCCAGCTCAACATCAGCATACTGCTTACGATACGCATTCAGAATCGGCATCAACCAATCAAAGCAGCTGTGGCACTCACTGGCTAGGCGCAGTCTGCCTGATTGCCCATGCGCTAGGCGGCGAATGTCGCTCTTGGTGCGTGCCACCTGCGGCAGGATGCTATCAGCAAGCTCCAGTACCAGCAGCCCTGCAGGGGTGAAGCTGACAGGGCGCGTGCGGCGATTGACCAGCGTGATGTCATAATAGCTCTCAAGCTCCTTGAGCTGATGACTGATGGCGGACGCGGTGAGATTGAGCTCTTCGGCGGTAGTGGCAAGCGAGCCGTGGCGCTTGAGCGTGCTGAGCATCTGTAGATGGCGAATTTCGAGCATGATGTGTGATAGTGATAGGGTTTGGTTTTTAGTATAGCACAAATTGGCTTATGATGAAAATTTTTGTATATGATTGAGAAATTGGTTAGATTTGTTCAGCTTTGGGTTGTTGGGATTTGCCTGATTAATCAAGCAAACAATCGATCAAAAATACACAGCACAAATACACCATTGAAAATCATCACTCAAAAATCACTGCCAAAAAAACACCACTCAAATGAAAACACCTGCCAAATCCGACAGGTGTCCTTATCAAAAAAGCCGATTACTGCTGAGCAGGTTGGGCGATTTCAATTTTTGGTTCGACGACCAGCGCATCAGGGTCGCCTGCCACTTGCTCACGCTTGACGAAGAAGAAGAACGCCAAGGTGGTCAAGACAGTCGCACCGATACCTAGATAAATCGACAGCTGATAATCTAAGCCAAAGCCGATCTTATTGTACATCAAGAAAGTGAAGCACACTGCCGTCATGAATACCGCAGGGACAGTACATACCCAATGGAACTTACGATAGCGATACAGATAGCCTGCCGCTGTCCATAGCATCACTGCTGCGACCGTTTGGTTCGCCCAGCTGAAATAACGCCATAGGATTTGGAAATCGACTTTTGAGACGGCAAAGCCAATCGCAAACAACGGCACAGCGATCAGCAGTCGCTTCATCAAGGTACGCTGTTCCATATTGAAGAACTCAGCGATGATCAGACGCGCCGCACGGAATGCTGTATCACCTGAAGTGATCGGCAGCACGACAACGCCCAGTACCGCGAAGATACCGCCAATAGCACCTAGGAAGTAGATCGAGCTGTCATAGACGACTTTCGATGGTGAGCCTGCTGCGATGGCGTCTTGTAGCGACATCAAATCAGGGTAGAATGACATACCGACCGCACACCAGATCAAGGCAATGATACCTTCTGCGATCATCGCGCCGTAGAAGATGAATCGACCTTCAGATTCGTTCATCGCACAGCGTGCCATCAGCGGCGTCTGTGTGGCGTGGAAGCCTGACAGCGCACCACAGGTGATGGTCAAGAAAATCAGCGGCCAGATCGGCAGATCGCCTTTTGGCTGTAGGTTGCTGAAGAATTTCTCGACACTCAAGCCATCGATCGTGCCGAAGAAGCTGATCGGATTGGTCGCGCTTAGGTGGCTAGATACCAAGCCGTACATCATGCCGATAGACATAAATAGCAGCAGACCGCCGAAGAATGGATAAATACGACCGATGATCTTGTCAATCGGCAGTAGGGTGGCGATGATGTAGTAGATGAAGATAATTGCCGTCCAAGCGATCAGCACGGTTTCTTTGGTCATACCAAACACCGTCGATGCGTCCGCTGCGGCAGATGCACTGGCAGCCGCGCTGATGTCTTCTGCGTTATTGAGCGATACTGCGCCTGTGGCTGCTGTGCCGAAGACATCCATCGTGATGGTGCTCATCAGCTGCGCAGGGCTTGCCACGAAGACCACGCCGACCAGTAGCAGTAGCACGACCGCTAGGACATTGATGAACGCCTTGACAGGTGCGCCCAGATATTTGCCAGTCAGGTATGGCATCGACGCGCCGCCATTACGCACAGACAGCATACCGCACATATAGTCATGCACTGCACCAGCGAAGATACAGCCGATGACAATCCACAGCATCGCCACAGGACCATACAGCGCACCTAGGATCGGGCCGAAGATCGGGCCTGTGCCTGCGATATTTAATAATTGGATGAGCCAAATTTTCTTCTTGGACATCGGGACATAGTCCACGCCATCAGCCATGGTGTAGGCAGGCGTGTTCTTATTTGGGTTGATGACGAAGATGCGTTCGATCACCTTACCGTAGATCACATAGCCGACGATCAGCACCGCGATACAAAAAAAGAACCATAACATGAGTAATCTATCCTGATAACTGGGCAATCACTTGCCGAAAATGGATTGGGGAATAATAACTATGCACATCATGCATATAAAGCAGAAAACTAGATCAGTTCGCTTGTATAACATACTGAATTATCATCGCTTTGTAAAGTAATTTTACAACTCATTCACCTATAATTATGCATAATACGCATAATCAGCCAAATCCGCACCCGCGGCACAATGTAGCACGACCTTGTAATAAAAAATTACTATAAAATCGATGATTTTCTGCTAACATACGCACAATTTTTAGACAACTTCTTTTATGATTTGGCGAGTGAGCGGTGATGGATATTATCCTGCATATGATCGATTTTATTTTGCATATTGATTTGCATTTGGCGGAGTTTTTGAAAGACTATGGAATGTGGATCTATGGCATCTTGTTTCTGATTATCTTTGTCGAGACAGGGCTTGTGGTGATGCCGTTTCTACCAGGTGATAGCTTACTGTTCGCGGCTGGGGCGTTGGCGGCGTTCACGGGTGCGCTCAATCCTGCCTTATTGATTGGGCTGCTGTTCATCGCGGCGGTACTGGGCGATACGCTGAACTATCACATTGGCAAATACATCGGTCCGAAGGTCTTTGAGATCGACTCAAAATGGATCAATAAACAGCACCTGATCAAGACGCAGAATTTCTTTGCCAAGCATGGCGGCAAGACCATTATTTTCGCGCGATTTATTCCATTTGCGCGCACCTTCGCGCCGTTCGTCGCAGGGGCAGGCAGCATGGATTATAAGTATTTCATCGGCTATAACATCATCGGCGGCTTTTGTTGGATTGCGTCGTTTACGCTGCTTGGCTATTTCTTTGGTAATCAGCCAGTGATTAAAGAGAACTTCACCTATGTGATTTTCGGTATCATCATTTTTAGTGTATTACCGATGGTGATTGGCTTTATCCGTGAGAAGCTCAAAAAAGCATAACGGTCGGGTCGCATAGTTATATATAAGCCCTGTCATTTGGCAGGGTTTTTTGTTATTTGTGGAAGTCACTGGCGGTACGCCAAATGAAGATGGTGTGATCAATTACACAGTAGGCTTGGACTATGACACCAAAAAAGTGATTGATGGTGCTGTGACTGAAGTCGAAGATAGTGATACGATCGACTTTACCAAAACAGGTAATGTGATTACTGCTGAAGTGATTTCAGGTACATCTAAAGTGGTCGCAGGTCGAGCAGTCACCACTGAAGAGAATAAAGTGGCGACTGTGGGTGATATCGTCGATACCATCAACAATGTCTCTTGGGATGTTAAGTCTGTCGGCGTTGATGGCGGTGAAAGTACTTATAAAGTCACCGATAAATCAAATATCAAAGCTGGCGATACGCTGAATGTCGATGCAGGTAAAAACATTGCAATCAGTGGTGAAGGTGGTCAGCTGATTATCGCGACCAAAGATGATGTTGAGTTTACTAACCTAACTGTCACTGGTGATACCAAAGTAAACAACTTCGCTGTTGATGCTGGTGCAACCATTGATATGGGTGGTAATAAGATCACCAATATGGGCGCAGGTGATGCTGACACAGATGCAGTGAATGTATCTCAGCTGGAAGATGCTGTCGCGACAGCCAAAGCGGTTGAGTCTGTGGTAGCTGACACTTCATCAGAAAACATCGCAAAAGTGACGACCAAGTCTGGTAAAGATGCAGGTCAGCCGAACGAGCAGTACACAGTGAGTGTAACCAAAGCAGATGTTGCCAAAGTTGCACAAGATGCAATCGATGTGAAAGGCACTGGTCTTGCAAAAGTAACATCAGAGACCAAAGATGGTGTTGAGACCTTTACTGTCGATGTGAACAAAGGTGAGTTCAACTCAGTAACCAACGGTGGCAAGCTTGCACCAACTCAAAAAGATGGTGTAGCAACTGTTGGTGATGTAATCGATGCAGTGAATAAAGGCTACTGGATCGCCAAAGACGATAATGGCAACTCAACCAATGTGAAATTTGGCGATGCAGTGCTGTTTGCTGATGGCAAAGGCACCAATGCTAAGCTTACTGGTAATACAGTGACCTTTGATGTCAATACAACGACATTGGGCACAGTTACAACAGCTGATAGCCCAATCCGCGGCAGCTTCGTAGTGCCGACCACAGCAAATAGCTTCGTGACTGCTGATGTATTGGCTACTGCATTGAATCAATCAGGCTGGCGTGTCACTGCGGGCGCAGCTTCAGGTGGTACAGCAGAAGGTGTGAGTGATCATTTGGTTAAACCTGGTAGTCAAGTTGAATTGATTACTGGTGAAAACATTAAGATCGTACAAAAAGATGGTAAGTTCACCATCTCAACCACTGCTGCCGCCAACGGTGAGCCAGGCTCTCAAGGTCCAGTAGGTCCACAAGGCCCTGAAGGTAAGCCAGGTAAAGACGGTGCACCGGGCACTATCGTAAGCGTCGCCAAAGATACTGACGCAGGCAAGACCACCATTACCACCACTGATCCTGCCACTGGTAAGAGCAATGAGGTGACTGTACTGGATGGTAAAGATGGTGCACCTGGCAAAGATGGTCAATCACCGAAGGTTGAGACCGAGAAAGTTGGCGACACCACCACCATTACCTTTACCAACCCAGATGGCACACCTGCAGTTGCAACCATCAAAGATGGTGCTAACGGCAAAGATGGTGCACCTGGCAAAGATGGTAAAGACGGCAAGTCTCCAGTTGTGAAAGCTGAGAAAACCGATGGCGTAACTAAAATCACTGTAGATAATAAAGATGGCAGCACTCCTGTCATTGTCGAAGTGAAAGATAGTAAAGATGGTGCAGCAAGCGGCAAGCTAAACTTCAAGGGCGATACCAAAGGTGTGGTTGTCCGTGATCTAGGCACTACCTTGAATGTCGTAGGCGGTGCTGATACAACCAAGCTGTCTGACAACAATATCAGTGTTGTGTCTGATAATGGCAAGCTTGAAGTAAAACTGGCAAAAGACATCGCAGTCGATTCAGTCACTGCCAATACTGTGAATGTCGGCCCTGTCACTATGACAGCCAAGACAGTAGCCAACCCAGATGGCACTACCACCAATGAGCTAAGCATCGGCAGCGAAGTCTCACCAAGCCGCATCACCAATGTGGCAAATGGTAAGAACCCGAACGATGCAGTCAATGTCTCGCAGCTGACTGGTGCAGTGACCAACATCAACAACCGCATGGGCGGCATCGAAGGTCGTATCAACGATCTGGATGATAAAGTCAGCGGTCTAGGTGCAATCTCAGCAGCATCAGCATCATTGCCACAAGTTTACCTACCAGGTAAATCTATGCTGGCAGTGGCAGCAGGTGGCTACAGTGATCAGCAAGCGGTCGCAGTCGGCTTCAGCAGCACATCGGACAACGGTCGATTGCTGATGAAGATCCAAGGTTCAGCGAGCACCAATGGCGAAGCATCAGGCGGCGTCGGTGTAGGCTGGATGTGGTAAGATGTCCTATCATGACTTAGCTTAACTTAGCTTAGTCATGAGACAAACCCCAAAGATCAGATGGTCTTTGGGGTTTTGTTTATTTAGTTGAGATATTATTTTGTCAAAATTTTTATCAAATAACAGACAAAAATTGGTGTTATCCAATCAACTTAGATAACACCAATTCTTAGATAACACCAATTTTAGTATCAGCGTTTGGCTTATTCAGCAGCCGCTTCAACTGCAGGTACTGGCTCTACAGAAGGCACTTGGCAAGTCGTGCGTGCAACTACGCCGTCTTGTGGGAAGTGTAGTGTACCAACTTCACCATTGTCGCTCCAGCCGAAACCATTAGCATTGCTATAAGTCGCTTTTAGGTAGTTGTTCGCTGGGTTGTGGCTCCATAGGTGCCATGAAGTGCGCTTGTTACGCTCTAGGATTTCAGTTTGACCATCGACAGTCACACGCATATCTTGGTGTGGTGCGCGCTGAGTGGTAACAGTTTTGCCATCTTCACATAGGAAAGTGGTTTCAACATGCTTAACAACAGGGGCATTATAAGCGCCAGCTTTCTCAGCAGCGGTAGCTGATACAGCAGTTGCCAATGCAGCGCCTGCCAATAGAACTTGAGTCAATTTCATAAGAATATCTCAAAAAAGTGCTAATGAAAAGATGCGATAAAGCATCAGGCTGATACGCCATTATAGCATTTTGTGTCGCGCACGATAAGCCAAAAACACAAAATTGTACAATCACTTACAAATTAACACATTTTTAAACACTACCACCAGTAGCGCGAGCGCGGACCGTACCAACCGAAACTGCCAAACGGTGGGTACGGACGCCACCAGTCATCGTACAGGCGTTCGCGTTGGTAGTAGTGCTGATAGCCGAGTGCGTGCGATTGTTGGATCTCGAGCAGCCCTTCTTCGGGGCAGACTTGGTTCATCGAGTAGCCGCGCTGACCGAGTTCGTAGGCGTAGGCTTTGGTGCAGTAAGTTTTTAGCCCTTCTTGACGACCGGACTCCCATGCGGCACGGTCTTCGGTGCTGATGGTAAGGCTTGGGCATTGTTTGCTGTAGCGGCTGATTTCATAAGGATAGCGACCATTTTTGCCATCGCTGATGCCTGCTTGTTGCCAGTTTGGGGCTTGGCAGTCGATGCTGACTTTGGTGTTGTGACTGCTTGTGGTGGCGCAGGCGGTGAGTAGCAGTGGACTTGCGATCAGTGTGCTGAGTAATACCGATTTCATCATACACCCCTTGTTATGCTTGTTGGTGTGGTTGGTGTTTTTTTGCTGTCTTGGTTAAGATGCTTTTAGTTATTATACGCGCATCTTGGCGTATTGCCAATGTTATCTTATAACTGATATGTTCCCAAAAAAAATCAAAACAGATGGTTTAAAAAAACAAAAAGCGCATCACAGGGACGCGCTGCTTAATCGAGATAATCTTGTATTTTTATACTTAGCTTTTGCTTTGGCACTTAGCTTGGTTTTTTCTCGCTGACTTTGCCTGTGCAAGTTAGACTTTGTTCGGTGTTGCCAGCTTTCACGGTCAAGATACCATCGCGACCGTTACTGTGCCATTCGTACGCCGCTTGTGGGTTGTCAGTGTTCACAAAGCGCATGCCTGAGCCTGATACCGCAGGCGTTAGGGTGATTTGTTGGTTGTTCAGCTGCCAAGTCGGTGCAGTGACGGTGATCACGGCATTTTGTGCTTGTGGGTTGTATTTGGCGTGTACCACCGCGTTGTCGGTGCAGGTGTATTCTGCGCTTAGGCGATCGCCGCGTTCGCCATCGCGATCACCGTACTTGTGCTCACCGCGTTTGTGGTGTTCGCCGTGGCGATGACCGTCTTTGTGCATTTCACCGTGTTTATGCTGCATCATGCGACCTTCGTGTTGCGGTGCTGCGTTTTGGTTGCTGGCACAGCCTGTGATGGCGATCGCGGCGACAGCTGATGCTACGAATAATTTTTTCATCGTACACTCCTAAAAAAGAAAAAAGTAAACAGTAAAATCCATCGTCAAATGACCAAGTCATTATAAAATATCTGCCTGCAGGCTGTGTGACAGGCGCACGAAATTTTGTTGGTTTGATGTGTCAAATTTTGCACAAGTTTGCTGTAGCTTTGTTGTGCTGATGTCATAAAAATTGCTAAAGCAGTTATTTGTCTGAAGTTTTTTTGTTGATTTTTCACACCAAATTCTCAGCTTGATATTGACTGTATTTTTGCTTAATTTTGTGTAACAGATGAAGTTATCCACAGTTTTATCCCCAGTTTATGTGGATAGATTGTGAAACACTTGGGTGCGGTTATTTTTGGATAAAATCATGGTGAATTTGTCAAGATTTTACTTGTTTTTGGTGGGATAAAAATTTATAAGTTATTGATTTATAATAATAAAAATTGAAAATTTATAAATTGATTAAATTTTGACCAATTGCGATACAGACCAAGAAAAATAAGGGATTGCGATGTAAAAAATGGTGATATTAATAAAGTTATCCACATTTTTTGGGGAAAAGTGAATGAGCCTTTATGGGGCAAGGCTTGGCGGTGATGGATAATATTTTTAATAAATAAAATATCATTGTATATTTAATAATATTAATGAATGAAATGGCAGTATCTTATCATCGCTTGGCAGTGTTTCACATCAACAGATGCTGGCTATGTGAAACCATTAGTATAAATTCGTACATAGCCAAACTCAATTACACTGAATCCAGCTCATCGAGCATATCGGGCGTGTATCTGAGCGCATCCAAACAAACGCCCGTTTCAAATCCACGATACTGCAAAAATCGCAACTGCTTGGCTTTGTCCTTAGGGGTGGTTGGTAGATCGTAGCCATATTTGCGGGTGCGCGCTTCGACGGCAAGTCTGAGCCAATCCACTTCGTCGCTCTCATGATCAGCCAGTGCAGTTCCATCGGTGAGGCTGTCAATATCGGCGTTATTAATGAGTTCATCAAGCGTGTAGGGCAGGTTGATTTTGGCGGATTTGAGAGCTTCACGGATATGGATTTTGCCACGGCCTTTGCGGATATTTTCACGAATCAGCATATAGGCACAGCGTTCATCGGACTGATAGCCTTTATCGGCGAATTCTTCGATGAGTGCATCAACGGCTATGGGGTCGCAGTCTTTGGCGAGTAGCTTTTGGCGAAGCTCATGGCGGGACAGCTCACGGTGCGATAGATAATAGAACGCCAGCCATCGCATATAGTTGGTCGCACGGTCAGTGGTGGCAATCGGTTCGATGGCGACATCAGCTAGAGCAGCGGCAAGCTTATCGGTGATGATGGCATTGGTCTGACCAAGCTTGGCATCATTGAGTAAGGCTGTGATTTTGGGCGTGTCGTCATGGTGTTGGTTGTGATGACGGTTGCGACTTTGGCGAGTCTTGGGGGTGGACTTATCTGTATCAGCTTGACTATTAGATATTGGTTTTTTATCGTATATAGCTTGCCCATCAGATAGGGTGTCTGCTTGAGTCTTGAGCTGTGTTTGGTGGTTGTCATACACATCATCAGACTTGGCTTGATGCTTAGTGCTGGCAGGCTTTGGCGTTGTGCGTTTGGCGGTGGAAATAGATTTTTTGGGACGCAGGTTTTGCTTTTGTTGATAAGCAGGTTTGGTAGTCGTGAGTGTATAAAAATTGGACGCATCAAGCACGGTAGGCTGATACGACTCGGCAGAAACAGGCGACTCGCCCATTTCTGCCAAGATTTCGGATAAGGTCTTGATTGTCATGCACTTGATTTATGACATAACCTGATTAAAAGGCATCGCTATCTTCCATGCCTTCGACATACTCAGGCACTTCATCAGTATCATTGCTTGCACTTGGTGCGCTTGATGTACCGGTTAGCTTTGATTCGCGTACTTTGGCTTCGATTTCTGCGGCGATTTCTGGGTGTTCTTGTAGATATTTCACCGTGTTGGCCTTGCCTTGACCGATTTTGCCGTCGCCATAGCTGTACCATGCGCCTGATTTACCGACAGCACCGATGTCCACGCCCAAGTCAATCACTTCGCCTAGGCGGTTGATGCCTTCGCCATACATGATCTGGAATTCAGTTTGGCGAAATGGTGGTGCCATCTTGTTTTTGATGACTTTCACGCGCGTTTCTGAGCCCAAAATCTCATCGCCATCTTTGACGCTGCCAATGCGGCGGATGTCAAGGCGTACTGATGCATAGAATTTCAGCGCATTACCGCCTGTAGTGGTCTCAGGTGAGCCGAACATCACGCCGATTTTCATACGGATTTGGTTAATAAAAATCACCATGCAGTTTGAGCGCTTGGCATTACCCGTGATTTTGCGCAAAGCTTGGCTCATCAGACGCGCTTGCAGACCCATGTGGCTATCACCCATTTCGCCTTCGATTTCGGCTTTTGGGGTCAGGGCTGCGACCGAGTCCACGACGATCATATCGATCGCACCAGAGCGGACGAGCATATCAGCGATTTCAAGTGCTTGCTCGCCGTTGTCAGGTTGTGAGACCAATAGGGCATCGATGTCCACGCCAAGCTTTTTGGCGTAAATCGGATCGAGTGCGTGTTCAGCATCGATGAATGCACAAGTGCCACCTTGCTTTTGGCATTCGGCGATGGTTTGTAGCGTTAGGGTGGTTTTACCCGAGCTTTCAGGGCCGAAGATCTCGATGATACGACCTTTGGGCAGACCGCCGATGCCTAGCGCGATGTCCAGACCGAGCGAGCCTGTTGAGACCACATCAACATCCAACTTGGCGGATTCGTCGCCTAGATGCATGATGGTGTTTTTACCAAATTGCTTTTCGATCTGCGCTAGGGCGGCCTTGAGCGCTTTCTCTTTATTTTCGTCCACGAACGGATTCCTTTAAAATAGGGTGAATATCTGTCAATTATAGCATAAAAATCGAAAAATCATGCAAACGCGCGAAAAAATCATCGGGTGGTTTGTCGCCCAATCAATCTTAAAAAACTTTCATCAAAATCCAATCATCCACTCAGTTATTTTTCATACAAGGTTTGTCAATATTTGTGACAATTATTCAGATAAAAACTTCAATGTTTCATAAAAAATAAAAGTTATCCACAATTTTATACACATTTTTTGTGGATAAATTGTGGAACAGGGCGGATGAATTTTATCGGATAAAATACTGATAAATTTGTCAATATCTACTCATTGTAATTACAAAAAATTTTATAAACTATTGATTTATAAAGATAAAATATCATGATAAAAAATTGATCAAAATTTAACCAATTGCGACAAAAGCATGACAGCACAAGGGATTGGGCAAGAAAAATCAGCTAATTTTCGCAAGTTATCCACAGTTTTTGTGGAAAGCTGTGCAAAGCTAAGTGGGGCAAGGGATAGGGTGGTGTGGATATTTTTATTGTATTTATTTGATTATTAGTATCATAATTATATTTAAATTATAAAGTACAGTATCGAATCAGTGCGAACCGGGAGTGTTTCACAAAAAACAGCATAACCATGACTGATTATGCTGTTTTGTGCTGAATAAACCGATTATTTCACATCAAAACGATCTGCATTCATGACTTTCACCCATGCATTCACAAAGTCTTTGACAAACTTTTCTTTTGCATCATCTTGGGCATAGACTTCGCTATACGCACGCAAAATTGAGTTTGAGCCAAACACCAAGTCCACACGGGTTGCTGTCCATTTGACATCACCTGTTTTGCGGTCGCAGATGTTGTAGCTATTGCGTCCAGTTGGCTGCCAAGTGTTGTTCATATCCACAAGGTTGCGGAAGAAGTCGGTGCTTAGTACGCCGACACGGTCGGTGAATACGCCATGCTGACTACCGCCATGGTTTGCGCCTAGTACACGCATACCGCCGATTAGGACAGTCATTTCAGGTGCGGTCAAGCCCATCAGTTGAGCGCGGTCAAGCAGTAGCTCTTCTGGTTGTGGGGCATAATGTGCTTCTTGGAAGTTGCGGAAACCATCGTGCACAGGGCGTAGGAATTCAAAGCTCTCTACATCTGTTTGCTCAAGGGTTGCATCGCCACGACCTGCCAAGAATGGCACGACGATTTCTACACCTGCATCTTTGGCTGCTTGTTCAACTGCTGCTGTGCCACCAAGCACGATTAAATCAGCGATGCTAACTTTTTTGTCAAGGCTGGCTTGTAGTTCTTCATAGACAGCTAGGACTTTTGCCAAGCGTTCTGGCTCATTGCCAATCCAGTCTTTTTGTGGGGCAAGGCGAATGCGTGCACCGTTAGCACCACCACGATAGTCCGATTGACGGAATGTGCGAGCACTATCCCAAGCGGTTGCTACAAGTTCAGGGATGCTTAGACCTGTTGCCAAGATTTTTGCTTTTAGTTCGGCGATTTCAGCATCGCTTAGGGTGTAATCCACTGCAGGGATTGGATCTTGCCAAATGAGATCTTCGCTTGGTACATCGGTGCCTAGGTAGCGAGATTTTGGCCCCATATCACGGTGTGTCAGCTTGAACCATGCACGAGCAAAGGCATCATCAAATGCTGCTTGGTCATTCAAGAATTTTTCAGAAATTTTGCGGTATTCTGGATCACGAAGTAGTGCCATATCCGCATCAGTCATCATGATTTTGCGCTTTTGGCTTGGGTCAAAGGCATCGACAGGCATATCTGCTTCGTCCATCTGTGCAGGCTCCCATTGATGTGCGCCAGCAGGGGATTTGGTCAATGCCCATTGGTCTTCGTATTTAAATAGCAAGGTGAAAAATTCATTATCCCAGCGGGTAGGGTTGGTTGTCCAAGCACCTTCGATACCAGAAGTCATCATGCCTGGTTTTTCGTAGCGCCAGCCCAAGCCTTGCTCAGCGATGTCAGCTGCTTCAGGCTCTGCACCGACTTTAGATGCATCACCATTACCGTGTGCTTTACCGATGGTATGACCGCCAGCAGTCAAAGCAACGGTTTCTTCATCATTCATACCCATGCGAGCAAAGGTGATACGCATATCACGAGCGGTCTTGAGTGGGTCAGGATTGCCGTCCACACCTTCAGGATTGACATAAATCAAGCCCATCATCACAGCAGCTAGTGGATTTTCTAGCTCACGATTGTCGCTCCAGCGAGTGCCTTCGCCACCTGATTTGGCAAGCCATTCTTTTTCGCTGCCCCAATAGACATCTTTTTCTGGATGCCAGATGTCTTCACGACCACCAGCAAAGCCAAAGACCTTCAGACCAGCTGCTTCATAGCCCATCGTACCGGCTAGGATGATCAAATCTGCCCAAGATAGGCGGTTGCCGTATTTTTGTTTGATTGGATAAAGTAGGCGGCGCGCTTTGTCTAGGTTGCCGTTATCAGGCCAGCTGTTGAGTGGTGCAAAGCGGATATTGCCTGTGTTGGCACCGCCACGACCGTCTGTTGCACGATATGAGCCGGCCGAGTGCCATGCCAAGCGACCCATTAGACCACCGTAGTAGCCATAATCAGCAGGCCACCAGTCTTGGCTATCACGCAGGACTTGGCGGACATCTTCTTTGAGTTCTTCAAGATTGATTTTGGCAAATTCTTTGGCATAATCAAAGTCTTCGCCCAGTGGATTGACCTTTTTGTCGTGCTGGTGCAAGATGTCCAAATTTAGAGTTTTTGGCCACCATGCGACTGGCGTTTGTCCGTCTTGGGTGTTGGCACCATGAAATGGGCAGCCTGAAGTTTGTGAAGTCATAAATTGCTCCTTGTGAGTGAGAATTGCCATCGGCGGTCACTGCACCGATAAGCTATCTTAGCATGTTAAAAAATGTACAACAGTGTTTTGATGTGTCTAATTATAAAGCGATTGTATCAATAGATAAAATATATTAATTTTATAAGATGGTTTTGGATTTTCAATTATAAATTTCATCAAATCGCCAAAAATTGTTGCTATCATCCACTTTTTGGGCGAATATATGCTAAACTAAACGCATATTCACATGGAGAAAACTCATGACTCTAACTTGGCACGACACCCTAGATATCGCCATCGCTTTGGCAGAAAAATATCCTGATGAAGATGTGCAGTACATTCGCTTTACTGATTTACACCGCTATATCTGTGAGCTTGATGGCTTTAGCGATGACCCAAATAAGTCGAACGAACGCATCCTAGAAGCCATCCAGATGGCATGGCTTGATGAGTTGTGATGCTTTAGTTGAAATAAAACCGTTCTTGGTATCAGCCATGAACGGTTTTTTATGATATGGATAATTTATAAGGTGCTGACCCGTCTGATAGCGACAGTCAAATCATCACCGATTTGGTGGCTATCGTGATTGGCAGCTAGTGACGATTGCATCAGTAGCGTTTGTCCTGTATTTGTGCTGAGCGTATAGAGCCAATTACCCCCACGAAAATCTCGATCGCTCACTGCGGCATCGATGGCGTGCGTATCACGATCAGCCTTGTAGGGCTTGACATCATGTGGGCGGATGAGTGCTTTGGTGGCGTGTGGTGGCACAGGTAGTGCGATATGCCCAAAGGTGCTATCAAAACCATGCTCGCCACCATGTTGGATATCAATCAGCACACCTTCACCAATAAAGCGGGCGACGGTCTCGGTGGCAGGCGTGTGATACAGGGCAGTGGGTGTGTCCCATTGTTGTAGCTTACCATCAGCAACCATGCCGACCACATCCGCCATCGCAAAGGCTTCGGCCTGATCATGTGTCACCATGATGGCACTGACATTTTGGGAGTTGAGCAGGCGGCGTACTTCTTTGGATAGGCTGGTGCGTAGTTCGACATCGAGATTTGAAAACGGCTCATCGAGCAGCACCAAGCTTGGACGGGGTGCAAGCGCTCGCACCAATGCCACTCGCTGCTGTTGACCGCCTGACAGCTCATGCGGATAGCTGTTTTTGTAGCCTTGCATATCGATTAGGCTCAGCATCTCATCTACTCGTGCCGCCTGTGCAGATTTATCCATGTTTGACAGTCCAAAGGCGATGTTATCCGCCACCGTCAAATGCGGAAACAGTGCATAGTCCTGAAATACCATACCGATATGGCGACGATGAGCAGGCGTCGCCCCTTTGCCGTCAAATAGTGCTTGACCATCAAGGGTGATGCTGCCCGTGTCAGGTGTCTCAAAACCTGCGATACAGCGTAGTAGCGTCGTCTTACCACAGCCTGAAGCGCCCAGCAGGCAGGCGATTTGACCTTTTTGAAGTTCAAAGCTGATATCGCTTAGGATGGTTTTTTTGTCAAAGCTGATGGATAGTTGATGAATATTTAGCATAATTTTCTCAAAATTTTTAATATTCTACTGATAATGGCGTTATTTTTGATCCATTTTGGCAAATAAAATCACAGGAATCAGCCCTGCAATGATGATGGCAAGCGCAGGTAGCGATGCCTTATCATATAAGCCTTCACTGGTGAACGAATAAATCCGCACGGACAAAGTGTCCCAATCAAACGGACGCATCATCAAGGTAATCGGCATCTCTTTCATCGTATCAACAAAGACCATCAGCATTGCCACGCCGAGTGAGCCTTTGATGAGTGGTAGATAGACACGACGCACGGTGTCAAATGGCGCCACTCCAAGTGATGCTGCTGCTTCGATGTGCGTGGATTTGATGCGTTTCATGCCTGCATCGACTGACTGCACGCCCAATGCCAAAAAGCGAATCAATAACGCAATCAGCATCACACCAAGCGTACCCTTAAAGATAGCATCGGCATCTGATAAGCTTGGCAGGGAGGCAATCAGCCAATTGTCCAGCCATGCCACAGGGACAAACACGCCAACAGCCAGCACCGAGCCTGGGATGGCATAGCCGAGCGTTGAGATTTTGGCACTGGCAAGGGCAAATTTGCTGTGGTCTTGGCGTGTGCTGATGGCAAGAAATAGAGCGACCACGGCGACCAGTACCGATGCCATCAGACTCACGCTCACTGAATGCCAAATCTGTATTGCAAGCTCATCAATCGCCACTTCAGGCAGGCTCGCCCACGCCCAAAAGCCAAGCTGAATCAGTGGTAGCACAAACGCCAAAAACAAAATCAAGCCGCAGTATAAAGTAGCTAGCCATTTGTGTGCGCCCGTCAAGACAATGGCGCGGTGATGGCTTGCACGCCCTGTGGTCTCAAAGCGGCGACGACCACGGCTTAGCTGTTCTAATACCAAAAACACAAACACCAATGCGATCAATAAACTTGCCAACTGCTTAGCAGTATCAATCGAAAAAAAACCAAACCACGCCTGATAAATTGCCGTGGTAAAAGTATCATAGCCAAACACGCTCACCGCACCAAAGTCAGCCAACACTTCCATTAAGGCAAGAATCACACCGCCTGCGATCCATGGACGCGCCATCGGTAGAGCAAGCTTAACAAAGGCTTTGGGTGCGGACAATCCCAAAGATGCACCAGCTTCGAGCGCGCGCGCGCCCATGCTACCAAAGGCATTTTTGGCAAGCAAATACACATAAGGATACAGCGTCAAGCTCATCACGATAGTCAAGCCAAAGCCATTACGCACATCGGGTAAACCGTTGGTAAATCCCCAATTTTCTCTTAAAAATGTACTGATAAAACCTGTATAATCAAACATTCCCAATTGTACAAACGCCAGTACATAAGCAGGAATAGCAAGTGGCAACATCATCGCCCAACCGAAAAATCGCTTCAGTGGAAAATCCGTCATCGCCGTCAGCCATGCCGTCGTCGTGCCAAGCAGCGTCACCCCAAAGCCCACGCCAAGCACGAGCCACAGCGTATTGCTAAGCAGCAGCGGCAATTCATAATCCAGCAAAAATTGCCAAATCTCAGCATCGAAGCTGGTCAATGATGAGACAATGACCGCAAGCGGAATGATGACAAGCAAAGCGCACAGCGACAGCCAAAGGCGGGGAAGTAGGGATGAGTTCATAGATTTGCTATAAAAGGTAAGTAGATTGGATAAATAAAAAACCTATTAATATCAATGGCTTAAAATAAAATTGACAAACCTGTAAAACTGTATCAACCAACATAAAAGCAAGAAATGCGACATTATGTCCAAAAATTAATCGATAATGATAATATTTCTTGTTTCTATTTGAAAAATATTCTATTATAATAGCACAAATGGCAGCAAGATTGTTTGACAAAACTTGCAAACTTGAGCAAATTTTTTGCGTTCGTGTGACGCATGGCTTGATAAGGATAGATGATGAAAAAGTTATTAGTAACTTCACTGATGCTTGCGATGACTGCCCCTGCATTGGCAAGCGAAATCGTGGTATATTCTGCGCGTGCCGATGAGCTGCTAAAGCCATTGACCCAAGCTTATCAAAAGAAAACTGGCACAAAAGTGACTTTGGTCAGCGATAAAGCAGGTCCTTTGATGGAGAAGCTAAAGGCTGAAGGTAAAAACACCAAGGCGGATGTCTTCATCACTGTCGATGGCGGCAATCTGTGGCAAGCGGCGCAAGCAGGGCTGCTTCGTCCGATCAATTCATCGGTGCTAAAAGCCAATATCCCATCAAACCTGCGCGACCCGAAGAATCATTGGTTCGGTCTGTCGGTGCGTGCGCGGACGATTTTTTATAATGCCAAAAAAGTAAACCCAAGTCAGCTCTCCACCTATGCTGATTTGGCAAATGCTAAGTGGAAAGGCAAGCTGTGCCTACGCTCATCGAATAATGTTTATAATCAGTCATTGGTCGCGACGATGATCGCCAACCAAGGTCAAGCTACCACCGAAAAGACGGTCAAAGGCTGGGTGAATAATCTTGCAACTTCACCATTTTCGAACGACACCGCGCTACTAGAAGCCATCAATGCAGGGCAGTGTGATGTCGGTATCGCCAATACCTATTATTATGGTCGCCTACTGAACCAAAAACCAAGTGTGGCAAACACTGTCAAAGTATTCTTCGCTGACCAAAAAGGCAAAGGTACTCATGTCAATGTCTCAGGTGCAGGCGTGGTCAAGCACAGTGATAATGTTGCCGAAGCCCAAAAATTCATCGAATGGCTAAGTGGCTCAGAAGCCCAGAGCCTATACGCGCAAAATAACTTTGAATACCCAGCCAACCCGCGCATCGCTGTGACAGGCAACATGGCTCGCTGGTTGCCAAGCAGCTTCAAGCGTGACATGATCAATGTCTCTGTTGCAGGTCAAAACCAACAAAAAGCCATCATGCTGATGAAAAAAGCAGGTTATAAATAAACCGCTACAAACCAAAAACCATGTTCAATAGAGCATGGTTTTTGGTTTAAGTGCTGTAGGATTAAAATACCGTACCGACTTTCTCAACTGTCTTAATAAATCCCGCCCGAGATTCGCAGCGATCCAGCCAAGCGCGCGTCGCCGTCATGGCAGGTGGCAAGACTGTGCGTTCGCGTGCTGCCGCTACGGCAAAATACATTTGCACATCCGCGCCAGTAAATTCACTGCCTGCAAACCACGGCGATTGTGCCAAGCTTTGTTCAATCAATTCAAGTGCTGAGCTGACATTGTTATTTAAAATCATTTTGCCAATGCCGTCTTTGAGCTTGCGAGCGATGGGTTTGGCGAAAAATGGCGATTTTTCACACGCCTTACTTAAGATTAAACCCATCACCAAAGGCGGCATCAGCGAGCCTTCGGCAAAATGCATCCAAAAAGTATAATCGCGCCAAGCTTTATCATCAGCAGGATAAAATTTCTTCTCATGGTCATAAGTTTTTAATAAATGCTCAATAATCAACGCTGATTCTGCCAAGGCTTGCTCACCGACTGACAGGCTGTCATCGACTAAGATTGGTGCTTTACCCATTGGATGAATTGCCTTGAGTTCTTTGGGCGCAAGATAAGTTTTGTTATCGCGATTAAAGCTGATTAAGTCATAATCCAAGCCATAGGCAAGCTTTAATTCTTCTAATAACCAAACAATGCGAAACGAGCGCGATTTTTCCAGATGATATAAAGTGATCATGATTACACCACCAGTCGCTCTAGGATTTCCCCATAGACTTGGGTCAATTGCTCAAGTTCTGCCACTTCGATATGCTCATCGACTTGGTGGATGGTGGCATTTTTTACACCAAGTTCAACCACTTGCGCGTTCATAATCGGTGCGATGAAGCGGCCATCGGATGTGCCGCCTGAAGTGGATAGTTCGGCCGTCGTGCCTGTGACTGCCTTGATCGCATCGACACACGCTGAGACAAATTCACCTTTTTCGGTCAAAAATGGCACGCCAGACAGCGTCCAGTCGATGTGATAAGTTGCCTTCGCATCAGCAAAATGCTTATCAAAAATCTCGTGTGTCTTTGCCATCAGGCTGTCGGCGGTATTTTCGGTGCAGTAGCGGAAGTTGAACAGCACTTCGCAAGTACCACCGATGACATTGGTCGCGCCTGTGCCTGAGTTGATGTTTGAGATCTGCATCGATGTCGCTGGAAAATACTCATTGCCATCATCCCAATGTGTCGCCACAAGCTCTGCTAAGGCAGGGGCGGCGGCATGAATGGGGTTGATCGCTAGGTGTGGATAGGCGATATGACCTTGTTTGCCCGTGACAGTTAGCTTAGCATTGAGTGAGCCGCGGCGACCGTTTTTGATGATATCGCCAAGCGTTGCCGTGCTTGATGGTTCGCCCACCAAGCAATAATCCATCTTCTGCCCACGCGCCGCAAGGGTTTCGGCGACTTTCACAGTGCCATTGATCGCCACGCCTTCTTCGTCACTGGTGATGAGTAGGGCAAGGCTGCCTTTGTGATTGGGGTGATGGTTGATGAAATTTTCACAAGCGACAACAAAGCTTGCGATGCCAGTTTTCATATCCGATGCACCGCGTCCCCATAGCTTACCATCAGCCACCGTTGCCGAAAATGGCGGATAAGTCCAGCGGCTTTCGTCGCCCGTCGGCACGACATCGGTATGTCCTGCAAAGCACAGCACAGGCGCGGTATCATCCGTGCCTTTTTTGATCGCCCATAGGTTTTTCACTTCAGCATTTTTGCCTGTGTCATTTTTATCGCCAAAATACATAAATTCGCATTCAAAGCCCAGTGCATTCAGGCGATCAGCTAGGATATTTTGGCAATTTTTATCATCAGGGGTAACGGACACTTCACGCATCAAGGCAATGGCAAGTTCTAAGGTTTTGGTAGTCATAATATTTTCCTAATTTTTAAATTATCTAAACTAAAATCATGATGCAGCAGTAGGCTTTTCATCTGCCCACTTGACCAATTTGTCATTTTCCATGATGAATGGCTGTGCGATCGGCTGATTAAAATCCACCGTATATTTGTCAAGTGGATATGCATAAGCGGTATTTTTATCGGCAAATTTCACCGCCTGATACGGCTCTTGGAAGGATAATTTTTCGATAAACAGATAGCCTGTATCGCTTGGCACTAATACGCCGACATGACCGATAAACAGATAATCGCCATCGATGTCATCGTGAAACACCACCGAGAGCATGGTAGCATTATCATCAAATTGAATGCCGACAAAATGTGCTTGCATCTTTTTGGCGTGTACTTGCACATCTTTGGTCGGTTCTGTTTTGACTTTGGCAAATAGACGATTGAATTTTGATAATTCATCACCGCTTAATAATTTGCCTGTAGCGATGGCATTATGATCCATGAACAACATCTGATCGTTGGCGGTATCAGCACCACTGATTTGGATATTATCTTTTAATAGGCTAAAGGTGTTGATACGGCAGTTTGTCCCGATAAAATCACCTTTGGATTTCGCCCACAGCTCATCAATGGCGGCTGCATCATGGCTTGTCACGGCAGTGCTAAAGCCTTGGGTTAGGTTGGTGTTGTTAATGGTGTGGTTATAATCAGCAACCCAAGTCATCACCGTATCTACATCGGATTTGTTTAAGTGTTTTTGTAGGATTTCTTGCACTTGCTTTCGGCTGTCATCATCGGCAAGATTGCTGAATAATAGCGCGCTGTCAGCTTGGGCGGCAGGCGTGCTTTGGGTTTGTGTGCTTGGCTGATTGACCGATTTATCAGTATGGTTATTATTGCCATTATCGGCAGGCGAGCAAGCACTCAGGGCAACGGCAGCACTGATAGCAAGTAAAACTGGGGGAAATTTATTGGACATTTATTTGCTCAATTGATAAGAAAATTTATAAAACATCATCATCACGACGCATCCAAGTGGCGATCGAAAAGCGCGTGCGATGAGTGATATTGACTTGGTGTAATAAATTGCTGTCAAACAGCACGAGACGATTGGCTTGGGGTAAGAGTTTTTGCTCATTACCAAGTTTATCCACGACCAAAATCTCACCGCCATCACTGTCTGTCCAGTCGTCATTGAGATAATACACCGCCGAAATCACGCGCTCGTCACGACCAGCAGGATTGTCCTTATGCCATTGATAGCCAAATCCTGCAGGATAACGGGCAAAATGCGCTTCACTGCGGCGAATGCCTGTGTACAGGGTTTGGTTGAAATATTGCGCAAGTTCGTTAATACTAGCTAAATAATTCATGCCAATAGGGCAGCCATCATCAATCCAGCGAATGCTATCGCCACGGATCGTTGCCGCGCGCTCACCATGCGTCAGGTGCGCTTCTTTATAGTCGATGTAGCCACTTTCGGTTTGTAGAGCGCTCACCACTTGCTTATCAAAGCAGTCATCGATGATCGCCACACCCGTGCACAAAAAATCATCCAGCTGCTTATCTAGATGTGCCGCCCAATCGGTCGTGAAACTAGGTATCGGTAATGTACTCATTGCATTATTCTTTATAAAATTCTCAAGCTTAGGCAAGGCTGCTTGCAAGCTGACAGTATAGCAAGTAACTTAAGAGAAATTTGACAAAAAAATTCGCCAAATAAAGCTGTCTATGCTACCATATTAAGCACAAATTTGTTAATAAAAATCATCGAGAGCCGAATGAATTACAAACACGCCTATCACGCTGGTAACTTTGCCGATGTCGCCAAGCACATTTTATTATTGCAATTATTGGCGCAATTTTCTGCCAAAGCCAAGCCATTTTATGTGCTGGATGCTTATGGTGGACGCGGCTTGTACTCATTGGCAAGCACCGAAACCCAAAAGACCAAAGAGGCTGAGCAGGGCATCATCGCACTCGAAAAAGCGGTGGCAGCAGGCGCGTCAAATCTGCCAAAAGCGGTCGCGCAGTATTTGGACGATTTGGCATTTGCCCGCCAAAAATACGATCAGTATGTTTATCCAGGTTCACCTTGGTGGATTGCGCATCATGGCGAATATCACTCTGCTGATGCACCGCTGCGTGCCGAAGCTTTTGAAGCGGTGGCGGATGAGTATGATGCGCTCAATTATCAGCTGTATCAACTGCCGATCGGCATCCATCATCGCAATGCCTTTGAAGGAGTGCCTGCGGTTGTACCGCCTAAAGAACGCCGCGGCATTATCTTGCTAGATCCACCGTTTGAGCAAGAGCACAAGGATTTTAGTCGCTTGGTGGATTTGCTTGTTGCTAGTTATAAAAAGTTCAACACTGGTACTTTTGTGCTGTGGTATCCGATTAAAAATATTGATGCCACCGAGCTATTTTATAAAAAAATGAAACGCACCGGCATCAAAAAACAACTGGTTTGTGAGCTGAATCTGTACCCTAATGATGTGGCGGTGGGCTTAAATGGCACGGGTTTGTTTGTGATCAATCCGCCATGGCAATTTGCCGATCATACCCAAGAGATTTTGGAATTTTTGGCACCGATTCTCAAGCCAAGCGACGCACCAGCGATGAGCATTGGTGAAGAAGTGGTGGTCAAGTGGCTTGTGGGTGAATGATTTAGCAAAATTCATTGTATAATCCATAGGTCATTGAAAAACATAAAAATATGTGAAATAGGCGCGCTATGTCAGACGAACAAAAACCGCACACTTATCAAGAAGAACACGACGGCATCACCTTTGAAGTCATTGAGCCTGAGCATAATGACGGCAAAAAAGTGATGAGCAAGGGCGTGTATCTAGTGCCGAATCTGATCACGACTTTGTCGCTGTTTGCTGGATTTTATTCGATTCTGTCAAGTACAGGCGGCGAGTATATCAAGGCGAGCATTGCGATTTTTATCTCGGCGTTTTTGGATGGGATGGATGGTCGTGCCGCGCGAATGCTGAACGCCCAAAGTCCTTTTGGTGAGCAGTATGATTCGCTGGCAGACTGTATAGCCTTTGGGCTTGCACCTGCAGTATTGGTTTATAGCTTTGCTTTGCAGCCGTGGGGTAGATTTGGCATGGCGTGCGCTTTTGTTTATGCGGCGTGCGCGGCGTTTCGCTTAGCGCGATTTAATGTACAGATCGGTGTGGTGGATAAGAAATATTTCATCGGCTTGGCAAGTCCGTTGGCGGCGTTATTGATCGCTTGCTCGGTATTGGTGACACTGCGTTATGCGGATTTTACGGCAGGCATGGGCGCGCAGTTGGTGTGGTTTTTTGCCGCGTGGGTGATTGCGTGCGGTTTATTGATGGTTAGTAATGTCAAATATTATTCATTTAAAGAGTTTGACAAACAAAAAGTACCATTTGTGGTGCTGCTGATTGCGGTGCTTGTTTTTGGTGTGTTGCTATATGACATTCCAGTTGGCTTGCTTGCTATTGGTGTTACTTATGCATTGTCAGGCTTTGTGATGACTTTTATGCAAAAGAAAACCAAATAGCAGCATTGGTCAAAAAGCCTTTCAGCCAACCGAAAGGCTTTTTTATTATCTCATAGTCTGCCAACTTTAAAATAATGCTTGCGTTAAACTCGCTCGTGGTACTACTTGTACAATTTCGCTAATTTTGCTTGCCTTATTCAAATTTGTTTGACTATATAAATCTAACAAATAACAAAAGGGCAAAAACAACCAATTCAACCCAAAAAATAAAATCTTTGAATATCAACCACTTACAAACTTTCTCCCCTTTTATGCAAAAAACCACTTTACAACTGCCGATACTGGGTCTATAATACGCACCACTTAAGCAGCACAGCATAGCAAAAAATGCTGATAAATCAATAACTTACAGCAAGTTATTGAGCTTCAAAGTAAAAATTTTGAAAACTTTTCAAAAACGAAAGTTTTTGAAAAAAATCAAAAAACTTTGAAAAAAATGCTTGACTTAATAAAATTTCAGCGTATAATACGCATCCTATGTCACCAAGCAGACGATGCTTTGACTTAAACTATTTAAAATCAAAACTAAAGAACAACTTGTGTGGATTTTTGCGAATACAAGATAATCTTAAAAAAATTATCATTTATATTCAGCAAGAATACTCAAAGTTAATTCATTTACACGATGAGCAAATATTGCTAGTAATAATAAATGAGCCAACATTAAAGTCCAATCAAACATTCTTTGTTTTATTGGCAACTCAAGATTAAACTGAAGAGTTTGATCATGGCTCAGATTGAACGCTGGCGGCAGGCTTAACACATGCAAGTCGAACGAGGTTAGGGAGCTTGCTCCTGATACCTAGTGGCGAACGGGTGAGTAATGCTTAGGAATCTGCCTAGTAGTGGGGGATAACTTGGGGAAACTCAAGCTAATACCGCATACGACCTACGGGTGAAAGGGGGCGCAAGCTCTCGCTATTAGATGAGCCTAAGTCGGATTAGCTAGTTGGTGGGGTAAAGGCCTACCAAGGCGACGATCTGTAGCTGGTCTGAGAGGATGATCAGCCACACTGGGACTGAGACACGGCCCAGACTCCTACGGGAGGCAGCAGTGGGGAATATTGGACAATGGGCGAAAGCCTGATCCAGCCATGCCGCGTGTGTGAAGAAGGCCTTTTGGTTGTAAAGCACTTTAAGTAGGGAGGAAAAGCTAATGGCTAATACCCATTAGCCCTGACGTTACCTACAGAATAAGCACCGGCTAACTCTGTGCCAGCAGCCGCGGTAATACAGAGGGTGCAAGCGTTAATCGGAATTACTGGGCGTAAAGCGCGCGTAGGTGGTTGCTTAAGTCAGATGTGAAAGCCCCGGGCTTAACCTGGGAACTGCATCTGATACTGGGTGACTAGAGTAGGTGAGAGGGGAGTAGAATTCCAGGTGTAGCGGTGAAATGCGTAGAGATCTGGAGGAATACCGATGGCGAAGGCAGCTCCCTGGCATCATACTGACACTGAGGTGCGAAAGCGTGGGTAGCAAACAGGATTAGATACCCTGGTAGTCCACGCCGTAAACGATGTCTACCAGTCGTTGGGTCTCTTGAAGACTTAGTGACGCAGTTAACGCAATAAGTAGACCGCCTGGGGAGTACGGCCGCAAGGTTAAAACTCAAATGAATTGACGGGGGCCCGCACAAGCGGTGGAGCATGTGGTTTAATTCGATGCAACGCGAAGAACCTTACCTGGTCTTGACATACAGAGAATTCGCTAGAGATAGCTTAGTGCCTTCGGGAACTCTGATACAGGTGCTGCATGGCTGTCGTCAGCTCGTGTCGTGAGATGTTGGGTTAAGTCCCGCAACGAGCGCAACCCTTTTCCTTAGTTACCAGCACTTCGGGTGGGAACTCTAAGGATACTGCCAGTGACAAACTGGAGGAAGGCGGGGACGACGTCAAGTCATCATGGCCCTTACGACCAGGGCTACACACGTGCTACAATGGTTGGTACAAAGGGTTGCTACACAGCGATGTGATGCTAATCTCAAAAAGCCAATCGTAGTCCGGATTGGAGTCTGCAACTCGACTCCATGAAGTCGGAATCGCTAGTAATCGCAGATCAGAATGCTGCGGTGAATACGTTCCCGGGCCTTGTACACACCGCCCGTCACACCATGGGAGTTGATCTCACCAGAAGTGGTTAGCCTAACGCAAGAGGGCGATCACCACGGTGGGGTCGATGACTGGGGTGAAGTCGTAACAAGGTAGCCGTAGGGGAACCTGCGGCTGGATCACCTCCTTAATGAAGATATCTGATTGGCAAGAATCCACAACAAGTTGTTCTTTGGTAAGATGTTTAAAACGGGTCTATAGCTCAGTTGGTTAGAGCACCGTGTTGATAACGCGGGGGTCATAAGTTCAAGTCTTATTAGACCCACCATTAAATTGGGGCCATAGCTCAGTTGGTAGAGCGCCTGCCTTGCACGCAGGAGGTCAGGAGTTCGACTCTCCTTGGCTCCACCATTTAAACATCAAAGCATACATAAGCAATTTAATAAGAGATTTCTTATTTATGCTTTTACTTTATAAACTGACGAAGTTTATAACACTATTTAACAACATGATTATGAGTCTGGGTTAATAAATTATCCAACGTAATTTATTAACCATGGTGATTGTACCCCAAAATACAATCACCTAAAGTAAAGAGAACTGAATCAAGCGTAAACATAGGTGAAGATCGTTACACATTACCCTTATAACACCAAGACTACTTGGGGTTGTATGGTCAAGTAATGAAGTGCACATGGTGGATGCCTTGGCAGTCAGAGGCGATGAAAGACGTGATAGCCTGCGATAAGCGTCGGTGAGGTGGCAATATCCTGTGACCCGGCGATTTCTGAATGGGGAAACCCACCTAAGATAACTTAGGTATCATAATTTATTTTATGAGGCAAACCGGGAGAAGTGAAACATCTCAGTACCCCGAGGAAAAGACATCAATTGAGATTCCCCAAGTAGCGGCGAGCGAACGGGGAGGAGCCGATCGAATTTACAGTAGCAAAATGGCGTGGGAAAGCCAACCATAGTAGGTGATAGTCCTGTATGCGAAACTGTTTATGAGACATATTAAGTAGGGCGGAACACGAGAAATTCTGTCTGAAGATGGGGGGACCATCCTCCAAGGCTAAATACTCCTGACTGACCGATAGTGAACCAGTACCGTGAGGGAAAGGCGAAAAGAACCCCTGTTAGGGGAGTGAAATAGAACCTGAAACCGTGTGCATACAAGCAGTCGGAGCGGACTTGTTCCGTGACGGCGTACCTTTTGTATAATGGGTCAGCGACTTATATTCTGTAGCAAGGTTAACCGTATAGGGGAGCCGTAGGGAAACCGAGTCTTAATAGGGCGACTTCAGTTGCAGGGTATAGACCCGAAACCGAGTGATCTATCCATGAGCAGGTTGAAAGTGTCGTAACAGACACCGGAGGACCGAACCCACTCCCGTTGAAAAGGTAGGGGATGACTTGTGGATAGGGGTGAAAGGCTAATCAAACTCGGTGATAGCTGGTTCTCCCCGAAAGCTATTTAGGTAGCGCCTCGGACGAATACCATGGGGGGTAGAGCACTGTTTCGGCTAGGGGGTCATCCCGACTTACCAAACCGATGCAAACTCCGAATACCCATGAGTACTATCCGGGAGACAGACGGCGGGTGCTAACGTCCGTCGTCAAGAGGGAAACAACCCAGACCGCCAGCTAAGGCCCCAAATTCCTAGTTAAGTGGGAAACGATGTGGGAAGGCACAGACAGCTAGGAGGTTGGCTTAGAAGCAGCCACCCTTTAAAGAAAGCGTAATAGCTCACTAGTCGAGTCGGCCTGCGCGGAAGATGTAACGGGGCTCAAACTAGGAGCCGAAGCTGCGGATTTAATTGTTTCAATTAAGTGGTAGGGGAGCGTTGTGTAAGCCTGTGAAGGTGTATCGTAAGGTATGCTGGAGGTATCACAAGAGCGAATGCTGACGTGAGTAACGACAAAACGGGTGAAAAGCCCGTTCGCCGGAAGACCAAGGGTTCCAGTCCAACGTTAATCGGGGCTGGGTGAGTCGACCCCTAAGGCGAGGCCGAAAGGCGTAGTCGATGGGAAATCGGTTAATATTCCGATACTTGTTTATGATGCGATGGAGGGACGGAGAAGGTTATGCCAGCCTGGCGATGGTTGTCCAGGTGGAAGGATGTAGGTAGGCTTAGTAGGCAAATCCGCTAGGCTATTACTGAGATCTGATAGCAAGCCAGTTTACTGGCGAAGTGGCAAATACCATGCTTCCAGGAAAAGCTTCTAAGCGATAGTCATAAACAAATCGTACCCGAAACCGACACAGGTGGTCAGGTAGAGAATACCAAGGCGCTTGAGAGAACTCTGCTGAAGGAACTAGGCAAAATGGTACCGTAACTTCGGGAGAAGGTACGCTGCCGGTGGTGAAACCCTCGCGGTGTAAGCTACTGGCAGTCGCAGATACCAGGCTGCTGCAACTGTTTATTAAAAACACAGCACTCTGCAAACACGAAAGTGGACGTATAGGGTGTGATGCCTGCCCGGTGCTGGAAGGTTAATTGATGTGGTTAGCGCAAGCGAAGCTATTGATCGAAGCCCCAGTAAACGGCGGCCGTAACTATAACGGTCCTAAGGTAGCGAAATTCCTTGTCGGGTAAGTTCCGACCTGCACGAATGGCATAATGATGGCAGCGCTGTCTCCAGCAGAGACTCAGTGAAATCGAAATCGCAGTGAAGATGCTGTGTACCCGCGGCTAGACGGAAAGACCCCGTGAACCTTTACTACAGCTTTACATTGAACTTTGACCTAACTTGTGTAGGATAGGTGGGAGGCTTTGAAGTAGGGACGCCAGTTCCTATGGAGCCATCCTTGAAATACCACCCTGGTTATGTTGGGGTTCTAACTTAGATATAACAGTATCAAGGACAATGTATGGTGGGTAGTTTGACTGGGGCGGTCTCCTCCTAAAGAGTAACGGAGGAGTACGAAGGTGCGCTCAGAACGGTCGGAAATCGTTCAAAGAGTATAAAGGCAAAAGCGCGCTTAACTGCGAGACCCACAAGTCGAGCAGGTACGAAAGTAGGTCTTAGTGATCCGGTGGTTCTGTATGGAAGGGCCATCGCTCAACGGATAAAAGGTACTCTGGGGATAACAGGCTGATACCGCCCAAGAGTTCATATCGACGGCGGTGTTTGGCACCTCGATGTCGGCTCATCTCATCCTGGGGCTGAAGCAGGTCCCAAGGGTATGGCTGTTCGCCATTTAAAGAGGTACGCGAGCTGGGTTTAGAACGTCGTGAGACAGTTCGGTCCCTATCTACCGTGGGCGTTGGAAATTTGAGAGGATCTGCTCCTAGTACGAGAGGACCAGAGTGGACGAACCTCTGGTGTTCCGGTTGTCACGCCAGTGGCATTGCCGGGTAGCTACGTTCGGATGGGATAACCGCTGAAAGCATCTAAGCGGGAAGCCCACCTCAAGATGAGATTTCCCTAAAGAGCCGTTGTAGACTACGACGTTGATAGGTTGGGTGTGGAAGCATGGTGACATGTGTAGCTAACCAATACTAATTGCTCGTTTGGCTTGACCATACAACACCCAAGTGGTTTAATACTACTGATTGTGTTGATGGTAAGTGTAAAGATTTTACCTATAAGCTTGAATCAATCTTGATAAAAAAACAAATAACAGACTCATAACAGCGTTGTTAATCCTTTTACGCTGACGACAATAGCAAGATGGAACCACCTGATCCCTTCCCGAACTCAGAAGTGAAACGTCTTAGCGCCGATGGTAGTGTGGTTCGCCCATGTGAGAGTAGGTCATCGTCAGCACCTTATTTAAAACCCCCGCCATGATTGGTGGGGGTTTTGGTTTATAGAGCTTGAAAGGGTTTGTTGGGGGTGGTGATGAAAGCTCAAGGTTTTACTTTGCTTGAATTGTTGGTGGTACTTGCCATTATATCGGTATTTGCGATGATTGCTTTGCCTGCTTATCAAGGTCTGATAGCGCGCATGGAATCATATACAACAAAAAAGCACTTGCAAGAAGCCATCCGTCGTGCGAAGATTGAAGCCAGATCACGTCATAAGGATGTGATTTTATGCCCTTATAATACGCTTGAGCAATGCGACCGCTTGGGACAGTCTGGTGTGATGGTTTATGTGGATAACAATGGTAATAACCGCCGCGATGATAATGATACCATGGTCTTTCGCCAGCCACTGACTCTGCAGCATGGTGTGATTGCCATGCAGGTTTCTTTGGGGCGGCATTATATCAAATTTATGGGCGACAATGCTAAGCCACGCGGGCATTTCGGTAGTTTTCGCTATTGCACGCAGACCGATAACCGTAACCTAAGCCAGCAAATTACCATCAATATGCATGGCTTGGTGACGGTGCGTCCTGGTAATATGACCCAAATAATGTGTTGAGATTTGTATGGCAGTTGATTTTTCTAATACTTTGATCGTGGCGATTTCTGCGACGGCGTTATTTGACTTGGCGGAAAATGAAGCTAAGCTTGCCGAGTATATCCAAGAAGACAAGCTGACTGCTGCGCGCCGATTTCACGATTATCAGCAAGCGCGCGAAAATGAGATTTTGCAAAAAGGCTCGGGCTATCCTTTGATTGAAGCTTTATTGAATTTGAACAAATTCCAAAGCAATCAAGATTATGAAGTGGAATCACCTTTTGTGGAAGTGGTGATCATCTCTAAATCATCCCCTGATATGGGTATTCAGGTGCTTAATTCTATCCGTGCTTATGAGCTTGGCATCACGCGCTCTGCCTTTATTTCCGGCGATTCGGTGGCAAATTATATCAAAGATTTTAATGTGGATTTGTTCTTGACCACCAATCGCGAAGATGCGCAGGTTGTCGTCGACGCGCGCGTCTGTGCCTGTGCGGTGTTGGATACGACACCGGTCAAGGTGCAGGATTTGGACAGTGATCAGCTGCGTATTGCTTTTGATGGCGACGCAGTGCTGTTTGATGATGCGGGCGAATTGGTGTTCAAGCAAGAAGGTTTGCAAGCATTTCATCATCACGAAGTGAGCAAGGCAGATTTGCCAATTGACAAAGGTCCGTATGCGGATTTTTTGATCAAATTATCACAACTGCAAGCCAAACTGCCCAACCAAAGCACCGATGCGCCGCACAACCCTATCCGCATTGCACTGGTCACTGCGCGCAATGCACCGGCAGATATGCGTGCGATCAAGACCTTGCGAGAGTGGGGCGTGACAGTTGATGTGGCGTTTTTCTTGGGTGGGCTTGATAAGACAGGTGTGCTAAAGACCTTTGCACCGCACATTTTTTTCGATGACTCGATCAAGCACATCGATGCAGCGCGCTCGGTCGTGCCATCGGCTTTGGTGCCTTATCATTCTGAATCTCAGCTTAATATTCTGGCACCTCAAGCAGTGCCTGATATGGAAGATCAGGCGTTCACCCCTGTCAAAAAATCAAAGGCAAAAGCATGATGAAATCTGCCCTCAAAATCGCCATCGTATTGGCATTGGTGCTGGCTCCAAGACGCAGCAGCAAAAAACCTGTCAAGCCCCACCAAAAAGACAAACGCCATGCTACAGCTGATTGATACACATACGCATTTTGATGTGCCTGAATATGATGAGTCTCGTGCCAAGATGGCTGATAGTGCCTATCAACAAGGCGTGCGTCATTTGATTTTGATTGGCTTTGTTGCCAAATATTTTGAGCAAATGGTCGCTGCTAATGATGAGATTAATGGGCTTGATCGTGCACCCAAGTCGCATTTGGCATTTGGGCTACATCCTTTATATATCCAAGAGCAGCAGCATAAAGATTTATACATTCTTGAAGAATATATAAAAAATCACAAGCCAGTCGCTCTCGCTGAAATTGGCCTTGATACTTATCCAAGTGAATTAAAAGAGCCAACAATTTTTGCTAAGCAAGAGCTGTTTTTTATTGAGCAGATAAAACTTGCCAAAGCGTATGAATTGCCGCTTTTATTGCACATTCGCAAAAATCACGCCGATGTGTTGCGACTGCTTGAGCGATATCAGTATCATGCGCATGAACGGGGCGGTATCGCACACAGTTTTAGCGGTGGCGAACAAGAAGCTTTAGCTTTTGTTAAGCGGGGCTTTAAGCTTGGTATCACAGGTCAAATCACCAATCCCAATGCCAAAAAACTGCGTCGCGCAGTGATGGCGGTATTTGCTAAATATGGGGCGGATGCTTTTGTGATTGAAACCGATTGCCCTGATATGATGCCGCTGCCGTGTCAGCATTTGGGCAGTTTTAATGAGCCTGCCAATTTGCCTTATGTGCTGGATGAATTATCTAGTTTGTTTAATATGGCTAAAGATGAATTGGCACAAATTTTGTGGAATAATAGTTGCCAAGCATTACGAGTTGATTGGAAATATCATGACCCAAATTGATGATTATGAACGCCGGTTCACGGGTGTGCGGACGCTGTATGGCGATGCATTTGACAAATTTACCAATGCCATCGTCTATGTCATCGGCGTCGGTGGTGTCGGTTCGTGGGCGGCTGAGAGTCTTGCACGCACAGCGATTGGCAAAATCGTGCTTGTGGATATGGATGTGCTGGTGGCCAGTAACATCAATCGCCAGTTGCCTGCACTGACGGACACCATTGGCGAGAGTAAGATTGATGTGATGGCAGATCGCATCCGTGGGATTAATCCTAAGATTGAACTTGAACTGATTGATGATTTTTTGACACCTGAAAATGTGGCATCGATTTTGCCAAGCAAGACACAAGCACAAGCTTTGGCGGCTGATGGTAGACAGGTGGTTGTGCTTGATTGTGTTGATGATATGGCGGCGAAATTTGCCATCGCCATGCATTGCCGATACCACAAAATCCCATGCATCGTCTCAGGCGGTGCGGGGGCGAAATTTGACCCAACACGGCTAAAAGTCGCTGATTTGCGTGATGTCACCCAGGACCCACTACTTGCCAGACTGCGTGCCAAACTGCGTGAAAAAGGCATCGCCAAAGGTGGCAAGGCAAAATTTGGGCTAAAATGCGTCTATTCGGATGAGCAGCCGACAGTGAATAAGTCTTGCCAAGCAGGGCTTAACTGCGGCGGCTATGGCTCGGCGGTGGTGATGACGGCAACAGCGGGCATGGTGATGGCAAGTACGGCATTACAGATACTTGCCAAGAAGTAAAAAAATTGGGCGTATCATCAGATACACCCAATTTTTTTTATGCAGATGAATGATTATTCGGCACGCAATAGGTCGTTTAGACTTGTTTTGGCACGAGTTTGCGCATCGACTTTTTTGACGATGATGGCAGCGTATAGGCTGTATTTGCCATCTGCTGATGGTAGGCTGCCTGGTACGACGACAGAGCCTGCTGGCACACGGCCGTAGTGGATTTCGCCAGTTTCACGATCATAGATACGAGTTGATTGACCGATATATACGCCCATTGAGATGACTGAGCCTTCTTCGACGATGACGCCTTCGACGATTTCAGAGCGAGCGCCGATAAAGCAGTTGTCTTCGATGATGGTTGGGTTGGCTTGTAGCGGCTCAAGTACGCCACCGATGCCGACACCGCCTGATAGGTGGACATTTTTACCGATTTGAGCGCATGAGCCGACAGTCGCCCAAGTATCAACCATCGTGCCTTCATCGACATATGCGCCGATATTGACATATGATGGCATTAGTACGACATTTTTGGCTTGATAGCTGCCGCGACGAGCGACCGCAGGTGGGACGACACGCACGCCAGCGGCTTTAAAATCTTCTTCGCTCCAGTTGGCGTGCTTGGTAGCAACTTTATCAAAAAATTGCAAATCGCCTGATTGCATTGGGGCGTTGTCATTGAGTTTGAATGAGAGCAGTACAGCTTTTTTTAGCCATTGATGTACGACCCATTCACCGTCGATTTTTTCGGCGACACGGTATGAACCATTATCAAGACCTTCGATGGCTTGTTCAACAGCATCACGAATCTCGGCTGATACGGTTTCGGCGGTGAAATTGGCACGGTCTTCGAACGCTTGTTCGATGATGGCGGCTAGATTTGACATAAAATTTCCTTAAGGTTGGTGAAGTGAATGGGTGTTAAGCTGGTCTTTGAGCCAGCACAAAATATCTTGGTGTACCCGCTGATAATCACGCTCATGCAGTGGCTCATGACGCATATTCGGGTATAGATGCACTCGCACATTGTGTCGGTTGGCACGGATGAGTGCTTGCTGTAGCTGTCTGATATCGGTGCCTAGATTGCTGACGGGATCGTCTTTGCCGCTGACTAGGAGTATGGGATAATTGGCATCCATCATCTGATACCAGTCGCTTTGGCAGGCACGGGCGATGAGTGCCTGCAAGGTGACAAAGCCATTATTGGTAAAACAAAATCCGCATAAAGGGTCGGCTTCAAAGGCCTTGATGGCATCGATATTCTCGCTAAGCCACGCAAATGGCGATGCGCTGATTGGCGATCGCAGCTGATTAAGCAGGTATTGATTGAGCAGATAGCCCATGCGTTCGTTAATTTGCTTGGGGGCAAGGCGATTCATTAGGCTTAATGCACCTAGGCTGAGCTGATTGATCAGCCCAAAGCGATTGCCCGTACCCATCAAAATCACGCCATCAAAGCTTGTGGCATGATGCACAAGCACTGTACGCACGATGAACGAACCCATCGAATGACCCATGATAAAGTGCGGCACGGCGGGTACTTTTTCTTGGAGCCTGTCTGCCATGATGATGACATCTTTGCACAAAGTCTGCACGGGGTGCTTTTCGTCAAAAAACCCAAGCTCGTATTTGTCCTTGACCGTCTGTCCATGCCCAAGCTGATCATAAGTCGCGACAAGAATGCCATGCTCGGCAAGGAATTTGGCAAAGGCATCATAGCGACCGCTATGCTCACTCATGCCATGCACGATGAGCAGGGTTGCTTTGACATCACCTGTCGGCTCATAGAAGCGATGGTGTAGGCGATGGACTTGGTTGGATGATAAAATCACACTTTGCATGAGTCACCTGCGATGCTATTTGTGAATTAACAGCCTGTTTTGCCTTCGGCTGCCAATGCTTTAGCACTACGCACAGGCGGTGGGCAGTCTTCGCCATAATATTGACGATCGGCAAAGTAGCTTGAGCGTACCATTGGGTTTGCCCAAATATTAAAAAAGCCAAGCTTTTTGCCGTATTCGGTATAGCGTGCGAACTCATCAGGGTGTACATAGCGATCGACTGGCGCATGGTTTTTGCTCGGTGCAAGATACTGACCGATGGTCACGATATCGACATCGTGGGCTTTTAGGTCGTCAAGCAGGGCATAGACTTCTTCTTCGGTCTCACCAAGCCCAACCATAAAGCCGCATTTGGTTGCTACATCAGGACGGCGCGCTTTGTAGTCCTTGAGTAGGTTCAGTGAATGTTGATAGTCTGAACCCGGGCGAAATGCCTTGTATAGGCGTGGCACAGTTTCGATATTGTGGTTAAAGACATCCGGTGCGGTCTCGGTCAGCAAATCTAGTGCAATGGCTTCACGACCACGAAAATCAGGCACAAGAATCTCAATCAAGCAATTTGGGCTAAGCTTCTTGGATTCGGTGATGACTTCGACGAAGTGCCCTGCGCCGCCATCTTTTAGATCGTCACGATCGACGGATGTGATGACAGCGTATTTTAGCCCAAGCCCCAAGATGGTCTCGGCGGTGTGGCGTGGTTCATCTTTGTCCAGTGGGTTTGGTCTGCCGTGCGCCACTTCACAAAACGGACAACGGCGTGTGCAGATATCACCCATAATCATAAAGGTTGCTGTCCCATCGCCAAAGCACTGCGGTAGGTTCGGGCAGGCGGCTTCTTCGCAGACGGTGTAGAGCTTTTGTTTGCGCAAGGTTGCCTTGATGCGATCGACTTCGGCAGGGCTTGATAGCTTGACACGAATCCAGTCAGGTTTTTTTGGGGTTTCGACCGTTGGGATGACTTTGATTGGGATGCGAGCCACTTTATCATAGCCACGCAATTTTTCGCCTTGGACGGCTTTTTTTGGGGCGGGTTTGGCTTCTGGGGTAAAGGTTTGGACAGTCATGGCTTATCCTAATTATAGTGATAAAAGTAGCGTTATTATACGCCAAATTGACAAAAATAGCACGCTTAGGGCGGCAATCAGGGTAAAATTTGTCATTGTTGTGGCTATGGGCGGGTAAACTTGGCAAGTGGTTGGCGAATTGATTGCGCTTTGGCTTTGTTTTATACTGATTTTGAACAATGAGTAAAATTAAGATTGCTTAGCGTTAAACTTTTTGGGTATTAAATAATAGTGGCTATCAATGGCATGATGATCACAAGACTGTATGCCAGTTTGGCATAATTCATTGCTGTGCGTCGCTATATTTTGATAACTTTTCCCATCATTTACAAAAAAAATGTTGGATATGGCAACAGATTTTTTGAATTTATGCCAATTTTCCGCTATTATTAGAAGTGGGAACGCAACGCCAAAATCGTCAGCGTACAGTTAGCATCTCTCGGCACTTGGCAGAAAGTCCAAACCAAGCACTCATGAGATGGTTTTTGTTGATAAAGAGGAAGTTTATATGTTAGAACAATACAGAGCTCATGTCGAAGAGCGTGCCGCACTAGGCGTGCCACCGCAGCCATTAACCGACGCGCAGACGGCGGATTTGGTTGAATTGCTAAAAAATCCACCAGCAGGCGAAGAAGCGTATTTGGTTGATTTGCTAGAAAACCGTGTACCAGCTGGCGTTGACCAAGCAGCGTATGTCAAAGCGGCATTCTTGTCAGCTGTTGCCAAAGGTGAAGCGGTATCACCGCTGGTCTCAAAAGAGCGCGCTGTGTATCTACTAGGCACGATGCTAGGTGGCTATAATGTCGCACCACTGATCGAGCTACTAGACAATGCTGAGCTTGGCGGTTTGGCAGCTGAAGCTTTGAAGAAAACTTTGCTTGTATTTGATGCATTCCATGATGTTGAAGAAAAAGCCAAAGCAGGCAATGCCAATGCTAAAGCAGTGCTAGAATCATGGGCGGAAGCTGAGTGGTTCACTAGCCGTGCTGATGTACCAGAAGAAATCACCATCACTGTATTTAAAGTCACTGGCGAAACCAACACGGACGATCTATCACCAGCACAAGATGCATGGAGCCGTCCTGACATCCCACTACACGCCAACGCCATGCTAAAAAATGAGCGTGACGGCATCAAGCCTGAGCAGCCAGGTGTAGTTGGCCCACTTAGCCAAATCAAAGAATTGGTTGCCAAAGGCAATCCTGTTGCTTATGTCGGTGATGTTGTCGGTACAGGTTCAAGCCGTAAATCAGCAACCAACTCAGTACTATGGTTCTTCGGTGATGACATTCCACACATCCCAAACAAGCGTGACGGCGGTGTGTGTCTAGGTGGCAAAATCGCACCAATTTTCTTCAACACTATGGAAGATGCGGGTGCATTGCCAATCGAGATCGATGTGTCTGAAATGAACATGGGCGACACAGTTACCCTAAAAATCGACCATGCCACTGCAACTGTCACTGCAGTCAAAGATGGCGTACAAATCGCTGAAACCAAGCTAAAAACTCCAGTGCTTCTAGATGAAGTGCGTGCTGGTGGCCGTATCAACCTAATCATTGGTCGTGGCTTGACTGCCAAGGCTCGTGAAGCACTAGGTCTAGCACCATCAACGCTATTCCGTGCACCAGAGCAACCTGCTGACACTGGCAAGGGCTTTACCCTAGCTCAGAAGATGGTTGGTCGTGCTTGTGGTCTGCCAGAAGGTCAAGGCGTACGCCCAGGCACCTACTGTGAGCCGAAGATGACTACGGTTGGTTCTCAAGACACCACAGGTCCAATGACTCGTGATGAGCTAAAAGACTTGGCCTGCCTAGGCTTCTCATCAGACCTAGTTATGCAGTCATTCTGTCATACTGCTGCATATCCTAAGCCAATCGATGTCATCACGCATCACACACTACCTGATTTCATCATGAACCGTGGCGGTGTCTCGCTGCGTCCAGGTGACGGTGTTATCCACTCATGGCTAAACCGTATGCTACTACCTGATACCGTAGGTACTGGTGGCGACTCACACACCCGCTTCCCAATCGGTATCTCATTCCCAGCAGGTTCTGGCCTTGTTGCGTTCGCTGCAGCGACTGGCGTAATGCCACTGGATATGCCTGAGTCTGTGCTTGTGAAGTTCAAAGGCAAAATGCAACCAGGTATCACTCTACGCGACCTAGTCCATGCAATCCCTTACTATGCAATCAAAGCAGGCGATTTGACTGTTGAGAAAAAAGGTAAGAAAAACATTTTCTCAGGTCGTATCCTTGAGATCGATTTGACCGAAATGGAAAATGATCTAACCGTTGAGCAAGCGTTCGAGCTATCAGATGCATCAGCAGAGCGTTCAGCAGCAGGCTGTGCGATCACTGTCTCTGAAGAGAAAGTGGCTGAATACCTACGCTCAAACATCGTCATGCTAAAATGGATGATCGCAGAAGGTTATGGTGATGCTCGCACACTATCTCGCCGTGCAGAAAATATGCAAAAATGGCTAGATAACCCAAGCCTAATGAAAGCAGATCCAGATGCAGAATACACACGAGTGTACGAAATCGATCTGTCTGAAATCAAAGAGCCTATCCTATGCTGCCCGAACGATCCAGACGATGCTAAGCTACTATCAGAAGTGGCTGGCGATAAGATTGATGAAGTATTCATCGGTTCGTGCATGACCAACATCGGCCACTTCCGTGCTGCAGGTAAACTGCTATCAGAAGTGCCAGCAGGTAGCCTATCTACTCGTATGTGGATTGCACCACCAACCAAGATGGATGAGCGTCAATTGATGGATGAAGGTTACTACAACACCTACGCGCAAGCAGGTGCTCGTACCGAAATGCCAGGCTGCTCACTATGTATGGGTAACCAAGCGCGTATCGCACCAAACTCAACGGCTGTTTCGACTTCTACCCGTAACTTCCCGAACCGTCTAGGTCAAGGTGCGAATGTCTATCTGGCTTCAGCAGAACTAGCATCAGTCGCTGCGGTACTTGGTAAGCTACCAACTGTTGAAGAATATCAGCAGTACGCAGGCAAGCTTGACAATATGCAAGCGGAAGTTTATAACTATCTAAACTTCGACCAAATGGCTGATTACACTGGCAAAGCTGACAAAATCAATGTCGCTCAGCTAAGCTAATCTAAGCTTTTGCCGATATGGACACCGCTATCGCTATGATGGCGGTGTTTTTATTTGTTAGATGATTAGGGTGTGATTGATGAGATTGAGTGTTGATAAGGGCGTGTTTAGAAATTTGCCCACCACAGTCGAGCCTTGAGCGACCATAATGGCGAGATGCCTGTAAAACGCTGAGCGACTTGTCCGTCTTTGATGATGACAAATGATGGCGTTACTTGCCCTTGCCAAGCATCAAAAATCTGTCCATCTGCATCATGCACCACTGCAAAGTCATAGCCGTGATTTTGCATAAAGCGGTGTACTTCATCAGGATTGCCTGACTGGACGGCTATGCTTTGTACGGGATGAGTTTGGCTGAGGGCTTGGATGTTGCCACTGGTGATGCTACATACACCGCACCATGTCGCCCAAAAATAGACGAGTACAGGGGTTTGATGGCTTTGCTGTAGCATAGCAGGCGAGATGCCAAGCTTTGATATGGGTGTCTGTAATGTGCTGACTTGGGATGGTAGTGCTACTGACTGTGGTGCACGCCAATAATTCACCGCTGTATAGATGACGGCAAAAATCAGCACATAGCTGACTAAAGTTTTAATCCATTTCATAATCAGTCTGATAGGTCAAAAACAAAAAGCCCTGACGAGCAGAGCTTTTGTAAGTGTACAAAGATTAATCAAAAATCTTGCCTGGATTGATGATGCCATTTGGGTCAAAGACCGCTTTGACAGCTTTCATGTACTCAATCTCAGCAGGCGTGCGAGTGTAGGTGAGATACGGTTTTTTGGTCATGCCGACACCATGTTCCGCTGAGATAGAGCCTTTGTATTTTTTGACTGTATCAAAGACATATTGGTTCACGGTTTGGCATTTTTCAAAAAACTCATCTTTGCTAAGATTGGCAGGCTTTAAGATGTTTAGGTGTAAGTTGCCATCGCCGATATGACCGAACCAGCAGATTTCAAAATCAGGATAATTGTCTTTGACGATTGTCTCAATATCGCTGATAAAGTTGCCCAAGTGGCTAATCAGTACCGACACATCGTTCTTGTACGGGGTGAATACTGAGATGGTCTCAGAGATTGACTCACGCAGTTTCCATAGCTCCTGTAGCTGAGCGACGCTTTGGCTCATCACACCATCGACAATCAGACCTTCTTCGGCACACGCTTCAAACACGCTCATTGCTGTATCCAGCACTTCATCATTGAGTGCTTCAAATTCCAGCAAGACATAAAACGGTGTTTCGCTCTCAAAGGGTGCTTTGGTATGACCTGCTTCAATGACTTTGGTTACGGCAATGTGGTCAAAAAATTCAAAGGCGGTTAAGTTTAATGCCTTGCCAAATTTATCAAGCAGTCCTGTAATGCTGTTAAAATCAGGCACGCCAAGCACCATTGCAGTCAGATTGACCGGTTGTTTTTCAAGTTTAATCAGCGCTTTGGTGACAAAGCCAAGCGTACCTTCAGCACCGATGAATAGATGGCGAAAATCATAGCCGGTGGCATTTTTTAGCATACCGCCGTTTAGCTCAAGAATATCGCCTTTGCCGGTGACGACAGTTAAGCCAAGAATTTGGTTGCGAGTCATACCGTAGCGGATGACCTTGATGCCGCCAGCATTGGTGCCGATATTGCCACCGATTTGGCTTGAGCCACTCGATGCAAAATCCACCGCATAATATAGGTCTTTTGATTCGGCGAACTCTTGTAGGGCTTTGGTGACGACGCCAGCTTCGACTTCGACCATACGGTCAGCTTCATAAAATGTACCGATTTGGTTCATCTTATCAAAGCTCACCACCACTTCACCATATGCTGCCACCGCACCTGCTGACAGACCGGTGCGACCACCACTTGGCACCAGTGCTGTGCCGTGTTCATTGGCTAGGCGGACGATGGTGGCGACTTCTTCGGTGGTTTTTGGGAAAAGCACAGCGGTGCAATCGACCGAAAAATGCACGGTCCAATCACGACCCCAATGGGCAGTGCTGTCGGTATCTGTCTTGATGGCAAGCGATGGCAATTCGCTGCTTAGGGCGGTCAAAAAAGCTTGTGTGCTCATGAGGCTTCCTATGTGACGGCTAGATGATTTGTGAAATTTGTTAATTATACCTTATCTATGGCAAATGGGGTAGCTTATCCTATCAAAATAATCTCAAATTCATCAAAGAAATGAGCACCGATTTGATACTCATTGTTGTTATTTGTGCCAAATGATTGGTGGCTAAATTTATAAACAATCAGTCAAACACAATGCCCTGAGCCAACGGTAGCTCTGATGAATAGTTCACTGTGTTGGTTTGCCGACGCATATAGTTTTTCCAAGCGTCTGAGCCTGATTCGCGACCACCGCCAGTTTCTTTTTCGCCACCAAAAGCGCCACCGATTTCAGCACCGCTTGTGCCGATATTGACATTGGCGATACCGCAATCAGAGCCACTAGCACTCAAAAAATACTCCGCTTCTTTGACGCTGTCGCTAAAGATACACGATGATAAGCCTTGTGGGACATCGTTTTGTAGCTCGATGACTTCATCAAAATCACGATAGCTCATCACATACAAAATCGGTGCAAAGGTTTCGGTTTTGACCGCATCAGTTTGGCTTGGCATCTCAACGATAGCAGGCTTGACATAATAAGCATCAGGATGACTATCTGCCAATACACGCTCACCACCTGTCAGCACGCCACCTTCGGATACAGCACGGCTGATGGCATTTTGCATGGCGTCAAAGCTGTCTTTGTCAATGAGAGGTCCAACCAGATTGCCTTGCATTGGGTTGCCGATACTGACACTGGCGTAGGATTTTTTGATACGCTCAAGCACGACATCTTTGATGCTCTCATGGACAAATAGACGGCGTAGTGTGGTGCAGCGTTGACCTGCTGTGCCCACCGCTGAGAATAAAATCGCACGCACAGCCAGTTCCAAATCCGCACTTGGGGTGACAATCATGGCATTATTACCGCCAAGCTCAAGCAAGCACTTGCCAAAGCGTTCGGCGACTTTTGGGGCAACCATACGACCCATACGAGTACTACCCGTGGCACTCACCAAAGCGACATCATGGCTTTCCACTAATGCATTGCCGACATCGGCTTTGCCAAGTAGTAGTGCTGATAGGCCTTGTGGTACGGCGATACCAGTGCTTTGGGTGAATTTGGCGGCCGCTTTTTCAAACAATGCTTGGCAAGCGATGGCGGTCAGTGGTGTTTTTTCGGATGGTTTCCATACCACTGAGTTGCCACACACCCACGCAAGGGCAGCGTTCCACGACCATACCGCTACAGGGAAATTGAACGCAGAAATCACGCCCACTACCCCAAGCGGATGCCATGTCTCACGCATATGATGGCTAGGGCGTTCTGATGCGATGGTCAAGCCATACAGCTGACGAGATAGACCAACCGCAAAATCACAAATATCAATCATCTCTTGGACTTCGCCCAAGCCCTCGGCGGTGATTTTACCGGCTTCAATCGACACCAACGCACCCAAATCTTCCTTATGCTCACGCAACACTTCGCCCAAAATACGCACCAATTCACCACGCTTGGGCGCAGGAATCACTCGCCAAGCTATAAAGGCAGCTTTGGACTGTGCGATAGCTGTGTGAGCATCATCGGTAGAATGCAGGGCGACTTTGGCGATTTCACTACCATCAATCGGACTGTGGACGGTATAATCACCGTTTAGATAGGTGTCTGAGACACCCATTTTGGCAAGTAGGGCTTGGGTTTGATTGGCTAAAGACATAAAAAACTCCTTGTAAGTTACGGTTCGCTTGATACGAATAACTTATCGTGTTTTGCATAAAAGTGCAACCGTGGATAATTCATGCACTCATTCCTAGGTGGAATGGTGAAAGGGCATGAACTAAAAGCGTTTACAATCTCTGCAAACACTCTGCCAATGATTGATCCATCATCGCTTGATACAGCTGGCATTCATCATAGACAGCTGCACCCAAATCACGCTCAAAGGCGGCTTGGTTGGATGCACCATCATAGCCTGACTTGGCATCATCGCCCAGATTAGACTGAAAAATCCCTGCTGCCGACACAGGCAAAAAGTCTTCATAGACAATCGGCTCAAGTCGCAATACGCCATTATTCAGTAGCGTTTGCACTGATTCATCGCCCACATCTTTGCTGGCAAAATCATCGCTCAGTTGATAATAAAAATACGCCAAACCCTCATCATACAGCGTCTGATAGTCGTCGGGAAATGCAACGAAACTCTCCGATAGTGCTTTGTAATACGCATCAGGGTCTTTTTCGGGTGTCGTAGCAAGATTGGCTCGTGCCTTGGTAAGTAGCTCATCGTACAGCGTGCGACCCTTTGGTGTCAAGGCAATGCCACGCTGTTCAATCTCACCAAATCGTGCGGTATGACTGCCTGCTTCTTCACCATCGCCTGTAAAGATAATAGCTTCATTGAGCGCCTTAAAGCTGGTTTGGCGTAGCAAAATCGGGCAGTTGCGGCGTGGCGGCCCTTCGATGATGTCTTTGGCAGTGATACCACGGCGACCCATTTCGTCTTGCACTGCGTCAATATCTAGCGTGCGTGGCGTTAGGTGATTGATGTGTGGACCATAAAACCCTACCACATCAGCAATCAAGCGATGCTGTGATAATAGTTGTTCATAAAACGCTTTGGAAACAGGCGATGTTTTGTGCCATTGAAAGGTTTTGATGGCTTCACTGACAAACTTATCAGCATCATCGGCGTTCAGTCCGCCGTCTTGTTCGCATTTGTCAATCAAAGCTAGTACGCCATCGCTAAAAATTTGGCGGTTTTGCAAGGTTTGTAGGGCAGTAGCACGCAAGGCGTCATCATCAATGAGCTCTGGGCGTAGTAGCGAGCAAAACACCCGAAACGGACTCATCTGTAGCTCGCTACCATCAATGGCACGAAACGCCGTTGAATGTACAGGCACACCCGCAGGGGCAAGGTCATAATAGCCGACAGGATACATCCCCATCACTGCAAATAGACGACGCATGGTAGCAAGCTCGCTCGGTAGCCCCAAGCGAATCGCCCCATGTCGCTCCAAATCAATGCGAGACAGCTCGCCTGTATTGCTAAGGTGTTGTTTTAATTCACTATCTTTGGTAAGTGTGTCGGCATTGATGTCAGCAACCAGGTCCATTAGGTCTTTGTACAATGGCACTTCGGTTTGGTACATTTTTGACATTGCCAGTGAAAAGGCGTGGCGAATATCGGCTTTTGGGATAAATTGACTCATAAAAAAACTCCATTGATTGATTGGCTATTTTACAATCACAATGACAACTGGTGATAATTACTGAACAAACTCATCAGGAATACTTGCCAAGACTTCTTTTAAAATTGCCAAGCCTTCTTGCAGGGTATCCATCTTGATGGTCAAAGGCGGTAATAGACGAATAATGTGGCGATATTTACCACTTGGCATCAACAGTAAGCCTTTGTCTCTTGCGCAGGTCAGCACATAATCCATGACCTTAGGATGAGCGCCGTATTTGGGATGCTTTAGGATGATGCCGCGCATCGCACCAATGCCTGTCAAGCCTGCCAGCCAGTCGCTGACGCCGTCTTGTTGCCAAGTGCTGATGGTCGTCTCAAGCGTATCGGCATAGCACTTGGCATTTTGCCACAGCGTATCATCCGCCATAATCTCAAGCACCGCCATCGCCGCAGCACACGCCACAGGGTTGCCCGAATAGGTTCCGCCAAGACTGCCCTTAATCAGCCCTTGCATGAATTTATCTCGTCCAACGACCGCACCAAGTGGCATACCGCCCGCCATACTTTTGGCAAGCAAGAGTATATCAGGCTCAACGCCAAGATGACTAAAAGCAAACGGCATGCCTGTCCGCCCAAAGCCTGCTTGGATTTCATCAAAAATCAGCACAATGCCATGCGTATCACAAAACGCGCGCAGATACTGGGCAAACTTATGATCCATCACCGCAAAACCACCTTCGCCTTGCACAGGCTCGACGATCATTGCACCGATATTTGCGATGTCCACTTCAACACTAATCAGCCGCTCAAGTGCCTCAATCGCCGTCTGGCTGCTTACACCGGTATCAGGACTGGCAAAGGGAATATGATAGATGCCACTGGCAAGTAGCCCTAAGCCTGATTTATAGGGTGCAACTTTGCCATTGAGATTCACCGTGGCAAGCGTACGCCCATGAAACGCCCCATCAAAGGCAATGACGCCTGCTTTGCCTGTGGCTTGGCGGACGATTTTTAGGGCATTTTCGACTGCTTCAGCACCGCTATTGGTGAGCATGACGGATAAATCATCATCAATCGGGATGATGTCGGTCAGTCGCTGAATGTAGTCTGTATAAAGGGTGTGATAAGTGGCATTGTAAGCAGCATGAGTAAGCTTGCTCGCCTGTGTGCTGATGGCGTCAACGATGGCAGGGTGGCAATGCCCAAAATTGAGCACACCAATCCCACCAAAAAAATCAATATACGCCTTGCCGTCTATGTCCCATACACGATCATTGTCGCCATGACTTAGGGTGATGGGGTGGACGATGCCCATGCCATCGGGCAGATGTGCTGGTGTTGCCATAAAATTTCCTTATTTTAAACTCAATGATAAGAGTTGGCTTGACTAAGGTTATTGTGGCAAGTTTTGATGATGGCTTCAAACGAATATTTGGCGGTGGGGTATTCTATTTTGTCATGGCGACAAACACTTAGTCATCATGCGTATGTGCAAGATAATTATGAATCCAATCTAACATCGTCAGCACCTTATGACTATGGCCAAGCTCCGTGCGATACACCATATAATAGGCACCACGACCTGCCATCTGATAGGGGTGTACTTGGATGAGCTCGCCTTTGGCCAGCTGGTCTTTGACAAATCGTAATGGCACCAATGCGACACCACAGCCTATCTTGGCGGCTTTGATGCAGGCATTGAATGTATCAAATCGCACACCGACCAAGGCAGATTCGACAGGGTGATTTTGCTGGATAAAATAATCATACCAAGCACGGGGGCGGGTGCGGACTTGTAGCAGATGTGCCTTGGCAAGATCAGATAGGCTATTGATATTTTCTAAATAATCTGGTGCAGCTACCGCCACCGAACATTCATCAAACAGCTTCACCGACTCCATACCTGCCCACACGCCATCACCATACACAAAGCCCATATCGATATTATCACCAAGTAGGGCGCTGGCTTGCTCGGCGATGTCTAGGTGGATGAGTGGATGTGCCTGACGAAAGCCCTTGAGTGCAGGGATAAGCCACTGCGCACAAAAGGTGGCGTGCGAGATGATGTGTAGCGTGTCAGCTTCGACGCCGTGTGCCATCAGATTGAGTGTGGAGAGTTCAAGCTGCTGCAGGATGTTTTGGGCATCGTGGTAGTAGGCTTGACCAGCAGGTGTCAAAAACAGCCCCGAGCTTGAGCGATGAAACAGCGAAACAGCAAGCAGCTCTTCAAGCTGAGCGACCTGTTTGCTCACCGCACTTTGGGTCATGTGTAGCTCTTTACTGGCTCGAGTGAAGCTAAGATGGCGAGCGGTGCACTCAAAGCACTGTAAAGCGGTGGTGGATGGATAACGGCGGAAGTTTAACTGAACCATGGTCGATAACTGCTGATGCTAAGTGGCTTATTGTGAGCGATTTAATATAACATAAAATATACCATAAAATCAGCATTCTGCACCATGATCTATGCATGATCAGAATAGAAAATTTATTAAAATTGCACTTTTTTATGCATCAAATATCGGTGATAAACTGGATTCATCGGTGCATTTGCGTTATAGTGATGCATCGGGATTATGATGCCGTTTATCATATAAATTTTATAAAATTATTATGTAAATCATATAAATAACCATGCACTTATTAAGGAATGATTATGTCACAGAACACACGATTTCACGACGCCATCACCGCGCTTTGTGAGCGATTCGGTGATCAGCTATCGACCAATCTCACCACGCGACAGCAGCACGCACATACCATGACTTGGCTGGATAACGAGCCTGCCGATGCGGTACTGATGGCGAAGGATAAATACGATGTAGCAGATGCGGTGAAGATTTGCCATGAGTATCAGATGCCAGTGATTGCCTTTGGGATTGGCTCATCATTAGAAGGGCAGGTGAATGCGCCACAGGGCGGTCTGTGTATTGATATGTCGCAGATGGATCAAGTGGTCGCAGTCAATGAAGAAGATCTGACCGCGACCGTGCAAGCAGGGGTGACTCGTGAGGCGCTCAACCAGTATCTGCGCGCCACGGGGCTATTTTTCCCATTAGACCCAGGGGCGAATGCGACCATCGGTGGCATGGTGGCGACGCGCGCATCGGGCACAAATGCGGTACGCTATGGCACGATGAAAGATGTGACGCTTGCGCTGGAAGTCGTGCTGCCGACAGGTGAGATCATCCATACCGGCACGCGCGCCAAGAAGTCATCGGCAGGCTATGATCTGACGCGTCTGATGGTCGGTGCAGAAGGGACGCTTGGCATCGTCACCGAGATTACGGTGCGTCTGTTCGGTCAGCCTGAATGTGTCGGCAGTGGTGTGTGTCATTTTCCAAGTATTGACATGGCGTGTCAGGCGACGATCGCGACCATTCAGCTGTGCTTGCCGATCGCGCGCATTGAGCTGCTTGATCCGATGCAGATCCGTGCGTGTAACCAGTATTCAGGCTTGACGCTGCCTGAGCAGGCGACGCTGTTTGTGGAGTTTCATGGTACAGACAGTGAAGTGTCTGAGCAGGCGGCGCGATTTGGCGAGATCATCAGTGACTTTGGCGGTACGGATTTTGCGTGGGATAGTGATGAATCCGCGCGCAAAAAACTGTGGACAGCACGGCACAATGCCTATTTCGCGAGCTGTGCATTACGCCCTGATGCACGCGCCTTATCTACCGATGCTTGCGTGCCGATTTCGCGTCTGGCTGAGTGTGTGGTCGCGACCCAAGAAGACATCGCAAGCTTTGGGCTGCTTGCACCGATTGTCGGTCATGTCGGTGATGGTAATTTTCATGTGCTGCTTTTGATCGATACCAATAACCCAAGTGAGATGCAGGCGGCTGAGACCATTTTGGAGCGCTTAGCAAATCGCGCAATCGAAATGGGTGGTACTTGTACGGGTGAGCATGGCATCGGACAGGGCAAGCGCAAATATATGCAAACTGAGCATGGCGCTGCCATCGAAGTCATGAAAGCCATCAAACGCGCCATCGATCCCAAAAATATCATGAATCCAGGGAAAATTTGGTTTGAGTGATGGGGTGGTTGATATGGTTGTTTAACCAAAATCTACCAAAACCGTTCGTCCTTAAGTCAGTCAAAGGATGAACGGTTTTTTTGTTATGGTTTAACTTATCTCACCACGAGCGAAAAAACTTAAGATGATATATTTGAGTTTAATTGCTGCTGAATTTACAATCCAAGTGCAACAAAAAAGAAGTACTCATCAACTAGAATATAATTTTGTTTCCACACAAAAACCACTTCCAAATGATGAGTACTTCCTACCGACATCTTACAATAAACGAGCGAGAAAAGATAATGATTTTACTCGCACAGGGCAAAAAACAAGCCGAAATTGCCAAAGCATTGGGGCGTAGTTCCAGCACCATTTCTCGCGAGCTGAAACGACACACTCTAGAAAGCTACAGTGCAACGAACGCACAAAACAGCTATTTGAAGCATCGTCAAAACAGCAAAGCACAGCGCAAATTAGAGCAGCCTGAATATTTCAATTTGGTGCAAGAAAAGTTTCTGACAGAAAACTGGTCGCCTGAACAAATTAGCGCACGATTGAAATTAGAACAATCTAATTTATCAATCAGTTATTCAACCATTTATCGTGGTATTTATTCAGGGCTGTTTGATATAGGAGAACGCAAAGCCAGTCGCAAACTACGCCACAAAGGCAAAACACGGCATACAAAAAATCATCATGAAAAACGTGGCAAAATTCAGATATCCAACCATTTGAACGACCGTCCCATTTCGGCGCAAAATCGCAGTCGCTTTGGACATTGGGAAGCCGATACCGTACTGGGTAAAGCGGGTGGAGCTTGTTTGCTGACGCTGACGGAACGCAAAAGTCGTTTTGAGTTGGTGAAGAACATTCCTGCCAAAAAAGCCGAAACTGTCCAAAAAGCCATGATTGAATTGCTTGATTCACATATATTGCGGTCAATTACGCCAGACCGTGGTAAGGAATTTGCCCAACATCGTTTGGTAACAGAAGCACTGGGTGTAGAATTTTACTTCCCCGAGCCGCATCAACCATGGACACGGGGAACGAATGAAAATACAAATGGGTTACTTCGTGAATACTTTCCGAAGCACCAAGACATCAATCAGTGGAGCGAAGTTGATATTCAACAGATGGTCAATAAACTGAATTTACGACCGCGTAAATGTTTAGGTTGGAAAACACCTTATGAAGTTTACTTCAAAAAATCGTTGCACTTGGTTTGACAATTCAAGGCTAAATTGCTAGACTTTTGCGCTTAAATTCGCCAAAATCTGTTTTTTTGTTCTACAAACAAATTATCCGAATTTCCGCGCAATGTACGTTTCAGGCTGCCTGAAAAGAAATTTATTTAGTAAAATCAAAGGATAATTTATGTTAAATAAGTTAAAAATCGGCACATTATTATTGCTGACATTAACGGCTTGTTCGCCCAATTCTGTTCATTCGGTAACGTCTAATCCGCAGCCTGCTAGTGCGCCTGTGCAACAATCAGCCACACAAGCCACCTTTCAACAGGCTTTGGCGAATTTGGAACAGCAGTATCAAGCCCGAATTGGCGTTTATGTATGGGATACAGAAACGGGACATTCTTTGTCTTATCGTGCAGATGAACGCTTTGCTTATGCGTCCACTTTCAAGGCGTTGTTGGCTGGGGCGGTGTTGCAATCGCTGCCTGAAAAAGATTTAAATCGTACCATTTCATATAGCCAAAAAGATTTGGTTAGTTATTCTCCCGAAACCCAAAAATACGTTGGCAAAGGCATGACGATTGCCCAATTATGTGAAGCAGCCGTGCGGTTTAGCGACAACACCGCGACCAATTTGCTGCTCAAAGAATTGGGTGGCGTGGAACAATATCAACGTATTTTGCGACAATTAGGCGATAACGTAACCCATGCCAATCGGCTAGAACCCGATTTAAATCAAGCCAAACCCAACGATATTCGTGATACGAGTACACCCAAACAAATGGCGATGAATTTAAATGCGTATTTATTGGGCAACACATTAACCGAATCGCAAAAAACGATTTTGTGGAATTGGTTGGACAATAACGCAACAGGCAATCCATTGATTCGCGCTGCTACGCCAACATCGTGGAAAGTGTACGATAAAAGCGGGGCGGGTAAAAAATATGGTGTACGCAATGATATTGCGGTGGTTCGCATACCAAATCGCAAACCGATTGTGATGGCAATCATGAGTACGCAATTTACCGAAGAAGCCAAATTCAACAATAAATTAGTAGAAGATGCAGCAAAGCAAGTATTTCATACTTTACAGCTCAACTAACAAATTCATTTTGTTAGAAAAAGTGAAAATTTAGGGCTGAAATCATAAAAATTATCAAAAAAAATCAATCTATTAATTTACATATACAGGTTCTTAATTTTTCCTTAATTTTCAGCCAATATCATGTCGTCATATTGTAATTGGATTAAACCATATCATGAAAACCAGCAAAATTACTCTTTGGACAAGCCTTATTGCCATTACCTTAATGTATTTAATGGCAGACAAACTCATTCCCCAACCTTTTGAACCGTTTGCATTTCGCGCTTCCTTTCGCCTATACACAGGCATGATTGCTATGATGGCAATGAGTGCTTGCTTGATTTTGGCGGCTCGCCCTGCCTTTTTGGAAAGCTATTTGAATGGTTTAGATAAAAGTTACCGTTTGCATAAATGGTTTGGCATGACGGCATTGGTTGCCAGTATGCTCCATTTTTGGGTCGCAAAAGTCATTAAATGGGGCGCAGAATGGGGTTGGTACACCCGACCACCCAAAATCAAAACCGCACCCAATAGCGCAATAGAACAATGGTTTCGCAGCATGAGCGACTTGGCTCAAGATTTGGGCGAATGGACATTTTATGCGGTTGCGGTATTGATGATTGTGGCAATATTAAAATGGATACCTTATCACTGGTTTGCCAAATGCCATAAATGGCTTGCCGTAGGTTATTTGGTGTTGGTGTTCCACTCGGTGGTATTGATGAAATACAGCTTTTGGGCGCAACCGATTGCGTGGTTTATGGCGTTGTGTATGCTGTTGGGTTCATTTGCAGCGATTTGGATTTTAATCAGCAAAACAGGCAAAACACGCCAGTTTTCAGGCAGCATTGAACATATTACGCCTATTATTGACAACGCCACCACGCAATTACACATTCGCGTACCACAATGGCAAGGACACCAAGCAGGACAATTCGTTTTTGTTCGCTTCGCTAACGACCCAGAAAAGCCACACCCATTTACGTTGTCATCAGCATGGGATTTAGGTAGCCAAACAGTACAAATTTGCATTAAAAATCTAGGCGATTACACCAGCACTTTGGCGCAACGCTTGCGTGTGGGCGATGAAGTCAGATTAGAAGGCGCATACGGACGTTTTACTTTCAACACGCCCGTGTCTGAATCGCAAATTTGGGTCGCCACAGGTATCGGTATCACGCCATTTTTAGCGAGAATCGATGAATTAGTGAAACAAGGTAATCAACAAACTATTGATTTATTTTACAGTTACCGCGATAACACGCCTGAATTTATCGCACAGTTGCAGCAAACCGCCCAAGCCGCGAATATTCGCCTACACCTACGCGATACGGCACAACACGGTCGTTGGAGTGCAACTGAATTAGTTAATCACATCACAAATTGGCAAAATACATCGCTATGGTATTGTGGCGTAAACGAATTTGGACAAGCGTTACGAAGCGCAGCCATGCAACAAGGTTTAGCCAGCAACCGATTCCATCAGGAATGTTTTGAGATGAGATAACACGCAAAATGCCGTTTGAAAATCGACTTTCAAACGGCATTTTTTATTTTCAGGCTGCCTGAAATTTATGCCGCGCTGCGTTCGCATTCATCGCGCAAATGTTTGGCAATCGCCAACCAGCCATTGCGCTGTAATGCCATATCTTGCTGACTATCGGCTTCAAAGGTTTCGCGGAATAATGTGCGCGTGTCGTCTAATTGAACCAATTCAATGTGAACCGTTCTGCCATCATCTAAATGATAATTTAATCGCACGGCTGGCTGAATATCATCAAATTATGGGGTAGTGATAACTATGATACCTAGTAGAGCGCGGGTAATTGTCGCTGAATGCTAATATCCATGGGTATTTCAGGGGATTTGGGATTTGTGGGTGGCTTTGATACTTTTTGCACAAAAGTGGCAAAAAATTAAGCAGCTTTGATACCAACTTTGAACAAATTTGAACATAATTTTAGCAGCGTTTGAACAGCAAGCAAACGCTGCTTTTTATTTTGGCGCTGAATTTACAATCCAAGTGCAACAAAAAAGAAGTACCCATCAACTAGAATATAATTTTGTTTCCACACAAAAACCACTTCCAAATGATGAGTACTTCCTACCAACATCTTACAATAAACGAGCGAGAAAAGATAATGATTTTACTCGCACAGGGCAAAAAACAAGCAGAAATTGCCAAAGCATTGGGACGTAGCTCCAGCACCATTTCTCGTGAGCTGAAAAGACATGCTCTAGAAAGCTACAGTGCAACGAACGCACAAAACAGCTATTTGAAGCATCGTCAAAACAGCAAAGCACAGCGCAAATTAGAGCAGCCTGAATATTTCAGTTTGGTGCAAGAAAAGTTCCTAACGCAAAACTGGTCGCCCGAACAAATCAGTGCACGATTGAAATTGGAAAAATCTGAATTATCCATTAGTTATTCAACCATTTATCGTGGTATTTATTCAGGGCTGTTTGATATAGGAGAACGTAAAGCCAGTCGCAAACTGCGCCACAAAGGCAAAACACGGCATACAAAAAATCATCATGAAAAACGTGGCAAAATTCAGATATCCAACCATTTGAACGACCGTCCCATTTCGGCACAAAATCGGAGTCGTTTTGGACATTGGGAAGACGATACCGTACTGGGGAAAGCGGGTGGGGCTTGTTTGCTGACGCTGACGGAACGCAAAAGTCGTTTTGAGTTGGTGAAGAAAATTCCTGCCAAAAAAGCCGAAGCTGTCCAAAAAGCCATGATTGAATTGCTGGATTCACATATATTGCGGTCAATTACGCCAGACCGTGGTAAAGAATTTGCCCAACATCGTTTGGTAACAGAAGCACTGGGCGTAGAATTTTACTTCCCCGAGCCACATCAACCATGGACACGGGGAACGAATGAAAATACAAATGGGTTACTTCGTGAATATTTCCCGAAGCAACAAGACATCAATCAGTGGAGCGAAGTTGATATTCAACAGGTGGTCAATAAACTGAATTTACGACCGCGTAAATGTTTGGGTTGGAAAACACCTTATGAAGTTTACTTCAAAAAAACGTTGCACTTGGTTTGACAATTCAAGGGTGAAAATAAGCGGTAATAAGCAACATAGCATAAAGTATTGCCCCCATCAGCCATAACAGACCATCCCAATAAGCGACGCTATAACTATAAATAAAGGCAAATAAAAGGGGACCAATGATCCCGGTAATATTGGTTAGGCTCACCAGAGTACCTTGTAATTTCCCTTGCGCATTATCATCGACAGATTTTGATAAATAACCTTGTAATGCGGGTTGCCCCATACCTCCTGCCGCTAAGCAAATTAATGCTGGTAAGATGACCCAAACGTGGCCTATCCACGCTAATAATAAACAGCCCATCATATCAATAGACATACTGATCATAATGGTGGTTTTTTCGCCCCATTTTTGTGCCAATTTCCCAGCGACAATCGCCTGAAAGAAAATATGTAATACACCCAGAACCGCCAAAGACATACCGATAGAAGTTGTGTTCCAATCAAAACGATATTGTGTAAACAGCACCCAGATGGTGGCAGGAATTTGCCCGATAAGCTGGATAATAAAATAGGTTGCTAACCAAAAGTAGAGGCTTTTCTTAAAAAAAACAGTGACTGTATTTGAGGCAGTTTGGTTTTCAGGTGTCCTATTGGCAACAAGCGCTTCTCTTTTTTGTGTTTCTCGGAAAAAGAGCAAAGAGAGTATTAATAATATCGAGTGTGAAATAGCGGCAAAAATAAATGGCATATGAGCACTGATATCACCTAATAATCCCCCTAGCATTGGGCCGATAATAAGGCCAACACCAAAAGCACCACCTAAGAAACCAAAATAGCGAGTTCGATTTTTAGCGGGAGTCACATCACTCATCGCTGATGCACATACGGCACCTGTTGCGCCTGTGATCCCCGCAATGATGCGCCCAATATAGAGCATCCAAAGTGTGGTTGAGAATGCCATTAAAAGATAGTCGAGTGCCGCGCCTAAAAGGGAAAACAGCAAGATGGGTTTTCTGCCGTATTTATCAGACAGTCGTCCTAGAATAGGAGCAAAAATAACCTGCATGGTAGCATAGAGCGCTAATAGCACACCGTAATGGGTTGCCAGTGAATTTTCACTGACAAATTCATTTAATAGAGTAGGGAGTACTGGCATGATAAGCCCGATACCAATGGCATCTAATACGGTGATCAGCAGTATAATAATAATTGATTTATTCATTGAGATCCTAAAAATCTATCAGTGATAGAGTGGTTGTAAAATATCACTATCAGTGATAGATTGTCAAGGCTATTTTATTTTGAGGTAGGTAATGGGAAAGCTAGATAAAGAACAAGTTATTGATAATGCGTTGATTTTACTTAATGAAGTTGGTATTGAAGGATTAACAACGCGTAAGCTGGCGCAAAAAATAGGTGTGGAACAACCCACATTGTATTGGCATGTAAAAAATAAACGCGCTTTGTTAGATGCATTAGCAGAAACTATTTTGCAAAAGCACCATCATCATGTTTTGCCATTGCCGAATGAAACATGGCAGGACTTTTTGCGAAATAACGCGAAAAGCTTCCGCCAAGCCTTATTAATGTATCGTGATGGTGGCAAAATTCATGCGGGAACACGCCCCTCTGAAAGTCAATTTGAGACATCAGAACAGCAACTACAGTTTTTGTGTGATGCTGGGTTTAGTCTATCTCAAGCCGTGTATGCATTAAGCTCTATTGCGCATTTTACATTAGGCTCCGTACTGGAAACTCAAGAGCATCAAGAAAGCCAAAAAGAGCGTGAAAAAGTAGAGACGGATACTGTTGCCTATCCGCCATTATTAACCCAAGCCGTTGCAATTATGGATAGTGATAATGGTGATGCTGCATTTTTGTTTGTCCTTGATGTGATGATCTCTGGACTTGAAACAGTATTAAAGAGCGCTAAATAAATCTAAATTCGCTGACGCCCTTTTTGGCTAATTAGTTGCCCTTGTATGTCAGCGATACCAATGTGAGCAATACAACCTGCATTAAATTGTAAATAGTCATCTTCGATGCCATCAGAGAAAATTACGCCATTCTCTGGCATCAAAGATCCTAATTGCAGTGGTGAGTCAGGCTCAATAGTGCCAAAAGTCAGTGCAACACCTGTTGTTCTACTTGGAAATGGCTCTCTTACACTAAATTGTAGCTTTCGATCACTCCAGCTAAAGCCTTGTAATAGAGGGTGCGAAGCTTCTCCTGTAATTGCCATCGCACCAGCAAGAATAGATTGAAACCACCCCGTTGATCCCAATCCTGTTGATACAATAATGCCTGATGAAGATTGCACTTCTTCAGCGCCATTCCATTGCTGAATTTACAATCCAAGTGCAACAAAAAAGAAGTACTCATCAACTAGAATATAATTTTGTTTCCACACAAAAACCACTTCCAAATGATGAGTACTTCCTACCGACATCTTACAATAAACGAGCGAGAAAAGATAATGATTTTACTCGCACAGGGCAAAAAACAAGCCGAAATTGCCAAAGCATTGGGGCGTAGTTCCAGCACCATTTCTCGCGAGCTGAAACGACACACTCTAGAAAGCTACAGTGCAACGAACGCACAAAACAGCTATTTGAAGCATCGTCAAAACAGCAAAGCACAGCGCAAATTAGAGCAGCCTGAATATTTCAATTTGGTGCAAGAAAAGTTTCTGACAGAAAACTGGTCGCCTGAACAAATTAGCGCACGATTGAAATTAGAACAATCTAATTTATCAATCAGTTATTCAACCATTTATCGTGGTATTTATTCAGGGCTGTTTGATATAGGAGAACGCAAAGCCAGTCGCAAACTACGCCACAAAGGCAAAACACGGCATACAAAAAATCATCATGAAAAACGTGGCAAAATTCAGATATCCAACCATTTGAACGACCGTCCCATTTCGGCGCAAAATCGCAGTCGCTTTGGACATTGGGAAGCCGATACCGTACTGGGTAAAGCGGGTGGAGCTTGTTTGCTGACGCTGACGGAACGCAAAAGTCGTTTTGAGTTGGTGAAGAACATTCCTGCCAAAAAAGCCGAAACTGTCCAAAAAGCCATGATTGAATTGCTTGATTCACATATATTGCGGTCAATTACGCCAGACCGTGGTAAGGAATTTGCCCAACATCGTTTGGTAACAGAAGCACTGGGTGTAGAATTTTACTTCCCCGAGCCGCATCAACCATGGACACGGGGAACGAATGAAAATACAAATGGGTTACTTCGTGAATACTTTCCGAAGCACCAAGACATCAATCAGTGGAGCGAAGTTGATATTCAACAGGTGGTCAATAAACTGAATTTACGACCGCGTAAATGTTTAGGTTGGAAAACACCTTATGAAGTTTACTTCAAAAAAACGTTGCACTTGGTTTGACAATTCAAGATCAAAAACCAATGCGGTATCATCTACAAAAATAACAAATGGGCTTAGCGTTTGACGGCTGTTAAATGTGTTCATTATCTGTTTTATGCTATCAATGCTTAGCCCATCGCCTGCATTCATCACATGAATTTTTATTAATCCCTCTAATCCTTTCATGCCATCACTCCTGTCAGTTTGGCAATATCGCTTGGTTCTATCCAATAGACTGCATGGCGTTTACCGCTCGGGGCGGTTGTCATGCGTGATTGGATTGGATAGCCATCCTGTTTTAATTCGGTGATACGCTGTGATAAGCTCCAACATCCCCAAAGGTTTAAGGCGGTCATTGGCTCAAGCGTTGCCCCTGTCTTTAGGTATGCCAAAATCTTAGCTTTGTAGCTGTCTAGGTCTTTCATGCCTTGCCCCCTTGTTGTTCAATCCATGCTAGGACTTCGCTATTTTTCCAAGCGGTGCAATGCGTGCCAAATCTGATAGGCTGTGGAAATGTGCCATCTTTTACCATACGCCAAAGGGTAGATTTACCAAATGGCAATAACGGCAAAATGTCCTTTAATCGGCTCATGCCTTGCGGTGATAGGGTAGGTTGTTTGTTCATGGTAATTACTCCATAGCTGTTTAATTCGTCCACATTCGTTCATGTGGGGCTATGGGCGTATGATAGGCGGTGAATGTACCGTTACGGCAATACCGTTAAGGCTTACGGTAAGCACCGTTACGCCTGCATTTTTCACCATCACGCAATAAAAAAGCCCTTGTGTATCAAGGGCTATAAACCGTAACGGTAAAAATTAATCATGCGTGCCATGTCGGATAATCTTATCAATCCATAACGCCTTACTTGGTTCAATCTCGGGGTAATTTTCGACAATCCAAGCTTTAATAAAATCTTGCTTTGGGCGTGTCTTTGGCTGTGATGGGTCATAGTCCTGCCAATGCGTAACAAGCACATCATGCAGGGCTTGTAATGCCGTGTTGGTGTGCTTTATAGCGGGCGTGATATTGGCTTGATTGAGTTGGCTCTCAAGCTCTGCAATGTGTGCTTTCAGGTGTGCATTTTCTGCCTGTAGGTCTGCTATCTGTTGCTGATGCTTGCTTTCTAATGGTTTTGGATGGTGAATAGCATTATCTGAATGGCTATCAAAAGAAAATGTAGGGTCAAATTCTTTGATGATTTGTAAGATTTCAGACTTTTTAAATCCTATGACTTTATCTAAATTTTTCATCAAATATTCCTTTCTTAAAATAATACTGGTTCGTTTAAAAGTTTTCTTTGGTGTTTGCGTTCTCGCATGATTTCAATAATGATATGCTGATAATTTGCTATATCCATTTGAATTTCTGTATCGTTCCATTTGTACCATATACTATAATCAGCCCATTCGGAATATGGATTTCTTATTAATTCCTGCCAAACATTTTGAATATTGTTATATATTTTGATTGTTTCTTCATGTGGTTGAATATGCTTGTCCAAAATGTGTAATAAAATATTTTCTGCCATTTCAATATCTTTATCCAATCCGATATGTTGGTGAATGGCATTCACCATATCATCAAATGAAATATAGCCCACTTCATCCAAAAGGTTTGTCAATCCCATCATTTGCACCTTTAGCACCTTAACCAAATAGGATGCAGGGCGTGGCGGTCTAAGGTGCAATAATAACCGCCGTTCGGTAGCTACTCCTAGCCCTGCAAAAGTGTTTTAGATTATGCCAATCTACAACAAACTACATTCCCCTATTGATTAATCTTGCTTAACTATCCTAAATCACCAAATGCCATATTGCAGGCAAGCCAAATGCACGCCATTTTTGCCATAAATCGCCCAATCCATTGATACATAAGGCTTGGCGTTGTAGCGGTTATGTAGCGGTGTAGCGGGTTACCCTTTTTTTATAGCGGGTCTGTTTTTCAAGTCGCTACACGCTCAAAGCCTTATATAGCAAGGGTTGTAGCGGTTGTGTAGCGGTGTAGTGGGTTAAATAGGGGATTTTTGGGAATACCATTTTTAAATTTACCGCCTTAACAATGATTTTCTACAAAATCGCTGATTGTACCAATTTCACCATCCACCATATCAGCCCATTCTTGCATCATCTGTTGGCGGTAGGGAATGTGTTTGGCGTGGTCATAAGCTTGTGTTGTGGCGTTGCCCGTTGTGTGTGCTAACTGCAATTCTATGGCATCGTGATTGTATTGGCGTTCATGTAATGTAGTGCTTGCCAATCCCCTAAAGCCGTGCCCCGTCATTTTGTCCTGCCATCCTAGCCGTTTGAGTGATGCGGTCAAAATGGCTTCACTGATAACATTGCGTGATGATGGATTGAAAAAAACAAATTCATCACTTAGCCCCATAGCCTTGATGGTCTGTAGTATCTGTATGGCTTGGCTTGATAGTGGGACAATGTGGTCTTTACGCATTTTCATACGCTTGGCAGGAATACGCCACAAACACGCCTGCAAATCAATTTCGCCCCATGTCATAAACCGCATTTCTTTGGTACGCACAAAGGTATAACAAAGAAACCGAAAAGCAAGTTTGGTTAATGGTTGGCAGTTGGAATTTTCAATATCAGCAAATAGGGCGTTGAGTTCGTGAAATTCAATGCGTGCATAGTTACGCTTTTGGCGTTTGCCTAGTTGCTTTTCTAGCCCTGTATGCGGTGATACGCCGTTGAATTGGTCTTTGTGTATGGCGTGTTGGTATATCGCCCCTATTTGGCGTATTGAACGGCTTGCCATATCACCCGCCCCCCGTTTCTCTATCGTCTTTGCCACATCTAGCACCATTGCAGGCGTGATGGCTTGTATATCGATATGGGCAAGCTTTGGGGCTATGTCGTTAATATAGGCTCTGTAATCCCTGTTGTATGTGCCAATAGTTACGGTGTGTTTGCCTGCATTGTCGGGGTTGTTGGGGTTTCTTTTGGCGTGGTAATCGTTTGCCACATCACCAAATAGCACCGCTGATGGCTTGGCGTGCTTTGGGTCAATGCCTTGTTTGATTTTCTCTTTGATTGATAGGGCGTGTATGCGTGCCTGCTGTAGGCTGATAGTTGGATATGTGCCAATGGTCATGCTTTGCTGTTTGCCGTGTCATCGGTAGGCAATCACCCATGATTTTACGCCTGTATGTCTCACCCAAAGTTGTAAGCCGTTTCCATCGGTGTATTTATCTACTTTGCCATGCGTGCATTTGTCTGATGGTTTCAGCTTTTTAATGGCGGTATCAGTCAGCATTTTAGCCCCTTTGTTGGTATCACAAAAACCGATACCAACAATGATACCAACATTTTGTTAGGATTTAAAGGGATTATATGGGACAATGTGGGACAAGGAAAATGGCGAAAAGCCTTGAAAATAAAAGGGTGTCACACCGAAATGGACACCCTTAAATTAATGTTTGGTAGGCGTAAACGGACTCGAACCATCGACCCCCACCATGTCAAGGTGGTGCTCTAACCAACTGAGCTATACGCCTAAATAAGTGATGGCTATTATACCGAAGTTTTTGTCTTTTGCAAGCACTTTTTGCATAAATTTCATATTTTTTCGGCGGTGTGTGGATTGGGGCGGTATGCGTGAATATCGACAGGGGTTTTGTAAGGTTGATTGGGCAGTTCTTGCACAAGCTTTGGCACAAGATAGCCGGATAAGTTTTCTAAAAGCTGCCAATAAATCGCCACCGCCTGCTCAATTGGCAGATCAAAATGCGCCGCGCCCGCCACTTTGTCCAAGATGTGCAGATAATAGGGCAAAATCCCTGCACCAAATAACGCATGGCTGAGTGCGCATAAAGTTTTAGCATCATCATTGATGCCTTTGAGTAGCACGGTTTGGTTCAGTAAAGTGATGCCCGATGCGCGCAGGGCTTGGCATTTGGCGATCAGATTGTCATCGATTTCATTGGTATGATTGATGTGCAGCACCATCACAAGCTTTTTTGGGAAAGAGGCAAATAAGCCAAGCAGCTCATCATCGATGCGATTGGGCAGCACCACAGGCAGGCGTGTGTGCAGGCGCACGGTGCGGACATGGGGGATGGTGGCAAGCTTTTCTAGCCACAGCGCAAGCCTTTTATTATTGACATTGAGCGGATCGCCGCCGCTTAATAGTACTTCATCGACATCGTCGCAGGCGTTGATATAATCAATCACCGCATCAATCTCGCGGCTGCTTGGCTGATTGGCAGCATAATCAAAATGCTGGCGAAAGCAATAACGGCAATGCACTGCACACGCCCCTGTGATGGTCAAAAGCACACGCGAGCGGTATTTGTGCAGCAGCCCCTTGATGGGATTGTGGTGATTTTCTGCCAAGGGATCGGTGCTGTAGCCATCGGTTGTCAAGCGTTCGGCATGGCTTGGCAGGACTTGGAGTAGCAGCGGATCATTGGCATCACCTTTTTTCATCTTGGCGATGAATGCGTGTGGCACGCGCAGGGCGAACTGCTTGGGTGCATATACATCACGCGGCGCAGGCAGCTCAAGCAAGCGATACAGCTCATCGACATCACTTACTGCCGCTGCCAATTCGCTTTGCCAATCGGTAAAAGTGGGCAGATCGGCATCACTGAAAAATTTTTTTGTAGAAATCATGGTTTATTTTTTGACAAAATTCAGTAAAACTTTATATAATGCAATGTTTGCAGCGAAAATTGCGTTTGTCGTCATTATAACGCATTTTTTGACCACGAATTGAAATTTTAACTGAGCATTGCTCGATTTTTTATTGATAAGTTGCAGGTAATTCCTATGGCAAGTTTTTCTACTAACGATTTTAAAGCTGGCTTGAAAGTCATGCTAGACGGCAACCCATGTTCAATCATCGAAAATGAATATGTGAAGCCAGGTAAAGGTCAAGCGTTCAACCGCGTAAAACTACGCAACCTACGCACAGGCAAAGTGCTTGAGCAAACCTTCAAATCAGGCGACACGCTAGAAGGCGCGGATGTTGTCGATACCGAAATGAACTATCTGTACAATGATGGCGAGTTTTGGCACTTCATGCACCCAGAGACTTTTGAGCAGCTACAAGCGGACAAAACTGCGATGGGTGACGCAGCACAATGGCTAAAAGAAAACTCAAACGCGCTATGCACCATCACGCTATTTAATGGCGCGCCTTTGTCAGTGACTGCACCAAACTTCGTTGAGCTTGAGATCGTTGAGACCGATCCAGGTGTACGCGGTGATACTTCAGGTGGCGGTGGTAAGCCTGCACGCCTAGAAACTGGCGCTGTGGTGCGCGTACCGCTATTCGTCCAACAAAATGAAGTTGTGCGTGTCGATACCCGTACTGGCGAATACCAAACGCGCGTGTCTGCGTAATTCTTGCATTTTATCATGCGAACAGGTGCTTGATCGGCACCTGTTTTTTTATTGTGTTTTGGGCTGAATTTTTATTGATAAAATCAAATATTTTCTAATGATTTATATAAATTACAAATCATAAAACAAATTAAACACAATTATTGATAAAGCCGTAAGTGCAACTGATGACAAAATCGGCAGTCGATGATAAACTATCATGACACATTTTGAAATATTTTGATCGAGAATGAGTATGACACAGCTAAATCAACGCACGGTTGCGCAAGCCATTACGGCGACAGGGATCGGTCTGCACAGTGGCAAAAAAGTGACGCTGACGCTAAAGCCTGCCGAACCTAATACGGGCATCATGTTTGAGCGCACGGATCTGGGCGCAAGCGTACCGATGCAAGCGGATCTGGTGGTTGATACCATGATGTCATCGAATTTGGTGCAGGGCGATGCGCGCGTTGGTACGGTTGAGCATCTGCTGTCAGCGGTGGCGGCGTGTGGACTTGACAATCTGATCATCCAAGTGGATGCTGCAGAGATTCCGATCATGGATGGCAGTGCTGCGCCGTTTTTGTTCTTGATCGATCAAGCGGGCATCCAAGAGCAGGACGCACCCAAAAAATTCATCAAAATCATCAAGCCTGTGGAAGTGGGCGATGGCAATAAATGGGCGCGCCTTGAACCGTATGATAATGGCTTTTTGATGGATTTTGAGATTGATTTTAGCCATGCTGCCATCGCTGCCACCGAGCAGAGCACACGCCTTGATTTTAATACCGCAAATTTCGCCATCGAAGTGGGGCAGGCGCGTACTTTTGGTTTTTTAAAGGATTTAGAATATCTACAAAAGAACAATCTTGCCCTAGGCGGCAGCCTTGATAATGCCGTTGTGCTTGATGATGACAAAGTGGTCAATGAAGGCGGTCTGCGTTATCCAAATGAGTTCGTGCGCCATAAGATGCTTGATGCGGTGGGCGATCTGTATGTCATCGGTCATCAGCTGCTGGGTAAGTTTTCTGCGTACAAATCAGGTCATGCAGTTAATAATAACCTGATCCGTGCGGTTCTGGCTGATGAAAGTAGCTATGAAATTGTAACATTTTATGACAAAGATGATTGCCCAATCGTCTATGTCGATGCAGGCGAATAATGATGTACTGAGTGAACGGCTGTACCGATGCCAAAAATGGTATAGAAAACTGCTAGAAAGATTGTCATATTGACCGTAGCATCAATAAGTTTCGCAAAAAATACCAACAGTTGCATATATAGCACCGTTGGTATTTTTTTTGTGGGTCCGAAAAACACTGATAATAGTAAGGGATTACAGTGGTGGCGGTAAGGGTTTGGAAAATAGTAACTGTGCAATGTTGTCGATAGCGATGGTGTGAAAAATCACAGCAAGATTGTAAATTTACAAAACTTTACAAAAACCATGTAACATCATAACAATTAATCAACACAATCAAATGACTTTGATCGTTAAGACAACCATCAAAGTCATATTAACAAATCACGGTTTGTCTTGGGCTAATTTAAGTAAAGCTGCACGCAAGCGTTCATTTTTCGTGACAAATTGCGCAGATTGTGCTATATTTTGCCTTGTGTTTTCGCTTAGGGTTCTATGTGAACTGTCTTGGCGAGCGTCTGATTGGATCGGCTTTGGGGCTAAAATTACCTTGAGCGACTGCAGATGACAAAAACACGAATCATAAGCGCGCAAAGCTTGAACACAATTCACCATCATATAGCGCGCATGATTCACCGCGGTGGCTGAGCTGAGTGAGATACACAGTTCGGTCGGCGACGCAGTAGCGACATAGCAGTCGGCAAGCACTGATTCGGGCAGTAGCTCTGATAATGCTTGGCGTACTATGATGGTCAGCTGATGCAGATGATGATACTGCCTTGATAAATTCGCAGGCAGTGCAGCGCCTGCAGCAGCATGATGCTCCAAGCGACTCGCCAGATGATTGGGCTTATTTGTTTTTGCCAATAAATCATTGATCGTTGTGGTTTTTGTAGAATCAGACATATCTCACCAGATAAAACTGTAGAACCTATGGACATGGTGTCCGCAGAGCAAGTGTATCACGCCTAAAGAGAAAAGTGGTAATTCTTCTGAAGAATGCCGCTTTTCTAGTACGCAAAGGAAGTGTGCTGCGTCCACGAGCTTTAAACAAAACCAACCAACAAAACACGCACAAGGCAACGCAAAGGGGCAGTCAAATCGCCGTATTTAAGGTATCGGCAGGACACATCGGCACTCACCATTTTAGCTGATGAGCCAAGCAAGCCATGCGCGTGGGAGAAACCTAAATGAAACGAGTATTTTGGCTAATGTCAGCCGTTGGCTTGACCATTGCACAATCAAGTGCCGCACAAAGCACTTATGCAGCCGAAGAAGCTTATGTTGCCAGCGTGCCTGATGTTGAAATCGACATTGACAGCGCCATCAACAGCCTAATCGCGAGCAGCAACCAAAATCCGCGCAGTAATTTACTCACTCAAGCCACCACAAATTACAGCTCAAATTTCTCTTCTGCACTAAGCAGCGTCGCCGCTAAGCTGACCAGCAACAGCGCACCAAGTATCGCTGCCATGCAGGCATCACGCACTGCATTAGGTCGCAGTATCGGTCGTTGCGCTTTGTATGTGCGCCGTGCACTACAAGCCGCTGGTTATGAATTCACCCCACAGCCATCTGCTTATCAATATGCCAACGGCACACTAGCAGGCGCAGGCTTTGTAAAAATCAGCAATGACAACTATCAGCCACAAGTGGGCGATGTCGTGGTATTTAACCGCACTAGCAAAAACCCACACGGCCATATACAAATCTATGATGGCAACCAATGGGTGTCAGATTTTCGTCAGCCGAATTTCAGCCCATATCGTCAGCACAATGGCTATACCGTATGGCGTGATGCGCGTTATATCGATGCATCTGCGAATACAGGCACTGTCTTGGCGATGAACTGATTTATAATCAGATGATAAAAACCCAGCTTATAGGCTGGGTTTTGTTTTGGGTAATGGCTTATAAACCATACAGCTGACACTCATTCATTAGGCTTATAAATGATTTGCCTTCGTAAATCTCATCAGTATTCCAAATGTCGGCAATCGCGTAACGGCTGCCAGTTTTAGTCAGTTGAAATTCTAATTTTTCTAAAGAACCGTGATTGCGGTAGCTGACCAACACATTGCCTTTTTTATTAGTGGTGAATTTTGGGTTTTTAATCATGGGATCAGAGCCACCCATCATATCCCAAGGTTGGCAGTTCATCTCGCCATCAGGAGTGCGCGCATTGTCATTGCGTACTGCGCGCTGAAAGGTAGGTGTAGCATTTTTTAAAATATTCGTACTGCGATGATTATTGAAGTTTTGGAAAACCTTTTTTACCACCGCGATTTTCTTACTGTTTTCTGTGCTGGTTTTGGCAAAGGTGATGTTCGGTGCAACTAAGCTTGCTGCAGCCAGTATACAAATCAGCGTGCGTTTCATCATCTTTCCTTGAGAGTGGAATGAGTTTTTATCATATCACAAATGATTATTTGCACAAAGCTATTTTTAGTAATTATTGTTAATAAAAATAATAGACAAACAAAAATGCCCAAAGCGAACTTCGGGCATTTTTGATTATCAGGCGAGAAGCTTATTTTTTCTGCCAAGTTTGGCTGCGACCAACCACTTTACCTGCGATCTTGTAGCCGCCTTTTAGGTCAAGCTTTGAGCCTTTTAGCGTTGCGTTCAGATCATAGGTTTTACCATTGACAGGGTCGGTGATTTTACCGCCGCTATACTTGCCGCCGCCATCAGCCTTTAGGCCAGTGATGACTGTGCGACCGACATAAGTTTTGGCTTTGGCGGTATTGCCTTCGACGATTTTACCTGTGAAGGTATTGCCTGATTGGCTGATTTGTACGACGGCTTTTGGCTGACCATCTTCATAAGTTTGCCAGTGACCGACGATACCGTCGGCGGCGAATGCTGATGCTGATAGTGCAAGACCAGCGCCGATTGCCATCAACTTGCTAGAGAATTTCATAAAACACTCCTTGGTGAAACACCTGTGATTAAAATCATTAAGAAAACCGCTTAAATCAGCCCAAAAGCTTAGCTGGCAGTTTCAAGCTTGAATTCATTATAACCAAGCGATTTGAGAATTGCAAACTGTCTAGACAAAGTTTTGTTATGGTTTACGGCTGATTTTGTTACAACGAGTGAACGAGTGTTTCTTTTGGAGAAATTTTGCACAAAATATAAGCAATTCAATCACTTAGCTGTACGATTCTTAGGCAAATGGATTGTTAATCGTCTCTTTCGTCTGTACAGCATCGCCATCTGTGACCGATAAGTCATTTGTAGAATCGCCAGCTGATGGGCGGTTAAGTCTGTCTGTAAGCTTTGTGACCAATACATCGGCAAAAGCTTGCAGTGCTTTGGCTTGGTTAAGCCCATCGGCATTGGGATAAATGGTCAAATCACCATAAATAGCAATGCCATCCAAGCCATTTTCGACGCTTAAGCCGCCAATACTCAGCGCTTCATGATCATTGTCAAAGGGGTGAATCATGTCATTTTCTCATTAAGATTTTCTTAAAAAATTCACAGCATAATCGATAAGTTCACCACCAAAGGCAAGCCAAGTGTCTCGATTGTTTAGGATGATGGCATCGGCTTGTTTTTGGGTCATCGGTGCAGGCAGATTAAAGGCGTGATGCTTGACATCGCTTGATAAATTTGGCATAGCATCAATGCCAGTGCGGGCAGACAGCTCAGATAAGCTGATGACTTCATAGTCGGCAGATGCACTATTGGCAGAGAAATACACCCCAGCTTGATTGATGCTTGGTATGTAGATTGCCTTAAAAAAGTGACTCGGAACTAAGACGCGTCCGCCGATGCGCTCACTCGTCGTACCAATGAACGCCACGCCCGTGACTACATAGACATCGTTATATTTGCTGGTTAGTGTGCGCGTGGCATTTTCGATGTGTCGCCACAGGTTACGGTTATGCTCACCGTTTTGTGGGACAATGTTAGCAAGGCTAAAGCTTGCGTACTGCTCATCATTGGTCGCCATGTCGCCATTGGGTGCGATGTGTCCGCGGTCAAATCCAGAGCGGCGATAGTCAGCAAGCTCGGCACGGTGATTGGGTGCAAGGCGTTTTTCGGCGCGAAAATTATCCACGCGTGTCAGGCTGCGCGCTTGTACTACGCGCTTGCGGTCTAGGTGTGATGCTGACCAAAATGGCGTACGCGACACGCCAGAGTACAGCGTAGCAAAGCCATCAAAGCATAGGGCATACAGCGATTGATTCAGCTTTTGCCCTTTATCACCGACCAAGACAGGCGCGGTACGCTGATAAAACTGCCCATCACATTGGGCGAAATTATTAAATTTATCTTCAAAATTATAAGCAATAACTTTGGGCGTGCTGATGGTGGGCGTGCCGGTTTTGGCAGGTGGTGTGGGCGGCGTTTGTTCAATGCTGACGCTGCAGCCTGCAAGTAAAACAGCAGTGCTTAGGGCGATGGTATAAAATTTGTGAAAAACTTTGGACATGGTATAGCTTGTAATTATGGGGCTTGTCGGTATAATGATTCGCTAAATCCTTGATTGTAGCAGTTATCCGCCATGACCACAAGCCAAAAATCCACTGATGCGCTGTCTGCCAGCTTTGCACCGCGCCTACTGACTTGGTTTCATCAGTTTGGACGCCATGATTTGCCATGGCAATACCATCACAAGCCTGAAGCTGACATCTATGCGGTGTGGCTGTCGGAGATCATGCTGCAGCAGACGCAGGTGGCGACGGTGCTTGGTTATTTTGGGCGGTTTTTGGAGAAATTTCCGACTGTACAGGCATTGGCGGCAGCCGATTGGCAAGATGTGGCGACGCTGTGGGCAGGGCTTGGCTATTATGCACGCGCGCGTAATCTGCACGCAGGGGCAAAGCAAGTTGCTGATTTTATTGATAAAAATGGTCACTTTCCGCAGACGCTTGATGAGTGGCAGGCGGTGCGCGGTGTCGGACGATCCACCGCTGGGGCGATCGTGGCGATGGGTGTGCGCGACTTTGGCGTGATCTGTGATGGCAATGTCAAACGCGTACTGACACGCCATCGTGCCATCGGTGATGACATCACCAAAAGCGCGACCGACAAGGCATTGTGGGAGCTTGCGACCTTATTGACGCCACAAACCGACAGCGGTAAATATGCCCAAGCGATGATGGATTTGGGCGCGACCATCTGCACGCGCACACGCCCAAAGTGCGATATTTGCCCTGTGGCAAGCGACTGCCAAGCGCGGCAGCTGGGGCGACAGACCGATTTTCCTGTTAAGAAAAAAGCTGCCGCCAAGCCGCATCGCCACAGTCTTGTCATTTCACTGATTCATAATGATCGCACGCTGTGGCTACATCGGCACAATGACGGCGGCATTTGGGATGGGCTGTGGTGCTTGCCGATGATGGCTTTGGATTATGGCGGGGATGGTGAGTTGTCTGTAGAAAATCTACAAAATCTGCTAGAAAAAGCATGGCAAAATTCAGCGAATGACAGCACGCAGTCTGTAGCACAATCCTTGGCAGAATCTCAGCTGATGACCACGCTTGATCTGCCCATCATCACACAGCCAATCAAACGCATCAAGCATACTTTGACGCATTTTCATTGGCATTTGTACCATTTATCAATACGCATTGATGATGCTGTCACAGCGCAGATTGATGATAAATTACGCGCCATCCATGCTGAGTTTGTGTGGTGTGTGGGTAGCCAAACGCTTGCCAAACCTGCTGCAATGGTAAAGTTGCTACAAGGGTAGCAAGACTAGCTGTAGGATTTGATAAAATTAGAACGAGCGCGCCTGTAACCAATCGACAATTTGTACCAATAAATTCTGCTCGCCAAATCCGTTTACCGCCGTGCGCGCATCGTCAAACAGCTGATCGGCATAAGCTTTTGCGCCATCGACACCCAGCAGCTTGACATAAGTGGATTTTTCCAATTTTTCATCGCTGCCAGCAGGTTTGCCAAGTGTTTCGGTATCAGCGATGACATCAAGGACATCATCCTGCACCTGAAAGGCAAGTCCCACCGCGCGAGCGTATTGACCAAGCTTTAGCATCATTGCATCATCAGCATCAGCACAGATGCCACCCATCAGCACAGATGCTTCAATGAGTGCACCTGTCTTGTCGCGGTGAATGGCTTCTAGTTCAGCTTGGGTCAGTGTCTTATTCTCACCTTCAATATCCAACATCTGTCCTGCGACCATGCGGCGCGCGCGCGGGGCAAGTGTGCCAAGTAGCTGCAGCCCGATGTCATCATCAGATGGCGTATCAAATATTGACTGTAAATCCATGCTTAATAATTCAAAAGCAATGGATTGTAGTGCATCACCAGCAAGCAGGGCAGTGCCTTCACTATAGACCACATGGCAAGTCGGCTTACCGCGGCGCAGCTCATCATCATCCATACAAGGCAAATCATCATGCACAAGTGAGTAGCCATGTATCATCTCCACGGCTAGCATCGCACGCAAGGTCATTTGTGCTTGCATCTGTAAGTCAGTATTTTCAAGGTTTGCAAGGCTGATAAAAGTCGCTGCGGTCAATAAAGGACGCACGCGCTTACCGCCATTGTGGATGGCATAGCGACAAGCGGCATTGAGTGGTTCTGGCAGATTGACCGTATCAAAAACGGTATTCATCACCCGTTCAAGTTCGGCACTTTGCCATGATTGTAGCTGGTTTAGTGTGTTAATTTTGCACAAAGTTTCGGTGAGATGAGTCATTTTATTTCTTAAGTTTATTTTGATAATATCGTACAGTCAGCACCGCTTGGGTCATGCCAAGTACAATCATGAGTACAAACAGCTCATTAATCGGCTGGTCGGCGGTCTTGATTGCGGTGTGAATCAAAAGAGCGATATATACCGCAAGACCAAAAGCGTAAATTTTAAATTTGCCCTTTGGGAAGTTCACCATTAGCGTCAAAAGTATGATCAAGATGATCGCCGTGCCAAACAGCAACCACAATCCGCCACCACCGATGACGATGAGCAATACGCCAGCGAGCATATACGCGGTCAGCACATCGGTGATGCCTTCTAAAAAGTTATAGCGCGGTTTGGTCTTTGAAGTTGCCATTTCATGTCCTTATGAATCTTTGTGTTGTGCCGATTTATGATTTGCGGCGGCTTTTGGTTTTGCCCGAGTTGCCTGATTTACCTGCTTTGCCTGTTGATTTGGGTTTGTCGATGGCTTTGGCAATGCCATCACTGCCCAATTGGCTCAGCTGTTCGACCAGCTTAAAGTCAATTTGCAATAAATCCATATTCACACCTGCCACTTGGATCAGTAGGCTGTCACCCAGTCCGAATTTTGAGCCTTTATCGCCGATGAGTTTTTGTTCTCGCTCATCATAATCAAAGTACTCATTGCCTAGTCCTGAGATGTGAATCAAACCTTCGATAAACAGCTCATTAAGGGTGACAAACAGCCCAAAGCTTGTCACCGTGGCGACAGTTGCGGTAAATTCATCACCGATATGGCGCTGCATATAGTGGCATTTTAGCCAGGTCTCGACATCACGAGAGGCTTCTTCGGCACGGCGTTCGGTGAGACTGGTTTGCTCGCCAGCTTCATCGAGCGAGCCGTATAGTGCATCGGCAGGTTTTTGGGCGGTGACCTTGTCCTTAATAGCACGATGCAGCATCAAATCTGGATAGCGACGGATTGGGCTGGTGAAGTGGCTATATTCATCATACGCCAAACCAAAATGACCAATATTATCAGGGCTATAATTCGCCTGCATCATCGAGCGAAGTAGCATACTGTGGATGCTCACCGCATCAGGGCGGTCGGCAGTGGCTTTGATGATACGCTGATAATCTTCATGCGTTGGCGACTCGCTTGGGAATGATAGGCCAAAGCTTTTGACATACTCGTGCAGGCGAGCGGATTTTTCGTCATTGGGCTTATCGTGGTTGCGATACAGCACAGGCAGTTCGTGCTTGAGCGCAAAATTTGCCGCACAGGTATTGGCAAGTAGCATCATCTCTTCGATGAGCTTGTGTGCATCACCACGAGTGCGAGCGACAATATCGACGATGTCACCATCTTTGCCAAATTTGATATAAGTCTCAGCGGTCTCAAACGCCATCGCACCGCGCTCTTCACGGCGGGCATCTAGGATTTGGTACAGCTGATGCAGTGTGTCAATCGATTTGAGCACATCGCCATTACGCACCAAATCATCAGGTAGGGTTTCGTTGGTTGGGTCATTAAAATAGGCATTGACTTGATTATAAGTCAAGCGTGCCTGTGAGTGCATCACCGCAGGGTAGAACTTGTAGCCAGTCACCTTGCCGCCACGAGAGACCTTGATATCAGCGACCATGCACAGACGGTCAACCTTTGGGTTCAATGAACACAAGCCGTTGGATAGGGCTTCTGGTAGCATCGGAATGACTCGATGTGGGAAATATACCGAAGTACCACGCTCATAAGCATCGATATCGAGTGCCGATCGTGGTGTGACATAATGGCTGACATCAGCAATGGCGACGACGACACGGAAGTTGCCACCGGCACGCTTTTCGGCATAGACAGCATCGTCAAAGTCACGAGAATCTTCACCATCGATGGTCACCAGTGGCAGATGACGCAAATCGACACGGCCAGCAAAGTCCTTGTCAGATGGCTCATCGAAGCTTGCCGCCTGTTTGAGCGTCTCTTTGCTAAATTCATGCGGAATGCCATAATTATACAGCGTGGTCTCGATGATTAATTCGCGATCATTCAGGTTGCTCAGTAGTTCGGTGATTTTGCCGGTGGCGAACTCTTGATAAGTCGGCAAATCGATGATAGCAACTTTGACATCATCACCGATACCAGCATTCATCGCCATCACATTGTCATCGCTGACGGTGATGGGCTGATGGGCGTTAGCACCAGATAACTGCACAAAAAACCCTTCGCCATCATAAGCAAGCTTACCAATAAACTCTAGCTGATGGCGGTGCGTGACAGCGGTGATGCGTGCTTCTGCCTTGCCCCGATATTCACTTGCGACCACTTCGATGCTATCGCCATCAAAGACCAGTCGCATTTGTTTTTCGTGCAAAAATAGGTCGGGCATATCAGGCAATACCACAAAGCCAAAGCCCTTGGGATTGGCGGATACTGTACCGCTCAAGATGGTCGGCAAAGGGGCGACACTAAAATGAATGCCATCACTACGCTCAAGCTGTGAATCTCTGAGCATGGCTTTTAGGCGATTGGTCAGGGCAAAAAACTTATCTTCATCGTCCAAAATGCCAAAATGCATGGCAAGCGACTCTTGGGTGGCAGGATTGCCTTGATTGGTGATGTCTGCCACCGTCTGCAAAATCAGCAGGCGTGATGGGATGGGGTTTTGGTATTTTGATGCTTCTACCGCTGCGTTTGGGTCATTCCATTTGGTTTTTTTTGTTTTGTTGGTCATAATTTACCTTAAAAATTTCTCTTCTGTGTTTTATCTATTGTAACATAAAGCTTGAAAAATTGTGCTTTATGGTCTATAAAATTCAGCAGGATATCGCACTTATCCACAAGCGTGATGCTGTGTTTTGTGGGTGTTTGTCGGCGATTGCTAAGTTGTTGTGTTGGTTTATTGTGGTTTGTTGTAGGTGAATGGGGTGAAAATGTCGATTGTGATTATAAACTTGGCAAAGGGCAATGTTGATGCTGATAAACAGGCTTGCCAAACTCGGTGGCTGGATGAAGTTGCCAAGCTTGAGCGTGTCTTATTGCCTGATGATGCGTGGGGGATGGATGAGATTTGTTCTAGTCTTGGGCAGTTTGGGGCAGGGCTGTTGCTTGCTGCAGATGGGGCTGATACCCAAATAATCAAGGGCTATTGCATTTATCAAATCGTCTTTGAAACTGCCGAAATCCATCGTATCGGCACGCATCCAAGCTATGCTAGGCAAGGGGTGGCGGCATCACTCATCACAGCACTCGTGGATGAAATGCAACATCGGCACAGCGATAATCTACTGCTAGAAGTCCGAGCGGACAATGCGCCTGCCATCAGCCTGTATCAAAAAATGGGCTTTATAGAGATTGATGTGCGAAAAGGCTACTACCAAACCGCGACAGGCCGCTATGATGCCATCATCATGCAAAAGCAAGTTGCACCAAGCCATGCCAATTCAGAATGATTGGCTAAGTGCCAAGAATACTTGGTAAAATAGTCAAATCAATCAAAGCGCAAAAGGTGATTGCCAATCATTAGCAATCACCACAGAGTGTGTCTGATAATCGTGGGCGATTATTTTTTCTTGGCAGGACCAAGTAGCATACCCATTTGACGACCTTCAACTTTCGGCGCTTGCTCAACGCTTGCAATCTCGGCAGTATCGGCGATGATGCGTTCAAGCTGTGCTTTACCGATTTCTTGGTGAGCCATCTCACGACCACGGAAACGGATGCTGACTTTCACCTTGTCTTTATCTTCGATAAACTCAACGATTTTACGAAGTTTGACTTGATAGTCGGCTTCTTCGGTACCTGGGCGTAGTTTGATTTCACGCACTTGGGTTTGTTTTTGGTTCTTTTTGGCTTCTTTGGCTTTTTGTTTTTGTTCGTACAAATAGCGCTTATAATCCATCACTTTACACACAGGTGGCTTGGCATCAGGAACGATTTCTACCAAGTCTAGACCATCATCAGCGGCGGTTTTTAGTGCGGTTTGGATATCTACCACGCCAAGCTGTTCGCCATCTTCTTTGACTAGGCGGACTTCTTTGGCACGGATTTCTTCGTTAATATTTAAACGGTTTGACGGTTTAATGGGTCTTACTCCAATCTAATTGCTCTTTTGTCAATCGCTGATGCTCTCTTGGCAATCACTCATTGACCTGTCTGCCAATACTTTGGCATTAAAGTGTCTATTATTAACCATTTGCTAAATTTTTGTCAAATGGTTTTATGTACTTTTAAAAAAATTTGCCCAATATTTGGGGTATTGGGCAAATTTCATCAAGGCTTATTTTTCAGCTTTTTCAGCAGTCTTTGCCACATAATTGCCTTTTTGGGCGACGGCGTCATTCAGTAGTGTGATAAAGGCATCCACTGGCATGCTGCCTAGGTTTGCACCTTCACGAGTACGCACATTGACTGTGCCTTCTTCGACTTCTTTATCGCCAAGCACCAGCATAAACGGAATACGCTCAAGGGTGCGTTCACGAATCTTAAAGCCGATTTTTTCGTTACGCAAATCGCTCACCGCACGCAGGCCAGCGGCTTTTAGCTTGGCGACGACAGCATCACAGGCATCGGCTTGCTTGTCGGTGATGTTCATCACCACTGCTTGAGTAGGTGCAAGCCAAGGCGGCATCAGACCTGCGTATTCTTCGATCAAGATACCGATAAAGCGTTCAAACGAACCTAGAATCGCACGGTGTAGCATCACAGGACGCTCTTTGTCACCGTTTTCGTTGATAAAGTCAGCATCTAGGCGTTCTGGCAAGTTGAAATCTAGCTGTAGTGTGCCGCATTGCCACATACGACCTAGGCAGTCTTTTAGGCTAAATTCAATCTTCGGACCATAAAACGCACCTTCGCCTTCTTGTAGTTCCCAAGCAAGACCTGCGGTATCTAGTGCATCTGCCAACGCTTTTTCGGCATCATCCCACAGATGATCAGCGCCGACACGCTTTTCTGGGCGAGTAGATAGCTTCATCACGATGTCGGTAAAGCCAAAGTCCTTATAGACATCAAGGGTCAGCTGAATAAAGGCTTGAGCTTCGTCACGAATCTGAGCGTGCGTACAGAAAATATGTGCATCGTCTTGGGTAAAGCCACGCACACGCATGATGCCATGTAGCGCACCTGATGGCTCGTTGCGATGGCATGAACCAAATTCAGCCAAGCGTAGTGGCAAATCACGGTAAGACTTCAAGCCTTGGTTGAATACTTGCACATGGCAAGGGCAGTTCATTGGCTTGATGGCATAATCACGGTTTTCAGAACTGGTGGTAAACATATTTTCGGCATAGTTTTCCCAGTGGCCTGATTTTTCCCACAGGCTACGATCGACGATTTGTGGGGTTTTGATTTCAAGATAGCCATTGTCCTGCTGTACTTTACGCATATACTGCTCAAGCACTTGATAAATCGTCCAGCCATTTGGATGCCAAAATACCATGCCAGGGGCTTGCTCTTGTAGATGGAACAAACCTAGCGCTTTACCGATCTTGCGATGGTCACGCTTTTCGGCTTCTTCGATACGCTGAATGTAGGCTTTGAGCGCTTTTTTGTCTGCCCAAGCCGTGCCATAGATACGCTGTAGCTGTTCGTTTTTGGCATCGCCACGCCAGTAAGCACCGCTCATTTTGGTCAGTTGGAACGCTTTTAGAAAGCGAGTATTTGGCACGTGTGGGCCACGGCACATATCGATGTATTCTTGGTGATAATACAGACCCATCGCTGTCTCATCAGGCATATCATCGATTAGGCGTAGTTTATAATCTTCGCCACGAGATTTGAAGATTTCGATGACTTCATCTCGTGGAGTTATTTTTTTGATGACATCATAGTCTTGGTCGATGAGCTGTTTCATACGCTCTTCGATGGCTTTCATGTCTTCGGGGGTGAATGGGCGTGGGCTGTAGATGTCATAATAAAAGCCGTCTTCGATGACAGGGCCGATGACCATTTTGACATCAGGGTATAGCTGTTTGACCGCATGGCCAAGCAAGTGAGCACATGAGTGGCGGATGATCTCAACGCCTTCTTGATCTTTAGCAGTGATGATTGATACGCTGGCATCAGCGGTAATCGGGTCGCAAGCATCTACCAATTTGCCATCGACACGACCTGCGATGGTGGCTTTGGCAAGTCCTGGACCGATATCTTGGGCGATTTGCATGACGGTGGTTTGGCCGTCAAATTGACGAACACTGCCATCTGGTAAGGTGATTGCAACCATAATAACTCCTAGTGTTGGCGTTGGTAGTGATGTTTGCTACTTTCAAACATATAACCGCTACCGATTGGGAAAAAGAAAATAATCCGACCATTTTAGCAAATTTTGCTACAATAAGCAAAAATCACCAAGCTGGGATTTGTTGCGTTATGATTAACGAATTTGCGTATTTGACCGTCAAGTCAGGTCAGACAACAGAATTTGAAGCAGCCTTTGATAAAGCCAAACACATCATCAGTCAGATGTCGGGATTTATCAGTCTGAATTTATACCGTCACCATGATGGCATGGGGCGTTATTTACTTCATGTGGTGTGGCAGGATATCGCATCGCATCAAGATGGATTTAGAAAATCTGCTGAATACGAGCAATGGCGAGCATTGCTGCATCATTTTTATGAGCCGTTTCCAGCGGTTGAGTATTTTGAGACGGCGGTGACGCTCTAAGCCACCGCTTGTTGGTTTATGCTTTGATATAAATCAAATCCCACACGCCATGACCATGGGTGATGCCACGCTGTTCAAATTTGGTCAATGGGCGATCGTCAGGACGAGGTGCAAAATTCCCCACGCCATGCGGATTGGTCAAGGTTGGCATGGTGTCAAGCACTTCTAGCATCCAAAAGGCATAATGCTCCCAATCGGTCGCTGCATGGAATTTGCCACCTGTATTCAGTACGCGTACGACTTTGTCCATGCGGTCATGGGTGACGAAGCGGCGTTTATAATGACGCTTTTTTTGCCATGGATCAGGGAAATATAATTGCACGGTATCCAGATGATTATCAGGCAAATTGTCCAGTAGGGCGATGGCATCACCGTTGATAACTTTAAGGTTAGTTAAGCCCATCTCATCTGCCAGTAGTGCTAAGCGGCCAATGCCTGGCTCATGCACTTCGATGCCGATGAAGTTGGTCTGTGGGGCGTTTTTTGCCATCTCAAGCAGGCTATCACCCATCCCAAAGCCGATCTCAAGGGTAAGCGGCGCATCACTGCCATTTGGCGTATCGGCGAATAACGCACGCAAATCGGTGATGTGGCTGACATCGCCAAGCTTACCAAGCTCGCCTGTGCTATTGACATAAATATGTCCAAGACTACCACCCACCAGCACTTGCTCGACCTGCTGGCTCATGTGGGTACGGCGTTTCATAAAGGTATTGATTTTGCGAAACTGCTCAGGTGTCTGTGCAAGCTTGGCAAGTCGTGTGCTGATTTCGTCGGTATCGATGACAGGGCTGTCTGCTTGGGTGGTTGAATTTGTCATAAAAGGGCGTAAAATGTTAGCTTAAAAATAGCCGTCATTATAATGTGTTTTGTGATTTTGAACAAGCGGACAAACTGGTCTGCGATGCAATCGGCTTTTGTTGTTTTGCGTGCGTCTGTTCTGATCTTTATTTTTGCCAAATTTGCCAATCCAATCCAAGCCAAATTAAGTTAAGCCAAGTTATGTTTCGTTTACCGTTTTTAGAAGATACCACGCCGCCGCCATTTTATCAGGCGACCATCAGTGCTGCCAAGCGTCGCAAGCTTGATCAGTGGTTTATCGGTCATCGCTCGCAGGCGTATTATTTGAAGCGATTTGATGAATTTGATCGGGCGGGCAAGCTACACGCGCGTTGGCATTGGGCGGCGTTTTTTATGACTTTTGGGTGGCTTTTGTATCGCAAACGCTACTTGGACTGTGTGGTGTATTGTGTCGCTGGTTGGTCATTTATCAAGGTGAATATTGCCATCATCTTGGCGGTGAGTGAGTTTGTGCTGATTGGGCATTTGCCTGATGCTTGGCAGGTGATGGCTCGTGTGGGGATTGGGCTCTTGGTGTGGCTATTTTGGGCAGGCATGGTGGCAAGATGGGCGGATGCGTATTATTATCGCATGGCTCGGCGTGAGATCGCTGATGCACTAGAGCTGTACCCTGATGATGACGAAGCACAGCGGGCACATCTACAGTACGAAGGCGGAGTGAGCTTGGTGGGCTTGTCGGTGGCGTTTGTGATTTTTGGGATTTTGTTGTCGGTGATTGCAACGGTGTTTGTGCCGATGTATGCCAAGTATCAAGAACAACAAGTCCTGCATGAAGTCTATACCGAAGCCAGTGCCATCGCCAAACAGGTCGATGTGGTGATGGCAAGCACAGGGCAATGTCCGACCGACCGTCAAGTCACGAGTAGCACGCATCGAGCCGAGATTCACATCACTAAGGCACCAGCTGGCATACGCACTGACTGTGCGGTGGTGGCAAGGATTACAGGGGCGTATTATCCGATTCGCTATCTAAATGGGCGGACGCTGACGATTTATCACGACAAAACTAGTGACGGCACTGTACTGTGGCGATGCCAGTCGTCTTTATCCAAGAAACAATCACCAAAGCATTGTTTGGGCTAGTTGATGATCAAAGCAAATGCGTTGACGACTTATCACCTAAAGCTGATGATGCTTGTGGCGATGGTGATTGACCATGTGGCATGGGCATTCGTCCCCACCGAGAGTTTTGCAGGCGAGCTGATGCACATCATTGGGCGGATGGTTGCACCGATGATGGCGTATTTTTTGGCAATGGGTTTTGCCAAAAGTCGTGATGTGATGCACTATCTTGGACGGCTATTTGGCTTTGCTGTGATGTCACAGCCTGTGTTTATGTGGTTTCAGTACCAAATTGGCACGGTAGATGCCATCAGTGATGTCATGTGGGGCAATGTGCTATTTACGCTGACTGTCAGTTTGGCGGTGTTAATGGTGTGGCGACAAAATATGGCATCGTGGGCGAAATGGCTTGTGGTGATTGCTCTGTGCTTTGTCGCTGAGCTGGCAGAATATGGCGCAGCGATGATACTGTGGGCGTGTATCTTTGATCGGCTGATGGCGCATAAGGCGCGGATGCTTGCTGTCTTTGCCTTGAGCCTGCCTGTGGCTTATCTGCTGATTTATGGGGTAAACGCCACGGTAGGCTTAGGCTTTATGCACCTAGGCTGGCTGTTTGTGATACCGTTAATTTTACTACATAATGGCACAAAAGGGCGGCGGCTTGGCGGTCGCTATTTCTTTTATGTGTTTTATCCTGTGCATATGGCAGTGATTGCGGCGATGGTGTGGATTTATGATCGGTGGTGGGGATTTTAGGGTTTAATTTATAAGTATTAAGTATTATTAAATAATTATAAATAAAAAATTTCTGTCGATAGAAATGCAAATTCTCACCGTTTTAAGTGTTTTTACGCAAAACAACATGATATTTAGTAGTTAAGCAAACCTTCTATTTTGTGCTTATTTTATACCGTTTTTCATACCGTTAGCGATAGCGTGCGATTAATATCGTGAGCGTGCCTATATCAGGTTGTGCACAGAGTGTTGGAGCAATTTGTCGAATGTCTTCTATGGGTAATTCCCACCATTTTAATTGTAATAATAATTTAATAATATCACCACCCTATCGGATCGACATCAATACTAATTTTTACCGCTTTGACGCTTGGTAGGCTTTGCACCTGCTGCCACCAAGTGCTTAGGCAGGCGTGCAGTTCGCTGCGGTTTTTGGCAAGAATGAGCATCTGCACTTGATAGCGGTTGTTCTTCTTGGTCATCGGCGCATCAATCGGGCCATTGATGGCAAAAGGATGCGGATTTGGCAGGCAGGCTTTGGCATCGCTAATGGCAGCTTTGGCGCGCGCATAGTGCGTGCTTTCGGCGCGGATCAGCACCGCATGGCTGTAGGGCGGCAGTCCCAATTTGGCACGCTCGCTAAGCAGATCTTGGGCAAAGCTGCCATAGCCATCACGCACCAGATGTACAAGCAGCGGATTGTGTGGCTGCATGGTCTGAATGAATACTTGACCTTGTTTTTGCGCGCGTCCAGCACGACCTGCCACTTGGATGATCTGCTGTGCGGTATGCTCAGGCGAGCGAAAATCGGGCGATAAAAAGCCCAAATCCGCATTGGCAATGACTACAAGCGTGACATTGGGGAAATGATGCCCCTTGGCGATCATCTGCGTGCCGACCAAGATCGCAGGGCGGTCGGTGTGAATCTGCGCGCCTAGGGCGTCCCATGCGCCTTTTTTGCGCATGGTGTCGCGATCGATTTGCAAGATAGGATAAACGGTACTGCTGACCTGTGGATTGGCAAATAAAGCGTGCAAATGCTCAACAAGGCGTGTCGTTCCTGTGCCGACGCTATCAAGATTGCTGCTGTTACATTCAGGGCAGTGGCTTGGCAGTGGTGTGATGTAGCCGCAGTGATGGCAGCGCAGGGTGCTGTACATCGGCTGTAGATTGTTCTTATGCACAGTTAGGTGTGCATCACAGTTTGGGCAGTCGGCTTGATGACCGCAGGCGGCACAGATCAGAATCGGCGCATAGCCACGGCGATTGATAAAGACCAGCACCTGCTCACCTTTGGCAAGCGTATCACGCATCGCGCGCACCGTCTCGGGCGAAAATGTGGTATCGCTAAGCTTGCCATCGGTGTGCATGATGGCTTGGCTGCCCAGTCGCATATCAATCAGTCGTAGTTTGGCTTGGTTGGCATTACCTGCTCTATTATGTAGTTTTAACAAACTAAGCTTGGCATCATTAACCAGCTTGAGATGCTCAAGGCTTGGGGTGGCTGTACCAAGCAGTACAGGGATTTTGGCAAACATCGCGCGTACCATCGCCACATCGCAGGCGTGATAGCGCAGGTGGTCTTGCTGTTTATATGAGCTGTCGTGTGCTTCATCGATGATGATCAGACCCAGATGATCAAAAGGATATAGCACGCTTGAGCGTGTGCCAATGATAATCTGCGCTGCGCCTGTCTGACACGCACGCCATCCTGCCAAGCGTTCGCTGTCACTCAGATTAGAATGCAGCACACAAATGGCAGCGGTGAAGCGATTAGCAAAGCGTGATTTGGTCTGTGGGGTAAGCCCAATCTCAGGCACCAAAATCAGCACCTGCTTGCCTTGTGATAGCACATGAGCCATCGCCTGCAGATACACTTCAGTTTTGCCCGAGCCTGTCACACCATCGAGCAAAAACCCCTGATACTGACCGCGATCACAAGCAGAAGTAATCGCATCAATGGCGTGCTGCTGCTCATCATTGGCGGGCAGATGCGACTGTTTGAGCTGTGCTTTTGGCGGGATGGTGGTGGGGGTGATTTGCTCGGTTTGGCTGATTAAGCCTTTATCCACTAAGGCTTTGAGCGTCTGCCGGCTTGCGCCGATGGCGGTGAGTGCGGATAAGTCCAAACCGTTATCATGCTGGGCAAGTGCGCTTAATAGTTGGCGTTGTTTTTTGGCAGTTTTGGGCAAGTGCTGCAGTAGCGTATCGATCGGTGTGCTTGGGTCAATCCGATAGACTGTCGATGGCGTGCTGATGGGCTTGCCTTGATTGATAAGTGTCGGCAGCATCACACTATACACATCACCCAATGGATGATGATAATACTTGCCAAGCCACTGCGCCAAGCGAATCAGATTATCGCCGATGATGGGCGCGGTATCGATGATATTACTGATGGCTTTGAGCTTATCGGCAGGCACTTGGCTGTCTTGTCGTGCGATGTGTGCAGTGACGATGCCGATTAGCTGCCGTCTGCCAAAGGGTGCGATGACGCGGCTACCGATGGCAGGTAGGGCGAAATTTTTTGGACATAGATAATCAAAAAAATCCCCCACAGGTACCGCCAAAGTGACTTGGATCAGCGTGTCATGAGTGCTTGTCATGGGGGATTGCCGTCTGATTTAGGCATCTAGCTGCGATAAGCGCTCGAGCGATGGTGCGAAATAATACGCCCCTGTCACTGCGGTGGTGACATTTTTAAGCAGTAAGTCAGTCTTACCATCAGTCTCACCAAACATCGATAGCAGCTGCGCTTCGATATTCCACAGGCGCGCAGCATAAGCGATGAACAGTAGGCCGTGCTCACCTGTCACCGTGCCATAAGGCAGGCTGCGGCGGACGATTTCAAGGGTTTTGCCGTCTTCTTTTAAATTGGTGCGGCCTAAATGTGAATCAGGCAAGCGATCAGCTTTATCAAATTCGATGTTGTCCGTCTTAGAGCGGCCGATGCACGCTTCTTGCTCGCTGATGCTCATCTTGTCCCATTTTGGCAGATCGTGGCGGTATTTTTGCACCATCACATAGCTGCCGCCTGCATCCACGCCATCATTGATGACGGCGACCGAATTGATGTTTTCGCCTTGTGGGTTTTCTGTGCCATCGACGAAGCCTTCTAGGCCGCGATCTTCGATGTAGCGAAAGCCGTGCGTCTCACGCTCAATACTGGCAAGACCTGCAAAAGCCGCGACCACTTCACTGCCAAGCTTAAAGTTCACATCAGGGCGCAAAGACTGGATGTGAAATAGCAAATCGGCTTGTGTGGCAGGGGCAAGACCACCGCCCAAAGGACGAAATGGCTTAAGCTGACTGCCTTCGCCATCTTTGGCAATCTTCGCCCACAGATCCGCCCCAAAGCCGATGGTTAGACCCAATTGTTCATTGGGAAATTTGTCCTGCAGTGCTTGTAAGCTTGTCAAAGCAGCACGGCAAGCGGCGGCAAGTTTGCCAAGATCGCTGTCGGTGATGGCTGCTTCCATGACGATGCTGGCACGGCAATGATCAGGAATGATGGCTGATTGGGGAGTTGGCATGAAGTATCCTTATGGGGTTAATTATTTTAAATAACTGATCTATTATAGCAAATTTTTAACAAATACCCAAAAACATAAGCCCTTGAAAATCAAGAGCTTATGCTGTATGTCTTAAGCTTTGGTGAGCATTAGGCGATGTGTAAAATCGCTTCAATCTCAACCACACCACCTTTTGGCAAAGCGGCTACTTGCACAGCTGCACGCGCAGGATAAGGGGCTGATAGTTGCTCTTCAAAGACGGTATTTAGCAGAGCAAAATCTGCCAAATCGGTCAATGATACATTGAATTTCACCGTGTCGTTCAGGCTGCCACCAGCAGCTTTGGCGATGGCTGCAAGGTTATCAAACGCTTGGCGCGCTTGTGCTTCAAAGCCTTCTTTTAACTCCATTGTCTTAGGATCAAGACCTAGCTGACCTGAGATATAGACAGTGTTGCCAACTTTGATGGCTTGTGAATAAGTACCGACAGCTGCAGGTGCATCGTCAGTGTGAATGACTTGTTTTGACATATAAAATCCTAGAGTAATGCAAGCGCGCTATTTTAAGCTTCTACTTAAGCTTTTTTGGCCTGGAAATAAGCGCACAGCTTATCGAACAGGCTAACCGCCGTGCCTGTGTATTCAATGTTCGGCGCAACATTGTCTGCAGTTTTTGGCAAAAGTGTTGGCTCTACTTTGCCAAGAAAATGCGCAGCGTCTTTTTGGTTACTTAAATCAATTTTACAACACATGGCAGCCTCCTTAGCTTGTGGGGTTTGCCTTTATAATAAAACAAATCAGGGCGTAATTTCAAGTGCTTTTGTGCAGTTTTGCGACTTGTGATCACTGATATAGGCGCATGATGTTCGGATAGCCAAGCAGTGGGCGTAATTTCTCAATCCCTTCGGCGAGATGTGAGCGCGAACGCACCACGATGTGCAGCGTGGTTGTGCCGATTTTATCATTTTTATCCGCTTTACCATCAGCCTTGACATGAGTGTGCTCAACGCCGATATTGATCGCGCGCAGCTCATAGATGACTTGGCTGATCTGCTCTTCATTGAGCATCGCGTAGATTCGCAGCATGGCAGGGAAGCGCAGTGAGTTAGGCTGTTTTTCTAGGGCGCTGGCAGGTTTCCAGTTGAGCTGAATGACCTGATATGGGTTCTCGGCGCGGACATTTTGTAGCGAATAGCACTTATGGCGGTGCACGACCAAGCCTTGACGCGATAGATGTCCGACGATGTGATCACCATAGATCGGATTGCAGCAGCGCGCAAAATCAACTTCCACGCCCTTAATACCGGCAAGCAAATGCTTGGTCTGGGTGATTTCATTATCATCGGCATAATCGACTTCTTCGCTAAATAGGCGCGAGACGACCAACTGCGGCAACAAAATCCCTGTGGATATCTGCATGAACAGCTCATCATTGCTCTTGATGCCGCGCCATTGCAGGATGTCTGCCCAGTCGGTATCACTAAGATCATTGATAGATTTGCCATAAGTCTGTAGGGCGCGATCCAGTGCTTGTTTGCCGTATTGGATTTTTTGATCTTCGGGCAAGTGTTTTAGGAATTTTAAAATCTCACTGCGTGCTTTGTTGGTTGCGACAAAGCCAAGCCATTCAGCGCGTGGTGTGGCATTCTTATCTGTATCAATGCTGACGGTATCGCCATCGGCAAGCACCAAGCCCAGTTTACCATGTTCATTATTGATGTCGGCACCCGTGGCGATGTTACCAATCGCAGGACCGACAGCATAAGCAAAGTCAAGCGCTGTCGAGCCGCGCGGCAACTCATAAGCGCGACCTTGCGGGCTGTAGCAGACGATTTTGCGCTCGTGCAGATAGCTGATCAGCTCTTCAATGATGGCGATGTGTGCATCGTCATCGCTGGCAGCGTCGATGGCTTCGGTATTGGCAAGATCTTGCATATTGCGAAGACTTGCTTGGATCACCGACTGGCTGATGTCGTTATGATCATTACTGATGATACCTAGGCGCGCTGCATCCTGCATACGGCGAGTCATTAGGGTTACTTTAATATGATTATAATCACGCTCATAAATCAGCGTCAATGACTGATTGCCACCTGCTAGGGGTTTGCGGATATGATCTTGGATATTGCGATCGCCGATTTGATATTTTTGGATTAGATAACTGGCAAGCTTATCACACGCTTCAATGGTATCAAGCACGACATCGAAATCGTATTGACGAATGAGTTGATTAATCTGTCCGCGGTTTTTGAAAAATTGACGGTACATCGATGCGCGATTATCCAATACTTGTACATGACCTTGTAAGTTTAGATGAACAAGTAGCTGCTGCAAATAGGTGCTGATTTCGGTTTTTTGGAAATTACGCCCAAGTCCGTGCTGTAGCAGCTTGTCGGTAAATTTATTGTACATCACAGGGTTTAGGTTGCGATAGCACAATAGCTCAATATAATCAGCAATGTTATTCAGACCCATCAAGCGCGCGAACGGCACATAAAAATCCAAAGTCTCACGCGCGGTGCGTTTTTGTTTCTCTTCACTCACCGCATCTAGCGTGGACATATTGTGCAGGCGGTCGGATAGCTTGACGATCAGCACACGCGGATCGATGAGTGTCGCAGTGAGAATCTTATGAAAAGTCGCCGCTTGGCTTTGCTGCTTGCTCATGCCTGATGATTTTAGCTTAGTCACGCCATCGACCAGACGCGCCACCGTCTCACCAAATTCAGCGGTGACAAGCTCTTCGGTAACTTCGGTATCTTCGACAGTATCATGCAAGATGGCGGCGATGATGGTGTCGCGATCTAGGCGAAACCCTGCCAAAATCTCCGCCACCGCGATCGGGTGCGTGATATAAGGCTCGCCCGATTTGCGTTTATCCTTGATGTGCGCCACATCGCCAAAATGACACGCGCGCAGCACATCTTGGCGTTCATTGGGCTTAAGATAGGCGACAGCGCGCATCAAACTGTCACGAGCATCGTCCACGAGCGGATGGCTTAAGTGTGTCGGAATATCGTGTGGATGATAGCTGTCTAACATAATGGCTCTCAAGGTTTGGTGGTTGGTGGGTAAAAATAACCGCAGTGCGGCTTTGGTTTACAGACTTATAAACACTACAAAATGCCATCAGTTGATTGGCATCAAATAATACAATCAGAATGTATAATAAAACACCGATTGGCTCGATTGTCAATATCTGACGATGAATTTTGTCTTTGGTTGTGTAAATGCAGCATCAAAGCACGCGAAAATAAAAAGCCACACATCAAAATGCATGGCTTATAAATGTACTTCGAGCTGATTACAGCTGATTACCCAATGACTCTGGGGTGATTTCGTAATTTTGTGGCTTGGCGAACAAATCGTCATCTGGCTCGTCTAGGATGTCGCGATTGACATTGCCAGCGGCGATTTCGCGTAGGGCAAGCACGGTTGGCTTGTCGTTATCGACGGTTACGGTCGGATCGACTTTGCCGTTTGCCAATTGGCGAGCACGCTTACTTGCCACCAAAATCAGCTCAAAACGATTATCAACATTTACAAGACAATCTTCAATGGTTACTCGTGCCATAGCTTACTCTCAATTAAAAAGGGAAAAATCAGATAATCGCTTATTATAGCAAGCTTTTTGTGCTTTTTTAAGTGATTTTTGCGTGATTTGCCAAAATTTTACCGATTTTACCCAATTGACCAAAACCATCAATCCGCCAACAAATCCGCGATCAAAGCTTGATTGCGCGTGGCTTGTACCGCTAGGCTTAGGCGATGGCTTTTGATGATGGTTTGTAAATCGCTCAAGGCATCGGCAAAATCATCATTGATGACGACATAATCGAATTTATCATATTGGCGCATTTCAGTGATTGAGCCTGCCAAGCGTTTTTCGATGACTTCATCACTGTCTTGACCGCGATTTGATAAACGAGAGCGCAGGGCATCGCGGCTTGGTGGTAGAATAAAAATCATCACCGCATCGCCAAATTGCTCTTTGACTTGCAGCGCGCCTTGCCAATCGATCTCCAAAATCACATCCATGCCTTTAGTAAGCAGATCGCTCACCGCTTGCTTGGATGTGCCATAATAATTGTCAAATACTTGCGCGTATTCTAAGAATGCAGATTGGCTGATCAAAGTTTCAAATTCATCTTTATTAACAAAATGATAATGTACGCCGTTTTCTTCACCTGGGCGTGGGCTGCGCGTGGTGTGCGAGACGCTGACGGTGAGATTGTCGGTATTGGCAAGCAGCTCTTTGACTAGGCTGGTTTTGCCTGTGCCTGATGCAGCGGTGATGATGAATAATTTGCCAGTCATGGTGGTTTTCCTGTAATTTTCTTCGGTTGTCAAATAACAATATTTTAGCACAAATTGGCTGAAATTTGCTAAAATAGATCAGATTGATTATGAGAGATTATTGAGAAAAATATGAAAATTTTATTAGCCAATCCCCGTGGTTTTTGTGCAGGTGTCGATCGTGCCATCGCCATTGTCAATGAAGCCTTGCGTCGATTCAGTCCGCCGATTTATGTGCGTCATGAAGTGGTGCATAATAAATTTGTTGTTGAAGATTTGGCGCGTCGTGGGGCAGTGTTTGTCGAAGAGCTGGACGAAGTGCCTGATGGGGCGATCGTGATTTTCTCGGCACATGGCGTGTCCAAGGCGGTCGAAGATGAAGCGGCGCGCCGTGATTTGACAGTGTTTGACGCCACTTGTCCACTGGTGACTAAGGTACATATCGAAGTGGGGAAATTTGCCAAAGAAGGCATGGATGCGATTTTGATCGGGCACGCAGGACATCCTGAAGTCGAAGGGACGATGGGGCGATTTGACACCAGTTTTGGTGGTCGCATTCATCTGGTCGAAGATGCCGATGATGTGGCAAAGCTTGACTTGAATAAAGAAAATTTGGCATTCGTCACCCAGACGACGCTGTCGATGGACGATACGGCTGTGGTGATTGATGCTTTGAAAAATAAATACCCAAGCATCAATGCGCCGCGCAAAGATGACATCTGCTATGCCACCCAAAATCGCCAAGATGCGGTCAAGCTACTCTCCAAAGAGTGTGATGTCGTGCTTGTGGTGGGCAGTCCCAATTCTAGCAACTCAAATCGCCTAAGAGAGCTGGCTGAGCGTATGGGTAAGCGCGCTTATCTGATTGATAACGCAGGACAGATGGATCGCGCGTGGTTCGATGGCGTCAGTCATGTTGGAGTGACGGCAGGTGCATCTGCTCCTGAAGTGCTGATCCAAGAAGTGCTTGAGACTTTACAATCTTGGGGTGCGGAGCCACCTGTAGAATTAAGTGGTATTGAAGAGAATGTTACTTTTAGCTTACCAAAGTCATTGACAAAGGCAGGCTAACAGATGAATCGGCTGACACTTACGCCCCGTATGACCGATGAAGTCTCGCCAAGTCTTGTGCAGGCGTTGGGCTATCCAAGCCTTGCGCGCGTGCTGCAGGCGCGGCAGGTGGCGAGCGTCGATGAGCTGGATATGGCGATCGGTAAGCTGATCGCTGCTGATGGCTTGATGGGCATTGACCAGGCGATTGCCATCATTGATCAGGCGATCGATCATCATGATCAAATTTTGATCATCGGGGACTTTGACTGTGATGGTGCGACCAGTACCGCGCTGATGCTGCGTGCCTTGCGGCAGATGGGTGCGAAGGTGGAGTTCTTGGTACCTGATCGTTTTAAATTCGGCTATGGCTTGACGCCTGAGATCGTCAGCTATGGCGCGGCAGAGTATGACCCAAAGCTGATCATCACGGTCGATAATGGCATCTCAAGCCATGAAGGGGTGGCACAGGCGCATAAGCTTGGCATACGGGTGGTGATTACCGATCATCATTTGACAACCAAGCCATCGCCGCCTGCCGATGCGGTGGTCAATCCCAATCAGCTGGGCTGTAGCTTTGGTAGCAAATGGTTGGTCGGTGTCGGTGTGGCGTTTTATGTCATGGGGCGTCTTGCCAAGCACCGCCGCGCACTTGGCAAGTCATCGGCAAATGTCGCGCAGTTTTTGGATCTGGTCGCGCTGGGGACGATTGCTGATCTGGGTGTGCTTGATCGCAATAATCGTATCTTGGTCAGTCATGGACTGATGCAGATTCGCGCGGGTAAGGCGTGCGCAGGCATCTATGCCATCTTGGAGCAGGCAGGGCGCGCGTATCAGAGCATCACCAGTGAAGATTTTGGCTTTGCCATCGCGCCACGCATCAACGCCGCTGGTCGTATGGACAATATGCGAATCGGCGTGGAGTGCTTGATTACCGATGATTGGGGTGAAGCGCATCGACTTGCCATTGAGCTTAATAAACTCAACCACTCGCGCCGCAGTGTCGAGATGGCGATGAAAGATGAAGCGGTGGCAATCATCGACAGCTTACCTGAGCTTGGCGCTGATGACAGCCCAAAATCCATCGTGCTGTACCAAGACAACTGGCATCAAGGTGTGATCGGTATCGTCGCAGGCAGGCTAAAAGAAAAGCTGTACCGTCCAAGTATCATCTTTGCTCCTGCTGATGTCAGCGAAACGGGTGATGATGATATGATCAAAGGCTCAGCGCGTTCGATCGCAGGCGTGCATATTCGCGATGTTATCGAAGCGGTGGCGGTGGATGAGCCGTCGCTGATTGAGCATTTTGGTGGTCATGCGATGGCGGCAGGGCTGACGATCAAAAAAGGCAATTTTGAGCGATTTGCCAAAGCGTTCGAAGATAAGATGGTAGGCTTTGATGCGTCGGTGTTTTGTGAAGAAAAATTCACCGATGGCAGTCTTTTGCCACAAGAGTTTAGCTTGCATTTTGTTGATACTCTAAAGAATTTAAGCGTCTGGGGTAATGGCTTTGCTGTACCAAGCTTCGATGGTGAATTTGAAGTGCTGAACCATCGCGTGCTAAAAGACAAACATCTCAAGCTCACCCTGAAGCTATCTGGCGTGCAGTATCCGATTGATGCGATTTGGTTTAATTATAATCCTGCGGTATGGGATTATCGCGCAAGTGGCGTGCATATTTTATACACCCTTGATATTAACGAGTGGCAGGGCAATCAAAGCCTGCAGCTGATCGTCAAAGACTTGGCGGTGTGTCAGGTGATGGGGTGATTTATCAGTCTAATTTTATTGTTTTATTTAATAAATTTTATCAAAAAAACCGACCAATTAAACATTGAGCGGTTTTTGTTTTGGTTCGATGGATTGATCTAGTGCCAATCAGCCCTTAATCGACCAACCATTGACCAATGGATAACGGCGTTCGCGACCGAAAGATTTCTTGGTGATCTTCGTGCCGATTGCCCCTTGGCGGCGTTTGTACTCAGCGCGATCGACCAAGCCCAGTACTTTTTCAACCGTCGCAGGATCAAAGCCTGCCGCACAGATTGCCTTGTAGCCCAAATCTTCGTCGATGTACATTTTTAGAATGCTATCAAGTAAGTCATAATCAGGCAGGCTATCTTGGTCTTTTTGGTCAGGACGCAGCTCGGCCGATGGTGCGCGCGTGATGACGCGTTCTGGGATGACTGGATTATCTTCTAGGCGGTTGCGGTAATTGGCAAGGCGATAGACATCGGTTTTGTACACATCTTTTAGCACATCGAAGCCGCCTACCATATCACCGTATAGCGTCGCATAACCGACCGCGTTTTCAGATTTATTGCCCGTTGAGATGACCATATGACCGAATTTATTTGACAATGCCATTAAGATCGTGCCGCGAGCGCGCGCTTGCAGATTCTCTTCGGTGACATCAGGCTCACTATTAGCAAGCAGTGGTGCAAGGGCTGAACGCAAGCCTGCCACTGCATCGTGGATTGGGCAGACGGTGTATGAGACATTCAGGCGTGCCGCTTGCGCTTCGGCATCATCTAGGCTGATTTGCGCGGTGTATTCGTACGGCATCATCACCGCATACACGCGATCTGAGCCCAATGCATCGACGGCAATGCACAGCGTCAAGGCACTGTCGATACCGCCTGATAAGCCAACGATCACACCTTTAAAGCCTGAACGATTGACATAATCACGCAGACCCACGACTAATGCCTGATACATCTCAGATTCTTCAGACAACACAAGCGGTACTTTGGCTTGGGTGTCAAACTGACGGCTTACCACATCGTACTGTGCCATCATCAGTTGGTTCAAAAAGCGCGAACCTTCGTGCGCAACCGTGCCATCTGCTTGCATGATGAGCGAACCGCCATCAAAGACGATGTCATCTTGCGCGCCGACGGTATTGACATAGATAATCGGCAAGTCATAAGTAGCTGACTGCTTGGTTAATAGCTCTTTGCGCGCGGTTTGTTTGCCGATTTCAAAAGGCGATGCGTTGATCGCCACGACCATGTCCGCACCTTCTTCTTTGAGCGCTTTGATCGGTGCATCGTGCCAAATATCTTCACAGATTAATAAGCCAATCGTTGCGCCTTTGTAATCGAACAGCACTTGATTGCGGCCTTTTTGGAAATAGCGGCGTTCATCGAAGATGCCATAATTTGGCAAGCATTGCTTATGATAAAAGCCTTTTTGGCTGCCGCCTTGCAAGATGGCTGCTGAGTTGAAGGTGCCATGTTGATCAATGTGTGGATAGCCTAGGATGATCACAATACCTTCGATTTCAGCAAGCTGCGCCATCGCACCGCGCACACGCTCGCCTAAGGTTGGGCGCAGTAGCAAATCTTCTGGCGGATAGCCGACTAAGGATAATTCTGGGAAAACCACGATGTCTGCGCCGCGATTTTTGGCATCGATGGCAAGTGCGTGCATTTTTTTGACATTGCCTGCGATGTCACCGACCCAAAAATTGGTCTGAATCAGCGCAAAAGTAATCTTGCCAGCGGCAGAATTGGCGGTGTGTAAAGTCGTCTCGACGCTCGCTGCGTCCTGTTGTTTGGTTCTTGGCATTTTTATAATCCTAAAAAAGTTTATGCCTTGTGCTTCATGCTCAAGGGCATTGCATTTGTTTGTTATCGCCGAAATAGGGCGGTTTTGTGGGCAGAGCAAACTTCACTGTTTGCCGCCGATCTTGGGCAAAAATGACCCCAAATGATATGGTTTATCAAGATTTTGACAAACCTATTTAATAGTATAGCACAAAATCGGATGGGTTGTGGTATAGTATGGCAAGTGAATTAAAAAAACTCTCAAGTTCATTTGTTTAACGCATTAACTTTAAAATTTTCTTATGTTTGCATTTATTTTAAATATCATCATCATCGCAATCATCATGTGGTTTTTTTTCAAATTTATGTACCCAAAGCCACCCAAAGCTTTTTTTCCTAAAGATGGCGATGACACCACGCTGCGCACCTGCCACCACTGCGGCAATCAGCTTGCCACTTATCGTGGGCATTTGTTCCACGAAAAAGCCGAGAACGAACGCTTTTTTTGTAATGATGAGCATCTGGCGGCATATGCAGCAGCGCATCCAGAAGAAGATCTGCCTATGAATATAGAAAAATAGGATCTGTAAAACCTAAAAAACAATAAGGGCGACATTCATCGCCCTTAATTTATGCTCTAATTTTAAGAAAATCTATAAAATCACAGCATTGAGCGTGCTTGCTTATTGATCTTTTCGATCATTTCAGCGATTTGTTTTTGTTCAGCGGCATTGGCTGCCACTTGGTTTTGTAGTCCTTGGATTTGGTCGTACAAATCTAGGCAGACCAGCACCAAAAACTCTTCATTGCTCGGGGTTTTGTGCTTGATCTCACGGCGCAGATCGCGGATTTTTTGGTTGATGAATTCTGCACCATTTTCCAGATTTTTGATTTCATCGACGGGGCAGACGATGCGATGTGGTGTGCCTGCGATGCTGATATCGACAGGGCGGAATTCTTCTTTGGCGATGATCGCTGACTGTGGGTTGGTGGTGGTTTCTTGACTCATGATAAATCCTTGATAATGATATGCTCAGCCTTAGCTTTGACGGTCGATTTTGCCCAACCAATCGCGAATCACTTCAGCGCGCGAAATCGCCAAAGCGTTTTTGTCTTTTAAATCTTGATTTTGTTGAATCAGCGTCTGATTGGCTTGATACAGTTCTTCTACTTGCTTTTGCAGGGCATTGCGCGTGTGCTCTAAGCTGTCCACTTGTTCGCAGTAGTTGTCAATTTCTTGGTTGGCTTTGTTTAGCTGTGCTTGTAAATCACTGATTTGTCTTGGGCTGTCGTCATTGGCAAGGCGTTGCTTAAGATTGGCAAGTTCGGTCGCGGTGACGGCATATTGTTTTTTCATCGCGATGATGGATTGTTCCAAAGCTTGAAGTTGGGCTAGCATAAGAAATCCTGTAAAAGTCATCAATAAAAAGTGTCCTATGCTAATCTTATCACGGTGCGGTGTATTGTCAAATATTTTTTCGGCTTTGGCGGTATTTTGGGCATAAGTTTGGCGAAATGTCGTATCTTTGCACGCTTTGCCCTTGTGATTTTGTATTTTGCACGCATTAAACCGTGTGAATATGGTATAATCCAAAGTTTGTTCAAAAACACAAGGCTAAACAATGACAACCGATTATTTATCAGGCTGGGACGACTGGACAAAGGCATTTGAACACTGGACAGATGTATCAATCAGTGAGCTGCAAGGCATCATGACAGGCGTGATGACCGCGTGCAACGCCACAGACAGCGAAGGCTGGACGCAGCTATTAGAAGAGCTGAGCTTTGAAGTACCTGATGAAGACGCGCTTGAGCTATTGACCGAGTATGCCGAAGATGTCAGCTTTGCACTAAAAGATAAAGACGATGCCTATGGCTACGAGCCGCTTGTGCCAGATGATGAGCATGAGCTGTATGAGCGCGTGCTTGCGCTCAAAGATTGGGCAGGTGGTTTTATCACTGGCATTGGCGTGACGGGCATTACGCTGAGTGCTGATGAAAATGAGCTGATTCGCACACTGATGGAGATCGCCGCCATTCGCCTAGAAGACGATGAAAATCTGGAAGGCGGCGAAGAGATGTGGCTACATCTGTTCGAATTTGCGCGCATGGTGCCTGTGCATCTGGCGACGCGTAAACGCATGGATGTCAAGCAATTGCCACTATTAAAGGGCTTATCACCTGATGCCAAGACCGCCAAAGAAATCGCCGAAACCAAGCTTGCCGTCCCTGTCATTGATGCCATGGAAAAAAAGCAATAAAATCCTATGCAGCTAATTCATCTTATTCTTGATAATCTACCGTCCTTGCCGCCGCTTGCCTTGACCATCGGCAATTATGATGGCGTGCATCTGGGGCATCAAGCGCTATTATTAGCATTGGATCGTGATGCCAAGCAGATGGGCTATCAGTCGGCGGTGATGGTCTTTGAGCCGCAGCCGCGCGAGTTTTTTACGCCTGATGATCCGCCTGCACGCCTAACAAGCCTTGCCGAAAAAGCTAAGTACATCGGCGATCTTGGCGTGGATTATCTGATCGTTGCAAGCTTTGATCAAGCCTTTCGCTCATTGTCGGCGCAGGATTTCGCCACGCTATTACAGGGCTTGAATGTCCGTCATTTGGTGCTGGGTGATGATTTTCGCTTTGGGCATGATCGTGTGGGGGATAAGGCATTTTTGGCGGCGGCAGGCTTTGGTGTTGATAGTCTGCACAGCGTGCTACAAGATGGCGAGCGTATCAGCTCATCATTGGTGCGTAAGGCGTTGGCGGCAGGGGATTTGGCAAGTGCCAAAAGCCTGCTTGGGCGCGCGTATGCCATCACAGGGCAGGTGGAGCATGGTGATAAGATTGGGCGTACGCTTGATTTTCCGACGGCAAATATCGCCATCAATCGCATCAAGCCTGCTTTACACGGCGTGTATGGTGCGGATGTCATAGGCTTTGTCGATGGTCGGCAGATTGATTTGGCAAGTCTTGGTAAAGATGGACAAACAGGCGTAGTAGGTATGGCGCAAGGCAGTCTATTTGGTGCGGTGAGTGTCGGCAAGCGTCCATCGGTGGATGGGCAAGATTGGCGCGTGGAAGTGCATTTGCCACAGTTCACGGGTGATTTGTACGGTATTGAGCTGCAAGTGACTTTCACCCATTATCTGCATGGCGAGCGTAAATATGATGGCTTGGATGCCTTAAAAGCAGGCATCAGTGATGATGTCGCGCAGCTGTTAAAATGGCGAGATGCGCAAGGGTGATTTTGTCAATCGTCAGAGCAAGCCAAGAAAAATCACCCATAAAAAAGAAGCTGAACTCACCATAAATTCAGCTTCTTTCACGAGTATTGGCTTGTGTTTTCGCGATCGCAAACCAACAGATGCTCAATCACTCACCATGCAATTGAGCATTTAATTCATCTAAAATCAGTGACCAAACGGCGTCTTTGCGCCATTCTTCACGGATAAATCCTTGCTGCGCATCGTTCCAAAACGGCGCATTGTCAAGCTGTGTTTCTTCATCCAGCTGATGAGTGGCGATGAATTGCTCAATGGCGGCATCACTGTTATCAAGTCCCAATTGGACAAACAGATCATTCATCGTGTATTCAATATTTCCAAGCATAATCAAATCCTTTGTTGTGGATTAGGGTCTATAAAATTCAAAATAATACAGCGCTGGCTTGTCTTGCTGTACTACTTGTACTACCTGCGACTCGCCGCCTAGTCTTATTTTGTTTTTATACAACCACAAGATGGTTTTGGATTTGGATACATCATTTCAAAACCATGACATGATTGTAACAGCTTAGACTTAGGCAATCCCTACACAAGTGTATTGGCTGTGTAAATTTTAGTCTGCCAACTTTGAAATAATCCTGCGTCAAACCCACTCACAGTACTACTTGTGCAGCTTCACTTGTTTTCCTTGTCTTATTTTAAATTTGTTTGACTATATAAACTTATGTCGCTTTAATCTTAACATAGCTTATCATTAAGCACAAAAAACGCCCAACTCCTAAGAATTGGGCGTTTTGCTTAAGTGTTTACACTTAAAGATTATGCAAACAGATGGTCGATCGCTGCACGCTCTTCTTCCAGCTCATTTAGCGTGATGTTGATACGCTCTTGGCTGAATTCGTCAATTTCTAGGCCTTGTACGATCTTGTATTCGCCGTTTTCGGTGGTTACAGGGAAGCCGAACATGACACCTTCTGGGATGCCGTATGAGCCATCAGATGGGATGCCCATCGTTACCCATTCGCCGTTTGAGCCTAGTGCCCAGTCACGCATATGGTCGATCGCTGCGTTCGCTGCTGATGCTGCAGAAGACAGACCGCGCGCTTCGATGATCGCTGCACCGCGCTTACCAACGGTAGGTAGGAATACATTGGCATTCCATTCTTGGTCATTGATCATCTCTTTGACTGATTCGCCATTGATGGTCGCGAAACGGTAGTCGGCGTACATGGTTGGGCTGTGGTTGCCCCATACGGTTAGATTTTTGATGTCTTTGACAGCTTTGCCAGTTTTCTTCGCGACTTGGGTTAGTGCGCGGTTGTGGTCTAGGCGTAGCATGGCGGTGAAGTTTTTCGCTGGCAGATCTGGTGCTGACTTCATCGCGATGTAAGCGTTGGTGTTCGCTGGGTTACCGACGACTAGAACTTTTACATCACGGCTTGCTACATCGTTCAGTGCTCTACCTTGAACAGTGAAGATCTTCGCGTTTTCTTGTAGTAGGTCAGCGCGCTCCATGCCAGGGCCGCGTGGGCGTGCACCCACCAATAGGGCGTAGTCTGCGTCTTTGAACGCGACATTTGGATCGTCGGTACCGATCACATCGACCAATAGTGGGAATGCACAGTCATCCAGTTCCATGATGACGCCTTGTAGAGCTTGTTGTGCTTTTTCAACAGGGATTTCAAGTAGCTGTAGGATAACAGGCTGATCCTTGCCAAGCATTTCGCCAGAAGCGATGCGGAATAGTAGGCTGTAGCCGATTTGACCAGCAGCGCCAGTAACAGCAACACGAACAGGTTGTTTCATGGGTAAATCCTTCTTTGTTGGGGTTGTTAAGGTATGGAAAAACTTGTGCGATGACCCAAAAAAATGCCATCAGCACAATCACAGGCTAGTTTAGCACTTTTACACTCAAAATACAAAGCCAAAAATCGAAAAATCCAAATCGCCGATAGGATGATTTGGATTTGCATAATGAATTTTCAGCCAACCAACTGCTTAGCGATCCAGTGCTTGACAGGGGGTAGATTGTTACTTAGGCGCAGTGCTGCATCGCGTAAGATACGCACAGGCTTGCGATCATTGGTAAATAGGCTTACCATCGCATTGGTGCCGTGATACAGTGGGCGCGTGTGTGCTTGATGGCGGCGATTATAAGTGCTAAGAAGTCGCTCGCTGCCGATATCACGCCCAGTACGGTGCGCATTGATAATCAGTGGCGCAAGGGTATTTGCGCTCAATAGACCCAAATTATACCCATGCGCTGTCACAGGATGCATACCGACTGCCGCATCACCGATGAGTGCAGCGCGCTTGGCATAGAAGCGGTGCGCGTGTACGCCCATCAGCGGATAATGATGCACGCTGCCTGCGATGGTGAACGCGCCAAATTGATCGCCGAACATCCGCTGCGCTTCGTGGGCAAGTGCTTGTGGTGATAGGCTTAATAGCTCATCGGCTTGGGTATTATCCAGCGTGATGACGCAGTTGGTCATGGTGTCATTGAGCGGTAATAGGGCAAGCGTGCGACCGTACAAGAAGCACTCTTGGGCGGTTGCGCTATTTGATAAAGGATGAGTGACACGAAAAACAATCACCGTACGCCCAAAATCATGCATATCCGCACCAATGCCAAGCATACGGCGCACATTCGATAAGCGAGAATCAGCCGCAATGACAAGACTTGCCGTCAAAACCTGCCCATCGGCAAGGCTGACGGTTGCGCTATTATCATCGGTCTTGACATCAGTAACGCCAACATCAGTGATGAGCGTGACATTGTCCATCGTCGCCACTTCATCATACACGGCTTTACGAATATTGTGATTAGAAATCAGATTGCCCAAGCGATCCAGTGAGCGCATTGATTTCATCAGGCTTGGCACTTGAAAATGCAAGGCATAATCAAGCTTGCCGCTATATACTTTGGCATCAACCAATGGGTAAATCTCATCGGTCGCGAATCGTTGCCATACGCCTAAGTTTTGTAAGATTTCTTTAGAAGTATTAGTAAGGGCGATTTCACGACCATCATAGGCAGGATTTTCGATGGCGGTAAGCGGTGCTTTTTCGATGATGGTGATCTTAAGCTCACTGCCCTTAAAAAACCGAGCAAAAGCCAATCCTGCAGGGCCTGCGCCGACGATGATGATGTCACTGTGGGTGCTGTGCTTGGTGCTTATGCTCATAGTACTGCCTTTTTATTATTGTAATTAATTAAAAATCCTAATTATATCAATTAGTTAGGATTGTATCATTGGCGCTGAAAATTCGCCATTTCATTACGCACGGTGGTCGCCACCCATGCTTTTAGTTCTTGATTTAGCTGCGCCATGTGTTCTTTTAAAAACTCATCTACTTGACGGCTTAGATCTTGGGTTAGGCGCGCTTCTAGGACTTGTAAATCAGGGGTGTCTAGCGAATCTTTGGCATCGTCGATGAGCTGCGTGGTATCGATCGGATGCACCAAACGCATCGCTTCACCGTTTGAGCCTGCTTGCATATGCGCAGCCAGCGTAGCATTAAAATCACTGTGGCGAAAGCGAAATTCTGACAATGGCGCTTGGCTGTCCAATAGCTCAATGATGTCGTCCAATTCTTCATAAATCGCACGGCGTGCATCACTCGGTGCGCCAAGCCAACGGCGCGCAAACTGAATGCTTGGTGAGAAATTAGCCATAAAATTCCCTTAATAATCAAATTTGTCTATCAATAAAACTTTGCCTTATTGTAAAGCAAAAACCTAAGCCTGACAATCACCCAATCGGATAACTGCTCACTGTCCAAATTTGGCAATTATCGCATCGGTCTTGACGATGTCAAAGCCGGTTTTGCTTGCATTTTCGATGACGAAGATTGCTTGGATGTTTTGGGCGTTGGCAAGCTTGAGCGCATCATCATAAGGCAGAGCGGTCAGTGCTGTCGCCCAACCATCTGCCAAAGAGACGGTATCATGCAGGACGGTCACGCTTGGGGCGTTGCCTGCGACAGGATTGCCAGTATTGGGATTGATGGTATGGCTGTAGCGCACGCCGTTATATTCTACCGAATTGCGATAGCCGCCTGATGTGGCGATGTGCAGCGTGCCATCTTTGGGCTGAGTGAGTGTGGTGATGGTGCTGCGATTGCTCACTGAGCTGTCGATCACGGGCGCATCGATGGCGAGTGTCCATGGCTGTGATTTGTCATTGCTGCCGCTGGTGGCGACTTCACCGCCGATTTCCACCATATAATTGGTAATACCGTAGTTGCCCCTGAGTGTGTTTGCGATGACATCGACCGCATAGCCTTTGGCGATGGCAGAAAAGTCTAAGCCCACGCCATCGACCGATTTACTAAGCTGATTGCCATTTAAGCTGACCTTATCCAAGCCGATCAACGCCTTGGCAGCAGTGATCTCATCACTGCTTGGCGGGGCTTGTAGTCGCTCAACGCTCATCTTGCCACCAAAGCCCCACAGCTCCACCAAAGGCAGCACCGTCGGATCAAAGGCATGGTTCGATGCCTGAAAAATCGCTTGGCTGTCGCTTAGCACCTTGATAAAATCAGCATCAATCTCAAGCGGCGTGGCAGATGGCAGGTGGTTGAACTTGCTGATGGTGCTATCATCGATATAGGTGGACATACTGGCGTTGATGTCATTCAGTCGCTTATCAATATCGGCTTGGATGACGGCTTGTGAAATGCTGGCATCAGGGTGCTGATAGCTGATGTGGTAGCTTGTCCCCATGGTTTCGCCTGAGATTTTTTGATAAGCAGGTTTATCCGCGCAGGCACTGATGATGACTGCGCTACAGACCATGGCAAGTGGGGCGTATTTCATGAAGCATCCTAAGGTTAAGAATTGTTTTTAAACAACTATCGTTTTTTATAAGTGGTAAAGCGAAATGTTAAGCCGCTTTTTTCGCAAGTTTGTGTATCGCTTTGATCGACCTTGATAAATTCATTGCCAATCACAGGATAAAACGCATCGCCATCGATGATGATATCAACTTCGGTGATCTCAAGGTGATCAGCCATCGCAAGCGACTGCGCATAAATCTCACCACCGCCGATGATATAGATGGCAGATTGTCCGCGCGCTTTGGCATCGGCACAAGCTTTATTGATCGCATCATCTAGGCTGTGCGACACTGTCACGCCATCGTAGTGAAAATTCGTATCGCGTGTGATCACATGATGGCTGCGATTGGGCAATAGACGACCTAATGATTCTAAGGTCTTTCGCCCCATGACGATCACACCGCCTGTGGTGATATTTTTAAAATGTGCCAAATCTGCAGGAATGTGCCACAGCAGCTGATTGTCCTTGCCGATACAGCGGTTGGTACTGATGGCGACCACTTGCGCGATTTCGATGTGATCAGCGGCTGATGTCTGAGTGTTGTTTGTCATTTATACCGCCACTTCTGCTTTGATCGCTGGGTGCGATTGATAATTTTCAATCATAATATCTTCAAATGTAAATTCAAAAATATCGCGCACATCAGGGTTGAGCTTCAGAGTGCAAAGCGGCAGCGGCTCGCGGCTTAGCTGTATCTTGGCTTGTTCAAAATGATTGCTGTACAGATGCGTATCACCGCCCGTCCATACAAACTCACCCACACCAAGATCACATACTTGCGCGATCATGTGGGTCAATAGCGCATAGCTTGCGATATTAAAAGGCACGCCCAAGAACACATCGGCGCTGCGCTGATACAGCTGACAGGATAGCTTGCCATCCATGACGAAAAACTGAAACAGCGTATGGCAAGGCGGCAGGGCGACAGCACCCGCTTCAGAGGGATTCCAGCCGCTGACGATCAGGCGGCGCGAGTTTGGGTTGGTCTTGATTTCATTGATCAGCCATGTGATCTGATCAAAGCCATCATTGCGATAATGACCATCATTATCTTTGGTCGCGCCAAAATTACGCCACTGATGACCATAGACAGGGCCAAGATCACCTGCCGATCGCCCAAAGCGCGCGGTCTGCTCAGCAGTCGCCCATTCATCCCAAATGGTTACGCCGCGCTCTTGCAGATAGGCGACATCGGTATCGCCTTTTAAGAACCAAAGCAGCTCGTGGATAATGGATTTCATGTGGACTTTTTTGGTGGTCAATAACGGAAAGCCTTGTGATAAATCAAAGCGCATCTGATGACCAAAGACCGAACGGGTACCAGTACCAGTGCGGTCACCTTTATCACCACCTGTTTGTAAAATGCGTGTCAGCAGCTCGTGATATTGTTTCATTAGGCTTTTTTCCAATCATAAATATTCTTTTGATATGCTATCACCATTAAGATAATGCCAATAATGATCATTGGTAAACTGTACAATTGACCCTTACTCATCCAACCAAAAATCAGCTCATAGCCGACATCAGGCTGACGGAAAAACTCGGTGCTAAAGCGGCTGATGCCATAGCCCAATAGGAACAGCGCAGAGACAGCATAGCGTGGGCGCGGCTTGGCAGAGAACCACCACAGCAGGATAAATAGCAGCACGCCTTCGGTGGCAGCTTGGTACAGCTGCGATGGGTGGCGTGGCAGTAGCATATAGCCGCCGATGTTGCTGGCGATGCTTTGTAGGCTTGGGTCCAGCTGTAGCAGTTCAAAATCGGCATTTGCCGCTTGGGGAAAATACATCAAATGCGACAAATCCGAGCTTGAGACGCGACCCCACAGCTCGCCATTGATGAAGTTGCCCATACGACCGAACAGCAAGCCTGTCGGCACACACGGCGCGATAAAATCCAGCACAGTAAATGGCGCGGTCTTATATTTGCGCGCAAAATACCACATGGCAAGCAGTACACCAATAAAGCCACCATGAAAACTCATGCCGCCTTCCCAGACGCGGAACAGATACATCGGATCGGCGAGTAATTCGCTAAAATTATACAGCAGCACATAGCCGATGCGACCACCCAAAATCACCCCAACTGAGCCGAAAAATACCAAATCAGACACCATCTCGGTGGTGAAATCATCACGCGACTTGGCGCGCATCCATGCCAAAAAATACGCCATACCAAAGGCAAGCAGATACATCAAGCCATACCAATGCAGCTCAATCACGCCCAAATCTAGGGCGACAGGGTTAAATTGTGGGTGTACGATAGCCATGTTATTCTCTTTTTTTATTCAATTAAATACCGACTATTATAGCCGATTTTGACCGATTTTAACATCAATCAATTGCGCGCGTATCATTTGCATGGATTATCAGGGTAAAGTGGGCGGATTTTAACCATTAATGATTTGGCACAAATACACACATTGCGATTAAAAATTTGCTAAAATACCCACCTTTGACCCTAATTTTATCCAAGTTACAAACACCCAATGCGACTAAAATCCCTAAAACTAGCCGGCTTTAAATCTTTTGCCAATCCAACCACTTTTACTTTCAAGCATGACATCACCGCCATCGTCGGGCCTAATGGCTGTGGCAAATCCAATGTCATTGATGCCATCCGCTGGGTGCTGGGTGAGACTTCTGCCAAGCAGCTGCGCGGTGGAGCGATGAGTGATGTCATCTTTGCTGGTGTGGAAGGGCGCGCCGCCAAAAGCCTTGCCAGTGTGGAGCTGATATTTGAGCATACCCAAGATGAGACGCATGGCATCCGCCATGAGCTAAACCTGTACCAAGAGCTGAGCCTGCGCCGCCAAGTCACCAAAGATGGCAAATCGGATTATTTCATCAATGGTCAGCGAGTGCGTCGCCGTGATGTGGTGGATGTGTTTTTGGGTACGGGTCTGGGCGCGCGCAGCTATGCGGTGATTGAGCAGGGAATGATTGGGCGCATCGTAGAATCCAGCCCCATGCAGCTGCGTGAGTTCATCGAAGAAGGTGCGGGCGTCTCTCGCTATCAAGTACGCAGAGCCGATACCGAAAAAAAACTTGCCGAGACGCGCGATAATCTTGAACGCCTATCCGATCTTCAAGGTGAACTAAAAAAACAACAAAAAACTTTGATCCGCCAAGCCGAATCTGCCAAGCAATATGAAGTGCTCAATGATAAGCTTAATCAGCTACATTGGAATGATTTAATGCGTCGCTTGTTCGAGTCGTGGCAGTATCATGAGCTGAAAAAAGGCGAGCATGGCAAATCCGCCGAAAAGCTTGCCGAGCTTGAACAAAATGTCACCAAAGTCCGCCGTGAACTCGATGAGCTGTCGGCGCGTGTCGCGGAAGCGCAGTGGATGAAAGACGATGCACGTGATAAATTTCACAACGCGCAGATGGCAGAACAGACCGCGCAGCACAATTTTTATACCGTCAATAGTCAGCTTGCACAAAATGATGAGAAAATCGCACGGCTGACAGCGCAGCATCAAGAAGCGCTTGCCAATATCGAGCACGCCACCGCCGAGCTTGCCGAGATTGACAGCCAGCTTGCTACCATCACACCTGACACGATGGCACTAGAGCAGGCACTCACTGATGCCAAACAGGTGCTTGCCGATGCTCAAGATGCATGGCAAAAACAGCGTGATGAGCTATCCGCCATCACCCAAGATAAGAATAATTTGGACAATCGCAAAAAACTTGCCGAATCACAAATCGCTCGCCTAAAAGATGCTCAAAGCAAATGGCAAAAACGCAGCGATGCACTCGATGCGGAGCAGGCAGGCTTTGTTGATGCCCAGCAAGACCAAGCCGAGCAAAAAACTTATCAAGAGCAGATTGCCAATCTTAAACTTAAGCTTGATAATCTATCAGATCATGATGAGCTCAAATCTCGCTATGATACACTCAGTGAGACTGTCAAGACGCTACAAGCAAGCACCCAATCCCAAGAAAAACGCCATGCCGTCCTGATGGGTGAGTATGATATTTTGCACAAGCTTGTACATACGCCAATCGCTCAACAATATAGCACATCGAGTGATGATCAAGCGGATTTGCAAGCTTTGCCAAGCCTTGAGCATGGTTTGATGCCGAGCAGTACGGGGCATCAATATGCCAAAGTACTGGATCAGTTTTTGGGATTTTGGCTGGATGCCAAAGTGACTGCTCAGCTTAATATGGCGACCGCCTTGACCACACCTACCAAAGATGGTGTGAATTTATTATTAAAATCTGGTAAAAAAAGCGATACTGCCATCACGACAAGCGCCATCGCAGCTAGTGATGCCATTGCCAAGTTGCCCAAGCAGATTGGTGAGCAGCTGATTCGCTTGGATCAGTTATTTAGCACACCGACTTTGGAGATTTTTGGGCGCACCTTTTTATATACGGGCGATGATTCGCTTGATGAGATGGATACAAGCGCATTGATTGGCGTGATGATTTTGACCAAGACAGGCTGGCTGATTGGCAGTTTTGGCATGGTGCATATCAGCCGTTTTGGTGAGACAGGCAGTCAATTTCTTGCCCAAAAACAAGCACATATCGAGCGATTGGCTGTGCTAGAAGAAGAGTTGAACACCCTAGAAGATGCACTGAGTGCCGACCAAAAACAGCTGAAAAATCAGCTGAATCTACTTGAGCAAACCAAAGTTGAGCTTGAAGAAGTCATCGCCCAAAAAACCGCCACCACCGCACAGCTGCACAGTGCCGAAAAAGCACTGACAGCACTCACTGCCAAGCTGGATGCGGATAAAATCCGCCGTGACAACCATGCCAAAAACCGTCAAGCGCTCGATGAAGAAAAACAAGACCGCCAAAAAGAGCTTGATGAGTTGACCGTACAGCTTGATGAATATCATACAAAGCTTGGCGAGTTTGCCCCACGCTTTGAGATGGCGAATCAAGCGATGACCGTGCTGACGGCTCGCATTGATGAAGCTAATGGACTGGTTAAGACCAAAAATGAGACCTATCAAGCCATGCAGCTCAAATTTGGCACGCTAAGCCAAAGCAAAACCCACGCCGAACGCCTGCTTGATATGGCAAAAAACAGCGCCACGCAGACAATAGCAGACATCGAAGTTACCAAAAAACACCAAGAAACCCTACAAGAAAAATTACCAAAGCTTGAAGAAATATTCAAAGCTGCCAAGATGAGCAGTCATGAACTCAAAATCTCAAGCGATGAATATGAAGCGGCTGCCAAAGCACTGCAAATCGCCCAAACCAAGCTACAAGATGAGCTGACTGAAGCACACGGCAAATTTGCCACCGCCCAAGCACAGTCTGCCCAAATCAGTGCTGATGCGGCAGTGGGTGAGAGTCGGATGCAGGATTTGGGCGATGAGCTGTTGCGATTTGATGAGACGTTTAATCTGCCTGCGACCTTGGCAGAGTTTAGAGCCAACCCTAATCAGCAGTTCATTGACCATAGCCAAAAGCGAGAGGATATCAAAGCGCAAATCGCCAAACTCGGTGCGGTGAACTTAGCTGCTGCTGCTGAGCTTGCCGAGATTGAGGCGCGTGTATCGCCGATGGATGAGCAAATCCAAGACATCACCGATAGCATGAAAAAGCTTGAAGATGCCATCAAAGCGATTGATGAGAAGACCAAATCGCTGTTTTTGACGGCACTCAATGCGGTGAACAAAGAGCTTAATGCCTTATTTTCTAAGGTGTTTGGCGGTGGTCAAGCAAGCCTTAGCCTAATGGAAGATGAGAGCCTATCCAAGGCGGATAAATGGCGGGCGGGGCTTGTGCTAATGGCACAGCCAAAAGGCAAGAAAAACTCACGCCTAGCGGTACTGTCTGGCGGTGAGAAGACCTTGACAGCGCTTAGTCTAATCTTTGCGATTTTTAAACAGCATCCAGCACCGTTTTGTGTGCTTGATGAAGTGGATGCACCGCTTGATGATGCCAATGTCGGACGCTTTACGGGGCTGATTCATGAGCTGGCTGATGATGTGCAGTTTATCTTTATTAGTCATAATAAGCTTGCCATGCAAATTGCCGATGAGCTCAAGGGCATCACCATGCCGACAGCAGGGATTTCGAGTCTTGTGACGGTCAATCTAGAAGAGGCGGAGCAGTATTTGGAGCCGAATGTCTAACTAAGTCTAGGCATTTCTAGGTATTGATGATGCTTTGTGCTACAATAATGGTATCCATAATAGAGATATGTTCATGATGATTGATTTTGCAACTTTGCCAATCACAGTGCAAGAGCAGATTGTTAATCTGCAAGAACCTGTCAGTATTTTAAAAGATGGGCAGGTGGTGGCTGTGCTTAGCCCAAAATCTTTTGATGCCAAGTTTGATTTTGCAAGAATTCAAGAATCGGTTGCAAGTGGGCAGGTTGCTGTACCAAAATCAACAACAGCGGATATTGATGCCTTTGACCGCTGGCTTGCTGATGTTGCCGTATAAAGTTATCTCGTTATTTATAAAGCATTCAAGTTACCACCTTTACCCCATTATTTACAAATCCAAGAAGACTTGTAGAATGGCAATTGTGATGACAAATTTTCTTGGCTTTTTGTGGGATTTTTGCTATAATAATGCGTCCATTTTTATAAATGGGCGTATTTTTTTAATTTAACTTTACACTACACACACGAGATTTACCCAAGCATCTGCTTGCGGTGTGTTGAATATCGGGGTGTCTATGAGCTTGAATAATTTGACCCGATGGTTAGATGCGTGCTGATGGATTCGGTATTTTTGATTTCGTGGAGGCGTAACCCAAACTTTTTAGGAACTCTTATGTCAGACAAGAACCCAACTCAAATCTCAATGCGTGACTTGCTAGAAGCAGGTGCTCACTTCGGTCACCAAACTCGTTTTTGGAACCCAAAAATGAGCCAATACATCTTTGGTGCTCGTAACCGCATTCACATCATCAACCTTGAGCACACTGTTAAGCAGTTCAACGAAGCGCTAACTTTCGTGAACAAGCAAGCTGCTGCACGCAACAAGATTTTGTTCGTTGGTACTAAGCGCGCTGCATCTGCAGTGATCCGTGAGCAAGCGACTCGTGCAGGCATGCCGTATGTTGATCATCGTTGGTTGGGCGGTATGCTTACCAACTGGAAAACACTTCGCCAGTCAATCACTCGCCTAAAAGAGCTTGAAAAGCAAGCTGAAGACGGTACTTTTGCTAAGCTTACTAAGCGTGAAGCACTTGAGCGTACTCGCCAAATGGAAAAACTAGAGCGCGCTCTAGGTGGTATCAAAGACATGGGCGGTCTTCCAGACGCGCTATTTGTTGTCGATGTTGACCACGAAGCGATCGCGATCAAAGAAGCGAAAAACCTTGGTATTCCTGTTATCGGTATCGTTGATACCAACTCAAACCCAGACAATGTTGATTATGTCATCGCAGCAAACGACGACGCAATCCGCGCTGTAAGCCTATATGTAACTGCTATGGCTGATGCAATCATCGCTGGTAAAGAGTACGCAAAAACTCAAGGCGGCGCACAAGAGCAAGCGGTAGAAGCAGCTGCTGAATAAGTTTTTATCATTCATTGAATGGTCATAAAACTGTGCTATGATGGTTTATGTTTGGGTCGTGCTTTATGATTTGACATAAGCCATCATTCAAATAAATTTTAAAAAAATTCAAAGGTAATCCAAATGACTCAAGTTTCTGCAAAGCTTGTAAAAGAGCTGCGTGACCGTACTGGTCTTGGTATGATGGAGTGCAAAAAAGCACTAGAAGAAGCAAACGGCGACATCGAGCTTGCGATTGACAACCTACGCAAATCAGGTCAAGCAAAAGCTGCTAAGAAAGCTGGTAACATCGCTGCTGACGGTGCAATCATCATCGCTCAAGGCGAAGGCAAAGCACTGCTTCTAGAAGTAAACTGCCAAACTGACTTCGTTGCTAAAGACGAAAACTTCACTGTATTTGCAAACAAAGTCGCTGAGCTTGCTTTGGCAAATAACACCACTGATGTGGCTGCAATCTCTGCACTACCATATGGCGACGGCGCAACTGTAGAAGAAGCGCGTATCGCATTGGTACAAAAAATCGGTGAAAACATCCAAGTTCGCCGTGCAGAAGTCATTGAAGGTGCGAACCTTGCTGCATACCGCCACGGTCTGCGTATCGGTGTTGTCGTATCACTAGAAGGCGGCAACGAAGAAGTGGGTAAAGCAGTTGCAATGCAAGTTGCAGCATTCAACCCGCTGGCAGTAAACGAAGCTGATGTACCTGCTGACATCCTAGCACGCGAAAAAGACATCATCGAAGCCAAAGCTAAAGAATCTGGCAAGCCAGAAGCTGTGGTTGAGAAGATGATCACTGGCGGCCTACAAAAGTACCTAAACGAAGTGACTTTGGTTAACCAACCATATGTCATGGACAACGAAAAGAAAGTTGGCGATGTACTTAAAGCTGAAGGCGCAACCGTACTAAGCTTCAAGCGTCTTGAAGTGGGCGAAGGCATCGAGAAGAAGCAAGAAGACTTCGCTGCTGAAGTTGCTGCCGCTCAAGCTGCTGCAAAAGCTTAATAGTATAATTATTGATTTTTCATACAATCAAGTTAAGCTTGCTTAAAGATTGATGAATTAATAATTATCAAAAAATAAAAACCGTTATTGATTGAGCCGTGTTGGCTTGATGAATGGCGGTTTTATTTTTTGGGCAATGTTGGCAAAAATTTAGGGAAAATAAGCAAATTGTAAATTGTAAAAAAACCACTGACAGAGTACAATAGACAAAGTTTGGCTAAAAATTATTAAGGAATTGCGATGTCATCGTTCGACCCACAAGCATTCATCGAAGTTGCGTTAAAAAATGGCGTGCTAAAATTTGGCGAATTCACCCTAAAATCAGGCCGTGTCAGCCCCTATTTTTTCAATGCAGGGCTGCTTTCGACTGGTGAATTATTAAGTGTGCTTGCCACAGGTTATGCCGATACGTTGGCTGCCAATGCTGATCGTGATGATTTGGTGATTTTTGGTGCAGCGTATAAAGGCATCCCATTTGTGGCAGCGACTGCGCAAGCCCTGTGGACACAGCACAATATCAATGCTAATTGGGGCTATAACCGCAAAGAAGCCAAAGATCATGGTGAAGGCGGTATGCTCGTTGGTGCAGATTTATCAGGCAAAAAAGTATGGGTGATTGACGATGTGATGACCGCAGGCACGGCGATGCGTGAAGTGGTAGGTATCCTAGATAATGCAGGTGCAAGTGTCGCTGGCATCATCGTTGCACTTGACCGCAAAGAAAAAGGCCAAGGCGACAAATCCGCTATCCAAGAGCTTGCCGATACCCTTGGCGTGCCTGTGCTTGCCTTGGTGACGATGGATGATATCACCGATTATGTCGCCAAAAACGGTACTGAACAAGAGCTTGCCGCGATGAAAGCATATCGCGCGCAGTACGGCATTTGTGAATAATAACCGCATCAAATATTGCGTCAATAAAACAACAAAAACAATAGGTAAGGCTATGAAAAAACTCAACTTTTTGATTGTCATGGATGAGATCAGCAAGATCAATTATAAAAAAGACACATCACTTGCGATGGCGTGGGCAATCAGTGAGCGCGGTCATGGCTTAAGCTATTGTAAAATCGATGATCTATGGCTAGATCAAGGTGTGCTAAAAATTGACGCGCAGCCATTGTCGGTATTTCGCAATCCTGATCATTTTTATGAGCTTGGCGATGTGGCGACGGTGGCTGCGACCGAGTTTGATGTAATTTTGATGCGTAAGGATCCGCCATTTGATATGAATTTCTTGTATGCTTTGCATTTATTGGACTATGCCAAGCGTGCAGGCGTGTGGGTGGTCAACGATCCCTTGTCGGTCAAGGACTGCAACGAAAAGCTATTCGCCACGCAGTTCAGCGACTTGATGAGTCCGACGATTGTCACCAATAAACAAGCGCATATCCGCGAATTTATCAAGACGCATGGCGATGTGATTGTCAAGCCGCTGGATGGTATGGGTGGCATGGGGATTTTTCGCTTGACCGCAGACAGCCCAAATATTGGCTCGACACTTGAGATGCTGACACAGCTTGGCACAACGCCAATCATGGCACAAAAATTCATCCCTGCCATTACAGAAGGCGATAAGCGCGTGCTAATCGTGGGTGGTAAGCCTGTCGATTATTGCTTGGCGCGCATTCCAAGCACGGGTGAGACGCGCGGGAATTTGGCGGCGGGCGGTCGTGGTGTTGCCATGCCGTTATCTGAGCGTGAAAGACAGCTTGCTGAGACGATTGTACCGATTTTACTGGAAAAAGGCTTATATTTTGTCGGTTTGGATGTTATTGGCGGCTTAATTACCGAGATCAATGTCACAAGCCCAACTTGCGTGCGCGAGATTGATGATCAATGTGGCACGCAGATTGCGGTGGATTTTATTGAATTTATCGAAAATAACATCACGACCAAAGCGGCGTAAATGCTGCCCGATGACACTTGCCAACAATTTTTATTGACAAAAATCTAAACAAATTGTGCTTGAGTTTGGCAAAGAAGTCATTGAAAATAGATGTTTTTTTAGACAGTTAGACAGCTGGAATGGTTATGACAAAACAACTTAATGTCCTTATGATGGCGGCAGGTACAGGCGGTCATGTGTTTCCTGCCTTGGCGGTAGCCGATGAGCTGGCACGCCGTGGTGCGACGATTCACTGGCTTGGCACGCCAACTGGCATGGAAAATGATCTGGTGGCAAAGCATGGCTATCAGATGCACCACATCGAGATGCAAGGACTGCGCGGCAAGGGCTTGGCGCGCATGGTGAAATTACCATTTATGCTGTTTAAAGCAGTGATGCAAGCGCGCAAAATCATTCAAGAATATAACATCGATGTCGCGGTGGGTTTTGGTGGCTATGTCACCGCGCCAGGTGGTCTTGCGGCAAAATTATCAAAAAAACCGCTGATCATCCATGAACAAAATGCCATCGTCGGCATGAGTAATAAAAACCTTGCGCGTCATGCTGATAAGGTGCTGCAAGCGTTCGATGGTGCGTTTGGGGCAGAATTTGCCAATAAGCTATTGACTGTCGGCAACCCTGTGCGCGATGCCATTGCCCAAATCGCACCACCTGATGTGCGCTATGTCGATGGCGATGAGTCACCGCTGAAAGTCTTGGTGGTGGGTGGTTCACTGGGCGCGATGGCGATTAATCAAGCCATCGTTGAGATGCTTGATAAGATCAATCACCCAATCAGCCTACGCCATCAATGCGGCAAGGACAATCACGAGCAGATGCTGGTGGCGTATTCACAAGCTGACATTGACCCGAATAAACACATCGTTGAACTAAAGCCATTTATCGATGATATGGCGGCAGCTTATGCGTGGGCGGATGTCATCGTCTGCCGTGCAGGTGCGCTGACGGTGACCGAGATTCAGACTGCGGGAGTGGCGGCGATTTTTGTGCCATTACCACACGCGGTCGATGACCACCAAACTGCCAATGCCAAGGTATTGGTCGATGCAGGCGCAGCAATCTTAATGCCGCAATCGACACTCAGCGGTGAGCTATTAGCCCAGACTTTAGATGGATTGGATCGCAATAAATGCAAGCAAATGGCACAAATCGCGCGTACACAAGCCAATGCAGATGTTGCGCAGAATATTGCTGATTTGATCGAACAATCGGTTCGTTGATTGTTAAAAAGTTTTAATAATCAAATGATATTTATTAAGTAATTAAACTTATTGTCAAACCCCAAGGAAACATCATGTCCACCAAAAAAACCTTACCAAAACGCCTGATTGAAATCCCAGAAATGCGCCGCATTGAGACCATTCACTTTGTCGGTATCGGTGGTGCAGGGATGTGTGGTATCGCTGAAGTGCTTGCCAATCAGGGCTATAAGGTGACGGGTTCGGACATTAAGGCAAGCGTGGTGACTGAGCGTTTGGTGAGCCTTGGGGTGATTGTCTATATCGGACATAACGCCAGTAACATCGAGCAGGCGGATGTGGTCGTGGTGTCATCGGCGATTGACAAGACTAATCCAGAGATTCAAGCGGCATTGGCGGCGCGTCTGCCTGTGGTACGCCGTGCCGATATGCTGGGTGAGTTGATGCGTTATCGCCACAGTATCGCGGTCGCTGGCGCGCATGGCAAGACCACGACCACCAGTATGCTGACGATGATGCTGACCGAAGCAGGTCTTGATCCGACTTATGTGATCGGTGGTAAGCTGAATGCATCGGGCAAAAATGCTGCCCTTGGTCAGTCTCGTTATTTGGTGGCTGAAGCGGATGAGTCGGATGCGTCATTCTTATCATTGCGTCCAATGGCGGCGATCGTCACCAACATCGACGAAGACCACATGGATACTTATGAAGGCAGCTTTGAAAAACTTAAGCAAGCCTATATTCAGTTTTTACAAAATATGCCGTTTTATGGCTTGGCAGCGATTTGTGGTGATGATGAAGTGCTGTTTGGTATGATTGATGCCATTGCTCGTCCTGTGCTGACTTTCGGTCTAAAAGAGCATAACGATGTGCGCGCTGTCGATTTGTCAGTCGAAGGTACAAAGATGCACTTTACCGTCCTGCGTAAAGATCGTGAGCCACTTAGCTTGACTTTGAATATCCCTGGTGAGCATAATGTTTATAATGCTTTGGCTGCCATCACTTTGGCGACCGATGAAGGGGTGGATGATGATGCGATCATTCGCGCGCTAGAGAAATTCGCTGGTGTGGGTCGCCGCTTTGAAAAACAAGCGCAGGTCAGCATCGATGGCGGCGATGTGCTATTGATTGATGACTATGGACACCATCCAACAGAAGTAGCAGCGACGATTAAGGCGGCGCGCCAAAGCTATCCAGATCGCCGCTTGGTGATGATGTTCCAGCCGCATCGCTACAGCCGTACGCGCGATTGCTTTGATGACTTTGTCGCGGTGCTGTCAGGTGTCGATGAGCTACTACTCTTGGATGTGTATTCAGCAGGCGAAGAGCCGATCGTTGGTGCTGATTCTAAGGCATTGGCGCGCAGTATTCGCCATCGTGGTCAAGTGGAGCCGACTTTGGTGGATAAGGCGGAGTTGTCTGCGACCATGCAGCGCGTGCTAAAAGCCAATGATTTATTGATCACTCAAGGCGCGGGTAATGTCGGTCAGATCTGCCTAGAGCTTCGCGATAATAATTTATATCTATAAATCTTGATAAATTTAAAATTCATTAATTGAGAGCATAACATGAGCATTGATGTAAAACAATTTGGCAAGGTAGCGGTCGTTTGTGGCGGTTTTAGCAGTGAGCGCGAAGTCTCGCTCAATAGTGGCAAGGCTGTTTTAGCGGCACTACTTGCCAAGGGTGTGGATGCGCATCATTTTGACCCACAAGAAACCGACATCTCAAAGCTGCGTGAATATGACCGTGTGTTCAATGTGCTACATGGCACCTTTGGCGAAGATGGTAGCCTACAAGGCGTGCTGGATGGTTTTAATATTCCTTATACGGGCTGTGGCGTGTTGGCGTCTGCCATTGCGATGGATAAGTTTCGCTGCCGCTTGATCTGGCAAGGTTTTAATCTACCGAATGTGCCATATGTGGTGCTAGACGATGACAGTGATTTTGATGCGGTGGAGCGTGAATTCGGCTTACCATTGTTTGTTAAGCCTGCTGCAGAAGGCTCAAGCGTGGGCGTGGTGATGGTCGAAGAAGCAGGCGGTCTTGCTAAGGTCTATCCGACGCTCAAGCAGTATCATGGCGCGATCTTGGCCGAACCTGCGATCACAGGTGGTGAGTATGCGTGCTCGCTATTGGGCGATGAAGCTTTGCCAAGTATTCGCATCATTCCGACAGGTAAGTTTTATGACTATGAAGCCAAATACCTGCGCAATGACACCACTTATCAATGCCCATCAGATCTGACCGCTGAGCAAGAGCGCGAGATGCAAGACATTGCCAAGCGTGCCTTTGCTGCCATCGGCGGTCGTGGCTGGTCGCGTGTGGATTTCCTAAAAAGTGATGATGGCAAGCTGTATTTATTGGAGCTGAACACCGTACCAGGTATGACTGATCACAGCCTTGTGCCAATGGCAGCAAAAGCGCGCGGTATTGATTTTGAAAGCTTGTGCGTTGAGATTTTGGCACAGACTTTATAATCTAAAATTTTAATCAGTTTATAGATTATTATTAATAAAACCCATCATTGTGCAGCGATGATGGGTTTTTTGTGCAAAATGGGCAATTAAAATGTAACTTGATGTAAAATCTAGATTTATTTGATGAATTTTTTGCCTTTATCGCTTTTACTTATAAGCAAAATTGGGTATCATATGCTAATTTTCCCTAAGAATTTTGTTGCCTGACTGTGGCGCGCCATTCGCAGCAACTATAATGTAGTTAAGCTTAAATTTCATGATCGATTTTCCTACAAAAACAGCACAAATCAAAGCTTGGCAATGGCAAGTTTTCGCTGTATTTTGTACTGCAGCGGTGGTTGCGGCATTGATCTATTTGGCAACCACCGCCAAGCCGAATTATATCCGTGTCAATCCTGAAGGCTTGAGCGCATCTGAAGTGGCGTCACTACAGGCGCAAGTCGATCAGTTGGGTGCGGTGCGATTTTTTGGTGCGAATTTATCCAGTATTCACCAAGCGGTCAGTCAGCTGTCTTGGATCGATAGCGCAAGCGTCTATCGCGACTGGAATCAAGGCATCATGGTCAGTGCCAAGCCGCGCATCGCAGTAGCGAACTTCGGCAGTGAGCAGATGCTCGATGGCAATGGCGTGGTGTTCACCCCTGCCGATCCTAAGGTGGTGATGAATAAAGATCTTGCCAATCTGTACAGCCGTCCGAGCGAAGCGCCTGATGTGATCAAAAAAATGCGCCGTATCAATCTGTGGTTTGCGCCGCTTGGACTGCACGCGGTGGATTTGATTTTGACGCCGCGTCAGACTTGGGTCGTGGTTTTTGATAATGGGATGCGTGTCGTGGTCGATCATGATAATGCCGAACAAAAAATCTACAACTTATCTGTGCAGCTTGCGACGAATTTAAAAGATGAGATTGGTAAAATCGCATCGGTGGATCTGCGTTACAAGAACGGCTTTAGCGTTGCTTATCGTCATCGCGGTTAAGTGCAGCGATTGGTTTATAAGAGTGATGCCAATTTGTGTGAATTTTTAAACATTTTATGCGATTATATTTGAGAAACGAATAACTATGTCAAACTTGCAAGCGGTCATACACATCAGCTCATCTGCTGTATGCACCGTGATTGGTCAAATCGAGCATACCAGTGATGGCAATCGCCCAAAGATCATGGCGGTGGGGCTTGCGCATACGGATGCCTTTAGCCAAGGTCAAATCGTCCATCGAGAACATCTGCGCCAAGCGGTGCATAAGTCGCTACAAGAAGCGATGGATATGTCAGGCACAAAGATTTATACGCCGATTGTATCATATGCCACGCCGCTGATGGTGGCAGAAAATGATATGCGCCAAATCACCATCGAGCACAGTGAAGGCATTATCCACGCCCAAGATCTGTACCGCGCCCAAGCTGAAGTCAAGCAAGCGCTTCATGAACAAGATCGAGCCATGCTCCAAAGCTGTCAGCAGATGGTCTGCCTTGAAAATGATGAGCAGGTACTTGATCCGATCGGTCTGCGCTCAAAGCACATCCGAGTATTTAGCCATGTGATGAGCGTGCCGACGACCGCACAGCAGCAGATCATGGATCTATTGATTGGTAATGACATCGAAGATGCGATCACGGTATTTGATGGTGTGGCGGGTACGCATTATACCTTAACCGAGAACGAAAAGCGCCAAGGCGTGTGCTATATCGACATCGGCGCGACCATGACTAAGGTGTGCGTATATCACGAAGGTCTATTGGTGTTCAGTGACTGTATCGCGGTCGGTGGTCAGTCGGTGGATTTGGACATTGCCAAAGAATGTGGTGTCGCACTTGGTGATGCTGACAGCTTCAAGCGTCAAGAAGGAACGCTCAATAGCGAACGCCACAGCCCTGGTTCTCATGTGATTTATAAAAAAGGCAGTAAGCACGAAAAAACCATGCTGCGCCGTGAGTTAAACCAAGTCATCGAAGCGCGCTATTATGCGATCTTTAGCGAAGTGTTCGACCGTGTGACCAAGGCAGGATTGTTCCATCTGATCGATGCAGGCGTGGTACTGGCAGGCGGCGCGACGCAGATGGATGGCTTGACTGGATTTTTGCGCGCACAGTTTGGTGTGCTTGCGCGTCGTGTTACTGCACCGACCAATATTGCCTTTGACCCAAATCATCTGAGTGATGATATTATTCAGTTGATTAAGAAGCACTTGGCGGATAATACCATGCATTCAGCGATTGGTTTGTTGATGTTCAGCGGTAGTGATCAGTTCGCGCGCGATCAGCAAATTGATTTGGTGGTTGATGATGCACCGCCGATTTGGGAGTCTTGGCTGAAGACTTGTAAGCGATGGCTTGCGGTGTTAAAAAAATTTTCTTAATTAAATTGCCAAATTGTCTATCAAATGCGATAATTGTCGTATGAGAATATGTCAGGCGGTTATTGATTGATTAGCTTGTATAAATATTGTACACCAAGGCTGGTGACAATGGGCAAGATGGTCAAAGTGGCGCAAAACTTTGTTTTTATAATCAGATTTATCAAATATCGGAGTAGCTTATGAAATTTGGAATGGCAGATGAGTTTCAGCCAGACTTGGGCAATGGTCAAGCACGCATCATCGTATTCGGTGTTGGCGGTGGCGGTGGTAACGCCGTTGAGCACATGGTTAATCAAAATGTCAAAGGCATCACCTTTGTGTGTGCCAACACTGATTTACAGGCATTGAATGCATTATCAGCACCAAACAAAATCCAAATCGGTGCAGAATTGACTGGCGGCTTGGGCGCGGGTGCTGATCCTGAAGTGGGTCGCAGTTCTGCTGAGAGCAATGAAGATGAAATCCGCTCAATGCTACAAGGTTACAACATGGTATTCATCACCGCAGGTATGGGCGGTGGTACAGGTACAGGTGCAGCACCAGTGGTTGCGCGTATTGCCAAAGAAATGGGCATCTTGACCGTCGCTGTCGTGACCACGCCATTTACTTTTGAAGGTAAGCGCCGTGCAGCAGCAGCAAAGAGTGGTATTGATGCTTTGTCTCAATATGTTGATTCGATCATTACCATCCCTAATGACAAGCTGACTCAAGCTTTCCGCAATCTATCAATGCGTGACGCATTCAAAAAAGCAGACGATGTCTTGCTATACGCGGTAAATGGTTTGACAGAAACCATCATCAACCCAGGTTTGATTAACATCGACTTTAATGATGTTAAGACAGCGATGACTGCTAAGGGTCATGCGATGATGGGTATTGGTCGTGCTAGCGGTAACGATCGTGCTGCTGAAGCGATGGAAAAAGCCATCCGCTCTCCACTACTTGACGATCTAAACCTACGCAATGCACAGGGCTTGATCATCAACATCATCGGTAATGGTGTCAGCATGGATGAAGTGATGGCGATCGTTGCCAAAGGTGAAGAGATGATGGCGGACGATGCGCATGTCTTCTATGGTTATGTGGACGATCCAGAGATGGAAGATGAAATCCATGTGACTGTGGTGGCGACTGGCTTGACTGTCAATGCGCGCCCAGCAGCGGCGCAGCCTGCAGCACAAGCTCAGCAAGCACAGCAGCTTGCCAGCCACACCAGCGCATTGGCACAACAAGCTGCCGCGCCAGAACAAGCGCGTCCAGGTGCACCAAAGCCAATCAGCGTCGGTAGCTACCTACAGCAACAACAGCAATTGAAAAACAACTGATTTTTCAAAGAAAAACAGGGCTCTACCAACAAGGTGGGGCTTTGTTTTTTGATGGGATAAATGCAGCTATGCAAAAATACGATTTACACGCGCACAGTACTTGTTCTGATGGTACAAATACGCCCACTGAACTTTTGCATAAGGTCAAGGCAGCAGGCATTGATGTCTTTGCATTGACTGATCATGACACCGTTGCAGGGCTAGATGAAGCACGCACGGCGGCTGATGCATTGGGCGTGCGCTTGATTCATGGTGTTGAGATCAGTTGTGCGCACAGTCTAAGCGGTGGTTATGGCATTCATCGCGAAATTGATAAGGTGATCCATGTCGTGGCACTGGACTTTGATGATACCAATAAAATGCACACGGCATTACAAGCACTACAAGACAGCCGTCATACGCGTGGTGCACAGATGGTGGCAAAGCTTGCTGCACTACTGAGCCATGATGATACTGATACATCGGCATTACAAGACAAGCTGTGGCAAGCGGTGCTAGAAAAGGCAGGGGGTAATGCGCGAGCAGTTGGGCGTGCGCACATCGGTCAGGTGCTGTATGAGCTTGGCTTTGTGCCGAGCGTGCAAGCGGCATTTGATAAATATTTGGCAGATAATAAGCCTGCCTATGTCGCGATCGAGACCATCAGTATGGCAGATACCATCAAGCTGATCCATGACTGCGGCGGACTTGCGGTGTTGGCACATCCGACGCGCTATAAGCTATCATCGACACGCACCCAAAGGCTGATCAGTGATTTTGCGCTGCTTGGTGGCGATGCTTGCGAGCTGCCAAATAACGAGCCACTCAGCACAATTGATATGGTATCACGCGCCATTGCCAAGCATGATCTTTTGGTCTCGGTGGGTAGTGATTTTCACGGTAGTAATATGCCGTGGCGCAAGCTTGGGGCGACCAGTAGCTTGCGCAGTGGACAGGTGGGTGTTTGGTCAAGATTTCGTGAGTAGTTTAAAAGCGGTTTTGACTTTACCAAGTTATGATTATTTTACCAACTTGACCAATAAGACATTTAACCATTTAACCAGTTAATAAGTTTAAAAAAATCGCCACAGCATCAAACCGTGGCGATTTTTCTTTGGATTTAACCAGTCAATTTCACTGATCAATACTGCGGATGTACCGTACCCATGCGCTGAGTGATTGGTGTGGATTGACCAAGTAGCACGCTGTAGATGGTGGCGTTTTCCATCACATGCTTGACATAGGTGCGTGTCTCAGCGTATGGAATGGCTTCGACATATTGATCGGCGCTGATACTGCCATGCTTTGGCAGCCATTTGCGCGCTGCACCAGGTCCTGCGTTATAGCCAGCGGTGGCGACAGCGATTTGACCGCCTGCTTTATTGGCAAGGTCGTTCAAGAACCAAGTACCATAGCGGATATTGGTATCAGGATCGCTCATGCTGCCTGCGCTTTCGCCCATGCCACGAGCGATTTGGTTGGCTGTACCAGGGATGATCTGCATGAGACCACCCGCACCTGCACCTGACTGTGCCGATGGCTGAAAGCGACTTTCTTGGCGCATGATGCCGTACGCCCATGCAGGATCGATACCGACAGTGCGACTGTGGCGGATGGTGCTGTCATAATACGGCATAGGATGCGATAGGGCGGCGTTACGCAGATTATCCGTGGTCTCGATGGCTTGGATGCTGCGATGATAGTAGCCTAAGTTATGCGCCTTGGCCGCTGCCGCTAAAATCAGTGCCGTATCGCCTGATTCGCGCGCCTTACGCACTGCCCAGTTCCATTCGCGGTTGATATGCTCAAGGCTCGCGTTATTTTGCATCAGTAGGTACGCGCGTGCAAAGTAATCGTTATTCATCACGCGTTCGGCGTCTTTTGGTGTGACGGTTGGTAGTACATTACCGCCGATGTCAGATAGGGTGAGTTTTTTGCCCAAACGGTCTTTGGCAAGTAAGCCATAATAATCAATGCCGCTTGATAAATTGCCATAAATGCGCTTGGCATCAGCAGATTTGCCCGTTTGTTCATAGGCGCGTGCTAGCCAATATTGCCACACGCGCTCTTGCTGATTGACCGCACTCATTGTGCCGATGGCGTTGATGACATCTTGCCATTGGCTAAAATAAATCGCCGCCTGTGCGTAGTCTTCTGCTTCTTCAAAGTTAAACGGCTCGCCTAGGCTATTACGAAAATAAGTCACTGCTTCGGCATTGAACCCTTCATCGGTATTGACATTCATGCGTTTGACCGCGATGCTGCGCCATGCATAACGGCGCGCCATCTCAGAGATTAGTGGCTGTGCGCGCTGATTGTCTTGGTTGATATCGTAGTTTAGCTGTGTGGCAGCTTCCCAATGTGACTTAAGCGCAAGCTGACTGATGGCGTAGATGTACAGATATTGATTAGCATCGCTATAAGGTTCTTGTTGGAATCTTGTCAAAAATGCATTGGGATTACTGCGAATCTCATTAATTGTCTGATAACTGATTGGTAGGTTCAGCTGATTAACAAGCGCCATGATGTCGCCTGTTTTATCCAGTGGTGGCTGACGGCTTGATAATTGGCGGCTGTCGATACGCAGCATACGCACCAGTTGTTCGTGCTTGTCGGTGTCGGTGATGCGTGGGTTGCTGCTCATTTCGGTGGCAAGCTTATCACACAGTGATTGTTTGATTTGGGTGTTGAGCCAGACATTGGGTTTTTGGAGTAGGGCGCGTGTCGGATCGCTGCTTTGGTTGAAGCCTAGGGCGATGGCGCAAGCTTCAGACTGGTCAGGATTTTCGATGCTATCAGCGACAGCACGCACTGAGACATAATCGCCTTGACGCGCTTTGGTCTCAGCATAGTCGGCGGCAAGCTTTTCGCTGATGACATTGCTTGGATATTGGCGCACAAAGCCATTGACGGTGTCAGGGCTTTGGTTGGATAGATCGGCGTTCAGTCGCCAGTAGGTCGGATACATACCAAATAAAGTGCCGCGCATACTTTGTTCATAATCATACATGGCGCTGGTGCTGGATTTTTGGCGGTCAGCGTCTAAAAACTGATAAATACTGCCGTCATTGGCATTGCCCTGTGCGCAGGCGACTTGGGTGATCGCGCCGATGGCACATAATAGAGTTGCGCAGTGAAGTCTGGTAATCTTAAAATTTTTCATAACTCATCTAAAAGTCAAAATGATGGATAAAGGTTTGACTAGGGTATCAAATCAAGGTTGCTTGGATGTATAAAAGTTGTAATTTTTAATCAGGGAGCTTTCAATACTTACTGATTTATCTGGAAAAATTTGCAAAGTGGTTTGTTGATGTGAGTGGATCGGCAAATACTTGACACGCTATTTATTTATTTATTTATTATGATGTGACACCACCTGTCAAATTGCTTTGCTAAACTACCTATTCAGACAGTGATTGTACTTGATGAATCAAGTCAATACCGTCTTGTGGGTTTAGCCCCAAGGCTTGGCAATACCACACAAATTCAACAACATCGAGTCTGCGATCACCTTCTTCGATGCGTTGGACGAATGAGTGGGGTCGATCAAGCTTTTGGGCAAGCTCACGCATGGTGAGGCCTAGGCGTAGGCGTTCGCTACGCAGCCAGCTGCGGACGGCGATCATTTCGGGGCTGTAGATACTTTTGGTCATATGTCTATTTACTACATCTTGACCGAATTACTCAAATTGAGTACAATTCGCCTGAATAATGCCGATTATCGCCAAGTCCTATATCGGTCGGTCAGGCGCTGTCTGCTGTGCTATGATAAGGGTGATACTGGGTCTGCCAGTCAATTTAATGAAATCACAAGGAATTTTCTCGTATGAGTGATTCTCCACACGAAAAACTGGCGTATCGGCTATCCGACATGATCACCATGCTTAATGGTGGTGAGACGCTCAATATCGCTGACTTGACCGAAAAATACCAAGTCAGTCGCCGTACCATGCTTCGAGATATCGAAGATCGTCTAGGATTTTTACCACTCCAAAAAACCACCCAAGGTTATAAGCTTGAGCCAAGTTATCTAGGACAGCTTAGTTACAAGGATATACGCACCTTTGCCCAAATCTCAGGCATCTCAGGACTGTATCCTAATCTTGATACGGCATTTTTGCGAGAGATTTTGGATCATCGTGCGAGCCAAGTGTATTCGGTTAAGGGTTACACCTTTGAAGATGCGAAGCAATTTGAGCCGATGATGAGTCAGCTCAAATCCGCCATCAAATCCTGTCGGATGGTGGCGTTCATTTATAAAGATAAATCCCGCCTGGTTGCGCCTTATAAGATCATTCATCATCGCGGCTGCTGGTATTTGGCAGGTGTGCAGGATGGTGAGCTCAAGGCATATCGTATGAGTCGCATCAGTGAGTTTTGCTTTGATGATATGCCAAGCTTTGCCATGGATAAGGCTATCGTTGATCGCATCAACCAAGATGAGAGCATCTGGTACGGTCAGGAAAAGGTGGAAGTGGTGCTCAAAGTCAGTGCCGATGTGGCGTCGCACTTCGTTCAAAGACAACTACTGCCTGAGCAACAACTGATCAAAGAGCTCGATGATGGTGGACTGCTGCTGTCAAGCCATGTGGTGAGTGCCAAGCAAATCCTGCCACTTGTGCGGTACTGGATACCACATCTGAAGATTGTCAGTCCTGAGGGGTGGCAGGCACAGATGGTGGCGGAATTAAGAGAATATTTGGGTGAAGAGTAAGGAGGGGGCTATGCCAAATTTTATGCCAATACCGACTAAATTTGTAAAGTGCCAAAAATGCGGTAAGTCTTTCAGTGTAAAGCAGATGGGTATAATTTCGCCCAAACGCTGCTGGTCATGTTCAAACAAGTGGGAGAAGTTGCGGCATCTTGCGGATTTCGCAATAGTGAGCTGATTATATTTTGTATAGGTTAATAGGAATATTAAAATGTTACAGGTTCAAAAAAAATTCATTGAATACATTCGTGAAGTGAATCGTATTATTAAACCTCTGGATGTATCTAATAATGGCGTAGATAATATTCAGACATCTATTGAGCAGGCCGAGTTAATCGTGCCAGTTGTAGGTGGATTTAGTGCAGGCAAAAGCACGTTGATTAACTCATTTTTAGGTACAGATATTCTACCGACTGCTGTAACACCAGAAACAGCATTGGCTACGGAGCTACGCTATAGCACTGAGGAGCGAATTGAGGCAGTTGCTAATCATGGAGGAATTGAACGGTATGGCCTTTCTGAGTTTGCTACTGTTAAAGATAACGCAAAAAACTATAAAAATTTGCGGGTGTATTTAAATAACGAAAACTTAAAAGTCATTCAGCCTTTGGTGTTGGTGGATATGCCGGGTTTTGATGCACCAATTGAAAGTCATAATCAGGCAATTTTGACTTATCTATCGCGTGGCGTTTATTTTGTATTCCTAACCAGTGTCGAAGATGGAAACATTACATTGAGTATGAAGCGTGAAATCGAAAATATCCAGCAATTTGGAAAAGGTTTCTCATTTTGTATTAGTAAAACCAATCTTCGCTCACCTGATGATGTAGAATTGGTAAAAAATAAGATTTCAGAACAACTGGATGAAGATTTTGATTACCAAGACCAGATTGCATTACTTGACATGAATGGTGGCGGTAATTTAAAAAATATTTTGCAGGCGATCAATCCAGAAGAATTATTTTATTCACTATTCATAGAAGATTTGCGTGAAAATTACACATCAATCACACAAAGCATCAATGTTAAAATTGCCACCTTTGAAAACGGTAAGCAAAGTGCAGATGATACCATTCAGGCTCTGCAGAGCGCTATTGATAAGCTGGAAGCACAAAAAGAGCGTGCGCTAGAAGAGTCTGCAAGTCGCTATTCAAGCCATAAAATCACAACCATTTCTGAAAAAGTGGCGCAAATTCTATTGGCTAGAAAAACACATTTGATTGAATTAGCTGTCCAAAACTCGCAAAATCCAGCAGTATTTACCGCAGAGCTGAATGATTTGGTAAAAAATACACTATTGAGCGAGGTTCAAAGTAGCTTCCAAGATATCAGTGGCAGTATATTGCAAGATTTTAGTGCTGCGGTAAAAGGGGAGTTTGTTCATCGAAATAAATTGGTGATCAGTGATGATATGATTAACAGCATTCAGGAAGGTACTGCAAAATTATTGAACCAAGCAGCGGCAGGACTGGGTAGATTGGCAACGGAGATGAGTGATCGTGCCAAATCATCGGGCAATATACATAATGTCTATCGAGCTATCGCTACCATCGTTGGACTGACAACTGCGGTTGTTGCACCTGTGATTGAGATTGTCATTATTTTCTTGCCTGATATTATTAAATTTTTGACCCAAGGTGCTCAGGAAAGAAGATTGCGAGAGCAGATTGAACAGCAGATCGTTCATACGATGATTCCAGAGATCAAGGTCAAAATTCGAGAATCTCTACCAGGTATTTATAACGAGCAGGTTGAGATGTTAATCAAACAAATTAGCGAGCAATTTGATACGCAGCTTAAGCAGAAACAAGCTGAAATTGAAGCTGCTAATGCCGAAAAAGAAGCTAAGTCCGGTGCGCTTCAGCAGGAGATTGACAAGCTGCAACAAGGCAAGCAAGAGCTTGCATCATTGGCAAATCAATATTTGTTTGCATGATTTATCATGCATCCAAATAAATTGCAGGATGTTTTAGACTAATCTACTGAGGTTGATATGAATATTGTGGAATTAAATGATCGCATTGATGATTTCTTAAAAAAGTATGAATCGGAACTGGGCAAAGATGTTAAAGCGCTAAAAAATGAGCACGCCATCGCCAAAAGCGAGGAATGGCAGCGCAAACTTGATGAGTTTGACGAACAAGAACGAGTGCTGCAAATTGGAATTATTGGGCGTGTCAAGGCGGGCAAGAGCTCGATGCTAAACGCTTTATTATTCAATGGTAATGACATCTTGCCTAAGGCGGCAACACCAATGACAGCTGCGCTGACTATTATGGAGTACAGCGATACTGTGCGCGCTGAAGTGGAGTTTTTTACACAAAGTGATATTGATGAGATTCAGCACAATCATGGTATTTATCTGACCAAGCTACAGGAGCTGACCCAGTTAAAACTGGATGAGCAAATTACACGAAAAACAAAGCGTAAGGGATTGGGTATCGCCACAACTAATCCGTTGACACCAGAAGAGCAAAAGGAATGCCAGGATTTGGCCGTCAAGCAAGCCAGTCGCGAGATGAAAGATGATGCTACTTTTGCATCATATGATCAGTATGAGCGCATCAAGCAATCTGGTAAATCGCTTGCTGAATTGGAGCGGTACAAAATTATCAATGCTGCCAGTGTTGATGAATTGATGAATGGTGCTTTGAATAAGTTTGTGGCTGCCAATGGCGAGTTTATGCCATATACAAAATCGGTTACATTGTATATTCCTGAACAGGGGCTCCAGGGTTTAAGAATTGTCGATACACCGGGGATTAATGATCCTGTTACTTCTCGAGAAGATCGAACCTATCAACTATTGCAGGACTGCGATGTCGTGCTATTGGTGTCACCATCGGGTCAGTTTTTGAGCAGTGAAGATACTGAATTGTTGACGCGTGTAACTACAAAAGAAGGTACGCAGCAGGCATATATCATCGCTAGTCAAGCGGACAGTCAGTTATTTGGGAGTGAGAGCGCGGGATTAACCCATCCAAGTGATGTGACTCAACGCATCTCAATGAACTTGACCACACATGCTCAAAATGTTTTACAAAAACAAGCTCAGGACTATCCGGAGATGCGAGTAGTTGCAGATCGTCTAATGAAAAATAATGTCATATGCTCATCAAGTGTTGCATTTTCAATGCTGCAGCGTTTTGATGCGCAGGATACTTGGGATAGTAATCAGCAACACGTTTGGAGCAACCTAAATCAAAAATTTCCAGGGGTGTTCGGCGATCGATCCTTGGCAAAAGGTGCCTTGCAGCAAATGGCAAATATGGATAAGCTGCACCAAATTATTGAAGAAGTGCGCACAAATAAGAGGCAGATCCAAGCAGCTCGCAAAGCTGATTTTGAAAACAGCAAGCGCAGCGCACTTCGTGATTATCTAAAAGCATGGGAGGGTCGCATCGATGCTCAAATTTATCACATTGAAAATGCGGATGTTAATGAACTAATCAATCAGCAAAAAGATTTGGAGAATAAGCAGGCGGAAATTCAGTTTAGAGTTGGAGGTATTTATTCAGATTTAATCTCGGATATTAAATTAGATTTAAATCAACAGCTAAATAATAAGCTGAAAGAAGAGATGAGAAGATATAGTCAGGTTGCTGATGAGGCGCAGGGATATCAAAGTGAGTCATATACCACTCGGCAGAAGCGTGATGGTATTTGGGGAGGGTTCAAAGATTTTTTTGATGGTGGCGAAAGAGTTACACGCACTCTAACCTATACAACTATCAATGCTACCGCAATTCGTCGTGAGTTGGAGTCTGTTCGTAGCAACCTACAGGACGAGCTTGGGTATATTGCTGATGCCTATACAAAAGAATGGAAAAAGAAAATCTATAATCAGATTGTGACGGAGCTTGAAAAAATTTTAGGCAATGGAGAGGTTGATATTGGCATGATCGTTCGAACCGTAAGAAGTGTTTTGGTTCAAATTCCTGAGGCGTCATTCCAAATCAAGGATTCACTACCAAGAGATCTGAAAAAATCCGGCAGACTTAAAGATAGTGAAGCAGAATTTTATCTCAGCAATGCGGAAGAGTATGTGTCAGGCATGCGAACAACAGTCAAAGGGGATATTAGTGCATATATGAAGATGCTAGTCGCTGACTTAACCCAAATAGATGTGGCGAAAGAGCTGTCTTCTGGTCTTTCGGAGGACTTGCAAAAATTGGTCAATGAGATCCAAAACAAACAGGCAAGTTTATATCTGTATCAAGGCATGAAAAAAGAACTTGAGATGCTCAAGCCTGAATAGAAGATTGGATATTGTTTCTCATATTTTACGCTATTGGTAGGAATGTTTATGATTTTGGATTTTTTTAAGAAACTCTTTGCACCATTTTTTAGGCATAAAGAGCTTGCCGAGAAGCAAGTTTTATTAATCGCTCAGCTTGATGATTCAAAACAAAAGCTAGAGGGATTGTCATTCGATTATCAAAATACTTGTAAACAGCTGGATGAAGCGAGTAAAAATCTGCAGGCTTCGGAACAGAAATTACAGGAAGTTGAAAATAATCTGAATCAATCACGACAGCAGCTCAATGAAGTATCGCTAAGACAGTCTCTGACAGCACAGCTACTATCAGCCACCAACCAAAACCCTGGTGTCTATAAGTATTTTTCAACATTGGAAGAAAAATATCTGCCATTCGCCAACGAAGAAGATACGCTAGAGGATGAGGCTGCAGCACTGTTGGAGCTGCAGGCTATTGGTGATGAGCTCAAGGTTGTCGGTGCATATCCTGAATTTTATAAAAAAAGAGCAGTGGCGATTGCTGGTGGCTTTAGTGCGGGTAAGTCTGAATTTATCAGCAGTTTATTTCAGAATGCATCCGTTCGTCTTCCTATTGGTATTGAGCCGACAACAGCAATTCCCACCTATGCACTTAACGGCGAGATTGGCAGCCTAATTGGATGCAATCAAAATGGTGGCGTAATTGACTTGCTGAAAATTGATCCTAATTTTCAGCAAAGACTGTCGCATAATTTTATCCGCTCTTTTGGTTTTAATCTTAAAACTATTTTGCCGTTCATTTTTTTGACGACACCACTGAATTATCAGCATTTGTGTTTTATTGATACGCCAGGATATAATCCATCTGATGTGCTAGATGGTCATACTTCTGAAGATGTTAAAACTGCTGAAGAATTTGTGCGTAATGCTGAAGCATTGCTATGGATTGTAGGTTTGGATTCAAATGGCACGATCTCAAAAAGCGATTTAGACTTTTTGGAAGAGGTGCATTATGGTATCCAAAAACCGTTGTATGTCATATTAAACAAGGCAGATCTGCGCCCATTTGACCAATTGCAGGACATAATGGATGAAATTGTGGATACGCTAAGTGATTTTGGGATCGAAATCCAAGGTATTTCTGCTTATAGCTCAGTTCATAAAAAAGAATATCTGTTCCAAAAACAGTCGCTTTTTGATTTTTTGGAAGCTTTGGATAAGCCATCAGACAATCATGTATTGCTATTAAAAAGACTGCATACAGTTGATGAAAAGTATCAATACGCCATTTTGCGTAGCATGAAAGAAGAAAAGCAAATATCAAAAGCGTTAAGAGGCTTGGAAGCGGATCTGCTCAAAGAAGGGTTTGATGATTTGGAGGCGGACTTTTATACCAAGATTCAAAAAATCAACACCTTGTTTACCTCAAAGAAAAAGCAGGAAATGCTTAAGAAATTGGAGGGTGTTTTTGCTGAATTAGAGCAGGCTATCAATGAGGTGTTTGGTCAGACTAGTCGTGTGCAGCGCAAAAAACTAACACAGAAAGATGTTCAATTGGAAGAAAAGTATACCGCTTTAACTGAGAATAGGGATTCTTCGGATTCGATTTCGAATGATTTAATTGAAAAGAAGCGTAAGAAGCGTGTTCGGAAAGATGTCCGGCCAACTGAAAAATCTTCAAGCTTAACTGAGGATATTATTATTGCTCCTGAGTTTATACGCAGAAGGGTAGACTCCTCAAAAGATGATTCTGAAACACTAGGGGTGTTTGCGAGCATTCTTAAGGATGTATTTAAATGAGATAATTTAGACATCTGTTCTGTACTGCATCAGTCAGCTAGATAATGAGCAGCGGCTGTATGATTTGGTTTGGCAGACTTATTCGGGCAGTATCCGTATTTTACTCGATAATCGCTATACTTTTCAACCGTTTTGGGATTATCATAATGGCGTGATCAGCGAAGCAGATTGGCAGGCGAGTTTTGAGCAAAATAAGCAAAGGGCACTTACTGCCTTGGCGGATAAAAACACCGTTGCTATCTTAAATGCGGTCTTTGCACATCTGTATACACTACGCAACCAAATCGTACATGGTGGGGCGACACATGGCAGTTCGGTAAACCGAGCTCAGCTTAAGGATGCGTGCCGTATTCTTGGTGATATTTTGCCAGCGATGATTGAGATTGTGATGATGAACGCAGATCAAGAATGGGGCAAACCGTTTTATCCTGTGGTGGATTAATTATTTGGCTGAAAAAATTGGCAGGACGGTATTGTGATTGTGGTAGGACTACAATTACCCTACCACAACCCACACCAATTATGCTAAAATAACCCGTTTATTTTGTCATTTTGGAAAACCCCGTCATGAAAGTCGCCACGTTTGACCCAAAAGCCCACCAAAGCACCACCGCTAATAGTATCCACAATCGCATTCACGATTTGCCTGTACAAAATGTCGCCGACATCAGCGACAAAAAGACCAAAAAAGTCTATATCGTCACCCAAGGCTGTCAGATGAATGAATACGATTCTGAGAAAATGGGCGATGTATTGGGTCAATCGCATGGTATGGTCGTCACCAATGACATCAACGAAGCTGATGTACTGCTGATGAACACCTGCTCCATCCGTGAAAAGGCACAAGAAAAAGTCTTTAGTGAACTTGGTAGATGGCGCAAACTCAAAGAAAAAAACCCAAATCTTGTCATTGGTGTCGGTGGCTGTGTGGCATCCCAAGAAGGCGACAATATCCAAAAACGCGCGCCGTATGTGGATATGGTCTTTGGGCCGCAGACCTTGCACCGCCTGCCTGAGCTGTACGAGCAATCCACCAAGCAGCACAGTGAGTTGCCAAAAAACCGCATCGGTGTTGTCGATGTGTCCTTCCCTAGTATCGAAAAATTTGATTTCTTGCCTGAGCCAAAGGTCGAAGGCTACAAGGCGTTCGTCTCTATCATGGAAGGCTGTTCAAAATACTGCTCATTCTGTGTTGTGCCTTATACTCGTGGCGAAGAGCTGTCTCGTCCGCTGGATGATGTGTTGGCTGAGATTGCGTCATTGGCAGAGCAGGGCGTGCGTGAGATTAATTTGCTTGGTCAAAATGTCAATGGCTATCGTGGCGAAAAAGATGACGGCACGATTTGTCGCTTTAGCGAGTTGCTCCATTATGTCGCGCATATCGATGGCATTGAGCGTATTCGCTATACCACAAGCCATCCGCTAGAATTCACTGATGATATTATCGATGCGTATAAGAGTATCGATAAGCTGGTGTCGCACCTACATCTACCTGTCCAAAGTGGCTCAAATAATATCCTAGCCGCGATGAAACGCAATCACACCATCGATGTGTATATCAATCAGATCAATAAACTCAAGGCAATTCGTCCTGATTTGCACTTATCGAGTGATTTTATCATTGGCTTCCCCGGTGAGACTGATCGTGATTTTAATGACACGCTACAGCTTGCCAAGGACTTGGATTTTGATCACTCGTACAGTTTTATTTATTCAAAACGCCCTGGTACGCCAGCGTCTGAACTGCCTGATGATGTTAGCTTTGAGACCAAAAAGGCGCGCTTAGCCGAGTTCCAAGAAGTCATCAAAGAATCCACCTTTGCCAAAACCCGTGCGATGGTCGGTCAAGTGGTGCGTGTGCTGGTCGAAGAGCCTGCCAATCGCTATGAAGGGCATCTGCATGGCTCAGCAGACAATACGCGCTCGGTGATTTTCGCTGGTGGTGAAGAGCTGCTGGGTAAATTTGCCCTGGTTAAAATCACCGAAGCCAAGAGTATGCATCTGGTGGCAGGCGAGCTGGTCGAAGTTATTGGCTGAGCGTGAGCGAGTAAGACACAAATAGGCACAAGGAAGACAGATGCAAAAGCCGCACATTCGCTTGGCGACGCGTGATGATTTGCCCAGATTGGTGGCGATTTTCAATGAAACGGTCGATGACAAGATCGCGCACGCGAGCCTTGCGCCGTATACGGTTGCCGATCGTACGGCGTGGTTTGATACGCACAATGACGACACGCGCCCGATTTATGTAGTGTGCGATGATGATGGTCAGATCGTCGCATGGGCAAGTTTTAGTGATTTGTACAGCTTGCCTGCTTATCACATCAGCGCTGAGATCAGCTTATACATCACCAAGCCATATCATCACAAGGGTTTGGGCAAACTATTATTGGCATTCATGCTCAAAGTCGCACCACAGCACGGTATCAAAAATGTCGTGGCACTGATTTTCCGGCACAATCTGCCAAGTTTATCATTATTTGCACAGTTTGAATTCGTCGAATGGGGTGTGCTGCCGAACATCTGTGATATGGATGGGTTTTTGGCAGATACGGTGCTGATGGGTCGGTGCTTGCACGAGTAGGGTATGTCAGTGGTTTCAATGCGTGCACGACTACAGGCTTGGCTGGGTCGGCAAGCGGATCAAGCGCCCATCGCAGGCGTGGTCTTTGGTGATACGGCGGTGAGCGTTGCGGTGATGAGTGTGCATCATGGGCGCATGGATTTATTAGACTTTGCTGTCAGTCCGTGCGTTGATGCCATCGATCAAGGCAAAATCGTGGATAAATCGGCTTTGGCAAATGCACTAAGTACCGCGATGAGTCAGCTTAGTGTTTTGCCAAGTCATGCTGCCTGTAGCGTGGTAGAAGAGCTTGTGATGCATCGCATGATTGAGCTGCCTGTGTGGCTTGATGATGCAGCAATCGAAGCGGCGATTTTGCTGGATGCAGAGCAATACATCGGTCAGTCGCTCGATGATGTGTATATTGACTTTACTTGTCTTGAGATTGTTGGTGAGATACAGCGCATTCGCCTGACTATTGCTCATCGCCAAGCGGTCGATGATTGTACTGAAGTGCTGGCGATGGCAGGGCTGCAGACGGTCGCCATCGAGACGGGTGCGCTAAGTTGGGCGCGGGCGCTGTCGATATTTATGCCGATGACAGAGTCTGTGGCATTGGTGGAGATTGGGCGTGATCAAAGCGCGCTTACGATCATTGATGGGGAGAAAATTACGCATCGCACGCTTGAATTTTTTGGCACGGACACTGTTAAGGTAGCTGAACATCAAGCAGAGAATGCAGCAACTGATCAGCCAATCGATGAGATGATAAGTGATGATAAGCCTGCTGCGACACTGGATTTTTATGCATTTTTAAATAATACCAAAACGCAAACAGATACCGAGCAAGCGACAGTCACGCAGTCATCAGCTGATACTAAGTCCACCAATGAACACGCTGCTGATCATCAATTAACCGATACTGATCCATCTAATTTTACAACGGCAACGACCACTGAGCCCTATACCATCAGCTTTGATGATGCAGTGATAACTCATCCATCTGATGTGTGCCAAAACATTGATCAAACCATGCTTGATGATGTGCCGAATGATCATACAATCAATCAGCTACAGACCCAAATTACAGCCATGCTGAATACTTACCAAATGCATCAAGCAGCACTGCCCAAGCGCATCATCATCGCCGGTGTTTCACAAGCATACTTGGCATTGATTGATAAATTGAACACCCAAACTGACAGCACGGTGATGTTCGCTGCTGCACCGCAGATTGCCATGCCGATGCAGGCACAAGCGGTTGCACCCTTGCTACTGCCTGCGATGGCACTGTCGTTACACCATTCACCGCTCAATACACATAAGGCGATCAATCTACTACCTTGGCGTGATGAAGCGCGCGCCTTACAAGACCAAACCTTTAAGAAAAAGTTTACATTGATACTCATCACTGCTGCAGCTGTGTTGCTTGGCGTGTTCGCTGTGTTGGTATATTTGACCCATCAGCAGACAGCGGTGAATGATGCCATCGGTACGCGCATTGAGCAGAATCAAGACAAGCTTCGCGCCATCAAGCAGCTAGAGCAACAAAATCGCACCGCCAAAGCACAGCTTGCTGCTATGAATCTGTGGGGGCAGGATCATCAGACACTTGGCATTTGGCAAAACTTGCCAAACCTTGTGCCAACAGGAGTGTATCTCGATGGACTGCGCCAGACAAATGATGAGATCACGATACAGGGCATGGCAAAGGATGCGGCACAGGTATCTGTTTTCGCCAGTCAGCTTGAGATGTCAGGGCAATTCACCCAAGTGCTTGTTACCGCTATCCAAAGCGTCGATACCGTGGTGCGTTTTACGATGACTGCCAAGCACAGCACGCCTGTGATGGATGCATTATCTGATGAGAATACGCCATCAGATAATGATGTTATTGATAAGGAAAACTGATCAATGAAGTGGCATCATCAGGCATCAATGGCAGAATTTTGGCAAAAGCTCAATCAGGTCAATCGCCATAACATCGCCCAAGCACCCAAATCGGTGCAGACGGTGGTGCTGATGCTGATCATCGCGGTGCTTGCCATATTTGCATGGCTTGTGCTGATCTCGCCGCAGTATGATAGATTGACCGCTGCACACAGCCAGCAGCTGCGCTTGATCGATGAATTTGCCCAAAGTCATCGACAGCTTGGGCAGTTCGATGCGACCAGACAGCGACTGATTGACGAAAATACCAAGTTGCAAGCACGGCTTTCACAGCTGCCTGTGAGCGCACCGATGACACAGATTGTCAGCGAATTACAAAGCCAAGCGACTATGCATCAGGTGCGGATCCAAAGTGCGAGTGTGCAAGCGATGCGCATGATGCCCAATGTTACTGAGCGACCGATCGCTGTGGTGGCAACAGGCAGTTATCATGATTTGGGTCAATGGCTGTTCGCACTGACGCAGCTGCCATTTTTGCTTGCGGTGTCGGATTTTGAGATCGCTGCTGAGCAGGGCGGTCGGCTGCGTCTTACGATGACGGTGCTGACTTTCCAAGCCAATCCTAAGGCGCAAGATATGCAGGCTAAGGGGCAATGATGAAAATTTACCGTGCGTTATTTGCCTTGATTTTGCCAGTGCTACTGAGCGCGTGTGCAGAAGATGCCGAACAGACAGCCGATGAAAAATTGTCCGCCATCACAAGTCAGCCGAGCGCACCGCAAGTGATGCCCCTGCCGACAGGCGCACCTGTGATCAGTGTTTATCAAGCGGGTAAAGATCCTTTTGCCAATCCTTGGCGCACGCAAGCAAAGACCGAACCTGTCAATGACACCACAAGCACCCAAGTGAGCAAAGCAGAAAGTAGAGCAAGCGATCAAAAGCGCGATAAAAATACCGACGATACACCGCCAAAACCTGTGCTGAACGAACCCAAAGCAGATACTAAACCTATCCCAAAAATACTCGGCAAAATTATCAGTATCGATGATACACGAGTGCGCGAACCGCTTGAAAATTATGAACTTAGCCAGCTGATTTATCAAGGGCGGATCAGCGATCACACGCGACAAATTGCTTTGGTACGAAGCCCTGATGGCTTTGTGCATCAGCTGAGCGTTGGGCGTTATATCGGGCGGCATCATGGACTCGTCACACAGATTACGCCTACGCAGATAGCCATCACAGAAGCGGTGCTTGGTGATGATGGGCGATATTATGAGCGGCAGAGCGTGATGTCATTTGCCAAATGATCATTGTGGTATTTTTATCAATTTTACAAATTTATCAATAAAATTAATCGAGTATAAATCAAGCATGAAACACTTAAGCAACTGGATGATGGCGCTTTTGCCTTTGTGTGCGATGACGGCATATGCCAATGACGCAGCTGATACACCCACTGTCAATCCAAGTGCTGCGCAGGGCTACACGGGTGCGCCGATTAGCCTTGAGTTTGCAGATATGCCAGTTCGCGCGGTGCTTGATGTGCTTGCAAGCTTTACAGGTATCAATATCATCACCGATGACAGCGTGACGGGCAACATGACCATCAGACTCACCCAAGTGCCATGGGATCAGGCGTTCGATGTGGTGATGCAGATGCGCAATTTATCTGTGCTAAAAAACGGCAATGTTTGGCTTGTCAGCTCAAAATCCATTCAGCCCAATCAGCCGATCATCACCGATTATGTTAGGCTCAATTATGCCATGGCAAGCGACATCGCCGCACTGATCATGGGACAAAAAACCGAACGCGGTAACATCAACCGCAGTAGTAGAAATGAGAATTTGCACAGTATCTTGCCCACGGTGCGCGTGCAGAATTCTGATGAAGTCATCACCACCAGTGAGCGCGGCAGTCTATTATCTGAAAAAGGCACAGTCACGGTCGATCAGCGCACCAACACCTTAATCATCCAAGACACCGCGCAAAGCATCGCCAACTTACGGCAGATGATTGCGCAGCTGGATATTCCTGTTGAGCAGGTGATGATCGAAGCGCGCATCGTCTCAGCGAACCAAAGCTTCGGCAGGCAACTGGGTGCGCGACTGGGTGCGCAGGCGCGGATCGGCAATGTGCAAGTCGGCGGCTCACAAAATGCCCTATGGGAAGCGCGTCGCTTGGGCGCAGGCGGTGGCGAGTTTCACCCAGATTATCAAGCGGTGAATCTGGGCGTGGATAATGCCTTGGGACGCATTGCATTTGGCTTATTAAACCTGCCTGATGGCGTATTGGATTTGGAATTATCCGCGATGCAAGCTGAAAATAAGGGCGAAGTCATCTCCACGCCAAGCGTGCTCACCGCTGATAAACAAATGGCGCGCATCTCATCAGGCGTGCAGATTCCCTATCAAGAAACGACTTTTTCGGGGGCGACCACGACCACCTTTAAAGAAGCGGCGCTCTTGCTTGAAGCCACGCCATCGATTACCCCTGATGGTAAAATCGTGCTTAAATTGGTCATCAAAAATGGCAATCCAGTCAGCACCTTTGGCAGTATCGCCATCCAAGAAGATGCCATCGAGACCAATGTCATCGTCGAAAATGGACAAACGGTGGTGCTTGGTGGCATCTATCGTCACAGTGACCAAAACCAAAATAACAAAGTACCACTGCTGGGCGAAATCCCTGTGTTGGGTCGTCTGTTTCGCTATGATGAGAAGGGCAATGACAAATCTGAGCTCTTGATTTTCATCACCCCAAAGTTGCTCGCAGCACCGCCAAGCCAAGGCAAAATATAGCATGAGCGCAGATCTGAACAAAACTACAAATAAAAATAGTGGCAAGAACCTGCCAAAACTTGTATCATAGGCTATTTATAAAAGATTTTATTGGAAACGATAATATGCAAGATGCGGACTCGGCAATCATCGAAGAAGTGGTGGTTGAAAAAACCAATACGGCACTCGCCAAGCAATTGCCGTCCATTTATTTAGTAGGGCCGATGGGCGCAGGCAAGACCACGATTGGTAAGCTGCTTGCCAAGCATTTGGGCCGCCAGTTCATTGATTGTGATTGGTATATCGTCGATCAGACAGGGGCGGACATTCCGTGGATTTTTGAAAAAGAAGGCGAAACAGGCTTTCGTGAACGCGAAACGCGCGCTTTGATGGAGCTGACCGCGATGCCCAATCTTGTTATGGCGACAGGCGGCGGCGCGGTAGGTCGCAGCGAAAATCGCGAGCTATTAAAGCAAGGCTTGGTGATTTATCTGGACGCTACAGTCGATACACAGCTGATCCGCACCAAAAAAGACAAAAACCGTCCCTTGCTGCAGTCGGACAATCCGCGCGCTGTACTTGAGAAATTATACGCCGAGCGCAATCCCTTATACCGTGAAGTGGCGGATATCATCGTGCCGACTGGGCGTGCTTACCCCAAGCAGATGGTACACGATATTTTAGAAATTTTAAAAAATTATCATGAAGAATGTCGTCAATTGACATCATAAAAAGGTAAAAATACAAATTTGAGTTGATTGGTATTTATTAGCATTACAAGAAATAAAGGATAAGTGTCACCATGTCAAGCAGTACTTTATTGGTTCATACCCAAAGCCATGATTACCCGATTTTTATTTGTGCAAGTCATGGCACGCCTGATCTTGCCACCAAGCTTGTGCCATATATTAAGGGTAAACAGGTGCTGATTGTCAGCAATGATGTGGTCGCGCCTTTGTATTTGGACGGTCTAAAAAGCGCGCTTGTGGCTCAAGGCTTTATCGCTCATAGCGTGGTGCTGCCTGATGGTGAAGCGCACAAGAACCAAGACAGTATCAATGCCATTTATGATACGCTGCTTGAGCAGCATTTTGCGCGCGATTGCACTTTGGTCGCTCTGGGCGGCGGTGTCATCGGTGATATGACAGGCTTTGCGGCGGCAAGCTTTATGCGCGGGGTGGATTTCATCCAGGTACCAACGACTTTGCTTGCCCAGGTAGATTCTAGTGTCGGCGGCAAAACAGGCATCAATCACCCGCGTGGCAAAAATATGATCGGTGCATTTTGGCAGCCGCAATGCGTGCTGGCTGATATGGCGACTTTTAAGACCTTGCCAAAGCGTGAGTTTGCCGCAGGTATGGCAGAAGTTATTAAGTATGCCTTAATTATGGATGCTGATTTTCTGACTTGGCTAGAAGACAATGCTGATGCCATCACTGCCCAAGATGGTGCGATTTTGGGCGAGATGGTGCATCGCTGCTGCGACTTTAAAGCGCAAGTGGTCGCCGAAGATGAGCGCGAAGCCGGCAGGCGCGCACTTTTGAATTTCGGTCATACTTTTGGCCATGTCATCGAAGCACATCAAGGCTATGGCGCATGGCTGCATGGGGAAGCGGTGGCGGTCGGTATGGTGCAAGCGGCGCAGATGTCATTTAAGCTAGGCTTAATCAGTGCGGACGATGTCGCGCGTATCATTCGTGTGATTGAGCGATTTGATTTACCAACCACGCCGCCACAAATCGCGGTCGATGAAGCATTAGATCTGATGGGTCATGATAAGAAAGTGCAGCAAGGCAAAATTCGCTTGGTACTACTACGAGCCATCGGTGATGCGTTTGTGACGGCGGATTTTGAGTTATCGACACTAGAATCGGTATTGGCAGGCGCATAAAGATTTATTTGTTTATTTAATTTCAAGGTTAAGATTATGTCGCAAAATCAAGCGATGAGTTCACAATATTTTCGACGCCAATCTAAGCTGTGGCTGATTGGCGCAGGCGTGATTGCGGTGGCTTGGCTGCTAGTGTGGCTAACTTCTACCGCGCCAACGATCATCAAAAAACCCGCCCAAGCCGATGAAGTGGTTCAGGCGGCATTGCCAAAGCGCATCGATCATCTGCGTGACCTTGAAAAAGAAGTCAAGCCGATCGATTTTTCAACCTTGATCCGCGATATGCGCACCTATCCGGCTGAGTTTCGCGATAAGATTTTCTTTGAAAATGTCGCGAACAAATACACAGTTCAGCTGATGGATGTCGCCGAAAATCAGGTGATCGTCGATTATCTTGACAGCCAAGAAAATCGTGATAAATACGCGTATTTTCGCTATTTGGATGCCAATAAAAAACCGCACTATATCTTGACCTTTGGGCAGTTTGCTAGCATGGATGAAGCCAATGCTGCGCTGAAGACGCAGGATTTTGGCTTACCAAGTAGCCTTGCACCAAAGGCGGTGAAAGCAGGTGATTATTTAACCATTATTGATAATTATATGCGCGCTGACTCGATCAGCGATATGGCAAGTACACAGCCGCGCCGCATTAATCTGCAAGCGACACGCAGCGAAATCCCTGTGCAGGCAGCCACGCGCGCCGATCAGGATTTGGCACGCCGTAGCATTGAGCAAGCACAAGCACGCGCCCAAGAAGCACAAGCTAATGAACGCCGCCGTCAAGAGCGAGAATTGGCACGCGCACAGCTGAATAATGAAGTAGGTGCAGTACAAGGTGAGATCTCGCGCAGTTATGCACCAAGCAATGAGCCGCGTGCCGCTGAAACACCGACGCCACCTGTGCTGATGCCACCACAGGCAGAATCTGCACCAAAGCCTGAGCCAAAACCTGAAGCTAAGCCAGAGCCAAAAGCAGAGATGCCAGCGCCAGCGCCGACAGCTCAGCCTGATACCAATGCCGATACGCAATAATTTAGTAAAATTAAACGAGAATACTCCATGACTCCACAAACGCAAGCACAGGCAGTGCTCGAGTTATTAAAAGCAGGCAACGAGCGTTATGTGTCCAATCTTGCTAGCACTGAAGATCTCCGCATTCCACCGCCGACTTTGGTCAAGGAGCAAAATCCGCGCGCCATCATCTTGGGTTGTTCGGATGCGCGTGTGCCTGTTGAGCTGATTTTTGATCAGGGTTTGGGTGATTTGTTTGTGATTCGCGTGGCGGGCAATGTCGTTGCGCCTAGCCAAATCGGCTCGATTGAATTTGCTGCTGAGAAATTTGGCACGCGCCTTGTGGTGGTGATGGGGCATTCGCACTGTGGCGCGGTGACAGCGTGTATCGAAGCTTTGGTCAATCCTGATCAATACTACTCACCGAACTTACAATCCATCGTCGATCGCATTCGCCCAAGCGTGCTGAACCTGCATGAGATCGCCACGGCATCAGGTGATGATGTGGATATGGATGAGCTGATCGATCGCTCGATTCGCGCCAATGTGCGAATGTCGGTCGCGCAGCTGCGTCACGGCTCGCGTATATTAGAAGATATGGTTGAAGCGGGTGATCTGCTCATCGTCGGCGCCGAATACGATGTGGCGACTGGGCGTGTGAAATTTTTTGAAAATTAATTCAAATTAATAAATTTAGACTAAGTACAAAGGTGAATTATGACTATTAAACAACCAAGCAACTCACTGACCGCAAATGGTGTCAAAGATATTCCTGTACAATCTGAAGGTTATATTTATAATCACACCATGCTACGCGTAAAAGATCCTGTGAAATCACTGGAGTTTTATACAGGTGTGCTTGGCATGAGTTTATTAAAGCATCGCCAATTTCCAGATGCGCAATTTGATTTGTACTTTTTAGCCAAACTAACCGTAGAAGAGCGTGCCAATCTGCCTGCAGGCGATGAGCTAAAAGACTTTGTTTCGCGTCAGCGCAGCATTCTTGAGCTGACGCACAATTATGGCACAGAAAACGATGAGAACTTCAGCTATCATGATGGCAACAGCGACCCGCGCGGCTTTGGGCATATTTGCTTTAGCGTGCCAAGCTTGGCTGATGCGGTGGCGTGGTTTGATGCCAATGGCGTTGAGTTCAAAAAACGCCCAGAAGAAGGCAGCATGAAAGACATCGCCTTTATCAAAGATCCAGATGGCTACTGGATTGAGATCATCGAGATCAATAACAATCGCTGATCGCAGGCAAAGAAAAACCCATCGCAAAGATGGGTGAGAAATGGCGCACCCAGCCAGAATCGAACTGGCGACCTTCAGCTTCGGAGGCTGACACTCTATCCAACTGAGCTATGGGTGCGTAAAGCTTGCAAATTCTAGCAAGTTTTTGTGAAAATTGCTAGATTTGACGCCAAAATATTGGCAATTAATACCAAATTTGTGCAAATCTTACTTAATTTTAACAGATTTGATAAAAAATATAGCATTTTACCTGCTTTTTCCCTTATAATAGTAGGGAAAAATTTTGTATCGTTGCAATGGCAAATTGACAGGTTGTTGAATTGCCATTTGACACCCCCAGAGCATAGGCTCACGGCCAAAACGAGATGATGACAATGAAAAAAGCTGTAATGTTCTCTGTTGCTACCTTGTTAGCAGCGACAACCATGGCAACTCAAGCACAAGAAGCCAAGCCTGCTGATGCATCTGTTGCGGATGCGGCAGTTTCAGCTGAAGCAGCGCCAGCAGATCAAGCTACTGCCGATGCTGCAACAGCAGACACGGCGGCAGCGGATGCAGCTGCGACAGATGCAGCAGCACAACCTGCTAAGCCTGCTGAAGAAGCACCAAAAGATTCTCCACAAGTGGCAAAATTGGTCGCGATGTATCCAAAGCTGATCGCACGCATTGAGCCATTTGGTAAAGTGTGCTTTGACGGTGAAGAGTGCGATATCAATATCGTTGCGCTACCACCTGCGGTAGAAGGTCAAGCGCGTGATGGTGATGTCTTGTACAAGGCGATCTGTTCTACTTGTCATGATGCTGGTCTGGTTGGTGCACCGAAATTTGGTAATGCAGGCGACTGGGGTCCGCGTATCGGTAAAGGCAAAGAAACACTTTATAACCACGCGATCAATGGTTTCAACGCCATGCCTGCTCGTGGTGGCGCTGACCTTTCTGATGATGAAGTTAAAAACGCAGTTAATTACATCATCGAGCATTCAAGCTAATCACTGCTTTGTGATGCCAGTATCAATCCCAAGCTTGACGGCTTGGGATTTTGCTTTGATGGATTTACTGTAGTATATCAAGGCGTGCTTTGCTTGAAAATGGCATTGATCAGCCTTATTTATTATAAGTAATAATAACCTTTTCCAGAGAATAACTATGACCGATAGTGTGCCCGCGCTCAAGATTACAGGGCTGACCAAGACTTATAATAATGGCTTTACTGCACTTAAGGGCATTGATTTGACTGTGCCACAGGGCGGATTTTTCGCGCTTTTGGGGCCAAATGGTGCGGGTAAATCAACTACCATTGGCATTGTCAGCTCTCTATTTCCACCGTCGGCAGGGACGGTTGAGATTTTTGGGGTAGATTTGTTCAAAAATCCTGCCAAAGCCAAAGAGTTCCTAGGTGTCGTTCCCCAAGAATTTAACTTCATGCAGTTTGAAAATGTCCAAGATATCTTGATTAATCAAGCAGGGTATTTTGGCATTACTGCTCGTGATGCTCGCCCCCGTGCCGAAAAACTATTGAAGGCACTGGGTCTGTGGGATAAAAAAGATACCAAGGCGCGTATGCTGTCAGGTGGTATGAAGCGTCGCTTGATGATTGCTCGTGCATTGATGCATAAGCCAAAACTACTCATCTTGGATGAGCCGACTGCAGGCGTGGATATTGAGCTGCGCCGTTCGATGTGGGAGTTTATGGAATACATCAACCGTGAAGAGCAGACGACGATTATTCTGACCACCCATTATCTAGAAGAGGCCGAACAGCTGTGTAAGCACATCGCCATCTTGGATAAGGGAGAGATTCGCATCAATACAGATATGAAAAGTCTGTTGGCAAGCCTTGATATCGAAAGTTTTATTTTGGATTTTGCCAAACCGTTTGATGGGCAAGTTCACCTAACCAATGTCGTCAAATTTCAACAAATCGATGAGCTAAGCCTTGAAGTCACACTCAAAAAAGGCGAAAGCTTGAATGATGTCTTTGCGCAATTATCCACCCAAGGCGTGCAAATCGCCAGTATGCGAAACAAATCCAATCGCTTAGAAGAGCTATTTATGAGCTTGGTTGAGAATAATCTGACCGAAAAACTCTCCAATGACTAAATAATAACAACAAGAGTATCTTATGAATTTTGGCAAGCAATGGGTGGCATTCACCACCATTTTAATCAAAGAAATCAAGCGGATATTACGCATCTGGCCACAGACGCTTTTGCCACCTGTGATCACGATGACGCTGTATTTTGTGATTTTTGGTCAGATGATTGGTAGTCGTGTCGGTGAGATGGGCGGGGTGAGCTATATGCAGTTCATCGTGCCGGGTCTGATTATGATGGCAGTGATTACCAATAGCTACTCTAATGTGGTGTCGAGTTTTTTTAGTATGAAATTCCAAGGCAGTATCGAAGAGCTACTGGTATCGCCTGTGTCCAAGCATACGATTTTGTTCGGCTATGTGGCAGGCGGGGTGTTTCGTGGGCTTGCGATTGCATTGATTGTGACCATCGTGGCATTGTTTTTTACCAAGCTTGGTATCATGCACCTAGGCGTGATGCTGACGACCATTGTCGGTACTTCTGTGCTGTTTAGCCTTGGCGGTCTTATCAATGCGGTTTTTGCTCGTTCGTTTGATGATATTTCAATCATTCCAAGCTTTGTATTGACGCCATTGACCTACCTAGGCGGTGTATTTTATTCTTTAGAAAATCTATCAGGATTTTGGCAGACTTTATCTTTGCTAAACCCGATTGTCTATATGGTCAATGCTTTTCGTTATGGTATCCTAGGCTATTCAGATGTCAATGTTTGGTGGTCGTTGGTGGCTATTTTGGGCTTTTGTGTGGTGCTGTATGTCATCTCGTATCGCTTACTTGCCAATGGTTCAAGATTGCGGTTGTGATTGATGATTTGCCATCGACGTGTCAGATGGTGACGGATGATTTGTTTTATTAAGAGAAGATTATGAGTATTCACGGTGTCTTGGGCGAGAGTACCAGCTATCCCCAAAGTTATGACAACAGTGTGCTGTTTGCCATCAGTCGCACGATTGGTCGAGATGAGATTTTGGCGAAGTCAGGTGTATCGGCAGAGCATCTGATGGCAGGCGTTGATGTGTGGCAGGCATTTGAGTTGTCGTGGCTAAATCCACAAGGCATCTCAAAAGTCGCCATCGCTCGCATCACCATCCCTGCTGATTCACCAAATATCGTCGAGTCAAAATCGCTCAAGCTCTACCTAAATAGTCTAAATTTCACCCAGTTTGATAATGTATCTGCTGTCAAACAGACCATTGAGCGTGATTTGACAGCGTGTGTGGGGGCGTCGGTCACAGTTTTGATCAGCTCGCTTGATAGGGCTGATTTTGCAGTGGTGCGACCTGTGGGCGAGTGTATCGATGCCGTGCTTGATGGGGGTGATGCGGTCGCTGTCGTTGATGATGTCGATGCGTCGCTACTTGGCACAGCAGTTGATGGCGTGGTGCAAACCTTTCAATTTCATACGAATCTACTTCGCTCAAACTGCCCTGTGACCAATCAGCCAGACTGGGGTACGCTGTCGGTGTCCATCACGACCGCCAAGCAGGTGGAATATGCCAAGGTGCTGGCGTATGTGCTGAGTTTCCGTAAGCATAATGGCTTTCATGAGCAGTGCGTGGAGCAGATTTTTGCTGATTTATTGACGGTCTATGCACCGACAAGTCTGATGGTGCAAGCCAACTACACTCGCCGTGGTGGCATTGATATCAATCCTGTACGAGTGCTGAATCATCCGATGCCAAGCATTGGGCGTTTGGTGCGTCAATAAAGCCAAAAATTTATTGCATCAAAACGGTTGTAGGTGTACCCCACACCATCAAAAAAACCAATAGAAATTATCCCAAAAAACACCCCAAAAGCTGGCAACCCAGTCCAACTTTTGGGGTGTGATTTATATTAGCCAAACTGGCCTGGTGATTAAAACTTCGCCAAGACTTCTTCAAGATCCAGCATCACTTTTTCGCCATTGGCACGATTGACATATTCGTATTTGCCTTCGGCAAGATTGCGTTCAGAGACGACGATGCGATGTGGGATACCAATGAGCTCAAGATCAGCGAACTTCACGCCTGGACGCTCATCACGGTCATCCAGCAGTACATTGACACCACAAGCCTTGAGCGTTTGGTACAACTCATCGGCTTTTTGTTCGGCTTGACCGTCTTTTGATTTCATCGGCACGATAGCGACATAAAACGGTGCGATGCTATCGGCTTTGTCTTGTGGCTCAGCCCAGATGATGCCATTGTCATCATGGTTTTGTTCGATGGCGGCAGCGATGATACGGCTCACCCCGATACCATAACAACCCATCATCAAGGTTACAGGCTTACCTTCTTTGCCAAGTACCGAGCAGTTCAGGGCTTTTGAGTATTTATCACCCAATTGGAAAATATGACCAACTTCGATACCGCGTTTGATAGACAGCACGCCTTTACCATCTGGTGATGGGTCGCCATCGACGACATTGCGGATATCGACGATTTCGGTGATGGCGGCATCACGCTCCCAGTTCATACCCGTGGTGTGCTTATGCTCGACATTGGCACCTGAGACGAAGTCAGATAGTGCAGCGGCGGCACGATCGACATAGACAGGGATGGTGAGATCGACACTGATATAGCCTTTGATTAGACCGGCGGCTTTGATTTCTTCTTCGCTCGCCATGGTCAGTGGTGCATGAACGGCAGCGATTTTTTCGGCTTTGATTTCGTTCAATGTGTGATCGCCACGCAATACGAGCGCCACAAGTTTTGGTGCATCAGGATTTTCTTCGCTATACGCACCTTTGACAATCAAGGTCTTGACCGTCTGAGTCAGGGCGATGCCCAGATGCTCTGCCACTGCTTCACAAGTTGGCATATTTGGCGTATCGACATCTTGGCGTGCTTGGCTTGGCGCTTGGCGGACATCGGTGCAGATAGCTTCGGCAAGCTCGACATTGGCGGCATACTCTGATTCGCTTGAGAAGGCGATATCATCTTCACCGCTGTCAGCTAGGACATGAAACTCATGCGATGCAAAGCCACCGATAGAGCCTGTGTCCGCTTGTACCGCACGGAACTTGAGCCCCAGACGGCTAAAGACACGGCTATAGGCATCGTACATATCTTGATAAGTCTGTGCCAGTGATTCTTTGTCAATGTGGAAAGAATAGGCGTCTTTCATGGTAAATTCACGAGCGCGCATCACCCCAAAGCGTGGGCGGATTTCGTCACGGAATTTGGTTTGTACTTGATAAAAAGTGACTGGCAGCTGTTTGTAGCTTTTTAGCTCATTGCGAGCGATGTCGGTGATGACTTCTTCGTGGGTTGGGCCAAGCACAAAATCACGCTGATGGCGGTCTTTGAAGCGGAGCAGTTCTGCACCATAATCTTCCCAGCGGCCAGACTCATGCCACAGTTCACCCGGCTGAGTGACGGTCATGAGCAGCTCTTGGCTACCGATGCCGTCCATCTCTTCACGCACGATGCGTTCGACACGCTTAAGTACTCGAAGACCCATCGGCATCCAGACATACAGACCTGATGCCAGCTTACGAATCAGACCGGCACGCACCATCAGCTGACTTGAGACGATGTCGGCATCGTTTGGCGTTTCTTTTAATGTGGCGAATAAAAATTGACTGGCTTTCATGGCTAACCTTATAAAATCTAATGATAATTTGCAAATACAATAAACAATAAAATCGATAAAAGATAACCTGTCTATCTTACGGCAAAAAACGCCATTTATGCAACTAAATTTCCGCAATTTTTACACAATTTGTCAGGCTTTTGTGGTATTTTAATCTTAAACGATTGATTAGGTGAATACTGATGCAAATTCCCCAAAATAAACAAACAGGCAATGCACTCGCCTATGTGCTACTCATCTTAGTGATGGTGGCGATTTTGGCGATGGCAGGGTTTTGGCTTGTCAATAAATCAGATAACTATGTCAGTACCATCACCAAAGACGGTATCATCACCGAAATCCAGACGCTATCACGACTACAGACGGTGGCTTATAGCGTGGATACCATCGTGACGGCGGACAAGGCAGGCACTTGGCAAAATCTGTGGCAGGATAAACAAAAAGGCTTATTCATCATCAAAGGGCGAGTGCTGGCTGGCGTGGATCTTGGCGGTCTTAGTGCTGAAATGGTACAAATTAGCCAAACCAAAAACGAGCAAGGCGAAACCATCGACCGGGTGCATATCACGCTACCGCCATCACAGGTGTTTGAAGTGTTTTTGGATGATATCGAAGTCTATGACTGGCAGACGGGGCTATTTGGTACGGTGGCAGGTGATCCTAAGTTATTCGCCCAAGTGCAAGCAGATGCCAAAGCCGAAGTGCTTACCAAAGCTTGCCAAGGCGATGTGCTAAACCTTGCGATGACGAGTGCTGCTGAGCAAATCAAAAGTCTGTTTATGCTGACAGGTAGCGTGGTCGAAGTCAGCACCCAAGGCACAGGGGCGTGCAAGCTTGCAACCAAGACAAAATAAGCCATAACAAACCAAACTCATGCCAAATTGATTGGCTGATTTGGCATTTTTTTAATGTATTTATAAAACAAAGCTAAGCAACATCATGAAAAAACTTAAATATTGCGGATTGACCCGCCGTGAAGACATCCAGCAAGCAGTGGCAGTTGGCGTTGATGCCATCGGCTTGGTCTTTTATCCGCCAAGTCCAAGAGCAGTCAGTATCGAGCAGGCAAAACAGCTTGCCCAAGCAGTACCTGCCTTTACCAGTCTTGTGGCACTCGTGGTGAATATCAGTGATGATGAGCTGATGGCGATTGCCAAGGGTGTGGCGGTTGATGTCATTCAGTTTCATGGCGATGAGTCGCCTGATGAGTGTCAGCGTCAAGCTAGCCTTGTCAATAAACGCTGGATTAAGGCGCTGCGTATCGATGCCACACGCCACACGCCGATGAGTATCTTGGCACTCATCCGTGAGTATCAGATGGTAGGGGCGAGCTCGATTTTGCTGGATGCTTATCATGCGGATAAATTTGGTGGTACGGGTGACCGATTTGATTGGTCGCTAATTCCTACCGATTCGCCTTTGCCGATTATTCTAGCAGGGGGATTGACGCCTGATAATGTCGCGATGACAGCGGATTTACCTGTGTATGCTTTGGATGTCAGCGGTGGTATTGAGTCTGCCAAGGGCATCAAGGATGCGGATAAGATGGCAGAATTTGCTAAGAATGCCAATGGCATATCCGCCAATAAAAATGCGTCAAAAAATTGCTAAAAGCACATTTTATCGGTACAATGAAGGTTGGTTTGTTAAATTAATTTTATCCAAATAAAAAGGAATAGATCATGAACATCATCGTCACAGGGGCGACGGCAGGATTTGGCGAACAAATCGCCCGTGATTTTGTATCAGCAGGACATACCGTCTATGGCACTGGCAGACGCATGGATAAGCTAGACGCCTTGCGTGCTGAGCTTGGTGAGCGATTTGTGCCACTATGCTTTGATGTGTCAGATGCTAAAGCGGTGCAGGCAAGCTTATCAGCGATTGATTTGGCGAGCATTGATGTATTGGTGAATAATGCAGGTCTTGCTTTGGGGCTTGAGCCTGCTCATCGAGCGGATTTGGGTGATTGGCAGACGATGATTGATGTCAATATCAAGGGACTGGTGACAGTGACGCAGATTGTGCTACCGTTTATGGTGGCAAATAATGCCGGTACAGTGATTAATATTGGCTCAACGGCGGGCAATCATCCGTATTTTGGTGCCAATGTTTATGGTGCAAGTAAGGCATTTGTCAAGCAGTTTAGCAATAATCTGCGTGCTGATTTGATTGGCACCCGTGTGCGGGTGACCAACATCGAACCAGGAATGTGCGGTGGTACAGAGTTTAGCAATGTCCGCTTTAAGGGCGATGATGATAAAGCGGCAGCTGTCTATACAGGTGTGGAATTTTTGACCGCCAAAGATATTAGCAATACTGTACAATGGGTGGTCTCTCAGCCATGGCATGTGAATATCAACTCGATTGAGATGATGCCGATAGCACAGACTTATGCAGGCTTGGCAGTGGCTCGAGATATTTAATTTTCTTTTAATGATAAGGCAAATGTAATGACAGATGTAGTGAATTATAATAACTATCCTGATGCTGATGGGCATTTTGGTGTGCATGGTGGCCGTTTTGTGTCTGAGACCTTGATGAAAGCTTTGGAAGAGCTGGAAGTCTTGTATCATCAAGCCAAAGCCAATCCTGAATTTTGGGCGCAGTTTATGGCGGATTTGACCGATTATGTGGGTCGTCCGACACCGCTGTATCATGCTCGCCGTCTGTCGGATGAGATTGGTGGGGCGCAGATTTATTTTAAGCGTGAAGATTTGAACCACACAGGCGCGCACAAAGTAAATAACACCATCGGTCAAGCGCTACTTGCCAAAATGAGTGGCAAAAAACGCATCATCGCCGAGACTGGTGCAGGTCAGCATGGTGTGGCGACGGCGACGATTGCGGCACGATTGGGGCTTGAATGTATCGTCTATATGGGTGCTGATGATGTCGAACGCCAAAAGATGAATGTCTATCGGATGCGTCTTTTGGGTGCAACAGTCGTGCCTGTGATCAGTGGCTCTCGCACGCTCAAAGATGCGATGAATGAAGCGATGCGTGACTGGGTCGCCAATGTCGATAGCACCTATTATATCATCGGTACAGTAGCAGGGCCGCATCCGTATCCGCTACTGGTGCGTGATTTTCAGGCGATCATCGGCCGTGAAGCTCGCGTCCAACATCTAGAAAAAACAGGAAAACTGCCTGATGCGCTCGTGGCGTGCGTCGGTGGTGGTAGTAATGCCATTGGTCTGTTTTATGATTTCTTAAATGATACTGAAGTGGCGATGTATGGTGTTGAAGCCAATGGCCTAGGTATCGATACACCGCATCATGCTGCACCGCTACAAGCAGGCCGCATCGGTGTACTGCATGGCAATCGTACCTATCTGATGTGTGATGACGAAGGGCAAATCCTAGGTACGCACTCGATCTCAGCAGGGCTGGATTATCCAGGTGTCGGCCCTGAGCATAGTTTTTTAAAGGATATGAACCGTGTGAACTATGTTGGTGCAACCGATGAAGAAGCCCTGCACGCATTTCGTGAAGTCACCCGCAAAGAAGGTATCATCCCAGCGCTCGAAAGCTCGCACGCAGTGGCATACGGCATGAAGCTGGCTGCAACGATGCGTCCTGATCAGTCCATCATCGTCAATATGTCAGGCCGTGGCGATAAAGATCTGCACACAGTGATGAAAGTAGATGGGATTAATGTGGATTGATCGGCTTTACGATTAATATAGTTTGGATAACATAGATTAGATTGGAATAATAATGAAAACCCGTATCGAAACAACCTTTGAGAATCTCAAAGCCCAAAATAAAAAAGCCCTAATTCCCTATATCATGGCAGGTGATCCACACCCTCTGGTGACGGTGGATTTGATGCACAAGCTTGTAGCACATGGGGCGGATATTATCGAAGTTGGTTTGCCATTTAGCGATCCGATGGCAGATGGTCCTGTGATTGCTCACGCGGCTGAGCGCGCCTTGGCAGCAGGCACAAGCACCCGTGATGCCATCGAGATGGTGCGAGAATTTCGCAAGACCAACACCACCACACCTGTGCTTGTGATGGGCTATCTAAACCCTGTTGAAATCATTGGCTATGATGCCTTTAGCGATCTATGTGCTGATGCTGGTGTGGATGCGATTTTGATGGTGGATCTGCCACCAAAAGAAGCAGGCGATTTTCCAAAGAAACTCACCGCACGCACTGATAATCCAATGAATCAAATTTTCCTGCTGTCACCGACCACCGAAGCGGCTCGCCGTGCCAAAGTGATCGAGGACTGTAGCGGATTTATCTATTATGTCTCGCTAAAAGGCGTCACAGGCTCAGCAAGTCTGGATGTGGCAGCGGTCTCTGAACAAGTCCAAAAAATCAAAGCCGAAACTGACATCCCTGTGTGTGTCGGCTTTGGTATTCGTGATGGCGCATCTGCCAAGGCGTTGGGTGCGGTGGCGGATGGGGTGATTGTCGGCAGTGAGCTTGTTAAAAACTTTGCCAAAATCGATGCATCCGATGAGCAAGCAGTTGCCGCCGCCATTGATCAGCTACTTGCCAAGATGGATGAGCTAAAATCGGCACTGGCAGAAGTGTAATCGATTTATTCAGCTTGTCTGAGCTATCAAAAGATGGCTGATTGTGTGATTTTTGCAAATTTACCCAAAAATTTACCATCTTTTGCAAAATCACTTTGCCAAAATCGATTTACAAGTGTAAACTATATGACAATCATTGGGTACGCCCAATTTGACACTATAGTAAAAAGGAAAATCACATGAGCCAAAGCGAAACTGCCACCGAGCCAACCATCTGGCTAAAGCGCGCTGTCCCTGGTATCAAACAAACCACTGTACCGACTTTGACAGCGGTAGAGACTGAGCCATCGACTGAGTGCCCTGAGTGCCATTCTCTGACCACTAATACAGCACTGATTTTGAATCAATATGTCTGCCCTGAGTGCGATCATCATCTGACCATGACGGCTCGTAAGCGTTTGGAGTGGTTCTTTGATAGTGTGGATGCTGAGCTGGGTCAAGAGTTCACTGCAGGCAACCCGCTAAACTTCGTCGATTCCAAGCCTTATCCTGAGCGTATGAAAGAAGCGCAGACCAAGACAGGTGAGTCTGAGGGCTTAGTGGTGATGGCAGGTAAGCTTAAGAATCTGGATGTCATTGCTTGTGCGTTTGATTTTCGCTTTATGGGCGGTTCGATGGGCTCAGTGGTGGGTGATCGATTTGTCCAAGCTGCCGAAAAAGCCTTGGCAGAGCGTAAGCCACTGGTCTGTTTTGCTGCATCAGGTGGTGCGCGTATGCAAGAGGGCTTATTATCGCTCATGCAGATGGCTCGCACCAGTGCTGCGATTGAGCGTCTAAGATTGGCTGGCGTGCCTTATGTGGTAATCCTAACCAATCCAGTCTATGGTGGGGTGACAGCAAGTCTTGCCATGCTTGGTGATGTACATATCGCTGAGCCTAAGGCGATGATTGGCTTTGCAGGTAAGCGAGTAATCGAACAGACGGTGCGTGAAGTGCTTGATGAGCCGTTCCAGCGTGCTGAATTTTTGCTCGAAAAAGGCACGGTGGACATGGTGGTGCACCGTCATCAGCTGATTGATACCACGCATCGCATTTTGGCAAAATTATCCAAAGCCGCTGCATAAGCTTAGTAATACAGCACCCAAGACCGATGGTTTTGGGTGTTTTGTTGTGTTTGGGCGAGGATAAGTTTACAATATGCCAAAATTTTTGGAAAAATTCACATGAGCGCAAAAAATCTTAGCCAATGGCTCACCTATATGGGCAGTATCCATGTATCCGCCATCGATATGGGGCTTGAGCGGGTATTGCCAGTTGCCAAGCGATTGGGTGTGTTAAAGGCAGATTTAAAAAAGAAACCAACGATCTTTACTGTCGCAGGTACCAACGGCAAAGGCTCAACCACAGCGACCATCGCTGCTATCTGCCAAAGTGCGGGGCTAAAGACTGCATTGTATCAATCACCGCATTTGGTATCATTCACCGAGCGAGTGCGGATTGATGGCATCGAGGCGAGTGATGAGGCGTTGATTTTGGCATTTGAAGCGGTGGAGTCGGCTCGTCTGGCTGAGGGCTTGTCATTGTCGTTTTTTGAGATGACAACTTTGGCGGCGTTTTGGCTGTTCAAGCAGGCGGACTGTGATGTGTGGGTGCTTGAGATTGGGCTAGGCGGACGATTGGATGTGGTCAATATCATCGATCCTGATGTGGCGGTGATTACCAATATTGGCATTGATCATGTGGATTGGCTGGGTGATGATATCGAAAAAATCGGTGCCGAAAAAGCCGGTATTATCCGTGAGGGTATTCCTGTGATTTTGGGCAGTGATAGCTTGCCAAATAGTGTGTATGAAGCAGCTGCCACGCATCATGCCAAGGTATATCAGCTTGGCAAAGATTATGCCTATCTTGCCAAAGATGATGGCTGGATTTGGTCATCGGCAAGTCTAACGGCAAACCTACCCTTGCCAAAATTATCCCTGCAAAATGCCGTCAATGCCGTGGCAGCGGTGCAGGCAAGTGGCTTATCTATCGAGATGAATGCGATAAAAGCAGGGCTAGAATCTGTACAATTGGCAGGGCGATTCGACCGTAGGGTGATTAATGATCGCCAGTGGATTTTTGATGTTGCCCACAATGAAGATGGCATTAAGTTTTTATTAAAACAGCTGACGATCGCGTGGCAGAGGCATCTTGTTAAGCACCCTGATGCCAAGCTGTATTTCTTATTCTCGATGCTTGGGGATAAGGATGTATCGGCAGTGCTCAAGCACATCCATCTAGCGATGGTTGGTGACGCATTGCCATCTGCAAGTTGGCATACGGCAGCCATCAGCCATGAGCGAGCGATGGATATTGATACGCTGACAGGCATCATGCAGGCGTGTGTGCCTGATATTGACATGGTGGTGTATGAGAATCTAGATAAGGCGACTTTTGGGGCAATTGACGCCAGCCACCCGCAAGATCTGATTGTAGCGTTTGGCTCATTTCATACGATTGGCGAAGCGTTGATCGCGCTTTTGGGTAAGCCGTATTGATGGGTGAATTAAGATATACCGAATAATATAGGGTGATTTGTAAAAGATTGTAGTGATTTAGCATCACTGTGTATTTTCACGCACGCTTGGCATTGACAATTGGGCGTAAAAGGTTTATTTTAATGGGTTATTTCGATGGCGAAAAATTCGTCAATGGCAGCTTTTGTGGAGTAGCGAATGATTTCAAAACAGGTGTTATTGGGCTTATCTTTGGTGCTTGGCGGCAGCGTGGTTTTTTATGCTTTGGCAAATAATGACCAGCAGGCGAGCAGTCAAGAAAACAGCGCACAAACCGCCAAAACTGAAGTTGCCAAGCCTGTGGTGCAGCCACTCACCGCTGATGTCGCTACCGAAGAAAAGCTACTTGCCCAAAAGCAAAAAGAGCGTGAAGCACACGCCTTGCAATTGCAAAAGCACACCGAACAGCTGCTGGCTGAACAAGAGCTTGCGCGCAAAAATGCCATCGATAAAGCCAATGCCGAGATCAATGGCACAACCACACAAGTGGCGGTAAGCGGCACATCAGCATCTCAAAGTGAGCTGATTGCTGTGCCCGCAGTACAGACGCGCCCAGAAGCCATCGAAGCAGCACGCCAAGCTGAAGAAGCCAAAAAAGCTGCCGAAGAAGCTAAGAAAGCTGAAGAGGCTGCCAAAAAAGCTGCCCAAAATAAACCTGATACTACCACCGATACCAAAAAAGCTGCTGACGCCAAAAAAGCCAAAGAGCTAAAAAAAGCAGAAGAAGAGAAAAAAGCTCAAGCCAAGCGCGCTGAAGATGCTAAAAAAGCTGAAGCCAAGAAAGCAGAGCAAGCCAAAACCGCTGCCAAAGGCGGTCAGTACCAAGTGCAAGCAGGCGAGACGCTATTGGGTATCGCCAACCGCCATGGCGTGTCTGTGCAAGCATTGGCAGCTGCCAATAATATGGGTCAAGGCGATATGCTGCGCGAAGGTCGCAAGCTGACCATTCCTGCAGGTGGTAAAACACCAAAGCAAACCCAAAGTTCAAACACGAATAAAGCCGATACTAAGTCTGAGAAAAAAGACGATAAAAAAGCCGATATCAAGAAAGCAGACACTAAGAAAACCGACGCCAAATCCGCATCAAAAAACACACAAAACCCTGAAATGTCTGGACGCTACACGGTGCAAGTCGCCATCAGTCCTGACAAGGCAAAAGTGGATGCAGTGGTCAAGCAGTACAAGGCGGCTGGCTATAAAGTCACCACGACCAATACCACTAAAGGTGTGCGTGTCGTCGTCGGCAACGAAAAGACTGCCGAAGGTGCTAAGGCATTGCGTAATAAGATTAACGGCGATAGCCGTGTTAATTCAAATGGTGCATTTATCCATCAAGTACAATAATACTAAGTTTATTTGCAAAAGCACGGTGGTTTGCCGTGCTTTTTTGTTATTTTTGAGAGTGAGTTATGAGTAATTGGCAAATTGGATTAGCGGTACTAGCGGTACTGGCTGTCTTATGGCTGTGTCACCCAAAAGTTAAGAAAATTAAAGGCGACGATATGCCTGTATGGCCATTTGAGCCGATGCCTTTGATGACTGACAGTGAAGTATTATTTTATAAAAAATTATCAGCAGCATTGCCGGAATTTCATCTGTTTGGGCAAGTGCAGCTATCACGCATGATTGAGCCGATCGAAGAAGTGGCAGATGAGCGGCAGTTTTGGTTCAATCGTGTCTGTCGCCAAAGTGTGGATTTTGTGCTTGTCGATGAAGATTTGCAAACGGTGCTTGCCGCTATTGAGCTTGACGATTGGACACATGAGAGTAAAACGCGCCAAAAGCAAGATGCCAAAAAAGACAAGGCGCTTGCCAGTGCAGGCATTCCTATCATTCGCTTTCATGCCGAAAAAATGCCATCGTCACAGATGATTCGCCAAGAAGTGCTTGAGGTCTTACGTGCGTATCGCTAGGTGTATGATGACTGTATGGTCTGATTTTTGACTTGGCTGTGAAGGCGTGGCTTGGCATACTAAGTGATCAATGAGATAATAATTGTCAATAAAAAAATTGGTAAATTGACAATTTAGCTTAAAGGAATATGCAATGACGGCTTATCAAACCATCACAACATCCATCACTCAAGATGTCATGACCATCACGCTCAATCGCCCCGAGAAGAAAAACGCCCTAAGTTTTGTGATGATGGATGAGCTGATTCATCTTGCCAAAACGCTAAAAAGGAATAAATCGCTCAAAGCAGTGGTGATTACTGGCAGTGGGACGGATTTTTGTTCTGGGCTAGATTTGGCGGATTTGAACAACTCCAAGAATCTGCTCAAGGCATCGTATCAGCTGATTAAGCCTACACCAAGCAAATTTCAACAGGTGTGTTTGATTTGGCAAAGTCTGCCGATGCCTGTGATTGCCGTCATTAAGGGTGTTTGTGTTGGTGGTGGGCTACAGTTGGCACTGGGTGCGGATATGCGTATTGCACATCCTGATGCTAGGTTCTCGGTGCTTGAAGCTAAATGGGGTTTGGTGGCGGATATGGGCATCACGCATACAGCGGGCATGATTGCCAAGGATAAACTTGCCAAGCTTGCGATGACTGCTGAGATTGTCGATGCCAAGGCAGCGTTTGATGATGGGCTGGTGACCATCATCGATGATGAGCCTATGGCAAGAGCAAATCAGCTGATTGCCGATATCGGCAGTCGCTCGCCTGATGCAGTACTGGCTGCCAAGCGAATTATCAATGCACGCTCGCCCATCAATTATCTGACACTGTATCAAGAAAAACTGTGGCAAATCCGCCTAATGCTTGGACACAACCGCAAGCTTGCCATCAAAAAAGCCAAAGACAGCTCGGTAGCTTTTGTCAGACGGCAGTTTGGGTAAGTTACTGATTTACCTAAAATAAAAATTGCCCAAGTTGAATACTTGGGCAATTGTCCTTGATAGTGCTATATTTTATGCAGGCAACGGTGGTGGCAATTCGTCATCAGCAGGGGCGGTTGGTGTGGTTGTCACACCCGGTACTTCATGCTGATATTCTTTTGGCTCACGCGGCTCTTCGCCTGCCATGATTTGTAAGAATTGCTCACGATCGATGGTTTCCCACTTCATCAGTGCATCGACCATTGCGTGCATCTTGTCATGATTTTCATCAATCAGTTTGTACGCCACATCGTACTGCGTTTCTAGGATGCGGCGGATTTCGTCATCGACCTTTTGCTGAGTGGCTTCTGAGATGGTGCGAGTACTACCACCAAAATAGCCACCATGCTCTTCGGCTTCATAGACCATCACGCCCATCGCATCTGACATCCCATACCGAGTGACCATCGCACGAGCCATCTTGGTGGCGCGCTCAAAGTCATTGGATGCACCAGTTGATTTGCGATCGACAAAGATTTCTTCAGCGATACGACCACCGAATAGGATGGATAGTTCGTTGAGCATTTTATCTTTGTAGTTGCTTACCTGATCTTGCTCAGGCAGCTGCCAAGTCACACCCAAAGCCCAGCCACGCGGCATGATGGTGACCTTATGCACAGGGTCAGTACCTGGTAGCAGCTCAGCGACAAGTGCATGACCAGCTTCATGATAAGCGGTGGCACGACGCTCTTCTTCACGCAATACCATTGATTTGCGTTCAGGGCCCATGTATAGCTTGTCTTTGGCGTCTTCAAAGTCGTTCATATCGACGCTTGGCTTATTGCGACGAGCGGCAAATAGCGCAGCTTCATTCACTAAGTTGGCAAGTTGTGCACCGCTAAATCCAGGCGTACCACGAGCTAGGGCATTGACATCGACACCGATGGTAGATGGTAATTTTTTCAGATGAACATTCAAAATCTGCTCACGGCCTTTGATGTCAGGTAAGCCAACAGAGACTTGACGGTCAAAGCGACCAGGACGGAGCAAGGCTTTATCCAGTACATCGACACGGTTGGTCGCTGCGATGACGATAACGCCGTCATTACCTTCAAAGCCGTCCATCTCAACCAAAAGTTGGTTCAGCGTCTGCTCACGCTCATCATGACCGCCACCCATGCCACTGCCACGATGACGACCGACAGCATCAATCTCATCAATAAAGATAATACATGGTGCATTTTTCTTGGCTTGATCAAACATATCGCGGACACGCGATGCACCGACACCAACGAACATCTCAACAAAATCTGAGCCAGAGATGGAGAAAAATGGCACTTTAGCTTCACCAGCGATGGCTTTGGCAAGCAATGTCTTACCGGTACCTGGTGGGCCAACCATCAGTACGCCACGTGGAATGGTCGCACCAAGCTTCGTGAATTTACTTGGATCTTTTAGAAAATCGACAATCTCAGCGACTTCTTGCTTGGATTCTTCGACGCCAGCAACATCATCAAAGGTGACTTTGATTTGGTCTTCAGACAGCATTTTGGCTTTTGATTTACCAAAGCTCATCGGGTTACGACCACCCATGCCGCCACCGCCTGCACCGCCACCCATGCCACGCATGAATAGCCAAAACAGACCAACGATCAGCAGGATAGGAAATGCCGCCATGAGTAATTGCATACCCACGCCTTGACGCTCAGGGGCAGTGCCTTCGACTTCGACTTTGTGTTCACGCAGTAGTGGCATCAGCTGATCATCTGTCACATCAGGTCGAATGGTCTCAAATTCTTTGCCATCGACCTTGGTGCCAGTGATTTCTTCACCGTTAATCTTCACATCTTTGATTTTGCCTTGTGATACTTCTGTCACAAATGCCGAATAATTCATGGTGTCAGCATCAGCATTGCCATTATCCAGATTGCTAAAAATCGCAACCACGATGCCAATGATGACAAGCCATAATAAGGTATTCTTTACCATATCGTTCAAACTTTTCTCATCCCACTAAAGTATGCTTTGCATCAGCGGTTGGGTATTTGGTATCAAACCTAGTATCCAACTGCGTCGTTGATGCGAAGCGTTGTGTCTATTTTGTCCTATATGTAGATAATTGACCAGTTTTTCAAGCCAAAGACTGTCATTAGTTTATTTAATCGCCACCCAAAACATCTCTTTTGAGCGGGGGCGTGATGCAGCAGGCTTGATACTTTTGATTTTGCTAAATTGCTTTTGCATAGCGGCGCGCAATTCTTGAGAACCTTCACCTTGGAAGACTTTCATGATAAGCGCACCACCTTCGGGTAGCACCTTTAGGGCAAAATCCACCGCCAGCTCGCACAGATACATCATGCGTGGCTGATCGACTGCTGCCATGCCTGATGTGTTTGGTGCCATATCAGACAGCACCACATCGACTTTGCGACCACCGACTTCATCCATGATTTGGTTGAACACCGCTTCTTCACGAAAATCACCTTGGATAAAGGTGACATTCTCAAGCGTATCCATCGGCAAGATATCCGATGCAATCAGTACGCCGTTATCGCCGACAAGCTGACCTGCCACCTGCGACCAACTGCCTGGTGCAGAGCCAAGATCGACGACGGTCATGCCTTTTTTGATGAGATTGGTTTTTTCGTTAATCTCAAGCAGTTTATAGGCGGCACGAGCACGATAGCCTTCTTTCCATGCTTTTTGGACATAAAAATCATCCAAATGCTCTTTCATCCAACTGCGACTGGATTTGGAGAGTTTTTTGTTTTTAATGCGTGTTGCCATTGGGGGTAAATTACCTACAATTTATCAAATCAATACCAATCAATTAGTTTACCATTATTGACAGCAAATTTGGTGAAATTCTGCTATAATAGCGTAATTATTTCTCACTGCCACCTTAATATACGGCAAATTTGGAACTTTCATGAGCAAAAAAGCAAAACTTCAAGACATCAAAGCCCTGCGTGGCATCGGCCATCAGCTTAGCCCAATCGTCATCGTCGGCGCAAACGGCCTAACACCAACCCTAATCGAAGAAGTGGCGCGTGCCTTACACGACCACGAACTCATCAAAATCAAAATCCCAGCAGGCTCAGCCGATGAACGCAAAGAGTGCGCCAATGCCATCGCCGAAGCCACTGAATCAGAAGTCATCCATCATATCGGACGCATGGTGCTACTGCTACGTGCCAATCCTGAGCCAAATCCAAAGCTATCGAATCTTAGCCGTTTTGGTTTTTGATGGATGTATTGATGTCACATCAGGCATTATTTACACACCGTGCGATTGCTGCGGTGCAAGCATTTCCCTTAATCGCTGTCACTGATGGCGATTTTGTTTGGGATAAGAAAATCTCACTACCTGACATCACAGCCTATGTTTCGGCAGTCGATGGGGCGGTGCAGGCAAGCTTTGTGGTGGCAAAAACCAATCACACCAAAGATATCTTCGCAGCAGTGCTAGACAGCGAGTCTGTCAAGCAACTGACCATGCACCGAGCGGATTTTTTGTGGGAAAAAGACTGCTTTGAATGCTTTATTGGTCATGCTGATACACCTGCTTATTTAGAAATCAATGCCAATAGTGCAGGCCAGTTTAATAGTTATCAGTTCGATGGCTATCGCACGCCCAATGTTATGCCGCCTGTGGCAAGTCATGAGTATGATGTACAAAGCTTTGTTTATCAAGATGAAATGAATTACTGCTTTGGCTTTGAAGTGACAAAAATCAGTACAAGCATGGATGTATCGCGGCTAAAGATTAATCCAACGGTGATTTTATACCCTGTGATTGATGGTCAAGCTGTGCCGATTTATTATGCATATCAGCACGCTGTACCACCTGATTTTCATGCCAGTGATGTATGGCAAAGCTTATAAAGTGATGGCTAAGCCACCAAAAACCGCTTGTGCAACCCTAAGGCATGAGCGGTTTTTTTTGGTGTTAAACAGGTGTAATTTGCCCATCTTATTTGCCTATCTTGGCTTGGACATGAAACAAGCGAAATTAAGCCTTTTCTAATCGCTTGATGCCAATGGTTTTGCGCACCTTGGCGATGATTTTTTGATGGCTATCGGTGATGTCGATATGATAATCACGGCAGATGGTATCGCCTGATTTGGCAAGCTCAAGAATCTCAAGCACTTCATCTGTGCTGATTTTGATACGGGCAGTGACCTTATCATCGGTAGTGCTTAGATACTCGATGGCTGATGAGATATCCCAAACCTGATAGTCCTTACCGAGCTTATGTGCCAGCATGGTGCAAATAAATGGGTCGGTCATCATATGCATACTAGCACCAAACTGCGTACCAGTCAGGCTCTTATTCAGCCGTGTCATCGGCAGTCCTACCACGCATAAGCCATTGTCCAGATCCACCATCTCAAGGCGAATGCCTGCACCCAAAAATGGTGCAAAAGTATTCAGCTTGCTTTTGATGATATGCGGTACAAGCTGTGGATAAGTGGTTTTTTTGCCTTGTTTGATCAGCTTGCCGAGTTTGTTTTTGGCGGTCGTTAGAGCCATGTATCAATCCTCAAAATTATCGCAGTATTGTGCCATATTTTGTAGATGAAATAAAGCTGTTTAATTTTTGTGCAGGATAAATGCGTCTTTTGTTGATGTCTGAGTTGATCAAATTTGTGCTAAAATAATGCATCTTTTGTGATGATGTTTTGCTATGCCGACCGACCAAGACCGCCCAGATTTAGATCAGCTAATCGATGAGATGAACGAGCCTATCGATGATGAAATGGTGCAGCCAGCATCCAAGCAGGCGATGTCACGCAATGTATTGGCGGATGGTGTGGATCGCAAGGCACATCTGTCGGTATTGGTCAAAGGCTTACCCAACTTGCCTGGGGTATATAAGATGCTGGGCAAAACTGGCGACATCTTATATGTCGGCAAAGCCAAATCACTCAAAAATCGGGTCAATAGCTACTTTGCCAAGACCATCGAACATCCAAAGACTCAAGCACTCGTACAGCGAATCTATGATGTCGAAATCATCATCACCACCAGCGAGACCGAAGCGTTATTGCTTGAGCAAAATTTAATCAAAAATCATCTACCACCTTATAATGTCATCCTAAGAGACGATAAGTCCTATCTGTATGTCTATGTCAGTACGGATAAATTTCCACGCTTGGGTATCGGTCGGGGCAAGGGTAATCATGTACAAGGGCGGTTCTTTGGGCCTTATCCATCAGCAACGAGTGCCAAGACATCGCTTGCACTGATGCAAAAGCTATTTATGCTAAGAAGCTGCACCAATAATTTTTTTAATCAGCGTAAACGCCCTTGTCTAGAATACCAAATCAAACGCTGCAAGGCACCGTGTGTTGGCATGGTATCGCAGGCAGAATATGATGCTGATGTCGATGCGACCTTGAAATTTTTGCAGGGTGATACAGGGCAAATTCAAACAACGCTCGTTGCCAAGATGGAAGAAGCGGCATCGCAGATGAATTTTGAACAGGCGGTGTTTTATCGAGATCGCTTGACGATGATTAATGATTTGTCTGCCAAGCAGTCGGTATATCGACTCGATGGCGAGGCAGATGTCTTTGCCATCACTGAGCAAGCAGGCGTGACGGCGATTCATGTGCTGACGGTGCGTGGTGGGCAGGTATTGGGTGGTAAGAATTATTTTCCTGATGAGATTGCGCCTGATGCCAAGCATCTGGGTGAGAAACTGTCTGAGTTTTTGCTGTCGTTTTATTTTCAGGTGAGTGATGATTTACCAAGTGAAATCATCATCAATGCCACACTTGAAGATGCCGATGCGGTGAGTGAGGCGTTGGCAAGTCAATTTGGGCATAAGACCATCATCAAGCACCGAGTGCAGACACATCGAGCAGATTGGCTCAATATCGCCACACTCAATGCCAATAATGCACTTGCCACACAGCTCAAAGATCACCGAGAGCTGCACGCGCGCTTTGAGGCACTTAGAGTGGCACTTGATGGTGTGACAGATCGTACCATTGATCGTATTGAGTGTTTTGACATCAGTCATACGATGGGTGAAGCGGCGATTGGTTCGTGTGTGGTGTTTGACCAAGGTGGTGCACGCAAGCGAGACTATCGCCAATACGCCATCCATGACATCACCGCAGGCGATGACTATGCCGCCATGAGACAGGTGCTGACACGGCGATACAGCAAACAGCCACTGCCTGATTTGCTACTTGTTGATGGTGGTAAGGGTCAGCTCAATATCGCCATCGAAGTGCTGACGGCACTTGCTAAGCTAGATGATACTTTGCTTGTGGGTGTGGCAAAAGGCGAAGGGCGTAAGGCAGGGCTTGAGGTACTACACTTTGTCAATCATGAACCGCTAGACTTACCTGCTGATAGCAAGGCATTGCACCTAATCATGCAGGTGCGTGATGAAGCACATCGTTTCGCCATCACTGCCCACCGCAAAAAGCGTGATAAGAAACGAGCAGGTTCGGTGCTTGAAGTCATTCCAGGACTTGGGGCAACGCGTCGCCGTGATTTGCTCAATCATTTTGGCGGCATGGGGCAGCTACTGGGTGCATCCGAAAAAGACATCAGCGAAGTCAAGGGTATTGGCAAAGTCTTGGCAAGTACGATTTATAAGGCACTACACGGCTAAATCAGCACCGCATAAACCAAAAAAAAAGATGAGTTATTGATCTTACTCATCTTTTTTATAGGAATTTATGATACAGACTAAGCGATAGAGATTAAGATTAGGCGATCTCATCACGCCATAGATCTGACAGCACTTCACGCTGACGCACCACGCGATGCGTACCGTCATCGACCATCACTTCACAAGGGCGTGGACGAGTGTTGTAGTTGCTCGCCATCGTAAAGCCATAAGCACCTGCACCAGCCACCGCCAAAGTATCACCGACAGACAAGGACAGCAGGCGATCTTTACCGATAAAATCACTGGATTCGCATACTGTGCCGACCACATCCCAGACTTTCTCGTCGCCTGTCTTTGATAGATCGGTTGGGATGATTGCCATCACTGATTCATACAGTGCAGGGCGAATCAGCTCGCTCATGGAGCTATCGACGATGGCAAAGTTCTTAAATTCGGTGGGTTTTAGGACATCGACACTGGTTAGTAGTACGCCTGTATTGGCAACTAGGCTACGCCCTGGCTCTAGGTATAGCTTGAGACCCAGTGCTTTTAGACGTGGCAAGAGTAGTTTTGCGTAGTCATCGACACTGACGGGATTTTCGTCAATATAACGCACACCAAGACCGCCGCCCAGATCGATATGATCAAGCGTGATGCCATTGGCAGACAGCTCGTCAATGAGCTCAATCAGCTTATCAAGTGCGTCGCTAAAGCCTTGTGCATCAAGCAGTTGTGAGCCGATATGGCAATCGATGCCAGTGATTTGTAGGTGTGGCAGGCTGTTGGCGTGCAGATAGGCACTGATAGCCTCTTCATGACTGATGCCAAATTTATTATCTTTCATGCCTGTTGAGATATACGGATGCGTCTTGGCATCGACATCTGGATTGATGCGTAGTGAGATGCGAGCGACTTTGCCAAGCTTCGCCGCTACACTATTGATGCTGTCAAGCTCGCTCACCGCTTCGACATTGAAGCAGTGGATATCAGCATTCAAGGCATATTCGATATCATCAAGAGTCTTTCCTACGCCTGAATAGACGACTTTTTTGGCATCAGTCACTTGTAGCACACGAGCCAGCTCGCCTTTTGAGACGATATCAAAGCCTGCACCGGCATCGGCCAAGGTCTTTAGTACCGCTAGGTTTGAATTGGCTTTGACAGCATAGCAAATCTGATGATTAATCTCGCCAAATGCTTGCGTATAAGACTGATAATTCTCCAATAATGCACGGCGTGAATAGACATACAGTGGCGTACCATAGTGTGATTTTAGAGTTTCACTACTGACACCGTCAATATGAAGTACATTATCCACATAAGAAAAGTAGGGCAAAGCATCCACCAAAACGGCGGCATCGATACTAAGCACGCCATCAGTTAGGCGGCTTGCAGGTACAAAATTCATCATAATCTGTCAATACTATTCAAATAATAAGTGTATCAATAATCGTTCGGATTTGGGCTGACCGTGCCATCTTCATGGATAATCGGTGAAGTCTCGGTCGGAATGTACAAAGCGCCTTTTTGACCGCAGCCTGTCAAAGTCAGCACCAGTGCAGCCAATAGCCCTACAGCGGATTTTTTCATCATGCTTATTTCCATCGGATACATCCGCATTGTTCGGATGAGTTGGGTAATTAAAAATCAGGACATTTTAGCATAAATTAGCATCGCTTGGGCGTAAAAATCAGGCAAAATTTTTCATCGCCACAGGATGATTTAGCAATAAAATAACTGATGAAAAATCAAATACTTGTTATAATTTTGCACAGATATCATCAAAAAATCTCACACAAACAGCGACCAATCGACAAAATGGCGGAATATTTTAATGAAATCTAAGATTTAAGGCTTGACAATCAAAGCAATCAGGGTTAATTTATTTGGTTATCCATACAATAAAGTGGGTGGACTGACCCACATGGACATTGACAACAAAATTACCATCACATCGGAGCATTTATGAGCTTAGTGAATCCTACTTTAGTTTTGAACTGCGGTTCATCATCAATCAAATACGCCCTAATCAGCGAAGATGGCGAAAGCCGTATCGAAGGTTTGGCAGAAGGCTTGGGTAATCCTGAAGCACGCATCAAACACAAAAACCTAGACGGCGAAGCGACGGTTATCGAGATTCCAAATGGCGTCCATGCTGATGCTCTAAAGGTTATCCTAGAAGATTTGATCAAAGAATATAAGCCTGTGGCAGTCGGTCATCGTGTCGTACATGGTGGCGATAAGTTCAAATCAGCGACCGTCATCACCGATGAAGTACTGGCGACCATTGATGAGCTGACCACACTAGCACCACTGCACAACCCTGCAAACGCTGCTGGTATCCGTGCGATTAACAGCATCTATCCTGATTTGCCACAAGTAGCGATTTTTGATACGGCATTCCACCAAACCATGCCAGCACACGCATATCGCTATGCTGTGCCAAAAGCACTATACACTGAGCACCAAATCCGTCGCTATGGCTTCCACGGCTCATCACACGCTTATGTGTCAAACCGTGCTAGCGAGCTAACTGATAAAGCAGGTACACACGGCTGGATCATCGCTCATTTGGGCAATGGCTGCTCGGCAACTGCGGTCTATGACGGCAAAAGCCAAGACACCAGCATGGGCATCACCCCGCTAGAAGGTCTAATGATGGGTACTCGTAGCGGTGATGTTGATCCGGGTCTGCACATCCATCTAAGCCGTACTCTAGGTATGTCGATCGATGAGATTGATACACTATTGAACAAAAAGAGCGGTCTATTGGGCGTATCAACCGTCTCAAACGATATGCGTAACCTAGAAGCCGCCGACAAAGAAGGCAACGAAGATGCTAAGCTTGCACTACAAATGTTCGCCTATCGCACCGCCAAATATATCCTAGGCTTGACTGCTGCCTTGCCTGAGCTGACTGGTATCGCATTCACGGGTGGCGTGGGCGAAAATGGCGCTGATATGCGTGCTGCCATCGTTGGTGCGCTCAAGCACATCGGTGCAAAAGCAGACTTGGCAAAAAATGCTGAGCTATTCCGTGGTGCAGAAAGTAGCTTCCACGCAGCAGATTCAGCGGTCGAGCTGTGGGTTATCCCAACTGACGAAGAATTCCAAATCGCTAGCGAAAGCCGTGCGGTGCTTGGTCTGTAATCATAAAAACGCACTGTGTTGACGGTGCGTTTTTGATTGATTTTAAATGAATCAGCTAGATAAAGATAATTTTTAGGAAAAACTATGACGACAATTTTACTTGTGCCTGTCGAAGAATTTGACATCGATGGCTTTGCAACCAAAACCGCTGACAATGCGTTTTTGCCATTTGCATCATTTGGTCAAGCGGCATTTGAAACAGCTTTGGCAAAGAACAATCTAGATGATTTGCTTGAGCTGATCTATGCCAAAGCAAACGAAAACAGCGACGCCGTCAAGGTCGTGGCAGGTATCAATCCAAAGCATCCGTATGCCAACCAAGTCAACCGTGATTTGGCACTAGCGCTAGATGCTGATGTGGTATTGGTGGGTGATAACACAGCACTACTTAGCATCGGTAAGGCAGTGTATGGCGAGCGTGTGGTCGGTGAAGTCGCGACCACAGGCGATGCCAAAGCATTCATCAAAGCAAGCACTCGTAAGCCAAATCTATCGCCATCGGCGTTCCGTGTTGAGCTGGTCAAAAAAGCTCAAGCCGCCAAAAAACGCATCGTCCTACCAGAAGGTGCTGAGCCACGCACCGTCGAAGCGGCGGTAATTTGCCAAACTCGTGGCATCGCTGACTGTATCTTGCTGGCCACCAAAGATGAAGTACAAAAAGTCGCTGACGAAAAAGGCCTAACCCTACCAAGCGATCTACAAATCATCGATCCTGCCACTTTGCAAGAGCAATATGTCGCACCGATGGTTGAGCGTCGTAAGGGTAAGCTTGATGAAGCAGGGGCAAAAGAGCAACTACAAGACACGGTCGTACTAGGCACGATGATGCTACAAATGGGCGATGTCGATGGCTTGGTATCAGGTGCGATTCACACCACAGCGAACACCATCCGTCCTGCGTTCCAGCTGATCAAGACTGCACCGCAGTACAGCCTAGTATCTAGCTGTTTCTTTATGTTACTGCCTGAATCTGTGGCAGTCTATGCTGACTGTGCGGTGAACCCAAATCCAAATGCCGAAGAGTTAGCAGAGATCGCTATCCAAACCGCTGATTCGGCCAAAGCCTTTGGCATCGAGCCAAAAGTAGCAATGATCAGCTACTCAACTGGCACATCAGGCGCAGGTGCGGATGTGGATTTGGTGGCGAATGCAACCGAAATCGTACGCCAAAGAAAGCCAGAGCTAGCAGTCGATGGCCCGCTACAATATGATGCGGCAGTTGTTGAGAGTGTGGCAAAATCAAAAGCGCCAAACTCACCTGTGGCAGGTCAAGCGAATGTCTTTATTTTCCCAAGCCTATCGGTGGGTAATGCACTGTACAAAGCTGTACAACGAAATGCTAATGTCATCGCTGTCGGCCCAATGCTACAAGGTCTAAACAAGCCTGTTAATGACCTATCTCGTGGTTGCTTGGTGGATGATATCGTCTATACCATCGCATTGACTGCGATTCAAGCGGTTGGTGAGTGATGGCTGGCTAATACCAGTTTTCACCAAACAAAAGCCGTCTGCCTATGGGTGGGCGGTTTTTGCTATGTAAAAATAATTCTACAAAAAATCTTTTGAATGTGCTAATGTGGTACTTACTTTTCATAAATCAACAGGAGTGTATAATGAAGTTGGCCAAAGTACTTGTTGTAGCAGTTGTGGCAATGGCTACACTGAGCAACCCAGCTTATGCCAATACTGCAAAATATCAAAAAATCGATAGAGTGTTTAATAAGTGTTCTAAGAATGCCAGATATGCAGCAATTGCCAATGATTGCATAGATTCAGCAGTTAATAGCTATGTTAAAACATTTAATAAAAATCAGAAAGATAGGTTTCAAAAAGCTAAAAGTCAATGTATTGTTAGGTATGAAAAACAGTATCAGGAGTCCTATGAAGGCTTTACTGGCATTAAAAGAGAGGCGTTTCTATTTTGCCAATATGATGCAGTTAAAGCGATTGCAAAAAGAAAATAACCACATATAACAACAAAACAGGGCGATTAATATTTACCCTGTTTTTTACATCCCTACCGCACCACCCACAATGCCCGGTTGGCATGGTCGGCCCATGCCTCGCGGGTCTGCTCAAGCCATCCCTTGGGCTTCAGGCTCTCGGACTTCTGCGCCCCGCCCCGCTCTGGCTGTTTGGCGTTGTACCGCTTGAACCACTGGTCAGCCGGGCGCTCGATACCGTCGTTCTTCCGCTCAGAGATCATCAAGTGGCAATGGGGGTTCTCACCGTTACCGGCATGGATGGCCAGCGTATACGGCAGGCGCTCGCCCTCAGTCAGATGCCGGGCGAATTCGTCCACCAGCTCCCGCTGCTGATCTAGGGTCAGTTCGACCGGCAGGGCAAACTCAATCTCTTTGAATAAGCGACCGTTGGCCCGCTCGTACAGGTCGGCACCGTCCCAGTAGTCGGCGGGACGCTCGGCCCACTCGGGCAGGTGGCCGGACTGGGTGTGCAGCACCTCTTCACGGTCGCGGGAGTAACGGCCCTCCCGCTGGATGTAATCGGCTTTCGCCTTGGCCGGCTGGCTGCCGACGATCCGGATGAGGAGAACACCCTCGCCACGGCAGTTTTCACCCTCGATGCCAACCACGTCAGGTGGCAAATTTTCGACATTAACCGCGACGATGCTAAATTTCATGGAGAAGTGCGTGGGTGAAATAGCCGGTCGTCAGTCATAAAGGGCAGGGGAGTACCGTTGGCCCGGCGTTCGATAGTACCGTCCGGATACTGCCAGATATCGGCGTCCAGGGAGATGTCCTGAAGCGCGGTGTCCGGAATTTCAGGTTTGTGTCTCTACAAAGACTAACTATCAGAAAAACTCATCGAGCATCAAATGAAACTGCAATTTATTCATATCAGGATTATCAATACCATATTTTTGAAAAAGCCGTTTCTGTAATGAAGGAGAAAATTCACCGAGGCAGTTCCATAGGATGGCAAGATCCTGGTATCGGTCTGCGATTCCGACTCGTCCAACATCAATACAACCTATTAATTTCCCCTCGTCAAAAATAAGGTTATCAAGTGAGAAATCACCATGAGTGACGACTGAATCCGGTGAGAATGGCAAAAGCTTATGCATTTCTTTCCAGACTTGTTCAACAGGCCAGCCATTACGCTCGTCATCAAAATCACTCGCATCAACCAAACCGTTATTCATTCGTGATTGCGCCTGAGCGAGACGAAATACGCGATCGCTGTTAAAAGGACAATTACTAACAGGAATCGAATGCAACCGGCGCAGGAACGCTGCCAGCGCATCAACAATATTTTCACCTGAATCAGGATATTCTTCTAATACCTGGAATGCTGTTTTCCCGGGGAGCGCAGTGGTGAGTAACCATGCATCATCAGGAGTACGGATAAAATGCTTGATGGTCGGAAGAGGCATAAATGCCGTCAGCCAGTTTAGTCTGACCATCTCATCTGTAACATCATTGGCAACGCTACCTTTGCCATGTTTCAGAAACAACTCTGGCGCATCGGGCTTCCCATACAATCGATAGATTGTCGCACCTGATTGCCCGACATTATCGCGAGCCCATTTATACCCATATAAATCAGCATCCAGGTTGGAATTTAGTTGAATATGGCTCATAACACCCCTTGTATTACTGTTTATGTAAGCAGACAGTTTTATTGTTCATGATGATATATTTTTATTTCAATTTCTTTTGCCGTCCTTTACTCTTTACTTTCAAAGCATCAGGACCAGCAATTCTATGATCGTTTACCCACCTGGCAATTAGAGGTGGATTATTTATCCCTACAGATAAAGCTAACTCCTGATATGAAACTTCTGTTGTTAAATATAACTCTACTACATGAAGCTTAAATTCGAAAGAGTAACTTTCATTTTTTCTTGATCGCATCAAACCATCTTTTCCAAACGCTTTATATGCAAATACCCATTTTTCAATATCCCTTTTTGAAGGTACTCCATATTTTTTTGAAAGATATCTATAACCGCCTTCTCCATCTAAATATGCTTGAACAACTTGTAACTTAAATTCATAACTGTATTTTGCCATAAAAAATGACCTCCCATAAGTTAGATTTTTGGTCTAACTTATGGGGGTTAGTTCATTCTACACTTGGGCTGCATGTTTTGATTAATTATCTAATATCTCCGGATCTCCTGTAAAGGAATATAAAACTGCCTGCATGTTTTTCAAATAAAATACGGTGAATTTCCCATCATCAGCGCTATACCACTCTCTCAAAAACGGATTTGCTTCAAGCATTGCTTCCCTTGCTTCCACGGTATCATCAATTACGGCTTCGCCGGTGAGCCGAATCCATTTTCCTTTTGCCATACCTGAGACTTCCACCTTTGAATTTGCCAATAACTGCTGATAAACTTTTTTCTGATTGGTTGTACCAAGATAGACCTTGCCATTCCTCTCCATGGCTGCATTAAACGGTCTGACCCTTGGCTGGTCTCCTTCAACGGTTGCAAAATAAAAAGTTTTTGCTTCATTTAAAAAATCAACAACTTGACTCATCCTTTTTTACCTCATTTCACGAAGAATTTAAACTGATATTCCCACATTGTAACATATTTACCACCACCTTTCAATCTTTTTCAATCAATGCTGTCCGGCTAAGGTGCGTTAAATATGTTCAAAATCTCCGAGGTTTATGCTACAAAACAGTTGCATAACCCATTGCAGCCCAAGGAGATTTTGAACATGAGCCATCATAATACACTCTTTTCTCAAATGCTATCATTGATTCCCAGACATGTTTTTCAGAAACTGGAAGCCCGGCATAAAACAGGTCGTTCTTCTCGACAATTCGGCTTTAAGGAAGCGAAATCCTACGCTAAGGCTTTGGCCAACGATATTCTCCGGTAAGATTGATGTGTTCCCAGGGGATAGGAGAAGTCGCTTGATATCTAGTATGACGTCTGTCGCACCTGCTTGATCGCGGCCGCGATAGCTAGATCGCGTTGCTCCTCTTCTCCATCCGCGTTCCAAGCTGCGGAAAGGCACCCATAAGCGTACGCCTGGTCGAGCAGGCGACGCGGATCGACGTCCAGCGCACGAGAGAATGCGTCCGCCATCTGTGCAATGCGTCTAGGATCGAGACAAAGGTCGTCTCTGTCAGCCGGATCGTAGAACATATTGGCGGCGCCAAAGCCCACTTCACCGACCAGACCGACGGGATCTATCACCAGCCAGCCGCGACTGGAGAACATGATGTTTTCATGATGCAGATCGCCATGTAGCCCACGCAGTTCCGAGGCATTGCTCATCATTTGATCGGCTATAATCGCCGCGTGGACGTAGTCAGTTTGACAACCTGCGTTTTGATCATCGCGCGCCCGCTGAAACAAAGCTGCAAAGCGATCCCGGATCGGGAGAAGGGCAGAAGGCAGGGGTTCCTCAGATGCGGCATACAGCTTCGCCATCAGTTCCGCTGCAATTTCGGTCGCCTGGTAGTCGCCGTGCTCGGCAACGATGTGAGAGAGCATTCGCTCCCCGGCATATTCGAGCAACATCAGATTGTTCTCACGACCGAGCAACCGGACTGCTCCCCTCCCATTGCGCCATACCAGATAGTCGGCCCCGCGCAGTTCATCAGCAATGTCTTCTATAGGTTTCAATCCCTTGACGATTGCAGGAGTCCCGTCTGGCAATGAAACTTTCCAAACGAGGCTGGAAAAGGTGTCCGCAATGAGAACAGGTTGCGAAACGTGCCAATGAGCAGGAAAAACAGGCGGCATGAACATCAACCCCAAGTCAGAGGGTCCAATCGCAGATAGAAGGCAAGGCGTTCGCGGTCTACAGTGGCTGGACTTGGAGAAAAACGGCGTTTATTCTTCCTATACTCTGTTAGAAATCTTGAAATGATCTCAAAAATATAACATTCTCTTTCGATAAATTAAAGCCACTAAAGCAATCTGCTCATCTCATTTTCAACGATCATTAAAGGCTATCGAAATAATCTCGATAAGGCTTAATATCTGGATTTACAACAAACTTATAGCCGATTTTATCGTTGGTTTATCATGGGTTTTACATCGTTTAAATTCATTAAAATCCGTTAAATGTAAGATAAACTACCGTTGTTTACAGTATTAAGGTAAAATACTGCAAATGAACATTCATAAAAACACACGATTGCTTCCCTACCAACGGGAAGCCATTTGGACTGCTTATCACAAGAACAGGCAGTCAGTTACTTCACTAGCATTGGAGTACAAAGTATCAAGACCTACCATTTACAAAGTCTTAAAACTTGCTCGTGTTAAGCTACTCAAGCCCCAAGCCAGTACCAACAATCGCTTTAAACAAGCCAAATATGGTATTAAACGCCTTGCTAAAGTTGAACAATCCATACAGGATAAGCTCAAAAAGCAAGCCAAGCGATACAATAAGTCCTATCCTGGTGAGATGGTGCATGTGGACACCAAACGCCTGCCCTTGCTCAAAGGACAAAATGCCAACAGTCCTAGAGAATATCTATTTGTTGCCATAGATGACTATTCTCGCGAATTGTATGCTGACATCATGCCGGATAAAACAGCCTTTAGTGCAACACAGTTTCTTGTAGAACAAGTGATAGAGCCATGCCCCTACAAAATTGATGTGATTTATTCTGACAATGGCACAGAATATAAAGGCACAAAAGACCATGAATTTTCTCAAGCCTGCTATCAAAACAACATCAATCAAAAATTTACCAAAGTAGGTAGGCCACAAACCAACGGCAAAGCTGAAAGGGTCATACGAACATTAATGGAGCTTTGGCATGATAAACATGAATTTGTCAGCAGTGAGCATAGAAAGCAAGAATTAACCAGATTTCTTAATTTCTACAACACTGTTAGACCGCACTCATCTTTAAGTAAGAAAGATGAGACTACTGGCAAGACTTTAACTTTTACTCCTTATGAGTGGTTAGAGTTTTATTTTAAGCAAAGTGTAAATAACGCTTGAGTTTCTTACACGTTAAATCTCTTACATTCCATGGATCATCTTACTCTTCAAATAAATCCTTCTAAAGATACCGTAATGTTGGCGTTTACTTCCCATCAAAGATTGATCCTAGAAGGATTTATTACTCATTCCTATTTTAAGCATTGCGCTTAATGAATGACCTTATTATCTATCCATTACCAATGGATCATCACATAGTTTTTGTAATGTTTCGACAAATTTTGCCACATGAAATCCATCACAAACGGCGTGATGCACCTGTATCGCCATTGGCAGAGAAACAATTCCTGCTTTTTCACGATATTTCCCCATCGTCATAATCGGTTTAAAGTGATTGTCAACTTTAGGCAAACTTAAAGTAAATCCCGTAAAACTCAGCCAAGGTAGACAAGAGATATCAAAGGTATTTTCCGGCATATTGGGCTTTGGCAAAAATTGCAGATCATCTTGATAGATCGTGGCATCCTCCAAATAATTTGCCATAAACTTGGTAATATCGGAATGATATGTTGTCCAAAGTCCGGAGAAAGTCTCACTTTCAGGATGAAATATCGTATATGCTGGATGCAGCAGATCCCATTCGATCAACTCACCATCTTTCATCCCCATTTTAAATGCCGGCAACTGATTCACAGCTCGTGTAATGAGATAAATCATGGTGGGATAAAACTTATATTGCTGCTTTTTAATCACGTTTAACGCACGAGTAATATCAATCTCCACGGTAACCGTAAAACCACATTGAATGCTGCTAAAACTCTCAAAGTGTTCCCGTCGATTCCACTGATCAATATTGATAATTTTGTACTGCTTTTGATGGTTCATTTTTTAACCCTTTTTACTAGTATGACGTCTGTCGCACCTGCTTGATCGCGGCCGCGATAGCTAGATCGCGTTGCTCCTCTTCTCCATCCGCGTTCCAAGCTGCGGAAAGGCACCCATAAGCGTACGCCTGGTCGAGCAGGCGACGCGGATCGACGTCCAGCGCACGAGAGAATGCGTCCGCCATCTGTGCAATGCGTCTAGGATCGAGACAAAGGTCGTCTCTGTCAGCCGGATCGTAGAACATATTGGCGGCGCCAAAGCCCACTTCACCGACCAGACCGACGGGATCTATCACCAGCCAGCCGCGACTGGAGAACATGATGTTTTCATGATGCAGATCGCCATGTAGCCCACGCAGTTCCGAGGCATTGCTCATCATTTGATCGGCTATAATCGCCGCGTGGACGTAGTCAGTTTGACAACCTGCGTTTTGATCATCGCGCGCCCGCTGAAACAAAGCTGCAAAGCGATCCCGGATCGGGAGAAGGGCAGAAGGCAGGGGTTCCTCAGATGCGGCATACAGCTTCGCCATCAGTTCCGCTGCAATTTCGGTCGCCTGGTAGTCGCCGTGCTCGGCAACGATGTGAGAGAGCATTCGCTCCCCGGCATATTCGAGCAACATCAGATTGTTCTCACGACCGAGCAACCGGACTGCTCCCCTCCCATTGCGCCATACCAGATAGTCGGCCCCGCGCAGTTCATCAGCAATGTCTTCTATAGGTTTCAATCCCTTGACGATTGCAGGAGTCCCGTCTGGCAATGAAACTTTCCAAACGAGGCTGGAAAAGGTGTCCGCAATGAGAACAGGTTGCGAAACGTGCCAATGAGCAGGAAAAACAGGCGGCATGAACATCAACCCCAAGTCAGAGGGTCCAATCGCAGATAGAAGGCAAGGCGTTCGCGGTCTACAGTGGCTGGACTTGGAGAAAAACGGCGTTTATTCTTCCTATACTCTGTTAGAAATCTTGAAATGATCTCAAAAATATAACATTCTCTTTCGATAAATTAAAGCCACTAAAGCAATCTGCTCATCTCATTTTCAACGATCATTAAAGGCTATCGAAATAATCTCGATAAGGCTTAATATCTGGATTTACAACAAACTTATAGCCGATTTTATCGTTGGTTTATCATGGGTTTTACATCGTTTAAATTCATTAAAATCCGTTAAATGTAAGATAAACTACCGTTGTTTACAGTATTAAGGTAAAATACTGCAAATGAACATTCATAAAAACACACGATTGCTTCCCTACCAACGGGAAGCCATTTGGACTGCTTATCACAAGAACAGGCAGTCAGTTACTTCACTAGCATTGGAGTACAAAGTATCAAGACCTACCATTTACAAAGTCTTAAAACTTGCTCGTGTTAAGCTACTCAAGCCCCAAGCCAGTACCAACAATCGCTTTAAACAAGCCAAATATGGTATTAAACGCCTTGCTAAAGTTGAACAATCCATACAGGATAAGCTCAAAAAGCAAGCCAAGCGATACAATAAGTCCTATCCTGGTGAGATGGTGCATGTGGACACCAAACGCCTGCCCTTGCTCAAAGGACAAAATGCCAACAGTCCTAGAGAATATCTATTTGTTGCCATAGATGACTATTCTCGCGAATTGTATGCTGACATCATGCCGGATAAAACAGCCTTTAGTGCAACACAGTTTCTTGTAGAACAAGTGATAGAGCCATGCCCCTACAAAATTGATGTGATTTATTCTGACAATGGCACAGAATATAAAGGCACAAAAGACCATGAATTTTCTCAAGCCTGCTATCAAAACAACATCAATCAAAAATTTACCAAAGTAGGTAGGCCACAAACCAACGGCAAAGCTGAAAGGGTCATACGAACATTAATGGAGCTTTGGCATGATAAACATGAATTTGTCAGCAGTGAGCATAGAAAGCAAGAATTAACCAGATTTCTTAATTTCTACAACACTGTTAGACCGCACTCATCTTTAAGTAAGAAAGATGAGACTACTGGCAAGACTTTAACTTTTACTCCTTATGAGTGGTTAGAGTTTTATTTTAAGCAAAGTGTAAATAACGCTTGAGTTTCTTACACGTTAAATCTCTTACATTCCATGGATCATCTTACTCTTCAAATAAATCCTTCTAAAGATACCGTAATGTTGGCGTTTACTTCCCATCAAAGATTGATCCTAGAAGGATTTATTACTCATTCCTATTTTAAGCATTGCGCTTAATGAATGACCTTATTATCTATCCATTACCAATGGATCATCACATAGTTTTTGTAATGTTTCGACAAATTTTGCCACATGAAATCCATCACAAACGGCGTGATGCACCTGTATCGCCATTGGCAGAGAAACAATTCCTGCTTTTTCACGATATTTCCCCATCGTCATAATCGGTTTAAAGTGATTGTCAACTTTAGGCAAACTTAAAGTAAATCCCGTAAAACTCAGCCAAGGTAGACAAGAGATATCAAAGGTATTTTCCGGCATATTGGGCTTTGGCAAAAATTGCAGATCATCTTGATAGATCGTGGCATCCTCCAAATAATTTGCCATAAACTTGGTAATATCGGAATGATATGTTGTCCAAAGTCCGGAGAAAGTCTCACTTTCAGGATGAAATATCGTATATGCTGGATGCAGCAGATCCCATTCGATCAACTCACCATCTTTCATCCCCATTTTAAATGCCGGCAACTGATTCACAGCTCGTGTAATGAGATAAATCATGGTGGGATAAAACTTATATTGCTGCTTTTTAATCACGTTTAACGCACGAGTAATATCAATCTCCACGGTAACCGTAAAACCACATTGAATGCTGCTAAAACTCTCAAAGTGTTCCCGTCGATTCCACTGATCAATATTGATAATTTTGTACTGCTTTTGATGGTTCATTTTTTAACCCTTTTTACTAGTATGACGTCTGTCGCACCTGCTTGATCGCGGCCGCGATAGCTAGATCGCGTTGCTCCTCTTCTCCATCCGCGTTCCAAGCTGCGGAAAGGCACCCATAAGCGTACGCCTGGTCGAGCAGGCGACGCGGATCGACGTCCAGCGCACGAGAGAATGCGTCCGCCATCTGTGCAATGCGTCTAGGATCGAGACAAAGGTCGTCTCTGTCAGCCGGATCGTAGAACATATTGGCGGCGCCAAAGCCCACTTCACCGACCAGACCGACGGGATCTATCACCAGCCAGCCGCGACTGGAGAACATGATGTTTTCATGATGCAGATCGCCATGTAGCCCACGCAGTTCCGAGGCATTGCTCATCATTTGATCGGCTATAATCGCCGCGTGGACGTAGTCAGTTTGACAACCTGCGTTTTGATCATCGCGCGCCCGCTGAAACAAAGCTGCAAAGCGATCCCGGATCGGGAGAAGGGCAGAAGGCAGGGGTTCCTCAGATGCGGCATACAGCTTCGCCATCAGTTCCGCTGCAATTTCGGTCGCCTGGTAGTCGCCGTGCTCGGCAACGATGTGAGAGAGCATTCGCTCCCCGGCATATTCGAGCAACATCAGATTGTTCTCACGACCGAGCAACCGGACTGCTCCCCTCCCATTGCGCCATACCAGATAGTCGGCCCCGCGCAGTTCATCAGCAATGTCTTCTATAGGTTTCAATCCCTTGACGATTGCAGGAGTCCCGTCTGGCAATGAAACTTTCCAAACGAGGCTGGAAAAGGTGTCCGCAATGAGAACAGGTTGCGAAACGTGCCAATGAGCAGGAAAAACAGGCGGCATGAACATCAACCCCAAGTCAGAGGGTCCAATCGCAGATAGAAGGCAAGGCGTTCGCGGTCGGGGGCTTCGATCCCCAATACATTGAATAGGACAGCGAAGGCGCGCTCTGCTTCATCTGGCGCTGCCCAGTTCTCTTCGGCGTTAGCAATCATGAGTGCCAAATCGGCATAGCGATCTGCTGTTCCGAGCCGCCCAAGGTCGATCAGACCCGTGCATTGAAGAGTTTTAGGGTCCACCATGAAGTTCGGCATGCAGGGATCGCCATGGCAAACAACCATATCGGTGCGCTCTTGGTCGAGCCGCACCGGTAGCTCTCGTTCGACACGAGCCAAAAGATCGAGCTGCGGCGTACTCTTGTCCTCGTCCGGTAAGAAGTCGGGATTGACGGCATTGCGGGACACCACATCAACGGCGCGTCCGAACATTCGCGACAGCCTGCGCTCAAACGGACATTGATCAACCGATAGGCTGTGAACAGCGCCAAGTTGCTGCCCCATTGACGGCCACGCTTTGAGCAAATCCGCTCCAGACAGATCAGCCGCCGGTACTCCCGGAATTGCCGTTATCACCAAGCATGCACCCTCCTGTTCCTCCTGCCAGTTGATCACCTCGGGGCAATCCACACCTCGACCTTTGAGCCAAATGAGGCGGTCACGCTCTCCAGCGAGCTCACCGCGGCGGGAAGCAGGTGCGATTTTCGCGAAGGCATGCCCGTCACCACGTCGAAAAACAAAATCACCGGATTCTCCGCCTCTGACAGGCAACCAGTCAGAATGCGATTCACCAAAAAAAATATTAGTTCGATTCAATGGAGGTTCCTTCAGTTTTCTGATAACGAATTCTTGCGGTTTCTTTCAGCGCCGCCAATACCGCCAGCCCGTCGCGCAAGGGGCGCGGCTCGTGTGTGCGGATGAAGTCAGCTCCACCTGCGGCGGCGGCAAGCTCTGCAGCGAGTGTCGCGGCCCCGACATCCCCCGGACCACGGCCTGTGAGCGCGCGCAGAAAGGATTTGCGCGAAACAGACAGAAGCACCGGCAAATCGAAGCGCAGCCGCAATTCATCGAACCGCGCCAGCACCGAGAGCGAGGTTTCGGGAGCAGCCCCCAGAAAAAACCCCATGCCGGGATCAAGGACAAGGCGGTTGCGTTTGATACCGGCACCCGTCAGCGCCGCGATGCGCGCGTCAAAGAACGCCGCAATGTGATCCATGATGTCGCCAGCGGGTGCCTCGCGCCGATCTGCCTGCCCGTCTTGCACCGAATGCATAACGACGAGTTTGGCAGATGATTTCGCCAATTGCGGATAGAACGCAGCGTCTGGAAAACCGCGAATATCATTGAGATAGGCCACACCACGCGACAAGGCATAGGCTTGCGTCGCGGGTTGATAACTGTCGAGCGAGACGGGAATGCCATCTGCCTTGAGCGCGTCCAGCACCGGCGCGATACGCGCGATTTCTGTGTCGGACGAAACAGGCGCGGCGTCGGGATTGCTGGATGCCGGACCGAGGTCGATCACATCTGCCCCCTCGGCCATCAGCTTACGCGCCTGCGCAATGGCTGCGTCTGGCGCCAGATACCGGCCTCCATCGGAGAAACTGTCCGAGGTTATGTTGACGATGCCGAAAATGATGAGCGATTTATTCATGGGGGCTTCTATAATAATAATAATCGAGCATGAGTCTCATACGGATGCTCGGGTCGAAAGGGAATCCCCAGGCGAGTAACCTGTTTGCGGTGATCCATTAGCTGCAGGAGCAGAATAGCATACATCTGGAAGCAAAGCAAGGAAAGCGGCCTATGGAGCTGTGCGGCAGCGCTCAGTAGGCAATTTTTCAAAATATTGTTAAGCCTTTTCTGAGCATGGTATTTTTCATGATATTACCAATTAGCAGGAAAATAAGCCATTGAATATAAAAGTTAAGGGGCTGTACTAGATTAGCCTAAATCCCACACCATCTTCTCAATACTTTAAGCTGATTAGATGGTGTACCATAGTTAAAACGAAACTCACATTCTTTGATAAAAAGATGAAAGTGTTTCTTGTCAATGCCATTGTACTTTCTTAAAACACGCTTGGCTTGCGACCAGAAATTCTCAATGCCGTTGATGTGATTATGGTCTTTTGCAAATTCTTTGGAATGGTTAATTCTAAAATGCTTAAAATCACTTACATCAAGAGCATTATAGCTTTTGTAGCAGTCTGTATAAACAATACTATCAGGCTTGATTTTGCTTGTGATGATAGGCATTAGCGTGTTAGTCTTGGTGTCTTTAACCACAACCACAAAGACTTTACCGTTGCGTTTTAAAAGACCGAAAACAGCTGTTTTACTACCAGCGCCACGACCACGCTTGCCTTTGTGAATGCCGCCAAAATAGCTTTCATCAAGCTCTATTTCGCCATCAAACAATTCTTTAGCCTCAAGATTAAGATGGTATTCTATCACAAGTCTGATTTTATGATAGAATAAAGCTGCTGAATTTGGGTGTATTTGTAGTAAATCAGCTGCCGAACGAGCAGTAACTTCAAGTACAAAAAATTCAAGCAGTCTTTTTTGTACTTTTTTACTTAGTTTACAATGGGTTATCTTCATAAAACTAGTATAACATGAGAGTTATTCTAGTACAGCCCCAAAGTTAAACATCATGAGGGAAGCGGTGACCATCGAAATTTCGAACCAACTATCAGAGGTGCTAAGCGTCATTGAGCGCCATCTGGAATCAACGTTGCTGGCCGTGCATTTGTACGGCTCCGCAGTGGATGGCGGCCTGAAGCCATACAGCGATATTGATTTGTTGGTTACTGTGGCCGTAAAGCTTGATGAAACGACGCGGCGAGCATTGCTCAATGATCTTATGGAGGCTTCGGCTTTCCCTGGCGAGAGCGAGACGCTCCGCGCTATAGAAGTCACCCTTGTCGTGCATGACGACATCATCCCGTGGCGTTATCCGGCTAAGCGCGAGCTGCAATTTGGAGAATGGCAGCGCAATGACATTCTTGCGGGTATCTTCGAGCCAGCCATGATCGACATTGATCTAGCTATCCTGCTTACAAAAGCAAGAGAACATAGCGTTGCCTTGGTAGGTCCAGCGGCGGAGGAATTCTTTGACCCGGTTCCTGAACAGGATCTATTCGAGGCGCTGAGGGAAACCTTGAAGCTATGGAACTCGCAGCCCGACTGGGCCGGCGATGAGCGAAATGTAGTGCTTACGTTGTCCCGCATTTGGTACAGCGCAATAACCGGCAAAATCGCGCCGAAGGATGTCGCTGCCGACTGGGCAATGGAGCGCCTGCCGGCCCAGTATCAGCCCGTCTTACTTGAAGCTAAGCAAGCTTATCTTGGACAAGAAGAAGATCACTTGGCCTCACGCGCAGATCAGTTGGAAGAATTTGTTCACTACGTGAAAGGCGAGATCACCAAGGTAGTCGGCAAATAATGTCTAACAATTCGTTCAAGCTGACGCCGCTTCGCGGCGCGGCTTAACTCAAGCGATAAAAATGTCTTGTTTACAATAGAGTGGGATACAGACACGCTTGATATGTTTGGAGATCAGCCATGACAGATCCACTCAAAGCCCTTTTCGGCAAGCCTGATTACTCCCATATCGTAAGGGACACCACGGCCACTATCAGCATCACAGCCGCTGAAATGGCCGCCGCCATGGCTGCAATGCGCCAAGTGCCATACCAATCAGACCGCAGACCATGATGGGATTGAGTGTTTCGCCAAGCAGTGGTACGGCTAGGATACTTGCGATAAATGGGGCAAGATTGGCGATACTACCTGCCTTGAACAGTCCGATTTTCTCCACCGCCTTAGCATAAGTCAGCGTCGCCACAATCACCACAGCGACACCGTGAAATAGCCCCTGTACCGCCAAATGCAGCGGCTTGACATCACCAAACTGTGGCGTCACAAATACCGCATACACAGGCAGATACAGCACCGCCGACCAGATGCCGACACCGCTCATCACTTGCCATGGCGTAAATGACCATTTGCGAAGCAGTACCGAAAACAGCCCCCAGCACACCGCACTGCCAATGAACATCGCATCCCCCACGCCAAAGCCGCCATCTTTTATTGACATCATCACTGTCATCAAAGCCAGCGTGATGACGATGATCGATAGCCCGATACCAGTTTGGCGATCGACTTTTTGCCCGAGCATCAGATAAGCGATCAAAGCGGCGAATAATGGAAAAGTTCCGTTCAAAAACACCACGCCATGCACAACAGGCGCATAAAAAAATCCACTATACACAAACACACAATAGCCAATACTGCCCGACAGTGCCAATAGCACCATGCGATAATCGAACAAAAATCGATAGTCTTTTTTGAGCCATAAAATCGGCATCAAAATCAACGCAGCGATACCAAATCGCATGGCAAGCACATCCCACACTTGGATTTGCCAATAGGCGTTCAGCCGTGCAATCAGGCTAAAACTCCCCCAAATCAGCATGGTGATGAGGGTAAAAAAGTAGCCTTGTTGTTCATCGGTCATCGTGGCAAGTGTTTTCATGCGAATATCTTATAAAATCAGGACTTGCCATTGTAACAGATTATCATTAGGCTGTATATCAAGGCAGGGCGTATCATAGGGCGATCTATCTGATGTGCTTCAAATGTGATCGGCTATGCCAAATCGTTCTAGGCTTATGAATGAATGTGGTTTGAGTTTTTGGCGAGAGTTGTTTATGATAAAATTTGCGATTTCAAGCAATGTGACTGAGTGGTCAAAATCGCCATTTTTGCCCCAAAAAATTGCCCCAAAAGGTTTACAAATTCATACTAAATGTGTACCCTATTCACTAGGTTTTTCTTACATCAAATGATAAAGAGGATTTTATGAAAATATTAGTTGCGGTAAAACGCGTCGTCGATCACAATGTCAAAGTGCGTGTCAAGGCTGACGAAACTGGTGTCGAGCTTGCCAATGCCAAGATGTCTGTCAACCCATTTTGTGAAATCGCCATCGAAGAAGCAGTACGCCTAAAAGAAAAAGGCGTGGCATCTGAGATCATCGCAGTGAGTGTTGGCACAACCCAAGCCCAAGAGCAAATCCGCTCAGCATTGGCATTGGGTGCTGACCGTGGCATTTTGGTTGAGACTGATGCCAAAGCCTATCCGCTACAAGTGGCAAAAATCCTAAAAGGTATCGCCGAACAAGAAGGCGCTCAAATCGTCCTACTGGGCAAACAAGCCATCGATGATGACAATAACCAAACTGGTCAGATGCTGGCAGCACTGATGGGTGTGGGTCAGGGTACTTTTGCATCAGAAGTGGTAGTTGAGGGTGATAAAGTGAATGTCACTCGTGAGATTGATGGCGGTCTGCAAACCGTCGCCTTGCCACTACCTGCGGTGATTACGACCGACTTGCGTCTGAATGAACCACGCTTCCCAAAACTGCCAAACATCATGGCGGCCAAGAAAAAACCACTAGAAACCAAAACGCCAGCGGACTTCGGTGTGGATATGACTTCTAAGCTTGAGACGGTCAAAGTGGTTGCACCAAAAGAGCGTTCAGCAGGTGTCAAAGTGGCTTCAGTTGATGAGCTGATTGACAAACTAAAAAATGAAGCACGCGTCATCTAATACGGTTATTACAGATTAAGGATAAGAATTATGGCAATTTTAGTCTATGCAGAACATGACAATAAAGAATTAAAATCAGCAACACTGGCGACCGTGACCGCTGCGACTCAGATGGGCGGTGATGTGCATCTATTGGTTGCAGGTGCAGACTGTCAAGCAGTCGCTGAACAAGCTGCCAAAGTTGCAGGCGTGAGCAAGGTTTTGGTAGCAGATAACGCTGCCTATGCCAATCAGCTGGCTGAGAATGTCTCGCTATTGGTCAAAGACCTAGCGGCAGGCTATAGCCATATCGTCGCACCAGCGACCACCACAGGCAAGAACTTCCTGCCACGCGTCGCAGCACTGCTGGATGTCAGCATGGTCTCAGACATCACTGCTGTGGTTGATGCCAACACCTTTGAGCGTCCGATCTATGCTGGTAACGCCACCGCCACGGTCAAAACTTCTGAATCAATCGTCATCGTCACAGTCCGCGGCACAGCATTTGAGCCAGCAGAGCTGACTGGCTCAGCTGCCATCGAAGCAGTAGCGACAGCGACCGATGCGGGCAAATCAAGCTTTGTCAAAGAAGAGCTTGCAGTATCTGATCGCCCAGAGCTGACTTCAGCGAGCATCGTCGTCTCAGGTGGTCGTGCACTGGCAAGCGGTGAGAACTTCACCAAATACATCGAGCCACTAGCAGACAAGTTAGGCGCAGCGGTGGGTGCAAGCCGTGCAGCGGTGGATGCAGGCTTTGTACCGAATGACTATCAAGTCGGTCAAACTGGTAAAATCGTCGCCCCAAATCTATACATCGCTGTGGGTATCTCAGGTGCGATTCAGCATTTGGCGGGTATGAAAGACTCTAAGACCATCGTCGCTATCAACAACGACCCAGAAGCACCAATCGCAGGCGTGGCGGACTATTTCCTAGAAGGGGATTTGTTCACTGTCGTGCCAGAGCTGACTGCTAAGCTGTGATTTGATAAACATCAAAAAACCTTGAAACTGTGCTGGTTTCAAGGTTTTTATTTGGTGATTGGCTTAGTATAAGGTTGGTTTGCCTTGTATGCTGATGACCACCAAAAGCACCACGAAAAATGATACGCTGGCTTAATCAATCCACAAAATTAACACTGGCTTATCAATTGTCGAGATTGAAATGGTGAAGCAAAGTAGGATTCACACGGCACGCCATTAATCTAAACTGTTTCAGTGGTGTGTTGTAGCATACTGCCGTACTTAACGAGCTGCTCAACTGATTGTTGACTTTGAAATTGACATTCAGAAATAAAACACTCATAATTAAGTTTTAACATCTATTGATCATCACGAGGTCTGTGATGCTTGATTTGTTTCTCGATTTATTAAAAGCTATTACTTGGCTTGCCATCGCCATTATGCTACTGCCTGTCTTTATTGTAGGGCTGTGGTTGTGTTGGACGATGTTCACCATCTTATTATCATAATTAAATAAATACGACAGTATGGCAGGGTGCGTACAACGCACCACTGAAACTGAGTTTATATTTAGTAATAGCAAGCATTACAGATGGGTTGAGGATAGCCCTGGAGTGGTTTATGGTATCAGAAAAATATAAAGAGAATCAATTTTTTCAAGAGATGAGTTTGTATACGAATGCAATGAATATGAATTTTCAAAAGCTTTATTTTATGCAATTGCTACTTTAGTGATTTATGGATCGCACGGTTGAGAGCAAAAGTACAGCAGAACACACACCACAACCACTTTACAACTGCCCCGACTGTGGATTGATGGTCAAAAACACCACTTCAGGGCGATTAAAAATCCTAGGGATATAGCGTGTCGATTCACGAGCCAGTCCACGACTGACGATGAGCTGTGTCTGCTGACTATGGCTTGATGGGTTGGGCAGTTGATAGCTGCCACCAGCGTATTTTGGCAGGATGCCTTGATTGGGTGCAAATAGCCCATTGATCAGATACGGCAGACGCCACTGCCCACCATGTGCGTGTCCACTGATGACGATGTCAAAAGGATAGCGCGTATAATCGGTGATGTGTTCAGGGCGATGGCTGATTAAGATATTGGGCTTTTGAGCCTTGGCAAGCTGTCCAACCGTCCTGAGATCCTGTGCGAATCGACCGCTGACAGGATCTGACACACCCCAAATCATCACAGGGCTGTCAGCACTGATGGCTTGACCTTGACCATGTAGGATATGGATACCGTATTGGCGGATTTTTTGTTCTATCTGCTGATAGGTGTCATGGGGCAGGTACAGTTCGTGATTGCCATTGACATAATAGACATTGGGCGTGATGGCAGACAGCTGGGATAATAGTACATCTGCGTGCGTCTGTGGCAATACATCATCATAGATATCACCGCCAAGTACGATGGCGTCGATGTGTCGAGATGTCAGGATATCGATGATTTGGCTTTGGTTGTTGCCATAAAAACAGCTGTGCAAATCGGTGATGATGGCAATGCTCAGCGTCTCTGTCGCAGGTGAGCCATGCGGTGCTTGCCAAGTGTAGTGCCGTACGATGATGCGGTCATCGGTCGCGATGATGCTGATGACCAATAAAATCGCAACCGCTATCCAAAACCGAATCGAGCCAAACCAATGACGCATAGTATCTAGCTTTGATACTGTCTTTGGCGGAGCATCTCATAAAAGCAGATACTGCCTGCCACGCCGACATTGAGACTCTCTTGACCACCAGGCTGCGGCAGAGCGATGGCGGTGGCTTGGTTTAGGATGGCGGCTTCGACGCCTTGACCTTCGTGTCCGAGTACCCAAGCGACCTTGCCAGTCAAATCATGATCATAAATCACCTTATCCACATGACTACTGGTGGCATACAGCGGCGTTTTGACAGATGATAGTAGTGCATCAGTGCTCACCTGCTCGATGATGGTCAGCGAAAACTGCGCCCCCATGCCAGCGCGTAGACACTTGGGCGACCAAAGGCTTGCCGACCCTGCCGTGCTGATGATGGTGCTGATACCGACCGATGATGCACTGCGAAGTAGTGTGCCAGCATTGCCTGCGTCCTGTACGCCATTTAGGATTAGGCAGTCATCCGTGATGGTACTGAGTGCCTGTGTTGGCACATCGATGATTGCCATCACATCGACGCCATCGCCTAATGTGCGGATGTCTTTGTAGAGCTTATCGGTGATGGTGAGGATAGCTCGCTCATCCATCTGTGCGATGATGGGTGCAATCTCTGGATGATGGATGGCAGTTTCGCTGACGATCAGCTTGTCCACTGCCAAGCCTTTATCCAAATAAGCGGTCAATAAATGCACGCCTTCAAGCACGGTCTGCATACTTTTTTTGCGAGTACGGTGATTGGTCAGTAGTGCATGAGCGTGTTTGATGGTGGGGTTTTGGGCGGATGAGATGATGGTCATGATATCGTTTTTTTTGATGATAAAAATGCCACAAAAAGGGCGAAAATCTCGCCCTTAATGCTGATGGTCGGTGTTAGGCTGGCTCACCATTTGCCAAGATACCCGCTTTGGCGTGCAATTCTTTGACAAATGCCACTTCTTCGATGGCACCCAGTACCACAGGGATACGCTGATGGATGTGTGTCGGCTCAATCTCCATGATGCGAGCCACGGCATCGGTTGATGCACCGCCTGCTTGTTCAATCACAAAGCTCATCGGATTGGCTTCGTACATTAGGCGTAGTTTGCCTGCTTTACCAGCAATCTTGGTATCAAATGGATACATAAACACACCGCCACGGATCAAGATGCGGTGGACATCAGCAATCATCGCTGCTACCCAGCGCATATTGTAGTCTTTGTTTCGTACGCCTGTATCGCCAGCGACCAGACCATCGATGTATTCTTGGATTGGCGGTAGCCAGTAGTGATGATTTGATGCGTTGATGGCGTATTCGGCGGTGGATTTGGCGATTTGTACGCGTTCATTGATTAGGATGTAGGCTTGGGTATTTGGGTCAAAACTAAACATCGCCACACCATCACCCAAAGTCAGTGCCAACATGGTCGATGTGCCATAGATAAAGTAACCAGCGGCAACTTGGTTTTCACCTTTTTGCAAAAAATCTTCGGCAGTGGCTGTTTTACCGACATTATGATATGGCAAAATCGAGAAAATCGTCCCAACGGTCATGTTGATGTCGATATTGCTTGAGCCATCGAGTGGATCAAACAGCACGAGCAATGAGCCGTCTTCGTTGGCAGGGCTGATGTCGTCAAGCTCTTCGGATGCCACGCCTGCACAGTGTGGATTACGAGTCAAAGCACCTAGCAGCAGGTCATTTGAGATGACATCGAGTTTCTTTTGGGCTTCGCCTTGGACATTTTCGTTACCCGCTTCGCCATGAATGCCAGCCAATGCACCTTTGTCTAGTAGATGGCTGATTGAGATACTGGCGGTGGCAAGCGTGGTCAAAGTGCTGGCAATCTCAGCGGTGGTATGGGCTTGTAGGTAGTCATTGAGTGTCATCATCATGCGTCCTTTGGTGCAGTTGGGCGATTTGGGAGAAAAACTTGGCTAAATTGATAAAAAATGCAATTTTTGCTTTTTAGTTACTGATAAATCGGCTAAACTATACCGTGATTGATACAAGCGAATACAGTGCCAAATTTTCTAAGTTTTTCTATATCGATTTTTTATCATATAAAGCGGATGATGGGCAGAAACCACTGCCGCGATCAGATGCTGATAGTGTAGCAAATTTACGCGATAAATCATAGGTTTTTTGGCTAAAAGCTTGATAAGATTTTTCCCACATCACAGAAGGATTTTCGTATGTCGCAAGCGATGTTATCTGATATTGACGCACGGCTGAATGCGTCTTTGGTGCGTCCCCAACTCAATGAAGACGGGGCGATTCGACACTTTTTGGGTGTGGAAGGGCTCAATCGTGCTCAGCTTGAGAATATCATTGATAAGGCGATGGGTTATTTTGATAAGGACGGTCGGCTGACCAATACCGATGAGCTGTCGGGTCGCACGGTGATGAATTTGTTTTTTGAGCCAAGTACGCGCACGCGCATGACTTTTGAAGCAGCGCAAAAACGCCTTGGGGCAAATGTGCTGAACATCGACATCGCGCGCTCAAGCACCACCAAGGGTGAAAGTCTGCGCGATACGCTGTGGAATCTAGAAGCGATGAGCGCGGATATGTTCGTCGTGCGCCATAATGCATCAGGTGCGGCGCACTTTATGGCGACACAAGTCACGCCAAACATCGCCATCATCAATGCAGGCGACGGCTGGCACGCGCACCCGACCCAAGCGATGCTCGATATGCTGACCATTCATCGCGAAGCGACCAAGCCTTTTGATGAATTATCCGTCGCCATTATCGGTGACATCAAGCACAGCCGCGTGGCTCGCTCAGACATTGCAGCACTAAAGACCTTGGGTGTCAAAGACATTCGCGTGATCGCACCGCGCACGCTACTGCCAAAAGGGATCGAGCGCTATGGTGTGAGCGTCTTTGAAAATATTGATGAAGGCGTGGTGGATTGTGATGTGCTGATCGGTCTGCGCATCCAAAATGAACGCATTGGCTCGCCGTTGTTGGCATCATCGAGCGAGTATTTTAAGGCATATGGCATCACCGATGAGCGCGTGGCAAAGGCGCGCCCAAATGCACTGGTCATGCACCCAGGTCCGATGAACCGCGGTGTCGAGATCGCATCGACCGTGGCGGATGGCCCACAGTCAGTGATTCTAAAGCAGGTCAATAACGGCATTGCGGTGCGCATGGCGGTGATGGCGCTGTCGGTCGCAGGTCAAGATGCTTATAAGGACTTATAAATAAAGTTTGTAAGTAATTAGAATATTTTAACGGATTGTACAGATTTTTAATAAGGCAAATCATGAAAAATTATCTACCAAGCGACTGGCAAACCGTCACTTTTGCAAATAAATTCGATGATGATCATTGGGTGTTTCCACCGATCGTCGATCTGTGCGCGCGTCTGCGTGAACCAGGGCATCAAGCGCATGGCACTTTAAAATCTGAAGGCACGGCTGCGCGCAAAAACGGCATTTTACACATCGTATTGCCGCCTGATACTGACCCAATTTTACAAAATGGCTCGCTGCTAAAAGGGCTTCGCGAAAAAGCCATGCAAGATGGCGGTGTGTATCTGCATATCTTAGGCGCGCTGACCGATGGGCTCAATGGTGAGCAGCCTGCGAATCTAGCAGGTCTTAAGCAAGGCGGTGCGATCGCTGTGACCAATGCCAATTGCGGCTTTGCCAATGATATGGTGATGCTGCGCACGCTAGAATATGCAGCGACTTTTGGGCTCAAAGTGTTCTTTTATCCTGATGAGCCAAGCCTGTCCAAAGGCGGTGTGGCACACGAAGGCTATATCGCATCGTTTCACGGCTTGCAGGGCATTCCTTGGCTGGCTGAGACGGTGGCATTATCCAAGCAACTGCTGATGGTCGAAGAGACAGGCATCAGCGCGCATTTTAGCCAAATCACCTGCCGCACTTCGGTGGAGTTGATCCGCTGGGCGAAATCGCGCGGTCTGCCGATCACTTGTGATGTTGCCATGCATCAGCTGCACCTGACCGATGACGATATCGAAGGCTATGACGCATCGGCATATGTACTGCCACCACTTCGCAGTAATACCGACCAAAAAGCGCTGATCGATGGGCTAAAAGACGGCACAATCGATGCGATCTGTAGCCATCATGAGCCATTGTCATCATCGGCTAAGCAAGCACCGTTTGGCGAAGCGACACCTGGTATCAGTAACTTTGACACCTTTGTGGCATTGGGCGTGAAGCTTGTCAATGATGGCGTGCTGACAGCTGAGCAACTGGTTGAAAAAATCTGCACCAACCCTGCCAAAATCGCAGGCATCACTGATTATCAAGCCATCGGCGGTGCGATCGTGATTGATCCGAAATTATCTTGGCAAGTGGGTGGCGACACCATGTATTCAAAAGGCAAAAACACACCGTTTAGCGGTCAGACGCTGACAGGGCGCGTGGTGGCGACAACTTTTGAATAACCAAACTTTTCAATTATTGATTGAAAAGTTCAATGCCAAAAACCGCTTGCCTTGATGATAAAGGTGGCGGTTTTTTTAATTTATAGTAATTTCACTTCAAAAACCACCAAAACCGTTCGCCCTGAGCTTGTCGAAGGGTAGGCGGTTTTCCGTTATGGTTTGACTTTGCTCACCATGAACGAAACCGATATGATGTATTTTTAATTTGATTAACTATAAATTAAAATAATTTGCTATAAATTTATCATTAATACCAAATCATGCATCGCTTTTAAGTACCGATAAAGTGCTCATAAAAACATTGCATTACTCCAAGCACTTTTGGTATATTTGGCTTTAATCAACAGATAAGGAAATTCCGATGACCACACCATCATTGGCACACATCTTGGCTACCACACCGATTCTACAAGCACCGATGGCAGGGGCGACGAATGTCGATACTGTGATAGCGGCACAGCAAGCAGGGGCATTGGGCGCGCTTGGTGCAGGCATGATGTCGCCTGCCCAAATCCATCAAGCCATCAGTGATATCAAGGCGCGGACAGATGCGCCATTTTGTGTCAATTTGATGGTGCTATCCGACGATGCGACCAGTCAGTATAGCCAAGCGATGCCAACATGGTTAAGCGAGCTGTATCAATCACTAGATGTCGTGCCTAGCCTTGATGATAAGCCTGCGCACAGCTTTGGTGAGCAGTTTCAAGTCTTGCTTGATAATCCTGTGTCGATAGCGAGCTTTACTTTTGGGATTATCAGCACAGGGCAGATGGCGGCGCTTAAGGCGGTCGGCACGCTTGTTATCGGTACGGCGAATCACCCTGATGAAGTGCTGGCGTGGTCAGCACTGGGCGCGGACGCAGTGATCATACAGGGTGCAGAAGCAGGCGGTCATCGCGGCGGCTGGCTGTGTGAGAGCGATATGCCATTGGTATTGGCAGAGTTATTTAGTCAGACTAAGCAGTGCTTAACACAAGAAAATATTGAAACACCAATCATCGTCGCAGGTGGTATCGCTGATCGCGCGCAGGTGGTGCGATATTTATCGGCAGGCGCAGCAGCGGTGGTGGTCGGCACGGCGTTTTTGAGCACGGTTGAGTCTTGTATTTCGCCAATTTGGAAACAGCGACTGCTGGCAGGCGGTGAGACTCAGCTGACGCGGCTGTATTCGGGCAAATTGGCGCGTGGCTTGGTGACAGAATATATGCAGCAGTTCGCGCATCTAGATGGACTTGAGCGACATGACCAGCTGCCAGTGTATCCGACGCTGAACGCCATGACCAAATCCTTGCGCGTGCACGGCACTAAGACTGCCAATAGTGAGCTGATGAGCCTATGGGCAGGGGCGAATGTCGGCGCGTGCCGTGATGAGACGATGGCGGCATTAGTGGGGCGGTTGGTTATGTAGGGTGGTTGGGTATTGGAGGGTGTTTTATCGTATTCATTCCATTTTTCATAAACCCCCTCCCAGCCTCCCCCCCCTTTTTTTTTAAAAAGGGGAGGAGTGGTATCTTGCAGGCTGATGTTTGCAAAAGGACGCTCCCTCCCCTTAATTAAGAGGAGGGCTGGGCTGGGGTTTATTGGTAGATATTTTATAATTTTCAACCACAAAAAATCCACCGTTCACACAGTGGATTTTATATTGCTCATTCTATTCAATCATGAATATAGCCCTTGCCTTCATCGGTGGCAAACACAGGATGATCGGCATTGGGGATGGCTTTGCGTAGCAGCAGATAACCTGCGATACCTGAGATGATCGAGCCTAGAATAATGCCAAGTCGCGGATCGAAGCCTTCAGGAATACCGCCAAAGGCAAGCCCTGAGATGAACAAGCTCATCGTAAAGCCGATACCGCACAGCAAGGACACGCCGTAGATTTGCTTCATATTTGTGCCTGTTGGTAGGCTTGCCAAGCCAAGCTTTAGGCAAAGTAGCACCGCCGCCATCACGCCGACTTGCTTACCGATGAACAGACCTGCCGCGATGCCCAGTGGCACAGGATGTAGCAGCGTATCGATGCTTGTGCCTGCCAGACTGATACCGGCATTGGCAAAGGCGAATAATGGCAAAATACCAAACGCCACTGTCCCGTGCAAATCATGTTCCAGCTCTTCAAGCGGTGAATGTTCAGGGTCGTGTTTGTTGCGCAGTGGAATAAAAAATGCCAATAGCACGCCTGCCAAAGTTGCGTGTACCCCTGATTTGAGCATCGCTGCCCACATGATAAGACCGATGAGCAGATAAGGTGTCAGACGCACCACACCCATTTTGTTCAACAGATACAAAATTGGCAAGCAGACCGCCGCCACACCCAATGAAAATAGGGATAAATCAGCCGTATAAAATAGCGCAATGATGATGATCGCACCCAAGTCATCAAAAATTGCAATCGACACTAAAAATACCTTCAAGGCATTTGGCACGCGATTGCCCAAAAGGCTAATCACACCCAAGGCAAAAGCAATATCAGTCGCCGCAGGGATCGCCCAGCCTGCCAACTGCTCAGGATTTTGGTAGTTGAATGCGGCATAAATCAGCGCAGGGGCGATCATACCACCGACAGCCGCCAAGGCAGGCATCAAAATTTGCTTGACATCAGCAAGCTCACCGATCAGTGCTTCGCGCTTAAGCTCAAGCCCAACCAAGAAAAAGAAAATCGCCATCAAGCCATCATTGATCCAGTGGTGCGCATCTTTGGCGATCTCAAACGCGCCGATCTGCACCACCACAGGCGCATGGATAAAAGCATGATATAAATCGTGCAAAGGCGAGTTGGCGACGATCATCGCAAGGATGGCAGCCAAGGCAAGCACGATACCGCCAGCCGCTTCTAATTGTAAGAATTTTTTAATTTGGGCGAACATTGCTACTTCCTACTTCGTGTCTCGTCAAGGTTGGTTTGGCTTTGGCGTGATGGATTTATGATAAGATACCAAAGCGTTGATTGTTTTAGAATTACAATTCGTTCAGCGAATCTTGTCAAATTTGCATAAAAAGTTATTAATTAACGCCAATGTATCAAAAAATCAGCGTATAATAAAGTATTTTTTACATTTTACAGCATTTGGGAAGTAAATCTGTGATGGATATTCAATTGGGATTTGAGATTTTGGTGATGCTGTTTGGCGTGGCGATGTTGGCAGGCTTTGTCGATGCGATGGCAGGTGGCGGCGGGCTTTTGACCATTCCTGCTCTTTTGCTGTCGGGTGTGCCACCCATTGCCACCCTTGCTACCAATAAGCTGCAAGCTTCAGCAGGTTCGTTCTCGGCAAGTCTCACCATGATCAAAAAAGGTGTGGTGCGCCCTTATAAGATCAAATGGGCGATTTTGGCGGCGTTTATTGGTTCAGCGATCGCCACCGTCTTGGTGCAGCTGTCGCCACCTGAGATGCTTAAGGTCATCATTCCGTTTTTGGTTGCAGGCGTGGGGCTTTATACGCTGTTTGCCCCAAGTCTTGGCGAGATCGAAAGTGCGCCCAAACTGAGCCAATCCACTTGGCAAAAGACCATTGTGCCGGTGATTGGCTTTTATGATGGTTATCTTGGACCAGGGACAGGGACATTTTTTGCGCTGTCTAATGTTGCGCTGCGTGGCATGGATTTGATCCGCGCAACAGGTGTGGCAAAGCTTTTGAATTTCTCAACCAACATTGCAAGCTTGATTTTCTTTATCTTAGGCGGTCAGGTGCTGTGGAAAGTGGGCTTTGTGATGATGGCAGGGCAAATCATTGGGGCGTTTTGTGGTTCGCAGATGGTGGTCAAAGGCGGTGCGAAATTTATCCGCCCTGTGATTGTGCTGATGTGCTTTGCGATGGTGGTGCGCTATGTGTTTTGGTGAGTGATTGTTAAGATTATTTGGGGTAATTATTGGGTGCGCCCACGCACCAATGCGCTATAAGCATTTGATTTTTAAAATAAAATTTAATAAAATCTTGGAAAAATTGATATATCGACTGTCTTAACGGCGCGTATAACACACCTTGCTGTTCTGCGCCCTATAATTCTTGATTTGCATAATAATTTTTATTAAAAAATCTAATTATCCCACCTAATTTTTCAATTCATCCATCACTGATGAAACAGCTCAAAACACACTTGCCGCAGCCATCGATTGTCCGAATTTTTGTGCATACGCGCGTGCCAGTGCTGCTTGACATCAAAGCCTGATAACTTAAACGGTAGCGGATAAATCCGACAGCCTGCATCATCAAGTAAGAACCCAAGTTTTTCAGGGACGGTTGCGATCAGATCGGTATTTTTCACCACTGCATCCACGCCCAGATAGCCTGGCATACGCATCCGAATGTTGCGCGTGACGCCAAGCCGTTGAATTTCATTTTCTGCCATATAATGCCCCGTACCGCTCGGGACGATCTCTAGGTGATTTTCGCGTTCATAATCTTGTAAAGACAAGCTCTCAGCGATACGCGGATGATCATGCCGTACCAATGCCACATAGTGCTGATGAAACAGCGTCTGCTGATAAAATCCTGCTTCTAACTGCGGAATAAAACCAATCGCCAAATCAATCTGACCGCTACTCATCAGTGTCGGTGTCGCCGCATCGATCGGTACGACATTTAGGCAGATGTGCGGCGCGTGCGTGTGCAGATAGGCGGCAAGCTTCGGCACAAGCTGCAGATGGCTAATATCAGTCAGCCCAAGCGTGAAAGTGCGCGTCGAGATGGCAGGGTCAAAGGCGCGGCGGTAGTCATTGATGAGTCTGACTTGCTCGAGCGTCTGTGTGATCAGGGGTGCAAGCTCTTTGGCGAACTCAGTTGGCAGCATCTGATGACCGACGCGCACGAACAGCTGATTGTCAAAATGCTTACGCAGCTTGCTCAGTCCGATACTCGCAGCAGGCTGTCCGATGTCAAGACTGGCTGCGGCGTGGGAGATATTCTCATGGGTATAAATGGCATGAAACAGCTGTAGCAGGCGGATATCTAAGGTGTGAGCCATGGCACTCTCAAAGGGTGGGTGTGTGCGTATTGTAGCATGAGTATTAAAGTTATTAATAATATTTATTGTGCATGGCGCATGGATGGCATTCGGCGAGTTTGGTATAATTTGCCAGACCACAAAAAAGTGCCAAACCAAGGAGTAAAACATGGATTTACAATTAGGTCGTCTGGAAGATTTACCACAAGCATATCGTGATGAATTGGAACAAAATAATTTAGTACCGCTGTGGCCAAGCCTACGCGATGTCATGCCGCCTATCACCCCACGCCCAAAATCCGTCGCCACCGTCTGGCCGTATCAGGACATCCGCCCACTACTCATGCAAGCAGGTGAGCTGACACCGATTGAAAAAGCCGAACGCCGCGTACTTGTGCTATCTAATCCAGGTCTTGACATCACCACCATGCGCGCAAGCCCTGTGATTTATCTGGGTATGCAGCTGATCCTACCAGGTGAGATCGCACCAAACCATCGCCACACGCCAAATGCTGTGCGCCTGATCGTCGAAGGTCAGGGCGGCTACACGACGGTCGCAGGTGAAAAATGCCCAATGGAGCATGGCGATCTGATCTTGACACCATCGGGCATGTGGCATGAGCACGGACACGAAGGCGATGAGCCTGTGGTGTGGCTAGATATCCTAGATTTGCCGTTGGTGTACTATGCTGAAGCAACTTATGTCGAAGAAGGCGATGACCAAGTCACGCGCAAAGTCGCTAATGAGCCTGTGTATCAAGGCGGTATTGTCCCTGTCAAGCACTTTGAGCGCAGTCAAGCTGCCTACCCAATCCTACGCTACCGCTGGGAAGATGCCAAGCGCGCGCTAGAAAATATCGCCGCAACCGAGCCTGATACCGACATCGTGCAGGTGGCGTATGTCAATCCAGAAACAGGCGAAGATTGCCAAAAAATCATCGGCTACAGCGCCATCATGCTGCGCCCACATGAAACCGTACATCTCAAACTTCGCTCAGCTGCACAAGTCTTTCACATGATCGACGGTCAAGTATCGCTGATGGTAGATGATAAGGCAATGTCACTGACGCGCTCAGATACCGCAGTGTCGCCTGCCTTTGCACATACGAGCCTGACCAACCTAAGCGATCAGCCAAGCTTTGTGTTCGTCGCTGATGAAGCGCCATTTCAAAAGAAACTGGGGCTGTACAGCGAGCGCGATCGTGCGGATGGCAAATAAAAATTCATCCATTCACCACTGTTTTAACCGACAATAATAAGGCATAATAATATGTTAAAACTGTATAACTTTTTTCGCAGCGGCACATCGCACCGCACGCGCATCGCGCTCAATCTTAAGGGGCTTGAGTATGAATATCTGCCGATCAGCCTTGGTAAATATGAAAACAAAAGCGATGCCTATAAAGCGATTAATCCGCAAGGTTTAGTCCCTGCATTGGTGCTAGAAAGTGGCGAAGTACTGACCCAAAGCGTCGCCATCATCGAGTGGCTCGAAGAAGTCTATCCGCAGTCGTCACTACTGCCAAAAGATCCAATCGCGCGCGCTCGTGTGCGTGCATTGGCGGCGATCATCGGCTGTGATATTCATCCGATCAATAATAAGAGAATTTTAGAATATCTAAAATTAGAGCTTGGTCAAGATGATGATGTCACGGCGGCATGGACAGCTGAGTGGATTCATGCAGGCTTTAGTGCGCTTGAGACTTTACTTGCCAAAGATACCGCGCGCCACAAGGGATTTTGCTTTGGTGATACGCCGACACTTGCCGATGCCTATCTGATTCCGCAGGTGTATTCAGCGCGCCGTTTCGGGGTGGATTTATCCGCTTATCCGAATATTGTCGCCATCGATGCGCATTGCAATAGTTTAGATGCCTTTAAAAAAGCGCATCCTGATAACCAAATCGATACGCCAAAAATTTAAACCATAGTCTAAAAATTCAAAATAAAACTGCGTTAGCTCGTCTTGCTGTACTACTTGTACTATCTGCGACTCGCCGGCTAGTCTTATTTTGATTTTAACGACCATATAACTTTAATGCTTAAAAATCTACAATCAAGGAGAAAACCAATGTCATATGTATTTGAACCTGTCAAAACTGTCGGTCTAGCCATCAATGGCACGGATGACCAATTCCCAGTGCGCCGCGTGTACTGCGTCGGTCGTAACTATGCCGCGCACGCTCGCGAGATGGGCTTTGATCCTGATCGCGAACCACCATTTTTCTTCTGCAAGCCAAACGATCCTGAATCTATCGTGCCTGTGCCAGCAGGTGTGGCGATTGATTTGCCTTATCCTGATCAGACCAATAATTATCACTATGAGATTGAATTGGTTGTCGCGATTGGTAAAGGTGGTAAAAATATTTCTGTCGAAGATGCTGCCAAACACATCTTTGGCTATGCAGTCGGTCTTGACATGACACGCCGCGACCTGCAGATGAAAATGCGCGAAATGGGTCGCCCTTGGGAAATTGGTAAAGCATTTGATTATTCATCGCCAATCGGCATGATTCACCCAATCAGTGAAACTGGCGAAATCAATAAAGGTGAGATTCACCTAACCGTCAATGGCGAAACCAAGCAAAAAAGCGGCATCGATTTTCTGATTTGGAATGTCGCTGAGACCATCAGCAAATTATCAGAACTGTTTGAACTACAAGCAGGTGATTTGATCTTCACAGGTACGCCTGAAGGGGTTGGTGCTGTGGTCAAAGGCGATGTGATGCAAGCAGACATCGCAGGATTGACGGGCATCACGGTTAATGTGAAGTAATTTTATCATTAGATTTCCTGCAAAACTAGGTTTTCCGTTCGCCCTGAGCTTGTCGAAGGGTAGGAAAACCGTTATGGTTCGACAAGCTCGCCACAAACGGTTTTTTTCTAATTCGGTGTTTTGCAGGAAGTTTATTTAATAAAGAGCAATCAGCAGCCCTTGTGGTTTTGGGATTGTTGATTGCTTTTTTGTTGCCAAAATTTGGTTGATTGGCAAGTTTTATTAAAATAATTCATGTCGTCAAAAGGAAAATCTCATGGATACGACAGCAAACAAAATGGAAGTGCAAGCGTACATTGACGCGCAGCCTTTATCCACGACCCAAAAGCTTATCATTGCTTTGTGCTTTTTGGTGGTGGCGATTGATGGATTTGATACGGCGGCGGTGGGTTTTATCGCGCCTGCTTTGATCGAACAGTGGCAACTGACGCAGCCACAGCTTGCGCCGTTATTTGGTGCAGGGCTGTTTGGTTTGATGATTGGCGCGCTGATTTTTGGGCCTTTGGCGGACAGAATCGGACGCAAGCCCATCATGGTAGGCTCGGTGTTTGTTTTTGGAGCGGCAAGCTTGCTGTCGGCATTTTCTCCTGATTTACAGACGCTGGTGATTTTGCGTTTTATCACAGGTATTGGCTTGGGCGGTGCGATGCCGAACGCCATCACCATGACTTCAGAATTTTGTCCCACCGCGCGCCGCTCGACCTTGATTACCTTGATGTTCTGCGGCTTTACCATCGGTTCGGCATTGGGCGGTATCGTCTCAGGTCAGCTGATTCCTGTGATTGGTTGGCAGGGGATCTTGATCATTGGCGGCGTGCTGCCTTTGGCAATTTTGCCGATTTTGATTTGGTGGTTTCCGATGTCACTGCGCTTTATGGTGACTAAAAATTTCCCAAAAGATAAAGTCGATAAAGTCGCGCGCCGTATCAGTGCCGATGCATCCACGCCTGTGCCTGAGCTTATCGCAGCACCGACGGACAAAGCACAAGTGAGCGTCAAAGAGCTGTTTAGCAAAGAATACGCGCTTGGCACGATCTTGATGTGGGTGTCGTTTTTTATGAGTATGCTGATCATTTATCTGATCTCAAGCTGGATGCCGACTTTGCTAAAAAGCGTGGGTTTCGACCTGAAAATCGCTGCATGGATCACATCAGTGTTCCAAATTGGCGGTACAATTGGCGCGATTTTCCTAGGCTATCTGATGGATAAAAAAGGCGCGTCCAAAGTGCTGTATTTGTCCTACATTGCAGGCGCGATTTTCCTGATTATCGTCGGTCAAGGCATCGTCAGCCTAAATATGATGTTGCTGCTCATCGGTATGCTGGGTGTGGGTGTGGGCGTGTCAGGCTCACAGGTCGGAGCCAATGCGTTTAGCTCAGCATTTTATCCGACGCATTGCCGCGCGACAGGAGTCAGTTGGGCGAATGCGGTAGGTCGTAGTGGTTCGGTGGTCGGCTCGATGGTGGGCGGCTGGTTGATGGCGATGAATCTATCCGCCGATACCATCATTGGCTTGCTGGCTGTGCCTGCGCTACTGGCTGCGCTGATGTTTTTCTTAATCGGTCGGATGATTAAGGCGCGTTGATGGTTGATAGCTTGATGATTTTAAAAAGAAATTTGCAAGTTTCATTGATGATAAATTAACAAACCTAACTCAAAATCCCCAATGACAAATCCCTACATCGACGATGTGGGGATTTTGTTTGTTACAGTTTTGCAAGTGTTCACTGTACCCCATGGGCAAAATAAGCTATAATACCGCGATTTTCCCAAATAAATAGGCAGCTTGCCATGACGCATAACCAACCCCCAAAAATCCTACTTGGCATCACAGGCGGTATCGCGGCGTATAAGTCGGCGGTGCTTGCACGCTTGTTCATCAAGGCAGGCTGCTCGGTGCGTGTGATGATGACGGCGGCGGCGTGCGAGTTTATTGCGCCGATGACTTTTCAAGCGCTGACAGGGCATGAAGTGCATACCACGCTATTGGACGAGCAAGCTGAGCGCGGCATGGGGCATATTGAGCTTGCCAAGTGGGCGGATGTCGTGGTGATTGCACCGTGTTCTGCCAATACCATTGGGAAGCTTGCCAATGGCTTGGCGGATAATCTGCTCACTACCGTGTGCGTGGCGACCACCGCGCCGATTTTGCTTGCGCCTGCGATGAACCAAGCGATGTGGGCAAATCCTGTGGTGCAAGATAATCTTGCTAAGCTACAAAATTTCGGCTACACGCTCATCCATCCTGACAGTGGCGAGCAGGCGTGCGGTGATGTGGGGGTAGGGCGACTGCCTGAGCCTGAAGATCTGTGCGAGATGATTTTGTCTTTTGTTGCGCGCCAAAGCCTGCCGCAGAGTCTTGCGGGTAAGCGCGTCGTCATCACCGCAGGGGCGACGCTTGAGCCGATCGATCCTGTGCGATTTTTGTCCAATCATTCGACAGGCAAAATGGGCTATGCACTCGCCAAAGCCTGCCGCGATGTTGGCGCCGATGTTGTCTTGGTCAGCGGTAAGCGCGTAAGCCTGCCTGCGCCGTACGGCGTGCAGCGTCTGACGGTCGGTACAGCCGATGAGATGTTGGCGGTGTGTCTGGATGCGTGCAAGCGTGCTGATGTGTTTATCGCTACCGCTGCCGTGGCGGATTTTAAGATGGCAAGCATCGCCGAGCATAAAATCAAAAAAACCAGTCAAGCTGATGGCATGACACTTGAGCTCATCAAAAATCCTGATGTGCTTGCCACTATTGCCAAGACTTTCCCTGATGTGTTGGCGGTGGGCTTTGCTGCCGAGACCCAAGACACCGAAAACTATGCCCAAGATAAGCTAAATCGCAAAAAGCTTGACATGATCGCGGTCAATGATGTCTCGGATAATAGCATTGGCTTTGGCTCTGATGATAATGCGATGACGGTGTTTTTTGCGCAGCAATACGGGCTTGATAAGCAGGTATTGCCCAAGGCAAGCAAGGCGGCGATCGCTGAGCAATTGGTGGGTTGTATTGCTAAGATTGTGCGCTGATTTCACAAAAACCTATTATTTATTATTAATAAAACTTCACAAGCCAAATTTATAGCCATTTGTCAATCAAAAATCGTGGGCAGCGGTTCATGGTTTTTGATTGCGAAACATTGATAAATTTTATATGTTGTCCGAATACAAAACTAAAGGACGGATTCATGACTGATTATTCTGCATTTATTACCCCTGCTGATCGTGCATGGCAGGCGACTTATCGTAAAAACAACCTTGAAATTCAGCTGACCATGCCAAGCGGCGTGAATAATCTGCTGGATTTTTTTGATGTCAATTTCAAAGCTAATCAAGGACAAAATGCCATCACTTTTATGGGCTATGACATCAGCTACGATGAACTTGATAAGCTAAGCTTAAAAATTGCCGCTTATTTACAGTCACTAGGCTTAGCGCAAGGCGATAAAGTGGCGGTGATGATGCCAAACAGTCCGCAATATTTGGCGGTGATGATGGGCATTGTGCGTGCAGGTTTGGTATTGGTCAATGTCAATCCGCTATACACCGCGCATGAGCTTGAACATCAGCTCAATGATAGCGATGCCAAGGTGCTGTTTATCGTTGAGAACTTTGCACATACTTTTGAAAAGGTAAAAAACAAAGGTCAGGTGCGTCATATCATCATCACAGGCGTGGGTGATATGATGGGCTTTAAGGGTGTTATCATCAATGCTGTGGTGCGCTATGTCAAAAAAATGGTGCCAAACTACAATATCCCAAGTAAAATCAACTTTAAAGATATTCTAAAAACCAACGCCAAATACACACGCCCAAATCTAAACCTTGATGATGTGGTGATTTTGCAATACACAGGCGGTACAACAGGCGTGGCAAAAGGCGCGATGCTTACCCATGGCAATTTGATCGCCAATGTCGAGCAGTGCATGACTTATGTCAAAACAGGCTTTACCAAGCCTTATCAGCATGGTGAATACATGGCGGTGGCGCTGCCGCTTTACCATATTTTCTCATTTATGGTGACCATGCTTGGCATGAAGATGGGCTTTGCACTACTGCTTATCCCTAATGCCCGTGATTTTCATGATTTGACCAAGCAATTTGCCAAATATCGTCCGCAGTTTTTCCCTGCAGTGAATACGCTGTTCAATGCACTATTGCACCACAAGGGCTTTTCATCACTGGATCACAGCAACCTAAAAATCTCGCTCGGTGGCGGCATGGCAGTCCTACCAAGTACCGCAAGCGCATGGGAGAAATTGACAGGCAACTATATCATTGAAGGCTATGGCTTGTCTGAGACTTCGCCAGTTTTGACCTTTAATCCACTGGGCAGCTACACAGGTAAAATTGGCGTGCCGTTCCCATCGACAGACATTATCCTAGTTGATGATGATGGCAATGAAGTGCCGATGGGTGAAGCAGGCGAGATCTGCGCCAAAGGCCCGCAGGTGATGAAAGGCTACTGGAAGCGCGATGATGAGACCGCCAAAGCGATGACGACAAACGGCTATTTTCGCACAGGTGATATCGGCGTGATGGATGAAGAAGGTTATTTCAAGATCGTCGATCGCAAAAAAGACATGATCCTAGTTTCAGGCTTTAATGTCTATCCAAACGAAGTCGAAGAAGTCATCGCAAGTCACGAAGGTGTGCTAGAATGCGGCGCAATCGGCGTGCCTGATGAACACAGTGGCGAAGTGGTGAAAGTGTTTATCGTCAAAAAAGATGAAAATTTGACCGAAGCTGACATCAAAGCATGGGCGAAGAAAAATCTTACTGGCTACAAACGCCCAAAACAAATCGCCTTTGTCAATGAATTGCCAAAATCCAATGTCGGCAAAATCCTACGCAAAGAGCTGCGTAAGTTGTAAGCTGATTAAAATAGCGATTTAACCAATGTTATAAAACCGTAGATTATGTCTGCGGTTTTTATTTTGTAAAATTTTGCAAAAATTTACCACAGTATGCAAATTCTCATTGATTTTATTATAAAAAATGGCATAATGATAAACACTTGTACGCTCAAATTTTTGGGTGCAATCCTTGTTTTAGATGAAAAGATATGTTAGATTTAGCAGTGTGTCATAGCACACATCACTTTTATTTTACATGGATTTTTGCATAACAGATATAAGGAAATCATCTCATGACCACCAATTTCACCGTTTCGACCGACCGCCCATGGTTCAAGACTTATCAAGAGCACGGCTTGGATTTTGATTTTGCATTGCCAAGTCATGTCAATTCGCTGATTGATATTTTTGAACAGGCGTTTGCTCGTCATGGCAATAAGATCGCTTTTACTTGTATGAGTGTGTCAATCACTTATCGCGAATTGGATAATTACAGCCGTCAGATGGCTGCGTATTTGCAGTCGCTAGGACTTATCAAGGGCGATAAAGTGGCGGTGATGATGCCAAACATCTTGCAATATCCGATTGCGATGATCGCCATTGTGCGCGCAGGTTTGACACTGGTGAATGTCAATCCGTTATATACATCGCATGAGCTTGAGCATCAGCTGAATGACTCTGAAGCCAAGGCGCTGTTTATCGTTGAGAACTTTGCGCATACCTTTGAGCGTGTGGAAAATAAAGGTCAAGTCAAGCATGTGATCGTTACATCACTGGGTGATATGCTGGGTCTAAAAGGCTTTTTGGTCAATGCTGTGGTGCGCCATGTCAAAAAAATGGTACCATCGTGGAATATCCCAGGTCATGTCAGCTTTAAAGAAGCTTTAAATAAAGTATCAGTAGCAGCTTATAATCGCCCTGAAGTGTCACTGGATGAAATCGCCGCGCTACAATACACGGGTGGCACCACAGGCGTGGCAAAAGGCGCGATGCTGACTCATGGTAACCTTGCATCGAATGTCGAGCAGTGTGTGCCATTCGTCTCAAAAGTCTTTCCAGGCAATGACATGGGCGGTCAGTACATCGCCGTTGCGCTGCCTTTGTATCATATTTTCTCATTCACCGCCTGTGCGCTGCTTGGCATGAAAATGGGCTTTAGTATGCTGCTCATCACCAATCCGCGCGACCTGCCAGCGGTGTGCAAAGACTATGCCAAATATAAGCCAGTATTTTTCCCTGCGGTCAATACGCTGTTCAATGCGTTGGCGCACAATGAAGGCTTCCGCGCGCTTGATCACAGCAATCTAAAACTGTCATTGGGCGGTGGTATGTCGGTGCTGTCTGACACTGCCAAAGCATGGGAGCGCCTGACAGGTAATTACATCATTGAAGGCTATGGCTTGTCTGAGACTTCACCGGTTTTGACCTTAAACCCACCGGGTGGCTACACAGGCAAAATCGGTATCCCATTCCCAGCGACAGACATCGTGCTACTGGATGAAGATGATAATGAAGTGGCACTGGGTGAAGCAGGCGAGATCTGCGCCAAAGGTCCACAGGTGATGCCGGGTTACTGGAAGCGTCCTGATGAGACTGCCAAGGTGATGACTGCAAATGGCTATTTCCGCACAGGCGACATCGGTGTGATGGATGAAAAAGGCTTTATCAAAATCGTCGATCGCAAAAAAGACATGATCTTGGTCTCAGGCTTTAATGTCTATCCAAATGAAGTCGAAGAAGTGATGACTGCACATCCAAAAATCCTAGAGTGTGGTGTCATCGGCATCAGTGATGAGCACAGCGGTGAAGTGCCGAAGATTTTCATCGTCAAAAGTGATCCAAGCCTGACAGTCGAAGAAGTCCGCGAATGGGCGAAAGAAAATCTAACTGGCTATAAGCGTCCAAAATACATCGAGTTCATCAGCGAATTGCCGAAATCGAATGTTGGCAAGATTTTGCGCAAAGATCTGCGTAAGCTTGAAGAAAGCAAATAATCAGCTGATTAATCTGTATCATCATCACAAACCTGTAAGCGTGCTTGCAGGTTTGTTTTGTGTTATTGGGTCAAACTTGTTACAATAAACACCAGTATTTTCAATTCTAAAATCACGGCTATAAAAGAGAAAACTTATGCGCATTGATAATCGCCAATTGAACGAACTTCGCCCAATCAGCTTTACTCGCAACTACACCAAGCACGCCGAAGGCTCAGTACTGGTGTGTTTTGGCGATACCAAAGTACTGTGCACCGCCAGTGTCGAAGCAGGCGTACCAAGATGGTTAAAAGGTCAAGGGCAGGGCTGGCTGACAGCAGAATATGGTATGTTGCCACGCGCCACAGGTACTCGTACTCAGCGTGAAGCGGCGCGCGGTAAGCAGTCAGGACGCACCCAAGAGATTCAGCGTCTGATCGGTCGCAGTCTGCGCGCGATGCTTGATTTATCAAAGCTTGGCGAGAATACCATCTATATTGACTGTGATGTCATCCAAGCTGATGGCGGTACGCGTACAGCAAGCATCTCAGGGGCGGCAGTGGCGCTGATCGATGCGCTAGAGCATCTGCAGCGTGAGAAGAAAATCAGCCAAGATCCGCTATTGGGTCTGGTCGGTGCGGTGTCGGTTGGCATCAAAGATGGTAAGGCGTATCTGGATTTGAACTATGCCGAAGATTCTACTTGTGATACCGATCTGAATGTGGTGATGACGCAGGCGGGCGGTTTTATCGAGATCCAAGGCACGGCAGAAGACAAGCCATTTACCCGCGAAGAAGCTGATCAAATGCTGAGCCTAGCTGACAGCGGTATCCGCCAAATCATCGAAGCACAAAAGCAAGCATTGGGCTGGTGATATGCTGACGGTCAATGATGATGGTGTGAGTATCAGGCTCAATGGCAGCGCTGCCGATCCGCTGTTTTGGTGGTCGGCAGGTCTGTTGGTGCTTGGCATTATCGTGGCGGCAGTGTGTGTGACCATGCCTGTGGAATACGCCATCGGTTCGCTGTTCGTGTTCGCGGTGGCGATGTTTGGTTTTAATATCAAACGCCATCAAGCCAAAAAACACCATCTGTTTGCCCAAGGCATCCTAAAGCTTAGCCCAAAGCGATTTGAGATTGACCAAAAAGCCTTGACGCTGTCAGATACCGCCATCATCACTGAGCAAGCGGGCGTGCTGATGGTAACAGATCGTGGGATTGACTATCATTTTACCGGATTTGAGACTGAGCAAGAAATGAGCATCGCCAAAGCGGTGCTATCAGGACAAAGCGTGGCGAAGAATCATGTCGCGGTTCGGATGGTGGGTTCTGAGAATTAATCTGATTTAAGACGATTAATTTAAAAGCTTTAAAAAACAAAATCCCGAAAATTTATCAGATTTTCGGGATTTTTGTATTAAGCAATGCTAATTAGCAGTGATTGCTTATTGGGTTTTGCTTTTCTCAGACTTACTGCCTTTTTCGGCTTTATCAGCATTGTCATTTTTGGTGACTGACTTTTGACCTTCATCGGTGATCTCGACGATGTGCTGAGCCTCGATGCTGGCCTTTGAGCGGTCTTCTTTGCTAACCCATTGTGATGGCGTGCCACTCAATGCTTTACGCATATAGTTCACCCAGATCGGCAAGGCAGCCACGCCACCGTATTCTTTCGCGCCCAAGGTAGATGGTTGGTCAAAGCCGACCCAAACCACCGCAACATTGGTTGGCTGAAAGCCTGCAAACCACGCATCTTTGGCAAGGTTGGTTGTACCAGTTTTGCCACCAACATCACCGCGACCTACGGCACGGGCTTTTTTACCTGTACCATAGCTGATGACTTCACGCATCATGTTGGCAACATTATACGCGGTCTCGTGTGATAGTACGCGCGGGGCTTGTTGCGCCATCATGAGCTGTGGTGCAGTTTTTGGGTGTAGGCGGTCGCCTTGTGGTGTACCGTTGTGCGTCAAGCTCTGTGGCGCGTCTTGCTCACCGTCTTTTGCGGCTTTGTCCGTATCTTTGGCTTGGGTGTTTTCACCTTGTGCTGATTCAAATTCTTCAAGCAGCTTGGCATTGGTCTTGGTCAGCTCATTATTAAAGCAGACGGCACACGCTTGCGCAGGATTGGCTTGATAAACCAAATCATTATCAAAGTTATAAATACGCTCGATGAAATAAGGCTGAATGCGATGACCACCATTGGCGATGGTCGCATAGCCTGTCGCCATCTGTAGCGGTGTGATGTCAGCAGCACCCAGTGCTAGAGCCAGCGTTGATGGCATACGATCCATCTCAAGACCACCCATTTGATTCATGAGCTGGCGCGACTCATCAATACCTGCTGAGCGCATCAAGCGAATGACAGGGGTGTTACGAGACAGTGCCAAGGCACGGCGCAAGGTCATCATGCCAGTAAAACGACCGTCGGCATTCTTCGGTCGCCAGCTACCGATACGGATTGCCGCATCAGAGATTAGACTGTCTGGTGTATATTTGCCAGTTTCAAGTGCAGCGGCAAATACAAATGGCTTAATGGTCGAGCCAGGTTGACGATAGCCTTGGATGGCACGGTTGAATTTGCTGTGATTGTAGTGAAAGCCACCGACAACCGCACGCAATGCGCCATTTTCAGGGTCAAGCGATACCAATGCGCCTTGTACTTTTGGAATGGATTCCATTTTCCAAGCGGTTTTGGCTTCGTTCAGTGGCGAGATACGCACGATGTTGCCGACTTTGACCATTTGGTGGGCATTGCTGTAGCCACCGCCGACACGGTTGGCGCTATAATAGCGTCTTGCCCAGTTCATGCCTGACCAGTGAATGGTGACTTTGTCGCCAGATTGTAGCTCAGCTTCAAAGCTGTTGTTATTCACCTTAGTGACTTTGGCAGGATAGATGTTGTCAAAGTTGCGACGACCTTCCAGTTCGCCTTCTTCGGCTTCGACACCACGCCAGCCATGACGACGGTCATAGCTACGCAGACCGCCAACGAGTGCAGAATCAGCAGCGAGCTGGTCTTTACTGTCGATGGTCAGCTGAATACGCCAACCCGAATCCATCACTTGCTCGCCATATTGCTCCACCAATGAGCTACGCGCCATCTCGGCGACATATGGCATATTCAGATCCAGCTGTTCTTTATATAGGTTTAGACCTATCGGTTCAGCGATCGCCGCATCACGCTCAGCAGCAGTGATGAAGCCTTCTTCGTGCATACGACCGATGATCCAGTTGCGGCGCTCCATCGCGCGTTCAGGGTTGGCGACAGGGTTATACGCCGATGGCGCTTTTGGCAAGCCTGCAATCATCGCCATCTCAGCGATGGTCAGTTTGTCCAGTGATTTACTAAAATAGCGGCGTGCGGCGGCTTGGATACCGTAAGTACCCTCGCCCAAATAAATTTTATTGACATATAAGGTCAAAATTTCGTTTTTGGTCAGCTCATTTTCGATCTTACGCGCAATGAACAGCTCAGTCAGCTTACGATCGATGGTACGCTCAGGGCTCAAAAAATAGTTCTTCGCCACCTGCATGGTGATGGTCGAGCCGCCAGTTTGTGAGCCTGAATCTGACACCACTTCAGTCAGCGCACGACCCATGCCCTTGACACTGATACCGCTGTGTTCAAAGAATGTGTCATCTTCTGCTGCCAAAAACGCATGAATCATGTGCTTAGGAATCTCATCGAAAGTCACAGGTAGTGCCATTTTATTGCCGTATTGACCGATGAGCTTATTATCCGATGTATAAATCTGCAGCGGCATTTGTAGCTCGGCTTGGTTGATGTGCTTGACATCAGGCAGTGTCGGCTCAAGATACATCGCCATGCCATAAAAGCCAATCGGAAACGCCAATACCAAAATCAGCAGTAGGGCAATAATTGCTACCAAAATCTTCAGCAGCACCGACCAAAGTGTCGCAGTAAAAGTTTTTTCAGCCATAAATCATGCTTCATGTGTTTTTAACTAACCTATCATTTTACCAGTTTGCTGTAAAATTGCTAGTGATAGTTGGTAAATAAGTGTAGCTAAGCCCAATTTTATGCATTTATGCTATGATATGTGCTGATTTTATTGGGAAAAATACTCATGACACGCGTTAATCTCGTCGCACCACAACAGCTCACCGATCAGCATCTGTTTGCTGAATATCGCGAAATCACGCGGTTATTTGTGCAGGTCAAAAATGCACTGGATAAATATCCTGCCAAGACAGTACTTGCCAAAATCCCACCAACCTATCGACTGGGGACGGGTCATGTGCTATTTTTCTATGATAAATTGGCTTTTATTGAAAAGCGGTATTTTCTGCTCAAAGATGAAGTGCTGGCGCGTGGGTTTAATATCACGCCCAAGGATGATATTGTGGATTTTCGCCAAGTGATTAACGCGCGATTTTATCAAGATTACACGCCAGACATGGATGCTGTGCGTTTATCCATCGGGCGGTTGATTGAAAAAGTGGTTGCCAAGCCAAATTGGTATCGGCTATATGGACAGCTAATGGATGATGAGTTGTATTGTCAAAAGCTGCAGGTGATTGCTTGTTGATTTTGTGGTTATCTTGTGTTTTGTGCTTGAAAATCCCAATCTAAACCCCTATCTTTTTCTCCATAAAATTTCTTACTTTAAAATCAATGGAGAAAACTATGACGACGAAAAACCATCATTTTGAAGCAGAAGTGGCACAGCTGCTGCATTTGGTGACGCATTCACTGTACTCAAATGCTGATATTTTTGTGCGCGAGCTGGTGTCGAACGCGTCTGATGCTTGCGATAAACTTCGTTTTTTGGCGACTGCTGATGACAGCTTGTACGAAAACGACGGCGAGCTTGCCATCAAAATCGACTTTGACGAAGTTGCCAAAACCATCACCATCAGTGATAATGGTATCGGTATGAATGAAGCAGATGCCATTGAGCATTTGGGTACGATTGCCAAATCAGGCACAAAAGCCTTTTTAGAAAAACTATCAGACAATGATAAAAAAGATGGCAATTTGATCGGTCAATTTGGCGTTGGTTTCTATTCAGGTTTTATCGTTGCAGATACCATTACCGTTGAGAGTCGTAAGGCAGGTGAGCCAAGCGATCAAGGCGTGCGCTGGGTGTCGGATGGTACGGGTTCTTTCACTACAGAAACCATTAATAAGCCAACGCGTGGCACGAGCATTACTCTGCACCTAAAAGATGAATATGCAGGTATCGGCGAAGATACCACCAATTATCTGGATCGCCACACCATCAAATCACTGGTGAACAAATACTCAGATCATATCAGCCTACCAATCCAAATGCGCAAGCAAGAATGGCAAGATGAGCTTGATGACAATGGCGAAGTGGTCGCAGGCAAGGGCGAATACATCACCACCGATGAGTATGAGACCATCAACCAAGCCAATGCGTTATGGACACGCAGCCCAAGCGACATCAGCGATGATGAGTATAACGAGTTTTATAAAAATCTAAGCTATGACTATGAAGATCCACTGACCTTCACACACAATCGTGTCGAAGGGCGTGTGCAGTACACGCAGCTACTATACATCCCAAAAAATGCACCGTACGATCTATATGCACGCGAGCAGCAGCGCGGCTTGAAGCTGTATGTCAAGCGCGTGTTCATCATGGAAGATGCTGAGCAGCTGTTGCCGATGTATCTGCGCTTTGTCAAGGGTGTGATTGATACGGCGGATCTGCCGCTGAATGTCAGCCGTGAAATTCTACAAGAAAGCCGCGATGTCAAGGCGATTCGCGATGGTAACGCGCGCCGCGTGCTGACTTTGTTGGCAAGTCTTGCTAATTCTGAAGATGCGGATAAACAAGATAAATTCAAGCAGTTCTACACACAGTTTGGTGATGTACTAAAAGAAGGCTTGGGTGAAGATCAAGCCAATCAAGAGCGCATTGCTAAATTGCTTCGCTATGCCACCAGCCAAAATGATGCTGTTGAGACAAGTTTTGCTGATTATAAAGCGCGCATGAAAGATGGTCAAAAAGCGATTTATTATCTGACTGCGGATAATCTAGCCGCTGCCAAAAACAGCCCGCAGCTTGAATTGTTCAACAAAAAAGGCATCGAAGTCATTCTAATGACCGCACGCGTCGATGAATGGGCGATGAATTTCTTGCATGAATTTGACGGTACACCGCTACAAAACATCGCCAAAGGTGCGGTGGATTTGGGTGATTTGACCGACGAAGCCGAAAAAGAAGAAGTCAAGCAGGCCACCGAGAACCTAAAACCTGTGGTCGAAAAGCTCAAAGCCACTTTGGGTGAGCGCGCCAAAGATGTGCGTGTGTCTAGCCGTCTGGTGGACAGTCCTGCTTGTCTGGTCGTCGGTGATGGCGAGTTGTCACCGCAGATGGTGCAGATGCTAAAAGCGATGGGTCAGCCTGTACCTGATGTCAAGCCAACGCTTGAGATCAACCCGGCGCATCCATTGATCACCAAGCTTGAGGCATCGGCAGAATTTGATGATTTGGCGCAAGTCATCTTTGATCAAGCCTTGCTTGCTGATGGTGGACAGCTGGATGATCCTGCGGGTTATCTAAAACGCGTCAATAAATTGCTCATGAAGTGATGGACTTAAAATAGAGCAAAACCGTCTGTGATATACAGGCGGTTTTTTATGAAAATTACTTTTAAATCAGTCATCAAATGCATACTGATATTATGATACAAAAATTTTATACCCAATAAATTACATTATGCTACAATAGCCACATATTTGTATAACAATAAAATCGGTAGCTCGATGGGATTTTTGTCCAACTTTTTTTCAAACTTGGCGGCGGCGCTGTGGATGCTGTTAGGTAGCACCAAGGCGTTTTCTCGTGTCAAGCCGACCTTTGCCCAGTTTGCCATCTTTTTGATTTTGGCGATTTCTGCCAATATTTTATTTGCTTATTTGGCAGCACCTAGCCTAAGCTTTTTTAATGAACAAGGCTTAATCAGCTATTTGGTTTGGCCTGCGATCATCTTGGTGGCAGGGATTATTCTTGCCAAGCGTTCTTTGAATTATTCGCTATTGTTCGTCCCTGTGATTTTGTGGCTGACGGCGGATACTTTGCTGGTTTTGCTACAAAGCCTAATCCAGTTTTTGGAAAATGAAAGTCTGCTACCGTATTGGCTGCATCATGTGATGCCGACCTTGTTTGCGCTGCTTTTTGTGTGGCAGACGACATCGCTGTTGTGGATTTTTGCTAAGCGCTTGCACTGGCCGTGGTGGGAGCGCGTGCTGATGCTGGTGGCGACCATCGCGCTATTGTTGGTTTGGCAACGCAATGTCGTCGATCAGCCGATTTTTAAGGAATATGTCGAAGAAACCAAGCTGTCTGAAGCGCAGTTTTTCGCCCAAGCCCCTGTGATGCAAAAATCATTGGATAACATCACGCGCAGTCGCAAAGGCGTATCTGAGTGGTATTTTTTGGGCGTGGCAAGCTATGCTGAGCAAGATGTCTTTATGAGTGAGATTTTGCAGGCGCGCCAGTTATTCGATGTCAAATTCGGCACAGCAGGGCATTCGATGGCATTGATCAATAATCCGAACACTTGGTTTGATTATCCGATTGCATCACGCGCAAGCATTGAGCAAAGCCTGAATGCCTTTGCCAAAAAAATGGACACCGATGAAGATGTGCTATTTTTGGCATTAAGCTCGCATGGCGTCGTCGATGAGCATGATACACCACTTGGTGAGCTTGCCGTGACCAATGAGCCATTGGATCTGCCGCCGATTGACCCATATTGGCTAAAATCTGCGCTTGATAATTCAGGCATTCGCTGGCGGGTGATCGTCGTCTCGGCATGTTATGCAGGCACTTTCATCGATGCGCTCAAAGATCCATATACGCTGATCATCACCGCATCGCGCGCCGATCGTGCTAGCTTTGGCTGTACCAATGATGCGGATTTGACCTATTTTGGGCGTGCGTTCTTTGCCGAAGGAATGCGCGAACAACAAAGCTTTGATGGGGCGTTTTTACAAGCAGTGCGCCGTGTCGGTGAGCGTGAGACTTTGATGGGTTTTGAGCCATCAGAGCCACAGCGCGCCATCGGTGAAGTGATGCAAAAAGCTTTGCCTGAGCTTGAAAAGGCTTTGTTCTTACACGACACCAATCCTGTGATCGATTTGCAAAAAGCCTTGGCTGATGATGCGGATACCGCGACTACTGACGGTAATGCAGCCGCCATTAATGAGAATGCCCAGTGATGATTCACTGGGTTTTTTATGGTCAATTTGGCAAAAATCAGCCTTGAAAAAAAGTCGGTCAAATGAATAAAAAAATCACTTGTAATTTATGTTTAAGGTTGTTATATTGTCAATTCCGATAACTTTATCTGATTTTATGATTTATGATAACAATCTGATGAAATCATCACTCTCCACCAAAATAAGGATTTACCATGAGTATCCAATCTGCAGTCGAGCAAGTCAAAAAAAATTACGCCCATCAACCTGAATTTATCCAAGCGGTGCAAGAAGTTGCGATGACCGTTGAGCAGGTTTATGCTGACAATCCAAAATTTGAAGAACTAAAAGTATTTGAGCGTCTGTGCGAGCCTGACCGCATCATCAGCTTCCGTGTGAACTGGGAAAATGACAAAGGTGAAGTGCAAGTAAACCGCGGCTGGCGTGTACAATTTAGCAATGCCATCGGTCCATACAAGGGCGGTATTCGCTTTCACCCAACAGTCAATGAAGGCGTGCTTAAGTTTCTGGGCTTTGAACAAATTTTTAAAAACGCACTGACAGGTCTGCCGATGGGCGGTGCAAAAGGTGGTTCTGATTTTGATCCAAAAGGCAAATCAGACAACGAAATTCGCCGTTTTTGCTATGCATTCATGCGCGAACTGCACAAAAATATCGGCAAAGATATGGATGTGCCAGCAGGTGACATCGGTGTCGGCGGCCGTGAAGTGAATTATATGTTCGCGATGTACAAGAACTTGACGCGTGAATTTGAAGGTGTCTTGACAGGTAAGGGCGTGGGTCATGGCGGTTCATTGATCCGTACCGAAGCGACAGGCTATGGCTTGGTGTATTTCCTTGATAATATGCTAAAAGCAAATAATGACAGCATGGCAGGCAAGACTGTCCTAGTCTCAGGCGCGGGTAATGTCGCGCAATACGCTGCTGAGAAGGTCGTACAATTAGGCGGTAAAGTCATCACTTTCTCAGATTCTCAAGGTGTGCTGCACGATCCACAAGGTTTTGACCAAGCTAAAATCGACTGGATTAAAGCCCAAAAAGACGCGCGCAAGCCATTGGCAGATTATGTCAGCGCATTTGGCGGTGAGTGGATCGAAGGCGCGAAACCTTGGCAGTTTGCCGCAGACATCGCATTGCCATGCGCCACCCAAAATGAAGTGAACGATGCTGAAGCCAAGCAATTGGTCGATAATGGCGTGAAATATGTCGCAGAAGGTGCCAATATGCCACTGACTGCCGAAGCCATCGATGTCGTGCGTGATAATGGCATTGCTTATGCACCGGGTAAAGCTGCCAACGCTGGCGGTGTTGCTGTATCTGGTCTTGAGATGAGCCAAAACTCAGTGCGCCAGTACAAGTCATTCGCTGAGCTTGATGAGCAGCTAAAAGACATCATGAAAAACATTCATGATAACGCACGCGAAGCTGCCGATAAATACGGCACAACCAAAGGTGCGATTGACTACATGACAGGCGCGAATGTCGCAGGCTTTACCCAAGTGGCAAATGCACTGGTAGCATACGGCATTTTATAAGCCAAATTAAGCTTGGATAAACAGCTTATATCAAAAATTTATGATTGACAAAACTTTTGGTTTTGTTTAGTATAATCCAAAAAACAGCAGGTGGACAGCGAAAACTGTTGCTTGCTGTTTTTGCTTTTTTATAAAAGAATCAAAAAGGGCTAAAGGGGCTATAAGGGGGAAATCATGCAGTTTTCTAATACCAATAAACATTTTGCATCTGATAATTATTCTGGCGTACATCCTGCGTTCATGCAGGCGTTGCAAGTTGCTAATCAAGGTCATGTTGCGGCTTATGGTGATGATTATTTTACCCATGAATTGCAGCACTTGATCAAGCAGCATTTTGGTGATAAGGCGCAAGGCTATCCGGTGTTCAATGGCACAGGCGCGAATGTCTTGGGTTTACAAAGCCTGCTGCCGCGTTGGGGTGCGATCATTTGTGCCAGCAGTGCGCATATCCACACCGATGAAAGTAACGCACCGCAAGTGGTCGGCGGCTGTAAGCTGATGCTGATTGATGCGATCGATGGTAAGCTTACGCCTGAGCTCATTGCCAAAGAAGCGCACGGCTTTGGTAACGAACACCGCTCACAGCCTGCGGTGGTGTATATCTCACAAGCCACCGAGTGCGGCACTTGCTATAGCCTAGATGAGCTATCAAACCTTGCTGATGCCACGCACCGCTACGGCATGAAATTATTCGTCGATGGTGCGCGCTTGTCGAATGCCGTGTGTCATCTCAATACCGATTTTCGCACGATGATTGCTGAGACAGGCGTGGATATGATATCACTTGGTGGTACCAAAAATGGCATGATGTTCGGCGAATGCTTGATCGATGTCACGGGCAATACAGGTGATGAGCTGCGCTATCTGCGCAAGATGTCGATGCAAACAGCGTCAAAAATGCGCTTTATTTCTGCGCAGTTGATCACGCTACTAGAAGATGAGCTGTATCGCACGCTTGCCACGCATTCAAATAGCATGGCAAGTTATTTGGCAGAGCAATTGGCGCAGCTTGATGGTGTGAAGATTTGTTATCCTGTCGAAGCTAATAGTGTCTTTGCCAAGCTGCCACAAGGGGTGGCAGACAGCGTGCGTCAAGATTTTATGTTCTATGATTGGGACAATGAGGGTATGGTGCGCTTGATGTGTAGCTTTGATACTGAGCAATCGGACATTGATGCTTTTGTTGGTGCGATTAAAAAGGCGATGTGATTTTTAAGTTTTAAAAAATGTGTTATTTGTTCAACTGAATAAATATCCTTGAATAAATCCCACCCCAATCCTCCCCTAAACAAGGGGAGGGAGCTGTAACTTGCATACAGATGTTTGCATATGGCAACTCCTCCCCCCCTTTTTTTTCAAGGGGGAGGCTAGGAGGGGGTCTGTGAAATCAGAACGCAGTGCATCATTCTTATAAATAGTCTTTTGTATTATTTCACAGATTTTATTGATAAATAAGAGTAAATCTTCTAAATCTTAAACCAGTTACAAATGACAAGCATTAAAAATCCGCCTAAGATAAAGCCTTAAGCGGATTTTTTACCGATTGCTTATTCGCTTTGCAAATAACCAATCAAGCGCAAAAACTCGATGTACATCCACACTAGGGTTGATAAAATCCCGATGCTATATACCCATTCATATTCGCGCGCGACACCAAATTCCACACCGCGCTCGACGTTATCAAAGTCAAGCAATAGGCTAAATGATGCAATCAAAGTCACAAAAACACTAAAGCCAATCGCTACCAAACCACCGTCGAACAGTAGTGGCAAGCTTGAGCCAAATAGGCGAAAGCCTAGCTGCACAAGGTACAAAATACCGATGGCGATGATGGCTGAAGTGATGATTGAGCGGAATTTTGCCGTCACCTTAATCACGCCTGTGACATACAGAGTCAGCATCACAGCGGCGGTGATGAAAGTCGCTGACAAAGCAGACAGTGGTACGCTTGGGTAGATGCGGTACATGATCAGGCTAAATGCTCCAAGCAGCACGCCTTCGGTCAGTGCGTACGGCACGGCAAGTGTCTTGGCAAGATGTGGCTTAAATGAGCTTACCAAACCCAAACCCATGCCAGCGAATACTGCGACGATCGCCATGGTGTACAAGATGCCTGATGACAGACCTGCTGTCAAGGCATAGAAGAAAACGCCAAAGCCCGCCACGGCAGCAAGGCTTAATAAAAACGCACTTTTGGCGACGACGCCGCGTACGCTCATTGCTACCGCGCCAGTCATCAGCGTGGTGCGAGATAAAATTGGATTTGCCATAGATTTCCTTGATGGTTGTAAAATTTCAAATAACACGAAGCTTAAGCTTAAGTCTTATGTCAAATTTTGCAACCGTGATCAATTATCGTAAATTTGAAAAACTGTTTTAATGTATATGGGGCTGATTATGATAAATCCCAGCGGTTTTGTCAAGTTTGTAGGAAATTTTGCCCCAAGATGGCTTGTGTGTTGTGTTAAGCGGCGATTTTGGGTATCATACGCCTAATATTTTTATCAAATTTTCACTATGTCAAATTTCATCAACAATCACCCAAAGCGCCCACAATTTCGCCGTATCGGACTGATGGGGCGTGCAGGCAAAACCAGTGTCGTTGAGACGCTCAATCAGCTGATTGGCTTGATGAATGAGCGTGCCTTGTCGGTGGTGATTGATACTGAGACGGCGGCGATTGATGGGATGTTGATTGATTTTGATAAAATTGATGGTGTGACGCTCAAGATTGTCCCACGCCAAAAGATGGGCGAGCATTGTGATTTGGTCATCGTCGTTGGTGGTGATGGCTCAATGCTCCAAGCGGCATCGGTGATGGCAGGGACGGATGTGCCTGTGCTTGGGATTAACCGCGGTCGCTTGGGTTTTTTGGCGGATGTCAATCCTGATGAGCTGATCGAGAAGGTCAGTCAGGTACTGGATGGTCAATATTGGTTGGTTGAGCGATTTTTGATCAAATTTCAAATCGTCCAAAATGATGATCATGGTAATCCGACCGATGAAGTCATCCATGAAGATGTCGCGCTCAATGACATTGTGCTGCATGCTGGTAAGTCAGTTCATACGATTGATTTTAAACTTAGAATTAATAATCAAGATGTCTATCGTCAGCACGCGGATGGTTTGATTGTCGCCACCCCGACAGGTTCAACTGCCTATGCTTTATCTGCAGGTGGCCCGATCATTCATCCGACGCTGGATGCGATTTGCCTTGTGCCGATGCATCCACACACACTGTCGAGCCGTCCTTTGGTGGTGGCAGGCAGCAGTCGTATCGCTATTAATATTCATCGTGATAACCGCACACAGCCGATGGTTGGTGCAGATGGTAAGGCATCGGCACCGCTTGAAAATGATCAGACGCTATTGATCGCCAAGCATGATAAAACGCTGCTGCTTTTGCACCCTGATAGCTACAGTTTTTATGAAGCTTGCCGCACTAAGCTTAGTTGGAATTTATTCAGTGAAGAATTTTCATTGGATAAATGATTTATGGCTTTAATGATTTGTCGTGATTTGTAGAATGCTGAACAATATTTATTATAAATTGATTGATTTTAAATTTTATAAGGATTAATAATGAACAAGCAAGATATTTTAGATAGCCTAACACCTGAAATTGTCGATAAATTTCGCACCGCCATTGAGATTGGCCGCTGGGAAAATGGCGAAAAGCTGACCGATGCACAGCGTGAGACTTGTATGCAAGCGGTGATGGTATGGGAGCATGAGTATTTGCCACCGACTGAACGCACGGGCTATATTCATAAACCTGTCAAAGAAGATGGCACGGTGGTCGGCGCAGAATGTGATGTTGAACATGACCATCATTACCCAAATGCCGAGCAAGTGGTGAAGTTTAAGCACTGATGGCTGATAAGCGTTTGCAACTGTAGTGTGCAAACGCTTTTTAGTGGGTGGAGTTGGTGTTGGTGATATCATGCACCACTAAAATTGGCTTGGTGGTGTGCCGTGTGCATCCTATGCACTAATTAATTACGCCCAAAAAGTTCAAGATTAGCAAGAAAATCGCAAAGATGATAAAGGCGAAAAGTAGCAACATGGCGATTGAAAAAGCGGCCACCAAGCCATCAATAATAGACTTAAACATGTATTGTCCCTATACTATATAAAATCATCATAAATTTCAATTAATTAAAAGTAGCATGTGTACCACGCACCATCAAATTCCATTTAATCAACGGTGCATGATACGCACCCTATGCGATGCGCTTCGACCCCAATCTGTGCAGATTATACGAATAGACTAGGAACAATAATCCATATTAACAAAATTATTGGGAAAAATCTCAAGAACGCTTGAGCAATGCGGAAATTTTTATCATTCTTGATGTTATCAGAGTTAATATTACCCCAAAAAATATCTAAAGCAAATTTAGATATTGTGATGCTACGCTCCAAATAATCTAAGAATTTTTTAACCATACCTATATTTTTACACAGTTTATATAAAAAGTAATTATAGAATGCAGTATATACAAGTATTGCTAGAAATAAACATACAACAACTATATCTTTCTGACTCATTGATAACTCTTAAACCTGCTTTGGTTTATTGGAAGTGCGTACCACGCACCATCAAATTCCATTTAATCAACTGTACATGGCTTGCACCCTATGCACTATTTCTTTTTTTTCTAAAAAATTCCATACAGAAATAATAATCATCACAATTAATATAGCAATCATCGTAAAATATTTTATGATTCAAACTGTATTCCCCCATCATTTTTAAATCTTCATTAATATAAAATTCTAACATGGGCAGTATTTCTTCCAAAATTATATTCACATCTTCTTCTATTTCAGAAATTAAATAAAAATAAACAGTAATATTTTTATATTTATCAAAAGACCAATAAATTCTGGAAAAATTCTCACTAATTTCACCCAAGCAAGCCCTTGATAGGCAATATGTAACATAGTAAATATTCATTAATAATGACCTTTGGGATTGCAAGAAACAACACTTATTTTTTAGTGGTATGGCATAACACACCATCACAACCAACAAAAAAGCGTTTGCAAAGTTGCAGACGCTTTTTGGTAGGGTTTATTTTTCAAGCACAGTCCAATAGCTCAGCCCAAGATCCCCGTGCAATGCCGGCAAATCCAGCAATACCAATGAGCCAAGTGGCGTTAGGTTTGCCTTGATACATAGTGAATGAGCAGCCTTGAGCGTACCACCAGTGGCAAGCACATCATCGATGATGAGTACTTTGGCAGGGTCAAGCTCGGCACTGATTTCTAGAGTGTCTTGACCGTATTCTAGCCCATAGCTTTGGGCGTGTACAGGTGGTGGTAGCTTGCCTGCTTTACGCACTAGGATGAGTTTTTTGTGCAGGCGGACAGCCAGCAGGCTTGCCAGTACAAAGCCACGCGACTCGATACCGACGATGGCATCCGTGTCAGCCATCACATCAGCAGGCACAGCAGCAATCATCGCATCGATGAGCTTATCATGATGGCCGTTAAGTAGTGGCGTGATGTCATAAAATTCAATGCCTGCCTTAGGAAAATCGGCAACAGTACGGATATGTGACCAAAGAGAATGTGTCATAAAACTTCCAAAAAAACAACAAAATAAATCGAACAAAGATAGGGTATTTAATTAGATAATCTTATTAAATCAAATCAAGATACGCCACAGTGCAAAGCCTAAGGCAAACAGCATAAACAGTGGTGTAAGATACAGATGAATGGCAACTGCCGACCACCATGCCAAAGCCAACATCAGCACAAAGCCTGTCGCGGCAATCCAATCATGTCGTCGTTCATTAAGCGCATCTGCGCGCATGGCTTGCAGTTCGCGGATGGTGGTGTCTTGGCTTGCACCCAGTGTGGCAAGGCTTTGGATACTGTGATTGAGTAACTTAGGCAAATCAGTGGTCGAAAGCAAAATCTCAGGCAGCTGCGTTTTGATGTCTTGTAGATTCTTAACAGGATCAAGCTGATCTTTGACCCACGCGGTGAGAATCGGTTTGGCAAGCGACCAAATGTCCAAATCAGGATACAGTTCACGACCCAGTCCTTCGACATGCACCAAGGTCTTTAAAAGTAGCATCAGCTGCGGTGGAATGCTCATGCGATGACGGCGTGCGATAGTGAGAATTTCAAACAGCACCCCTGCAAAATCAATCTCATCAATCGGCTTTAGCACCATCGGGCTGACCGTGCGCGTCATGTCACGGATCAAGGCGTGCTTATCGGCGGATGGTGGAATCCAGCCAGCGGCAGCGATGATATCCACAAGCGTCGTATAATTGCCGTTCATCACCGATAATAGCAGACGCGCCACTACGAGCTGATCTTCTTTAGCAAGCTCACCCATGATCGCACAATCAAGCCCGATATAGCGCGGCTCAGCCACTGCGCCACCGTCAGGCAAGGTCTCCACAAAGATATTACCAGGGTGCATATCCGCATGGAAGAAGTTATCGCGAAATACTTGGGTGAAAAAGATTGTCAAGCCTTTTTCAGCAAGGGCTGCGCGGTCATAATTGAGCTGATCGAAAGTGTCGGTATGTGAAATCGGCACACCAAATACACGCTCAGCGACCATCACTTGTTTGGCGGACGCATAGACTTCTGGCACATAAATCAGCCTTGAGCCAGTGAAATTATGACGCATCTTGGTGCTGTTGGCGGCCTCGAGCGTTAGATCCAGCTCATTGAGCATGATTTGGCGATAATCTTCGACGATGTCAATTAAGTGAATCGCGCGCGCCGCTTCGATGCGTGCCGATGCCCATGCTGCCATTTGTCGCAAGAGTTCAAAATCGCTGATAATGCCATCGCGAATGTCAGGGCGCACGACCTTGACCACCACTTCACGACCATCATGCAAGGCAGCGGTATGTACTTGAGCGATACTGGCAGCAGCAAGCGGTGCATCATCAAAGCGCGCAAACAGCTCATCAATCGGCTTGCCAAGTCCAAGCTTGGGATGTTCAATCACTGTTTTGGCGGTGGCGACATCAAAAGGCGCAACTTTATCTTGTAATAAAGATAACTGTGCGATGATCTCGGGTGGTAATAAATCTGAGCGCGTCGAAAGCAGCTGACCTAATTTTAAAAACAGCGTTCCCATCTCTTCAAGCGCAAGCTTGACGCCGAGTTCTTGGTGTGATTTGCCAAGTGCAGCAGGGTGCAGGCGAATGAGCCGAGCGACAGACGCAAGCTCAGGCATATCGGCAAAGTGCGTATCAAGGCGATATTTGGCTGCGATGCGATATAATGAAAGCAGGCGTTTGCGATGAGTGATGAGCATGGTCGGATGGTTTTATAATTAAAAAGAAAAATGATTAATCCAGCTGATTTTGTAGCTGAGCAAGTTTGGCTTGGCTGCGTTCAATATCTGCTTGTAAGCGCAAAAGTTCTTGCTTTTTATCAAAAATTCGCTGATCTAACAGCTCTTCTTCAAAGGCATTGGTCGCAGGTTTTATCGGGCTGACTAGGCTTGTCACTGACTGCTTGATCGTCTGCATGATCGGTGCAAACACAGGCGATAGCTCGCGACCGACCATATACAGATGACTGGTCAAATCCGTGCCAATCACTTGCTCAAGCTGATACCAAATATCAGGCTCAAAGTGTTCAAATATCGTCTTGGCACGCATCAGTACTTGATAATCACCCGAGATGGGCAGATTGCCAACAGGATTTTGGATCAGTTCAAGCAGATGGCTTGGGTCATCGACCGTCACGGTGCAATCAGGTGGCGTGATGACTTGTCCGCCTTGTGGCTCAAAAATCGACTGCATCACAGGTTCAAAGCGCACACGATCATCACCAAGCAGCACATCCAGCGCGATCTCTGGGCGATGTATGACAATTCGCAAGCTTTTGCCCGACAGCTCGGTCAGCGCATCTTGGGTGAATGTGTCGGTGGCGATGGCGGTGTTCAGCACTTTTTCTGCCATCGCAAGGCTTAGGACGCCAAGCATACTCATGGAACGCCCCAATCAGCGCGCTTTAAAGCCGCGATGCACCGCGACGATGCCGCCTGTTAGGTTATGATAATCACAATTGACAAAGCCTGCGTTTTCCATCATGCCCTTAAGTGTCGCCTGATCTGGGTGCATACGGATTGATTCGGCTAGGTACTGATAGCTTTCGGCATCACCTGCGACGATTTTACCCATGATTGGCAGGGCGGTGAATGAGTACAAATCATAAGCTTTTGATAGCGGTTCAAAGACAGGTTTGCTAAAATCAAGCACCAACAAGCGACCACCCGGTTTTAGCACGCGGTGCATGGCGGCAAGGGCTTTGTCTTTGTCGGTGACATTGCGAAGACCGAAGCTGATGGTGACTAGGTCAAACGAATTATCGGCAAATGGCTCAAGCGTCTCAGCATTAGCAAGCACAAAATCGACATTATTACAGCCAGCATTAATCAAGCGTGTGCGACCGACTTCCAACATCGCTTCATTGATGTCTGATAGCACCACGCGACCTGAGCGACCGACTTCACGGCTAAACACCTTGGCAAGATCACCTGTACCGCCTGCGATGTCAAGCACGCGCTGACCGCTGCGCACTCCTGTTAGGCTGATGGCATAACGCTTCCATAGGCGATGAATACCGAAGCTCATCAAATCATTCATCACATCATATTTGCGTGCCACAGAAGTGAATACTTCAGCGACTTTGGCTTGCTTTTCAGATTTACGCACGGTCTGATAGCCAAAATGCGTGGTCTCTTCGCCAACCGTTTCGCTGCCTTGTGGTCGCTGCAGCTCGCTCTGTCCTTGCGGCGTGCCTGTTGGCAGGATATTTGGATTGGTAAATTGTGTGTCGTTATGATTTTGATTGCTCATGATAAGCCCTAAATTTTTGATAAATTTCAACCCTTAATGATACACTATTTTGCAGGTTAATTGGGAAAAATTAGGCAGGTTTTCAAAAATTTGTCTGTGGATGGGGCGCAAGTTTGCTGGTTTGGGTGTGATTATGATGAATTTGGCTTAAAAGTTATCAATTGGCATATGCATTGTGATATTAAATCATCATTTAAAATCAAATAGTTATCAATATTTTTCAAAGATTTTAAGGGTTAAAATAAATCATATTAAAGCAATTTACTCAACCCTTAAAATCACCCAATCTGACTTAGTCAAAAATCGGCTTGCCTGCATGGATTTTTTCAATGATTTCAAGCTCTGTTGCAACAAAAGGCGTGGTAAATCGCTCAATCTTATCAATGGCATGAATCGCATCCAAGCCTTCACTAATAAAGTCATACAGCGGTTGATAACCATTGGCATAGGCGGTGGATTTGGCAAGTTTAAAGGCGTTTCTGAGCAGGAATGAATCAAATTCTTGATACGACACTTGGCAAACTTGCTCAATCTCACGAATCTGAGCGATGCGTGCGTCTTTGGCATTCGCCGCTTGATACAGCGCGCTCATGGTCGCATCATTGATGAGCTTGTCGCGAAAGTCTGCTAGATAACGCTGCGCCAATTGTAAATCAAGCTCAATGGCGGTGATGGTCGCCGATACGCCAAGTAGACCTGCGGTGAGTGTCTTAGTGGGGACGAGTTTTTCAAGCTTGCCTGAGCCATTAAGCGCGTTTTGTCCTGCGGTGAGTAGCTGTGCGGCAAGCACTTCGAAAGTCGCCGCACTGTAGATGCGATCGATCAGATAGCTGGCAAGTGGTGCGGTTTTCTTGTGAGTAAATAGCTCAGCGTTGGCGAGATGAATGCGCGCGCGTTGCCATGCTTGAATCTGTGCTAGGGCGTCGGCAAGTGCTGCATCGGTGTGGTGTGGCAAGGTGTGATAGCGCATGAGTGCGGCGACCATATCGGCGATTAATGACATCGGTACTCTCGATAAAATAGGAGCGGTTATCATAGCAAGTTGGGATAAAATAGGCAATGCATGGTGCGGTTACATTCTGATGACACAGCGTAACTGTCGAGATATTTTCCAAAACATCTTCTTACAATTTGGCAAATATGATAAAATTGTCATCATATTGTCATAATAGGATTCTATAATATGACAAGATTGGGGTGTGTTGTCATATTGCGCCTATAACTTTTCAGCCACTGCTAGGATGCACAGCGCACCCAAGTGGCTTTCTTTATGAATAATTTGACTTAATTTATGGTAAATTCAGCAAAACAAACAACACCAATGGCAGGTAATTTGCTATTTGGTCTGATGATGGCAGCGGTCAGTATTTATTTTATTTGGTGGGGTCTTGACTACACCATGCATCAGCAGGTCGCGCTATTTATGGTGGCGAGCTTTTTTGGTATCTTTATGGCGTTCAACATCGGTGGTAACGATGTCGCCAACTCATTTGGTACTTCGGTTGGTGCAGGTACTTTGACCGTCACTCAAGCGTTGGCAGTTGCGGCGATTTTTGAAGTATCGGGCGCGGTCTTGGCAGGTGCAGCGGTGACTGATACCATCCGTAGCGGTATCGTAGATATCAATAAGTTGGGTGTATCGCCTGATCAGTTCATCTATTTGATGCTATCGGCATTGATCGCGGCGGCGTTTTGGCTGCTATTTGCCACCAAAAAAGGCTTGCCAGTCTCAACCACGCACGCCATCATCGGCGGTATTGTCGGTAGCTCGATCGTACTTGGTATCAATATGGGTGGCAGCGAGCTTGCGTTTTCTACTGTAAAATGGTCAAAAATCGGTGAAATCGCCATTTCGTGGGTTGCCTCACCGCTATTGGGTGGTTTGTTGTCATATTTTCTATACAGTATTATTAAGAAAAATATCTTGGCATACAACGAAGTGGCGGAAGCACGCGTCCGTGTGATTAAGACCAATAAAAAGACACTCAAGCGTGAGCAAAAAGAATACTTCGACAACCTAAGCGAAGAAGATAAGCTGCCATACACCAATGCGCTACTGCGCGACCAAGAAGTCTATAAAGATAGCGACTGCACGCGCGAAGATCTAGAGACGGATTATTATCGTTCGCTATTTGATCTTGAGCGTGAACGCGACAGCATCGACACTCTAAAAGCGCTGAAAACTTGGGTGCCGTTGATCGCAGCATTGGGCGCGGTGATCATGACGGCGATGGTTGTGTTCAAGGGTCTGTCAAACACAGGCTTAAACCTAAGTATGCTACAAGCATCATTGGTGATGGGTATGCTGGGTGCGATCGTATGGTTGGCGGCATTCATCTACACCAAGACCATTCGTGGTAAGCACAAAGAAGACCTTGGTAAGGCGACATTCATTCTGTTCAGTTGGATGCAAGTATTTACCGCGTGTGCGTTCGCGTTCAGTCATGGTTCGAACGACATTGCTAACGCTGTCGGTCCATTCGTGGCTATCCTTGATGTGATCAAAAATAACGCCATCGAAGCCAAAGCGATGGTACCAGGTCCTGTGATGGTGACTTTCGGTATTGCGCTGATCGTCGGCTTGTGGTTCATCGGTAAAGAAGTTATCCAAACTGTCGGTACAAACCTAACCGAAATGCATCCAGCTTCAGGCTTTGCGGCGGAACTTGCAGCAGCGGCAGTTGTTATGGGTGCATCAAGCCTAGGTATCCCAGTATCAAGTACGCACATCCTAGTCGGTGCGGTATTGGGTATTGGTCTTGTGAATAAGAATACCAACTGGAAACTGATGCGTCCGATTGGTCTGGCTTGGGTGATCACGCTGCCTGCATCAGCTCTGATCAGTGCGATCGCGTTCGTTGTACTTAATGCAGTGCTGTAATTCGATTGATATTGATTAATAAAATCCCTTGAATGCTAAGTTCAAGGGATTTTTTATTGGAAATAGTATTTAAAAAAAGTGGTTTAATAATCAACAGCTTATCACCCAAATTCTACCACTGATGTTTAAATTTATTCAGTTCTCGGCGTTGTTTTTTATCAGGCTTGGTGTCGGGGCGTGCAAGGTTCATCAGCTTTCGTTGTTCGGCGAAAAACTCGCGCTGCACCTGGCTTTCTTCAGTTTCTCGGTACAAGGTCGCTGCCATCGTCGCATTACCACGATTGTCTGATAGAGCGGTGATGACGATGGTTTTTTCTTCTAGGCGCGTAGCATGACCTTGGCGGACGGTGAGTGTATCGCCGACTTGCAGCTCTTTACTGACCTTGATTTTTGCGCCATTCATATGCACTTTGCCTGATTCGATGGCTTCTTTGGCAAGGCTGCGTGTACGGAAAAATCGCGCCGCCCATAGCCATTTATCAGCGCGCACTTTGGTGGGTTCAGTTGTCATGGTTTGCTTGTCATAAAAATAATTGTCACAATTGCCACCAATCCAAAGAAAATTGCCAAACCAAGATAGGTTTTTGCTTTGGTTTTTTGCAATGCTTCTGCAGCTTGCAGTTTGGCGATTTCAGCTTCATATCGAATGATTTTAGCTTGCAATACTTCAAGGTCTAAATCTGAATTTGGCTGATCTTTGGTTTGATGGCTATTGAAAGTCATAGGGTCTGGCGTCCTGTATTTATTTCAAAAACAGCTGATAACCCACATTATTGGTCAAGCTTTCGCATTCATAGCCGATTTCGGTGAGTGCATCTAGGATTTGGCGGCTGCTGCCTTTGGATGCTTGCAGTCCCACCAAAATTCGACCTTCCGCTGCACCGTGATTGCGGTAGTGGAATAGGGTGATGTTAAAATCTTGACCGAGTTTTTCAAGGAAGTTCAGCAGTGCACCAGGGCGCTCTGGGAAAATCACGCGGAACAGCTGCTCATCATCTAGGCGCGCGTGTCCACCGATCAGATAGCGGATGTGCGTCTTGGCGGCTTCATCATCGGTCAAGTCGCGTGCGGTATAGCCGCCATTGCTCAACAGCTGCATGATGGTGGCGCGCTCTTTTTGACCTTCTTTTAGGCCGATACCAACAAAGACATGGGCGATATCTGGATTGGTGGCATCGACGCGGTAGTTAAATTCGGTGATGTTGCGCCCTTGTAGTACGCGGCAGAAGTCCAAAAATGCACCTGTTTGTTCAGGCAGTCGCACCGCAAAAATCGCTTCTTTTTGCTCACCGATCTCGGTACGCTCAGCAATGTAGCGCAAGCGGTCAAAGTTCATGTTCGCGCCTGATAAGATGGCGACGCAGTTTTTACCCGTGATGCCGTGAGCTGCGATGAATTTTTTCATGCCAGCGACTGACAGCGCGCCTGCGGTTTCGACGATGGAGCGATTTTCTTCAAAGATATCTTTGATCGCCGCGCAGATTTCATCGTTGCTACAGGTGATGACTTCAGGCTCGATCACTGTGCCTGAATTGTCCGATTTCATCAGCTTAGCGACTTCAAATGGCTTTTCGCCGATTTGTGCGACCGCCACACCGTCGGCAAATAGCGAGACTTGCGGCAGACGGATGCGTTCGTTATTTTCTAGGGCGACTTTTAGGCAGGCTGCGCCTTCAGGCTCGACCGCCACCACTTTGATGTGCGGTGCAACTTCACCCAAAAAAGCTGCAATGCCAGCGACCAAGCCACCACCACCACACGCAGCAAACACATAATCAATCTCGCGCCACTGTTGAGTCAGCTCAAGTCCGATCGTGCCTTGACCTGCGATGACCAGTTCATCATCATAAGGGGCGATGTAGGTCATGCCATCTTGTTTGCTTTTAGCGATGGCGAAGCGATTGGCTTCATCGAAGCTGTCACCATGCAGATGCACCGTGCCACCTAGCGATTTCACCGCTTGTACTTTGATGTCGGGCGTGGTGGTTGGCATGACGATTAGATTATTGATACCTAAGCGTGCGGCAGAGTAGGCGACGCCCTGTGCGTGGTTGCCTGCTGATGCGCAGATGACACCGCGTGATTTTTCATCATCGGTCAATTGGCTGATTTTATTATAAGCACCACGCAGCTTAAAGCTAAAGACAGGCTGCAGATCTTCGCGCTTGATGCGGATGTTGTTATTAAAGCGGTTTGATAATTTCACCGCAGGCTCAAGCGGTGTGCGTACAGCGACATCATAGACGGTGGCTTGTAAAATGGCACGAACATAAGGGGTGAGCATGGAAAAATCCTTGATTAATTCTGTTGTTCTTTTTGATATTTTTTCATCAAGCCTTGATCAAGGCTTAATAGTTCAAGTTGGTAATTTAAAGCGGTGGCAAGCACAATCGCGTCAGGCAGTTTGATTTTATGGCGTTTGCGCAGTGCAATCACGGTATTTTCGGTTTGTTGATTGATAGGCAGGGCACTCATGTGGTCCAATAGACACTTAAGGTTTTGGCTGTCATGTTCTGATAAATTGCCAAAACCTAAGACTTCCATGCGATTGATGGGACTGATAGCGCAAGCGGACAACTCAATGCGCCGCTGTCTGATGGCATCAAGCACACCAGCATGATTATTATAAAGCTCGATGATAAAGCAAGTATCAAGCAGGTATTTAATCCCATTCATCACGCAATGCCTTTTGAATTGCTACGCCATCGCCAAGATGCGTGCGATTGGGCAGTGTATTGATAAAATCGGTCAATAGCATCTCATCTTTCGGCTTGGCAAAAGACTGCAGGGCTTTTTCATAAGCACTGATGGTGATGAAATCATGCACGCTTTGTCCGTTTTTTTGGGCAACTTGTTCGATGATTTGCATGGTCTGTGGGGGTAGGTCTAATACAATCATGATTTGATACCAAACAAAAATTGGGTATGACAAACGAATTTATCATACCCAATTATCCAATCAATGAGCAGATAAATCAAGCATCCAACTGCGCCATCACATCATCGCTAAAATTGACATTGGTATAAACTTCTTGGACATCGTCCAGATCTTCTAGCATATCGATCATCTTCAGCACTTTTTGGGCATCATCGATGTTATCAATATCAGCAGTGGTGCTTGGCGACATGGTGACTTCCATGTTGTCAGGCTTAAGCTCGGCAGACAGTAGGGCATCGACGACCGCGCCGAATGCTGCTGGGCTTGTGATGACAAGTAGGCTCTCGCCGTCATTTTCGATGTCGTCAGCGCCTGCATCTAGGGCGACTTCCATCACGCTGTCTTCGAGCGATAGGTCGTTGAACATGATTTCACCGCGCTTGGTGAACAGATAAGCAACTGAGCCTGATGTGCCCAGATTGCCGCCATGCTTACTGAATGCGTGGCGCACTTCACCGACGGTACGATTGACATTGTCAGTCATGGTCTCAACGATGACCGCCACGCCGCCCACACCATAGCCTTCATAGGTGATTTCTTGGACATTGTCGCCTTCACCACCGCCTTGACCGCGTTCGATAGCTCGCTTGATGACATCTTTGGTCATGTTCGCTGCGTTGGCTTTTTCTAGCACGGCGCGCAGGCGTGGGTTGTTGGCTGGATCAGGATCGCCGCCTTTTGATGCTGAGACGATTTCACGGATGATTTTGGTGAAAATTTTGCCTTTTGCGGCATCTTGTTTGGCTTTACGATGTTTGATGTTCGCCCATTTACTATGACCTGCCATAATGCACCTTTTTAACTAAAAATTTCCAAATCTAGGAAAGAAAATTAACAAAAATAACTTGATATTATACGCAAGTTCGGCTGATTTTTCTACTGGTTTTATGGGTCTTTGTTGGTATTTGTAGTATCAACTTTTGCGATCACAGACATTCCAGGGCGTAAGCGATGCAGTGCGTCTTGGTTGGGATTGATGCGAATGCGTACTGAGATGCGCTGCACGACTTTGGTAAAATTGCCTGTGGCATTGTCGGTCTTGATGACACTAAACTCAGAACCTGTTGCAGGCGAGATGCTGTCCACCACGCCTGTAAAAGTTGCGCCGCCCAAAGCATCGACGCTGAAAGTTGCAGGCTGACCGATGGCAATGTCTTTCATTTGTGTTTCTTTAAAGTTGGCAATCACCCAAGTGTCACTGGGCACGATATAAAGCAGCTGCGTACCTGTGCTGACATATTGTCCATTATGTACATTCACCTGTCCAAGCTGTCCTGAGATCGGTGCGGTAATGATGCTGTATTGCTCAAAAGTCTCGGCTTGCTTAGCGGCGGCAGTTGCGCTATCGACTTGTGCTTGTAAGCCTGTGCGCGCCACTTCAGCGGTCTTGAGTGCTTGCTCGGCTGCTTCGATGCCTGCTTGCGCTTGGCTGATGGCAGCTTGCGTATTATTGACATTGGCGCGTGCATTATCGATCTCAGCTTGCGAGACTGCACCGATGCTGACAAGGCTTTGGAGTCGATCAAGCTGTGATGTCGCCAAAGAATGCTGCGTCTGTGCTTGGGTCAGCTGGGCTTGAGCGACTTTGATATCGGCTTTACGCTGTGCGATCAGTTGGGTTTGGTTGTCCAAATTGGTTTTGGCAGCGGTGATGTTTGACTGAGCTTGGATAACTTGCTGCTCATAATTAGCAGTATTAATGCGCATCAAGGTCTGACCTTGGGTTACGGTATCAAAATCCTTAACCAAAACTTCATCAACATAGCCACTGATCTGTGATGATAGCACTGTAGAATTGCCGCGGATATAGGCATTGTCTGTTTGTTCACTGTGGCTAACAAAAGGTGGAATTTGCCATACCCACAAGATCACCGCGACACCAATGGCGAACACGAGCAGCATGATGGCAATGGTGGATTTTTTTGCAGGGATCAGCTTGGGCGTCTCAGCGGTAGGCTTTGGGACATTGTTTGATGCTTGGGTGTTGTCGGTTTGGCTATCTGCCTGCGGTTTTTGTGATTGTTGATCCATAAGAATATCCTAGTATTTTTTATTTTTTGCCAATTGGTAAGGGATTTTTTTGTAAATATTTCTTAACAATGAACATTTGTATTATGCCCCAAAGTATGCCAAAAATTGCCAAATATAAATTCACTCGAATGACATCAGCAAAAGCAAGCGTGGTTGCTTCACGATTGATGGTTTGATTGAGTGTTGTGAGTGCCGATTGTGCATTTTGGACAGGGTCGCTCAGTATTGGGCGTGTGCTTGCTTGATACTGCGCCAAGCGATAACTGCTTGCACTATCAGTTGATGGCATATCAGCAAGCAATACTTGGCGATGGGTGTTAAATTGCTGCTTTTCATAGGTGGAATAAAATGCCGTACCCAGCAGACCGCCGAAGTTTTGGCTGGCGGTAAATAATAGAATGAACATAGCGATGTGATTGGGGCTTTTGAGCATGGCTTTGACAAAACCAACCAGCAGCAGCGGACCAATGAACATACCGCCAGCGCAGCCGATGAGAAATTGACTGACATAGAAATTCTCAGGACGCACATCACTGGTCAAGTCAGCATCCAAGAAACTGGCAAGCGCAATCAGCACGCCTGCGCACAGTAGCTGTGGAAATACCATCTTGGGCGAAAAAGTCGCTGCACTGACCATGCCACCAATAAAAGTTCCTGCCGCGATGACGCCATATAAGCCAATGAATTGATCGCTACTCATGCCCATGCTGCGCAAAAAATTGACCGTCGCCCAAGACTGCTCTGCCATCAAAAATCGCAACAATACCGATGCTAACAAAAACCGCAATAAACCGATGGTGGTTAGCCATTTGGTATCAACCAATGGCAGCTTGCGGTGATGCTCGATGACAAATGCCAACATCAGCGCACCCATGCCAATGATCAGCCAATAGGCAATCTTTGGATCGTCCGTCCACCAGACGATCGGGCCTTGTACCAGTACTGCTGCCAATGCGCCAAAGCCTGTGGTCAGTAGGATAAACGCAATGATATCACCTGTGTTGAACACTTGGATGCGTACGCCGCGCGGTAGTTTGAGCATCATGACCAGTGCAAAAGCACACAAGGTTAAGCCAAATTCAAAGCTGTACAATCGTGACCAACTCTCAGCTGAGAACAAGTAGGGCGAGATCACCCAAGCCAAAGGCACACCCAGCTGACCAGCTGCCATGGCAAAATACAGCCCGTGTAGTTTGAGTTTTTTATCAAAGGCTTGCATGATATAAAACAAGCCCAAAGTGGACATCGTACCACCTGCAAAACCACTCAAGCCACGCACCAAAATAGCGAGTTCATAGCGGTGTGTGAGCAGATGCAGCCCTGTGATGACCAAAAAAGCAAATAATGACACCTCTGTAAACCAGCGAATGCCTTGCTGTTGACGCGCCTTATAAGTCAAAATACTGGCACTCATGCTGCCGATGACATAGGCAGCGGCAAACCACGCTGACTGCGTTGGCGTCAAGCCATATTCACCTTGGATATAGGGCAGGTTCGCTGTAGTAAAGCCATTACCCATGCCGCCTGCGATAGCGATTAGCATCCCAATCACAAAATACAATAAGGCAATCGGGCGCGAATGTTTGATATTAGCAGGTGAGCCAGGTAATGAAGGGCGCTCATCTGCCGTCCAGTTCGGCGGTTTTTCAAGGTATCTTGGTGTGTGCATTGTGCTTATTATGATTATTAAATTGTAAGAAACTCAAGCGTTATTTACACTTTGCTTAAAATAAAACTCTAACCACTCATAAGGAGTAAAAGTTAAAGTCTTGCCAGTAGTCTCATCTTTCTTACTTAAAGATGAGTGCGGTCTAACAGTGTTGTAGAAATTAAGAAATCTGGTTAATTCTTGCTTTCTATGCTCACTGCTGACAAATTCATGTTTATCATGCCAAAGCTCCATTAATGTTCGTATGACCCTTTCAGCTTTGCCGTTGGTTTGTGGCCTACCTACTTTGGTAAATTTTTGATTGATGTTGTTTTGATAGCAGGCTTGAGAAAATTCATGGTCTTTTGTGCCTTTATATTCTGTGCCATTGTCAGAATAAATCACATCAATTTTGTAGGGGCATGGCTCTATCACTTGTTCTACAAGAAACTGTGTTGCACTAAAGGCTGTTTTATCCGGCATGATGTCAGCATACAATTCGCGAGAATAGTCATCTATGGCAACAAATAGATATTCTCTAGGACTGTTGGCATTTTGTCCTTTGAGCAAGGGCAGGCGTTTGGTGTCCACATGCACCATCTCACCAGGATAGGACTTATTGTATCGCTTGGCTTGCTTTTTGAGCTTATCCTGTATGGATTGTTCAACTTTAGCAAGGCGTTTAATACCATATTTGGCTTGTTTAAAGCGATTGTTGGTACTGGCTTGGGGCTTGAGTAGCTTAACACGAGCAAGTTTTAAGACTTTGTAAATGGTAGGTCTTGATACTTTGTACTCCAATGCTAGTGAAGTAACTGACTGCCTGTTCTTGTGATAAGCAGTCCAAATGGCTTCCCGTTGGTAGGGAAGCAATCGTGTATTTTTATGAATGTTCATTTGCAGTATTTTACCTTAATACTGTAAACAACGGTAGTTTATCTTACAATTAAATTGTTATGATTGTTAAGAAAAAAACAGCAGAAATATACGCCTGTGCACCGAGTTGGTCAATGAAATTTTGCGAACTTATCAGTGTATTTTGATGTCAGTTGGGTACTTGGTGGTCTATTTGATCTTTTTAAAATACAAAAAATCAGTCATGTTCACCATCGCTGATTTTCGCTGAATAAATTTATCAAAAGCCAATCAATTTAAATAAAGCCAATCAATTTAAATTTAGCCTTGCCAAATACCATTCCACAAAGCTGCGCACCGCAGGTGTAGAGCCGCGATTTTTATAATAAATCATCGAGATTGGCTTGACATCCATTTCCCAGTCTTGGAGCACTTGCACCAAACCATGTTGGCGACCGTTTTCAAGTGCCATTTTGCCAATACCGATACCACGCACGATCATGCGATCAACCATGGTAAAATCATTGCAGCCGATATAAGGATTTGGCGAGATTTTCAGTTCTTTATTGCCTTGACAAAACCGCCACGGCAGGCTCATGGTCTGTGCGATGACTTGGTGGTGATATAGATCGTTCGGCGTATTTGGCACGCCGTTTTTGTCCAGATATTCTTGGGTAGCAAAGATGCCAAAATGCATCTGTATCCACGGTTTTGCCACGACATTTTCGTTCTCGATCGAGCCGACACGCAGGGCGATGTCGATGCCATCTTGGATCATATTGATCTTGTGTTGTGACAGATTGATGTCGATGGACACTTCAGGGAATTGCTCCAGATACTCTTCTAAATGCGGCAACAAATACCGATGTGCGACATCAACAGGCGCTGACACGCGCAGCAGCCCTGTGGGTTTTTCGAGCCCATGATGAATGCTTTGGATCGCTGAATCGGCTTCTTTGAGCATATTTTGGGCATGAACAAAAAAATGCTCGCCCAAATCGTTTAGGCTGACACCTTTTTTGCCACGGTTCAAAAGCTGCGTGCCAAGCGAACTTTCTAGCTGAGTCAAGCGACGCGACAGCCGTGAGACAGGCACACCTGTCAGATCCGATGCTGAGCTTAGGCTGCCTGCTTGTACGACCGATACAAACAAGCGAATGTCATCAAGGCTGATGTGGTTCATAAACGCGCCATGTCTGAGAAGTTGGGATAAATAGATAATTTAAAAATAAAATATCAATATGCGAAAATTTTATAATTAACTTTCTATAATTGCAAATTAATTTTGTAAAAGTGTACCTTGTTAAGTGACTAAAATCAATTAAAATAAAGCAAGGGAAAAAATTTGATACGGCGCAAAATTGACAACAATTGACAATGCCACAATGACCAACAAAGGTACAAACTTTAAGCTCACAGCTTATATAAAATAATAATGGAGCGTGTATTATGTATCATTCATTCGAAAAATTTTCATATAATCTAAAAGATTTGCTCTTGCTATTTACGCGTGTCATCATCGGTTATATGTATCTTTTGCATGGTACGACCAAACTATTCGCCATGCCTGCTGCGATGGCGGGTGATAAAGGTGCAGTTGAGCTGTTTTCGATGATGGGCGTTGGTGGTGTGCTTGAGCTTGTTGGTGGTGCGCTACTGATTATCGGTTTGTTCACGCGATTCAATGCCTTTATCCAAGCAGGAATGATGGCAGTGGCATACTTCTTTTATCACGCATTTCCTGCAGGGATTGACTTGCTGCTGTTGCCAAGTGCCAACCGCGGCGAAAATGCAGTGGTGTATTGTATGATTTTCCTACTATTTTGGGCATTGGGTGCAGGTAAGTATTCTTTGGATGCCAAATTTTCAAAATACTGATTATCACCGCTAATGTGATCATAGTTTAGTTTCACTTGGGCTAAAAAAGCACGAATACTGATTTCGTGCTTTTTTGTTATTATCACTATTTGATGCTTAGTTGGCTGAAATATACTTAAATGTGCAAAGTTGCTTTTGTGCAAGCTGCATTGTGTAAGCTGGTTCGGCTGTGATGGCTTGGTGGATTGCTAATTGTGATTAAGCGGTTAATTTGTTTGGCTTTGTTTGATTTGGGTGTTATAAATTCCACTTCAGCAACCAATTCAGCAACCAATCACTCATAAAATACTCAAAGATCGTTGCAAATTTGCAAAATTATTTTGCTAAAATCAATCTTGTTCAAAAATTTAAAAAATAGCATAATAGCAACCAAGCGGTAAATGACACATTTGCCAAATCTTTCAAAAACTCAAAAACAGTGCCAATGGCACGATGAAAAATAAGGAAAAACCTCATGAAAAAAGTCGCAGTATTTGTCGGAAGTGCAAGCAAAACTTCATTCAACCACCTAGCGGTGAAATACCTTCAAAAAGTCGCACCAGCGTCACTAGAGCTAAATGTCGTGGACATCTCTGATCTGCCACTGTACGATCGCGACCTAGATGAACAAGACATCCCACAATACACTCGCGTGCGTGAAGCGATCAAAGCGGCAGATGCGATCTTGTGGGTGAGCCCAGAACACAACGGCGGCCCATCAGCAATGATCAAAAACGCCATCGATGTCGGCTCTCGCCCAATGGGTCAAAGCGTCTGGAACGGCAAGCCACTTGGTCTATTGAGTGTCAATACTAACGGCAGTCCACGCGTCACTGATCAATTGCGTACCATCAGCACAAGCCCAGCGTTGAATATGCCAACGCTACCATTCGGTGCTTATTTCGGCGGTATCTTTGCAGGTGCGTTCAATGAGCATGGTGAGTTGGTTTCAGAACAAGCCAAAGCGGTATTGGATGGTTTCATTAATGCTTATGCAGAATTTGTTGAAAAATACTAATTCAACCACGGTATAAACTCTCCTACCATACCAAAAAGCCAGTCGATTGCGATTGGCTTTTTTGTGATATTTGACAATGCTTTATTTTATGATAATTAGCATGACTGTAACAGATCATGCACAGATATTTTAAATTGTGCAAAAGTAAGCTAAAATATCTACCTATTTTCGTAGCGAATCATCACCATGCCATCTAACTATCTGCCGCACAAATCGGTCTCGTTAAAAGAGCGCATTCATATCATCATCGAAGGCACGGACACGCCTGCCGGCAAGCTGTTCGATGTGCTGATCATGGTGGCGATCATCACCAGTGTCTTGGTGGTGATGCTTGATAGTGTGCTGGATTTACGCTTAGCATATGGTCGCTATTTCTCAGCGGCAGAATGGATTTTTACCATTTTATTCACCATCGAGTACATTTTGCGTTTGTATTCTGCGCCCAATCGTCGCGCTTATGCCTTCAGCTTTTTTGGTGTGGTGGATTTACTTGCGCTGTTGCCGACCTATTTGAGCTTGTTTTTTGTGGGAATGCATTATCTGCTCGTGGTGCGGATTTTGCGGATTTTGCGGATTTTTCGCGTCTTTAAGCTCAAATCCTATATGCAGCAGGCGGGTTTTTTGGCGGCGGCGTTTAAGACCAGTCAGCATAAGATTACGGTATTTTTCTTATCTTTGCTGCTACTTGTCACCATCTTTGGCGCGGTGCTGTATGTGGTCGAAGGACCTGAAAATGGCTTTACCAGTATTCCTCGCTCGATCTATTGGGCGGTTGTGACTTTGACAACCGTCGGTTATGGGGATATTTCACCCAAGACGCCGATCGGTCAAGCCATTGCAAGTATGGTAATGATCACAGGTTATGCCATCATCGCCGTGCCGACTGGGGTGTTCACCGCCGAGCTTACGCGTACCATGCGACCACAGCTACAGCCTGTGGCGTGTCCAAACTGCGGTAAATTCGGCCATGCGACCAATGCCAAATACTGTGATCGCTGTGGTCATGATTTGCATTTATAAGCGATTAAATAGCAATGATTGAAATGTCGCTTTACGCTTTTGTGCCAATCTCTCTATTTGTCATTTGATTCAACCACTCAATATTTTGGGTGGTTTTTTGTGTGGATTTTTGGTTTAATAGGGTGAATTTTTTTGGAAAAATTGGCACGATAATGAACATCTCTCGATTGTGGCAGCGCGCACCCATCACTTTGCTGTTAATCCTAAGCTTTGTGGGTATGATGGCGTATCAGTGGCTTGTGGGCGTGCAGATTGATGATCCGAGTACGCGCGATTTGGTGCGCTTTGGGGCGAATTTTTTGCCGTATTCAATGACGCTTGAGCCGTGGCGACTCATCACCAGTGGCTTTGTGCATATTGGCGTGCTGCATTTGCTGTTTAATAGCTTTGCGATGTATTATTTTGGGCAGGCAGGCGAGCTTGTGCTGTCACCTGTGCGCTTTTTGGTGATGTTTTTGTTGTCAGTGATTGGCGGTGGACTGCTGAGTAATTACATGACTTGGCAGGATATTTTGGCAGGTGGTATGCCGATTGTTACTGCGGGCGCATCGGGTGGTCTGATGGGCATCGGTGCGTTTTTGTTAATACTTGCGGTGACGCGCGCGCCTGTCGGCATGGTGTTTAATACCAAAAGCCTTGCAATGGTGATGGGATTGAATCTGTTGATGGGCTTTGCCATCGATGGGATTAATAACGCAGGGCATATCGGTGGGATGATCACAGGTGCGATATTGGGCTTGGGGCTTGTGATCGAAAAACGCCAAGCCGTGCGCCTACAAAGCGGCCGCAGCTATGGCTTTAGCTATTATTGGGCGGTGGTGGCGTTGCTTGCGTTTGCATTTACTACAGCCTGGTGGGTACTGCAGGGCGAAGTGCTAGCGGTGGTTTGATGGTGTTTTTATACAGCTTGGATATGATAAAAAGGGCGTTATCAAATACGCTCTTTTTAATGCAGCAAATTCAAATCGAAATCATCCGTGGATGTATGCAATGCGCCCGTACGCGTTCAAATCTCACACTTGCCCACCAAAGTTTACCCAAATATTTCCCATCGTTTGTGATTTGGCAAGCCAATCTTGCCTGTAATAATATCGGTTGGTGTTTTGGTAAATACTCTGTTATGATGGCGGCGTTCATCGTGATTGCATGAAAATTGGCTGATTTGATCTCGTAGTAATAGCACTGTACCAATTTTTACACATAATAATTAATCGCAAGTATCTGGCAAACAATCACGCAGAATGTCTTTATTTTCACCATCACACTGATCAAAAGGGGTTTGGTATGATTACCGAGCATCTGGTCGATATATCGCGGCTACAATTCGCTGCGACCGCCTTATTTCACTTTTTATTTGTACCGCTGACGCTTGGCATGACATGGATGCTGGTGATCATGGAAGCGGTGTATCTCACCACAGGTAAGGAAATTTGGAAAGACATGACCCGATTTTGGGGTAAGCTTTTCGGGATTAACTTTGTGCTTGGGGTGACCACAGGCATCACCATGGAATTTCAATTCGGCACGAACTGGGCATATTATTCGCACTATGTTGGCGATGTGTTCGGTGCACCGCTTGCCATCGAAGGCTTGATGGCGTTTTTCTTAGAATCCACCATGGTGGGGCTGTTTTTCTTCGGCTGGGATCGGATGTCACGATTGCAGCATTTTACCACCACGCTATTGATGGCGCTGGGTACTAGCTTGTCTGCCTTGTGGATTTTGGTCGCGAACGGCTGGATGCAAAACCCTGTCGGCGCTGAGTTCAACTACGACACTATGCGTATGGAGATGACAAGCTTTGCACAGATTTTCCTAAATCCAGATGCGCAGAATAAGTTTGTGCATACTGTCTCGGCAGGCTATGTGACAGGCGCACTGTTTGTACTTGGCGTGTCGGCGTGGTATTTGCTTAAAGGGCGTGATATTGAGTTTGCCAAGCGCAGTTTTCATGTGGCATCGGCTTTTGGTTTTGCGGCGATTTGTTCGGTGATCGTGCTTGGCGACGAGTCAGGTTATTCGATCGGTCACGCGCAGCAAACCAAGATTGCAGCAATCGAAGCGATGTGGGAGACTGAGCCTGCGCCAGCGAGTTTTAATATCATCGCAGGGATTAATGAAGCTGAGCAAAAAAACGATTGGGCGGTGCATATTCCGTATTTGATGGGTATCATCGGCACCCGTTCGTTTGATCAGCAGATTCTTGGTATTCATGATATTAAGAAAATCAATGAAGAAAAAATCAAAAATGGCATCACTGCCGTACATCTGCTTGACACCATGCGCGCCCAAAAAGAGCAGGGCATCATCATTGATCCTGCGATGATTGCCGAGTTTGACGCGCATAAAGCGGATCTAGGCTTTGGTCTATTGCTCAAAAAATACACAAACGATGTCACCAAAGCCACCCCTGAGATGATCGCTCAAGCGGTCGATGACAGTGTGCCTGCGGTTACGCCGATGTTTTGGACATTTCGCGTGATGGTGGCGATGGGCTTTTTAATGCTAATTTTATTCAGCTTGTGCCTATTTTTCACGCTCAAGGGTAATTTTATGCAGAAAAAATGGCTCTTAAAATTCGCCGTATTGATGATTCCTGCACCGTGGATTGCCATCGAAGCAGGTTGGTTCGTCGCTGAATACGGTCGTCAGCCGTGGACGGTGTATGGCGTGTTGCCGACGCATTTGTCAGTATCAAATATCCATGTCAATGATGTGCTGTTGTCTTTGGCGGGTTTTGTGGTGTTTTATGTGATTTTGGCGATTGTTGAGATGTATTTGATGATCAAATATGTCAAGCTTGGGCCGGCATCGCTTGGCACGGGCAAATATTATGGCGAAAAAACATCGCCACACATCATCAATCCATCAGAGCAACAAGGGGTGTAATATGCTTACGCTATTAGATTATGAAACGCTCAAAGTCGTCTGGTGGCTGATTGTCGGCGTGCTGCTCATCGGCTTTGCTATCATGGATGGGCATGATATGGGCGTGCTGACGCTACTGCCTTTTGTGGGTAAAGATGATGACGAACGCCGCGTGATTGTCAATACAGTCGGGCCGCATTGGGAAGGCAATCAGGTGTGGTTCATCACCGCAGGCGGCGCGATTTTTGCGGCATTACCATTGGTCTATGCTACTGCGTTCAGTGGATTTTATTGGGCATTGATTGCCGCTTTATGGGCGTTGTTTTTCCGTCCTGTGGGCTTTAAATACCGCAGCATGATTAAAAATGACACATGGCGCAATACTTGGGATTGGCTGCTGTTGGTCGGTTCATTTGTGCCGACACTGATTTTTGGTGTGGCATTTGGCAATCTTTTGCTTGGTGTGCCGTTTTCGCTAGATAGCCATTTGGTATCGACTTATACAGGTTCGTTCTTTGAGTTGTTATCGCCATTTGCGCTGCTGTGCGGTCTTGTCAGTGTGGCGATGCTTGTCATGCAAGGCGGTGTGTATCTGGCGCATCGCACTGTTGATGAAATTCAAACACGCTCAAAAAACGCCGCCAAATTCGCCGCCATTCTCACGGTGGTGCTGTTCGTCGCGGCAGGCTTTTGGGTGGTGAATCTAGATGGTTATGTCATCACAAGCAATATTGACACCAACGCCACCATCGATCCGATCGCCAAGGCAGTCGCTGTCCAATCAGGTGCGTGGCTCAATAATTTCTACGCGCATTCTGCCTTGTGGCTATTGCCTGCCTTGGGTGTGGTGATGCCGCTTGTGACCATTGCGCTACTGAAAATGGCGCGCACCTTGCTTGCCTTTATCACATCAAGTCTTGCACTGCTTGGCATCATCGGGACGGCAGGCGTGGCGCTGTTTCCATTTTATATGCCGTCATCGATCGATCCAAAATCAAGCCTGACGGTATGGGATGCGACATCAAGCCATTTGACCTTGACGATCATGCTGTTTGTGGTGATTGTGCTGTTGCCTGTGGTGGTGACTTATACCAGCTGGGGTTATGCGATCATGCGTGGTAAAGTGACCAAGGCATACATTAAGCAAAACGAAAAAACTTTGTACTAAGCTTAAAAAAAGGAGTTAAACAATGTGGTATTTTGCTTGGATTTTGGGCTTGGGATTTGCAGTATTGCTTGCGATTTTAAGTGCAGTGTGGGTAGAGTTTGAAGCATCGCGCAATGCATCCTTTGGTGATGAGCAGGATCAGTAATAGTTGATAAATCTTGGTGATTTTTAATCAACCCCACCCGGGCTCTCCCCTTAATTAAGGGGAGGGTGTTTGTTATCTTGCAAACTTCAGCTTAAAAAGATACGACACCTCCCCCTTATCAAGGGGGAGGCTGGGAGGGGGTCTAGGGCAGAATGTTAAATGTACACCGCCAAACCTTTCCCAATAATTACAGAAAATTTTCGCAAATTTTACCATCTTTTTTGGTGCATTGACACTGAATAAAACTTGCCTTGATAAACCACCAAAATCACTGCCAAGCCTTATAAATATTGATGATAAAGTCCAAAATTTCCCCCAAATTTTGCCAAAACAATGCTAAAATATCACCATCTTTATCAATCATTTATCCATCGATCATGACCATGCGCCGCACCGTTTTTCACCATGCCGCTATCAGCCTTATCGCAGCGACACTTGCTATCAGTACGCCTAGTATGGCAAGCTTGGGCAGTGCTGGGGCATTTGGTGCATTAAGTGGATTGTTCGGCGCACAAAAAGAAATTTTGCCCGTGCATGAAGCTTTTACTGTCATGCCGACGGTAGATGGTGATCGGCTGACGGTACAGATTAAGGTCACAGATGGCTACTATACCTATCAAGATAAGCTTAAATTAAAACTGCCTGATGGCGTGGTCGCGGACGCGTGGCAATTTGACAAAACGCCAAGCTGGGTCGATGATCCGCAGTTTGGGCGTGTGGCGGTGTTTGACACTGATGTCACTGCGACCACCGTGCTAAAAAGTGCCGCCGCACTTGATCAGACTGAGATCAGCATTGGTTGGCAGGGCTGTGCCAAAGCAGGACTGTGCTATCCGCCTGAGTGGACGAAGACAAGCATCAGTCTGGCTGCCGACCCATCCGTGGTGCTGCCAAGCGCCACAGATGATGGACAAGGCGGCGATCAAAATGGCAATACAGATAATAACCAAAACAGCAGTTCAGCGGATAATCAAACCAGTCAAGCACTTGATACCCAGGCGGCAATTGATACCGCGCAAACAGCGTCAGCCGCGCCACTTGCCATTACGGACGGCTTCACCCTAGATCACAGCTACACGCCTGCCGATACGGGTGCGAGCAGTGGACTTGTGCTGATTGGGCTGCTGTTCCTGGCAGGCTTATTATTGGCTTTCACGCCATGTATCTATCCGATGATCCCGATCGTTGCTAATATCGTCGCTAAGCAAAACAACATCACACAAGGCAACGCCAAGCACAGCACCAAACGCGGCTTTATGCTTGCATCTGCCTATGGTGTGGGCGTGGCGACAGCTTACGGCGTGCTAGGTCTTATCATTGCATGGTTTGGTCAAGCTTTGGGCATCACCGCATGGTTCCAAAAAACTTGGGTGCTCGCCATCGTCGCAGGGCTGTTTGTGCTCTATGCGATGATGATGTTTGGCTGGGTGCAGATTCGTTTGCCATCAGCATTGGTCAATCTGTTACAACAAAACGCCACACGAGCGGATGATAAGCTTGGGAGCATCACAGGCAGCTATCTGGCAGGGATGCTCTCAGCACTCGTGGTGTCGCCTTGTGTGTCTGCACCGATGGCAGGGGCTTTGACAGCTGTGGCAGGTAGCGGTAGTGCGGTGTTTGGCTTTTTGGCGATGTTTGCTCTGGGACTGGGTTTGTCAGTGCCATTGATGGTGGTCGGTGCGATGCAGGGCAAATATATGCCCAAAGCAGGTGCATGGATGGATCGAGTGAAGCAGTTCGGTGGCTTGATGCTACTTGGTGTGGCACTACTTATGATTGAGCGAATCTTGCTAACTTCGTTGATGCTGGTGCTGTGGGCGGTGTGGTTTTTGGTATTGTGCCTTTGGTTTTGGCGATTATCAAAAATGGGCTTTCGTGTGCTATCGGTGCTGTCTGCGATTTGGGCAGGCTGTCTGATGGCAGGGGCATCAATGGGAGCGACCGACGCTTGGCGTCCACTCAGTCTTGGCCAAAATACCGCCACAGGCTACACCCAAACATATCCTGATATGCATATCACCACTTTATACGAGCTGGATCAGATTCTCGCCACTCGCCAAAAGGTGCTTGTCGATCTCACTGCCGATTGGTGTATTGAGTGCCGTATCATGGAGCGAGAGCTGTTTACCCATCGTCCTGCTTTACTGTCTGATTATCAAGTTGTCAAGCTTGACATCACTGAGACGACCGATGAGAGTCGTGCGGTGTTGGCTCGTTATCAGTTATTTGGGCCACCAGCTTTGTTGATTTATCACCAAGGTAAGCTTGAGCAAGTGCTGTTAGGGCAAGTTGAGCGTACGGATTTTGAAGCGGCTTTGGCTAAGTGAATAAAATAAAAATCGCAGAATTTTTTGTTCTGCGATTTTTTGTTATTGCTGATTTGCTTTTAGTAACTGAATAACTTCTTTTAAGGCGGCAATCTCTGCATCTTTTTGGGCGACTAATTCTTTTTGGTGTGTCAGTAGTAGATTTAGTTTTTCGATTTCGATTGCAACATCGGTATTGCAGGTGTAATAGCTTGAGTTGATAATACTTGAATTATCCGCCTTATTTTCATTAGCAATAAACACGACGCCTTTATCGCCTGCGGTGATTAATTCGACAATATCCAAGTTAAAAATCTGAGCAATTTTCTGCAATTTATCAAATTGTAGTTTGGTTACGCCACGCTCAATCTTAGCATATCCACTGACGGACATATTCAATTCTTCCGCCATATCTTCTTGTGAAAGGTGTTTGGATTCTCTAATAAGGCGAATACTGTCATGAATGGACATGGAATCTCACTTTTAAGGTGGCTATAAGTAAAAACACGGATAATATAAGCCGAGTTTGAATATTGTGGGTTTTGATGATTTTAGTATAATTTGGTATTAAATACAAGTTTTCAATAAAACTTACAATATTGAAATTTTCTAGTAATATTTGATTGAGATATAGCGAGCAAAATATGTCAGAAGTAGAAAGCAGCAAGGGTTTTTTGCACCATTTGATATTAAATAAGGGTGCGGGTGTATTGCAAAGCGCGCCAGCGATAGTGGCTTTTGTTTCTGAATTTAATGGATCAAATTCCAGTGTGTTTAATTTCTTATTTGTTGCGGTTGTGCTATCGATCATTTTAAATATTTGTGATGCGGAATATCTAAAATTTCACGGTTATTCAGATAAGAATTTTGTGTGGAAAAGATTTGTTACACCGCTTTATATTCAAAGTCGTGAGCAATTATTAGGTAGGGATAAGCAAGCTAAGTCACTTATCTTTGAGATGGTTTTTGGACTTGTGGTAATTTGTGGAATTATCTTATTCTTTAATTCGACCAGTATTGAGAATAGAAGCTGTGAAGTGGTTAATCAAATATTAGAGCATGATTATAATTCTGAAGCGGAGTGTGACAGGGTTGAACTGGAAGAAATCGTTGAAGATTATTATTTGGGCACAGCATATCTAGATAATGATGAAAGTGTGGATATTGCGGTTGTGGAATATCACAATGGGGATATCCGTGTTGAGTTTGCGGAATAATCCATTTGTAGCAAATTAAGCCTAGAACTCCACCCCTTGAAAATCCCCATCACCATCCCGATGGGGATTATTTTTATCTTTACAATATTTCCCCAAAAATTTAAATAAAATAAATAAAATCAATGATTTATAAAATTATTACACCATAACAAAACGCAGTTCTTGAAAATTATCCACAGGCTATCCATATAATAATCAACCAAACATTGATAAGGATAATAACATGAACTTTGATAAATATACACGCACCTTACAAGACATCATCCGTAAAGCCAATGAGCTTGCCATCAGTCGCAAGCATACCGCCATCAGCCCTGCACATTTATTGTCAGTATTGACACAGAACGAAACTGCGGTATCGATACTGGCAGCGAGCGGGGCAGCTGTGCAGACTTTACAAGAGCAAAGTGAGACTTTGCTGTCGCATTTGGCAGTGGCAACGACACCACCTGCTCAGATAGGATTGGCGCCTGATACCGCCCGAGTGCTACAAGCGACCGAGCAGTTTGCCAATAAAGCTGGTGATGAGTATGTGGCAATCGAATGGCTACTGCTTGCGTTATTTGAAGAAAAAACCACGCACAAAGCATTGGCATCAGCAGGCATTACCGCCGAGACTTTACAAAACATCATTACAAAAATCCGTGGAGATCAAACCGTGAATAATCAAAACAGCGAACAAAACCGACAAGCTCTAGATAAATATACCATCAATCTGACCGACCGTGCCCTGCAAGGCAAGCTTGACCCTGTCATCGGTCGTGATGACGAAATCCGCCGTACGGTGCAGGTGCTATCTCGCCGCACCAAAAATAATCCTGTGCTCATCGGTGAAGCAGGCGTGGGCAAGACCGCCATCGTCGAAGGGCTTGCTCAGCGTATCGTCAATGGTGAAGTGCCTGAGAGCCTGCGCAATAAGACCGTGCTATCACTGGATATGGGTTCGCTGATTGCAGGGGCGAAATATCATGGCGAATTTGAAGAACGCCTAAAAGCCGTGCTGAATGAGCTTGCCAAACAAGACGGCAATGTCATCTTGTTCATCGATGAGCTACATACCATGGTCGGTGCAGGCAAAACCAGTGGTGCGATGGATGCAGGCAATATGCTAAAACCTGCTTTGGCTCGTGGTGAGTTACGCTGTGTGGGTGCGACGACTTTGGATGAATACCGCCAATATATCGAAAAAGACCCAGCGCTTGAGCGTCGATTCCAAAAAGTGCTCGTCGATGAGCCAAGTGTCGAAGATACCATCGCCATTTTGCGTGGACTCAAAGAGCGTTATGAGCTGCATCACGGTGTCAAAATCATGGACTCTGCCATCATCGCAGCTGCCAAGATGAGTCATCGCTATATCACCGATCGTCAGCTGCCGGATAAGGCGATTGATCTGATTGATGAAGCGGCAAGCCGTATCAAGATGGAGCTGGATTCCAAGCCTGAAAGCTTGGATAAGCTGGATCGTCGTATCATCGCACTCAAGATGCAGCTAGAAGCGGTCAAAAATGAAGATGATGCTGGTGCAAAAGCACAGGTGAAATCATTGACCGCCCAAATCGATGATGCTCAAAAAGAATACAGCGAGCTTGAAGAAGTCTGGAAAACTGAAAAAGCAGGTGTTGAAAACAGCAAACAGCTACAAGCCAAGCTGGATAATGCGCGTATCGCACTGGATAAGGCACTGCGTGAAGGTGACTATGCACGAGCATCACAGCTACAATATGGTGAGATTATTGAGCTTGAAAAAGCACTTGAAGCTCAGGGTGATGATGGCGAAGACAATGCACCAAAGCTTTTGCGTAACAAGGTGACTGATAACGAAATCGCAGAAGTGGTATCGGCAGCGACAGGCATTCCAGTCGCCAAGATGCTCCAAGGCGAGCGTAATAAGCTGCTTGCGATGGAAGACATCCTGCATGAGCGTGTCATCAGCCAAAACGAAGCGGTCACCGCCGTGGCAAATGCCGTCCGCCGTAGCCGTTCGGGGCTGTCTGACCCGAATAAACCAAGCGGTTCATTCTTGTTCCTAGGTCCGACAGGTGTGGGTAAGACCGAACTGACCAAGGCACTGGCGAATTTCTTGTTTGATTCTGAAGATGCACTGGTGCGGATTGATATGAGCGAATTTATGGAAAAACACAGTGTCAGCCGTCTGGTTGGCGCACCCCCTGGTTATGTTGGCTATGAAGAAGGTGGCGTGTTGACCGAAGCGGTTCGCCGTAAGCCGTATAGCGTAGTGCTGTTCGATGAAGTCGAAAAGGCGCATCCTGATGTGTTCAATATCCTATTGCAGGTGCTAGACGATGGCCGATTGACCGATAGTCAAGGTCGGGTGGTGAATTTCAAAAACACCGTCATCATTATGACCAGTAACCTTGGCAGTCATGCAATCCAAGAGATGGCAGGCGAAGATTATGACACCATCAAATCGGCGGTGATGGCATCGGTGAATGGTCATTTTAGACCAGAGTTTATCAACCGTATCGATGAGATCGTCGTGTTTCATAGCCTGGGACAAGCACAGATGGCAGGCATTGCTGAGATTCAGCTGGATCGCTTGCGTGCTCGCCTAAAAGAGCGTGAACTGGGGCTTGTGATGAGTGATGATGCGATGACACATTTGGTTGAGATTGGCTATGATCCTGTATTTGGCGCGCGACCACTCAAGCGAGCCATTCAGCAAGAAATCGAAAACCCATTGGCACAGCTGCTACTGTCTGGCGAGTTTGTCGCAGGCGATGTCATCAGCGTTGAGTGGGTGGATGATAAGTTTGCGTTTAACAAATTGCGTTATAGCTAATTCATAACCCAACAAACCAACCAACCGTTTACGATAGTAGGCGGTTGGTTTTGATTTTATATGCTAAAATAGCTCCTTGAAAGAATTGTTTTGGAAAATAATATGCGAACTGATTGGCGTGATTTGCCAAATGTATTGATTGCTCATACTGCTGCAACCATTACAACGCATGAACTATACTTGTTGGCAAAATCGGGTGATACGAGTGCGGCTTTGGCTTTGGTAGATGAATACATCACGGATAATTTCTTGCAAGAATTATTTAATGTACTTCACAGCAGTAAGGATGTATTTGTGTTGCCAGTACACGCTGAAGAATATCTTGGAAGAAATAAGATTCCAATGGCATTTGCTGCGATTATTCAACAAAATCTTGGCTTGCAAATTGATTTAGATATTGTGCAAGCAAGTAAAGCATATAGAACCCAATCAGATGGCGTTGGTCGCTTGCTAAAGCGAGTGATATTTAATGGAAAGGTGGTTGCAAATCGACAATATCTTATTGTGGATGATGTCATTACACAGGGCGGTACTTTGGCAGATTTGCGTGGTTTTATCGAATTAAATGGCGGTAAAGTGGTTGCAGTTTCTACCTTGAATGGCAAACCAAATTCTGCTAAACTACCTATTACAAAGGCAACTTTGGGTCAGCTACGCAAACAAGCTGGTCAAGATTTAGAACATTGGTGGCAAAAAGAATTTCATTATGACTTCTCAAAATTTACCGAGTCCGAAGCCAGATACCTTGCCAAGCAAATACATCGGCACGGTCTTGACACAGTCCGAGATACACTCATTAAGACAAGATCTCAATGATGCTTATGAGTATGCCATCAAGCATATCAAGCCAAGAAAGCTTACATTGTCAAAACCTTAGCAATCTTAGTTTTTGCTTATCAAAATAAGTCGCCAAAAAAATTTGTCGGCTTATTTTTTATCCCGAAGTTTGTCAAAATTTCTCGCTTTTTTGGCAATTTTTGTGAATTTTTGGTATGATGATACTTTTATTTATTTCCCAAAAAACCATTCAAAAGGCAGACCATGACCACGACCAATCCTTTGATCGCCACCCAAAAAAACCTTGCACTGTATGATACGCTGACGGCGACCAAACGCCAGTTTGTACCGATGATTGATGGTAAAATCGGCATCTATGTCTGCGGTATGACAGTTTATGATTATTGCCACATGGGTCATGCGCGGGTGATGGTTGGTTTTGATGTCATCGTGCGTTGGCTTAGAGCGATTGGTTATGAGGTGAATTTTGTCCGCAATATCACGGATATCGATGATAAGATCATCAATCGTGCTAATGAAAATGGCGAGAGCATTGGCGAGCTGACCGCACGATTTATCAAAGCCATGCACGAAGATGAGTCGGCACTTGGTTGTGCATCACCTGACCAAGAACCTAAAGCTACCGACCATATCGATGATATGCAGGCGATTATCAATACATTGATGTCCAAAAACCTTGCCTATCAAGGCAGTGGCGGTGATGTGTATTATGCAGTGGATAAGTTTAGCGGTTATGGTAAGCTTTCTAAGCGTAAACTCGATGAGATGCAAGCAGGGGCATCAGAGCGTGTCGGTGCGACAGATGATAAGCATAATCCGTTTGACTTTGTGCTGTGGAAATCTGCCAAGCCATCTGAACCACATTGGCAATCGCCTTGGGGTGTGGGTCGCCCAGGGTGGCACATTGAGTGCAGTGCGATGAGTACCTGCTGTCTTGGTGAGACCTTTGACATTCATGGCGGTGGTCATGATTTGCAGTTCCCACACCACGAAAACGAAATCGCCCAATCTGAAGGCGCTAGTGGCAAAACCTACGCCAACAACTGGATGCACATGGGCTTTATTAATATCGATGGCGAGAAGATGAGCAAATCATTGGGGAATTTCTTTACCATTCGTGATGTCATTGCCAAATTCCATGCTGAGACGGTGCGATTTTTCTTATTATCCAGTCATTATCGCAGCCCAGTCAATTTCTCAGATGCAGCGCTCAAAGAAAGCCACACGGCACTCACTCGCTTATACCAAGCGCTCAAATCTGCCGAAAGCTATGGCGATGTCCAGATCAGCGATACAGCATGGGCAAGCGAGTCAGGGCAGGCATTTGCAGCAGCGATGAATGATGACTTTAATACCGCCAAGGCAGTGAGTGTGCTGTTTGATGTGGCGGGCAAATTGAACCGTGCCATCAAAGCGGATGATGCCAATGAGGCGATGAATCAAGCGGTTATCCTAAAGACTTTGGCAAGTGTGCTTAATATCATCCAAGCGGCGCCAACCGAATTTTTGCAAGCCAAAATCGGTGCTGATGAAGATGGGCTAAGTGATGCTGATATCGAAGCTAAAATCAGCGAGCGTGCCGAAGCCAAAGCCAATAAAGACTTTGCCAAAGCCGATGCCATCCGTGAAGCGCTAAAAGCACTGGGCATTGAGCTTGAAGACAGCCGAGCAGGCACGACTTGGCGTCGGGTGTGATGATGGCTTGATAAATTATGCTTGTAAATCAGCAATGACAGCAGAATTTAGATGGAATGTAATAGAACAAAAAAGCTTTTGATCAAACAAAAGCTTTTTTGTTTGCCGGTTAATTGGCGGTGGATTGATTCGATTGCATAAACTAAAAGACGACCATCAGGCCGTCTTTTTGGTTTTCGCGACAGTTAAAGCCAAGCAATTATTCCAAGCTTTCTAGGCGGATGCGTACCACAGGCTCGACCACCGCACCCAAGGCTTCGATTTGCTCGATGGCGGTGTTCATTTGTTTTTCGACCACAGGCAGGGTGAGAATGATGATTGGCACCAGGCCTGATTTGTGTGCATCACGCTGTAGGATAGCATCGATATTGATACCATTATCACTTAGGATACGCGTGGTGTCAGCCAGTACGCCGACTTCATCTTTGACTGTCAGGCGTAGATAGTAGCCAGAAGTCATCTCATCGCTTGGTAGGATGCGTGTGTCTGACAGTTGGTCAGATTTGAACGCTAGATGCGGTACAGCAAAGTGATTGTGTGAGCTCATCGCACGAACCAAGTCCATCACATCTGCCATCACTGCCGATGCAGTCGCACCTGCGCCTGCACCATCGCCATAGTATAGCGACTGTCCAAGTGGGTGTGCATCGACCATCACGGCATTTTTGACGCCATTGACATTGGCAAGTAGTGCTTGATTTGGAATCAGTGTCGGATGTACACGCAGCTCGACGCCATTGTCACGACGGATAGCAAAACCTAAGTGCTTGATGGTATAGCCAAGCTCTTTGGCATAGACGACATCTTGTAGGCTGATTTTGGTGATGCCTTCGCAATATACTTTATCAAACTGCACAGGAATACCAAAGGCGATCGATGCCAGTAGTGACAGCTTGTGTGCTGCATCGATACCTTCGACATCAAATGTCGGATCTGCTTCAGCATAGCCGAGCGCTTGTGCTTCTGCTAGGACATCGCCAAATTTGCGGTTCTTAAGCTGCATTTCTGACATGATAAAGTTGCCAGTACCATTAATGATACCAGCTAGCCAGTCGATTTTGTTGGCAGCAAGTGCTTCACGCACGATTTTGATGATTGGGATACCGCCTGCGACCGCAGCTTCATAGCGGACTTGCACGCCATTTTCTTCGGCAAGCTTAAAGATTTCGTTACCATGTTTGGCAAGCAGTGCTTTATTGGCGGTGACGACGTGTTTTTTGTGGCGGATGGCGTGGGTGATGACATCATAAGCCACATCAGTACCACCAATCACTTCGATGACGATATCAACATCATCAGCAGCAGCAATCGCCATCAAATCGGCAGTTTGGTTGATGCTAGGGTCGATATCATCACGCTGACGGCGAGTGCCTGCATGGGTGATTTTGAGCTGATGACCGGTACGGCGTGACAGCTCGTCGGCGTTGTCCTTGAGTAGATTTAGCACACCTGTGCCAACAGTGCCTAAGCCAAGTACGGCAAGATTGATCGTGTTATTCACAAATAGCCCCGTGGGATATATCTTTGAAATAAAGTAAAATCGCTACAAATGTAGCCAAAAATCGAAAAAATAGCGGCTTAACTTAACAAGCCTAATAAACTGCCTAAATTACCACATCTTATGGTTTCGTGCTACTAATTTTTTATGAAATTTGGTGTGAATCGCTTAAGCCTTTTGGAATAAGCGTTTTGATTGCCGAATTTGTAATAGTACAAATAAGGGCTTTGTTTGACATCTCACCAAACAAAGCCTCAGATCTAGCCTAAAGTCAGTGATGAGCTTTGGCCAATTTAAGCGGATAATCAAGCATTGGCTTATTGATTATCAATCGCTAATTTAATGAGCTCATCAGCAGGTACATAGCCGCCGATTTGCATACCTGATGCAGTAAAGATTGCTGGTGTACCACTGACGCCAAGTGTATGCCCCAATGCCATGTGCTGCTCGACAGGATTGTCGCAGTCAGGTGCGTTGATGGCTTTGCCTTGTTTGGCTTGAGCCAGTGCATCTTGGCGGTCGCTGCTACACCAAATGGCCTTGGCAAGTGGGACATCTTTTTGGGCACGTGGCCAAGCCAAGTAACGGACTTCGACACCGCCTGCGGTGATGGCATCGATCTCGCTGTGTAGCTTTTGGCAGTAATTACAGGTCGGATCGGTGAAGACATAGATGTGGGCTTTTTTATCGCCTTGAGCGGTGAAGATGATTTGCTCGGATTCTGGGACTTTGGCAAGTGCGTCTTTGGCAATGGTGGATAATAGGTCGGCACCAATATCCACAGGCTCGCCATCACCCAGTTTGGCAATCTGCCCTTGAATCAGATAGGTGCCTGATTTGTCAGTGAACATCGATGGGGCGTTATCAAAGCTGACCCAGTACATATCAGGCATCTGTGTGGCGATGGCATTGGTGACTTTGATGGTGACACCAGATTTATCCAAATTATCTTGTAGGGCTTTGATGACAGCAGTGTCGGTCTTGTCGCTTGCAGGTGTCGCTGTCGCCGTCGGTGCGCCTGTTTCGCTTTTGGTTTGTGCTTTATCGCCACAGGCGGTAAGCAATAGGGTGCTAATAAGCATACTTGTTAGTAAGAAGCGGGTAGATAATTTCATACGATAACTCATTGATTGGTTTTATGTATTATGGCAAAGTTTTGGGTTGTATGCCAGTTTTTAACGATAATCGATACAAATAAAAGCAGGCTGTGATTTATAAGTTGAAAAAACCTTGCCAACACCCCGTAATTTTTGGTACAATACGGCGTTATTTCATCAACCTAATTATCTGATTTTTGGATAATTTGGCACACTACAAAGGAAATAACCTATGCTACGCATTGCCTACGATGCCTTGACATTTGATGATGTCTTGCTCCTACCTGCCTACTCAGAAGTCCTACCAAAAGAAACCAACCTAAGTACTCGCCTAACCACTGACATCAACCTAAATCTGCCAATCATCTCAGCGGCGATGGATACCGTCACCGAATCTAAGATGGCGATTGCAATGGCTCAGCTTGGCGGTCTGGGTATCATCCACAAAAACATGGACATCGCTCATCAAGCACGCCGTGTCCGCCATGTCAAAAAATTTGAAGCAGGTACTGTTGCTGACCCAATCACTGTCAATCCTGATGCCACTGTGGGCGATTTGCTACGCATCACTCGTGAGCACAAAATCAGCGGTGTACCTGTCGTAGAAGCAGGTAGCAATAAGGTCGTTGGTATCGTTACCCACCGTGATTTACGCTTTGAGACCAACCTGAATCAGCCTGTGTCAAATGTCATGACACCAAAAGATAAGCTGGTGACTGTCAAAGAAGGCGAGTCTCAAGAGCGTATCAAAGAGCTACTTCATAAGCACCGTATCGAAAAAGTCGTGGTGATTGATGATGATTTTCGCCTAAAAGGTCTCATCACCGTCAATGACTTTACCAAAGCTGAAAACAACCCAAATGCCGCCAAAGACAGCCGTGGCCGTCTGCGTGTCGGTGCTGCTGTCGGTACAGGTGCAGATACCGAAGCACGTGTTGAAGCCTTGATTGATGCCAATGTCGATGTCATCATCGTCGATACAGCACATGGCCACTCAAAAGGTGTTATCGACCGTGTGGCATGGATCAAGAAAAACTATCCAAACATCCAAGTCATCGGTGGTAATATCGCAACAGGCGATGCAGCACTTGCCTTGATGGATGCAGGTGCAAACGCTGTCAAAGTCGGTATCGGCCCTGGCTCTATCTGTACCACGCGTATCATCGCAGGTATTGGTGTACCGCAAATCAGTGCGATTGACAATGTCGCCACCGCACTCAAAGACCGCATCCCATTGATCGCTGATGGTGGTATCCGCTTCTCAGGCGATATGGCAAAAGCCATCGCAGCAGGTGCGTCGTGCATCATGGTGGGTAGTCTATTGGCAGGTACCGAAGAAGCGCCAGGTGAAGTTGAGCTATTCCAAGGTCGCTACTACAAGGCATATCGTGGCATGGGCTCGCTAGGTGCGATGAGTGGTCAAAACGGCTCATCAGACCGTTATTTCCAAGATGCCAAAGACGGTGTTGAAAAGCTGGTTCCAGAAGGTATCGAAGGCCGTGTACCATACAAAGGCCCAGTGGCAGGCATCATCAATCAGCTGGCAGGTGGCTTAAAATCATCGATGGGCTACACAGGCTGCCGTACCATCGAAGAGATGCGTGCTAATACCACCTTTGTCAAAGTGACATCAGCAGGTATGAAAGAATCGCACGTCCACGATGTCCAAATCACCAAAGAAGCACCGAACTATCGTCAGAATTAATTCTTGATATAAAGTTTGGCTTTCTATAAGGGGCTGTAGTAGATTAGCACTTATGCTATACTACAAACATGAAGATAACTCGTTGTAAATTAAGTAAAAAAGTTCAAATAAAACTGCTTGAATTTTTTGTTGCACAAGTTACTGCTAGAACAGCAAGTGATTTGCTTGGCATTCAGCACAATTCAGCAGCTTTATTTTACCGCAAAATCAGACTTGTGATAGAATATAATCTCAACCTTGAAGCTCACACTTTGTTTGATGGTGAAGTAGAGCTTGATGAAAGCTACTTCGGTGGCATTCGCAAAGGTAAGCGAGGTCGTGGCGCTGGTGGTAAAACAGCTGTATTTGGTCTTTTGAAGCGTAATGGCAAGGTTTATACTGTTGTGGTAAAAGATACCAAGCAAAGCACCTTAATGCCTATCATCTCAAGCAAAATCAAGCCAGATAGCATCGTTTACACAGATAGTTACAGAAGCTATAATGCTCTTGATGTGAGTGAGTTTAAACACTTTCGCATCAATCATTCCAAAGAGTTTGTCAAAGACCACAACCACATCAACGGCATTGAAAATTTCTGGTCTCAAGCTAAACGAGTACTTAGAAAATACAATGGCATTGACAAGAAAAACTTCCATCTTTTTATCAAAGAATGTGAGTTTAGATTTAACTACAGTACACCATCTAATCAGCTTAAAATATTGAGAAAATGGTGTGGGATTTAGACCTTATCTACTACAGCCCCTTCTATAAAATACCATTTATCTATGATTGATAAATGGTATTTTTAATCTAAATTACAATTATATCTTATTGGAGTGATGGAGTGCTTATGAAATTGGCAATGTTGGGTAAAGTGTCATGCTTGGCTATGGCGATGTTGTTGGTTGCTTGTGGTAATCAAAGCGAGATGAATGCAAGCGAACAAACCACAAAGGTCGATGATGCGACAGATCAGTTAATTGCAAGCTTTACACGCACATCGTCTAGCAATCCAGACTGCAAAGTGCCTGATTTACCTTATGATGAAATTAACTGTGTATATGATGATACTGGGCTTAGTTTTGTCAAAGGGCTTTATAATGCTATCAAATATGATACAAGCCAACAGGTTGTTCAGCATGAGCTTATCAATCCCAAAGGTGAAGTTATCGTAGATATCTTAGGCTATGAAGCTGTGGATATGATCGCTAGTGAAGGTCTGATCGCTGTGATGCAAGATGAAAAAGTGGGATATATCGATTTGTCCGGTAGGACGGTGATTCCTCTGATGTACGACAGCACGCAAGATCCTGAAAATAAATATAGTGAACAATGGGCGTATCCTGCAAATAAGCACGGTATCGTGGTCAAAAAAGATGGTAAATTTGGCGTCATCAGTCGTGATAATCAAGTTCTTATTCCATTTGAATATGATCATCTGACCAACTTTAGCGAAGAAGGTATTTTGTTATATCATTATTATGATGATAATTTAGATGATATTTATAATACTGGATCATGGGGTATGATTGATACCAACGGTAATGGAATGGATTTATCGCACTTTACCGATACTCTTGCTAATTTTACTGGATATGATGGGTTTAACGAAGGGCTGTTGGCGGTCAGTGATAATGTTGGTCAATGGGGATTTGTCGATAAAGCTGGCAAACAAGTAATTCTGCCGCAGTATCAAGAAGTCCGCTCGTTCAGCGAAGGCATGGCAGGCGTGATGAAAGATGGTGTTTGGGGTTTTATTGATAAAAATGGTAATGCTGTGATTGATTTTCAGTACCCAGATGAGACCGTACCACGCTACAGTGTTAATATGATGGGGATGATGATGTTTACCTTTAGAGATGGCAAGGCAGAAGTGAGTACTGCAATCCCTGATGAAGTAGCGTGTATCGATCATCAGGCTAAGTTGGTGCCATGTGAGTGATTCTTAACAAAAAAGCGAGAACATCCATTCTCGCTTTTTATTTTAAGCTTATAAATCAGCTATTGGCAGTTTGCATCACAGATTCCAAACCCTTTGGTTTGACTTCGCTTAGGTGTTTTTTGATGGTGTCAATTGGCAAACCTTGCTTATCTAGGCGTTTTGGAATGATTTGGCTGCCTTTTTGACCTTTCATTTCAAACATCATAAACAAAAATTCATCCGTCTCATCCCAACTGGTTACTGTATCCCAGCCAATCACCGCTGATTGGGTTGGTGCGGTTTTCATCTGCATACCACGCATCTGTGGTGAGTTCATGATGGTTTGCGGTGCAGGGATTGCCATAACCAAACCATGCGACTGCACGCCAAGCTGAATGCCACTCATCTGCTCAGGCATCTCGGTGCTAGCGACTTGTTTTTGGTATTCTCTTTGCATATACCATTTTAGACCCAATGTGCGCGCCAGTAGATACAAGCCTACAAGCACAAGCATCAACCAAAAAATAATGGTTGAATAGCCACTGACAAACACAAGACCAGCAATTGCAGCAGCCACGGCAATCGCCATCACAATCCACTCTTTTGGCTTGATGGACTTGATAGAATAATGGCTTGAGCTTTTGTCAAACAGGGCAAGCTGTGCCGCACGAAACTCCGCTTCGGTCATGTTTAGGGCAACAGGCTTTAGGGTATAAGGGTACAACGCTTTTGACATAATTTTCATTTCCATAAAAAGACTGTGCTTATATTACCATTTTATACAAAAAAATAAACCAAAACTTGGAATTTGCAAAAATTTTTTGGGCAAATTGGCACGAAATGATGAAATTGGCTGAAATTTTGGGGAAAATTTGCTATCATTGGCAAGTATTTATGTGTCATACATAAATTTTTAAACTTAGTAAAAACAGTATAAACTTTACAAAAACATTTTGGGCTGTTAGCTTTGTCAATCACCCAAAATGCTTTGATAGGATTTTTGATATGCTAGACCCAAAATTTTTGCGTGGTAATTTAGACGAACTTAAGGCAAAATTGGCAACTCGTGGCTATGAGCTCGACATCGCTTTTTGGCAGTCAGTGGAAGAGCAGCGAAAATCCATTCAAGTAAAAACCGAAGAGCTACAAGCCCAAAAGAATGCAGGTGCTAAAAAAGTCGGTGAGCTCAAGCGTAACGGAGAAGATGCTACTGAGCTGATGAATCAGATGCAAGCAGTCTCTGAAGCGATGAAAACCGCCGAAAACGAACTGCGTGATCTACAAGCAACCATCACCAATGCAAGCCTACAAATCCCAAATATCCCTGCCGATGGCGTGCCTGTGGGCAACGATGAAAATGACAATGTTGAAGTGCGTCGCTGGGGCGTGCCAAGAGCCTTTGATTTTGAAATCAAAGATCATACCGATGTTGCTGAACAGCTTGGTATGCTGGATTTTGAGATGGCTGCCAAATTGACAGGCGCTCGTTTTAGCGTGCTAAAAGGGGCGGTTGCTCGCCTAAATCGTGCATTGATTCAGTTTATGCTAGATACACACACCACCAAGTATGGCTACACCGAAATGTATGTGCCATACATGGTCAATGCCGACAGCTTGCAGGGTACAGGTCAGCTGCCGAAGTTTGAAGAAGACCTATTCAAACTGCGTGGCGACAAAGAATACTATCTGATTCCAACATCAGAAGTACCACTGACCAACAGCGTGCGTGATACTATCTTAGCTCCAAGTGATTTGCCGATTAAGCTGACTGCACATACGCCATGTTTCCGCTCTGAAGCAGGCTCAGCAGGTCGTGATACTCGTGGTCTGATTCGTCAGCATCAATTCGAAAAAGTCGAAATGGTACAAATCGTCAAAGCCGATACATCCATGCAGGCTTTGGAAGACATGACTGCACAAGCTGAATACATCCTACAAGCGCTTGAGCTGCCATACCGTGTGGTGCAGCTATGTACAGGCGATATGGGCTTTAGTGCGGTCAAGACCTATGACATCGAAGTGTGGCTACCATCTCAAGATACTTATCGTGAAATCTCAAGCTGCTCAAACTGCGGTGATTTTCAGGCACGCCGTATGTCAGCACGCCTAAAAGACGGCAAGCAAACTGAGCTGGTGCATACGCTAAATGGCTCAGGCTTGGCAGTCGGTCGCACGCTGCTTGCCATTCTTGAAAACCATCAAAACGCTGATGGCTCAGTGACTATCCCTGCTGTGCTACAGCCTTATATGGGCGGTGCGACTGTCATATCTTGCTGAAAACAAAGGCTTACTATCTAACTCTGATAAGTAAATGGTATCGCTGAATTAAAAAGATAAATGCAAAGACTGTTTAAGACTGTACTGTTTGTAAGTGGTTTGGTTGTGATTTTTTATGTTGTCATGACACTAACAGAAAAGCAACGATTCTTAAATCATCTATACAGCAGTACACCCGTCCCTTATAAAGATTGTGTAGTGAATTATGTAGATACACATTGGGATGAGGCTTGGGCAGACTTTAAAAGAGAGGGCAGAGTGCCAAGAGGCAGAACGGATATTGTTATCTTTATGGTGCATAAATACACCCCTTTATGCAGTGGTAGTCAGCGGTGATTTTAAAAATTATCAAGCTGACAAATATTTTTTTAAATTACTTGATGTTTGTTTTTAACCTAATTTTTTAACCAAGAGTGAGTTTATGACTTCTTTATCAGTTCAAGCCCAATCATTAAATCAACGACCAAATGCCAATGCCATCCGTATTCTAGCGATGGATGCGGTTCAACAAGCCAACTCAGGCCATCCAGGTGCGCCAATGGGTATGGCGGATATCGCCGAAGTGTTGTGGCGTGAATTTCTAAGCCATAACCCAAACAATGCCAACTGGGCAAACCGTGACCGCTTTGTATTATCTAATGGTCATGGTTCAATGCTGATTTATGCACTATTGCATCTAAGCGGCTATAATCTTAGTCTAGATGACATCAAAAAGTTCCGTCAGCTGCATTCAAAAACTGCAGGTCATCCAGAGCATGGCTATGCTGATGGCATCGAGACTACCACAGGTCCATTGGGTCAGGGTATCGCCAATGCGGTCGGTTTTGCTTTGGCTGAGAAGACTTTGGCAGCGCAGTTTAACAAAGCGGACAATGCCATCATCGACCACTACACCTATGCATTCTTGGGTGATGGCTGTTTGATGGAAGGTGTCAGCCATGAAGCGTGCTCATTGGCAGGGACTTTGGGGCTGGGCAAGCTGATTGCTTATTATGATGACAACGGCATCTCGATTGATGGTGAAGTTGAAGGCTGGTTCAGTGATGACACCACCAAGCGTTTTGAAGCGTATGGCTGGCAGGTGCTTCATGTGGACGGTCATGACCAAGATGCCATTCGTGCAGCCACCATCGAAGCCAAAGCCGAAACTACCAAGCCTAGCCTAATCATCTGTAAGACCATCATTGGTCTAGGCTCACCAAATAAGCAAGGCAAAGAAGACTGCCACGGTGCGCCGCTTGGTGCTGATGAGATTGCATTGGCTCGTGAAGCGATGGGCTGGGCAGATAGTACGCCATTTGCCATCCCTGATGAGATTTATCAAGCATGGGATGCTCGTGAGGCGGGTGATGCGCGTGAAGCAGCGTGGAATGAACAATTTGCCAAGTATCAAGCAGCTTATCCAGCTGAAGCGGCCGAACTTAGCCGTCGTTTGAGTGGTGAGTTGCCTACTGATTTTGAAACTGTGGCGAACGACTACATCAAAGCCTGCAATGACAAAGGTGAAAGCATCGCGACTCGTAAAGCCAGCCAAAATGCCATCGCAGCACTAGCACCAAATCTACCTGAAATCCTAGGCGGCTCAGCTGATCTAGCAGGCTCGAACTTGACACTATGGTCGGGTGCAAAAGGCGTCCAAGATCATGCTGATGGTAACTATGTCCACTATGGCGTGCGTGAATTTGGTATGACTGCGATCGCTAATGGCGTAGCGCTTCATGGCGGATTTATCCCTTATACAGCGACCTTCTTGATGTTTATGGAATATGCACGCAATGCGGTGCGTATGTCAGCACTGATGAAGCAGCGTGTCATCAATGTCTATACGCATGATTCTATCGGTCTGGGTGAAGATGGCCCGACGCATCAGCCAGTTGAGCAAGTTGCCAGCCTACGCAACACGCCAAATCACTTCACATGGCGTCCATGCGATACGGTTGAGACCGCTGTCGCTTGGAAAAAAGCCCTACAAACCGCCAATGCGCCATCATCACTGATTCTATCTCGTCAAAACTTGGCATTCCAAGCACGCAGCGATGAGCAAATCAATAATATCGAAAAAGGCGGCTACATCTTGGCAAGCGAGCAAGGCGCACTACAAGCCATCATCATCGCCACAGGCTCAGAAGTAGAGCTTGCGATGAATGCACACAAACAACTGACCGACGCAGGCGTGGGCGTGCGTGTGGTATCAATGCCATGTGCCGAAATCTTTGTCAAGCAATCAAGCGACTATATCGAATCAGTGCTACCATCATCGGTGCGTGCCCGTGTCGCTGTTGAAGCGGGTATCGTCGATTATTGGTATAAGTTCGTTGGTCTGGATGGCAAAATCATCGGTATGACGACCTTTGGTGAGTCAGCACCTGCCAAGGACTTGTTCGAGCATTTTGGTATCACGACCGAAGCTGTGGTGGATGCGGTCAAATCTTTGGTCTAATCCGCTAAACCAATAAAAATCGGGCGTATCGAGTGATATGCCCGATTTTTTTTTCTTATATTTGTTAAAGCATAGAATGGTCAATCCAGCAAATCTCTAAGCCTTGACGATTTTTGATGCATGGCATGGTGGTTTCAGAATAATCCTTGTTTTTTGCCAACTTTAATGATTTTTTAATGCGTCTTTGGTAAGTGGCTGGTTTTTCATTAAAATCGCCAATGAGCGTTCTGGATGAACCGTTATTATCGGTTACGCCTAGCTCGTAAGTGCCATGTTGCGGAATGCGAATGGTGTATGAACCCCATGTGCCAGCACCACCACTATAACCTGAAAAATCATAAGTGCATTTGCTTTTTGCTATATTTTTGTTGTTTTTAAAAATATAGCAAGTGGTTTGAGTATTGCTACTTTCATCATATGCTGCATAACTGGTCGAAGTCATGGCAATGCCACTGCATAAGGCTGTAGCTAGAGCAAGCTTGGTAACTGATTTCATAAAAAATCCTTTTATGGGTTTGTTATATTATTATAGATAATTGCATTGATTAATACAAGTAACTTATTAGCAAATAATAAAATTGATTAATGGAAATTTGCCCATTTTTAAACCATTTCGATGGTTGTGCATGAGCTATTTGGGGTTTATTGCGAAAAGATATGGCTAATTTCTACAAATTAAGTCCAAAAATATGCTATCCTAAGCAATTTATTTGATTGCCAAATCGACACACAGCATGAAACAATCCACCGCATTATCCATCCTAAAAACAGGGCAAAATGTCTTTTTGACAGGGCAGGCAGGCGCAGGCAAGACCTATGTACTCAATCAGTACATTGACTATTTGCGTGTGCGTGGCGTTCCTGTGGCGATTACCGCAAGTACAGGCATTGCTGCTACACATATGAACGGCATGACCATTCATTCGTGGTCGGGTATTGGCATTGCTGATAGTTTTGAAAAAGTAAATTTGCAGCGTCTGGCAGGGCGTGAGGATTATCTTGATCGTATTCGCAATACTAAGGTATTGATTGTTGATGAAATTTCGATGTTGCATCTTAAGCAGGTGGATGCCATCGATGCAGTGATGCGCCATTTTCGCAAAAGTGAGCTGCCGTTTGGCGGGGTGCAGGTGATTTTTTCGGGTGATTTTTTTCAGCTACCCCCTGTGGGTGAAAAAGGCGAAACTTCCAAAGAAAAATATGCTTTTATGTCAAAGGCTTGGCTTGAATGTAATTTTCAAATCTGCTATCTGACCGAACAGCATCGCCAGGCAGGACAAGGTGAGCGAGAAAAGTACGGCTTATCACTCAATGATATCCTAAACCAAATCCGCTCGCAGACCGTCACTCAGCAGGCGGTCGATGTGCTAAGTGGCACGCAGATGCATACGGTTGCGATGAACCGCACGCGCCTATACACGCACAATACCGATGTTGATAAGATCAATCAAAAAGAGCTCGATCAGCTTGATGCCACGCCGCAATCCTTCGTCGCGGTGAGTACTGGCGAGAAAGCACTGCGCGAAACCTTGCTCAAAAGCGTGCGCGCGCCTGAGACACTGACGCTGAAAATTGGCGCAAAGGTGATGTTTGTCAAAAATATGCCGCTGCTTGGTGTGTATAATGGCACGATGGGCGAGATCAAGGCATTTATGGGTGTATCAGGCAAGCAATACAAAGACGCCAAAGCGGTGATCGATGAAGTGGCGTATCCGATCGTACAGCTCAATAACGGCGGTGAAGTCTTGGCTGAACCTGAAGAATGGACGACCGAAGGGCGTGATGGCGAAGTGCTGGCGAGCGTGACGCAAGTGCCTTTGTGCCTTGCGTGGGCGATTACCGTGCATAAGTCGCAAGGCATGACGCTTGATGCCGCTGAGATTGACCTATCCAAGACCTTTGAGATGGGGCAGGGCTATGTGGCGTTGTCACGGCTGCGCTCCTTAGATGGTCTAAAATTATTAGGGCTGAAGATTAATAGCCTATTACTGGATGAATGGGTGCAGTTCATTGATCGGCGATTGATCGAGTTGTCACAAGAGCACGCGCAGGCGTTTGGTGTATTGGATGATGACGCGCTAGAGCAGATTTACACTGCCTTTATCGATGCTTGTGGGGGTATTACCGACCCTGCCAAGATCGCCTTGAACGAAAAGCATCTGGCAGCCAAAAAACAAGCCGCCGCCCAGCGCAAAGCCAAAGCCACGCAGCACAAAAAAGACGCTGTGCAGTCTAATGGACTGACTGCCACCGTGAACGCCACTTATGGGCTGATACAGACAGGCATGACGCTTGAGAATATCGCAGCTGAGCGCAGTCTTGCGCTATCGACGGTGATTGGGCATTTGGATGATGTGATCAAGGCGGGCAAAGAGATTGACCGAGCCAAATATCAGCCTGATGCCGATGTCTTGGCTGATATTCAAGCGGTGTATGAACAGCTCGATGCCCAAGGGGAGTTTGTCGATGGGGTGAAGTTGCGCCCGATTGCCGAAGAATTAGACAGTAAATATAATTATAACCAAGTGCGTTTGGCGTTGATTTTTATTGATACCAAAGCCGATCAAGGTGCGGATAAGGCGGGTGATGATGCGTGATAAACCTACTCTTCGCCTTGCTATCAATGGCTTTGGGCGTATCGGTCGTAATGTGCTGCGTGCTTTTGTCGCGCGGTATCGCTTACTGTATCGGATTGAGCTTGTGGCGATTAATGATGTCGCCGATTGGCAGGTGCTGCTGCATTTATTGCAATTTGACAGCACGCACGGACGCTTTAGCCAGTTATCCCAAGATGGCACAACGACAGCGCAAATCATCGATGATACCGATGATGGTACAAGAAAGCTGTGCATTTGTCATGAGAATCAAGCCTTTGATATTTTGTTATTAAACCAAAGAAATCCTGAATATTTACCGTGGCAAGAGCTTGGTATCGATGTGGTGCTTGAGTGCAGCGGGCATTTTCGCTCTTATGCCGATGCGTCGCGCCACAGGCGAGCGGGGGCGGCGCAGGTGATCGTTGGTGCTGCGCCATTTGATGAGATTGACGCCAGTATCGTGATTGGGGTGAATAATGATGAGCTGAACCGAGATTTGCCGATCATCTCAAGCGTCTCTTGTACCACGCAGGCATTGGTGCCGCTGTTGTCGGTGCTGGATAATGAATTTGGCATACGCTCAGTGATGATGACAGAGATCCATGCGGTGACAGCCGACCAAAGTGTGCTCGATCAAGCGCATCGCGATTTGCGCCGTGCGCGTGCCAGTGGGCATAATATCATACCGACGACATCAAGTAGCATCAACGCCACTGAGCGCGTGCTACCTGCCATGCAAGGCAAAATCAATGGGCATTCGATTCGTGTGCCGACCATTAATGTCGCTGCCATCGATGTGACGGTGACATTCACTCAGCCTGTACCGATTGAGCAAATCCGCCGCAGTCTGCAAGCCCAAAGCACAGGGCGGCTACAAGGCATCATGGGCTATACTGATGCACCGCTTGTGTCGAGTGATTTTATTGGCGACAGTCATTCTTTGGTGATTGATGGCGCGCAGCTGATGGCAGCAGGCGAGCTTGTGAAGATTTTCGCGTGGTATGATAATGAGTGGGGTTATGCCAATCGACTGCTGGATATGTGTGATATTTTGGCAAATCGCTAAATTTTCAATCCAATGAAAACTGTACTTGGGCAATCTGTCCACGATCATCGCCGTGCTGTGATTTTTCTTGCCAATGTAGCGAGTTTTGGCTCATTAAAAGTAGGTTTGATACGCGCGTGCCGTAGTGATTACTTGCAATAAAAGTCGATGATAGCATCTTCTCCCATGTGTCATCGATGCCTGTATTAGGAAGTTTGTCGTCAGGCAATTGCCTGTCATCTTCTAACAATTGCCATGCGATGGGCGATAGGGCGTCTGATAAATCATTAAGCTTCTCATATTGTGTGCTTTGGGCGATGGGCAGTAGCTCTTGGACGAATCGCTGTCGCAGATGTGCGCATTTGTGCCAATGTTCGCTCTTAAGGTTATTGCTGACGACATGGACGCCGTGGGCAAGTAGCTCAATGCCATCACCGCGGTTGCTGATATACACTGCTTGCTGTCTGTCACCGATGATTAGATTAAACCCTGCAAACTGCTTAAAGCTTGGACTAAGACTTCTGCCAAATGCCATAGGGCTGACATCACTTTGTAAATATTGCGCCACTAGATGACCGCGACTGGTCGCATAAGTGGTTTTATCCAAGCCATTGCGATGATTGGTCAGCACCGCCCAGCGACCTGCGCGCGTCACACCCATCCAAGTGCCATGCGCTTGTTCATCCTGCCCTGCAAAAATCCCCGATTGCCACTCGTGCAAGGATAATGATTTGCGCGCATAAAATTCATCACGATTAGAAATCAGACATAAGGGCAAATCAGGCAACACTTGCCACGCCAAAGCTACGATACACATGGGTAAAAATTATTGATAAAGATGGGTTTGAGTATAGCAGGTTTTGATAAAAAGTAAAACACGCACAAAGAAAAACGCACCTAAGTTAAACTTAAGTGCGTTTTAGAATATTGGCATCCCATAGGGGATTCGAACCCCTGTTACCGCCGTGAAAGGGCGGTGTCCTAGGCCTCTAGACGAATGGGACACTAGGTTGTAAAGTCAATCTTAATCAAGTTTGCTTTACCAACTTTCGGCGCTTTCACCGTTGTTCCGAAAGTGCGCACATTATAGCACAGTTTTGATGGTGGTCAAGTATTTTTTCTAAAAATTTCGCAAAAATTCAGAATATTTTTATAAGTCATTGATTTATCGATATTTTATTATGTAATTTATCCACTCTACCAAGTGAAGATTTCTCGTCACCAAATTTATTTACTCAATTTACAGCCAATAAAAAACCGTTCATCCTTTGGCTGGGTGAAGCCTAAGCCTAAAATGAACGGTTTGTAGTCGTGTAATGCTAATTAATCTTTAAAATTGTTAAATTGTAGCGGTACACCAAACGATTTTTCTTTTAAAAATGCCATCGCTGCTTGTAGATTGTCCTTTTTCTTGTCGGTCACGCGCACTTTATCGCCTTGGATGCTGGTGGCGACTTTCAGATCAGACTCTTTGAGTGCTTTGGCGATTTTTTTGGCGCTGTCGGCATCCAGACCGTCTTTTAGGTTGATGACTTGTTTGGTGTGCTTGCCTGATTGGGCTTTGTCTTGTGGGTCAAGCGACTGTAGGTCCACACCGCGTTTGATCAGCTGTTTTTCCAAGATGGCATAGACGTTGTCCGCTTGTAGCTCATTATCCGTGGTGATGGTGATAGTTTTGGCTTTTTCGTTCATCTCGATGCTGATGTCGCTGCCCTTAAAGTCAAAGCGAGTGGCGATTTCTTTATCAGCATTGCCGATGGCGTTGCGGACTTCTTGAACATTTAATTCAGAAACGATATCAAAAGATGGCATATTTTTACTCCAATTTATTCATTAACTCTTTAAAATCAACACTCTACACCATTACCATCAGCATCATCGGTTGATGCATCATCACAAGCGACTGGTGATAGTAGCGGTGTGTGATTGACGATATGGCAAAACAGTTCGGCAGTTTTTTGGGTGTCGTATAAGGCAGAGTGGGCGTGTGAATTATCAAACTCAATCCCTGCCATGATGCAAGTGCGAGCCAGCACCGTATGTCCATAGGCAAGGGCGGCAAAGCTTGCGGTATCTAGCACGCTAAAGGCATGAAAAGGCGAGTGATTTTTGCTATTGGTGCGGGCGATTGCCGCATTCAAAAATCCCAAATCAAAATGTGCATTATGCCCAACAAGGATGCACTGACGACAGCCATGTTCTTTTTTGAGTGCTTTTAGTTGCTTAAAAATACGACGCAAGGCGAGTTTCTCGTCTTCACTGATAGCTTTGCGAAATGGGCTATCAGGATTGATGCCGGTGAATTTGAGCGCAGCAGGTTCAAGATTTGCCCCTGCAAAAGGCTCAATATGTGCATTGAGCGCTTCTCCTTGGTATAGCTTGCCATGCTCATCCATCAAAATTGGCACGCAAGCAATCTCAAGCAGTGCATCGGTGGCGGCATTAAACCCTGCGGTCTCAACATCGACCACCACAGGCAAAAATCCACGAAAACGATTGGCAATCGTTGGTGTTACAGCATCACTCATCAGCTCACCACTTGCCAGTCAATTTCCGTACCTGCCAGTAGTGGCGTCAAGGTCTTGTCACCCAAATAGTCATAATGCGATGGGACGGTTTGGGATTGTTTGATAAGCGTGATGGTGCTGGTATTGATAGGTAAGCCGTAGAAGTTCGCACCAAAGACTGATGCGAAGTTTTCAAGCTTATCCAGTGCATTCATCTGTTCAAAGGCAGCGGCATACAGCGGTAGAGCGTGCACGGCACTATAACAGCCGGCACAGCCACAGGCGGATTCTTTGGTATGGGTGGCGTGCGGTGCAGAGTCCGTACCCAAGAAAAACTTCGGATTGCCACTGGTGGCGACTTGTAATAGACGCTGTTGATGGCTTTGGCGTTTTAGGATTGGTAAGCAATAATAATGCGGTTTGACACCACCGACCAGTAGATGATTGCGATTGAACAATAAATGCTGCGGCGTGATGGTAGCAGCGACATTGTCAGCTTGCGCTAGGACAAAATCCGCTGCGTCGCTTGTCGTGATATGCTCACAGACGACTTTGAGCGATGGGAAGTGGCTGATGATATCGCTTAATACATCATCCAAGAATCGCTTTTCACGGTCAAAGATGTCAATATCGCTGTGCGTCACTTCGCCATGTACCAGTAGTGGCAAGCCAATCTCTTGCATGGTCTCAAAGACACTGTAGCGACCTTTGATATCGGTGACGCCATCGGCTGAATTGGTGGTTGCGCCTGCTGGGTATAGTTTGACCGCTGACACGACACCTGATGCGACCGCTGCACGGATGTCATCGCTCGTGGTGTGGTCAGTCAGATACAGCACCATGCGTGGGTCAAAGGCATCTTTGCGTGCTTGCGCCAAATTGCTTGCCATCAGTGCATCCAAGATACGCTCACGATAAGCGATGGCTTGTTCTGTGGTTTTGACAGGTGGCACCAAATTTGGCATACAAATCACACGGTTAAAGCTACCTGCGGCGTGTGGCACAGTCGTCGCTAGGGCATCGCCATCACGCAGATGGATGTGCCAGTCATCAGGCTGAATGAGAGTAAGAGTAGTGGTCATAATCGGCTCACTTGGCTGTATGTCTATTGAGTAGTGATTGATAAATTATACAATATTTCTCAATGAAATGGCTAAAATCAATATCTTGCCATTATTCTAGCATGGGGCGGTTTTGTCAAGCTGTTTGCAGGATAAATTTCTCAAGCAGGGCAGAAAAAACCAAATTGATACTGTATGTCTAAAAAAGTGTCTAAAAAAGCATTTGATAGTCGGCAAAAAAGCAAAAAAATTCCCAACCGTCAGTACGATTGGGAATTTGATGGTTTTAAAGAAACTGGCTTATTTGCCTTTATTCTCAAGCTGTGGCACAGCATTGCCACCGCCTAGACCAAGCAGACCTGATTGGACATACAGACCCAGTTTTTGGCGGGTGTCAGCAATGTCAAGGTTACGCATGGTCAGCTGTCCGATACGATCAAGCGGGGTAAATGCCGCATCTTCGACTTTTTCCATCGATAGGCGATCAGCTTCGTAGGTTAGGTTTGGTGACTCGGTATTTAGGATGCTGTAGTCATTACCACGGCGTAGCTCAAGGGTAACTGTGCCTGTGATTGCCTTAGCGACCCAGCGCTGTGCTGTTTCACGCAGCATTAGGGCTTGTGAGTCGAACCAGCGACCTTGATACAGTAGGCGACCGAGACGCAGACCGTTGATACGGTACTGCTCGATGGTGTCTTCGTTGTGGATGCCGGTCACCAGACGCTCATAGGTAATGTGCAGTAGTGCCATGCCTGGGGCTTCATAGATACCACGAGATTTGGCTTCGATGATGCGGTTTTCGATTTGGTCAGTCATGCCTAGACCGTGGCGACCGCCGATTTCGTTGGCTTTTAGAATCAAATCAACTAGGCTGTCAAATTTCTCACCATTGATGGCGACAGGCACACCTTCTTCGAATGTGACGCTGACGGTTTCAGGTTTGATTTCGACAGTCTCATCCCAGTAGCGTACGCCCATGATTGGCTCGACAATCTTGTGGCTGGCATCGAGATACTCAAGGTCTTTGGCTTCGTGTGTTGCGCCAAGCATATTTGAGTCAGTTGAGTAGGCCTTTTCTTTACTCATCTTGTAGTCATAGCCATTATCAATCAAGAATTGGCTCATCTCGGCACGACCGCCAAGCTCATCGATGAAAGTTTGGTCAAGCCATGGCTTGTAGATTTTTAGTTCAGGATTGGCAAGCAGGCCATAGCGATAAAAACGCTCAATGTCATTGCCCTTATAAGTTGAGCCATCACCCCAGATATTGACATCATCTTCACGCATGGCTGACACGAGCATCGTACCTGTCACCGCACGGCCAAGTGGCGTGGTATTAAAGTACGGCATACCGCCTGTGGTAACATGAAATGCACCGCACTGAATGGCTGCGATACCTTCTTGGGCGAGCTGTAGGCGGCAATCGACTAGGCGTGCCTTGACTGCGCCGTATTGCTCAGCTTTGGCAGGGATGGCGTTATAATCATCTTCATCAGGCTGGCCTAGATTGGCGGTATAAGCATAAGGCTCAGCGCCTTTTTGTTTCATCCAAAGTAGGGCAGCAGAAGTGTCCAGACCGCCCGAAAAAGCGATACCGACTTTTTTGCCGACAGGCAGGTGCTGTAAAATGGTTGCATTACTCATTGCATAATCCTTGATTTATCACAAAAAGAAATAAGGTCATGGCTGATTATAACATTTTGGCGGTTGTTGTGGGGGCTTTTGCAGAAAATTTCTTAAAAAAATGATAAATTTTGTCAGTGAACTTTGATATTTATACCCAAAAGGCTCAAAGCTTTGTTATACTATCAATTTTAGAAATGATGATTATTTCTTGGTAGGGCATTCATGCATCGGCTGAATACCGTGCCAAGCATGGAAAATACCATGACGACACAGCTACATATCGATACTCAGACGCAGACCCTAAGCCTAATCCAAGACGGTCAAGTGCTGCGAAGTTTTTTGGTCTCAACCGCCAAAAATGGCACAGGACAAGCCGAAGGCACGGGCTGTACACCGCTTGGCAAGCATAAGATTAGCGAAAAATTCGGTGATGACTTGCCAAATAACGCTGTCTTTGTCGCGCGTCAATTCACCGGTGAGCTGTATGATGATAAGCTTGCCTGTGAGTATCCTGAGCGAGATTGGATTTTGGGTCGGATACTGTGGCTCGATGGCTGTGAAGATGGCATCAATAAAGGCTGTGATGCCGATGGTATCTGCGTCGATACCAAATCTCGCTACATCTATATCCACGGTACGCCTGATAGCGAGCCGATGGGCGTGCCACGCTCGCACGGCTGTGTGCGGATGCGACTTGATGATTTAGAAAAACTGTATAATCAAGTTGATATTGGCTGTGAAGTTGTGATTAAATAGGTATAAGTTGATCAGTTTGCAAAGCAGTCGCTTTGATAGTGAAGGCTTTGATAAAATGGCTTTAAAACAAAAGGTGAGAGGATGAAAAAATTTGCACTGATTTTGGCAACGATGAGTATCTTAACCGCGTGCCAATCCACTAATGGCGTTAATCACAATGGTCTAAAAATCACCAAAAAAGATGGCGTAACCACCGCCGTGCCGACGACCGCGCCCAAGCATTCTAAGCCATCGGCAGATGCACTTGAATACGCACCACAAGTGGCACAAAATGCCACAGCGGGCAGCTTGATCATTTTATTTGAACCATCGGCAAAAGATGCGGTGCTTGAGCTTGTGAAACGCCGTGGCGATACGCTGCTATACGAGTACAAAAACATAAGCGGCATTGCCATTCAGCCAATGTATCACAGTATTGAGCCGACCATTTCATCGTATAAGAAGATTAATGGCGTATTAGGCGTCACAAAAAGCCAAGTGCATCAGATTGGTCTGCCAAATGTGCAATGAGTTTAGAGTGGTTAGAAATTGATTATTTTAAGTTAATTATTGCAAAGTAATTATCTTAAAATAATAAAAAAAGGTAATGTCATGAATCTTCAAAAAGTCGATCTGAATTTGCTGTTTTATTTGGATGTGCTATTGCGCGAGAAAAATGTCACGCGCGCAGCTGAACAGCTTGGCATCACTCAGCCTGCGATGAGTAATATTTTGCGCCGTCTGCGTTCGCTGTTCAATGATCCGTTATTGGTGCGTTCGTCTGAAGGTATGACGCCAACCGAGCGTGCGTTTGAGCTACAGCCGCGTATCCGTGAAGTGCTGTCAGACATCACCACTTTGCTTGAGCCGCGCACTGAGTTTCGTCCGTATAGCACATCGCGCGTGTTTCGTATCATGACCAGTGACTATGCCGAAGCGACACTTGTGCCTAGGCTGGTCAAGGCATTGCGTTCAGAAGCGCCAAATGTCATTTTGGACTTTTTGACACCGTCAGATGTGTCATATCGAGATATGGAACAAGGGCGGGTGGATTTGGCGATTAACCGCTTTAATGAAATCCCCCAAAGTTTCCATCAGGTCTTGGTGTGGCGTGATACATTCAGCTGTCTGTTGTCCGCCGAAAGTCCGTATGTCAATCGCTTTAATCTAAAAAACTACCTAAAAGCGCAGCACGTCTGGGTATCAAAGACGGGGATGGGTGTCGGCTTTGGGGTCAATCCCGAAAAATCAGGCGGCCTTGGCTCTATCGACCAAGCGCTACAACGACTTGGTCAAAAACGCCAAATCAGCGTCTTTACCCGTCATTATCAGATGCCTGCGATGCTTGCGGCAAATAAGGATTTGATTGCGACACTACCCACTCGTGTGGCAAAACTACAGGCGGATAATAATTCACAAATTGTTGTCAAAGAACCGCCGTTTTTTATTCCCGAATTTGAGCTGACGATGGCGTGGTCACCACTATTACAGCATCATCCTGCACATCGCTGGTTGCGGCAGCTGATTTTGCATGTCGCGCGTCAAGTCATCGCCGAAGAAGAGCAAGCGGTGAAAAGTGCAAATAAAAATTAAACCGAATAAAAAAAGATTGTGATTTGACTGAACCGCACCCCAAAAGTTAGACAGCCTTTGGGGTGTTTTTATGACCAAATACACAATGGACTTTAAACTGTCCGTCATTCAACATTATTTAACAGGACATAGTTACAATCAGACAGCCAAATTTTTTGGCATAGAAAGCTCTATCATCCAAAACTGGGTGAGACTCTACCAAACTCATGGGATTGATGGCATTCGCCCAAGAACAAGCAAAGCCAGTTATTCACCAGCATTTAAACACACAGCAGTATTACAATTACTCTCTGGCAAATCTATGCCAACAGTTGCCACTGAATTAAACATCAGTAGCCCAAGTGTGCTCTTTCAATGGTTAAAAGCTTATCAAACTCATGGTATCATGGGACTTACTCCCAAACCTAAAGGCAGAAGACCTATGAGCAAATCAACCAATAAATCAGATAAAGTAGCCAAAGCAACGAAAACAAGCAAAGTAGCTAAAACAGCCAAGGTGGACAGGACAGATAAAACACTAACCAATGAACACGCCGAGTTACTCAGACGCATTCAATATCTAGAAGCTGAGAATGCTTATCTAAAAAAGCTCGATGCCTTAATTCGTCAAAAACACAACGCATCATCACCCAAGAAAAAGTGATGATTGTGCAAGAATTAAGGCAAACCTATCTGATTGATGATTTGCTTAACGTGTCACACTTACCAAGAAGTACTTTTTACTATCATCTAAAACAATTAAGCAGACCTGAGCAAGACACTGTTATCAAAGATAAAATCCAAAACATCTACCACGCTCACAAAGGCAGATATGGCTATCGGCGTATTACCCTAGCACTAAAGCAGTTAGGCTTTGTTATCAATCATAAAAAAGTGCAACGGCTAATGCACGAGCTTGGGCTTAAAGCAGTAATTCGTCGTAAGCGAAGCAAACACAGCACTTACCGTGGACGAGTAGGCAAAATCGCTACCAATGTCTTAAACCGTGATTTTAAAGCAGACAAGCCCAATCATAAATGGGCAACAGATGTCACTGAGTTTAAAATACAAAGCAAAACTTATGATGGCGGTATCAAAGAGCAAAAGCTGTATTTATCACCCATCATTGATTTGTATAATGGTGAGATCATTAGCTACAGTATCAAAGACAGACCGACTTATGAGTTAGTGCAAGACATGCTACACAAAGCCATAACAACGCTAACTGGTGATGACAAACCCATCTTGCATTCTGACCAAGGCTGGCATTATCAAATGAGCAATTACCAACAAACCTTAAAAGACAATGACATTATCCAAAGTATGTCAAGAAAAGGTAACTGCTTGGATAATGCAGTGATAGAGAGTTTCTTTGGGACATTAAAAGAAGAGATATTTTATGAGAAAACTAAATTCACTTCACCAGATGAGCTTAGAAAAGTGATTGATGAGTACATTCACTACTACAACCATGATAGAATAAAGAGCAAATTAAAAGGACTGAGTCCTGTACAATACAGAACTCAGTCCTTGATGAAACCTTAACCGTTAATCTTAGTGTCTAAGAATTGGGGGTCGGTTCATTTGACCCACAATCTTTTTTGTTTTACTGAGCTTTATTTTCCAAATGCGCGCGCTTATCTCGCTGATCAGGCAGGGTGCTGCCATCTTTATCGAAGCTTGATAGCGGACGAAAGGCGATGTTTTGTACGGGGAATTTTTCATGCTGTACCAATCGCCAATTGTGTGCGCCATCGTTACTGATTTGCACATAATATTTGGCAGGTGTTGGATCGAGTGTCACTTTTCCAGTATAGACATTGTCTGTGCTGTGCGTGATGGTAAAATCGCGATCTTTATCATTATCTGTCGCATGAGAGATGCGCACAGCTAGGCTTCTTGGATAGGTCAGTGGCGTGCCATCGTGAAATTTACCCGATGATAAACTGTCGCTAGGATAATTCAGCTCAAAGCGCACTTGCGTATCATCACCATCTGATGACAGGCGCATGATGCCAGTGATGCCTAGATCATGGCTCATCTTATCGCGTGAAGCGTCTTGGTACAGGGTTTTGCCATCCATATACCAATCATCGCGTACGGTGCTGTCTTGAATTTTTATTGAATAAAAAATAAAGAATAAACATACAATCACCACCAGTGCAGGCAGACCGATGACGAAGACCAGTACCATGTAGTTTTTGTACCAGACATTGGCTGAATTGTTGGTTTCACGGGTAGGCATAAACTTTCCAAAGAACAAAAATCAAGCCCTATTGTAACACAACAGGGCTTGAATGGCAGGGCTGCAGCAAGTTATTTTTTATCTTTTGAAGTTTGGTAGATAAAGGTATCTTGTGCAGATGCGCTGTATTGGCCATCTTCGCTATATACGGTGATGGTGATCGGCGTGCTTTCTTGGCTTAGGCTGGCTGCAGGCGCGATGATGTTCACAGGCAGATCGTATGGCTCATTGGCGTTCAATGGCAATTTTTCAAAGCGTGACTGTAGTTTCATCTCGCCGGGATTTTCTAGGTGCACGCGATAGACATGGCGTTCGTCTGTTTTATTGACGATTTTTAGCACATAGCTATTTTTCACCATGCCATCACGATCGATGGTTGATAGCTGCTGACGGTTGTGACGGATTTCCATCTCAAGCGGTGCGCGACCTACAGCCACTAGGGTCGCTGCTGTGATACAGGCGCCAAGCACCGCGATATAAGCGAAGATACGCCAGCCGATGATTTTGGTTTTTTGTTTCTCGACCAATTGACGCTCGGTAGTATAGCGAATCAAGCCGCGCGGATAGCCGACCTTGTCCATGATCTCATTACACGCATCGATACACGCCGCGCATTGGATGCATTCAACTTGCAGGCCATCACGAATATCGATACCTGTCGGACAGACTTGCACACACATGGTGCAGTCCACGCAGTCGCCATAGCCTTCGTGTTCTGCGCCTTTTTTGCGTGCACCGCGTGGCTCGCCGCGTTCATAGTCATAAGAGACGATCAAGGTGTCTTTATCGAACATCACCGATTGGAAACGACCATAAGGGCAAATATACACGCACATATGCTCGCGCATATAGCCGCCGTTGATCTGCGTGACTAGGGTGATGAGAATGAAGAAAATCCAACTCATCTTACCCCATTCCATAAAGAACAGCGGATTGCCATTAAAAATCAGCGTATCGGTGCCAACGATGAACGCCATAAAGGTCAATGCTGTCACCGCAGAGATCATACCCCATATCGAGTGAATCAGCACAAGCTTCATTGCCTTAGATGCACTCATCGGCTCACGGTCGAACTTCATGCGCTTATTACGCTCGCCCAAGATCCACTTCTCAATATGCTGATACAGATGCACATAAATGGTCTGTGGGCAGGCATAACCGCACCACACGCGGCCAGCATAGACTGTCACCATAAATAGCAGCATCGCCGCGATGATAAAGACAAAGGCAAAGAAATAAAAATCTTGTGGCATGAAAGTTGCGCCAAAGATATAAAACTTCGGCTCAATCACATCAAACAAAATCGCCTGTCGCCCATTCCAGCGAATCCACGGCAAAATCAAAAAGCCAATCAAAATGGCATACATGCTCACTAGGCGAATGTTTTGATATTTACCTTTGACAAATCGCGGATGCACGCGCACCTTGGTCGCGTCCATGTCTTTGGATGTTGGAATGATTTTTTCGGGAGCGGGGCGGGGCTTTTTCTTTGGTTTTTCTTGTTCGGACATTGTCGTCACCTTGGCTGGCTATGGTTGATGCGTGCTAAAATGCGAAATTTTGGTTAATTTAACAAAAACAATGACGCATTCACATCATCCACATGGCTTAAGCGAAATTAATCGAAAATGGTAAAAACTTATGATGAATTTTCATAAGATTAACGGTGCTTATATTACCATTTTTTGTAGGGTTTTTGTATGGGAAATTGAAAATGTTGCTTATTTATTGTGAATTTTACCAAAATTAACCCACAAAAAAGGGACGAAATCTCGCCCCTTGTGCTGCATTTATCACTTATAGAATGATTAAAATTCAGTAATCGCAAGGATCTGCTTGAATAATGCTTTTTGTTCTTGGCTTGGCTTGGCAGATTGTAATGCCATTACTTGGGTCATGTCACCATCGACACGGATTTTGCCAAGCATAAAGGCTTCGATGGCAATATTGACATCGCCTGTTGAGATGATTTGAACCAAAGTTTCGCGATCGACAGTCACAGTGCTGTTGGCATTGTCCACCAAGCCTTGTGCGATTTTACCATTTTTTAGGTGTAGCTCGGCAGCATCATCGCCTGTGATGATGGCGTTTAATAGTACACTGTCAAGATTTGGCGCAAGGTTTAAATCGCCAGCTTGTGCGTTTAGTGCCGCGACTTCATCAAACCAAGCTTGTGAAAGAAATTTTGCCATTGTGATCCATCCTTATAAAAAAATCATTGGTTTATTATAAGGCAAAAAGCGTACAAATGCGTAAAACTTTGCTGTCTATTTGTGAAAAAACACCAAAAACCGTGTAAGAATAGACAAAGTTTGGCAAAACAATAAGTAAAACAGCAGCCAGTAACAATGATAACTGGTTGAAATTATTAGGAATTTCGATAAAATTGGCGAGAATTTCAGCGATTATTGCCAAAAAATTTCAATATTTTTACAAAATATACCCAAAAATTACATTTGTGTTGTATAATAAAAGGTGATAAACCGCTAATAATACCTTATTATTAGTATGGGTATGAGCAAAAGTTGGCAAACACTGCCAACAATAGTACGCAAAAGTTTGTCAAAATCGCATCATTAGTCGCAAATTTCGCCGTTTGTATCGCCGTTTGACATCGGATTTGATGACCGTTGTCGGTGTTTTTGGACATTCCTTAAAAAAATTGGGGAATTTTTTGTATTTTGCACGCTTGCAAGGATGATATTTGCCAAACTTTGCGTTACAATAGACACACAAATGAAAGCAAGTGAAGGTTTGGGTAAAATTTACCCACCAAAAGTCACTCAAGCTAAATAAATCGGGCTGCACAGGAAAATATCCAATGAGTCTATACAAATCAGCAGTGGCTCCGCTATCCGTTGATCATGAGTATGAAATCACCATCGTGCGATTTTTTACCATCATGGCGGTGGTTTGGGGCATCATTGGCATGGCTGTCGGTGTTTTTATTGCATCGCAGTTGGCATGGCCAGTTTTGAACTTTGATACATCATGGCTATCTTTTGGACGCTTAAGACCGCTACATACCAATGCGGTGATTTTTGCGTTTGGGGGATCGGCACTTTTTGCAACATCTTACTATATCGTCCAGCGTACTTGTAAAACCAGACTATTTGCCCCGTATTTGGCGTGGTTTACATTCTGGGGTTGGCAGGCGATTATTGTCGCTGCAGTGATTACTTTGCCGCTTGGTTATACATCAGCTAAAGAGTATGCTGAACTTGAATGGCCGATTGATATCGCCATTGCCTTGGTGTGGGTTGCTTATGCCATCGTATTCTTCGGTACGATTATCAAACGCCAAACTTCACACATCTATGTAGCAAACTGGTTCTTTGCTGCGTTCATTATTACCATTGCGCTACTGCATATCGTCAATAGCTTTTCGGTTCCAGTAGGTGCGTTGAAGTCTTATTCGCTATTTGGCGGTGCGACTGATGCTATGGTTCAATGGTGGTATGGTCATAATGCTGTTGGTTTCTACCTAACTGCTGCATTCTTGGGTATGATGTACTACTTCATTCCTGTGCAAGTCGGTCGCCCAGTGTATTCATATCGTCTATCGATCGTACACTTCTGGGCATTGATTGCTTCTTATATGTGGGCAGGTGGTCACCATCTACATTATTCAGCATTGCCTGACTGGACTCAGTCTTTGGGTATGGTGTTCTCGTTGATCCTATTTGCACCATCTTGGGGTGGTATGATTAACGGTGTTCTAACCCTATCAGGCAGCTGGGATAAATTGCGTACTGACCCTATCATCCGTTTCTTGATCGTTGCACTATCATTCTATGCGATGAGTACCTTCGAAGGTCCGATGCTATCGATTAAAGCGGTGAACGCTATCAGCCATAACACTGACTGGACAGTTGGCCATGTACACTCAGGTGCACTAGGCTGGGTAGGTATGGTAACAATCGGTTCGATTTATGTGCTGTTGCCGCGTATTTATAACAAAGCAAAAATGTACTCAACCGACCTAATCACACTACACTTTTGGCTTGCAACCACAGGTACAGTGCTATATATCGTTGCGCTATGGATCTCGGGTATTACCCAAGGTATGATGTGGCGTGCGACCAACCCAGATGGTACTTTGGCATATGACTTCATCCAAACAGTTGTGGTATCACACTGGCCATATGTGGTGCGTGCTTTGGGTGGTGCTTTGTATGTTGCTGGTATGGTTGTGATGGCGTATAACTGCTATCGTACCATCAAGATGCCAAGCGTCGTTGAACCAGTGGCACAGCCAAAGTCAGCTGACGAAGCTGCGACTGTACAAGCATAAGGGGTAAGCAATGTCTAAATTAACTCATGAAGTATTTGAGAAAAACACAGGTTTACTCGTTACCTTTATCGTGATCGCCATCAGCTTTGCGACCTTGGTTGAGATCGTTCCTTTGATTTTTGACCGCAATGCACCAGAAGATGGCGGCGTGAACAAACCATTGCCAAATATGCGCCCATGGACAGCACTAGAGCTAGAAGGTCGTGACATCTATATCCGCGAAGGTTGCCATGTATGTCACACCCAAATGGTGCGTCCACTGCGTGCAGAAGTTGAGCGTTATGGACCATACAGCCGTGCAGCAGAATCAGCATGGGATCACCCATTCCTATGGGGTTCTAAGCGTACTGGTCCTGACCTAGCTCGTGTGGGTGGTCGTTATTCTGACCAATGGCACATTGACCATTTGATCAATCCGCGTTCTGTCGTGCCAGAGTCTGTTATGCCATCTTATCCTTGGCTAGCCAAGAATGAAGTTGATGGTCAAAAGGTACAAGAAAAAATGCGTCTATTTAAAGAGCGTTTCGGTGTGCCTTATACAGATGCTGATATCGAAGCAGCACCAGACCAAGTACTGGGCGCAACAGAGCTTGACGCGGTGGTAGCATACCTACAACAGCTAGGTATCGCCATGAAAGGTCAGCGCTAATGGATTTGGGCGTTTTGCATAGTATTGCGACGGTGAGTGCATTCATTGCATTCATCGGCATCGCGTGGTGGGCATATTCACCAAAAAATAAAAAACGCTTTGAAGAAGATGCACAACTTGCGTTAGATGATCTTGAAAGTTCATCATCACAACAACGCACTAAGGATACACAATGAGCTTTTTTTGGGGTTCTTGGATTACCATCCTATCGCTAGGCTGTTGGCTATTTATCTTCGGTGTTTTGGTCTGGACGCTAAAATCTAAACCAGCACTTGAAGAAGACGGCACAACAGGTCATGAATATGATGGTATTCGTGAATATGATAAGCCACTGCCAAAATGGTGGTTGGTAATTTTCTTTGGTACTTTGATCTGGGGCTTGGGCTATTTCGTACTATTCCCAGCGATCATGCCAAATGCTTGGAAAGGCGTGACCACTGTTGAAGTGGATGGTCAGCCAGTTCACTGGACTTCTGCCAATGAGCTAAACAGCCAGCTACAAGCAAACAACAAAGTCTTCATCGAAAACTTTGAACAAAACATCCTAGCCAATGCAGGCGCATCAGAAGCCACTGCGATTTTGGCAAAATTGAATGATCTGCAAGCTCAGCAAAAACCAGGTGAAGAAAATGCAGATCTACAAAAGCAAATCAATGACCAAATCACATTGCTTGCACCGTATGTAGAGAAGCTAGCTGCCGATCCAGAAGCTCAAAAAATCGGTAACCGTCTATTCCTACAAAACTGCGCACTGTGCCACGGCTCGAATGCTGAAGGCGCGGCAGGTTATCCAAACCTAACCGACAACGATTGGCTGCATGGTGGTAATACGGATCAAATCCTATTGACCATCCACAACGGTCGTAACTTGGCAGAAACTGCTGGTATGCCAAATCAGCAAAAAGTCATCGGTGAAGCAGGCGTAAAAGCGGTTGCTGAGTATGTACTGAGCATTTCTGGTAACCAAAATGGCTATGAGCTAGACGCTGCTAAAGTCACTCAAGGTAAAGCTATCTTTGAAACGACTTGTGCAGTATGTCACGGCCCAGATGCTAAAGGTCAAATCGCTGTTGGTTCACCGAACCTAACTGATGACATTTGGCTATTTGGCGGTGATCGCGATACCATCCAAACTTCGATCCGTTACGGTCGTCGTGGTGTGATGCCAGAGTGGCACAGCAAGCTTGGTAACGAGCGTGTGATGCTGTTGGCTGCTTATGTGCGTTCATTGTCACAAAACCAAGCACAGTAATTGACATAGTCAATGCTGTACTGCCAAAAAGAGCTGCGATGACTGCAGCTCTTTTTTATGGACTATAAAAATCAAAATAATACAGCGCCCACGCGTCTTGCTGTACTATATGTACTATCGTAGGGTTAGTGCCCAGTCTTGTTTTGTTTTTCTATGACCATATTTACAAAAAAATGATTCACCCCCTATATTTTTTGCGTAAATTTTAGTAAAATTCACATTTACCAGTAACCGATGCATTACTATGACGACTAAATTTATCTTTGTTACCGGCGGTGTCGTGTCATCACTTGGCAAAGGCATTGCTGCTGCTTCATTAGCTGCTGTTTTGGAAGCGCGTGGCCTGAAAGTCACCATGACCAAAATGGATCCTTATATTAATGTTGACCCAGGCACAATGAGCCCGTTCCAGCACGGTGAAGTCTTTGTCACCGAAGACGGCGCTGAGACCGACCTTGACCTAGGTTATTATGAGCGCTTCTTACGCCGCTCAAAAATGACTAAGGCAAATAACTTCACCAGCGGTCGCATTTATCAAACCGTCCTTGCCAAAGAACGCCGCGGCGATTATTTGGGCGGTACAGTGCAAGTCATTCCGCATATCACCGATGAAATCAAGCACAAAATCCGTGCCAGTGGTGAAGGCTATGACATCGCCATCATTGAGATCGGTGGCACAGTGGGCGATATCGAAAGCTTGCCATTCATGGAAGCCGTGCGCCAAATGCAAGTGGAATTGGGTCGCAATAATTCACTATTAATGCACCTAACGCTTGTACCGTACATCGCGTCAGCAGGCGAGTCTAAGACTAAGCCAACACAGCATTCTGTCAAAGAGTTGCGTTCTATTGGTCTTCAGCCTGATGTGCTGATTTGCCGTTCTGAACAGCCAATCTCAGAAGACAATCGCCAAAAAATCGCACTATTTACCAATGTTGAGACGCGTGGCGTGATCTTGTGCGAAGATGCCAAATCAATTTACCAAATCCCACGCCGTTTCTATGAGCAAGATTTGGATGATTTGATCTGTGAGCGTTTTGGTATCACAGCTCCTGAAGCAGATTTGTCTGATTGGGATCAAGTGGTGAGCGATTTGTTCAACTCGCAAGGTGAAATCGTTGTTGCGATGGTGGGTAAATATGTCGAACTGCCTGATGCTTATAAATCAGTCAATGAAGCCTTGCTGCACGCAGGCATTCATAATAAGACCAAAGTACGCATTCATTATGTCAGTGCTGAGACGCTAGAGACTGACACATCAGCCATGGCTGAGATCGAAAAAGCGGATGCAATCTTGGTACCAGGTGGCTTTGGTGAGCGTGGTACTTTGGGCAAGATGAAAGCCATCGAATACGCTCGTAAAAACGGTAAGCCATTTTTGGGCATCTGCCTAGGTATGCAGCTTGCGGTGATTGAATACGCGCGTAATGTCTTGGGTTTAGAAGCTAACTCAACCGAATTTGATCGCAAAACTGCCAATCCAATCATCGGTTTGATCACCGAATGGTTCGATGAAAAAGGCGAGCTACAAATCCGCTCAGATGATTCTGATCTTGGTGGCACGATGCGTCTGGGCGCGCAGGAAGCGGAATTGGTCGCAGGTTCAAAACTTGCCAAAATCTATGGCGCGATCAACATCACCGAACGCCATCGCCATCGCTATGAGATGAACAATCGCTATATCGAGCCACTAGAAGCGGCAGGTATGAAAATTTCAGGCTACTCAGCCAAGCAGCATTTGGTTGAAGCGGTCGAGATTGACAGCCACCCATGGTTCGTGGCGGTACAGTATCATCCAGAGTTCACAAGCTCACCGCGCGGCGGTCATCCATTGTTTAATAGCTTCATCAAAGCGGCAATTGATGTGAAATCTGCCTAAATACATAAGCGCACCAAACAAGTTTTGGTGTGCTTTTATCCTTTTGAGCCAATTTAATGCTATAATCCACCTACTAAGGTAGCAAATAAAGGTAATCATTATGACACAGCCACTTACCGTTGCTCAATCTACGGTTACTGTCAGCGGCATCGAGATCGCCAACGACAAGCCATTTGTTCTGTTTGGCGGCATGAATGTGCTAGAAAGCCGTGAATTGGCATTCGAAATCGCTGAACAGTACATCGACATTTGTACACGACTAGGCATTGGCTATGTCTTTAAGGCAAGCTTTGATAAAGCCAACCGCTCAAGCCTGCATTCATTCCGTGGCCCAAGTCTAGAGACGGGTTTGACATGGCTTAATGACATCAAAGAAGCTTATAATGTGCCAATCATCACTGATGTGCACGAGCCATACCAAGCTGCACCAGTGGCGAAAGTCGCTGATGTGCTGCAACTGCCTGCGTTCTTGTCGCGCCAAACTGATCTGGTCAGTGCCATTGCGCGTACAGGTAAGGTGATCAATGTCAAAAAAGCCCAGTTTCTAGCACCACATGAGATGCGTCATATCATCAATAAATGCTTAGAAGCAGGCAATGATCAAATCATTCTATGTGAGCGTGGTTCTGCGTTCGGTTATAACAACCTGATCGTTGATATGCTTGGCTTTGACACCATGAAAGCAATGAATGTGCCTGTATTCTTTGATGTCACGCACGCACTACAAGAGCCGGGCGGTCGCGCGGACAGTGCAGGCGGTCGTCGAAGCCAAATCACCACTTTGGCGCGTGCAGGTATGGCAACAGGATTAGCAGGGCTGTTCTTAGAAGCGCATCCAGATCCTGATCTTGCCAAGTGCGACGGTCCAAGTGCGCTGCGACTAAGCCAACTTGAGCCATTCTTGACACAGATCAAGCAGCTTGATGACTTGGTCAAGGGCTTTGCGGTGCTTGACACCAAATAAGCAAATATTTAATTGTACTAATTTTTATGCCAACTGGCGATTGATAACTGATTAAAGGAGTGACTATGTACGCTGAAGAGACCAAAAACCAAATTGAAATCAAAGACATTCGCGCGCGCGAAATCCTAGATTCTCGTGGTAACCCAACCATCGAAGCGGATGTGATTCTTGCCAATGGCATCTGTGGTCGTGCCGCTGCGCCAAGTGGTGCATCAACAGGTTCGCGAGAAGCCCTAGAGCTGCGCGATGGCGAAAGCCGTTATCTGGGCAAGGGTGTCAAAAAAGCTGTCGCCAATGCCAATAGCCAAATCCGCAGTGCGCTATTAGATAAAGATGTCACAGATCAACAAGGTATTGATAATATCCTAATCGAGCTTGATGGCACTGAGAATAAAGGCAATATGGGTGCGAATGCCATGCTTGCTGTGTCGCTGGCTGCGGCAAAAGCTGCTGCACTGGCTCAAAACTTGCCGCTACATCAATACATCGCCAATCTGCGCGGTCAGACTGCATTGACCATGCCAGTACCGATGATGAACATCCTAAATGGCGGTGCGCACGCGGATAATACTGTTGATATCCAAGAGTTTATGATTGAGCCAGTTGGTTTTAGCTCATTTTCTGAAGCATTGCGCGCAGGTACTGAGATTTTCCACAGCCTAAAATCAGTGCTAAAAGCACAAGGTCTGAACACTGCGGTTGGTGATGAAGGTGGTTTTGCACCAAACTTGCGCTCAAACGAAGAAGCGATCACTGTGATCATGCAAGCGATTGATAAAGCGGGCTATAAAGCAGGTCAAGATATCTTCCTAGCACTAGACTGTGCATCGTCTGAGTTTTATAAAAATGGTCAATATATCCTAGCAGGCGAAGGCAACAAAGCCTTTGACAGCCAAGGTTTTAGCGACTATTTGACTGGTCTGTGCAACCAATACCCAATCATCTCAATTGAAGACGGCTTGGATGAAAGCGACTGGGAAGGTTGGGCATATTTGACTCAGCAACTGGGCAAAAAAGTTCAGTTGGTTGGTGATGACCTATTTGTTACCAATCCAAAAATCCTACAAGAAGGTATCGATAAAAACATCGCCAACGCGATTTTGATCAAATTCAACCAAATCGGTACGCTATCAGAAACCCTAGATGCGATTTATCTGGCTAAGCAAAACGGCTATGCGACCGTCATCAGCCATCGCTCAGGCGAAACTGAAGACTCAACCATCGCTGATTTGGCAGTGGGTACAGCAGCAGGTCAAATCAAGACAGGCTCGCTATGCCGTTCTGACCGTGTCGCCAAGTACAACCAACTGCTTCGTATCGAAGAGCAAGTGAGCGCTGCTTACCGCGGTCGCGAAGAGTTTATCGGTCTGCGCGGCTAAGAGATGGCAAAGAGTACACAGAGTTTGACTTATGCACCTAAGCGACGCATTGGCAATAACATCGGCTATCTAATCGCTATTGTCTTTGCGTCTGTGGTGCTTGCGATGCTACAGTATCAATATTGGTATGGCGAATATGGTCATGTCAATTTGCAAAAGCTTGAGCTTGATCTTAAGGATCGTCAGCGACTGATCGAAGAGCAGATGTACACAAACAGTATCCTAGTGGCTGATGTACAAGATCTGAAATCAGGGCTGTCGGCAATTGAAGAGCATGCGCGCCTTGAGCTTGGTTTGATCAAGCAAGGTGAAGTGTTCATGCAGCTGTCGAATGCGCCGATTACCTACAGTCGGCAGGTAGCGCCGAGTGCTGAAGATCAGGTGGAAGCGGTCGATGCTGTGCCTGAAGCTGTCGCCCCTTAATGCGTGGATGGTGTGAGCTTTGATAAGCTTTTACACCGACCAAATTTCCCAAAAATCGTCAACTTTCGTTTGGCGATTTTTATTATGAGTAATTCACCATGAACACCCCAACTATCCATGCCTTGATGGTTGCCGCTGGCAAGGGCGCGCGCTTTGGTGCTGATCGCCCAAAGCAGTACCTACAGATCAATGATCTACCTGTGTTGGTGCATAGTGCGCTTGCAGTCAATGAACCGCGCATTAGTGATTTAACCTTTGTACTGGCGGCAGATGATGTGTATGCAGATCAAGCGGTGCGGCAAATCGCTGATCGCTGCAATAAGCCGATTTATCGCACGCTAGGCGGTGATGAGCGCTGGCAGTCGGTGCAGGCAGGGCTAATGTCTCTAAAGGCGCGTGGCGTGGCTGATAATGCATGGGTGCTGATTCATGATGCGGCGCGTCCGTGCTTACCGATGGCGGATTTATCGCGATTGATTGATGCGATTGAGCAGATCGATCAAGGGCAGGATGCGGCCGATGCGTTGATCTTGGCAAGTCCTGTGGTCGATACGCTAAAGCGCGCACATGATGGCAAAATCCTTGAAACCGTCAGCCGTGATGGGCTGTGGCAAGCACTGACGCCGCAGGTGTTTCACTTAGGTGGGTTGATTTCGGTGCTTGATCATGTAGCGACGCACAAGCTTGTCATTACTGATGAAGCCAGTGCTTATGAATCTCTTGGTAAAATGGTGAAAATTATCCCAGCATCAAAGATGAATATCAAGCTGACTTATCCTGATGATTTGCCGCTATTGACGATGATTTTGGCACATCAAGCGCAGCACGGCTAATGATGGCTTGAGTGCGGGATAAATTGGCATGAGTGTCTGGCTGTTTGTACTGATTACGCTGGTATCCTTGACGGTGCTTGGCGTGATGGATGGCTTTATGCTCGATGCTGATTTGGTATCGCAGCTTGGCACAGGCAGTGGCACTTTGGGGCTTACGCTAATATTATTATTGCTGCTATTTATTTTTGTTAAACTTTCAAATTTCAACCCTTCTTATTTCTCATCAGATTTATCCAAATCTTTTTATCTAAAAATCGGGCAGAAGCATTTATTTAAGCTTGCTAAAACTGGGCTGATGATCGCCATCATTGTGCTGTTTGCTTTTCGGACGATGATTGTGTTTGATGCTTATCAAGCCAAGCTGCCCCAATCGCGCCATATCATCACTGCCGCAGTACATATAGAGCAGCTGAGTGATGGCGTGTACGATCCTGTGCTTGAGCGCAGTTTTCGCCAAGTGGCGCGCATTGATGATGTCAAGCTGGATGATGCCACCAGTAGCGGGCGATTGCTGACGGTGCATAATCCATTTGGTGGTGATGATGTCAATCTGCACACGGATACCGATACGCACAGCGATGATGTCGATGCACTAAATGACATAACTGTCATGCTACATGCCAATCCAGCATTTGCCAAAAGTGATTTATCCGCTTTAGGCAAAATAACTGTCGGCGATCGTGTGCCGATGACTTTGCTGATCACGCCGATCGATACCAAAAGCAGCGCCAATGGATTTGATGTTGCAGAGTGGCTGACGACACGCCATATCCATGCCAATGCGCAGATTTTGGCGGTGGGTGAGCCTGTTCAGGATTTACCAAACGGTATCTTTGCCAAGTTTCGTCTTACGCTTGAGCAATATCGAGCGCGATTGCGTGCGCATTTTTATCAAGATTGGCAAGCATACAGCACGGATCAAGCACAGGCACGCGCCGTGACTTTAAGCCTGCTTACTGGTGATCGCGCGCTGATTGATAATCCGACCAAGCAGCTGTATCAACTGGCAGGGATTTCGCACCTGCTTGCTATTTCAGGTGCGCATGTGCTGTTCTTAGCGGTGCTACTGTCGGCGATGGTGGTTGGCGTGCTTGATCGTGCTGCACTGCGCATCTATCAGCGTGTGCCCAGATGGCAGATCAAGATGGCGGTGATGGTCTCAGCAGGGTTGATTTATGCTGTTTTTACAGGCTTTGAAGTGCCTGCGGTGCGTACGGTGTATATGCTTGTCGTCGTATGGCTGGTGCGCTATTTGGCATTGCCGATTGGGGTGGTGTCAGCGGTGGTGATTACGGCGCTGGTGATGATTTGGCTAGATCCTTTTGTATTGTGGCAAGCAGGGTTTTGGCTGTCGTTCGTGGCAGTGATTATCCTTGCGCGTTATGGGCTTGATGAGACACAGAGTGATGGCGGCAGCTTGCGCACGCAGTCATGGTGGCGGAGATTTGTGCAATTGGCAAAGCTGCAAGCATGGCTATTTATCAGTATGCTGCCGATCAGCTTGCTGCTGTTTGGCAAGGTGTCGCTATGGGGCTTGGTGGTGAATTTATTTGCTATCGGCTTATTTGGCATGGTGATTGTGCCGATTAATTTGCTTGCAGGGGTGTTATTTGCCATCATGCCTTGGGCAGCAGATCTGTTATGGGCGGTGTCATCGCAGATTTTGTGGTTTTTGCATCAGCTGCTTGAAGTGGCTTTGGTGGATCAGTGGGGTGGTGTCAGTGCGTGGCTGTATGCACCGTTTGGTATGGCGGGCTTTGTGCTGTGCGTGATGGCGGTTGTAATTTGGCTGCTGCCCAATGTAGTGCCGCGATCGCTGCTTGTGATTATCATGACGGCGTTGATTTTGGTGAGTATCGGACGCATTACGCCAAAAACAGAACTCATCATCCTTGATGGCGCACCAAAAACCACGCAATGGCTGCTGCAATCGTATGCTGATGGCAAGCTTTCACGATGGCTGATTTTATCTGACCAAGAGGCGAATAAGCTTAGTGATGTGCAGATACAGCGACTGATTGATCAGCTATTTGCTCAAGGTGTGGCACAAGGTGGGCTTGATGGTATCATCGTCCAAAGTCCAAGTGCATTGTTCGTCCCTGCTGTCGCCGCCATCAATGAGCGCGTGGCAGTGGGGCGGTATTGGCAAGCAGGGCAGCACGAGCCACTGCCGCATCTACATCACGACACTTGCGTTGCAGGGCTGAACTGGCAAAGTGATCATCTTGCGATCCGCACCCTGACAGGGTGGCGGCAGATTGACGATCAGCGTGTGTGGCATTGTGAGCTTGAGATTGACAGTAAGCTACCGTTTGAGCTGACCGATACTCGTGCTCAAGATGGTATGATTGCCGTCGATGAGCTTGATCGTTACGATGATGCGCCTGATAATACGCCGATGCAGTATAAGCAAGGGGTGCAGCTGATCACCGCGACCAGTCAAGCACCGATACTTTGGCAGCTGTGGCAGATGATGTGTGTAACAGATCTTTATTTGGATTTGACAAAAAGCACTCGCCCACGATTACTACTGAATGCGACCGAGACCATGCCTGATGCTTTGCAAGACAAGCAAGCACAGCAGATGCAGTTATCGCCGTAATTGATGTTGTATGGATTTTTCAGTATATCTTTTTCTACCGTTTGAGCGCATTTTGCGGTAGAATGTAGCATGAATTTTCATTGGGATAAACATTATGGCATGGCCACCAAATCCAAATAAATCTGACAATCTGCCAAAAGGCGAGCTGACACCGCCAAGCACAGGGCAAGAATGGCGACTGCTTGAAAAGACCTTGCTTGCCAGTATCGAAGAGCAAAAATCCAGCCGCCGTTGGGGTATTTTCTTTAAGCTATTGACCTTTGTGTATTTGCTGTTTGTCATCATTGCGCTTGGCTATGGTTGCAGCGCATCATCGACATCGCTTGAGCGTGTGGGCGTTGGCGAGCCACACATTGCCATGATCGATGTCACAGGTGCGATCAGCAGTGATAGCGATACCAATGCAGCGAATATCAATGACGCCTTGCAAGATGCGTTTGACAATAGCCAAGCCAAAGCCGTGGTGCTGAACATCAATTCACCAGGTGGTTCACCAGTGCAGTCAGATGAGATTTGGCAAATGGTGATGGATCTGCGCAAAGAAAATCCAGACAAAAAACTCTATGCCATTATCGGCGATGTCGGCGCGTCGGGTGCATATTATATCGCGTCGGCTGCCGATGAGATTTGGGTTAATCCATCAAGCTTGGTCGGCTCAATCGGCGTGATCATGTCAGGCTACAATGTCGAAGAGCTGATGCGTAAAGTGGGCGTACAAGATCGCACCATGACTGCAGGCGAGTACAAGGATATCTTGAGTATGAGCCGCGAGATGACTGCGACAGAACAAGCCCATGTCCAAAAACTGCTGGACGACACGCACCAAAACTTCATCAATGCTGTTAAACAAGGTCGTGGTAATAAACTTAAAAATCCTGAACAAAATCAGCTATTTACAGGGTTATTTTGGAATGGTAATGAAGCGGTGAAATTGGGACTGGCTGATAAAACTGGCGGCATTAGCCAATTGAAAAAACAGCTTGAGCTTGACACGGTTGATTATACCTACATCGATCCGATGAATAAGTTTTTTGATCGCTTCGGGGTACAAATTGGCAAAGGGCTAGGTGAAGGTGTAAAACTCAGCTTTGGCGAGCCGAGCGCTGAGCTGAAGTAAGTTTTGTAAAAAGCCCAATCATAAAAAAATCCGCTTATTTATAATACGCAGATTTTTTTATGGGCTAAATTTGGTGGAATATTAATCAATATTCTAAATTGCTTTTCAATCACTTTTCCAAATCGCATTTGCCATTGACATCGTTCAGTGCTTCATCGATGATTTTTTGGCTGACGCCTTTTTTGCGCAGCTTTTCGATGAACAGCACATCATTGGCAAGGCTGTAGTTGCTGTTATCGCGGTCAAGTCCTTGGCGGATATACAGACGAATCAAGCCTTGAATACGGTTAAAACCATGCACACTGGCGGTCTCTTCTAGATGCTTGATGATCTCTTCAGACAGGCGCAGATGCACAGGGCGCATGATGACCTGCGGATGATCAGAATAGCGATTTTTGATATGTGGGGGTAGCATGGGTCGTCCCTTGATGATGTCTTGGAATTGATTGTTGATGATTATAACATGATGAAGATACTTGTCAAACTGATAGTCTGCCAACTTTAAAATAATACTGCGTCAAACTCACTCGTAGTGCTACTTGTGCAACTTCGCTCGTTTTCCTTGCTTTATTTTTAAATTTGTTTGACTATGCATGTATAATCTGCATACTTGTGATCATAATTAATCGCTATCTTGTAAATCTCACATAAGAAAAAACCCTTGGCAATCACCAAGGGCTTCTCGAATATGGCTCCCCAACCTGGGCTCGAACCAGGGACACACGGATTAACAGTCCGATGCTCTACCGACTGAGCTATTGGGGAATGATGGTGGGTCGTGCAGGATTCGAACCTGCGACCAATTGATTAAAAGTCAACTGCTCTACCAACTGAGCTAACGACCCGTTAGCGATACTAGGATAAATGGTGGGTCGTGCAGGATTCGAACCTGCGACCAATTGATTAAAAGTCAACTGCTCTACCAACTGAGCTAACGACCCATTTATCTAGTCGGATACGGTACTCCGTATCGCTAATGTGGTGCATATTATACGCATAATTTTTATGATTGCAAGCATTATTTTGCAAAAAATTCAAAAAATTTGCGATTTTATCAAAATGATCTGCCAAAGCCTTATACGGCAAGGGTTTTGATAGTCAGATTTTAGCCAAAAATTTTATCCAAGATCAAACCCAAGCTGAACAAGCCATTAAAAATAAGCGTCAAAATCGCCATTTGTGCAAGTAGTGGGCGCAATTCAAGCGGGCTTTGGCAGTGATACACAGCACGCAGATGGCAATAAAGTAGCGGAATGCTAAGCACAAATAGCCATCGCCACAGCGAGCCGTCTGTTATCAATACAAAGGCAACATCTAGGCAGAGCGACAAGATGAGTAGCAGTGCGTGATAATGGCGTGCATTATGCGCGCCAAGCTTGACAGCAAGGGTGAGTTTGCCTGCTTGATAGTCTTGCTCAATATCGCGTAAGTTATTGATATTTAACACAGCAGCAGCCAGCAATCCTGTGGCAATGGCAGGCAGAAAAATCAGCGGTGTGATGATATGTGTCTGTAAATAAAAACTGCCACCAACGCCCAATATACCAAAAAATATCAGCACCGACACATCGCCAAGTCCGCGATAGCCATAGGGTCGTGCGCCCATAGTATAGGCGATCGCTGCAATGATGGCACACAAGCCTAGGGTTAAAAATATCAACAAATCCACCATGCTTTGTACCGCCACCAACAGTAAAGTACTGCCAGAGATGATACACAGCGCAATCACCACCATCAGTGCTCGGCGCAAGGCATGACTGTCAATGCTGCCTGTCTGAATGGCGCGCACAGGTCCGATGCGCTCGGCGGTGTCACTGCCTTTTTGGTGATCGCCATAATCATTGGCAAAGTTTGATAAAATCTGCAAAAGGAGCGTCGTGACTAAGCATAATAATGCAATGGTTGGCTCAAATGCGTCTTGCCAAAATGCCAGCGCACTGCCCGTGATGATACTGGAAGCAGCGACGGGCAAAGTCTTTGGGCGAGCGGTGATGATCCAAGGATTCGGCATGGGTTTTGGTTTGTAATGATGATTTGAATGATGCTTGTATTGTATAAAGCGATATTTAAGATTGCAATAAAAAACCGATGATAGCTGTGTGCATCATCGGCTGTTTGGGTTAGTTGTGGCTTAACGCATCCACAGGATTTAGCTGTGATGCACTGCGCGCAGGTAAGAAGCCAAAGACCACGCCAATCAGTGTTGAGCAGATAAAAGCTGCGACGATGGATAAGGTCGAATATACGACGCTAAAATTCCCGCCAGCAAATTTATTAATCAGCTCACCAATGCCAAAAGCAAGCGCAACGCCCAAGATACCACCAAGTAAGCACACCAAAATCGCTTCGATCAAAAACTGCTGCATGATGTCGCTTTGGCGCGCGCCGACCGCCATGCGCACACCGATTTCGCTGGTGCGTTCGGTGACTGAGACGAGCATGATATTCATCACGCCGATACCGCCAACGATGAGCGAGATGATGGCAATGGACGATACCAGCAAGGTCATCGTGCCTGTGGTGGATTCGACCGTCTGACGGATGGAATCGGTATTCATGATATTAAAATCATCGGTGCCGTGGCGAGATTTGATCAGATCACTGATGGCGGTCTCGGCGACGCTCGATGGTGTCGCATCATCAATCAGCACCACAAAGCGGTCTAGGTAGCTTGTGCCAAGCATTCGATGCATCACGGTGGTGTAAGGCATATACAGCTGTGGTGTGTTATTGACGCGTCCAAAGCTCGTGTTTTTGCTTGATAAAACGCCAACCACTTGCCCTGGTACATTGCCAACCAAGATGATTTCGCCAATCGGATTGCCTTGACCATTAAAAAAGGTTTGATAAGCGTTATTATCAAGGATGATGTCTTGGGTGAGATCATTGATATTTTGACTACTAAAACCTTGCCCCATCACCAGTTTTTCACCAGTGACAGTCAGATAATCTTTGCCTACACCGCTGACACTGGCGGTGGCTTCGATGTTCTTGTAGCGTGCGGTGACATTGCTATCCACTTGGGGGCTGACGCTTTTGGCATACGGCTGTGCGGCGACGGCATCGGCATCGGCGGTGGTGAGATTGTCGTGTCCATAGCGGCGGCGCGGATCGCCAAAGGGATAGCCGTCGATGACGGTGATGGTGTTTGTGCCCAGCTGATTGATGTCGGCTAGGATTTTTTGTTGTGAGCCTTGTCCTAGACCGACCACGGATACCACCGATGCGATACCGATGATGATGCCAAGCATGGTGAGTAAGGTGCGCATTTTGTGCGCTTTCATCGCGTAGATCGACATCTTAAAGGCTTCGGTTAAGCGGTCAAAAAATCCCAATAGGGCGTTTTTACTCACCGATTTTTCACGGCTATGATCATCGTGCGTACTTGGCGTGCGTACTTTGGCGTGATCGGTATAATAATCGTTGATCACTTGACCGTCTTTTAATTCGATCACGCGCTCAGCTTCACTGGCAAGCTTCGGATCGTGCGTGACCATGATGATGGTGTGTCCGCGATCTTTGAGCTTGTGCAAGATTTTCATCACTTCGATGCCTGAGTGACTATCAAGTGCACCTGTCGGCTCATCAGCTAGGATGATATCACCACCATTCATCAAAGCACGAGCGATGGAGACGCGTTGCTGCTGACCGCCTGAGAGTTGATTGGGGCGGTTGTGTAGTTTTTCGCCCAGTCCCAATTCGCCAAGCAATTGCGCGGCACGCTCTTTACGCTTAACGGTATCCATCCCTGCATAGACAGCAGGCACCGTGACATTATCCAAAGCATCGATGTCACCAAGCAGATGATAGCGCTGAAAAATAAACCCAAAATGTTCGCGGTGCAGGCGTGCCAGCTCTTCGGTGTCCATCTCATCGACCGCGCGCCCAAAGATGCGATACTGTCCACCACTTGCTTTATCAAGGCAGCCTAAGATATTCATCAGGGTTGATTTGCCCGAGCCTGACTGACCGATGATGGCGACCATCTCGCCTTGGTATAGTGTCAGGTTAATCCCGTGCAAAATGCGAATGCTGCTATCGCCTGCAGGAAAATCACGCACCAAATCACGCACTTCGATCAATGGTACTTTATCTGGTGGCGATTGATTTGCAAGCATTGGTTCTGATGGCTGTTTATTGGAAATATCCGTCATGCCATCACCTACATCAAGCGCGGTGCATTGCCGCGGCGATTATTGTCACTGTTATTGCCGCTGCCATTATCGCTGCTTTGTTCGCCGATGATGATGGTGTCGCCATCTTTTAGCCCTGATGTGATTTCAGCATTGACGCGGTTATTGATGCCGACACTGACTTCTACAGGTTTGGCAAAGCCATCTTCGCCTAGGATACGCACCAAGGTTTTGCCGTCTTGTTCGATCAGTGCTGACGATGGTACGATCAGTACATCGCGCGCAGCATTGATGATGATATTGACTTGCGCGGTCATATCGACGCGAAATTTACCTTCATGATTATCCACATCCAGATAGCCGATGTAATACACCGCGCTGTCGGTACTGCTCGTGCTGCTGATGGTCTCAGGTGCAGGCTCGATACCGCGTAGCATGGCATCGTATTGAATGTCAGGATTGCCAATGATATTAAAGCGCGCTGGCATATTTGGCGTGATGTTCACGACATCCGCTTCTGAGATCTGCGCATTGATACGCACGCGGCTCAGGTCGGCTAGGGTGACGATGGTCGGCGCTGACTGATTGGCATTGACGGTGGTGCCTTGTTTTTGGCTGACTGAGACGATTGTGCCGTCCATTGGTGCGGTGATGGTGGTATAGCGCAAATCTTCTTGGGCGGTGACGACATCATTGCGTGCTTTGGTGATGGCGGCTTGTTGGCTGTCGATGGCAAGGCGTGCGTTGCTCACTTCGGTGAGTGCGTTATTATAACTGGCTTGTGCAGCGGCAAGATTGGCTTTGGCAATGTCCAGTGTTGCGCGCGCATCGTCGTATTCTTCGCGGCTGATGGCATCGATGTCGATCAATCCTGCTAAGCGATTAAAGCTTTGTTCGGCTTTTTTTAGCTCAGCTTGGCGCGTGGCAATCGTGGCTTTGGCACTGACGACATCACCTTCGCGACTGGCAAGATCACCGCGTGCTTGATTGAGATTAGACTGTGCTTGAGCAAGGCTGGCTTCGGCATTGGAGACGACATTTTTTTGCTCGACTTGGCTGATCTGTGCGATGACATCGCCTTTTTTGACTTGATCGCCGACATCGACATACAGACGCACGATTTCACCTGAGACCTGCGCGCCAACATCAACCGTTTCGATGGCTTTGATTTTGCCTGATGCCAATACGGTGTTTTCAATGTCGCCTTTTTTGACGGTAGTGGTGAGATATTCAGGAGCGACGGGGTCGGGGTTTAGCTTTTTATAACCAAAAAAAGCCAATATCGCAAGGATAATGGCTAAGACGATCCATTTGATATACGGGGTGAGTTTGATCGGTTTGCGAACAGGTTTGCTAGAAGTCATAAAATTACTTGGGTCAATGCATGGTCTGATCAATCAAAAGATAAGTTTGGCGCATTTCAAGCTTGTGCTTATTTGCACATCTTATTTTGATGATAAAATGACCGTTTTATCGTCGTATTGTTAAAATTAATCCGTGTGAATGATAACAATTTTTATTTAGAGAAAAATTTGAACGAATGTAACTTATGTAGTGAAATGTTGTATTTTTGTAAATTTGGGGTTGGGGTGGTGGTTTAATTTATAAATTTTATAATCAGATATTTTAAAAATTAAAAAATTTAGGGTGCTTTGTATGTATTAATGAGATATAATTATTTGATTTTAAATGAGTTATTTCCCAAAATAAAAATTTTGGCTCTTATCGGTGCGTGGAACAAGCTTTATGCTGCTGACTTTATTTTATGAATTGTCAATTAAGCTAACAAACCCACACCGCAAATCATCATCACAACCCGTTCAAATTGCCGCCAAGTATTATCATCGCTAAGACCTTTAATGCTTTTATCAATGGCATAAATCTCGCTCAGCAGCTGATTAATCATCATCGGTGATAAATGGTGCGACAGTGTGCGATAGCTGTGTTCTTTATTGCGCCAAATGCCAAGGCTTTGTGGATCTTTGCCTGCTTGCAGTCCTGCGACGGCTTGCACATCTTTATTAATTGCCCATAGGATGATGCTTGGCGCGGTGTCGGTCTGCTTAAGGTGGTGTAGGATTTTTAAAGTTTGCGTGGCGTTTTGCTGAATCAGTGCATCGGATAAATCAAACACACTAAAGCTGCCGCCATCGGTCAGTAGCGTCATCAAGGTGTCAGCATCGATGGCGGTCGGCGTGCTTTGATTGGGCGTGGTATGGTTAAATGACAATCGCCACAAGGTCTGATAAGCATTCAATAAATCATGCTCGGTATGGCTCATCAGCACTTGCCATGCACCACGGTCAAGACTGAGTGAGAGTTCCTGTGCTTTAAAGGCTAGGATTTCTTGCCGCTGATTTTCGTTATAGACATTGGCATCGATCAGCGCGCCATGCGTTTCAAACAGCTTTACAGCTTTGGTAGCTTGGGCTTTTTTGTCTTGCTTGGGTAAAAGCCAAATCAAATGGTTCCGACTTTGACCATCTTTGACATCTTGGGCGAATCGCTCAAGCTCGGCAAGGGCGGCGGCATCAGGCTTGTGCTTGCCTGTCACGATGATGGCACTGGCATCATCAAACAGTGACAGACTGCCAAGTTCATTGATGACTTCTTGCCACTGCTTAGGGCTGCCAAGCTCAATACGCTTAATGACTTGATGATGCGCGCGCCAACTGGGACGGCAGGCATCAATGAGCCACTGCAAGGTCAATGGTTCATCAGAATGCGCAAGCCACAAGCCACTGATAGCAGGGGTCTTGGCAAGTGACTGTAAAATCGCCAAAAAGCGTTGCTGCACTAGGGTGTACCCTTGCTGCCTGACTGTGTGGCAAGCGCGTAATACTGCTCGGCGATGCGCTCGGCTAAGTTATTTTGCAGCCAGTTTTGTGCTTGTTCGCCTTGCTGATCGCTGGTGGCGACAGTACCTTGGTTGTACTGATAACTGCGCTCGACTTGGATCGGATAGCTGTGGGTCTTGCCATCGACTTGATAAGTGACATCCGCCATCAATAATAGACGCACTTCGGTCAAAATCCCAAGCAGTTCATAGCGGCGATAGCGCAAATTATCAATGCGAATCTGCTGAGCGGCATCACTTGTGCTATTGACGCCAAGCTGAGACAGACGCGTTTCAAGCTTGTATTTGAACGCATATGCCGTTGGATCATCGGCAGTGCTGATGGTGACTTGATGATAGGCAGGGGCAAGCTGTTGGCTATTGGTCCCCACGCCACGCAGCGCAAAGCCACAGGCGGTCAGTGAAAAGACACTCACCGCAAGTAGGCTTGCACGGATTAGGTTATTGGCTTTCATTAGCTACCTGCTACGACGAAGCTGATCAGTTTGTTTGGTACGACGATTTCTTTTTTGATCTCGCCGGTGATGAATTTTGCCACGCCTTCTAGTGCTTTGGCATTGGCGATTAAAGTGGCGTTGTCCGTGCCAACAGCGACTTCCATCTTGCCACGCACTTTACCATTGACTTGCACGACCATGGTGATGGTGTCATTGACCAAGGCGGATTCGTCAAGCGCAGGGAAAGCAACCGTGCGCACATCGACACCAAGCGCATCAAGCAGGTACTCACCCACATGTGGCGCGTATAGCGACAGCATGGTCAGTAGTGCGTGGATCGACTCATCACGCACCGCAAGGTCATTGTCATCACTCACGCTAAAGCTTGCGATCTCATTGCACAGCTCCATCAGACTAGAGACTGGTGTATTTAGTGCCAAATGCTCACCTAGGCTGACATCAATTTTGGCAATGGTTTCGTGTGTCTTACGGCGTAGGTCTTTGGCAGCTTTTGATAAATTGGCTTTATCGATATCACCAACGGTTTTATTGCTGATGGCGTCAATATGTTCGCCAACAGTACGCCATACTTTTTTGACAAAGTTATGCGGGCCTTTGAGTGCTGAATCTGACCATTCGAGAGTCTGATCAGCAGGGGCGGTGAATAGCGTGTATAGACGCACTGTGTCTGCACCGTATTGCTCGATGATTTCTTGGGGATCGACACCGTTGTTTTTTGATTTACTCATTTTTTCGATTTTGCCGATGATGACAGGTTCGCCATCAGCTTTGAGTGTCGCGCCACTGACTTCAGTACCATTCATCACAAGGTCGATCTCATGTGGGAAATAGTATGACTTTGAGCCATCGGCATTTTCACGATAATAAGTACCAGCCAGCACCATACCTTGGGCAAGTAGATTTGCAAATGGCTCATCACCGCTCACCAAGCCTTCATCACGCATCACCTTGTGGAAGAAGCGTGCGTATAGCAAATGTAGGACAGCGTGCTCAACACCACCAACATACTGATCCACAGGCAGCCATTTGTCAGCTGCAGCACGGTCAATCATTTGCGCATCATCATGTGGGCTGGCAAAACGCTGTGCATACCAGCTAGACTCCACAAAAGTATCAAAAGTATCTGTCTCACGCTCGGCAGGCTGACCGCATTTTGGGCAGGTGCAGTTGATGAATTCTGGCATATTTTTGAGTGGATTACCACGACCGTCAGGGATGACATCGGTCGGTAGCACCACTGGCAAATCCGCTTCATCGACAGGGACGGTACCGCAGTATTCGCAGTTTACCATCGGAATTGGGCAGCCCCAATAACGCTGACGGCTCACGCCCCAGTCACGCAGGCGGTATTGGATGGTGGCTTTGCCAAGATTTTTGGCACTGACGATTTCTTCGACTTTGGCGGTGGCATCAGCTGATGACAGACCGTCAAGTACGCCTGAGTTGATGCAGTAGCCTGTGTCTTTATCGCCGTACCATTCTTGCCACTCACGGCTGTCGTATTGACCTTGTTTGTCTTTGAAGTCAATGACTTGGGTGATTGGCAGGTTGTATTTATTGGCAAATTCAAAATCACGCTCATCATGCGCAGGAACGCCCATCACTGCACCTGAGCCGTAGCTCATCAGTACATAGTTGGCGACCCAGACAGGGACATTTTCGCCAGTGATAGGGTGCTTGGCAAATAGACCAGTATCCATGCCGACTTTTTCGGCTTTGGCGAGGTCAGCTTCAGCCACAGAGCCTTGTTTACATTCAGCGCAGAACTGAGCGATGGCTTCGTTTTGCTTGGCGGCGTATTGTGCCAATGGATGCTCGGCGGCCACAGCCAGATAGCTGACACCCATCACCGTATCAGGGCGAGTGGTGAATACACGCAGTACATCGTCATTACCATCGATATGATAAGCAAAATCTAGCTCCATGCCACGGCTTTTGCCAATCCAGTTGTGCTGCATTGATAGTACTTGTTTTGGCCAATGACCTTCTAGGGTTTTTAGGTCATCAAGTAGCTCATCAGCATAGTCGGTGATCTTAAAATAGTACATCGGGATGTCGCGTTTTTCGACAATCGCACCTGAACGCCAGCCACGACCATCCACCACTTGCTCATTGGCAAGGACGGTATTATCCACAGGATCCCAGTTTACGGTGGCAAGTTTTTTGTATACTAAGCCTTTTTTGTAGAGTTGTAAAAACAGCCACTGCTCCCAGCGGTAGTATTCAGGCGTACAGGTGGCAAATTCACGAGACCAGTCAATCGATAGACCCAATGCCTTTAGCTGCTCACGCATATTATCGATGTTTTGGAAGGTCCACTTGGCAGGGGCGACCGCATTGGCGATGGCGGCGTTTTCGGCAGGCAGACCGAACGCATCCCAGCCCATCGGCTGCATGACATCATAGCCTTTTTGGCGATAATAACGGCTTAGTACATCAGTGATGGCATAGTTACGCACATGACCCATATGCAGTTTGCCACTTGGATAAGGGAACATTGACAGCATATAGCGAGTCGGTTTATCGCTTGGCTCGTTGGTGGTGTGATAGCGCTTGTCATTATCCCATTGGGCTTGCAACTGGCTTTCGATGCTGGCAAAATCATAATTTTCTAAAGAAATTTTCATGTCTTTATCCAAAATAGCAAATTAAAATTAAATTGTGAAAAATAACATCGTATTATACCGAAAAATGCCAAGAATTTGCTATAATTTGCCAAATTTAACCAAAAAACTTTGGGGGGATATGATGACAATCACAGTTTATGGCATCAAAAATTGCAATACCATGAAAAAAGCCTTTGATAAACTGAACGAACTTGGCGTAGCTTATGAGTTTTTCGATTATAAAAAATCAGTACTTGATGGCAAGACTTTTGCGGAGTTTATTGCCAAGTTTGGCGCGGATAAAGTGGTGAATAAAAAAGGCACAACCTACCGTAAATTTGACGATGCAACCAAAGCGCTGATCGATGATGCCATCGGTAATCCAAGTGATGAGAACATCGCAAAGCTGTATGAGATTGCTAAGGATAATCAAAGCTTGTTAAAACGCCCAATCATCATTGGGGAAAAAAAAGATGGTAAGGCAGCTGTGGTGATTGGCTTTGATGATGGTGAATATCAAGCGGTGTTTGGCTGATTCATCAAAGATAATAAAAAATCGTTCATAACTGGATGCTATGAACGATTTTTTTTGTGGTATTGGCTTATTTCACCTGCTTTTGATTATCCGCATAGATAGCGCATTGTAGCCAAATATTGGCTTGGATATAATCATGCACTTGAATGCCATCGGTGGTGTCATTACTCACCGCAGCGATACGCACGACGAATGGATCAGCATCAGGCTCACGCAGTATCACAACATCAAACAAGGTGATGTCTTTGTCAAAAAACTTGGTCTGTGATTTGCCAAGTACTTGACCTTGGCACCAGGCTTCATCTTCTTGACCAAATGTTTCACCATACAGATAAGCGCACATATGCCCAAGATTGATCTCAACAGGGGCAAGCTCGCCACTGTCTTCAGGTTGCCATGCGCGGATTTTCTCATCGATGTCATCAGGGATTTTGCCGTTGTTTTTGGCGACGATGTCATTAAAGGCGCGATGATGGCGGATGGCTTCTTGATCTTCGACCAAGATGGTTTCGTCTTGGTTACTCGGCTCGATGTGGTACGCCCACGCACTGAAATTAACATAGTATTTCTTCGGTGTGCGATAGTCGGTGCGATTGGCGGCATACAGCTGATCGAAAGCATAGACGGTCGCGCCATCTGGGGTGCTTAGGCACAAAATCGCATCCGATGTCGAATCACAGCGGATGATGCGATCGATTTGGCAAGTCATACCGTATGGGCTGTGTACCGCAGGGAAAGCATTGATGAATGCTTGTGGCTTGCCTTCAGACATGGTTAAGATTTGTTTGATATGACAAGTGTCATTCATGCCAAGTAAAAGCTTGCTGTTATTTTCGCTGTTTTGGCGGCTTAGACCATGTGGCAAGGTTGCTTTATCCAGCATCGACTGCAGCCAAGTCGGGACATCCCCTGCGATATCATCGGTCAAAATTGCCCAATGATCGCCGTGGCTGGCATTGACATCACAAGGCAAATCGATCTTAACTGGAGTGGTTTCATGTGAGTAGTGAAACTTAAAAGTTTGAGTGCTCATGATAAATTCTCAGTGACAATTGTTCCTTACATGGGGATAAGCACAAAAATATCAAGCCTAAATATGGTGATTTTCGCCAAGACAAACGCGGTAAAAAATTTGCTGTCAATTCTCCCAATGGTATAAAAATTGGTAAATTATCAGGCTTTGGCGAGGCTTTTGTTGGTGTTTGGGTGAAAAAATGCTAAACTAATCGGATTATTTACTTAAGTGGAAAAATCTATGTTTCGTCCTTTGGCGCTGTTTATTGGGCTTAGATATACTAAGGCAAAGCGCAAAAACGGCTTTATTTCTTTCATTTCCCTGATCTCGATGATTGGGCTTACGCTGGGTGTGGCGGTGCTGATCACGGTGTTGTCGGTGATGAATGGCTTTGATCGCGAAATCAAATCGCGCATCCTAGGCATGATTCCGCAGGCGGCAGTGATGTCATCGGATATCATCAGCGACTGGCAGCCTTTGGCTGAGCGTATCAAAACCGAAAATAAAGATGTGCAAGCAATCGCGCCATTTATTCAGCTACAAGGGATGCTCACCGCGCAAGGGCAGGTGGCTGGCATTATGGTGACGGGCATCGAACCTGAATACGAAAAGCAGGTCTCGATCGTCGATGAGCACATGACCGCAGGCAGTATTGATAATCTAAAAGCAGGTGAGTTTGGCATTGTGCTTGGTGAGTCGATGGTGTATTCGATGGGGTTACAACTGGGCGATCAAGTCACCTTGGTACTGCCAGAAGCCACGCCATCGGCAGCAGGGGTGATTCCGCGCTTTAAGCGGTTTACCTTGGTTGGCGTATTCCATATCAATAAAGAGATTGATGATGTGATGGGCTTTGTGCAGATGCGTGATGCTGGTGTGATGCTTAGGCTACCTGAAGGGGCACAAGGTTTGCGCATGAAGCTTGATGATATTTTCACCGCGCCAAAAGTGGCAAATAATGCGGTCAATATCGATCCGATGCGCCTACATAGCACGGACTGGACGCAGACGCATGGCAGCTTGTTCGGTGCGATCCAGATGGAAAAAGCGATGATTGGCTTATTGCTATTTTTAATCGTCGTCGTCGCTGCCTTTAATATCGTCTCAAGCCTTGTGATGCTTGTCACTGACAAAAAATCAGATATTGCTATTTTAAAGACCTTCGGTGCATCGCCCAAGCTTATCATGCAAGTATTTATGGTACAAGGTATGATCATCGGCGTGATTGGTACGGTCGTGGGAACGGCACTTGGGGTGACTTTGGCGGTATTTGTCAATGACATCGTCGTCGGTATCAGCAGTGTGTTTGGTGTCAGTTTGTTTGACGGCAGTGTGTATCCTGTGGACTTTTTACCATCAGAAGTGCAAGTGCTGGATATGGTGATGATCATGACCGCGTCGTTCTTACTGAGCTTTTTGATGACGATTTATCCAGCACTACGAGCATCTCGCATCGAGCCTGCTCAGACTTTGCGATACGAATAAGGGGTGTGTGATGAGTATCATTTTAGAAGCCAAAAATATCAGCAAAGTCTATGACGAAGGCAAAATCAAAACCACCGTCCTATCGGGATTGGATCTCACCGTCCAGGCGGGCGAGCGTATCGCCATCGTCGGCAGTAGCGGTTCGGGTAAATCGACACTGCTGCATCTGCTGGGTGGTCTGGATACACCAACCACAGGCGAAGTATGGTTAAAAGGTGCCTGCCTAAATCAGCTTAATGAGACACGCCGTGGCGAGCTACGCAATCAGCATCTGGGCTTTGTGTATCAGTTTCACCATCTACTCGCTGAATTTAGTGCCACCGAAAATGTCGCTATGCCACTACTGATGCGAGCTGATATCAGCATCAAAGAAGCTGAACGCCGTGCCAATGCATTGCTTGAGCGTGTAGGGCTGGGTCATCGACTGCATCATCGCCCAAGCGAGCTGTCTGGTGGTGAGCGTCAGCGTGTGGCGATCGCTCGTGCTTTGGTCACGGAGCCTGCACTGGTCTTGGCAGATGAGCCGACGGGCAATTTGGATGATGAAAATGCTACTGCAGTGTTTGAGCTATTGACCGAATTGCAGTCATCCATCGGCATGGCACTACTGATGGTGACGCATGACAGACAGCTGGCTGCCCGTGCTGACAAGATTCTTGAGATGAAAAGTGGTCAGTGGGCATAATGCTAGGTTAAATGACTCATAATAAAAGTACAAAATGACAAAAGGCAGAAATTTGATTTCTGCCTTTTGTATTGTTAAGCTTGGATTATTTGGATGTGGTACTGGATGTCAGATAGCGACTGATGACCTGTTCATAGACATCAATAAATGCCAAATATTGCTCAAGTGGTACCCGCTCATCAATCTTATGATTGAGCATTGGAATACCTGGCCCATAGATGGCTAGGTCTATGCCATCACGATGCCGCAAAAACTGCGCCGCATCGGTCGTGCCTGAGGCGGCCATCGGTGAGATTTGCGTTTTGCCAAATCGCTGCTTGGCAGCACTCAGATCTTGCTTAAGTACAGACTGCATCAGATCGAACTGCGCCGACACCCCAAGTGAGGGCTGATCCTTGACTGTGTCGATGATGGCATCGATCAGTGGTGATGATGCTTTGGCTTCTACTGGCGGCAGATCGGCGGTGACTTCTAAGGAGAGATTGAGTTTTTGTTCGCTGTTGAGTTGATCAATGATGCGTTGAATTTCGGCAATCACTGCTTGATTATCAAATTCAGGCACGGTGCGAGCATTGGCTTGATATTCCGCATGGTCTGGGATGGAATTGATTTGATTGCCACCTTTAATCAAAGTGACATTGCTAAATCCTTTGCCAAGTATGGCATTATCGGCGGTATTGAATTTTTGTTGGAGCTCGCCATTAATGATCATCTTCGCTAGCGTGAGTGCGTCGATGGCATTTTTACCTGTGGTAGGCATAGATGAATGCGTAGCAACACCTTTGGCGATGACTTTATAATTCAGCGATCCTTTGTGTGCATGAATGATGCCGACATTACTTGGTTCGGCAATCAGTAGGTCATCGACATCATCCATGTAGCCAAGGGTAGTGAGCTGATTTGCACCAAGTTCACCAACCTCTTCACCGACGGTGGCGATCAGACGAATCGTACCAGTAAAATTTTTGGTCTCATTCAGTCGAATCATCGCCATCACCAGTCCCGACAGTCCCGACTTCATATCTGTCGCACCCCGACCCCACATTACGCCATCGTCATCGATGTGTGCCGAAAACGGTGGATGCGACCACTCGGCAGGGTTGCCAGCATCAACGATATCCATGTGCCCTGAGATGGCAAGCGTTTTACCCTTGCCATTACAGATCTCGGCAATTAGATTGCTGCGACTAGGCGCATAGAGAATCAAAGTCGCCTGAATGCCGTGCGATTTAAGCACATCACGCAGATGCAGATACTCAGCAACCCGGGCTTCATGGTTGTTTTTTTGATGGAATTTGGATTATATCTCGCAAAATGCGGATGGATTCATTGGTGGCGGGATCATAAGTTGGCTTGGTGCTTGCTAAAGCAGGCGTCCCAAATAGCAATCCTGTTACTAGCATTAATGACATCAAGGCTTTTATGGTACACTCCGTTGTATGATATGAGTATACTTTAAAGCGTTAATGGCAAGTTTGCAAGGTGAGCGCTTATCCAAACTTTGACCACAGGGTCAAAAAAGCCATGCGCACATCGTTGCATGGCTAAATCAATCAGATCAATGTGCATGACCAAGATTACGATTTGCTATTTAAATAATTGGCAATGATTGCTTGATATGCATCAATAAAATCAAAATACTGTCCGATATTGATCCGCTCATCGATCTTATGGTTCAGCATTGGGATACCTGGCCCATAAACCGCCAAATCTACATCATTTTGATGGCGCAAAAACTGTGCAGCATCGGTCGTACCCGATGCTGTGATCGGCGCAAGTCCCTTGGGGAATCTTTTGGCAAGGGTGCTTAAGTCTTGGTTCAGTACTTGACCCATGCTATCTAGTAGATAAGGTACTTGTAATCTTGGCAGATCTTGGGTGGTATCGATGATGCTGTGAATCAATGGTGAATCTGGTGCGGCGTATACAGGCGGCTGATCGGCGGTGATGATTAGACTTAGCTCATAGCCGTCTTGGGTGTTCAGCGTATCGATGATGGCTTGGATGTCATGGATGACCGCTTGGTTATCATACTCAGGGATGGTGCGGGCATTGGCTTCAAATTCAGCATGATCTGGAATGGAATTTACCTGCGTGCCGCCTTGGATGAGCGTGATATTATGCAGGGTATTGCCAAGTAGTGGATTGGTGATGGCATCAGCCTTGGTTCGGATATCGGCAGTGATCTGCATCATGGCGTTATTCAGCTGCTCGATGGCGTTATTGCCAAGCTCAGGCATAGATGAATGCGTAGCAACACCTTTGGCGATGACTTTATAATTCAGCGAGCCTTTGTGGGCATGGATGATGCCGACATTGCACGGCTCAGCAATCAGTAAGCCATCGACATCATCCATATAACCAAGCTTGGTCAGCTGCTGAGAGCCGTATTCGCCAACTTCTTCGCCGACGGTCGCCATCAGGCGAATCGTGCCAGTGAAGTTTTTGGTCTCATTCAGATGAACCATCGCCATCACCAGTGCAGCAAGGCCTGATTTCATATCCGATGCACCCCGGCCCCACAGCACACCATCATCATCGATGTGTGCCGAAAATGGCGGATGCGTCCAAAGACTAACATCACCAGCACTCACCACATCCATATGTCCTGAGATGGCAAGCGTCTTACCATTGCCATTATGAATTTCAGCAACCAAACTTGACCGATCTTTACAAAACTCAACCAGCTCTGATGAGATACCATAAGACGCCAAAAATTCCTGTAAATGAAGAGCGACTTTGGCTTCATGATCGTTTTGGCTGTCAATTTTGATTAAGTCGCACAGCAGCGTCAATGCTGTACGCTGCTCGTTACTGATCTGTGGAGCAGTGGGTTTGTTATTGTTAGTGGCATTTGAATCGGTAGATAAGTGATCTAATAAAGTTTCGCACATAGGATACTCTTTTTTTTTGGTTTATAAAATGAAAAAGGTGAAACCATAAGTTTCGCCGATGAATGGCTCAGCCAGTATTTCGCAGACCCTGTGCTACGCCATTGATGGTCAAGTGAATCAGCTGTAATAATCGAGCATCATCAAAATTATCACTGCGATCTAGCGACTGCTCGCCACGGCGTTCTTTGAGTAGTAGTACCTGTAGCCAGTTTAATGCATTCAAATACGGTAGGCGCAGTGCCAATGAGCGCGCCAACGAGCGGTTGTCTTCAAGCAAAGTTTTATGCCCAGTCAGCTTTAACAGGGCTGATTTACTGCGCTGATATTCTGCTTCGATCATCGCATAGATTGCCTTGGCGGATTCTTGGTTTTCGGCAAGTTCGACATAAGTCTTGGCGATGGACAAATCAGTCTTGGCAAGCACCTGCTCCATGTTTGATAGCATCGCGTAGAAAAATGCACTGTCATCGGCATGGGTGATCAGCTGCTCTAAATGATCATTATCATCAGCGATTAGGCTTTCGATCGCAGTACCAAAGCCATACCACGCAGGCAACATCAAGCGGTTTTGCATCCAAGAAAATACCCACGGAATGGCGCGTAAGTCCTGAATGCGTGCAAGACTCTTACGGCTAGCTGGGCGCGAGCCAATGTTCAGCGTCGCAATCTCGGTAATCGGACTGGTTTGCAAGAAATAATCAATAAACGCAGGATGTTCAATCAGCGCACGATAATGGTTAAACGCGCGTTCGGACAGCGATGACATCAAGCCAAAATCAGGCGTCATGGTCGCATTTGGTAGCACGGTAGCTTTGAGCGTCGCAGCGACCAGCACTTCGAGATTGTGCTCGGCATTATTGGCTTCGGCGTACTTGGCAGTGATGACTTCGCCTTGTTCAGTGATGCGGATTTGACCTGCCACCGAGCCTGCAGGCTGTGCCAAAATCGCTTCAAATGATGGACCACCACCGCGACCGACACTGCCACCACGACCATGGAATAGACGCATCTGCACTTGATGTTTCTCAAAAATCTGCACCAATTTTTCTTCGGCTTGATACAGTGACCACTGACTGGTGACATAGCCGCCATCTTTGTTGCTGTCAGAATAGCCAAGCATGATTTCTTGGGTATTGTTGCGGCTTTTGAGCAGGCTTTGATACCACGGTTTGGCAAGTAGCTCATCCATTACGCCAATGCAGTTTTGCAGAGCTTCGATGGTCTCAAACAATGGCACAATATTGACGCGCGATGTCGGCACGCCATTTTCTACTTTCAAAAGCCCTGTCTCTTTCATGATCAAGGCAAGTGCAAGCATATCGCTGATGGTTTCGCAGTTTGAGATGATGCTTTGTTCGATAGCTGCTTCACCATAGCGATTTTTGATATCTGCCGCTGCCAAGAAAATATTCAGCTCTTTGGTGGTCTGCGCATCGTACTCGACATAATGGCTGTACAATGGGCGCGCGGTGGCAAGCTCACGCAGTAGCACGCGTTGGCGCGCGGTCTCAGATAGGCTTAGATAATCTTCCAAATCGGCGTGCTTGAACAAATCATGCACCGTCTCAGCATGGATTTGCGCGTGCTGACGCAAATCCAGCGGCATCAGATAAAAGCCGAACAAGCTCACCGCGCGCATTAAATCAGTCAAGCGACCTTGGGCAAGATATTCACTGCCATTATCGGTCAGCGAGCGGTGCAGTTTTTGTAAATCTGCCAAAAACTCATCGCTATTGGCATAAGCATTCGCCTTGCCAAAGCGACAGCCATAATCCAGACCCAGTGCATTACTGCTCGCAACGATACGCGCAGAGATCAGCGCAACCGCTAAGCGATACGGCTCTTCGGCGCGTGAAATCAGCTTTTCTGGCGAGTTTTCTGCCATCTTAAGCACATCATCATTGACTTTCACACGGCGAATCGACAGCGGCAGCTCTTGATACAGCTCGCCCAATTGATCGCGATAAAAATAAAACAGTGCCGCACTTTGACGCTTGAAGGCTTGGCGCAGCGTATCAGCATCGACAAAAGGGTTGCCATCACGGTCGCCACCGATCCAGCCACCGATGCGAATGACATCAGGCAAGATCGTCTGTGGATAAGCTTCATTCAGCTGATGACCTAGGCGCGCATACAGACGCGGCAAGGCTTGGAAAAAACTTAAATCAAAATACGCCACACCATTGATGATCTCATCAGAGACATTGAGCTTAAACGGGCGCGTCTCATTGGTCTGCCATAGGGATAGCAGCACGGTTTTGATTTGGTTGGTGAGTTTTTGTTTTTGATAGCCGACCGCGAATTGAAAATCGGTCAATAGCGCGCGGATTTGGCGATGAAGCTTTAGCACGCTTTGACGCTGTACTTCGGTTGGGTGTGCGGTCATTACAGCGCTGATATTGATTTTGTTTAATTCGCTTTGTAACTGTGATGGAGTAATGCCGCTGTTTTCGATTTGGTTTAATACGCCTGCAAAGCTTGATGAATTCGGCGTTAAATCTTGTGCTTCATAGCTTTGGCGACGGCGCGCATGGTGATGATCTTCAGCGATATTTAATACTTGCGCAAATAGACTGCAGGCGCGGATTAGGTTTTCGGTTTGGCGGCTGTTGAGCTTCGGCAGCGCTTTTTTGATCACGGTTTCAGGGTTGCCACCTTCGATCAGCTGATGAATGGTCTCAGCGACGATCGGCGAAGTCTGCTCTTCAAGCACATCAAGTAGCGCGCGGCTTAATAGCTCAGTATCGGCGATCAGTGGTAGGTCTTTTTCTTGGTCGAGAAACTCAGCAGGTGTGTTTTGGTTGGATTTTTTGCTGCTCATGGTGGTTTCCTTATCATGCAAAATTACATGGTTTACATTATTAATAAACAAAACTTATCTAAAGAAAATTTATTCATACTTTATGGCATATTACACCAGTTTGATGAAATTTTAAAGTCAAAAATGCAGACTTTCTTGGCTGGTAAATTTAGTAAAAAATAAGACTGCTTTCCCTTGCATTTCCCCAATTTTTCGGTATAATACGCCAAAATTAGTAAATTTTAAGACTAATTTATCCATTCAGCATTTTAGGAATTTTTATGAAAATTTTAACTTTAGCGACATTGGGAGTTGCCATGCTTTTAACCGCTTGCACTACAACCAATAATACTACCGAACCAGAGCCTATGATTGGTATGGCAAATCCTGCTTCAGAATTTTGCGTAAAACAAGGCGGAAAATTAGAACCTCGTAAAGATAAAGATGGCGGTGAATATGCGATGTGTCATTTGCCAAATGGTCAAGTGGTAGAAGAATGGGATTATTTTCGCAAGCATAGCAAATAATACCTGTTCTCACCATTTGTGGCATGGCGTAATATAATTTACGCCATGTTTTTTTTAGGGAATATTAAGAAGATGTGATGAATTATTTTAATGAACTTGGCAATGCCATTGCTCAAATTGATGGTGCGGTTGAGCATTGGATTGTCAAACTTGGCTTAACTTATAATCATTTTGCGGTGTTGTATAGCTTGGCGGACAATGCAGATGGCACAACTCAAAAGCAGATTTGCGATGAGTGGTATATTCCTAAGCAAACCATTTTTAATATTTGTAAAGAATATAAGGAAAAAGGCTTGCTTGAATTTTACCCAAGTGCGACCGATAAGCGTGAAAAAATCATGCGTTTGACAGACGCAGGCAGGGCGGTTGCCGAGCCGATTTTGGCAAAAACGCATGATATAAGCAAGCAAGTGTTTGCTGAATTTGGTACAGAAAAAACCGCTCAATTATTTGCTTTAATGCACGAATTTAGTGTTATTTTTAATCAAAAAGTTGCTACACATGACTGATTTAACCTTAGAACCGACCATGTTTCGCACGCTTAAAAGCATTGCGATACAACACAAAAAACGCTTATTTGCTACCTTTAGCCTTGTATTTGCGGAAAATTTGCTTTTGTTGCTTTATCCACTGGTGGGTAGTTTTGCGGTCAATGCGGTGCTGGCTGGCAATTTATTGTCAGCGTTGGCTTATGCGTTGATGGTGCTGGTGATTTGGGCGGTTGGTTCGGCACGGCGTGCGGTGGATACTCGTGCGTTTACTCGGATTTATAGTGAACTTGCCGTGCCTGTGATTTTGGGGCAACGACACAAGGGTTTTGATGTATCCACGACCACTGCTCGAGTGGCGTTATCAAGGGAATTTGTTAATTTTTTTGAACAGCATTTGCCGATACTTATCACATCTGCTTTTTCTATTGTTGGGGCGGTGGTGATGTTGCTTTTGATTGAATTTTGGTCAGGTGTGGTGGCGTTGGGCATTGTCATGGTATTTGCTTTTATTTTGCCAAATTATATCAAGATGAATGATAAGCTGTATTTTAAGCTCAATAATCGCCTTGAAAAAGAAGTGGATTGCGTGGAGCGTGCCAGTCATCGAGAACTCTCCAAACATTATGGCTTAGTGGAACGGTTGCGGATTTTGATTTCCAATCGTGAAGCGGTGAGTTTTTTGTGTATTGGTGTAGCGATGGCGATTTTGTTTGGCGTAACGCTCACCGTGCTAACGCTGAAAAATGGCGTAACGGCTGGGCATATTTATGCGGTGATTACTTATTTGTGGACATTTGCCATTAGCCTTGATGATATGCCAAGATTAGTGGAAGAATTATCTAAACTCAAAGATATTGGCAAGCGCGTGGAAGTAGGACGGGGTGAAGCGGTGGCGGTGTGATGGGTAATGTGCTGGGCAGTTTATAGCCCAACACATTGTACGATAAATCACTTTTCAGCTTTTGAGACATTGGTATATTGATCGAAATTCTCAATATACTGATCTAGGTTCTCTGACAGCATTTGTTGATATTTTTCGGTGTAAAACTTGATGATGTCGTCTTTTTCTTTGGCAAGATCGCTGCCTTTAACAAAGCCGATACTTGCTGCTGATACCGCAAAGCGCGCTGCGGCATAGTTTAGGCTTGCGGCGACTTGTCCTGCGTGCGACTGTGGGCTCAGCTGACTGTTGGCAAGATTGATCACTTGATCAGCGCGCTCAAAAAACGCATTCATCTGCGCTTGGAATTCTTCTTCGTTAAATTCTGGTTTGTTACTCATAATTTTTCCTAGTATTATCAATGGGTTAAATGACTTTTTAAAGATCAAATACAGCTTATAAAAAAGCCTTAGAACACGCTTATTCTAAGGCTTTTATCATGCTTAAGCAAGAGATTTACTGATTAAATCGCGGTGCGCAGCAGCTCAGCTTTATCGGTTTTTTCCCAAGTAAAGGCATGGTCTGAGCCTGTGCGACCGAAGTGACCGTAGCTGGCGGTTTGTTGGTACATCGGCTGCAATAGATCAAGCATACGCGTGATACCATAAGGGCGCAGGTCGAAGTGCGCGCGGATTAGATCGACGATTTGTGCGTCGCTGATTTTACCTGTGTTAAAGGTATTAACCGAGATTGAAGTCGGCTCAGCGACACCGATGGCATAGCTGACTTGTACTTCGCAGCGATCAGCAAGGCCTGCTGCGACGATGTTTTTGGCGACATAGCGACCTGCATAAGCAGCCGAGCGATCGACTTTTGATGGATCTTTACCACTGAATGCACCGCCGCCGTGACGCGCCATACCGCCATAGGTATCGACGATGATTTTACGACCAGTCAGACCAGCATCACCGACAGGACCGCCGATGACGAATTTGCCCGTTGGGTTGATGTGATATTGTGTGCCTGCGTGTAGCAGCTCAGCTGGGATGACTTTTTTGATGATTTCTTCCATCACCGCTTCATGTAGGTCAGTTTGGCTGATCTCTGGGCTGTGCTGAGTTGATAGCACCACCGCATCGACGGCAAATGGCTTGAACGCTGCATCATAATGCAAGGTGACTTGCGCTTTGGCGTCTGGACGCAGCCAAGGCAAAGTACCGTTTTTACGAAGTTCAGCTTGACGCTCCATTAAGCGGTGTGATAGCTGAATCGGTGCAGGCATCAGTACTTCAGTTTCGTTGGTTGCATAGCCGAACATCAAGCCTTGGTCGCCTGCGCCTTGGTCTTCTGGGCGTGATCGATCGACACCTTGGGCGATCTCTGGTGACTGCTTGCCGATCATGTTAATCACTGCGCAAGTTGAGCCATCAAAGCCAAGATCTGAATGGTTGTAGCCGATGTTGTTTACGGTGTCGCGGACGATGGCTTCGACATCGATGTTCGCGTGTGTGCTGATCTCGCCAGCTAATACCACCGCCCCTGTTTTTACCAAGGTCTCACACGCCACGCGCGCATCTTTGTCTTGTTCTAAGATAGCATCAAGTAGGGCATCAGAGATTTGGTCTGCCATCTTATCTGGATGGCCTTCGCTGACAGATTCTGAAGTAAATACGGAATAATTCATAAGATTTTCACTATAAAAAAGAAGAAAAAAAGTGTGCGATTCTGGTGGCTTTTTTAGGCTTGACAGAACAAATACCCACTCGCAAAAGGCTTGGTCTGAATCAATCATTCATCGATAAGAAAAATCTTTGGGTATTTGGCGGAAAATTATACTTGAAAAGTGTGATAAAAACCAATGAAAAATTTTCATATAAAGATGAAAATGATTACGCTTACGGTTGTGAATGTGATGAAATTGATCAAATAGAAAAATCGTCAGAAGACTTGGCAGACTTTTGGGCTTGGACTTTTTCTTGTTCGGCGCGGGCTTTTTCGCGGGCTTTATGACCTTTTTGCTTGCTAAATCGCGGCGCTTTGGCGTTATAACCGTGGCGTGCTTGCCAGTCGCGCACCGTGCGATAATGCCAAAAAATCCGAAACGCCACGCCCAGCACAATACTGGTGATGATCGCAGACAGCACAAGCCCGACCACCATCGTTTGCCAAGAGAAAATCTTGTGATGGGTAAAGGGGTTAATAGCGTCGCTTGTCGTCACCCAAAGGGTTAAATCGCTTAAGATGATGCCAATGCTGCGAATGCCGATCATCGGCTCACCAAGCAGCCACGCGCCAAGCGAATACGCCGCCCAAAATACAGGAATGCCTGTCAAAGGATTGGTAATCCATGTCAAAGCCACCGCCATCGGTACATTGGCACGCACAAGCAGCGCACCGATGATGGCAAGCGGCATCTGCCCTGGTAGTGGAAAAAACGCCGCCAACACGCCGACATATACCGCACGATTGAGCGAACCACGATTCATCTGCCACAGGCGCGGATCTGCCAAAAACGGTGCAAACATCGCGATCAGGCGATTTTCACGCAGCTTTTCGGGGGTAGGCAGCCAGGCTTTGATTTTATTTTTTGGCATGAAAATCTGGTCGCGAGTAGCATGGATGGTTGGTGATAAATTTAAGTCACTGATTATAACAAAATTTTATAAAAATTTCGATGTTAAAGCGTGTGTTTTTGTAAGCAAGCGGTATCGGAAACTGTATCTGTTGCTACAATGATTTTTGCTAAGAGTATTTACCAAGCGTATTTGCTAAGATAAAGCGCATGCCAGTTTGTCAATGTATCTGATAATCATCTGATGAATGCTTTTTAAATCATGGCGTACGCGTGCAAGCTGTGCTACAATGGCAAGGTTTGATAAAGGATAATTTCATGACTGACAAAATTAAAATCGCCACACCAAAGCCATCGACAAAAGCCAAAAAAGCCTTGATTTGGATTGATCTTGAAATGACAGGGCTTGATACCCAGCGCGATGAGATCATCGAGATTGCAACCATCGTCACGGATGATGATTTGAACATCCTTGCTGAAGGTCCCGTGCTTGCCATCAAGGTCAGCGATGTGGTGCTAAATGGTATGGATGACTGGAATAAGAACCAACACGGACAATCTGGTCTGATTGATCGCGTGCGCCGCAGTAAAGTGACGCTTAAAGATGCTGAAGCGCAGACCATTGAATTTCTGTCAAAGTGGGTGGATGCGGGCATCTCACCGATGTGTGGTAATTCCATCTGTCAAGATCGCCGATTCTTGGCGCGCCAAATGCCGAAGCTTGAGCGTTATTTTCACTATCGCAACCTAGATGTCTCAAGTATCAAAGAGCTGTGCTATCGCTGGCGTCCTGATGTGGCAAGTGGCTACCATAAAGGCGGCGCGCATCTTGCCCTAGACGACATCCGCGACTCAATCCGCGAGCTGCGCCATTATCGTGAGCATTTTTTTAAGTTATTGGATTGATGGCTGTGCAATGAATCAACGGAACGCAGTGAGTGTGTTCCGTTTTTATTTATAAATTGGTTTAAAAATCAATGACTCATCATCAGATCATTGATTAAGATTGCGTTTTTTTTTCTTGAAAAATTGCCCTGCCATCCTTATAGTATAATCACCGCTGATGATTTTATGGGTATCTGTATAATTATCCAAAGCGTGACAATGCCGATAATCTACACATAATAAATGGCATATTAACATTATAATAAATTCATAATTAAATAATAATCAATAAGGAGCTTTCCATGACTACTGTCACCCACACCCGACAAGTCGAACAATTAAACAAAGGTATGCCAACTTCTGATGGTGCAGGCGTGAATTTGACGCGCGTACTGACGCACAATCTACAAAAACGCCTTGATCCATATCTGATGCTTGATCACTTCAGCAGCGATGACCCAAATGACTATATCGCAGGTTTTCCTGATCATCCGCACCGTGGCTTTGAGACCATTACCTTTATGATCCAAGGTCGTATGCTGCACCATGACAGCGCAGGGCATCGCGGACTACTTGAAGATGGCGGCGTGCAGTGGATGACGGCAGCGCATGGCGTGATCCATTCTGAGATTCCCCAACAAGAAAACGGTGTGATGGAAGGCTTTCAGCTGTGGCTGAATCTACCTGCCAAGGATAAATTGAACAAGCCTTGGTATAAGGATTTTGCTAAGGCGGATCTACCGCACGCGCGATTGGATAATGGCGTGGATGTCACGGTGATTGCAGGTCATAGTCATGGTGTCGATGGCGCGGTGACGCGAGAAGTGACTGAGCCGACTTATTTGGATGTCAAAATGCCTGCAGGTGCGCGTTTTGAGCAGCAGCTGCCAGATACGCACAATGCCTTTATCTTTGTCTTCCGCGGCAGTGTCAGCATCAATGGTAAAAAAGTTGCGCTTGATACCATGGCGATCTTGGCAAATGATGCAGGCAGTGATGGCGTGGTCATCGATGCAGATGAAGACGCGCGATTCTTATTGATCGCAGGTAAGCCGCTGAATGAACCAATCGTCCAATATGGTCCATTTGTGATGAATACCGAACAGCAAATCATCGATGCGATGAATGATTATCGCGCAGGCAGATTGGGCGAAAAAGCCGATGTGATGGCTGAATAAACCATCCGCATAAGTTGTCTATATTAATAAGATGAATTAAAAAATTTTCCGTTCAAATTTGATCTTATCATGTGAATTTGGGCGGAAAATTCATACACAAGGATCACCAAGATGAGTGATAATATCTTAAAGCCGCGTGAGGCACTGCTCAATGAAGGACTGTATGTCAATCGCGTATTGCCACAGCGTGGTCGTCGCACGATTGGCGCGTGGTGCTTTTTGGATCATTTGGGTCCAACCAAGTCGGATAAGCCGCTTAATGTCGGCGAGCATCCACATACAGCACTACAGACTTTTACTTGGATGATCGCAGGTGAGACGCTGCATCATGACAGCTTGGGCAATGCCAATACCGTAGGTCCAGGTGAGATCAATATCATGACGGCAGGGCATGGTATCGCACACACTGAAGTGAATGCACCGAACAGCACGGGCGATATGCACGCGGTGCAGCTGTGGATTGCCTTGCCGCCTGATCGATATGATGGCGCGGCGGATTTTCAACATTTATCACAGCTGCCTGTGTGGACAGATCAGGGTGTGACGCATACTTTATTGGTTGGTGAATTTGCTGATCAACGCTCCGCTGCTAAGGTCTATACGCCGCTTGTGGGTCTAGATCTACACAATGACAGCGATACGGCGCAGATGCTGACTTTGCCATTGAATACTGAGTTCGAATACGGTATATTTGTCAGCCTTGGCGAAGCGCAAGTGGCGGATAGTACTGTGCCGATGCATCATCTGTATTATCAGCAAGCAGGCGCGAGTACACTTACCATCAGCTTGCCTGCTCATGCGCGTGTGCTGCTGATCGGTGGCGTGCCGATTGATTATCCTGTGACTATGTGGTGGAACTTTGTCGGTCCTGATAAGGGCTATATCGGCACGGCATTCGGTGATTGGCAAGCACAAAATGCACGCTTTGCCCCTGTAGTAGATGCGCCGTATCGCTATGACGCGCCGCGTCCGCCGTGGGTGGATTAATACAAATTATGCAAAAGACGAAAATTGATGGTTTTCGTCTTTTTTATTTTTCGTTATAATGCTATTTCAATTTATCAACCAATGGAGTGTAGGGTGAAAAAAACTGTTTACCCTAAGCATGGTGGCTGCAGCGCAAATCTTATGATGGCACCAAGCGTGCAAGCGCAGACGAGTGCGATGCCTGATACTTTGGCGCAGGTCATGAAGACTAAGACTTTGCGCGTGTGTTCACCAGGCGATTATAAGCCGTTTAGCTTTGATCATCAGGGTAAGTTTGAAGGTGTGGATAATGACTTGGTTGAGCTGTTGGCAGACAGTATGGGTGCAGAAGTTCAGATGGTTAAGACCAGTTGGTCAAATCTGATGAGTGATTTTACCGCGGGTAAGTGCGATATTGCCATCGGTGGCATTTCGATTGCTTTACCGCGTCAGCAGCAGGCGCTGTTTACCGAGCCTTATTTTACCAATGGCAAAACGCCACTGGTGGGCTGTGAAGATGTCGCCAAATACCAAACCATCGAGCAGATCAATCAGCCAACGGTGCGTATCGTAGCCAATCCTGGTGGCAGTAATGAGAACTTTGCTCGCACTGTTTTGACCAAGGCAAAGCTTACGATGCATCCTGAAAATTTGACGATTTTTAATGAAGTGGCTGAAGGTCGTGCGGATGTATTTGTCACCGAAGCGGCTGAAGCCATCGTCAAGACGCATGAGCACAAAGGCGTGCTATGTGGCGTGAATCCTGATAAGCCGCTCAAACCTGCCGAAAATGGCTGGCTGATTCCTAATAATGATTTTCGCTTCAAGGCTTATGTGGATCAGTTTTTCCACCTAGAAAAGCTATCGGGCAATTTGGATAAAGTCATCAACAAATGGCTACCCAAGCAATAATCAAAGCGATAAGCTCAAAATCACTGCTAATTGGCAGTGTTTTTTTTATACGCTAAAATTCGCCAAAACAATCTCATACCCAATGAGCAGCCCGATTTCTGCCGTCACCTGTCTGTCATCATATCGCCAGTCACCGAGCACTAGTCGAGCTTTGTTACCCAATAGATGCACAGCAGGGCGGTGGGTATGACCATGTAGTAATATATCACAGTCTGTTAATGCTTTTTGAACTGCATCATGATTGACATCCATGATGGTAGCTGACTTTTGGCGTTTATCATTGTGTGATTTATCTTTAATATCTTTACCAAGCTTTGAGCGAAAAGATAATGGCGTAGCCAGCAGGAGCCATCGCACCGCAGGATGACGGATGATGGCGCGATATTGCTGGTATTTGACATCATCCGTACATAGCGCATCGCCATGCTCTAGGCGGATGCGATGCGTGGATGTCGTGAGATAATAAGGCTCTGCGATGATTGCACCGCCAAATAATTTGGTGAGTTTATCAGACAAAGCAAAATCGCGATTGCCATGCATGACTAAGATTTGCACCTTTTTGTCAGACAGTTTTTTTAGGGCTTTGATGATGGGTGTGAGCCAATGCATGTCTTTGGTTTGTTTATCCAAGCTTAAATAAGCATCATCACCGATCCAAGCATCCAACCAGTCGCCAAGAATGTATAAGCTATTCAAATTCGGCAGGTGGCACAGATCTTCAATCAGGCGAATAAATGCCGCTGCAAGCTTGGGCGTATGTGCTGATAAGTGCAAATCACTAACAAAAACCGCCTGAATTTCAGACGGCTTTGTGGTGAAATAATAATCAGCGCTGTGCATTATTTCTTAATAACTTTAGCGCTGTTGATCACGATCGGTGTGGTCGGTACATCCGCGTGATAGCCGAAGCGACCAGTTGGCACGCCTTTGATTTGGTTCACGACATCCATGCCATCGATGACGCGACCGAATACGGCATAGCCCCAACCTTGTGGTGTTGGGCTGGTGTAGTTTAGAAAATCGTTGTCACGCACATTGATGAAAAACTGTGCTGTCGCCGAATGTGGATCAGAAGTGCGAGCCATGGCGATAGTGCCTGTGGTGTTTTTTAGGCCGTTGTCTGCTTCGTTTTTGATTGGTGTGCCGGTGCGTTTTTCGTTCATTTCGCTGTCCATGCCACCGCCTTGGATCATAAAGCCATCAATCACACGGTGAAAAATCAAGCCGTCATAATGACCAGACTCGACATAGTCGATGAAGTTGGCGACCGTTACAGGTGCTTTTTCGGCGTTTAGCTCGATGACGATGTTGCCATAAGTGGTGTCAAATTCTACAATGGGCATATCCATAATAAATCCTAATCAAGTGAGTGAAATTTTGGCTATTATAGCACAGTTGTCGGATAAATATGGGGATGATTTTATCGATTTCAAAGGATTTCAAGGATAAATCCGCCAAGAAATTGCTGATTAAACAGATGAAAAATCATGCCAATTATGCTAAAGTATCAAGGTTTATTTTGTATTGATTGATAATAATTTGGACAAAGATATGACCACTGCTAACGAGCTACCCGAAAAAAACGATTTTATCCGTACCATCATCCGTGATGACCTGCAATCAGGCAAGCATGAGAGCATTTTGACCCGTTTTCCACCTGAGCCAAATGGCTATTTGCACATCGGCCATGTCAAGTCGATTTGCCTAAACTTCGGTGTGGCAGGCGAGTTTGATGGTGCGTGTAACTTACGCTTTGATGACACCAACCCAACTGCCGAAAAACAAGACTATGTCGATGGTATCAAAGAAGATGTCAAATGGCTTGGCTTTGACTGGGCGGGTGATGTGCGTTATGCATCGAGCTACTTTGATCAGCTGCACGCTTGGGCGGTACAACTCATCAAGCAAGGGGATGCCTATGTCGATCTACAAAGCATTGATGAAATCCGTGCCAATCGTGGCTCATTCACCGAAGTGGGCAAGCCATCACCGCAACGCGATGAGAGTGTGGAAGTGAATTTGGCTCGTTTTGATGACATGAAAAACGGCAAATATCCTGATGGTGGTGCAGTACTGCGTGCCAAGATTGATATGGCACATCCAAACATGAATATGCGTGACCCTGTCATCTATCGGGTGATGCACGCTCATCACCATCAGACGGGCGATGACTGGTGCATCTATCCGATGTATGACTTTGCCCATCCTTTGTCTGATGCGCTTGAGGGCATTACGCACTCGCTGTGTACGCTAGAGTTTGAAGATCATCGCCCATTTTATGATTGGGTGATTGAGAAAGTGGGCTTTAATAATCCGCCACATCAGTACGAATTTAGTCGTCTAAACATCGATCATACCCTGACCAGTAAGCGTAAACTGAAGCGTCTGGTGGATATGGGTGTGGTGTCAGGTTGGGATGATCCGCGTATGCCGACCGTGGCTGGTATGCGTCGCCGTGGCTATACGCCTGAGGGCTTGCGTGATTTTTGTGAGCGTGTGGGCATTACCAAATCTGATGGCCTGGTGGATCATCGTATGCTTGAGTTTAGCGTGCGTAAATCGCTCGAAGACACCGCCGCTCGTGGTATGGCGGTATTGCGTCCCTTGAAGGTCACCATCACCAACTTTGATGAAGCGGTGGCAAAATTTGACGAACTCAAAAACCCAAAAACTGTGGCTGATTTTGATGGTGAAGTGCTATGGCTCACCCAGCCAAAGCATCCGTCCTTGGATATGGGCGAACGCCGTATTCCATTTACCCAGACCATCTATATCGACCAAACCGACTTTGAAGTCGTGCCACCAGCAGGCTACAAGCGTCTATCGCCAGAAAATCCTGAAATCCGCCTGCGTAATAGCTATGTCCTAAAAGTCAATGAGCATAAGCTGGATGATGCAGGTCAAGTGGTTGAGCTGATTGCTACTATTGATGAAAATACACTGGGTAACAACCCAGAAGGTCGCAAGGTCAAAGGTGTCATCCACTGGGTATCAGCCAGTCATGGTGTCGATGCGGTGGTGCGTCTGTATGAGCATCTACTGCTCGAAGATGATGAGATTAGTGATGTTAGCTTACACGAAAAAGAAATCATCGATGCCGATACCGATGCTGATACGCTGTGGATCAAGCAGCATCTGAACCCAAATTCACTCACCATCTGTCAAGCGGTGGTTGAGCCTGATTTGGCAAAAGCTGCGGCAGGCGAGCGTTTCCAGTTTGAGCGTGAGAGTTACTTTATCGCTGATGCCATCGAGCACAATGCTGATTTGCCAGTATTTAACCAAATCGTAGGGCTAAAAGACAGCTTTAAGCCTGAGTGATGCGGTAGTCAAATCAATACACCAAAGCCTTATTCATGACGGAATAGGGCTTTTGTTTTATTGCTATAAAAAAATCAAGCCATCATTTGACGGCTTGATTGGTACTTTGGTCAATTAGATAGCTTATTCAACCTGACTGACATCACGCACAGCACCAGTATCAGCACTGGTGGTCATCGCTGCATAGGCGCGCAGGGCGGCTGAGACTTGGCGTGTGCGATTGACGGGCTTGAAGGCTTGTTTGCCACGAGCCAGCATCGCTTCACGACGAGCGGCCAGTACTTCGTCTGATACTGCTAGATGGATACGACGATTTGGGATATCAATCTCAATGGTGTCAAACTCTTCGACCAAGCCAATAGCACCGCCTTCGGCAGCTTCAGGGCTGGCATGACCGATAGACAGACCTGATGTACCACCGCTGAAGCGACCATCGGTGAGTAGGGCGCAGGCTTTGCCTAGACCTTTTGACTTCAGATAAGATGTCGGGTAGAGCATCTCTTGCATACCAGGGCCGCCTTTTGGGCCTTCGTAGCGAATGATGACGATGTCACCTGCGACGATCTGATCATCCAAGATGGCAGCGACTGCAGAGTCTTGGCTCTCAAACACACGAGCACGGCCAGTGAATGTTAGGATGCTTTCGTCCACACCTGCGGTCTTGACCACACAGCCACGCTCAGCGATATTACCAAATAGTACCGCAAGTCCGCCATCTTGAGAATAGGCGTGTTCACGGCTGCGGATACAGCCTGATTCACGATTGACATCGAGATTTGACCAGACTTTATTTTGGCTAAAGGCTTGGGTGGTGCGTACGCCGCCTGGGGCTGCGATATATAGGTCACGTGCTTGGGTATTGTCAGGATTCATGATATCCCACTTGGCAAGTGCATCAGCCATCGTCGCACTGTGTACAGTCGGCACATCAGTCTGTAGTAGCCCTGCACGGTCAAGCTCGGCTAAGATGCCCATCACGCCACCGGCACGGTGCACATCTTCCATGTGATATTTTTGGGTAGCTGGGGCGACTTTTGATAGACAAGGTACTTGGCGAGATAGGCGATCAATGTCCGCCATCTTAAAGTCCACACCTGCTTCATTGGCAGCAGCCAATAGGTGCAAGATGGTATTGGTCGAGCCACCCATGGCGATATCTAGGCTCATGGCATTTTCATAAGCGGCTTTGGTGGCGATCGAGCGTGGTAGCACCGATGCATCATCTTGTTCATAGTAGCGTTTGGCAAGCTTGACGATACGGCGACCTGCTTCTAGGAACAAATCTTTTCGCTTGGCGTGCGTCGCAAGCAGTGAACCATTGCCTGGTAGTGATAGACCAAGTGCTTCGGTCAAGCAGTTCATCGAGTTTGCGGTGAACATACCTGAGCATGATCCACAAGTTGGGCAGGCTGAGCGTTCGGTGGTCGCGACATCAGCATCATTAATCAGATCATCAGCCGCGTCGATCATCGCATCGACTAGGTCAAGCTTACGCACCTTTTGACCGCTCTCATCGGTCACAGTCTCATGCACGGTATGACCATCGCCAAGTGTGCTTGCCAGTACCTTGCCTGCTTCCATCGGGCCGCCAGAGACAAAGATGGTTGGGATATTCAGACGCATCGCTGCCATCAGCATACCCGGGGTGATTTTGTCGCAGTTTGAGATACAGACCAGTGCATCGGCACAGTGGGCATTGACCATATATTCGACGCTATCAGCAATCAAATCACGGCTAGGCAAGCTATACAGCATACCGCCATGACCCATCGCGATGCCATCATCGACAGCGATGGTGTTGAACTCTTTGGCGACACCGCCGGCAGCTTCGATCTCACGAGCGACCAGCTGACCTAAGTCCTTAAGATGCACATGACCTGGCACGAACTGAGTGAATGAGTTGGCGATGGCGATGATTGGCTTGTTAAAATCGTCATCCGTCATACCTGTGGCGCGCCATAGGGCACGAGCACCTGCCATGTTGCGACCAGCGGTAGAAGTTTTGGAGCGATAAACTGGCATAAATGTTATTCCTATAATTTTGTCAAACTTGACATGAATGAAATTTGTTCGGTTATTTTAGCATTGTTTGACGCGCTTTGGACAGCTTTTTAGCCGAACTTTGCGCTAATTCCGACCCAACCAAAAGTTTGCCAAATTTTCTCGTTATATAATAATTTATTGGCTTTTCATATATAATTACAAAGTTGATACAAGTTAAAATATAAGCATATTTATTATTATAAATCAATAAGTTATGATAATTTATTATCAATAAATGACTGCCAAATTCATCATCAATATATCGGAAAATTTGCAATATCAAGCAAATCTTGCTAGGCTGTTTGCCAAACATGATTGATTTTTAATTGTATTTTTCTGTGCAAAAGGAAATGGGGATCACCCCGATTGCGCGAAATTGACATCATGGGAGATATGGTCTGACAGCTTTGAAATAATACTGCGTTAAGCTTGCTTGTTGCACTGCTTGTACAACTTCGCTCGTTTTATTTCAAATTTGTCTGACTTAAAGTGTTTAACCAGTCAAATAATACAACTAAAAATCCATCCCAACAAAGTGCTTTTTGATAAAGGATGAGATTTATGAATCAAACCGATAAATCGACACAAAGCCATGATGAAAAAATCATGCAAGCAGGCGTGAATATCAGCCGTTTTGGGATTTTCCCCAAGGTAAGTGTGCCTGTGTTTGCCATTTCTGCGGCGCTGATCATTGTGTTTATGCTGTATGGCGCGCTGTTTAGTGATCATGCTGGCTGGCTGTTCGGACATCTGCAGTCGTGGATCAGTACGCATTTTGGCTTTGCATTGATTATTTTATTTAACATTGCTTTGGTGTTTTGCTTATATTTGGCGATGAGTCATTATGGCGATATTCGCCTAGGGCATCAGACCGAGACGCCGCAGTACAGCTTCGGTTCGTGGATTGGAATGCTGTTTTCGGCAGGTATCGGCATCGGGCTTTTGTATTGGGGTGTGGCTGAGCCGTTGTATCACTTTGTCTCGCCACCCGTTGAACAAGCGCAGACCGTCGAAGCGGCAAAGGCAGCGATGCAGATTTCATTTTTGCATTGGGGTCTGCACGCGTGGGCAGTGTATGCGGTGGTGGCGCTGTCTTTGGCGTATTTTCATTATCGTCGTGGTCTGCCGCTGTCGGTGCGTTCGGTGCTGTTTCCGCTGATTGGTAAGCGTATTTATGGCGGTTGGGGGCATACGGTCGATATTTTGGCGGTGTTCGGCACGATGTTTGGTGTGGTGACCAGTCTTGGCTTGGGCGTGATGCAGCTTGAGACAGGACTTGTGCAGATGTTTGACATTACGCCGAGCATGACGCTTAAAGTCATTTTGATCGCTGGTATCACCGCGTGTGCGGCGGCATCGGTGTTGGCAGGTCTGGATAAAGGCGTGAAGCGCTTGAGTGATGCGACGATCATCGTGACTTTGCTGATTCTTGGCTTTGTGGTGGTGACTGGTCCGACGCAGTTTATTTTTGATAGCTTTGTGGAGAATGTCGGCAATTATGCGGGTAATCTAATCACCCTTGGGCTGTGGAATGAAGCTTATAGCGATAGTAATTGGCAAGCGAGTTGGACGGTGTTTTATTGGGCGTGGTGGGTGAGTTGGTCGCCATTTGTCGGTGTGTTCATCGCGCGCATTTCGCGTGGTCGTACGATTCGTGAGTTTTTGTTCGGTGTGCTGTTTGTGCCGATGTTGCTGCTGTTCTTTTGGTTCACGGCGTTTGGCGGTGTGGCGGTACAAATGGAGCTTGGTGGCAACTTTGGCTTGGTCGAAGCGGTGCAAGCTGACTATGGCAGTGCGATTTTTAAACTGTTGGAATATTATCCATTTACCAAGGGCTTGATGGTGATTATCCTTGTGATGATCGTACTATGGTTCGTGACTTCTGCTGATAGCGCAAGCCTTGTGGTGGATATGCTGACAGCAGGTGGTGAGACTGACGCGCCGAAGATTCAGCGACTGTTTTGGGTGTCATCTGAAGGTGTGATGGCGGTGGTGCTACTTGCCGCGGGTGGCTTGACAGCATTACAAGCTGCTGCAATTGTGGCTGGTGTGCCGTTCGCGGTGGTCGTATTTGTGATGATGTACGCGCTGCTTCGGGGGCTTGGGCGCGATCGCTTGACCTTGTATCGTAAGAGCCAGTGGTACATTACCCAAGAATCTGCCGATCATAACTCAGCCGATGAGATGGTTGATGAGCATCTGCTCAAAGGGCCGCTTGCATTGCCTGAAGATGACGGTAAATGATTTGGTGATGTTGATTTAATCTTAAAACCACCTGTGGGCGTATGTATCCAATACGCCCATTTTTTTTAAATTGTTATATTTAAAAAATAAAATATGTAGGGCGTGTTGTACACATCGATGTAGGTAAAGGTATTTGATTTTAAAGAAAATTTTAGAAATTGATATGTCTTTTCCCTGATGGTGCGGATGTCGCACAACAACTAGGATGGTTTCAAGATTTTTGTAATACTGATAATTTAAATTATGCCAAACCATCATTTGCCAAAACTGCATCAATAATACGCTCGTGCAAAAACTGCAAGCGATCAGGGGTGTTTGCCTTGATGGTATTGATGGTGTACGTGGTGGCAAGGGCGTGGGCATTGGGCAGCTGCACAAAGCCTGTCGATGGCGCGATAGTGAGTATCCCACCGCTCATATCTTGACTATTTAGATGAAACTGACTGCTTTTGTGTAGGACATTGACAAGACCTGCCATTTGCCATTTGTCCGCTTCATTGGTGATCATCTCGGTCAGATCATTGCCGTATAAGGCTTGTGATGACTTGGCGGTGTTGGTAAAATTCAGATGCAGCGCTAATGGCAAATCATCGCAGACGATGACTGTCGTGCCTGTGATTTTGATATGATGCGCAGGGCGAATCGTGCCTGCGGGCAGTCCAAGCAGGGTATTGGCATCGTTTGCGCTCATTTTCAGATTGATTTTTTTGAGCAAATTGGCGGTGAGCGGCGTGTCTGCCTTGATCTCATCAGGTAGGCTGTCATAATGCGCCAAAAACATCTGCGGCAAGTCAAGCTGGTGCGTCACTTGCACATTTTTGACATTATGCACGCGAAACACAAACGACTCATCGACTAAGATGGATTGTAATTCAAGCTCTAAAATATCGGCGCTTTGGCTCATGATGCTAACTGGTTAAACAAAAAATCCTACTATATCATATTTTGATAAAATCGTGGTAGAATGTTGGTAAAATCTTTCTGCATCCAAGCATCAAGGGGAATATGATGACTGCTGTTTATGACGATACCAATATTTTTGCTAAGATTTTGCGTGGTGAGATCCCATCGCACAAGGTCTATGAAGATGATAAGACGCTTGCTTTTATGGACATCATGCCTGTGGCAAAAGGTCATGTGCTGGTGATTCCAAAGTGCCAAGCGGTCGAGCTGTCGGATTTGCCGTGTGAATATGCTTGCGCGGTGTTTAAGACTGCACAAAAAGTGATGGCAGCACAGCGTGCGGTGCTTGGCGTACAAGGCATCACCCAGATGCAGCTGAATCACTCAGATGCAGGTCAATCGGTGTTTCATTATCATATGCACCTTGTGCCGACGCATTTTAGTGCCTTTGCTCATCACGAAAGCAAGATGGGCGACCAAGACGAACTGGCCAAATTGGCAGAACAGCTACGCACCGCCATTGGTGAATAATTACCAAATCACTCTTTTTTATAAAAGTGTTTATCAAAAAAGCAAAAAGCCAACAAATTATAATGTTGGCTTTTTTGATTGGTAATTAGTAAGTGCAATCATAAAACCACACTTCGCCCGTTTCTTCATTGCGATTAAAGCTAGCTGAAATATTTACATCAAATGCTTCTTCATAAATTGATTTCAGCTTGATTTTCTTTAATTTGGCAAGTTGAGCATCGCTAATGTTGCCAAAATTGACATAAGATGGCGGACTTTCGGTCTCAAGTCCAAATCCTGCGACATATTCCTTGATGGGTATACCGTACAGTCTGGCATTATTAAGTGGTACATGAATGTAAATGGAACTGCTATGGCTACCATCGGTGATATAAGCCTTGCCCATATCTTTGCGATATTGCGTTGGTATGGTAGGGAATTTACCTTGCAGAGCATTTTTTGATACCAGTAAATTGTCATCGACGCCATAGCTTGCCAAATGGTCATTGTAGCGTGGATCATCATAATCACCATGCCAATTTTGGCTTGCAAGATCGTATGCATCGATGTATTTTTGATAATCGGCACGAGTTCCAATGACTGCTTTGTCGATTTTGGTGACTATAGATGATGATTTGCACTGCTCCCATGGCTTAAATACCGGCGTCCAATCGGCGGCAAAAGTAGCACAGGGTAGAGTGCATAGCAGGGCGATAGCAAACTTTTTCATAAACAATCCTTTTGATGAGTTTAGATTACTATAGCATAGTTTAAATTAAGTGTAAAAAAAGACGCACTGCTTAGTGCGTCTTTTCACATTTATGAAATCAATCAACCCACAAACGCACGCTCAACCACATAATCAGCAGGTTCGCCCATACGCGGCGAGATGGTGAGACCAAAGCCATCCAAGATAGCACAAGTGTCGTTGTTCATCGCCATGCTACCGCAAATCATCACACGGTCGTCGTCTTTGTTCATCACAGGCAGACCGATGTCTTCAAACAGCTTACCTGATTTCATCAAGTCAGTCACACGACCGGTATTTTTGAACTCATCACGGGTGACCGTTGGGTAATAGATGAATTTTTCACGCACCCATTCGCCAAAGACTTCATCATTTGGCAATTCATTCTCAAAGAAATCACGATACGCCAAATCATCGACATGACGCACGCCATGCACTAGGATGACTTTTTCAAAGCGTTCATAGACTTCAGGGTCACGGCATAGCGACAAGAATGGTGCAAGGCCTGTACCTGTGGCAAGCATATACAGATGTTTGCCTGGTAGTAGGTCATCTAGTACAAGCGTGCCCGTTGGTTTTTTGCTGATAAGTAGCTCATCGCCAACTTTGATATGCTGTAGGCGAGAAGTCAGCGGTCCATCAGGCACTTTGATTGAGAAAAATTCCAGCTCTTCTGCCCAGTTTGGACTAGCGATAGAGTACGCACGAGCCAATGGCTTGCCATCGACCATGATACCAATCATCGCAAATTCACCATTACGAAAACGAAGGCTATCGCCACGGGTGGTCTTGATGGTGAATAGGCTATCATTCCAATGATGCACATAAGTGACGGTTTCTGTGATAAACTTTGACATAGTGAACTCTTATTATTGGATACTTGGCAATGGATATGCCAATGATTGAAATTTTGGCTATAATAGCGAGTTTTTACCCAATGGTTTAGCGTAAATTTGGAATAAGCACCGTTTATTTTAGCATAAATAAGAAAAGGGGCTGTAGTAGATAAGGTCTAAATCCCACACCATTTTCTCAATATTTTAAGCTGATTAGATGGTGTACTGTAGTTAAATCTAAACTCACATTCTTTGATAAAAAGATGGAAGTTTTTCTTGTCAATGCCATTGTATTTTCTAAGTACTCGTTTAGCTTGAGACCAGAAATTTTCAATGCCGTTGATGTGGTTGTGGTCTTTGACAAACTCTTTGGAATGATTGATGCGAAAGTGTTTAAACTCACTCACATCAAGAGCATTATAGCTTCTGTAACTATCTGTGTAAACGATGCTATCTGGCTTGATTTTGCTTGAGATGATAGGCATTAAGGTGCTTTGCTTGGTATCTTTTACCACAACAGTATAAACCTTGCCATTACGCTTCAAAAGACCAAATACAGCTGTTTTACCACCAGCGCCACGACCTCGCTTACCTTTGCGAATGCCACCGAAGTAGCTTTCATCAAGCTCTACTTCACCATCAAACAAAGTGTGAGCTTCAAGGTTGAGATTATATTCTATCACAAGTCTGATTTTGCGGTAAAATAAAGCTGCTGAATTGTGCTGAATGCCAAGCAAATCACTTGCTGTTCTAGCAGTAACTTGTGCAACAAAAAATTCAAGCAGTTTTATTTGAACTTTTTTACTTAATTTACAACGAGTTATCTTCATGTTTGTAGTATAGCATAAGTGCTAATCTACTACAGCCCCTAAGAAAAATTCTCTATGACTACTGTTCAGTTACCCATCATCGGACATCATCACTCGCCATTGGTGCAAAAATTTGGCGCACCAAGACAGCCCAATCTCGTCGAAGTGGCAAGCGTGATTGAGTTTGTGCCACCATATGATACGCCGTCCGCCTTTGTTGGGATTGAGAAATTCAGCCATCTGTGGGTGATGTGGCAGTTTCATCAAAACAAATCCCAAGGCAACTTCCGCCCGCAGGTGCGTCCACCCCGTTATGGTGGCAATGACAAAGTCGGTGTGTTTGCTACTCGCAGTATGTACCGCCCATCAGCGATCGGACTGTCAGTGGTGCGACTGTCAAAGGTAGAGATTCGCCATCACAGCGTGCGACTGCATATCATCGGTGCTGATATGGTGGATGGTACGCCGATTGTCGATATCAAGCCGTATCTGCCGTTTGTCGATAGCGTGCCTGATGCCATCAGTGGCGAGATCGATGTGCCGACGACCAAGACGGTAGCTATGACAACGCAGGCAAGTACTGACTTTGATACACTATGCCAAGACGGTAGGCTTGCGATGATAGACAAAAGCATCATCCAACATCTCATCGCCCAAGACCCACGAGTGGCATATCGTCAAGCTGAAATCGAAGTGACCAGCACCATGCGATATGGTGCGGTGGATGTGGATTTTTGGATGAATGAAATGGGTGTGATGGTCATCACAGGCTTACGAGTGGTAGATGAATAGCAGTAGTGGCGGGTAAATCTTATGGCAACAAAAAAGCCCTTATCCTATCGATAAAGGCTTTGATCATACGGTGGTGCCCGGGGCCGGACTTGAACCGGCACGCTCAAAAGAGCGAGGGATTTTAAATCCCTTGTGTCTACCAATTTCACCACCCGGGCATTAATTACTTGTTTTTATGTTTTTTTACATCATCACGCAAAAATCATTAAACAAGCTGGTAAACTAAAAAAATGGAGGCTGGAGTCGGAATCGAACCGGCGTACACGGAGTTGCAGTCCGCTGCATGACCACTCTGCCATCCAGCCATTTAAGAAGTGGGTGCTATATTACCAAAAATTTTTAAAAATACAAGCGAAATTTTCAAATTTTGACAAAAAAACGCAAATTTGCAGGATTTGTCAGTGCTTTGTACACAAAAATCACCAAAAAGCAAGACACATTTTTGTCACCTAAGGCGAAAAAGCAAAAATATAGCTCGAAATCACCAGGAAAAACATGCTATAATCAAAATATTTCTCTCATGCTGTATTGTTTGTATTGAGTGACCTAATCATACCGCGATGTATCCAACTTAACTTATATATTATAACAATTTATAAGGCATTAGGTGATGTTCTCAGTCAATAAATGCAGTTTTTATATACAATCATTCAGTTTCTATATTAATTAGAAGAAATTGCTATATTTTTAAAAAATTTAATAGAAATCGTTTTTTTTTTTTGAAATGTGGCAAAATGAAAAGCTTAGTGATATAGAACGATATTTTTTAACTTTAACTGATTAATTTTTATAATTAATTATAATCTAAAAGCCAATATGAGATACTTATGAAAGTGAAATTTCAAGTGGCGATGATCGTTGCGCTGATGGCAGGTACTGGTGTACTGACTGCGTGCAGCAAGTCAGACGAGCAGCAAGCCGCCGCAGCCCAACAGCAAGCGCCAAAAGCGACCGTCGATATCCAAACCATTCAATTGCAGCCTGTGCCGATCATTCAGACCTTCGCAGGTCGTGTCGCGGCTGTCGAGACTTCTGAAGTCCGTCCGCAGGTGACAGGCATCGTCGATGAAGTGCTATTCCGCGAAGGGGCGATTGTCCAAGCAGGTCAGCCGCTGTATCGCATCAATGTGGACAGCTACACCAGTGCCATCGAGTCGGCGCGTGCAGCGATCGCTAGTGCCGAAGCGTCAGTGAACAATGCCAAGGCGTCGCGCGCATCTGCACAAGCGAACCTGCAATCCCAAGAAGCAAACCTTGCGCAGGCGCGTGCAGATTTGTCGCGTTATAAAGAGCTGATCGAAGTCGAAGCGGTCTCTCGCCAAGTCTATGACCAAGCGATCACCGCAGTACGCACCGCTGAAGCGAATGTCGCTGCCGCGCGCGCTGCTGTTCAGCAAGCAGAAGCTATCATCCAAAGTTCGCAATCAGCCGTGCGTAATGCACAAGCAAGCCTAAGCGCAAGCGAGCTAGATGTCGGTCGTACCATCGTACGCGCACCGATCACAGGTCGTATCGGTATCTCGAATGTCACCGCAGGCGCACTGGTCTCAGCGAACCAATCGCAGTCGATGGTGACCATCAATCGCCTTGACCAAGTCTATGTCGATATCAGTCAATCCTCTGCTGAGATGCTCAAGATGCGTGAAGAAATTGCATCAGGCAAGATGGGTCAAGGTAGCCCAGAGGTGCAGTTGGTACTAGAAGACGGTACAACTTATCCTATCATTGGTCGCTTGCTGCTTGCTAATGCCAAAGTGGATGAAAAAACAGGTGCGGTCACTTTGCGTGCCTTATTCCCAAATCCTAACGGTCAGCTATTGCCAGGGATGTTTGTCAATGCACGCCTGATTCAGACGGTCGTGCCAAATGCTGCCTTGTTGCCACAAAGTGCCATCACTCGCACCGCAAAAGGTGAAACCCAAGTCTATGTGGTCAACGCCCAAAACAAAATCGAAGTGCGTGATGTTACCACCGCAGGCACTTATAATGGTAACTGGATCGTGACAGGTGGCATCAATAATGGCGACCGTGTTGTCATCATCGGTGGCTCAAAAGTCAAAGCGGATCAAGAAGTGGATGTACGTGAGTTGCCACCAGCAGGTGTCAGCCAAGAACAAGCTCAGGGGCAAACTGCGCCAACATCCAATTCTACTGAGCAGGGTGTGCCTGCACAAAGTGCAACTCAAGCACCAGCTCAACCAGCTGTGCCAATGGCACGACCTGCTGAGCAAGTAGATGGCAAAACCACAAAACAAGCTCAATAACCCAACAAATAGGTAATTTATGTCTCGATTTTTTATTCAAAGACCGATTTTTGCTTGGGTCATTGCATTATTGATTATGTTGGTGGGTATTTTGTCCATTCGTGGATTGCCTATTGAGCAGTATCCGCAGATTGCACCCCCAACTGTACAGGTGTCCGCTGTCTATCCAGGTGCTGATGCACAGACCATCGAAAACTCAGTGACGCAGGTGATTGAGCAACAGATGAAAGGCTTGGATGGTTTGATGTATATGTCATCTAGCTCATCTGCAAACGGTCAAGCAAGCGTTACGCTTACCTTTGAAAGTGGTACTGACCCTGATACAGCACAAGTCCAAGTGCAAAACAAACTACAATCAGCGACCAGTTCATTACCAGAAAGTGTGCAGCGTCAAGGCGTCTCGGTCAATAAGTCATCCAGTGGCTTTTTGATGGTTTATGGCTTTGTCTCAGAAGATGACAGTATGGATGAGGCGGATATTGGTGATTATCTTAATACCAATATTGTTGATGGTCTAAGCCGTGTCGAGGGCGTGGGTTCAGTAGAGGTGTTTGGTTCATCTTATGCGATGCGCATTTGGCTAGACCCTGCCAAGCTACGTGCCTATAACCTAATGCCATCTGATGTCTCAGCGGCGATTCAGTCGCAGAATGTGCAAGTCTCAGCAGGTCAGTTGGCTAGCCTACCGACCAATAATGAGCGTGCTTTGATTAGTGCTAGTATTGGCGTTCAAAGCCTGATGCAGACTCCAGAAGAGTTTGAAAATATTCTGCTAAAAACTGATACCGCAGGGGCAAAGGTATATCTAAAAGATGTCGCCCGTGTGGAACTTGGCTCTCAAGATTATTCAAGTAACACCAAGTACAATGGTAAAACCGCAGCAGGTATGGCAATCAGCCTAGCATCTGGTGCTAATGCGCTTGAAGTGCGTCAGGCGGTCGAAGATAAAATGACTCAAATGTCAGCCAACTTTCCAAAAGGCTTGACCTATGTTGTGCCATTTGATACCACGCCATTTGTCCGCTTGTCGATTGAGCAAGTTGTGCATACTCTACTTGAGGCGATTGCACTTGTATTTGTGGTGATGTTCTTATTCCTTCAAAACTGGCGTGCGACCATCATCCCGACTTTGGCGGTGCCTGTGGTAATTCTAGGTACATTTGCTGTGCTGTCGATGTTTGGTATGAGTATCAATATCTTGACGATGTTTGCAATGGTACTGGCCATTGGTCTACTGGTCGATGATGCGATCGTCGTCGTGGAGAATGTTGAGCGCCTACTTGAAGAAAATCCTGAAATGTCAGTAATGACTGCCACCATTGAATCGATGCAAGAGATCAGTAAAGTGGTTATTGGTATTGCACTGATTTTGTCAGTCGTGTTTGTTCCGATGATTTTCTTTGGTGGTTCGACAGGGGTGATTTATCGTCAATTTGCTGTGACGCTGATTACCAGTATGGTGCTGTCGGCGATTGTGGCGTTGGTATTTACGCCTGCACTGTGCGTGTCGATTCTTAAGCGCAAAAAACACCATGATATTCAAACCCAAAAAGGCTTTTTTGGTTGGTTTAACCGTGCTTTTTATAAGGCAAGTAGCGGTTATGAAAAATTTGTTGGCAAAACCTTTAATGCCAAGCTGATTTATGTCGTTGTCTATGCGGCGATTATTGCTGTACTTGGCTTTTTCTTTGTGCGTCTGCCAAGCGCGTTTGTCCCTGAAGAGGACCAAGGCGTGCTATTTGCGATGGTGCAGATGCCAGCAGGCACAACCGAAGAGAAGACTTCAGCAGTGATGGACAAGGTTCGTCAGTATTATCAAACCCAAGAAGAAAAGAATGTCGAAAGCGTATTTTCGATTACTGGCTTTAGCTTTATGGGTAGTGGTCAAAACATGGGTATGGCGTTCATCAAGCTCAAAGACTGGAGCGAGCGTACGGGCGATGAGAATGCCGCGGCAAATATCGCCAATCGTGCCATGATGATGAATATGACCATTCCTGAAGCAAGTATGGTAATTTCAATGGCACCGCCTGCGATTATGGGTTTTGGTAATTCAAATGGTTTTAACCTACAGCTCAAAGATAATGGTGGTGTTGGTCGAGATAAGCTGCTTGAAGCGCGTAATATGCTACTTGGTATGGCATCACAAAGTCAGGTAGTGACTGGTGTCCGTCCAGGTGGTCAAGAAGATGCTCCGAAGCTTAAGCTGAACATTGATTACGAAAAAGCCCAAGTGCTTGGCGTTCCTGCAACCAATATCAACTCAACGCTTGCAATGGCGTGGGGTAGTAGCTATGTCAATGACTTTATCGATCGTGGTCGTATCAAAAAAGTCTATATGCAAGGTGAGCCTGATAGTCGAGTGACACCTGAAGACATCAGCAAATGGTATGTGCGTAATAATACTGGGCAGATGGTGCCATACAGTGCCTTTGCGACCAGTGAATGGGAATACGCAAGCCCAAGTGTCGTCCGTTATAATGGCGTACCATCGATGGAGCTATCGGGCAATGCTGTACCGGGTAAGAGCTCGGGTGATGCGATGGCCGAGATGGAGAATTTTGCCAAGCAGTTGCCTGAAGGTGTTGGTATCGAGTGGAGCGGCTTGTCTTTAGAGGAGCAAAAATCTGGCGGTCAAGCACCACTCCTTTACGCACTAGCTGTCGTGGTGGTGTTCTTGTGCTTGGCGGCATTGTACGAAAGCTGGTCAATCCCATTCTCGGTGCTACTGGTGATTCCATTGGGCGTGTTGGGTGCGATTTTATTAACCACCATACATGGGCTTAGCAATGATGTGTACTTGCAAGTGGGTCTGTTGACCGTTGTTGGTCTATCTGCCAAAAACGCCATTTTGATTATTGAGTTTGCCAAAGAGCTCCAAGAGTCAGGCAAATCACTCAAAGAAGCAGTGATGCAGGCAGCTCGTATGCGTCTGCGCCCAATTATCATGACATCACTTGCATTTGGTATTGGTGTTGTGCCATTATACTTGGCAAAAGGTGCAGGCTCAGGCAGCCAAAATGCCGTTGGTACAAGCGTACTTGGTGGGGTGATTACGGCGACATTATTGGGTGTGTTCTTTATCCCGATGTTCTATGTATGGGTGCGTACTTTGTTCCCATATAAGTCAAAGCCTGCCCAGATGACACAAGATCACTAAGAGGTAATTATGAAAACAACACACACTGTACGCATCTTTGGGCTAACGGCACTGGCGGTTAGTATGGCTGCCTGCAGCACGATCCCAAAAAAGATCGATACAAGCAAACCTGTGCTTGCTGTGCCGAATGTGGATCTTGACCAAGCTTATGAAGTCTTGGATAAAGAAACGCTCAGCAGCGGCGAAGCGCCGAGTGTCGCATCAATGCGTTGGCAAGAATACTACACCGATCCGAAGCTAAAATCACTGATTCAACTGGCTTTGGACAATAACAAAAATCTAGAAAAAGCCGTACTGGCAGTGCAGTCAGCACGCGCGCAGTATCAGATCACCGAAGCAGGCAGCTTGCCGACAGTCGGTGCATCGGGCGGGGTCAGCCGCTCGGCGAATCATCGCACCGATGCCAATCCATCGACAGGCTATAATGTCAATTTGGCGATGAGTAGCTATGAGCTGGATCTGTGGGGCAAGGTCGCAAGCCAAAAAGAGCAAGCGCTGCATAACTATTTAGCAACCAATGCTGCCAAAGATGCGGTGCAAATTTCACTGATCTCAAGTGTTGCCCAAGGCTATGCCAACCTTGCCTATGCAGTGGCTCAGCGTAAGCTTGCGGCAGCGACCATGCAGACGCGCGAACGCTCGCTGATGATCAACCAAAAACGCTTCGAAGCTGGTGTGGATTCACGCTCACCAAGCCTACAAGCCGAAAGCTCGCTTGAGCAAGCGCGTCTGGCGGTATATCAAGCCGATACCAATATCTTGCAAGCGCGCAATGCCTTGCAGTTATTACTCGGTGCGCCGATCCCTGATGCGCTACTGCCTGATATTCTGGGCAATAATAAGACTGATGTCGATCCAATCACCGCGCAGACTTTGTTCAGCACAGGTCTGCCAAGTGAGCTGCTGTACTATCGCCCTGACATCGTCCAAGCCGAGCACGCGCTCAAGGCAGCAGGTGCGAACATTAATGTCGCGCGCGCGGCGTATTTCCCATCGATCAGCCTTGCGACTAATGTCGGCTTTAGTAGCTCAAGCCTTGATAATCTACTAAAATCAAGCGCGATGGGTTGGTCGTTCGGTCCATCGGTAAGTCTGCCGATCTTTGATGCAGGTGCGCGCCGTGCCAATTATGAAATGGCACAAATTGCACAGCAGTCAGCACTTGCCAGCTATGAGCAGTCGATCCAGTCGGCGTTCAAAGAAGTGGCAGATGTGCTTGCTACGCGCGCAACCTTGGGTAGTCAGCTAGAATCGCAGTACCGCCTACAGCGTAATTATCAACAAACCTATGACATCGCCTTTGCGCGTTTCCGTTCGGGTTTGGATAATTATCTGACGGTGCTTGATGCAGAGCGTTCATTGTTCAGCATTCAGCAAAGCATTCTACAGCTTGAGCTGCAAAGTATGCTGAGCCAAATTCAGCTGTACCAAGTTCTAGGCGGCGGCGCGGATCTGAGCGCAGAACAAATCACTGCCAAAAATGCCCAGCGCGATGCGATGCGTACCGCTGAACTTGCCAACCAAGCACAGATCAGTACCGTACAGCCACAAGCTGTCAGCACTGATGCGACCCAAATCGCTCAGCCTGCACCAAGCAGCATTCCTGTGGTTGAGCCAGTAGCGAAATAAGCTTGTACTTTGTCAATATAAAAGCACTCAGTTTGGGTGCTTTTATTTTTGCCAAAAAAAGTGCGCAATGATTGAGTAAGTTATTTTGGTACAAATTGCACTGGTAAGTTGTGTAAAAGTTGTGTATTTTATAAGGATATGAATGCTACAAGGAAATTTTTTATGAAGCGTCGTCAGTTATTACAAGGCACTTTGTCATTGACCGCGTTAAGCTTGGTGGGTTTGCCTAAGCTTGCCACAGCGATGGTGCCATCTGTTGCCATGCAGCTGCCTGATCATCTGCTGGATAATCCGCTCTTGGATTTTCGCGGTTTACCAAAATACAGCCAGATCAAAGCAAATGATGTTGTACCTGCGATTGAGTTTTTGATCGAACAATCCAAAAGCCAAATTGCGCAAGTGGTGGCAAATCCTGCACCGAATTGGCAAAGTTATTATTTTGGGCTTTTTGATACCGATGATAAGCTGTCAAAAGCATGGGGTGCGGTGGCGAATCTGCACGCGCTGCGTAACGATGATGCGCTTCGTGATGCTTATGCCAAGGCGCAGCAGAGTTTGACTGAGTACAGTACTTGGCGCGGTATGCACAAGGGGCTGTTTGACACCGTGACCAAGATCAAAAACTCTGCTGAATTTGCCACGCTTAGCATCGCCGAACAAAAATCCATCAATGATGTGCTGCGTGATTTTCGCTTATCAGGCATTGATCTGCCGAGCGATCAGCAGGTGCGATTGGCGCAGATTAACACGCGTTTATCTGAACTTAGCACGGCATTTAGCAATAATGTGCTGGATGCAACCAATGGTTGGTCGAAGATTGTCGATGAAGCTGCGCTCACAGGCTTGAACGCCGCCGCCCTTGAAAGCGCCAAACAAAAAGCGGCTGATAAAGGCAAAAGCGGCTATTATATCGGGCTTGATATGCCAAGCTATATGGCGGTAATGAATTATGCCGATGATGAAAAGCTGCGCGAAGAGATGTACCGCGCGTTCTCAACCAAGGCATCTGATCAAGGCGCCAATGCAGGCAAATGGGACAATCAGCCCGTGATCGCTGAGATTTTGCAGCTGCGTCTTGAGATGGCGCAATTACTTGGTTTTAAAAATTATGCCGAATATTCACTGGCAACCAAGATGGCGGACACGCCGCAGCAGGTGATGGAGTTTTTGACTGGGCTTGCGATGCGTAGCCGTGATCAGGCGCAGGCGCAGATCGATGAGCTTCGCGACTTTGCCAAGCAAGAATACGGCAAAGAAATGCTCAATGCTTGGGATGTGTCTTATTATACCGAAAAGCATAAAGCCAAACTGTATGATTTTGATAAAGAAAAACTGCGCGAGTATTTTCCCGAAGAGAAGGTGCTGATAGGGCTGTTTGCGATTTTACAGCGATTATTTGGCATTAAGGTACGCGAAAAATCAGCCGATGTATGGGATGAATCGGTGCGGTTCTTTGAAGTGTATGATGCTGCCAATCGCCAAAAAGCGGCGTTTTATCTTGACCTATACGCGCGTGACAACAAGCGTGATGGCGCGTGGATGAGCACGGCGATCGACCGTGTGCGCGATACTGATGGGCGAGTGCAGCTGCCTGTGGCGGTACTGGCGTGTAATTTTCGCAAGCCTGCTGATGGTCAGCCGTCGCTACTATTGCATGATGAAGTAACGACGCTGTTTCATGAGTTCGGACATGGGCTGAATTTGATGCTGACTCAGATGGATGTGATGGGCGTAACAGGGCTTAATGGCGTGCCGTGGGATGTGGTGGAAGTGCCAAGTCAGCTGATGGAAGGCTTTGCACTGGATCGCACGACACTGCCGATGATCTCAGCGCATTACAAAACTGGTGAGCCGCTGCCTGATGAGATGCTTGATAAGCTGATCGAAGCCAAGCATTATCAAGGGGCGTTTGCTTTGACGCGTCAGCTTGAGTTTGGGATTTTTGATATGCGAGTCAATAGTGAATATACAGCGGATAAGCCCACCAATTTCGCCCAGCAGCTGTATTTGGATGTGACCAAACAGATTGGCGTGCTTGCCATGCCTGACTATGTGCGCCGTCCGAACTTTTTCACTCATGTGTTCTCAGGCGGCTATGCGGCAGGCTATTATAGCTATCTGTGGTCGGAGCTACTGGCCAATGATGGCTTTGCCAAGTTTGAAGAAGAGGGCGTGCTAAACCCAGTCACTGGTAAACGCCTAGAAGATACTATTCTAGCCCAAGGCGGCTCTCGTCCGCCGATGGATCTGTATGTCGAGTATCGTGGTCGAGCACCAAAACTTGATGCCTTACTTGCTAATTATGGGATTCAATAAGCAAAAAGCCACCTTGTATGGATTATACAAGGTGGCTTTATATAGCTTGATATCGCTGTTTACTCACGATTAAATCAATCAAACCACGGCTCGCCTAACCAATATAGACGCTCGCCTTGTCGATTAATATAAAACGCTTCGCCAGTGGAGCGATCCAAAACAGCCGCTATGCCATTATAAAAATACTCAGCCCAATCATAGCTTAGCGGAATCACCACCTGACCAGTGTTATCAACAAATCCGTATTTGCCATTTTGCGAAACCCTTGCCAATCCCTCGTTAAAAAAATCAACCGAATCATACTTCAGCGGAATCACCACCTTACCGGTGTTATCAATAAATCCTGCTTTGTCATTTTGCTGAACCCTTGCCAATCCTTCGCTAAAATACCCAGCCCAATCATACTTCAGCGGAATCACCACCTTACCAGTTTTATCAATAAATCCCCATTTGCCATTTCGCTCAACACTTGCCAATCCTTCGCTAAAAGACCCAGCTTCATCATAGTTTAGCGGAATCACCATCTTACCAGTGTTATCAATAAATCCCCATTTGTCATTTCGCTCAACCACTGCCAATCCTTCGCTAAAATTGTAAGCCATATCATACTTCAGCGGAATCACCATCTTACCAGTGTTATCAATAAATCCCCATTTGTCATTTCGCTCAACCACTGCCAATCCTTCGTTAAAAGACCCAGCCCAATCATAATTTAGCGGAATCACTACCTTGCCGGTGTTATCAATAAATCCGTATTTGCGATTTTGCTTAACCAGTGCCAATCCTTCGCCAAAAGAGTAAGCACCATCATAGTTTAGCGGAATCACTACCTTGCCAGTTTTATCAATAAAGCCGTATTTGTTATCACGCTTAACCTTCGCCAAGCCATCCGACAGACATTCAACATAATCATATCCATACACTTCAGGTCGCTCACACGCCCAGAGATTTTGGCTACATAAGATACCGCCTGTCAGTAGCAGGGCGGATGAGAGATGGCGGATGGTATGAGTGATAGGGCGTTTCATAAATTTTCCATGGTAAGAATGGTTTGATAAATAATGTATCAGACTTTGGTAAATTGGGCAAATATAATCAATGATCAATCAAAAAACACCCAAAAGCTGTCTAACTTTTGGGATGTGGTTTAGAATTGTAAAAGGTGGTTTGACTGTGTGATTATTGATCATTAAAGCCAATAAAGATGGGTTCACCTGACCAATCAAGGCGCTCACCTTGTTTATTGATATAAAACGCTTCGCCAGTGGAGTAATCTACAACACTCGCAACGCCATTATCAAAAGAATAAGCTTCATCATATTGTAGTGGAATTACTACCTTGCCAGTTTTATCAATAAATCCGAATTTGTCATTATGCTTAACCATTGCCAATCCATCGCTAAAAGACTCAGCCGAATTATATTTAAGTGGAATCACTATCTTACCAGTGTTATCAATAAACCCCCATTTGTCATTTTGTTTAACCGCTGCCAATCCTTCGCTAAAATACCCAGCCTCATCATACTTCAGCGGAATCACCACCTGACCAGTGTCACCAACAAAGCCATATTTACCATTTCGCTTAACCATTGCCAATCCTTCGCTAAAAGACCAAGCCCAATCATAGTTTAGCGGAATTACCACCTTGCCTGTTTTATCAATAAATCCGAATTTGTCATTATGCTTAACCATTGCCAATCCCTTGCTAAAAGACCAAGCCCAATCATAGTTTAGTGGAATCACCACCTGACCAGTTTTATCAACAAAGCCGTATTTGTCATTTTGTGAAACACTTGCTAATCCTTCGCTAAAATTCCAAACCCAATCATATTTTAGCGGAATTACTATCTGACCAGTTTTATCAATAAACCCCCATTTGCCATTTTGCCGAACCTGTGCCAATCCTTCGCTAAAATACCAAGCATCATCATAGTTTAGCGGAATTACCACCTTGCTAGCTTTATCAATAAATCCCACTTTACCATTTCTCTCAACTCTTGCCAATCCTTCGCTAAAATCCCAAGCTAAATCATAGTTTAGAGGAATCACCACATTGCCGCTCTTATCAATAAATCCATATCTGTCATTTTGTGAAACTCTTGCCAATCCTTCGCTAAAAGACCAAGCTGAATCATAGTTTAGAGGAATCACCACTTTACCGTTGTTATTAATAAATCCATATGTATCATTTCGCTTAACGCTTGCCAATCCTTCCGACAGACATTCAACATAATCATACCCAGTCACTTCTGGTCGCTCACACGCCCAGAGATTTTGGCTGCATAAGATACCGCCTGTCAGTAGTAGGGCGGATGAGAGATGGCGGATGGTATAGTTCATCACATATCCTTAGTAAGTCTAAGTAAATAATTAGATAATGTAGCAAAATTTGATAAGTTGGGCAAGTGAGGCTAGCGTTATCTGACCTAGTTACTCCATCGGTAGTCGTACATCAACAATTTTCCAAGTAAATAGTCCATATCGCTGCATGATGACGGTCAAGGGCTGATTGGCTGATGGTTTTTTGATGTCGATACTAAAGGTGTTGAGTGTCTGATAACTGGGATGATACTCAAGTTCATCGGCGATAGACGACGAAGTATTGGTGGTCGCTTGATCAGTCTTGGCGGGAGTTTGGGCATCGGTGGCTTGATTGGTCATACTATCTTGTAGTTTGGCTAATGATAGATCTTGAGTAATATCCTTGCCTTGGATGAGTAGTTCCATCGACTTTGGCGAGACGACAGCATCGATCAGACCATCAATCATGACGGTGGCAAATACCGCACCGAGTAGGGCAAATTCATCATTGGTATCAGGCAGTTCGGTGGCAAGCTTGGTTTTGAGCTGATCTTTGATACTGGCTTTGACACTGACAAAATCCACCGCATCGACCAGCGTGGCTGTATCGTGTTTTTCTACTGCATTTTTTAGTTGGTATAAAGTATAATACGGCGATGCGACATAATAGCCGCCAAAGATAAGGGCACAGATAATGACTGCCCATGCAAGCAATTTTTTCATAACAAAATCCTGTGTCACGGCGGATCTTGGGATTTGACCGTGAAATTGATGAGTTTTTGAACCAAAGGTCGCACCATAATAACACAACAGCCGGCAATCGGCATCGAAATGACATAAGAATGCAGCACACGATCAAAAAACCCATCATTCCACCCTGTGTTGATCCACACCAAAATGATCGACATCAAAAACGCCATGATCCCCGCCATATAAAAAGCAAAAGCAATGTGTGTAAATCGAGCAGGGATGACGGCAAAACGCTGAGTAGGTCGCATAAGTAATCCTGATAATTGGGGGGGGTTGGTTTATTGTAATTGAGCCAAAGCAATTTCGCCATTGATTAAAAATTATGAATCATCACCAAAAATTCATAAATGACATCGCTCTGATACCATCTTTTAGCCGTCATTTACAAAATTTCACTGCACAGCTGATGGATATTCGCAGTATAATGAGCTGGTTTATGCATCTTTATTTATGCGTCTTTTTTCAAGGAAATACCTATGCAATTAACACTAGCAAAAACCGTACAAGGCAGCACTGATCTGGGTATTCATACCAAGATGGCGAACCGCCACGGCTTGATCGCAGGGGCGACAGGTACAGGTAAGACCATCAGCCTGCGTAAGATGGCAGAGAGCTTTAGCTGTCTTGGTGTGCCAGTATTTTTGGCGGATGTCAAAGGTGATCTATCAGGCATCGCCAATGCCGGCACAGCCACTGGCAAAGTCGGCGAGCGTATGACAGAATTTGGGCTTGGTGATGATTATCTGACAGGCTTTCCGGTGCGTTTTTGGGATGTGTATGGCGAAACAGGCATTCCAGTGCGTGTGACCATCTCGCAGTTGGGTAGTACGCTACTTGCGCGTCTATTGGGGCTCAATGACACTCAAGAAGGCCTATTGAATCTGGTGTTCAAAGTCGCTGATGATCGTGGCTGGCATCTATTGGATCTCAAAGATTTGCGTAGTATGCTTGTCTATGTCTCAGATCATGCCGCTGAGTTTCGTGTGCAGTACGGCAATGTGTCGGCAGCGAGTATTGGTGCGATTCAGCGTCAGCTACTACAGCTAGAGAGCGAGGGCGGCAATGAGTTTTTTGGCGAGCCGTCATTGAACCTAGAAGACTGGGTGCAGTCTGAAGGCGATAAGGGTGTGATTAATATCCTAAATTCTGAAAAGCTGATGCGTTCGCCACGCTTGTATGGTGCGTTTTTGCTGTGGTTTTTGGCGGAGATTTTTGAGACCTTTCCAGAAGTAGGCGATCTTGACAAGCCAAAATTTGTGCTGTTCTTTGATGAAGCGCATCTATTGTTTGATGATATGCCAGCGGCATTGACCAAGCAGATCGAGCAAGTGGTGCGCTTGATTCGTTCTAAAGGTGTGGGCGTGTATTTTGTCACCCAAAACCCGCTGGATCTACCAGATACCATCCTAGGGCAGTTGGGTAACCGCATCCAACACGCCTTGCGTGCCTTTACGCCACGAGACCAAAAAGCAGTCAAATCTGCCGCTGAGACTTTCCGCAGTAATGATAATCTTAATGTCGCAGAAGTCATCAGTGAGCTGGGTGTCGGTGAGGCGCTGGTGTCATTTCTTGACGAAAAAGGTATGCCGACGGTGGTGGAGCGCGCATATATTTTGCCGCCATCATCACAGCTTGCGCCACTGACTGCTGATGAGCGCGACCAAGCCTATCAAGGCGATGTGCTGTACCGCTATTATAAAGATATGGTGGATAATTATTCGGCATTCGAAGCTTTAAATGAACAAAAAGCACAGGAGCAAGCGCAAGCAGAACAAGCCACTGCCGAGACTTTACAGGCGCAAAATATCGCCAAGCAAAGCGAAGAAAAAACCGCAGGCAGCAGCGCGCTTGAAGGCTTTTTGGGTGGCTTGACAGGCGGTCGTAAGAAATCAGGACAGGGCGCCGCCTATAATGTCGCTGATGCGCTTGGTAGTCAGCTGAACAAGCAAGCCACACAAGCCATCAGCCGCGGATTGATGGGTGTGATTAAGAATTTGTTAAAGTGATTTAATGCTCTAAAATTAGCCATTTGCCTTGAGTGAATGGCTAATTTTAATCAGATCCATCAATAAAAAAGCCCACCATCATCAATGCAATGGCAGGCTTTTTCGGGGTGTGTCTTGGGGTCATAATAAAATTACGATCGGTTCCCAAGCTCATTTGCTAGTTATATCAAATAATTTATTTATTGGCAATCATAAGAGTTAAATAACTGGCTTGAGTAAATGATAGACAGTCAGTGCTAGGCGATCAAGTATCAATGAATAATTTAAATAATCTAGTATTAATACAAAAAATCTTTGGATATCTTTCCGTCTCGCGAACTCAAAAATATCTAAACAATACAGCAACGCCTGCCGGTGCATTTGCACTATATGAATGAACTGAATGCCAAGCTGGGGGCTAGTCTGTGGACTGCGATACATTATTATGAAGTTGTATTGCGTAATTTGGTTGATAAGGCATTGTCTCAATCTTTTTCGGAGACTTGGGTTGAAAATGCAGCATTTTTATCAATGATTAAGTAGCAAAAACGCGTAGCCATCGAAACGGCTGTAAAATATTGCACAAATGAAGATGGTGCGTTTGATAAAAATGATGTGATTGCGTCACTAAGTCTGTCAATTTGGCTTGAAGGAAGTGGTGTCGCCGAAATTTTTAAATCAAATTTGGATAAAGTATATTGACGATGTATTTGTACACAAACCACAAAGGATGAGTGCTCGTGAATTTATCAGTGAGCTGCAGCAGTAATTTAAGCATATCAAAACTTTGAGAAATAGAATTGCGCATCACGAGCCAATTTATCATCTAAACATTCAAAAAAGTATCGATGTAATTACCTTATTTCTAAAGGCGGCCGCGCCTGAATTATTGATCATATGTAGGGCACATTTTCAAGCATCGCAAGATATTAAGCATCAAATCAAGGCACTGTTAAAGCAACAATATGCCAAAAAATAGGCAATGCCACTTTAGATGCGTCCAAATAATTTTGGTTAAATTTCTCACCACAAATCTCAGCCAACCCTATCAAAAATTTGCACTTCATGCTACAATAAACGCAATTTGTCTAATAAACGGGTTGATTTATACGCTAAATCACCCATAGCCAGTCGGGGTCGATATGTCTGATAAAAATCCACAATTTTCTCGTATTCTTCTAAAACTGTCGGGCGAAGCCTTAGCGGGCGGTCGCGGCATGGGTATTGATGCAGCGATCCTAGACCAAATGAGCTTGTCGATCGCGCATTTGCGTGGCTTGGGCGTGCAAGTCGGTATCGTCGTCGGCGGTGGTAACTTGTACCGCGGCAGCCAGCTGCAAAAAGAAGGCTTGGTGGGTCGCGTCACAGGCGATCAGATGGGTATGCTTGCCACGGTGATGAATGGTCTTGCCATGCGCGATGCCTTGGTGCGCCGTAATATCAAAACGCGTCTGATGTCAGCGATCGCCATCGACACGGTGGTGGAGTCGTACTCAAGCCGTGATGCGATTCGCCATCTGAATAATGGCGAGGTGTGTATTTTCGTTGCCGGTACGGGCAATCCATTTTTCACCACCGACACCGCAGCGTGCTTGCGCGGTATTGAGATCGAAGCAGGTCTGATCCTAAAAGCTACCAAGGTTGATGGTGTATATGACAAAGATCCAACCACCAACGAAGACGCGGTGAAATTTGATAGCCTAAGCTTCGATGAAGTGCTTGAGAAAAAACTTGGCGTGATGGACTTGACCGCCATTGCATTATGTCGTGAGCATAATGTCCCACTACAAGTATTTGACATGAATAAGCCAAACGCGCTATTGAATGTGGTGATGGGCGAAGCAGAAGGTACACGCGTTTATCATTGATGATATTTCTGATATTAAAGAAAAATTATCAAATAAATGATATTTAACTTAGAAAAAGTTGATACGAATTTTAAAACCCATTGTGTAAAAATTTTAAAGGAAAGTCCCATGATTAATGACATCAAAAAAGATGGCGAAAGCCGTATGCAAAAATCAATCGAAGCGCTAGAAGGTGCTTTTGGTAAGCTGCGTACAGGCCGTGCGCATCCAGGTGTATTGGCAAGCGTGATGGTCAGCTACTACGGCTCAGACACACCACTGAATCAAGTTGCAAGCATCAATGTCGAAGATTCGCGCACGCTATTGGTACAGCCGTTTGATCGTTCAATGGTACAAGCGGTAGATAAGGCGATCCGTGAAGCTGATTTGGGTCTGAACCCAATGACCGCCGATGTCATCCGCGTACCGATGCCAGCTTTGACCGAAGAGACGCGCCGCGATATGCAAAAAATCGCTCGCCATGACGCTGAGCAAGCGCGTGTATCTGTGCGTAATATCCGCCGTGATATGCTGGGTGATATTAAAGATTTGCTAAAAGAAAAAGAAATCTCAGAAGATGATGAACGCCGTGCAGCGGACGACATCCAAAAGATGACGGATAAATTCATCGCTGCGATCGATTCTCGCCTAGAGAAAAAAGAAGCAGAGCTGATGGAAGTATAATCCAGTCATCACAGAACATGGGTGAAGATGGTCTTCGCCCATGTTTATTCATTTATCAAGCTGCTTGAAATGCTGTAAACCACAGCAGTAAGCAGGCGACAAAACAGACAGCGACACACAGCGAACAGTAACAGCGAAGATTATGACCACCACGCTTTTGCCACTGGCAACCACCCCTAAGCACATCGCCATCATCATGGATGGGAACAACCGCTACGGCAAAGCCCAAAAGCTTGCTGCAGGGGCAGGGCATATCGCAGGCAAAGATGCGCTTGATCCGATCGTTGAGCATTGCTTGGCGCGTGGCGTGCAGGTGCTGACGGTGTTTGCGTTTTCAAGCGAAAACTGGGCAAGACCTGCCAATGAAGTTGAGCTACTCATGCAGCTGCTTGAGCAGACGATTCACGAGCAGATGCCAAGAATGCACAAATATCGCATTCGTCTGCGTTTTATCGGTGATCGCAGTCAATTATCACCACAGCTTGCTAAGCTTATGAGCGATGCTGAAGCGACGACGGCGCAGTTTGACGCGATGACTTTGGTGATCGCCATCAGCTATGGCGGGCAGTGGGACATCGCCAATGCAGCACAAAGCTTGGCGCGACAAGTAGCAGATGGCAGTATCAAGCCTGATGACATCACTGCCGAGTCGCTGGGTCAGGTGGTGCAGCTGGCAGATCTGCCTGTAGTGGATATGCTGATTCGCACAGGCGGTGAGTATCGCATTTCGAATTTTTTGCTGTGGCAAGCGGCGTATGCTGAGCTATTTTTCACGCCGACATTGTGGCCAGAATTTACCCCTGATGAGCTTGATCGGATGATGCAGGATTTTGCCAATCGTGAACGCCGCTTTGGTATGACCAGTGAGCAAGTCCAAAGCAGTGCAGCACAGACGGCTGAATGATTGACTGATTTTGTATTTATCCAGTAATTATCATACTGAATTTATCGACCAAACAGATTATTACACCAAACAATTACATCAAACAAAGGCAACCTAAACCATGTGGCAGCGTATCAAAACCGCAATCGTGCTTGTGATCATCGTGGGTTTTGCACTCTTTGCAAGCTCGATGCCGATTTTCGTTCTGCCATTATTGGCGGCGGGTGTGCTGATTGCTGCGCATGAGTGGACGAAGCTGATGCCCAAGGTCAAATATCCTGCGCGTTTTATTTTGGCGGTACTGCTTTTGACCATATTGTCGGTCTTTGTGCCGTGGACTTGGGTGGCTTGGTGGGCGGTATCGCTTGGTATTTGGGTAATGGCGACCGCGTGGGTGCTACAGTATCCCGCCCAAGAAAAATGGTACGGCAAGCGACTGGTATATATGGGCGCGGTGATTTTGACCGCGGCGATTACCGCGATGTATGGACTGTGGCAGATGTCACCGTGGTGGCTGATGTATGTGTTTTTGCTTGTGTGGTGCGCAGACAGCGGCGCGTATTTCGTCGGTCGTAAACTGGGCAAACGCAAGCTTGCACCAAATGTATCGCCTAATAAAAGCATCGAAGGCTTGATCGGTGGCTTGGTGACAGCAGGGATTGTGACGGTGATTGTTGGTAATTATCTGCAGTTATCAGGCACGGCTTTGGCACTGTTCTTATTATTATCCGCTGTGACTGTCTTGGCAAGTGTGCTGGGTGATTTGTTCGAATCCATGCTTAAGCGCCGCGCAGGCATCAAGGACTCAGGCAGTATCTTACCAGGGCATGGCGGTGTGCTAGATCGCATCGATTCGCTGTTATCTGCCACGCCTGTGTTTGCCTTTGGTTTTTGGCTATTATTAAAGCTTGGCGTCTTTACCGAAGTGTGGATTAAGATGCACTTTGCCGCCATGCGCATTCCTTTTTAATTTGAAAAATTAGCATAACCATTCAATACAATGACAAATCACACCACAACCCCACAAAATATCGCCGTGCTTGGCGCGACAGGCTCAATCGGTGACAGTACGCTTGCCATCATCAGACAGCATGCCGAGCGTTATCGCATCTATGCGCTGTCAGGCTTTGGGCGTGTGGATAAATTGTTTGAATTGGCGTGTGAATTTCGCCCCGTCAAGGTCTGCACATCCGCGGATAATCATGCGATTTTACAAGACAAACTTGCCAAGCAAGGGCTTAACATTGAAGTGCTATCAGGCGATGACGGACTGGTGCAGATCGCCAGTGATGCACAGGTGGATACTGTGGTGGCTGCCATCGTTGGCGCAGCAGGCTTGTCATCGACATTGGCAGCGGCGCGTGCAGGTAAGCGAATTTTACTTGCCAATAAAGAATCGCTGGTGATGGCAGGCAAGCTTGTGATGAATGCAGCGCGGCAGCATGGCGCGGTGATTTTGCCGATCGATTCTGAGCATAACGCCATTTATCAGTGTCTGCCACAAGCGGTGCAAGCGGATAATACCGCCATTCATCACGCCAAACACGGCATTAAGCAGCTGTGGCTGACGGCATCAGGTGGCGGGTTTTTGTACAAATCCATCGATGAGATGGCAGCGGCGACAGTTGCTGATGCGGTCAAGCATCCCAACTGGTCTATGGGACAAAAAATCTCCATCGACTCAGCGACAATGATGAATAAAGGGCTTGAGCTGATCGAAGCATGTCATTTGTTTAATCTGGATGAACAAGACATCCAAGTGGTGATTCACCCAAATAGCGTGGTGCATTCACTGGTGGAATATGCTGATGGCAGTTTCTTAGCGCAGCTTGGCAGTCCTGATATGCGCACACCGATTGCGCATGCATTAGCTTATCCTGAGCGCATCGACTCAGGCGTGGCAACGCTTGACTTGTATCAGCTTGCGGATTTGAAATTTATTAAGCCTGATTTGGATAAATTTGTCGCGTTAAAGCTTGTGCGAGCGGCTGCCAAGCAAGGCACAGGCGCGTGCATTACGCTCAACGCCGCCAATGAAGTGGCGGTAGCGGCTTTTTTAAATGAGCAAATTCGCCTAACCGACATCGCCAAAGTCGTGGAGCTGTGCTTACATGATACGCGCATCACATCGCAGTTTGGGCAGGATTTCAGCGATGAAAATCAAGGACTGGATCATATCATGGCGCTAGATCAGCTTGTGCGTGAAGTCGCTGAGCTTAAGATTGCTCAACTGGAGCAGTCAGCATGAATGCCTTGTACATGATACTTGCCGCCATCTGCGTGCTTGGGCCGTTGGTGGCGCTGCATGAATTTGGGCATTATATCGTCGCGCGACTGTGCGGTGTGAAGGTGCTGACTTATTCGATTGGCTTTGGACCAAAATTATTCGGCTGGACAAGTCGCCGTTCTGGGATTGATTATCAAATTGCTGCCATTCCTTTGGGTGGCTATGTCAAGATGCTTGATGAGCGTGCCGAAGCTGTGCCAGATGAGCTAAAGTCGGTTGCATTTAATAACCAACACCCCCTAAAGAAAATCGCCATCGTCGCAGCAGGGCCTGTGATGAACTTCATCATCGCTATCAGCTTATTTTGGGTGCTGCTATTATTCCCAAGTGAGCAGCTTGCCACGCGCATTGGCAAGATCGTCACCGATTCACCTGCCCAAAGCAGCGGACTTGTCGTCGGTGATGAGATTGTCAGCATTGATGGGCGCGCTGTCAGCACTTGGCAGGATACCGCCTACGCGCTTGCCGATAGCATGGGCGAGAGCCGTAATATCGTGGTGGGCGTAGTGCGTGATGAGCAAGCCTTGACGCAGAATGTTGCTGTTGAGCGATTCATGCAGTCGACAGGTGAGCAGACGCAGACCCAAGACCCTTTGACAGCGCTAGGGATTTTGCCATATCAGCCCGTGATCGCACCTGTGGTAGGTGAAGTGGCGGCAGACAGTGCGGCGGCATTGATGGGGCTACAAGTCGGAGATAGATTCGTCAGCATCGATGGTGTCGCGGTCAATGACTGGGTAAGTGCCACCGAGATTATCCGCAAAAGCCCTGAGAAGATGCTTGCCGTCGTCATCATTCGTGATGGCAAGCAGCTACCGATCAAGCTCATGCCACGCGGTATTAAGACGCGAGATGGCGTCATCGGTCAGCTTGGTATCAAGCCACACATCGGCGATGAACAGCTGATTCCACCTGAATACATCAAGACCATCCAGTATTCGCCAGTCGAAGCGGTCGGCAAGGCATTTAGCCGCACCTATGAGCTGTCGGTGATGACGGTCAGCTCACTGGGCAAGATGATCACAGGGATGATTGGGCTTGATAATCTGTCAGGACCGATCACCATCGCTGAAGTGTCCAAAGACAGCTTTGAGATGGGTTGGAAGCAGGTGCTATCGACGGCGGCGATGATTAGCCTAAGCCTAGCTGTGCTGAATCTATTACCGATTCCTGTGCTTGATGGCGGGCATTTGATATTTTATACTTATGAGCTGATTCGCGGTAAGGCGATGTCAGAAACGGTGCAGGCGGTGGCGTTTCGCATGGGTGCGATATTGCTTTTATGTTTCATGGTGCTTGCAATTAGTAACGACATCATGCGTGTTTTTGGCTAAGCACTGTTTTTATGCTACAGTAAGATTATTTTTTGTATATTTGCGTTTTTGTACTTGCCAAATGCGGCGTTTTCGCTTACCTTTAGTGTTTTATTATTCACATGAACGACAGATGCCTGCTGATCGCGCGTTATTTGGTGTTTGGTGGGCCGATTTATCCGAAAGGGATGAAGGCACTGATTTTTAATTTTAGTTGGATAGACTTATGCGTAGTTCTTATTTTTCTGGCTTTGCTAAAACGGCCATCGCGACCGCTGTTGTGATGGTGATGAGTGCACAAGCAAAAGCTGACTTCGTTGCCAATGACATTGCCATCGATGGCTTGCAACGCGTGACGATCGAAAGCTTGCAAACCACTTTGCCGATTCGCATGGGGCAGACCGTCACTGATGAACAGCTTGCCCAGAGCATCCGCGCCTTGTACGCGACTGGTAATTTCAGCGATGTGCAAGCTGATGTCAATGGCGATCAAGTGGTGTTTCGCGTGACCGAGCGCCCAACCATCGCTGAGCTTAATTTTGATGGCAACCGTCTGATTCCAAAAGACGCCCTTGAACAAGGTCTAAAATCAAGCGGCTTGGTCGTCGGTGGTGTATTAAAGCAAGCCACCATTCACGCGATCAAAAACGAGCTTGAAAACCAATACGCCAGCCAAGGCTATTACAACACTGAGATCAATGTCAAACAAACCGAGCTAGATGGCAACCGCGTCAAGCTGGATCTTGAGTTCGTCGAAGGTAAGCGCGCACGCGTCGTGGATATCAATATCATTGGCAATGAGCATTTTAGCGATGACGATCTGCGCCAAGAGTTTATCCTAAAAGACGGTTCATGGAATCCGCTGTCACGCTCTGACCGCTACACCCAAGAAAAAATGGCAGCCAGTATCGAGAAGCTGCGCGCCAAATACTTGAACGATGGCTTTGTGCGCTTCACCATCAATGACGCCAATCTGAACATCGATGAAGAAAAAGAAAAAGTCTTTATCGAAGTGGCAGTGACTGAAGGTGAGCAGTATAAGTTTGGTAAAGCAAGCTTTGCTGGCGAGACCACTTATCCAATCTCAGAGCTTAATGAGTTGGTCGCCTTTAAAGAAGGGGATACTTATTCACAAGCCAAGATGGATGAGACCAGTACCGCCATCGCCAATAAATTCGGTGATGATGGCTACTACTATGCCCAAATCCGTCCAGTAAGCCGCATCAATGATGCCACGCGCACTGTGGATATTGATTATTATGTCGATCCTGTGCGTCCTGTGTATGTACGCCGTATCAACTTCAGCGGCAACCACAAGACCAAAGATGAAGTCTTGCGCCGTGAGATGCGTCAGCTAGAAGGTGCATTGGCATCGAACCAAAAAATTCAGCTGTCGCGCGCGCGTCTGTTGCGTACAGGATTTTTCAAAAATGTCGTCGTCGATACACAGCCAGTACCGAACTCACCTGATCAAATCGATGTCAATTTCGTCGTCGAAGAACAGCCATCAGGCTCATCGACCATCGCCGCTGGTTATTCACAAAGTGGCGGTATGACATTCCAGTTCGATGTATCTCAAAATAACTTCATGGGTACAGGTAATCGCGTCTCAGCAGGTCTGTCGCGTTCAGAGACACGCGACTCGTACAATCTGTCGATGACCGATCCGTATTTCACGGTCAATGGCGTCTCACAGACCATCGGTGCATACTATCGTAAGACCAAATACGACACGCGCAACCTGAGTAACTATGTCATCGATGCTTTCGGCGGTAACTTGACATACAGCTATCCGATCGATGAAAACCAACGCATCAGCGGCGGTATCAACCTAGACAGCGTCAAGGTACAGGGTAGTAACCAAATGGGTTTGAGCAATGCTTATGATCTGATCGTCGATGATGGTAATGTCAAGCGCAATGCCAATGGCTATAGCGAAACATTTGACAATAAATACAATACTTATAACGGCTTGATCGGTTGGAACTACTCTAGCCTTGACCGCCCAGTATTCCCAACCGAAGGTCAAAGCCACTCGGTGGATCTGACTTTGGGCTTTGGTGATAAGAATTATCAAAAAGTCGTCTATAACGGTAACTACTACCATCCATTCATCAAAGGCTCAATCCTACGCGGTTATGCTAAGTTGGGCTATGGTCATAATTTGCCGTTTTATGAGAACTTCTATGCCGGTGGTTATGGCTCGGTGCGTGGTTTTGACCAATCAAGCTTAGGTCCATTGTCACAAACCGTTGGTAATATCGAAGCTGCTGCCGTTGGTGTGAATAATGCTGACAACAGTGCAGAAAACCGTGCTTTGGCTCAATCAATCCTAGATGGTAACAGTAATTTCCGCGGTCAAGAAGTCGGCGGTAATGCCTTGGCAACTTTCGGTGCTGAGCTGATTTTACCAATGCCGTTTAAGGGTGATTGGGCGGATCAAGTGCGTCCTGTGGTGTTTGTCGAAGGCGGTCAAGTCTTTGATACCACTGATCATAAAGATCAAGTCATTGACCTAAAAACCATTAACCCAAATCTAACTGGTCAAGCTAAGCTGATGAGAAGCGACAATGAGCTGCGTTATAGTGCAGGTGTTGGTGTGACTTGGTACACCGCCATCGGCCCGATCTCGATCAGCTATGCTAAGCCGCTGAACGCCAAAGAATACGACGAAACTGACAACATTCAGTTCCAAATCGGTAGTATCTTCTGATGGTAACATTAGCTACGATCATTGACGCGATTGAGCATCGTCAAGCGGTGCTCAATAAAGATCAGCTTGATTTGACACATGAGCTGACAGGCGTTGCCAATTTAGCCACTGCCAATGCATCGCAGTTGGCTTTTTTGGCGCAGGCCAAATATTTGCCTGAGCTTGTTGGTTCGCAAGCTGGCGTGGTGCTGATCTCTGAGAAATTCGCCACCGCCGATGAAGCCATGCAGACTGACGCCATTAAGGTGGTGGTCAAAGATGCATATTTGGCGTATGCGTGCGCAAGTGTGCTATTTGCACCAAGTATCTCGCCAAGCATCGCACCGACAGCGCAGATCGCTGCATCTGCCATGGTCGGTGAGCGTGTCAGTATCGGTCATTATGCAGTGATCGGTGAAGGCGCAGTCATCGCCGATGGTGTGAGTCTCGGTGCGCACGCTGTGATCGCTGATGGTGCGATCATCGGTGCTGATAGCATGATCGCAAGCCATGTATTTATCGGTCATGGCTGTGTCTTGGGCGCACGCGTGCGTGTGCATAGTCATGCCAGTATCGGTTCAGAAGGCTTTGGCTTTGCCCCTGCGGTATCGGCAGATGGCTTACAGTGGCAGCGTATCGCGCAGCTGGGTCGTGTAATCATCGGCGATGATGTGCGTATCGGTAGTAGTACCTGTATCGATCGCGGTGCGGTCGAAGATACTGTCATCGGCGATCATGTCATCATCGATAATCTGGTGCAGATCGCGCACAATGTCCGTATCGGTCGCGGTACAGCCATCGCCGCCAAAGCAGGTATCGCAGGCTCGACCACCATTGGCAGTAACTGTATCATCGGTGGTGCGGTTGGTATCAATGGACACCTAACCATCGCTGATGGCGTAACTTTCACAGGCATGGCAATGGTCATCGGTGATGTCACTGAAGCAGGTACTTATTCATCAGGTACAGTCGCTATGCCACAAGCCAAATGGCGCCGCGCCGCTGTCAAATTCCGCCAAATGGGCGAAAAATAATTTATCTTTCATAGGAAAATCACAGTATGTCAGTATCAATGATTGATCACGAACTGCTAAGCGATGCCGACATCGCTGCCTTGAATGAACGCGGCGTGACATTGCCGCTGCGCTATGATCAGATCAAGCACTATTTGCCACATCGTTATCCATTCATGCTGATCGATCGCGTTACGGCAGTGCGCTGTGATGAGTGGATCACAGGCTACAAGAATATCAGTATCAATGAAGAGCTGTTCAACGGTCATTTCCCTGACAATCCAATCATGCCGGGTGTGTTGATGGTCGAAGCGATGGCGCAGCTGTCTGGGATTTTAAGCTTCATCAGTGCAGGCCAGTCATCGGATGATGGCTATCTGTATCTGTTCGCTGGTGTGGATAAGGTGCGTTTTAAGCGTCTGGTGCAACCGGGGGATCAGCTGGTGATCCGTGCCAAAACCATCATGAATAAGCGCGATATCTATAAATATGCCTGTAGTGCTTATGTCGATGAACAACTGGTCTGCAGTGCTGAGCTGATGCTTGCGCGCCAAAAAGTTGAACAGATGGGGTAAATATGAGCATTCATCCAACAGCAATTATCGACCCAAGCGCACAAATCGACGAAACCGCCACCATCGGTCCATACTGTATCATCGGCAAAAATGCCAAGATCGGCGCGCATACTGTCTTGCGCCGTCATGTCATCATTGGTGAGAATACTACGATTGGCGCGCACAATGACATTTATCAATTCGCAAGCGTCGGCGAAAATCCACAGGATCTAAAATACGCAGGCGAAGAGACTTATCTTGAGATCGGTGATTATAACCGCATTCGTGAGTCTTGCACCATTCACCGCGGCACAGCCCAAGATCACGGCATCACCAAAATCGGCAGCCATAATCTGTTCATGGTCAATGTCCATATCGCGCATGACTGCGCGGTCGGTGATTATAATGTGCTTGCCAATAATGTTGGTGTAGCAGGGCATTCACACATCGGTAATCATGTGATCATCGGTGGTCAGTCAGGTATTCATCAGTTTTGCCGTATTGATGACTACAGCATGATCGGTGGCGCAAGCTTGATACTAAAAGATGTCGCGGCATTCGTCACTGTCTCTGGTAATCCTGCCAAGACACACGGTCTGAATAAAGAAGGTATGCGTCGCAAGGGCTGGTCTGCTGAGACGATCAAAGCCATTGATAATGCTTATCGCGTGATCTTCCGCTCAGGACTACTGCGCGATGAAGCGGTGGCACAGCTAGAAGAGCTGGTCAAAGACGAACCAAAAATTCAGCTATTGATCAACTCAATCAAAAACAGCGAGCGTGGTCTGATCCGCTGATTTGGCGACAAAAACACCCAAAGACTGCGAATTTTTGCAAAGTAAATACCCATAATGCACAATATTATGGGTATTTTTTCATTTATAAATTGACTTTTTTTGTTTCTTAATTCAAACTATCATTCTAGGTTTTGTAACCTTAATGTAGTTTCAGGGATGTTTTTGTGCCAACATGACATGGCAGGACATCTTGGTTATGGACAATGAACATCGACATTGCAAAATAGCAATGTTTGAATTTGATTTTATTTTATTGATTTGGAGGGCTTATGTCGGCACAACGCGAAAGTTGGTCAGCACGCTCTGGCTTTATTTTGGCAGCCATCGGATCGGCTGTCGGCTTGGGTAACATTTGGCGTTTCCCTTATGTTTCCTACGAAAACGGTGGCGGTGCGTTTTTTATTCCGTATTTGATTGCACTGGCGACTGCAGGTTTTCCGCTATTGTTCCTAGATTATGTGGTTGGTCAGCGTTATAAGGGCGCGCCACCGACTGCTTATCGCCGTTTGGTGAAATCTGCTGAAGGCATCGGTTGGTGGCAGGTGGTGGTGTGTACCATCATCGGTATTTATTATGCGTCAGTCCTAAGCTGGGCAGGCAGCTATACGGTGTTTGCCTTTGATCAAGCATGGGGCGAAGACACCGAAGGCTTTTTCTTTAACACCTATCTACAGAACGCCAGTGAGATGACGATGGCGTATTCATCGGAGCTTCTGATCGGTCTTGTGATCGTTTGGGCGGCGGTGCTGTTGATTATGTATGGTGGTATCCAAAAAGGCGTTGAGCTGTCGAACAAGATTTTCATCCCGCTATTGGTGGTGATGTTCGGTATCTTGGTTGGCCGTGCGGTGACTTTACCAGGTGCTACCATGGGCTTAGATACTTTCTTTAACCCAGATTGGGCGAAGATGGCTGATCCAAAAGTATGGCTAGCGGCTTATGGTCATGTCTTCTTCTCGATGTCGATCGGCTTTGGTATCATGGTGACTTATGCATCGTATCTGAACCGCAATGCCAACTTGACAGGTTCAGGCTTGGTGGTTGGTTTTGCCAACTCAAGCTTTGAGCTATTGGCAGGTATCGGTATCTTCTCGGTGCTTGGCTTTATGGCGCAGGCATCAGGCGTACCAGTATCAGAAGTGGTCTCAGGTGGTATCGGTCTTGCGTTCGTCGCTTTCCCAAAAATCATCTCTACCATGGGTGATGCAGGCACGATCGTCGGTATCTTGTTCTTTGCTTCATTGACAGTCGCTGGTATCACATCAATGGTATCGATCCTACAAGTGCCAATCTCAGCAGTGCAGGATAAATTTGGCTGGTCAAAAAACAAAGCCGTCACCATCGTGGGTCTGGGCTCAGCGATCGTTTCTATCGCGCTATTTGGCACAAAGAACGCCATCACTTTCGTCGATGTCATCGATAACTTCGCGAACAACATCGGCATCGTGCTAGGTGCAATCCTATCGATCATCTGGGTAACATGGCTAAACCGCCGTTTACTACCGACTTTGATCAATCACATCAACGCCATCTCAAGTGTGAAGGTTGGCTTTGTGTGGTCATTCATGCTGACCGTGGTGACGCCAGTGGTCTTGATCGTTACTTTGGCATTGTCGCTACAGACGCTATTCACTGAAGGTTATGGCGGCTATCCGACGATGACGCAAGTGATCTTTGGTTGGGGTGTGGTGATTTTGGCTGCCTTGGCTGCTTTGATTCTTCCAAGTGTCAAAGGTCATGAAACGCACGAAAAATAAGGAGTGAGCCATGAGTTCTACAGCATTGATTGTCATGATCGTGGCGATGATCGCGATTTGGGGCGGTTTGATTTTATCATCCATTCATCTGATCAAAAATCCAGATATTGATTTGGATAAAGTGCCTGCCGATCATTGATCTTATCGGTTACAAAAACACGCCAAGTGCTGCATTTGGCGTGTTTTTTATTTGGGGTGGATTTACTTTATTATCATAGATTTGGCTGTTTTGAAAATTAAGAAAAACTTTTTAAAATATGATGATTTTTAACAAGATTTGTCATGGTAAGGTACATAGTCTGATAGATGATTCTGGACGAAATTGACAATAATTTTAAATGATTTAAAATCAAAAATCTAAAAATTCGCAAAATGTTTGTACAGCCTATTTATTTCATCGTCATCTAGTGGTACAATTTTATCAATTTACAGTTGTAAATTTTTCGTTTTACCAAGTTTTTGGATAAAACAATATCACTAGGAGTATTATTATGTCTATCGATCGTATTCGTCATGCAGGTCTGCGTGACAAGGTAATGAGCGCAGAGCAAGCTGCAGAATTTGTCAAAGATGGCATGAACCTTGCCATTACTGGTTTTACTGGCGCAGGCTATCCAAAAGCCTTGCCAACTGCCATCGCAAACAAAGCTAAAGAAGCACACGCACGCGGCGAAAAATTCAGCATCGGTATGGTAACAGGCGCATCAACCGCCCCTGAGTGTGATGGCGTCTTGGCAGAAGCGAACGCGGTACATTTCCGCTCACCATTCCAATCAGATCCTACCTTGCGCAACAACATCAATACAGGCCGTACCGCTTATCAAGATATGCACCTGTCGCATGTCGAGCAGCAAATGCGTCAAGGTTTCTATGGCGAACTTGACATCGCCATCGTTGAAGCATCAGGCATCACCGAAGAAGGTCACATCATCCCTGCGATGGGTATCGGTCATGCAGTAGAAGCGATCAAATCAGCCAAGCAAGTAATCATCGAAGTGAATGCTGCACAAAATACTGGCCTAGAAGGTATGCATGATGTGTATGGTGAAGTGGGTTTGCCACCACATCGTAAGCCAATCCCATTGGTCGGTGCTTTTGACCGTATCGGTACGCCATACATCGAGTGCGCTCAAGACAAAGTTGCGGCAATCGTCCTAACCAACGGTGGTGACCGTAACTCGAAATTTGCTGATCCTGATGATGTCTCAATGCGTATCGCAGCGCAAATCATCGATTTTCTCGACCATGAAGTCAAAGCAGGTCGCCTACCTAAGAGTCTATTGCCACTACAATCAGGCGTGGGTAATGTCGCGAATGCGGTGATGGCAGGTCTGTTAGATGCACCATTTGAAGATTTGACCGGTTACACCGAAGTACTACAAGACGGTATGCTGGATCTGATTTTGGCTGGTAAGATGAAGCACGCATCAGCGACTGCATTGTCATTTAGCCCAGATGCACTACAACGCTTCAATGACAATATCGAATTCCTACGCGATAAGCTGATCCTACGCCCAATGGAAATCAGCAACAACCCAGAAATTATCCGCCGTCTTGGTATCATCGGCATGAACGCGATGATCGAAGCGGATATCTATGGTAATGTGAACTCAACCCATGTCATGGGTACGCGCATGATGAACGGTATCGGTGGTTCGGGCGACTTTACCCGTAACGGCTTCTTCTCATTCTATGTCAGTCCATCGACCGCAAAAGGCGGCGCGATTTCATCAATCGTCCCAATGGTCAGCCACCACGACCACACCGAGCATGATGTGATGTTCATCGTCACCGAACAAGGTATGGCAGATCTGCGCGGTAAAGCACCTAAGCAACGCGCTAAGCTAATTATCGAAAACTGTTCACACCCAGATTATCGTGATATGCTGCGTGATTACTACGATCGCGCGTTGGCAGCGAGCGAAAAAGCAGGCGGCATCCACACGCCACACATTCTGCTTGAAGCACTGTCATGGCATCAGCGTTTCGTTGAAACTGGTGATATGCGTATCAAATAATCCGCTATCATTAGCCAAAACCGCTCGAAAGTTTTCGGGCGGTTTTTTGTTTATGGGAATGATAAACGCATTGCAATCAATGGTTTTTGTGGATTGGGTTGGTATTGATTGATTATACCTTATCCAATGCCTGCGCCAAATCTGCAATCAAATCATCGATATGTTCAATGCCGATTGATAAGCGTACCATATCCTCGCTCACGCCAGCAGATTTTAGCTCTTCGGCATTGAGTTGGCGATGTGTTGTTGTGGCAGGGTGACAAGCTAGGCTTTTTGCATCACCAATATTGACTAAGCGAGTAAATAGCTGCAGAGCATCAATGAATCGTGTACCGCCAGCTTTACCATCTTTGACCCCAAAAGATAAGATCGCAGATGGTTTACCGCCAAGATATTTTACCGCCAGCTGATGCTGTGGATGGCTTGGCAGACCAGCATAATTTACCCAGCTGACTTTTGGATGGTTTTGTAGGTATTCAGCGACTTTTTGGGCGTTTTCAGTGTGGCGCTCCATGCGCAGATTTAAGGTTTCTAAACCTTGTAAAATTAAAAACGCATTCATGGGGCTGATGGCTGCACCTGTATTACGAAGTGGTACAACTCGAGCGCGCGCGATATAAGCCGCCTCGCCCAAAGCTTCAACATAATTTACACCATGATAACTTGGGTCGGGCGTGTTGAGTGATTTAAAGCGTTCAGGATATTTACCCCATGGGAATTTACCACTATCAACGATTATGCCGCCAATACTGGTGCCGTGACCGCCGATGTATTTGGTCAAAGAATGTACAACAATATCAGCACCATGCTCAAAAGGCTTAAGAAGTGCAGGTGTGGCAACGGTATTATCAACAATGACTGGTACGCCATATTCGTGCGCAATGGCGCTGATGGCAGTCAAATCTACAATATTACCCAAGGGATTGCCGATAGATTCGACAAAGATTAGCTTGGTTTTATCATCAATTTTATCGCGTATTTGTTCTGGTTGATTACCATCAAAGAATCTTACCTCGATGCCTTGTTTTGGCAGGGTATGAGCAAAAAGGTTGTAAGTGCCACCGTATAGCTGACTGACCGAGACAATGTTATCACCTGCTTCGGTGATGGTCTGAATGGCATAGGTGATGGCAGCCATGCCTGAGGCTAGGGCTAGACCACCAATCCCACCTTCTAGTGCTGCGACACGCGCCTCAAGCACAGCGGTGGTTGGGTTCATGATACGGGTATAAATATTGCCTTGTACTTTTAGATCAAATAAATCTGCGCCGTGCTGCGTGTCATCAAAGGCATAAGAGGTGGTTTGATACATTGGGACGGCAACGGCTTTGGTGGTTGGGTCAGGGCTATATCCTGCATGAATGGCAAGGGTTTCATCTTTAAAGCTCATGTTATACACTCCATTGGTTGTAAAAATAGTAGAGTCAGTTAAAAGTACACTGTTTGCATAGAATACAAGGCAGGGTTTTATTGTTCGACATTTCAATGATGAGGTTGAAATAGTATAACGAAAATCATTAGGCTTCTTAATGCTGTTTTGCCACAAGCTTATGAGTGATTTTCATAATCAGTCTAAATTATCAATTATAATTTATTAAATAAAATACATTCTCATTGCAATTACTGACAGTTTGGGCTAAGATTAGGGCGTATTTTTACATTACAATAAGGATTACTCATGTCACAAACCATCTCAGTTGGTATCGTCGGCGGTACAGGCTATACAGGCGTTGAGCTATTGCGTATCTTGAGCCGCCATCCACAGGTGTCGGTCAAATTTCTGACTTCTCGCAGTGAAGCGGGCAAAAGCGTCAGTGAAATTTTCCCAAGTCTGCGCGGCGTGTGCGAAGTTGCCTTTAGTGATATGACTGATGAGACGATGGCGCAGATGGGTGATGAGTGCGATGTGGTGTTTTTTGCGACGCCGCACGGGGTGGCGATGACACACACGCCTGCACTGGTGGCAAAAGGCGTGAAGGTGATTGATTTGGGTGCGGATTTTCGCTTACAATCACTTGCCGAATTTGAGCAATGGTACGGCATGGCGCACACTTGCCCAGATGTGCTCAAAGACAGCATCTATGGTTTGACCGAAGTGACGCGCGATAAGGTAGCGACGGCATCAGTGATCGCTAATCCGGGCTGCTATCCGACGACGGCGATTTTGGGTCTAAAGCCTGTGATCGACACCGAAAACAGCCAAAATCAGCCGCTTATCGATGGTCGTATTATCATCGATGCCAAATCAGGCATCTCGGGTGCAGGTCGCCAAGGCAAGCTAGGCATCAGCTATGCTGAGACGGCGGATAATTTCAGTGCTTATGGCGTGGCAGGACATCGCCACAGCCCAGAGATCGCTCAAGGTGTACAGGCGGTGCTAGGTGCGAATTTTACGCATAAGATTCGCTTTGTGCCGCATCTGGTACCGATGATTCGCGGTATGCTCAGCACCATTCATGTGCCGCTGTCACAGACGGGCGAGCAGGTGGATTGGCAAGCGGTGTTTGAAGCGGTATATGTTGATGAATATTTCATCGATGTACTGCCAAAAGGTGCGCTGCCTGATACGCGCTCGGTGCGTGCGTCCAATAAGCTGCGTATCGCGGTGCATCAAGATGGCGATATGCTGACCATCATTGTAGTGCAGGACAATCTGGTCAAAGGCGCGGCGGGGCAAGCGGTACAAAACATGAATGTGATGTGCGGTCTGCCTGAGACGATGGGACTTGAGCTTGTGCCTGTCGTTCCTTGAGCGTAGTTCTTGATATTAGATGAATAAAAAAGCCAAATTCGTGATGAGTTTGGCTTTTTGATTTGAATAAAATAGGGCGACGATTTCACAATCATGGTTAAATGTTAAGATTTTTAAAATTGATAGAAAAGCAGATTAAAATCCGTTATAATCATTTTATTTTAGATGAGTGTTTACTGTATGAAATCAGCGCACTATTTGCTATTGGGTGCAGTGGTTGTAAGTATGACTGCCCATGCGCAAAATACACAAACTGCCACCAAGCGTAATTTTTTGGTCACAGATCATTCTACTTATGAAAATCAGCAACAAAAACCTGTACCACAAAAAACCGTTGCTGAGCCTATACAAGCCAAGCCGCTGTCACAGTTTTTAAAACAAAATGCCGTCAGTGGGCAAAATTATGCGACCGATGCCGCTGTAGCACCTACGACAGTTACCGCCATGCAAAACCCTTTGACTGTGCCTTTTGAAATTAACGGTCGCGTGCATACGCCTGTTGCTGCCAGTAAGTTTGAAAGTGTGGTGATGCCAAGCACACCTACGATCGCGCCAAAATCAGCATTGGTATCAGTAGTTGAACAAGATGCTGATAACACTGTCGATGTCATGCCCGAATGTACACCAAATAAAGCCGCCAAAAGTGTTGGCATCAGTCATTTTAAATTTGAAGAAACGCCAAAAACTGACTTAGTCAGCGTGGGTAAATATTTGGTGCATAAAGATGCAGCGCCGTCTTTGCGTCAGATGATGGCAGATGCCAAAGCAGCTCGCGCGCCTTTGACTTTGGGTTCGGCATTTCGCTCGTTGTCGCATCAGCAGGATATTATCAATCGCAAAACAAGAGAAAAGAAACCTGCCAAACAGATTTATCGTTTCTCAGCGCCATCTGGGTATTCTGAGCATCATACAGGTTTGGCGGTGGATTTTTCACCGATCAATGACACCTTTGCCAACACCAAAGGCTATCAATGGCTGCTGGATAATGCAGCCGATTACGGTTGGTATCAGACTTTTACCAAGGAATATTCAGCCAAAAGTGGCGTAGCTGAAGAAAGTTGGCATTGGAAGTTTAAAGGTACAGATACCGCCAAGCGACTGTTGAAAAATGGTGATTGTCTATAATCTGCCCAATAAAAAAGAACCTAAAGTTAGGTTCTTTTTTATGCTTGTCATCTTATGATTTATGATGGGTGGCAAGGGCTGATACCAGTCACATAGTCAGCGACTGTGCCAAGTTCGCGCAGGGCTGCTGCACCTTTGATAGATTGACTGGTGACTAGAGCGAGAGTTTGTGGATCGCGGATTTGGTCAAAATACTGCTGTGCAGTTGGGATATGTGACCAGTGCCACGCTTCTTCGCTGTAGCCTTTGGTGCGGTTTGGACCATAGGTTTGGCAAAAACCATAGTTTGGCGCATTGGCGGCCAACCATTGATGCACGCGCATACCTTCTTTGCCATTCCAGTAGTTCAATGCCACGCTGTTAAAGTCAATCTCAGTACCCCAGTGATGGCGACTTGTACCGGGAAATGATGACCATTTTAAGATATCCAATGCTTTTTGGGTATCATTGTCAGCAGTACCGCCCCATTTATTTTCCCAAATTTGCTTTTGGCGCTTATAGGAACGGTAAGCAGAAACCACTGTCAGATTGATGCCATCAGCTTTGGCGGCAGCGATCAGTTGCATCAGTGGGTCATAGACATCTTTATGCACTTGTTCAGCCTTGGTGGTGTATTGGCTTGGAATGCCGACCAGTACATGATCGTTACCCACGCCATGCACTTCAGACAGCTTGCCTGCTGGTGCAGGTGCTGCGGTCGTTGGTGTTTGATCAGCGGTCAAGGCATTGGTCTTGACTGGTTGCTCTTGGGTAGTTTGTGGCTCTTGCTCTGCTGTCTCATCCAGTGTTTTGATTTCACCGATTGCCACAGGTTCTTGGGCGGTATTATCTGCCAACTCTGACTGCTGATCACCGACAAAAATCTTTTGCCCAAAGTACAACGCCATCAATGCGCCTGCAAGAAAAATCAAAATGCCAAGCGTCTTGACGCTGCCTGTTTCGTATTTTTTCATTATATATCCAACCGTATGGGCTTAGTAATTCAAATAGCCACCAAAGCTATAACCTGTCAAGCCTGTCGCGTCCTGAACTTTTACCCAACAGTTATAAATGCCGTTGATGGTTTCGCATTTGTTGGTTTCAGCGATGACATAGATCTGCTCAGTGGTGTATAGATAGCCGACTTTACCCGCACTGCGTGATGGGCTGCGACGTACCATGACATTGCTGCCGTGGCGTGTGATGACGGTTGCGGGCAGATTTACAGGAGTTTCAGAATAGGCAGGCTGTGCTGCTTTACGCGCAGGTGCAGGTGTTGCTGTTGTTTTTTGTTTTGGCGCAGCTTGTACAGGCGCAGCGACTTGTGGCTGCTGGACCACTTCTACTGGCTGTTGTGCTTGCACTTGTGCATTTGGATCTTGAACGATCACAGGTTGTACTGCTTGTGGCTGCTGTGCAACTTGTGCTTGCTGCTGTGGTTGTTCATCTGCCAAGATAGCGCGTGCGATGCTCTTGATGATATCCCCATCACAGCCAGTCAATGCAAGGCTTACCCCTGCGATCATAAAAATGCGTTTCATAACAACTCCTAAATTAACCAATTAACACTCATCAATCAAATTTTACCAAATTCTTACAGCCTTATCAATGAAATTTATTTATATGCTTAAACTGTAAATTAATCTATCCATAATCTTACTAAGCTGATCACCATGGCTGTGCTAACTGGTTGAAACTGCTTGACTTTTACCCAAGGTCAGGGTTTATCATATACAAAAAAGGATCTGATCATGAGTAAACAAATTCACCAACAATTTGCCATCACAGGCATGACCTGCCAAGCCTGCGCCAATCGTATCGAAAAAGTGCTGAACAAAAAACCTGCGATCAATAAAGCGACGGTGAATTTCGCCACCGAGACACTGCAGGTGGATTATCAAGCCGATGCCACAAGCAGCGATGAGATCATCGCATGGGTTCAGAAAACTGGCTTTGAAGCTACGATCGATAAACCCAAAGTCGATACACGCGTGCCGTGGCAGCTGTGGGTGCTGTTTGTGCTTGCGCTGCCATTTATGGTGGGGATGATCGGTATGATGATGGGTCGCCATGATCTGATGATGCCTGTGTGGGCGCAGTTTGTGCTTGCGACGATTGTGCAGGTGGTATTTGGCGCGCGCTTTTATCAAGGGGCGTGGGCAAGCGTGCGAGCAGGACTTGCCAATATGGACGTGCTGGTTGCCATCGGTACGACAGCGATTTGGGCGTATTCGACTTATATTTGGCTCACCGATCCGCACGCGATGCATGGGGTGTATTTTGAAGCGTCGGTGATGGTGATTGCTTTTGTAAGATTGGGTAAATTTCTTGAACATCGTACCAAGACCCAAAGTCTAGATAGTATTGAGCTATTGACCCAGTTGATCCCAAGTATGGTGCATAAAAAAGTCGCTGACGGCTTTGTTAAAGTGGGTATCGAGAGTGTGGCTGTTGGTGATGAGCTGCTTGCCAATACAGGGGATAAAATCGCTGTCGATGGCATGGTGGTGACAGGCGGCGCGCTTGCCAATGAAGCGCATCTGACAGGCGAAAGTATGCTTGTGCCTAAAGCCATCGGCGACACTGTCTATGCAGGCAGCACGCTTGGTGATGGCAGTGTGGTGTATCGTGCGGCGGCGACAGGTCAGGCGACCAAGCTTGGTGATATGATGAGTGCGCTTGCTGATGCCCAAGGCAGTAAGGCGGATATTGCGCGCTTTGCTGATCGTGTCTCGGCGGTATTCGTACCTGTGGTGGTGGCGATTTCGATCATTACTTTTGTGGTAAATTTTGGTTTTGGTTTGGGTTTTGACACATCCTTGATGCGTGCGGTGGCGGTATTGGTGATTGCTTGTCCGTGTGCCTTGGGGCTTGCTACGCCTGCTGCGATCATGGCAGGAATGGGCGTTGGTGCGCGCCACGGCGTGTGGTATAAAGATGCGGTGAGCCTTGAGCGAGCAGGGCGCATTGATACCATTGTCTTTGATAAAACAGGGACGCTGACCACAGGCAAGCCAAGCGTGACCGCGATGCAGATCATTAATCATCGTTATCACGCCGATGAGCTGTTATCCATCGCAGCAAGCCTTGAACAATACGCTGCCCATCCGCTTGCGCACGCCATCATCAGTCACGCCCAAGACAGACGCCTACCGCTGTACACCGCCCTAGATGTCAGCACCGTCACAGGATCGGGCTTAATGGGGCAGATCGCAGGCGTTGGCAGAGTGCGTGTTGGTACGCCAAGCTTTGTCGGTATCGATGAGCAGGTGTTGGCAGGACTGGATACTGATTGGCAAGAGAAATCAGCGGCATCAACGCTTGTGGCAGTGTCGATCGATGATAAGCCTGCGGCGATTTTTGCGCTGGATGACACCATCAAAGACGAAGCAGCACAGATTATCACCGCTTTACAAGGTGCAGGCGTGCAGACGGTGCTGATGAGCGGAGATCGGAATTCTGCGGTCGCCAAGGTTGCAAATGCGCTGAACATTACTCATGCCACAGGGCAAATGTCACCACGCGATAAATTGTCCGCCATTGAGCGTTTGGCGGCTGATGGTCATCAGGTGGCGATGGTCGGCGATGGGGTGAACGACGCACCAGCGATGGCGGTAGCACAGGCAAGCTTCGCGGTCGGTGGCGCAACCGATGTCGCGCGCCACACTGCATCAGCGACACTACTCGGTGAATCACTCAGCCATGTGTATTATGCTTATCACATCGCACAGCGCACTCTAGCTGCGATTAAGCAAAATCTATTTTTCGCCCTAATCTATAACTGCATCGGCATACCGCTTGCGGCATTGGGGCTGCTTAGCCCTGCGATGGCAGCAGCGGCGATGGCATTAAGCTCAATCTCGGTACTACTGAACGCCATTCGCCTAAAACGCTTGGATTTGACCACAAAGCTTTGATTTTAAGCTTAAGTTGGCAAGTGCAAGGATTGGTTTTGGTGTACAACATTTCACTTGACAACACTGCTAATTTGTCATAATTTGTTACAAATACTGCGAAAATTGCCAATTCTTACCAAAAATTGCGTCATTTGCCGAAAATTTGAGCAATTGCGTTACAAATGCGTGCAGCTGTTAGCATTTTTCATCTAGATTGCAACATATAAAACTGGCACAATGCACCCATATCGATGACGCGTTTTGATGTGCTTTTCTCGCGTTTTCATTTATAATAGATGAATTTTTCGGAGTTTACTTATGTCAAATTTTAACCAAACAGCGCGCGCAAGCCTTCTTAAAGCAGTGATGGCGACCACTGTCATGGGTGCGATCGCAGCCCCTGTATTAACCACCACAGTATATGCTGCCCCAGCCAGCCAAGCAGACGCGGTCAAGCAGCTAAATCGCCTACTTAGCAACACCAAATCAATGAGTGCGGATTTCGCCCAAACCACAGTCGCGGGCAAAAAAACCACCAAGTTCAGCGGCTCGATGAGCGTACAGCGTCCGAACCAGTTCCGCTGGGAAACCAAATCACCAGCAGAGCAGCTGATCGTCGCCAATGGTGATACGCTGTGGGTGTATGATAAAGACCTACAACAAGCAACCAAGCAATCGGTGGGCAACCAAGTCGGCGAAACGCCAGCCTTGCTACTGTCAGGTGATGTCAATCAAATCAACCGTAACTTCACCGTCAGTCAGCCGAATGCTGCCAAGTACTATTTTGTCCTAACACCAAAATCAAACAACGCCAACTTTAAAAATGTCTCGATCAGCTTTAATGGTGGCAAGCCTGTGATGATGGTGCTTAATGACAACTTAGGTCAGACCACCAGTATTCGCTTTAGCAAAATCACCATGAATAAAAAGATTGATGCATCACAATTTAACTTCAAGCCACCTGCAGGCGTGGATGTCATCAGTCAATAATATCAAAGGCTGCCATGCTGTGCGCATGGCAGCTTTCTTGGATTTTTTGAAAAATGGTTGGGTCTATGACTTGGGTTTTTCGTCATAAAGGGCTGACGGCGATGTTTGCCGCTTTGGTGCTGACGGCGTGTAGCCAAAATACCGCCAAAACCAACACTAAAGCAGGTGCGCAATCAGCTTCCTTGCAAGCCGAGCAAACAAACAGTGCCGATACCGCACAGATACAAGCATCAAAATACCGCCAAAAACTGCGTGATGCCATCGAGCAGATGCAGCACGAGACGATCGATGCGCCATCGGCACAAGGCAGGTTTGTGCAGGCGTTGAGTGCGCATCACCAAGCGGCGATCACGATGGCTTATACCGAGCTTCGCTATGGCAAAGATAACCAAATGCGCGAGTTCGCCCAAGCGATCATCGATGGCGAGCAAGCTGAGCTACAGTGGATGCGTGACTGGCAGCAGCGCGCGCAGACAGATGATGATCAAGCGGCGCAGATGCAGGGCAAATGGCTGAGTCTTCAGCAGAATCTGCAGGGTAAATTGGATCAACTGGACAAGGGTCTGTCATCAGATCTACAGACGCCTGATGTGCTGTTTGCTCATGCGATGCTGTTACAGAACCAACTGGCGATCGATTTATCTGCCCAAATCATCAAGCTTGGCGCGGACGATGAGATCTTGGCATTAGCGCAGCAAAATATCGATGACCATACGCTGCATAATAAAGAGCTTAATAATTGGCTTAAGCAAATCAATAATCCATGAACAAAATCCGATGTTTTAGCATTGGTTTTTTTGCATTTTTGCCAAAAATATCGTAAAATAACCACGCTACAAAACAACAACAAGGATAATAACAAATGACAACATTACACTTATCCATTTCAGACATGACCTGTGGCGGCTGTACTGCCAGTGTCCAAAAAGCCGTGCAAGCTTTAGACGGTATCACATCGATTTCTATTGATTTGCCATCTCGTCAAGCGGTGATTGGCTATGATGAAGCGCAGATTGACCAAGATGCGATCTTACAAGCCATTGATGATGCGGGCTTTGAGCCAGAGATTATCACTGCATAAATTCACAATAAATCTTGAAAAATTAAAAATCATTGCTTTAACAATAATTATCAATCATAAAAAAGCAAGTTTTGTGTAAAAAATAAGCAAGATTATTTGTCATGGATATGGCGGCATAAAAATAAGAAATAATAATTTACAATCAAATTCATCACTAAAATGTCGTAATTGTTGGATTTATGTTATAATACCGCCGTTTTTATTCTAATAAAAGAAATCACACAGAGGTGATTATGTTAGCCAATTGGTCAGCGATCGCATTTTTGCTAGCCGCCGCTGGGCTAGTCGTTTTTATGCTGACTGTACCGCGTCTTTTGGGCGGTCGGTCATCAGGTCTCCAAAAACAAGAAACCTTCGAAGCGGGTGTGGTGTCAGCAGGTTCGGCGCGCATTCGACTGTCTGCCAAATTCTATTTGGTTGCCATTTTCTTTGTCATTTTCGATTTAGAAGCACTGTTTTTATACGCCTATTCGGTGAGCGTGCGTGAAGTCAATTGGTATGGCTTTACTGCAGCTGCCATCTTTATCGCCATTTTGTTTGTAGGTTTGATCTATGAAATGCGCTTGGGTGCGATGAACTGGGCGCCAGCAGATAAGCGCAAGAAAAAACCACGCATCCTATCTAAGCCTGCAGGGTTTGATCTAGCGAGCATCACTGCCTTCAATGGCATCGATGAGCTGCACACCGACCCAACAGGTAAAGTACCAGCGCAATCTTCAGGCCGTATCAATGTCTCAAATGACATTGAGAAAAACCGTGCGCACATGGCGAACATCGACCACATTAACACCACTGGCCGAGTTACCACTCAAGACTTTCGCCAACAGGATGACTGAATAAACAAGCGTTACGGCGAGTGCTGTGGCGTTTTGTTTTATCAATGACAAGGACATCTAGGGAAGTTTAGCGTAGGGATAGCGATCGGTTCTGAGCCGATCGATCACCAATAACCAAAATAAGAAGTGTACCGCTATGAAATACACACTAACCAAAGCCAATCCATCAAAAGAACAATTCCCAAAACAATCGCGCGAGCTGATTGACGGCATCACACAAGCTGAAGTCGAGAAAAATGTCTTTATGGCAAAGCTTGAAGACCTAACACACGCTGCAGCGAACTGGGGTCGCAAAAACTCACTGTGGCCGTTTAACTTCGGTACAAGCTGCTGCTATGTCGAATACGCCACCACCTTGACAGGCGTGCATGACTTGTCGCGATTCGGTGCAGAAGTTATCCGTGCGTCACCGCGTCAGGCGGATGTGATGATCGTAGCAGGGACTTGCTTTGTGAAGATGGCGCCAGTTATTTTGCGCCTGTATGAGCAAATGCTAGAGCCGAAGTGGGTCATCTCTATGGGTGCGTGCGCCAACTCAGGCGGTATGTATGACATCTATTCGGTCGTACAAGGGGTTGATAAGATTTTGCCTGTGGATGTGTATATCCCAGGTTGCCCACCGCGTCCTGAAGCACTGATCCAAGCCTTGATGCTGCTACAAGAATCAATCACGCACGAACGCCGTCCATTGGGCATTCACCTAGATGAGCATGGTATCATCCAGCCTGTGATGACCCCAGAGCGCGATCGCAAAAACGCAGAACGCATCAAAACGGTCAATCTGCGCAGCCAAGATGATGCTTGGTAAGATTTTAATCGATCATCGATCGCTTGTTACTTTCTAATTTAATCGGTGTTTGATGTTTTGATTGAACATCACTAAGGATAATAACAAAATGAGTTTCAATGATACTGCGCCGAAGCATCACGCGATTTTTACGGCGTTAAATGTTAAGCATCATGGGCAATATACCATCCAAGAAACAGCAGATGGTATTCCGACCATTTGGGTGAGCGCTGATCATGTGTTGGATGTTTTGATGACGCTGCGCACCTTGCCAAAGCCCTATGTCATGCTGGTGGATTTGTCTGCCATTGACGAGCGTCTGCGCACCCATCGCTATGGCTTGCCGCCAAGTGATTTTACTGTGTTTTATCACTTGATGAGCCTTGAGCGCAATGAAGATATCCGCGTAAAAGTCGCGCTAAAAGAAGGTCAAAGCATCCCATCAGCGACCAAGATTTATCCAAATGCCAACTGGTATGAGCGCGAAGTGTACGATATGTTTGGCATCATCTTTGATGGTCATCCGCACTTGACGCGTATCTTATTGCCAAAATACTGGGAAGGTCATCCGCTGCGCAAAGAATACCACGCGCGTGCGACCGAATTTACACCATATTTTCTAAATACCGCCAAGCAGCAGTTTGAGCAAGAGAACTTACGCTTTGTGCCTGAAGAGTGGGGCATGAAACGCTCGGGTCGTGATGAAGACTTCATGTTCCTAAACATCGGCCCGAACCATCCATCAGCACACGGTGCATTCCGCCTAGTGCTACAGCTGGATGGTGAAGAGATTGTGGACTGTATCCCTGACATCGGCTATCACCATCGTGGTGCTGAGAAGATGGCAGAGCGTCAGACTTGGCATTCGTTCATCCCTTATACCGACCGTATCGACTATCTGGGCGGTGTGATGAATGAGTTGCCGTATATCATGGCAGTCGAAAAATTGGCAGGCATCACTGTGCCTGAGCGTGCTCAGACCATCCGTGTGATGATGAGTGAATTTTTCCGCATTACTAACAACCTGTTGTACTGGGGCACATTTATCCAAGACGCCGGCGGTATGACGCCAGTCTTTTATATGTTTGCCGACCGCCAAAAGGCCTATGATGTCATCGAAGCCGTGACAGGCTATCGTATGCACCCTGCATGGTTCCGTATCGGTGGTACAGCACATGATTTGCCAAATGGCTGGCAAAAACTGGTGCGAGATTTTCTTGACTGGATGCCAAAGCGTATTGATGAATATTTCAAAGCGACGATGACCAACACGGTGCTAAAAGGCCGCACCCAAGCGGTCGCCCAATACGATGCTAAGCAAGCCTTGGCATGGGGTGTGACAGGTGCAGGTCTGCGTGCGACAGGTATTGATTTTGACTTGCGTAAGGCGCGCCCGTATATGGGTTATGAAAACTTTGACTTTGAAGTGCCGGTATTCTATAACGGTGATGCTTATGATCGCTGCTTGGTGAAAATTGAAGAGATTCGCCAAAGTCTGCGCATCATTGAGCAGTGCCTGAACAATATGCCATCAGGCCCTTATAAAGCCGAGCATCCGCTGGCTGTACCACCACCAAAAGACCGCACGCTCCAAGACATTGAGACCTTGATCAACCACTTCGTATCGGTCTCATGGGGTCCTGTGATGCCAGCGGGCGAAAGCTGCGCAATGGTCGAAGGTGTCAAGGGTCTGAACAGCTACTATGTGACTTCAGATAACTCAACGATGAGCTATCGTACGCGTATTCGCACACCGACCTTTGCACACTTGCAACAAATGCCAAGCGTGATCAATGGTTCATTGGTGTCTGATGCGATCATTTACTTGGCAAGTATTGATATTGTCATGGCGGATTGTGATCGATAATTAAGATGTGATAATAACAAAAATAAGGGTTTATATGAAAATTGTAACTGATAAAACCCCCAAAGTGGATGTGGCATCCATTTTGACCAAGGAAGAAATTGCAGGCATTGATGAATATATTCATCACTACCCACAAGCGCGTGCTGCAGTACTTGATGCACTTAAATTGGTTCAAAAACGCAACGGTTGGGTCGATGATGCCCAAGTGGCGGCGATTGCCAATATGCTTGACATCGCTGTGACTGATGTGGAAGGTGTGGCGACATTCTTTAATCGCATCTATCGCAGCCCTGTTGGTCGTCATGTGATCTTGATCTGTGACTCGATCGCCTGCTATTTGACAGGCTATGAAGCACTGGCAGATGAGTTCAAAAAGCAGCTGGGTATTGACTTTGGTCAGACCACTACCGATGGCAGATTTACGCTATTGCCAATCTGCTGCTTAGGTAACTGCGATAAAGGCCCAAGCGTGCTGATCGGTGAAGATACTTATGGTCCTGTACTGCCAAGCGAAGTGTCATTATTATTGGAGCAATACGCATGAAAACAGTTGCAGAACAAATCGATGCTCGTAAAAATGGCTTAGCACCAAGTCAGCTGAATAATCAGCGCGTGCCGATCTATGGTGTGGGCTTGGCAGAAGGTGAAGCGCCAACCAGTCTTACGCATCCATTGACTTGGCGCTTGTTCCACCAAGATGCGGTGCTAAAACTTGCTGATTACCTTGCTCTAAAAGGCTTTGAAGGTCTAAAAATCGCCTTATCAAAAACCCCAAAAGAAGTCGGCGAGATGATCAAAACTGCCAATGTCCGTGGTCGTGGTGGTGCAGGCTTTAACGCAGGCTTGAAGTGGACATTCATGACACCACCAGATGGCGGTGTGCGCTACTTGATCTGTAATGCTGACGAGATGGAACCAGGGACATTTAAAGACCGTCTATTGATGGAGCGTCTGCCATTTCAGTTGATCGAAGGGATGTTGATTACCGCCTATGCCATCGGTGCTAGTGTCGGCTATATCTTTATCCGTGGTGAGTACATCCTAGCGGCTGAACGCCTAGAAGCTGCAATTAAAGAGCTGCATGAAGCGGGCCTTATGGGCGATGATATTCTTGGCAGTGGTTTTAATTTTGATCTGCATGTGCATACGGGCGCAGGTCGCTATATTTGCGGTGAAGAAACAGCTCTAATCAACTGCCTAGAAGGTCGCCGTGCCAATCCACGCACTAAGCCGCCTTTCCCACAAGTCTCAGGCGCGTGGGGTCGTCCGACGGTGGTGAACAATGTCGAAACACTGAATAATATGTCAGCCATCATGCTAAATGGCGTGCAGTGGTACCTGGATTTACCAAAGAAAAAAGGCAAATCAGAAACCCCAGGGACCAAGATCATGGGCTGTTCAGGTCGTGTCAAGGACGCAGGTCTGTGGGAAGTGCCATTTGGTTATACTGCGCGTGAGTTGATTGAGCTGGCTGGTGGTATGCAAGATGGTCTGAAGCTAAAAGCTTGGCTACCAGGTGGTGCAAGTACCGATTTTCTGACCGCAAGCGATGAGCATCTTGATCTTGTGATGGACTTTGATCCAATCATGAAAGCAGGCAGTCGCTTGGGTACTTGCTTAATGATGGTCGTGGATGAGACTCAGGACATGGTGAGCTTGTCAAAAAATCTACAGCAATTTTTCCAACGCGAAAGCTGTGGCTGGTGTACACCATGCCGCGACGGTCTGCCTTGGGGTGTAAAAATGCTTGATGCCATCGACAATGGTCACGGCAAGCCTGAAGATATTGACAAATTATCCGAGCTGACACGCGATCTGTGGATTGGTAAGACTTTCTGCGCGCACGCACCAGGGGCGATGGAGCCATTGATGAGTGCATTGAAATATTTCCGCCATGAATTTGACAATAAAATCAATCAGCCTGCACCAGATGCAGCTGAGCAATCAGCACAACAAGGGGGTGTGTGATGGCAGTCATTCATATTGATGGTAAAACTGTCGAAGTCGATAGTGCTGATAACCTATTACAAGCCTGTTTGTCATTGGGCATCGACATCCCGTATTTCTGCTACCATCCTGCTTTGGGCTCGGTCGGCTCATGCCGTCAGTGCGCAGTCAAGCAATACAACAACGCCGAAGATTATGCCGCAGGTCGTGGCCGTTTGGTGATGAGCTGTATGGTTGCGCCGACCAATGATATGTATATCTCGGTTGATGATGATGAAGCTAAGGCATTTCGTAAGCGTATCGTTGAGTACATCATGACCAACCATCCGCACGACTGCCCAACTTGTGAAGAAGGTGGTCACTGCCATCTACAGGACATGACTTATATGTCAGGTCATCGCGAGCGCCGTTATCGCTTTACCAAGCGCACGCACCACAACCAAGATTTAGGCCCATTCATCAATCATGAGATGAACCGCTGTATCGCGTGCTATCGCTGTGTGCGTTTTTATAAAGACTATGCAGGCGGCGAAGACATGGGCGTGTATGCGTCGAACAACCGCGTGTATTTTGGCCGTGAAGCAGATGGTCAGTTTGAAAGTGAATTTAGCGGTAACTTGACCGAAGTCTGCCCAACAGGTGTATTTACCGACGCCACGCATTCAGACCGCTACAACCGTAAATGGGATATGCAGTACGCGCCAAGCGTGTGCCATGGTTGCTCTACAGGCTGCAACATCTCAGCAGGCGAGCGTTATGGTGAGCTGCGCCGCATTGAAAACCGCTATAATCATGATGTCAATGGTTATTTCCTATGTGACCGCGGCCGCTTCGGTTATGGTTATGTCAATCGTGCCGATCGCCCATTGACCCCATGCCAAAACACCGCCAATGGCAAAGTAGCACTCACCGCTGATGCAGCATTGGATACCGCCATTGAATTATTAAAAGGTAAAAAAGCCATCGGTATCGGCTCAGATGCAAGCAGCATTGAGAATAACTTTGCGCTCAAAAAACTGGTCGGTGCGGATAATTACAGCACAGGTCAATCATTAGCAACCCAAAGTTTGATTGATAAATCGGTGCAAATTCTTCGTAATGATAGCGTGTATAATGTTTCGGTTGCCCAAATCGAGCAAGCTGATGCAGTATTCATTTTGGGTGAAGACATCACGCAGACTTCGGCGCGTGTGGCACTGTCTGTACGCCAAGCAGCGAAAAATAAAGCCAAAGACATGGCGACAGCGCTGCGTACTGAGCATTGGCTGGCTGAGCCTGTCAAGCGTATTGGTCAAAATGCCAATAGTCCGATCTATGTCGTCGATGTGGTCGATACCAAGCTTGATGACATTGCTAAGGTGTCTGCTGTGGCGACGATCGAAGATGTTGCGCGCTTGGGCTACTTGGTCGGTGAAGTGATTGAGACTTTCGGCACGGATTTGGATCGTCTTGCCAAGCCAAGCTTGAATGCCAGCGATGAAATGCTGGATTTGGCTTATCAAATCGCCAAAGATCTAATCACTGCTAATCAGCCATTGGTCATCTCAGGTGCTTCATTGTCATCAAGCCATGTGATTGATGCAGCAGGTTTTATCACGACCGCCTTGACCAAAAAACGCCAAGCGATCAAAGCGCAAAACGATGCTGAGCTACAAGCATATCAAGCGCAAGTGGATGCGCTGAACGCAGCAGAACTGCCTGAACATGATCCACAATTGGCAGCCAAGCCTGAGCATGAAGGTACGAATACAGATAAGGCAGAGCAAGCGCAACTGGTACGCATTCCAGAGCCAAAAGCCTTAGATAAGCGCTTTGCACCTGTGGCGGGCATTTATCTTGCCTTACCAGCGGCGAACAGCGCAGGTCTAAGCTTGCTTGGTGGTAAATCAATCGAAGAAGTGCTGGCGTCAGACTTTGAAGTGGCGGTGGTACTAGAAAATGATTTGAGCCAACTTGCCAGTATCAATGTCTTGGGCAAGCTTCATGACAAGACTGTGATTGTTATCGATCATCAAAATTATCCGTGGCATGATGGCGCGGATTTGGTGCTGTCAGCATCAAGCTTTGCCGAAAGTGATGGCACACTTGTCTCAGCCGAAGGTCGCGCGCAGCGTTTCTTCCAAGCTTATGATAAAAAATATTATGAGCCAACTTCAGAGATCAAAGACGCGTGGCGTTGGTTGTATGCACTTGGCTTTGAGACTGGTAAAGGCGCGAGCGCAGCGCACTTGGACGAAGTCATTGATGATATTGGCAATGAAGTACCTGCTTTGGCAAATATCAAAGCAGCCGCACCGAATGCCGACTATCGCATCACAGGTCTGAAAATCGCGCGTGAACCACGCCGCTACTCAGGCCGTACCGCGATGCGTGCGCCACTATCAATCCATGAGCCAATGCAGCCAAAGGATCTAGATACAGCGTTGACTTTCTCGATGGAGGGCTATGTGGGGAACCAAACCAACCCAGCGAGCATCCCATTTGCATGGGCGGCAGGGTGGAACTCACCACAAGCTTGGAACAAATACCAAGATAAAGTCGGTGGTAAGCTAAAAGGCGGTGATGTCGGCGTGCGTCTGTTTGATATTTTGCCACGATTGGATACGACTTATCACAGCCATCGCACTGAGATCCAGGATCCTGCATCGACCAGTGTATTTAATGGTATCGTGCGCTTAGTGCCTGTGCATAATATCTTCTCATCATCACCGATGGCGAGCCGAAGCCCAGTGGTAGCAGGTCAAATCAAACCGATCGGTTGGTATGTCAATGAAGAAGATGCCAATCATTGGCAAGTGCGCGAAGGGGATTTGCTCAGTATCCAAAGCGTACAAGGCGAGATCGTATTGCCTGTACTGATTAATGAGTTCATCCCTGAAGGCTGCATCGGCTATGCCGCAGGTCAAGTGCCACTATCACCAAAAGTGCCAACGACCATCAAGCGTGCTGACAGCGTAGATCCTGTCTATCAGCCTGCTTATCAGCTGAGCGTGCAGAATCTGCCAAGCCGTCACAACAATCCATTATTTAAGGCAAGTGATACGCCTGTGAATGTCGCACCATCCATGGAGGCTGTGTAATGTCATCTCGTATTATTCCAGAAGTACCAGCATTTTTGGCGAATGCGATGAGCTTTGATGTGTGGTCGGTATTGTTTTTGGTCATTCAGGCTTTGGTGATTTTCCTAGGTCTAGTGATTGTCGCGGCGCTGATGATCGTCTATGAGCGCCGTATGCTTGCACTGTGGCAAGACCGCTACGGCCCAAACCGTGTGGGTTGGCAAGGTTCGCTACAGCTGGTGGCGGATATGCTGAAGATTTTTTTCAAAGAAGACTGGACGCCAGAATTTGCTGACAAAAAAATCTTCACCCTAGCGCCTGCGATTGCGATGTTCACTGCTTTGGCAAGCTTTGCCATCATTCCACTAAGCCCAACATTGGGCGCAGCAGATTGGAATATTGGCTTATTGTTCTTTTTTGCCATGGCAGGACTAGCTGTCTATGCAGTGATGTTTGGTGGTTGGTCATCGGCGAACAAATTCTCGTTACTAGGCGGTCTGCGTTCATCTGCCCAAACCATCAGTTATGAAGTCTTTTTGGGCTTATCACTGATGGGTGTGGTGGCGATGGCGGGATCGTTTAACCTGCGCGACATCGTTGAAGCACAAGCGACCGTTTGGAATGTCATTCCACAATTCTTTGGCTTTTTGGCATTCGTGGTGGCAGGCGTAGCAGTGACGCACCGCCATCCCTTTGACCAGCCAGAAGCTGAGCAAGAGCTTGCTGAAGGTTATCATGTTGAATATTCAGGCATGAAATTTGGTATGTTCTTCATCGGTGAATATGTCAATGTCGTGCTGATTTCGGCGCTGATGACTTGCTTGTTCTTTGGCGGTTGGCTGCCACCGTTTGGCATTGACATTCCATTCATCGCCCCTGTGGTGTGGTTCATGCTAAAGACTTTGTTCTTTATGACCATGTTTATCCTTGCGCGTGGCTCATTGATGCGTCCGCGTTATGATCAGGTGATGAACTTTGGTTGGAAAGTGTGTTTGCCAGTCACTTTGGTGAATTTGCTTGTAACTGCAGCTGTCATTTTATTAGTACAATAAGGCTGGTGAAATATGTTTACAACTCTAAAAGATACGGCAGTTGGCATCATCAGTATCGTCCGCTCATTGTGGATGGTCAATAGCCATGCCTTGCGTCCGCGTGATACGATTTTATATCCAGAACAACCCGTGCCAGTGCCGCCGCGTTTTCGTGGTCGCATTATTCTGACGCGTGATCCTGATGGTGATGAACGCTGCGTGGCGTGTAACTTATGTGCTGTGGCGTGTCCTGTGGGCTGTATCAGCCTACAAAAAGCCGAGCGTGAAGATGGTCGCTGGTATCCAGAATTTTTCCGTATTAATTTCTCGCGCTGCGTATTTTGTGGTATGTGCGAAGAAGCTTGCCCAACGACAGCGATTCAGCTGACCCCTGATTTTGAATTGGGTGAGTACAATCGCCAAAACTTGGTCTATGAAAAAGAGCATCTGCTGATCTCAGGACCAGGCAAATATCCTGATTATAACTATTACCGTGTCACTGGCATGGCGACCGAAAAACAACCAAAAGGCTCGCACCAAAACGAAGCGACACCGATTGATGTGCGGAGTTTGTTACCATGATGACGATTTTATCTGATATTTTAAGCAATGCCAATTTGGTGGGTTTTTATGCCTTGGCAGCGGTGGCGATTTATGCCAGTTTCCGTGTAGTAACGCACGCCAATCCAGTACACGCCATCTTGTCGATGATTGTATCACTATTGGCAGTGGCAGGGATTTTCTTTATTTTGGGTGCGCCGTTTGCAGGTGTCTTGGAAGTCATCGTATATGCCGGTGCGATTTTGGTGCTGTTCGTCTTTGTGATCATGATGCTAAATCTTGGCACGGATGTCAGTGAAGAAAAATCATGGCTGACATCGAATGCGTGGGCGACACCAGTAGGCTTAACTTTGATCATCGCTGCGGTATTGGTTGGTATCATCAGCGCATCACCAAATGGCGCTCAGATGCTAAACGCCCAAACAGTAGATGCCAAAGCGGTGGGTACAAGCCTATTTACCCAGTATGTGCTACTGGTGGAAGTGGCGGCATTCTTATTATTGGGTGCGTTGGTCGCAGCATATCACTTGGGCAAAAAAGCTTTGGATGATGAGAACTTCAGTCATTATCAAGACACTGAAGCAGGCGCAAATGCACCGAACCATCAGCCAGATGGACCAGTTTTTACACAACATAATAATAACAAAGGGGGTCTGTAATGGCGACAAATTTGCAGACATCAGTCACACAAGCTGCAGCACAAGCAGGTGAACAGATTGCCAATTTGGGCATTCCTGTATCACACGCGCTGATGTTGTGCGCGATTTTATTCGCCATCGGTCTGGTTGGCGTGATGGCGCGCCGCAATGTGCTGTTTATGCTGATGAGCCTTGAGATCATGATGAACTCGACCGCGTTGGCTTTCGTTGTTGGCGGTAATATTTGGGGCAGTCCTGATGGGCAGGTGATGTTTATTTTTGTCCTGACTTTGGCAGCTGCTGAAGCTGCTATTGGTTTGGCTATCTTGTTGCAATTTTATCATCGATTCCGCAATCTTGATGTGAATCAAGCCAGCAGATTGAAGGGGTAAATTATGAATATGTTAGCATGGACTTTTATTTGCCCACTGATTGGTTTTTTGATCTTAGCGAGTTTGCGAGATCGCCTATCTGAGATGATGGCAACCATCATCGGTGTGGGTTCGATGGCATTGTCAGCAATTGCGGCATTGATGGCATCAATGGAGTATTTGAATAATTATAATGGTCAAGCAATCAATGTGCCGTTGTGGACATGGCTGAAAGTGGGTGAGTTTGCCCCTGCTTTTGGTTTGCATTTTGATGGTTTGACCTTGACTATGACAGGGATTATCACTGGCATTGGTTTTTTGATTCATCTATTCGCTTCATGGTATATGAAGGGTGAAGAAGGTTTTGCACGCTTTTTTAGCTATCTGAACCTATTTGTGGCAAGTATGCTGCTTTTGGTACAAGCGGATAACTTATTGCTACTTTACCTAGGTTGGGAAGGTGTCGGTATCTGCTCGTATCTATTGATCGGCTTTTATTATACCGAGCGTGCTAATGGTCGTGCAGCGATCAAGGCATTTACTGTGACGCGTGTCGGTGATGTGTTCCTGGCAATTGGTCTGTTCTTATTGTTCCGTGAATTTGGCACTTTGACCATTTCTGAGATCATTACCAAAGCACCTGAAGTATTTACGCTCAATAACCCAACGATGATTTTGACCACCATGATGTTGGTTGGTGGCGCTTGGGGTAAGTCAGCGCAGATTCCGCTGCACACTTGGCTGGCTGACGCGATGGCAGGTCCGACACCTGTCTCAGCACTGATCCACGCAGCGACGATGGTTACAGCTGGCGTGTATCTGATCGCGCGTATGCATCCGCTATTTATCCTGACGCCTGAAGTACTGCTGTACTGGGTTGGTGGTGTTGGCGCAATCTCAATGTTGGTGGCGGGTTTTTGTGCCTTGGCGCAGACCGACATCAAGCGTATCTTGGCATACTCCACCATGAGTCAGCTTGGTTATATGTTCATCGCACTGGGCGTGGGCGCATGGCAAGTGGCGATTTTCCACTTGATGACGCACGCATTCTTTAAGGCATTGCTATTCTTGTCATCGGGTGCGGTGATCTTGTCAGTACATCATGAGCAAAATATCTTTAAAATGGGTGGTCTATATAAGAAAATCCCATTAGTGTTCGCTTGCTTTGTTGTCGGTGGTGGTGCGCTGGTTGCGCTGCCTTGGATTACCGTGGGCTTTTATTCTAAAGAAGCGATTCTTTGGGAAGCGTACGCTGGCGGTTACCAAACGCTGTTTTGGGCAGGTGTCGTCGGCGCATTCTTAACATCAATCTATACTTTCCGTATGATTTGGATCACTTTCTTTGGTGAAGAAAAAACCCACGCACACAAGCTATCGGGCATCTCATACTGGCTGCCATTGGTGGTGTTGCTTGTGCTATCGACTGGTATCGGTGCAATGATCGTAACGCCATTGGCTGATGTCTTGCCATTGGGTCCAGGTGCGGCACTTGAAGCTGCAGGTGAAGCACACGCCAAGCACACGGCTGAACTGATTGCCACTGGCTTTATGGCGGCAGGCTTGATCTTGGCGGTGCTATTGTATGCAGTGAATAAAGGTCGCTTGGTTGATGGCTTTAAAAAGACTGCCATCGGTGGTGCGCTGTATCACTGGTGCTATCACGGTTTGGGCTTTGATGCTTTGTATGATATTGTATTTGTCAAGCCGTTCTTGGCAATCACCAAAGGGCTAAAAGCTGATCCTGTCGATAAGCTGATCGGTATTTTCCCGACATTGGCATCTGTGGGCAACAAAATCACTGCAAAAACCCAAACAGGGCTATTGCGCACCCACATGGCAGGCTTTGGTTTTGGCTTGGTAATTATTCTAATCTTGGCAATGATGATGGTGGTGTAAGATGGCATTAGAACAAAATTGGATACTGCCAGCATTGATTGCAATTCCATTTATTGCAGGTGTGCTGTGCTGGCTTATTGAAAAAGTAAGCGATCGCTTGCCACGATGGATTGCCTTGATTGCAATGATTGTGACATTTGGTCTATCGCTTGTGTTGTGGCAGCAGGGGAATTTTAATACCTTGCTTGCAACAGATGGCATGGCAGATAAGGCAAATTTACCTTGGGCAGCGCAGTTTGTGCTACCTTGGATTCCAAGCTTAGGCATCAAATTCCACCTAGCGATGGATGGTCTGTCACTATTGATGGTGGCTTTGACAGCATTTCTTGGTATCATGGCGGTGGGCTGTTCTTGGGGTGAAATCCAAAAACGCGTCGGCTTTTTTATGCTGAATCTGCTGTGGAGCTTAGGCGGCGTTATTGGTGTATTTTTGGCAATTGACTTATTCTTATTCTTCTTCTTTTGGGAGATGATGCTGTTGCCGATTTATTTCTTGATTGCGCTGTGGGGTCATAATGCCACAGGCGGTCGCACCAAAGAATATGCCGCAACCAAATTCTTCATCTACACCCAAGCATCAGGTCTTGTGATGTTGATCGGTATTTTGCTGCTTGTCATCATTCACTTTAGCCAAACTGGCGTGCTAAGCTTTGATTATCATGACCTACTGGGTCTGAATCTGGGCGCATGGGAATACATCATCATGCTGTGCTTCTTCATCGGTTTTGCGGTGAAATTGCCAGTATTCCCACTACACAGCTGGCTGCCTGACGCGCACGCACAAGCGCCGACAGCAGGTTCGGTGGACTTGGCAGGTATCTTGATCAAGACAGCGGCATTTGGTCTGTTGCGCTTTGTCTTGCCATTATTCCCAACAGCATCGGCTGAATTCGCTCCGGTTGCCATCGTGCTTGGTATGATCGGTGTGGTGTATGGCGCACTACTTGCCTTTGCCCAAACCGACATCAAGCGTCTGCTTGCTTATACGAGTGTGTCACACATGGGCTTTGTGGTATTGGCGGTGTTCGCTGGTACTTTGGTATCGCTACAAGGCTTGATGGTGCAGATGATTGCGCACGGTCTGTCGAGTGCGGCGCTATTTATCATGGCAGGTCAGTTGTACGAACGCTTGCATACGCGTGATTTGACTAAGATGGGTGGTATGTGGGGTCAGTTCCGCTACTTTGCACCGCTGCTGATGTTCTTTAGTGCAGCACTACTCGGTATTCCGGGTACGGGTAACTTCATCGGTGAGATCTTGATTCTGCTTGGTGCGTTTGAACTACATCCGATCGCAACTGTCATCGCTACAGCAAGCCTTGTCTTAGCAGGTCTATATGCGCTGATCATGATTTATCAAGCACTATTTGGTGACAACACCACTGTGGCATTGGTCAAGCAAAATGGCGGTAAGCTAAAAGATCTTGGCAAGCGCGAATTGGTCTTGTTATTGACCTTGGGCGCGGGTCTGGTATGGCTTGGTCTATACCCACAGCCTGTGATGGATAAATCACAAGGCTCAATGCAGTGGATCGCCCAAGCGTATGCCAATCAAGTACAAGCTACCGAGCCTGCGCATGGTGTGCGTCTGATTGATGGGTCGATGGCGGAATATATGCACGACAATCACGATCGCTTGTATGAGCGCGGTGAAAATCAATCTTTTAGCCCAGTGGGCGATAACCACAATCATGGGGAGTGATTATGAATAGTATGGTTTTTGCATCTGTTTCGTCACTGCTGCCAGTGATTGTGGTGGCATTGACAGCGCTCGTGGTGATGATTGCCATCGCCATCAAGCGTTCGCATTTTTGGGTGGCGACCTTAAGCGTCGTCGGCTTGAACATTGCCTTGTTGGCATTGATCGCACAAGCATCAGGCTTGATCATCTCAGGTGAAGCGTTTGGCAATCTGTACCTATTTGACGGATTTGCCAAGTTCAATATGGGTGTGATCGTCATCGCAGCATTAGCGTGCTGTACACTGTCTTATGGTTATTTTGAGACATTGAAAGACAATAAAGACGAGCTGTATCTATTGATGCTGATCTCAACGATGGGCGCGATGCTGATGACAGGCGCGCAGCATTTGGCATCATTCTTTATGAGCCTTGAGCTATTGTCTGTGCCGATGTATGGTATGCTTGCTTATACTTTCTTGCGCGCGCGTTCGCTAGAATCTGGTCTAAAATACCTCGTGATGTCGGCAGCAGCATCAGCAACCCTATTGATGGGGATGGCGCTGATCTATGCTGATGCAGGTACTTTGTACTTTGGTGAATTGGCAAAACTGCTGTTCTCAGGCCAAGTCTCAAGCCTATTCGTCGCAGGTTCTGTGATGATGATGGCAGCGATCGCCTTCAAGCTATCAGCAGCACCATTCCACGCGTGGGTATCTGATGTCTATGAAGGTGCACCTGCGCCAGTGGCGGCATTCTTAGCAAGTGTGAGCAAGGTGGCGATGATGGCATTGGCACTGCGCTTTATGATCGGTAGTATGGTACCTGTGATGCCTGCCTTTGATAATGTGCTGATTTTGATCATTGCCTTGTCAATTCTATTGGGTAACTTACTTGCCATTCGCCAACAGAACCTAAAGCGTATGCTTGCTTATTCATCGATTGCGCACATTGGCTATGCTCTGATCGCGCTGCTGTCAGTCGGCTCAGGCAGCACAAGCGTCATCAGTATGTATATGGCGGTGTATGCGCTGACTTCGATCGGTGCATTCGGTGTGATTGCTTTGATGTCAAGCCCGTACCGTGAGCGCGGTCATACATCGATCAGTGGCGAAGCGGATGAGCTGCGTTTTTATCAAGGTCTGTTCTGGCGTCGTCCTGTACTGTCAGGTGTCTTGACAGTGATGTTATTGTCATTGGCAGGTATTCCGCTGACGGCAGGTTTTGTCACTAAGTTCACCATTTTCTTTACCGCGGTTCAAGGCGTGCGCTTTTGGGCAGCAGGTATGGTGATCCTAGGCAGCGCCATCGGTTTGTACTACTATTTGCGCGTTTTGGTAACCTTGTACCAAAAACCAAAAGTACAGCTAGAATACGATGCGCATGAGCATTGGGGCATCAAGGCTGGTGGTATCATGGTGATGATTGTCACCGTTCTGGTGGTGGTCTTTGGTATCTTGCCAGAAGGTCTAATGCAGATGGTGTCATTTGCAACCATTGGCTAAATCGCGCCCATGACCGAACAAGCACCACAAAATGGTGCTTGTTTTGTTTTGTGAGCTTTGGTATAGTTAACAGGATAAAATATAAGGAAAAATTTAACAATGAGTGATGACAAAGCCGTCGTCTTAACCGTATTATCAAAAACCGTCTGGTCGGATTCTTTATTCAGTTTTACCACCACAAGACCAGATGGTTTTCGTTTTGAAGCAGGGCAGTTCGTCCGCCTTGGGGTCAATCCAAGTAAGCTTACCGCCAATCAAGGCAAGGATGCGCCCGATGAGACCATTTTTCGTGCGTATTCGGTGGTGTCATCGCCTTATGATGAAGCGCTGGAATTTTTCTCAGTGGTTGTGCCTGGTGGCGCGTTTACATCGCAGCTTAAAGATTTGCAAGTGGGCGATGCGCTGTATTTGAACACTACGCCATTTGGCTTTTTGACTTTATCGCGCTATCAAGAGCCAAAGCCAAATACGCTGTGGCTACTTGCAACAGGAACAGGGCTTGCGCCATTTTTATCAATGCTGCAAGATCTCTACACTTGGCAGCAGTATGATAATATTGTGCTTGCTTATAGCGCGCGTACGGCGAGTGAATTGGCGTATCAAGATAACATCCACCAGATTGCTGATGATTTTGCAAGTTTAGTGGATAATCCTGCCAAGTTCATCTATGTGCCAATCGTCACGCGTGAAGCGGTGGCGGGCTGTCTAAATCAGCGACTGCCGATGCTCATTGCCAATGGCGAGCTTGAAAAAACTGCAGGCATCACATTTGATCAAGACTGCCATGCCATGCTGTGTGGCAATCCGCAGATGGTTGATGATACCAAAGAAGCACTCAAAGCCAAAGGCTTGACGATGAATCGCCGCGGCGTGGGCAATATCGCTGTTGAGAATTATTGGTAAATGGATGAAAAAATGATGAAAAATATTAATCAAGCCACCACAGCACTGATTGTGGTCGATGTCCAAAATGGCTTTATCACAGGCAATCTGGCTGTGCCAAATGCTGCGCGTATCGTGCCGATTATCAATGAAATCGCCAAGCAGTTCGACCATGTGATTTTGACACAGGATTATCATCCGAGCAATCACATTTCATTTGCCAAGCATCACGAAGGCAAAAGCCATTTGATACCATTGTGCTGTCGTATGGCGAGCAGGTGCTGTGGCCGAATCACTGCGAGCAAGGTACACAAGATGCCGAATTTCATGCCGATTTATCAATTCCGCACGCCGAGCTGATTTTGCGTAAGGGTTATAATGCGCAGGTGGATAGCTATTCGGCGTTCATGGAAGCAGATGGCACGATGACAGGCTTGGATGGCTATCTGAAGCAGCGCGGCATTGATACTTTGTATTTTGTTGGTATCGCGACCGATTATTGCGTGACTTGGTCCACGATCGATGCGGTGAACCTAGGCTATCAATGCACGGTGCTGATGGATGCGACCGCTGCCATTGATCAAGATGGCTCACTGCAAGACGCCATTGATGATATGCAGGCACTTGGGGTGAATTTGGATTTTGAGAAATTTACAGTCTGCCAACTTTGAAATAATGCTGTGTTGAACTCGTGCGTGTACTGCTTGTGCAACTTCGCCTGTTTTCCTTGCCTTATTTCAAATTTGTTTGACTATTATCTTTAAAATAAATTAAAAGCATGGCGGTTGTCATGCTTTTTTTCTGTATAAAAACACCCCAACCGCACCCATCAAAATCAATGCACCCACATAGCCAATCATTGGTAAGCCAAATCCTGCAATCACAAGACCGCCAACCATCGCACCGCCACCAATACCGACATTGAAAATTCCCGAAAAAATCGACATGGCGACATCAGTGGCTTTTGGTGCAAGTTTTAGCACGCGAATCTGTAATGACAGTGCCAAAGCGGTCAGCGATACGCCCCAAATAAACACCAAAACTGTCCAAATACCCTGTATGTCAGCCATCGGCATCAAGCCAACAAGTCCAATAAGCATACCGCCAAATGCTATGGTAATAAATCGATCACCCAGTTTTTCGTAATATCGACCGAACAAAATGCTTGCTACAATCCCAGCTGCGCCAAACAGCAGCAAAGTCATCGTCGCAAAATCTGCACCAAAATCTGTGATATCAAGCACAAATGGCTCAATATAGCTATATGCAGTAAAATGCGCTGTAACAGTCAGCACAATCATGGCATAGACGGATAACAAGGGCTTGTTGTTGATGACGCTTGGTAGGCTAGATAGATTCCCTGAATTTTTGGCAGGTAAGCGCGGTAGTAGATAGGCGAGCAGTAGCATGATAAACATGGCAATCACACCAATCATCCCAAAACTGGTTCGCCAATCCAGTGCCTGACCTAGTACACGACCCAGTGGCAAGCCTAGCACGGTTGCCAATGCACTGCCTGTGGATAGTAGTCCCAATGCTTGAGTTTCTTTACCAATGGGTGCTAGACGCACGACAAGGCTTGCAGTGATTGACCAAAATACTGCATGGGTAATCGCCACGATCGCACGGCTCACAAGCAGCATGGTAAAGCTGGTAGCAAGGTATGAGACGATATGACCGATGGCAAATAAGCCAAAAAGAATCAACAGTAGCTTTTTGCGTTCGATGGTAGCGGTCGCAAGCATCATTGGCAAAGATAGCACAGCAACAATCCATGCATACACAGTCATCATGATACCTGTTTGGCTGGCAGTCATACCAAAGCTGGTACCGATGTCTGTCAGTAGGGCGATGGGGATAAACTCAGTGGTATTAAAAATAAATGCGGATAACGCAAGAATAATGACAGGTAGAAAGCTTTGGTTGGTGTTGGTCATGGTTAGTTATTATTTAGTTATCATTATATGAGATAAAAAAAGCCATTCAGCGAATGGCTTGTGGTAGATTTTGGGTGGTTATAAAGTTATTTAAAAGCGAATCAAGAACCAAAGCTTGCAAACAAATCATAGTCGCTGGCTTCATCAATCGTCACCGTCAGCATATCGCCAGCTTTGACTGTCGTATCGATATTGTCCACATACACATGACCGTCAATCTCAGGCGCATCGGCATAGCTGCGGCAGATGGCGATGTTTTCTTCGGTATCAATCTCATCGACGAGCACGACTAGGCGTTTGCCCACTTTTTCGGCAAGCTTTTCACTGCTGATTTGTTGTTGAAGTGCCATCAGTTGTTCATAGCGTTCTTGTTTGATGTGCTCAGGTACAGGGTTTGGCAAGTCATTCGCCACCGCGCCTTCGACTTCTGAATAAGTAAAGCAGCCGACACGATCAAGACGAGCTTGTTTTAGCCAGTCAAGTAGGTATTCAAAATCTTCTTGAGTTTCGCCAGGGAAGCCCACCACAAAAGTTGAGCGAATGACGATATCGGGACAAATCGCACGCCATGCACGGATACGCTCAAGGGTGTCTTCACTCATTGCAGGGCGTTTCATGGCTTTTAGCACACTTGGGCTGGCGTGTTGGAATGGAATGTCAAGGTAGGGCAACAGTCCGCCTGTACCGCCTGATTTTGCCATGCTATCTGCCATAAGTTGTACGACTTGATCGACATGGGGATAAGGATAAACATAGTGCAGACGCACCCAGATGCCTAGCTTTGCCATCTGCTCGCACAGATCAAAAAACTTCGTCTTAATCGGCTGACCATCCCAAAATACTGTCTTGTACTTGGTATCGACACCGTAGGCAGAGGTATCTTGGGAGATGATGAGTAGCTCTTTGACACCGCTATTTTTGAGTGCGACGGCTTCTTTCATTACGCCATCAATGGTACGACTGACCAAATCACCACGCAATGATGGGATAATACAAAATGTACAGCGATGATTACAGCCTTCTGAGATTTTTAGATAAGCATAATGCTTGGGCGTCAGCTTGATGCCTGCATCGTTGATGAGGTCAATTTTTGGATCATAAGTCTTTGATTTGGCAGGTTTTGGTACATGATGAGTGACGGCTGATACCACTTCATCATAGGCGTGTGCACCAGTGACCGCCAGCACCGATGGGTGCATGGTGCGGATTTTGTCGGCATTTTTGCCTAGACAGCCGGTGACGATGACTTTACCGTTTTTGTTGATGGCTTCACCGATGGCATCGAGCGACTCTTGGACGGCCGACTCAATAAAACCACAGGTATTGACCACGACCAAATCCGCACCGTCATAATCTTTGGCGACTTGGTAGCCTTCACGAGTCAGCTCGGTGATGATGCGTTCGCTATCAACGAGGGCCTTAGGACAGCCTAAGGAGACAAAGCCAACTTTGGGTGCACTACCTGTGGCTTGTGCGATGGCGGCAGCGGATTCATCAATGCTGCGATTTTGGTTGTGATTGGCTTTATGGTGATAGGCAGGCTCGCTCGGGTTTGGTGTTTGGTTTTTTGGATCAAAAATGGTCGGTGATGTCATGATGCACTCTTGGCAAGTTATCTTGAATAAAATTGCTTATTTTAGCATAAAATGCATGGGAATTGTATGGGGTGGTTTGGTGTGGTGTGATTGATTGGGTCGGTAATGGAGAAGTAATAGCAAAAAATCATCTTATACTGTCAAAAGTGTTATTAGGCAACTTCTTATTTTTGGTTAAAGCATCAAACTAAAATCAACTAAGTCACGGAATTTAAGACACTAAGCGGTTTCTGCTACTAACTACCAAGAATCGGGGTGATTACCACCATGCTGTAAATACAATATCTAGAATCAAAAAAATCAGCATAGCGATCGCCATGCTGATTTTTTGTCATTCTTATTTCCAGAAGAAATAAGCCAAGCCGCCAATGATTAATACCGAGCAGATGTTTAATAGCAAGCCGACACGCACCATTTCTTTAAACTTAATATGTCCTGTAGCAAAGACAATCGCATTTGGTGGAGTGGCAATTGGCAGCATAAAGGCGCAGCTGGCACCACAAGCGATGATGGCAGCAAGGGCAATCGGTTCAATGCCCAGTGATTGTGCAACTGCGATAAAAATCGGCATCAGCAAGGCAGCACTTGCGGTATTGGAAGTAAATTCGGTCAAAAACACGATAAATGCCGTCAAAGCAAGCGTAATCACCAGCCAATGTTGGCTAGAGACCAAATGCACGATGGTGTCTGCCATGATTTGGCTTGCACCCGAGTCTTTGAGCACCACGCTCAGTGTCAGACCGCCACCAAATAGCATTAAAATACCCCATTCGACACGCTCTTGGATTTGCGTCCAAGTCGCCGTACCTGCTACGATCAAGGCAATCACCGCAACCATCACCACGACACTATCAAAGCTTGCGATTTTGCCATCTAGACCCAAAACGCCTGAGATGATTGGGTTGATGATTGAGCCAAAGCACAGCAGCAGGACGGTGGTAAAGAAGATGATTAGGGTGGTTTTGTTTTGTGGGGTGAGTTTGATGGCATCGACTTTAAAGTCGAATTTGGCATTGAGATTTGGGCGCAAGACTACCCATAGTGACAATAGCATACTTGGCAATAGTAGCAGCATAACAGGCATGCCGAATTTTAGCCATTCGGCAAAGGTAATATCCAACTGTGATGCCAAAATACCATTGGGTGCACTACCAACCAAGGTGCCGATACCGCCAATATTGGCACTAAAGGCAATGCCCATTAGGACAAATGAGTATGTGCGACGATCTTCAGCGATATTTACACCACTTAGGATGCCTATGGTCAAAGGCAGCATCATCGCAGCCACGGCAGTGTTGTTCATCCACATGGAGATAAAGGCGGTAGCGAAAAACAGATAAAATACTGTCTTTTTCAAATTACCCTTGGCAAGCTTGATGATAAAATGCGCCAAGACTTTATCCAAACCTTGAATTTGCAAGACCGCTGCCAAAACAAAGCCGCCAAAGAACATAAAAATAATCGGCTCAGAAAAGGTGGCAAAGGCATCTTTGGTTTTTAATAATCCCATGCCGATGGCTAAAATAGGAATCATCAGCGCGGTAACGGTGATATTAAAAGCTTCGGTTAGCCATAAGACGCCAGCAAAAACCAGCAGCGCCAAGCCCTTATTTTCTGATGGGCTAAAAGGTAGCGTGTGAATCAATATGAAAAATAAAATCAAATCCAAGGCTAAGATGATTAAGCCTCGATGTTTGGATTGCTGAAATTGCGAAAACAAATTCATCAACATACTCCTAAGTAAAGCACAACAGCCGCTCAAGTCTTGCAAAGTGAATCAACTGTATTTCATTGTGAACCGCCAGCCTACCCATCTGCACCATATTGCTAAAGCAGGCGCAAGGCTACGGCATCATTTTCCATGGTTAGATTATTATTGTCTAAATGGTGTGATTTTGGATTGAATAACAAAAGTAGGGATGCAATAGGGAGTCATCCAAATTATTTATACAAATTATAACATATACAGATAATTTGTGGTGGGATTCGTGTTAGCTAAAAAAGGAGTGATTTTCCCTTCTTTTTCTTTCCATCAAACCCCACCCAGCTCTCCCCTTGATTAAGGGGAGGGAGCCGTATCTTGTAAGCATTAGCTGAAAAGGAACAGTTCCTCCTTTTCAAAGAGGAGGTTGGGAGGGGGTTTGCCAAAAAAGATAAGATTGAAAAAAGAAGGAGGTGATAATGCCAAAGCTTAAAGCAGGCGCGAAACCACCAAAAGAAAAAATCCCCAAGCCAGGGGAGACTTGGGGAGAAAGTGAAAAGCTTATAAAAGCTACACTAAAAGTGGCGCAGCGGACGGGGCTCGAACCCGCGACCCCCGGCGTGACAGGCCGGTATTCTAACCAACTGAACTACCGCTGCATAGTGGTGGGTGGTAACGGGATCGAACCGCTGACCCTCTGCTTGTAAGGCAGATGCTCTACCAACTGAGCTAACCACCCTAAAATGTCTTTTCCGATTTGGAAAATTGATACTGTGTCAAGGTATCACATTTTAAGTCTTGAACCAAACACGCTACAGTGTGTTGCTGTGTTCGTTCGTTGTGGTGCGTATTATATAGAAATTTACACAGGTGTCAAACATTTTTTATCAAAAATTTGATAAATTTGTGATAAATTTTATAAACTATTGAAAATTAACAACTTATTTTCATCAAACTTAGGGCGATTTTGCTAAAGCTGTCTCAATATCTGCTGCTAAATTTTCAGGCTTGGTCATCGGAGCATAGCGGTCAATGACTTTGCCATCACGACCGATGAGAAATTTAGTGAAATTCCACTTGATGCCATCGGTCAAGAGTCCGCCTTGCTGTGATTTGAGCCAAGTATAAATCGGGTGAGTGTGCTCGCCATTGACATCGATTTTTTGCATCATCAGAAAGCTTACCCCATAATTTCTTTGGCAAAATTCACCGATCGCCGTGCCGTGATTAGGCTCTTGCTTGCCAAATTGATTGCATGGAAAACCAATCACTACAAGCCCTTGATTGTGATATTGTTCATGTAGGGCTTGCAGTCCTGCAAACTGTGGGGTGAAGCCGCATTCGCTTGCAGTATTGACGATGACTAGCACTTTGCCAGTAAAGTCAGCAAAATTGATGGTGTTACCCTGTAAATCTTGGGCGCAAAAGTCATAAATGGCGGTCATGGCGTTGTCCGTATTCGTGATGGCTTTGATGTTATTGCTCAAACTTCTTACGCTTTAATAGCACGAGCACCGCGCCATTACCGCCGTCATTGGCAGGGGCGGAGACGAATGCCATGACATCGCTGATTTGTCGTAGCCAACCATTGACGCAGGTTTTGATGATGGCATTTTTACCTTTGCCGTGGACGATTTTCACCACGGTTTCGCCATTGGTCATGGCATTGTGAATCAGCAGCTGTACGGCATTGCGCGCATCTTCAATGCTTGAGCCGTGCAAATCCACCGCATCATACCAGCGCAGTTTGCCTTGTTTTAGCTGCTCGAAGATTTTGTTTTGTAGTGTTGGGTTTTTATAAGACAGATAAGCTTCGCCTGCCACAGGATTAAGTAGCGCTTGCATATCAGACAGGTTGCCGCCGATGTCTTCTCCGCCTTCAGCAGCAGCGCGGCGGCGTAGGGCGTTTTCGTCGGCTTTGGCAGGTTTGTGAAGCACCACTTCATCGGTTTTTAGGGGCGCAACCCCGCTCATCGCCTGCATGAACAGCACTTTATCTTCGTCGATTTGTTCATGATTGAAGCGCTTGACTTCGCCCGCCACTTGCTTGGCGTTCATCAGTGCGACAGGTTCGGTGGGTTTGCCGGTTTCGCTGTCAGGCTTGGAGCTTGGCTTGGCAAGGGATTTGAGATTGTCGTGTAGTTCTTTGGATAATAAATCTTTAAAGCTTGGATTTGACATAAGTTACTCTGAATAATTTTGATCAATATATAATGACAAAAACCGTCAAGGCGACGGCTTTTGTGTAGTGTCCTGCGATTAGCGGTTTGGCAGATGCTCTTTGACTTCTTTAGCAAAGCTGCGTAAAGTCTCAACTGTCACTTCCCAATCTAGGCAGCCATCGGTGACTGATTTGCCGTATTCTAGATCTGCAAGATTGGCTGGGATATTTTGGCGACCGCCTTTTAGGTGGCTTTCGATCATCAGACCCATGATTGATTTGTTGCCTTTGGCGATTTGACCTGCGACATTGTTGATGACCATCGGCTGTAGGTATGGGTCTTTGCCGCTGTTGGCATGGCTTGCATCGATCATGATTTTGCCATTGGTTTTGCCTTTGGCAAGTTCATTTTCGGCAGCGGCGACGGCGGTTTCGTCATAGTTTGGCTTGTCATTGCCACCGCGCAGCACCACATGGGCGTATTTGTTGCCTTTTGATTTGATGATAGCCACTTGACCATCGGCTGACAGACCTAGGAAGCTGTGACCTGATTGCACCGCTTGCATGGCATTGACCGCGACCGTCATGCTGCCGTCAGTACCGTTTTTGAAGCCAACCGGGCAAGACAGACCAGAGCTCATCTCACGGTGTGTCTGCGACTCGGTGGTGCGCGCGCCAATGGCTGACCAGCTGATCAGATCTTGCATATATTGTGGTGTGTTTGGATCTAGGGCTTCGGTAGCGCACGGCAGGCCTTTTTCGTTCAGCTCAAGCAACAGCTTTCTTGCGATGTGCAGACCTTTTTCGATGTCGAAGCTGTCGTTCATGTCTGGGTCATTGATCAGACCTTTCCAGCCTGTGGTGGTGCGTGGTTTTTCAAAATAGACACGCATGACGATGAACAGCTCATTTTTCAGCTCTTCTGCAAGCACTTTTAGTTTATCTGCATATTCATGTGCTGCCACAGGATCATGGATTGAGCAAGGGCCGACCACGACCAGTACGCGCTTATCGATGCCATCTAGGATGTTTTGGATGGTTTTGCGGCCGTCTAGTACGGTTTGGTACGCGGTATCAGATAGTGGTAGCTCGGCTTTTAGGCTGCTTGGTGTAATTAGCGGAATGATTTTGTCGATGTTCACGTCGTCGATGTCTTTATTTTGGGTGATCATAATGGGCTTTCCTAGTCGGTGGGTTTGTGGCTACCAAGGGGCAGCGTCACAAAATTTCATGCCACATTATGCCTGTTGTTGGCGTGTATTACAAGCACTAATGTACACTTGGTTTAGAAAAATATGTCAAATAGTTATGAAAAATAGTTCTAAGCAAACCAACTGTATGAGTCTTGCTGGATTGATTGGCTAAAATACAAAGGATTATACACTCAATTTAATAAACCCATTGCATAAGCCAAGTCATGGAAATTTTTTGAGTAACTGCCGCGCTTGTGGTATGATAAAGCGATTTTTTCAATAATAAGTTTGAGCGATTTATGACGACTTCTACCCCGACTTATGCCAATATCCAATCGATCGTCGCTGAAGATTTTGCCATCATGGATAAGCAGGTTTTTGGCAGTCTGAATTCTAAAGTGCAGCTGGTGATGAGTGTATCTAAGCATGTCATCGATGCTGGCGGCAAGCGAATGCGTCCGCTGATCACGCTTTTGACCGCGCGAATGCTACAAGATGTACAAAGTGAGCAGGCGATGCAGCTGGCGGCGATCACTGAGATGCTGCACACGGCGACACTGGTGCATGATGATGTCATTGATGCGTCGGGTATGCGCCGCGGTAAGCCGACGGCGAACGCCACTTGGGATAATCCAACGGCGGTGCTGGTGGGGGATTATCTGATTGCTCGTTCATTTAATTTATTGGTAGGATTTAATAATTTACCCCTGCTTAAGCTGTTCAGTGATGGGACTTGTGACATCGCCGAAGGGGAAGTATTGCAGCTGCAGCATCAGCACAATCCACAGACAGTAGAAGCTGATTATCTACAAATCATCGATGGCAAGACTTCGCGTCTGTTTATGATGGCGACCAAGGGTGCAGCGATTTTACAAGGTCGTGATGAGTATCTGGATGATTTGGGTGCGTTTGCTTATCATTTTGGTAATGCGTTTCAGATGATTGATGATGTGCTGGATTTCACAGGTGATGTGGCGGTAATGGGTAAGAATCTTGGCGATGACTTGGCAGAAGGTAAGCCGACATTACCAATCATCAAAACTTTAGAAATTCTAAAACAAAATAATGATGTACATTATGATACGCTGCGTATCGCGGTGCAGACAGGCAAGGTGGAAGATGTCAGCCTGTTGATCGGACTTGTGCAGTCATCAGGTGCGCTGGATTATTGTAAATCACGCGCGCTAGAAGAGACACGCCTTGCTCAAAAGGCGCTTGAGAACCTACCTGCTAACCGCTACCGTGATGGCTTATATCAATTGACGGAGCTTGCGAGCAGTCGATTGGTGTAAAATCCTTATAAAAATCAGCCATTTTCAAAGTTTGAGTTGAAATTGGCTGATTTTTTTTGTGCTTAAATTTTGGATTTTACACTTTTTCATAGGAAAAAGTGTAATTAATTATTTATAATATAAATTTATAAAACTAATTAATATAATATCAACTACCAGTAACAAACCCAGCAACAGCAGTAAGAAACTTCCCACAATCCGCAAAAAATCTCGTATAATAAACAGTTTTCATAATCATCAAGAAGTATCAGCACTATGAGCAAACTCAATCCGCGACAGCATGAAGCGATGATCCATGTGTCAGGGCCTTTGTTGGTTTTGGCGGGCGCAGGGTCGGGCAAGACTTCGGTTATCACCCAAAAAATCGCCCATCTGATTCAAAATTGCAACATCCCAGCCGATCGCATCACGGCGATGACCTTCACCAATAAGGCGGCGCGTGAGATGAAAGCTCGTGTGCAAAAGCTACTCCCAAGCGAGAAAACGCGAGGTTTGACGGTTTCGACATTTCACCATTTTGGCTTACAATTCTTACGATTTGAACTAAAAAATACACCACTGAAATCCAATTTTTCGATCATGGACAGCGATGATTCTAAGCGACTTTTGACTGAGCTGATGATGCGCGACAACATGAGCGGTGCGGAGAGTCGTGAGCTTGTTGGTAAGGCGATTAAGATGATTTCTGATTGGAAAAATGATCTTGTCGCTCCTGAAGATGCTGCTGAGACCATTGACAATCCTGAAGATATGATGTTTGTGCATCTGTATGCCTTATATGAGCGGAATTTGCGCGCGTATAATGCGGTGGATTTTGATGATTTGATCGTGATGCCAGTACGGATTTTGAGCGAAAATAAAGAAGTGCGCGATAAGTGGCAAAATCGCATCCGCTATTTATTGGTCGATGAATACCAAGATACCAACACCGCGCAGTATGAGCTGATCAAGCTTTTGGTCGGTGTTACGGCGCGCTTTACCGTCGTTGGCGACGATGATCAATCGATCTATGCGTGGCGTGGTGCGAAGCCTGAAAATATGGCGCTATTAAAAGAAGATTTTCCATCATTAACCGTGGTTAAGCTTGAGCAAAATTACCGCTCGACCAACCGCATTTTGAACGCTGCCAACTCAGTGATCACCAATAATGAGCATATCTTTGAAAAGGCGTTGTGGTCGGATAAAGGGCATGGCGAGCTAATTCGCGTGGTGACTTGCCCAAGCGATCTTGATGAAGTGGAACGCGTTGCTAAGGAAATCTTAACGCATCGCTTGCGTCATGGTAATACTTGGGATCAATATGCGGTGCTGTATCGCAGTAATTTTCAAGCGCGAATCTTAGAAACTGAATTGCGGCAGCTTGATATTCCTTATAAATTATCAGGCGGCACATCATTCTTTGCACGCACCGAAATCAAAGACATCATGAGCTATCTGCGGATCATTATCAATCCAGATGATGATGCAGCATTTTTAAGAATTATTAACACACCAAAGCGCGGTATGGGTTCGGCAACGCTTGAGAAATTGGGACTACTTGCCCAAGAATACGGCATTTCGCTGCTGTCTGCGTGCAGTCATGCAGGACTAAAAGCGGCAGTAGGTGCAAAGGCAAGCAATACCTTGGCGGATTTTGGCGAATTTATCGAACGCTATACGCGCGATCTATATGACAATCCTGATCCGATGCCGCTTGTGCGTCAGATGATTGTTGAGATTGGCTACATTGACTATATTAAAGATGATGCCAAAACGCCGCAGCAAGAAAAGGTACGCCTTGATAATATCGAATCGCTGTACTCGAGCATCACAGCGCTGATCAATCGCGCTGAAGATGAAGATGAGCAAACCATCGATGCGGTGATTCGTAAGCTTGTGCTGCTTGATATGCTGGAGCAGCAGCAAGAAGAAGAAAATACCAATAAGGTAAACTTAATGACCTTACACGCCGCTAAGGGTCTTGAGTTTGACTTTGTATATATCATCGGCTGTGAAGAAGAGATTTTGCCACATCGCAATTCGATCTTGACCGACAGCATCGAAGAAGAGCGGCGGCTGATGTATGTAGGCATCACGCGCGCGCGCCTTGAGCTGACGCTGCTACTTGCCCAAAAACGCCGTGCTGGCAAAGATCTAAAAGCCACAACGCCATCGCGATTCTTAGACGAATTGCCGCTTGAGCATATCGATTACCCTGCCAAAAAAGGCGCGGTCAAAAAAGACTCCAAGCAAGTGGCAAGTGAATATCTTGCTAATATTCAAGCGATGCTTGCGGCGAAGAAGAAGGGGTAGATTGATATACTTAAAAATAAACCCAAGCTCATCACTTGGGTTTATTTTTACAAATCGATTTTGCTTTTTGGTAGGGCTTGCAGGGTGCATTTGTGCACAGATATTTGATTTTAAAGTAAGTTTTTTACAAACCCATCACACTCTTCGGAAGCTTCTCCAGCGCATCTGCCGAAGTTTTTCGTATCAGCTCATCATTGCCAAAAGCTGCAACCGCTTGTTTATTTATATCGCTTAAGCTGTCATAAATTTGTGGTAAGCGCAACTCAAGCCACGCAAGCGCACAATACAGCGCGATGTCGCCTGCACTATGCTGAAACTCAAGCGGTGGTAGGGCGGATAATGCTTGCTGCAATAAGGTATTGGAACGCGTGACCAAAGGATGATCGCCACAATCACTCTTGCCAAAATACACGATGGTAAAACTGCGCACGCCTAGGTGTAACAGCCCCAATGCCTTACTGAGTGTGGGCAGTGTTTGAGTATCAAACGCTTGTGGTACTAAGGCTTGTAGCACCAAAGCCGTTTCGGTGATGACCGTACCGTCTGCCAGCACCAAAGCAGGCACTTGGCTTAAGGGATTGGCTTGGGTCAGCTCACTTGGTGTCTGCCACGGCAACACAAATTCAAGCTTGGCATCCACGCCGTATAGATGCGCAATGCTGATGATCATCCGTGTAAATGGCGATGTGGTGCTGACATATAAAGTGGGTTTTTGGATATTATTCATCATATTTTCCTAATTTTCTATTAACTTAAAATTTATAGAAATCAATCACGACCACGCATAAAAATCAGCACAATCATCAAGGCAATGGCTTGCAGTAGCAAAATCGCCATCACTGTCCAATCCCACTGTCCGCGCGCATAAACCAAAGCACAAATCCACGCGCCGATAAAGCCGCCGCCATAGTAGGACATATAATAAATCCCCGTGGCAAGCGATCGCCCTTGTGAGACATGGCTCGTCAGATAGGCGATGGTTGCCGACTGTGTCACGAACACGCCTGACGACATCAAAGTCAGTCCTGCGATGACGACCCACAGCGGCGTCGCCAAAGTCAGCGCAATGCCGATGGCGGATGTGACCACAGCGGCGATGATGGTCGTAGTCGTGCCAAAGCGCGCCGTGACTTTGGCTGACATCGGCGTGATGACCATGCCGATCAGATAAATACTAAAAATATTGGCAAGGGCTGCGGTGCTTAGCTGATATGGTGCGTTCGCTAAGTGCAGATTAACAAAGGTAAAGCAGCCTACCAAGGTAAACAGCACGCACGCGCCCAGTACGCTACTGCTGATGACATGGGGATTTTTGGTGTGGGATAATAGCGTCTCAAAAGCGTTTTTAAAGCTTTCGCTGATGATGAAATTGCGCGATTTTGGCAAAGTTTTCATCACCCACAGCGCACCAATCAGCGTACAAATCGCCATCACGCCATAGCCATAACGCCAACCGATAAAATGCTCAAGATGTCCTGCAAAAAACCGCCCGCTGAACCCGCCCAGCACCGTGCCTGACACATACAGCGCCATCATCGTCGCCAGATGCTCGCTGTATTCTTCGCTGATATAAGCGATCAGCACCACCGTAATCCCTGGTACGCTAATCCCTTGTAAGAACCGCCACACCGTAATCTCGCTCATGCTGCTACTGATGCCGATGAGCCCTGTGGGAATGGCAAGTAAAAATAGCCCGCCGACAATGAAAGGCTTACGCCCCAAGCCATCAGACAGCATCCCCATAAATGGCGACATCACCGCGATGGCAAGTACCGTTGCGCCGACCGCCATCCCAGCTTCGATCTCATTGGCATTCAAATCATGAATCAGCACGGGCAAAATCGCTTGCACTGAATAGACTTGTAAAAAGGCAAAAAAGCCAATCATGGCGACGGTGAATTTCTCTGCCAAAGTGGGCGCAGCTTTGTGTGGGGCGATGGTATTCATGATTGATATAAAATTTACAAAAATCTTAGGCATTGTAACACAGTTTGGCATGGTTGCAATGATATATCAGTTATAATAATGGGTTTATAGATTTCGATGATGAATTGGACAGGATTGATGGGAAGATTTTTAAAACAAATTGAAATCATTTAAATGAATATATTTTTTTTTATAAATTTTAATAAAATTCTATAATATTAATCAGATTTGTGCATCTTGATAAAGATGTTTTGTAAAAATAATATAAATTTATTTAAAAATATCCACCCAAAATCCTTAAGCAAAAACCGCCAAAACTCCCCAAAAATCTGCTAAAATAATGCGATTTGTAGAATAATTATCATTCATTCATTATCATTAAACTTTATCATTAAATTTCGCATTCATATTTTGGAATTACGACCATGACCACCGACACACAGCATAATAAGACCACAAGCACGCATCAGTCCATCATCATTGTCGGTGGTGGCAATGTCGGTTTGTCATTTGCGCTTTTATTGGCACATCATCAGATTGACTGCGTGCTGCTTGAGCATTTTCGCTATCCGACCATAGAAGTCGATGATGATCGTGAGCGTACGCAGTATTTGGACAGCCGTAATACCGCTTTGTCGCGCCGCACGGTGCAAATTTATCAAGAGATTGGCTTGTGGGATCGCTTACAAAGCCATGCCTGCCGTATCGATCGCGTGCTGATCAGTGAAGTGGGCAGCTTTGGCAAGGCAAGCCTAGAAAAAGACGCTGAAGGCGTGGAAAGCTTTGGGCAGGTGATGGAGAACGCCCATCTTGGCAGGCAGCTTTTGCTTGCTGTCAAGGACAGTCCATACATCACGCTGTATGATGGCGCAAGTGTGACGGACATTGCCCAAGATGAGCAGTCGGCAAGCGTGACGGTGCAGTTTGACACAGGTGAAAGCCGTGTTTTGACATCGACACTTGTAGTGGCGTGCGACGGTCAGCATTCTAGCGTGCGTAAGCTGCTTGGCATCGATGTCGATACGCATGAGTATGGTCAAGTGGGCATCGTCGGCGTGGTGCAGACCGATGAGCCGCATCGACACAGTGCGATTGAGCGATTCAGCACGGCAGGGCCATTGGCGGTGCTGCCACTGACTGATGGCAGGGGCGATGGCGGCACAGGCAGCACCCAAGGTTATCGCCGCTCGGTGGTATTTATCTGTAAAAAAGGCGAAGAAAATCAATATCTTAATGATGATGACAAGTACCTACAAACCCTGCAGCAAGTCTTTGGCACAGCAGCAGGGAGATTTGTCGCCACAGGCAAACGCGGTGCATATCTGCTGACTAAGGTGCTGGCACATCGTCAGGTCTCAGGGCGATTTGTCATCATGGGTAATGCTGCGCACACCTTGCATCCTGTGGCGGGACAAGGGTTTAATCTGTGTCTGCGCGATGCATATTCGATGGCAAATCTGCTTGCCAAAGCGCGAGCCGATGATGGTGATGCGGTGGATTTTGGGCGTTATGATCGCTTGGCAGCGTACGAACAATCACGCCTAAAAGACCAAAAACGCGTGATCAAATTCTGCGATACCGTCGTCGGTAGCTTCTGCCACCCCAATCCTGTGATGAAATTTGCGCGTAATGTTGGTCTTGTGTGTTTTGATAAAATCCCTGGGATTAAGCCATTGGTAGCGACTTATGCGATGGGTTTAAAATCATAAATTGGCATTGAGCGGTTTGTATAATTATTTTAATAAAATTATTAGCATAATGAAAAATAACAAGGATAACGGATGATATTAAAGGCATTTTTGGTGATTTTTGGCTGTTTGTTCATTGGTCAAGTGGTGATTGCACTGACTGATTTGCCATTACCGCCAAGTATCATTGGGCTTGTGGTGTTGTTTATCGCGCTACAAACGGGCGTGGTGCAATTGGCAACGGTCGAAAAGCTTGCCAAAGTGCTGATGGATTATTTAGTTTTGCTTGTTATTCCTGCTTGTATTTCGATCATGCAGTATCTTGACATCATCCGTGATGACTTGTGGGTGCTGATTGTCGCGGTCTCATTGAGCACTGTATTGGTGCTGATCAGCACGGCAGGGTCTTATACTTGGCTGCGAAAACTACAAAAGTCGCACCAGCAAAAACGCACTAAGGCAGGTGCGTGATGGCGATGGTCGATCAGTATCTTGCTCTAAGTCATGAGCTGCTGCGCAGTCCATTTTTGTTATTGATGCTGCTGATTGGCGTGTTTGAATTGTCAGTATGGCTGCGCAATCGCACTGGTCAGCCACTGATTAATCCGACGCTGGTCACGACAGTGGTGGTAATCGGTGTGCTGATGCTGTTTGATATTGACTGGGCGAGTTTTGAAAAAGCAAGCAACTACATCACTTTTTGGCTACAGCCTGTGGTGGTTTGCCTTGCTGTGCCTTTATATATCCAATGGCAAAAAATCAAAGCGCAGTGGCTGCCTGTCATCGTCTCGCAGATCATTGGCAGTGTGGTGGGGATTGTCACAGGAGTGGGCTTGGTGCGTGTGCTTGGCGGTAGTGATCAGAGCGCGGTTGCGACAGCTGCCAAATCGGTCACCATGCCGATTGCTATCGAAGTGACGACGGTGCTTGGCGGTGTGGTTGGCATTGCGGCAGCGACGGTCTTGATCGCAGGCGTGGTCGGGCAAGTGATGGGCGTGTGGATTTTACACCGCTTTGGGCTTAAGCTGCCCATGGGAATGGGGCTGTCATTGGGCAGTGCATCACACGCTTTAGGCACGGTGCGATCGATGCAGCTGGGTGCAAAATATGTCGCCTACGCCACTTTGGGATTGATTCTAAATGGGGTTATGACGGCGTTTTTAGCGCCGATTTTGGTGCCGTATTTGTTATGAATTTTGGCGGAAAAAATCATTTTCATCCACTGATAATTTTAAGATAATTTAAACGAACAAGCAGATAATTATGCAACAAATCATCATTCAGTTGGCAGGTGGCATCGGTATGTTCCTGCTTGGCATGAGCCTGATGACCGACAGCCTAAAGGCGATGGCGGGCGAAAGCTTGCGGCAGTGGCTTGGACGATTTACAGGTTCGCCATTTAAGGCGATGATGTCAGGCATCGGCTTTACGCTGGTTGTGCAGTCATCGACGGCGACGACGCTTGCGACCATTGGCTTTGTCAGTGCAGGGGTACTAAGCTTCACCCAAGCCATCGGCGTGATCATCGGCGCTAATATCGGCACGACTAGCACAGGCTGGATGGTGGCGCTGCTTGGGCTGAAATTCTCAGTATCGATGGTTGCCTTGCCGATGGTTGGTGTCGGCGCGATGATGAAATTGCTTGGCAAAAATACTGTCGCGCTGCTAGGGCTTGCTTTGGCAGGTTTTGGCTTGTTGTTTATCGGCATTGATTTTCTACAAAGTGCGATGGCAGGCTTTGCTGAGCAAGTGGATTTGGCGCGTTGGTCGAATAATGATGTCTTGACGCGGCTGATTTTGGTGCTGATTGGCATTGTGATGACCATTTTGCTGCAGTCATCGAGTGCGGCGATTACCGCGACTTTGGCGGCATTGGCAGGCGGGGCGATTGATATGCCACAAGCCTTGACACTGGTCATTGGGCAAAATATCGGCACGGTGGCAACTGCGGTACTTGCTGCCATCGGCGCAACGGTGAGCGCGAAGCGTACCGCGGCGGTGCATGTGGTGTTCAATGTCTTGACGGCGGTGGTGGCGTTTTTTGTGCTGATGCCGCTGCTGTTGTGGCAAGTGCGTACAGGGTGGTTACAAGATTGGGACAATGTCTTGGTGATTGCCTTATTTCACACAGCATTTAGTATCATGGGTGCGATGATTTTTATGCCGTTTACGCGTCAGTTTCAATGGGTGCTTGAGCGCATGATTCCTGAGCGCATAGATGGCGCACACACGCTTTATCTGGACGAAAGCTTGTTTTCTGTACCAGCAGTCGCCATCAGCGCTGCCAAATCTGCACTGAATCAAACTGTTGCAGCAACACTCAGCCAACTGGTGAAAGCTTGCCGCGGCGAGATGTCGGGTACTGCTATTGATGTCGCGCAGCTGGATGATTGTTTACAAAAAGTGGATGAATATCTGAACAAAATGCCTGTGCCGCAGTCGCAAGCCGATCAAGAAAAACTCATGCGCTTATTACAGCTCATCGTCTATATCCGTGTGATTCGTGAAGATCTGATACACGCTGAATTCATTGATGTTTTGCATGGTTATGCCGATGCATCATTGATGCGTGAAGTGACGGCGAAGTTTGAACAGTTGGCGGCATATTTGACACAAGAGCATGAATATCTGCCGAGTGAATTTGTGGCAAGTTTTGTACAGTTTGGCGACTCAATGAAAGCACAAAAAACCGATGTACGCCTTGCGATCATTGAGTATTCAGCACATACACAGACACACGCAGCAGATGCACTCAATCTGATTGTGGCACGCCGCTGGTTGGACCGCTTGGTTAAGCATACAGCCAAAATGCTTTTGGTGCTTGAATCTCCAAAGATAAAACATGAGATGATTTAATTAAATAATATACTTGATACCATCTGAATAAAAAACAGCAATAACCATCATTCATCATTGCTGTTTTTATTATTTAATTTTAAAATTTCAATGTTTAAAAATTAATAATAATGTCAAATTATTAAACATTATGAACTGACATCTGCTGCCCAACGCTGCTGATGGCTTTTTAGCCAATCTTTAACCGCAGTAGCTAAATTGTCACTATTTTTGGATTGAAAGCCATCAAGTGCAGCCAATGGCGCAGACAGGCGAAAATCACCGCCGTCACGCGTCAGCTGCCATGCGATGATGGCGCATGTTTTTTTGTCCAGTTGAGATAATTCGATACGATGGGCGATGTTGTATTCATTGTCGCGAAAAGTGGCAATACCTTTATTAGCAAGGCGTAGCGGCTGATTGTGATAACTTGCCATGACAAATACAAGCTGATTGCACTGCTCATCAAGCTCATTAGGACGAATCCAAATCTCTTCTTGACTGATCAGACTGTCTTCAAAGCACTGCGCACCGATCAGGGCATCACCTTTATGGCGAATCGACGCGCTATCATTACGCAGATTACCATACCAAATCTGCTCTAGCAGCTGATGCTGACGGTCAAACACCAAGCAGTACAGATCAATATCCATCGACACAGGCGCACTACTACCAAGTGGTAATTTACCAAGGAGCGCATCCAAACCGCGCTTAGGCACTAAAGTCTCATCATAATCGACACACGCGTGCAGGCTGCTGCCTGTCAAGCCTAAGTGATTGAGCTTTTGATCTTCAAAAAACTCGATCAATGGCGCGCTTGGTGCTGGGGTTGTGCTCGTCTGAGTAAAATCGGTCATGGTAAATGCTTAAGTCATCAGAATATAAAAAGCCTATTCTAGCAAACTTATGTATAAATTCCTACCCTAATCGCAACTGTGTAATGAGTGAACGAGTGTATTTGCAATTGTACGACATTCATTAACAAAAACACACATTTACTCGTATAATCAATACAAAGTCGCGGTGCTATTCGGTGGTGATTTTGGGGTGAAAATGCTAAAATAACTACGGTAAAAATTTGATGATTGTCATTATCCATCATCAGGATTTGTCAATCCTAAACCCACTAAATATTTATAGTATTTGAAAAGATATTTTAAAAATTTCATAAAATAATGGTACTACTATGAAACTGCCGACTTTTCGCCCCTTGCCCATCACTGTGACGCTCACTGCCATCAGTATTGCTTTTACTGCGGCTTTGGCTGGTTGTCAGCAGGTCGGTGAAGCGGTGAATGGTGCGGTCAGCGAAGTGCATCTGCCGCAGAAGACGATTCAGTCTGTGGCGGCGCTACCTGACCAATCGCACACGGTTTATGCAGGTTATCAAACTTTATCGAAATATCATTGGCGCTTGGTTGATGCGACAATGCAGGGTGCGCCATTGCAAGTTTATCAAGATATTATTAAAAATCAACAAGGGTCTTTGGCCTTCAGTAGTGATAATGGTGCGCAGCGTTATGGCTATACTTTTGGCTGTAATAGCGCGGGCGGTGAGTATCAGTTGGAGCTTGGTCAGGTTACTTTTACAGGTGATGCATTCAGCACGCTGATCCACTGTGGCGATCTGACAAATGCCGAAAATCGCTTTGCGCATGATCTGGACGGCAGTTTATTAACGCTAAAAATTGATGAAACCAATTTCACCGCTGAGATGACTCAGTCGAAAGGTGGCTTGGTGATGCATTGGCAGGGCGCGATGAAGCCTGAAGTCCGCTATGGCAAGCCTGTACAGCTATACTGGGAGATCGCACCTGAGAAGGTGGCTTGTGTCGATGACGCGGGCAATGATCAGCTGTGCTTAAAAGTGCGCAATGTCAATTATGATGAACAAGGCATCAAAACAGGCGCAGGCGCGTGGCGTAATTTCGATGGTCAGATTGATGGTTTTAAATTTGACCCAAACATCCGCCAAATCATCCGTTTGAACGCGTTTAACAATCCAAACGGCGAACCAAATCCTTATTATGTCTTTGATCAGATGGTCGAGAGCGAAGTGATTCGCTGATTGACAAAATCATCGATAAAACAGGGCGATTAAATGATTGTCCTGTTTTTGTATTGGTGGTGAATTATCGTATCTCAACAAAGTACATCACTTGACTACACTAAGTAAATTAACATCATCAGGTTGTTTGCTTCCAATTAATCTTCCCGAATCATCTATTTTTTAAATTTAATAAATCATCATCAGTCAGTCGCCAGCGTCCTTTTTTCTTGGATGTGGCGCGACCGAGTAGGGCGGTGTTACCGATGAGCTTATGCATCGAATGGCTTGAATGTGCGTGGCAAATGGCGCAGGCAAGCCCATCGGCGGCGTCCTGCTGGGGGATTACTTCAAGTGATAAGATGCGGCAGACCATCGCGCTGACCTGATCCTTGTCCGCTGCACCGTAGCCGCAGACGGCTTGTTTGATTTGGCGCGCGGTGTATTCTGAGACGGATAAATCAAGCGCGGTCAGTGCGGCGATGGCAGCCCCGCGCGCTTGCCCAAGCTTCAATGCTGAATCGGGGTTTTCCGCCATAAATACTTGCTCAATGGCGGCGTGCATGGGCTTGTCGCTGTATTTTTGGTAATGGGTGACGATGCGCGTGATGCCTGCAAAAATCTGCGCGATGCGCTCGCTCATCTCGGTGCTGTTTGTGCGAATGGTGCCTGCGTCCAAAAAGGTGATTTTGTCGCCTTCGGTGCTGACGATGCCATAGCCTGTCTTGCGCGAACCGGGGTCGATGCCGATGATTAGGGTCATAATGTTTATATTGCGTAATTAATAAGTATAAAGGGCTTGAAAACTTGTCAATCGCCCAAATAGTCTGTTAGTATAGCGTATTTTTCTATTTTTGCGAATTTTTATAAGGAATTGCTATGGGTGCTTTGGTTGGCATTGCTTTGGTTTGGTTCATCATCGAGATGCTGGTGTGGTATTTGGTTGCCCAAATGCCGGGTATGAGCGGCTGGTATGTGTTCTTTTGGTTCGTGGCAGCGGCATTTATCGGATTGAGCTTTATCCGTAAGGCGGCAGGCACGCTAAACCCAATGGCGCAGCAGATGAAAGCGATGCAAAGTGGCGTCATCCCCAATCCTGCCAATCAGCCATCAGAAGGCTTAGTGACTAAGGCAGTGGCGTCAGGCATTGCAGGTGTGTTGTTCTTGTTACCAGGTCTGATCAGCGATGTGGCGGCGGTTGTGCTGCTGTTACCATTTGTGCAGCGCAAACTAACCACTGCGGCGAAAAACTATGCCATGAAAAATCAAGACAAGCTGATGAAAATGATGGCAAATCAAATGGGCGGTCAAAGTCCATTCGGTGCGATGGGCGGCATGGGTGGTAATCCCTTTGGTGGTATGAATGGCCAAAATCCATTCGGTCAAGGCAATCCTTTTGGTCAATCAGGCTTTGGCGGTACGACGGTCGATGGCGATGCCACACCAGTGAATAAAAATGTCAAACGCATCACATCAGCGAATGATGATTGAGCCAGATTGAATGCTAAAAACCAACCAGTCGGTTGGTTTTTATTTTGTTTGAATTTCAACAAAGTTATTAAGTATATAAAAAATCGCCCACCGATTGATCGATGGGCGATTTGCACTGCTAAATCATGAGTTATTCATAATTGTCAATGCTTGGGCAAGAACAGATTAAATTCTTGTCGCCATAGACATCATCCACACGACCGACTGATGGCCAGAATTTGTGTGCTTTGATGTAGTCTAGTGGGAAAGCAGCTTCAGTGCGGCTATATGGGCGATCCCATTCACCAGTGACGACTGCTTGGGTGTGCGGTGCGTTCACCAGTGGGTTATTGTCCGCTGTCCAGCCGTCGGTGCCTGCTTGTACTTTTAGGGCTTCTTGTTTGATTTGCTTCAATGCTGAGATAAAGCGGTCAAGCTCATCTTTGCTCTCAGATTCGGTCGGCTCAATCATCAAGGTGCCTGCCACAGGGAATGACATGGTCGGCGCGTGGAAACCGTAGTCCATCAGGCGCTTGGCGATGTCAGTCTCGGTGATGCCAGTTTCTGCTTTGAGTGGGCGAATATCGATGATACATTCGTGTGCCACACGGCCATTTTTACCTGTGTATAGCACAGGGTAGTCAGCAGATAGCTGGCTTGCCACATAGTTGGCGTTAAGTAGCGCTTGCTTGGTCGCTGCCAATAGACCATCACGACCCATCATGGTGATGTACATCCATGAGATTGGCAGGATGCTTGCAGAGCTGTACGGTGCTGCTGAGACAGCAGATTGACCTTCGACAGCATTATGCACAGGGGCGACGCTGTGGCTTGCGATGAATGGCGCTAGGTGTTTTTTCAGACCAATCGGACCCATGCCAGGACCGCCACCGCCGTGTGGGATACAGAAGGTTTTGTGTAGGTTCATGTGTAGCACGTCCGCACCGACATCAGCAGGCTGCATGATGGCGACTTGGGCGTTCATGTTAGCGCCGTCCATATAGACTTGACCGCCATGAGTGTGAATCAGATCACAGATATCACGGATGCCTTCTTCAAACACACCATGTGTTGATGGATAAGTAATCATCAAAGCGCCTAGGTTGGCTGAATGCTCTTCACACTTGGCTTTTAGGTCGTCTAGGTCAACGTTACCTTGTTCATCGGTCGCTACAACGACGACTTTCATACCCATCATTTGAGCGGTCGCAGGGTTGGTACCGTGTGCTGAGCGTGGGATTAGGCAGACATTGCGGTCAGTTTGACCTAGGCTTTCGTGATAGCGACGAATGGCAAGTAGGCCGGCATATTCACCAGATGCACCAGAGTTTGGCTGCATACTGATTTCATCAAAGCCTGTGATGGCTTTTAGCTGGTCTTGTAGGCTGTCAATCATCTCAATGTAGCCGACCACTTCGTCGCGTGGTGCGAATGGGTGCACATTGGCAAACTCATTCCAAGTGATTGGTAGCATTTCGCTTGTAGCGTTTAGCTTCATAGTGCATGAGCCAAGCGAAATCATTGAGCGGTTCATCGCCAAATCTTTGTCTTCTAAAGATTTCAAATAGCGTAGCATCTGATGCTCAGTGTGGTGGCTGTTGAACACGGGATGGGTCAAAATGTCATCAGTACGCACTTGTGAGCCAAGCACTGATTTGACTTCATCTAGAGTACCAGCGACACCGAAGAACCCACAAAGAGCGTTAAATTCTTCTTCGTCAGTCAATTCGTTAAACGCTACCGAAATGCGAGTATCGCCATCACGCCATAGGCTATAGCCTGCCGCTTTGGCAGCTTGCATGATGCCATCGGCTGTCGCTTTGTCCGCCACATCCACAAGCACGGTATCAAAGAATGTGCCATGTACGACAGCGAATTTGGCTTTGACGGCGTTACTGAATGCGACCGCCAGTGCATGAATGCGAGTGGCAATGCGTTTTAGACCCACTGGGCCATGATAGACAGCGTACATACCAGCTAGGTTGGCAAGTAGTACTTGAGAAGTACAGATGTTTGAGTTGGCTTTTTCACGGCGGATATGCTGTTCACGAGTCTGTAGTGCCATGCGTAGAGCGGTGTTGCCTTGAGCATCGATAGATACACCGATGATACGGCCAGGGGCAGAACGCTTATCTTTATCTTTGAATGCAAAATACGCTGCGTGTGGACCGCCAAAGCCCATTGGGATACCAAAACGCTGTGTGCTGCCTAGAGCAATATCAGCACCCATGCTGGCAGGGGATTTAAGCAGGACTAGGCTTAGGATATCACTGGCGACGATGGCATAAGCACCTTTTTCTTTGACAGCTGCGATGATGTCAGTCAAATCAACCACATCGCCTTCTTTACCGACGTATTGGAAATACGCACCGAAGAAATCGCCATTTTTGGCAGTGTCAAAATCACCGACAACTACATCCCAGCCAAAATATTTGGCACGAGTGCGAATGACATCAAGGGTTTGTGGATAGGTACGGCTATCTACAAAAAATGCGTTAGATTTTGATTTGCTTACACGGTTTGCCATTGCCATCGCTTCGGCAGCGGCGGTCGCTTCGTCAAGCAAACTTGCACCTGCCAAATCCATACCAGTCAAATCAATACAGACTTGTTGGAAATTTAGCAAAGCTTCTAGGCGACCTTGGGCGATCTCAGCTTGGTATGGGGTGTAGGCGGTGTACCAGCCTGGGTTTTCTAGTACATTGCGCTGGATGACTGCAGGCAGGCGAGTTGGGCTGTAGCCTTGACCGATGTAGCTTTTTGAGACGGTGATTTTGTCCGCCATTTTACGCAGCTTGGCTAGGGCGTTGTGTTCGCTCACCGCCGCTGGCAAATCAAGCTCTTTACCTAAGCGGACGGCTTTTGGGACGACAGCGTCGATAAAGCTGTCCATATCATCAAAGCCCACAGCTTTTAGCAGGGCTTGTTGTTCGCTTGCATCCTTGCCAAGATGGCGATGGACAAAAGCATTTTCATAAAATAAATCGGAAAAGGTGTTAAATAACATAAGTTATCCTTTTAGGGTTAGTAATCAGAATAGCTTTGTAATAATTTCACTTCATTGGGTGAATTATCCCAAAAAAATTGTATGTCATTTTTGTCAAAAGAACCCATAATGACCATGCCACAATCATCATCTTTTTCAAAAATATCATAATAAACCAAATCGCCATTTGTGTCATAAAATGATGTTTTGGCTTTTTTATCAACTTCAATCCATTCTGTTTTTTGAGATTGGGTTAAAATTAATTTATCATTGAGTTTGCGATAATCTTCAAAACCATGCTCCGTATATTTACGCATACCAATAATTGTAGTGTGGTCTATACCAAACACAACATCAGCAATCAATTTACCGCTTGGGTCATATTCAGAGATTTCATCTTGGATAATGTGTTTGTTATTATCCAAAATTAAAACACGATAACTCATACCATCATTATAATAATGAATTTTTGAGTAATTGTCGTATTCTAAAACTTCTACTTTCATTTAATGTTGCTAAAATTAAAAGTCATGACGTGAATATCAAACTCACGCCATGACTTTTTAATCACAGACTACTTTCGTACTCTTCTGCACTCATTAGGCTGTCATAATCGGCAGGATTGGCAGGCTTAACTTTAAAGAACCATGCTTTGCCGTATGGGTCTTCGTTCGCAAGCTCTGGGCTATCTACCAGCTCTTCGTTGATCTCAACGATTTCACCAGCGATCGGTGCATAGACATCAGAGGCAGCTTTGACAGATTCAACGACAGCGATTTCTTGGTCGGCTTCAACAGTGGTGCCAACTTCTGGTAGCTCAACGAATACCACATCGCCAAGCAAATCTTGGGCGTGGTCAGTGATGCCGACAGTGATGGTGCCGTCTGCTTCTAGGCGTAGCCATTCGTGGCTTGCGACATATTTTAGATCAGCTGGGATATTGCTCATGGGTTCTCTCCTGTGAGTGGGGTTTGTATTTTAAAAGGGTTAAATAATGAATTAATTAAACTGCTTTTTACCATTACGGACAAATGGCAATTTCAATACACGGACATCGACTTCTTTGCCACGCATGATGACTTTGGCAGCATCACCAGTGAACTCAGCCGGAATGCGTGCGATGGCGATAGATTGTTTTAGGCTTGGGCTAAATACGCCGCTTGTGGTGATGCCATTGCCTAAATCGGTTACGACTTCCATGCCGTCACGCAGCACGCCGCCTTTACCGGTTAGTAGCAGACCGACTTGCTTGACTTTGACGCCAGCAGCTTTTAGGGCGACAAGCTTATCTTTGCCGACGAAATTGCGGCTTTCATCTTTTAGATCGACAGTCCATGCCATGCCTGCTTCTAGTGGGCTGACATCGTCGTTCATGTCGTTACCATATAGGTTCATGCCTGCTTCCATGCGCAAGGTATCACGCGCGCCCAGACCACATGGCTGTACGCCTGCATCTGCTAGCGCTTTAAAAAATTCTCCTGCTTTATCGGCAGGCATGATCACTTCCACGCCATCTTCGCCTGTGTAGCCTGTGCGCGCAACGAACCAATCATCACCCAAATCAACACCAACAAATGGCTTAAGTGCATTTACTTTTTCTGCCCATTCAGGCTTGACGGTCAGTAGTTTTTCTACTGCTTTTGGACCTTGTACGGCGATCATCGCCACATCATAGCGTGGGGTTAGGGTGACACCAAACTCACTACCGACTTTGGCAAACTGTGCTGAGTCTTTTTCACGCGTCGCGCCATTTGAGACGATCCGATATGCGGTCTCAGCTTCATTGGTGCGATACACGATCAAATCATCGATTACGCCGCCGTTGTCGTTTAGCATTGCTGAATAAAGGGCTTTACCGACGAAAGACAGCTTGGCGACATCGTTGGCGATGAGTTTTTGGAAAAATGCTTTGGCATTATCGCCTGTGACATCGGTAACAAGCATATGCGAGACATCAAACATCCCTGCATCGGTACGCACAGCTTCGTGTTCGGCGATTTGTGAGCCATAATTGACAGGCAATTCCCAACCGCCGAAGTCAATCAGCTTGCCATCAAAAGCGACATGAGAATCGTATAAAGGGGTGCGTTGTGGTGCGGTCATGGTAAATTCCTTATTTTCAGAAAAAAGTGCAAACATCGCAATTTGTCTTGCTTTGTATCAAATTGATGTATAGTATCAAATCAATGATAACACGCAATTATGACAAATTTAGGGCAATTACGCCTAACAATTAGCACCCCATCTGTCCTTTGACCTGAGATTTTCAATTACTTTTAGGACAAAAGCAATCTTCTTCCCTTCGGTGGGCAAAGCTTGTGTGTTTGGTACATTGGTACAAGCCGCCACTCTCCAGATTGTGTTGATAAACCATTGAGGTTTATCGAGATTTTCAGTCCTTTTACCTGAGCGATTATGGGGAATGTGTCAAGCACAGTTTACGCCTTCGGTGGTGTTTTGCTGTTTTATCCTTCCATTTAAAAACAAAAACACGCTCTCCTGAAAATCAGACCCCCTTATTATGAAAAATAATGCTACAATTTACAAGTAAAATTATCGACTTTTACCAAAAATATTGCTTTTTGTGTAAAATTGGCGTAAGAATTGTTTGATTTTCACGCCAAATTTGCCTTTGTGGGTAATTTGTGATTAAAAAGCACTGATGAATATTTAAAAGATGAATAAAGGTGAGTCCATGCATTGTGATGTGTATAAATTTCCAAAAAACGAAGATTGGTATGTGTATATCGCGCGTCCTGATTATCCCAATGACACCGATAAGCTGACCGATTGGCTTGGCGTGCTGCCTGCTGCGATGCGTACTAAGCTTGGTATGGGGCAGTTTGTACTACATTTGGATTTGTCAGCGCGTGATAAATTGGCACGCGCCAATATCGATGAAGTGCGTGCTAAGCTTAGTGAGCAGGGTTATTATGTGCAAGCACCGCCTGCGGATATTTTGGCAGCACAAGCATTGGCTAAAGCGCGTGACGCCCAAGATAAAAAGTACGACTAAGCATACATAACTGATTGAATTTATGCAAATTTTTGCCATTTTACGAATTTTTAACAGTTTTTGACAAAAAGCATGATAAAATAGGCGAAAATTTCATAGTTGGTAGTATCCATGAATTGGTTGAAAGATTTGCCGCTTGAGAAAATCAGCGAAGCCTTGGCAGGATTTTTTGCATGGTGGGCTAATGTCACAGACTCAATACCTGCGGCGCAGTTGCCATTGACGGTGTATGTCGTGGGATGTGTGCTGGTGTTGGCTCTGTGGTGGCTGATTGCGCGATTGTTTCCGCGTCCTTTTAAGGGTATCAGTTGGGTGATGGTGGCAGCGATTTTGTTCGCACCTGGTCAGGCAGCTGGCGGCGGCGGTGAAGTTGCACCTGCGATGCTTGGTGTGTTTCATGCGATTTTGATGAAAGATTTTGCGGGTGCTGTGGTGGCGTTTTTGCCGATTTTGGCAGTGTTTGCAGCCTTGCTTGTCGTTGGTGCGATTTGGCAAATGCTGCGTAGCGTAATCGCAAATACCACCGAAAATCAAGCAGAAACCGCACGCATCCAAGAACAAAAACGCCAAATGAACCAAAACCAGTCACAGGCATAAGTTTGATTGCCAATGGTTAAGTAAAATAAAACTTGTCATTGGTTAATTTTGTGTGTATAATACGCGCTTTGTTAAATAGGTTTGGCTTGCCAAGCCTTGTTTTTCAATCTCCTTGCTGCTGTCAGATACGGTCTGATGGTGGCTGTTTTAATCCGTAGGGAGTCCTTATGAGACATTATGAAGTGGTGCTATTGGTTCATCCAGACCAAAGCAACCAAGTTGCCGACATGGTAACTAAGTACCGTACTATCGTTGAAGAGAATGGTGGTGCGAACCATCGTCTAGAAGACTGGGGTCGCCGTCAATTGGCTTACCCAATCAACAAAATCCACAAAGCACACTATGTGCTACTGAACATCGAATGTAACGACGAAACTCTAGCTCAGCTAGAAGAATTGTTCAAGTACAACGATGCCATCATCCGTAGCCTAGTTATCCGCCGCGAAGCAGCTATCACTGAACAATCGCCACTAGCGAAAGAAGCAGAAGATAAGCGCACTCGCAAAGCTAACCGTCGTAACGAAGTTCGCACCGAGCAAGGTGAGAGCGACGCTGACAGCGATAACTAATTAAGGAGATTTCATCATGGCACGTTTTTATCGTCGTCGTAAGTTCTGCCGCTTTACCGCTGAAGGCATCACTCACATCGATTACAAAGATGTAGAACTACTAAAGCAATACATCAGCGAAAATGGCAAAATCGTTCCTAGCCGTATCACTGGTACTTCTAACAAATATCAGCGTCAATTGGCTGTGGCGATCAAGCAAGCTCGCTATTTGGCTCTATTGCCATACACTGACAACCACAAGTAATTAACGGAGATAAATCATGCAAGTTATTCTATTACAGCGTGTCGTTAATCTTGGTAAACTTGGTGAAACGGTTGATGTAAAAGCTGGTTACGGTCGTAACTACCTAATCCCACAAGGCAAAGCACTACCTGCAACTGAAGCGAACATCGCTAAGTTTGAAGCACGCCGTGCTGAACTAGAAGCGATCGAAGCAAAAGAACTAGAAGTTGCTAAGCAACGCGCTGAAGCACTAACTGATGTAAATGTCATCATGCGTGCTAAGTCTGGTGATGAGGGCAAGCTATTCGGTTCTATCGGTACTCGTGACATCGCTGATGCCTTGACTAAGTCTGGCCTAGAAGTAGATCGTCAAGAAGTGAAGATGCCAGAAGGCGCATTCCGTCAAGTTGGTGAGTACAAAGTTACCATCCAACTACACCATGATATCTCTGCTGACATCTTGGTAACTATCCTATCAGAAGATGCACCAGCTGCTGATGCTGACGAAGAATAATCCTTAAAGGATTACAAACCCCTGAAGTGTATAGCTTTGGGGGTTTTTTGTTTTTGTTAATAAAATAGTGAATTTGATAAGTTAAACAAAAACCCTGCCACAATCCATTATCAGATCATGGCAGGGTCATCAGCAGAATAAACTTACACCAACACCAACCAATTATCATTCAGCCAGCCAGTGATTTCATCCATGGTGGCATTTGGCACATCATCATAACTTAGGACTTCGCCGTCAATCAAGCGTACAAACACCGATAGGGTGGTATCATTCAGGCAGATACACTCGCCATTGACATACCAGTCATCATTCACACGCACAAAGCGACAAGCAGGATTGAGCATCAGGCACTCACCATCACTTAGGCGTAATTTTAATTCTTGGCTATTTAGCTCATCTTCAAAAGCAAGTAGTTCATATTGGCGTTTTGAGACCAGTTCAGCCACTGCATCGGCGATGATTTGATCACCTGTTTCTGAATTAAGTAGGTCAAGCAGCGCCTGCTTCATCGCGGCAATACTATCACGGCTCAGCTCATAAGCATCGGCTTGTGCGGCTTGTGGCAAGGTCAAAACGCGGAAAAGTTCTGAGTGGTTGGTTGCGACATCGGCGACTTCATCGATGATCTGTACAAGGTTTGGGCGGCGAAAACCAAATGAGAAAGTCAAGCAATCATCTTGAGCGATACCATGATGACTCAGCATCGGCGGTACATACAGCACATCGCCCGCTTCCAGCACTTCATCAAAGATGATCTCGCCCATATTATCCAATAGGCGGATAGGCTGATTAGGTACAAATGGCGTGCCATCGTCGCACATCTTGCCCAGCTGCCAACGGCGCGAGCCATAACCTTGCGCCAAAAACACATCATACTCATCATAATGCGCACCCACCGAGCCACCAGCTTGCGCGACCGAGACCATGATGTCATCTTGTTGCCATTTTGGAATAAAGTCAAAATGCGACCACAACTCACCTAATTCAGGCGACCACTGCTCAAGATTTTGTACCAAGATCGTCCAAAGCTTTGGTGTATTTTGTAGATCTTCTTCACAAAGTGGCGAATTTTTCAATGACCATTGGCTTTCATCGGCGTCACTTTGGCTGATCAGACGCGCCGATACACCATCTTCTAAAGTCAATCCAAGCACATCTTCAGGTTCAAACATTCCCACCAAAGCAGGCAAACCACCCTTAATCAAAAGCGGCTTTTTCTGCCAATATTCTGCCAAAAAAGTCTCAGCGCTCATGCCATTAGGCAAGCAATATTCATTGTGTTTCATTCAGTTGTCCAGTGTATTTCAATTAAAATCAAAAAAGCTTTTGCATAGTGTAGCAATTTTTCTGGATAAATCCAAACCCAATCGCGCGCTTTATGATTGATCTTTATCAAATGATGAAAATTTTAGAAATTCACTGTGGCAATTGTGGCAATTTTCACCGCTTTTCTTTATAATAAGGGTAATTTTCACCCAATTTTGGGCGTGAATGGGTGATGTGGATGAACTTGCCAATCGCGCCTGTGGATAAATCCGAATTTTAAGGTTATTTATGTCAGAATTTAATGAAACTGCAAATCATGACGACTTATTAGAGCATGAATTTGAATACATTCCAAGCGAAAATGGCGAGCTGACCCAAGCAGACATCGCGGCTTTGTACGCTGAGCTTGGCGAAGCTGAGCAAGCTTTGGTGACCATTCGTGATTTTATCCGTTTTGTTGTGACGAAACTGCGCCAATATGATGTGGTAGTAGCACAAGGCACGACTGATGAATTTGCTGAAGCGGCGGCGATTGTGCTACATTCATTGTCATTGCAATGGTCGGCGGATGAGCAGATTTTGGACTGTAAACTCACCCCAAGCGAAAAGCAAGAAGTGCTGACCTTGTTGTCCGAGCGCATTATTCAGCGTAAGCCATTGAGTTATTTGATTAATTTGGCATATTTCTGCGGTTTGCCATTTTATGTCGATGAGCGCGTTTTGATTCCGCGTTCGCCGATTGCTGAGCTGATCAATCAGCAATTTTACCCGTATTTTGATGTCGATGACGCGCGTAAGAATAAGTTTTTTGATCATGGCTTGGAAGAAAAGCAGCTTGCCGCGCCTGAGCGTATTTTGGACCTTTGTACAGGTTCTGGCTGTATCGCCATAGCGCTTGCCAAGGCATTTCCTGATGCCAATGTTGATGCCACAGATATTGACAAAGATGCGCTAGAAGTGGCGTGGACGAATGTTGAGCATCATGAGCTTGAGCATCAGGTGAATTTACTTGAGTCTGATTTGTTTGCCAAGATTCCTGCTGAGAATCAATACGAGCTGATCGTGACCAATCCGCCATATGTTGATGCTGCGGTGATGGCAGATTTGCCGCCTGAGTTTTTGCACGAGCCTGAGCACGCCTTGGCAGCAGGGCAAGATGGCTTGGATTTGGTGCATCAAATCTTGCATGACGCGCCTGATTATCTGACGCGTGATGGTTTGTTGGTCTGTGAAGTGGGTGATAGCGAATGGGCATTGCGCCAAGCTTATCCTGAGATTCAGTTTGAATGGCTGACTTTTGAAAAGGGCGGCAGCGGTGTGTTTGCCATCAGTTGTGAAGAACTGCTTGAATATCGTGAAGATTTTGCGCGCCAAGTTGAGCGTGTCAAAGGGGGCTTGTAACTCATGGCTGGCAATACGATTGGACAACTGTTCACCGTTACCACTTGCGGTGAGTCACATGGCGTAGGCTTGATGGCGATCGTCGATGGTGTGCCACCAGGACTGTCGCTGTCGGAAGAAGATTTACAAATTGAGCTGGATCGCCGCAAACCAGGTACTTCCAAATTTGCCACGCAGCGCAAAGAACCTGATGAAGTCGAGATCATCTCAGGGGTCTTTGAAGGCAAAACCACTGGCACGCCAATAGGGCTTTTGATTCGTAACACTGACCAAAAATCCAAAGATTATGGCAATATCGCAACAACTTTTCGCCCAAATCACGCCGACTATGCTTATACGATGAAATACGGCTTTCGCGATTATCGTGGCGGCGGTCGTTCATCGGCGCGCGAGACGGCAATGCGTGTGGCAGCTGGGGCGATTGCCAAGAAATATTTGGCAGAAAAATGCGGTATCGTCATTCGTGGCCATGTTACCCAAATCGGCACAGAAAAGGCTGAAAAGCTGGATTGGAATGAAGTGGGCAATAACCCATTTTTCTGTGGCGATGTTGATGCTGTGCCACGTTTTGAAGCTCTGGTGACTTCGCTGCGTGAACAAGGTACAAGCTGTGGCGCGCGCCTTGAGATTTATGCTGAGAATGTGCCAGTGGGTCTGGGCGAGCCTGTGTTCGATCGACTTGATGCCGACATTGCTCATGCGATGATGAGTATCAATGCGGTTAAGGGTGTGGAGATCGGCGATGGCTTTGCGGTGGCTGGGCAGTTTGGTCACGAAAGCCGTGATGAGCTGACGCCAAATGGTTTTACGGCAAATCATGCAGGCGGTATCTTGGGCGGTATCTCAAGCGGTCAGACGATTAAGGTTACCATCGCACTTAAGCCAACCGCGAGTATCACCACACCAGGTAAAACCGTCAATCTGGACGGTGAAGTGGTCGATGTCATCACCAAAGGGCGTCATGATCCGTGCGTCGGCGTACGCGCAACGCCAATTGCTGAAGCGATGCTTGCGATTGTGCTGATGGATCATCTGATGCGTCATCGCGCACAAAATGCCGATGTCGTACCGCCATTAAAGCCGATTGCTTAACTTTCTAAACCACAAGTGCGTTGCGTTTGTGGTTTTTTGTTGGGTTTTAAGATTTTATATTGTTTAAGAAATTTACAATAAGGATAGCCATGACTCCTGCGATTAATTTATTAAAAAAGCAAAAAATCACCCACAGTATCCATGAATACGAGCACGATCCAAACCGCCATGATTTTGGGCTAGAAGCAGCTGAAGCATTGGGTTTGTCGGTCGATGAAGTGTTTAAGACCTTGCTTGTAACTGATGGTGCGACTTATTTTGTGGCGATTTTACCTGTCAATCATAAATTAAATCTTAAAAAGGTTGCTGCTGCCGTCGGGGTAAAAAAGTTACAGATGGCAGAACCAAAAGACGCTGAGCGCATCACAGGCTATATCGTCGGTGGTATCAGTCCGATTGCACAGAAAAAACGCCTAAAAACCGTATTGGATATTTCTGCTAAGCAGTTTAACAAAATCTATATCAGTGGTGGTCGCCGTGGCTGTGATATTGGCATTCATCCTGATGATTTGGTGCAAGTTTTATCTGCGACTGTCGCAGATGTGCTTGATGCTTGAATGGTAGTCATTGAGCCATGTCACCACTCTGACAAGCTTAGTGATACAAGCGTAACCAAATGTAATGATTTGTACTTATTTGTACTTTGAAGTATCAGTTTGTAGTTTGCTACTTGTAAAAATCGCACAATCCTTTTAACATTCACCTTATACCTACTTGTTTGTATTTTCAGGTAATTTTGCATAAATATAAATAAAGTGGTGGTGTATTTTTGATCAAGTTTTACAAGCCAAGTGTTCATTGGTATGTTAATTAATAAAGGTGTCTTATGAAAAAGAGTTTTGGTGCAGCGATTTTGGCAGTGGCGGCATTGACGGGCTGTGCGGCTGGCGGTACGACAGGTGCAGCGACTGCAGGTGATGCGACGGCGATCGGCGTGGGTACAGCGACCAATGTCGGTATGGCGATTTTCCAACAAGCAGTCGATGCCAAGTGCCGTACAGAGCTAAACAACCAACCGATTTATAAAACCGCGTCAATGGTGCTAAGTAGCGAACAAAAAACTGCACTTGAAAACAATGTCTGCGGCTGTGTCGCTGAAAAAGCCCCGCAAAGCGTCACCATCACCGAAATCGCTCAAGCGGCGGTAAGTCCTGCAGCGCGTACCCAAGTGGTAGCATCGGCGGTGACCAAGACCATCAATGCTTGCGCAACCAGCTTTTTGGGTCAGTAATTGATGCTAAAGCCTTGAGAATATTGGTTTCAAGGCTTTTTGTTTACTTTTGTAAAAACTGTGTTATAATTGTAAATAGTAAAAGCAGTTGCGGTCTTGGCAATGGGCGAAAGATGCTTCCAGAAGGTATCAGCTGTTTGGTGAATCGGGAATTGACCAGATGCAATATTTTTTTGAAAAAACAAGTCGAACGATTGGCGTTGCTGTGTTGGCGATGTGTATACTCAGCGCCTGCGAAAACACCCAAAAAACCGAGCCAACCACCCAGACGATCGACAATACTGTGGCAGGTGAGAATGATGTCGTGACGCGACGCAGTGCTGCTGATGCTTGCCCGCGCTTGATCCAAAAGCGTGTCGATACCACCCAGTCAGTACGCCAAGAGAGCATCTCTGCCAGTTCTTGTGACTATTTTATCTATCCTAAAGTGGGCGATCAAATCTCGGTCGTGGTTTCAAATAGTAGCCTAAAACCAACGCTGAGAATGCCTGTTTTTCATGACTTTGCCAATGGTATTTATACTGTGACGGACAATGGTCGCCATGTCATCCGTGTAGAATACGATGCCATCGCCACGCGTCCAAATGTCCTAGATTTTGAGATCGAAGTGGATATTAAGCCTGCGTCATGATTGCAATTTAAATACCAAAAATCCGCCAAACCATTCAGCTTGGCGGATTTTTTTATTGCGCGGCTGTCAAATCCGATGCTCATCCTTATCATATTCGGGCACTGCCATGCCCCAATTGCCATAAAACTCGGCGACAAATTCATCAAAGCGATTTTCATCAATGGCTTTACGAATGTCTGCCATCAGTCTTTGATAGTAGCGCAGATTGTGAATGGTGGCAAGCTGCGCTGAGAGCATCTCTTTGCACTTGTGCAGATGATACAGATAGGCGCGGCTGAAGTTTTGGCAAGTGTAGCAGTCGCAATGCTCATCAAGCGGCGCAGTATCTAGGCGATATTGGCTGTTTTTGATGCGCACGATGCCTTTATTTTCGCTATTGCCTGTGACGAAATAATGACCATTGCGCGCGTTTCGCGTCGGCATCACGCAGTCAAACATATCTACGCCACGGCGTACTGCTTCGACGATGTCATCTGGCTTACCGACGCCCATCAGATAGCGTGGCTTGTCGCTTGGCATGGCTTTCGGCAGATAATTGAGCACGCCGATCATCTCATCTTTTGGCTCGCCTACAGACAGACCGCCGATAGCATAGCCATCAAACGGCATATCTAATAAGCCCTGCAGGGATTGCGCGCGCAAATCCTTGTACATACTGCCTTGGATGATGCCAAATAGGGCGTTTTTATTACCCAGTCGCTGATGTTCATCAATGCAGCGTTGCCCCCAGCGCAGTGACAACTCAAGCGACTTTTTCGCTTCTTCGTGCGTGGCAGGATAAGGCGTGCACTCGTCAAACTGCATGACGATGTCAGAGTTCAGATCATTTTGGATCTGCATGGAAGCCTCAGGCGACAAAAACACCTTCGCGCCATCTACAGGCGAGCGAAACGCCACACCTTCTTCGGTGATCTTGCGCATCGCCCCAAGGCTAAACACCTGAAAGCCGCCTGAATCGGTCAAAATCGGCTTGTCCCAATGAATGAAATTGTGCAATCCGCCAAATTTGCGAATCACTTCCATCCCAGGGCGCAGCCACAGATGAAAAGTATTGCCAAGAATGATGTCCGCGCCGATGCCGTGGATATCGCGCGGTAGCATACCTTTGACTGTACCATAAGTGCCAACTGGCATAAAAGCAGGGGTTTGTACTTCGCCATGTGCCAAATGCACTGTGCCACGGCGCGCGTGATTATTACCGCCATCGGTATTGTGTAGGGTAAATTTCATAAATTTCTCTAAAATATCAATTCGAAAATTTAAAATAATTATTCAAAAAAAGATCACTTTATTTCAAATAACTGATTTTGATTTTAAGAAAAGCCATCATTTTTCTGTAAAAACATCGCATCGCCATAACTAAAAAATCGATATTGTTGATTGATGGCGTGCTGATAAGCATTTTTGATATTATCAACGCCTGCAAAAGCAGAAACGAGCATTAAAAGCGTTGATTTTGGCAGATGAAAATTAGTAATTAAGCAATCCACCACACCAAATTGATAAGGCGGATAAATAAAAATCGTCGTATCACCTGCACATTCGACAAGCTTGCCATCTTTACGGTGTAAATGCGCGGTCTCAAGTGTGCGCGTCACCGTCGTGCCTACCGCAATCACGCGCTTGCCTGCATCTTTGGTGGCATTGATGATGTTGGCAGTCGCTTGGGACAAGTGAGCAAATTCTGCGTGCATGATATGATCACGCAAATCATCTGCCTTAACTGGGGCAAAAGTACCTGCGCCAACATGCAGCGTCACAAAGGCAATTTGCACGCCTTTGTTTTTAATTTTATCTAATAATTCATCATCAAAATGCAGGCTTGCAGTCGGCGCAGCGACACTTGCGGCCTTGTCAGGATTGTGAAACACGGTCTGATAGCGTTCATCGTCCATATCGTCGGCATCACGCTCAAAATATGGCGGAATCGGCATCTCACCATAGCGATCCAAATCAGGCAAAATCGGCGCAGCGAATGCTAAGATAAATAAATTCTCTTGACGACCGAGCATGATGGCTGTCATCTGACCATCAGCCAAAGACAGCGTCTGACCCGCTTTGAGCGCACGGCTTGAGCGAACATGACACAGCGCACGGTGTGGCAGCATCCCATCTTCATCGGGTAAAAGTCGCTCAACCAGCACTTCCACCGCACCGCCTGTAGCTTTTTGACCATATAAGCGTGCTTTCATAACCTTAGTATCGTTCAGCACCAACAGATCACCTTCATTTAATAAATCTAATAAATCAGCAAACTGTCGATCATTAATCTTGCCATCAGCAAGGTGCATCAGGCGTGACTGGCTACGCTCAGCAAGTGGATGGCGCGCGATCAGATCATCAGGCAGATGATAATCATAATCGCTGACCAGCAAAGGGGTATTGGTTTGGCTCATGGTGTCGTAATGATAATGAAAACTGCTTATTTTACCAAAAAATCAGGCGTTTCTCTAGCGATTTCTCTTGGCGGTGTCAATCGGTCCAAATTGTGCTAAAATAAGGCGATTTGTTGAGAATTAAAAACCAAAGGCAGACTATGTTTAATATATTTAAAAAGAAAATGTCATTACAAGAACAAGTGCAAGCAGAGCTTGAGTCGCGCAGTCTGTTTGGTCAGCCGTTTATGCGATTTGTCAAATCATCGGAGCTAAAAGGTGATGTGCTTGAGCTTGCCATGCGCATTGGCATGAGTGATGATACCGCTGAGCTTGAGCGCGAGTATCGCAGCTTGCAGCAGCGCCTGTATCCGATGGGTGTCAATGAAGTTAATATCAATGTTTCGATTGCCAAAGAAGCCATCGCCTATGCCGATACCCAAGCTGATAATACTGCCAAAGCCAAAAGCGATGCAGTGGTGCAGTCGTATCAGCCCGCGCCCAAAGCCGATGACAAAATCCCAACCCATCAAGATGATGCTAAGCCTGCCAAAGCTGCACCTAAGCAAAGCGAGCTGAGCGCGCACCCGCGTATCAGTAACATTGTCGTTGTCGCGTCAGGTAAGGGCGGTGTGGGCAAATCGACAACAACGGTGAACTTGGCACTTGCACTACAAAAGCTTGGCAAAAAAGTCGGTATCCTAGATGCCGACATCTACGGCCCATCCATTCCAGCTATGCTAGGGATTGCGGAAGTCAAGCCACAAGTAGAAAATGATCAATTTGTACCGATCGATGCAGGTGGTATGGCGGTGCTGTCAATTGGCAACCTGATCGCATCAGAAGACACCCCTGTGGCTTGGCGTGGCATCAAGGCAACGGGGGCATTGATGCAGCTGTATAATCAGACCAACTGGCCACAGCTGGATTATCTGCTGATTGATATGCCACCAGGAACGGGCGATATTCAGCTGACACTTGCCCAAAGAATCCCTGTGACGGGTGCGGTGATTGTCACCACGCCGCAGCACATCGCGCTATTGGATGCCAAAAAGGGCATTGAGATGTTTTATAAAACTGAGATTCCTGTGCTTGGGATTGTTGAAAATATGGCGCTGCATACTTGTAGCCAGTGCGGTCATACCGAAGCGATTTTTGGCAGTGGTGGCGGTGATGAGATGGCGACGGCTTATGGTGTACCACTATTAGGGCAGTTACCATTGGATGCTAAGATTCGCGTTTCTATGGATGAAGGCGCGCCAAGTGTGCTGCATGAGAATCATTTGGGCGAGCATTATCAAGCGATTGCAACGGCGGTGGATGCGCGCGTTGGACAATTTGCCAAAAAACCAACTGGTCGGTTTTTCTGATTTTTGTTAAAAATTCATACAGTTCTTAGCTGTTTATTGATCAATAAATTTAAAATTTAAATTAAAAAAATGGATACCATTCTATGACCGATGTGACCAAAGCAGCAGAAAAAGTCGTTGAAAAAACGGTAGAGCAAACCGCAGACACTGTCGCACAAGCGGCAAGCGACGCCCAAAAAGCCGCTGAAACTGCCAAAGAAGCTGCCACGCACGCTGCTGAAGTGACCAAAGAATCGCTTGAGCATAGCACGAATAACGCGCTTGAGTTTTTGGGTATTCCTATTGATATTGCGACACTGACCCAGATGGCGATCGATATGTCGGGCAAGATCATTCTTGCGCTGATCATTTTCTTTGTCGGTAAATGGATTGGCAAGCGCATTGTCAATGTCGCCAAACGCATCATGGCGCGCAGCCGTCTGGATAGCACGGCGGCAAACTTTTTGGGTAATTTGCTGTATGGCATTATGCTGGTGGCGGTGATTTTGGCAGCGCTGAATAAATTGGGCGTCAATACCAACTCATTTGTTGCCATTTTGGGTGCAGCAGGCGTAGCGATCGGTGTTTCGCTAAAAGATCAATTATCCAATCTAGCAGCGGGTGTTTTGATTGTGATTTTTCGTCCCTTTGGGCGTGGTGATGTCGTGGAAGTGGGCGGAAAAACGGGCACGGTGCTTGACATCACGCTTGTCAATACGCGCATTAAGACGGCTAATAATCATGAAATCATCATCCCAAATGGTGACATCATGACTTCATCCAGCACCAATTTTTCATCATTACCAACGCGCCGTGTGGATATCGCTGTGGGTATCAGTTATGATGCCGATATTCGCACAGCACGCAAGGTGATGGTTGAGCTTGCCAAAGAACACGGTAAGGTGCTGCCCGATCCAGAGCCAACGGTGGTGGTGACGGCACTGGGTGAGAGTTCAGTTGATCTACTCCTGCGCGTATGGGCGACGAATGATGACTGGTACACAGTGCAGTGCGAGCTGTTAGAAGAAGTCAAATATGCCTTGGATGATGCAGGCATAGGCATTCCTTATCCGAATCGCACGATACAGATTGAGCATTTGGATGAGTTATTAAAACTGGCACAAGTAGCCAAACCTGTCCAAAAAGACAGTACGGCTGATAGTCAAACCCCTGATTAAGCTTATTTTTTTAGCATATCAAAAAATCACGCCCAAGCACCAAACTTGAGCGTGATTTTATTTTAGCATAAACACTTAGAAGATTCGGTTCATACCATTCAAAGCCGCCACACGATAGGCTTCTGCCATCGTTGGGTAGTTGAAAGTGGTATTGATGAAATATTCAAGCGTATGACCGCACTTCATCACCGCCTGACCGATGTGAATAATCTCAGATGCATGGTTGCCGTAACAATGAATGCCCAAGATCTCTAGGGTCTCGCGATGGAATAGGATTTTTAGGACGCCTGAGCGTTCACCAATGATCTGTGAGCGTGCTAAGTGCTTGAAGAAGGCTTGACCGACTTCATAAGGAATTTGCTCAGCGGTCAGTTCAGCTTCAGTTTTACCGATACTTGAAATCTCAGGAATGGTATAAATACCTGTCGGTACGCTGCTGATGAACTCGGCATCTTTATCACCGACCATAAAGCCTGCCGCATTACGACCTTGGTCATAGGCAGCCGATGCCAGTGATGGCCAACCGATGACATCACCGACCGCATAGATGTGTGGCGCGCTGGTGCGATAGGTTTGATCAACTTCCAGCTGACCGCGGTTGTTGGCGGTTAAGCCCACGGCTTCTAGGTTTAGACTGTCGGTATTGCCCGAGCGACCGTTACACCATAGAATAGCGTCTGATTTGATCTTTTTACCGCTTTTTAGGTGTAGAATCACGCAGTCATCGTGCGTCTCAAGACGATCAATCTCTTCGTGGTTGCGAATGCGCACACCGAATTGGCGTAAGTCGTGGCTTAATGCATCCGAAATCTCTTCATCCAAATAGCTTAACAGCTGCTCTTTATTGTTAATCAAATCAACCACATAGCCAAGCCCTGTGAAAATCGATGCGTATTCACAGCCGATGACGCCTGCACCGTAGATGATGATCTTGCGCGCGATATAATCCATCTGCAAGATAGTATCAGAGTCAAAGACGCGCGGATGCTCAAAGTCAAGTGTATCAGGACGATAAGGGCGTGAACCGACCGCGATCACTGCTTGGTTAAAGGTGATGGTTTTGGTAGGTTCATGATCGTGGGTATAGACTTCCAAAGTATGCGCATCGATGAAACTGCCCCAGCCTTGGATGACTTCGATTTGGTTACGCTCATAAAATAGCTTGTGTGTCTGTACTTGTGTGCGGATGACTTCACGCGCACGGCTCAGTACTTTATTCAGTGGCACTTGATAGCTTTCTTTGGCTTTATTAAATAGTGGATCACGGCGAAAGCTGATCAGGTTAAATACCGATTGGCGCAGTGCTTTACTTGGAATCGTACCGACATGCGCGCAGTTACCGCCGACTTGTTCGCGCGGATCGATGACAGCGACACGGTAGCCTGATTTAGCAAGCTTCATCGCTGCTGCTTCACCAGCAGGGCCTGCACCTAGGACGATGGCGTCGTATTCATAGCCGTGCTTGATTTTACTTTTGGTATGTGTGTTCAGACCGATGCGGCGACCATCTAAGGGGCTGATTAGGCTTGGGTGCAGATGGTCGTGATCCACATGTTCAAAGGTGTTGCCTTGCTGGGTGGCAGTACTTTGGGTGTTGGCAGTTTCGACTGCCGCGTCGAGAGTTTCATTGGTCACGGCGGCTACCTTATTGATTTTGTGTTGTTGATTATTGGGTTGTTTGCTTTTTTTTGTCATTCGCAATCCTTAAATTACCGCATTGTGTTTTTGGCTATCTTTGGACAGTTATTAATATTGTGACAGCACTTCGTTTAATTGCCAAAACCCTGTCGGCTGCCCTGTATTTTGGTCGATCTCTTGTGCAGCACGGATCTTATAGCTGATACCAGTTTTTGGCTCAAAGCCTTTGATGTTGTTATAACCAATACCGAACGCATTTTGATCGCTTGCGCCTTGTGCTTTGACAGTCAAGCATTGCATTGGCTGTGATGATTGGCAGATTGAGCGTGTCGGTGCGATCTCTAGCACTTGCGATGGGGCAAGGGTGATGTTTGGCGCATATAGCGGTTCAGGTTTCGGCACGCTTTTTTGGCAAGCAGTCAGTAGTAGGGCAGAACTTAGGGTAATTAAAGCAATTTTTTTCATAATAAATTTAAATAATAATTAAAAATAAATAATTTACAATCACATCCCAATGCGACGCTTCAGTCCAGTCATCTGAAGGATACGCGTGGCGATCTCTTCGACAGACATTTCAGAAACATTCAGATTGGGGATTTTTTGGGTGCTGTAGATGGCTTGGATTGCTTGCTGCTCAGCTTGACATTGAGCAAGACTTGCGTAGCGGCTGCCTGCTTTACGCTCTTGGCGAATGCGCACCAAGCGTTCGGTATCGATGGTTAGACCGAATAATTTATGCTTATGTGCATTTAGGGCAGGTGGTAGGTTGCTGGTGTCCAAGTCTTCTTCGGTCAATGGATAGTTCGCTGCGCGGATACCGTATTGTAGGGCAAGATACAGCGAAGTCGGTGTTTTGCCTGAGCGCGACAGACCGACCAGAATAATATCTGCGCCATCATAATGAGTAATACGCGCGCCATCATCATTATCTAAGGCAAAATGCACCGCATCGATACGCGCTTTATAGTCATCCGAATCGACACTGCTGTGCGCCATGCCTGCGTGTGGATTTGGCTTGTGGTTGATCTCGGTGGCAATACGCGTGATCAAGCCTTCATAGATATCAAGATTGCACGCATTGGCAGTATTGATGACTTCGCGAATCTCATCGCTGACGATGGTATCAAAGACCAGTGGCAACAGATTGGTATTTTTATAAGCTTTATTAATGCGAGCAACTGCATCCTTAGCAAGCTCAACGCTATCAACATAAGGGATGACTTGAATATCAAATTCAACATCAGCGAACTGGCTTAATAGCGATTTGCCTAGCGTTTCTGCGGTGATCGCTGTGCCATCAGAGATAAAAAACGCACTGCGAACAGGGTCTTTGGGTAGGGTACTTGGTGTGGGGGTGTGGACATACATGTCAAAAGCACCTTTTAAACAATCATATTGGCTGATTATAGCATAAAAAATAAAAGTTGTGAGTAAATTGCACGGCGGCTGTGTTGTGTTTTGTATCATTGAATGAATTTGAATCATAAAATAATAAAAAATTCAAGGGTTTTGATATATATTTTAAAAATGTCAGTATATAATTCAAAAATATAACGATAAATGCATTGTGTATTGTTTTTTTTGTCGTTATAATCGACAAATCTTATAAATTGCTTTGATACAGATTTAATATCAAATCACACCATCGTTATGATGGCAGATGAATGAAATCTTATTACAGCATTCCTTTATTTGGAGTTTATCACCATGAGCAAGCAAGTCATTCCATTTAATCAGCTGGGCAAGCACGATGTTGAACTGGTCGGCGGTAAAAACTCGTCACTGGGCGAGATGATCAGCCACTTGGGCAACTTAGGTGTGAATGTGCCAAATGGCTTTGCCACCACATCTGATGCGTTCAACCGCTTTTTGAACGAAACAGGTCTATTGGATAAGATCAATGCTGAGCTAAAAGGCTTGGATGTTGATAATGTTGAGCTTTTGACCGAGACAGGCGCGAAGATTCGTGGTTGGGTGATTGACCAAGAATTGCCAAAAGATCTAGAAGATGAAATCCGTGCAGCGTTCGATGAATTATCAGGCGGTCAAGACATCGCGGTGGCGGTGCGCTCATCAGCAACAGCAGAAGACTTGCCAGATGCATCATTTGCAGGTCAGCAAGAGACTTTCTTAAACATTCGCGGTATTGACAATGTACTGATCGCGATCAAAGAAGTCTTTGCTTCATTGTACAACGACCGTGCGATCGCATATCGCGTGCACAAAGGCTTTGAGCACGCAGGCGTAGCGCTGTCAGCAGGCATTCAGCGCATGGTGCGCTCAGAGACAGGTACTTCAGGCGTGATGTTTACGCTAGATACCGAGTCGGGCTTTGATGAAGTGGTCTTCATCACTGCAAGCTATGGTCTGGGCGAGATGGTCGTGCAAGGTGCGGTGAACCCAGATGAGTTTTATCTATCAAAAGCATTGCTTGAACAAAATCGCCCAGCGGTCGTGCGCCGTAACCTAGGCTCAAAACAAAAGAAAATGGTCTATGGCGATGAAGGCAGCACCACCAAATCAACCAAGATTGTCGATGTCGAAAAAGCCGATCGCAATCAATTTGCCCTAACCACCGATGAGCTGACACGCCTTGCCAAGCAAGCGATGATCATCGAGAAGCACTACGGTCAGCCGATGGACATCGAATGGGCAAAAGATGGCGACACAGGTGAAATCTTCATCGTGCAAGCGCGTCCAGAAACGGTCAAGTCTCGCCAAGACAAAAACCACATGGAGCGCTATGTCATCAATTCTAAAGGTGCAAAAGTACTTACCGAAGGTCGCTCTATCGGTCAGCGTGTCGGCGGCGGCAAGGTGCGTATCGTCACCAATCTAAATGAGATGAGCAAAGTCCAAGACGGTGATGTGCTGGTATCAGACATGACTGATCCAGATTGGGAACCAGTGATGAAGCGCGCATCAGCGATCATCACCAACCGTGGCGGTCGTACTTGCCATGCGGCGATCATCGCTCGTGAATTGGGCGTGCCTGCGATCGTCGGCTCTGGTAATGCCACCGAAGTGCTGACCGATGGTCAAGAAGTCACTGTATCATGTGCTGAAGGTGATACTGGCTTTATTTATGAAGGCTTACTGGACTATGAAGTACAGCGTAATTCAATCAGCACCATGCCTGAGCTTGGCTTTAAGGTGATGATGAATGTTGGCAACCCAGATCGTGCCTTTGATTTTGCCCAAATCCCGAACGAAGGTGTGGGTCTTGCGCGTCTTGAGTTTATCATCAACCGCATGATTGGCGTGCATCCAAAGGCGCTATTGAACATCGATAGCCTACCACAAGAAACCGTACAAGCGGTACAAGAGCGCATGGCAGGCTACAACTCACCAGTTGAGTTTTATATCAATAAATTGATTGAAGGTATCTCAACCTTGGCAGTGGCGTTCCGCAACAAGCCTGTGATTGTGCGTATGTCTGACTTTAAGTCAAATGAATATGCCAACCTAATCGGCGGCAAGCTGTACGAGCCATCAGAAGAAAATCCAATGCTTGGTTTCCGTGGTGCCAGCCGCTATGTGTCAGAAAATTTCCGCGACTGCTTTGAGCTTGAATGCCGCGCGCTAAAATATGTGCGTGATGACATGGGCTTGACCAATGTCAAGATCATGATTCCATTTGTGCGTACCACAGGCGAAGCACAGCAAGTGATTGAATTACTTGAGAAAAATGGTCTAAAACGCGGTGAAAATGGTCTTGAAATTATCATGATGTGCGAGCTGCCGACCAATGCGATTTTGGCAGATGAATTCTTGCAATATTTCGATGGTTTCTCAATCGGTTCAAACGACTTAACGCAGCTGACCCTAGGTCTAGACCGTGACTCAGGCATTGTCTCGCATCTGTTTGACGAGCGTGATCCAGCGGTGAAAAAACTGCTAAAAACTGCCATCGATGCTTGCCGCGCACAAGGCAAATATGTCGGTATCTGTGGTCAAGGCCCATCAGATCATCCAGATCTTGCCTATTGGCTGATGGAACAAGGTATCAGCTCAGTATCGCTAAACCCTGATACAGTGCTTGATACTTGGTTGTTCCTAGCAGATGATAAGAATAAATCATAAGTAGTTATGAGTTAAACTGAATAAAGCAGCATGAGTACGATACTTGTGCTGTTTTATTTTTGTATCAATTTATCGGCTGAAGCCTTTTTTATTTCTATCACATGGTTTACAATACTAGGTTGTTGCATTTAAAAATTTAAGTAAAACAATTAGGCGGTTTATGAAAATCTATTTGGCAAGAAATAATGTGCAAGCAGGGCCTTATACCCTAGATGAACTAAACACCATGCTGTCATCAGGCGAAGTGCTGCTGGATGATTTGGCGTGGCATAAGGGAATGAGTCAATGGCAAAAATTGGGCGAATTAACCCAAGGTCAATTGCATTATGCGCCTGTTTTGCCTAAGTCTGCCAGCACAGTCGCACCAAGCCAAACCACAACTGCACCACAGCAGCGCGATTTTGGGGATAATCCTGATTTTCATCCGACTGATGATGCTCTGCCAAAGACTGAAGATAAAAAACGCGTCAGTGTTGCTGATTTGTATGGTCGCGCTACCCCTGAGCAAGCTAAAACCACCCAAGAGCGCGCACCGCAAAGCATGCAACCTAAAGTAGGTGAGCAGGCGATTTATGCCAGCATCGGTTCGCGCTTTTTGGCGACGGTGGTGAATTTTGTGCTGTTTTTATTGAGCCTGTTGCCGTTTTTACAAAGCTTTATGTCGCTCAATCCTGATCCTGTCAAGCTGAATACAGGCGCATTCACTGAGCGCATGGCATATGCCCAAGAGCTTGCGACACAGATTGCACCGCAGGCGATGACGCTGACCAGTGCGCTGATTTTGTCATATGTGGTGATTCAGCTGATTTTGATCATCGCGCGCGGTCAGTCATTTGGTAAAATGGTGGTCGGTATTCGCACGGTCGATGATAAGACGCATGACAAGCCCAATTTCTTTAAGCGCGTGATTTTGCGCGTACTGCTGCTGTTTGTGATTTATCAAGTAGCATCAGGCTTACCTGTGCCGATTAACTTATCATTGATTTTATTGATGATTAACTATTTCATCGCAAGTCGTGATCGCAACAGACAAGGATGGCATGATAAATTGGCAGGCACTGTGGTGGTCAAAACTTCATCTGTTCCCTTCAAAAAGAAATAAGATAAAATGATGCAATTGACAGAACAAGCACAGGCGACCCTTGCGCGTGTACAGCTGCCCGATGAATGGAAAATGGCACTGGCGCCTGCGTTATTAAGCCCGACGATGGATGGCTTGCGGACTTTTTTACAAGGCGAATACGCAGAAGGCAAAGAGATTTTTCCGCCGACCAAGCAGATTTTTAACGCCTTTCATCTGACGCCATTATCGCAGGTGAAAGTGGTGATCTTGGGGCAGGATCCCTATCATGGTGCAGGGCAGGCGATGGGCTTATCGTTCAGTGTGCCAAAGATCATCCCAAAACCGCCAAGTCTTCAGAATATCTTAAAAGAACTTGCGCAAGATCTGGGTATTCCTGTCAGTCATCATGGCGATCTAACCCATTGGGCGACCCAAGGCGTGCTGCTGCTCAATGCTACTTTGACCGTAGAAATGGGTAGAGCGGGTAGCCACCAAAAGCAAGGTTGGGAAGAATTTACCGATTATGTGATCAAGGTGTTGAACGAACAAACCGACCGTACGGTTTTTATTCTGTGGGGCAGTTATGCCAAGAATAAAGGGCGGTTCATTGACACAAGCAAGCATTTGGTTTTGACGGCAAATCATCCATCGCCACTGTCGGCAAATCGCGGTGGATTCTTTGGCAGCCGTCCGTTTTCTAAGACCAATGCTTATTTGATCAAGCATGGTAAAACACCGATTGATTGGCAGTTACCCTAAAGATAATGTCAATTAATCTTAAGAAACCTATAGCCAATTGGGCTGATATTCATTTTCGCCATTGTCAATTTTGGTCATTGTTTGATGTGGCGATAATGCAGCAGGCGTTGGCATTGGCAAAGCAGGGCGCGGCAGCAGGCGAGATCCCTGTCGGCGCGCTGCTTGTGCATGATGGACAGATCATCGGGCAGGGTTATAACTGCCCAATCGGTACGCACAATCCCACGGCACACGCTGAGATCGCTGCACTGCAGGATGCTTGTGCGCGGCTGAATAATTATCGTCTGCCTAAGGATACCACGCTGTATGTGACGCTTGAGCCTTGTACCATGTGCTTTGGGGCGCTGATTCATGCGCGCGTCACTCGTGTGGTATATGGCGCAAGTGAGCCGAAATCTGGCGCGGTTGGCAGCCGGTTAAGTTTGCATCAGATGGATTTTTATAATCATCATATCGCGGTACAAAATGGCTTATTGGCGTGTGAATGCTCACAAGTATTGAGTAATTTTTTTAAACAACGCCGTAAAGATAAACGATCAGAAAAATTGGCAAAAAGTTAAGAACTTTAAACAGGTTTGAGAATTTATTATGACAAATCAAACACACACCGTCATCTGTATCGATGGCCCAAGTGGCGCGGGCAAAGGTACGCTGGCGTATCGCTTGGCGGATGAATTGGGCTATAATTTACTGGATAGTGGCGCGCTGTATCGCATCGTTGGCTTGCTTGCGCATCAAGCAGGCTTGCTTGTCGATGGCGTGGCAGATTTGGAAGTGCAATTAGAAAAATTAACCCAATCTTTAAACCTTGCTTTTGTGATCAACCACGATACCAAGGCGGTGGAAATTGTCATCAATGGCAAACCACTACAAGATGATATTCGCAATGAAACGGTGGGCAGCTATGCGTCAAAAGTTGCGGTCTTTCCTAAAGTGCGTGCCGCGCTACTTGATGTGCAGCGCAACATGGCAGCCCAAAATGGCGTGATCGCCGATGGTCGCGACATGGGAACGGTGGTATTTCCTGATGCGCCTGTGAAGGTATTTTTGACCGCCAGTGCTGCTGCGCGCGCCGATCGCCGTGTGGCACAGCTAAAGCAAGCAGGCAAAGCGGCGGATTATGATGCGATTTTAAATGACATCAAAGCGCGTGATGAGCGCGATGAGAACCGCAGTGTTGCCCCGTCTAAGCCTGCTGATGATGCGTTGGTGCTGGATAGCTCTGAGCTTGATGCGTCGCAAGTCTATGCCAGGGTGCGAGCTTTTTGTGAACAAAAAGGTGTTGTCTTTACAAATTAAGGCACGCTGAGCATTTTTTTAATCCGTCATCACACCAAAAAAGCTCAAGAAAACTGTAAAAATTGGGTGATTTTTGGTTAAAAATGATGTAAAATAATGCGGTTTAAATTTTTTAATGCGTGAGCGAAGTGAAAATCCAGCAATGCTTGGCATCATGCTTAACTGAACCACACTGTGCTGGCAGGCTGTGGCTATATTTTTTAAGGTAAACATAATGGTATCATTTGCTGAACTGTTTGAAGCAAGCCAATCAGAACAAGGTCTTAACATTGAGCGTGGCTCAGTGATTTCAGGTACTGTGGTTGCGATTGACAGCGATTGGATTACAGTGGACACTGGTCTTAAGTCTGAAGGCATCGTTGCTCGTGAAGAGTTCCTAAACGAAGCTGGTGAGCTTGAAGTAGCAGTAGGCGACAGCATCGATGTGGTTGTTGAAGCTGTGGACAATGGCATGGGTCAAACTGTGCTATCACGCGAAAAAGCGAAGCGTGAAGAAAGCTGGCGTGCACTTGAGCAGCTACACGAAAACGACGAAATCGTTAAAGGTGTTATTTCTTCTAAAGTTAAAGGTGGTTTCACTGTTGAAATCGGTTCTGTTCGTGCGTTCCTACCAGGTTCTCTAGTAGATGTTCGCCCAGTACGCGAAACAACTCACCTAGAAGGCAAAGAGCTTGAGTTCAAAGTTATCAAGATCGACAAGCAACGCAATAACATCGTGGTTTCTCGCCGTGCCGTTATGGAAGCTGAAAACTCAGCAGAGCGTGATGAACTACTAGCCAAACTAGAAGAAGGTATGGAAGTAGAAGGTATCGTTAAGAACCTAACTGACTACGGTGCATTCGTTGATCTAGGTGGCATCGATGGTCTTCTACACATCACTGACATGGCTTGGAAGCGTATCAAGCATCCATCAGAAGCTGTTGAAGTTGGTCAAGACCTAAAAGTTAAAGTATTGAAGTTTGACCGTGAGCGTAACCGTGTTAGCCTAGGTCTAAAACAACTTGGTACTGATCCATGGAACGAAGTTGAAAAAACTTATCCAGTAGGCACAATCACCAAAGCACGCGTAACTAATCTAACTGATTATGGCTGCTTCGCTGAGATCGCTGAAGGCATCGAAGGTTTGGTACACGTTTCTGAAATGGATCACACCAACAAGAACATCCACCCATCAAAAGTTGTTCAAGTGGGCGACGAAGTGAATGTGATGGTTCTTGAGATCGATGGCGAGCGTCGTCGTATCAGCCTAGGTATCAAGCAAACCATGCCAAACCCATGGGCAGAGTTTGACAAGAACCACGAAAAAGGTCAAAAAATCAGCGGTACCATCAAGTCAATCACTGACTTTGGTCTATTCATCGGCCTAGAAGGTGGTATCGATGGTCTGGTTCACCTATCAGACATCTCTTGGACTGAAGCTGGCGAAGAAGTAATCCGCAACTACTCAAAAGGCGACACTGTAGAAGCTGTTGTTCTATCTGTAGATGCAGAAGCAAACCGCATCAGCCTAGGTATCAAGCAACTGAACTCAGATCCATTCAACGAATACCTACTAGCGAACGATCGCGGTGCCATTGTTAAAGGTTCTGTAAAAGAAGTTGACGCTAAAGGTGCAGTCATCACTTTGGCTGAAGAGGTAGAAGGCTACCTACGCGCTGCTGACATCGCACGCGAGCGTACTGAAGATGCTTCTAAAGTATTGAATGTTGGTGATGAAGTTGAAGCAAAAATCGTTGGTGTAGATCGTAAATCTCGCAGCATCAGCCTATCTATCAAGGCTAAAGATGAAGCAGATGAGCGTCAAGCCATCAAAGAGCTTTCAAACACTGCAGCAACTGAAGCACAGCCAAAAACACTTGGCGACATCTTCGGTGATGCGCTAAAAGGCTAATCACTAGCACTTTTAAAAAAGCGATGGGTGTTTTACCCATCGCTTTTTTTGTGTTTACATCATTTGAACCGGTGCGCAAATGATAAAATTTACAAAACACTGCTTAATTCAATGAATTTTAACAAAATATTCGTTCACTTTTTGCGAAAATTACGCTATTATTACAGAACATGAGTTTGATTTGACTGATGACAAAAAAGGTTTGAAAGTTATTGGTGCTAAAAGGATGGTGTTCATGCAATCAGCACAAGCTGTTATTAACAAGTCTGATTTAATTACCAATTTGGCTGCGGTCAGCGAAGGCTTAGAAGAGCATACGGTTGATGAAGCGGTGCGTCTGATCATGGCGATGATGGTCGATGAATTGGTCAATGATGGTCGTATCGAAATTCGCGGCTTTGGCAGTTTTTGTTTACATCATCGTACAGCACGCATGGCGCGTAATCCACGCACGGGTGAGCAGGTTCAGGTGGATGCCAAGGCAGTACCATTTTTCAAGCCCGGTAAAGCACTTCGCGAAGCCGTCAATGCAGTCAATGACTGATCCACCCGAAAGACATTGAGTTTTTTTATGCATATTATTCTGATTATCTTATTGGTCATCGCCTTTGCTTATTCATTGGCGTTGGTGGTGTTAAATAACCAAGCCATCACGGTTAATCTGCTGTTTTCACAAGTGGCGGATATGAGCTTGGGTTTGGTACTGGTTGCGACCATTTTTCTTGGTGTGTTGATCGGTATTTTGCTTGCGCTGCTTATTTTCCGTGTATTCCAAAATAAATGGGAAATCAGCCGCTTGAAAAAAGAAGTCAATACCGTCCAAGCGCAATTGACAGATGCCAATCTAAAACTTGCTGAGCAAGCCAAACAGCTTGAGATGGCGCGTCAAAATGACACTTTGGCTGCAATGACTGAAACAACTGTCAATGCGCCACAACAACAAGTTGGGCACACACAACAATAAAGATGTGTTAAAATAAAAACCGTTATTTCAAACGGTTTTTTTATTGCCAAAAATTTAATCTGGAGTGAATTATGAGTACATCGCCTGTGATTGTTGCGGTGGATAAGCACAACTTAACTGACGCTTTGGCACTGGCGGATAGCTTAGATCCATCACTATGCCGACTAAAGGTGGGTAAAGAGCTGTTTACTGTTTGCGGTGTTGATGTGGTTAAAGCATTTCATCAGCGTGGCTTTGATGTGTTTTTGGATCTGAAATTTCACGACATTCCTAATACCACGGCGCAAGCAGTGCTGTCGGCGGCGGATATGGGCGTGTGGATGACTAACATTCATGCCAGCGTTGGCGTTGATGCCATGCGACTGTGTAAAGAGCGATTGAGTGCAAGTGGCTATAATACGCTTTTGATTGCGGTGACGGTGCTGACATCGATGACAGATGCCAATTTGCAAGAGCTGGGTATTAATCGCAGCGTTGCCGAGCAGGTGGAGCATTTGGCAGGCTTGACACATACCGCAGGTTTGGACGGTGTAGTCTGTTCAGCGCAAGAAGCGACGAAATTAAAAGCCAAATTCGGCGCGGATTTTAAATTGGTTACACCGGGTATTCGTCTAGCGGAGGATGCCAAAGATGACCAAAAACGCATCTGCACGCCAAAAGATGCGCTTGATAATGGCTCAGATTTTCTGGTGATTGGGCGTTCGATTACTACTGCGGATAATCCTAATGACAAGCTAAGACTGATTTTGTCGCAGATTTAAGTGGTTTATAGCAAAAAAACCTTGGTTGTGCAATACAGCCAAGGCTTTTTGTTTGTAGGGTTTATTGATCCAAATAAGGATTACCAATCCCCAATTTCGCCAAAATCTCAATTTCAAAACTTTCCATCTCATCAGCATCAGCATCGCTGATTTCATGATCAAAACCAAGCAGGTGCAAAATGCCGTGTACGGTTAAGTGCGTTAAATGATCATTAAAGCGTTTGCCTTGTTCGTCAGCTTCTTTTGCCACGACATCATGACAAAAAATCAACTCACCCAATTCAATCTCAGGCAATTCATCCAATAAATAGCTTGGCAATTCGCTCGGATAAGACAGCACATTGGTGGCATAATCTTTACCGCGTGCATCAAGATTGAGCGCACGACCTTCTTGGGCATCGGTGATATAGATGCTTAAGGTCTTAGGCTTATGCCAATAATCCACCGCATTATCAAAATAGCGAAATGATGCACCATTTGCCAATTTATCATCCATCACAGATAGGGCGGTGGCAAGTACCGTTTCAAAATCAAAGCCATCATATTGGGCGATAAGCGCGCCATCAAGTATATCATTGCAGCTGACAAAAACTTCATGACTCATGATGCTTCACCTTGAGTGGTGGAAGTTTGAGTGTTTGATTCGATCTTATCGCTTTGTTCGGCAAGCTTGACAGCTAGGCGTTCGGCTTTTTTCTGCGCTTGGATTTTTTCTTGTTCATCATCGAACGCATCATAGGCTTGGACGATTTTTTGCACCAAATGATGACGCACGACATCTTTACTATCAAAGCGAGTGATATGAATTTCATCAATTTTTGATAGGATTTGCAGAGCCTGAGCAAGACCTGACTTATGACCGCGTGGCAAATCGACCTGCGTCATGTCGCCTGTGATCACCGCGCGTGAACCAAAGCCCAAACGCGTCAAAAACATCTTCATCTGCTCAGGCGTGGTGTTCTGTGCTTCATCGAGAATTACAAAAGAATTATTCAGCGTGCGACCGCGCATATAAGCAAGTGGCGCAACTTCAATAACTTGGCGCTCAAGCAGCTTGCCAACTTTTTCAAAGCCAAGCATCTCATACAGCGCATCGTACAGTGGGCGCAGATACGGATCGATTTTTTGGGTCAAATCCCCTGGTAAAAAGCCTAATTTTTCACCCGCTTCAACTGCAGGACGCACAAGCAAAATCCGCTCAATCTCACCGCGCTCAAGCATATCAACCGCGCACGCCACAGCAAGATAAGTCTTACCTGTACCTGCAGGACCAACGCCAAAAGACACATCAGAAATTAAGATTTTCTTAACATATTCCTGCTGATTATAGCCGCGTGGGGTGATTTTGCCTTTGCGCGTGCGCAGGCTGATGTCGGCATAAGGGGTTTTGGCTTGGCTTGGTGCATCGGCTTTACGCGATAAGCTGGATTGGATGACCAAATGCAGCTCTTCACCGTCGATGTCGTCTTGCTCTTGGGCAAGTTCGGCAAGCTTAGCAAGGATGATCTCAGCGCGTTCTACGGCGGTCAAGTCGCCTGTGATGATGAACTGATTTTGGCGGTTGATGATTTGGATTTCTAGTCTTTCTTGAATGTATTTTAAGTGTTTATTATATTCACCCAATAGGGTACGCAGTTCATGGGTGTCAATCTCAAGGGTAATGGTGCGAGTGATGCTCAAGGGTTTTCCTTTTGTTGATAAATTATAAAATACAATATGTTAAGTGAAATATAGCTGATACAATGCCATCAGCCATAGGACAAATTGCAAGGTCAAAATCACCATCTGCGCGGCCGAGCCGACATCTTTGGCGACTTTTGATAATGGGTGAAATTCATCCGAAATGCGATCAATCGCCGCTTCAAGCCCAGTGTTAAATAGCTCAACAATGATGGATAAAGCACTGACTAACAGCAAAATCATCTTGATGGCGAGTGTAAAGGGCAGGGCGAAAATAACGATGACTAATAAGATGTTCAGTAGGCTTACTTGGCGAAAGGCAGCTTCGCTTTTAAAGGCCGCCTTAAAGCCATCAATCGAATAACCTGCTGCTTTGATGATGCGGCGAATGCCTGTTTTGCCCTTCATGTCTTGGGCGTAGCTAGGTTTTTGGTTCATATAAAACGCTTAACAACAATAGATGTCTTATTATATCGGTCTTTGGGTGTTTCTTAAAGGGTTTTTGCCAAACTATTTTTAAAAAGGCACAAAAAACTCACAAGCAAAAGCTGTGAGTTTCTTAAATATGGTGGGGTCGGAGAGACTCGAACTCTCACACCTCGCGGCGCTGGAACCTAAATCCAGTGCGTCTACCAATTCCGCCACGACCCCAAGTTGTCTTTGAAACTATTGTCTATCAAGCTATCATCAAGATAGTGTAGTGCGTTTCAATGTCGGCTATTATAGCGCAAAAATTTTATTTGGCAAGTGTTTTTTGTAAAAAAATCAAAAAAAGTCAGACCATTATAGCCTGACTTAATTTGTAAGCATAAAAATCTCAATAAAATCAATAATTTATCAAACTAATTATGGTGCAACTTCAAAGGTTTGCACAGGGGTTGGAACGCCATCAACTTCGACAGTCAGCGTATAAGTACCGATAGGGTCGTTGTTATCGAACTTCCAGCAGCGTTGTACCGATGACTGCGCAATGCTGTCCGCCATGTTGCTCACGGTGTGCTTAGTGCCGTCGATTGAGCTTTGGACGATTGATTTGCCATCGGTGAAGCTGCTGCCTGCTGGCGATGTGAAGACTTCTTTGACATTGACTTTGCTGCCAAAAACAGGCGTACCAGCGATCACGCTCCAACACGCACGGTGGGTGGGATTTGAGCGTGAGATTACATTGGTCGGCTGTGGGCGTAGGGTATTGGCAGACTCTTGGAAGATACCAAAAGTATAACGACCGCCTTTTGCTGCCAGTTGGCTGGTAGGTTCGTTAGCGGCTTGTACTTGGCTGCTTACGCCAAGGGCAGCAACCAAAATACAAAAAGCGAATTTTTTCATACAATTTCCAAAAAAATTGACCAAAAAGCCCAAATTGGGCAGGGTTTTGTATTAGTCTAGCGGTTTTTGTTTGGCTTGACAATGTGGATTGTGGATAAAATTGTTATTCATTGGTAAATTATCTCTGATAAACACATCTTAATTATGCATAAATTGATGGGTGTAATTTTGTATAGAGAAATTGTAAATACTGCATTTCAGCGTTGCAAAGTCGCAAAGCACTGGATATAATATACAGATTAGTTTGTAAATGATGTTTTAAGAAAAATTACTTATTTTCTTGAAGTTTGACTTATGCGCTAAGACCGTGATGGTTTTGGCTTTTTGTTGTGTCAAAAACATACATTATGAATGTAAAAAAGCTTATGATTGTCAAGCGCAATCAATGAGCGCAAATCCTTGATATATGGGCACTTATGCGACATTTTTTATTTGATATTATTTTTACCGTCGTCTGCTTTATTATTGCAGCGTGGTGGGGTTATAGCCACGGCGGTATTTCGGCGATGTTTTTGGCACTGGGTGTGACTGCGATTTTGGCGATCATGGAAGTGTCATTATCATTCGATAATGCGGTGGTGAACGCATCCATTCTTAAGGGCTGGAGCGATTTTTGGAAAAAAATCTTCTTGACCATCGGTATGATCATCGCGGTATTTGGTATGCGTTTGGTATTCCCAATCGTCATCGTTGCCGTCACTGCTAATCTTGGCATGATGGAAGTGGTGAATTTGGCACTGACCAACCCAACCAAATATGCAGAGCATTTGAACGCGCATCATGCTGAGATTTCGGCATTTGGTGGTATGTTCCTATTGCTGGTTTTCCTAAAATTCATGTTCGGCGACAAAGACATCCATTGGTTCCGCTGGCTAGAAGCGCGCCTTGTCCGCTTTAGTAAAGTCGATGCAATGAGCGTGTTTGTGGCGTTGGTTGTGCTGATGATTTCGATGACTTGGGTCGATGAAGCCAAGCAGGGCGTAGTACTTGTGGCAGGTATCTGGGGTATCTTGGTGTATCTGGGTGTCAGCGTACTCTCGGCACTGCTTGAAGGTGAGAGTGATCCTGACGAAGTGGTTTATGATGCCAAAGGCAATGTCATCACCAATACCGCAGGTGTATCACCAACCATCCTAAAAGGTGGTGTGGCAGGTTTTCTATATCTAGAAGTGCTGGATGCGTCGTTTAGTTTTGACGGTGTGATTGGTGCATTTGCCATCACCAACGATGTGATTATCATCATGATTGGTCTAGCAATTGGTGCGATGTTTGTGCGTTCGATGACCATTTATTTGGTGGATAAAGGCACGCTGAGCGAATTTGTGTATCTTGAGCATGGTGCGCATTACGCCATCGGTGCATTGGCGATTATTATGCTGCTATCGACCAAATTCCACGTTCCTGAGATTGTGACAGGTCTGATTGGTGTGGCATTTATTGCACTGTCGATCTTTAACTCTGTACAATACAATCGCAGAAATCCAGCATCTTAGTCAAAATGTCTAAATGCTGACAATACCCGCCTTGATGGTGGGTATTTTTTTATGTGAAGTGGATAATGATATGAGTATGGAAATTTGATAAATTTGTCAAAAAATCACTGGTATTTTTGTAAAGTTTTTTGTATAATGTGCAAAATCTATATCAAAGCGAGTGAACATGAAAAAGAGTAGCTTAAATCTTGCCTTATATGCAATTTAAGTTATTTATTTTTCTTTAGTTTGCTCGCTTTTTTGCGGGCTATTTTTTGGGAAAATTCTTAAAAATCAATGCCTTATAGCAGATATCTAGTAGTAATAAGCATTAATCGGAGCGGGTGATGGCAAAAGTAAAAGCAATCTTAGCACTGGCGGACGGAACAATCTTCCGTGGCGTAAGCATCGGTGCCACAGGCGAAACTGTCGGTGAAGTGGTATTTAACACAGCGATGACAGGCTACCAAGAGATCTTAACCGACCCAAGCTATGCAGGACAAATGGTCACCTTGACCTATCCGCACATCGGCAACACGGGCTGTAACGATGAAGATCGTGAATCAGGTCGCATCCATAAGGTGTGGGCGACAGGGTTGATTATTCGTGATTTGCCGCTACTGCACTCAAACTTTCGTGCCACAGGCTCGCTGTCAGATTATCTGATTGCCAATAATGTCGTGGCGATCGCTGACATTGACACTCGTAAGCTGACCACATTACTACGCACCACAGGTGCTCAAAATGGCTGCATCATGACAGCCGATAGCGATGGCAATATCGATGAAGCTCGTGCGATTGAGCTTGCCAAATCAGCACCATCGATGAAAGGTCAAGACCTTGCCAAGGTCTGCTGCGACCAAGACGGCTACATCTGGACTGAAGGCTCATGGGAGCTTGCCAATGATGGTCGCAATGCTAAGACAACCGAGACTGGTGGCCGCTTCCGTAAGCTTGGTGAAGATATCGAGCATCGCTTTAATATTGTGGCTTATGACTTTGGTGTCAAAACCAACATCTTGCGTATGCTTGTCGATCGTGGCTGTCATGTCACTGTCGTACCTGCGACCACGCCTGTGGCTGAAGTGCTAAAGCATAATCCAGATGGTATTTTCTTGTCAAATGGCCCTGGCGACCCTGAGCCATGTACTTATGCCATCGATGCGATTCGTCATATTATTAATGAGACCGCCATTCCAGTGTTTGGCATCTGCCTAGGTCATCAGCTATTGGCATTGGCAAGTGGGGCGAAGACCTTGAAGATGAAGTTTGGTCATCACGGAGCGAACCATCCAGTCCAAAATATCCTAGATGGTACTGTGATGATCACAAGCCAAAACCACGGTTTTGCGGTCGATGAATCAAGCCTGCCTGCCAAAGTGCGTGTGACACATCGCTCATTGTTTGATGGCTCAAACCAAGGCATCGAGCTGACCAATCGTCCTGCATTTAGCTTCCAAGGACATCCAGAAGCTAGCCCAGGCCCACATGATTGTGCAGTGCTGTTTGATCAATTTATTGAGCAGATGAGCGAGTTTAAGGGCTAGTTGGTCATGCAAGTGATTACCAGCCACGATGTATCTCGCCGTTGGGTATTGGCACTGATGGCGGATGGGCAAGTACGCACCCGCCATCAGATTTATGCAGATACTGCTAAACTTGCCAACATCACTAAAGAAGAATTGGCAGCACCGTTGGCATCGGGTCAAAGCCGTGTCGAAAATTCTTTGGGCTGGGCGATTTCTGGCTTTACCAAAGCAGGTATTTTTAAAAGATTGGCAAGAGCTACTTATCAAATTACACCGCTTGGCACCAACAAAGCCAAAGAGTGGCGTGATTTGCAAGGTATTAGCGAAAAGCAATTTGTGGGTTTGGCTGATTGGGATAATTACCAAGCAGAAATCAAAGCCCGTAAAACACAGCAGAGTCAAACCGATCATTTGGCAGTGAATCTGAACGATACTGACCTTGATGTCGAGATTGATTATGAACAACAAGCCATCACAGCGGTGCAAGAGCTTGAAAACTTGTTGGCGGTGGATTTGCTTGAGCGACTGCGGACTCAGACACCTGAATTTTTTGAAAAGGCGGTGATTCGCACTTTGCTTGCGATGGGTTATGGCGGTAAAGAAAATTTGTTTGAACATGTCGGTAAATCGCATGATGGCGGTATTGATGGCGTGATTAAGCAAGATCCGCTTGGTATCCAAAATATCTATATCCAAGCCAAACGCTATCATGATGGCAACACGATTGGTAGTAAAGAAATTCAGTCGTTTGTTGGTGCGTTGCAAGGTCGCGGCGTTGAGCGTGGTGTGTTTATCACCACATCATCATTTACCAAATCTGCTAAAGAGTACGCTGAAAAGCTATTGGGTAAGGTGGTGCTGATTGATGGTCAGGATTTGGTGACGCTGATGATTCGCTACAAAGTTGGTATTCAGACCAAACAATTGCTTGAAATTTGTGAAATTGACGAAGATTTTTTTGAATAACTAGATTTAAAGATTTAACCAAAAGGGTAAGATTATGCCAAAACGCAATGATATTAAAAGTATCCTAATCATCGGCGCAGGCCCGATTGTCATCGGTCAAGCGTGTGAGTTTGACTACTCAGGCGCTCAAGCCTGTAAAGCCCTAAAAGAAGAGGGTTATCGAGTTATCCTAGTGAACTCAAACCCTGCAACCATCATGACTGACCCTGTGATGGCGGATGCGACTTACATTGAGCCGATCACTTGGCAGACTGTTGAGGGTATCATCGCCAAAGAGCGTCCAGATGCTATTTTGCCAACCATGGGCGGTCAAACTGCTCTGAACTGTGCACTAGATTTGGATAAGCATGGCGTGCTTGCCAAATATGGCTGTGAACTGATTGGTGCGACCAAAGATGCCATCGAAAAAGCCGAAGACCGTGAGCTGTTTGACAAAGCCATGAAAAAAATCGGCCTAGAATGCCCACGCGCTGACATCGCTGAGACGATGGAAGAAGCACTTGAGATTCAGGCACGCTTTGGCTTCCCTGTGATTATCCGTCCTTCATTTACCATGGGTGGCTCGGGTGGTGGTATTGCTTATAACCGCGATGAATTTATTGAAATTTGTGAGCGTGGCTTTGATCTATCACCTACGCATCAGTTGTTGATTGACGAAAGCTTGATCGGCTGGAAAGAGTATGAGATGGAAGTGGTGCGTGACAAGAACGACAACTGCATCATCGTCTGCTCAATCGAAAACTTCGACCCAATGGGCGTGCATACTGGCGACTCAATCACCGTTGCCCCAGCACAAACCTTAACTGATAAAGAATATCAGCTGATGCGTAATGCATCGATCGCAGTACTGCGTGAAATCGGTGTTGAGACTGGTGGCTCAAATGTGCAGTTTGGTATCAACCCTGCCAATGGTCGCATGGTGGTGATTGAGATGAACCCGCGTGTGAGTCGCTCATCAGCATTGGCATCTAAGGCAACTGGTTTCCCAATCGCCAAAATCGCCGCCAAATTGGCTGTCGGCTACACCCTAGATGAGCTAAAAAATGACATCACAGGTGGCAAAACGCCAGCAAGCTTTGAGCCATCGATTGACTATGTCGTGACCAAGATTCCACGCTTCAACTTCGAAAAATTCCCACAGGCCGAAAATACCTTGACCACTCAGATGAAATCGGTGGGTGAGGTGATGGCGATTGGTCGTAATTTCCAAGAATCAATGCAAAAAGCTTTGCGTGGCCTAGAAACGGGTGCGACTGGCTTTGATGAAATCATTGAGCTTGAAGGCAAGTCAGCCGATGCCATCAATAGTGAAATCAAAAACAAGCTGTCGATTCCAACGCCTGATCGTATCTTCTATATCGCTGAAGCGTTTCGCCATGGTTTTGATTTGGATGCAGTCTATCAATACACCAAAATCGATCCTTGGTTCTTGGTACAAATTGAAGACATCGTCAAAACCGAAAGCGAAATCAAATCACTGGGCTTTGGTGGTCTGACTGCTGACAATCTGCGCGCCTTTAAACGCAAGGGTATGAGCGATCTTCGTATCGCCAACTTAATGGGCATCAGCCAAAAACAACTGCGTAAACAGCGTTGGGATCTTGGTGTGTATCCTGTGTATAAGCGTGTCGATACCTGCGCGGCAGAGTTTGAGACTTCGACCGCTTATATGTATTCAAGCTATGATGATGAATGCGAAGCACGCCCAAGCGACAAAGATAAAATTATGGTCATCGGCGGTGGCCCAAACCGTATTGGTCAAGGCATCGAGTTTGACTACTGCTGTGTGCACGCAGCACTTGCCATGCGTGAAGATGGCTATGAGACCATCATGGTAAACTGTAACCCAGAGACTGTCTCAACAGACTATGACACATCAGATCGCCTATACTTTGAGCCTGTAACGCTAGAAGATGTGCTTGAGATTATCCGCACCGAAAAACCAAAAGGCGTCATCGTGCAGTATGGTGGTCAAACGCCATTGAAACTTGCTCGTGCACTCGAAGAAGCAGGTGCGCCAATCATTGGCACAAGCCCTGATGCCATCGACCGTGCCGAAGACCGTGAACGCTTCCAGCGTATGTTACATCAGCTGAACCTAAATCAGCCACCAAACGCACTGGCGACCAGTAGCGAAGATGGTATCGTCAAAGCACAATCTGTCGGTTATCCACTAGTTGTCCGTCCATCCTATGTCCTAGGTGGCCGTGCGATGGAAATCGTGTATAACGAAGATGAGCTCAAACGCTATCTGCGTGAGGCGGTACAAGCATCGAACGAAGCACCAGTACTACTAGATCGCTTCTTGGATGATGCCATCGAAGTGGATGTGGATTGTGTGTCTGATGGCAAAACCGTCGTCATAGGTGGTATCATGCAGCACATCGAACAAGCAGGCGTGCACTCAGGCGACTCAGCGTGTAGCTTGCCACCGTATTCGTTGAGTAATGACATCCAAGATCAGATCCGTGAGCAGACGATCGCCATGGCAAAAGAGTTGGGTGTGGTCGGTCTGATGAATGTGCAATATGCGGTCAAAGATAACACTGTGTATATCCTAGAAGTGAACCCACGCGCGAGCCGTACAGTGCCATTTGTCTCAAAATGTATCGGCACATCACTTGCCAAAGTCGCTGCCCGTTGTATGGCAGGCAAGAGCTTAGAAGAGCAGGGCTTTACCAGTGAAATCATCCCGACACATTATTCGGTCAAAGAAGCGGTATTTCCATTTGCCAAGTTCCCAGGTGTGGATCCAATCCTAAGCCCAGAGATGAAATCAACAGGTGAAGTGATGGGTGTGGGCAAGACCTTTGGCGAAGCTTTCTACAAAGCTGTCATCGGCTCAAACGAACGCCTACCAGGCTTGCCGGTAGCAGGCGAAGTCAAAAAAGCCTTCTTGTCAGTGCGTGATAGTGATAAGAAGCATCTGGCCGAGCTTGGTAAGCAGCTTGTCGGTTATGGCTTTAAGCTTGTGGCGACAGGTGGCACTCAGCAGGTATTGGCGGATGCAGGCATCGCTTGTGAGCGTATCAATAAGGTCAACGAAGGTCGTCCACACATTGTTGATATGCTAAAAAATGGTGAAATCCACTTGGTCATCAACACCACCGAAGGCAAGCAAGCTCAAGAAGATTCGTTCTTGATCCGTCGCAGCGCCCTACAAAACAAGGTGTTCTATGTGACCACGATGAGTGCTGCTCAAGCGGTGTGCATGGCGTACCAAGTCAAACTGCCATTTGATGTGTATAAGCTGCAAGATTTGCACGCATAATATCCGCACAAATAAAAAATACCGACAGGTTTAATTGAACCGACCCCCAATTCTTAGACACTAAGATTAACGGTTAAGGTTTCATCAAGGACTGAGTTCTGTATTGTACAGGACTCAGTCCTTTTAATTTGCTCTTTATTCTATCATGGTTGTAGTAGTGAATGTACTCATCAATCACTTTTCTAAGCTCATCTGGTGAAGTGAATTTAGTTTTCTCATAAAATATCTCTTCTTTTAATGTCCCAAAGAAACTCTCTATCACTGCATTATCCAAGCAGTTACCTTTTCTTGACATACTTTGGATAATGTCATTGTCTTTTAAGGTTTGTTGGTAATTGCTCATTTGATAATGCCAGCCTTGGTCAGAATGCAAGATGGGTTTGTCATCACCAGTTAGCGTTGTTATGGCTTTGTGTAGCATGTCTTGCACTAACTCATAAGTCGGTCTGTCTTTGATACTGTAGCTAATGATCTCACCATTATACAAATCAATGATGGGTGATAAATACAGCTTTTGCTCTTTGATACCGCCATCATAAGTTTTGCTTTGTATTTTAAACTCAGTGACATCTGTTGCCCATTTATGATTGGGCTTGTCTGCTTTAAAATCACGGTTTAAGACATTGGTAGCGATTTTGCCTACTCGTCCACGGTAAGTGCTGTGTTTGCTTCGCTTACGACGAATTACTGCTTTAAGCCCAAGCTCGTGCATTAGCCGTTGCACTTTTTTATGATTGATAACAAAGCCTAACTGCTTTAGTGCTAGGGTAATACGCCGATAGCCATATCTGCCTTTGTGAGCGTGGTAGATGTTTTGGATTTTATCTTTGATAACAGTGTCTTGCTCAGGTCTGCTTAATTGTTTTAGATGATAGTAAAAAGTACTTCTTGGTAAGTGTGACACGTTAAGCAAATCATCAATCAGATAGGTTTGCCTTAATTCTTGCACAATCATCACTTTTTCTTGGGTGATGATGCGTTGTGTTTTTGACGAATTAAGGCATCGAGCTTTTTTAGATAAGCATTCTCAGCTTCTAGATATTGAATGCGTCTGAGTAACTCGGCGTGTTCATTGGTTAGTGTTTTATCTGTCCTGTCCACCTTGGCTGTTTTAGCTACTTTGCTTGTTTTCGTTGCTTTGGCTACTTTATCTGATTTATTGGTTGATTTGCTCATAGGTCTTCTGCCTTTAGGTTTGGGAGTAAGTCCCATGATACCATGAGTTTGATAAGCTTTTAACCATTGAAAGAGCACACTTGGGCTACTGATGTTTAATTCAGTGGCAACTGTTGGCATAGATTTGCCAGAGAGTAATTGTAATACTGCTGTGTGTTTAAATGCTGGTGAATAACTGGCTTTGCTTGTTCTTGGGCGAATGCCATCAATCCCATGAGTTTGGTAGAGTCTCACCCAGTTTTGGATGATAGAGCTTTCTATGCCAAAAAATTTGGCTGTCTGATTGTAACTATGTCCTGTTAAATAATGTTGAATGACGGACAGTTTAAAGTCCATTGTGTATTTGGTCATAAAAACACCCCAAAGGCTGTCTAACTTTTGGGGTGCGGTTCAAATGCTTGTCGGTATTTTTTTATTGATCAAATTTGTAAAATAATCAACGAAGCTTAAGGCATTTAAGGCAAATAAGTCCCACGCTTAGGCTGCCATTCGATCTCTTCACCGCGCATCAGCTTATCGATCATCACTTTGGTGTCAGCGCGATGCTCGGTCAATAGGCTGATCATATGCGTGTTTTTGTAGCGACTGATGTCAGGATCATACGATTCTGCCGCTTTTGCCACACCATCACGATCGCGATGATGGTATAAATGCGCGATACGCTCGGCAGTGTCGCTGTCCATGCCAAGCAGCTCAAGCCCCGTCTTGGCACTGCGCACCGCTGAGTCAAAGGTCTCACGAATGACCGCATTTGCACCAGCGCGGTGCAGCTGATAAGCATGAATGCGATCATAAGCACGCGCCACGATGGGTAAATCTGGAAAATCATGGCGCAGGTGCTTGACAATGCTAAGTGATTTTTGGGGATCATCTATGGTGATCATCGCAAGTTTTGCCTTGGCAATGCCTGCCATCTCAAGCAAATCAAAGCGTGTCGCATCACCAAAATAAGTCTTAATGCCAAGATTTGCCAAGCCATCGACATGGTCGGCATCTGAGTCGATCAAGGTCGTGTGATAGCCGCACGCAGTCAGCACGCCATTGACCACCTGCCCATAGCGACCATGCCCAAGGATAATGATGGGATTTTCTTCATCGATAAAATCATTTTCACGAGCAGTGGTGCGATCGGCAGTTTTGGCAAACTTACCATGAATGACCAAAAACAGCGGCGTCAGCACCATCGACATCACCACAATTGCTGTTAAGTTGGCGTGCGTGGTGGCATCGATCACCGATTGGGCAGCAGCTGCCGAGAATAGCACAAACGCAAATTCACCGCCTTGTGCCATCATCACCGCACGCTCAAGTGCTATAGCATGATCGGATTTGGTCGTGCGCGCCACCAGATAAATCCACACGCCTTTGGTCGCCATCAGTGCCAGCACGCCAAGGCTGATCAGCTGCCAGTTATCCGCGACAACTGATAAATCTAGCGCCATACCGACGCCTAAGAAAAATAGACCTAAGAGCAAACCACGAAACGGCTCAATGTCCGCTTCTAGCTGATGGCGAAAGCTGGATTCGGATAATAACACACCAGCGACGAACGCACCCATCGCCATCGACAGTCCGCCAAGTTCCATCAATAGAGCAGAGCCAAGCACCACAAGCAAGGCAGCCGCAGTCATGATCTCGCGTACGCCAGTCTTGGCTAGGATTTTAAACAATGGATTAATCAGTACGCGACCAGCGAAAAACAGCGCCAGCAGCGAACCAATCGCGATCAAAATCGACTGCCAAGCAGGGGTATCGCTCGTCTGTACCACAGGCGCAAGAAAGGCAACGATGGCAAGCAGTGGTACGATGAGCAAATCTTCAAATAGTAGAATCGACACCATGCTTTGACCTTTTGGGGTGCTCAGCTCGTTATTCTCGCCAAGACTTGTCATCACAATCGCGGTCGAAGTCAGCACAAAGCCTGCCGCGCCGATGAATGCCACTTGCCACGACGCACCAAACAGCATGATCACCGCGGTCATCAAGGTAGTCGCACCAAGTACTTGCAATGAACCTAAGCCGAAAATCTGCCGTCTTAATCCCCATAAATGCGCAGGCTGCATCTCAAGCCCGATGATGAACAAAAACATCACCACGCCAAGCTCAGCCACATGAATGATGGTATTAGGATCGGTGAAAATCCCCAGTCCAAACGGACCAATCAACAGCCCGCCTGCCAAATAGCCAAGCACTGAACCTAAGCCAATTTTACGAAAAATCGGCACTGCAATCACCGCCGCACCCAATAGGGTCACGACTTTGATCAGCTCAGCTGCCATACCTGCTTCAGCCATAGTTTTACCTTGTTTTGTTAAAAATGGAACAATTTGCACTGATACACTCAGTTGTGCATTGTGCAGTATTTAATAAGTTTTAAATCGTTTTTAAGTAATATTTTTTAATTAATAAAAAGACAGCATAGCAACATCCATGCTGTCATCATAGCGAATTATTGATAAATTTATCAAATAACATCACGAAAAATAAGAAAATATGATTTTATCATCATAAAAACTTATAAATTACAACCAACCCGCTTTGCGGAATTTATGGTGCAGATACAGACACACCGTCACGACTGCGCCAACCACGACAAAATAGGCATATTGCCAATGCAGCTCAGGCATATAATCAAAGTTCATGCCATAAATGCCTGCCACCGCTGTCGGCACCGCAGCGATACCTGCCCAAGCAGCCAGCTTACGTACGACATCGTTCTGCCCCATGGTTACCATCGCCATATAGGTATCCATCGCCACAGACAGCATTTCGTTAAGTCCATTGACCGCATCGATCGAGCGAAGCAGGTGGTCGTTGACGTCGCGAAAATACGGCTTGGCGGCAGCAGGGAAGGCAGCAACTAGCTCATTTTTTTTGTGGTTGATAAAGAAATTACACACATCTTGCACAGGCAAAATCACCGCACGCATATGGACAAGTTGTGATTTTAATTCGTACAGGCTTTTGAGTGTTGATTTACTAAATTCGTACGAGAAAATATTGCGCTCTTGTTCGCGTAAGTAGTTGCCCAAGCGGTCGGTGATTGGCAAGTAGTTGTCGACGATGAAGTCCATAATCGCGTGCAGCACGAAAATCGGCCCAAGGCGCAGCTTCTCAGGGCGGCGATGGCAATGCTCACGCACAGGGCTGTATGAGTTCGATGCACCACGACGCACGCTGATGATAAAGTTTTTACCCATAAAAATCGCGGTCGTACCATAGCGGATTTGGTTGTCTTCAAGCTTGGCGGTACGCACGACGACGAAAATCGTATCATTGCCATAGCTTTCGACTTTTGGGCGCTGATGATCGGCAAATGCATCTTCTAGCGCAAGTTCATGCAGATCAAAGGCGTCTTGCACTTCTTTGACCGTCTCAAGACTTGGATCATATAGCCCAAGCCAGATGAACTGGTTGTTATTGGTCAAGGCGCGGCTGACATCTTCGATTACCAAAGGCTCAATCGGTGCGCCTGTTTTACGAGAATATGAGTAGCAGACAATGGTCTCGTTATCCCCTGATTGCTCAATGTCTTCAAAACGATCAGCATCAGGGTCATAGACAGTCATCGTCTCGATGGTGTCTTCGAGCGTGGCATCAGAGTCGCCATAGATATAGCTGTCGTGCGTGTCATGGAAGGTTTCGGCAGATTTTGGTTCGGCTTCTTCGCGCGATTCTGCTTCATCCAGATAATCATCATCACGCTTGGCATCGTCATCGATCGGCTCATCATCGAACAAATCGGCTTGATCGGGCTTGTCATCTTGCGGCAAAGTTTGCGGCGCATCTGCTGATACATCTTGGTGCAAATCGGCTGCATCTTGTGCGGACTGGGAGTTTGGCTGTCGGCGTGGGGTGGTGCTTAAGTCTGTGTCGTTTTTTAAAGTCATCACAAATTCCCCCAAAGTTTACCAAAAAGATGTCGCCAAAAACCCAAATGCCATCAAATATAGCCAATGAAATTTCTTGCAACTGCCAAAATGAGTAATTATAGCAATAAATTGGTAAAATTTCATCTATTTTTCAAGAATTTAAGCAAGAATTTAGCCAGGTTTTATGGTTTTATTGTTTAAATTTATCACTTAATTTTATTAAAATTATCCATTAATGATGACAATGGACAAAAAATCAGAAATTTTTTGCAATTTACACTTGCAAGGATTGGTTTGTGTGGTACACTAGATAGGAAAAAATTCTTATTCGCCATTCGCTTTGGCTGCGCTTCCAATTTTTTCACCGCATTGTATTTATTCTTTTTGTAGGTTAAGTGAATGTTCATTTAACCGCCTTTTGTTTGCCTAACAGGGGTTTGTTGTGCCACACAATTGCACCGATACCGACCAACTTGCCACCAAGCAGATTCACCAAAATTGGCTGTTGCCTGATGGGGTGGCGGATGTCTTGTTCAAGGATGCGCAAAAACAAGAAAGTCTGCGCGATGCCTTGCTGTTCGTCCTGACGGCGCACGGCTATCGCTTGGTTTCACCGCCCCTAATCGAATATACTGAGAGCCTGCTTGGTAATGCTGATGAAGATCTTAAGCGTCAAACTTTCAAATTCATCGATCAGCTAAACGGTCGCTTGATGGGCTTGCGTGCAGACATTACGCCGCAGATTCTACGCATTGACAGTAAATATGGCCAAGGCGTCAGCCGTTATTGCTATGTCGGTCAGGTGGTGAAAACCTTGCCAACTGGGCTGTTTGGTCTGCGTACGCCGCTACAAATGGGCGCGGAGATTTTCAGCGTTGATACCATTGATGCAGAGATTTCGCTGTTGGATTTGTTCGCGGCATTGATGGATGAGATTGGGCTTGCGCGCGAAAGCTTGCATGTCGATGTCGGTCATGTGGCGATTTTCCGTCAGCTGTGCCAGATTCATGGCGTGCCAGCGGCAAAAGTCGATGAGCTGATGGCGATTTATCATAAAAAAGCCATGCCTGAGCTTGCGGTATTTTGTCAAGCTTTAGGCGATGAGCTTGCCAATCCGGCAGGTGCAAATGACTTTGTCGTGCTTGCCAAGCATACCCTTGCACAAGATGGCGTGCCAAATGCTGCCAATTTATTGGGTAAATTATCAGCCCAAGCGAATGCTGATACCACCATCGTCGCTGCGACCCATGAAATCGTCGCATTGATCGCGCACATTCGCACGCTTGGCATGGGTGTTAGCCTTGATGTTACCGAATTGTCAGGCTATCACTATCACACAGGCGTGGTGTTCAATGTCTATTTGAACCACAGCCAAACCGCACAGACTCAAGCTTTGGTGCGCGGCGGTCGCTTCAAGGGCGTATCTGCTGATGGCCAAGATCGCGCGGCGACAGGCTTTAGTATGGATCTAAACCGCTTGCTTGAATTTGTCGAGCTGCAAGAAGACACCGTGATTGTGGTGGATTTTAATGATTTGCAAGCGGCAAGCGCTGAACAAAAAGCCGACCTAAATGAGCAAATCAAAACGCTACAAAATGAAGGCTGTATCGTCATCAAGCCATTATCTGCTGATGATAAGCCGCAGAGTATCGATGGCGTGCTGCATTTCGATACAGAGCAGGCGCAGTGGTCGGTGCAGTTGGTTGGTGATGATTTTTAATCTATTTTAATTAAATTTAATTCATTCAATTTCATGTTTATCTAAACTTAAGGAATTATCATGGGTAAGAATGTCGTAGTACTTGGTAGCCAATGGGGCGACGAAGGCAAAGGCAAAATCGTTGATCTATTAACCGAAAAAGCGACAGCGGTAGCACGCTTTCAAGGTGGTCATAATGCAGGTCATACGCTGGTCGTTGGCGGCGAAAAAACCGTACTACATCTCATCCCATCAGGCATCTTGCGTGAAGGTGTGACTTGCTTTATCGGTAATGGCGTGGTGCTTGCCCCTGATGCGCTGCTTAAAGAAATGAACGGCTTGATCGAAAAAGGCGTGCCTGTGCGTGAGCGTCTACGCATCTCGCCTGCGTGTCCACTGATCATGCCATATCATGTGGCACTGGATCAAGCGCGTGAAATCAAGCGCGGCAGTGGTAAAATCGGTACGACAGGTCGTGGTATCGGTCCTGCTTATGAAGATAAAGTTGCACGCCGTGCGCTGAAAGTAGCGGATCTGTTCCGTGATGACCTACCAGAAAAACTACAAAATCTGCTGGAGTATCATAACTTTGCACTGACCCAATACTACAAAGTCGATGCCATTGACTATGAAGCGACGCTTAAGCTGTGCCAAGAATGGGCAGCTGAGCTAAAAGACTTGGTGGTCGATGTGACCGAAGCACTAGAATCACGCCGTCAAAAGGGCGAAAACTTGATGTTCGAAGGTGCGCAGGGTACGCTGCTTGACATCGATCATGGTACTTATCCATTCGTCACCAGCTCAAACACCACAGCAGGCGGTGTATCGACTGGCACAGGTCTTGGCCCATTGTACCTAGATTATGTACTGGGCATCACCAAGGCATACACCACGCGTGTCGGCTCAGGTCCATTCCCGACCGAGCTATTTGATGATGTGGGTGCACACCTTGCCAAAGTCGGCCATGAATTTGGTGCGACCACAGGTCGTGCGCGTCGCTGTGGCTGGTTCGATGCAGTGAGCCTACGCCGTGCGGTGGTGCTAAACTCAATGTCAGGCATCTGCCTAACCAAGCTTGATGTACTTGACGGCTTGGAAAAAATCCGTATCTGCACTGAGTATGAAGTACCAGCAGGCGAGTGCGCAGGTGCATTTGATGCAGAATACTACGAAAAAGTTTCGCCAAAATACGAAACCATGCCAGGTTGGAGCGAATCAACCATCGGCGTGACCAAGTTTGAAGACTTGCCGGCTAATGCACAAGCCTACATCAAGCGTATCGAGACGCTAGTCGGCTGCCCTGTGGACATCATCTCAACAGGCCCTGACCGTGATGAGACCATCGTACTGCGCGATCCGTATGATGCCTAATCGCTAAAAGCACAAAACCGCCGATTGTGATGATTGGCGGTTTTTGTTTGGGGTGGCGGTCTTGGTCTTGTGTGGGGTATGCCTTATGTCTGAATAAATAAAGAACGGTGATATCAAAATAAGGAAAGAGAATATGCAAACAGACAAGCTAACTCAATATAAGCACCTTTTGGATATAAAAAATAGTAATTACCTGTAGATACCTGTACCGGTCAACTATTTTCAAACAACCCCTAAGAGGGTTTTGTTAAAAAACTGTCGTTCTTTTTCAACAGGGCTTAGGTAGTTATTAAAGCTGTGGGGTCTGAGTTGACTGTAATAGCCAAGGATATAATTTGCCACGTCTACTTTTGCTTCTTGGATATTCTCATAGCCATGTTTTGGCATCCACTCATATTTAAAACTTCGAAAGAAACGCTCTGTTGGTGCATTATCCCAGCAGTTGCCTTTTCTACTCATACTGTGTGTCATCTTACATCTAGCAACGGCATCAGCAAAGGCGCGACTGGTGTAATGAGATCCTTGATCTGAATGAAATAACACACCGGTTGGCTTAAAGCGTATGGTATAAGCCATGGCTAAAGCTTTGGTGGTCAGCTCACTGTTTGGATGATCACTCATGGCAAAGCCAATGATGTGTCTGGCATATAAATCCATCACCACAGCCAAATAACAAAATCCTGCTTTGGTGTGAATATACGTCACATCCGATACCCATACTTGATTGGGTGCAGCTGGTGCAAACTGCCGTTTTAGCAAGTTGTCATGCGCTGTATGTGCTTGATCAGCTAAGCGATAGCGATGCTTGATGCTTTGGCGACTGATGAGTCCTTGTGCTCTCATTAATTGACGCGCTTTATAGCGTGTTAGTTTAATCTGATGAGCACGACTAACCATAGCAGCAATACTTCTAGAGCCTGCCGATCCTTTAGAGCAATCAAACGCTTGTTTTACCCATAGGCGCAGATTAATCTCTTTACGTGTTGGCAGTTTTGGTTTTTGCTTGACATAATAAGTACTTCGGCAAATACCAAATAGCTGACACAGCTTTGCTTTACTGATGCTGTATTGCCCCATCAATTGCTCTATTAGCGGGATAGTAAGCTGTCTTGAGCTAATAGAGCGGATGCCTTTTTTAAAATATCTCACTCAAGTCTTAGCTGGGCATTTTCTTTACGAAGTCGTTCAAGCTCTCGTTGTTCTGGTGTTAGAGCATGACCTGTGGCTAATGGCTTGCCTTGAAGTTCAAGACGATAACGTTTAAGCCAGTTTTCTAAAGTAGATTTACCGATATCATATTGCCTAGCAACATCAACAACACGCTGATTTTGCTCTTCAATGAGTTTGACCATTTCTAGTTTAAATTCGTTGCTGTACTGCTTACGCTGTTTTGTCATGAGAGATTACTCCTAGTTTGGGGTAGTATAACCTCTTATGGGGTGTCTGGGAATATTGTACCGGTACAGTCTTTGAGCCAAGCCACATCCAGTTTATGTTTACTGACATCAACACCGATGTAATAAGTCATTGTCATCTCGCCTTGTTCATTCAGCATCATTGATTGTATGACAATCAAGTGCTTGGATACCATTCAGATTTACGATGAAAAGGAAGTTACTTGGGTTTAATCTACAAAACAGCATCAAAGTACTTAGGGTGCGTAAAAACTCACAAGTAACTTAGGTTGATGGTATAATCTACCATGCTACCACCAAGATAGCTAGTCTTAGGTGGTAAGATACAAGGGTGTGTTGTACGCACCGTAAAGACAACCGATATATCAATTTTTCCAAGATTTTATTAAATTTTATTTTAAAAATCAAATGCTTGTGATAAATTGGTGCGTGGAACACACCCTACGGTTACTTGAGTTGCAATAGTAGCAAAGGTAAGGGCGCATCCATGCACCAGTGAGACATCCGAAATGTCAATATCCTAAAAATATTATTTTAAATCAATTGCTTGTATTTTATTAGTGTGTGAAATATATCTAACAATCACCTAATCTTACACCCCTAAACCCGCATTATCCGTTTCTCGGTCAGCACCATATCCACCGCCTGATCCCAAGGTTGTTTTGGCAGATTATCCACCACTTGAAACTCATAGCACCAAGCGACTTTGATGGTTTTGGTGCATTTGGCAAAAGTGCGATCATAATAGCCACCACCCATGCCAAGGCGTACACCACGCATATCCACCGCGACCAAAGGGCAGATGATGGCGTCCAGATGAGCCGCAGCGATAATATCTTGGGTAACAGGTTCAAGCATACCTAGGTAATGGCGCATGACGGCAGTTTTTGTGATAGGCAGGACTGCTTTGGCAAATCGCAAGGCTTGATTGGCTTTGGTGATCGGCAGATAAATCTCAAATCCCAAACGCATGGCAAGCTTGGCAATTACATCGGTTGGCAGCTCACCAAAATCATCCAAATAAATACCGATTTTGGCATGGCGTGGCAATTGGCGAAATAATTTGAGCAAGTGCCGACTTGCTAAAAATGCTGTCGTTTGCCGCTGCTTGGCGGATAGGGCGCGGCGCTGTTTGGTAAAGGTTTTACGAGAAATGGGGCTGGCTGTCATCATATTTGGTCGGTATGGATGAATGAGTGAATAAAAAGCCAAGAATTTCGTGCGGATTTGTTGAAAAACTGAAGCTTTTTGGGGATAATAGCACATTTGTTGATAATTATAAATCTTAACCACCATGACCGCCACAACCACCGCCCCGCCCACCAAACAGCGCGCCAGTAAAGACAAAAATTCTCGCCGCGATCCTGCTGACATCGCTGCTAATAATTTTTTAAAACAAACCTTTAAACCTGTCAAAAAATCCATCTATCTGGCATGGCTGTGTGATGTTGTCAATGTGCTATTGCTCATGGTGCAGGCGTGGGTGATTGTGCTGATTTTTGATGGATGGTTATTGCCGTTCATCCCTCAGTTTGCCCATCATGATGCGATGGCTATTGCTGCGTTGTGGTTGTATTTGGCAGTGCTGTTTTTGGTGTTTGTATGTCGTGCGTTGGTGGGTTATGCACGAGATGCGATCTTGACGCGTGTGGGCGTACAGGTGGCAGGCGATGTACGCGCGCGATTGATGGCGAAGCTTGGCGGGATGGGCGTGGCGCGTAGATTTTTTGGCTCGGATGGGGTTTTGGCAAGCAAAGTCGTCGATGAGCCTGAACATTTGCTTGGTTTTGCGCGCTTTGAAGTACAGAAAATGACTGCGGTGACGACGCCGATTTTATTGGCAATTTGCATCAGTTTTTTTAGTAAAGTATCGGCGCTGATTTTGCTCGCTACCGCGCCTCTTGTGCCGATTTTTATGGCGATCATTGGCATGGCGACCGCGCGCAAAAGCCGTGAGCAGATGGATGCGATGGGACAGCTTGGCGGGCGGTTTTTTGACTGGATTCGCGGTGTGAATACTTTAGCTCGGCTAAATGCAGTACAGATCGCAACGCAGGATATTGAGCGCTCGAGCGAATCCTACCGCCAAAAAACCATGGATGTGCTAAAGATTGCGTTTTTAAACAGTGCGGTGCTTGAGTTCTTATCTGCTTTATCGATTGCACTGGTGGCGGTGTATTTGGGTTTTGGCTTGATGGGGATTTTGCCGTGGCAGACGGGTGTGATGGTGACGAGCTACAGTGCAGCGCTGATGATTTTGCTGCTTGTGCCTGAATTTTATGCGCCACTGCGCCGACTTGGGGCGGAGTATCATGTCAAAGGACAAGCACAAGGCGCGGCAAAGGCGATGGTGGATTTTTTGGCGTTCAAACCTGCACAAACTGGCAAAACACCGCTGATCATCACGGATAAAACAAGCATCCGACTGGACAAAGTCACCGTCTTTGGTGATGATGGGCGACTGCGCTTGCCGCCGACCAGTCTTGATTTTCAAGCAGGGCAAATCACAGGCGTGCAAGGTCAAAGCGGCTCTGGCAAATCGACGATTTTACAAGTTTTGCTTGGCTTTGGACAGTTTACAGGCACGATCACCTTTGATGATGGTGTGCAGATGCATTCATTGGATACGCTAGATATTGTTAAGCTGCGCGAACAAATCGGCTATTTGGCACAGACGCCAGCATTATTGCCGATGTCGATTACGGATAATTTACGACTTGCCAAGACTGATGCCATCGATGATGAGCTGATGGCTGCACTGGACGCAGTGGGCTTACAAGATGTGGTGACGGCATTACCACAGGGGCTAGATACCGTGCTTGCTGAGCGCGGCGGTGGTTTATCGGGTGGTCAGGCGCATCGGCTTGCCATCGCGCAGCTATTATTACAAGACGCTGCGATTTGGCTATTGGATGAGCCGACTGAGCATTTGGACGCTGAGACGGCTGAGCGGATTACGGCGCTGCTGAAGCGTTTGGCGGTGGGTAGGACGGTTATTTGGGTGACGCATGATGATGAGACGGCGGCATCGTTCGCGGTATGTCATCGCTTGGGCGCGCCGCACGCGGATATGGGGGCGTGATGAAAAAGACACAATTTCAACTGCGCCAACTGATCGGCACGCAGACAGCCGTGTGGGTTTTGGCGTGGTTTCTAGGCTTATTGACCGTGTGGTCGGTGCTTGGCTTGACCATACTCTCAGGCTGGTTCGTCACCATGTCGGCGGCGGCAGGGCTTGTGGCGGTCGGCGGTCATACCTTTAATTATATGATGCCAGCGGGGATCATTCGTGGCTTTGCCATCGTGCGCACCTTGTCGCGTTATGGTGATCTGATGGTGTCGCATCATGCGGTATTTGGGCTGCTGAAAGATTTGCGCGTGCGGTTTTTTCAGCGTTGGGCAAGCTTAAGTTTCGCCACACGCAGTGCGCAAGCAGGCTCAAGCAGCCAAAGAATGCACCGACTGGTCAAAGACATCGATGTACTGAATGAATTTATCCTGCGCTTCGTCACGCCGTGGGTGATGGCAGTCGGCGCGGTGCTTGCGGTGGGCGCGGTGATGATCACTGTCTTGCCAAGTGCGTGGCTGTCGGTGCTGCTACTCATCGCGGCGATGGCGGTCGCAGTCGTGGTGATTTATCTTGCTAAGGCATTTGCCATTCAAGAAAGTACACTGCACGAACAGCACAAATCACAGCTGTTAGACACTTTGCCTGCCTTGACATCGCTGCTGATTTGGGGGCAATGGCGTAAGCAAACCGCACAATTGACCCATATCGAAAATCAGCGGCACGCGCTTACATTGTCCACACACGGACTGCGCCGTATCAGTGCCTTTGTGATTCAGATACTACACGCTGTTGCCTTGCTACTATTACTATGGGCGATGGGCGAATTTTTTGCGGCGGCTGACATCGTGCCATTTACCGAGCATCTGCTAAATGACTATCCGATGATGAGCTCGGCAGTGGCTTTGGCGCTGTTTTTGGGTTTGGTGGGCTTGGGTGAATTTTTACAAAATTTGGTGGCTGAGCCTTTGGCATATGGCCGCTCATTGGTCGCCAAAGATCGCCTAAATGCGATGATCGCTGATGAAGATAACATTGCCAAATCTGTGCATATTGATGAATATGACATCAATCACCTATCATTAAAAATTGAAAATGCCACAGTCAAAGCGCCCAAAGCCATTATCGGTGCAAGTCATCTGAACGCCGTTATTACGCATGATAAACCTTGCCTAATCGTCGGCGCTTCAGGCGCGGGCAAATCGACACTGCTCCACACCATTGCCCAAGAGCATCAGCTAGTGGCAGGGCAGATGTGCCTTGCTGATGCTGTGCAATCGGCTGAGCTTCAGACGGTAGATTTTGGTGCGTCGATGGGCTTTTTGGGTCAGGCGGTGGATATTTTTGATCAGACTTTGGCGGATAATTTACGCTTAGGAAAGCCAACTGCCAGCGATGATGAGCTGTACGCGGTGCTGAATGCGGTGGGTCTGGGCGACTGGGTGCGCGCGCAGCCGCAGGGTCTTGCCACGCCACTGGGCGAATATGGCATGGCGGTATCGGGCGGTCAGGCGCGGCGCATAGCCTTGGCGCGTTTATTGCTTGCGCCAAAATCACTGCTGCTGTTGGATGAGCCATTTGCAGGGCTTGATAGCGATACGCGCAAAATCGTTTGGCAGTATTTGGCAGACGAACAGCGTGCAGGACGCATCGGCTTGTTGATCATCTCCACACATCAGCTGTGGGATGAGATGGGCGCGGTGGATGTGCTGAAAGTGGGCGAATAATAAAAACGGCTGGTGTGTGAACCGCACCCCAAAAGTTAGACAACCTTTGGGGTGTTTTTATGACCAAATACACAATTGACTTTAAACTTGAAGTCATTGATCATTATTTAACAGGACATAGTTACCACAACACAGCCAACTCTTTTGGTATTAAACGCTCTATTGTCCAAAACTGGGTGAGACTCTACCAAACTCATGGTGTTGATGGTATTCGTATCAGAAAGAGCAAAGCTAGTTATTCACCAGAATTCAAACACACTGCAGTATTACAACTACTTGCTGGTAAATCCATACGCACTTTGGCGATTGAATTAAATATCAGCAACCCAAGTGTGCTGTTTCAATGGTTAAAAGCTTATCAAACTCATGGTATCATGGGACTGACTCCTAAACCCAAAGGCAGGCAATCTATGCTAAAGACCAGCAAAGCAAGCCAAACATCCAAACTTGATGAACAAAAGACCCATGCTGAATTGATTGCTGAATTACAACACTTACGCATGGAGAATGACATCTTAAAAAAGTTAGAAGCCTTGGAGCGTCAGCAAAGAAAAAGCAAATCATCATCAATAAAATCACAGTGATTGACGAGCTAAGGCAGATTTATCCATTAAAACAATTACTGACTTATCTTGGTGTTGCCAAAGCAACCTTTTATTATCACTTAAAGCAATTCAAGCAAAAGGATAAACATCAAGACATCAAAGATGCAATCAAAAAGATATATCACACCCATCAAGGCAGATATGGCTATCGCAGAATCACCCTTGCCTTAAAACAGTTAGGCTTTGTCATCAATCATAAAAAAGTGTGGCGACTGATGAACCAAATGGGACTGAAAGCACGGATTCGCTCTAAACGCAGATTTAGTGCTTATCAGGGTAAGGTGGGTAAAATCGCTGATAATGTACTCAAGCGTGATTTTAAAGCAGATCGACCCAACCAAAAATGGGCGACTGATGTCACTGAGTTTAAAGTGTTGGATAAACAAGGTAATGTCAAAAAGCTTTACTTGTCTCCCATCATGGATTTGTTTAATGGAGAAATTGTTAGCTATCAGATGCACAGTAGCCCAAATTATGGCTTGGTTGCCAAGATGCTTGATCAGGCACTAAAGCGACTGCAAGCAGATGATAATGCTGGCAACGATAGCAGCAAACCACAATTGATTCTGCATTCAGATCAAGGCTGGCACTACCAAATGCAAAATTATCAACAAACCTTAAAAGACAACAACATCATTCAAAGTATGTCAAGAAAGGGCAATTGCTTGGATAATGCGGTGATAGAAAGCTTCTTTGGCACATTAAAAGAAGAAATCTTCTTTCATGACAAACATCAAAGAAGATTTACCTCCATTGATGAGCTTAAACAAGCGATTGATGAGTACATCCATTACTACAATCATGATAGAATAAAGATTAAACTAAAAGGACTAAGTCCTGTAAAATACAGGCGCTTAGTCCTTGACCAAACCACTTAATTTAAACCTAGTCCTTAATCTTAACTTTGTCTAAGATTTGGGGGTCGGTTCAGTGATAATCAGCCGTTTTTGCATATATTGCCAAGCTATCGCTAATCCGCCTTTTTATCCGCTTTGTTCGGGTTATCTTTAGCGGTGATGATGTCGGCATTAGGATCACCGAAGCTGAAAATTTCGGTGAAGTTCGGCTGTAGCTTGAGCAGTAGTTGTTCGTTTTTGAGCGTGGCGTGATTGACCTGCGCTTGGCGCAATTTGTCCTTATGGTCAGCCTTAAGCCAACGACCGATGTCCAAATAAATCACATCGTCTTTATGCTCGGTAAATGGCACGCCTTTAATTTTAATCGAACTTAAAATAAACGGTAGTGGATCTTTACGCATGATCGCACGATAGCTTGCGACGGCGAACTTGGCAAGCGGTGCTTTGTACCATTGGCGCGTGTGCAGTTCGATGACATCGGTGTCGCTGATCTGTCTTAGGATCAGGCGCTGATGATGGCGATCTAGCTGTAGATTCACCAATTCAAAATTACTGGCGACACTGGCAAAAATCCCATGAAAATCAACAGTGCAATACAATCTGAGCCAGCCATCATGCAGATCAAGATGTACATCGTGCAGCATCTTGACATTGCGCGTGACGAAGCGATACAGCGCATCATTGATTTGCTGTTCACTGACTGTTAATAAAACTTCATCAATATAACTGTCAGCAGCAGTGGCATAATTATGCTTAATATTGCCCAAAGTCTGCTGCCAACCGATCAAAAAAGAATCAAACAATCGCGCTGCATCAAAGGTTTCTTCGTAGCATTCTGCGCCGATTTCGTTGGCATCGTACTTGGAATTTGTGGTGTCATTCATGGTTTTGGCTGTGTTTTGTGTGTAAATTTGTCCATTTTAACAAATTTTTGCCAAGAAGTGTGTTTTTGATGGTAAATAAGCATTTTGTGGACAAAGCTGATACAATGGTGGTGAGTGTTGGCACTTATTCAAAAAATTGAGTATGGGTGTGCTGTTAGGGCAGTCAATCGACAATTGCCCAAGATTTTTATAAAATTTATTTAAATCAAATGCTTGTGATGAATTAATGTGTGGAATGAATTCAAAGAGCAATGCTACACATAAATTAAGTTTTGCCAAAAACCAACCCAATTGTTCAACATTGTCATTAAATAAAGAAGTTATTTTCATAGAAAAATGTTGGGTTTTGCAAGCTTAACCCAACCTACGGGCTACTATGTGGGCAGATTGGGGCTGTGGGTGCATAATGCGGGTTGTTATGGGGCTATTTCAATCAAATAACAACCACAGTCACCCACCCAAAAAAATCACCGCCATAACAGCGGTGAAAATAAATAACTGCAAACTTAGCAAATCACAAACCCAAAAAATCCACCACAAAATCGCTATTTGGTGTGGCGAACAGCTCAGCAGGCGTGCCGATTTGTTCTACCTTACCATGATTCATGATGACGATTTTATCCGATATCGCCTGCGCTTCTTCTTGGTCGTGCGTCACCATAATGCTGGTGATGCCAATCTCACGCTGAATATCCTTGAGTGAGGTGCGTAGCTCTTTACGCACTTTGGCATCGAGTGCGCCAAATGGCTCATCGAGTAGCAGTAGGCGCGGCTTGGTTGCGAGTGCACGAGCCAGCGCGATACGCTGACGCTGACCGCCTGATAGTTCGTGTGGATAGCGATGCTTGGTTTGGGGAAGTTGCACCAGTTCAAGTAGTTCATCGACACGCTGATCAATACCGCGAGCGTCAGGGCGCACACTTTTTGGTAGTAGCGTCAAACCAAAGGCGATGTTTTGGGCGACGGTTTGATGGCGAAACAGGGCGTATTGCTGAAACACAAAGCCGATACCACGCTTTTGGACAGGGATATCGGTGACATCCACACCTTCAAAGGCGATGCGGCCGCTGTCGGCATTTTCTAGCCCTGCGATGATGCGCAACAGTGTCGTTTTGCCACACCCTGATGGGCCAAGCAAGGTGGTTAGCTCGCCTGTTGGGACTTCGATATTAATATCGCCAAGTGCCACAAAGTCGCCAAATTTCTTATGAATGTGTTTAATTTCGATACTCATGGTAATTCTCAATGCAATATTTATAAATAATAGATAATCAGTGACTTTGTTTGCGCGTCATGATGCCTTGGATAATCAGTGTCACCAGTGCCAATAGTGCCAATAGGCTCGATAGTGCAAATGCCAAAGTAAAGGCGTATTCGTTATAAGCAATCTCAATCATCAGCGGCATGGTATTGGTCTCGCCACGGATATGCCCTGAGACGACACTCACTGCACCAAATTCGCCCATCGCGCGAGCATTGGTTAGGATGATGCCATACAGTAGCGCCCATTTGATATTTGGCAAAGTCACTTTCCAAAACATCTGCCAGCCATTCGCCCCTAGGGTCAATGCTGCTTCTTCTTCGCTGTCACCTTGGGCTTGCATCAGCGGAATCAGCTCACGAGCAATAAACGGAAAAGTGACAAATAAAGTCGCAAGCACAATCCCTGTCGTCGCAAAAATCACCTGAATGCCCATGCTCTCAAGCCAACCGCCAAGCAGCGTATTGGCACCAAAAACCAGCACAAACATCAGGCCTGCTACCACAGGCGATACCGCAAAGGGTAGGTCAAGCAAGGTGGTGATGATAAATTTACCACGGAATTTATGGCGAGTAATCAAATATGCCAATGCTACACCAATAAGGGTGTTAATTGGTAGTACGATGGCAGTGGTGATGAGCGTCAATTTAATCGCCGAGAGCGCATCAGGCTCAACGAGTGCTGCCTGATAAGCCGCCCAACCTTCACGCAATGCTTCATAAAACACCGATAATAAAGGTACGACAAGCATCACACCCATGAATAGCAAGGCAAGGCTAATCAGTAGCCATTTGACCCATGGTTTATCACGAGTGGCAGGATTGTTTTGGTATGCGTATTGAGTTGAACTTACCATAGCTGACCTGTGTGATTAATTGGTTTTTGCACCCAAGCGGGCAGATAGTTTCCATTGGGCAAAGTTGATGCCAAATAGCACAATGAGTGATAGTAGCAGCATAAATAACGCCACACACGCCGCTCCTGCGACATCAAATTGCTCAAGCTTTGAGACGATAATCAAGGGCAGGATTTCTGATTGCATCGGGATATTACCAGCAATAAAAATCACCGAGCCGTATTCACCGGTCGCACGAGCGAACATCATCCCCGAGCCAATCAAAATCGCAGGGGTAATCTCAGGCAATACCACACGGCGAAATGTCGTCAAGCGAGACGCACCCATCACCGCCGCCGCTTCTTCAAATTCGACAGATAATTCTGCCAAGACGGGCTGTACTGCACGCACGATGAATGGGAAACTTACAACGACAAGCGCAAGCCAAATACCAATCGGCGTAAAGGCAATCTTAATCGGCTCACCAGTCAAGGCGATACCAAGTTGGCTAAACCACTGACCAAATAGTCCGTTGGGCGCATAGAGTGTCGCAAGTGCAATACCAGTCACCGCTGTCGGCAGGGCGAAAGGTAAATCAACCAGGGCATTGATGATGGATTTGCCCCAAAAGTCATAGCGCACAAGCACCCAAGCAATCAGCGTGCCAAAGATGACATTGGTCAAGGTGGCAAGCGCAGCCATGCTCAATGATAGCTTGATGGCGGCAAAGACCTGTGGCTCACGGATGGTGCGAATGATGTCAGCAAAGCCCATCTCAAGCGTCGTCAAAATCATCATCGCAAAAGGCAACACAACCAATAGCGATAGGGCAAACACGCTAACACCAAGGCTTAGCCCAAAAAACGGCATCACACGATGGGCGCGGTTTTTTGGTTGGTTGGTGGATGATGACACACTCATAATAAATCCTGTGATGGCGACTGCTAAATCAATGATAATGGATAATATATTTGATAGCGTACTTTAAAATATCACCCACCAAAACACTACTAACAAAATGGACTTTTTATTTTCGATATTGGAATTTAAGAGATGGCATTAGAATTAAAGGCATGATAAGACAAACAAGATAAATTATTTAAGGCGCTATCCTAGATAATGACCAAAAACTCCATTTTTAAAACAATTAGTTAGGGGTGGTTTGGTTTAGTTATCTAAGACAGTCCCTTTTTATTTGTCATCACTCGTACTTGGTGATGCATTGCTATTTTATGGTTGAATGAAAATATCGTACAACCCATAAAATTATCAATAAAAATTTAATAAAACCAATATAACACAACACTTGTTCACTGAGCACGGCTTGCCTAACTGCCTAAAAAATAAACAAAAAATTCCCTACAAAGTTTATGGATTGATTAAAAAACATACAAAACTATAAATTTATATAAAAATTTACAAAAAAATATAAATTCAACTTTCGTAGCAAAGAAATATCAAGGCTTGCTTAATAATCCGCACTTTTAAATTTAATTTTAATAAAGGTTAATGATAATCAATCCCAATAAATGCAATATAGTATAGACTTTTTATATAATTATAATTTTGTTATTAATTATAAACTTTTTGGATATATCAGATTTTTCTCTATAAATCAAAAACTTATATGAATAAAATTTAAACATATCGTATTATTATAACATTTTTATATATTACATTAATTTACATAACTTATGGTAATAATTGAATATCTAGTAACTTTGTATCATTATTTTAATTAAGTATTAATAAATAAAATTAAGTATTATATACCAATTTTAAAAAAATAAAATATATTATAAAACAATAACTTATAAAATAATATCAAATATTTATCTATCGTGTTTTCATATTTTCTGCAGAGGGGGGGGTGTAGCATTGTATAAATTTTATTGCTAAAATAATACTGTTCATGGTCTATCTACTGAGTTTTTTGATCATGATTTATTTGGAGTATTGTTTGGTGATTTATCATAAAAAATTGATAAATGTACCAATCAATAATAAAGCACATATTGCATTCATTAGCTCATATATAAGGTGATGTATGAACAAGGTCTATAAGGTTATTTGGAACCACGCAACCCAAACATGGGTAGCGGTATCTGAGATCGCTCAAGCAAAAGGTAAAACTTCGTCCAAGACGGATAAGCGAGCAAAACTATCAAAAGCTGCTGCCGTGGTATCACTGGCAGTTGCAGGGAGTGCGTTGATAGGTGGACAGGCACAGGCGGCTACGCCGGTGACAACATCGGCAAGTATTATCGAAGCATGGGGTGGTAATGTTAATGACAATCCACCACGTGATGAAAAAGGGAATCCTCTAAATGCGAACACTATGGCATTGGGGGCAGGCTCGTTTGTTCATGCGGCTAAAAGCATCGCTATCGGTCATAGCGCACAAGTTTTGGCTGGTGGCGATACCTCGGGAGCAGAAAGCGTTGCCATCGGTGTAAATGCAATAACTCGCGGTAAGCAAGCAACCGCCCTTGGTGAAGCTGCTGAAGCAGCGATGCTGTCAACAGCAACTGGTCAGAATGCCAAAGCGGTGGGATATGCAAGTATTGCAACAGGTCAGGAGTCAAATGCGTCGGCTGCGTGGAGTACAGCAACGGGTGTACAATCTAAGGCGACTGGTTCTTACGCTAATGCACTGGGTGGACAAGCAAATGCATCTAGCTGGGGTTCAACCGCACTAGGTACCTTCACGATGGTTAACGGTGATGAAGGTACGGCAGTCGGTTATCACGCTGATGTCACTGGTCGTGATGGTACAGCTTCAGGTGCCCAATCTGTAGCAGCAGAAAAAGCAACTGCAACTGGTGCACAAGCCAAAGCTGAAGGTAATCATTCAACTGCATCGGGTTTTAAATCAAATGCATCAGGTGAGAATGCTGTCGCAGCGGGTGTGAACTCAACAGCCAGTGGCGAATCTGCGGTGGCTGTCGGTCGTAATACCACGGCGACCAAAGCAGGTGCAACGGCAGTGGGTAACGAAGCGGATGCGACAGGGGATTTTGCAACGGCGATGGGTCATGAGTCTGTCGCAAGTGGCGCAAATGCTCTTGCGCTAGGTCGTGGTACAATTGCAGATCAAGAGAATAGTGTTGCACTGGGTAGTAACTCTAAGACAACGCCAGCAATCAAAACAGAAAATACAACTCTTGGTTCATTTAAATATAATTTTGATGGCAATGATGTTGTCTCAACGGTCAGTGTGGGTAATGATAATGTAAAACGCACCATCACCAATGTCGCTGCAGGTCGCTTGAGTGAGACTTCAACTGATGCCATCAACGGCTCACAGCTATATGCAGTCGCTGCTGCGCTAGGCGGTGAGATTGAGAGCACTTATTTCCATACCAATGACAACACCAACCAAGGTGCTGGCGATCCTGTGACCAACAAAGGTCGTATTACGGACAAAGCAGGTGCGACAGGTGCGTTTTCTGTTACTGCGGGTGTAGAAGCCAAAGCCATTTCTCAATACGGTATTGCAATTGGTAAAAACTCAAACTCAACGGGTTCTGCCGTTGTGATTGGTGCAAATGCCGCAGCAACAGGTTTGGCAGATGATGCCAATACACCAAATAGAGAAGATGTTCAGCAGGGTGCAAATGGTGCAGTTGTAATTGGTGAGAATGCTCGTGCAAGTGCAGCCAAAGGATCTCAACCGGCATCTATTGCTATCGGTCAAAGTGCAACAGCGGCAGGCGTGAAAGTTTCTAACACTACCATGCGTAATGGCGAAGAAGTTGATCTTGGTACAGCGATTGCAATCGGTGCGAAGGCAACAGCCAAAGACGCGAGTGTGGCAATCGGTCAAGCGGCGGATGCAGGTCTATCGCAATTTGCTACCGCAGTAGGTGTTAATAGCCGTGCATTGGGCGATCGCTCAAGTGCCTATGGTGTTGGCTCGGTTGCTGATGCACAACAAGCGGTTGCGGTTGGTTTTGATTCTAAGGCTCGCGCAAACTATACAACCGCCATTGGTTCAGGCAGTTTGGCTAGCCAAGAAGGTGCAACCGCAATCGGTTCAGAGGCAACATCGCAAAGTACACTTGCTATTGCATTAGGTAAGGGGTCATTGGTACATAGTGGTGCTGACCGCTCAATGTCAATTGGCGATATGTCCGAAGCACACGCTACAGCTACGATTGCACAAGGTTGGTATGCTATTGGCAAGGGTGAAAATGGTATCGCAATTGGTACAGCAGCACGTAACTATGGAGCAAATTCTACCGCTGTGGGTAGAGGTTCTCGTAGTACAGGAGCAAGTTCTGCTGCATACGGTCACAGTGCTTATGCGGTAAGTGATAATGCCACCGCTATAGGTGTGTCATCAACGGCATCAGGTACAAATGGTATTGCTATTGGTCAGTCTTCGTTGGCGGGTATCGCTAAGGCGGATGTGGATGCCTTTACCAAAGCACAAAATGATTTATTCACTAATGAGCGTAATACCCGAGTTAATCAAGGGCTATTGGTTGCAGCTACTGCTAAAAATGACACGGCAAATATTACCAAATACCAAACTGAACTAAACAATCTAGCAGCTGCCAAACCAGGTCTGGAACAGGCTCTTACTACTGCCAAAGCCAAGCTTGATACTGCAAAAGCAGACACCATCGCCATCGGTACAAGTACCAAAGCGTTGGGCACTGAATCTATCGCCATCGGTAAAAGCTCAAATGTAACAGGCAATCAATCGGTTGCTGTGGGCGTGGGTCATACTATCGAAGCTGACAACGCAGGTGCATTCGGTGATCCATCACACCTAACGGCTGATGCAGATGGCTCGTATGCGATTGGTAATAACAATACCATTACATCGGCTAATACCTTTGTACTAGGTAGCGGTATCGGCCGTAGCTCGACCGATTTGGCGGTTGATTCTGGCGAAGGAACGGTAGCTAACTCTGTCTATCTTGGTAATGAATCAGAGGTTACTCGTGGTACAGGCAGTGTCGGTGGTGACGGCGTTGGTACGCTTAAGACATGGGATAAAGACCAGCAAAGTGGCGCCACAGCGACAACTGCAGGTGCTGGTGGCACAGTCTCGACAGCTACTGTCGGTTATCTTACTTATGGTTCAACCTCAGTTGGTGGTCAAGCCTTTGCAGGTGCGACATCAGATGGTGCAGTCTCTGTCGGCTCATCAGGTGCAGAACGTCGTATCCAAAACGTCGCCGCCGGTGAAATCTCAAAAACATCAACAGACGCCATCAATGGCTCGCAGCTCTATGCTGTCGCACATCAAGCAGCTAAGCCAATCACCTTTAAGGCCAATAGCAACAAAGATGGTGCGAATGCCACCATGAACTTTGCTAGTGAAAATGGCTTAGAACGTATTTTGGGCGATGAGATTGTTATCAAGGGTGCGAACGTAGGAACACAACTATCGCGTAATGCTGATGCGGCAACTACTGGCAACTACAGTGCGCGTAACGTCCAAACGGTAGTTGATAATCAAGGCGTACAAATCCAAATCGCCACCAACCCAATCTTTGATAGCGTACAGTTTGTTAGCAGTAGCGGACCGAAAATCACTAATGATGGAGGTACTAACATCAAAGTCGCAAAACCGGATGGATCAGCGACAAGAATTACCAATGTTGCTAACGGCACCGAACCAAATGATGCAGTGAATCTATCACAGCTGAATGCAACGCGTGTATCTGTCGTGGCTGGTAATAACACTTATGTCACCGCAAGACCGTCGGCTGATGGCAAGACCTATAAGATTGACGCAGAAAAAACTGTCGTCACCACTGGTACAGGTCTAACTGTTAGTACATCAGGGGGAGATAGTGCAAACAACGTCACCACTTACAATGTTGCGCTAGATCAAGAGACACAAAATAAACTCGATAGAGTCGAGACGGTTATCGCAGGTGATTCAGGTCTCGTGACTGTGACTTCACCAAACAACAATGACACAGGCGGTAAAGAGTTTAAAGTTGACATCACCAAAGGTGCATTCAATGGTGTAACAACAGCAGGTAAGCTAAATGCTGACGGTACGACAGCAGGCGTAGCCACTGTAGCTGATGTCGTGACTGCAGTTAATTCAGGCTTCTTCACTGTTAATGCTAATGGCTCAAAAGCAGCAGACATTAAGTTTGGTGATACGCTTAACTTTGCTAATGGCACAGCTACAACCGCTGCAGTCAAAGATGGTGCTGTAGTTTATAACACCAATGTTGACGGCACCACTATCCAAATTGATCAAGCTACCAACAGCCTAAAAGTGAATACCAGTGCACTACCAAAAACTGTGGTAGCACAGGGTAATAACACAGTAGTTTCAAGCAAGACTGATGGCACAACCACGACTTACACAGTGGATGCAGAAAAAACCACGGTATCAAAAGCAGCAACCTCACCAATCACCGTCACAGAAGGTATTAAATCAGCAACTGGCGTGACTAACTATGAAGTCGGTCTAAGCATTGATGAAAATACCCTTGAAGTCGTTGATGGTAAGCTAAAATCAAAAGTCGTTGATACCGATACCAACACCGATACTTCTGCACACGTCAAAGCAGCAGATGGTAGCCTAGTGACTGTTACTAAAGCAGATGCTACTCGTGCTGATGGTATTACACAGATTACTGATTATACCGTTGACATCACCAAAGGTGCATTCAATGGTGTAACAACAGCAGGTAAGCTAAATGCTGACGGTACGACAGCAGGCGTAGCCACTGTAGCTGATGTCGTGACTGCGGTGAATTCAGGCTTCTTCACTGTCAATGCTAATGGCTCAAAAGCAGCTGACATTAAGTTTGGTGATACGCTTAACTTTGCTAATGGCACGGGCACAACCGCTGCAGTCAAAGATGGTGCTGTAGTTTATAACACCAATGTTGACGGCTCTACCATCCAAATTGATCAAGCTACCAACAGCCTAAAAGTGAATACCGATGCACTACCAAAAACAGTCGTTGCTGCAGGTAATAACACTAATGTAGCGTCTAAAACAGAAGGTAGTACAACGACCTATACGATTGATGCAGAAAAAACTGTCGTCACAACAGGTACAGGTCTGACAGTTACACCAAGTGATACTGGCAATAACGTCACTACTTACAATGTTGCGCTAGATCAAGCGACACAAGATCAAATCGCTAAAGAAGAAACTGTTTCTACAGGTACCCCTGATTTAGTAACAGTAACGACCAATGCAACGAAAAATGCAACGGGTGGTAATGACTTTGTGGTGAATGTAACTAAGGGTACATTCAATAATCCAACCTCGACGGGTGAGTTGGCCGAAGGTAATACAGGCGTAGCAACAGTTAAAGATGTTGTAGATGCAGTAAATAAAGGCTTCTTAACCACAAAAGTTAACGGTACTCAAGTTGAGCAAGTAGGCTTTGGTGATGACATCAACTTTGTTGACGGCAAAGGTACAACTGCACGTATCTCAGGCCAAGACATCACTTATGATGTGAACCTGGTCTCAAGCGATAACTCTATCAGTATCACTGATGGTACAAATGGTGCTAAAGACTTAACAGTCAACACAGGTACATCAACAGCGGGTGGTGATGGCAAAGCAATCACAACTGATACGGATGAGGTAGCAAACCTAGGTGATGTGGTTAATGCTATTAACAATGTGTCTTGGTCTGTAAACTCAGTAGCTACAGGTGGTGAAAATACTTACAAAGTAACTGATACATCTAAGATCAGTGCAGGAGATAAGTTAAACATCAACGCAGGTAAAAACATTGCAATCAGTGGTGAGGGCGATACCCTAAATATCGCAACATCAGACAATGTGACGTTCAACAATGTGACAGCCAATAATTTCACTGTAAACCAAGGTGGTACAGTGAACATGGGTGGCAACACCGTCACCAATGTAGCAAATGGTACGAATGCAACAGATGCAGTTAACCTACAACAGTTAAATGCAACTAAGACAGCGGTATTGGCAGGGGATAACACTGCGGTTACTTCTGCACCAAATGCAACGACAGGTGGCACGGACTACACTGTTCATGCAGATAAAACAGTTGTTGCACCAGCAACAGGCTCTAATATTACTGTAACACCAACCACAACAACCAATGCGAACGGTACAGAAACCACGACTTATAGCCTAGATCTTGATCAAGCAACTAAGGCTCAAATCGCTAAAGAAGAAACCGTTTCTACAGGCACACCTGCCCTTGTTACAGTCACTACCAATGCCACCAAGAATTCAACAGGCGGTAATGACTTTGTTGTGAATGTCACCAAAGGTACTTTCAATGGTGCAACAACAGAAGGTGCTCTAAATACTGCTGGCACGAAAAACGGTGTAGCAACCGTAGCTGACGTAATCGAAGCGGTTAACAAAATCGGCTTTAACGTCACAACAGGCGGTAACAAAGCTGAAGGTAATGAAGAGGGAGCAACCTTAATCAACCCAGGTGAAGAAATCACTTACAGCGCAGGTAAAAACCTAACCGTTAAACGTGTAGGCAATGAGTTCACCTTCGCAACCGCTGAAAACGTCACCTTCAACAACGTGTCAGCAAGTAACCTAACTGTAGGTCCTGTCACCATCAATCAAGATGGTATCAATGCAGGCGATACAGTGATTACTAACGTTGCAAGCGGTGGTGATACAGACACCAACGGTGCAAACATTGGTGACATCAAACGTATCGCAGCCAAGTCTGTTGAAAAAGTCGTCCTAGACGACACAGTGGCTGACAACATCGCAACAGTGAACACCGAATCAGGTGATGCTGCAGGTAATGCAGGTGAAACCTATAAAGTCGGTGTGTCTAAACAAGCTGTGAAAGATGCTGCCAAAGAAGCTATCAATGTCACTGGTACAGCACCAATTGCTGTAACTAAGACAGATGAGAATGGTGTAGATACCTATAATGTCACCTTTGATGGCACAAAAGCAGCAGAATCTATTCCATTAACTTATAAAGCTAATGGTGGAAATGCACAAACCGTTAACCTAAACAAAGGTCTAGACTTCACTAATGGTGACAAAACTGTTGCAACCGTTGGTGCAGATGGTGTTGTTACCTTTGATCTAAATGCTGATGCCAAAGCACAGCTTGCCAAAGTCGAAACCGTTGTTGCTGGTGACTCAGGTCTTGTGACTGTTGACAACACCGCACAAAACACCTCGGGCGGTAAAGAGTTTAAGGTTGATATTGCCAAAGGCACATTCAACAACCCAAGCACAACAGGTGAATTAGCAGCAGGTAACACTGGTGTTGCAACTGTCGCTGATGTTGTTGAAGCAGTGAATAAAGGCTTCTTGACCACAAAAGTTGGTGGCAACCAAGTTGAACAAGTCGGCTTTGGTGACGACATCAACTTCGTTAACGGTACAGGCACAACAGCAAGAATCGTTGACGGAGCAAATGGTGACAAAGGCATCACCTTTGATGTCAAAACTGATGGCACAACCATCAAGATTGATGACAACGGTAACCTAACTGTAAACACTGATAACCTACCAAAAACCAAACTGGTTGATGGTAAAAACACTACAGTACAAGGCGATGGTACGGAAGCAAATCCATACAAAGTGGATGCAACCAAAACCACAGTGACCGCAGCTACTGGTGGTAAAGTGGAAATCACTGGTGGTACTGAAGACCAAAACGGTGTGATTAACTACACAGTTGGCTTGGATGCAGCAACGAAGAATATCATCGACAATGCTGTAGTAGATGTTGTTGATACCGATACCGTTGATTTGACCAAAACAGCGGATAACAAAATCCAAGCAGATGTGAAAACAACGACGTTGACAGCTGTAGCAGCAGGTCTAGACAAAGCAGGTCAAGTGAATGCACCATCAGCAGATGATGCGAAAAAACTGGTGAATGCACAAGACTTGGCAACAGTGATCAATAACTCAGGCTGGAATGTCAAAGGTGATGTGGTTGATGGTGGTGTAGCCAAAGGTACACACGCAACTACCTTGATCAACCCAGGTGAAACTGTCACCTTGCGTGCAGGTAAGAACTTGGCACTAGATCAAGCAACCGATGTATTCACCTATTCATTGCAAGATGATATTTCACTCAACAGTGTCACTACCGTTGATCTGACCGCAACTGGCGCAACCACAGTCAATGACTTTACTGTTGCTCCAAATTCAGCAGTGGATATGGGTAACAATACCCTGACAAATGTAGGCTCAGGCGGTGATACAGATAGCAACGGTGCAAACATTGGTGACATCAAGCGTATCGCAGCTCAATCAGTCGAAAAAGTCGTCCTAGATGACACAGTTGCTGACAACATTGCAACCGTGAACACCCAGTCAGGTAAAGTTGCTGGTGAAGCAGGCGAAACCTATAAAGTCGGTGTATCTAAAGCAGCAGTCAAAACAGCTGCTCAAGAAGCAATTGATGTTGTTGGTGATGGCAAAGCAATTACCGTAACCAATGCAACTGCGAACGGTGTAGAAACCTTCACAGTAAACTACAATGGTGCAGAAGCAGCAAAAACTACACCATTAACTTATAAAGCCAATGGTGCAAATGCACAAACCGTTAACCTAAGCGAAGGCTTAAACTTCACCAATGGTGACAAAACTGTCGCAACCGTTGGTGCAGATGGCAAAGTTGTCTTTGATCTAAGCGATGATGCTAAAGCAGAGCTTGCCAAAGTTGAAACCGTTGTTGCTGGTGACTCAGGTCTTGTGACTGTTGACAACACCGCACAAAACACCTCAGGCGGTAAAGAGTTTAAGGTTGATATTACCAAAGGCACATTCAATGCACAAACCAATAACGGTGCATTGGGCGATGTTACAAATACCAATGGTGTAGCAACCGTTGCTGATGTCGTCTCTGCGGTCAATACAGGCTACTGGACAGCGAACGTAGATGGTTCAACCAAAGTTGCTGATGTGAACTTTGGGGATAGTCTCAACTTCGTAGACGGTACAGCGACAGACGCGGTACTTAAAGACGGTGGTGTAAGCTTCAACGTCAAAACTGACGGCACAACCATTAAAGTTGTAGATGGCAACTTGACAGTGAATACTGATGGTCTTGCTAGCACAGAAGTGGTATCAGGTAAAAACACCACAGTGACCCCAACTAAAGATGGTAACAAAACCACTTATAAGGTTGATGCAACCAAAACAACAGTGACCGCAGCTACTGATGGTAAAGTGGAAATCACTGGTGGTACAGAAGATGCTAATGGTGTGATTAACTATACCGTTGGTTTGGATGATGCAACCAAGACAGTAATTAATAATGCTGTGACTGAAGTTCAAGATAGTGATAGCATTGACTTCACCAAAACAGGCAATACCATCACCGCAACAGTAAATACGGGTACTTCAACCGTGGTTGCAGGTCAAGCAGTTACTACTGAAGGCAATAAAGTCGCCACTGTTGGTGACATTGTTAAGACAATTAATAATGTCTCATGGAAAGTTGCTTCTATCGCTGATGGTGGTGAGAATAGCTATACAACAGCGGATTCATCGAACATCACTGCTGGCGATACGCTAAACATCGATGCAGGTAAAAACATCAAGATCTCTGGTAGTGGCAATAAGCTAAATATCGCCACAAAAGACGATGTGACCTTTAACAACATCACCACAAGCAACCTAACAGCTACAGGTGATACAGTTGTGAAGAACTTCACTATCAAGCCAAATTCAGCAGTGGATATGGGTGGCAATACCCTGACAAATGTAGGCTCAGGCGGTGATACAGATAGCAACGGTGCAAACATCGGTGACATCAAGCGTATCGCAGCCAAATCAGTCGAAAAAGTCGTCCTAGATGACGCAGTGGCTGACAACATTGCAACCGTTAGCACTGAGTCAGGTGCTGCTGCAGGCAATGCAGGTGAAACTTATAAAGTTGGTGTATCTAAAGCAGCAGTCAAAACAGCTGCCAAAGAAGCAATCAATGTCACAGGTACAGCTCCAATTGCTGTAACTAAGACAGATGAGAATGGTGTAGATACCTATAACGTCACCTTTGATGGCACTAAGGCTGCAGAATCTATTCCATTAACTTACAAAGCTAATGGTGGAAATGCACAAACCGTTAACCTAAACAAAGGTCTAGACTTCACTAATGGTGACAAAACTGTCGCAACCGTTGGTGCTGATGGCAAAGTCGTCTTTGATCTAAGCGATGCAGCCAAAGAACAGCTTGCTAAAGAAGAGTCTGTATCTACTGGTACCCCAGACTTGCTAACGGTCACTAAAGATAAGTTGAATGACACCAAAGGTCAAAACTACAATGTTGATGTGAAAAAAGGCACATTCAATGCACAAACCGCTAATGGTGCATTGGGTGATGTAACAAACACCAATGGCGTAGCAACTGTTGCAGATGTTGTCACTGCAGTGAATCAAGGTTACTGGACAGCCAAAGTTGATGGCAACACTGAAGCGGCAAAAGTGAAATTCGGTGACAGCCTAAACTTCGTCGATGGCGTAGCCACTGACGCAAAAGTTGGTACTGATGGCATCACCTTTGATGTTAAGACTGACGGCACAACCATTAAAGTTGTAGATGGCAACTTGACAGTGAATACTGATGGTCTTGCTAGCACAGAAGTGGTATCAGGTAAAAACACCACAGTGACCCCAACTAAAGATGGTAACAAAACCACTTATAAGGTTGATGCAACCAAAACAACAGTGACCGCAGCTACTGATGGTAAAGTGGAAATCACTGGTGGTACAGAAGATGCTAATGGTGTGATTAACTATACCGTTGGTTTGGATGATGCAACCAAGACAGTAATTAATAATGCTGTGACTGAAGTTCAAGATAGTGATAGCATTGACTTCACCAAAACAGGCAATACCATCACCGCAACAGTAAATACGGGTACTTCAACCGTGGTTGCAGGTCAAGCAGTTACTACTGAAGGCAATAAAGTCGCCACTGTTGGTGACATTGTTAAGACAATTAATAATGTCTCATGGAAAGTTGCTTCTATCGCTGATGGTGGTGAGAATAGCTATACAACAGCGGATTCATCGAACATCACTGCTGGCGATACGCTAAACATCGATGCAGGTAAAAACATCAAGATCTCTGGTAGTGGCAATAAGCTAAATATCGCCACAAAAGACGATGTGACCTTTAACAACATCACCACAAGCAACCTAACAGCTACAGGTGATACAGTTGTGAAGAACTTCACAGTCAGCCCAGATTCAGTGATCAACATGGGTAATAACCAAATTACCAATGTGAAAGCGGGTACTGAAGACACTGATGCGGTGAACGTTAAGCAGTTGAATGACACTGTCAAGGCGGCACGTACTAAGGTAGAGGCTGGTACAAATGTTGAAGTGACCAATGTCACTAACGATGCGACCGGTGAAATCACCTATACCATCAACGCCAAAGACACCACTGCTACAGCGTCTGTCAAAGATGGCTCAAGCGAGTTCTTGACTGTGACTGCTAATGGCACTAAGTCAGCAGTTGGTACTACCACCACTGATTATGCAGTAGGCCTAACTGACAAAGCCAAAGACGTGCTTAACAACGCTGCCACTAAGGTTGAAGATACCAACACGGTTGATCTAACCCTAACGAACGGCGTACTAAAAGCAGACGTCAAAGCCGTTGATGGCAAAGGCACTACAGCTAATGTCACAACCAATGGTCTAACCTTTGACATCAAAACTGATGGCAATACCATTACCTTTGATAGGGATGGCAACCTAACTGTAAACACTGATAACCTACCAAAAACCAAACTGGTCAATGGTAAAAACACCACAGTAGAAGGCTCAGGCACTGATACTGACCCATACAAAGTCAATGTCAAAGGTGATCTAACCGACATCACATCAATCAGCAATGGTGACACCACCATCAAGCTTGGTGATGCAACTGTGAATGTGGGTGGTGCGACGATTACCAACGTTGCCAACGGCACCAAAGCTGGTGATGCTGTGAACTATGAACAGCTACAAGCATCACAAGAAGAAGTGGTGTCAACTGATAAGTCAGTAACGATCACCGAAGGTAAGACAGAGAAAGGTGCGAAGAAATTTGATCTATCGGTCAATACTGATGGCACAACCATCGTCAAAAATGCTGATGGCGAGCTATCTGTAGCAACCACGCCGCTGACCAATACAGCGACTGGTACGGTCAATGTCCCAACAGGTGATGAAGCGAGCAAGCTTGCGACTGCAGTTGACATTGCCAATGCCATCAACAACTCAGGCTTTACCATTAAGGCTAATGGCGACACAGGTGCTCTGGTCAAACCAGGTGATGAGGTTGACTTTGTCAATGGCAAGAATATCAGCATCACACGCTCAGGCACATCATTGACTGTAGCAACGGTAGATACACCTGTATTTACTTCAGTGCAGTTTAATGAAAACGGCCCAATCATCAAAGCTGATGCGAGCAACAATATCAATGTTGGTAAGTCTGACGGCTCAGCGACCAAGATCACCAATGTTGCCGCTGGTGTTGATGATAATGATGCAGTGAATGTGAAACAGCTTCAAGATACAGTGGCTGCGAACAAAACTGCAATCAAGGCAGGTAATAATGTTGATATCACAGGCGAAGGTACAACCACTAGCCCATATGTGATCAACGCCAAAGACACCACCGCTACAGCATCTGTCAAAGATGGCTCAAGCGAGTTCTTGACTGTGACTGCTAATGGCACTAAGTCAGCAGTTGGTACTACCACCACTGATTATGCAGTAGGCCTAACTGACAAAGCCAAAGACGTGCTTAACAACGCTGCCACTAAGGTTGAAGATACCAACACGGTTGATCTAACCCTAACGAACGGCGTACTAAAAGCAGACGTCAAAGCCGTTGATGGCAAAGGCACTACAGCTAATGTCACAACCAATGGTCTAACCTTTGACATCAAAACTGATGGCAATACCATTACCTTTGATAGGGATGGCAACCTAACTGTAAACACTGATAACCTACCAAAAACCAAACTGGTCAATGGTAAAAACACCACAGTAGAAGGCTCAGGCACTGATACTGACCCATACAAAGTCAATGTCAAAGGTGATCTAACCGACATCACATCAATCAGCAATGGCGGTACTACCATCAAGCTTGGTGATGCAACTGTGAATGTGGGTGGTGCGACGATTAGCAATGTCAAAGCTGGTGTTGAAGATGGCGATGCAGTGAATGTGAAACAACTTCAAGATACAGTTGCTGCAGCCAAGACTTATGTTAAGGCGGGTGATAACACCGAAGTGACGGGTACGGGCACACAAGCTGATCCATACACTGTTCATGCCGTTAAAACAACAGCATCAGCAGGGTCTGACTATGTGACTGTCACTCCAGAGACGAAGGCAAATCACACTACCAACTACAGCATCGATCTATCACAAGACACCAAAGATAAGATTGAGGCAGCAACCAAAGTGAATAACGTTCGCGAAACTGTGGTTGCGGGTAGTGACAATGTCGTTGTCAAAACCGACAAGACCAACGCAACAGGTGGTAAAGAGTTCTCGGTTGATATTGCCAAAGACATCACTGTAGATTCTGTCACTGCCAACACCGTGAATGTCGGCCCTGTAACCATGACTGGCAACACTGCCGAAGATGGCGTGAGCGAGCTAAGCGTCGGTAGCCCGACAGCACCAAGCCGCATCACCAATGTCGCACCAGGTGTCAAAGGCACAGATGCAGTGAATGTGAATCAGCTTCAAGGTGCTGTGACCAACATCAACAACCGCATTAATGGTCTAGAAGACGATATGGAAGGCGGTATGGCAGGTGCTCGTGCAGTCGCTGCCTTGCCACAAGTCCATCGTCCAGGCTCATCTATGCTGGCTGTAGGTCTAGGCTCTTATGGTGACAAAGGCGCAGTTGCGGTTGGCTTTAGTAGCCTAAGTGACAACGGCCGCTTGACCTTCAAGGCGAATGTCGATGCCAATACCGAAAACAAATTCGGTGCCGGTGTCGGTATGGGCTGGGAATGGTAATTGCTGACTGATTAGCAAACACCAACAAAAACAGCGTTCACAGTGTGGGCGCTGTTTTTATTTATGCAATCTACTAATAGATTGATTAATTAATCATTATAGAAAAACTGCTCAAGCAACAAGTGTTTTGCATGAGCAGTATTTTGGATTTATACTACTTTGATAAAGCAGGTAATCAGGTCGCTACTGCTCAAAATGTCGCCGATGCGATCAATAAATCAGGCTTCACACTAACCGCAGAAGGTGCAAATGGTTCAGTTGTAAATCCAGGTGAAACTGTAGATATGAACAATACTGATGGCAACATCAATATCACCAAATCTGCAGATAACAACGATGTTGTCAATAATATGGCGCCAGATGTGAAGATTGAAAAATCTGTCACAGCACCAACGGTTAATGCCAATACAGTAAATGTTCAAGGTACTGCAGGCAATACAGCACTAACCACAGTCGCAGGTGGTAACTATAACTCTGCAGGTCAAAAAATCGATGATACAGCTGTACCAGCTCTAAGCGTCGGTGGTAACCAAATCACCAATGTCGCCAATGGTGCGATCAGTCCATCATCTACAGATGTGATCAATGGTAGCCAGCTATATGCATTGCAAGATGTGTTCAATCAGTAGATCGGTGGTGTCAATAACCGTATCGACGACCTAGAAGATGAGAGCCGTGCAGGCATCGCAGGTTCTGCTGCGATGATCAACATCCCACAAGTTACCCGTCCAGGTGCGAACTTGCTAGGTGTAGGTCTAGGTCATCACAAAGGTGAAAGTGCAGTTGCTGTTGGCTTCTCAAGTGCAAGCGACAACGAACGCTTGATCTTCAAGATGTCAGGTAGCGCCAACACCCAAGGTGACTTCACCATCGGTACTGGTATGGGCTGGCAGTGGTAATCTACCACCAAACCCACAAAACCTCCCCATCACACGATGGGGTAGTTTTTCCTAATTTACTTATCATAAGGACTTAACCATGAAAACCATCTACAAAGCCCTAGCAGTATCAGCCCTAGCTGCTGCCATGACTGCTTGTGGTACTACTCCAACCAAAGTCACCGCTGAAGGTACAACTGATAACCCAGTATGGCCTCGTTGGGATTCTGTCACCTTTGACAAAAACCGTGGTACTTTCCCAAATCTTGCTAGCCTAAAAGAAGTCAAAGCTGGCATGACCAAAGACCAACTATACCAACTACTTGGCCGTCCACACTATGATGAAGTATGGCGTCCACGTGAGTGGAACTATCTATTCCACTTCCACACCCCAGGTGTTGGTACTGATGATGTGACCACTTGCCAATTCAAAGTCCTATTTGACAAAGACAAGTTCACCCGTACCTTCTACTGGAATCCAGTAGATCCTGTGGATGGTGCTTGCCCACCAGCACAACCAGCGCCAGAAGTCATTGTATGTACCGGTACAATATTCCCAGACACCCCATAAGAGGTTATACTACCCCAAACTAGGAGTAATCTCTCATGACAAAACAGCGTAAGCAGTACAGCAACGAATTTAAACTAGAAATGGTCAAACTCATTGAAGAGCAAAATCAGCGTGTTGTTGATGTTGCTAGGCAATATGATATCGGTAAATCTACTTTAGAAAACTGGCTTAAACGTTATCGTCTTGAACTTCAAGGCAAGCCATTAGCCACAGGTCATGCTCTAACACCAGAACAACGAGAGCTTGAACGACTTCGTAAAGAAAATGCCCAGCTAAGACTTGAGTGAGATATTTTAAAAAAGGCATCCGCTCTATTAGCTCAAGACAGCTTACTATCCCGCTAATAGAGCAATTGATGGGGCAATACAGCATCAGTAAAGCAAAGCTGTGTCAGCTATTTGGTATTTGCCGAAGTACTTATTATGTCAAGCAAAAACCAAAACTGCCAACACGTAAAGAGATTAATCTGCGCCTATGGGTAAAACAAGCATTTGATTGCTCTAAAGGATCGGCAGGCTCTAGAAGTATTGCTGCTATGGTTAGTCGTGCTCATCAGATTAAACTAACACGCTATAAAGCGCGTCAATTAATGAGAGCACAAGGACTCATCAGTCGCCAAAGCATCAAGCATCGCTATCGCTTAGCTGATCAAGCACATACAGCGCATGACAACTTGCTAAAACGGCAGTTTGCACCAGCTGCACCCAATCAAGTATGGGTATCGGATGTGACGTATATTCACACCAAAGCAGGATTTTGTTATTTGGCTGTGGTGATGGATTTATATGCCAGACACATCATTGGCTTTGCCATGAGTGATCATCCAAACAGTGAGCTGACCACCAAAGCTTTAGCCATGGCTTATACCATACGCTTTCAACCAACCGGTGTGTTATTTCATTCAGATCAAGGATCTCATTACACCAGTCGCACCTTTGCTGATACTATTGCTAGATGTAAGATGACACACAGTATGAGCAGAAAAGGCAACTGTTGGGATAATGCACCAACAGAAAGATTCTTTCGAAGTTTTAAATATGAGTGGATGCCAAAACATGGTTATGAGAATATTCATGAAGCAAAAGTAGATGTGGCAAGTTATATTCTTGGCTATTACAGTCAACTCAGACCCCACAGCTTTAATAACTACCTAAGCCCTGTCGAAAAAGAACGACAGTTTTTTAACAAAACCCTCTTAGGGGTTGTTTGAAAATAGTTGACCGGTACACTCATTACACCAGTCGCGCCTTTGCTGATGCCGTTGCTAGATGTAAGATGACACACAGTATGAGTAGAAAGGGCAACTGCTGGGATAATGCACCAACAGAGCGTTTCTTTCGAAGTTTTAAAACTGAATGGATGCCAAAACATGGCTATGAGAATATCCAAGAAGCAAAAGTAGACGTGGCAAATTATATCCTTGGCTATTACAGTCAACTCAGACCCCACAGCTTTAATAACTACCTAAGCCCTGTTGAAAAAGAACGACAGTTTTTTAACAAAACCCTCTTAGGGGTTGTTTGAAAATAGTTGACCGGTACATACACCATAATAACCATTCAATCAACGATACACGGTGCACACCCTACGCACTGATGTGCTATCTTCAGATTTTTTTGTAATTCTATTAAAATTGGGAGGTCAATGATGTTAAGAATGATGATTTTGGGTTTGGTAACAGCCATGCTATCTGGTTGTTACTATTCAAAGGGGTGTATCTATGGACCGCAGAGTGCTGATTGTCCTTTTCGTCCAGAAGTGAAAGGCATTCAGCAATGGCAAAAAAAGGATAGTATTGGCAACACCAACCCTGAACAGCGAATAAGGGATTTAAAAGAATGTGGAGTAGGAGGTGTTGATTATGGCATGGCTATTTTTAATGGTACTCGCCCCAATGAATCTGACGATGCTTTTGAGGTCAGAAGGTCTAAAAAGTACCAATGCGTAAAAGATAAGGGATATATATTTATTACCGAATATGAATGCCGAACAGAAAGCCAGACCAAATTAAATGGCAAATGTAATTAATTGCTTATGACCTACTCGGCGGTCAGCCCAGCAGGGTACATACCACGCACCATCAAAAACCATTCAATCAAAGGTGCACGGTGCACACCCTACGCACTGATGTGCTATCTTCAGATTTTTTTGTAATTCTATTTAAATTAGGAGGTCAATGATGAGCGTAGCTAAAATCATTATTCTTGGTTTGTTTACAGTATTTTTAAGTAGTTGTTATTATTCAAAAGGGTGTTGGATTTATCCACAGAGTGCTGATTGTTCTGCTCGTCCAGAGGTGAAAGTAGTACAGCGTTGGCAAAAAAAGGACAGTATTGGTGATACCGACCCCGAACAACGCTGGAGAGATTTTCAGCAGTGTGGTGTAAAAGACTATATGAATGGAACTTTGGACATGAATGCTGGAACTCCAGACATGAGTGCTAATGATGTAAAAAAACGCATAAAGGAAATAGAAGATTGTATGGAAAATAAAAATTACATATATTTTTCTGAACACGAATGCCGAACAGAAAGCCAAACTAAATTAAATGGAAAGTGTAATTAATTGCTTATGATCTACTCGGCGGTCAGCCCAACAGGGTACATACCATACACCATAAAACCATTCAATCAACGGTGTATAGTGTGTAGCCTACGCACTATAAATAGCTAAAGTAGTCATTGCACAAAATAAGGCATTTGTAAATTCAGATTCATTGCATGTGTAAGTAAAATCATCCCCTGAAAAAATTAAGCTCTCTTTATGTTTTCTTATGCTATAAACCATTCCAGAGTCTTCTCCGACCCATCTACAATGTTTATTCTTGCTAAATAAAAATTCAGCCAAGCTATCGATAGTCAAAAAAATCATACAAGTCTTATCTTTGAAAAAATAAATTTCATTTTCTTCTTCGATAACTTTTAGGTAGCCTAGTCTGAATAAGTTTTCATTTTGTGCTGGATGTTCATGGGATAACACAATTTCAATTTTCATGAATGATTACTTTTTTGTAAGTGGAGGTAATATGCATATTATACGCCATCAAAAACCCGTCTATCAACGGTGCACGGTGTGAACCCTATGCACCGCATGACTTAGATTTAAAAGCATTCCCAATTCTCAAAGATATTGATAATCATTATTATTTAATATAAAATATCAAGAAAATATTCAGGGAGATAACAATGAAACTCACTAAAGAGCGTCGAAAGCAATTTTTTACCCAATATCGATGGATTTATGCCTTACCTAACGGTATCTGTCTACTCTTGTTTATCTATGGAAATCAGATGATTGCACAGCACTATGGATTTGACCGACAGGGCGCGTGGATGACTTGGGGGCAGTTTTTGGCAGTGGGGCTTGTGGTATGGTTGGCAGGTAGGGTGGTGGATGCCGTGCTTGGTCGATATGCGCATCAATGGGGTGATGTTATGCTCACCAAGATGAACCGATGGGCAAAATATCTGTGGTGGCTGATGATGGTTGGTCTTGTCATGGGATGGGTGTTTGTTGGCTGATATGATTAGTCCAGTAGGTGCATACCGTGTCCTATCAAAAAAGATAATTAATCAATGGTGCACGGTGTACACACTGCATACTATTTAATAAAGAGTTCCAATTATATGATTTGATAATATGCTATATACAATAAAAACAAATAAAAAAATACAAATTAATAAAAGAAAAACTTTACTACTTCTCATTTACAAGCCTTCTCATTATTCTCGCAAAAATTTTGTGATGCGTTAAAGTAAGTGTGGGGTATATATCATACACCATCAAAAAAACCATTCAATCAACGGTGCATAGTGTGTAGCCTACGCACTCATAAATATACCCAAACAAATAAGCATACCGACACTCATCGATATGCTTATTTTTTTGGCTTGTCAAATTATCTTAGACTTCCAGATAATCCAAGATGCCTTTGGCAGCTTCACGACCTTCCCAAATCGCAGTCACAACAAGGTCTGAGCCGCGCACCATATCACCACCAGCGAAGATTTTTGGGTTGCTGGTTTGGAATTTGTAGGTTTGCTTCTCAGCAGCGATCACGCGGCCATCGGCGTGCATCTCAATGCCTTGGGCGGCAAACCACTCGGCAGGGCTTGGGCGAAAACCAAAGGCAAGCACCACTGCATCAGCAGGCAAGATCTCTTCTGAGCCTTCGACGATCACCGCGCTTCTGCGACCATTGGCATCAGGCTCGCCAAGCGTGGTGGTAACGACTTTGACGCCCGTGACTTTGCCATTTTCGCCGACGATCTCGACAGGCTGGCGATTGAATAGGAAATTCACGCCTTCTTCGCGTGCATTGGTCACTTCACGCTTTGAGCCTGGCATACTGTCTTCGTCACGGCGATAGGCACAGGTGACCGATGCAGCTTGTTGGCGGATGCTTGTACGGTTACAGTCCATGGCGGTATCACCACCGCCCAATACCACGACGCGTTTGCCATTCATATCGATGTACGGCTCAGCATCACTTTGCCAGCCGTGGCAGTGATTGACATTACCAATCAAGAAATCCAGTGCGTCATACACACCGTCCAAATCTTCACCTGCAAAGCCGCCGCGCATATAGGTATAAGTACCCATACCCATAAATACAGCATCAAACTCAGTTAAGATTTCTTCAATAGTGATGTCTTTGCCAACTTCGGTATTTAGGCGAAACTCAATGCCCATGTCGGTGAAAATCTCACGACGGCGCATCATCACTTCTTTTTCCATCTTAAATTCTGGAATACCGAAAGTCAAAAGACCGCCGATTTCAGGGCGCTTGTCAAACACCACAGGACGCACGCCATTACGCACCAAGATATCCGCACAGCCAAGACCTGCAGGACCTGCACCGATGACTGCGACGCGCTTGTCCGTCCAGATGACATTGCTCATATTGGGTCGCCAGCCGCGCTCAAAGGCGGTGTCGTTGATGTATTTTTCGATATTACCGATCGTCACCGCGCCATAGCCGTCGTTCAGCGTACACGCGCCTTCACACAGGCGGTCTTGTGGGCAGACACGGCCACAGACTTCGGGCAGGGTGTTGGTGGTGTGGCACAGCTCGGCAGCTTGCTCGATCAAGCCTTCAGTGGCAAGCTTTAGCCAGTTTGGAATGTAGTTATGTACAGGGCATTTCCATTCGCAATACGGGTTGCCGCACTCAAGGCAGCGGTGCGCTTGCTCGGTGGCTGATTTTTGGTCAAATGGTTTGTAAATCTCGATAAACTTAGTTTTGCGAGATTCGATGGATTTTTTGCTTGGATCGGTGCGTGGCGTATCCAAAAACTGAAAATCATTATGTAAGCGAGCAGTCATTTAGTTATCTCCTTTGGCGCTGATTGAGTCGTATTTTGAAATTGTCCATGATGTCAAAATGCTTTCACACCAACAATCAACACCCAAAATTCATATCAAAAATTAGTAAAAACAGTCAATTATTGTGGATCGGCCATGGTTGATTTCACCAAAGTGGCGATGTTTGCCGCTTTTGGCTTGACCAAATAGAACTTACGAACATAATGTTCAAAGTCGCTTAGGATGGTCTGACCCCAGACGCTGCCTGTTTTTTCGACATGAGTTTCGATGATTTTACGCAAATAAATGCGATGTTCTTCGGTTTGCTCGCTTGAGATGCGATGTAGGTCGATCAGCTCGTGGTTGCAGCGGTCGAAGAAATCACCTTGCATATCAAGCACATAAGCAAAGCCACCTGTCATACCTGCACCGAAGTTCAGACCTGTGCGACCCAGTACTGTCACCACACCGCCTGTCATGTATTCACAGCAGTGATCGCCTGCGCCTTCGACGACGGCATGGCTGCCCGAGTTACGCACCGCGAAGCGTTCGCCTGCAGTACCAGCGGCATACAGTGCACCACCAGTTGCACCATATAGACAAGTGTTGCCGATGATGGCAGATTCGCTGGTCTTGATGTGGGCAGTGCGTGGTGGGTAGATGACGATTTCGCCGCCTGCCATGCCTTTACCGACATAGTCGTTGGCATCACCTTCAAGCTCGATGTTCAGACCGCCTGCGTTCCACACACCCAGTGACTGACCTGCAGTACCTGTTAAGTGCAGCTTAATAGGCTTATCGCTCATGCCTAGGTTGCCCCAAGTGGCAGCGATCTCACCTGAGATGCGCGCACCGATTGAGCGATCACAGTTATTGATGCGGTAGCTGTACTCGCCGCCGTAGCCTTTTTTGATGTTGATCGCCATATCGCTGACCATGCGTTCAGCCAGTACGCCTTTGTCAAATGGTTCATTGTTCGCCACTTGGCAAGTGTGCGGCGCACCTTGGGCGCGTGGGTGGCTGTACAGTAGCGGCGTTAGATCCAGATGGTTTTGTTTGCTAGTTTCACCTTCTAGGATTTCTAACAAATCAGTGCGACCGACCAGTTCTTCTAGCGTGCGAACGCCCAGTTTCGCCATCCAGTAGCGCGTTTCCATAGCGACGAATTTGAAGAAGTTAATCAGCATATCTACTTCGCCGATGTAATGCTCTTCGCGCAAGTCGATGCGCTGTGTGGCAACACCAGTTGGGCAGTTGTTCAAGTGGCAGATGCGCAGATATTTACAGCCGACAGCGAGCATTGGTGCCGTACCAAAGCCGAAGCTTTCTGCGCCTAGGATGGCAGCTTTCACCACATCTAGGCCAGTTTTTAGACCGCCGTCCGTTTGGATGCGCACTTTATCACGCAGACCATTGACGCGCAGAGACTGATGTGCTTCAGCCAAGCCTAGCTCCCATGGCGAGCCTGCGTAGTGGATCGATGACAATGGCGATGCCGCTGTACCGCCATCATAGCCTGAGATGGTGATTAGGTCTGCATAAGCCTTGGCAACACCTGTGGCAATCGTACCCACACCAGGACGAGAGACCAGTTTCACTGAAACTAGGGCATTTGGATTGACTTGTTTTAGATCAAAAATCAGCTGCGCCAAATCTTCAATCGAATAAATATCATGATGTGGCGGTGGTGAAATCAGTGTCACGCCCGGTACTGAGTAGCGTAGGCGTGCGATCAAGCCATTGACTTTACCACCCGGTAGCTGACCACCTTCACCTGGTTTTGCACCTTGAGCGATTTTGATCTGTAGGACTTCAGCACTGCGCAGATATGCAGGGGTTACACCGAAGCGACCTGATGCGATTTGCTTGATTTTTGAGTTTTTCAAAGTGCCATAGCGCGCAGGGTCTTCACCGCCTTCACCAGAGTTTGAGCGACCGCCGATGGTATTCATTGCCATTGCGATTGATTCGTGCGCTTCTGGCGATAGTGCGCCGAGTGACATACCTGCTGAGTCAAAGCGCGGTAGGATATTTTCGATGCCTTCGACTTCATCGATGCTGATTTCGCCATCGGTTTTGAGCGATAGCAGGTCGCGGATGGTGGCGACAGGGCGATTATTGACGATGTCAGCGTATTTTTGGTATTCGCTATAATCGCCTGAACGCACTGCTGCGTGTAGTGCGCGCACCACATCAGGGTTGAACGCGTGGTATTCTTTATCAAAGACAAACTTAATCAAGCCGCCTTTATCGATCGGTGTGCGGCGATTAAAGGCATTTTTGGCAAGGATGGCTTGATCGGTTGCCAAATCTTCAAAAGTTGCGCCCTTGATACGGCTTGCCACACCAACAAAGCACAGCTCAACGATTTCTTCTGACAGACCAACAGCTTCAAACAGCTGTGCGCCGCGATAAGATGCAATGGTTGAGATACCCATTTTTGATAGGATTTTTAATAAGCCCTTATCAATGCTCTTACGGAAATTGGCGCGCGCGGTGATGGCGTCGATTTCGATTTCGCCAGTTGCTACCAGATTATCAATCACATCATAAGCAAGGTATGGATAGATACAGGTTGCACCAAAGCCGATCAGTACCGCTGCATGGTGTGGATCGCGTACAAAGCCAGTCTCAACGACGATATTGGCATTGGTGCGCAGACCTTGTTTGATCAGGTAATGATGTACCGCGCCTGTGACCAGTACCGCATTGGCTGGCACTCTGCCTTTGGCGATGTTTTTATCCGATAGGATGATCAAGGTATAGCCACTTTCGATCGCAGCTTTCACATCAGCGCAGATATTTTCGATTGCAGCTTTTAGGCTTAAGTTTTCATCATAATTAAGATCAATGCGACGGCTTAAGAACGCAGGATCTTGCAAGGCTTCTAGCTGCGCCATCTTGCTTGCTGATAGGATCGGTGATGATAAGATGATACGGTGTGCGTCTTTTGCCGACGGGGTGAAGATGTTTGTCTCAGCACCTAGGCAAGTTTGCAAGCTCATCACGATCGATTCGCGCAGTGGGTCGATCGGTGGGTTCGTCACCTGAGCGAACTGCTGACGGAAGAAGTCAGCGACATGGCGAATGTGGCGTGACAGCACTGCCATCGGCGTGTCATCACCCATTGAGCCGACCGCTTCTTGGGCGTTTTCGGCAGCAGGGCGGATGATCTCGGTGCGCTCTTCGCTGGTGATGTGGAACATCTTTTGTAGCGATGCGATGGTGTCAGTGTCTTTGACATCAGCCGCTTGTGCTTTTTCGATAGCTTCGACATCACGGATGCGCATGGCATTTTCGCGCAGCCATTTGCGATATGGATGGGCTTTTTTCAAGATGGTTGCGATGGTCTTGGTGTCCATGATCTGACCGCTGTGGGTGTCGATGACCAGCATTTGACCTGGGCCGATACGACCTTTGCCAGTGACATCTTCAGGGGCATAATCCCAAGTACCGACTTCTGATGCAACGGTGATGTAGCCATTCTTGGTCGTAACCCAGCGAGATGGACGCAAGCCGTTGCGGTCAAGCATACACACTGCATAGCGACCATCTTGGATTACAAGACCTGCAGGGCCGTCCCACGCTTCCATGTGCTGTGAATAAAATTCATAAAATGCACGCAAATCCATGTCCATGCTATCGACATTTTGCCACGCTGGTGGCACAAGGATGCTCATCGCATGGAATAGGCTCATGCCACCATTCATCAAGACTTCTAGCATATTATCAAGGCTAGATGAGTCAGAACCTGTGGTATTAACCAGTGGCGCAAGCTGCTGTAGGCTTGGCAGTTTGTCGGTTTTTAGTTTTGGTGTGCGTGCCACAGACCAGTTGCGGTTACCTGTGATGGTGTTCAATTCACCATTGTGCGCAAGGTAGCGGAACGGCTGAGCCAGTGGCCATTTTGGTAGGGTGTTGGTCGAGAAGCGTTGGTGGAACACGACAATGTGCGATGCCAAGCGTTCATCTTGCAGATCCAAGAAGAAATTTGGCAAATCGGCAGGCATCACAAGACCTTTATAGATCACAGTTTGGCAGTTGAGCGCAGTGACATAGAACAGCTCATCATCTGTTAGGGCAAGCTCAGCTTTTTTGCGTGCGACGAACAGCTTGCGATTGAACACTTCAGCAGGCATATCGCTTGGCGCATTGACGAAAATTTGCTTAAAATCAGGCAGGCTTTCGCGAGCGATTTCACCGACGATGTCAAGATTGACAGGCACATCACGCCAGCCAGCGACGCTCAGCTCTTCAGCGATGATGGCGTCATTAAAGACTTTAATGCTGTGTGCAGCTTTGTCTTTGTCCAGATTAACAAACACTGTGCCGACCGCGAAATTTTCAGATAGTTCAAAGCCCAATTCTTTGGCTACCGCCTTAAAAAACCCTTCAGGCTTAGCAATCAACAGGCCGCAGCCATCACCAGTTTTGCCATCAGCAGCGACACCACCACGGTGCGTCATGCAGCTGAGTGAATGAATGGCGGTCTTGACTAGGTCGTGGCTTGGCATCCCTTCGACATGGGCAATCAAACCAAAACCGCAGTTATCAGAAAAATCATTTGGGCTTGCCAAATGGCTGGTGGAGCTGATCATTGACATGGCTTATCCTTTTAAAAAACCAAGCAAAACGCTTGGAAAATGGCAAAACTGAGTAACGCTTGGCTTGTCCTTGTTATTATCGCTAACATCACTCTGTACAAAGTCGCGCGCTAGCATTATTTTGTATAAAATTCATACAAAAATCAGGGCAGGCACTGACGACATCGGATATATTATACTTTTTTTTATAAAAAATCTAGTTTTCATTTGAATTTATTATGTCTATATCATTTTTTATGATAAATAGGGCGATATTTAAAAATAATCGTGAAAAAACTTGCAGTTATCAAGGATATAAGCAAAGGATTGGTTGGGTAAAATTTGGGCGGTCTTATGCAAATGTGTAAAAATTTGCTATACTTACTCACCATCTTAACTTGTCAAAGATCTTGAAAAACCGCCAGGTGGTTATATTATTTGATAAGTTAATTTTACGATAAATACCTTGAAGGAAAATTATATGAGTATCACACCAACCGATCATCAGCGCCGTATTATTTATCAAGCGCGCCGCGGACTTAAGGAGCTGGATTACTACATCGATCCTTATGTCAAAACTACATATCTGACTGCCGATAGCGATGAGCAAGCGGCATTTGAGACTATGCTGACCTATGAAGATCCCGATTTGCTGCTGTTTTTTATGGATCAGGCTAAGCCTGCAGAGACGGCGGTGGCGGAGCTGATCGCTAAGATGAAGCAGCTGAAACACGGTGCTTGATAGTGGTGTCAAATACCTGCGTTGCTGGCTATAATGTTCATGGATAAGTAATAATGACTGGTGGCGCACAAGCTTTTACCAATGCCAAAAAAGCCATCGCGATTGATCTGCACCTAGTAAACAGCCGCCATGCTTGGCTGATGTGGCTTGGCGTGGCGGGGCTTGTGTGGCTGATTTGTGCCATCGTATCGCTTGCGTGGTGGCAGTGGTTGATTTTATTTATCGTCAGTATCGGTGCTAGCGTGTGGCACGCGGCTGTGCGCTCATCTATACCTATTAAGATTGTTGCTGATAATTTGGATGGCATTTGGCTGTTGCAGCTGCCACAGAATAAAGCGGATAAAAATCGCGATAAGCCATTGATTTATCAAGCGTATTTTGATGAATGTCGCTTGGTGGATTTAGGATTAACTCAGGTGATTGTGCTGAAATTTTTCGTCGTCATTCCTGTTAAGACGCCACTTACGGTGGTGATTTATGCCGATCAATTAAGCGCGCAAGCCTTTGGGCAACTTGTGGTACTGTCTCGTTTTGTGGGTAAGAATACCGGCTGAACAATCAAGGGCATATGCGATACGCCTGTACGCAACAGTTTCATTAATCAAATTCAGTAATATCAGCATTGATGGAGTTTTTTACCAAAACCACTTTTTCCAATGTCGCACAAATCATTACACAATTGCCATAGAACTGGCAGGTGGCTTTGTTTAAGATAGTATCGTTGTATTATTGTAGAGTAATTTTATTAAGGAAATCTTATGAGTCTATTACAAAGCATTGTCACTGAAGTCATCAAAAATGCCGCACAATCACAGCAGTCGCAGCAGCAAGCCCAAGGCGGTTTGGGTGGTCTGTTGGGCGGCTTGGCAGGTGCGATGAGTCAAGGTCAGTCTAATCAGGGCATGGGTGGCGTTTTGGGTGGGGTGCTTGGTTCGGTATTGGGCGGTCAGTCATCACAAGCACAAGGCTTGGATGCGATTTTGGGTGGTCTGCTTGGTGGTCAAAAAACCAATGCCAGCCCAACCGATTTGGGCGGTATCTTAGCTAGTGTGCTGGGCGGCGGCAATCAAGGCGCGCAAGGCGGCATGAATAAAAGCGCGCTACTGCTTGCGCTATTGCCAATCGTACTGACTTTTATCCAAAAAAATGGCGGCCTGTCGGGTGTTTTGGGTAAATTTAGCAGCAGCGGCATGAATAACCAAGCGCAATCATGGGTAAATATCGATACCGATAATGATGGCATCGATGCAGGTGATATTCAGCGTCTGTTTGGCGAGAGTGAAATCCAAGCGGCGTGCGCGCAAACAGGTGCAAGCCAAGATCAAGTTTGCCAAGGTATCGCCGAGCTATTGCCGCAGGTGATGAATGATCTGACCCCACAAGGTGACTTAAGCACCGAGCAAGAAGCTAATGATGAAATCGCGCAAATCCTAGCGCAGATCAAAGCTAATAAATATTGATTGATTTTCAATAAGACATCAAAGCAGCCGAGTTACATCAGCTGCTTTTTTTGTGCCTAAAATTCGCCCAAAACCTTGCAACTTAGCTTAAGATTGGCGATAATGGCGTGATTTTTATGATAAGGATAAGCCTATGCCAAATCTTGCTTTATTTGATCTTGACATGACAATGCTCAATGTCGATAGCGATCACAGTTGGGGGCAGTTCATCGTTGAAAAAGGCTTGGTGGATGCCAAAGTCTATGCCGATGCCAATGATAAATTTTATCAAGATTATATCGCTGGCACGCTGGATGCGGTGGAATATAATGAATTTGTTGCGGCATTTTTGCATACGCAGAAGATGGCGGATTTGGATGTATATCGTCAAGAATATCTAAACACTTGGATCAAGCCAAATATGCGACCTAAGGCAATCGAGCAAATCAAAAAGCATCGAGATAATGGCGATGTCGTCGTGGTAATCAGCGCAACCAATGACTTTGTGGTTGTGCCGATTGCCAATCTTTTTGGGGTGGATAGTGTGCATACTTTAGCCACGCGCCTTGAAGTGGTGGATAATCACTATACAGGTAAAGTCGCCGATCGTCCGAATTTTAAAGATGGTAAGATTTATCATCTACAAAACTTGATCAAAGCTTATGCAGACAAGGGCGTGGCATTTGATAAGCTCATCGCCTATTCAGATTCAAAAAATGACTTGCCATTGTTAAGTTTCGCTGATGAAGCAGTTTGCGTGACACCTGATGCGATTTTAAAAGAACACGCACAAAATAACGACTGGCAAATCGTCGATTGGTCAATGTAAGCTTAATGTGGTTTGGCTGTAGCTTTCATGTACCTTATGATGGCAAATGGTCGCCAAAATTGCTATAATAGCCTGTTTTAAATTGATACATTATTGGAGTCATCATGGAAATCGCCGTTTATCAAGAGCAAATCAAAGACCTAGCCGCTCGCGGTCAAGAACTTCGGGGGTATCTTTGACTTCGAAGGCAAAAAAGAACGCCTAGAAGAAGTCAATCTGGAGCTTGAAAATCCTGAGCTTTGGAATAATCCTGAACTTGCCACTAAGATTAGCAAAGAAAAATCTGTGCTTGATGGCATCATCGGCGTGATCGAAGGCTTGGATGTTAGCCTAGATGATGCGGCAGCAATGCTTGAGCTTGCGGTGGAAGCTGAAGATGAAAGCTTACTGGATGATGTGCAAGCAGAGCTGGATGCGGCGCGCGCGAAAGTGGAAGATTTGGAATTTAAGCGAATGTTCAGCGGCGAGATGGACGCCAATAACTGCTATTTGGATATCCAAGCAGGCTCGGGTGGTACAGAAGCGCAAGACTGGTCACAGATGCTGCTGCGTATGTATCTGCGCTGGTGCGAGAGTCACGGCTTTAAGGCAGATGTGATGGAAGTGTCTGAAGGTGGCGTGGCGGGCATTAAGTCTGCGACGATCCATGTCAAGGGTGATTATGCCTTTGGTTGGCTGCGTACCGAGATCGGCGTGCATCGTTTGGTGCGTAAGTCGCCATTTGATAGTAATAATGGTCGCCATACTTCGTTTGCGGCGGTGTTTGTCTCGCCTGAGATTGATGATAATGTCGAAATCGACATCAATCCTGCCGATCTGCGTATCGATACCTATCGCTCAAGCGGCGCAGGCGGTCAGCATGTCAATACCACAGACTCTGCAGTGCGTATTACTCACCAACCAACGGGCGTGGTCGTGGCGTGTCAGAACGAACGCTCACAGCACGCCAACAAAGACACGGCGATGAAAATGTTGCGTGCCAAGCTGTATGAACTAGAAATGCAAAAACGCATGGAAAAGCAGCAGGCACTTGAAGACAGCAAATCGGACATCGGCTGGGGCAGTCAGATTCGCTCGTATGTGCTGGATGATTCACGCATCAAGGATTTGCGCACTGGTGTTGAGACTTCAAACACAGGTGCGGTGCTTGATGGTGATTTGGATAAGTTTATCGAAGCGAGCTTGAAAGCGGGGCTGTGATTGTTGTTGCTTGTTAAGAAAAACCGCATCTGAAGAAGGTGTGGTTTTCTATATGGTCAGTCGAATTGCTTGTTGTTATATTTACATAGAAAGTCTGATTGCAAGTTGGGATGAATGATTCTTCAACCCAACCGACTCACACCTGCACCCTTAATAATGCTTGCTCCATTGGCAGATTTTTCGATGATGATCTGCGTTTCGATGCGTTCTTTTAAGCTTGCGACATGACTGATGATGCCGATGCTTTTGCCGTTTTGTTGAAGTTCAAATAAAGTATTGAGCGCCATTTCCAGTGCATCTTCATCGAGTGTACCAAAGCCTTCGTCTAAGAATAGCGACTCAATTTGCACTTTTTGGCTATTGATCTGAGATAATCCAAGTGCCAGTGCAAGGCTTACGATGAAAGTCTCACCACCTGATAGGTTCTTACTACTGCGAATGGCATCGCCTTGATATAGGTCGGTGACAAGTATCTCAAGGGCTTTGGCGTGTTCGCCATCATGAATCAGTACATAGCGATCAGTCATCTTGCCAAGGATTTGATTGGCATGATGTAGCACCAAATCCAGTGTCAAGCCTTGCACAAAATTGCGATATTTCTTACCATCTGCCGAGCCGATCAACGCATCAAGCTTTGCCCAAACGGCTGTATTTTCATTGTGTAATTCGATCTGATTGATAAGATCAGCTTGATAACTGCGATTGATGTCTTCTTGCTGTTTTTTGTTGGTAAGATTGCCAATTAGCTGATTTAATTGTGCTAACTGATCGCTGATGGTTTGTTCTTTGGCGCTTAATTCATCTGCAGATAGTGTAATAATATCAGGATTATTTTGCTTAAGCTGCGATAATTTGTCAGCGATGTTGTGTAAATAATTTTCAGAATTATGCAGGGTTTTATTTAATTCATCTGAGCGATTTTGTAGCGTTTCTAGCTCTTGCGTATCCAATAAAGCAAATAAAAAGTCTGCCTGTGATGTAAAAGGCGATGTACTTAATGCCTGTTCAAAACCCGCCATGGCTTGCTCAAGATTTTGCATCATCTCATCAAGTAAGGTCGTGACGGTATTGATGGTGCTGATTGCAGTTTGCTGATCCAGTGCCAGCTGCTGTTGAAGCTCGGTTTGTTTGTTTAACTCATCTCGTAGTTCGGTGATTTTCTTTTGATATTCGCTTTCTACTGCATCGACTGATTGCTCTGCAAATAGCGTTGTGCGTTCTTGTTTTAGTGCATTGATGGCTTGGCTTTGAGTATCAATCTCATTAGATTGAGCCTTGACGATAGGCTCTAAGCGTGCGATTTGCTCAAGCTGATTTTGTTCTAAGGTATTGATTTTAATAAGTTTATTATTAAGTTCTTGATGTTTGTTTTGTAAAGCGTGAATAGTGCTTTGCTGCTCTTGTAGTGTCATAAGCGTCTGATTGAGCACATCGGCAAGCTGATGGCTTAAGCCGTCATCAAGCTTAAAAATAGCAGGTAAATCATCACTGGTCAGTAAGCGAATGGCATTCGTATCTTGGGTGTCGATATGGGGCTGTGTTTGAATATTATGACTGGTATTAGACAAATAATTTTGTAATTGAATTAATAAATCTTGATCTTTGAATATCGATAGTGCACCAAAATTTTTCAGCAAAGAATCCGCAGAATTAAGATGTGAGTCAAGCTTGGATTGTAATTGGTAAAATCCTTGTAATTCATGCACAATGGCAAGTTGCAGCTGTTCAGCACTTTGGATTTGAGTATTGTGAGTAATTTGTAGCTTTTCTTGATGGTGAAGAGCTTGTGACAGTTCGCGAAGTTGTGCATCTGCCTGCTGAATAATTTGTGCTTGCTGCACAATTTTCTGCTGATATTGCTGATGAAATTCACCAAACTGTGAATGATTTGGCAGTGTATCATATGGTAAGTCTTGCACCAAGTCTTGTGGTAAAGTGGCCCATGATTGATTCAATTGATGCATCAGTTGATTGGACTTATTGCGTAGTTGATCTACATTATTTTTCTTATTGTTTAATAGGGTCAGCAGGGCGTAGTGCTGCTTTTCAAGTGACGATTTTTGCTGCACTATATCATTGAGTTTTACTTGCTGATCATCAAGTGCTTGCTTTGCTTGCAGAGCTTGTGTGCCGTCGAGATAATTTGGCAAAGACTTGTAGGGATGTTCTGTTGCACCGCATAAAGGACAAGGATCGCCATCGTTGAGCTCATCAAAATGCGCTTTCATATGTAAGATTTGCTTATGAAGCTCATGATTTTCTACTAGGCTATGATACAGTTTTTCAGCATCAAGATATGATGCGGTGATGGCATCAAGCTCAGAGCTTAACGCCTTAAGCTCATGCTGATTTTGAGTTAGTTGTACTTGTAAATCTTGTAATTCAGCATTTAATGGCTCATGCTGCAGATACAGCTGAGCTATGGCGGTTAGTTGTTGCTCAGACTGCTGTGCCTGACGGTGTGTATTTTTAATATCATCGATATAATTTGATAGACTTTGATAATCCCATGCATTATCCGAATCTTGAGCTTTAATATCAAGTATATCTACAATATTTTCAGTCAAATTATCAGCATCAAGCTTATGCTTCTCAAGCAGTAATTTGGTTTGTTTAAAATCTGCACGCAGCTGATTTCTTTGATTAAGAAGCTGAATAAGATTGGTATGAGCGGATTGCTGCTGTGTATAAATCTCATCGGTATCGCTTAGTACGCGCTGATATTGCTCTTGACCAAGAGTGAGTGTGTTAAGAATTTTTTCATGATTATTATGGTCAAATGCACTCAGCTGCTCTGTAATATTATTGAGCTGATTTTGGGTATCGGTTTTGGTTTGTTGGGTATTGGCGAGCGCTTGCTGTGTATTTTGTAGAGTGGTGCAATTGTCTTGATGGGTTTGTTTGATGGTGTCTAGTTTTGCTATATCCACCACAAGCTGCTGATCAAGGCTGCGCACTTTCGCAAGCACAGGCTTGATTTCATCGAATGCTGTGATATTTTCTTGCAAAGATGCTTGTAGATTTTCCTTGATTTTATTGGCAGATTGATAAGTTGATTTTAATAAAGGTAGCTTATCATTGAGTGCGTTTAGCTCATTGGTTTTTTGCTGCTGTTGGTTGTTCAGGTCTTGAAATTTTTGATACAGCGGTTCAAGTGACTGTGCGCTCTTGGCAAGATCCAGCTTTTTTTGTTCGTTAGCAAAGGCTGCTACATCCTGCAGGGCTTTTTGATGTTGATCCCGCCAATGTTTTTCCTCTTTGATATATTCTTGATATTGTTTAAATTCTCTTAATTGCTCACTGCAAGCCTTTAGATCATTTTCAAGCGTGGTTTTTTGTTGATTGGACTGATTGATTTCGCTTAATAATAATTCATAGGCATCAGTACCCAAAAGCTTGACTTCACCAAGCTTGGTATTCAGCTCTTTTAAATGTGTGGTCAGGGATTTGTGCTTTTCAAAAACTGCCTGCCCGATACTGGCATAGATCTGCGTGCCAGTGATTTGCTCAAGAATTTCACCGCGTTTTTCGGCATCAGATTGTAGAAAAGCTGCAAAATTCCCTTGAGCGAGCATTACTGAGCGCGTGAACTGCTCAAGCGTCATGCCTAGGATTTTTTCTATTTTGGCTTTGACAAGGCTTGCTTTTTCTTGTAGGATTTGACCTGCATTGTCATCAGTGGATTTTAATAAAGCAAGTTCGCGCACGGCAGCTTGTAGCTTGCCATCGCTTTTTTGATTGGCGCGGCGCTGTGACCAAAACGCACGGTAGATTTTGCCACCAGTTTGTAGAATAACTTCACTTGAGCAGTATGCCGTACCGATACTCATCAGCTCATTTTGGCTAGGTGAGATTTTCACGCGGGGTGTTTCACCATACAATGCAAGGCAGATGGCATCTAAGATGGTGGTTTTGCCCGCGCCTGTCGCACCCGTGATGGCAAATAGGGCATTGTCATCAAATGCCATGTCTTCAAAGTCAATTTCCCATTTGCCTTTGAGCGAGTTGATGTTTTCAAAGCGTAATTTTAGAATTTTCATACTATTTATAAAAACTTATCAAATAAGGATATTTAAGTATTTTGCCCATCTTCTTCATGGATGTGTCTGACGATTTCTGCATATGCAGCGGTCAGCTCTGATTTCTCAATATCGCTCAGATCGGCAGTTGTCAATCGCTGAGCAAATACATCCATTTCGTTCAGTGTTTCTAAATTAATATGTGCTTGTGTCTGCTTAAGCGTACGATTGCGAATTCTGGGGATTTTGGTAGCAAGTACGCTTAATTGGGAATTTTCAATCAGCTTATCAATGTCGGATTTTAGATTTGGCAATAGCGCCTTGCCAGTATATTCGATCTCAAGATAAATATTAGCATCTAAGGATTTGAGCTGATTGATCGCATCGCTGATTTCATCAAAATCGCCACTAATACGAGCAAGATTTTCAAATACAGGGATGGGCAGCTGATACGCTTGTGAGTCAATTTTATGATTTTTTTCTTGAAAATCAATCACTAAGCATTCTTTAGCACGACCAATTTCACCAAAGCCCATGGCAATCGGCGAGCCACAATAACGAATGTTCTTACGATTTGCGACCATTTGCGCACGATGAATATGCCCTAGAGCGACATAGTCGATGGCAGAATCAAAGATGGTGCCGTTGATTTGTCCCAGTGTACCGATTTGTAACGAGCGCATACCGTCATCATCGGATGATGGGCTAGAGCCTGCCGTGTATAGATGACCTGTGGCGATGATTGGGATGGCTTTTTGATAAGTTTTGCTAATGTGTTGTTGTTTTTCTATCGCAATTTTTGTCAGTGTGTCATAATGATTGGCAACGCCTGCCAATAGCTGCTTATTGCGGTCGATGTCGCTTTGATTGTCGCCACTGCTACGCACATCACGATCACGAAGATAGGGCACAGCGATGATGATGGCGATAGGTTCTTGTTTATCATTATTAAGTACAATCACATTATCGGAAGGATCATGGCTTGGTGTGCCGATGACATGGGTGTTGAGCACGCCAAGCACATCCTTGGTTTTTTGTAGATTGGTCGGTGAGTCATGATTACCTGCAACGATGATGACATGACTAAGATTAGCGCGATAAGTCTTGGCAAGAAATTCATGATATAGATGCTCAGCGCGGTTGCTTGGTGTCATGGTGTCAAAAATATCACCGGCGACAATCAGCACATCGACGGATAATGCTTTCATCTGATCGTGTAGCCAAGCTAAAAATTTTTCAAATTCATCATAGCGCGCTTGATTATATAGCATTTTACCCAGATGCCAATCAGAAGTATGTAGTATTCTTAAATTATTCTTAGGTTTATCAGGAATGCTGTGGCTGGTGTCAAATTCACCAATCAGATGGGTTTTGAGCGTCATGTCCGTATCAGTTTATTATGCTAAAACAAGAAAAAAGACTGCACAAAAGGCAGTCTTTGGATTGGGTCATACCACAGTACGCACGGTTTTGGCGTTATCCAGTGCGGTATATAGGCGATTCACTTCATCGGCAGAAGTCAGGTACAGACTTAGGCGCAGTGAGTGAAAACGACCAGTGCGAGAAGGGCGCACTTGAATGGTGGCGTGATCAAATTCTGGGAAAATCTCCGCCAAAATCAGTTTTACTTCATTAAGAAGTTCTTCACGATGACCTTCATGTCCGATGATGCTCATTGGATAATCCATCGGAAAATTCCACAATTCTGGCGTTTGGATCTCGGTGCGTAGTGGTGTGGTTTGTGTTGTCATGGATGTATTCCTTATAATAGTTTGTTAAGCTGTATATGGGGATTGGTTGGTTGATTTCAAGAGAGACTTAAGCTTGACAAAAAAACCAACCAGTCGGTATCTAAGAAATAAACCCAAAATTGCCTTTGTTTTTCTCACTTTGATAATGCACTTCGTCGATGTTGGTAATCTCCGCCAGTGTTTTTGGCTCTGTCACGACAATGTCTTTGCCTTGTGATGCCAAATACTGATTAGCTTTTTCCACGCTCAAGGTGGTGAATTGATACTCGGCGATCAAGCGTCCGCGGCGCAATAGGGCGTGGTCGATGTCCATGAGATCGGCATTGAAAGTGCAGATAAATTGGCATTCAAGCACATCGGATAAGATGCCATCGGCGATATTTAGAATGGTTGAGACCACATCGGAAGTGTTGCCGCCGCCGACGCGCTCAGCGATGTAATTTTCGCAATCTTCAAGCACCAGTACTGAGTTTTTGTTGTCAATAAGCATACTCATGAACTGCGGTTCGGCAAGCGCACCGATCAGATTGTTCGGCACAAAGATGAAATTTTTATCAGGGACTTGCGCGGTCAGCCATTTGATATAGTTGGTCTTGCCTGAACCTGCCACGCCATGGAGTAGCACCACGCCTTTGTTGCTTTGAGTCAGCTCATCTTTGATCTTGCGATGCACGGGCAAAAAGTCGTCATTGTACATGGTGTTCAAATCAAGGCTCAGTGGCTTGATGCTGTGGGTCTTAAACACCAAATCTTGACCTTCTTTTAATAGCAGCGAAATCTTGGCATCTTGTGAGGTGTATTTGGATAAATAACGGTCAAAAAATTCACGAATTTTGGCAAGATTATCAGCTTTTTGGTTGTCATAGCCCAGTCGAATCACGCTATAAAAACCTGCTTCGATGATGGTCTTGTCATATTCATTGCTCAAATCTTCATTGAGTAATAAGAAAAACTCATACTCTGGGTGATAATAGCACAGCTCGCCTGCATAAAAAATGCCCGTTTGTCCATTATAATGTGCGGTGCTGTAGTCGGTGCATTGTACAAAATCCTTTAAAAATTCTTTTTTGATGACAATATCATCACCACGAAAATTAATCGATGCCATCATCGCGCCGATCAAGCCTTCAAAAGGGTGATTGTCCGCGTTCAGGCGTTCATCGATGCTTTGGCTCTGTAGATGATAGTCACCGTTAATGTGTCGCTCGCTGATGATACGACGCGGTTTGTAATGCTTAGATTGTAAAATTTTCATAAAATATCTGATTTGTAAATTGATTATCTGATAAGATAAAAACTGTTTAGAAAAAACAAGCCTGCCAAAATGACAAGCTTGTAGAGTTCGCCAAACTAAAATTAATCATTTTCCAAGAACGAACGCAAATGCTCTGAGCGCGATGGATGGCGCAGCTTACGCAGGGCTTTGGCTTCAATCTGACGGATACGCTCACGCGTAACATCGAATTGCTTACCGACTTCTTCTAGCGTGTGATCGCTTGGCATATCGATACCGAAGCGCATTTTTAGTACCTTAGCTTCTCTTTCGGTCAGATTATCCAGCACTTCGCGCGTGGCTTCACGCAAGCCTTCAGCGGTCGCGTTCTCAATCGGGCTTGAGATGGTATTATCTTCGATAAAATCACCCAAGTGGCTATCTTCATCATCACCGATCGGCGTCTCCATCGAAATTGGTTCTTTAGCGATTTTTAACACTTTACGGACTTTGGCTTCGTCCATGTCTAGGCGTTCGCCCAACTCTTCAGGTGTCGGCTCGCGACCCATTTCCTGTAGCAGCTGACGGCTGACGCGGTTGATTTTATTGATGGTCTCAATCATATGCACAGGAATACGGATGGTGCGCGCTTGGTCGGCAATCGAGCGAGTGATCGCTTGGCGAATCCACCATGTAGCATAGGTTGAGAATTTATAACCGCGACGGTATTCGAACTTATCCACCGCCTTCATCAAGCCGATGTTGCCTTCTTGGATTAGGTCAAGGAACTGCAAACCACGGTTGGTGTATTTTTTAGCAATGCTAATCACCAGACGCAAGTTGGCTTCGACCATATCCTTCTTGGCGCGGCGGGCTTTGGCTTCACCGATTGCCATTTGGCGCGCGACAGCTTTCATGTCACGGATGTCCATTTTTAGGGCAAGTTCGTGTGCTAGGATTTTTTCTTGTAGGGCAACGACATCTTTTTCGATTTTTGCCAAGGTCTCAGCAAAAGCAGGTTTGCCATCAATACGATGAGCAAGCCACTCGACATTGGTTTCGTTGCTTGGGAAAGTTTTCTTAAATTCTTCTAAAGGCATCTTGCCACGGCGAATCACCAATTTCATGATGCGGCGTTCGTTCGCGCGGACATCTTCATAGACTTCGCGCATCAATTCCATCACTTGATCTGACAAGCGATTGTTAAGCTTGATTAGCATAAAGCGGTTAGCAAGCTCATCTTCGGCAGCTTTAGCCTGTTTGCTACCACGACCGTGTTTTTCAAGTACGGCTTGCGTCTTGTCATACAAAGCTTGCAGCTCTTCAAAGCGTGTGCGCACTTCTTCAGGGTCAAGGTTTGAATCATCAGCATCAGCATCCATTGGTGTATCACCGTCATCATCTTCGCTGTCATCGTCCAGATCATCGATCTCAGGTGCGTCAGCTTTTGGTGTGTCAAGCTCCAATTCTGCATCGTCATTGAGTTCAAATTCGGTGTCTTCTAGGCTCAAAAAGCCTGATACGACATCAGAAATTTTCTTCTCACCATCAAGCACTTGTTGATATTCATCTAAGACTAGCTTAACAGTACCCGGCCAATATGCCATGATATACTGCACTTCGCGTGTGCCTTCTTCGATACGCTTGGCGATACCGATTTCACCTTCGCGCGTCAGCAGATCAACCGTGCCCATCTCGCGCATATACATACGCACAGGATCGGTGGTACGCCCCGGTTCAGTCTCAACCGATGCCAATACCGCCGCCGCTTCATCGGCCGCCATGTCGTCATCACTGCCGCCATCGGCAAGCAAAATGTCATCGTCATCTGGGGCGACTTCAAAGACCTGAATGCCGACATCGGTCAGCATTTGAATGATGTCTTCGATTTGGTCGCTTTCGGTCACCGAGTCGGGCAGTTGGTCATTGACTTCGGCATAGGTCAAATAGCCTTGTTCTTTGCCAAGGCGAATCAGCTCTGCAAGCTGTGATGATGATTCTGGGTAATCTTCGCTGCCTGTGGTGGTCTCGTTGATCATGATGTGCTCTTTTTGTCGTGGCAAAAGGGGTAAACAATGAATTATACCGCTGTTTGGGTATGGATTCAATAGCCTATATGTGGGTATGGTTTGCCAAAATTTCAACCAGCTTATCAGAAGTTTGTGCATATTTTGGCAAGGCTTAGTAAATTTAAAGTCTTAAACTAAAGCTGCTTGATGTATATCGCCTTAGCTGATGCGAAAAATCCGCGCAAGTCGTTGGTCAAATCGATGCAGGCTTGGGCGCAGGCGGCGACTGTGAATGATCATACCGCCAAGCAAACCGATCACACAGCCCAATAAAGTATCCCAAAATCTGGCAATGATCACCGATGTCTCGGCATTGGCAGTGTGCACGACTTGGCTACTGTATTCTGCCATCAAGATGGTCAAAGGTGTAACAAAGGCAATCGCTAGGGCATAATTGCGCACCACCAGCGTCTCAATAATCACCACCAATAGCAGCATGGCGATGGCAACTTGCCAAGGATTTAGATCAAATAGCAGCAAGCCCCAAGCCACCGCCATGCCAAAAAAAGTACCGACCACGCGCTGTAATTGCTTGGTCCAAATGCTCAGCACCGTCATGCCTGTGATGATGGTAAAACAGCTCACCGCCACCCAGTACGGACGCGACATACCCAACAGCAGCGCCACTGCCAATGATGCAGTAACTGTCGTAGCGACCAGTGCGCTATCGACCATCATGTCATCACGATACACAAAAGGCTCGCTGTGGGTGTTTTGCTTGCCGCCTGCGAATAAAGACAGCGTATAAATACACGCAATCACCCCTGAAAATAAACAGCCCAAGCCGATCAAGCCAATATAAAAAGGAATCTGAAGCGGTGCAATCGGTATAAACAGCGCAATCGCCGCCGCCATCAGAATAAAAGTCCCAGCAGGTGGTGTAAGGCGAAAATAGCGACCAAATAACGCCACCCAAAAAGTAACGAAAAACAGCAACGGTAAGGTCAATCGTGGCTCTAGATGGGTGATCAAACCCACGGCATAACATGCCACAAAGCCAAAACTACACGCTAAGACTTGGGTCATGCGAAAGAAGAATGTGCCTTGATAAGGTAAATTTAAAAATACCATCGCGCCCAATGATGCCACAAGCCCTGATGATAACTGATCAAAATACGCACCAAGAAAAATCGGAAAACTGGTGGCGATCGCTGCCATGACAGGCATATGCCATGCGCGAGAATGCTGATGATTAAAGCGAATTAGGTCATTGATCTGCCGCTTGAGCAGTGATGTTATCGTTGTGCATTGTGGTGATCTGGTTGTCATAATGGTGTGTTCATACGATGTTTATTTTTAATAATTATTAAACAAAAACAACAATATTCAATGCGATGATGAACGAAATTCACACTCTACTACATGATCATTGACCATGCCTACCGCTTGCATAAAGGCATAACAGATGGTTGCACCGACGAATTTAAAGCCATCTTTTTTCAGCTGTTTGGCAAGTCTGATGGATGCTTCGGTTTGGGCAGGGATGTCGTTTGGCGTGCTAGGACAGTTGTCAATTTGCTTGCCATCGGGCGTGGTAATACCCCACAGATAATCGCTAAACGACTGATTTTGCTTGATTTTTAGATAAGCTTTGGCATTATCAATGATGGCAACGATCTTGGCACGGTGGCGGATGATGCCTGTGTTTTGCATGAGTTCATCGATTTTATTGTCATCATATAAAGCAATCTTGGCAGCATCAAAGCCATCAAAGGCTTGATAATAAGCATCGCGCCGCTTTAAAATCGTAATCCAGCTTAAACCTGCCTGCATCCCTTCTAGGCACAGCAGGGCAAAGAGCGTATCGTCATCATAGACAGGCTTGCTCCACTCTTGATCATGATAGGCGATGTAGATTGGATCGGATAAGCACCAAGTGCAGCGCGTGGTCATGAGTTACGCCTTTTACTACTTAATTTTGCTAATGATACAACTTAGATGGTGAAGTCATTTGCGCCATCATCATCCAGTACGGATAAATCATCTTTACAGATAGACTTGATGGTCTTGGGTGTAAAATTTGGGTTTAATGTCTTGACAGCGTTCATCAGCTCGCAGATTTGCTTATCTTGGTCTTGGATGTGAGCAAGCAAGGCGGCGATGCTGGATGCCACAGGATCTTTGGCATTGGGCTTAAGTCCATAGGCATTGAACAGATGCTCGGATTGGGCTTGGTGTTCGGTTGGGCTGACGGGTTCTTCTTTGACGATCATGCGTGCAGCACTGCCGACCATGGTCGCACCTGCTGGTACAGGCTTGACGACGACAGCATTTGAGCCGACTTTGGCATCATCACCGACACTAAAGCCGCCCAAAATCTTCGCGCCTGCACCGACGACGACATTATTACCCAATGTCGGATGGCGTTTTGCACCTTTTTCCCAAGACACACCACCCAAGGTGACACCATGATATAAAGTAACATCATCACCGATTTCGGCAGTCTCGCCGATCACCACACCCATGCCATGATCGATGAAAAATCGTTTGCCAATCTTGGCGGCAGGGTGAATCTCGATGCCTGTGGTACAGCGGCTAAAGTGCGACAGCGCACGCGCCAAAAATTTCTGATCGGCATTCCACAGTGCGTGCGCGCCACGGTGCATGATGCGCGCGTGGATACCAGGATAAGTAAGCAGCACTTCGGCTTTGGTGCGAGCAGCAGGGTCGCGTTCTAGGACGGCACTGACATCTTCACTGATGGCTTGTTTGAGCGCGCAGAGTTTGGCAAATACTGACATATTAATTTCCTAACTTTTTAATTTTAATAAACCTAAATATATAAACCAGTGCTTGTTTACTGATTTTAAATGACTGATCTTAAACTGTAAATATGAACCACTCATCCAAACTGATAGATACCGATAAACATAGTAGCGGTGCTTGGAGTAATTATCAAGTCATCACAAATATTTTGTGGTCGATTATACCATTTGGCTACTTAATTTTTTGGTCAAGCTTAGCAAGCAGGGCGCGAATTAGTGCGTATTCTTTTTGGTCAAGCTGCAGGCGGTGCGTTAAGCGCGCCAAGCGATTAGGCAGGTGTTTTAAATCTTGATCATTGGCAAGATTGAGCTTTTGCATTAGGCTGATGATCGCATCATCAAGGCTTGCCATCTGTGCGTGCGTGGCGGCAGGCTCATCCCAGTCGCTGCGAATGCTGATGTCAAGCGGGTGGCTGATCTGCGCGACACCTTGGGTTTGTTTGGTGCTGTGATTGCCATCAAAACCCAGTTGCTCATATAGATAGCTTGCGATGACTTGAATGGCGGCAGCGACATTAAGCACAGGATAAGCAGGGTTGGCAGGGATTTGGATGTGATAATGCGCCATGCCAAGTTCATCGTTATTGAGTCCATGATTTTCACGCCCAAATAAAATGGCAATCGTCGGCAACGCGCCATCTGTTTGCGATGAATGCGTACCAAAGTGCGTCTGTGCGATCTGTGCTGCCATCTGTGGTGTGACCACAGGGCGCGGCATCTGCCGACTGCGCGCACTGGCAGCGAAAACCAAGCTGCAATCCGCCAAAGCATCATCCAGCGTCGGCACGATACGCGCCGCTGATAGCACTTGGGTTGCGCCTGCGGCATTGGCATGGCTTGTGTCATCGATTGGCAGGCGTGGATTGACTACTACCAAATCAGATAAACTCATGGTGTGCATGGCGCGCGCTGCCGAGCCGATATTGGCAGGCAAGGTGGTCTCAACCATGACGATGCGGATCTGTGCTAAGTAGTGTTGGGCTGTGGTTGTCATTGCTTTTTCTTTGCTTATTAATGATAAAAAATCTTAGGGACCGTCCTAGATAACTAAACCAAACTACCCCTAACTAATTGTTTTAAAATGGAAATTTGAGATTTTAAGTCACTGTTGTTAAAACGCCATTCGCATTCTTTCAGATACAGCTCAAAATGATCTTTGGGAATACCGTTAAACTTACGCAAATGTCGTTTTGCTTGATTCTAAAAATTCTCAATTCCGTTAATGTGATTTTGTTTTTTGTGGCAATGTGTGTGCCGTGATTGATTCTAAAGTGATTAAACTCACTGATATCTAGCACATCATAGCTTTTGTAGAAATCTGTGTAAACAATACTGTCTGGCTTTACTTTTTCTCGTATCATGGGGAGTAAAGTCGCTGATTGCGTATTAGGTACAGCAACGGTATAAACTTTGCCGTTTCGCTTTAAAAGACCGAAGACGGCTGTTTTACCACCAGCACCACGACCGCGTTTACCTTTACGGATGCCGCCGAAATAACTTTCATCAGCTTCAATTTCACCATCTGGCATTTCTAAATGTTGACTGTGCTGATAGATAAGTAAGCGCAGTCGATGAAAATAGTAAGCAGCGGTTGTTTTGTTTACATTGACTCATTGAGCTGTTCTTGCAGTAATACCTGCAACAAACAGCTCAATGAGTTTATTTTGTTTATGCTGACTTAGACGACTTTTTCTCATTTGGATATTTTAACCTAAATGGAGTTTTTGGTCATTATCTAGGGCAGCCCCTAATTTTATCTAAAAATCATATGATCAACGCCGACCAAGGCTTTGAGTCGTGCGATGTTCGGCTCGCTTGGATATAAGCGGAAACGCTCATTGACATTGATGCGGCTGATGCTACAATCATCATACACATACAAGACAACGGGCACGCAGTAATCCGCGTGGCGTGTGCTTGGTGCATCATCGTCTTCATCGATTTGGTAAGCCAAAGCCTGTGGCGGTGGGCTATTTTCTTTTAATAAAGCGATGATATTATGCAGTTTATCTACATTATTCGATGGCAGCTTGATGTGTACTTCGCTTAAGCGTCTTAGGCGTGCTTGCTCGATCGGCTCAGCCCCTTGTAGGCGCATGAACAGTCGTCCATCATCGCTTTCGCGCACGCTGACTTTGGCGATGATGACATTGGCGATGTCCATCATGTCGCGCTTAGGCTCGGCATTTGGGTTATTTTTATCGACTTTCATCACCGCTTGATATTCTTCATCGTAAGCAGGGACTTTTTTGCCAGTGGTGAGAATCTTGCTATAGCGGGCAAAGGTGTCGTTATAGCAGCTGAACTCCACGCGTGCTGTGCCGTCATCGATTTTGATCACGCTGCGATTACCAAAGTGCGCGACATCATAGATCACGCCTGCGACTTTTGATGTGCCTTTAAAGCCTGTATCGCTCAGGTTTAATACACTGCCAACGGTGGTATATAGACTAGATTCACCGCGATATTCATCGAGTGGATGACCTGTCAAATACAGCCCCAAGGTCAAAAGCTCATAGCGTAAGCGGTCTTGGGTATCCCATACCACATCATCAAGTACTGGCGCAACGGATAAGCCATCATCGACTTCGGCAAACAGATCAAAAGTACCTGCCAACTGGTTTTGGCGGTTTTGGTCGGCGGCAGCCATCGCTTCAGGCAGCTGACGCCACAGCCCGCGGCGGATCTGATAACTGTGATCGAAATTTTCACCGATATAATGTGGCTTTAGTGTCTCGGCAAGGATATCAAAACAGCCTGCTTTGATCAATGCTTCTAAAGAGCGTTTACCAACTTTCTTAATATCCACACGATTACAAAAGTCGTATAAATCACGGAATGGTCCATCACGGCGCGCAGCAACAATGCTGTTTACCGCTTCTTCGCCCACGCCTTTGACCGCGCCAAGACCATAGACAACGGTTTTGCTGTCGCGGACGACAAATTTCCATTGGCTGTGATTGACACTCGGCGGAATGACATTTAGGTCAAAATTATCTTTACAATCACCGAGCAAGAAGACCACTTGGTCGGTATCATCCATCTCTGATGTCAGTACCGCCGCCATGAATTCGGCAGGGTAGTAGTGCTTTAAGTAGGCGGTTTGATAAGCAAGTACGCCATAGGCAGCCGAGTGCGATTTGTTAAAACCATAGCCGGCAAACTTTTCTACCAGATCGAAAATCTGCGCTGCAAGTGCGCCATCCACGCCTTGATTGATCGCGCCATCGACGAAAGTGGAGCGCTGCTTTGCCATTTCTTCAGGTTTTTTCTTACCCATCGCTCGGCGCAGCATATCAGCGCCACCAAGCGTATAACCTGCCAAAATCTGTGCAATCTGCATCACCTGCTCTTGATAGACGATGACGCCATAAGTCGGCTCAAGCGCAGGCTGTAGCCAGTCGTGCTGAAAATTTGGATCAGGATAGGCGACTTCTTGGATACCATGCTTGCGGTCAATAAAATCCGAGACCATGCCCGACTCAAGCGGACCGGGGCGATACAACGCACACATCGCGATAACATCTTCGATGTTTGATGGCTTAAGCTGCGCTAGGTATTTTTTCATGCCTGAGCTTTCTAGCTGAAACACGGCACTGGTTTTGGCTTCTTGAAGTACGCCTTCATACACCGCAGCATCATCGAGCGGTAGCTTATCAAGGTCAATCGGATCTTCGCCGAGCGCCTTACGCGTGTTGTTGATGTTATCAATCGCTGCTTGGATGACCGTTAGGTTTCGAAGACCCAAGAAGTCGAATTTGACCAAGCCTACCGCTTCGACATCGTCCTTATCGAACTGACTGACAGGATGACCTTCATCATCGCAATACACCGCACTAAAATCACTGATGCGATTGGGTGCGATCAATACGCCGCCTGCGTGCTTGCCGACATTACGCGTCAAACCCTCAAGCTTTTTCGCCATATCCCAAATCTCAACGATGGCATCGTGATCGGGATTATCTTCATCGGTGATGAAATCTTTCAGCTGCGGTTCTTGCTCTAGGGCATCATCTAGGCTGATACCAGGGGTTTTGGGGATAAGTTTTGAGATACGATCGCCTAAGCCAAAGGGCTTACCTTGCACACGCGTGACATCGCGCACTACCGCACGCGCCGCCATCGTACCGAAGGTGATGATTTGGCTGACCGCTTGGCGTCCATAAGTGCGCGCGACATAGTCAATCACACGGTCACGCCCTTCGATACAAAAGTCAATATCAAAGTCAGGCATCGAGACGCGCTCTGGGTTTAAGAACCGCTCAAACAGCAAATCATAGCGCAAAGGATCAAGATCGGTGATGTTCAAGGCATAAGCGACCAGTGAGCCTGCACCCGAGCCACGCCCTGGACCGACAGGCACGCCATTGGCTTTCGCCCAGCGGATAAAGTCCATCACGATAAGAAAATACCCTGGAAACCCCATCTTAAGAATGATATCCAACTCATAATCAAGCCGCTCATCATAGGGCTTTCGCACCGCTTCCCAGTCATCAGCACGCTCACTGACAGGATAGAGCTTATCAAGGCGTTTATTTAAGCCATCAGCTGCGGTCTTACGGAAAAATGACTCAATCGTCTCACCATCAGGAATGGGAAAATCAGGCAAGACATTGATGCCAAGCGTCAAAGTGACATTGCAGCGACTGGCAAGCAAGGCGGTATTTTCGATGACTTGCGGTAAGTCTGCGAACAATTTCACCATCTCAGCTTGGGTCTTGAAATACTGTGCTTCGCTATAAATGCGTGGACGGTTCGGATCGCCCAGTGTGTAGCCACTGGCGATACAGACACGCGCTTCATGCGCATCAAAATCAGTGCTGACATCATCATCTTTGCCGCCTGTGCTCTCAGGGCGCGGATTCATAAAGCGTACATCATTGTGCGCGATGATGGGAATGCCAAGTGATGATGCTTGGATGATGGCTTGTTCGTTAAATAGGTTGTCAGATGGGTGCGTGCGCTTGATGCCCAGATACAGCCGATCACCAAAGACTGCTTGCCATGCTTGCATGATGGGCAGGGCGTTTTCGGGGTGATTGCCCATTAGCGGCGAGTAGATCTCTGATCGTGATGTTAGGATTGCGATGATGCCATCAGCACGAGAAAAGAGAGCTTCTTTGGTGATGATCGGTGTTGAGACACTCACCGAGCCATTGGCTCCCATCGGGCGTTCGGTATAAGCATCCGACACTAGGCGCAGCAAGTTTTGGTAGCCGTCATTGTTCATCGCGTATAGAATCACGCTGAATTTATTGTCTTCATCTTCACGACTGATGGCATTACCGATGACAAACTCCGTGCCGATCACAGGCTTGATCCCTGCACCGATACAGGCTTTATAAAACTTGACGACAGCGAACATATTGTTCCAATCGGCAAGTCCAAGCGTGGTTTGACCATCAGCAGCAGCGGCTTTTACCAATGCTTTGATACGGATGATGGAATCGACGATGGCGTATTCACTGCGCACGCCCAAATGAACAAATGACATAGTTTATCAACAATCCATTTTAAAAGCTTTTATAAATCAAATACTTATCAATATAAAATCAGCCCATCAGCAATGAGCTATTGGTAAATAATAAAAAGACAATCAAGGCAAATCCCAAGATCAAAATCGCCAAACGAAAAATTCGCGCAGGCGAGAAGTGCGCTTTTGGGCGAGCGTTACGCTTGTTGGGCGCATGATTGGGTGGTAGTGGTGCATTCATGGTTTTGCAAGTGATTAATTGGCTGATTAATTTGGCAATTATAGCATGATAGTCATGGATAATTGACAAAAAACTCGGTAAAATTGTGAGATGATCTGCAATGCAGTTTATTGATAAATTTTTTTATTCATACACCAGTAATTTAAAGCATAGAATTTACCATGTTTGCCATCACTCAGTCCAATGATACACAAGTGCTGTTATCGCGCTTGATCGAGATTTATAAGCAGCACAGCCACAGCAGTCAGGATAATGCTGATGGTGGTGCGATGAGCGCGCTGTCGGCACAAATTTTTGCGCCATTTACGGTGATCGTGCCATCGATGGTATTGGGTGATTGGCTGACCAAATCGGTGGCGTCACAAGTGGGAATCAGCACGCTTTTGACCGCGCAATTTTGGGGGCAGTATCAATGGCAGATGATCCAAGCAGTGCTTAAGGTCGATGCAGAATTTACTCATGCTGCAGGGCGTGATGATGCCTTACAAGTGCCTGAAGTGGCGGTACTGTCTGCGTCGGTGATGCGGTGGCGTTTATTTGGATTTTTTTGTGAATTTCAAGGTGAGAAACTGATAGAAATTCTAAATAATCAATCACATCCACTGCACAGCTTATTGCACTTTTTATATCAAGAAAATCCGCACAGCCAAAAGCCGCAATTATCTGAGCAGCGCATTTGGCAGCTGTGTGATGAGCTGGCGGCGGTATATGTCAAATATTTGACCCATCGTCCAGAATGGCTTGCCGCTTGGACGCACAATACGCCACTGCCTAAGTCTGTCGATGTCATGCTTGCTGAAAAACAGCGATTTGAGCAGGTGTATCATGATGATGAGATGCCTGAATGGCTGATTGCGCATTATCATCAGCTTGAGATGCAGCTGCGTTATCTGTGGCAGGCGTTATTTGCGGATGTGTATGCATATCGTGAAGCGTTGGAGCAGCGGTTTTGGCAGGTGCTGAGCGGCGCACGCGGTGCAGCAGTATATCAGGCGGCGCTTGCCAAATTACCCAAAGCCTTGTATCTGTTCACCGTGCAGCAGATTCCTGTGGTAGAGCTGCAGTTTTTGAAGCGCTTATCGACTTTGATCGATGTAGAGCTGCTGCATTTTAATCCATCAAAGATGTTTTGGGCGGATATTGTTGATAAAAACTGGCTGATGACACAGCGTATCATTCATCCTGATACGGTGTATCTGAAGGATCATGGGCACAGTCTATTATCAAGATTAGCTAAAGAGTCTCGAGAGACTTTCGCAATGCTTGCCGATATGTCTGGTGGTGAGTATTATTATGAAAAACCGTCAAGTGATAGCACAGATGAGCTGCCAATGCCGCGTGATTGGCAGGTGAGTTGGATGGATCAATTTGTCAATGACCCAAAACCTGTGGGGCTACTGGCACAGCTAAAGCAAGACATCTTGATGCTTGATGAAACAGGGATGTCTAAGCAGTGGCTGACACAGGCGCTGGCAAGCTTGACTGAGAAAAATCAGCCTAAGCATCCAATGCATTTGTTTGACGATGGGCAGTTTGCAAGCTTAAGTATCCATGCTTGTCACAGTCTAAAACGACAGCTTGAGATCGCGCGCGTGATGATCGCACGGTATTTGAACATTCCTAATGCTGATGGCAGTGCACGGCATTTATCCGATGTCGTGGTGTATCTGCCTGATGTCGCTGCAGCCGAAGATTTGATTCGCTTGGTGTTCGATGATGGTGTGGGTGCAGATGGCTTGCGGCTGCCTGCCAAGATCACGGGCACGACCAATCGCAGTATTGAGACTTTGATGAATGCGATCGCAGGATTTTATACACTGCTTGGTGGGCGGGGCGCGCGGTTTTATCGTGAGACAGTGTTTGAATGGCTGATGCTACCGCCAGTATATCAAAGCTTTGGGCTTGATTTTGAACAGATGAGCCGTGCTTGTGAGCTTTTGACCCAAGCAGGATTTCGTCGTGGCTTTGATGCAGAGCACTTGGCGATGACGCTCGATGAGTACGATGTTGATTATCGCTACAGTTTTAGCTATGCGCTTGATCGCTTGGTGACAGGATTATTAATCCCTGATGAACAATCCAAGCCAAATAAACTGTTCTACCCGCTGCACTGGCAACAAGGTGTGTTCCAAGAAGCAACCGCACCTGTGCTCACTGTCAGCCTAGCAGATGAGCCTATCATCAGTGCTTTGTGCCGTATTCATGAAGGCTTATCTGCGTGCTATGGTGCATATGATCGGGTTGATCGCGTGCAGACTTGGCTTGATAAGATCGAGTATGATGTCATTGATCGTTATTTTGCAAATCTTAAAGATACCGCGCAAATGCGTGCAATTTTTGAAGCCAAAAACAGCATGGCAGCCAGTCTGCGCGCCAATCAATATTATCACAAGCATCATACTTATAAGTATGAAGGAAGTGATGCGCAAGACAGCCATGAGATTCGCTTGAGCCTACAGTTTGTATTAGAAAGTCTAAACAGTATGCTACAGAGTCAAGCCATCAGTGCCGAGCCTGCCAATGTCATCACCTTTGCGCGATTCGGTGCGCTGCGCAGTGTGCCATTTGGCTTAACAGTAATGCTTGATATGAATTTATCGGCATTTCCGCGCCGTGATGGCGTGCGTCGTATGGATCTGATGCGCGCAGGGCTGAAGCGTCGCGGCGATCGCATGAATGAAGATGATGATAATGGCGCGTTTTTGGATGCGATTTTGTGCAGTCGTGATGCGTGTATGATTTTTTATAACAGCGTTGCATCTGATGGGGTGACTGAATTATTACCCGCAGCGCCCGTGTCTGAATTATTAGAATTTTTTAAAACGGGTGTTGATTGGCAAAATGATTTTCATGCCTTGCTATATGCACAAAATTCGACAGATGATACCGATGCCAATCGCTTTGATCGCGAGCAAATCACCAATGCCATCATCGCTGCCATGCCAAGCGTGGTGCAGACATATCTGGTGACGCACCATACGGCGACCAGTTTTGATACGGCAAATTTCTATGACAAAATCACACCAAAAATGCCTAATAAAAGCACTGATGCTGATGAGAAGCAGATACAAGACTGGGTACGAGCACGGTTAATTCACGCGATCGAACAAATTAAAAAATCTGAACAATCATATCTGCCGCCTGCGCCACTGTGGCAGAAGATTCGCGGTATTTTAGATGCTGCCACACAAGCCAATGATCGCGTGATTGTCACTTTACCTGATGATGCGACTTATCAGCAGATCGCACGCATCATCACGGCGCAGCAGCACGATGAGCAAGGGGTGGATAAGATGGTGGATGCCTTGTTATCGCACCATGAGATTATCGTGCCGATGATGGTGTCTATGGAGAATATTTGTACTTGGCAGCATAAATTTTCATTAAATTATTTAAATAATAAGATTGAGCTGATGCCCGAAGAAGACGATGAAGATGTAGAAGAGCCATTGGGACTCGATGGCTTGGGGCGATATCAGCTCAATGATGCCATCATCCAAGCGATGGCGCGTGGTATTTTTGATGGTGTGGCGATGAGCGAAGAGACGATGCTTACTGCCTTAGAAAACACACAGGCGCACGATGAGTTTTATGCGATTTATTTTGATAAATTATTGCCAGCTGGAGAGAGTCGTTTTGGCAGTTTGGCGTCTCAATTACAAACGCTTGAGCAGAGTGCAGAAGCGTTATACAGCACTGTATCGGCAAATGCATTATTAAATTTTGATCAACAAAATCTACGCAGTGATTGCGGACATCTGCACTATTCGCAATTAATCAGCGGCACTTATGAGCAGTCCATCGCGCTGAATGTGGGTAGTGAAACCATGACCGTATCGGCAAATGTCGCAGATGCTGATCAGCCATATTGGTTGTCGATTTCACCAAGTAAAGCAACTGCCAAAAACATCGTCAATGGTTGGCTTATGCATTTGGCTTGGCAAGTGGTGTGTAAGACTGATAATCAAGATATATCTAATAATAATCATGTCAGTATTCGTAAGTTTATCCAAGGTTCATTAGTGTTAAAACCTTTGGGATTTGACGAAGAACAGACCGCCATCTGCTATCAGCCTGTGCTATGGCAGGATGCGCAGCGGATTTTGGCGGGATTTGCTACGCTTGGACTCTTGTCGCAAAAGTTACCACTACCGATTACCAGTGAGACGGCGCTCACTTTTGCGGTCAATGATGGGTGGCAAAATGATGAATTGACACCGCGACTGTATGACGCATGGGTGAAAGGCTATACATGGAGCGTGAACAGCAGTCAGCACCCATCGTGGCAGCTGATTTTGGGCGCAAGTGATCCGCTAGAGCAAGCGGCGCGAGCATTGCCAATCGTGTATCCACTATATCAAAGCTTGCCAAAAACACTGTGCAAACCTGAAGAACTGCAAGGCAAACAAGGGGGTGTGTCATGACACAGTCAGTACAAAATACACAAAATAGCACCATCCCTGCTGCCATCGCCTGCAAGCTGACAGGCGGCTATCTGATCGAGGCATCGGCAGGTACGGGCAAGACTTGGACGCTGACAGGGATCATTCTGCGGCTATTGATTGAGAAAAAGTACGCACCTGAACGCATTATCGCCACGACTTTCACCAAGGCGGCGGCGGCTGAAATGCAAGAGCGGATTTATGAGCGATTACAGTCGTTTTATGCACTTGTGCGCTGGCTAAAAAATGTACAGCCAAAATATCCGCACTGGTTCGGTGTCGAATCATCTGTGGTACCTGATATTTTAGCTGAGCTAATCACAGCAACCAAAGCAGTGGGCGTCGATGGTGAAGATTTGATCAATCAGCATTTGCTTGTACAGATCCTACAGACTGGCGCAGATGCACTGGATGAGACCATTCGCCGCACTGCGCTTGTGCTGATGACTTTGGATAAATTATTCGTCGGTACGCTCGATAGCCTTGCGCAAAAATGGCTCAAAGAATTTGGCTTGCAGACAGGACAGGCGAGTGAGCGGCAGATGCTCACGGATGAATCGGCATTGATCCGTGCACTGGTGCATGACAGGCTGCGTGCCGAGCAGTCGCGATTATCGGTACAATCACCGAGTATATACAAGCAAATCATTGCACATAAGTCGCACGCTTTTAGTGATGTTGATGGCTTGAGCGCGCAGGTCAAGACGGTGATTGATTTTTATCATGCGCCGATTGATGAAGTGCCTGCGCTTGACGATGGTTATGATAAGCTTAACAATCTACTCGATGAAGTTCTTGCTATCAATATCGAAGATTTTTTACCTTTTTTAAATAAAACATATCGTGATCAGATTGGTATCAATGCACGATCAGCCGCACCAAATCGACTGGGATCTTTGCCTGAGATTTTATCATTGATCCGTACCCATCGGCTTGATTTTGTAGCTGAATTATCTGGTCATCACATCGAAGCATTGGAGCAGTTTACTAAGTTTGTCGATACGGATTTTTTTAAAAAAAGCGGTGTCGATGCCGATGCCAAAGTGCGCTTTAATGCTTTACCATGGCAGCGCGTGGCGGCGATTCATGAGCTGTATCAGCTGCTGATCGCTCGTGCGCAATATCATTATGATGCGCTGCGTTACCGTGTGGCAGCTAGCGTGCGTACATCACTGATGCCGATGCTTGAAGCGCGTGGTGAGACGACTTTTGTCATGCAGATGGTGCGACTGACCGACGCGCTGCAAGATGCTGCGCTTGCCAATTATATTCGCCATCAGTACCCTGTGGCGCTGATCGATGAGTCGCAGGATATTAATGGCTTGCAGGCGTTATTGATCGAGCGCGTGTATTTACAGGGGCTAAAAGCTCAGCGCGAGCAAGCGACCCGATATCAGCTGGTCGGCGGTGAGCGTCCGCGAGCATCGCGTGATTTTTTGCTTTTGGTGGGTGATCCTAAGCAGGCGATTTATCGCTTTCGTGGTGGTGATGTTGCCAATTACAACTGGCTAAAATCTTATGGTAAAACCCAAAATGAGCCACCGATTCTGGATCAATCTTTGGTGCTGGACATCAATCGCCGCTCAAGTGAGCCACTGATCAATGCGCTGAACCGATGGTTTGTTGATACAGGATCTACCGATTGGTCAAACCATGCCAATTTGGGTCAAAGCATTCGCTATCATCAGATCCAAGCATTTAATAAAAATTCAAAATTATCTTGGAAAAAAAATACGGATAATAACGCACATTTACCGAATAAAAACTTAACAATCATCCATGCAGATGCAAAAGATGGGATTGTCACCAAGATGTGTCAGCATATCAATACGCTATTGGCAGACGGGCATCGACTTGGTGATCGCGTGTTGCAGCCAAGCGATATTGCGATATTGGCAAAAACGCATGATACTTTAGAAGCGGTAAAACATGAGCTTGGCGCGTTAAACATCCCTGCGATCAGTGCGCGTGCGCAAAATGTGTTCATGACTGATGCAGGTGAAGATTTGTACGCGCTACTTTCTGCCGTGCTCAATAGCCGTTCGGCAGGGTGCGTGGGCAGATTTTTGATCAGTTGTATCGTGGGCATGACATTAGATCAAGCGACGGCTTTGATGGCAGGCGAGCAGGTAGTGCTTGATGGGTTTGGTACGCTTAACAAGGCAGCTTTATTGGCTTATTTGCAACAAGTTCATGAAAAATGGCTAAACGATGGTGTGGCAAGTGCGCTGAATTTTGCGTTATCTGATACGCCATTTACGAGTAGTGGCGGCTTGTGGTTGGTGGCAGCGCGCCTAGGTGAGCGTTATTTAGCAGACCTTTGGCAATTGGTAGAAATCGTCAGTGCTCAAGGTCAGCTGCATGAGTTGCAGCTATTGAGTTGGTATGAAGCACAGCTTAACGCACCAGCGGACGAAGATAATACACAGCGCGTCCTACCTAGCGAAACAGGTGTGAATCTGATGACGATACACAAGTCTAAGGGTCTGGAATTCGCGGTTGTTTATGTTTTGGAATTGAACAAAGCAAGATCAAGCCGAGCAAATGATCAGAAATTTTACGCTTATAACCGTGATGATTTGACGCGTGCCATTTCTGTTGTGCCGTACAAGCAAGAATCATCAAGTTATTATAAAGAATTAGATGATGAAGAAGCGATGGCTGAGCTGCGCCGATTGGGTTATGTGGCATTAACGCGCGCATCCGAGCAAGTATTTTTGGTGGCAGCCACCACAGCCAGCAAGCGCAATATCGCTGATGCACCCTTATATCAGTGGCTTGATTGTTTTGATGGTAGCTTAACAATTCCTGAGCGTATGGCAGATCTGATTGATGTGATTGATTTGGATGAGATTGCCTTAAATAGTACGCAATTAGTATCGACAGCGATCGAAGAGACTCAGCCAATTGCCTATAAAGATTGGAGTAAGGTAATGGCGACCAAGCTTTTTTATGGTACGAAAAAAACCAGTTTTACTGCGATGATCGGTCAGTTGGATGCCAATTCTAAAGCCATTTTGACTGAGATGCCAGACCATGATGAACTGGTTGCGATGACTGATTTGCATGGAGATTTACTTAACAATACACCGAGTAATCAGACGCAGATCATAACACCTATGCAGGATGATATTCGCACGCGATTTATCAAAGGCAGTGCAGCGGGGGATTTTTTACACCAAGTACTAGAGCGAATCGAAATAGGTAGAATTGGCAATCAAGTCGATGAGCTTGCACGCCGATTATCCATGCCGCTTAAGTACCGCAGCGACTTTATAGACAATGATGATAACGAGCATCAAGCCTTGGTTCGATGGCTAAATGATATCGTTCATGTGCCATTTGGTGCGTCAGGTGTCAGCCTTGCGAGCATCGCACCTGCTAATCAAGTGCGAGAATTGGGCTTTACCTTAGGTCTGTCACCTAATTTCAGTATCGAAAAACTTAACAAAGTATTCGAGAAATACAGCGATCAACCACTGGTGCTAAAGGCTGATAAGGCAGATATTTGGTATCGCTATTTGCGTGGCGAGATTGACTTGGTGTATGAATATCAAGGCAAGTTTTATATCGTCGATTATAAGTCCAATTATCTGGGCGCGCAGATGAGTGACTATCAGCCTGCATCACTACAGGCAGCGATGGCGCAAGCGGGTTATTGGCTACAGGCAGTAATTTATCAAGTAGCATTGCATCGCTTATTGAAAGTAAAACTTAATAATTATGCAGGTAATGAAGCCCAATATCTGGGCGCGGTGGAATATCTGTTCTTGCGCGGTGTGTATGCAGATGATACGCAGTGTGGGCGCATGGTTTGGCAGCCACCGCTTGAGCTTATTTTGGCGGTTGATGCATTGTTTGGTTAAGTTTTTTATCATTATCAGGCGATTAATAATTAAATTTTTTCAAAGAGTAATTCATTGTGAATTTATCAGAAAGTATCAGCCGTTATGTGGTGCGTCGTATCCATCAGCATGATCATTGGTATGACCAAAAATCCATGCTTGCTGCACCACTGAATTTACAAAAATCAGATGAAGCAAATTTTTATCTTTTGCATGGCACACTGCTGCAATTATTATCAGCAGGGCATACGGTGCTTACTCTGCCGAAAGATATGCAGGATGTGGGGTTGCCAACATGGCAGCTGTTGTGCTTTGAGCCGATATTTGAGCGGCTGCAGAGATATTTTGATGATGGGTTTGATTTTGTAGCTTTGCTAAATGAATTTGCACAAGCTTTGGCGGATGGTGCTGATGTGCAGCATTGGCTTAGTGAGCAGCGTACTCGGTTTTTGATGCTGCTTGGCGCACAGCAAAGATCATTGTCACGCACGCAGATGATGGCGGTGATTGATGAGATTGTGTGGCTATTGCGTGCTTATTATACCATGCGCGTGCTTTGTGCGGATGATGTATTGGCATGGGCTGCGCGATTATCGAGTGTATTTTTTGCCAATTTACACGATGTCAAATCATTGGACAAAAGCGCACCCTTGCAGCCGATTTGTTATTGGATCGGGCGATCATCGGTGTATTTTTGGCTCAATCGTGCTTATCGTGCAGAAGCAGGGCTGATGTATCATATTGGGCGGATTAGGGCTGCGCAAGTGCCACCTTTCACAGCTGATAATTTAGATAAATTAAATGAAAAGCAAAGAGATGCTGTGAAATTGGTCGCCAATCAAGCTTTTGCCTTGATCACTGGCGGACCAGGTACGGGTAAGACCTATACGGTGGCGCAGATTGTTTTGGCGCTGCTAAAAACCGATCCAGATGTGTTGTCATCATTGGCATTGGCAGCGCCTACAGGTAAGGCGGCGCAGCGTATGAGTGAGTCGCTACAAAAGGCGCTCGGTGCTGATGTGCAGATGCTGCTGCCTGAACCGAAGACCATTCATCGCCTGCTGGGCATTGGTGCGACGGGTGTGCCGCGTTACCACGCTGATCATCCGCTGCCGTATCGGATGCTGATCATTGATGAGGCATCCATGCTTGGCGCGGAGCTTGCGTGCCAGCTGATGGCAGCGGTGGCGACGGGTGCGCGCGTGATTTTATTGGGGGATGCTAATCAGCTTGCGGCGGTGGATGCAGGGGCGGTGCTTGCCGATTTATGCCGTATGTCATCATTGGCTGATCTACATTGTAAGCTTGAGCAATCACAGCGTTTTACCGACACTTCAGGTGTGGGTAAGCTTGCCAAACTGATCAAAGGTGATCAACAGGATAAATTTAGCCAATTACAACAGTTGATTGACACTGAACAAACACTTGAATTTGTATCACTTGATGATAATCATACTCAAGAGCGGTGCTATCAATATTTAAGTGAATCTTATCAGTCGTATTTTAAAAAGACCCAATCATTGTACGGTAATTTACCAAAAATTGATCAATCAGCACACGAAGAAGTGGCACAATTATTCAAAACACTGAATGAATATCGCATTTTGTGCGCGTCGCACATTGGTGCTTATGGTGATCATGCGATCAATGCGTTTTTATCAAAAATGCATCGCAAGTATTTGGGGGGCAAACCATCAAATTCACCGTGGTATCAAGGGCGTGTGGTGATGGTGGTTGAGAACCGTTATGATTTAGAATTATTTAATGGTGATATTGGTATTTGTCTGCATACCGAGCAAGGTTTGATGGTGTTTTTTGAAGGTGAAACGATAAAAATGCTGTCGGCGGAGCTGTTGTCTGAAGCGATGGTTGTCACCGCCTATGCCATCACGGTGCATAAATCACAAGGTTCGGAATGGGAGACGGTGGCGATCGTGTTCGATGAAAGCAGCCAAAGACTGCTGTCAAAAGAGCTGATTTATACGGCGGTGACGCGTGCCAAAGCGCGTGTGCAGCTTTTTAGCATGCAAAAGGCGATCGCGACCGCATTAATCACGCCAACTGTACGACAAACAGGACTTGGTATCATTGAGACTTTACAGAGATAAACTTTACAATGATGGCAAAACCAAGTAGAATCGCAGGTTTTTATTTGTATTATCCGCAATATTGGATGCTTTAAATTGATTAAATTAGCTAAACATTTGTGATCAGATTTTTGTTTGCGTTATATAATTTGCACTATAAAAAATTGGCAAAAATGGTACAAATACAGTGCAAATTTGGCGAGCAAAATTGTACGAAACGCAAGTAATCACAAACAAACACAAGTAAAAATAGATAAAGATTTGCAATTAAACGCTTGAAAAACAAAGAGAATTTTATAAATGACTGATTTTATGGGTAATAAGAGAATTAGCCTTGCACCGATGATTGATTGGACAACTTCTGATTTTCGTACTTTTGCACGGCTGTTCAATCCGAACATTCATCTATATACCGAGATGATCAGTACCAATGCGATTTTAAAGGGTAATGCCGATCATGTGCTGAAATTTCACGGCAGCGAGCATCCTGTGGTGCTGCAGCTAGGCGGTTCTGATCCTGATGAGATGGCGCAAGCGGTGCAAATCGCCGATACCAAGGGTTATGATGAGTACAATATCAATGTTGGCTGTCCGTCCGATCGCGTGCAGCACAATAAAATCGGCGCGTGCCTGATGGCAGAGCCGCAGACGGTGGCGGCGATGGTCAAGGCGATGCAGGTGGTGACCGATAAGCCTGTGACTGTCAAGCATCGCATTGGCATTGATCATTTTGACAGTTATGAATTTATGCGCGATTTTGTCGAGACGGTAGCGGTGGCTGGCTGTACGCATTTTATCGCTCATGCGCGTATTGCGTGGCTGCAGGGTCTATCACCTAAGCAAAACCGCGAAATTCCACCACTGCGCTACGAAGACATTTATAGGCTTAAGCAGGATTTTCCCGATCTTAACATTGAGATCAATGGCGGGATTGATAACATGGATGCCATCCGTGAGCATCTGCGTCATGTCGATGGTGTGATGATTGGGCGCGCTTTTTATCACAATCCTTATCTGATGGCAGAATGCAATGCACTGTGGGATTTGCCACTGCCAAGCCGTCGCGATATTTTTACAGAATTGCTAAATTATCTTAAAATGCGAGCTGATGAAGGCACGAATCTTGCGACCCTGACACGGCATTATTTGGGCTTGTTCCAAGGCTTAAGCGGTGCGCGTGCGTGGCGACAGGCGTTGAGTGGTAAACCATCGTTAACGCTTGAAGAGATTCGCCAAGCAGGCGAGCAAGTGCTTGAGCAAAACAGAATGTAAGTTGGCAGGCTATATTATAAGGCTTGGGCTGGTTAAATGTGATTATTCAAGCCTAATCCAAAATCAGTAGCAGTAGCACCAAGCTGTTATTAATACTGTGCAATAGCATCGGCGCAAATACTGAACCTGTCCGCACGCGTGCATAACATAGACCTAATGCCACGGCGAACATTACGCCTGTATCTATTAGATTATATTGAAAATGCAATAGTGAAAATACACCGCTACTGATTAGACTGGTTAAAATAGTGATATGGTTAGTATTATCGGTAAAGTGCGAAAAAATATCTTCACCAAGCCGCCAAAATAAACCGCGACAAATCAGCTCTTCATAAATGGGCGCGCAGACCATCACCATTAAGGCAAATAGCCACATCGGTGTATCATGCCCCATCATCTGCGCTGCGTCTGCTGATGGCGTGGGCGATAGTGCGGTCGTCGCCAAATTGGCAAGCAGGCTTGCGATAAAGACAATTAGCAAAAACACCCACAGACACCGCCAAAACACGCGTCCATCCATTGGTAGTAGCGCAAGATAGCTTTGCCACAGTTTGCGCGCTTGTGCAGTACTTACGCTGTCTTTACGAATGCGAAAATATTGCCAAAAAACAATCAGCCACACCAAGCATACCGCCGTCAGCACCACCGACATCACAAGCAAAGTATTATCGCTAATGGCATGATATGGTGTAAAATCAGCCAGCGTCTGCAAGAGTAGCAGCCAGCCGTTTTGTAAGGCGAACATCGTCGCGACCACCATCGCCATCAAGGCAGCGGCGATTGACGGTGGATATTTGGGCGGTGCTTGGCTTGATGGTATCGCTGAATGGCTCATCGCATCATGCTTCACTGATTTGGCGGGCAATGGTGTGCAAAATCACTTGTGCGGTCGCGTGCGGATGCTCCAGTGGAAACATATGCGAGCCTTCGACATATTGCACATTTAAGCCAAATCTCTGCGCCGCATCGCGATACGAGCCGATGGCGGTAAAATGACTGTCTTTGCCTGCGATGATGCTAAGCGGACGGCGTGGCACGATGGATTTATACCAATATAAAGATGGAATGGTGCGAAAAATCGCCACTTCCACCGCCTTTGGAATAGCAAGCGTTACTTTGCCATCGACGGTTTTTATAAATCCATATTTAATATAATTATCAAAACAAGCTTCATCAAAAGGACGAAATAAGCCTTTATTTCTCAAGGCTTGATAGGCTTGTTCGTGATTGTCAAAAGTATCTTTGCGGTATTTGGACTTGGATGCTGGTGATAATTTATCAATCAGACGATGACGAAATTTTTTTATACGACCGATTTGTTGATCAGTGAGTTTTGCCAAATGCCATGTTAAGCTATTTTTGCCAGTTAAAAGCGATGGATCAAGCAGTATCGCTTGGCTGATTGGCTTGGGATTGGCAAGCAGCGTCTGCATCGTTGTCATCGCTCCCACCGAATGCCCGATGACAACCACATTTGCCACGCCATGCTTATGACAAGCATCATCAATGCTGTCGCCAACTTGCCGCGTCAGGCTTTGCCAATGATCATCCACAGGATAACGGCTGTCCGTACCCAATAAATCAATGCTTTCGATGGTGAAAATCGACGCCAATTCATCCAAAATCGGCTGATAAGTCGGTGTCGGCACACCATTGGCATGGACAAAATGCAGCACAGGCTTGTCTGTCAGTGCTGATTTGGGTAAGCGTGATAATGCTGTGATTTGGGAGCAGCTAAGATTTTCCATGAATATACTCTTTATTATACGATCTGCCAACTTTTAAATAATACTTACATCAAACACATTGGTCGTGCTATTTGTACAGCTTCTTGTACAACTTCGCGCATTTTCCTAATCTGTTTTCAAATTTGTTTGACTATAATAATGATGGCTTATAAAATTTGGCTAAGAACTGCTTAGCATAGCGAATTTTTGCACGATTTACCAGTAAAAATTATACACTGATTGGCCCAATAAAAAGTGCAAAAATGATACCAAAGTTACGCATTGATAACGCAAATTTATCGCCGTCGTGTGCTATAATCTGTGCAGTTTTTTAATCTGCTTAAAATCTGACCAATTGGGGCAAAAGCCAAGGCAATTGGCAGGCATTTCCACCAAAAAAAATTAAGGATTGACAATGAGTTACTTCGGCACTGACGGCATTCGTGGGCAGTTTGGCACTTTCCCAATTACCCCTGATTTTCTATTGCGCTTAGGCTTTGGCGCGGGGCGTGTGTTGGTTGAGATAAATCCGAACAAGCGTCCAAGCGTATTGATCGGCAAAGATGCGCGACTGTCGGGCTATGTGATCGAAGCGGCACTGCAGGCGGGCTTTAACGCGGCAGGCGTGGATGTTTATATGCTTGGCCCATTGCCGACGCCTGCGATCGCACACCTTGTCAAGAGCTTCCATGCGGACATGGGCGTGGTGATTTCCGCCAGTCACAATCCGTATCAGGACAATGGCGTGAAATTCTTCTCGCACGAAGGCAAAAAAATCTCAGACGAAATCCAAGATGCGATCAATGTCGAGCTCGATGCATTGGTTGGTGATACCGATGCGCGATTGGCGCGATTGGCGGGCATTAAGGCAGACAGTATCGGCAAGAATCATCGTGTCGCCGATGCCAAAGGTCGCTATATCGAATACTGCAAAGGTAGTTTTCCTTATCATTATAATTTATCACATCTTAAAATTGTCGTCGATTGTGCCAATGGCGCAGGTCACAGCGTCGCGCCACGCGTGCTAAAAGAGCTGGGCGCGAAAGTCATCGCCATTCATAACGACCCAAACGGCATCAATATCAATGATAACTGTGGCTCAACCCATCCTGAAGTGCTACAAGCTGCGGTGCGTGAGCATGGTGCTGATGTTGGTATCGCACTAGACGGTGATGGCGATCGCATCATCATGACCGATGAGCATGGCAATATCGTTGATGGCGATAGTATCTTGTATGTCCTTGCTAAGCACTTACAGCCTGAAGGCGTGGTCGGTACGCTGATGAGTAATGTCGCACTAGAGTTGGCATTGGGCGAGATGGGTATTAAGTTCCACCGTGCTAAAGTCGGCGACCGCTATGTAATGCAAGATCTAGAGACGAATGGCTGGACAATTGGCGGTGAGCCATCGGGTCATATCCTATGTCTAGATAAGAGCCGCACAGGTGATGCGATCGTGGCGGGTCTGCAAGTGTTGTCTTGCATGGCGGAGACGGGCAAAAAGCTCAGTGAGCTGACCCAAGGCTACACGCCATTTCCACAGACGCTGATCAATGTGCGCCTAACGCAAATGAGCGACCCATATGCCAATGCTGAACTAAAAGCAATTTTTGATCAAGCGGAAACCGAGCTTGCTGGTAAAGGTCGCTTGCTGATTCGCAAATCAGGCACTGAGCCTGTGATCCGCGTGATGGTCGAGCATCAAGATTCGAGCGTATGTCAGCAGATGGCAGAGCAATTGGCTGAGCAGGTGAAGCGAATTTTGGCTTAACTTGTTAAGATAAGCCTATGAGCGATAATAAAAATGCCGACTGATGAGTTGGCATTTTTTGTGCTTGATGATGTATAAAATCCATACATAAATTAAGGATTTATTGTATAATAAAATGACAAACAACCAACCAAAATAACCGACCATAAAAGGGGAGTGATGATGGATTTAACCGACCAACGACAATCTTATGAGAAGCACACTTTACCTGATACAGGACTGCCAGTGACGCCATTTGAGCTGTTTCGCACATGGTTTGATGATGCAGTAGCGGCGCAGCTGCCCGAGCCATATGCCATGAGCCTTGCTACTTGTGGCGCAGATCAGCGTCCGAGCGTGCGCATCGTGCTGATGCGTGAGTTGACCGAGCGCGGTGTGGTTTTTTATACCAACTATGACAGCGACAAGGGGCAGGACATCGCGGATAATCCCAATGCTGAGATGCTGTTTTTTTGGCAAGGATTAGAGCGTCAAGTGCGCCTATCAGGTCGTATTGAGAAGGTGAGTGCAGAAAAGTCAGCGGCTTATTTTGCCAAGCGACCACGCGAAAGTCAGCTGGGTGCGTGGGTGAGCGAGCCACAAAGTGGTGTGGTCGATAGCCGCCAAACCATGGAAGATAAATATCAGCTGCTAGACCATATGCATGGCGATGTCGTGCCTTATCCAGCATTTTGGGGTGGGTATGAGCTTGTCATCGACCGCGCGGAATTTTGGCAAGGGCGTGTTGGTCGTATGCACGATCGCATGGTCTATACCACTGATGGTGATACATGGCAAGTGGTCAGATTGTTGCCGTGATTATTCACATCGGATAACTTGACCTATTAGTATGATCGCACAATATGTTCACCATCAATGGTACGGTGAATTGGATGGTATTTATCGCATAAAATTGATTCAAATCATGGTTGATTAGCGGTTTTTATCGTGGTACTATACTAATAGGATTTATTAAGTGATTTGAAACTTTCGCTGATGGTCATGGCTGTGATGGCATAGACTTTGGCGTACTGATGTTTTTTTTATTTTTTTAACTAGGAGAGAGTATGGCTACGAACACCACCACCAAAACTTCAACAGCAAGCACAGATGCTGAAGCAAAAAAATCATCAGTGATCAAGGCTGACACCGTAAGTACGCAAACGACCAAAGCTGAAGCAGTGACTAAGCCAAAAACCACCAAGGCAGCTACCAAAACAACCAGCGCGCGTGGCAAAAAAGCCGCAGCAAAAGCAGTGATGCCAAATACCGTCAGTCAAGTCGAAGAGCTGATCGAGCACGCTACCCCAGAAGAGTTGGTGGAACTGGGTCAAACGCTGAGCGAATATCTGCCAGTGGCACAAGTTGCAAGCCAAGTGCGCACCGATAAATCACGCGATACGCAGCTGTCGGACAACTGGCGTGAAGGTGGCTATCCGTACAAATATCGCCTAAGCCGCAAAAATTATGAAGCGCAAAAATACAAGCTACAGATCGAACTACTAAAATTACAACACCACATCAAAGCCACTGGTCAAAAATTGGTCATCATCTTTGAAGGTCGTGATGCAGCAGGTAAGGGCGGTACGATCAAGCGCTTTATGGAGCATCTCAATCCGCGTGGCGCGCGTGTCGTTGCACTGGAGAAACCAACCGATCAAGAACGCGGTCAATGGTATTTCCAACGCTATGTGCAGCATTTACCAACAGCAGGCGAGATTGTGCTGTTTGACCGTTCGTGGTACAACCGTGCAGTTGTTGAGCGCGTGATGGGCTTTTGTACCGATGAAGAATATCGCATCTTTATGCACCAAGTGCCTGAGTTTGAGAAGCATTTGGTCGAGTCGGGCATTCATTTGGTGAAATTCTGGTTCTCAGTCACGCGTGAAGAGCAAAAAGCACGCTTTGCCAGCCGTGAGAACGACCCATTGAAACAGTGGAAGCTATCACCAGTGGATAAAGCATCTCTGAACAAATGGGATGATTATACTTTGGCGAAAGAAGCGATGTTCTTTAACACTGACACCGCTGAAGCGCCTTGGATTGTGATCAAATCAGACTGCAAAAAACGTGCGCGTCTGAACGCCATGCGTTATGTGCTGAACAAGCTGAACTATGAAAACAAGGATTCAGCACAAATCGGCAATATCGATCCATTGATCGTCGGCCGTGCCGGTGCGCTGTATGAGATGGATGAGCACACAAATCTGACCGTCGTCTCAACCAAGCCAAAACCAGCAGCAAAACGCGCTGCGGCAAAAACACCAGTCTTGCCAAAGAAATAAGCATTTGTAATTGATGTAAACAACAAAAACCGCAGTGTGATACTGCGGTTTTTGTTTGGATGGTGAAAGATAGAATTTAACTTAAAAAGCCATACCGTCAGTATGATTTACCAATCACAACTTACAAGCCCCACCAGCGCAGCCATCATCCAAGTCGCCTTGGGCATCATCTGCACCATCACGGGTGTTGTGGTAATACAAGGTTTTGACACCAAATTTATAAGCGGTCAATAGGTCTTGAATCAAGACTTTCATTGGTACTTTATTGCCTTCAAATTTGGCAGGGTCATAGTTGGTGTTCGCTGAGATGGACTGGTCAATGAACTTTTGCATGATACCCACAAGGCGTAGATAGCCGTTATTGTCAGGGATATTCCACAGTAGCTCATACTGAGATGCCAAGCGTTCAATCTCAGGCACGACTTGTTTTAAGATGCCATCTTTACTTGCTTTGACCGACACCAAACCACGAGGTGGCTCAATACCATTGGTCGCATTGGCAATCTGCGAGCTGGTTTCTGATGGCATCAAGGCTGATAGGGTGGAGTTTCTAAGACCATAGGTCATGATGTCGCTACGCAAACCTTCCCAGTCTAGATGCAGTGGTTCGGCACAGATGCTATCAAGGTCTTTTTTGTAAGTATCAATTGGTAAGATACCTTTGCTATAGGTTGTCTCATGGAACCATGGGCAAGCACCTTGCTCTTTGGCAAGTTTGTTTGATGCTTTTAATAGGTAATATTGCAACGCTTCAAAGGTGCGATGCGTCAGACCTAATGCCGCTGCATCCGAATAGCGAGTACCATTTTTGGCAAGATAGTAGGCATAGTTGATGACGCCCACACCAAGGGTACGGCGGTTCATGCTGCCTTTTTTGGCGGCGATGACTGGATAATCTTGATAATCAAGCAGAGCGTCTAATGCACGCACAATCAGCTCGGCAGGCTCTTCGATGTCGGATAGATTCTCAATTTTGCCAAGGTTAATCGCTGATAGTGTGCATAGAGCGATTTCGCCTTTTTCATCATTGATATTGTCAAGCGGTGCGGTTGGTAGAGCAATTTCCATGCATAGATTTGATTGGCGAATCGGTGCGATGCTTGAGTCAAATGGGCTGTGCGTATTGCAGTGATCGACATTTTGGATATAGATACGACCAGTGCTGGCACGCTCTTGTAGCATGAGACTAAACAAATCTCTGGCAGCGACTTTACGCTTGCGGATGCTGTCATCAGCTTCATACAGTGTATAGAGTCGCTCAAATTCGTCTTGATCAGCAAAGAATGCTTCATACAGCCCCGGCACATCTGATGGTGAGAAGAGGGTGATTTCTGTACCTTTGATTAAGCGAGTGTACATGGTTTTATTCAGCTGTACGCCATAATCCATGTGGCGAACACGGTTGTCTTCAACACCACGGTTGTTCTTCAGTACAAGTAAGCTTTCGACTTCTAAGTGCCATAGCGGATAAAATAGGGTGGCCGCTCCGCCACGCACGCCGCCTTGCGAGCAGGATTTGACCGCTGCTTGGAACATTTTGAAAAATGGAATACAGCCAGTATGTTGTGCTTCACCACCACGGATAGGACTGCCGAGTGCACGGATGGCGCCGGCATTGATACCGATACCAGCACGCTGCGAGACATAGCGGACGATGGCTGATGTGGTGGCATTGATGCTGTCAAGGTTGTCCCCGCATTCAATCAGCACGCATGAGCTGAACTGGCGAGTCGGCGTACGCACACCTGCCATGATGGGTGTTGGTAGCGAGATATAAAAATTAGAAGTCGCATCATAAAAACGCTTGATATAGTCCAGTCGCTCTGCCTTATCATAAGCGGCAAATAGGCACATCCCGACCAAGATGTACAAAAACTGCGGACTTTCAAATACTTGCTTGGTCACACGGTCTTGTACCAAATACTTACCCATCATCTGCTCAACGGCAGCATAGGCAAGGTTCATATCACGGCTATGGTCGATATAGTCGTTCAGCTCATTAAACTCATCAACGCTATAATCGGCCAAGATGTGCTTGTCATATTTGCCATGTTCGGTCAATTTTTGGACATGGGCATATAGATGTGGTGGCTCAAACTCACCATAGGCAATCTTACGTAAATGGAAAATTGCCAAACGAGCCGCCAAATATTGATAATCAGGCGTCTCGGCACTGATTAGGTCTGCTGCTGCTTTGATGATGGTTTCGTGAATATCACGAGTGCGAATGCCATCATAAAATTGGATATGAGATTTTAGCTCAACTTGAGAAACGGATACATTGTCCAAACCTTCTGCTGCCCAGTTGATCACCCGATGAATTTTTTCAAGGTCAATAAGCTCTAAGCGTCCATCTCGCTTGGTCACTTTGATTTTGTCAATATGTGTCATAGCAAATTCCGCCTATCTATTGTCATTCAACTTGGGGTTTGATCTAAAAAATCTTTGATTTTGATGAGATTTTCGCAATGTTTATATCGATCACTACATATAGTATTTATACTATATGTAGTGATCGGATTTAATAATGGCACAATATAGACTAAAAATTTTTAAATTTCAAGACTTGAAAATCGTACTTTTCTATGATTTTTCATTTTATGACTGGTTGAGCTAATAATATCAAGGTGTTAGCAAATGATATTTTTTCAAAGTTTTTTGTAACTGAATCTCTAATGGTTTTGTTGTTTTATGCTACATAAATTTTCTATTAAATGGATTGTATGTTTTGGTCAAAATTCATACAGATTGTTGTATGATAATGAAATATGTGTATCAATAAAAAGGGCAAATTGCCATCACAATTTTCCCTAGTATAGTTTAATAAAACTAATTAAATTTACCAGTTTTTTATACTTTAACAAACTTTGCCGTCTTAAAAGATGGCGTCTTTTGAGATGGACGACGATCTTGGCGTTCTTGACGGCGTTCGTATTCTTCATGCTTTTTGCGACGCACTTCGCGAGATTTGAGCGGCTTTTTATGGATACGCGCTTGTTTTTCTTTGGCGGCGGTATTTAGACCTGTGCCTTGACGCTGACGCAGACCGACAGATTCGACCAATTTGCCGATTTCTTTGGCGTCAAGTTCGATAAAGCGACCAGTGCGTAGCTCTTTTGGTAAAATCATCGTGCCATAACGGGTGCGAATCAAGCGAGAGACCTTCAGGGTTTGGCTTTCGAACATACGACGCACTTCACGCTTGCGGCCTTCTTTGATGGTGACATGATACCATTTATTGACACCTGTACCGCCGCCTTCCTTGATGTCGTCAAATTTGGCAAAGCCGTCTTCAAGCTCGACACCTGCGGTCAGCGCGCTGGCGATTTGTGGGGTGACTTCGCCTAGGACACGCACGGCATATTCACGCACGACTTGGCTGGATGGATGCATCAAGCGGTGAGCCAGTTCGCCATCATTGGTGAATAACAGTAGCCCTGATGAGTTGATATCTAGGCGACCAACCATCACCCAGCGATCGCCGGTGAGCTTTGGCAGGCGGTCAAACACCGTTGGACGACCTTCAGGATCACTGACAGAGCAGATTTCCCCTTCAGGCTTATAATAGGCAAGCACACGGCGGCGTTTTTCACGCTCGGCTTTTAGGCGGACAGGGCGACCATCGACACGGATTTCATCGGTCAAGCTGGCTCGATCACCCAGTGTAGCAACCTTGCCATTGATGGAGATACGGCCAGCTTTGATGATTTCTTCAAGACCACGGCGAGAGCCAAGACCGATGCGAGCTAGAAGTTTTTGTAGCTTTTCACCGACAGGTTTGCCGTCGATGCTGTCTGTGATGTCGGGGGTAAATTGTTCAGTCATGATAAATTTCCTGATAAGTGGATAATAACATTTCGCAATGTGAAAAGGATTAATTATATCGGATTTGGGTAAGTGGTGCAAAGACTTTTGAGTATGGATTTGTAATTTAGATGGGTTTTTAATCACAAACCTCATGTGCCGAGTCTTTGCCCAAACTCACCCAATAAGCGATTGCCAAATCATCTCAACACCTGATTTTGCACCCATAGGCAGGCTGATACCACCACGAGTAGGCAGGGCATGATCTCGTGGATTGATGCGAATCAGATTGGGGGCGTAACGCTCACCAAAACGCCGTACGGTCGGTATCGCAGTCCCTGCACCCATTTCGATAACTACAGGGTTTTGATGCTTGCTAAGAAATGCTTGTAGGCGAGATTCTTGCTCATCGCTACGAGCGCTAATCCAATGCCAATCGCCAAACATCAAGATATTGGGACGAGCAAGGCTGCCACAATGCGGACAACTTGGCAACTCGCCAAGCCACAAGCATTTGTCATTGTCAATCACAGGCGTGATATCGGCAGTCCAAATCTCATCACAGCAAGGCTGTGTGCATTGCAGATGGTGAATGGAGCCGTGACATTCATAAATTCGCTCAGGGTCAAACCCTGCCTTGGCAAACTGCCCATCGACATTACTGGTAAAGACAAAGTATGGCAAATCAAGGTGTTCGGCGATTTTTAACAGATATTCAAACCCTGCGTGTGGCACGGTTTTGCGGTACAAAGCCAAGCGATGACCATAAAATCCCCAAGCCAAGCGTGGGTTTTTGGCGAAGGCTTGCGGATTGGCAATACTGGTAAAATCTATCTGCTGTCTGCCAAGCTCAGGATAGGCCTGCCACATACCGCTATTGCCCCGAAAATCAGGCAATCCAGAATCTACGCCCATGCCTGCACCTGCAGTGATGAGTAGGCAGTCGGCAGAGTGTAGCAAAGTTTTAATTTGTTGCATGGCTGTCCTTATTGATCACAAATGTCCATAGTAATTAAACACAAAGCTTAGCAGTTTTTTGTGTGATAAGCTGAATTATAAGTAAAAATCAACGGGTGGGCAAGCTTTGGGCGGATTACCATCTTGCACACTTGCACGGTTTATCAATTTGATTTGGTATACCGAGCGGTGATTGCTTATTGTGCTGTGTGCTCAGCACCTTAGCGATTTACGCCAGTTGAAAAAGGCTAATTTGATCGCACGTTTAATCTTTCTAAATCAGGCAATGGCGGCAGCTCATCAAGGCTATTTAGCCCAAATGCATCCAAAAACGCCTTGGTGGTATGCAGTAGTGCAGGGCGACCCAAGGTGTCCTTATGACCGTTTTCGACAATCCAGCCCTTATCAAACAGTTGGCGTAAAATATGGCTAGACACCGTCACTCCACGCACCTGCTCGATATCTGAGCGAGTGACAGGCTGTTTATAAGCGATGACGCTTAAGGTCTCAAGCAGTGCTTGACTGAGACTCTCTAGGCGTTCGGGGAAAACCTGCTGAATCAGTCCGCTGTAGTTGTCTTTGATTTGCAGACGATAGCCACTGGCAGTTTTGTTCAGTGTCAATACGCCATGACTTAGGCGCTCTTGAAGTACTGCTAAGGCATCATTTAATTCTTTATTGCCAATCATCAAGTGCTTTTTTAGCTCACTGTCAGTCAGTGGTGATTCGCTAGCGTGTAGCAAAACTTCAATATATCGGCTGAAAGTCTCGGCTTTTTGATGTGTCTTTAAAAATTCGGGAGTATGATTAGACATGATGACCCTTAGTGTAACCAATGCAAGCTTTGGGCAGTAACATCACGCCCATAATTATGACTGATAGTTTTTTTGGATTTGTTGGATTTGGTGGCGGATTTTAGGCTGGCATCATCTTCGATCAGCTCAATCTCAGGCGTATCAAAGCCAATAAAGCCACGTTTGATCAGCTCAAGTATCGCGACAAAACTCACCACAATGCCAATTTTACCTTGGGAGACATCAATCAATTCGCTGAATTTCGCCACGCCTTTTTCGCTCAGCACGCGCGTAATGCTCGCGATACGCTCAGGCAGCTGCACGGGATCTGCCTTGACCGTGTGCATACTGACATCAGGGCGGATTTGCATATTAACAAGGCTATTGACCAGAATCTGCGGCGAATAATTAGGCAGTTCCCGCTGCATGGCTTCGGTGCTTGGGAAGCTGGCATATGCCAAAAATACATCACGCTCAAGGCGCATCAGCTGATCAAGCCGTTCGGTGGCAGTTTTGATCTGTGCGTATTCTTCTAATCGCTGAATTAAGCGTGCTTTTGGACTGGCTTCATCATCGCTGATCCCATGCTGTGGTAGCAGTAGCTCGGATTTGATGGCGATTAGCGTACTTGCCATCAAGAGATAATCACCAGCAAGCTCAAAATACTCTTCATCCAAGTCATTGATATAGCTAAGATATTGCTCAGTAATGGGTAAAATGGCAGTTTCGGTTAAGTCAAAGTTATTTTTCTTGACCAAATACAACAAAAAATCCAAAGGACCAGCAAATTGCTCAAGCCAAATGGCAAATGCTTGCGGTGGAATGTATAAATCTTCAGGCAGGCTCAGCACAGGCGTGTCATAAATACGCACACCTGTGTCGGTTTGAGTCTGCTCTTCTGATGTTAATGGTTGGCTTTCGCTCATATTATTTAAGCTTGGCTAATGGCTTGATGCCGATGGCACGGCGTGTCTTATCAAGCTGTTTTTGGGCTTGGCGGCGTGCTTTGATGGCACCCATTTGTAGAATTTCTTCAAGCTCTTTTGGGTTATTCATCAGCTCAAGGTAGCGAGCGCGGTAGGGAGCAATTTCGCTGTTGATTTTATTAAATAAAATCTCTTTGGCATCACCCCAGCCGATACCACGGCGATATTGCTCAGCCAGTGCATTGATTTCATCCTCTGTTGCAAACGCTTTATAAATCTCAAAAATCGTGCAGTTGTCAGGGTCTTTTGGTTCTTCGGGCAGCTGCGAGTTGGTGACAATCTGCATGATGGCTTTTTTGAGTGCTTTTTCGGGGTCAATCTGTGGATTGCCATCGCCAAATAGCGGAATGGTGTTGCCATAGCTTTTTGACATCTTGCGACCATCCAGCCCTGTTAATAGTGGCGTATTTTCATCGACGACAGCACTTGGTTCGGTGAATAATGGCTTGTATTTAAAATTAAAAGTACCTGCAATATCACGAGCCATCTCAATATGCTGAATCTGGTCTTTGCCTACAGGTACATGAGTGGCGTTGAACATCAAAATATCTGCTGACATTAATACAGGATAGCTAAACAATCCCATGCTGATACCGTAATCAGGGTCGGTGTCTTCTTTGGACAGATTGGCATCGACGGCGGCTTTGTAGGCGTGGGCGCGGTTCATTAAGCCCTTGGCGCATGAGCAGTTGAGCACCCAAGCAAGCTCAGGAATCTCAGGAATATCTGACTGGCGATAAAAGGTGACTTTTTCAGGATCAAGACCGCAAGCAATCCAAGTCGCTGCAATGGCTCTGGTTGAGCGGTGAATCTCTTCAGGATCAAAGCATTTGATGATGCCATGATAATCCGCCAAAAAGAAAAAAGCATCACCATCACCTGCATCAATGGCAGCGTTGGCAGATGCGATGGCAGGGCGGATTGAGCCGACATAGTTACCTAGGTGTGGAATGCCTGTGGTGGTGATACCTGTTAAAATGCGTTTTTTTTGTTCGCTCATGAGATAATCCAATAGTATAATCTATAAATAAAATTTAACAATAACCGACTTAGATAGTGCTTAGCAGTTGGGCAAGCGCCACGCCTGCATCATCAGTTTTCATAAACTGCTCACCAATCAAGAAGTGATGAATGCCATTGGCTTGCATCAAATGAATGTCATCAGCATCGTTCAGACCGCTTTCGCTGACAACTAAAGCATCATCACCAAGTGCGGCAAATAATTGCTGACTTAGGCGAATGCTATGCTCAAGATCCACTTGAAAGGTGTTGAGATCTCGGTTATTGATGCCATAGATGTTGTGCGATGATTTTGGTAGGTGTAGTGCTCGCTCCAGCTCATCTTGGGTGTGAATCTCAATCAAGACATCCAGCCCCAAATCAGTCGCTGTCTTGTGCAGATGGTGCACGGTGTCGTCATCTAGGCACGCCATGATGAGCAAAATGCAATCAGCACCGATGGCGGCAGATTCGATGATTTGATACTCATCGACCATAAAATCTTTACGCAGAACAGGCAAGCTCACCGCAGAGCGAGCAGCGATCAGATAGTCATCATGACCTTGGAAATAATCACGATCGGTGAGTACTGATAGGCAGGTAGCACCGGCTTTTTCATAGCCTGTGGCGGCGATGACAGGATCAAAGTTTTGGCAGATAATCCCCTTTGATGGCGATGCTTTTTTGACTTCGCTGATGATGCCGATTTGACCTTTGGTGGTGTCAATGCGACGCAATGCGTTGGCAAAGCCCCGCGGTTTATGGGATTTTGCACGCTCAAGCAGATCATCTTGGCTGATCTTGGCTTTGGCAGCGGTGATTTCATCAAACTTGGTGGCAACGATTTTTTGTAAGATGCTTGGTGTATTGGTCATGATAGTTCTTAATTTTATTGAATAATGTCATCAAGTTAGCTTTGGGTAAAAGCAGCAAATTCACTTAATTTTTGCCATGCTTTGCCGCTTTGTAGGGTGGCAAGGGCGATTTGTACGCCATCTTTGTGTGTCGGTGCAAGCCCTGCGACATAGATGGCGGCACCAGCATTGATGGCGATCATTTCACGGGCTTTTTGGATAGTGGCGTCAGCTTCACCTGCTTGTAGTGCCTGTTTGATGAGCGCAAGGCTTTCGGCAGATGATGCTACTTGTAAGCCATGCAGGGTCTTGGATGCGATACCGAGATCTTCGGGATTGCAGTCATAGACATGCACCTGACCGTCTTTGAGCTCAGCGACACGGGTTGGTGATGCTAGGCTAAATTCATCCAAGCCATCGGCAGAATGCACCACTAGCACATGATGCAGTCCAAGTTTTTCAAAGACATATGCCAACGGCTCACACAGCTCTGGACTAAACACACCAATGACTGCTCGCTTGACATGAGCAGGGTTGGTCAGCGGGCCTAGGATATTAAAAATCGTGCGTACCTTGAGTAGGCGGCGCACACCGATGGCATGACGCATGGCAGGGTGATGGTTGGGTGCAAATAAAAATCCGATGCCGATTTCGTCGATGGCTTGGCGAGTCTTATCGATGGCGATATCAAGCTTGACACCAGCTTGGGTGAGTACATCTGATGAGCCTGAAGTGGTGGAAACGCCACGGTTGCCATGCTTGGCGATGGTCACGCCTGCTGCTGCTGCCACAAAGGCGGACGCCGTTGAGACATTGAATAGATTTGAGCCATCACCTCCTGTGCCGACGATGTCCACGGCATTGGCATCACAGATACTGATGGTGTCAGCCAGCTCAAGCATGGTCTTAGCGCAGGTGCTGATCTCGCTGATGGATTCGCCTTTTTCACGCAGAGCGATGAGCAGTGCACCCATCAAAGCATCAGGGCAACGACCTTGCATGATGATGAGCATCACTTCACGCATATGCTCATCGGTTAGATCGATGTGCTTGAGGAGCTTGGCAAGTGCATCGGTCAAGATGGCATGGATGGCATCGTCAGGCAAATTGGCGATGTCGCTTGGGCTTTTTTGTGCGGTTGTCATGATATATCCTTAGGTTTTGATGAGTTAAGCAACTTGTGGCAGCTTGTCATCGTCCAGCACAGCCAGTCCACAGCGTTTCAAAAAATTATTAAACAGCTGATAACCATGCTCACTCAGGATGGATTCTGGGTGAAACTGCACACCCTCGACATCCAGCGTCTTATGGCGTACACCCATAATTTCTTGCATACTGCCGTCATCATGAGTTGTCCATGCAGTCATCTCTAAACACTCAGGCAAAGTATTTTTATCAATCACCAGTGAATGATAGCGTGTGGCGGTGAATGGATTTGGCAAGTTTTCAAACACCCCTTGGTTGGTATGATGCATCTGTGAGAGTCTGCCATGCATCACTTCGCCAGCACGCACCACTTGACCGCCAAAGGCCTGACCGATGGCCTGATGACCAAGACAGACGCCTAAGATGGGGATTTGTCCAGAGAGTTTTTCAAGAATCTCAAGTGTCACGCCAGCTTCGGTTGGGCTGCAAGGACCAGGGCCGAGCACGATTGCTTTTGGAGCAAGCTTGATAATCTCATCCAAAGTGGTTTCGTCATTACGCCACACGGTGATGTCTTGCTTTAGTTCACCAAAATATTGAACAATATTATAAGTAAAACTGCAATAGTTGTCGATCATGAGAATCATGGAAGTTTCCTTTTATAATAGACATCACGCTTATTATCAAATATTATTAAAAAAATTACTTGAACAACAGTAAAACCATCGATAAATTGGGTTATTGTACCACTTTTTTGCTTTGGGTTAAATATAAGTGGGTGGACTTCGTAAACAAGCTGAATATACTGCACAACTAATCAGCTTAAAGTTGTACCATCAAGCTTGATGTAATTTTGCCCAATATTTCCGTAGTGTATTATTAACTATTTGACTGATTTATCACTGGGATTAATTGGTTGTTTTTGAATAATGTAGGCGTTTCCCATGGGCGATTTAATGCCGTGATCTGTTCAATAAAATCCATATAGCTTAAAAATAACTGTCTTTCAACACTGCGTTTTTCGGCTTTGGTTTTTGCAGATAAATTATCATAGATTATCTGAGGCGGTTGTACAAAATTTTTCATCAGTGTTGTGTAATTGACAGTGCGTTTGCCAGTACAAAAGCCAGTTAGATTTGGGCTGTTTAATAATGCTTGTGTGATGTTTTGATCATTGTATTTACCGTTGATCATCCAAGTATTGGCAAGATGCTGTGCTAGGTTGCGGCTAAAAGCATAGCAATTGGTATCAATCAAAGCGGTGCGGTTACTGGTCTGCACAACCGTAGAGGTGTATTTTTTGTCTTTTAATTCAAAATCTACAGTAATGACATGCTCTTTACCAAGCGTCCAAAAACCCAATGATTCCAAGTTGTCAGGTATATAAAAATCATCTTCTGCTGAATGTAGATAGCGTAGCGAATAGGCATAATGGATATCATTAGTTAAGAAAGCATTAACAAATGTTTCAACATGATCAGGTGTTACTGTATTGTCATCATCGACATAGCAGATGATATCTTCGGTCGCGATAAATGGCGCAATGGCATTGATGATGGAGTTGCACATTCCGGTCGCGCCAGTACTGACTGGCAGATAGGTGACGACAATCTCAGGATGGTCTTTGACCATTTTTTTGACTGCCCGATGATGTTTTTCGCCATCGACAAAAATATAATGCCGACAAGGGTAGCTTTGTTGTTTGATACAGTCAATGGTGTCAAGCAGTGATGCACGGCCGATGGATGAGGTGATGACGGCAACGGTTGGCGTGGTAGTCATAAGAAATTCGCATAATAAAAATTTAGAAATATTTTAATAAAATTTATCATCCAAATCAAGCTAAGAATAATTATAATACTGATCAGCTCGCCAAGCATCAGGCAGTGGCTTATCCATGAGTGATAAAGTCTCACGCTCGATCAAGCGTACGATGGTATCTAGTGGCAAATTATGATCATCATTGCCAAATGGCTCTTCTAATTGTTGGCTTAGTTCATCCAATCCAAGGAGTAGATACGATAAAAATCCCACCAACAGCGGCGTCCAAATCCCCATCACCGACTCAAGACCAAACGGTAAAATCCAACAAAAACAATACACCGCGCGATGCAACAGCACTGAATACGGAAACGGTAAAGGCGTGCTCAAAATGCGATCGCAGCCCGCCTGAATGCCGCCCATCTCGATTAGATGCTTATGAATGCTGGTATAAATGATGTCGCTGATTTGTCCTTGATTGACGGCATCGATCAGCTGTTTTTGCATGGCTTCAAGCACTTTTTGTGGTGCATTAAAATGCGTATCTAGGGCATCAAGGCGCGTATTATCGATCGCTTGATAGGTAAACTGGGCGCGTGTAATTTTTTGTTGGCGCAAGCGATCACGCAATAGGGAGACGAACAGCAGCATATCCATCAGTAGCTGCTCACGCACCGCAGGGGGTAGAAAATGCGTATCGCGCGTAAAATGGCGCGTGTTGGCGATCAGCGCCCCCCACAGCTTGCGACCTTCCCACCAGCGATCATAGCAGGCGTTGTTGCGAAATCCCAAAAAAATCGAAATCACCACGCCAAGCAGTGTAAAACCCACTGCAGGCACGCTGTGCACATGATACAAGCGAAAATGCGCCAACGCCCACGCAACCATTGACAGTGACATGATCCCGATAATCACTGGCAGCACCTTAGGTAGGACAGTGCCATGCCACACGAACAGCAGTTTGAGACTATTGGATTTATCACGGACGATCATGGGTATTACTCTTTATTGATTGACCAAAAAGCAATGAACCATTGACTTGGATCAATGGTTCATCATAAGAATGGATTATGGCTTAATTAAGCGTGGATTTGAATTGCCCCAGATGGTGTACAGATCCGCCAATAGGGCATCGTTAATCTCTTCGACTTCTGCTTGGGTAATGCGCTCATCACCTTGGCTGCCGTAGATCACCACTTCATCGTTGATTTTGACAGGGTGCTTGGCGACGATGTCGGTGACATCGACCATGGTGGTGTTCATTGAAGTCTTACCAAGTACAGGCGCGCGCATACCACCGATCAGCACGATGCCTTTATTGGTAAAGGCGCGGCGATAGCCATCAGAGTAGCCGAATGGCAAGTTGGCAAGGTATGAATCGCGCGTCAAAGTATGCGTACCATCATAGCCAACTGTCGTGCCAGCAGGATAAAACTGCACCGAAGCAACTTTGGTCTTAAAGCTCATGATCGGCTTATAAGCAGGCTTGGCATCGATGGTGTCACCATAGATCAGACCACCAGGGCGCACCATGTCAAGATGGCTTTCGGGTACGGCAATGGTTGAGAATGAGTTGGCGGTGTGTAGGGTCAGTTCCTTGCGATCAAGCTTAGCAGCTTTGATCAGCCATGCGCTTTGTTCGTTGAACTTAGCAAGGCGTTCACGGACGAAATCTTCATCTTCAAAGGCATAATGCGTCATGATGCCAGTGATCTTGAAATTTGGTAATTTGGTGATGGCGACGGCGTCTTTTTTGCCAGTTTTGGTATCAGTATCGATGCCGTTACGATCCATGCCGCCTGCGTTCAGTGCCAAGTGGAAGTTTAGCGTTTTGCCATGTTTTTTGGCGATATCGCTTAGGGTTTTGGCGTGCTCAAGGCTGCCTGTCAATTCGGTCATATTATATTCAAGCGCCGCTTCGACTTCATCACCACTGGCTAGACGCACACGCATGATGTCGCCTGTGTAGCCGTGCGCACGAGCCACGCGAGCTTCTTCATTACTTGCGATGCCGATGCATGGCACGCCAAGTTTGATGATGCTTGGCATCAACAGATCAATGCCGTTGCCATAGGCATCAGCTTTCATGATGGCGCAGATTTTTGTGCCGTCATTTAGGGTGTTTTGTAGGCGTGTGATGTTGTCTTCAAACGCTTGAACATCAATCTCAAGATACGCATTTGCCTTGCTGTGATTGGCATGGCTATAATCACCATGCGTCTGCAAAATCGGTGCTGCCTGTACCGCACTGGTAGATAGTAGTGCCGTTAGGGCGAGCGATAATAAAGTCGGTTTGGTCTTCATGATCCAGATCCTTTGGTTGTGAAAGAATTTGTTATTGTAACCAAATGCATCCGTTGAGTAAAGGGTATGTTGTATTTTTATAAGTATGAAGGTGAAAAAATTACGGATTAAGCAAAAGATTATCAATAATTTACAATCAGCTTTTGGTAACTTTAAATAAAAAATGAACCATTAATCTAGGATCGATGGTTCATAAAAGGGCTTGCCAATCAAGCTTGATTAAAGTTTGGTTATGGCTTAATCAGACGCGGATTTGAATTACCCCAAACAGAATATAAATCGGCGAGCAGTGCACCGTTTAATTCTTCAATCTCAGCTTGCGTGACTTCACTATCGCCTTGCTTACCAAAAAGTACCACTTCATCATTAATTTTCACAGGTTGTTTTGCCATGATATCAGTCACATCGACCATGGTGGTGTTCATTGAAGTTTTACCGACCACAGGCGCGCGATGCCCATTGATGAGTACATGACCTTTATTGCTAAAGATGCGACGGTAGCCATCAGAGAAGCCAAGGGGCAGGTTGGCAAGATACGAATCGCGTGTCAATTCATAAGTGCCATCATAGCCAATTTTTGTGCCTTTTGGATAAAAATGCACGGCAGCAACTTTTGATTTGAACTGCATGATTCGCTTTGATGGCAGTTCAACGCCGCCGACAGGATCGCCATACATCAAGCGACCAGGGCGCACCATATCCAAGCGGCTCTCAGGAACCAAAGCGGTAGCAAATGAATTGGCGGTATGCAGGGTTAATTTTTTGCGATCCAATTTGGCAGCTTTGATTAGCCAATCGGTTTGTTTATTGAACTGCGCCAAGCTTTCGCGAACAAATGCTTCATCTTCAAAAGCATAGTGCGTCATGATGCCTGTCATGTTCAGATTCGATAGCTTGGTGATGGCGATGGCGTCTTTTTGACCTGTTTTGTTGCTCACATCCAGACCATTTCGACCCATGCCGCCTGCATTTAGTGCCAAGTGGAAGTTGATAACTTTGCCATGTTTTTTGGCAATATTATCCAAAGTTTTGGCATGATCTAGGCTACCCACCAATTCGGTAATATCGTACGCAAGCGCAGATTCAACTTCGTCACCACTTGCGATACGAACGCGATTGATGATGCCTTGATATCCATGCGCACGCGCAACACGCGCTTCTTCGTTACTGGTGACGGCAATGCATGATACGCCCAATTTGATGACGCTTGGCATCAGCAGATCGATGCCATGACCGTATGCATCACCTTTTAGAACGGCGCAGATTTTCGTCTCTTCACCTAGGGTCTGTCTAAGATTGGTGATATTATCTTCAAAAGCCTGAACATCGATCTCAAGATAGGCATTGGTGATGGCGTGATTGGCGGCGTAGCTGTAATCGCCAAGTGTATGCAGCATCGGTGCAGCATGAGTAGTGCCAACTGAAAGCGCACCGAATAGTGCAAGAGCTAGAAAAGTAGGTTTGGTCTTCATCTTCAAGTTCCTTTTGGTTGTGAATGATTGCAACATTGTAACCAACCGAAACCAGAATGTAAATAATGATATGCTATAAATTATAAAATTTTTGACATAAAAACAAAAAATCCCAAGCCAAAGACTTGAGATTCAAAGTATCGCAATGCGATGAATAGTGGCGCAGCGGACGGGGCTCGAACCCGCGACCCCCGGCGTGACAGGCCGGTATTCTAACCAACTGAACTACCGCTGCATAGTGGTGGGTGGTAACGGGATCGAACCGCTGACCCTCTGCTTGTAAGGCAGATGCTCTACCAACTGAGCTAACCACCCTAAAATACTTATCACTTAAATTTGTGATTTGATACTGTGTCAAGGTATTGTATTTTAAGTTACTTAAACTTACACGCTTTATTTCATTGCTGTGTTCGTTCGTTGTGGTGCGTATTATATAGAAATTTTGGCAGGTGTCAAATGTTTTTCGATAAATTTTCATAAATTTCTGCATAAAGTTTATAAATCATTGATTTATATTATAATTTTATAATGATAAATTTGCATATTTTGGATAAGGTTTTGGCAAACTGAGTTTGGTTTTTGATTTTCAAATGATTAAAGTTAAGAAAAAGACACAGCTTAGCGATGATGATTTTTGATAATCGGTTTAAAAAACCAATCAATATCAAAACTTTGATCTAAATTTTATTGCAAAAAAATCTAAACCCAAGCAAAAATAACACAGCAATATTAAAAACGCTGAATTTATGCTAAAATAGTCGCCATTTTCCTTATTGACATAAATTCGCACAAATATTACAACAGATCATCTGCAGGCATACCATGAGCTATACCACAACCTACACCTTCCCAAAAAAATATGATGTCATCGTCGTCGGTGGCGGTCATGCAGGCACAGAAGCGGCATTGGCAGCGGCGCGCATGGGGGCTGCCACCATGCTGATCACGCACAATATCGAGACTTTGGGGCAGATGAGTTGCAACCCTGCTATCGGCGGTATCGGTAAGTCGCATTTGGTGCGTGAAGTGGATGCGATGGGTGGGGCGATGGCGCTGGCGACGGATAAGGCAGGCATTCAGTTTCGTGTGCTGAACAGTCGCAAAGGGGCGGCGGTGCGTGCCACGCGTGCGCAGGCTGACCGCATTTTATACAAGGCTGCCATTCGCCATGTGCTTGAAAATCAAGAAAATCTTGATCTGTTTCAGCAGCCTGTCGATGACATCATCGTCGAAAATGGTCGTGCGGTGGCGGTGGTGACAGCCACGGGTGTGCGCTTTGATACGCGAGCGGTGGTGCTGACTTCGGGGACTTTTTTGGGCGGGGTGATCCATGTCGGGCTTGAGAGCCAAAGCGGTGGACGCGCGGGGGATATGCCAGCGATTCGTTTGGCGGATCGTTTGCGCGAGCTTCAGCTGCCTGTGGGCCGTCTCAAGACAGGGACGCCTGCTCGTATCGATGCGCGCACGGTGGATTTTAGCGTGATGACTGAACAACCTGGTGATACGCCGCTGCCTGTGATGAGTTATATGGGTGATGTGTCGATGCATCCGCGCCAAATCCCGTGCTATATCACGCATACCAATGAGCGCACACATGATATTATCCGCGATAATCTTGATCGCAGTCCGATGTTCAGCGGTAAAATCGAAGGCGTCGGCCCGCGTTATTGCCCATCGATCGAAGATAAAATTCACCGCTTTGCTGATAAAGACAGTCATCAGATTTTTATTGAGCCTGAAGGCTTGACCACGCATGAGCTGTACCCAAATGGCATCTCAACGAGCCTGCCTTTTGATGTGCAAGTGGCGTTCATTCGCTCGATGAAAGGGCTTGAAAATGCACACATCACGCGCCCTGGTTATGCCATCGAGTATGATTATTTTGATCCACAGAATCTAAAGCCGACGCTTGAGACTAAGTCAATTGACTGTCTGTATTTTGCAGGGCAAATCAATGGCACGACAGGCTATGAAGAAGCAGCAGCGCAGGGCTTGCTTGCAGGTATTAACGCCGCTCGTGCCGCGCAAGATCAAGAGTTTTGGACGCCGCGCCGCGATGAAGCTTACCTTGGTGTATTGGTCGATGATCTGATCACGCACGGGACTAAAGAGCCGTATCGTATGTTCACCAGTCGTGCCGAGCATCGTCTGCTGCTGCGTGAAGATAATGCCGATCAGCGATTGACTGAGACTGCGCGTAAGCTTGGCTTGATCGATGATGCGCGCTGGGCGGCGTATTGCGAGAAGATGAATGCCATCAGTGCTGAGACTGCGCGCCTACAAGAGATTTGGGCGACGCCGAATAACGCCATTGGCAAGGCATTTATGGCAAATACTGATGAAGTATTGACCAAAGAAAATACCCTATTAGATTTGCTGAAGCGTCCAAATATCAGCTTTGGTGATATTGCAAAAGTCGCTGACAGTGCGGTGAGTAGCGAAGTCGGTGAGCAGATTGAGATCGCTGTCAAATACGCAGGCTATATCGATCGCCAAAATGATGAAATCGAGCAGATGAAGCGCCTTGAAAATACGCCATTGCCGCTTAATTTTGACTATACTGCGGTGTCGGGTTTGTCAAATGAAATCGTACAAAAATTAAGTCAAGTGCGACCAGCGACCCTAGCCCAAGCGTCGCGTATCAGTGGTGTGACGCCAGCGGCGGTAAGTCTGCTTGCCATGACGCTTAAAAAGCATAAGAAACTGCAACAATTATCCCAATAATATGGTCTATAAAATTCAAAATAATACTGCGTTGGCTTGTCTTGCTGTACTACCTGTACTATCTGCGACTCGCCGCCTAGTCTTATTTTATTTTTATACAATCATACAAACTTAGGCTGAAGAATCATTTTCAGCCTAAGTTATTTATAATGACTGTAAAACTTGATTTGTGTAAAAATATTAAAATATAGGAAATCATCATGCTTGCCGCTATCATCTTTGCCATCTCCATCACTTTGCCAAACTTGCTGTTAATGCTGCTTGGTTTTATGATGAAAAAGCAAGGTAAAGTCAACGAAGGCTTTATCCAAGTGGCGACAAATATGGTGTTTAATTATTGCTTACCTTGCTTGTTATTTTTTAGCGTATTAAAAAGTAATGTCGATATTGCTAAGCAAGTAAATCTCTTAACCGCTGGGCTTGCTTGTACTTTAACACTATTTATCTTGGCTGAAATTTATGCTAAGTTTTTTGTAGAGAAAATTGAAGATAAGGGCGTATTTGTCCAAGGAGTGTTTCGCTCAAATATGGCGATTATGTCGCTTGCGGTGGTGGCGAATGCTTATGGCGCAGATGGATTGAGTGTCGGCGCGGTGTATATGGGCATTTTGACCATTGTTTATAATATCTTGGCAGTCATCACGCTATCACGCACCGCCAAAACCGAAGGCGGCATCATGGCACAAGCCACAGGTATCATCGGACATATTATTAAAAACCCGTTGGTCATCGCGCTGGTTGCAGCCTTTGCTTATAAGGCGGTCGGGTTGCCTGCTTTGCCAAGCTTCATCATCAAAACTGGTGAGCTGCTTGGCGCGGTGGCATTACCATTGGCGCTCATCTGCGCAGGCGCAACGCTCAATCTTAAATCCATGCTGTCGCTCTCAGGCGTGTCGATGCAGGCGAGCATTGGGCGCATCATCATCGCGCCTGTTGTGGCAGTGTTGTTTGGCCTAGGCTTTGGGCTGCAAGGCGTGGAGATGGGTGTGCTGTTTTTGATGATCGCAAGTCCAGCGGCGGCGGCAAGCTATGTGATGGCAAAGGCAATGGGTGGTAATGATGTCTTGGCGGCGAATATCTTGGGCTTTACCACGGTCTTTGCAATGATTGGCATGGCAGCAGGCATGGCAGCGCTCAGGGTGCTTGGCTTGGCGTGAGGTGGGTGATTTGAAGTATAAATCATCACATTGAACACTTTGCCAAGCTTGACTTAAGATAAAAATAAAAACTGTCCCGATGGTGTGAAATGTGCCATGCGGGACAGTTTTTTCATAGATGCTAAAGTGGTTTTGTTGTCAATCAATCAAACCAAAAGTAAATCTCTCAAGACTTAGCCGTAACCGCCACCAAATTATCATGGCGATCTTTGGTGACCAGCTGACAAAATGGACAAAGTGCCTGATACACAGACAGCGTGCCTGCGACCATTTGTTCGATATTATATTCGTGCGTCATTGCAGGGCGAATCTGATTGGCAAGCTGAAATTTCACCGATTGGCATAAGGCGCGCGCGGTCTGTTCTTTGACCAAGCCTTGCGGATATAAGTCGTTTAAAATATCAGCAAATGCCCCTTTTGCCCAACCCACGACAGGCGTGCCAAGATGGATGGCTTGTAGCGCAGTCATGCCGATGCTTTCAGGATGATTGGCAAGCGCAAGCACGACATTGGCAGATGCTAGCCACTCTTTCATATCAGGCGGTGATTTCCCGACGAATGTCACGCGATCAAACAGTCCTAAGGCATGAAGTCGCTGGACGAATTCTTCATAAAATACGCATTGGTTTTGGCGTGTATTAGGATCATCATCCATGATCACTGCATGGATATTTGGGAATTTTTCTTTTAAATTACCTAAAATATCTACAAGCCACTCTTGCCCGTATTGTGATCCGACAATGGTGGGGAAAATCAGCCATTTTTTATGCTCAAGCTCAGGAAACTGCGCAAAGGTCTGATGCAGCCAATACACCGATGCATGATGGCGATAAGGATATTTGCGCAGATCGACACCGCGCGGCACACAGATTAGCGAATCTGTGATGTCAGGCAGTTTATCATTATCTTTCTTATCTTTTTTTGGTGCAAGCTTTTTACGAAAATAGGTATCAATACTTTTGGAAGAACTGATCAATTTATCTGCCTGAAATAGAGCTTTTGAGTATGAGTTTAGCGGATAAAATCCGTACAGGCTTGAGACGACTTTTGGCTGTAAGTCTTCTGGATAAGGGCGTAGCGCCCAGTGCAGTACCCATGCAGGCGTGCGTGAATGCACATGGATGATGTCGGGCTGATACTTGAGAATCAGTCGTCTGAGCGCGAAGATGTGCCGAAGTGCCCACCAGCTTTTTTTGGGCATCGGCATCTGATGATAAATCGCACCATCGCGCACCAGTCGTGTGATCAGCTCATTATCCCGATCAGCACTACCGACGATGATTGATGTGTGACCTGCCTTGATCAGCGCGCGTGAAATCGGATAAATGCCGCGCTCGGCTTCATCGTGCTTGAGTGATGATGACAGCTGCAGAACTTTCATGAATTTGTGGCTTAATTACTTAGAAATTTCAATAATTGATCAACATGTTCTTTGGCTTTGACATTGCGAAAGCTGCCAATCATCTGAGCATTTTTATCATAGACGAAAGTAGAGCGCACCACACCAAGATGGGTTTTGCCATACAGCATTTTTTCTTTGATGACATCAAAATGCTTGCACAAAACTTCATCAGGATCACTGATCAGATCGATATTTAGGGACTGTTTGGCGATAAAATTGCCATGCGATTTGACGCTGTCGCGTGACACGCCGATTACACGGTAGCCAAGTGCAGCCAATTTATCAAAATTAGCAGTAAAATCAACAGCTTGTACAGTGCAACCAGGGGTATTGTCCTTAGGATAAAAATAAATGATCAAACCCTTGTCGCTGCCTGCCATTAGGTTTGGCAGGGTGGTTTGTTGCTCGCCTTGTGTATTAACCACTGTGACGGTGAACTCTGGCAGAGTGATGGTCTCGTGACTGTTTTTTAGCATAAAAATCCTTGGGTGTAATCTATGGTTATTGCTGCTATTTTAGCAAATTTTTCTCCCAAATTCAGTTACAAAACAGCACAAAGTTTTGTAAATTTGCAAGAAATTTCTGTAAATCAAGCGACAAATACGGTAAAATAATGGGTTTTATCCAAGGTGTATCATGATTTTTGCACCGTTTAACAGTTGTTGTCATCTGACATCATGGCTCTTTTGAGCATTTTTCATGGGTTTAATATGTCTTTGTCTTCCTATTTACAAATCAGCGAGCGTGGCTCAAGCGTGCGTCAAGAAGTGATTGCGGGTTTGACCACTTTTTTGGCGATGGTTTATTCAGTCATCGTTGTGCCAAATATGCTTTCACAAGCAGGTTTTCCTGCTGAATCGGTATTCATTGCCACTTGTTTGGTCGCAGGTCTGGGCTCGATCTTGATCGGTCTGTGGGCGAATGTGCCGATGGCAATTGGTTGTGCCATTTCTTTGACGGCATTTACCGCGTTTAGCCTTGTGCTTGGGCAGGGCGTGAGCATTCCTGTGGCGCTGGGTGCGATTTTCTTGATGGGTGTGGTGTTCACCTTGATTTCGGTGACGGGGATTCGTGCGTGGATTCTTCGCAATTTGCCATCAAGCATCGCGCACGGTGCCGGCATTGGCATTGGTCTATTTTTGCTACTGATCGCTGCAAATGGCGTGGGTTTGGTGGTGAAAAATGACGCAGGTCTGCCCGTGACGATGGGGGAATTTGTCTCATTGCCTGTGATTATGTCATTGCTTGGCTTGGCGGCGATCATTGGTTTAGAAAAACTAAAAGTCAAAGGCAGTATCCTATGGGTTATCATCGCCATCACGGTGATCGGTCTGATTTTTGATCCTGCGGTAAAATTTGATGGTGCAATCTTGAAAGTGCCAAGCTTTGGCGAAGAGTCACTGTTCCTGCAGATGGATGTCATGGGCGCGCTGAATGCGGCGATTTTGCCTGTGGTATTTGCCCTTGTGATGACGGCGATTTTCGATGCGACAGGTACGATTCGTGCGGTGGCAGGTCAGGCGAATTTGCTGGATAAAGATGGTCAGATCATCAATGGCGGCAAAGCTTTGACTTCAGATTCGGTCAGTAGCTTGTTCTCGGGTGTCTTTGGTACTGCGCCTGCTGCGGTGTATATCGAGTCGGCGGCAGGTACGGCGGTCGGCGGCAAGACGGGCTTGACGGCGATTATCGTTGGCGTGCTGTTTTTGCTGATGTTATTTTTCCAGCCATTGGCGTTTTTGGTACCAGGTTATGCGACTGCGCCTGCTTTGATGTATGTGGGTCTATTGATGCTGAGCAATGTCTCAAAGCTTGATTTTGATGATTTTGTCGGTGCGATGAGCGGTCTTGTATGTGCGGTATTTATCGTGCTGACGGCAAACATTGTAACGGGTATCATGCTTGGTTTTGGTGCATTGGTATTGGGCCGTGTGATCTCAGGTGAGTTTAACAAACTTAATATCGGCACAGTGCTGATCGCTGTGGTACTTGTGGCGTTTTATGCCTTGGGTTATGCGATTTAAGCTTTGATTGTTAAATTTATCATAACAAAAACCCTGCTTGATATGATTGAGCAGGGTTTTATTTTATCTAAAAAAATCTCAATCAGCCATCGCCATGATCGCTTGATAAACTTGCATAAATTTATCGCCATCTTCTGCCAGTGTCGGATCAAACCACGCGCCATCAACGGCATAGCGCATCAGCAGGTGGTGCGCTTCACTGTCAGTTGCAGCAAATTGTCGCTGCTTTTGGGCAAGCCAATCCGACCACTGTGCTTGCATCAATGCATCACCTGTGATCGAGCGGATCAACCCTGCCCATTCACTGTTTAGCCCAATTTCATGATTTTCAAACATCACTTTGGCGTAGGCTTTGCTAAAACAGCCCGATACCTGCCCAGATTGTTCAATTTCTAGTAAAATCGCTGTGTTTAGCAGTGCGATAAATAGCCCAATCACCGCCGAGAGCAACTCTTCTTTATTTTTAAAATGATGAAACAATCCGCCTTTACTTGTCCCTGCAGCATCAGCGACTTTTTGAATGGATAAATTGGCAATGCCATCATGAATCATCAAATCTTTGGCAGCGAGAATCAGCTGATGACGCAGCTTTTCTGGGTTATTTTTGCGCTTTTTGGGCGTGTCATTTTTGGCGGCTTTGGCAGCATCGTCCAATTCTACCAATGTAGTTTCTGCCGCTTCTGCGTTTGCAAATAAATCTGTCATTGTTCAATTTTCCTAATAAATAATCATCAATGTGTGACATTAGAAAATACATTCATCACAATCACCCCTGCGACGATTAAGATGATGCCAATGATGGTAGGTAAATCCAAAGACTGCTTTAATACAAAAAAGCCAATCAGTGCGGTCAGCACAATGCCTACACCAGACCAAATCGCATAGGTGATGCCAAGTGGAATGGTTTTTACCACTTGGGCAAGCAAATAAAACGCGATGATAAAGCAAATCAGCGTGATGGTGGTGGGGATAAGCTTGGTAAAGCCGTCGGATTTTGCCAAAAATGTCGAGCCTGTGACTTCGGTGATGATGGCAAGTCCGAGTAGTACATAAGCGGTCGTGGTGGGTGTCATAATGCGTACAACTAAATTAAAAACCAACTGGTCGGTATTTTATAGGATTTATTCAATAAAGGCAAGAAAAAGCGGATGAATATCACCCGCTGATTTGGCAAAATTACAATTATGCATAATGTGTTGGGTCAGCCACACCTGCATCAATAAAACCTTGACGGCGCAAATGACAGCTGTCGCAGACGCCGCACGCTTCACCATGTTCGTTCGCCTGATAGCATGACACGGTTTGGCTATAATCGACGCCAAGCTGTAGCCCAAGTTGTAGCGTTTCGGCTTTTGAAAGGGTTTGTAGTGGTGCGATGATTTCAAGCTTATGCCCTTGGCGCGCGGCAACGGTGGCAAGATTTGCCAAAGTCTCAAATGCAGCGATAAAATCAGGGCGGCAATCAGGATAGCCTGAATAATCGACCGAGCTGACACCGATGACAATCGCCGATGCGCCGCTGACTTCAGCTGCGGCAAGTGCATAGGATAAAAAGATGGTATTGCGAGCTGGCACATAGGTGATGGGCGCAACAGCGGTGCTGTCATCATAGACGATGCTGTCGTCGTGGTCAGGCACGGCGATATTATGATCAGTCAGGGCTGAGCCACCAAGCTGCGCGATGTCGATGTCAATGATGCGATGATCGACACCTAGAGATTTTGCGATGCGCATGGCGGCGTTCAGTTCACTGGAGTGGCGCTGTCCATAGCGAAAACTGATGGCGACGACACGGTTGAATTGTGATTCTGCCCAGTATAGGCAAGTGGTGGAGTCAAGTCCGCCCGAGAAAAGCACGACGGCTGTTTGGTCTTGGTAAGTCATAATGGCTGATATATAGTTATAAAAAGTGCGGTTATTGTACCATAATGTTCCGCTTTTTGATAATTGACAAGCAGTGCGTGAAGTGTGTTACAATGACAAACCCCTTAAGACTTTCATCATAGCGCACATGGACATCGAAGCAGAAATTTTCAAAATTATCTTGGCATTTGTGGTGCTGATCAATCCATCGGCAGCCATTCCTTTGTTTGTCAATTTCACCGATGGTTATGCGGCAAGTGATAAGAAGAAAGTTGCGCGTATCGCCAGTGCTACCGTGTTTTTGGTGATTGCATTTTTTGCACTGTTTGGTGAAGTATTGCTGCGTGGCTTGGGGATTTCTTTGGGATCGTTTCGTGTGGCAGGCGGGATTTTGCTGTTTTTGATTGCGCTTGGTATGATGAATGATGGTAATAACCCTGCCAAGCCCAATCATGATGACTTACACCACGCGCCCAAAGATCCCAGCGCGCTGACTGGTATGGCGGTTGTGCCGCTTGCCATTCCGATGATGATCGGTCCGGGTGGTATCTCGACGGTGATCATTTATTCTTCACAAGTGCAAAGCACGCTATCGATGGTACTGATCGTTGTCGCAGGATTGCTAATCAGTCTGTTCTGTTATGTGTCATTGATGGCAGCAGGGCGTATCAGTCAAGTGCTTGGCAAAACAGGTCTGAATGTCACCAATCGTATCATGGGTATTATCCTGGCGGCATTGGCGGTGGAAATCGTCGTCAATGGTGTGCGTGATATTTTCCCACAATTGGCGCTGTAACTTAATGTATTGTAACTTAATGAGAAGCCAAACAAAAAGCGTCTGTATATAAAATATAGACGCTTTTTGTTTGGCTGATACCGCTAATTTATGCCAAGTCTGTCAAAGGGGTTTGCAGTCTTTCGCGTTTCGGGTTTAGCTTGTCTAATAAAACCTGATCAATTGGTAAAATCGTCCCATCCATCAGATCTGCCAAAATCTCAGCGCAAAGCGGTGCAAAGCTAAAGCCTTTTGAACCCATGCCATACAGCGTAAACAGCTGCGTATCAATCTGCCCAACCAAAGGATGATAATCAGGTGTCTGCGCACGAATGCCGACTTTACCGTGAAATTCATTGACATCAGGCAAAATGGCTGCGATATCAGGCAGGGCGGCGGTTAGTTTGGATAAATTAAACCGATGCTCATCGAGTGATATCGTGGTATCGGTGGAATTTCGCACAAAGCTTGCACCAAATAAGAACTTGTGTTCGCCATCATCATCAAAGGCTGCACAGTAGCCATCGTATTTAATCGGTGTCTTGGGCAGTCCTTTTTGTGCCAGTAATTGTGGGAAAGTGACCCATGATAATTGCCCACGGATTTTACGGCATTTAAACAGTGTATCGTCCAAAAGCTCACTTTCAAAACCTGCGCAAATCACCACAGAATCATAGCACTGCACACCGCCATTTGATAAGTATAGATTAATAGAATTATCGGATTTTTCAAGCTTATCTACTGTATCTTGGATGACGGTGATGTTTGGTAGATGAGCGATAAGTTTGGCGATGCTTTGGGTATTGATAAGCCCTGCCAATGGCACAAAAGTGGCAATATCCGCTGTCTGATAGCCGCTGTCATCCATCTGATAAATCAGTGCGTCAGGATAAGGAGCGATCTGTGCGCTGCGTTTTTCGGCGGATTTTTGACTGGGTAATAAAAAATCCACCGCACCCGTCGGTTCAAAAATCGGTGCGCTATGGGTATCGCTTTCTTGTAAAGATTTTGACAAGTTTTTATAAATACGCTGTGCGTACAAAAAACTGACCGTCGGCAGATGATGCATGGCTTGCCCAAGTAGGGTCAGTTTGGGTGCAAGTAGTGCTCTAGGATTGCCAGACGCACCACTCATGGGTAGATTTTTATCAATCAAAGTAACCCGATGGCCACGGCGAGATAGGGCAATGGCGCTCATCACGCCACTGATACCAGCACCAATGATGGCGATGGACTTTGGCGGTGCTATCGTATTTGTCGCCTGATTGTGGATTTGTGCCGTGAGCATTTCTCGCTTATGCCCAAAGCCCTTGATTTTTTGGACTTCAAAGCCTGCCGCCATCAATCCACGACGGACGAAGCCAGCTGCGGTAAAGGTGGCGACGGTGGCATGGGTGTCGGATAATTGTGCCATCAGTGCAAATAGCTCATCCGACCACAAATCGCTATTTTTGCTCGGTGCAAAGCCGTCCAAAAACCACGCATCCACCCCTTTGATCGCTGTATCGCTGGCAGTCCGTCTAGCTGATGATGTATGTAAAATGCTCTCAAAGCTCTCAAGCGCATCCCCAAACCATAAATCCAGTGTAATCTGATCGCTGATATGCAAGCGATGACAACCTGCCATCAGTAGCGGATATTGCGACAACAACGCATCAATCCATGGTGTGGTATGCTCATCTCGCCAAGCGGTGAGTGCAAGTTGCAAATCATCCAACGATAAGGGGAATTTTTCGGTACTGATAAAGTGCAGACGAGCATTTTTTGGTGCATTTTGCGACCACAAAAGGCAAGTCGCCAAAAAATTCAGCCCAGTGCCAAAGCCTGTCTCAGCAATGACAAAGCTTTGATGGGCTTGCAGATTGGCAAAACGCGTAGGCAGCTGATTGCCTTGCAAAAACACATAATGCGTCTCAGTAAGTCCACCTGCTCGAGAAAAATACACATCATCAAAGGCTTCTGATACAGGGATGGTATGTCCTTGAGTATCGGTCTGCCAATGGATGCTGGCGCGCTGAAGTTGGGTCATCGGTATTTGTCAGTCAAGCTTTGGCAAGGCTTGGATAAACGGCTTGACATCAACATGGCTATATACGCCACCGCTGATATACGGATCATCAGCTGCCCAAGCTTGTGCTTGCTCAAGATCATCAAAATGTGCAATGATGATACTACCACTCATCGCAGGTTCGCCATGCTTGATGGGATTTGGGCCTGCGACGACCAGTCGATTTTGGGCATCGAGTGCACTTAGGCGTTCGATATGAGCAGGGCGGGCGTGTAGGCGTTTTTCGGTGCTGTCAGCGACATCATGACCGATGATGGCAAATAGTGGCATAATCATTCCTAAGTGGTGAATTTTTATAAAATTATACAACTGTCTTACCAAAAAATCTATGTAAAAAATAGCAACTTATCCTGTGGATATGGAGTGGTATTGCAAACGGTATTTAGCGTCTACCAAAAATATCTAGAAAGTGATACACTGGATTGTTGTCAATGAAATTAAAATAGTACAGTGGGTGTGTAATAATGCACCACTCAAACAGTTTGAGTTAATGGTGCACCGTGCGTACCCTGCTGTACTGCTAAAAAATAGAGTGGCATTAATGAAAAAATAATTTCCATGATGGATTAAGGTTGAAATGACAATGAATAAACATAAATTTTCTATAAAAAATTTAGAAGATCACCCCAAAATTATTATAATAGAGCCTTGGGGAGAAGAGGTTATTTTAGAGAGTGGGAAACTGGTTTCTCTACAAATATTGAGTGACAAAGAAGGAAATTTAGAAATTTTTCTTGAACAAAGTTGCATCATTATTTATGCATGGGATGGATGTGTGATAGATTATAATTTATTTGATATTTGAATTGAGGCTGATGTAGATTAGCACACATAATATACTGCAAATATAGAGCTAACTCGTTGTAAATTAAGTAAAAAATACAGTTCAGTGGGGTGTGTACAACGCACCATGACAGACCTTCCAAGATGGTTGCCAGTCTATCAACCATCGGTAGAGATTAATGACAATCAAGGAGAATGAAAGCGATGTTTAAGATATTGCATAAATCATTGTTACCTCTTGTTTTCATCATTAGTATGCTAATGTTAAGCGGATGCTTAATGGCGGAATCTTTTGATTTTCCATACGCTTATAAAAGTTACAGGTATCACGGAAAATTTCCGAAACAAGGCAGTAAGTTGGCTGAAAAAACCAAGGCAGACATGCTTGCCTGTGGTTTTGAAAATACCAGTGATAATTCACATATGATGATACAAAACATGGATGGTTATATACACGCTGCTTATTGCATGAAAGAGAAAGGGTATTTCGTGCCAGATTTTCCTAATAATGATATTTGTCAGCATGATTTATTTAGAGATGAAAAGACTTGTCGTCAAAGAAGTTAAGCTGAAAAATCCCAAATGACCATCCATGTTCAAGGGCATAAATCTGATTTTGTCCAACAGGCATTGGTCTTAATTAGTACAGCAGGCTATGTACCGCACACCATTGCTTAGATGGGTTGTTGATCGTGTGTTGTATGCACCATGCTGACCTTTATAAAAAAGCCCTATGATTGGTATATCACAGGGCATCTGATTATTGAATATCTTTGCGGATATGACGCCGTAAGCTAAAAAACATCACCGCAATAAAGCCAAACATCAAAATCATATCACCAAAGGCGGTAAATTCGCCCCAGTATTTGCCATCTGCAAAGACAAAGGCAAAAAATGCGTGCAAACCTGCCATTGTGCCAAACATACCTGCCCAAGCCAGATTGAGCTTGTGCCAGCCTGATTGAGTGAGTTCAAAGATTTGTCCGAACAGTTTTTTGACAATCGGTGTCTTATCTTTGGCAAATAGCGGTGAGATCAGCAGACCCCCAGCAAAGGCAAGGTTGATAATGATGGCTTTTAGGCGGATATAATAATCATCGGACAATGCCAAAGTAATCCCACCAAACACGATGGTCATCAGTAGCACAAACCACTGCTGTTTTTCTAGGCGGAATTTTTGGCTGATGAATAAAAAGCCATAGACAATCACCGTCGATGCGATTAGGCCTGCGGTCGCCACAAGCACATGATTATTATCCACGCCTGCTGAGCCGATCAACTGCAAGATGGGATGTTCGGCGTTGGTCGGCTCGGTGGTTTTATACAGATAAAAAAAGACAATCAGCGGAATAAAATCAATCAAGGCTTTCATATTAGATATCTTAATAGTAATTCATCATAAAAACTTGCCAAGTGCCAATCCGCCAAATAATGTGTATAATTATCCAGCAAATCAACACTTAGCAAGCGATTCATCATGCGGTTTAGCTGACGACTTTATCCGATGGTGCGTCATGCGTGATGACCTTTGGCGGGATAGGGCGAAGTTTTTCGACCAAAGCCGCTGCCAGCACTTCATCGATGCTCTCAACAGGGGTGATGGTCAGACCTTCTTTGACATTGTCAGGAATCTCTGCCAAATCACGCTCGTTTGACTTAGGAATCAGTACTTGCTTGATGCCACCACGATGAGCAGCCAGCAGTTTTTCTTTTAGGCCGCCGATACGCAGCACCTTGCCACGCAAAGTTACTTCACCTGTCATGGCGATGTCGGCACGGATGGCGATGCCTGTCATGGCTGAGACGATGGCTGTGGTCAGAGCGATACCTGCTGATGGACCGTCTTTTGGTGTTGCGCCTTCTGGCATATGGATGTGCAAATCCGTGTTTTTGAATTTCTCATAATCAATGCCAAAGCGTTCGCCACCTGCACGCACGACACTCATCGCAGCACGGATAGACTCTTTCATCACATCACCCAGCGATCCTGTGAATACCAGCTCACCTTTGCCTTGCATGGTTGCAGATTCGATGGTCAATAGCTCACCACCCACCGATGTCCAAGCAAGTCCTGTAATGCGGCCGATTTCAGGTTCTTTCTCGGCAAGCCCATAATCAAATGGCTTGACGCCCAGATATTCTGAAATATTGTCATCATTGACCGCGACGGTGTCGAATTTTACGCCTTTTTTCGGCTTAGTGCCGTAGGTTTCGACTTGTGAGCGTACCGCTTTGCGGCTGATTTTGTTAATCTCACGCTCAAGATTACGCACGCCAGCTTCACGCGTATAATGGCGGATAATGCTCGTCACTGCATCGTCGGTGATGTCAAGCTCATCTTTGCCCAGGCCGTTTTGTTCTAGTGCTTTTGGGATTAGATAATTATTGGCAATCGCCACTTTCTCATCTTCAGTATAACCCGGTAAGCGGATGACTTCCATGCGATCAAGCAGGGCAGGCGGAATGTTCATGCTGTTGGCAGTACAGATGAACATCACTTGCGATAAATCAAGGTCCAAATCCAAATAATGATCATTAAAGCTAGAGTTCTGCGATGGATCAAGCACTTCAAGCAATGCCGATGCTGGATCACCGCGGAAATCTTGCGCCATCTTATCGATCTCATCAAGTAGGAATAGTGGGTTTTTCACTTCTACTTTGGCAAGTGATTGCACGATTTTACCGGGCATTGCACCGATATAAGTGCGACGATGACCGCGGATTTCTGCTTCATCACGCACACCGCCCAATGCCATGCGCACAAACTTACGACCTGTGGCACGCGCAATACTCTCACCCAGTGAAGTTTTGCCCACACCCGGTGGACCTACCAAGCACAGAATCGGGCCGCGAATTTGCTTCACGCGCGACTGCACCGCTAGGTATTCTAAGATGCGATCTTTGACATCGTCCAGTCCATAATGGTCTTTATCCAGTGTTTGTTTGGCTTTTTCAAGATTGATCGAAACCTTGCTTGCCTTATTCCACGGTGTGTCAAGAATCCATTCGACATAGCCGCGCACCACCGATGCTTCTGATGAAGTGGCAGGCATCATTTTTAGTTTACGAAACTCAGCTTCGGCTTTTTTGCGCACATCATCAGGCAGATCAGCATCTTTTAGACGATTTTCAAGCTCAAGATCATCATCGTCCGCGCCATTATTCAGATCAGACAGCTCATTTTTGATGGCTTTCATTTTTTCGTTCAAAAAATACTCGCGCTGATTGTTTTCCATCTGCTTGCGCACGGTATTTTCAAGCTCATTTTCGATGTTGCGCTCGGTTTTGCTGCTGGTGAAATAGTCGGTCAAAATCTTGAAATACTCTTCGGCATTGTCCGACTCTAGCAAGGTTTGTTTTTTGTCCAAAGCCAGCTGCGTGCGTGTGGCGATAAAATACATCAGCTCAAGCAAATTATCGAATTTGCTCGCTACTTTGATCAGCTCGCGCGAGTTTCTTAAGCTGCCATCGGCATAGTCACTGAATAGATCGAGCAGCAGTTTTTTGTGCGCGTCGATCTCATCGCGGCTGTAGCTTAGGGTGATCGGTGCAGGCACAAAGTGTGCAAGCAAGCTTTCTTCAGGCTTGTCATCGACTGTGCTGATGGCATCGACTTGTACGCGCTCGATACCTTCGATCAGCACCTTGATGCATTTATCATCCGAATCGTGCGGCATGGTGCTGACGATTTGGCAGCGTGTACCGAATTGATACAGATTATCGGTGTTAATCTCTTCGCTCAGCGAGTCTTTTTGGGAGACGACGACGATCATGCCATTGTGCAGATCTTGGGCAAGTTCGATGGCTTTGATCGATTGTTCGCGGCCAACAAACAGCGCGATTTGCATATGCGGATAGACGACGACATCACGCACCGCTAATAATGGTAGGGATTCTAAGTTTGGCATGTTTTGTTTGCTCATTGTTGTGATTCCTTTTTACAAGATGATGGGTTTATGGTGGCGATTGGGAGAAATTGCAAGTTTTTTATGACAAGTGAATGAACATTTCTCATCAAATCTTGCACCAGTGTTGCTACTTTGAAATTGTCTATAATAATAATTTTGTTAAGTGATTGATTTTAATATATTTTTTATCAAATTTTTATTCTTAATTTTGCGGTATAATAGACGGCTTATTTTGTGTGATTTTTTTGAACGATTTGTTCGATATTTTTTGCTTTTTGGAATAATGATGATGATAAATGCAGTTTTAATCGCTGTCATTGCGATGGTAGGGCTGTCGCTGCTGCGCGTCCATGTGGTGTTAAGTTTGGTGATCGGTGCGCTGATCGGCGGCTTGGTCGCAGGTATGTCGGTGGCTGATACTTTGACAGCGTTTCAAGGTGGTATCAAAAATGGTGCGGAGATCGCGCTGTCGTATGCGATGCTCGGTGCGTTCGCGATGGCGATTGCGCATTCTGGCTTGCCGCAGATGGTCGCAGATAAATTGATCGCGCAGGTGAATCATACCGATGGTGCTGCCAAGCTGAAGTGGCTGGTGTGCATTATCCTTGTGGTGATGGCGATGATGTCGCAAAACATCGTGCCGATTCACATTGCCTTTATTCCACTGATCGTACCGCCGCTACTGCTTGTGATGAATAAACTGAATCTGGATCGCCGTGCGGTGGCGTGTATTTTGACCTTTGGTCTGGTCAATACTTATATGTTCATTCCGTATGGCTTTGGTGATATTTTCTTAAATCAGATTATCCTAAAAAATATCAATGACGCAGGCATGGTCACAGGCGACATCTCGATGATGAGTACCATGGCAATCCCTGCGGCAGGAATGCTGCTTGGTCTATTAATGGCGGTGTTCGTCACTTATCGTAAGCCGCGTGCGTATCAGAATATCGAGATCGCCAAAGATGCGCCAAATCGTGAAGTCAATGGCTATGATGTTGCGGTGGCGATCGGTGCGATCTTGGTGGCATTAGGCGCGCAGTTGATGACAGACTCACTGCTGATCGGTTCGCTTGTGGGCTTTGCGGTATTTATGGCAACTGGCGTGGTTAAGTGGCGTGAAGCCAATGATGTCTTTAATGACGGTATCAAGATGATGGCGATGATTGGCTTTATCATGATCTGCGCCCAAGGTTTTGCTGAAGCGATGAAAGCCACAGGACAGATCGATACATTGGTCGATGGTGCGATGCAGCTATTTGGCGGTAACAAAGCAATGGCGGCCTTGGCGATGCTGATCGTTGGTTTGATTGTGACTTTGGGCATTGGCTCGTCATTTTCAACGGTGCCAATCATTGCCACCATCTATGTACCACTATGCATGGCGATGGGCTTTAGTGTGCCTGCGACCATTGCTCTGGTGGCGACAGCAGGCGTGCTCGGTGATGCAGGTTCACCGGCGTCGGATTCGACCTTAGGTCCGACAATGGGTCTTAATGCCGATGGTCAGCATGATCACATCAAAGATTCGGTGATTCCGACCTTCATCCACTATAACATTCCACTGATTATTTTTGGTTGGATTGCGGCGATGGTATTATAAGGTATTATCATAACCGCTAAACAAAAAGCCAAGTGTAATACTTGGCTTTTTATTGGCTTAAAATTTATAAACCTAGTAAAATTGTCATTTGATCAGGCTTGGCATACGACACCAATTATGATGCCGACTGTGGCGGCTGATTAAATACAGACACAATCTGCGCCTTGTACTCACCAAGTATCGGCAAAATCTGCTCGACAATCAGCGCCTTGCGATAGCCGTGCAATTCGCGCGGTAATTCACTGATATCACCATCGAAGGCGGTGATCTGTAGCAGCTGATTGATCCAGCGATTTTTTAATAATAAAATTGCAGGCACGCCTGTGGCTTGGCTGAAGTTTTCGACCGCGTCATTGACCGCATTTTTGAACGGTTTATCCTTGCTGTGATAAGACGGCGGCGGCATCGGCGGTAGGTTATTTTCACTCATGGCATTGACCTGACGGACGATGCGCACGATCTCATCTCCATAGCGGCGCAGGGCAGCACGGTTGATGGTGGTGCGCGCCAACAGCTTAATGCTATCAGGCATCTGCTGCACGATTTCGCGTAGGGCTTGCTTACCGATAATGAAGCTGCGAGGTTCGTTGGTTGCGCGTGCTAAGGCTTCACGCCATATGGTCAGCTGCTGTAGCAGTGTCAATTGACGACGCGTATAAATCGGCGCGATCAGATCCAAATACAGCTGATCATCAGGCAGATTCTGCGTGTCGTGCAGTTCATGAGCATAGCTGTGGCTGTCTTCACAGGCGTAGTCGTACAGCTGTCGTGCTTTAAGCTCACTTTGTACCGCTTGATATAGCGCAAGCAGATAGCGCACATCATTGGCAGCATAGTTTTCTTGTTCTTGGGTTAAGGGGCGTGCCAGCCAATTTGACTGACTTTCCCCTTTATCGATATGCACGCCCAAGATTTCATCAGCGGCTTGACTGTAGCCGATTTGTAGTTTGCCTGACAGATACGCCACACCAAGCTGTACATCAAAGACATTGTTCAGTGGTGGGCATTTGGCAAGTAAATAAAAAATCCCCAAATCTTCACCGCAGGCATACCACACCATCGTCGGCACTTCGATTAAGGCTTGCCACAGATCGGTCAGATCAAGCTTGGGTGCATCGACCAGATAGATCGCTTTGCCGGTATTGATCTGAATTAGCGCAAGGATGGGATAATAAGTGGTGCGCTTGATGAACTCAGTATCGAGCGCGACGACATCGATGCTGTCAATCTCATCAATCAGCGCATACAGCGCATCCGTGGTCTGCACCCAGTGGGTCGGCAGCTCATCTAATGCATGAAGATCGGTGGCGTATCTTGGCAAGGCTAAAGTAGTCATGGAAATATCGGTCAAATGGTATCGCGGTTTTGTAAGGCTTGGTGTAGGGTGATGCTGTCAATATACTCAAGCTCACCGCCGATCGGAATGCCTTGGGCAAGCCGCGTGATTTTCTCCACATAGGGCTTGGCGGCATCATAAATAAAAAACGCTGTCGTCTGACCTTCGACGGTCGCGCCTGTGGCTAGGATCAGCTCGCGTACGCCGCCTGATTTTAGGCGAAAAATCAGCTCATCAATGTGTAGATCATCAGCATTGATGCCATCGATGGGCGATAAATGACCGCCAAGCACAAAATATTTGCCACGATAGCCGCCACTTTGTTCGATGGCGAAAACATCCGATGCGTTCTCGACCACGCACAGCACGCCATCATCACGGCGTACATCGCGACAAATCGGACAAATCTCATCATCGCTGAACGAATGGCAGTGCGCACATTCGATGATCTCACGCATGGCGATCTCAAGCGCGGCGGCTAGGTTTAGCCCTTGTGCGCGTTTTTTGGTCAAAAGCGCGAGCGCCATCCGCTGCGCCGATTTTTGACCGACACTTGGTAGGATTTGCAGCTCTTTGATGAGTTTGTCAAGTTTTGGGGTCAGCACGATGATTGCTCGATATTTTCGCTAGACGGATAGATTAGCCGAACAAGCCTTTCATGCTCGGTGGCAAGCCCATACCAGTAGTCGCGCCCGCCATCACTTCTTCGTACAGCTCATCGGCTTGGCGCACGGCATCATTGATCGCAGCGGCGACCAGATCTTCGATCATATCAGGTTCGTCGTCCATTAGGCTTGGGTCGATGGTCAGACGCTTGACGACATGGCGACCTGTCATGGTGACTTTGACCAAGCCATTGCCTGCTTCGCTGTGCACTTCTTTGGTGGCAAGGCTTGCTTTGGCAGCTTCGACATTTTTCTCAACTTGCTTTTGCATGGCTTGCGCTTGTTGCATTAGGGCTTGAATGTTCATAATCGTATCCTAATTGTCTGAATGTATAGAGTAAATATGGGGTTAAAAAGTGATTTAGTATAGCACAAATTGATAAAAATTTTGTCAAAAAATCACAAGTTTGGGTTTGTATGACTGCTAAGAAATTTGGCAAAAATAGCATCAGCAGGGTGATTGATGCTTTTTTTTAAAGATGATGGCATGGGTGTAAAAATGGGGCAATTTGTCAAAGTATCGCCGCGTTGCTTGGAATAAACTTAGAATAAATCTGTATAAAAATCAGTCATAAATAACAAAACATAAAAATATAATCATCGACTTTTTGCGCAAATCTTGCTAAAGTGTTTGCCCAAACCGCTCAACTGATAACGGATGAATTTTATGACCCAAAAGCAATTTGCCCAAAGCGCCTTGGTAACTGGTATCGTGCTATTTTTGGCATCGTGTGCCAGTCAGCCAGCACAGCGCGCCCCGATCAAAGTCATCACCCCTGAGACCAAGCCTGTGGTGATCGAGCAGCCACGCCCAGTGGTGGTCAAGCCTGCTCCAGTGCAGACGGCAGGCGTGTACTCAAGCTTCGATGCATGGCGCAGTGATTTTATTAATCGTGCGATCGCAAAAGGCGCGAACGCCAGTACGATCAACAGTATGATGGCGGGCGCAAGTCTTAATGAGCGCGTGATTGACCTTGATCGCAGCCAAGCAGAATTTACCAAAATGCCATGGGAATATGTCGAAGGCGCAGTGTCATCATCGCGCGTCAGCCAAGGCAAATCGAAGCTGAATGATAACTTTAGCGTATTATCACGCGCCGAAAATCTGTACGGCACGCCCAAAGAAATCACCACTGCCATCTGGGGTATGGAGTCATCATTCGGTGCTGCCAGTGGTTCGATGGATCTGATCAACGCACTATCAAGCCTTGCGTACGATGGCCGCCGCCGTGATTTCGCTGAAAATCAACTGCTGGCGATGGCGCAGATGATCGAGCGTGGCGATGTCTATCAATCACAGCTCAAAGGCTCGTGGGCAGGCGGCATGGGTCACACGCAGTTCATCCCTGGTACTTGGATCACCGAAGGCGTCGATGGCAATGATGATGGTCATAAAGACCCTTGGAATGCTGCGGATGCACTAAGCTCAACGGCAAGCTATCTGGGCAATGCAGGTTGGGTGCGTGGTCTTGCGCCATTTTATGAAGTGCGTTTGCCATCAGGTTTTGATTATAATCTGCTAAACGGCGGTAAGCTGAGTTTAGATGCGTGGAAGCGCGCAGGCTTAAGCGCGGTCGGTGGTGAAAGCTTCGGCGGTGATCAGCTTGCCGAGCTGTGGTTACCTGCAGGCAAAAACGGTCCAGCACTGCTATTGACCAAGAATTTCGAAGTCATCCGCGTGTACAACAACTCATCAAGCTATGCGCTGGGCGTTGCGCTATTGGCTAAGCGCATCGGTGGCGGCAGTGGACTGGTGCAATCTTGGCCGCGCGATGAGCAGCCGCTATCACGCACACAGGTGCAAAGCCTACAGCGCAAGCTGACTGACATGGGTTATGACACAGGCGGTGTCGATGGTGTGGCAGGCAGTAATACGCGTAAGGCATTTGCCAAGTGGCAAGCAGCGAATGGTCAGATTCCTGATGGCTTTATCAGCATGAACTCAGCGAGTAATCTGTTGTGGTGATTTGACCCAAGTGCACAAGTATATGGCTGAAGCGGTCTATTTGCCAAACCATCTATACCATGCAGCACCATCTATCAAAAAAGAGCGTTCAGTTGAACCGCACCCCAAAAGTTAGACAACCTTTGGGGTGTTTTTATGACCAAATACACAATGGACTTTAAACTTGAAGTCATTGATCATTATTTAACAGGACATAGTTACCACAGCACAGCCAACTCTTTTGGTATTAAACGCTGTATTGTCCAAAACTGGGTGAGACTCTACCAAACTCATGGTGTTGATGGTATTCGTATCAGAAAGAGTAAAGCTAGTTATTCACCAGAATTTAAACACACTGCTGTATTACAACTACTTGCTGGTAAATCCATGTCAACAGTTGCTACCAAATTAAACATCAGTAGCCCAAGTATACTGTTTCAATGGTTAAAAGCTTATCAAACTCATGGTATCATGGGACTGACTCCTAAACCTAAAGGCAGGCAATCTATGCTAAAGACCAACAAAGCAAGCCAAACATCCAAACCTGATGAGCAAAAAACCCATGCTGAATTGATTGCTGAATTACAACACTTACGCATGGAGCTTGATGTCTTAAAAAAGTTAGAAGCCTTGGAACGTCAGCAAAGAAAAAGCAAATCATCATCAATAAAATCACAGTGATTGACGAGCTAAGGCAGATTTATCCACTAAAACAATTGCTGACTTATCTTGGTGTTGCACGAGCAACATTCTATTATCATCTAAAGCAGCTTGCCAAGGCTGACAAGCATCAAGCAATAAAACATGAAATTCAACAGATACACCATACCCACAAAGGCAGATATGGCTATCGGCGTATGACTCTAGCACTCAAGCAGTTAGGCTTTATCATCAATCATAAAACAGTACAACGATTGATGCATGAACTTGGACTTCAAGCAGTCATTCGTCGTAAGCGAAGCAAATACAGCACTTACCGTGGACAAGTAGGCAAAATCGCTGATCATGTCTTAAACCGTGATTTTAAAGCAGACAAACCCAATCATAAATGGGCAACAGATGTCACTGAGTTTAAAGTGTTGGATAAACAAGGTAATGTCAAAAAGCTTTACTTGTCTCCCATCATGGATTTGTTTAATGGAGAAATTGTTAGCTATCAGATGCACAGTAGCCCAAATTATGGCTTGGTTGCCAAGATGCTTGATCAGGCACTAAAGCGACTGCAAGCAGATGATAATGCTGGCAACGATAGCAGCAAACCACAATTGATTCTGCATTCAGATCAAGGCTGGCACTACCAAATGCAAAATTATCAACAAACCTTAAAAGACAACAACATCATTCAAAGTATGTCAAGAAAGGGTAATTGCTTGGATAATGCGGTGATAGAAAGCTTCTTTGGCACATTAAAAGAAGAAATCTTCTTTCATGACAAACATCAAAGAAGATTTACCTCCATTGATGAGCTTAAACAAGCGATTGATGAGTACATCCATTACTACAATCATGATAGAATAAAGATTAAACTAAAAGGACTAAGTCCTGTAAAATACAGGCGCTTAGTCCTTGATCAAACCACTTAATTTAAACCTAGTCCTTAATCTTAACTTTGTCTAAGATTTGGGGGTCGGTTCAAGTTTGGGGCGTTCTTTTTTTTATGTCCATAACTTGCAAAATCATAAAAAATCTGTATTATACGAATTGTACAAAATTTAAGCATAACTATTAAAATTATTAATACAAACTATTATTATAAATAATTTGACTCCCTCTCCATTTCTATATACTATAGATAAATTAAATTTATGATTAAATTGCATAATATTCATGCAATTAATAACAAGATAAAGATTGGATAAAAATTAAGCAGTCAAATAATTAGGATCGATTGACAAACAACAGGGAATTTTCCATTTTTATCGATTTTATCTTTGCAATTTGAACAACATAGTATTGCAGTTTTGGCGTTGTTTAATCAAAAAAACAAGCGTATCATAAACGCCATTAAGAACAACAAGTAAAAGAACTACCAAAAGGATGCACAAGATGAATAATAATAATCCTACAGCGGATGGCAAAATCATCGCCGTCCAGCAAGTTTTAGATGACAATCCTTTATCATTTTTTCAATATTTGACCATCATTTTGGGTTTTATCATCGTTTTATATGTCGGCTATGCGGCAGCGGTGATGGGTTTTATCGGCCCTGCATTGGCAGAAAGCCTGAATGTCACGCCATCGGATCTGAATCCGACGATGGTCGCGAGTATGGTCGGTCTTGCCATTGGTTCATTTGCCGCAGGTCCATTTGCTGATAAATTGGGTCGCAAGATGGTGCTGCTGATTTCGGTGGCGATTTTCGGTGCGTTCAGCGTCTTGGCAAGTATGATGAGCAGTACCTCAGGGCTTACGGTGATGCGCTTGATCGTAGGCTTGGGACTGGGCGCAGCGATGCCGATCTCGATCACGCTTGTGTCTGAATACACACCGATCAAGGTGCGCTCTTTGATCGTCGCGGTGATGTTCTGTGGTTATACAGCAGGTTCGGCGTTGGTGGGCTTTGTGGCGGCAGCATTATTACCGCACTATGGCTGGCAGGGTGTGCTTGCTTTCGGTGGCTGGGTGTCGCTTGTGACGATCATCGTCTTGGCACTGTTTTTACCAGAGTCTGCGAAGTATCTTGCCGAAAAGCATAAGCACCCAGAGAAAATCCGCACTTATCTGAATAAAATCGGTCATGTGGACGAAGGTGTACAGTTCGTCGGTGAAAAATCATCGTTAAACGCGGCTTCCGCACCTGCAACAGCACAACAATCAGCCATCGCCAAGTTATTTAATAAAGAGTTGGGCGTGGGTACAGCGATGCTGTGGGTGATCTTCTTTATGACCATGGCGTACATCGCGGTTTATACCAGTTGGTTGCCTACTTTGTTCGGTTTACTTGGCTATGAACAATCACAAGCAGCGACATTGGCGACCCTATTCCAAATCGGTGGTACAGTGGGCGCGCTGATCATCGGCGGCTTGATGGATCGTGTCAATCCTTATAAGGCACTGGGTATTGCGTTGGGCATCGGTTCGCTGATTACTTTGGCAGTAGCAATGTTTAACACCAATTTCGCTTGGCTGATCGCAAGTTTTCTAATCATCGGCGTGACCATCAGTGGTGGTATGGTGGGTTTCAATGCGTTGGCAGCTGCCTTTTATCCGACATCAGCACGCGCCACAGGGGTGAGCTGGGCATTGGGTATCGGTCGATTCGGTTCTATCTCAGGCTCATTACTTGGCGGTTATCTACTGGGACACAACATGGGATTTGGTGGTATCATGACTTGGATGACAGTACCTGTCGCGATCGCAACCATATTCATCCTATACATGGGCGTACGATACCATCGCGCCAAATAATCGGAATAAAATTAACATAGGCAACATAAATTAATAAGTAAACAACAATAATTTGAAATACACAAGGAGTAAGTTATGACAACTCAAAACAATCAACCAACCGTGCGTCAAGTCGTGCACAAGCTACTTCGTGATTTGAACATGACCACTGTTTTTGGCAACCCTGGTTCGACCGAGCTTGATTTCTTGACCGACTGGCCAGAAGACTTTCGCTATGTGCTAGCGCTCCAAGAAGCCAGCGCCATCGGTATGGCGGACGGCTACACCCGCGCTACAGGCAACGCAAGCTACATCAATCTGCACTCAGCGGCAGGTCTAGGCAATGCACTTGGCAATATCTTTACAGCTTATAAAAACCAGACACCGATGGTCGTCACCGCAGGTCAGCAAGCGCGCAGCTTACTGCTTGATGAAGCGTACCTAGCTGCCGATCAAGCCGATGCCTTCCCACGCCCTTATGTCAAATACAGCGTACAGCCTGCGCGTGCTGCTGATGTGCCAAAAGCCATCTTGCAAGCTTATCTAATCGCGATGGCAGAACCAAAAGGCCCAACTTTCGTATCTATCCCAAGCGATGACTGGAATCAGCCAGCGGAATACATCCAAGTGCCACAGGTTCAACCACAAGGCGCAGCCGATGAATCAGCACTGACAGACATCGCTGATAAACTTGCCAAAAGTACCAATACGGCTATCGTCGCAGGCTCAGAGCTTGGTGTATATAATGGCTTCGATGAAGTAGTGGCACTTGCTGAGACGCTCAAGGCGCCAGTCTATGCCGCGCCTGTCAGTCATGAGTGTGTCTTCCCAGAAAGTCATCCGCAGTTTGCAGGTTTCTTGTCAGCGATCCCAAGCGATGCCGCCAAAAAACTACAAGACTATGATCTGGTACTGATCGTCGGTGCGCCCGCCTTTACTTTCCATGTCCCTGGGGAATTTAGCCTAAAACAAGGCACACAAGTGATTCAGTTGTCTGTTGCTAACCACGCGCTTACCATCTCATCGGTGGCTGCCGTACAACCGACCATTAGCCTATCGGGTGATTTGGCAAAATCAGTGGCGAAGATTAACCAACATCTGGCAGCCCAAAGCGTTGCTACCAATGCCAAAGCTGTACCAGCACTTGTGCGCAACCCAGTTGAAAAAGGCGAAACACTGTCAGCAGCTTATGCAGTACAGCTACTTCGTAGTATGGTGCCAGATACCGTGACCTTGGTCGAAGAAGCGCCATCACACCGCCCAGCGATCCAAAGTCATTTCCCAGTCAATCGCAATCGCGGCTTTATGACCATGGCGAGTGGCGGCTTGGGATACGGTCTGCCAGCAGCAGTGGGCGTGGCATTGGCAGCCAAAGATGCGGACAAGGATAAAGCTACTGAGCGCGTGATCGCGGTGATCGGTGATGGCTCGATGATGTACTCTATCCAAGCGCTGTGGACGGCAGCTGACCTTGATGTGCCTTTGACCGTGATTGTGCTGAACAACAGCGGCTATGGTGCGATGCGCTCATTCAGTAAATTGCTTGGTTATAACAATGTCCCTGGTATCAGCTTCACTGGACTTGACTATGTCAAAATCGCGGCAGGTCACGGCATGAGTGAAGGCTATCAAGTGGATAATGCAGATGATTTGCAAAAAGCCTTTGAACAAGCATTGCAATCAGAGCATTCAAACCTGATCGAGATCATCGTCGATCCAAATCAAGGTAACATTTACTAATTTTATAAATAATCATATCAACATCATTGAATTTTAATTTAACAATCTCAAGGAGAATGACCATGGCAACTCTACCACACGCAACCCATTGGATCGATGGCAAATGGATCAATACAGGCATCCAGCGCGAAACGCTAAACCCTGCCACCAGTGAAGTGATCGGCACTTATGTCGAAGGCGGTAAAGCCGAAGCACTGCAAGCGATCAGTGCTGCCAAGCGTGCGTTTAAAGAGACCAATTGGCGCTATGACCGCGAACTGCGCTATAAAGTGCTGAACGATTTGGCGAATGCTTTTGAAGCGCGTCAAGAAGAACTGGTGCAAGCACTGGCTGTCGAGAATGGTAAAATCGTCCCAGAAGCGGCGTTTGAAGTGCAGCTTGTGATGTCAGGCTTACGCTATGGTGCAGCGATGATCTATGCCCAAGCAGGCCGCGCCGCTGAATGGTCAGCAGGTAAGATGTCAATGCTACTAAAAGAACCTGTGGGCGTTGTCGGTATCAGTACGCCTTGGAACTCACCTGCGGCGCTGCTGATCCGCTCGCTTGCTCCAGCACTGGCAGCAGGCTGTACCACAGTGCTAAAAATGCCTGGTCAAACCGCGCTACTGAACCATCTGATCGCCCAAATCCTAGCATCAGTGCCATCACTACCAAAAGGTGTGATCAATATGGTGACAGGTGAGCGTGAGCTACTAGAAACCATCGTCGAATCACCAGATGTGCCAAGCATCAGCTTTACAGGTTCGACTGTCGTTGGCCGTGCGCTGATGGAAGAAGGTGCAAAACAGCTCAAACGCTTCGGTCTTGAGCTTGGTGGTAAGACACCACACATCGTCTTTGATGATGCTGATATCGACAAGCTGATCCCAACGGTGCGCGCAGGTTTGACGACTTTTGCAGGTCAGTTTTGTATGACAGGCAGCCGTATTTTGGTACAAAAAGGCGTGGCAGAAGAAGTCACCAAACGCCTAGCTGAAGCACTAGAATCTGTCAAGGTCGGTCCAGCATCAGACCCAAGCAGCGAGATGGGCGCGATGATTGATATCAAGAGCGTCAAGCGTGTCGATCAGATGGTCGAAGATGGCATCGCAGCAGGTGCAAAAGTCATCGTCCGCGGCGGCCCATACACCGATGGTCCATTATCAAAAGGCGCATTCTATCGCCCAACCTTGGTCGAAGTGAATGACAACAAAGCCGCTTTGGTGCAGCAAGAAGTCTTCGGCCCTGTTTTGACCTTGCAAGTATTCGAAACTGAACGCGAAGCCATCAAGCTTGCCAATGACAGTGAATATGGTTTGGCAGCGAGCATCTGGAGTAATGATGTCGATCGCCCACTGCGCATTGCACGCGAAATCGAAGCAGGCACTATCTGGGTCAATGACTGGGTGGTGATGCGCGAAGAGTTCGAAGAAGGTGGCTACAAGCAATCAGGCGTCGGTCGTCTGCGCGGTCTGGCGGCGATGGAAGATTTCTTAGAATCAAAACACATCGTGCTACAACCGGGTGCTACCGCTTAATTGTTAAGCAGTTAAACCCAAAATCTCAAAACAAGCTCAGCACTTCACTGGGCTTGTTTTTTATGCTTTTAAAAATCAAAATCACGCAAAACCGCCAAGCGATTTATGCTAAAATAACCACAATTTTGCTCAATATTCTCATAATTATTCCCATCAATAACACCATGACTGCTACACATCATTCTAGCCCAATCCTTGAACTGCCCACCAAAGCCAATTATAAAACCACCGTGCCGCTACACGCAGGCTCAGATCTTGGCTATTGGCTGTCGTTGGTCGCCCAAAGCCAAGAGCGGCTTGTGGTGATGGTGACTAATAGCCAAAATGAACTCAATCAACTTGAGACGGAGCTTGCCTTTTTTGGGGTGACGGCGCACATCTTTGCCGATTGGGAAATCTTGGCATATGATCAGCTATCGGTTCACCAAGACATCATCTCAGAGCGAATCGCACTATTGACCAAGATGCCAAAAATAGGTGTGCTGCTGGTGAGCGTGCAGACTTTGATGCAAAGACTTGCACCACCAAGCTGGCTGATCGGTCAGCATTTTGATTTGGCGGTCGGTGATCGTTTTGATCTGAATCATGAAAAAGATCGCTTGGCGCGCGCAGGATATTTGCATGTTGATAATGTCTTTGAGCCAGGTGAATTTGCGGTGCGTGGCAGCATTGTTGATATTTTTGCCATCGGTCAAAGCTTGCCGTTTCGCATCGATTTGTTTGATGATGAAATCGAGAGTATTAAGTTTTTTGATCCAGAAACACAGCGCACACTCAGTGATGATAGATTAGAAAAACTTAAAAAAGACAGTATCGCAGGGCTGAATAATTTATTGGCTGATAAACTGCCAAAAGTCGCCAAAGTCTCAGAATTCCGCCTGTTGCCTGCGCGTGAATTTGCGCTAGAAGCAGGGCGCGAGCATTTTCGTCATAATTTCGCAAGCTTATTTCCCCACGCAAGCCATCGCAAGATCGAGCTGTATCATGATGTGATGTCAGGCATTGCCCCACAAGGGATTGAGTATTATGCGCCGCTGTTTTTTGATCTCGATGAATGGCTGGGCGCGGGTAGTTTTTTTGCGTATTTGCCCAATGATGCGGTGATTGTCAGCCATGCTGATTTATCCAGTCATCACGATGCGTTTTATCAGCAGGTGGTTGGTCGTTATAATGCCCGCGCACATGATAAAGATTTGCCAATTGTGCCGCCTGATTATTTATTTTTACCAAATAATGAATTTCATCAAGCGCTCAAAGCATTCCCACGCATGCTGATTGATAAAGCAGAAAATACACCCGTTAAGCTTGCGGGTTTGACCATCACACCACCGCCAAATTTACCGATCAATCACCAAAATGCTGAACCGCTGTCAGCATTGCTTGAGTATGTGGCGGATTTATCAGTGCCTGTTTTGTTGGTTGCAGAGAGTGCAGGTCGCCGTGAGATTATTTTAGAATTATTAAAAGGTAAGATCGCCACTCAAGTCGTGCAGGGCTTTGATGAGTTTATCAATAATAAAGATAAATTTTACCAAGACTGCATTGCCATCAGTGTTGCGCCAATTGAACGGGGGTTGTGGCTGGATGGTAATGATGGCTTTTGTGTGATTAGTGAGACGCAGATTTTTGGGCGGCAGGTATTGCAGACGCGTCGCCGTCGTCAGTCGAGTGTGTCGCAGGCGTTTTTGGTCAAGTCGGTGACGGAATTATCCGAAGGGTCGCTTGTGGTACATCTTGAGCATGGTATTGGTCGCTATCATGGCTTGATCGTACTGGATGTCGGCGAAGGTGAGCAGGAGTTTATTCATCTAAAATATGCCGATGATGCGAGCATTTATGTGCCAATTACCAATCTTGCCTTGATCGGGCGATATAGCGGCACGGATTCTGAAGCGGTGGTATTGTCCAAAATTGGCTCGGGCAAATGGGAGAAGGCTAAGCTTAAAGCTCTTGAGCGGATTCATGATGTCGCAGCCGAGCTTTTGAATGTACAAGCACGGCGCAATGCCAAGGCGGGCATCAGCTTTGGGGTGGATATGGCGCAGTATGAGCTGTTCGCCAGTCAGTTTGCCTTTGAAGAGACCATTGACCAAGCCGCCGCCATTGATGCCATCATCCATGATATGAAGCAGTCTAAACCGATGGATCGCCTGATTTGTGGCGATGTCGGCTTTGGCAAGACTGAAGTGGCGATGCGTGCGGCATTCATCGCGGTGCAGGCAGGCTATCAAGTGGCGGTACTGGTGCCGACGACGCTTTTGGCAGGGCAGCATGAAGACAGCTTTATCAATCGCTTCGCGGATTGGCCAGTGCGTATCGAGAGTTTGTCGCGTTTTGGCAATAAAAAATATCATGATAAGGTGCTAGAAGATGTCGCAAGCGGCAAGGTGGATATCGTCATCGGCACGCATAAGATCTTGCAAGATGGCGTGAAGTTTTATAAGCTTGGCTTAATGATCATCGATGAAGAACATCGCTTTGGGGTGCGGCATAAAGAGCGGATTAAGGCAATGCAAACCGAGATTGACAGCCTATCCATGACCGCCACGCCGATTCCGCGTACGCTGAATATGGCACTGTCTGGGATGCAGGACATTTCAATCATTGCCACGCCGCCAGCACGCCGTTTGGCGATTAAGACCTTTATGATGGCAAAGTCTGATGAAGTGATCAAAGAAGCGATTTTGCGCGAGATTTTACGCGGTGGACAAGTGTATTATCTGCATAATGATGTGGCAAGTATCGAAGCGGCGGCAGAAAGCTTGCGCGAGCTGATTGGTGAAGCGCGCGTGGCGGTGGCGCATGGGCAGATGCATGAGCGTGAGCTTGCGGCGGTGATGAGTGATTTTTATCACAAAAAATTCAATGTCCTAGTCGCCAGTACCATCATCGAGACAGGCATCGATGTGCCGAATGCCAATACCATTATCATCAATCGCGCGGATAAATTTGGCATCGCACAGCTGCATCAGCTGCGTGGGCGAGTGGGGCGCAGTCATCATCAGGCGTATTGTTATTTACTTGTGCCATCAATCAAGGGATTAAGTAGTGATGCTAAAAAACGCCTAAACGCCATTACGCGCGCGAACACCCTTGGCGCAGGTTTTATGCTGGCGTCCGAAGATCTAGAAATCCGTGGTGCAGGCGAGATTCTTGGCAAGGAGCAATCAGGCAATATGCAGACCATCGGCTTTGGGCTGTATATGGATATGCTGGAGCGTGCGACTCGTGCGATTAAGCAGGGTAAGACACCAAGCCTTGCCACGCCATTGGATTTGGTCAGTGAAGTCGATATTCATGCGTCCGCACTGATTCCTGATGACTATCTGGGTGATGTGCATGAGCGACTGCTGTTTTATAAGCGCATTAGTAATGTCGATGAAGTCAGTGAGTTGATTGACATTCGCACGGAGATGATTGATCGCTTCGGTGCGCTGCCTGTGCCTGCCCAAAACTTATTTGCCGTGCATCGCTGCCGTATTCGCGCCAAAGCGGTGGGTATTAGTAAAATCGATGCGGCCAGTCATAGCATCAGTATGGAATTTAAGGCTGATACGCCTGTCGATGGGCTTGCGATTATCAAGCTGATTCAGTCTCATGATGGCTATCGTATGCAAGGGGCGACGATGCTTAAATTCATCGCCAAAACCGAGATGGATGTACAGGTGCGACTGGATAAAGTGGCGGAATTATTGCTGTATTTTGAGCAGAATTTGGTAGAAAATGGCTGATGGAAATTTTTCAAGCGGTGAAAATTTGTGCTATAATAACGGCGTTTTGGCGAATCGCCATTTAAGATAAGTTAAGATTATAAAGAGAAAGACCATGTTTCAACTACATCCAACCCTTGCCAAGGACACTTTTTTGGTGGGGGATTTTCCATTATCGACCGTGCGACTGATGAATGATTGTCAATTTCCGTGGTTGATTCTTGTGCCGCGTGTGTCGGGCGTAAAAGAGATTTATGAGTTAAGCCATGCTGATCAAGTGCAGTTTTTGCGCGAGTCGAGCTGGGTATCTAGCCAAATGGCGAAAATCTTCGGTGCTGATAAGATGAATGTCGCTGCTTTGGGCAATCAAGTGCCGCAGCTACATTTTCATCACATTGTCCGCTACCAAAACGATGTGGCGTGGCCAAATCCTGTGTGGGGCAGGCCTGCCATCCCATATACCGCCGAAGTGCTGAATCATATGCAGCAGACTCTGATGATGGCGTTGCGCGGTCATCACGAGATGCCGTTTGATTGGAAGATGGATGTTTGATATATAAACCATTGATTTATAAGGGAATTGTATTTTGTAGTATGATAACATACTGCATAGCGTACTACAAAAATCCGCCTAAAGGCGCTAATAACTCAGCAGCAAACTGGTTGGCTTGCCATTCGCTGTCTTCAAAAGGTTTGTGTGCTGATGGGTTGCTGTGATTCAGAGTGGTTGCGATACCTTTGTGCATGAATAAATGGTCAAATTCATGAGCTATAGTAAATCTTGCACGACTATCATTATTATACAAGGCGTCAAATACATCTTGTCTAATGTACATCACCACATCATCCGGTGATACAGACGCTTCCACATCTTTCATGTAGCTTTTTCCTTTGGTTCAAAAGAAAAGTCATAGGCTGTGGCTTTGGGCAAATCAATCTCAAGACAATTTAATACATCAAAGGGTTTGTGTATGTCGTCTTGAAAGTGCTGGCGAACAAGACGGGCAAAGCCTCTAATTTCATGCTTGCTTCGTGGTTTGACACGCACGCCTTTATTGTATAAATGCAGACTATTTAACATTATACCTCCTTTAAAAACTGCATGATTTTTTTAATGTCTAGTGTTTGATTGTCTAGTTTGCGTGCAAACATTAATGCCAGCTCCGCCTCACAGTCATTGGCAGGTTTGATGACAATATCCTGCTCAAGCGTACTTGCTACCGCAACAAGTTCATTGGCTTGTTGTGCGGATAGTCCGAGATAGTCAATAATTTTGTTTAGCAAATTGGCATTAATTGGCTTTTTGCCGGTCTCAATTGCTGACAAATAAGGTGCAGATACGCCAATATTTTCCGCCATGGTTTTTAGCATGATATTATGTTCAATGCGTAATATTCTAAGCATTTTACCAAATTCTGTAACGGTTGCCATAAAACAGCTCCTAATGATGATTGAGCAAGAAATAAATCTTGTCAGATATATATTATCCTATAGGATAATTATTTGTCAAGAAAAAATCTTAAAATATGTTAAATAAAAAACCACCCGTGTGGGGTGGTAAAAAAATAACTCGAGTTTTTTAGCCAAATGGATTATAATATCCGCCAATGGGCTATTTTTTTGAGTGATATTATGGAAAAAATAGAAGCAGTTGATCTATTTTGTGGTGTCGGTGGTCTCACCGCTGGGCTGATTAAAGCTGGAATCCAGGTGAAAGCAGGTTATGATATTGACGCTGCCTGTCGCTATGGCTATGAACATAATAATAATGCTACATTCATCCAAAAAAGCGTAGCGGATGTCACTGCTGATGAGATCCAAAGTTGGTATAGTGATGGTGCGGTGCGCCTACTGGCAGGGTGTGCCCCATGCCAGCCATTCTCCACTTACAATAATGGCAGGGATACAAGCATGGATAAGAAATATCCACTGCTCTATCATTTTGCCCGATTGATAGATGAAGTACGCCCTGAGCTTGTGACAATGGAAAATGTCCCTGATGTCACCAAGCATCAAGTATATCATGACTTTGTGGCCAAACTAGAAAACTTGGGCTATCAAGTGTCAGCCCAAAAGGTGGAATGTGTGAAATACGGCATTCCCCAAGATCGCAAGCGCCATGTGCTTCTCGCAAGTCGTATCGGCAAGATAGAGCTAATCCCCACGACGCATGAGTCACCAGTGACAGTACAGGACGCCATTGGGCATTTGGTACCTATTGCAGCTGGGCAGAGATGCTCTGAAGATTCGTTGCATCTCAGTTCTGGTCTGAGTGAGCTGAATATGAAGCGGATTAAGGCATCTAAGCAGGGCGGCAGCTGGCGTGATTGGCCTAAAGAGTTGGTTGCTGAATGTCACAAAAAAAGCTCTGGCAAAACCTATGGTAGTGTCTATGGTCGTATGTCATGGGATAAGCCTGCACCAACAATGACAACATTATGCACAGGCTATGGTAATGGTCGTTTTGGACATCCTGAGCAGGACAGAGCCATCTCACTTAGAGAAGCTGCCATATTTCAAACCTTTCCCGAAGATTATCAGTTTGCAGAACGCATCAATATGACAGCCATTTCTAGAATGATTGGCAATGCTGTACCTGTTAGATTGGGTGAAGTGGTTGGGATGAGTTTTTTGATGGCTTTTGCATATTAACCATCTAAATTTCTAAGATATTTTTTGTCATTCATATACATATCAAGCCCATGAAACACACCCAACAGTACCGCCTGTACATTGCTTAAATTATGGGGCTGTAGTAGATTAGCACTTATGCTATACTACAAACATGAAGATAACTCGTTGTAAATTAAGTAAAAAAGTTCAAATAAAACTGCTTGAATTTTTTGTTGCACAAGTTACTGCTAGAACAGCAAGTGATTTGCTTGGCATTCAGCACAATTCAGCAGCTTTATTTTACCGCAAAATCAGACTTGTGATAGAATATAATCTCAACCTTGAAGCTCACACTTTGTTTGATGGTGAAGTAGAGCTTGATGAAAGCTACTTCGGTGGCATTCGCAAAGGTAAGCGAGGTCGTGGCGCTGGTGGTAAAACAGCTGTATTTGGTCTTTTGAAGCGTAATGGCAAGGTTTATACTGTTGTGGTAAAAGATACCAAGCAAAGCACCTTAATGCCTATCATCTCAAGCAAAATCAAGCCAGATAGCATCGTTTACACAGATAGTTACAGAAGCTATAATGCTCTTGATGTGAGTGAGTTTAAACACTTTCGCATCAATCATTCCAAAGAGTTTGTCAAAGACCACAACCACATCAACGGCATTGAAAATTTCTGGTCTCAAGCTAAACGAGTACTTAGAAAATACAATGGCATTGACAAGAAAAACTTCCATCTTTTTATCAAAGAATGTGAGTTTAGATTTAACTACAGTACACCATCTAATCAGCTTAAAATATTGAGAAAATGGTGTGGGATTTAGACCTTATCTACTACAGCCCCTAAATTATTACGCAGGGATTCAACAGCCATTTCGGCACCGCAGGTCTCAAAGGATACAGATCCATGCGCTAGCTTATTTCTTTCTATCTTAATTTTAAAAATGACATTTGCGTCCCAAACTAGGGATTCTTGATTCTCTTGGGGGATGGGGTGGGGTTTAAAACCATATTTCTTACCATAATCTGAAATGATTTTGTAGTCAATATTGCCACGGAATAATTTTTTCTTATTATAACCCAGATCAAATAGTCGCTCTCTATGATCTAAGTTATTGTTTGATAGTTCTGCGATTTTTTCTTCGGTTAATCCTTTTTGGATATTTTTTAAAATAATTTTATGTAATTCTTTAGATAAATCCATGACATCGCACTGTTCGGATTTTATTGTTTCATGGATGGAATCAATGGCATTGCTCATGGTGGATTCTAAAAGGTTGTACAACATCAAATAAGAGCTGGCTCGCAGTGTCTTGGTAAGCTCCCTGCTAATTTCATAGGGCTCTTCGCAGGAGTCAGCCTTATTTGATATAAGGTGTGGGGCATCGATCTTGGATGCCTTTTCCACAAAATCAATATAAGATTCCACTTCATGCAGCCGTACTTGAAATTCTTCATAAGCAGCTTTTAGATGTCTATTTTGAATTTGAATCATCTTGCTTATCCAAACTGATTTCTTTGCCTAAAAGTTTATTTTTAACAAACTCAATCCTGTTAATGATTTTAGGTTTTGAATTGCTTGCATCAGAACGAATCATGGTTAAGAAATCTTGGTCAGTATACGCCCATGTAGTATCATCAGGGACAAGATCTGGATTCTCAGCCAGTGCCAAGCTTGAACCAACAGCAATCGCTTCAAAACGAATTCTAGAAATGGACTTGGCATTTTTTGACTTTCTAAAATCATGTCTAAAATGAGCTTTAACAAAATTTAGCATATCAAAAAACTGTTTTTCCATTTCTACTTTCTTGACATCGTCAAAATCGGTATCTATATGCTCTATATAGTCATTTAAAAAGCCGGCAACACTATTACTGGACTCCCCATTGTTTCTTGTTCCAAATTTTTGATATCTATCACGATAAGCAAAAAATCTTAAAATATACTCTTCTCGCTCTCTGCGATTCTCCTTATTTTTTGCTACACAAATCAGTTGTTGTACTTCCTTGTTCTCAGCTAAAGTTTTTAAGAAATGGACAAATGAACTATCCCCAGACCCTATACGCACTTCCATATCGGTTAGCTTGCTTCCACCTGTATTCAGTCTTTCAAACATCATGCGTCTGCCATCTTCATCAATATTCTTAAGCTCAATGAGTCGAATGGTGGTGCGGTTAAAGCGACGCTGTTGTGCCAATGGCAAATCATCAAAAATACTACCTTCTAATGATTGCAATCTTTGCATACCTTGCAGTCTTAGTTGATTATTAACATAAGCATAGATGGTTTGCATTCGCTGAGCACCATCTACAATCTCAACCCTACCATCAACATAGTCTTGCTCATCGTCAGCAATGTCTGCCACAAATATGTAGGGAATGGGCAGGCCAATCAATAACGATTCAATAAACAAAGATTGTCGCTGTAAATCCCAAACGAACTCCCTTTGATAGTCGGGAATAAATATTTCTGGCTCTGTTTGTTTGGACGGGTTAAATTTTTGCACCAAAACTTCAATTGGATATTCTCTAATGTCAAAATCAAACTGTTTTTGATTTTCAGAGATTTGAGTTTTGATCCGTTCTTCATCAAAAGAAGAAAATAGTTCTTGTTGCATATATTTTTTCCTAATTTATAAATTAAACCTGTGGAATCAATACTCCACCAACTTCCCAACCACCTTACCCACAAGCCGACATTCGCCCATCGGTAGCATCTTTTGTTCTGGCCAGTCAGGATTAAGCAGCTTTAGGTACATATCAGATTCAGTCTCGCCAAGTACCAGCTGCTTAAATGTTGCTTCGGTATCATCGTTGCACTGCACCACGATCAAATCACCGTCTTTGAATGCAAGTGTTGAGACATTCGGCTCGACATAGATGATGTCATCAGGGCGAAACTCTGGCCACATCGAGCGACCACGCACCTTGAGTGCAAAGCCATCGGCTGATAGATTTCGTGGGCGTGGATAATAGCCCAAGGCATCATCTAGGGTCACAAGTGAAACTTCAGACCATGAGCCGGCTGCCACCCAACTGATGAGCGGTACATCATTTGTTGGCATCGCAACACGCACTGTATCGACAATCTCATGCGCCTGCTCAGCAGTCAGTACGCCACCAGATTGCATCGCTTCAATCTGTGCTTTTAGGTCGTTAATAATATTGGATTTTTCGGCTTGGGGTGGGGTGTCGGCGGTTATTGAGCCTTGACCAGTCAAAAGCCAATCGGCACTTACGCCAAGCACACGAGCCAAGTCATTGAGATAGGTTGTGCGTTTGGTTTTGCCACTTTCAATCTTATAGTAAGTTGGTTGGCTCATGCCTGCACGCTCAGCAACTTCCTGCTGAGAAAGATTTTTATTTTCTCGTGCTAGTTTAAGGCGTTCACCAAGTGAATTCATACCTACTCCAATTAAACAAGTTATTAGATATATTTTCATTTTATTACAAAGGTTATAAAAAGTAAAATGCTTAAAGCAGCAGACCTTTGTCCAAAACTCAAAGGAATCTAAAATGACCCCATTAATTAACCAACTATCACACGGTACGCCATCACTCTATCAAACTTTTGATGATAATGCCGACCGTAAAAGCCCTGCACTGACTCGCCAGCTGTGGGGGGATGTACGACGATGTCAAAGACGAACTGCACAGGCTCAATGAGCAGGGTGCAGGCGTGTATGTCACCGTCAATCAGACCGATGGCAAAGGGTGTAAAAAAGAAAACATCATCGGTATTCGAGCCTTGTTCCTAGACTTTGACACCCCTGATGCCGATCGTGTGGCTCGCTTACAGTCGCTACCACTACCGCCAAGCATCATTAATGAGTCAAGCCAAGATAAACATCATGCTTACTGGGTGCTGTCTGATGAGATACCAACGGCACACTTTAGTGACTGCCAAAAGCGTTTGATTGAGTATTTCACCAAGCAGGGCGATGCACCAGATAAGGCAATTCATGATTTACCAAGGGTGATGCGTGTCGATGGCTTTATACATCATAAAGTCAAAACCGGCGTAGAATCCGCGCCATTCACCACGCGCACGCTACACATCGATAAGGCGTACAGCTGTGATGAACTGATGGCATGGCTGGTAAGCCTACAGCCGCACCAAAGAAACTTTATCACCTTTCACTATGCAAAATTGTCATAAAACTGTCATCGGATCGTCAATAAGCTGTCATGTTTGCTTGCTACAATTGGCGCAACTTTTAGATGAGCGATCATCACATCATAGCCATAAGGAAATCTACAATGCAGCATCCGCATGATTATATCGAAGATTCGAACACCAGTGACAATCCAGAATTTGCAAACTTACTTGACCAAGCTATCAGCCGCCGCACGGTGCTAAAGGGTGGTGCAGGCTTGACAGCGATGGCAATGTTTGGCGCATTGCCGATGATGGGCAATGGTGCATTTGCCAAGACGACGGCAGGCGCGATGAATCTACCGCGCCCACAGAGCCTGAAATTCAAAGCCGTGCCACATTATACAGGCAATGAGATGATGGTCGCTGAAGGCTATACCGCCAAAGCATTTTTGCACCTAGGCGAGCCGCTTGTCGATGGCATTGAGCCGTTTCGCGATGACCGCAAGCACTCAGGCGAATCGTTCATGTATCGCATGGGTGATAACCATGATGGTATGAATTTTTATGGTATGAGTAATGGCAAATTTGACCCACATCAGTCAAACCGCGGTCTGCTTGCCATCAACCACGAATACACCAATGACAACCTACACCCTATGGGTATGTACACACAGGAAGATACCAATGCCGCAGCAATTTATCGTAAAAAACGCCTTGCTATGGATGTCCGCCGCGATGCTAACGCTCATGGCGTGTCTGTGGTTGAGCTAGTGCGTAAGGACAATGGTCAATTTGAATTGGTCAAAAATTCCCGCTTTAACAAACGCTACACCAGCAGCACCATGACCCAGCTATCAGGCGCAGCAAGCGGTGCAAGCCTTGTACAGACCAAGTATGACAAGCACGGCAAGACCATTTGGGGTATCAACAATGAATGCGGTGCAGGCGCGTCACCATGGGGCACTTATTTGACCACCGAAGAGAATTTCTTAAATGTCTTTGCGCGTGGTGAAGACAAAGCCGTAATTGGTGCGCAAGCTGATCTTGCTTTGGCACGCTATGGACTTAAAGAAAACAGCACAGGTGGCGGCTATCTGTGGCACACTGCCGATGATAAAGATGGCGTCGTTGCCGATGAATTTAGCCGCTGGGACATCACCGCGCGCGGTAAGACAGCGCACGATGATTATCGCAATGGCTTTAATGCCTTTGGTTATATCGTCGAGATCGATCCGTTCAATCCACAAGCCAAAGCCATCAAGCGCACAAGCCTTGGCAGATTTGCTCACGAAAACTGTGCCTTTGCCCCAGCGGTGGCAGGTAAGCCTATCGTGTTTTATATGGGTGATGATGCGCGTGGTGAGTATATTTATAAGTTTGTCTCAAAGGCACTATGGTCGCCAAAAGACATCGGCAAAGGTCTAAAAGCTGGCGATAAATACATGAACGAAGGTACGCTGTATGTAGCCGTATTCAATGCCGATGGCACAGGGCAGTGGCGTCCTTTGATCATGAATACGGTCAAGCACAAGGAGTATAACTTTGCCAATCAAGCCGATATTGTCGTCCATGCACGCCTAGCTGCCGATGCACTTGGCGCGACCAAAATGGATCGCCCTGAATGGGTAGCGGTCAGCCCAATCACAGGCGAAGTATATGTAACCTTGACCAATAATTCTAAGCGCACACCTGATGCCACAGATGCCGCCAACCCACGCAGTTATAATGACAAAGGCAATCAACACGGACACATTATCCGCTGGCACGAAAAAGATGGTGACCATGCTGCGACCAGCTTTAATTGGGATGTGTACCTGTTCGCTGCGCCAAATGATTTGACCGAGCAAAACCTATCAGGATTAAGTACGGATAATGATTTATCATCGCCTGATGGCTTGTACTTTGACCCACGCGGTGTGCTGTGGATTCAAACCGATGATGGTGCTTATACCAAGACCACCAACTGTATGCTACTGGCTGCCTTACCAAACCGTGTCGGCGATGGCAAAATCGTCACCACCACCACGGGCAAAAACACCCCTGTGGGCATGATGGCGTCCGATGATACGCTCAAACGGTTCTTTGTCGGTCCAAAGGGCTGTGAAGTGACAGGCATCACCATGACCCCAGATCTTAAGACTTTGTTTATCAACATTCAACACCCTGGTGAAGACCACCCTGATGTGGCATGGGGTGCGGTCGCAGGCGGTAAAGTACCACGCTCAGCCACCGTGATGATTACCAAAGATGATGGCGGTGTGATTTTGGGTGAATCATTGTAGGTTTATCAATTTTAAAAAATTGGTTCTCAAAATCAACAAATCACACAATTATCCACCCAGTTAAGCCCTGAATTTATTCGGGGTTTTTTCGTGCGTGAAATGTTGGAGCGTGCTGAACCTTTATAACATTATTTATAGTTTAGAAATAATTTAGTGAATTTTTTCCATTTTGTCTTAAAAATGGCTGAATCTTGATTTTCTGCGTCAAAGTCTGTGGGCGATATTCTAATATCACCCACAGACTTTTCCTAGAAAATACTGTGATTTATCTCATTTTTAATGACAAATATAAAAGTACAACACGCTCCATTAAATCTATGCTACAATCTTGCTAATTTTAAAAATTTCATACAAAAGGCGAATTATGAGCGAAAACGAACAAGGCGGCTGGTTTGCTCGCATGAAAGCAGGGCTTGCTAAGTCGAGCAAAAATCTGTCCGAAGGCTTGGTGAATGTACTGGTCGGTGGTAAAGAGATTGATGATGAGCTGTTAGAAGAAGTTGAAGATCAGTTGCTTGTCGCGGACATCGGCGTCAATGCCACCAATCGCATTATTAAGAATCTGACCGAGCAGACCGCGCGCGGTGATTTGATTTATTCGCATTCGCTGTACAAGGCGCTAAAGTCTGAATTACACGATATTCTTGCGCCCAAGGTGCATCCGCTTGATATTGACACCGAGAAGAAGCCTTATGTGATCTTGATGGTCGGTGTCAATGGCGTGGGCAAAACCACCACCATCGGTAAGCTTGCCAAGCGCCTACAAAAACAAGGCAAATCAGTCATGCTGGCAGCGGGCGACACTTTCCGTGCTGCTGCGACCGAGCAGCTGCAGATTTGGGGTGAGCGAAACGGCATTCCTGTCATCGCCCAAGGCCATGGTTCGGACAGTGCATCGGTGATTTTTGATGCCATGCAATCGGCACGCGCCAAGGGCATTGATGTCTTGATCGCTGATACCGCAGGGCGCTTGCAGAATAAATCGCATCTGATGCAAGAGCTTGAAAAAGTCGTGCGCGTGATGAAAAAAGCCGATGAGACTGCGCCACATGAGACGATGATCGTGCTGGACGCTGGCACGGGTCAAAACGCCATCAATCAAGTGCAGGTATTCTCTGAAGCGGTGAATATCACAGGCATCAGCATCACCAAGCTTGATGGCACAGCCAAAGGCGGCGTGGTGTTTAACATCGCTCAAAATACCGATATCCCAATCCGCTTTATTGGCGTGGGCGAAGGCATTGATGATTTGCAGCCATTTGAACCCAAAGAATTTGTCGATGCACTGCTAGAAAAAGATGAATAACTGACAAAAAGCATTGCCGTATTTGGTGATGCTTTTTATTTTTAATTGATAATAAAATATGATGACAAAACCCATCAGCACCACCTACCAACCACCATTTGGCTTACCAAACCTTAAGCTGACTGTACTGAATCAGCATCTGATTGCGCTTGATTGGTATGATGATAAGACCAATAAGCTGCTTGATAAAATTATGCCCAATCACACGGCAGATGATGTATTGATACCACAAGAAAGTCTTGATAAAGCGGATGCAAATCATGCGGTGTTATTAAACTGTATTGCACAATTGGATGGGTATTTTGCAGGATCAAGAACGCAGTTTGAGCTGCCGCTTGATTTGTCCTTTGGTACGCCATTTCAGCAAAGTGTCTGGCAGGCTTTATGTCACATTCCCCACGGACAGACCATCAGCTACGCTGCGCTTGCCCAAAGTATCGGCAAGCCTACCGCCTTTCGCGCCTGCGCCAATGCCAATGGCAAAAACCCCATCAGTATCATCATTCCGTGCCATCGTGTGATCGCAAGTGATGGTGGCTTGGGTGGTTATACGGGCGGTACATGGATCAAAAAACTACTGCTTGAACACGAAATGCATCAGTTTTAATAAAGCAGCGCGCCCACACAAATCCTTGATGTTTGCCAATCTGTAAATTTACTAAGAATTTGCTTAAATTTTTGGGATGTTGTGCTATAATTAGGCGAAATTTTTTCTCTTAACTTCAATTCTTAACAAAGGTGTGCCTATGTCTTATGCATTGCTTCGTCCGATTCTATTTAGTATGGATCCAGAGCAGGCACACGAGACCACCTTAGAATTGCTCGAAAAAGCCGATCGCGCCAATCTGCTGGGCTTTGGCTATGGTAAGCAGGCATTGCCGACCACTTGCATGGGTGTACAGCTATTGAACCCCGTGGGACTTGCTGCAGGTCTGGATAAGAATGGCGCGTATATCGATGCCTTATCAGAATTGGGCTTTGGCTTTTTGGAAGTCGGTACGGTCACGCCGATGCCACAAGCGGGCAATGATAAGCCGCGGCTATTTCGCATAAAAGAAGCAGGCGCGATCATCAACCGCATGGGCTTTAATAATGATGGCGTCGATCAGATGATTGCCAATATCGAACGCGCGCGTTATAAAGGCGTGCTTGGTATCAATATTGGCAAAAATGCCATCACTCCTGTTGAAAATGCGCTCGATGACTATATCTATTGTCTTGAGCGCGTCTATCCTTATGCAAGTTATATCACCATCAATATCTCAAGCCCAAATACCAAAAACTTGCGCGATCTACAAAGTGCCGATGCGTTGGCGCAGCTACTTGATGGCATCAAAAATTGCCAAATGAAACTTGCCAACAGCTATGGTTTTTATGTGCCGATCGCACTGAAAATCGCTCCAGATCTTGACCTTGAGCAAGTTGATGAGATTGCACAGACGGTGCTTGATTTTGAGATTGATGGTTTGATCGCGACCAACACCACTTTGTCGCGCACGGGCGTGGAAAGCTATCGCTTCGCTGATGAAGCAGGTGGTCTGTCAGGTCGTCCTGTTAATCACCAAAGTACTTTGATTTTGACTGAGTTTGCCAAGCGGATTGGCGATCAGATTGATTTGATCGGCGTGGGCGGTATTGACAGCGGTGAGCTTGCACTGAAGAAAATCCAAGCAGGTGCAAAAGCCGTGCAGCTGTATTCAGGCTTGATCTATCGTGGTCCGTCACTGATCAGCGATTGTGTGCACAGCATTGCAAGCCATGAGCAGTCGCAATAATCGAGCGTATCAATGAACGGATTGGATATTGCCATTAGTCTTGTGGTCTTTGTCGGATTGTGGCGTGGCTTTAGTGCAGGCGCGATTAAGACTTTGGCATCTATGGTGTCGTGGCTTTTGGCGCTGATTTTGGCATCGAAATTTGCCGATGATTTTGCGATCTTTTTTACCAGTGTCATTGATAATCCAATTTTACAAATTGCTTTGGCTTTTGTGTCTATCATGGTGGCGGTGGTCGTCATCGTCGGCATGGTGGCAGGCGTGATTGCCAAAAGCCTAAAAGTGCTTAAGCTTGGCTTTATCGATCGTATGGCAGGTGCGCTATTGGGTGCGATGACTGGCGTGCTAAAGGTGCTGATTGTGCTAAGTGTCGCCGCGCCGCTACTTGCTAAGACAGTACTGTGGCAAAATTCGGTACTCTCGCCTGCACTATTACCTTATGCACCCGTGGCAAAAACCTTATTACAAGAAGCTTTTGGCGAGACTTATAAACAGCTTGAAAACCCTTATCAAAATCAATAAAAATCGCTTGAATTTGATAAGTTTGACAATTTATTAATTAAGATTTATTTGATAAATTATCTTAAAACTCATTATCAATAACTTGGAGCAACTATGTGTGGCGTAATCGGTATCATGGCGCATGAACCTGTCAATCAAATGCTGTATGATGGTCTAACCATGCTTCAGCACCGCGGTCAGGATGCGGCAGGCATTGTCACCCTAAAAGACAATCGCCTATACCTGCGTAAAGACAATGGCATGGTGCGTGATGTGTTTATGAATAAGCACATGGTGCGCTTGGTGGGTAATTGCGGCATCGGTCATGTGCGCTATCCGACAGCAGGCACATCCAGCACTGCTGAAGCGCAGCCTTTGTATGTCAACTCGCCATATGGCATCGCTTTGGCGCATAATGGCAACTTGACCAATGCCGATAAGCTTGCGCGCGAGCTGTACGAAGAAGACCGTCGCCATCTGAATACTCAGTCTGATTCTGAAGTATTACTCAATATTTTCGCCCATGAATTGCAAAAATTCACCAAGACTTCACTTGAGCCGAGTGATATTTTTGAAGCGCTAAAAAAAGTCTATAAACGCTGCGATGGCGCATATGGTGTGGTGGCATTGATCACGGGTCATGGCATGGTGGCGTTTCGCGATCCTAATGGCATTCGTCCGTTGATTTATGGCCGCCGCTTGACCGAAAAAGGTGTCGAGTACATGGTGGCTTCAGAGTCAGTAGCGCTACAGGCTCTAGGCTTTGAAGTCATTCGCGATGTTGCACCAGGTGAAGCGATTTTTATTGATTTAAATCACAGCATCCACACGCATCAGTGCGTCGAGATCAAAGAAGGTCAGTACACGCCTTGTATCTTTGAATATGTGTATTTTGCGCGTCCTGATTCGATCATTGATAATATCTCAGTGCATAAGGCGCGTATGCGTATGGGTGAGAAATTGGCAGAGCAGATTTTGCGTGAATGGGGTGAAGATCACGGCATTGATGTGGTGATTCCGATTCCTGATACTTCGCGTAATTCTGCGCTTGAGCTTGCGCATCATTTGAATGTCAAATACCGCGAAGGCTTTAACAAAAACCGCTACATCGGCCGCACCTTTATTATGCCAGGTCAGCAGCAGCGCAAAAAAAGCGTACGCCAAAAGCTGAACGCCGTATCGCTAGAATTTAAAAACAAAAATGTCCTACTGGTTGATGACTCGATTGTTCGCGGTACGACTTGTCATGAGATCATTCAGATGGCACGCGATGCAGGTGCGAAGAATGTCTTTTTTGCATCAGCTGCACCCCCTGTGATGTATCCGAATGTCTATGGCATCGATATGCCAGTGCGCAGTGAGCTGATTTCATCGGGTCGCAGTGTCGAAGAAGTGCGCGAGATTATCGGTGCTGATCGCTTGATTTTCCAAGATCTTGATGATCTGATCGAAGCAGTGAATGATACCAAGCACAGCCGCGTGCATGGTTTTGACTGCTCGGTATTTGATGGTAAATACATCGCAGGTAAGATCGACGAAGCGTATCTGACCGAGCTACAGAACAAGCGCAACGATGCTGCCAAAGACAAGGGCGTATCACTGGTCGATACCCCTGTGGATATGACAGGCGTCTCAGCGGTCTAATCACTACAAAAGCACTCAATGTATTTGGGTGCTTTTTTGTGCTATAATGCCCAAAATTCATTTGCCAATTGGTACAATAGACAAATCGGAGTAAGTCATGACCCAAAATAAAAAAATCCCCCATGTACTGATGATTCTAGACGGTGTTGGTCATCGTGAAGATCCGCGAGATAATGCGGTGCTTGCAGCGAATACACCGAATTTGGATCAGCTTACCGCCACTTGTCCTAATGGTCTGATTTCAGGCTCGGGCATGGATGTGGGCTTGCCTGATGGTCAATTTGGCAACTCTGAAGTCGGTCATATGAACCTTGGTGCAGGTCGCATTCTGTTCCAAGATTCGACGCGTATCATGAATGATATTGACTCTGGCGAATTTTTTAAAAATCCTACATTGACAGCAGCAGTACAGGCGACCTTGGATAATGAAGGCGCGGTGCATATCTTAGGCTTATTATCTGATGGCGGTGTACACGCACACATTGATCATATCAAGGCGATGGCAAAGCTTGCCCTAAGCCAAGGCGCGATGCAGGTCTTTGTCCATGCTTTCTTGGATGGTCGCGATACGCCGCCACAATCAGCAGAAGGTTATGTAGCTGATCTTGAAAATTATTTTGAACAAATCAATGCAGAATTTGATGGCGATGCCAAAATCGCAAGCGTCATTGGTCGTTTTTATGCGATGGATCGCGATAAGCGATGGGATCGTGTCGAAGCCTGCTTTGAGCTATTGACCGAAGGCAAATCAGTGCGCACGGCAAGCTCAGCCCTTGAAGCGATTGGGCTTGCTTATGCAGAAGGTGAGACCGATGAGTTCGTCCAAGCGACTTTCATTGAAGAAGATGGCGTGGTCTGTGATAATGACGGCGTGATTTTTATGAATTTCCGTGCTGACCGCGCGCGTGAGATTAGCCTTGCCTTTGTTGATGCTGAGTTTGATGGCTTTGATCGCCACATCGTGCCTGAGCTATCGGCATTTGTCATGCTGACCAAATACTCTGATGAGCTTGAAAACAACCCAAAAACCAGCATTGCGTATTATCCAACGAGTCTTGCCAATACTTTGGGCGAATATCTACAAAACCTTGGCAAGACACAGCTGCGCATCGCTGAGACCGAGAAATACGCCCATGTTACTTTCTTCTTTAGTGGTGGTCGCGAAGAGCTGTACGATGGCGAAGACCGCATTTTGGTCAATAGCCCTGATGTCAAGACCTATGACCTTAAGCCTGAGATGAGCGCGTTTGAAGTCACTGAGAAGCTCAATGCCGCCATCGATTCTGGCAAATATGATGTCTTGATTGTGAATTTCGCTAATGGCGACATGGTGGGGCATTCAGGCGTATTTGATGCGGCGGTCAAGGCGGTAGAAGCGGTGGATGCTTGTATTGGTGAAGTTGTCAAGCATGTGCGCGCGGCAAATGGTCATCTGCTGATTACCGCTGACCACGGTAACTGCGAGCAAATGCAGGATTATGAAAGCGGACAAGTACATACACAGCACACCACTGAGCTTGTGCCGTTCATCTATGTTGGCGATAAAGATGTCAGCGTGCGCGATGGTGGCAAGCTGTGTGATGTCTCACCGACCATTTTGCATTTGATGGGTATTGATAAGCCAAGCGAGATGACGGGCGAAAGCTTGCTTGTCTGAGTCAAACTGATGTTTCATCAAGGATTTTTCATGCCAAGAGTTAAAATGACACATCCGCTGATGGCAGCGATGATGTGCCTTGGATTGATGGGTGGTGCGGTCTTATACGCGCACGCAGCTGATACACCAGAAGTGGATACACAAGCGGTGGTATCGACTGACGCGCCTGAAAGCTCAGCGGATACACCATCTTTAGAAGTGCTGGAGACACGCCCAAATCCTTTGTACGGTATCGAAGGCTTGCACCAAGGGCGCGTGCCACTTGCTGCCATCAGCCCAAATACACTCAAGACCTTCGTACAAGCGATCGACATGATGCGCCGCGAATATGTCGAGCCTGTCAATGATGAAGTGCTGATGTATCACGCGATTAACGGCATGCTAAGCCGCATTGATCGTAATGCTGAGTATCTGGACGCCACCGCCTTTGCCAATCTGCAATCATTCACCAGTGGCAATGTTGCAAGTATCGGCGTGGAAGCGGTGTGGCAGCCTGCTGATGTGCATTGGGTTGTGACCAAAGTCGCTGCCGATTCACCTGCCAAATATGAAGGCATCACGGTTGGTGATTACCTGCATCAGATTGGTGATGTCAAGCTGACTCAAAGCCACAGCGAAAATGATGTCGCGCAGCTTTTGAGTGGTATTGCGGGTACGAATGTTGAGATCACTTATTCTAAGGCGGGACGGTCTAAGCGCACGGTAATTTTGATGCGCAACCAAATGCAGCACAGTGCAATCGAAGTGGTGATGCGCGATGGTATCGCGGTGATCAAATTGCCTGTATTCCAAAATAACACACGCCAAGATATCCTTGATCATATCAATAAAATCGGCACACCGATTCATGGTGTGGTGCTGGATTTGCGTAACAATCCAGGTGGTGTTCTGGATGCGGCGGTCGATGTGGCGTCTTTATTCATGAAAAAGAAAGTCGTCACCCAAGTTGAGAACCGAAACGGTATCGAGCGCGTGCTTGAAACACAAGGCTCGGCAATGTTTGAAAACCTGCCTGTCATCGTGCTACAAAATCGCTATTCAGCATCAGCATCTGAAGTCTTAGCAAGTGCCTTACAAAACTATGATCGCTCGCTTGTTGTTGGCGAGACAAGCTACGGCAAGGGTTCGGTGCAGTCAGTGATTCCGATTGGTAACAACCAAGCGATCAAGCTAACCACCGCGCATTACCTAACCCCAAAAGGTAAAAAAATCGATCGCGTCGGTGTCGTGCCCGATGTCAGCTTTGAGAACACACCTGATGGTAGCGGTGTGGATTGGCTACAATTGGCACTGAATCTGATGCAACAAGGGCGCTTGCCTGCAGGAGAAGGACTGAGCTTTAAGCAGTAGTTTATTAAGCTCAATAAAAAAGCACTCAAGATGATTTGAACCGACCCCCAAATCTTAGACAAAGTTAAGATTAAGGACTAGGTTTAAATTAAGTGGTTTGGTCAAGGACTAAGCGCCTGTATTTTACAGGACTTAGTCCTTTTAGTTTAATCTTTATTCTATCATGATTGTAGTAATGGATGTACTCATCAATCGCTTGTTTAAGCTCATCAATGGAGGTAAATCTTCTTTGATGTTTGTCATGAAAGAAGATTTCTTCTTTTAATGTGCCAAAGAAGCTTTCTATCACCGCATTATCCAAGCAATTGCCCTTTCTTGACATACTTTGAATGATGTTGTTGTCTTTTAAGGTTTGTTGATAATTTTGCATTTGGTAGTGCCAGCCTTGATCTGAATGCAGAATCAATTGTGGTTTGCTGCTATCGTTGCCAGCATTATCATCTGCTTGCAGTCGCTTTAGTGCCTGATCAAGCATCTTGGCAACCAAGCCATAATTTGGGCTACTGTGCATCTGATAGCTAACAATTTCTCCATTAAACAAATCCATGATGGGAGACAAGTAAAGCTTTTTGACATTACCTTGTTTATCCAACACTTTAAACTCAGTGACATCAGTCGCCCATTTTTGGTTGGGTCGATCTGCTTTAAAATCACGCTTGAGTACATTATCAGCGATTTTACCCACCTTACCCTGATAAGCACTAAATCTGCGTTTAGAGCGAATCCGTGCTTTCAGTCCCATTTGGTTCATCAGTCGCCACACTTTTTTATGATTGATGACAAAGCCTAACTGTTTTAAGGCAAGGGTGATTCTGCGATAGCCATATCTGCCTTGATGGGTGTGATATATCTTTTTGATTGCATCTTTGATGTCTTGATGTTTATCCTTTTGCTTGAATTGCTTTAAGTGATAATAAAAGGTTGCTTTGGCAACACCAAGATAAGTCAGTAATTGTTTTAATGGATAAATCTGCCTTAGCTCGTCAATCACTGTGATTTTATTGATGATGATTTGCTTTTTCTTTGCTGACGCTCCAAGGCTTCTAACTTTTTTAAGATGTCATTCTCCATGCGTAAGTGTTGTAATTCAGCAATCAATTCAGCATGGGTCTTTTGTTCATCAAGTTTGGATGTTTGGCTTGCTTTGCTGGTCTTTAGCATAGATTGCCTGCCTTTGGGTTTAGGAGTCAGTCCCATGATACCATGAGTTTGATAAGCTTTTAACCATTGAAACAGTACACTTGGGTTACTGATATTTAATTCAATCGCCAAAGTGCGTATGGATTTACCAGCAAGTAGTTGTAATACTGCAGTGTGTTTGAATTCTGGTGAATAACTAGCTTTGCTCTTTCTGATACGAATACCATCAACACCATGAGTTTGGTAGAGTCTCACCCAGTTTTGGACAATAGAGCGTTTAATACCAAAAGAGTTGGCTGTGTTGTGGTAACTATGTCCTGTTAAATAATGATCAATGACTTCAAGTTTAAAGTCAATTGTGTATTTGGTCATAAAAACACCCCAAAGGTTGTCTAACTTTTGGGGTGCGGTTCATCAAGAGTGCATTTTTTATATTTCAGTGTAAATAATTACGCTGATGCCATCAAGCTTGCGTTACCACCTGCAGCAGTGGTGTTGTAGCTTTGGCTGACTTCGTGGTACAGACGGGTGAAGTCCAGACCGTTGGTCGCATCGATCACGCGGCGAATCGCACCGTCCAAGCCTGCTAGACGCACTTGCTCGTCGCATGGCATGGCTGATAGGGCGATGATGATGTCGTTGTTGTCAGCAGCTGGTTGCTCGACGACTTCTAGTACACCTTGTAGTTCGTTTACATAATCCGCCAAAGCGTGTGCAGGGCAAACTTGCGCGCGTGTACCATTGACAGCAAGCTGTGCTAAGGCTGCGATGCTTTGTGCTTTATCACCGCCGTAGATGGCGACTGATTTTGGTGCGTGCCATGATAGGGTGTTGGCTTCACCCGTTGGGCCTGCTAGGGTGCTGACACCGTGATTAAGCGAAGTTGCACGCGCGGTTTTGACGGCAGCATCAAAGGCGGCTTGCTCATTGCTGTTTAGACCAAGCTTGGCAGCAACTGCTGATACTTTGGCTAGAGCGGCTTCGTTAATCTCTGCAGCTTTATCCAGTGCTGGCGTATTCCAAGTACTAAGCTTGCTTAGGCGCTGTAGATAGAATGGACCACCAGCTTTCGGGCCTGTACCACTCATCGCATGGCCACCGAATGGTTGTACGCCAACGACTGCGCCTACGATGTTGCGGTTGATATACACATTACCTGCTTCGATATGGCTTGCAATATGCTCGATGGTGTTGTCGATGCGGCTGTGGATACCATGAGTCAGCGCAAAGCCTTTTTTGTTGATATTATCAATCAAATCATCCAGTTCATGCGCTGCAAAGCGAACCACATGAAGCACGGGGCCGAAGACTTCTTTTTTCAGCTGTGATAGGTCTTTTAGCTCAAACATAATCGGCGCAACAAAAGTTGAGCTTGGTGCATCAGACTTGATTGCCACTTCGTGATATGGCGCGATTTGTTTTAGGTTGTTGATGTGGTTAAGCAAGTTTTCTTGTGCTTCAGCATCAATCACAGGGCCGACATCGGTTGCCAGTGCTGCAGGATTATTCACCACCAACTCATCCATCGCACCTTTGATCATCTCAACCATGTGATCGGCGATGTCTTCTTGGACACATAGGATGCGCAGGGCTGAGCAGCGCTGACCTGCTGAGTCGAATGCTGATGCCAAGACATCCAGGCACACTTGCTCAGGCAGTGCGGTGCTATCGACGATCATCGCGTTCATGCCGCCAGTTTCAGCGATCAAGACCGGATTGTCAGAGCGCGCAGCCAATAGCTTATTGATACGCTTAGCGACATCGGTTGAACCTGTGAAAATCACACCGTCAATACGCTCATCTGAAGTCAATGCCGCGCCGACATCACCTGCACCCAGTACCAGTTGTAGAGCATTGGCAGGTACGCCCGCTTCATGCAGCCATGAGACGGCTAGGTGAGCGATTAGGCTGGTTTGTTCAGCTGGCTTAGCTACGACGGTATTACCAGCGGCTAGGGCAGAGACCACTTCACCGACGAAGATTGCCAATGGGAAGTTCCATGGGCTGATCGCCACGACTGTACCCACAGGGCTGTTTAGGTTCAAGCGTTCGGTTTCGTCGGCATAATAACGGCAAAAATCCACCGCTTCACGCACTTCAGCAATTGAGTTTAGTAGTGTCTTACCTGCTTCGCGTACCGCAACCATCATCAATAGCGCCATGCGAGTTGGCTCTTCCATCAAATCAGCAAAGCGGCGCAAGATGACAGCGCGCTCAGCAGGGCTGGCTGCTTGCCAAGTGCTTTGGGCGTCGATGGCAGCAGTGATGACATTTGGCACACTGGCAGCGTCGATGAACGAGACTTGACCGACGATGTCGCGATGATCGGCAGGGTTTTGTACCGCGTGGGCAGCTTGGCTTGTGATACTGACTGTGGTCAATGATGCGGCATTGAACTCAATCTGTGCAGCAGCTTGCATATTGGTCTGTAGCTGAGCCAGTACATGCTCATTTGATAGATCCAGACCGTTTGAGTTGTCGCGCTCACCAAGGATACGGCGTGGTGCTGGGGTCAGTGGGTTTGGCGTGATACCAGTTGCGCTAACCACATCAATCGGTGATTCGATCAGTTCATCAATGCTGACATCTTCATCGACGATGCGATTGACAAATGATGAGTTCGCGCCATTTTCAAGTAGGCGGCGCACCAAGTAGGCAAGCAGTGTCTTGTGCGTGCCGACTGGTGCATAGATACGCACGCGACGACCCAAGTTCTTCTCGCCAACCACTTGGTCATACAGTGTCTCACCCATGCCATGCAAGCACTGGAATTCAAATTCTTTATCCTTGCCCATCTCATAGATGGTGGCTAGGCTTTGTGCGTTGTGCGTTGCAAATTGTGGGAAGATCGCATCTTGTGCTGCCAATAGCTTCTTGGCGCAAGCAAGATATGACACATCGGTGTGTACTTTGCGCGTATAAACTGGATAGCCATCCATGCCATCGACTTGCGCCCATTTGATTTCGCTGTCCCAATATGCACCCTTAACTAGACGAATCATGAGTTTTTGGTTGTTGCGACGAGCAAGGTCAATTAGAAAATCAATCACATAAGGGCAGCGTTTTTGGTAAGCTTGCACTACAAAGCCGATACCGTTAAAACCTGCCAAATCAGGATCAGATACCAAGCTTTCCATCAAATCAAGTGATAGCTCCAGACGGTTGGCTTCTTCGGCGTCGATGTTTAGACCGATGTTATACTCTTTAGCCAGCATATATAGTGCTTTTAGGCGTGGTAATAGCTCAGTCATCACACGCTCATGCTGCGCGCGGAAATAGCGTGGGTGGATGGCTGATAGCTTGACTGAAATACCATTGCCATCATATACGCCGCGACCTGCTGCATCTTTACCGATGGCGTGAATGGCGGTGACATAGTCTTGGTAGTAGCGATCGGCATCTTCTTGGGTCATTGCCGCTTCGCCCAGCATATCAAAGCTGAAACGATAGCCCGATTTCTCGCGCTCTTTACCATTAGCAAGTGCTTCGGTGATGGTCTGACCTGTGACAAATTGCTTGCCAAGGATTTTCATCGCATGATTCACGCCTGCGCGGATGAATGGCGCACCGCCTTTTTGTAGGACGCGCGTCAAGGCAGAACCTAGACCACCCTCATTGGTAGGCTGTGTCAATTTGCCAGTCAATACCAAGCCCCAAGCTGCCGCATTAACGAACATCGATGGGCTATTGCCCACATGGCCCTTCCAGTCACCATCAGCAAGTTTGTCTTGGATTAAGCGGTCGCGTGTCGCAGTATCTGGAATGCGAAGTAGCGACTCAGCAAGACACATCAATGCCACACCTTCTTCACTCGATAGTGAAAATTCTTGCATCAGTGCATCCACGCCTGATGACTTACTGCGGTCGGCACGAACTTGGGTAATTAGGCGGCGCGCAAGGGCATTGATGTCTTGTTTTTGCGCATCATCAAACTGCAATGTAGCAAGCAGATTACTGACCGCAGTCACTTCATCCAAGCGATAAGCAGAAGTGATGGCGTCGCGTAGGGGGCTTTGGGGTTGGGTGAATTGGAACATGATTCATCCTTCATAAAAAAGTACAGCAAGGCAATAAAATTGCAACCAAAATAAAACAATTCATTATAACATTGAAAACAATATTAATCTATGAAAATCAGTTAAGTGAAAGCGATGACAAATAACCATCACCGTGATTACTTGGCTGGTCCGTTCAGCTCATACACAAGGCAAATTTATAAAACAGCACAAAAAAGCCCATTCATAATGAACGGGCTTTGGGCTTTGGGCTTGGGATTGGTCAATCAGCGGATTTCGACTTCTGCGCCTTGGCTGATCAATGGATACAGCTCCATCACATCCCAGTTGGTCAAGCGGATACAGCCGACGGTTGATAGGCGTGTGACCACTTCAGGAATGGCTGAGCCGTGAATGCCGCAGCTTGTCTTGTCCAGACCCATCCATGCCACACCGACAGGACTGTTCGGACCTGCTGGTAGCACATAGGTTTTGGTGACGCCTTTTTCGTCTTTGACGGTAGCTTTATAAGTTGGCATTTCTACTTTTGTGCCAAGCTTGAATTTGCCTGTCGGTGCTGCGGTTTGGCTGTTACCAACGACGGTCGGATAAGTGGCGACAAGCTTATTATCGCTATAAGCGAACAAGGTGTTTTCAGCCTTATCAGCGACCACGCGCGTCACTTTGGTGTTCAGTGGCTTGCCAGTATTGATCACTGTGATGGTCTCGCCTGCCACGAACTTTTTGTTTGGATTGATTTTTTTGATATAAGCAACATCCATGTGGAATCGCTCGCCTAGCATCTCGATGATGTTTTCATAATACAAGCCCTTCAGCTTGGCGCGTGATGCTGCATCTTCAGGCAGCTGCTTGGCATATGGGCCTGCGACATCGTCATCGGTCAGCGTGTAGGACACAAGCACAGGTTGATCTTTTGGCGCGCCTGCGATCAGCGCATCCCAAGTCGCTTGGTTCATTTTGCCAGTGACTTCCAAGCCTTTGATTTTTTGAAAATTGATCAGTGCTTTTTTGCTGTTATTACCCCAACCGCCATCGATCGCGCCAGGTGATGCGTGATTCCAGTCAAGCAATGCTTGCATTTTTACCGTCATCGCGGTATTGACATTCATGTTCGGCGACCACACCGCTTCATTGACCTGCTGTGCATAGTCGGTCAATTCCAGTGCCGAGACACGCTTACCGTCTTTGGTGATGGCATTGCTGGTGCTTGTGGTTGGCAGAATCACTTCGCCGCCGATGATGTCGCCATCAAGGCTTGCGTGCGCGCTACCAAAAGCAAGTGCGCCAGTCAGTGCCAGCGCTAAAGGTTTGATCATTTTCATACTTACATCTCAAAAAGTACACTTATTTTATCAATTCAATGGTGCCATTGGCATTATAAGTCAAGGTGGTATTGCCTGCTTCGAAGTTTTGCGCTTCGACACCATCGCTTAAAGTTTTCATGCTTGACATCGCCATTATAGGGCGCGGATAGTAGCTGTTACTGCCGCCCAGATTGACATTGACGATCTTATAATCGCTTGCGCCAAAGGCATGGCTGATGGTCTTGGCTTCATCGCTAAAACGCTGAATCGCTTCTAGCTGTAGGCGTTTTTCTTCACTGTCACGCAGCTTTTGTGACACGCCGAAGCTTAGGTTATCCATCACCATCGTTTCTTGTAGATCGGCAATCAGCTGACTGGCTTTCTCAAAATTTTGGCTCTTAAGATCCAATGTCACCGAGCCCGTAAAACCGATCAGCTTATTTTTATTATCATAACGCGGATAAGTATTTTGGCGACCTGTCGTTACGGTCACTTCAGGATAGCGTTTGGCGATTTGTAAGGCGGCATTGACACTGCGGTTGAGTTCATTGGCGATGTCGCGCGCGGCAGATGCTTGTGCGGTTTTGGTCAGGCTTGCACGAATCTCATCGTTCGTGATCTCGCTTTTGACTTCACTATTGAAGCTTACGCGGTTGTATTCTTCGGCGATCGCAGCCGTGCTTGCCAATAATGATACACCCATCAATAAACTTTTGGTTAAGTTTTTCATCATAGCGCTCCTTTTGTTTGTGTGAATGATAATGGCATTATAAAGCCAAATCGCTCAGCCATTGTAACAGAATATGTCAAAAACTGTATATTTATCGTAGAAACGCGTAAATCAGCTTGTATCAAAGTTGTAAAAGGTGATTTTAGGATTTATTATCTTAAAAATCACCTTAAATCAATCTGATAAAATAAACAGCTGCTTAGTCTAGCTTGATTTTATCTTTTAATAAAAATTCCATTAAGGCTTTTTGGGCGTGTAGGCGGTTTTCGGCTTCGTCCCATACGACCGAACGCGGATCGTTTAATAGATCAAAGCTGATCTCTTCGCCGCGGTGCGCAGGCAAGCAGTGCATGAACAGCACATCAGGATCGGCTTTATCCAGCATCGCAGGGCTGACTTGATAAGGAGCAAAGCGGCGCGCGCGTGTCAGCTGCTCAGATTCTTGACCCATGCTTGCCCAGACATCGGTGGCGATTAGGTGCGCGCCTTTGGCAGCTTCTTGGGGATCTTCGACATAAGTGACGCAATGGCTGTATTCTTCGATCAGCTCAGGATTTGGCTCAAAGCCATAAGGTGCAGTCACGCGCAAATGAAAGCCGAACTGATGCGCTGCAAGAATGTACGATGCGCACATATTATTGCCATCGCCAACCCAAGTCACGGTCTTGCCCTTGATACTGCCGCGATGCTCGTGGAAAGTCTGCATATCGGCAAGTAGCTGACAGGGGTGAAAGTCATCGGTCAAGGCATTGATCACAGGGACAGATGAATGCTCACAGAATAGCTCAAGCTTGGCGTGCTCAAAGGTGCGAATCATGATGATATCGACCATGCTTGAGATAACCTTTGCAGAGTCTTCGATCGGCTCACCGCGACCCAGCTGGGTATCTTTTGGCGATAAGAAAATCGCATGGCCGCCAAATTGACCCATGCCTGCTTCGAACGAAATGCGTGTACGCGTCGATGATTTTTCAAAAATCATGCCCAAAGTGCGACCGACAAAAGGGCGATAAATCTCGCCACGATGCTGCATTTGGCGCAGTTCACTGGCTCTTTGGATGATGGCTTCTAATTCAGCAGGGCTAAGATCCAACAGGTTTCGAAAATGGCGTACGCTCATGAGAACAAATTCCGTGAGTGATCAATAAATGGTGAGAAAAGATTAAGTATAGCACCCACACAAGCGATTGACTAGTGCTTTTGGCAATTTTACCAAAAGTTCGTGATGATGCAGGGTTTGGTGGTCAAATCGCTGGTATGGACTGCAGACACAGATAAATTGATTTGTTGAATCATTTATTGGTAAGCTGTCTGTTTGGGCGTGTGGTCAAGCGGCACATCAGCTCATAGCCGATGGTATTGGCACACATCGCCACTTCATCGATGTGCGGCGCATCGCCCCACAAGATCACATCATCACCAATGGTAACATCCACGCCATCGACATCGATCATCAGCATATCCATCGCCACGCGTCCGATGATGGCGCAAGTGGTTGTCCCTGATTGTCTGATGATACTTACCTTTGCGCCATCAACCACGCGTGGATAGCCATCACCATAGCCGATACTGACGATGGCGATTTTGTGCGCATCTGTCGCTGACCATAAGGCAGCATAGCCGACCGAATCGCCTGCATTGAGCGTGTGAATCGCCATGATCTTGGCAGATAAAGTCATCGCAGGCAATAGCCCTAAATCAGCTGCACTACAGTGAGCGACAGGCTTCGCGCCATATAGGGCAATGCCTGCGCGCACCCAGTTATGATGTACTTGTGGGAAATTGAAAATCCCTGCTGAGTTGCACAGTGAGCCTTGAGCACTGCTTTGTAGTTGTAAGATGGCTTGCAAGGCATGGTTAAATCGTTCGATCTGCACAGCGTTGAGCGGATGTTCTTTTTCGTCTGAGCAGGCAAAATGTGATGTCAAAATGATCTGATAACCTGCGTCAATGAGCAGTTTGGCTTTATCAATGATCTCATCAGCGCCAAAGCCGATACGGTTCATGCCGGTGTTGTATTTTAGCCAAATGGTGCGACAAAAGCTGTCATCACTTGGCTTATGCTCAAGTGCCCAATGTAGCTGCTCATCATGATGAATCACGCAGCCGAAGTCATGTGTGATGGCATCCAGCCACTCATCGCGACTAAATACCCCTTCGATCAGCACCACAGGACGCACAGTATCAACGGCGCGCAAGGCATATTCGACTGCTAGGGCTTCACTCATGCACGCCACCCCAAAGCCATCAGCGGCAATGAGTGCAGGCACAGCCTTATCAACCCCATGTCCATAGGCATCAGCCTTGACCATGGCAAGCACTTTGGTATCAGGCTGTAGCTGAGATTTGATTACTTGTAAATTGTGCGCCAACGCGGCAGCATCGATGGTAACAGTAGCAGTACGCATAAAAAAATCACATATAGTTTAAAAAATTTGATAAATATCGTATCTTGTTTTATCCAGTAAAATAAGATAAATTTAAAATTATTTTATATAAATAATCATGAAAATACTGAAAAAAGCACAAAAATCAGCCGTCATCTTCTTCTAAATAGGCAAATTCTTCATCGTTGAGCAGATTCTCAAAGCGCGCATATTCACCCAAGAATCGCAGCGGTACAGTACCACGCTCACCGCTACGGTTCTTGCCGATAATCAGCTCGGCTTGGTTTTGGATTTCAGGTTTGTCTTGATGGTAGTACCAGTGGCGATAGACGAATAAGATCAAATCCGCGTCCTGCTCGATCTGCCCAGATTCACGCAGATCCGACATCATCGGACGCTTGTTCGGGCGCGATTCTAGGCTGCGGTTGAGCTGAGATAGGGCGATGACAGGGCAGTTAAGTTCACGCGCCAGTGCTTTTAGGCTTCGTGAGATTTCACCGATTTCATTGACGCGACTGTCCATACCATGTACGCGCATCAGCTGTAGATAGTCGATGACGACAAGCCCCAATCCATCTGGATGGTTCTTTGCAAGGCGGCGGCAGGTGGCGCGCACTTCACTGGGGGTGAGCTCTGAACGCGAGTCGATATATAGATGCTTATCCTGTAGCCATGCAGTCGCGCTCATAAACATCGCCCATTCAGACTCTTCCATATCGGCTGCCATCAGCTTGGCTTGGTGAATGCGTCCCCATGCTGAGATCATACGCATGGCGATCGATTCGGCAGGCATTTCCATCGAGAATACCACGGCGGCTTTGTTGGCGTTCAGCGCAGCTTGTGCAAAATTCAGCGCAAGTGCCGTCTTACCCATCGCAGGGCGCGCCGCTAGGATGATTAAGTTACCCGCCTGAAATCCCAAGGTTTTGTTATTTAATTCTTCAAAACCTGTATCAATCCCCACCAGACCCCCATCACGCAGGCGAATTTCGCTCAACAGATTGCTGACATTGGTCAAGACATCATCGATGCGCTGCGGACCTTCTTTATTTGTACCTTTGGCAAAATTCTCACCGATGCGAAAAATATCCGCTTCGATGGTGTCCAAAATCTCTGTCACCGTTTGTTTTTTTGGGTGATAAGCCAGATTTAGCATGGTATTTGCCGATTTGATCAGCTGACGATATACCGCCAGATCGCGCACTTTTTCGGCATAATTGACCAAGTTAAAAAAGCTGACAGGGCTTTGGTTGATCTGCAATAGATACTCTTCACCGCCGACAGCTGATAGCTGATCGACGCGCGACAGATAATCATGCACCATCAAGCTGTCATAAGGTTCATTGATACGCGCCAAATGACTGATGGCATCGAAGATTTTCTTGTGGCGTTCACCATAAAAATCATCAGCGCTGATGATGGTATCAATGCTGTCAAAAGACTCGCTCATACCCATCAGCGACGCAAGTAGGCTGCGTTCCATCTCAATGTTATGCGGTGGCTGTAGGGTCAATAAACTGTCGGTTCGGGTGCTGGTATCGGTCATGGGTATTGGTGGCGATGGGTCAAAAAAGCTGCTAAAATATGGTGAAATTCAAGCACAAATTGTAGCACAAAATCGCACAAAAAGCGAAAAATCCCCACCATCTTCCCGTAAGGAAATGTATCCATGTTGCACGCAGATTCACGCCTTTTATCACACGCCCGCCCGTTACTCATCACCACAGGCGAGCCTGCAGGCATCGGTATGGATATTGTCATCGATGTCTTGTGTCATCATGCAGATGCGCTTTATGGTAAAACTATTATTTGTGCTGATGCTACTGCTTTTGCTGAGCGTATCAAGGCATTGCAAGCACAAGGTACAATCACGACTGCGCTTGACTATGCAGTGATCGATGCGCCAGATGATTTTGCGCAGCTGCCTGATAATTTTATCCAAGATAATGTAGATAATCTTAATCATAATGTTGTGATAATGCACATACCTTGCGCTGATAAAGTAATGGCAGGGCAATTATCAGTAAACAATGCCCATATGGTCGAGCGTCAGCTGCATCTAGCGCATTTGCTTACTATCCGGCGTCAAATCCGCGCCATCGTTACCGCACCGATCCAAAAATCTGTCATGGTTGATGCTAATATCACACTGGATAATGGCAAGATGTTCAGTGGACATACTGAGTATTTCATGCACAAGGCAGGCTGCGATAAGGTGGTGATGATGCTTGCCAATCGCGTGATGAAAGTGGCGCTGGTGACGACGCATCTGCCACTGCGCGCCGTGCCTGATGCCATTACTCGCGATGAAGTGGCAAATACCGTGCGTATCACCCATGATGCACTGACTGCACAATTTAGACTCAAGCAGCCTAAAATCCTAGTCTGCGGGCTCAATCCGCACGCAGGCGAGAGCGGACATTTGGGATCAGAAGAGATGGAAATTATTAATCCTGTCTTACAAGGTTTTATCAATAATGGCATGAATATCAGCCTAGCCATGCCTGCCGATACGCTATTTACCCGCCGCCATCTGGATGTCTGCGATGCGGTGATCGCCATGTATCATGATCAGGGTCTGGCACCGCTGAAATCCCATGGCTTTGGCGATACGGTGAACATCACACTTGGTCTGCCGTATGTACGCACATCGGTGGATCATGGCACGGCACTGGATTTGGCAGGGACGGGCAAAGCAAGCAGCTCAAGCTTATTACAGGCTATCAGTTATGCTGATCGGATGAGCGGGGTGTAAATACACCTTATGCCTTTGGGTCTTTAAAACCCAGCAACCACAAACCGCCACCCATCCCAAAAATTTCACCAAAATTCATCATTTCATGGTATGATAAAGGGTTAATTATACAAATTTATAAGTTACTCCTATGCATATCATTCCTAAGACTCCACGAGAAGCCAAACACGCCCCACGCAAGCGCTTTGGGCAAAATTTCTTACACGACACAAGCGTCATCGGGCAGATCGTTACTTCCATCCGTTTGGACCGTGCGGATAATTTGCTTGAGATTGGGCCAGGGCTTGGGGCTTTGACTGAGCCTTTGCTTGCTGAAGTCGATGGCATGACGGTGATTGAGCTGGATCGTGATCTTGCCGCACAACTTAAGATTAATATCGGTGCTAATAGTCATCCTGATTTTACAATTATTAATCAAAACGCGATGGAGGTCGATTATCGTGCCTTAGCTGAGCAGGTCGGCAAAGGGGCGTTTCGCGTGGTGGGTAATCTGCCGTACAATATCTCAACGCCGATTTTGTTCCGCTTGCTTGAGTTTAGTGATGTCATCCGTGATATGCATTTTATGCTCCAAAAAGAAGTGGTTGATCGTATCACCGCCGAGCCAAGTAGCAAAGAATATGGCAGATTATCAGTGATTATGCAATATCACTGTGCGTCTGAATATCTGCTGACCGTGCCAAAAGGCGCGTTCAACCCGCCGCCGAAAGTCACCAGTGCGGTATTTCGCCTAACGCCATATGCTACCAAGCCGATCGTTGCTAAAGATGAGAAGGTTTTTGCCTTAGTGGTGCGTGAAGTATTCAATCATCGTCGTAAGACTTTGCGCGCGATCTTTAAGGCGAATGCGCTGCTGCCAAATCTTGATGAAGCTGCCTTTGACTCTGTCGGCATCAATCCGCAGGCGAGACCTGAGACTTTAAGCGTTGAGCAGTTTGTGCGCTTAGCGGATTTGGTGGTGGATCATCACGCTTAAATTTGCTTGTGATGATTATGCTTATTGATGAAGATTTAATTAATAATGACCTATAAGTAATTTGTTGTACAGTTGCTGTTATTGTTTAGATTTATGAAATTTCAAAAAACCAAAAAATACCGTCATCAGTATGTCATCGGCGACTTGCAAGGTTGTTTTTCGGCGTTCAATCGCTTGCTTGAAGCGTTAGAATTTGACGAAACCCAAGACAAAATCTGGCTTGCTGGCGACATCGTGGCACGCGGTGAAGATTCTTTGGCGACACTGCGAGAAGTCAAGCGACTGTCCGACATTGGCGCGCTGACTACTGTACTTGGTAATCATGACATCACCTTGATCGCCACTTGGCGTGGGATTTTACCGCCTAAGCCTAAGGATAAAACTGCTGCGATTTTTGTCGCACCTGATTGTGATGAGCTATTAAACTGGCTACGCAAACAGCCTTTATTGGTATTTCCAAGTGATCGTACGGTCTTGACACACGCAGGCATTCCACCGAATTGGACGATCAAGCAAGCGCACGGCTATGCCCAAGAGCTTGAAAAGCAATTAAGCGGCAGCCTAAAGCAGCTTGATCGCTTATTACCAAATCTGTATAGCAAAAAATCTGAAGAATGGTCAGAGAAATTAAACGGCTATAAGCGAATGCGCGCCATCGCCAACTACTTGACGCGGATGCGCTTGTGCACACAGTCAGGCTTGTTGGAATTTTCGTTCAAAGAAACGCTGAGCGATGTCATGCCGAGTGATTTTCGTCCGTGGTTCGAGTGGTTCGTGGTGCGTGAACGCCGTATTTTATTCGGGCATTGGGCAGCGCTGCGTGCTGAAGTTGAGACGCGCAATGTGCGTGCACTTGATGGTGGCTGTGTGTGGGGCGGTACTTTGGTGGCGTATCGTCTGAGTGATGGCGCGGTGATCGAGGTGGGCGCAAAAGCCGATACTTAAGCCTTGTTTATAAGCACAAATTTAAACTATAAAAAAGACCCAAACTTCTTAGCTTGGGTCTTTTTTTATCACAAGATGCGATTAGCCTTTTAGTGCTTTTACCGCAGCGTTTAGGCGGCTCTTATGACGAGCAGCTTTATTCTTGTGGATGATGCCTTTGTCAGCCATACGGTCGATTACTGGCACAGCTTTGTTATAAGCTTCAGTTGCTAGCTCGTATGATTTCGCTTCGATGGCAGCGTTTACGCGCTTGATGAAAGTGCGAACCATTGAACGCTGAGATGCGTTGTGCTGACGACGCTTGGTGTTTTGACGAGCGCGTTTGCGAGCTTGTGCAGAGTTTGCCATGTGTTTTATCCTTATAGATAAATAAAAAAGTTGAAAGTAAGAATAAAGTGGGTGCAATCAAAGGTGAGGTGCTTTGATAGCTTGGACAATATAAACGCCTATATTACCAAATTTCATGCCATCTCACAATAATTAATTACAAAAAAGTTGCAAATCTCGGCTGAAAATCGCGATAAATGAGTCAAAATTTATATTTTGTAGCAATTTGCCTGTGTGCCTAATGGGGATAATTGGATGATTTTTTGACAAATTGTGCTAGAATATCGCGTTGCTGATTGTAATTTGGCCAAGATAGGGTAAAAAGTCAGCAAAGGGCGCATCAGGCGATGACTTGGTGATATCATGATCATAATGTAGGTTCAAGCGATGAAAACAAAAGCCATACTCATCGGGGGGTCAGGGCGTGTCGGTCAGGCATTGGCTCGTGAGCTTGCGACGATGTACGAGACGGTAATTTTGATCACGCGCACACAGCCTAAGGTGATGAGCGAAAATATGCTCGTGTATCATGTGCCTGATTTTCAGTCGCTATCGACGACTATCGAATCGATCTCTATCGGTGAAGATACCGATGCATTCAGCTGTCTTGGCATTGCTAAGGAACACACCGCCAGTCGTGATGAATTTTATCAAGTCAATGTGCTTTATAATATGGAGTTTGCGCGCGTGTGTCATGCCAAAGGCGTTGGGCGGTTCTTTTTCTTATCTATGACAGGTGCAGAAAAGCCACAGTTCAACGAAGAACTCATCGCCAAGGCGGATGTGGAATATTATCTTAAGACGCTGAATTTCCAAGAAGTGCTGATTTTCCGATTAAGTAAATTAACCAGTGAAACGCCAAGCCTATCGGTCAAAGGTGCGCGCCAACTGCTCAAATCTGCCAAAAACGCCATCACCAGCGTCATCGGCATCAATCAAGTTGTACCATTGACGCCGCAGCGTGCCGCAGCAAGCATCGCTCTGGTGGCATATCGACTGCATACACGCCCAAGCCAAAAAGCCGCTCAGCGACTACAAGTCATCACTCATGATCAAATGCGCCAATTGACCGAGCCTAAGCAGACCTTACGAAAATTTGCGATGGTGGAGTAAGTGCGCTGACAGCAGTGTGCTGACAGCCTAGATAAAAGCTTAGCTTTATAAATTCTTATCACAAAAAAACAGGTCGCCAATCAACGACCTGTTTTTTTGTGCTTGAATTTAGCCCAAATTAGCAGAATAAATTAAGCAGACAGCACTTCGCGGATTTTTACTAAGGCTTGATCCAGCTCATCTTTGGTGATGATTAATGGTGGCGCAAAGCGAATTACAGTATCGTGCGTTTCTTTACACAGTAGCCCAAGCTCTTTTAGGTGTTCGCAATAGGGGCGAGCAGCTTCAGTTAGCTCAACTCCGATGAATAAGCCACGACCGCGCACTTCTTTGATTTTCGGGTTTTGGATTTTTTGTAGCTCAGCTAGGAAATATGTACCGAGTTCAGCTGAGTTTTCTGCCAATTTTTCGTCCACAAGCACATCAAGTGCAGCGATAGAGACGGCACATGCCAATGGGTTGCCGCCAAATGTTGAGCCGTGTGAGCCAGGGTTAAACACGCCCAGAATATCATCATCAGCGACCACGCATGAGATAGGGAATACGCCACCGCCCAATGCCTTGCCTAGGATATACATATCGGGCACAAAGCCTTCGTGCTCACAGGCAAATAGCTTGCCCGTGCGTCCAAGACCTGCTTGGATTTCGTCAGCGATAAATAATACATTATTAGCACGGCAGACATCATAGGCTGCTTTCATATAGCCTTGTGGTGGGATGTTGATGCCAGCTTCGCCTTGGATTGGCTCAATCAAAAACGCCACTGTATTTGGTGTGATGGCAGCTTGTAGTGCATCCAGATCGCCATAAGGCACAAGCTTGATACCGCCAAGCATCGGGCCAAAGCCACGCTTGTAGTCGTCATCGCTAGATAGTGATACGGCACCCATCGTGCGACCGTGGAAATTGCCAATACAGGCGATGATTTCGGCTTGATTGTCCGCTACGCCTTTGACATCATAACCCCATCGCCTTGCAGTTTTGATGGCAGTTTCGACCGCTTCAGCACCAGTGTTCATTGGTAGCACACGAGATTTGCCAGTCAGTTTGCTGACTTTTTCGTACCATGGGCCAAGCTGGTCGTTATGAAATGCACGGCTGGTCAGCGTCGCACGGTCGGCTTGGTCTTTGAGTGCTTGGATGATTTTTGGGTGGCAGTGACCTTGGTTCACTGCTGAATAGGCACTGAGCATATCCATATAGCGATTGCCTTCAGGGTCTTCTACCCAGATGCCTTGGGCTTTTGAGATGACGATAGGTAGGGGTAGGTAGTTGTTCGCCCCGTAGGTTTCGGTTTGTTTGATTAGATCTTGTGAGATTGTCATGATTGATAATCCTTATAATTTCAGTACAACTTAATATGAAGCCAAGTGATACCTGGTTAATGTGCCAATAGTTGGCAAAATCCTTTTTGTTGGATGGTCAATCACACCGACGACCAAAAATGACAACAAAAAACCATTTTATCACCTTGGCTGAACTTTGCAAGCCAAAATAACCAAAAAACCTTGTGAAATTGAACCGCACCCCAAAAGTTAGACAGCCTTTGGGGTGTTTTTATGACCAAATACACAATGGACTTTAAACTGTCCGTCATTCAACATTATTTAACAGGACATAGTTACAATCAGACAGCCAAATTTTTTGGCATAGAAAGCTCTATCATCCAAAACTGGGTGAGACTCTACCAAACTCATGGGATTGATGGCATTCGCCCAAGAACAAGCAAAGCCAGTTATTCACCAGCATTTAAACACACAGCAGTATTACAATTACTCTCTGGCAAATCTATGCCAACAGTTGCCACTGAATTAAACATCAGTAGCCCAAGTGTGCTCTTTCAATGGTTAAAAGCTTATCAAACTCATGGTATCATGGGACTTACTCCCAAACCTAAAGGCAGAAGACCTATGAGCAAATCAACCAATAAATCAGATAAAGTAGCCAAAGCAACGAAAACAAGCAAAGTAGCTAAAACAGCCAAGGTGGACAGGACAGATAAAACACTAACCAATGAACACGCCGAGTTACTCAGACGCATTCAATATCTAGAAGCTGAGAATGCTTATCTAAAAAAGCTCGATGCCTTAATTCGTCAAAAACACAACGCATCATCACCCAAGAAAAAGTGATGATTGTGCAAGAATTAAGGCAAACCTATCTGATTGATGATTTGCTTAACGTGTCACACTTACCAAGAAGTACTTTTTACTATCATCTAAAACAATTAAGCAGACCTGAGCAAGACACTGTTATCAAAGATAAAATCCAAAACATCTACCACGCTCACAAAGGCAGATATGGCTATCGGCGTATTACCCTAGCACTAAAGCAGTTAGGCTTTGTTATCAATCATAAAAAAGTGCAACGGCTAATGCACGAGCTTGGGCTTAAAGCAGTAATTCGTCGTAAGCGAAGCAAACACAGCACTTACCGTGGACGAGTAGGCAAAATCGCTACCAATGTCTTAAACCGTGATTTTAAAGCAGACAAGCCCAATCATAAATGGGCAACAGATGTCACTGAGTTTAAAATACAAAGCAAAACTTATGATGGCGGTATCAAAGAGCAAAAGCTGTATTTATCACCCATCATTGATTTGTATAATGGTGAGATCATTAGCTACAGTATCAAAGACAGACCGACTTATGAGTTAGTGCAAGACATGCTACACAAAGCCATAACAACGCTAACTGGTGATGACAAACCCATCTTGCATTCTGACCAAGGCTGGCATTATCAAATGAGCAATTACCAACAAACCTTAAAAGACAATGACATTATCCAAAGTATGTCAAGAAAAGGTAACTGCTTGGATAATGCAGTGATAGAGAGTTTCTTTGGGACATTAAAAGAAGAGATATTTTATGAGAAAACTAAATTCACTTCACCAGATGAGCTTAGAAAAGTGATTGATGAGTACATTCACTACTACAACCATGATAGAATAAAGAGCAAATTAAAAGGACTGAGTCCTGTACAATACAGAACTCAGTCCTTGATGAAACCTTAACCGTTAATCTTAGTGTCTAAGAATTGGGGGTCGGTTCAAATTTATGTGAATTTTTTGATCAAATCATCAGAAAATATAAAAAAATCACGCCATGATGCATGGCGTGATAGGGTGGTTGGCTCTGTGATGGCTAATACAGTCTTAATTAGCCAATGATACCACCAAATTGCAACAAGAACAAAATGGTAAAGCCTGACAAGAACGCGATACCTGCTAGAGCAAATAGCGTCATGCCAGTGCTGATGTTGCCTTCTTTTTTGATCAGCTTATAGTTGAGATAACCAAAAATTGGTGCGGTGACGAACGCTGTGATCATCGCAAACTTCAGCATCGCTGCCATCTGACCCATAAAAAATGCAATTAAGCCATAGCCTGCAATGATAAAAAATGCGGTCCATTTGGCGACGAATTTTTCGGTTTCGTCAGTAGTTTTGGTTTTAATCAGCGATAGGCATTCGGCAGTAGTACGGCCATAGCCGTCAGCACAGGTAATCACCGTACCATACATACATAAGAATGCAATGAATGCAACCAATAGACGAGACCATTCACCGATGGTTTCGGTGTACATTTGGATGAGCTGACCAACATAAGCACCGCCTTGCATTGCGATCTCTTCGCCTATACCGTATTGGACAAATACGCCCAATGCCAAGAAAAATAGTGCCAGAATCGCAGAAGTCAGATAACCGACATTAAAGTCAATCATGCCTTGGTAGCGGCTGGTGTGATCGGTACGAATTTTCTTAGCGGTCCATACAGAAGTAATCGCCGAGAATTCAAGCGGTGCCGGCATCCAGCCCATCAAGGCGATGATAAAGCCAAGCGCTGCCAAGTTCCAAGGTGATGCAGGAATAAAATCAGGTGCCATAACAGCAGGCTTGCCCATCGCCACAAATACCGCTGCCACGGTCGCCACGGTCAACGCCACGATGATCCATTTGGTGACACCATCAAGTAGCTTGTAGTGACCAGCAAATAGCAACAGCCATGATGAGAACATGACGATGGCAGCCAAGGCTAAAGTGTTCAGCTCAAACGGTAGCATATAGCCAAGAATGACTGATGCCAAAATCGCAACCGCACCTGTGCTGATAATGCCCGAAAGGATACACAAGATAAAAAACGCCCAAATATAAAAACGAGATAGCTTGGCATAGCCTGCCACAAGACTCTCGCCCGTACTATAAGCGTATTCGGTGCCGAAACGGTAAAATGGGTATTTGAACAAGTTGGCAAGAATAATCATAATTGCCAATTGCCAACCATATAGCGCACCTGCTTGGGTCGATGCTACCAGATGCGAACCACCGATGGCGGCAGATGCCATCAAAATCCCTGGACCAAAAGCTCTCCAGTTGAGCTTATGGCTACTACCGATTTGTTCTGTATGCTGTGTCATAATATCAATTGCCAATGGCACTCCAAAAAATTACCGTTTAATACGGCAAAAAGATCATCTTATAAAAATTTGGTAAGTTACAATAACACAAAATGTACAAATGGCAAATTCAATTTCGGAATGTTGATTATAACTTGCTTCAAGCACTACGGCAAAAAAACGGTCATGGAGCTGACCGCTTGATAAAAAGGGATTAACTGATCGGTGTATAAATAAAAAATTGGATGAACCATGGCTGATATTTAGCACTGACTAAAGCCACTGCCAATATTTACCAAATCGATACGATTCATGGCATCGGTAGCATGGATAGCAAGTCCACCTTTAGCAGTTTCTTTGTATTTATCCATCATATCCATACCTGTTGCTTTCATGGTGGCGATGGCTTTGTCCAGTGAGACATGATGACTGCCATCGCCACGCAGGGCAAGGCGTGCCGCATTGATGGCTTTGACCGATGCCATGGCGTTGCGTTCGATGCAAGGCACTTGCACGAGTCCTGCAATCGGGTCGCAGGTCAGTCCTAGATTGTGCTCAAGACCAATTTCGGCGGCGTTTAGGCATTGAGCAACGCTACCGCCTAGTACATGAGCAAGCCCTGCCGCTGCCATCGCACAGGCTGAGCCAACTTCACCTTGGCAGCCGACTTCTGCACCTGAGATGGATGCGTTTTGCTTGATCAAAGCGCCCACCGCGCCTGCGACGAGCAAAAATTCACGCACACCATCGAAGCTGAATGACGGAATAAAGCCGCGATAATAATGTAGCACTGCAGGGATGATGCCTGCTGCGCCATTGGTCGGTGCGGTGACGACTTTACCGCCTGCGGCATTTTCTTCATTGACGGCGAGCGCATACAGATTCACCCAGTCCATCGCAAGCAGGCCGCCATTGCCAGAATAGCCATATTCTTTGGACAACTGCTCGTATAGGGCTTTGGCGCGGCGTTTGACATTTAAGCCACCCGGTAAGATGCCATCGACTTTACAGCCTTGGGTGACGCAAGCTTGCATGGTGTGCCAGATTTCATTGAGATATTCTTTGACTTCATCTTCTGTGCGTACGGCAGTTTCGTTCGCCATTATGATGTCGCTAATGCGCATATCGTGCTTGGCGCACAGCTTAGCAAGCATTTCAGCACTATTAAAATCATAAGGATAGGGCGATACTGCAGTGTCATCAGGCAGTTCATGAATTTCAAATTCATCTTTGATAAAGCCACCACCAATCGAATAATAAGTGCGTGCAAATGGCTTGGCATCCCCAAAATGTGCCACCAGTCTCATACCGTTGGGATGGGCAGATAGGGCGTTATCATCCCATAATAGGTGCTTATGCACATCAAAACTGATCTCGTGTGTGCCGCCTAGGTTCAGTGTCTGTGATTCGAAAATTGGTGCAAGGTATTTATCGGTCTTTGTGGTGTCAATGCTGCGCGGTTCATGACCAAGCAAGCCCAATAAAATCGCCGTATCGGTCGCATGGCCTTTACCTGTTGATGACAGCGAGCCATACAGCTCAATGTGCAGCTTGATTACCTTAGGCAGCTGATCGCCCAATTCTGCCAAAAAGCGATTGGCAGCTACCATCGGTCCGACCGTGTGCGAGCTGGATGGACCGATACCGATTTTAAATAATTCAAAAACGCTGATCATGATATCTCCTTAAAAATTCTTAAAACTAATTATCCTAAAAAGTAAAAAAACTATACATCACCCACAAGACACGCTTACACCTTGGGTGTTGATGCACATTTTTGTGCCATCGACCAAGTTGCCAATCCATGCTTTGCCTTGTACGAACTTCAGCGGCGTCAATGGGCGGACTTTCGATGTGCTGTTTTTGACGATACCACTATCAGTAAAGCGAAAATCAATCACCAAATCACCTTTATTATCAATAAAGCCCCAGCGATCGCCGACACGCACCGCTGCCATATTTTCGCTGTAGTCTTTGACTTCATCGAAGGCGTATTGGATCATCGCCACGCCTTGATTATCGACAAAGCCCCATTTGCCACCGTTTTGTTGTGGGAAAAACTGCGGCGCATTATTTACAGTGCGTGTGGTCACAGTGCTTGGCGTTTGAGTGATCGGCGTGATGGTGGTACTACTGACGAATGCAGGGCTGACAGTACTTTCGACAGGCACGGTGGTCGGTGTGCCAAGCAAATTGCTACTGGTTTGTGTGATGCTTACCGATGCAGGTGGCGAGATCGTACGCGTGTAGCTTGGCGGTTGGGCGGGAGCTGGGTTTGCTGTCGCTGTAGTATTGGTGGCGACATTATTTGCTACATTTGGTGTATCAGGTAAGCGTTGTCCTGTGGTATCGATCTGATAGCGTTGATTGCCGCGTGTGACGGTTGCAACGCCATTTTGAAAATCGGTGATATTGCTGATGGCTTTATCGAAATTCACCACAGTGCGCCCTTGGGTGGTGATGACGCCGAACGCGCCATTTTTGCGTACGACGATGCGTCCATCATGCACACCGCGCGCCCATGAGCCTGTCGGCATACGGTCGAAATTCGGCGTCAGTGCCACTTTGCCTGCGCGGTTGATGTAGCCGACTTTACCGTTTAATTGTACAGGCAATAGCCCATCGCCCATCACAGCACCAAGCACGGCTTGATAGCGAAACAGGTCGGCGGTTTTTTTGCCTTTATTATCCAGCAATGCCACAGGTGAGCCATCGTCTTTACTTGCCAAAAAAACTCCTGCTTGTGCGGTGCAGCTGACATTTTTATAATCGCTTTTTGGTACTTGGCAAGCGTGTGCCGTCCCCATGCTGACAGCCGTCAAGCCAAGACCAAGACAAGTTAGAACAAAAGGGCGAATGTGGCTCATGAAGTTTAAATCTATAAAATATGTAAGGTGAATAATAGGCAAGCTTTATTAAGCCAAAAAACTTAGCAATATCAGTGATTATTGTAACGATAGCCAAGCCAAATGTATAGTGTAAAACTGTCAGCAAAGCAACAAAACAGCAGGATTTTCTGCTGATTTATCATAACTGATTAAAAGTCCATCTTTGATTGAAAATTTGTATCGCAATCTTTGAAATAATTGATAAAATCATTTGCAAATGGGAACAATTATTGTTATTATAAACCCATAAACAAGAATCACTCGCTTTTGAGAGCGAAACTTATTCAAGTCCTGTCATTTATAATTGACACTTTTCATCAAGTGTAAACAACCAAAACTGGATAACCGCTATGTATGTTTGTATTTGTCATGATGTCAAAGATACCCAAATCAAAACCGCACTGGCCCAAGGCGTCAATGGCATGGAAGGGTTGCAAGATGCATTGTCAGTTGGTACCTGCTGTGGCTGCTGCGTGCCGATGGTGCAGGATTTGATCGATGAGCATGAAGCCAATTTTGTTGCCATTGATGTGATGGCAGGTTGATGGATTTGGGCTAAAAAATTTTTAAATTCATAGCCAATTCCATCCCAAATTAACACTTAAAATATTACCCGATTGTTACTGTCTTGTACGATCGGGTTTTATTTTGAGTTGTATTACTACCGTGAATTTTATTAATCGATAATTATTTTCACTTTGATAAAATTAAATGATAACCAGTTTCAATTTATTTTTATAGATTTTATGATAATTATCAATGGCTTAAATAAATTAATCGGTGGCAAATCGGTAAAAAATGTACAAAATGCATCCAATTGGCAATTGCAAGCTGTTATCAGAGTGTAAAGCGTTCGCAGTTCAGAAGTATTACAAACTGGTGGTGGATTTATTGTTTAATTGTGTTAGTATAATTATCATGCAACTTTTTATAAACTTTTTGACAAAAATTTTCGATAAAGCGGGAGAATGTGATGAAATCATCTCAAAAAGTCATTGATTATCTGAACTTTTTATTGGGCGGTGAGCTTGGCGCTCGTGATCAGTATTTTATCCATTCACAGCTGTATGCTGAGTGGCATTTGGGCAAGCTGTACGACCGCATTCATCATGAGATGGAAGATGAGACCTTGCACGCGCAGCTATTGATTTCGCGTATTTTGATGCTGGGCGGTACGCCAAATATGCAAGTGAGCGCGATCAATATCGGCACCGATGTCCCAAGTATGCTAAAAAGCGATCTTGAGCTAGAATACAGCGTCCAACAACATCTAAAAGAAGGCATTGCACTGTGTGAAGCGGAGCGTGACTATGTAACGCGTGATATGTTGGTGCGTCAGCTAGAAGATACCGAGCAAGATCATGCGCATTGGCTAGAGCAGCAACTGCGTCTGATTGAGCTGATGGGACTTGAAAATTATCTACAAAGCATGGCAGGCGAAGCGGTACAGGCGACCGCTGCACACTGATCATCATAGGAGAGATGTATGAAAGCAGATAAAAAAGTCATCCGCGCATTAAACTCAGCACTGGGTTTGTCATTGGTCGCCATCAATCAGTATTTTTTGCACGCGCGCATCGTGAAAAACTGGGGCATCGTCGAGCTGAACGAAGCATTTTATAAGCAGTCAATCCAAGAGATGAAATGGGCAGATAAGCTGATTGAGCGTATCTTGTTGCTTGAAGGTCTGCCAAATTTACAAGAATATGGCAAGCTTTTGATCGGTGAAGATGTCGCCGAGATCATTGGCTGTGATTTAAAACTTGAAAAACGCAAGCATGATGCCTTGATCGAAGCAATCGTCATCTGCGAAGAGCATCGTGATTATGTGTCGCGCGCTTTGTTGGTTGAGCTTAAAGATGGTAACGAAGAGCATATCGATTGGCTAGATACCCAAAACGAGCTGATCGAAAGCATGGGTATCAAAAACTATATCCAGCTAAAAGCCAGTGAAGAATAACCAGTGTATGCTAAATACAATCCCCAAAGTGAAATTTGGGGATTTTTTTGTATATAAAACTGGGGAAAATTTGTTATAATAGCATCGGCTAAGTGGCTGATTTACAAAGAAATAATATGTTATAAATTGACAATATTTCCAAAATAAATGTTTGTTATTTCGGTATTTATTTTTAAGAATAAACTTTTTCTGTCAATGCTTTTATAATAGCAAGGAAATTTTTTTGTTCACAGTTGTTTCTTGTGGATAAAACCATCAGCCACATCTGTCAAGCCAATGCAGATGTAATAACCGCTATGTTCGTTGTGGCATAGCTCAATCATGTAGGATAATTGTAATGAGTTATTATAATGACACCGATCATGTCGAAACCCAAGAGTGGTTAGACGCATTCGAATCGGTCATCAAAAACGCCGACAAAGATCGCGCGCAGTTTCTACTAAAAGCCTTGTATAACATGGCAGTACAAGAAGGCTTGCCATTCAACCGCCTAGATACTGCTTATATCAACACCATTCCTGTAGAAGATGAGCCAACTTACCCAGGCGATCTGCACATGGAGCGTAAGCTACGCGCTTTGATGCGTTATAATGCGTTGGCGATGGTTATGAAAGCCAACCTAAATAACGATGATTTGGGCGGTCACTTGGCGACTTTCGCGTCATCAGCGACTTTGTATGAGACAGGTTTTAACCACTTTTGGCGCGCTCCAAGCGAAAACCATGGCGGCGATATGATCTATTATCAAGGTCATGGCGCACCAGGTATGTACGCGCGTTCATTCCTAGAAGGTCGCTTGACTGAAGAGCAGCTTGTCAATTTCCGCCGTGAAGTCGATGGTAAAGGTCTATCAAGCTATCCGCATCCATATCTAATGCCTGATTATTGGCAATTCCCAACGGTATCAATGGGTCTTGGTCCTTTGATGTCGATTTATCAAGCGCGTAACCAAAAATACCTAACCAACCGCGGTCTGATCAAAGATGAAGATCGTAAAGTGTGGGCATTCCTAGGTGATGGCGAGACGGACGAGCCAGAAAGCTTGGGCGCGATCTCAATGGCAGGCCGTGAGAAGCTTGACAACCTAATCTGGGTGATTAACTGTAACCTACAGCGTCTAGACGGCCCAGTACGCGGTAACGGTAAGATCATCCAAGAGCTTGAGTCGGTATTCCGCGGTGCAGGCTGGCGTGTGATTAAAGTCATTTGGGGCGATCATTGGGATCCACTACTTGCCAAAGACAAATCAGGCGCGCTAAAACAGCGTATGGAAGAAGTGGTTGATGGTGAATATCAGCTATACACCGCGCGTGATGGTGCATTTGTCCGTAAAGAATTCTTTGGCAAATATCCAGAGCTAGAAGAGCTGGTCAAAGATCTATCAGACGAAGAAATCATGCAGTTAAACCGTGGCGGCCATGATCCGAAGAAAGTCTATGCTGCTTATGCTGAAGCAATGAAAACCAAAGGTCAGCCTACGGTTATCCTTGTCAAAACTGTTAAAGGCTATGGTCTATCAAGCCAAATCCAAGCGGTGAACAAAGCGCACCAATTGAAAAAACTGGATGAAAATGGTCTAAGATATTTCCGTGACCGTTTTGACTTGCCATTTACTGATGAGCAGCTAAAAGAATTGCCATTCTACCGCCCATCAGAAGATTCGGCAGAATACAAATACTTGATGGGTCGCCGTGAGTCATTGGGTGGCCACTTGCCATCACGCCGCAGTGGTCATATCCCATTGCCAGTGCCTGAGCTGTCAATCTTTGATCAAGTGCTACAGGGCTCAAAAGGCAAAGAGCAATCAACCACGATGGTATTTGTCCGTCTATTGTCAGCACTATTAAAAGACAAAGCACTGAACAAGCATGTCGTACCAATCGTACCAGACGAAGCGCGTACTTTCGGTCTAGAAGGTATGTTCCGTCAGCTTGGCATCTACTCATCAGTAGGTCAAAACTATGTCGCTGAAGATGCTGAAGCTCTGATGGGTTATCGCGAAGCTAAAGATGGCCATATGCTAGAAGAAGGCATCAACGAAGCAGGCGCGATGAGTGCGTGGATTGCCTTGGCGACCAGCTACTCAGTGAATGCTTTACCGATGATTCCAATGTACATCTACTACTCAATGTTCGGTTTCCAACGCGTTGGTGACTTGGCATGGGCAGCAGGTGACTGCCAAGCACAAGGTTTCCTATTTGGCGCAACAGCAGGTCGCACCACTCTAAACGGTGAAGGTCTGCAGCACCAAGACGGCCACAGCCACATCCTATTTGGCACTGTGCCAAACTGTGTGACTTATGATCCATGCTATGGCTATGAGCTTGCGGTGATCATGCATGACGGTCTGCGCCGTATGTATGGCAAAGGTGAGCGCGTGTACTACTACATCACCTTGATGAACGAAAACTACGAACACGCAGCGATGCCTGAAGGTGTTGAAGAAGGCATCAAGCGCGGTATGTATCTGCTTGAAGACAATGGCTCAACACAGGTACAGCTATTGGGTTCTGGCGTCATCTTACGCGAAGTCCAAAAAGCCGCTCGCATCCTAAAAGATGAATTTGGCATCACTGCCAATGTGTGGAGCGTCACAAGCTTTAATGAGCTGACTCGTGACGGTATGGCGTGCGATGATTATAACCGCCTACACCCAACTGCAGAACAAAAAACCCCATGGGTTACTGAGCAGTTGGCACAGCATAAAGGTATCGTTGTCGCAGCAACTGACTATATGCGCAACTACTCAGAGCAAATCCGTGGCTGGCTACCTGACAGCCGTCCATATGCGACACTGGGTACAGATGGCTTTGGCCGCTCTGACAGCCGTGCGAAACTTCGCAGCTTCTTCAATGTCAATGCTGAGCATATCGTCGTTGCGACCTTGAAGAAATTGGCAGATGAAGGCGAAATCGATGCGCGCTTGGTACAAGATGCGATCAACAGCTTCGACATCGATGCTGATCAAGCGCCTGCATGGCAGCCACAACCGCATTACGATCACTTCCCAGATGCGCCAGCACCGAAGATAACTCGTGAACCAAACCCAGTGCCTGAACTGGTTGATGAACACTAATTAACGCCCAAGTATAGGAGAATATGATGGAAATCAAAGCCCCCGATTTGGGTGTAGAAAGTGCTGAAGTCGCCGAAATCATGGTAAAAGTCGGCGATGCCATCAGCGAAAATGACAACCTTGTTTTGGTTGAATCCGATAAAGCATCTGTAGAAGTGCCTGCACCCGTTGCAGGTACGATCACCGCTGTTCATGTCAATGTTGGCGATAGCATCAGTGAAGGCACGGTGTTATTTAGCGTGGAATCAGGCGCAGCAGCCCCTGCACCAGAAGCCACTCCAGCACCACAAGCTGCTGCCGAGCCTGCACCAGTGGCACAAGCTGCCCCTGCAGCCGCACCAGTACCTGCCACTGCTGCAAGTAGCCAAACGCACAACCTGCCTGATCTTGGTGTGGATAGTGCTGAAGTTGCAGACATCATGGTGAAAGTCGGTGATACTGTCACTAAGGATCAGCCATTGATCTTGGTTGAATCTGATAAGGCATCTGTAGAAGTGCCTGCACCTGTTGATGGTGTGGTAGAAGCTATCCTTGTCAATCAAGGTGATGCAGTCACCAACGGTCAAGCCTTTATTACCATTAAAGGCGTAGGCGCAGCAGCTCCTGCACAAGCAGCTGCTCAAGAAACTGCCGCACCTGCATCAGCACCTGCAGCGCCAGCACCACAAGCCGCTGCCGCCCCTGCTGGCAGCCAAACTCACAACTTACCTGATCTTGGTGTAGATAGTGCTGAAGTTGCTGATATTATGGTTGCTGTTGGCGATACTGTGACTAAGGATCAATCACTTATTTTGGTTGAATCTGATAAAGCATCTGTAGAAGTGCCTGCACCTGTTGATGGTGTGGTAGAAGCCATCCTTGTCAAACAAGGTGATGCAGTGTCAAATGGTCAAGCCTTTATCACCATCAAAGGCGCAGGCTCTGCACCAGTAGCACAAGCTGCCCCTGCAGCCGCACCAGCACCTGCCGCTACCCCTGCACCAAAGGCAGAAGCACCAAAAGATGCACCAGCTGCTGCAAGCACCAAGCTGCCTGAGACTGTCGTGAACGAAAAAGCACGCAATGTCCATGCAGGCCCTGCGGTGCGTAAGCTTGCGCGTGAGATGGGTGTGGACATCAGCCTAGTGACAGGCACTGCTGCACATGGCCGTATTCTAAAAGAAGACCTATTCAGCTTTGTTAAGAGCGTGATGAGTGGTGCTACCAAGCCTGCAGCAGCTGCAAGTGCACCAGTTGCAGCGGCACCTGTTGGCTTGCCACCACTACCAGATATGTCAAACAAAGAAATCTGGGGTGAGATTGAGACTGTTGAGCTGACTCGACTACAAAAAGTCTCTATTCCACAGCTGAATCTTAATACCTTGATTCCACAAGTCACTCAGTTTGACCTAGCGGACATCACTGAGACCGAAGCCATGCGTAATGAGCTAAAAGGTGAGTTCAAGGCTCAAGGCATCGGCTTGACCATTTTGGCATTCATCGTCAAGGCGGTGGCGTATGCATTGACTCAGCATCCGAAGTTCAACAGCCATGTTTCTGATGACAATACCAAGATGATCATCCGTAAATCGGTCAATATGGGGATTGCCGTTGCAACTGATGACGGCTTGATTGTTCCTGTCATTAAGGACGCTCAAGACAAGGGCATCAAGCAGCTTGCGATCGAAATCGGTCAGCTTGCCAAGAAAGCACGAGATAAGAAGCTTACTGCCAAAGAGCTACAAGGTGCAAGCTTCACCATCTCAAGTCAAGGCAATATGGGTGGTACTTACTTCACGCCGCTGGTCAATTTCCCACAAGTTGCAATTTTGGGCATCTCAGAATCTACCTTCCAGCCGCGTTGGAATGGCAAAGAGTTTGAGCCACGCTTGATGTTGCCGCTGTCACTGTCTTATGACCATCGCGCCATCAACGGTGCTGATGCTGCGGTATTCACTCGCTATATCGCTAAGCTATTGGCAGATCCACGCTTGATTTTGATGTAATCAAGTATTGGCGAAACAAAAAAGGTGGCTTTATGCTGCCTTTTTTTGCTATAAAATATTGGTGAAAAAGGGCGTCTGTTATAAGATTTGCCTTTATGCTTTATGCTAAAACCTGCTACAATGACTAATATAATTAGCTGAGCCTAAAATCATTCGCGGGTGTATGCAATAGACCTATAAAAATCTCTTTTAAAATCAATCAATTATCAATATAATTGTGCGACTTTTTAAAGGTAATAATGGAAGATTTTGAAGCTGATTTGTCATATAAGTATGATTTTTTGCCAGAAACTCACATTCTTTTAAAAGACCAATAAGGAAAAACCATGACAACTTACACACCACCTGCCATTTGGGATTATGAAAGCGTCAAAGCTAAAGCAGGGGGTAAATTTGGCGGGACAAACCGCCCAACTGCAGGAGCGACGCATGAGCAGACGCTGCCAATCGGTGATGCGCCGTATCAGCTATACTCGCTAAACACACCCAATGGCATTAAGGTGAATATTTTATTAGAAGAGCTAAAATCTCTTGGTAAAATCACGAGTTATGATGCCTATAAGATTAATATCATGAATGGCGATCAATTTGGCTCGGATTTTGTCAAGATCAACCCAAATTCTAAGATTCCCGCTTTACTTGATTGCAGCGTCACGCCTGCCATTCCTGTGTTTGAAAGTGGGGCAATTTTGCTGTATTTGGCAGAAAAGCATCAAGCCTTTATACCAAGTGAACCGCGTGACAAGGCCGAGCTGTATTCATGGCTAATGTGGCAAATGGGTTCTGCGCCATTTGTGGGCGGTGGCTTTGGGCATTTTTATGCATATGCGCCATATCCGATGGAATATCCGATTAACCGCTATGCGATGGAGACCAAGCGTCAATTAGATGTGCTAAATAAACACTTAGCGGATAGAGTGTACATTATGAGCGATGAATACAGCATTGCAGATATGGCGATTTATCCTTGGTATGGCAGATTGTGTCTAGGCGAGCTGTATGTGGGCGAGCATTATGACGCGGCGAAATTCTTGGCGGTGCATGAATATACGCACATCATCCGCTGGGCAAAGATGATGGCTACCAAGCCGACAGTACAAGCGGCGCAAAGCTTGGTGTTACAAGAACTAGCCACCGATGCTTAAAGCCTGCAAAAGGGCGGTAAGCAATAGGGCGTCAAAGGGTATCTTTGGCGCTTTTTTGTTCAAATTTAAATAGAGCTTTTTAAGATTATCAAAGCTCTTGAACGGTTTAATTCAGTAAATAAAAAAGGGCGCTTGATACGCCCTTTATGCTTGTTTTAAGCTATTTGGTTTTGAGTCAAATTGATGAAGTTTGGCTTAAAATTTATAATTGACACCGACACGCGTTTTAGAATCGATGTCATCATCAGTCAGCGGACTGTCTTTTTGGGTGGATGACAGCCATTCGACGCGCTGATTACCAAAGATGCTGACATGATCGGTCAGCTGATAGCTTGCGGTGACGGTGGCAAATGGCATCCAGCCTGATTTGGCTTGAAAAGCATCGACACCTGTGCGCGCTGATTCGGCAGCTGAGACGCTGTAGTAGTATTGATTGTAGTCTTTGCTTTGCCATACAGCGCCAAATTCAGGATATACGGTGACTTTATTGTCCGCAAAATTAAATTTCGATAAATGCGACAAAGTCACAGTTTGACCATCGTGGCGACCCAAGGCATCGGTGGTGGCTTTCACGCGCAAACCGCCATATGGTGTGATGTGCATATAGCTTGCGTGTGCCAGTGCTGACCATTTGCGCTTATCCAGTTCGCGCTGAGCGACATCAAGCGCATCGCTTGGATCAAATTCACGGCCATCATAGCTGATACCGACGCGCACATGATCATTGGCATCTTTATAAGGATAAAAACCAGCTTCAGCGCCTTCAACATAGACGCGGTTGTTGTCATAAAAGGCTTGTGGCATAAAGCTGAAATCATCATCGGTCGCATAGCCGCTGACATTATAAGTGGCATTTGCGCCGATGGTTAGGCGTGCATTTGGATCAACAGGCAGCTGACCATCAGGATTGACCGAGACCAGTGGCAGCAAAGCAAGTGCCATCACAGGCTGCATACGACGAAAATTGGTTTTCATAAATTCTCCAAGCTGTGTCATTCATGGGTTTATTATAAAGCAAATCATGGGTGCTGTGGGAAGATTTGTGTTAAGAATTTATAAACGGCGCGATTGGTGAAACTTACGCGGTGGATTTGTTTGGCAGATGGATGATTTAGTGAGAAAATGTGGCGGATTTTTTGCTTAAGTCCGATTGCTTATACTTCGCATAATGTATATTATGTTAAATGACATGAAGTTCTGAAGTATAAAGTATAACGGCGTTTTGTGTTTATGCTGTAAGTTATTGATATTGATAGATTTGTATTTTTATCAAACTGACTTGATGATTTGTGTACCGCTTACAAATCATCAAGTCAGCCAAATGATGGATTTACAGATTAAAAAACATAAGCATAGCGCAGATTGACTCGTGCATTTTCCACCGTGCCATTTTTGACAGACAGATCGCGACCTAGCTGCAGTTGGAATTGATGATTGTCAATCCACTTTGACGCTGTTAAGCGAATATTGGTGCTTTGCAGGCGATCGCACTGTTTATTGCCATCGGCATCCGTGGTTTCGCCGCCCCACAGATGCCCAAGGCCTGCGCCCAGTGACAGCGTATCATCAATGTGATAGCGACCGATGAGCTGAATTTCAAATGAGACATCTTTCTTAAAATTATTACTATCTTTGCCGTAGAAAATCACATCGCCAGTCATATCCATTGACCATTTTTTACCAAAATTTTTGACATAGCCAGCTTGCACATATAAGCTTAAGTGATCACTGCTCAGCTCGCGGCTGCCAGTTGGTAAGCTTAGCAGTCCTGTTAAGATCAATGCGTCATTATTCTCGTTCAGCTTACGCCGATATGTGGTTGCGACCGTCCAGTCTGCCACACCGCTGATATCAATGCCTGCCGCATCGTGCTTGCCTGTGGCTTTGACAAATGGCACAAAAGTATCCAGATCCAGTGTTGATCGCTCATTGATGCCAAATGTGTGAAAATAGCGCAGCACGATCATCGATGTGTCAAGGCCAAATTGATCAGATACTGTCTTGCCCTGCTCGCGCAAACGATCGGTCGTGGCAAATTGCTGATAAACCAGTAAGGCATTGGTACCTGCAGGTGTCAAATCATTATCACCCGGTGAGATTTCGATGGCGAGTGCTTGGGTGCTGATGGCAAGTCTGGCCAGTGCTGTAAAGATCCATTTTTTTTCATTACGGTAACTCCTGTGCTGCCTATTGGATTGATATGATGGTGGAATTATCATAAAGGCGTTTGCGGATTTTATCTTGCTTGGAAGTCCGCTAGAAATTGACTGGTGCTATTATGGTGATGAAATTTGGAGAAGCTGTTAGAAAGATGTATAACAAAAAAGCTCAAATCATCTGACTTGGACTTTTTAAAATTTGGAGCGGGAAACGAGATTCGAACTCGCGACCCCAACCTTGGCAATCTCGGGCGACTATTTTTTGCTAAATACCCTTATTTTACCTCAAATAATCTCTTTATATATCAATATCTTATGATTATTATCAGTGTGAATGCTGATTACACTGTCTGATGTCTTTTTATATCTTGGCACGAAAACCAATAGGGTAAATTTACCCCATCATTTTTCGTATTTTATCATAATTTTAAATTTTTTGCCCTTGTGCTTGCTAATGAAAGTTACAGATATTGATGAATTTGAATTATTTTAAGTGTATATTCTCTATTTAATAATATTAGATTTTTTTTATTCAAATCTTGTAATTTATCAGTTTGATTTGGGGTGTGGTATGTTAATTTTGCGGTGATTGATGGTGTTATTCTCCGCATATTTTGCGGAGAATATGTGGTATAATTACCGCAGATGTGGCAAAATTGAGAATAGTGATGGTTGATACTTATATTCATGAATATCCAAATTGGACAGATTGGCAGCTTGATGAGGTGCAGCTACTCCCCCTTGTCGCCCGCATTCGTCTGCTTCAAGGGCGCTTGTTAGGGCAGATGAGCAGCCTTGGGTTTGATTTACCGCTTGAGGTTAGTCTTGAGGCTTTGACATTGGAGGTGATTAAGACATCGGAGATTGAGGGTGAATATCTCGATACTGAACAGGTACGCTCTTCGGTTGCACGGCACTTAGGTATTGAAGCACTGTATCAGCATCAGCTTGTTACGCCAAGCTATGAAGTGGAAGCGATTGTTGAAATGATGCTTAAGGCAACTTCAAGATTTGATTTGCCATTAACCTTGGATGAAGTCTGTCGTTGGCATCACGCACTATTCCCACAAGGGCTAAGCGGTATGTATGACATTAATGTGGGTGCATTACGAGATGATGCCAATGGCCAGATGCAGGTGGTTTCAGGTGCCTATGGCAAAGCCAAAGTACACTTTGAAGCACCAAAGGCCGATAGACTGCCCGATGAGCTTGAGCAATTTTTTCGGTGGTATAACGATGATGATACGGGACTTGATTTGGCAATTAAGGCAGGGCTTGCACACCTGTGGTTTGTCACGCTACACCCATTTGATGATGGTAACGGTCGTCTAACTCGTGCACTCACTGAGCGGATGCTTGCCAAAAGCGATGGCAGTCCACAGCGATTTTATAGTATGTCCGCACAAATTCTTGTCAATCGTCGTGAATATTATCACATACTTGAACAAACTCAAAGGGGCTTGGCATCAGCCACCGAATGGCTAATTTGGTTTTTAACCAATCTAGAAGCGGCTTTGATACAAGCACTCGCTCAGTCACAAAAGGTTGTCGCTAAGTCACAGTTTTGGCATACATATCGCCACACATCACTCAATCCACGACAAGTAGTGATGATTAATAAGCTTTGGGGCGATTTTTATGGCAAACTTACCACCAAAAAATGGGCGAGTATCACAAAAGTATCCACAGATACCGCTCTAAGAGACATCAATGATTTGGTTGAAAAAGGAATTTTGGTGAAGTCGCTAGCTTCTGGACGCAGTCAAAGTTATGAGCTGAGTTGTCTTGTGGGGTAGCAACAAAAAAGTTATTCATACATGAATTTGACAAAATATTATCAAAAACTACCAAAAATCCCGTAAATTTGATAAAATAATATCAAAACTAAACTGAGTTTAGATTGGTTATGCTTCATCTGTATGACGATATTGATGCACGCTTAGCTTTGGCGGCGTATCTAAAACAAAAACGCAAAGATGCCAAGCTATCACGCCGAGCACTGGCTGAAAAATCCTTGATTCCTGAGCCAACCATTCGTCGGTTTGAGGATACAGGTCATATTTCTTTAAAGAACTTTTTGTTATTGTGGATGATTTTGGATGATATTGCTCGGTTTATGGAATTAACCAAACCTGAAGCAATCAAACCCAAAACCATCGCTGAGGTGCTCGCTTATGATCAGTAACTATCAGCCGACTCGTTATTTGAGTGTTTTGTACTGGTACAATCATTGCAATGATTGCCAAGCATTTGGATGAGATATATCAACAAAACAAGGGTTTGATAATTTGACAATTCAAGACTACAACTTTCCCTAATGATAATTGACCCCTAGCCTTAAATAGAAAAAGTTTCAATCATAAAAAAATAATCACCCAAAGTCAATTAGCGGCAAACTGAAATAAAATACGATAATTTACGACAAATTACGATAAAATAAGGTAAAATACGATAAATTGCGATATTTTATGGAAAATAACAATGAAATTACCCAAGCCACCTACTTTATCAGAACTAGAAGCAAGTGATATTTCGCCTGTGCTTTTGGGATATTTGGCAGAGCATCCACCGACAGATGCCAAGGGGCGTTATTTGTCATGGGAGCAGTTTCGCTATCGTCACCCAACTAACAGCAAACGGCGCTGGCTTGCTCAAAAACTCAACCGTCATACCATCATGCAGTCGATGCATATTGGCGGTTATCAATTCTCATATTGCTTACCACACAGCCTACAAGCCAAGCTATATCATATTGAGCATCGCTATCATCAATGGCAATGGTCCATTGATACCGAAGAACTGCTCTTTGAAGAGCCGATTACCAGTGCTCAGCTTGAAGGTGCATCCACCACACGCAAGGTTGCCAAAGAACTTCTCGGCAGTCGCCGTGCACCTATAAACAAAAGCGAAGTGATGATTGTCAATAATTATCACTTGATGCAAGCAGTGAAACAACAAATAAATCAACCGCTTGATATCGCTATGATTTTGCAATTACATCGCATCGCCACAGAAGGTGCGATTGACAATGATGCGATTTCGGGTGAATTTCGCCAAGATGATGAGATTGTCATTGCTGATTATGATGGGCAAATTGTCCATCAACCCCCTGCATGGCAGACGCTACCGACCTTGATGCAGGCGTATTGTGATTTTGCTAATGCCGATCATCAGGGGGATGACTTTATCCATCCGATTGTCAAAGCGATTATTCTGCATTTTTTACTCGGCTTTATTCATCCTTTTGGTGATGGCAATGGTAGAACTGCCCGAGCTTTGTTTTATTGGTCGCTACAAAAATCAGGCTATACGCATTTTGATTATATCTCCATCAGTCGCTTATTGCACAAAGCGCCCAAGCAGTATGCGCAAAGCTATATTGATGTAGAAACTGATGAATTGGATATGACTTATTTTATTGCTTATCAGCTTACTATCATTAATCGTGCTATTAGCGATTTGCAGGCGCTGTTATCGATTGACCAAGCATCACAATCTATGTCAAAGTCCGCACCTGCAAATCTGGCTGTTGATTATAGCAATCTTAGTATCCATCAGTATCAGCTACTCACCAATACGCCAGCTGATCAGGTTTTGACCGCCAAACAAGTATCTAATGAGCTTGGCATCTCAGATAGTACCGCTCGTAAGCTACTCAATGAACTTGAGAGCATGGGATTGGCAACCACTGTGCGTAATGGTCGTGGTAAGGGGTATTTGTTGGTGAAGCGGGATTGATGTTGCCTTTAAGTGCTTTAATTAAAGGTATGTTTTGCATGGTTTGAGATTTTGGTGTACCGATGCATCATCCACCCAAAATCTCTCTCAAAAATGCCCTCAAACTCAAACACTGTATCCCTTCAAAAGTATTGCCGTCAAATTCGTCCATTGTCACCACATATTTCGGGTAGTTGTCTTGGATTTTCAGCAGGTTGCCAAGTTCTCGCTCAAGTGTTTTTTCTTCATTAATGGTCAGCGCCGCCTGCACATATATACGTTCACCATCCTTCTCTGCCACGAAGTCAATTTCTTGGCTATTTAAACCGCCGATTTTGACATCATAACCTGCGATTTGAAGATGATTGAATATGCAGTTTTCAAGCAATTTGCCACGATCTTGTACCCGATAGCCAATCAGGGCGTTTCGCAAACCTAAATCTTCAAAATAGTATTTTTCGCCAATCTCAAAAATGCGTTTACCTTCAATATCATAGCGTGGTACTTTGTGAATTAAAAAGGCGTTGGCAAGATATTCCGCATAATTTTGTACCTGCATGCTTGATGTGGTAATTTTCTGCGATTTTAAAAAATCAGAGATTTTTTTAGCAGAAAACAAATTGCCAATATTGCTTGCTAAAAATTGCGTAAGCTGCTCTAAAAATTGCACATTTCGCAATGAATAACGGTTCACAATATCCCGAATGGCAATGGTGGAATAAATATTTCGTAGATATTCAAACACGATGTTGTCTTGCAACGGCAAGTCTTTCAAATAAGGTAAACCGCCATATTTCAAAAACAGTGACATCGATTTATCGCTATCGTCCAGTTTCATAAATTCAAGAAATTCAAAATAGGACAGGGAGTGGACATTAATTTCAATCGCTCGCCCACTCAGGCTGCCTGCAATATCCCGTGAAAGCAAATGAGCATTGCTACCCGTGCAATACAAATCCAATTCGTCATCTAATAAAAGCGAACGCAACGCTTGTTCAAAATCTGTAATTTCTTGAATTTCATCGATAAAAATGTAATTATTTTGACCGCTCTTTTTCTGCTCTTGCACAAAATCATTCAGGTGCTCTGCGGTTGTAATATGACTAAACGCCAAGTCTTCTTTGTTGATATAAATAATGTGGGCATTTTCATCCGCTGTTTGAATCTCTTGCATAATCTGAAACAGCAAATAGCTTTTGCCCACACGGCGTTGCCCTGTGAACACTTTTATTAGACGTTTTCCGATAAACGGGCGTACCGCTTCAAGGTATTTTTGGCGATAAACCAAATCTTTTTTCATGGTAAAATCCTAAAACTATAATTGATATTTTACCTTGATATAGAAAAAGTTTCAATTATACTTGAAACTTTTTCTATAAATAACAAAGTTTCAATCATAAAAATAATCACCCAAAAGTCAATTGGCAACAAACTGAGATAAAATACGATAATTTACGACAAATTACGATGAAGCTGTCCCAAGCCTCTCACTTTGTTGGAACTGGAAATGTGGGATATGGATTGGTAAAGTGGAGTTGATATTGCCTTTAAGCGTTTTGATCAAAGGATGTTCACCTCCCCACATCCTGCAAATATCCAAAACAATAAAACGGCTCATGGTAATCATGATACAGTTTTCTTAAGTTTGCTGTATCTCGGCAAAACATAGCTGTGCGGATATTGGTTCGATAGGCATCTAGGCAGGTGCGCAATGAGCCGATGAAATCTTTGATTTCAGATGATTGAAGATTAGATGGTTGATATAAACACTCAATATTATCTAGTATTAACAAATATCGCTGATTACCTGAGATAATTTGCTCAAATACAACTCTAAGAGAATAACAGCTATCTGCTTGATTGGGACAAACAGCTGCAATCATCTGCGACATAAAATGCTGATAAATAGATACTTGCACATCAGCAAAATCATAATAAATCACATGGATGTCAGTATCTTTAGCCAGTCTTTCAAAGACTTGTCTATATTCATCCAATCGATACAAATACGCATCATCACTGCTATAAAACACAGCAGTATCCAATATCCCTTCACAAAAGGCATCAAAGATACGCGTTGGTAAGTCTTTCATGGGTTTTAGATTGTCATAAATTTAATGACTGTCTCAATCATCCAAAGATGTATAAGCCATCATCTGAGCATAAATAAATTCAGGTACCATACAAAATTTAGGTTCTCCATCTTTTATAATAGCAATCACATCTTTTTCGACAACTTCCATCCAGTAATCAAAGTTCTCTTCTAACTCTGATATTTCGATGTAGTGTTTGGGCGCATAGTCTTGAAGTGTCAGCTTTTGGGTGCTTGCTTGTTCCATATGAGTTCCCTTTTTTATGCTGTGATGGTTCTGAGGTTATTTGAAATGGGCTGTTTTGGCAAGTTGTTGCTCATAGGTATTTTGTAAGTTCAGCCAAAATCTAGAACTATTGCCAAAATACTTTGCCAAGCTTAAAGCAGTATCTGTACTAATACCACTCCGCTCACCGATGATATCATTAAGATGGTCAGGCGCAACACCCAAAGACTCAGCCAAAGTCGCTACTGGCAACCCCAAAGGTTTTAAAAATTCTTCACGCAGTATCTCACCCACATGAATTGGTCTCATGCTGTTGTTGGACATAGGCGCTCCATGATGTTATCGTGTAGGCAATAATTAACAAGTATTTGCAGTCTTGGTAGTGATTGCCTGCCCTTTGGTGTATTTTACCATAAATAAAGGAGTTGTCCTGGATAATAACCAAAAATTCCATTTGGGTTAAAATAGCCAAATGGAAAAGATTGTTGCATAGTCCACTCTATTTAATCATCCAATAACAACAACCTTTGATTGTCAAATGTAAAAGATTTTGCATTTATTGGGTACTGGCATACAATCCAATATTAGCAGTTTACTGATTGCTAGCTAGTATTCTGTTGCAGCTTAACATAGGTTATTTATTTCCTGAGATAACCATTGCCGATGCCATACTTGTTCGCACCATTCATCAAGCATGCTTGATTACATTAGCAGGCAAATCTATGTGAAAGAAATTAACACCATAATAATCATAGAGACTCAACCAAGATGGACAGGGTTCACTGAAATCACTAGTCATTTTAAATCGGAATTGATGCCCATTTGGAGTGGAATAGGTGGTCAGGAAGGTATGGATTTTGCAAAACACGACCATTGGTCGTGTTTTTATATGCCGAAAAATATTTATTTGCACTATATGGTGTATTGTAAGATACTAAGCTACAAATTTTTTAGCATATTGGGGTGTGGTTCACGCCAGACTAGCATATTCTTGGTTGGGAAATGTTCTTTTTTGCCAACCTATCTTTTAACTGCTGTTCAATTATATTCCAAGCAAAAGGATCTAATGGATCACCAATACCATGCTTATAAGCAACAAAGGGTTTGTTGTAGTTGGTTTGACAATTCAAGCCTAAAAAAATCATTAATATGGATTATCAATTCCTAATTTAGCTAAGATTTCGATTTCCAAACATTCCATTTCTTCTGCATCTTCATCACTTAATTCATGGTCATAGCCCAATAAATGTAATACGCCATGCACCACTAAATGGGTAAAATGTGCGGTTGCTGATTTTTGTTGCTGTTCTGCTTCTGTTAAAACGACAGGAATACAAATTACTAAATCCCCTAATGGATATTGTTCCAATTCATCAACAATATCGGCGGGAATTTCACTTGGAAAAGATAGTACATTGATTGGTTTATCTTTTTGGCGATATTGATGGTTTAATTCTTGGCTATATGCCAAATCCACACAGGCAATACCAATTTCAACATCTTGTTCAAACTCAATATGTTGTAATGTAGTTGTAATAACGTGTTGTAAATTGTCTTCATTCAGTGTCAATTCAGGTGAGATAAAATCTTGCTGTAAAACTAAGTCGATATTCATATTAGCTAAAGAAATGCTAAAAATAAGGTGTCATGATAAGTGTTTTCATTTTAAAAACCTATAGTAAAGTATCATTAACAATTTAAATTTAGACATCACTAATAGTAAGATTTAAGCGTTTACTCAGTGTTAAGATTTCATCTTCATCTTCTGTTTTAACTACAATATAATGGCAATTATCATAACCTGAATTAATATCCATCAGAGAATATATGGATTGAGATTGTAGTTGGGTATTAATATGAGTAATACCTTTTTTGTAATCATCATGATTAATCATAAAAGGTTGCTGAATCTTATCTGTGATAAAACTACTTAATTGTTCAAAATCAAATTTCCAATCATCAGCATAATGTTCAATATAATAAGTTAATAAAAGATAAGAAAGATAGTCATTTTCTGCATCTTCTAATTCGTCTTTTTCTAAGTCAAATAATTTTTCCAATTTCTTACGGAATTTATCAGAATGATTGACCAATTCAAGATAATCTTTTTTAATTTTATTACGTTCTTTTTTGCTTAAATTCTGCTTGAAATCTAATAATTCAATAAGTCTTGCAATATCATCTTCTACATTAAAATGTTGATGAACGAATATACCTTGATTTTGTTCGGTATAAATTTCTAAATCATTACATGCTCGTTCAACATATTGTAGTAATAAATTAAAATGTTGAATATCTTCATTAGTTAAATTATTAAAATCAAATGGTTGGCTATCTTGTACCATATCTATATAACTACCAAACAAAGTTTGTGTTTTGGTTAAATAAATACGCTCATTTTCCAATAAAACCACAAAACAAATTTCCGCTTTTACTTTATGGCGATGAATTTTGGCTGATGCTTCAAAATTGACTGTTAAAAGTGGGCGATGTCGTTCTTGTTGTAATAATTCATTTAAATCATCAACTTGTTCCAAACGCATTTTTGCTCGTAATTGATTATAGGATTTATATTCTTCCTGATAATCATAATTTTCAGGTTTATTTTCTAATCGACTTAAATCATACGGAGCATACCAATAAAATAAAGTTAAATCTTTATTTTTAGTTTGATAGTGGTCATCATTTTGACGGAAGTATTCATTGAGTTGTAAAACATTATCATATAATATCCTTGTTTGTTCTTGATATTCATTTGGGATATTGTAAGTGATCCGCTGGCCTGCTTTATTGATAAAAAAACTACTACCATTCAGCTGAACATAAGCACTTTCTTTAATAAATGGATAAATAATTTGGTCAAATTGCGGTGTAATGATTTCATTTCCATGACAGTCAATAAATCCCCATTGTTGTTTTTTAAATAATTTAAATTGATTTTTGGTTAGACATACACCTGCCATATTTTCATTAAATGGCATAATCTTATCATATATACATGGTGTTAGTTCTTTTACTTGAGGCATTGTACAATCTATAATCCCCATTTTACCATTAAGTGTTACAAAAGCAAAATATAATCCACATTCTAATTGTGGATGAATATAGTATTGTAAAGATATAGCATCATATTTTGTTGCTAGAATTACACTATTAGTATAATGGATAAGACCATATTTTCCATTGAGGGCAACAATAAAAAAATCACCATATTTACATTCAATGACATCATCATATTTTTGCTGTAAATTCTTTAATTCGTACATATTAAATTCTCATTAAAAGACAGATTCAAGTGCAACGCACTAAAAACTAGATTTTACCTCAAGTGGTGTTCTAAAAAAGAACCTTATTTAAACGTTGCAGTTCTTACTTGAATCTAAGAAATTATATCTATCATCAAATTATTAGTATTAATGACTATACCTTTGTAGATAGCTCTATATAAAAATTTTTAAACGCTTGAATTGTCAAACCAACTGCAACACCTTTTGATAATAAACCTCATAAGGTGTTCGCCAATTTAAACATTTTCTCGGTCGTAGATTAAGTCTAGCAACCTTTGTTTGTATGTATTGTTCATCCCACTGGTTAATATCTTGTTGCTTTGGAAAATATTCCCGAAGCAACCCATTGGTGTTCTCATTACTTCCTCTTTGCCAAGGCTGGCTTGGTGGTGGAAAGTAGAAGTTTGCTTTTAGACTGTCTGTTACTTGTTTGTGTTTGGCAAATTCTTTTCCCCTATCTGGCGTAATGGTAAACACAGGGTGATTGGCTAAAGCATGGATGATTGCTTGACTGATTAATTCTGCCTTTTTGGCTTTAGCGGTTGCACAAATCAAAAAGCGACTACATCTATCCACCAATGTCACAAGACAAGCCTTGCCTGATTTACCCAATACTGTATCAGCTTCCCAATCACCAATTCTTAGGCGTTCATTGGCAATCTGTGGTCTGTCTTTAAGATGATGAGTAATTGGTATCTTACCTCGCTTTTCTTCATGGTTTTTGGTGTGACGAGTTCTGCCTTTGTGCCTTAGCTTTCTTGTGGCAAGCTTACCATCCACATCAAATAAGCCCTTGTATAACCCTCGATAGATGGTTGCATAGCTAATCTGTATTTGACTGTCTTCATAGGCTAAACGATGTTGTATTTGCTCAGGTGACCATTGGTGGTTAAACAGCTTGTCTTGTACTAAGTTAAATACAAGTGGGTTATTAAGCTTTAACTTAGGGTGACAAGCCTGTCTTCTTGTTTGGTATAAGCAATTTGCCTTGGTTGCTGAATAATTGCCATCATAGCCATTTCTTTTTATCTCACGGCAAATGGTGGATTTGGCTCTGCCTAACCGTTTGGCAATCATACCAATGGATTTGCCCAAAGATAGTAAAACCATTATCTTTTCACGTTCATCTATGCTAAGATGTCTATAAGAAGTGTTCATATGCTTTAATGTCTTGTTTTGTGTGGTAACTTAATGATACATTAAATTGATGAACACTTCTTTTTTATTTGGTGTTGCGGTTAGATTGTAAATTCAAGACAATAAATAATCGATGACCATATCATATTCCAAACAGTTGAGCTTTCTATAAATAAAAATATAAAATACTGACATATAAAATAAACAGAAAACAAAAAAGCATAGCCAATTTTATTTCTTACTAAGGACAAAAATAATGCAAAGAAAAAAGTAAATATCGCCAATAATTTAAATGCGACACCATCATCACCCCCTGTGCCATTAATTTGATATAAATACATTATTGAATATTTATCATATCCAAAACAAATTTTATTGTATTCAATAAAAAGCAAGGGAAATACTGATAAAAACAAGCATAGCTTTGATGTTATCAAAAAAAGTTTTGGCATGAGAGTTTTTATTTATGGTTAATTAGGTGAATATTATATTTTACCACCTATTCCAACACTTCAATAGTATATGTTCTTTTAAATTCTTTGCCTGAAAACATTGCATCGTAAAATCTCCCCTGTACTTGAATGGTGATGAGTTCTAGCTTGGTGGGTGTACCTGCAATAGTTAAGTCCGAGTAATCTGTTCTATAAACAGGTTTATTATATATGTCTTTATTGGTTTCATATACTTTGGGCTTTACCATAATATCAGTGCTTGAAGAAAAAACTGTAGTATCTTCATCAGCAACTATGCCTTCTATCTGAATTTTTGCATGGTAAGACTGATTGAGGCGTGCTTTGGGTAATTCTTGGGTGGTAAACTCAGGTCTAGTTGAAGCATAATACAGTACAAGATAGCTCACTATAAATAAAACAAAAAGTCCAAACATAAAGCCTATAGACCACAGAAAAAATCGTTTCATTGTTAAGCTCCTATTTTTTTATGGGGCTGTAGTAGATTAGCACTTATGCTATACTACAAATATGAAGATAACTCGTTGTAAATTAAGTAAAAAAGTTCAAATAAAACTGCTTGAATTTTTTGTTGCACAAGTTACTGCTAGAACAGCAAGTGATTTGCTTGGCATTCAGCACAATTCAGCAGCTTTATTTTACCGCAAAATCAGGCTTGTGATAGAATATAATCTCAACCTTGAAGCTCACACTTTGTTTGATGGCGAAGTAGAGCTTGATGAAAGCTACTTCGGTGGCATTCGTAAAGGCAAGCGAGGTCGTGGAGCTGGTGGTAAAACAGCTGTGTTTGGTCTTTTGAAGCGTAATGGCAAGGTTTATACTGTTGTTGTAAAAGATACCAAACAAAGCACCTTAATGCCTATTATCTCAAGCAAAATCAAGCCAGATAGCATCGTTTACACAGACGGTTTGTACCGGTCAACTATTTTCAAACAACCCCTAAGAGGGTTTTGTTAAAAAACTGTCGTTCTTTTTCAACAGGGCTTAGGTAGTTATTAAAGCTGTGGGGTCTGAGTTGACTGTAATAGCCAAGAATATAACTTGCCACATCTACTTTTGCTTCATGAATATTCTCATAACCATGTTTTGGCATCCACTCATATTTAAAACTTCGAAAGAATCTTTCTGTTGGTGCATTATCCCAACAGTTGCCTTTTCTGCTCATACTGTGTGTCATCTTACATCTAGCAATAGTATCAGCAAAGGTGCGACTGGTGTAATGAGATCCTTGATCTGAATGAAATAACACACCGGTTGGTTGAAAGCGTATGGTATAAGCCATGATTAATGCTTTGGTGGTCAGCTCACTGTTTGGACGATCACTCATGGCAAAGCCAATGATGTGTCTGGCATATAAATCCATCACCACTGCCAAATAACAAAATCCTGCTTTGGTGTGAATATACGTCACATCCGATACCCATACTTGATTGGGTGCAGCTGGTGCAAACTGCCGTTTAAGCAAGTTGTCATGCACTGTATGTGCTTGATCAGCTAAGCGATAGCGATGCTTGATGCTTTGGCGACTGATAAGTCCTTGTGCTCTCATTAATTGACGCGCTTTATAGCGTGTGAGTTTAATCTGATGAGTACGACTGACCATAGCAGCAATACTTCTAGATCCTGCTGACCCTTTGGAGCAATCAAATGCCTGTTTTACCCATAAGCGTAACTCAATCTCTTTGCGTGTTGGCAGTTTTGGTTTTTGCTTGGCATAATAAGTACTTCGGCAAATACCAAATAACTGACACAGCTTTGCTTTACCGATGCTGTATTGCCCCATCAATTGCTCTATTAGCGGGATAGTAAGCTGTCTTGTGCTAATAGAGCGGATGCCTTTTTTAAAATATCTCGCTCAAGTCTTAGCTGGGCATTTTCTTTACGAAGTCGTTCAAGCTCTCGTTGTTCTGGTGTTAGAGCATGACCTGTGGCTAATGGCTTGCCTTGAAGTTCAAGACGATAACGTTTAAGCCAGTTTTCTAAAGTAGATTTACCGATATCATATTGCCTAGCAACATCAACAACACGCTGATTTTGCTCTTCAATGAGTTTGACCATTTCTAGTTTAAACTCAGTGCTGTACTGCTTACGCTGTTTTGTCATGAGAGATTACTCCTAGTTTGGGGTAGTATAACCTCTTATGGGGTGTCTGGGAATATTGTACCGGTACAGTTACAGAAGCTATAATGCCCTTGATGTGAGTGAGTTTAAACACTTTCGCATCAATCCAATCATTCCAAAGAGTTTGTCAAAGACCACAACCACATCAACGGCATTGAAAATTTCTGGTCTCAAGCTAAACGAGTACTTAGAAAATACAATGGCATTGACAAGAAAAACTTCCATCTTTTTATCAAAGAATGTGAGTTTAGATTTAACTACAGCACACCATCTAATCAGCTTAAAATATTGAGAAAATAGTGTGGGATTTAGACCTTATCTACTACAGCCCCTTTTTTATTATGAGCATCTACCCAAATACATATATTTGGAAAATATGTTTGCGAAAGTCAGAAAAATTCACATTGGTCTTAATGGTGTAGTTGTCTTTACCCCAACTAAAAATCTTCAAATAATATCAGTATGATAAATTTTTCTAGAAATACTAATAAATTGTCATCTATTAATTCTATGATACAATAATTTAAATTGAATTACATTAATTATTTATTAATATTAATTACACTGTTTGACATAAATTGTATATGTTTTATTATAACCATCACTCGGCTCAAAAAATGAAAACATATGTTTATAAAAATCAACATTAATCTTTACATCAATCGGCTCTAAGCTCGTAGGTGTACCTGACACGGTAAGTTCATTGCCATCGTAATCGGCTACCAAAGCACCTGTAATATCCCTATGCCCATACCCACTAAAATACATTCTTGCATTTAATTTGAAATTTTCATCAGACACTTGACCGTATTTTATCCAATCACTTGACACAACAGTACCACCACCAACTTTAATCTTTGCTTCATAAAATTGATTGAGGCAGGCATCGGGTAGAGTATCTGGATAAAAAGTAGCCCTGCTACAACTTGTTAATAACAATATTAAACCTGCTAAAAAAGTTTTCTTATTCACAGCCATTCCCGTTTTCCAAAAATATAGAAAAACTAATTGCACTGTTTTACACGAATTGTATATGTTTTCTTATGACCATTACTTGGCTCAAAAAATGAAAACATATGTTTATAGAAAGCAACATTAATCTTTACATCAATCGGCTCTAAACTGGTGGGTGTACCTGACACGGTAAGTTCATTGCCATCGTAATCGGCTATCAAAGCACCTGTAATATCCCTATGCCCATACCCACTAAAATACATTCTTGCATTTAATTTGAAATTTTCATCAGACACTTGACCGTATTTTATCCAATCACTTGACACAACAGTACCACCACCAACTTTAATCTTTGCTTCATAAAATTGATTTAAGCAAGCATCAGGTAAAACATCTGGATAAAAAGTGGCTTTGCTACAACCTGTTAATAACAATATCAAACCTGCTAGGAAAAATATTTTCTTATTCATATCCATTCCAATTTGACAAAAATATAGCAAAACTAATTGCACTGTTTTACATTGATTACATATGTTTTCTTATAACCATCACTCGGCTCAAAAAATGAAAACATATGTTTATATATATCATAATTAATATCCACCTTAATAGGGCTTGTGTTACTTGGAGTCCCCGTTAAACTAAGTATATTGTAATCTTCATGAAATAACGGATTATTATAAATATCCACATCCTGCTTTCCATTATTATATATCCTAGGAGACAATTTGAAATTTGCATCCGATATATTGGAGCTAAATGTAGAATCTATAACATGACCATTCAAAATTTCTATTTTTTGGGAATAATACTGACCCAAACAAGCCTCAGGCAGTTTATCGGGTATCACTTTGTCGTCAAAGCAGGCTGTTAAAAATAAACTCAACATCAAAAAGATAAACCGGCACACCATAAGTTATTTCCTAAATATAAAAGATGGGGCTGTACTAGATAAACCCCCTAAACCCCACACCATTTTCTTAACAATCTTAATTGATTGGATGGTATGCCATAGTTAAATCCAAACTCACATTCTTTGATAAAAAGATGAAAGTGTTTCTTGTCAATGCCATTGTACTTGCTTAAAACACGCTTGGCTTTGCAAATGCCGTCAAAATAGCTTTCATCAAGCTCTATTTCGCCATCAAACAATTCTTTAGCCTTAAGTTAAGATTAAGATGGTATTCTATCACAAGTCTGATTTTATGATAGAATAAAGCTGCTGAATTTGGGTGTATTTGTAGCAAATCAGCTGCCGAACGAGCAGAAACTTCAAGTACAAAAAATTCAAATGAACCTTTGTTATTACCCAAAAACATCAAATGGACAGAATGTTTTGATATTATTAAATAGGAATTTCTTGAATGAAAAATTTGTTAACTATTTTGATGGTATTGACTGCTCTTACTGCTTGTAAAAAAGGAGAACCTAATGATGGTGGAGTGTTGATTGCAATAAAAAACAATCAACCTTGCTTTTATTTGTATGACGAAAAAGATAATAATCAAAAAGCAGACAATTATCATCTGGTTCTTGAGAATAGCGAGCCATCTGTAGATGATGAAAAAGAAGGACAAAGAGTCTCTTTTACTGGCGACCTATCCATATTAAAAAGTCCTGAAAGCTGTTTTATGTTTTCAGACTTTAATTATAGACTAAATGATATTTATGTTGTATCTAGCAGTAAATACAGTGCTAGCTCTTACTTTTGCCTAGTAGAAAATAATGGCAAATTACAAATCAATCAAGCAGAGTATGTGCGTGATTCACAGGGTTGGAGTACACAAGTATGCAGTGATAAAGCATATAGCAACCATCGTGGCATTTGGTGGCGATTCAAGCGACGGCTTTTTTGATGTGCCTGGTTGGGTCGCATCTTGGAAGTTGTTATTGGTTAGGGGTGCACTGGTACACCCTGATATGTGGCAGTATATTATAGAACCTGCTTATTGATGAGAATATGATGATAAGATTATTATTTGTTTTGATGGTATTTATCATTGGCGTGATGAGCTTACAAGCTTGTCAAGCTGATAGCCCACCTAAGCCACTCCCTCAAGAAGTAACTCTACACTTTGGTCATCAAGGTGTGAAAGACAATCATCGTTATTTGGGTTATAGTGAAACGGCAGGTTCTCTAAGCTTTGATAGGTATCATTGGCAACCACCAAATTTAGGTATTGTCAAGCTTGAGCATTTTGGCAAGACAACAACAATTCCCCATGTTTTTTCCATCTTTGTTGCGCGACATGGGGAGCGTACTGATGGTGTTGGCGGTATGGATATACAAGCAGGACTTAGCCAAGTAGAATTTACTACTGCTGAACAAGCCTATCAAGACTATGTAGCACTCATTACCGCCTTTAAACAGGCAGGATGGCAACAGTATTTTAGACCTTGGGATGCTAGAATTGCCAAAGAGGATAATATTAAATTACTTTCACATAGTGATAAAGAGAGTGATGATATTATCTTAAGTTCTGGTTTTGCTTCTGATGGTGTAAATGCCCTAACTTTTAAAGAATGGCAATATATGATTGCCAAGCAAGAAAAAGATGGCTATGGTTTTGTATTCAACTTAAATCTTTATCTTCGTGATGTTACGGTTTGGATAAATATTCAAAAAACCGCCACCAAACCCAACCCAGTCCCCGACCAACCTGATTTGGAGCAGTATATGGTGGATTTTCATTTTAACACTGCCAAATATGATTTTTATAACAGTATTAGGGGAGAAACAGTCGTAGAGTTAAAACAAGCTTATGATGATGAGTATGAAACATACAAAAGCATCCGTCAAGACCATGAATCTCGTGCCAAAAACGCAGGCTTCTCCATCAACGAATCCTACCAAGACCCTGATATGTGGCAGTATATTATAGAGCCTGCTTATTAGCTTGAATATACAATCCAAGTGCAAAAAGATGATTGAAAACTCTTTAAATCTACTCTTTGCTAAGTGGGATGGCAGGTTGAGTTATGTATGGTTGGTGAACATAAAGGGTTTGATAAAGGTTGCAGAACACGAACAAATTGCTGTGCTACAACGATGTTTTTATGCCTCCAATGCTCAAAAACAACAACGCATTAAAAGAATTTTGGATATCTAAAAAGAGATGGAAGCCCAGCCAAATGATACCAAAGCAAAAAGAGCCAAACTCTTCTTGGCAGACTTTTTGGGCGATGTACAAGGTCGCCAAGCGGTGCTGACCAATCAATGTTGGGTGTCTACAATAAATTATATGCACGGTGTCAAAAAAGAAGATTATAATAGGTTTGAGTTGTATGAAAAAGTTATCATTGATCATCCTGATTGCTTTAACGGCAATAGTAAGTTATTTTTATCTACACCAATCGGAGTTTTTTATAGAAAAAGGAAATAACAGCATTCAGCATATTTATCGTAGTGATTGGATAAAAGCTTTAAAACCATACGATAAAGGAGATGAAAATACACAAAAAATGGTATCACAAATTAAAACTGGTGAAATTGAATTGTTTGAATCTCAATTAAGCTTAATGTTGGGTGAGTCAAAGATGATCAATGAGTTGGATAAATTCGGTATTTTTTATACGCCTACTGCGTATAAAGATCCAAGAAAAAATAAAGAAAAAATCACTCATTTTTCGTTTGGGTCTGGAGATATTAGGACAACTGTAGAAATAGAACCTACATCTGAGAAAATTATCGCTATACATTCAAGCAAATACCATGGGAGCTTTGATTTATCAAAATTTAATATTGATAAATTTAATCTTGAATTTTTGGAACAAATAATACAAAAAAGCAATACCGGCAATCAAGATGAAATTGCTTTGATTGTTCACAAAAGATTTGTTTCAAAAAAGAATAAAAATGTGATAGTGGATTTTATTTTTTTTAAAAATTACCACAATCAGCAAGATATTGATTATGCTGAAAAAAATTTGGATAAAATCAATAATTTTAATGAAATTCGTATTTTTTACAGGTAAATAAAAAGACAGCAAGCGAACCGCACCCCAAAAGTTATACAACCTTTGGGGTGTTTTTATGACCAAATACACAATGGGCTTTAAACTGTCCGTCATTCAGCATTATTTAACAGGACATAGTTACCGCAGCACAGCCAAATCGTTTGGTATTAAACGCCCTATCATCCAAAACTGAGTGAATCTCTACCAAACTCATGGTATTGATGGTATTCGCACAGGAACAAGCAAAGCTAGTCATTCACTAGAATTTAACATCAAAATGAGGATAAACCATGAGACGACCAAGACGAAGCTTTGGTGCAGAGTTTAAATTAGAAACAGTAAAATTAGCCACAGACAAAGGCTACAGCGATTTTAATATCTCTTAAGAGCAAAAATATCAAGCAATCAAGACATTAAAATCGCATGGCATCAAAGCATGACTACAAGCAAAAGGTATCACGGTTGGCTTATATTTAGTGCGTAAGCTCATGAAGCAGCAAGGCTTATTTAGCAAACAACCGCAAAAATGGCGTTATCAAGACAAAGACCGCCAGATATTTGATAATATTCTGGCATGACAGCTTAATGGAGCGATGGTCTCGTAGTTTTAAACATGAGTGGATGCCAAAAGGCGGTTATCGTGATGTTGAAAGTGTAATGAAGGATGTCAAAGACTATGTGATGTATTATAATCACATTCGCTCACATCAATACAATCAAGGTCTGGCACCAGTTCCAGCAAAATCAACTTATCAGGGACTGTTGAATTAGTTGATCGCTACAGATTGGTGTACCACTACAAATTAAGATTATTTTGAATTTAGCCGCTCGGCTTGTTGCCATTCCAAAAACTCTTTGGGTAATGGGGCATCGACATAGCTTTCATCAATGGTATAGCCTTTGGCTCGTAGGATATCTTCAGTTTCTTTGCGTTGGGCCTGCCATTTGGGGATGTCGGCGGCGAGTTTTTCCATCCATCTGTCATCTTCTCTATTTAAATAGTGAGAAGTATTGGTTTCTATTTCTAGGCGGGGAGATAAATCATTGACCGATAACCGCAACAGTAGATTTTTACGATAAAAACACACAAAAATATCATCATCTTCAACATATTTTTGCCATTTTTCATAGCTGTCAATATAAAAACCATCCCTATCAATAAGATGGCCATACTTGTAATCACCTTGCAATACCCAAGATTCTTGACCAAAAATCCTAGGCGAATATGGGTACAAATCAGGCTTCCAATTATATTTTTTTAGTACTGCCAAAATGTCTTGGTATTGCTGATAGAGTTTTTTAGAAGTTTCTATCTCGTATTGTTTTTCTTGTTCTTCAAAGGCTTGTGTGATGGCATCTATCTGCTTAGTTTTCTCTTCATTGCTTAGATGTGTAGCATTTTGTATCTCTTCAACTTTATCACTAAAAGCCTCGGATGCTTTTACCGCTCTATGAATATTTCCTGTTGCTTTCAGGTGTGCACTCAAGAACCCTACATTTAGCGGTTCGTTTTCACTTGCCAACATAATATCTGTTTCAAAACCATTCAAAGATAATGCCAGCTCATAATCCTCATCTAATAGCTCCAAGCGCACATTAGGGATTTCCTTATAAGAAAACCTAGGGCGCAAAAAACCCACAGGATAGCCATCATACTCTCTGCTGACAAAGAGATTAGGGTTTCTTTGAATGAGTGTTCTAGCATCTTCACCAAGGCGTACTACCATACGATACTCGCCTTGCTCATTTTTATTTAATACCACAGGTGTGTTGTCTTGTTTTGGTTTCATGTAATACTCCACGCCACTAATAAAAACCAAGGTATATATCAATAGTAAAAATAATACGATAAGGGTTATTACACCCAAAACAGTGTATTTTACTGTTTTTTTAACTACATTAAAAATCACCATCGCCCTCTACAACTTTTCCATTGACAATGGACTGCATATAACCCTCTACTTTTGTCTTATAATTGAGCATAATAAAGTGATAGTCTTTGGCAATTCTGGTGATGAATTCCATTCTTTGTTCAACATCGTATCGACTCATCACCACCCCTATAGCGGATTAGGCATAACAATCGCACCGCCATCCTCTCGGCTAATCAGACGCCAATCGATTGCATTACGTAATCTTTTTTTGCCATCTTCAAGATACACCCCCTCCTCTGGAAAGGGCATGCCTTGTTGTAGATACATACTTTGCCATTCGCCCTCACCAAAAACAAAGCCTACAGGTTGCCACAGGCCACTGTGTGGTGTACCGGTACAATATTCCCAGACACCCCATAAGAGGTTATACTACCCCAAACTAGGAGTAATCTCTCATGACAAAACAGCGTAAGCAGTACAGCACTGAGTTTAAACTAGAAATGGTCAAACTCATTGAAGAGCAAAATCAGCGTGTTGTTGATGTTGCTAGGCAATATGATATCGGTAAATCTACTTTAGAAAACTGGCTTAAACGTTATCGTCTTGAACTTCAAGGCAAGCCATTAGCCACAGGTCATGCTCTAACACCAGAACAACGAGAGCTTGAACGACTTCGTAAAGAAAATGCCCAGCTAAGACTTGAGCGAGATATTTTAAAAAAGGCATCCGCTCTATTAGCACAAGACAGCTTACTATCCCGCTAATAGAGCAATTGATGGGGCAATACAGCATCGGTAAAGCAAAGCTGTGTCAGTTATTTGGTATTTGCCGAAGTACTTATTATGCCAAGCAAAAACCAAAACTGCCAACACGCAAAGAGATTGAGTTACGCTTATGGGTAAAACAGGCATTTGATTGCTCCAAAGGGTCAGCAGGATCTAGAAGTATTGCTGCTATGGTTAGTCGTGCTCATCAGATTAAACTAACACGCTATAAAGCGCGTCAATTAATGAGAGCACAAGGACTCATCAGTCGCCAAAGCATCAAGCATCGCTATCGCTTAGCTGATCAAGCACATACAGCGCATGACAACTTGCTAAAACGGCAGTTTGCACCAGCTGCACCCAATCAAGTATGGGTATCGGATGTGACGTATATTCACACCAAAGCAGGATTTTGTTATTTGGCTGTGGTGATGGATTTATATGCCAGACACATCATTGGCTTTGCCATGAGTGATCATCCAAACAGTGAGCTGACCACCAAAGCATTAACCATGGCTTATACCATACGCTTTCAGCCAACCGGTGTGTTATTTCATTCAGATCAAGGATCTCATTACACCAGTCGCGCCTTTGCTGATGCCGTTGCTAGATGTAAGATGACACACAGTATGAGTAGAAAGGGCAACTGCTGGGATAATGCACCAACAGAGCGTTTCTTTCGAAGTTTTAAATATGAGTGGATGCCAAAACATGGCTATGAGAATATCCAAGAAGCAAAAGTAGACGTGGCAAATTATATCCTTGGCTATTACAGTCAACTCAGACCCCACAGCTTTAATAACTACCTAAGCCCTGTCGAAAAAGAACGACAGTTTTTTAACAAAACCCTCTTAGGGGTTGTTTGAAAATAGTTGACCGGTACATGGTACGATATGATAAGGGCGATTGCTAAACGCTTGCCCAAAGATGGGGACTAAATTTGGCTTATTACCCTTAGGGTTTAGCACCCCTTCTTCAAAGTTGTCATTATCCCAACGTCTAAGCCAATAATAAGCATTAATCCAAAAAAATGCACCACTGCCATATTGTGTATGTGGCGTTTGAATAGGACGTGTTAAATGCGCTGCCACCACATAAGCAAGAGGCAGTGGCTGATGCTTGTTGGCAACTCTAGGCAAGCTGCCTGCCTGTATAACCATGGTCTGTCCTACCATCCTTACCTCAACCTGTGGATAGGCATTGAGAGTTTGGGCATAATACGGCTGTCCCACCACTTTATCCACAAAGGGCTGACCAATAAAGCTCAGCCAGCTGATACTGCGAATACCATCATACCAATCACTGGTTGAGAACGCCGAACCATCTGCGGTAATGCCCCAATAGTCTTTGGCAACATCAGCCTCATAATATTCATAAGGATGTCTGTCGTAGGGTAATCGCGTGCTTAAACCTGCATAACCGTGAAATATCTCACCATCATAGGTACTAAGCACATCATCCACCCAATCTTGGATCTCAGCTCTGCCCTCTGCGGTGTACAGTAAACTTACTGGCAGATGAATTTTTAAATAGCTCAAAAAACTTCGTGCCAGCGTCCCAATAAAATAATCTTCAGCAAACTCTCCTGAGGTATTGGAAGTGATGTGCCATTCTATGGCATCAGAATAATCTTCAAACGCCAAAAATTTAGCCTTAGTACTCTCAAAACTTTTGTCGGTTAATTTAACAAAACCTCTTGAGCCTTTTTTAAAATGCGCTTTCATCGGATAGCGAGCTTTGAATCTTTCTAGTAGATTGATGGTTTTTAGTTTTTTTTCTGGACTATTATCATTTTTAAAATAAACCAAAATAATAAACGACAGCTTGGCATAAATATCGCCTGTCTGTTTTTGTAACAAAATCTCATCTTCTGCCTTTTTTAGCTCATAGATAATGGCTTCATCGGTGGGTGGGGTGTATTCGATGTTAATCATAAAGAACTCCTTGTATCGTTGAATATTATTAGGGTTTGATAATATATTAGGAATTGATCAAATTGTAATTATAACAAATTACAATTCATTCATCATCAATGTATTCAAAAAACAAATCCATACAGCTCCCGCCCGCCACATAGAGTGAACGGGTTTTAATTGGCTTAGATCGCTTATTAACCAATTCCAAACTTTCAGCATTGGCTGTGGTTACTATCATGGTTTCGCCACGTGCATTTGTTCTACCTTGAATCTTTTTGCCATTGCTGACATTGATTTGATATGGATAATTCGCCAATGGTTGATTGGTTCGGCTAGATGCAATGATATATTGACCAACAAATAAATTTTTAAGCTTAGGTATGATCATCTCCACCCTCTCCCCTCCCATCATCACCTTCTCATTACTCTTCACCCTAAACACCCCAGAGGTAGCTGCATTTATTTCCTATATTCTATATTGTAATTTAGATATGTTTTATTTTTAGGTGATATTTGATAGATAATTTTCTATGAACAATAGGATTTCTCAATTCTTCTAAGAAATAAGAAATACTAAAAAATCCATGCTTTAAATATGTTAAGCACCACAATTTATTACTAATAAATTTGAATATAATATTGTCATTCTCAATTTTTACACCCAAAAAAATATCTGTTTCATACATTAAACCCATCCACAAACTATCAAGAACTAATGCATTCATTGTATCAATTAGATAAACACTTAATGTTTCTTCAAAAGGACAATCATAAGTTACAAATAAAATAAATTGGGGCTGTAGTAGATTAGCACTTATGCTATACTACAAACATGAAGATAACTCGTTGTAAATTAAGTAAAAAAGTTCAAATAAAACTGCTTGAATTTTTTGTTGCACAAGTTACTGCTAGAACAGCAAGTGATTTGCTTGGCATTCAGCACAATTCAGCAGCTTTATTTTACCGCAAAATCAGACTTGTGATAGAATATAATCTCAACCTTGAAGCTCACACTTTGTTTGATGGTGAAGTAGAGCTTGATGAAAGCTACTTCGGTGGCATTCGCAAAGGTAAGCGAGGTCGTGGCGCTGGTGGTAAAACAGCTGTATTTGGTCTTTTGAAGCGTAATGGCAAGGTTTATACTGTTGTGGTAAAAGATACCAAGCAAAGCACCTTAATGCCTATCATCTCAAGCAAAATCAAGCCAGATAGCATCGTTTACACAGATAGTTACAGAAGCTATAATGCTCTTGATGTGAGTGAGTTTAAACACTTTCGCATCAATCATTCCAAAGAGTTTGTCAAAGACCACAACCACATCAACGGCATTGAAAATTTCTGGTCTCAAGCTAAACGAGTACTTAGAAAATACAATGGCATTGACAAGAAAAACTTCCATCTTTTTATCAAAGAATGTGAGTTTAGATTTAACTACAGTACACCATCTAATCAGCTTAAAATATTGAGAAAATGGTGTGGGATTTAGACCTTATCTACTACAGCCCCAATAAATTTATTTATATCTACTTCCACCACAGCATTTAAAAAACATCCATCAACAATGATGTTTAGTGGCTTATTATTCAATAATATAAATAGTTTTTGATTTTTTTCATTGTCTGTTATCACCTGGGCGGTAATATCATTAAAAATTCTCATATATATTCTCTATGACCTTGACTATGGACTCTTTGTGGCTTAAGATTAACTGTATGATAATCGGGAAGATTTAAGTCTGAACTAGACTCTCGTCTTGAAAGAGCGTACAAAAACCCTTTTCTGTTATCAGGATAGGTATTGCCTTTAACTGGTTTTACAAAACTCATTGATTGACTCCTCCGTATGTTTGATTGGCGATGTAGTTTTGCAATACTTGCACCACTTTTTTATTGGTAACAAGTGTTCCCATATAACCAACCCTGCCATTCGAAATATCTTGAGTATAATCTCTATCTACGACAGCCAATAAATATTCCTTGTTTGTCTTATTTAGTAAAATAAAAACATATGTCGGCGTGTTTTTATCATAAATATGATAAATGTAAAAATCTTGGTTTTTTATAGATACAAGTGTGCAATCATAAGGGCTTGACAGCCATGCATATTTATTGCTTGATTTTTCATTATTAATTAAGTTATGTCTTTTTAAAATTCTTTGTTGCGATTTAAGTCTAATTTGATCACCACAAATGCTTTCATTTACTATCTCGCGATAAATAATATCTTTACCTAAATTTGTTTCCAGGGAATAACCAGTATTAGCATTACTAGTGCATACAAATAAAAGCAAAGTAAATGTCAACAAAAATCTAACTGCCAAAATCATGATAATCCTCCTCTAGATTATCTTCAATATTTAGGTTGTTGTCCATTGAATTTAATTTCATATCTTCGGTTTCGCATGCGCAACAAATAGACTCATCCGAATCTGAAACACTGAAATTATCTTGAACTTCGTACATAATCAACTCATCGCTATTATCATGACCTATAATAACTGCTTCTATTTCGTCTTGATCGTTGCCAAATACCCTGGTTGTTCTACCTAATTCATCTAAAAATCCTGTCATACTGGTATTTTTCGAGTGATTAATCAGCTTGTATTTAACCCCTCTCTTTAACTCTTCTAAATCAAATAATTGGCTAAAGTCAAATCGTCTGCTATATATACCAGAAGTTGGAAATGACGGTAGTTCTGCCAAAACCCTCTCCCCTCCTTCCATCACCTTCTCATTACTCTTAACTTGAAAGGTGTTTGGGGTGGTGAGGAAGATGCCTTGGTTGTTGATGAGTAGTTCTGACCCTGCAGCTTTGACTCTAAACTCTTTGGGGCTTGTGAGTTGGATGGTATGTTCATTAGGGGCAAAGTCTAATTTTATCATGAAAAATATCTATTAGACCTTAAATTTCATCATGACATATAAAACAAACATACTCTGTAGTGGACATTTCACATATCCGATAGCCGCCAATAATGGCATCATATTCTTTGTTTAGGTATTTATTTTTGGTGGTGATATTTTCAGAATATTTTAAAAAGGTATAATTTTCATCATCATTACCCGAATCTATTTTGATATGAGTTTTTGCCCAGTTTTCTAGATATGAACAACTTGGTTTGTTAAAGTAATTGGACTTTATAATAAAGGTTTTGTGAGATTTTGAGCCAGGGAATATCTCTTCAAGGTATTGAGCTCTATAAATCTCAACTTCTTGATTGTGACTATACCAAACATATAAGCCTCCAAGAAAAATGATGGATAAAATCATAAAAAATTTAAAGATTGATTTGTACATTTTGTTCTTCTATAAGCTTGACCATTTCTAGTTTAAACTCAGTGCTGCACTGCTTACGCTGTTTTGTCATGAGAGATTACTCCTGGTTTGGGGTAGTATAACCGCTTATGGGGCGTCTAGGAATATTGTAGTGGTACAGCCTGAGACAGTGGCAGACTGGTTTTCTTGTAGAATATTTGCGGTGTCATATTTAAGATGAGGCGATGATATAATAGGCTTGGGATGGTGTTGTCTTGCCCATGCAACCAGATCTTTGGGATAATGAATGAATTTTTGCAAAGGCGTGTCGTCTAGATCAAATAGATAAACAAGGCAAGCTGGGATAAAGTCCCAATAGCCAAAGTAGCCATATTCATCTTCCATTCTAAGGTGGCTATTATGCCACAGCTTATCATTGTGGTATTCGTACCATTCTTCTAGATTTTGTCTAAGTTCATCAATGATGGTGTCTTTGATTTTTTGGGTATTGCCTTTGTGATGATACAAATCATCTAGGCAGTCGCAGATAATTGTATACCAAGGGTTGTTGTATAAACCGCCGTCCACATTGCCAGCTCGCACTTCTTGCACAAGACCACTAAGTCTAAATAAACGGTCAGTCATTGCATCGGTGGCATCAAAGACATCTTGGTTTTGACCTTCTGCCAACAGCTTAATTTTAGGCAATAAATCACGGCAATCTAACAAATAAGCTAGGCTGATAAATTGTAGGACTTTGTCAGAATTAGAACCTAAAACACTTGGTAGACTACCCTCCTTATAATGATGCTTGGCAATGGCAGCCGCTTCATGCTCTTTGCATTCGATACATTTGTATAGATAAGGGATAAGGGTGTTGATGTCATCACCTGCGGTATAGGCAAGTAGGAGTTGTTCGTAATAGGCATTAAATAACATTATCCAGTCTGGCTGTAAGTCTACTGCTAAAAAATTAAATTCATTCTCATAATAGTTATTGTCTGTTGACATATACTCAATAAAATCATCCCAATAAGGTTTAATCTTTTCATAATACGCTTTGGTCATAAACTTCTGACGGCGTTTTTGGATAAAGGTGTTTGGCATAAGATGCTCCTAGGTTGGTGTTAATGGATTATTTTGCTTTTTTAGTCTGTTTGGGCTTGGCTTGAGCTTTTGGTTTGTTGGCATTGGCAACACGACCGTTGATGGATTTATCAATTTCTGCGTCCGTCCAATGAAAGGTGGGGGTGTGGTTTTGCTCATGATCTTCATCGTTGATGGATTGACCTTTTGCCAATAGTTCCATGTGGATTTCGGTGGCAGGTGTCTTGATGGAAAAACCAAACTGGATCAGGCAGACAAACAAACAACAATAAACAAAGATGCAAGCGTATGTTGACAAATTGCACTAATGAATTAAATTATCATAAATATAGGGGGTTGGTCAATGGGATAAAAATAGAGCTGTACCAGTACAACCTAAGCCCTGTTGAAAAAGAACGACAGTTTTTTAACAAAACCCTCTCGGGGGGTTGTTTGAAAATAGTTGGCTGGTACAGTACGAGTATTGGCGGGCTTGCTAGTTGGTGCGACACCTATAGGGGTGCGTGTTGCTTTTTTTGGCAGGGCTTGCTCCTGTACCGCCTGACTGATCATGTGCCATGATAATCTCCTAGACTCAACTCTTATTATCTGTCAACTTCTGTAACATCCACTACTTCAGACAACAGTTTTTTATCGCCTTGCTTATACCACACATTGAGTGTGTCATCAGCAAACAGCTCCACCTCTATCTCAACAGGTTGACTGGTGTCAAAGTTATCTTGCCAGAATTGGTAAAGCTCGGTGGAGTGCTTGCCACCCAAGCTAGATTCATTTCCAGATAGATTTATAAAATAACGATACGCCTGATCCTCAACTAAAAAATCAATCATTAGTGTTACAGGAATAGCATGCAGAGGGGTGGTTTGTTCTTTGGGCTTGTGAACAATCCGAACCTCGCCGTTGAGCATTTGAGATTCGTATGCAAGCAATTTGGCATTACGTCCTGAAATCTTAAAAGTCCATTGCACAGGATTAAAAAAACCTTCGTGGTAGTAGAGAGGCATTTGCTTCATTATCTCAAAATCTTCTGGTCTGCGAAATGCTTGAATGAAGGCTTCCCTGTCGTCAATATCAATATGTGTACCTCCTATGGTTTTGTAGCTGTGCTCGCCTTGTTTTAATGCTTGGTATTCTTCCTTATTGGTAGCAGTATCCAATTTCCACTGCCACCAGTCATAATCAATAGGCTTGCCTTGATAAACACCAAGTAGCTTAGCTTCGTAGCCTGAGACATAAACATAGACTTTGCCTTTGGGAGCAATGAGAAAGACTAAATGTTCGTAGTTACGGTCATTGGAGAGAGCACGATGTTCACTATTATAAAATAGTTTAAAAATTTTTTCGTCAAACGACTCCTTAATTTCAGTATAAGGCAGCCATCCTTCCAACTCAAAAAACTGACCCTGTCCTTGCCCTTCGTACATGGATAGCCACATCAACTTAAAACCTGCAGGAATCTCCCATGTGCCTTCCGTGCGTTGCATACTGTCCAAGCCAATAGAAGCATCGACCACACCTGAGCCACCAGAAGAACCAATATAATTAAACCAAAAAATTGGCTGACCATCCTTACCAATCAAGTGCGAATTGAAATTAGTTTGTACATCATTGCCGCGAATGGTATTGACACCGACGCTATATTCTGCCTTACCAATCGTCTGATGCCTCTTATAAATAGACATACCAGTCAATAGTCCTAATATTAGGACAAGCCCTATTAATCTACCAAATTTGTTTAAATTAAGGTTGCTTTGCTTAGTCTCTTCCATAAACATCCTATAACCTTACCTTTGTAAGCATTTTATCCTTTTTCACGCCCTCCTTACAAATCATTCCCCTCCAAATCTTGATAAATAGAAATTTTCTCACTGCTAAATCCTGTATTAATTCGCATAGTATAGGTATGATCATCCAAGGTATCCGCCCTAGGAAGTCTTTTTTCTTTGAATGCAGGTTTAATATCACTCCCGACTTGTTGCACCCAAGAACCTGAGAGTAAGACTTTTTCAGAAAATCCAACACTTAGTCCTAAGTATCCATAATGAATATTTGACCACACATCATAGAAATAGTCATAATCTTTATATTTATGATAATGGCTTTCGGAAGGTATACCTCTTTGCGTTGGTCTATGTACCGTAATTTTGCTGTTTTTATTAAATCTATCATCTTTCACTAGTTGCCACTTATGATCCCAAGGGTTGCCTGTATCAACTATGCCTATCCATAATGATAAAGCAATGCCACCTCTGCGACTATTGACAGGATAGCGACACCCATCCAATAAAATCTGCCTTTTTCAGATTTTGGCATTGTTCATCAACCATACATAACTCAACCCACCATTCCACTTAGCAAAGAGTAGATTTAAAGAGTTTTCAATCATCTTTTTGCACTTGGATTGTATATTCAAGCTAATAAGCAGGCTCTATAATATACTGCCACATATCAGGGTCTTGGTAGGATTCGTCAATACGAAAGCCTGCACGGATGGCTGTATCTTCTTCGTCTTGGCGGACTCTTTTGTCTGTTTCATACTCATCATCATACTCTTGTTTTAACTCTTCAATTGTTTCACCCCTAATGCTACGATAGAAATCATATTTGGCAGTGTTAAATTCATAACGTACTTGATAATATTTAAGGTCAGGCTGACCAGAGATGGGATTTGGCTTGGTTTCAAATGGGCTAATCTTTATCCAAACAACAATATCACGAAGATAAAGATTTGAGTTAAATACAAAACCATAGCCATCTTTTTCTTGCTTGGCAATCATATATTGCCACTCCTCAAAGGTTAGGGGTGTTAAGCTATCCGATGAAAATCTTGTATTAAACACATATCTATCATCAGGTACATCATCAGGGTTATCATAAGTTAAGATTTTAACATTATCCTCTTTGGCAATTCTAGCATTCCAAGGTCTAAAATACTGTTGCCACCCTGCCTGTTTAAAAGCAGTGATAAGTGCTACATAGTCTTGATAGGCTTGTTCAGCAGTGGCAAACTTTGTTTTACTAAGGTGTAAGAAACTCAAGCGTTATTTACACTTTGCTTAAAATAAAACTCTAACCACTCATAAGGAGTAAAAGTTAAAGTCTTGCCAGTAGTCTCATCTTTCTTACTTAAAGATGAGTGCGGTCTAACAGTGTTGTAGAAATTAAGAAATCTGGTTAATTCTTGCTTTCTATGCTCACTGCTGACAAATTCATGTTTATCATGCCAAAGCTCCATTAATGTTCGTATGACCCTTTCAGCTTTGCCGTTGGTTTGTGGCCTACCTACTTTGGTAAATTTTTGATTGATGTTGTTTTGATAGCAGGCTTGAGAAAATTCATGGTCTTTTGTGCCTTTATATTCTGTGCCATTGTCAGAATAAATCACATCAATTTTGTAGGGGCATGGCTCTATCACTTGTTCTACAAGAAACTGTGTTGCACTAAAGGCTGTTTTATCCGGCATGATGTCAGCATACAATTCGCGAGAATAGTCATCTATGGCAACAAATAGATATTCTCTAGGACTGTTGGCATTTTGTCCTTTGAGCAAGGGCAGGCGTTTGGTGTCCACATGCACCATCTCACCAGGATAGGACTTATTGTATCGCTTGGCTTGCTTTTTGAGCTTATCCTGTATGGATTGTTCAACTTTAGCAAGGCGTTTAATACCATATTTGGCTTGTTTAAAGCGATTGTTGGTACTGGCTTGGGGCTTGAGTAGCTTAACACGAGCAAGTTTTAAGACTTTGTAAATGGTAGGTCTTGATACTTTGTACTCCAATGCTAGTGAAGTAACTGACTGCCTGTTCTTGTGATAAGCAGTCCAAATGGCTTCCCGTTGGTAGGGAAGCAATCGTGTATTTTTATGAATGTTCATTTGCAGTATTTTACCTTAATACTGTAAACAACGGTAGTTTATCTTACAACTAAGGTCTGCATGCACATCAAGACCACCGATGCCATGGGTGTGTCTGCTGTTTTTAGTACCCATTGCCCAGATGACATTAGAAATGGTCGTAGTTGAGCCAAAGTGGTTAAGATTGATAACTCCTGTGTTATTCAAATCCCAATGTAATTCATAAAAACTCATAATCTCAGGATAATCATCACTCTCACCATGCGTATAAGTATAAAAATCTCGTATACCTTGATGACCAAAATGCAGGGTGACGGTTTGGGGTGTGGGTGGAGTTGTATCCATCATCTGTATAATACCCCTCTCTATTAAGGGATAAAAAAACCATACAAAAAAACCGCCAATACACAAAATAGTCGCTGTGGTAATGGCAATTAAATAATGTTTTAACATCAGCTTTTACCCTCATCATTGTACGGCCATCATTGGCCACTATGCCACACCCGCAAAATCCCAAAAGCTTAGCGGTGAGTACATTTTGATTGATTTATCCAAGTTATTCTACTGGGATTTTGAAACCAGGATTATAAATAACAAACAAAGGATTTGATAAATCTTTTGCATTTGGTTCGGTTAAATAATATGGGAAACCGTAGTCATAAGGGTAATAACCACCGCCCTCAACTTTGAACAGGATACCAGACTTATACCTACAATAATATAGATAAGAACAGAATAAAGCTTAGACGTCAAATTTCGTATCCTATATCGAATTATTGCTTATTTTTTTGACACTCATAATCTAACATCTATCAGACCATGCTTTATGCCAAAAAAACGGGCTGATAGATGTCTAGGCTCAAACCAACTTGGTTCATTTTTATTTATCAATAATACCACCCTTCTGGGATGGAGCATGATACAAGAAATGCACTCGCTATTAAGATAAATATAATATTAATATAAGGTTTAACCATTAAAAAATCTCCTATTCGGTTTGCCATTGTTATCCAGCGTCATCATTAACCCTGACACCTGCTTTCACATTATACAGGTTGTTGCCTGTGCCATCAAAAAATATATTCAAGGTTAAGACATCAACAACAACCAAGACCGATGAATCTTTATTAAGATTATTTTGAATTTGATTGCTTGGCTTGTTGCCACTCCAAAAACTCTTTGGGCAGTGGGGCATCAACATAGCTTTCATCAATGGTATAGCCTTTGGCTCGCAGGATATCTTCAGCTTCTTTGCGCTCAGCTTGCCATTTGGGGATGTCGGTGGCTAGGTATTCTTTCCATTTTTTGATGCGGGTTTCTTCGTCGTATAAGTAAAAATAGTGAGCTGTGTTGGTTTTTATCTCAATACTTGGTGTAATATTATCCACATTAAGGGTTAACAGCAAATTATCCTTGTAAAATTGCACATAAATACCAGGATTATTGTCTTCCCTAACATTGACATAGCGTTGCCATTTGTCAAAACTGTCGATATAGTAGCCATCTAGTGATACTGAAATTTCGTCTGCTAGATTGTCGCCATTCATTAAAGCTAGTTGCTGAGCACGTTCTATTTCCCAAGCATCTTTGGCAATTACTCGGGGATGAGCAAAAGTATAGTAATTGCCATTTTCATCTGTTGGACCTCCTGCCCGCTCTCCAAAAGACACATAGGGTTTCCATCCATATAATTTAACTCTTTTTAGTAGCTCGGCATATTGGTCGTATAGATGTCGGTTTTTTTCTTGATTAATTTTATCAATTTGCTTTTGAGCTTCTGCTTTTTCTACTTCATCAGTGCTATAGTTTGCCTTGTTATAGAGTTCTTGGTATGCCAGTTCTCTATCCCAATAATCATTGACCACGCCAAACTTTCTTTTTGGTAGGCTGCCATCAAAATATAATATGTTTAATTCACCTCCTTCATCAACCAAAAAAAGATCCGTAAACCCCTGCCAATGAAATGCATATTGCCCCGTTTCATCTAGGATGATGATGTTGGTGTCATAAATTTCAGAGAATGGTACGGTGGGCCTGATAAAGCTAAATCCATAACCTGACTGCGTGGCATCAAAAAACTTGGGATTTTTGTAATACAAATCACAGCCTTCTTTTTTCATTTGAATGATGGCTTGTTTTTGTTCATTGGGGGATGTTTGAGCGTTCATGGTCGTCTCACTTTTAATGGGTGTGCATTTGGCTTGTGCATTGATAAATAATAAAGGCAGTAGCAACAAAGGTACAAGGGCAAAGTATCTGTATTTTATTTTCATTGATGACTACCTCTTAGCTATCTATGTTTTTGTTGGCGATTTGGCGGAGGTAACCCTCAGCTTTTGACCCATAAGTTTTCATAAAGTAGCATGATTATTTATTCAAACTACTGATTATTTGTACCGGTCAACTATTTTCAAACAACCCCTAAGAGGGTTTTGTTAAAAAACTGTCGTTCTTTTTCGACAGGGCTTAGGTAGTTATTAAAGCTGTGGGGTCTGAGTTGACTGTAATAGCCAAGGATATAATTTGCCACGTCTACTTTTGCTTCTTGGATATTCTCATAGCCATGTTTTGGCATCCACTCATATTTAAAACTTCGAAAGAAACGCTCTGTTGGTGCATTATCCCAGCAGTTGCCCTTTCTACTCATACTGTGTGTCATCTTACATCTAGCAACGGCATCAGCAAAGGCGCGACTGGTGTAATGAGATCCTTGATCTGAATGAAATAACACACCGGTTGGCTGAAAGCGTATGGTATAAGCCATGGTTAATGCTTTGGTGGTCAGCTCACTGTTTGGATGATCACTCATGGCAAAGCCAATGATGTGTCTGGCATATAAATCCATCACCACAGCCAAATAACAAAATCCTGCTTTGGTGTGAATATACGTCACATCCGATACCCATACTTGATTGGGTGCAGCTGGTGCAAACTGCCGTTTTAGCAAGTTGTCATGCGCTGTATGTGCTTGATCAGCTAAGCGATAGCGATGCTTGATGCTTTGGCGACTGATGAGTCCTTGTGCTCTCATTAATTGACGCGCTTTATAGCGTGTTAGTTTAATCTGATGAGCACGACTAACCATAGCAGCAATACTTCTAGAGCCTGCCGATCCTTTAGAGCAATCAAACGCTTGTTTTACCCATAGGCGCAGATTAATCTCTTTACGTGTTGGCAGTTTTGGTTTTTGCTTGACATAATAAGTACTTCGGCAAATACCAAATAGCTGACACAGCTTTGCTTTACTGATGCTGTATTGCCCCATCAATTGCTCTATTAGCGGGATAGTAAGCTGTCTTGAGCTAATAGAGCGGATGCCTTTTTTAAAATATCTCGCTCAAGTCTTAGCTGGGCATTTTCTTTACGAAGTCGTTCAAGCTCTCGTTGTTCTGGTGTTAGAGCATGACCTGTGGCTAATGGCTTGCCTTGAAGTTCAAGACGATAACGTTTAAGCCAGTTTTCTAAAGTAGATTTACCGATATCATATTGCCTAGCAACATCAACAACACGCTGATTTTGCTCTTCAATGAGTTTGACCATTTCTAGTTTAAACTCAGTGCTGTACTGCTTACGCTGTTTTGTCATGAGAGATTACTCCTAGTTTGGGGTAGTATAACCTCTTATGGGGTGTCTGGGAATATTGTACCGGTACAATTCATCTAGACACACGGACGTTTACGACCACGAGAATCTTTGCAGGTGGGGTTAGAGGCTTCTTTGATTTTCCAATACTGAAGATGTTCTGCTTTTACTTTAGGAACCCCATTAACACAATCATAATAAGGCAATCCAATAGGAAACTGATGTCTTTGCCAAAAAGCAATAAATTCCGCCTCACTACGGATTTCACGACCTTGACAGTCTTTGGGGAGTTTGGGGGTATCGCCATCACAGATAAAGTTACCGCCGATTTCACGGGGTAAACCATACTTATCTAAAAAACCCAAACCTGATATTTGCTCACCCTGACAACCCCATACATCATCCCCTCGAGCATTTTGAAGTCCACTACGTTTACTTCCACCTGCCCCTGCCTCTTGACCATAACCCTTTAAGGGATTGCAGGCGGTAAGAGTTAGGGATGATGTTAAAAGTAGGGTTAAGGTAAGTAGTGTTTTGGCTCTCATGGTATTTCTCCTTGTTTAACCTTGATAAACAGTTCTATAAAATTGATTGGATTGTGGATTGATTTGGGGGACACTCACTTGTGTACCAATCAGACTTAAAAACTTTCTGTCCATGCTACTACACCAGTGTAGATAGTCATGAAATAGGATTTTACTTTTTTGAGCATCTTGGATACTCACATAGCAGGTCATACCCTGTTGATTGCCATTGATGATGTTTTCATTGACAAAGTATTGGGTTTTGTTGGTTTTGTAGTCTTGGTATTTATTCCAAGCTTTATCAATTAGGTCTTTGGAAAGTCCTTGTAGCATTATATCACCATCAAAAGTGTTTATGTCATATTTACTAAAATCATAATTACGATTAATACCAATATCTTTCATAATTTCAAACATGAGTTTGACAGCGAGTTTGGGGTAGTGTCAAAATGGCGTGAAACTTACTGCTTCACGCCACTTATTTCATCATTAGACACATGGACGTTTACGACCACGAGCGTCTTTGCAGGTGGGGTTTTCTTCTTCTTTGATTTTCCAATACTGAAGATGTTTGTACCGGTCAACTATTTTCAAACAACCCCTAAGAGGGTTTTGTTAAAAAACTGTCGTTCTTTTTCGACAGGGCTTAGGTAGTTATTAAAGCTGTGGGGTCTGAGTTGACTGTAATAGCCAAGGATATAATTTGCCACGTCTACTTTTGCTTCTTGGATATTCTCATAGCCATGTTTTGGCATCCACTCATATTTAAAACTTCGAAAGAAACGCTCTGTTGGTGCATTATCCCAGCAGTTGCCCTTTCTACTCATACTGTGTGTCATCTTACATCTAGCAACGGCATCAGCAAAGGCGCGACTGGTGTAATGAGATCCTTGATCTGAATGAAATAACACACCGGTTGGCTGAAAGCGTATGGTATAAGCCATGGTTAATGCTTTGGTGGTCAGCTCACTGTTTGGATGATCACTCATGGCAAAGCCAATGATGTGTCTGGCATATAAATCCATCACCACAGCCAAATAACAAAATCCTGCTTTGGTGTGAATATACGTCACATCCGATACCCATACTTGATTGGGTGCAGCTGGTGCAAACTGCCGTTTTAGCAAGTTGTCATGCGCTGTATGTGCTTGATCAGCTAAGCGATAGCGATGCTTGATGCTTTGGCGACTGATGAGTCCTTGTGCTCTCATTAATTGACGCGCTTTATAGCGTGTTAGTTTAATCTGATGAGCACGACTAACCATAGCAGCAATACTTCTAGAGCCTGCCGATCCTTTAGAGCAATCAAACGCTTGTTTTACCCATAGGCGCAGATTAATCTCTTTACGTGTTGGCAGTTTTGGTTTTTGCTTGACATAATAAGTACTTCGGCAAATACCAAATAGCTGACACAGCTTTGCTTTACTGATGCTGTATTGCCCCATCAATTGCTCTATTAGCGGGATAGTAAGCTGTCTTGAGCTAATAGAGCGGATGCCTTTTTTAAAATATCTCGCTCAAGTCTTAGCTGGGCATTTTCTTTACGAAGTCGTTCAAGCTCTCGTTGTTCTGGTGTTAGAGCATGACCTGTGGCTAATGGCTTGCCTTGAAGTTCAAGACGATAACGTTTAAGCCAGTTTTCTAAAGTAGATTTACCGATATCATATTGCCTAGCAACATCAACAACACGCTGATTTTGCTCTTCAATGAGTTTGACCATTTCTAGTTTAAACTCAGTGCTGTACTGCTTACGCTGTTTTGTCATGAGAGATTACTCCTAGTTTGGGGTAGTATAACCTCTTATGGGGTGTCTGGGAATATTGTACCGGTACACTTCCCATTTGCCCCTGATTCTTGTCCATAGTCTCTTAAGCCTTTGAATGGATCACAGGCGGTAAGGGTTAGGGATGATAGGAGGATTGATAAAATAAGTATTGTTTTGGTTTTCATGATATTTCTCCTTGTTTAACCTTGATAGACGGTTCGGTAGAATTGATTGGTTTGTGGGTTGATTTGTGGCACGCTGACATAAGTTACCAATAGTGTACCGGTACATTGTGAATAAAAGGGTTTTAAGGGTAATCCATGACATTAACATAACTAAATAATCCGCCCTTTTCTCACCCTAAAGCTCTGCTCCAAATGAGTTCGTATTTCTGCCAGTTTTTTTGCTTTATCATCACGATAAAATAAATTATAACTTTCAAATGGAATCATTTGTCCATTTTCTTGGGCAAAATGGATACATGATTTTTTTAGCGAGCGAATATCTAAATTATCAATATCCATAAACTGCACCACTAAAATACGAAATACATTTTCATAGCTTAAATGTGGTGCTTGAATTTTGGGTAAACAGCACAGCAATTCACTTAAACAATTTGCTTGTGATTCTGGAGAATGGTTGGTACTTAGCACCTTAATCAGCTGCCCCTTAGCGTTGGCGTGCATTTCGGGCTGTTGTTCAAATAAAATGGTATTTGCTCCACCTTGCATAATCACATCAGGGGTGATGTAGCGTGTTAATGGGGTGATGTCATAGCCTGTACCATCATCTTTTGGCGTTTTAAAGCCATAGCCCATTGCCAAAGTATCAGGATTACAAGGAACTGGTACAATATCATCCAAACTAAAAATATCAGATTGCTGTGCAATTTTTCGGCGGATTTCTGAAATGGTTAAACGTTGTTTTTTATCGTCCAATAATTGTTCATCTAAGCCAACTCGTCCCGCTTCTGATAGTGGTTGAATGCTGACACCACGCACACAACGGTATTGGCTAGCATGACGGATAATATTGCCTAATTCACCATCATTCACGCCTTTTTTAATGGTTGCCACTAATGTTGTAGATAGATTGTATTTTTCTAATTCGGCTAAGGCTTGCTCATGAATTTTAGCCAAATTTGCTCCACGCAAAATGTGGATATGTTCATCATGTAAAGAATCAAATTGTAAATAAATTTCTAAGCCTTGTCCTTTGGTGCTGTGGGCATATTCTGCTAATTTTGCAACAAATTCAGGCTCTTTGGCGAGACGAATGCCATTGGTATTAATCATTAAATGGCGAATTGGTAAGGTTTTGGCGTAATCTAAAATCTCAAAAAGTTGTGGGTGTAAGGTTGGTTCTCCGCCTGAAAATTGCACAACATCTGGCTCGCCTTCTGATTTGACCACAGTATCTAACATTCGTTTGACAGTCTCTAAATCTTTATGGCGGTAGGCAAGGTGCGGAAATTTTTGTTCTCGGCTTAATCCACTATCCGCAAAACACACAGGACAATCTAAGTTACAGACATCGGTAATTTCCACAATCGACAAGCAAGAGTGTTGCATATGGTCAGGGCAAAGTCCGCAATCATAAGGGCAACCATAGTGCATGGTTGTTGCAAATCGCTCTGGCATCTCAGGCGGCTTGACGTACACTTCTCGGCAGTTGCGATAATAGTCTGCATCGTCCATGATTAAGACACGTTCATTACCATGTACTGGACACCATTTATCCATATAAACTTGATTGTTTTTAAAGATAATTTTGGCTTCAACGGGATATAAACACTGGCTACACACCGAAGTCGTGGTATCATAAAAATGATATGGTCGGTTTTTGCGGGACATGGCACTTCCTTATTTAAATAATAAGAGATAGGATGGGTCTGGACCAGCAGCTGCGGCCTCATCATGCACCACACTCTTTTGACTGGCGTTGGCAAAATAGTGCTGATACTGCTCTTCTAGGAGCTTTACATCCTGCTCAAATTGCTGTTGTTGATTTTCTGGGATTTTGCGCTCTAGCAAATATTGCAAATCCTGTAGTTCTAGCTGTTTGGCGACGACATAATCATACACCAAATGCAAATAAGGATAGTTCTCGACATGAATGATGCGCTCCAAGATGGCTTTTTTTGTATCACCTTCTGAAGAACAATGCGCCGTCTCATAAGCATGAATTGCCAATAATTTAAAAAATGCAGCTTGATTGCTTTGTAGATTTGGATTGGATAGCATTTCTTGATACCCAGTATCCAAATCCGAATACCCCACCGATGGATCATTTTGAATAAATGCTAACCAAGTATCCCATCCAGCATTTTCAGTATTGATAAAATTACACTGCTGATTATAGGATTGTGCCAATAGATCAAATCCCTGTTCTGTTTGTGCCGAAAGGCGAATTTTGGACTCTTGAAATGAAACAAAATTTTGGTCGATTGGCTCTAGGGAATTAAGAACTAACACCTTGGCCTGTTCATGCAAGGCATTGGGCTGTTTTAATGCCACTGCTTGCTCAAAATACTCAGTGGACTGCTGTTCGATTTCGTGAGCGGTTAATTTGAGTGCCAATTTATTTCTCATCCACGCAGTTTGTAGCACATGGGAATACATCCATTTTTCTTTGCCTGCGGTGGCATCATTTTTGGCTTTGTCTTGAATTTGTTTTAATAAATCAAGACTTTGACCATCATCATTGGGCATCTCTTCGATATCGACAGCATTACCCTGTGAGCCGCCAATATTGCTCAATATTCCCCAACATATCCCACCGCCGACCATCAGTGTCAGTAATATACCCAAAAATATCCCCGACCACAGCCCTTCGGATTTTGCCAATTTGGCCTCATTACTTTGAGTATCCTCATCAGGCTCTTGTTGTGGTGTCTTTACATCAGTCATAATTTTATCCTCGGTGATGCACCATTAGGCATTTTAAATCTCGCAAAACAATAGGCAGATATAGCATTAATGCAATCAAGCACACCCATTGAATCCCTGACCAACCATATGCATAAGCATACGGTACAGGCTTTAATCCGTCAATATAAAATCGCCACGCCAAATAACTGGCTAGAAATAATTTAAAACTCAAACCAGCAACGACCATCAAACGCTGTCTATAACGCTGCAATATGATAACAAAAACCAATACTGCTACAATGTCATATAATTGCGTTGGATGTCGAATCACCCCATCACCAAAATCAACGCCCCACGGCAAAGTTGTCGCTACGCCAAATGTCCCATCATGTAGTCCTGCCAAATAACACCCTACTCGCCCAACGCACAACCCAACTGCCAATGGCAAAACAAATAAATCCCCTGTAGATTCTCGCACACCGACGATTTTTTTGGCGATTTCAACACCAATCAAACCGCCTAACATACCACCGACAATGGTCTGCCCAAAAATCAAAGACACCCAACCGAACTGTTGCCATACCAAGGGATTCTCCACCACAAACAATAGCTTGTTGCCAATGCCTGCCCCTAAAATACAACCAATTAACACCGCAAAGGTTTTGCGTTCAAACATTCCTTGTTGATGGGGAACATGGCGTTTTTTTAACATTCGATAATATTGCACCCCAATCATCACTCCTGCCCATTCAAAGATAAAATGAACAATATGAGCCATTTCTGGTGATAATGGATAATAAGGTATCATCACAAACATCCTAATTCTATCTTAATTATATCAGTCATAACACATCCTATAGCACGCAATAAGTAACAAGCCATTCGATATGGTGATGATGGCAATGCACACCATCCATCTCAACACTATTTTGAATTTGATTGCTTGGCTTGTTGCCACTCCAAAAACTCTTTGGGTAAAGGCGCATCCACATAGCTTTCATCAATGGTATAGCCTTTGGCTCGTAGGATATCTTCAGCTTCTTTGCGCTTAGCTTGCCATTTGGGGATGTCGGCGGCTAGGTATTCTTTCCATTTTTCGGTGCGGGTAAATTCATCATAACGATAAAAAAAGCTGTCGGTATTGGTTACAATATCAATGGTTGTAGTTGCGTTACCAATACTCAATTGTAGCAATAGGTTGTTTTTATAAAAAAATATCAGCAAATCTCTATCAAAGGCATATTTTTGCCATTTATCATATGTATCCACATAATAGCCGTCTGGATAAACAATATAAGGTGGAAGTATATATTCAAAGTCGCTCTCATTAATGGCTCGCCCCCTATCAAGATGAGCTTGCAGATCCACTGTCCACGACTCTTCACCAAATACCCTTGCATAACCATATGGTTCATCTTTATATCCCACCATTGGTACATAAGGCTTCCAACCATATTTTTTGAGCATGCCCACGATTTGCCAATACTGTTCATAGCGCATTTTTGAGACCATCTCAGGCGTACAAGGCTTCTCCCAAAACTCGCAAGTTTGTATTCTAAATAAGTGAATGCGCATATCACTCACACCTATCCACTCAGCACCTCCATAAATGACAATATCTTTAAATCCTACCAAGTCAAATACGCGTTCGTAGTTCTCATCCAACATCTCAAGATGAATCTTGGGAATTTCGGCAAAGGGCAATACAGGGCGATTAGAACCCAAATCCGCAACAACACCTTCACTTGCAAATAGATTGGGATTTCTTTGGTCTAATAACTCTGGTGACTCGCCAAGTCTCACCACCATGCGATACTCGCCTTTTTCGTTTTTGTTATATACAGGGGGATTTTTAAGCATGTATTCTCTCCTTTCTTCATACGCCTTGGCTGCCTCATTCACATCTTGCAACCACATCCATAAATAACCAATAAAGATAATCACTGCCAAGATGATGACACCTAGGCTTATTAAAGAATACTTAACCCATTTTTTCATACGCCACGCACAATATTTTCTTTAGCCAATTACTCTAAGTACGCCTCAACCGCAAAAGAGTATTTATCCATAGCTTTATGGTAATCTTTAGCAATCCTACCAATAAATGCCATACGACCACTGATATAGTTGCCTTGAGCATCTTTTTTGACCAACATCATACAGATTTTCATCTTTTTTCATATCTTCATAAAACCTATTATAAATCTTCTTTTTTGACACCGTGCATATAATTTATTGTAGGCACCCAACATTGATTGGTCAGCACCGCTTGGCGACCTTGTACATCGCCCAAAAAGTCTGCCAAGAAGAGTTTGGCTCTTTTCCAAATCACTATACCTGACAAACCTTCAGATAAGTTGTATCACCACAAAGCACCGTTATATGAGGCTTGGGACTAAACTGTCATGCCAGAATATTATCAAATATTTGGCGGTCTTTGTCTTGATAACGCCATTTTTGCGGTTGTTTGCTAAATTAAGCCTTGCTGCTTCATGAGCTTACGCACTAAATACAAGCCAACCGTGATACCTTTTGCTTGCAGTCATGCTTTGATGCCATGCGATTTTAATGTCTTGATTGCTTGGTATTTTTGCTCTTAAGAGATATTAAAATCGCTGTAGCCTTTGTCTGTGGCTAATTTTACTGCTTCTAATTTAAACTCTGCACCAAAGCTTCGTCTTGGTGGTCTCATGGTTTATCCTCATTTTGATGGTATTGTACCACTTATTGAGGGCTGCGGGATTGGTGTACTGCTACAAATTAGTTGACCGTTACAATAGGCTGACTAAAGAACAGAAAGAAGCCTATGAAAGAATTGCGGGCCCAAATCAATTCAGAGAGCTGAAAGAAAGAGACTGTCATTGCAATGTGTACAGAAAAGATCCTAGGACTCAGCCATATGAAACATATATTACAGCCATTAAATCACGGGCGGACTTTAATTCATTGTTTTTAACCCCTAACTATGTTAATGTAAAGAATCCTTATAATCAAAATATGCCATTGGCACAATTTATAAATAAACCCACAATTGCCACAATTGCTTTTGGTGCTACCGTTGTGACGGTAGCTATTATTGCATCCATTGTAGGTACGCCTGCAACAGGTCTTGCGGTGTTGGGGGTTGGTCTTGGCTATGCAAGTTCGCACTAATAACAAGCCAAACAGGAGACTCCATGAAAACACTCGAAGAGATGAATGAGTACAAAGAGGACTTTCATTATTATGATGTTATCAATGATAAGGAAGTCACCGTTAATGATGTACATCTAACCGCCTGTCTATTTTTTCGAGATGGGCACTTGCCCGAAGTGCGTGAGCAGTTACGAGACTGCATTGACCAATATATGGCACTATTTGGAGAGCACATTACTTGGGGATTTAACCCCAAAAATCGCAGGTGGAAAGAAAAGCCGTTTGACAAGCTACCTAGTTTCAATGAAATCCTGCAAGAGCGTAAAGACCCTGATGATATCATTGAGTGGTTTGTGTCGGCAGGCAGTCATCAGCTCATGGAGGAGGCGGTACCTTATGAATTGTTTTGTATGACCGAGAGAGATTGGAAATTGGAGGATATTAGTCAGCTTAGATTTCGGGTGGATAGGGCAGATTTCTTCAATCCTGATAAACAGGTGATGATTGTTAATCTATTTAATTATTGTATTCATAAGCTAAACCCGTACTTTGCTTATATGGGTTTGGGTTCGGCGATAGGCTATGAAGAGCAGTATAGTATAGATTTATTAAATCAAGCCAAACAGTTTTTTGGCATTAATATTATTGATACATGGGATGCGGTTGTCATGCACCATGGTATCCGCAGCATTGATTGGTGGACTTATATTAGCGATGATTTGGCACAGCGTATCGGAGGTAGGGATAAGTTATTGGAACAGATAACTGCCAAATCTGTGGCGCATAAGATTTATGATAATGGTGTGCTGTTGATTGCTGATGAAGTGCCACAGTTACTACCTATTGACAAGCCCATTCCCCAAAGCTATCTTGACATCAATGATATCTGCCGCCCGATGCGAAACGGGCGATATGGTTCTTTGACAAGAATGAATCAGTATGATGGCGGTGTTGGTCGCCAAACCTTTAACGCCTACTTTACCGACCTATGGCTAAGACGCTTTGATAATCCTGAGCTATGGCGCACATTCCCGCAGCAGACAACCTCTGATATCACGGCTGAGCCCATTAAGACGGCTACGGGTGAAATCACCACCTTGAACACTGGGGAGGTATGCCAACAAGATGGGCGTTATATTTATTTGGATGAATATGACTACAATCGTAAGCAATTTAGACACCACAATATCGCTTCTGATGGCAGACTGACAGACTATCGCCAATATGTCGTACTCAAAAAAGGTGACATCGCTCCTTATTTCATCCACATGGATGCCAATTGGCGTACTGTAGAAGCCATGAAGATTGCTTGGACATTGGTGGAAGTTTTGTAAATCTAGCATACAGCAAGGATGCTTTATACCACCATGCTTGCTATATGCTAGATTGAATCAGTCTTATTTCTCAAGTTATCCATACAGCCTTTACAAACCCACTTGACTGCTAATTAGGACTCCCTGTACCACTACAATATTCCCAGACACCCCATAATACGATAGACCTACTTGACCAAAAACTTACTCGAGTAGATGCCATTGACAAAGCAGTTGAAAACCTACCTGACAAATCGACTACTCGCATGAATGTACAACTAGAAAGGTGTAAATAACATGATAAACTTAGATGCTGATGCTAAACAGATTACCGATGAATATATAGAATATTTGATGACCGAAGAAGGGAATGTCAAAATAGAACAAGGCCCCAAACCAACCGAAGCTTTTATCAAAACCTATGCTAATTTTTTTCCAAGACCGCTTTGGTATATTTGGGAAAAGATAGGCTTTGCTTGTTTGGATAATGGGGGGTTTGTACCGGTCAACTATTTTCAAACAACCCCTAAGAGGGTTTTGTTAAAAAACTGTCGTTCTTTTTCAACAGGGCTTAGGTAGTTATTAAAGCTGTGGGGTCTGAGTTGACTGTAATAGCCAAGGATATAATTTGCCACGTCTACTTTTGCTTCTTGGATATTCTCATAGCCATGTTTTGGCATCCACTCATATTTAAAACTTCGAAAGAAACGCTCTGTTGGTGCATTATCCCAGCAGTTGCCTTTTCTACTCATACTGTGTGTCATCTTACATCTAGCAACGGCATCAGCAAAGGCGCGACTGGTGTAATGAGATCCTTGATCTGAATGAAATAACACACCGGTTGGCTTAAAGCGTATGGTATAAGCCATGGCTAAAGCTTTGGTGGTCAGCTCACTGTTTGGATGATCACTCATGGCAAAGCCAATGATGTGTCTGGCATATAAATCCATCACCACAGCCAAATAACAAAATCCTGCTTTGGTGTGAATATACGTCACATCCGATACCCATACTTGATTGGGTGCAGCTGGTGCAAACTGCCGTTTTAGCAAGTTGTCATGCGCTGTATGTGCTTGATCAGCTAAGCGATAGCGATGCTTGATGCTTTGGCGACTGATGAGTCCTTGTGCTCTCATTAATTGACGCGCTTTATAGCGTGTTAGTTTAATCTGATGAGCACGACTAACCATAGCAGCAATACTTCTAGAGCCTGCCGATCCTTTAGAGCAATCAAACGCTTGTTTTACCCATAGGCGCAGATTAATCTCTTTACGTGTTGGCAGTTTTGGTTTTTGCTTGACATAATAAGTACTTCGGCAAATACCAAATAGCTGACACAGCTTTGCTTTACTGATGCTGTATTGCCCCATCAATTGCTCTATTAGCGGGATAGTAAGCTGTCTTGTGCTAATAGAGCGGATGCCTTTTTTAAAATATCTCGCTCAAGTCTTAGCTGGGCATTTTCTTTACGAAGTCGTTCAAGCTCTCGTTGTTCTGGTGTTAGAGCATGACCTGTGGCTAATGGCTTGCCTTGAAGTTCAAGACGATAACGTTTAAGCCAGTTTTCTAAAGTAGATTTACCGATATCATATTGCCTAGCAACATCAACAACACGCTGATTTTGCTCTTCAATGAGTTTGACCATTTCTAGTTTAAACTCAGTGCTGTACTGCTTACGCTGTTTTGTCATGAGAGATTACTCCTAGTTTGGGGTAGTATAACCTCTTATGGGGTGTCTGGGAATATTGTACCGGTACAGTTTTGGCTAGTGAACCCCGATGATTATGCCGACTTGCTTGATGAAATCTTAAAGCCCACCCCATTTTATGCTCACGATGATTGGTATGTGTTTGGACGCACCGCATTTGGCAACTTAAAAGTAAGTGGCAGACACACCAACTCTAGCTTAAAGATTGACATAGACTATATTCGTATCTTTCCATGGGTAAAAGATGATTATCAGCTTAGCCAAAAAGACTATGCCATTAGTTTGACAACGTTTTTAGATACCAATGGTATGCGTGATAAAAAAACATTTGACATTCCTGATAGAAAGAACAACTATCTATTTGACCGCTGTCTTGCCAGTTATGGTAAACTCAAAGAAGATGAAATTTATACCTTTGTGCCAGCCATTGCCTTGGGCGGTAAGCAACTTCTGCAAAATGTCCAAAAGGTTAATATCTTTGAACACATTAACTTTATCACCCAATTACAGCCCTTTGAAATTATGATGGATATTAACAAAGTAGTGGATAATTTAGGCATCACCCCAGAAAGTGCTGCGGCTTTTGTCGCCTCTCAAAACAACTCAACAACACGTCCTGCTAAATATGACACAAATAACACCTTACAAGAGGGTCAACCTGCCACTGTCTCAGGCTATTACCAAGATATTATCACTAAAAAACTCATTCATCTTAATGTTGGTGATATCGCCCCAAGCTACCCAACGCCAACACACTTATCCAAGTCAAAAAGCTATGTATGGTATAAACTCACCGACTATGGCCTAAGCCTCATCCCACAAGAAACCCTCAATCAAGTCAAAAAATAGACATATCCTTACATCAAAGTCAACCAAAACTCTCACACTCGGGCATTGGATTATTCTTATGCCCTATTTTTATCCCATCATTGACCAACCCCCTATATTTATGATAATTTAATTCATTAGTGCAATTTGTCAACATACGCTTGCATCTTTGTTTATTGTTGTCTGTTTGTCTGTCTGTCTGATCCAGTTTGGCTTTTCCCTTAAGACACCTGCCACCGAAAACCACATGGAACTATTGGCAAAAAGTCCTATGGGTCAATCCATCAACGATGAAGAACATGAATCAGACCACACCCCCACCTTTCATTGGACGGACGCAGAAATTGATAAATCCATCAACGGTCGTGTTGCCAATGCCAACAAACCAAAAGCTCAAGCCAAGCCCAAACAGACTAAAAAAGCAAAATAATCCATTAACACCAACCTAGGAGCATCTTATGCCAAACACCTTTATCCAAAAACGCCGTCAGAAGTTTATGACCAAAGATTATTATGAGAAAATTAAGCCTTATTGGGATAATTTGATAGAAGAACACATTCATGATGAAGGTTATTATACCAAAGAATTTAACTTTCTAGAGGTGGATTTACAGCCAAACTGGTTGTATCTATTTGATGTATATTACGGACAACTCCTACTTGCCTATACCGCAGGTGATGACATCAACACCCTTACCCCTTATCTATACAAATGTATCGAATGCAAAGAGCATGAAGCGGCTGCCATTGCTAAACATCATTATGATGAAGGCAGTCTACCAAGTGTTTTAGGTTCTAATTCTGACAAAGTCCTACAGTTTATCAGTCTTGCCTATCTCTTGGATTGCCGTGAGTTATTACCCAAAATCAAACTGTTGGCAGAAGGTCAAAACCAAGATGTCTTTGATGCCACCGATGCAATGACTGACCGTTTATTTAGACTTAGTGGTCTTGTGCAAGAAGTGCGAGCTGGCAATGTGGACGGCGGTTTATACAACAACCCTTGGTATACAATTATTTGCGACTGCCTAGATGATTTGTATCATCACACAGGCAATACCCAAAAAATCAAAGACACCATCATTGATGAACTCAGACAAAATCTAGAAGAATGGTACGAATACCATAATGATAAGCTGTGGCATAACAGTCATCTTAGAGAAGAGAGTGTTGGCTATTTTGGCTATTGGGACTTTATCCCAGCTTGCCTTGTTTATCTATTTGATCTAGACGACACGCCTTTGCAAAAATTCATTCATTATCCCAAAGATCTGGTTGCATGGGCAAGACAACACCATCCCAAGCCTATTATATCATCGCCTCATCTTAAATATGACACCGCAAATATTCTACAAGAAAACCAGTCTGCCACCGTCTCAGACTGTACCACTACAATATTCCCAGACACCCCATAGGAGGTTTACTACCCCAAACTAGGCGTAATCTCTCATGACAAAACAGCGTAAGCAGTACAGCGCTGAGTTTAAACTAGAAATGGTAAAACTTATAGAAGAACAAAATGCACAAATCAATCTTTAAATTTTTTATGATTTTACTCATCATTTTTCTTGGAGGCTTATATGTTTGGTATAGTCACAATCAAGAAGTTGAGATTTATAGAGCTCAATACCTTGAAGAGATATTCCCTGGCTCAAAATCTCACAAAACCTTTATTATAAAGTCCAATTACTTTAACAAACCAAGTTGTTCATATCTAGAAAACTGGGCAAAAACTCATATCAAAATAGATTCGGGTAATGATGATGAAAATTATACCTTTTTAAAATATTCTGAAAATATCACCACCAAAAATAAATACCTAAACAAAGAATATGATGCCATTATTGGTGATTATTGGGTGTGTGAAATGTCTACCAGGGAATATTCTTGTTTTATATGTTATGATTGAAGTTACGCTGATACAGGAAAAAATTACTTAACCCGTACAATGCAATCCACAAAGTAACTCTAGTAAGATGAAAATCCACACCGTACATAAAGGCGAAAGTCTGGCAACCATTGCCAAACAACATGGTACAACAATTAATGCCATTGCCAAGGGAAATAACCTATCCAACATTAACAATCTTAAAATCGGACAAAAACTTCTTATTCCATGTGGACAGTAACATGATGTTAAAGTATGCTATTTTATTATCATGCACAGCATTGATAATGGCTTGTCAGCCAACTGATACCAATAATTCAAATCAATCCAATCATATCGGAGAAACCACCGTGAGTAGCAAACACCCTTGGCTTGCCCATCCAAGATGGACGCCAAGACAAACATCTAAAGCGGTGGAATTTTTTCGTGATAGCTACTATCATGAACCAGAGATCGTAGAGATGATGATTGTCAAAAAACTGGCCAGCGAAGGTCATCTGGATGCGATATACGCATTGCAAGCTTCAAAACTGACTGCCGACCTTAACGACCCTGACTTTTCCTATACAGATGAGGATAAATATCAAGATGGCAAAGTCTATTATGAATTGGCGAGAAAAGGACAGATGAATGCCAAATGGCATATTATTGACTGGTATGCCGACCATGCTTATGATGAGTTAGAAACCAAAACATATTATGAAGCCTTAAAGGAGTTTAGTAATTACCAAAGCGACGAGTTCTTAAAAGAAATGATTAACGATTATTACTACGAGCTTGTCATGGCAAAAGCACAAGATAAAGGTTTACTAAGGGGTTATATCTCTTTTATTGCCAGCAATCAAAGTTATAAAGCAGAAGATGATTATTTTAACTGGGGAGAGAGTTATTTTTACGCTGATTTGCGTGATTTTAAAGCTTTGACCAACCCCAAGACCGCCAATGAATTCTTTACTGTCATCAGTCATTATTTTGAACGCTCACATGACCCTGAGTTGCTACCCTATCTGACCCAACTTTATGCTTTTGGTTTTGGTACTACCAAGAATTTAGATAAAGCCTGCCAATACTTCGCTTATGCTCAAGATGATCATGAATTTGCACAAACATCGTTGGCTTTTGATGCTTTAACCGCTTTATTTCATCAGCATGGCATGAAATGTACCAAAGATCCAAATATTAAAATCGCCACCCCAGAAGAAGCGAATGAATGGTACAAATCTTTATACTGGGGAGAGAATGAGAACAAATAGTGATTTTTGGCATTGCTCACCAACTATACATAACTCAACCTACCATCCCACTTAGCAAACTGTACCGGTCAACTATTTTCAAACATCCCCTAAGAGGGTTTTGTTAAAAAACTGTCGTTCTTTTTCGACAGGGCTTAGGTTGTACTGGTACAACATTCCTAGACACCCCATAAAAGCTTATACCCCAAGCTAGGAGCATTCTCTCATGACAAAACAGCGTAAGCAGTACAGCACTGAGTTTAAACTAGAAATGGAACTCATAGAAGAACAAAATCAGCGTGTTGTTGATGTTACTAAGCAAATCTGTTTCAATGGTGCGTTGTACGCACCCTGCGCACTGTAGCAGTATGATCATGGCGGGCATGGCTTTTCTGGATTTGACTTTTGTGTCAATCAGGGTCGGGTGTTATATGGCAAGCAGTTGAGGCAATGTTCTGACTATCAATAGGTGATTGTAGATGATGAATATTAAGATTTTATTGCACGCTATCGTGTTTTCTACTTGGATTATCACCAACTTTTATAAGGTCTCTGTGCTTAGCGGTATGTCTATATATACCTTTATTTGGAGTTGGTGCTTTAAATCTATTGCGAATGTTTTTGGATTTTTTTATCTTGGATTTCTATTAAATCTTATGGTTGTAGTTCCTATTGTTTATTTTTTATTAATGATTAATAAAAGATTAAAAGAAGTACTACTAAAGAAATTTAAACTGATATTCTTTGTTTCTTTATTTTTTGTAATTTTATCTAATATAGATTTCATTGTTTTTGATGTTAGATTTTATCCATTTAATCCAAGTGTTAATGAAATTACTTATTGTGAATACCATACTTATTTTTTTGACGATTATCTAAAATCAGGTGGCTGTATTGTACCTGATTGATATTTTACAGGTATTTGCTACTATTATTAAACCCTGTATTTTTATTTCTTATAAGCGGTGGAAAGTAACTGCTGCTTTTCATAAAGACAATATACTCAAACCTCAGGTATAGGATTTAGAATAGATGATTAATATTAAGATTTTATTACACGCTATCGTGTTTTCTACTTGGATTATCACTAGTTTTTATTGGGTTAGCGTACTTTATACTCGCTCTGTATATACCTTTATTTGGAGCTGGTGTTCTAAATCAATATCTAATTTTTTTGATTTTTATTATCTTGGATTTCTATTAAATCTTATGGTTGTAGTTCCTATCGTTTATTTTTTATTAATGATTAACAAAAAATTAAAAGGAGTGCTACTAAAGAAATTTAAACTGATATTCTTTGTTTCTTTATTTTTAGTGTTTTTAAATATTTTTGATTTTTTTATGTTTGATGTTAAATTTTATCCATTTAATCCAAATATTAATAAGATGGTCTATTGTGAATATTTTACATTTTATTCTGACGATTATCTAAAATCAGGTGGTTGTATTGTACCTGATTGATATTTTACAGGTATTTGCTACTATATTAAACCCTGTATTTTTATTTCTGGTTTTGTTAAAAAACCGTCGTTCTTTTTCGACAGGACTTAGGTAGTTATTAAAGCTATGGGGTCTGAGTTGACTGTCATAGCCAAGGATATAATTTACCACATCTAGTTTTGCTTCTTGGATATTTTCATAGCCATGTTTTGGCATCCATTCGGTTTTAAAACTTCGAAAGAAACGCTGTGTTGGTGCATTATCCCAGCAGTTGCCTTTTCTACTCATACTGTGTGTCATCTTACATCTGGCAACAGCAACAACTCATCCCAACGCGTGGTAAACCTTTGACTCATAAAGCCCCGATTCATCTGCCAGTCATCAGACAGCTTTTGCGAGCCTAAAATCAGCTTGCCTTTGCCAAATTGCTTGTTAATGGCATCAAGTGTTTGCATCAGATGTTGATTTTCTAAATGCTCAAATTCATCTTGTTTTGCAAATAAATCATACTGCACACGATGGATGGGTTCAATCCCACCCAATTCAATACCGCACTTTTTGTAGTGATAGCCTTGTTTGTATAGGATTTTAAGCAGTTTTTGGGCGTGTTGGTTTAACACTCGAGTATCGTTACTGCCTTTGGTAAGGACAATGGTCTTTTTGCCATAATACTGCTGATGATTGCCAAATGGATTGGTTCGAATAATAACGGTTAGCGTATGAGCTAGAGTGTTTTGTTCTCTGAGCTTTTGGGCACCACTAGCGATATGATAAGCGATGGCTGATTGCAATGGCTCAATCTCAGTGATTGCCTTAGCAAAGCTTCTGCTTCTAATGATGTGTTTCTTTGGCTCTTCAATTTCAAGTCCTGCACAGGATTTGCCATTCATCTCTTGCCATGTTCTTTGGGTGACGACATTAAAATGATGGGCGATTAAGTGGCGATCAGCATCGACAAAGTCTTTGGCAGTATTGATGCCTAATTGCTTAAGCTGTAGTGCTGTTTGGCTACCAATGCCCCATATTTCATCAACGCTTTGACTTGCTAAGGCTCTGTCTTGAATATCTTTTGACCAATCATTCCAAACTACCACACCGCCAAAGTGCTGTGGATAGCTTTTGGCAAGGTGATTGCAGAATTTAGCCAGTGTTTTAGTTGGTGCAATACCGACACACGTAGGGATACCTACCCATTGCCAGACTCTGTTTTTAATCTCTTTGCCAAGCTTTAGTAAATCCGCTTGATTAATCCCTGTCAAATCCGCAAAGCATTCATCAATCGAATAAATCTCAACGGCTGGCACAAGGCTTGCAATGGTGTTCATCATCCGAGCAGAGATATCACCATAGAGCTCATAGTTACTTGAAAAGGCGATGACCGCTCCACGATTAACCAAGTCTTTGATCTGAAAATACGGCACACCCATTTTAATGCCAAGCACTTTGGCTTCAGCCGTGCGAGCCACTACGCAGCCATCATTGTTTGATAGAACAACCACAGCTTTGTTTTTAAGCTTAGGGTTAAAAATCCGCTCACAAGAGCAATAAAAGCTATTGCCATCAATCAGTGCGTACATCAAATCATCATCTTGAAAAAAGTTACCGATATGATACTGTAAAGTTTATCAGATTGCAATTTGAAATTGGTAACTCTTTTCAATATGAACAAGTTAAGTGATATTGATGGCTTATCGCTTACGCACATCCTTAATCACATGCATCACTACACCGACAATGGCAAGTTCATCGCCATCGCCAAAGGTGTAGTTAGGATAACGCTCATCACCACGACTGTTTTCAGAATGTAGTTCGACACATCCATCATTTAAGATGTGTAATCGCTTGATGGTGTATTGAGAACCCAAATCCGCCATGACAATATCTCGATGGCTTGGGGTGATGGCACGATCAATGACCAATAAATCATCTTTATCAATCCCAGCATCTAACATCGAATAGCCACCACAGCGAGCGATGATGGTCGATGATTGATTGCGTACTAAGTATTCATTAAAATCGAGATAATCTTCGATATAGCCTTCAGCAGGCGATGCAAAGCCTGCAGGGATTTTCTCTGTGGCGATGGGTAAGTCAAGCTTAGTTGGATTAGGATGTACGACAAGCGCATCTAATGGTACAGAGCCTGTAGTCAATACCACACCCAGCTTACCTGCTTTATTCTTTTGAATTAAAGACTCCACCATCGGCAATAAGTTTCTGGGAATCTTCTTTGCCACAGGACTACCAAATGGGGATGGCTTACGACCACTACCTGCACGGCGACCGCCGTGTGTGGATTTGGGACGAGATTCGGGTTTGGTGTCATCTGATTGGGTCATGGTGGTGTCTTGAAAAAGGTTTCGGTTATCATATATGAAAAGGTGGATGGGGTCAAGGTGTGACATTGCGATTAATACCAAAACAAGATCTGATTATTTGATGACAATGATGTATCTACACGCAGACACATCATCGGCTATGCTTGGCTAACAATCTAAACTGTGAAAGCATCAATCCCCACCACCAATAAAAAGCATATATGTTGCAATATGGCAACGCCATTATGCTTCTTCTTATCGATGGTATAGGTATTTGATATCAAAAATCCCGTATAAGAGCTATTTGCACGAGTTGATTTTTTGGCAGTGATGGCGGTTTCTTGCTTTAATTGAGCCAATTCTTGGTTTAGATTGATAGACTTTTTAACATCAGACCTTGCAGCAACTTCTATCCGCCAATACTTTTTGTCAAGTAGCTTGACGGCGATTTGTGCAAATCGATAAACTTGCGCCCGATCCTTAAAAGGCATTCGCATCTGACCGCTTACAAAGCTTGCACTGCGTAAAATCACCACAAAATCATCAAATGCTTTGCGATCTGTCTGATATAATTCACCCAAATTTTTAAGTAAATTGTGCAGTAAAGTGATTTCCTGTTTGGTTTTGGGTTTGATCGGCAGATATTGATTTGGATTCTTTTTGCCTTTATCCCCAAAATAGGGTGTTAATTGCCCGCGTTGCGTGTCAATATAACCCTTAATCTTCTCTGCTTTGACCGAATCCAAGCCTTCAGATTTGGCGTGCTCAAATGAGTAATTGTCTTGCAGCTTCTTCAAAAACTTCATCACAGCTGTATGTACATCAATTCTTAGGATATCAGGCATCTGATTTTTGCTTGATGCTTTGTGTGACGTGATTTTGATGGCAGGTAGTGTAACACGAGCAGGTCTGCGATAACAATTGGCACCCAATTGCTTGATTATCAGTGTGCGAATATCATTTAGGTTCACCATGCCGCTATCTTTATCATAGGCGCGACGCCCATTGTCGCTAAAACTTTGGCGACGAAGACCTGTCAGCGTCTCCACTAAAGTCACAGGCATTTCAATCGTCGCATGAGCCATTTGACTATACGCAATCAAATCAGCCACATGAATGTAGCTAGAAAATGTCGTTTCAGGCGATGAATGGCCGGCAAATTCTGCCAAGATGCTCCATGCTGTTGTCGATATCTGATGACATTCACCCAAAAACTTGCGCTTAATCGCCAATATCTCATCGCTGCTGTAGTCGCTAAAATATGGCAAGAGCGCATCTGCGCCACCCAAAATCATCGCCATCACACTGATGGCATTATGGCGAAAGCCGTGCGGGGTCACCTTATAAGGCAAAGTATCCAATATCACCGAGATTGGCTTTTGGATTTCATGATATTCAAGTGCACCAGATTTGTGCTCTAGCGTCAAAAAGAAAGTCTCATTTCTTTGTTTGCGTAACAAATACCACTCATGCACCAATTGTAGCTCGGATGGCTTGAGCAATGCTTGCAGGCAAAGCCTACGATGACCATCGTCAGATTTGATACTACGATAACCGTTGGGACGTACCAAAATATTTAGGATGACTGCTTGTTCTTGCTTGTAATCATACTCAAAATCCCTAAGTTTAAGCCCCAAAAGCTCATTGATCCGCATGCCTGTGCGATACAAAAGAATAAAGATGATGTCCAATATTTTTTGATTATGTTCACTTAGTGTCGATGAGTGTATCAGATTTCGGATATGCCGATACATAATAGGTGCGACAAGGACAGGCTCAACCACCATGCCATCACTTTTACTTGCAATTGCAACACCGGGAATGCTCACAAAATGCCTTTGCAAAGATCGGTGTAAGGATCTGAGCACAGTTGCTGTGTAGCCTATCTTCTTCTTATTGGAGTGATAAATAATATTTTCATATAAATTGATAAAATCATCGGCATCCCAAGTAGTTATGTCTTGATCTTGCACAAAATGTAAAAACCAATCGCCAACCTCGCTTAAATAGCGTTGGGCACTTGTAGATTTTACGCCGTTAAGTAGATCGCTTATCCAGTAAATCAGACCCAGCTGGGCACTTATTTGTGTCTGACTGGCAATCCCCTTAAGCGATTTGATGGCTGTGGTGTTGGTTTGATTTAGGATATTTCTTATTTCACGCACTAGATCGGATTTATATACAGCTGGTTTATCGATTGGCTCTGCCTTACCTTTTTTGATGGGCGAAGTCGTGGTAAACAGCTCATCGGATAGCGCTAATGTCAGTGGTTTAAAGCTTGGTGAGTGATATTTGTTCCACTGATCACTGCCGATGCTCGTGTGTTTTTGCTGATCGCTGACAATGGCAGACATTTGCATATCCAGCTGTGAATTTTTAAAGGTTTGTCTGGCAAGATACAAACCCTTTTGTATTGTACTAAAGTGATGGGGCTTTGGCCTGTCGATTTGCAGACAGGTCTGCATCAGTTGATCGAACGCCTTCTGGGTTTGTTCAAATGTCGGCATTTTGCCTTGGAGATGGCGGTTGATATAAGCAATCCACATCAAGCTGACATCATCAATGACGATATGGCGAGTGATAAATAACAAAGCGTCGGCATTTTCTGCCACATCTTCCAGCGTGGACGTGCTGAATCTGGGATGATATCCATAGCTTTTACTAGGGATCTCTACAGTCAGTATTAGCGCATTGCCTAGCCTAAGTAGTGGCTTTTTATCAATGATATGCTGATAGATTTGCCGCCAAAGCTGCTCATCTTGCACACCAGAATATATCCAAAGACTGGCGTGTAATGCAGCAAATGCTTGAGCTGGACTCATCTGATGTAAATTTTCTCGCCAAGCTTGTTGCAACCGCTTTCCCATCAGGCTTGACTCACGGATTTTTGCCATGATGTCTTCTGACTCAATCGAATTTTTCTCTCGTTTGGGCTTGATATATAAATTCGGTAGAGGTATTGGTAAACCAAGCGCCTTTTTAAGCTTGTAAAAATACTGAAAAATATATTGCTGAACCTTAACGCGATCACTATTTTGATGATTTTGTATAATATCATTATAAATCTGCTGATACATTTGATAATATGAATCATCAGTAAGTTCAGCAGAGCGTGCAAGAAGCTTGTCATAATGAATTTGACAGGCTTCTTTTACAAGGAATCGTAATTTCTTGGTGTTGGTTTTATTAGTCGCCATACGCTATCACCCCCTGTAGCTGAAGTTGTTTTGCCATTACCTCAAAAGCATCTGCGACACCTTTTATTGAACCCAATCCCAGTGAGCTTGACGGGCGCAACAGCTCTTGTCCATCAAGTTCATGACCGTAGATGGCAAGCATGAGTGTTTCTGGTACCTGCAGCTCTCTTGATAGATAAGATCGCACAAAGTGCCTTGCCCAGTTATCTGGCATTGACCAATCCTTGATGCCAATATTTTGCATGGCTGACGGTCTGATTTCGCTTAGGTGCAAATGTTCATCGACAGTATTGAGTAATGCTCGATCACCCGACAAAATTTGATCAATGGCGGTAGCAAGCGTCGAAGAGCGAAACCCAATACTTTGTTTGACATGGTGTAAAAACGCAACATATTGCTTGATTTGCGTGATTAAAAATGGACACAGCGGCACTATTCGGGCATTCCCATGGCTGCGCTGTTGTTTGTCACTGACGCGCAATAAGCCCAAATCAAGATCGTATTGAGATAAAGCGCCCGGTGAGCCAATCACAGGGCGCACACTGGTCAATAGCAAGGATAATTGCCACAGCCAAGCTGCATAGGCATTAAAATATGCAATAAAGCTATCATTACTATGATCGTTGTCATAACGTTGTTTGAGCCGTATAGCGTTTTCGCGAAGTGCTTGCATGATCTTGCTTACAGCTTGTGGTGTGATTACATGATAACTGCCGATTGTTTGGCTTTGTTCATCTGCATCAAGCATATCTACGGATAGCAATTGATGCAATGCTGGTGAAATTTGTTTGATGGCACTTAGGTAGTTGCCTAATATCTTCTGTTTCGGCAGGCTACAATAAAAAGAGCTTGCCATCTTTTTGTTATTACGTCCTGTGATGACAGATGCCAGCAGTATATCAGCAGTTTGAGAAATTAAAGTTTTGTAAAGCAGATTTTTTAGCCGATTTTCAGTTAATAAGGGTAAATCGCATTCTATCTTTAGCACATCAATCAACTCAATAATTTGTGCTTGCATTTCATTTTTATTGATGTGTTTGTATTGGCTGATGATATGCTGATGAATAGCATCTGGTAAGGGTAATGAGAGCGTATTGCTACCGTTTTGTAGCATATCGAATTTTTGAGTGAGTGCATTAGATGCTTGTGGGCTGATTGTGACTATGACATCAAACCTTGGTGATTTGCGATCCATGAGTCTATGTGTTTTCTCGCAAGAGGTTAAATCTGCAATCAGTTCTTCAAATAATCGACCCGTACAAATGCCGATCAGCAGCCACGCGGCAGCATCTTGATAGCGTCCACCGGCATTAAAAAACCATAGCAGCTGATTGCACACTTTATAAGCCAGCTCAATCGGCATAGTTCGCAAACTGGTATCGGACATAAACTCATTCAGATTGGCGTGATTATGGGCGGCTTGAGTGCGTTTGATCACCAACCGTATGTCATATTTTTCTGCACTACTAAGCTGTTTATTGTTAATGCCAATGACAGTGCGGGTTTGCCTTTCATCCAGTGGTATTTTCTCAAAGCTTTCTCGACTACTGTCACGCTGCCAGATTAACATCTCAGACAGCTCGATCGCATCAATATCAGCATCGTAGTCGTGGGGAATGACTTCAAACTGGGCGGCTTTACGAGCGTTTTTATCTTTCCCGCGCTCTTTAGCACTCTTGCTGCGCCCTGAGGTAAGTTTTTGTTCGTAGCAAGACTGAAGAATGAGAAGCAAGTCATGGTACATCGCTTGCTCTGATGGGTCATAGCGGTGTGCTTCGTTTTGCTCAAAATCCTGCATACAATCCAGCATAAGCTTTAGCGAATCAGCTTTTAATAGATCAGTACTTGCCGTCCATACGCTATAATGATTTGACCTTGGATTGCTGCGAACCCGCAGAAACTGACTGGTGCTTTTGATGCGAATACGGTCATTTTGAGCGATAAAATAACACAGACATTGACACAGCTTACCAATTAATTGCCACTGCTCATCAGGGTGATTGGCATCAAACTCACTACTGACATGGTATAAACTGGCTAAAGCAGATTGCAGCTCATGATATTCATCCTGAGTCATTCTTCCTTTATATTTGCGAAATATCTGATGAAGCATATCTTTACTAACAATACATGGCTCATGCGCAGGGATGTGAATATGATCTGCGATGCGTGGTACACAAGATGCAAGGGTGCACAGACAATTTCTCAGGTATGTCAGATCATCTTGAGTTGGTGAGTTTAAATCAGTATTTTTATCATTGAGTGTCAGGTAGCGATCAAAGCTCATTGTAAACCCCCCTTAGTAGGCAAGCCACTAACGTATAGATAGTCAATCAAACTAAACGCTGGTAGATCGGATTTTGCTCGTCGCAGCCTTCGAGCATTCTTAAGGTCATCGTAGCTCCACTTACCTAAGGCGCAGATATATTGATGCGTTCTCTTTCCATCAAAAATTACTTCGCTTTGTTCAAAAAGCATTTGCTCAATTTCAGGCTCTATTTTGCACCGCCTAATAAATAAGTCGCATAATTCTAAACCTATGGTGCGCATTAGCATCTTATCTGATACAGCCTTATTGGTTTTATCAATTTGAACATTGATTTCTGGCTGATTTATTTGACGAATAAAAGCCAGATAATTTTGAGTCAATAGATACTCGGTAGCTGAAAGCTTGACAACAACAGGCGGGTATTGGTCTGGGTCGATATCTAGCACAGGCATAGGCATAGTCGCGCCGTACCTACCTATCAGTTCAGCCATAGGGATGCATTTGGGATGAATGCGGATATGATGCCTTTTGATTTCCTCAGATTTTTTATTTTTGGATTTCATAATTACTCCTTTTATTGTATTGATTTTCTTATCAATCAAATCACCTGTATTGTACAATAATATTTATAGAAAATTCAGAATTTTTATTAGTATAATTGCAAAGATAGTTTGCTAAACGTTACTATAAATGACATAAAATAACAATACCGCCTGAATATTTCCAGACGGTATGTTATTTTTCTAAAATATCTCTTAATTCTAACCCATTTGTATATCACTCACCCCGTTGGGAACTGATGCACAAAGTAAGATTCTAGATCATAATACAGCTGATCAAAGGTGTAGTCATCAAGCGTTTGTGTGCTTAATGCTTCTACTTGGCCCATCACCCATCGCCAGATTGCCAAGTAGTTTTGATAGCATGGGCTGACACCAAGAAAATAACACAGTCCATGCCCCTCTTGGATGTTGAGTGAGATAATCAGCTGCTTGGTCAGCTTACTGGTCAATTGCATGGCTGTCATTGAGTTAAGTGATTGATTGTGCATTGGTTGAGTGCTTGCAAATAGATTGTTCATAAATACATTCCTTAAAATCAGTCATTGAGTTAGCTGGCTTGTTCAAGCTGGCTGTTTAGTAGTAATGCCTCAAAAGCACTGCCATCACGGCGAGTGGCGTTTGGTACATAACGGCTATACACCTTAAATAGCATCATGGTATTGACATGACCCATTTGCCGTGCAATCCATTCAGGCGCCTCTCCTGCTGATAGCCACAATGTCGCAGCTGTATGTCTGGTCTGATAAGCACTTCTTGGCTTTAACCCAAGGTTTTTTAGGGTTGGGTGCCAAATACGGCGATTGACATTGTGATAGTCAAGCGGCTCTCCAGTGTGCGAACAAAAGACAAATTTGGATTTGCCATAGCTCACCTGATACTGCGCTTTGAGTGCTTCATAGACAAATGGTGACATCATAATCTCACGATTAGATTCTAGTGTCTTAGGTTCACTCATCACGCCATTGACCAATGCTTGTCTGATACGGATTTCTTTGCGTTCAAAATCCACATGCTCCCATGTCAATCCATCAATTTCACTCGTGCGCATACCAGTAAAGAATCGTACGATATAGTAGTTTTTATAATCAGCTCGCACACCGTGGATGAATTGCCACACTTCATCAATACTAAACGGCTCAATCTGTGATTTTGGTGTCTTTAACTGCTTAATATCTTCACAAGGATTGTCAAAGTTGTAGCGTTTTGACGCCTCTTTTAGTATCATAGTCAATGTGGTCATAATTGCATTGATTCTGGCTGCAGACAGGGTGTTCTTGGTATTATTGTAGGTCACTTTGGCGAGGGAACTACGAAATGCCAAGACATCCGACTTTTCAATCATAAATAAAGCCCGATTTGCAAACTTAGGCAATAAATACTTGTTTAGGATAATCATAATTTTCTCCTGATAAGTTTTACGCCATTCAATCTGCTTTTCTTCAAACCACAGTTCTGCAAACTCTTTAAATAACGGCGTATCGCTTTGTAGGCTTAATCGTCGGTCATTGAGCGCATCAAAATAGGCAGCCTTATCACTCTTTGGGAAATAATGCTCATAACGAAAACTACCCAATAAAATCTCCGCTTCCATCTTCTCAAGCACCTTAGCAAGCTTTTTACGATTTGCCGGTGTGTCAGTCAGATTGGTTGTTTCTCGGCAGCGCTTGCCCAAATATCGAAAATCGACAATCAATTTGTTGTATCGCTTGGTAATTGTTGCCATATTACTCTCCTATTGTAGTGCCATACCATTAATACTACCCATAATGCCAGTACGCATATCTTTTTCAATCTGCTCCCAGATATACAAGATCTTGCGACCGCCAAATGGTCTAAAGTAATGAATGCCTTCAATCAATACAGAATCCTTTAGCTGATTGCGAATGGTACGCTCATCATATTTAATCATCTGCGAAAGCTCTTGAGTGGTGAGGTAGGTTTGTGTCATAATATTCTCCATTTGAAGTCGAAAATATAAATATCGAAATCATAAACACTTCTTTTGAAGTCTTTTGTACTTCGATGGAAGTATATTAGCGTATTTTATTATTCGATGCAAGTACTTTTTGCAAAAAAATTGGAGTTTTTGATGATTAAAAGCAATTTGCCGGTATTATTGGCACAAAGACGATTGAAAGTTGCAGATCTGATTCGCATGACGGGGATTAGTAAATCCACAGTACATAAGATTTACAATGACCAAACAACACGGATTGATTTTGAGACAATTGATAAAATTTGTGAGGCGTTAGATGTGCAAGTAGGGGATATTTTTGAGCATGTACCAAATTCGGAGTTTACCAAATAGGATTGGATTGTGAGTGCCAACAAGAAGCATTTTGTGATTTACAAAATGCTTCTTGTTGGCAAATTACTTATTTGTACTTAAGATTGAAAAAGATGGCACAAAAACGAGTTGGGGTCAAATTGGCAATTGACACAGTGTGTCAAAAAATACCTTTGGTCACCAAAGTGGACACCTTTTGGTCACCATCAAAATCGGCAGTGACCAAGTAAAGAAAAGTGGTCACACAACAATACAAAGAAACAACCGCCCAAACCCTTGATTTTAAACAACAAAAAAGCCCAAACCGTTCGATTTGGACTTTTTAAAATTTGGAGCGGGAAACGAGATTCGAACTCGCGACCCCAACCTTGGCAAGGTTGTGCTCTACCAACTGAGCTATTCCCGCATATCAGCGTTTTGCTTATTTGCTTAGCATCTGTCGCTGTATGGGTGCGTATTATACAGGATTAAATTTCTCCGTCAAGCACTTTTTTCAAAAAATTTGCGATTTTTGCAAAAATTTTTATCAATAAATACAAAGACTTTGCTTAATCCTTACCTAGCACATACGCTTCAACTTCTGCCAAGCGCTCAAGTGTACCGACATCCACCCATTTGGCGGCAGTGATTTCACCAGTTACACGCCCATCTGCCATCGCTGCCTTTAGGCGTGGTGCAAGTGCGGCGATCTCGCCCTGCGCGACATTTGTGACGATCTTTGGTGACATCACGCTGATGCCTGCAAAAGTCGTCTCAGCCGTGCTATTATCCGCCTTGCTACTAAGCTTGCCATCATGCAGCACAAAATCACCATTGGGATTATGCTCAGGATTGGGTACCATCACCAAATGCGCAAGATTGTCCTGCAGCTCATGCGCCAAAAGCGCGCCAAAGTCAAACTCTGTCCACACATCGCCATTGACCAAGATAAATGGTGCATCGTGCAACAAGCCCTGATCCAGTGCATATTTAATCCCCCCTGCTGTCTCAAGCGGCTCGCCTTCTTCGACAGAGATATTCAGTGTGATGCCAAGTTTATTCTCAAGATCCAGCGCATCCAGGCCTGCGATCAGCACATCAGACAGATAGCCTGCGTTCAGCACGATATGCGTGATGCCAGCAGCGGCAAGGCGTTCGATGTGCCAGACGATCAAGGACTTGCCTGCGACAGGGACGAGTGGCTTTGGCGTGGTCAAGGTCAAAGGACGCATCCGCGTACCCTTGCCTGCTGCCAGAATCATTGCTTGTTTGATCATGTGATTTCGCTTTTATAGGTATTTTTTGAACTTTTCTTGATAGCTTGCCAAGACATCTTTTTCAAGCCAAGCTAAAAATTCTGCATACACACCGCTGATGTGATTTGATTGTAGCCATGACAATTCAGCACGCAGATCGCGCATGACTTTTGGGATATTTTCAAGATAACGATGCTTACCGTCGCGCTCTGATAGGCGGATAAAAATGCCCAACACTTTTAAGTGACGCTGAATGCCCATGATGTTCGTCTCGGCGATGAAGCTGCCCAAATCAACAGGTGCATCGATCAGTTTATAGAACTCATGAATGCGTTTTTCTACCCAATTTTCATCATAATCGATGTATGCATCACGCACAAGGCTCACCAAATCATAAGTATAAGCACCGATCACCGCATCTTGAAAATCAATCACACCAAGCGCATCACTGCCTTTATCTGCCATCAGATTGCGGCTGTGATAATCACGATGAACGATCACTTGTGGTTGAGATTGAATGTCGGCGATGATTTTATCTTTGAAAGTTTGCCACATTTTTTGGGCATTTGAACTCATTTTCACTTTGATGAATGGTAAGAACCATTCGCTGAACAGATCCATTTCTTGTGCCAATTTCTCCGCGCTATAAATAGGCAGATCGGCGTGCGGATCGATACTTTGTAGTTGAACTAAAGTCTGTAGCGCCTTGGTATAATAGGCATCTTTATTCGCGGCATCGTCAGCGATCAGATGGGCAAATTCGACCGTGCCAAAATCTTGTAACAACAAAAACCCACGCTCAATATCACGCGCAATGATGTCAGGCACATTCACCGCTTCACTTAAGATGTCGCACACATGCAAAAACTGATCGATAGATTCAACTTCAGGCGGCGCATCCATCAGTAGATAAGTCATGTGTTCTTTGCCCGTCTCAGCTTCGACAGGTAGATGAATGCGGTGATAACGGCGAAAACTGGCGTCCCCTGCTAGGCTCTCAACCGTAAAGCCCTTGGCAATATTGGCATTCAAAAAACTCATCATCTCATCATGGCGAGCGTCACTCATAATATGATCCTTAAAAAATCTTATTTCATTGAAAATGTGTCTTAGTTTAGCCGATTTTCGCTGATTTCACCAGTAAATTTGTTGGCTTTTGGCTACTTGTGCGTACAAATTTTTCACGCCATTTAGACAAAGTTAATAACGAGCAATGATTGCTTGATTTTCTTTGGCAAGTGTTGCCAAATTTTTCGCACTCACCCCAAAAATAGTGTAAAATAGGCAGATATTTGTGTATTTTTTTAGGGCAAAACTTGTGAATATGCGTCATCGTCAGTCTTCTCGTCGCCGTGCAATGTCATCATCTGCCGTCAAATCGCCGCTGCATTTGGCGATCAAAAGCGTGCTGTTTGGTGCGATTATCTTGCCTGTCGCGCCATTTGCCAATGCTGAATTGGTGATTGATCAGCAGATCGTAGGCTTGGCTGAACAAACCGCAGATGTGATCAATGCCAACGCTCAAAGCGTGAATGTACAAAGTGCAAACACTGGTGCGACTGATACAGCGGCTAACACAGATGCCAATGTCTTTGACGGCGTGGATTTTGATGCCATTGCCGCTCAAACACAAGATACCCAAGCAGCTGAGCAAGTAGAACAAGCGGAGCAAGCCACTGATGCGACTGATACGACCGCCAATACCGCCGATCAAGCCGTCCTAAAAGCCGATGCACAAGGCGATGTCAATACCGCACAAGCCAATACCGAGCCATCGGTTGCTGATCAGCTTATCGCGCGCTTAGGCTTTGAAGGTAATGGCGTAAAAAGCCAAAGTCTAGCCAAGCTTGCCGAAAGCTATCAGACCCTACCAAGCCACGATGCGCGCTGTCAAGGCGTGTGGCTGCACCCGCAAAGCCAAAGCGCGACAGTCAGCGCGCAGACTGATAGCAGTGGCACCGCCCTGCCTGCAGGCGCGATCTATTCGCAGTCGGATTATGGCTATTATGATGCCAAGCGTTATGCTGAATTATCAGGTAATGTCATCGTCGAACAAAACGGTCAGCGCGTGATGGCAGATAAGATCAAGCTTGACACCGTCACAGGTGAAGCGGTGGCATCAGGTCAGGTGCAGTTTAGCGATGCAGGCACAGCCAATAATGGCGCAGGCATCATCGGTGTGGCAGATAATCTACAGTACGATACCGATGGCACGACCGCACGCGCAACCGATGTTGCTTTTGCCAGCACCAGCATTGGTGCGCATGGCTATGCAGGTCAGATGGATAAGCTGAGTAGCAGCGAATATCAGATGTCAGATGTGATGTTCACCACTTGTCCACCAACCAATCGCAAATGGCATCTGGATGCCGAACGCATCGATATTAACAGCGACACAGGCAGAGCGGTCGCGCGTAATACTACTTTGCGCGTTAAAGAAGTGCCTGTCTTATACTTGCCTTATTTTAATTTCCCGATCGATGATCGCCGCGCCACAGGCTTTTTGTTGCCGTCGGTGGGTTTTGGTGCATCAGGCAGCTTTGAAGTCAGCGCGCCTTATTATTTAAACCTTGCGCCAAACTATGACGCGACCATCACGCCGACCATCTTTACCAATCGCAACCCGATGATCACAGGTGAGTTTCGTTATCTGACCAATCATCTTGGCGCAGGCACTTTGACGACATCGTATTTACCAAGTGATAAAGAGTTCAACAACGAAGATCGCTATCGCATCCGTTATGATCATTTGTGGCGTTCTAAGTCCATCAAGAATTTGAGCGCATATGCCCTGTATCAGCGTCTGTCTGATGCCAAATATCTGTCGGATTTTGATTCATTAAACCTTGAAAATAATGAACTGAACTTACCGCGTCGTGCTGGTGTGCAGTATTTTAACGAAAATATCTTTGCCGATTTGCGCGTAGAAGATTTTCAGCGTTTGGACGGTACAGATCTTGGCGGTGTGCGCATCGCTGATAAAGACCGCCCTTATGCGCGTCTGCCGCAGCTGTCGATCAATTATCGCGTGCCAGAGACATGGACGCATTTTGATGAAAATCTTGACATCGCAGGCGTGCACAACACTGCTTATTTCAAAAAATCAATCAAAGATGGCTCAGAAGCCGAAAAAAGCGGCGTGCGTATGTATAACCAAATCTCGGCAAGCTATCCAATGATCAAATCATGGGGCTATGTCACGCCAAAATTAAGCCTAACGCACCTTTATGCCAGCTATGACGAAGACAGCTTGGCGGCGCAAAACTTAAGCGCAAAAGACGGTTCTTATTCGGTATTTGCGCCAACAGCAAGTGTCGATGCAGGTTTATTTTTCCAAAAACAAGGCAGTCCGTTTGGCTTATATGATAAAAGCTTGGGCGGTTATCAGACTTTGACACCGCACATCAAATACTCTTATACGCCCTACCGCGACCAAGAAGGCATTCCAAATTTCGATACCGGTATCGCGCAGACAAGCTATGATCAGCTATTGTCCGACAGTTGGTATCTGGGCTATGACCGCATCCAAGATCTACACGCTGTAACCCCTGCGATTAATTATCGCTACATCGATAGCTCAGGTCGTACGCGCTTTGAAGGTAATTTGGCTGAGCAGATTTTGTTGGATGACTTGCGTGTCGGTATTGACAGCAGTGAAGTTTATACTGGCAAAAGCTCTGGTCTGGCATGGCAAGCTAGTATGCAGCCGATGGATAATCTGTGGATCGATACAGCAGGTGCGTTCACGCCAAGCTATGATCTGAACAGTGCCGCGGTACAGCTACGCTACCAACAAGACGACAGATATCTGTTCAACTTCGGCGTGATCGAGCGCAAAGAACACCGTGCGACCAATCAGCGTCCGCTGTCAGCTTATACCGCATCGGCTGTATTCCCGATCAATAACAGCTGGCGACTGCTTGGACAGGCGCAGTATGATTATCGTAATGATTTGCTACTGGATGCTTTGGTTGGTGTCAATTATGAAGACTGCTGCTACGGCTTGTCGGTCTATGCGCGCCGTTATCGCGATGAGATCAATCCGCAAGATAAGCCGAACACGGCGATCATGGCGGAGTTTCGCCTAAATGGCATCACATCAGGCGGCAAGCTAAATCGTTTGCTGAGCGATCGTGTGCTTGGCTATGATCAGGCGCAGCGTGCGTGGGAGCGCAATTACTAATCAGCTAATTGCTGATCAGCTGTGGTCAAAGCTGCGTGTTTGCCGATCAATTTGGCACACATAGCTTACACAAGATTAGCAATTTTGTAACTACCGTGCAGATTTGTCAAAACGCCGCCGTTGTGAGTTTGACGATTGTCAAGACAAATGCTACACTTGTGCCATTTATACAAATAGTGATGGCGCGTAGCGCCGCCTTTTGAGAGTTTAGGATATTTTTATGCGACAAAATTTTTTGGCCAAGGCGATGGCAATCGCGATCAGTAGCATGGTGCTGACCACTGGGCTTGCTCATGCATCTTTATCAGGTAACAGCACCGATGGTGTCGTGGCTTTGGTGAATGATGAAGTCATCTTAAAAAGTGAGCTGAGCACAGCAGCGGCGGTGATCGGTGAGCAGCTGCGCAAGGCAGGCACTGAAGCAACCCAAAAGCAAATTAACACGCTAGCACTTGACGAGCTGATCACGCGTAAATTACAAATGAGCCTAATCAATCGCTCAGGCATGGTGACCAACGAAAATGTCATCAATCAGCAACTGCTACAAATTGCCCAGTCGCAAGGCTTGACCAGTCTAAGCGAACTGCAAGCCAAACTTGATGGCGAAAAAGCAGGTCAATACGCACAGCTGCGCAACAGCTTGATCGAAAATGCGGCAATCTCTGCCCTATGGAAAAACCAAGTCGAAAACCGCGTGTATATCAGCGATCAAGAGATTGAGACTTTCCTACGCTCACCAGAAGGCGCAAAAATCGCCAACTCTGATCAGGTACTCGTCCCAGAATGGCAAACCAGCCACATCTTAGCGCGTATCGATGATACTCAAAACGCCGCCATTGCTGAACAAAAAATCAACGCCCTGTACGCTGAGATCGAAAAAGGCGCTGATTTTAAAACTTTAGCGGCGACTTATTCAGATGATCCAGGTTCAGCTGAGCAATACGGCAGCCTAGGTTGGGTGTCTGAAGGTCAGATGGTGCCTGAGTTTGAAACTGTGATGAAAACCACCGAAGCAGGCAGCTATTCTAAGCCATTCCGTTCACAATTTGGCTGGCATATCCTAAAAGTGGATAATAAACGCGAGCGCGATGTCACCAATCAATACCGCAAAAATGCCGCGCGCGAGTATCTATTCACACGCCAAGCGCCACAAGCTGAAGAAGATTGGCTACAAGAGTTGCGCTCATCGGCGTATATCAAGATCTTGGAATGATTTTGGTGGTAAATTCATGTAAAAACAGCGTTTGGTATCAAGCGCTGTTTTTTTATTCGCTTGAATTTACAATCTAACCGCAACACCAAATAAAAAAGAAGTGTTCATCAATTTAATGTATCATTAAGTTACCACACAAAACAAGACATTAAAGCATATGAACACTTCTTATAGACATCTTAGCATAGATGAACGTGAAAAGATAATGGTTTTACTATCTTTGGGCAAATCCATTGGTATGATTGCCAAACGGTTAGGCAGAGCCAAATCCACCATTTGCCGTGAGATAAAAAGAAATGGCTATGATGGCAATTATTCAGCAACCAAGGCAAATTGCTTATACCAAACAAGAAGACAGGCTTGTCACCCTAAGTTAAAGCTTAATAACCCACTTGTATTTAACTTAGTACAAGACAAGCTGTTTAACCACCAATGGTCACCTGAGCAAATACAACATCGTTTAGCCTATGAAGACAGTCAAATACAGATTAGCTATGCAACCATCTATCGAGGGTTATACAAGGGCTTATTTGATGTGGATGGTAAGCTTGCCACAAGAAAGCTAAGGCACAAAGGCAGAACTCGTCACACCAAAAACCATGAAGAAAAGCGAGGTAAGATACCAATTACTCATCATCTTAAAGACAGACCACAGATTGCCAATGAACGCCTAAGAATTGGTGATTGGGAAGCTGATACAGTATTGGGTAAATCAGGCAAGGCTTGTCTTGTGACATTGGTGGATAGATGTAGTCGCTTTTTGATTTGTGCAACCGCTAAAGCCAAAAAGGCAGAATTAATCAGTCAAGCAATCATCCATGCTTTAGCCAATCACCCTGTGTTTGTACCGGTCAACTATTTTCAAACAACCCCTAAGAGGGTTTTGTTAAAAAACTGTCGTTCTTTTTCAACAGGGCTTAGGTAGTTATTAAAGCTGTGGGGTCTGAGTTGACTGTAATAGCCAAGAATATAACTTGCCACATCTACTTTTGCTTCATGAATATTCTCATAACCATGTTTTGGCATCCACTCATATTTAAAACTTCGAAAGAATCTTTCTGTTGGTGCATTATCCCAACAGTTGCCTTTTCTGCTCATACTGTGTGTCATCTTACATCTAGCAATAGTATCAGCAAAGGTGCGACTGGTGTAATGAGATCCTTGATCTGAATGAAATAACACACCGGTTGGTTGAAAGCGTATGGTATAAGCCATGATTAATGCTTTGGTGGTCAGCTCACTGTTTGGACGATCACTCATGGCAAAGCCAATGATGTGTCTGGCATATAAATCCATCACCACTGCCAAATAACAAAATCCTGCTTTGGTGTGAATATACGTCACATCCGATACCCATACTTGATTGGGTGCAGCTGGTGCAAACTGCCGTTTAAGCAAGTTGTCATGCACTGTATGTGCTTGATCAGCTAAGCGATAGCGATGCTTGATGCTTTGGCGACTGATGAGTCCTTGTGCTCTCATTAATTGACGCGCTTTATAGCGTGTTAGTTTAATCTGATGAGCACGACTAACCATAGCAGCAATACTTCTAGAGCCTGCCGATCCTTTAGAGCAATCAAACGCTTGTTTTACCCATAGGCGCAGATTAATCTCTTTACGTGTTGGCAGTTTTGGTTTTTGCTTGACATAATAAGTACTTCGGCAAATACCAAATAGCTGACACAGCTTTGCTTTACTGATGCTGTATTGCCCCATCAATTGCTCTATTAGCGGGATAGTAAGCTGTCTTGAGCTAATAGAGCGGATGCCTTTTTTAAAATATCTCGCTCAAGTCTTAGCTGGGCATTTTCTTTACGAAGTCGTTCAAGCTCTCGTTGTTCTGGTGTTAGAGCATGACCTGTGGCTAATGGCTTGCCTTGAAGTTCAAGACGATAACGTTTAAGCCAGTTTTCTAAAGTAGATTTACCGATATCATATTGCCTAGCAACATCAACAACACGCTGATTTTGCTCTTCAATGAGTTTGACCATTTCTAGTTTAAACTCAGTGCTGTACTGCTTACGCTGTTTTGTCATGAGAGATTACTCCTAGTTTGGGGTAGTATAACCTCTTATGGGGTGTCTGGGAATATTGTACCGGTACAGTTTACCATTACGCCAGATAGGGGAAAAGAATTTGCCAAACACAAACAAGTAACAGACAGTCTAAAAGCAAACTTCTACTTTCCACCACCAAGCCAGCCTTGGCAAAGAGGAAGTAATGAGAACACCAATGGGTTGCTTCGGGAATATTTTCCAAAGCAACAAGATATTAACCAGTGGGATGAACAATACATACAAACAAAGGTTGCTAGACTTAATCTACGACCGAGAAAATGTTTAAATTGGCGAACACCTTATGAGGTTTATTATCAAAAGGTGTTGCAGTTGGTTTGACAATTCAAGCGTATGATAAATCAGTGGATAAAATCATTGCGTGATCGGTAGATGAATACTGACTGCCAAACCGCTTAATGGCATGCCTGTCGTGATCGCGACACTACCGTGATGATATTCGGCGATCTTGGTGACGATGGATAAGCCTAGGCCTGAGCCGCGCTGATTTGTACCCAAAACGCGATAAAAGCGCTCGCCCAATCGCGCCAAGGCCGTACCATCGACACCATCACCATCATCTGCCACAGTGATGATAAGCTGTACACCCTGTCGTACCGCACTCATGCAGATGGTATCGCCGCCGTATTTTAGCGCGTTATCAATCAGATTACCAAGTGCTACAAGTATCAGCTGACGATTGAGCGATAAGCTCAGCACTGCGACATCCGCCGATATGCGCACATCTAGGCGTTTGTTCTTATGCATAATATTGGCGTGATGAAGCGTACGAACTTCATTGATCAGATCACCGATGTTCACAGGCTCAAGCGCAGCCGTTGTCGCCTCATCATCGAGCCGTGCTAAGGTCAATAGACTCTCCACCAGTTGTGTCATGCGTCCGACATCGTGACGCAGCACATCCAGATCTTGGGTCAAGGCAGGCTGCTCGTGATATTTACGCGCAAGCAGCTGTAGCTTCATCGAAACCGCAGACAGTGGCGTACGCAGCTCATGCGATGCATCGGCGGTGAAGCGTTCGTTGGCTTCTTTGGCTTGACTAAGCCGCGTGAATAAGGCATTGATCGCGGTTAGTAGCGGTTTGGTTTCGCTGATGATAACGCTTGGCGTGATCGGTGTTAGATTTTGTAGGTGCTTTTGGCTGATCTCTTCACGCAGCTGATTGAGCGGCTTAAGATTTTTGCGCACCGACCATGCATTACCCAGTGCCAGCGCGATGATGAGTAGTAGCATCAAACCGACATAATTACTAACGATCGGCAAGGCAAATTCGATACGCTGTCGCCACGGCTGAGCGATCTGTACGAAGCGGTTTTGGTCATGATCATGTGCGGCATACACACGCCACAGTCTGCCATCTTGCCAGACATTATAAAAGCTGTCATGATCAAATTGATCAACAAATGCCACTGTCGGTGCGTGTTCAGTTTTGCTTATTAATTGATCTGATTGATTATAAACTTGATATTCAATATCCATCTCATCATTGAGATATTGTAAACTGTGCTCTATGTCAGGATAAGCAGCGCTATTTTCACCAAGCAGTGCATGGGCATTGCTTTCTAGTAATTCATCAAACACTTCATCATTGCTATAAGAAACCGATAGGCAAATCAGTACAAAGCCAAGTATGGCGCATAGCAAGCTGATGAACAAACTGCTTTTGATCAGTTGGGATTTTAAAGAAACGGCGGTGCTCATATCAGATCCCCTGACGCGGCTGTAGGATGATGATCAAGGCACCAACTAGCACCACAGCAGCCCCTGTGATGTCCCATGTACTTAGGCTGACGCCATCCACCACTTTTAGCCAAATCAATGCCGTGCAGATATAGATACCGCCATACATTGCATAGATACGACCCGATGCATCAGGGTGTAGGCTAAGTAGATACACAAATGCCAATAAGCTTATGATAGTCGGCAGCCACAACCAAGCGGACTTGCCTTGATTGAACATCAAATACGGAAAATAACAGCCCAAAATCTCAGCAACAGCAGTCACGAAAAATAACAACAGCGTACGCATCAGTGAAAAACTTGTGAAGTGATCAGACATTATCACTCTCACTTAATGTGTAGCCTTGTTTACGAATGGTTTTGATACTTGCCGTGCCAAGTTTTTTGCGCAAATGTGAGATATACACTTCGATGGCGTTGCTTTCGATCTCATCACCCCAGCTGTATAGCGCATCTTCGAGCTGTTCTTTTGAGATGATGTGTTGGGGATTTTTCAGCAGGCGGTGTAGGACGATGTATTCTTTTTGGGTGAGTGCGATGGGTGCATCATCGAGCGTGACGGTCTTGGCGGCAGGATTGAGCGTGATACGCCCTGCTGCACTTTGGTGCGTCAGTAGCGGCGTGCGTGCTGTATCGCTGTATTTGCGCACTGCGGCACGGATGCGCGCTGACATTTCTTCTAAATCAAAGGGTTTGATCAGATAATCGTCTGCACCCAAGTCAAGACCCGTCACGCGATCTTTGATGCTGTCTTGGGCGGTGATCATGATGACCGCGACAGGCAGCCGATCACTGCGGATAAAGCGCAGTACTTCATCGCCGCTCATCGCAGGCAGACCGCGGTCTAATAGTACGCAGTCATAGCTGTGGTTCTTGAGCGCGCCGATCGCCATCGCTGCACTTTGTACCCAATCAACTGCCAAGCCGTCCATATCCAGCCAGTCTTTGATAGTCTGACCCAAGGACGCATCATCTTCGACCAATAAAATTCTCATCACTCACCAAGTTTTAATTTTAATAAATTCTTAATAATTACCAGTGCTGTAGCTTGTTTGCCCATGCGTGGCATTTTTGTTCGATGGTGTCCACCGAATGCCCCATGATGTCAGCCGTCACCGCGATGTAGTCCAGTGGCGTGCCTTGCAGATCATCGCGCAGCTGATAGATATTATCAAGTGCGACACCACCAATCACGCACAGCGGCAGATCCACTTGGCTTGCTTTTCGTAAGATCTCACGCGGTACGATGCTTGCGCGTGGTTTGGTGATCGATGCAAATGCCGTCCCCATCGCACCATAGCTCGCCCCTTCTCGTTTAGCTTCTTTAAACAATGCAATATCAGCATGACAAGTGCGCCCAATCACCACATCATCGCCTAAGATCTCACGCGCCACGCGCACACTGCCGTCGCGCTGCCCTAGGTGCAGCCCTGTACCAAAGTGTGAAGCCAGCTCAAGATCATCATTCATCACGATATCGATGTCGTAGTCATTGGCAAGGCTGACGATCAGCTCGGCTTCTTTATACACGGTGGCAAGGTCGAATTGCTTCAGCGTGGCTTTGCGGCGGATTTGCAGTAGCGATACTACGCCAGTAGATAGCACGCGCTCAAGCTTATCAAGCAAGGTGTGAATATCATCGTCATTGGTTAGTAAGTACAATTTCGGTGCTTTGTCTGTATTTTGTGCCATGGCAAATTTCCTTGTCATTATTCTTGCCTATTATAGACCTTTATTAACTTATTTTCGAATAAATTTTGATGAATGATGTAGGGGTTTGGGTATAAAAAACACCAAGTTAAAAAAGCCAACTTGGTGTATCTATGATTTGCTTGGATTGTTTTAGTTTTCAAAAGTTGCAGCGGATTTGATTGCCGTTTCGATGACGGGCAGATCACCCACTTCATTGGCAAGCAATAATGTTAATTTGGTCAAAAATAACAGCTGCTTTTCTTCATTGATACCATCCAGCGCGGTTGCCAAAGCATCATAAATGGTTTCCAATTCTTGAGTTGTTAGTTGTTTCATAATTTTTCCTTATTTAGTTAAACTTATCAAAATAGGTATTGATAGCATCTTTTTGAAAGCTCTGCCAACGCCCTGCGATATGATGATCAGGACGCACCAAATAGACTTCACCACTTTGAGCATGGTAGCGCGCATCAATCACAGCAGCATCCACCACAACATCAGCACTGGCGTCGCTGATTGTTACAAGTTTAATTGGTAATTTATTAGCGATGGCTGTGATTTCATCGTGTAAATCCTGTGGTACTGTCTGTCCAAAATAGACCACAGTAAACTGATAATCCAAGGCATCATATAGGCTACCATCATCCATTTTGACATCAGGGAATAGGCTACCATTGGCAAGATCTGCGTGCATAATCGCATTATCATCGCCTGCTGCATTTAAGCTAGAATGCGTATAACTGTGTGGTCGCGATGTGCGCCAATGATACAGCGGACGAACAAATTCATGCTCAAGTGATAGCGACAACACCGCATCACGCAGCAGACGAAAGCCCTTGCTCGGTGGCGCCATAAAGCGCGTGCTTTTGCCCGCTTCATCAATAATCTCACGCGTGGCCGTGACGCGTTCATCGCTATAACTATTTAGCAAATCTTCACTTGCAAAGCCTTGAATCACACTTGCCAATTTCCAGCACAAATCCATGGCATCTTGAAAGCCCGTGTTCGCCCCACGCACCCCAAAAATTGGCAACAAATGCGCCGCATCACCAACAAAGCAAATGCGATCATAGACATAATTTGGCAAAGTCAAAGCACGCGCCGAATACACCGAACCCCAATCCAGCTCCCAAGGCAAATCGCCATAGCCCATCATGGCAAGTTGAGAATTGACCGCGTGAGCGATGTTTTCAGGTTTTAGCGCTTCTTCATTAGAAACTTCTAGTGGCAGCTGATAATCAAATCGCCAAATGCCATCGGGTTCTTTGTGCAATAAAATGGTATTGCCCTTGTTCCATTCAGGCGAAAAATACGCCAAACGCTCGGTCGGCAGCGGCAACTCCACCTTAATATCGACAATCACAAATTGCCCTTCATAGCTGCTGCCTTCAGGCTTCAGCCCAAGTTTGCTGCGTACAAAAGAGCGACCGCCGTCTGCAGCAATCAGCCAAGGCGTCTTATAACTGTACTCACCTTCTGGCGTGTCAATTTTCAGTACCACGCCATTAGTTTCAGATGTAAAATCGATCAATAGATTGCCAAATCTAAGTTCAATATTTGGGTTGGCTAGTACTTCATCGATTAAATAGCCTTCAAGGTGGTTTTGCTGCAAGTTATTAAGCGGTGCAAAGACATCGTGATCATCGCTTGGGTTTTGCATACGAAATACTTGCTTGCCATGATAAAACGAATTGCCTGCCGTCCACGGCAAAGCCTTTTGAACAATGCGCTTTGCCACCCCTGCTGTGTGCAAAATCTGCATCGAACGCTTGGTATAAACGAGCGCGCGACTGCCTTCAGAGACTTGTAGCTCGCTTGCCAACACGATGGATTTGATGCCTTGCTTGGCAAGTAGCAGCGCTGAAGTAAGCCCAATCGGACCTGCGCCGACGATGGTAACAGGCGCATCCGTTTGCGTGCCGTCTTTGGGATAAAAATGCGGATGGACGATATAATCGTGGTACAAAGAGTGTCGCGGTGTGGTGGTGGGATTGTGCGTCATTGGCTCATTTCCTTATGCTAAAAATTAGTTGTGTACGCAACTATTATAAGAAAATAATGCCATGCATTCAAGATTTCAATTGTCGGTAAATCTGTGATATTTATTGAAAAATATGATAATTGATGATGATTAGAATATCACCCCAATCCATCCACCACTTTATCAAGCAAGGCAAGTAATTGCTTGCGCTCATCATCATCTAAAGCGGACAAGGCAAGCTCATTACGCTCATGGATACGCGGGATGATGGCGTGATAGGCAAGCTCCCCTTTAGCGGTCAGGCTTAACTCAAAGCTGCGGCTGTCTCTATCGCTTTTGGTTTTGGCGACCAAGCCTTTATCCACAAGGGCTGCGGTAGCGCGACTGGCTTGGCTTTTATCAAGGTTGCTTTTGTTGGCAAGCCCATTGACCGACAAAGTCTTATGATAGCCAATCACCGCAAGCACTCGTCCTTCGCTGTAGGAAATGTCGTATTCATCGTTGCCAAAGTCAAGCTTTTGGTCGATGAGCTTGGATAGGCGGTGTAATTTATAGGTCAAAAATTCGTCTAGGATGAAGGTGCTCATGGGAAATTTCTTGATAATGAAAATTGAAGTATAACAATTTTCACCCCAAAATTTAAGCCCATTCGCTTATCCATAAGGTGTATTGACGCTGATAAATAAAATAGGCAGACTATACCAATATACAACGAGTAAGTATTATGTCAATAAACTTAACAAATCAAAGCGACAAACACCCCATCGATATGCTGAGCGATGCTGAGATGATGCGCTACAGCCGTCAGATTTTATTGGACGGATGGGACATCGATGCACAGCTTCGACTCAAAAACAGCACCATTGCCATCATCGGCATGGGCGGACTTGGAGCGATGGTCACGCCTGTACTGGTGCGTGCAGGCGTGGGCGTGGTGCATCTATTTGATCATGACACCGTCGATGACAGTAACCTACAGCGGCAGCTGCTTTATACGACAGATGACATCGGCAAACCCAAAGTGCTGTGCGCCAAACAAGCACTCAGCGCACAAAATACACTGGTGGACATCCACGCACACCATACCCAACTGGATCATGATAATATTGTAAATCATCTACACAATCTTCACGCAGATCTATGGATTGATTGTAGTGATAATTTTACCATCCGAACTTTATTGAACCAAACCAGTCTGCAGCTGAACACGCCGCTGTTGTCTTTATCTGCGATCGCAGAAGTTGGGCAGGCGGCTCTGTTCGAACCGAATAAAACAGGCTGCTACACTTGTGTTTTTGGTGCACCAAAAGCTAAGCAAGCCAACTGCGCGACATCGGGTGTGTTGGCAAGCACGGTGGCGATGATTGGCGCACTAGGCGCAGATGTTGCCTTGCATTATCTGGGCAAGGACATCAATACCATCGCCAATCAGTTGGTGATTTGGCACGGCGCGCGTGCAAGTTTACAGAAAATGCAATTTAATAAAAACCCAATTTGTCCGACTTGCGCTTTGCGCTAATTAATCGTTTAAAAAAATAAACACAATAAAAAATGGCTTAGCAAAAAATCTAAGCCATTTTTATTTTATATAAACTTCACAATATCTGCTATCTTAGCACGGATATTCAGCCCCTTTTCGGCTGTAGTACCACCATGTCAGCACGATGCACACCACATAAAATACGATCAGCGCGATGAAAGTGCCATTGACACCCAGACCTGAGCCGAACATTTTTGGGATGACAAAGCCGCCATACGCCGCAAAACCCCCTGCAAAGCCCACCACAGCCGCTGCTTCTTTGCGCGCTTGATTGATGAGATCTGGCGAGTTTAGGCGCTCGTGCATGGTGCGGAAAATCACAGGAATCATGCGGAAAGTTGAGCCATTACCGATACCTGTGGTGATAAACAGCACAATAAAGCAAGCAAAATAACCGGTGAAATTTCCTGCTTTTAGAAAATGCATCACCGCAATGACGGCCGCCGTCATGATGATGTAGTTGTACAAAGTTACGCGCGCACCACCCAATTTATCCGACAGCCAGCCGCCGACAGGACGGAATAATGCACCGACCAACGGGCCCAAAAATGCCACTTTTAAAGGATCGACTTCAGGGAAAGACTGCTTGATAACCATCGGAAAAGCCGCGCTAAAGCCGATGAATGAGCCGAAAGTCGCTAGGTATAAGATGCACATGATCCAGTTGTGCTGACGCCCAAAGATCACCGATTGCTCTTTAAATGATGCTTTCGCGCCGCTTAAGTCATTCATGCCAAACCAAGCAAGCAGTGTCATGATGACGATCGGAATCACCCAGACAAAAGCTGCATTTTGTAAGTACAGCGTCTTGCCTTCTTGGGTGACTTGTCCGCCACCTGCCAATGCACCAAACAGCGAAAAGCCAATCACCACAGGCACGACGAACTGCAGCACTGAGACGCCCAAATTACCCAGCCCTGCGTTTAGACCCAATGCCATGCCCTGCTTGGATTTTGGGTAGAAAAACGAGATGTTCGACATACTTGATGAGAAATTCGCCCCACCAAAGCCGCACAGCAGCGCGATGATCGCAAAGGTGATGAACGGCGTGTCAGGGTTTTGGATTGCAAAACCAAGCCACACGGTCGGAATCAGTAGTGATGCGGTTGAGATTGTCGTCCAGCGTCTGCCACCGAAAATCGGCACCATAAAGGCATAAAAAATACGCATCGTCGCCCCTGATAAGGCAGGTAAGGCAAGCAGCCACGACAGTTGCGCTTTATCAAAGCCAAAGCCCACTTCAGGCATACGCACGACGATCACCGACCAAATCACCCACACCGCAAAGGCAAGCAGTAGCGCAGGGATTGAAATCCATAGATTGCGGCTGGCAACTTGTTTGCCACCATTTTCCCAAAAGGCTTCATCTTCTGGTTGCCAGTCGTCAATACGGCGACCGCCTTTGAGTTCATCTTTCATTACATTCTCCAAATCCGCACATTATGTGTGCGAGTATTTTTTAATAAATTTTACACAATTAGCCGCGTTTTGGCTGATGGTCTTTTTCCATTTTTGGCTTAACTTCTGATAAATAAATCCAAATCAAGCTTACCCACACCACGCCAAACATGATCATAAATGCTGATGAGCGCACGCCTGTAATGTCCACGGCAGCACCGAACATGATCGGTAGAATAAAGCCGCCCAAGCCACCTGCCAAACCGACCACGCCTGAGACCGCGCCCATGTTGTCTTTATATTCATCGGACAAGTATTTGAACACCGATGCTTTACCGATGGCAAAGGCAATGCCAAGTAAGAAAATCAAGACAGTAAAGACGGTGGCATTTAAGCCGAGATAAAAACTTTGTTCGCCATCGACCGTCTGAATGGTGAGAAATGTCTGTGGATATGACAGCACAAACAGCAGCAAAAATGACGCCCACAGCACCCACCAAGTGACGGTATGTGCTGAATATTTGTCCGACAGCCAGCCACCCAGTGCGCGCAAAACACCACCGGGTAAGCTAAAACACGCCGCCAAAAATGCCGCTGTCTGCAGGCTAAAGCCATATTCGCCGACATAATATTTGGTCATCCACAATGCCAATGCGACATAGCCACCAAAGACGATCGAGTAATATTGGCTGTATCGCCAAACATTTTTATCTTTTAGCACAGCTAATTGACTGCTGATACTGACATTGCTTGCGGTGCGATGTGCTTTGTTATCAAAACTAAAAAACCAAAAGCCAATTGCAGTGATTAGCATGATGCCTGCATAGACCTTTGGCAAAAACCGCCACCCTTCTGCCGCGCTCACAGCAGTCGATGCGCCCATGGCGATGATCGCAGGGCCGACCATTTTGGTCAAGGCTGAGCCGGCATTACCTGCGCCGAACACACCCATGGCAAAGCCTTGTTTGCTTGAGTCGAACCACTTGGCGACATAGGCGATGCCAACTGAGAACGAGCCGCCTGCCAAACCGACAAACAGACCCAATAACAAAAACTGCCAATATTGATCAGCATAACCCATCAAAAAAATCGGCAGAACGGTACACAACATCAGCACAAAAAACACGATGCGTCCGCCGTATTTATCCGTCATCATGCCAAGTGGCAAACGCACCAGCGAACCTGTCAGCACAGGCGTGGCAGCCAATAAGCCAAATTGCGTTTCGTTCAAATCAAGTGCCTGCTGAATGGGAATACCAAGCACAGCAAACATCATCCAAATCATAAAACACACCGTAAAAGCGATGGTTGATGAGATGAGTACAAGGGTGGATTTCGTAGCCATGAGATGCTCTTTTGTTTAACTATGTTAAATTAACATAACAAGAATGCGTTCAATATCATAAGGTTGGATTGAACGGCTGTAAGGAAGATTTACAAACTATAATAAAGTGAAAATTTTTTGAATTAGTTGATTTAAATCAAGCATTTAAGACACTCCTTTTGGCTAAAATACCATCAACTACTACTTAAGCGGTAGTTGGATTTCTCAGGGATTAGCGTATAATTGTCAGTGTTTTCAAAGACTTGTTTTGGCTTGGCTGATTATAATCAATATTTTTTCACTGATTAAAAATCCGATGGCTTTTTGGGGGTATATATGCCAAACTTGCGACTCGATGCCATTTTGCCCAGATCGCTGTCGGTGCGCGCGTGGGTGGCGGTGTGCATGATCGTGTTTTTCGCGGCGGCGACAGCAAGTACATCGGCGCTGCTGGCTTGGGTGTCAAAATCGGACGCTCAAGCCTTAAACTCGGTCGGCTCGATTCGCATGGCGACTTATCGAATTAACTATCTGCTAAAGACCAATACCACCTTGCCGATCGATACGCATTTTAAGCTTGATCCGAATCTGCCGATCAATGAGCAGCTGATCAATGATATGCAGTCGCGCCTTGATGTACTAGATGCGTATCAAGATTTGCTTTGTAATAAAGATACGGAGATCGATGGACAAACCCAAGCCTTGATGCAGCATTGGCAACAGGTACTCAAGCCTGCTTTACTTGAAAATAACGCCCCTGCCGTGCTTGATGCATCAGGCGAGTATATCACCGCTGCCAATGAGCTGACCAAGAGCATCCAAGTGCGCAGCGAACGCCGTCAGCACTGGCAGCAGGTACTACAGATGTCGGCATTGGTGGTGATTTTATTGACGCTATTGATGGGAATGTATGAGCTGAAGCACAATGTACTAAGTCCGATTCGTTCGCTGATTTTTAGCACGCGGCATTTTCGCAGTGGGCATTATGTGCCTGCGCTATTAGCAGGTTATCGTGAGTTTGAGACGCTGAGCAAGTCGTTCAATGACATGGCAAATACCATCAGCGCGCATCAAGCCAAGCTGAACCAAGAAGTACAAAATAAAACGCAGCATCTAACCCAAGCCAATCAACTATTGACTTTATTGTATCATTTTTCTAATCAATTAAACCAAGAGCCAGTGACTTTATCCAAGCTGCATCACTTGCTTGAAAACTTCTCCAAGATTAATCCAAATTTCGGCTTTACGCTGTGCTTGCATGATCGCTTAAAGATCAATGATGTCGATGAATTGGTGATGGATACGACCGATCCGAATAAGATTATCATCTCATCCAAAGAAGGTTCGATCAAAGACAGCGTCAGCATTCACAGCCATCAGTTGGATGATTATCACGGACATGATCAAGATGCATCAGCGCCGCGCATGGGCAAGATCTGCACCATCGGCAACTGCGCACAGTGTTCGCTCAAGTCGCGCCCAACGACGCGCATCTATCCGATCAGCGCGCAGAACAGCTATTGGGGTGAGCTGATGGTGCATGAGCAGTCAAGCGCGCACCCAAACCCTGCTGTCGCCGATGAGCTTGTGCGGTCACTAGCAAGCCTAATCAGCCTTGTGTTCACCATCCAAAAGCAGCGTCAGCAAGAGCATCAGCTGATCTTATTAGAAGAGCGCAATACCATCGCGCGCGAGCTACATGACTCATTGGCGCAGTCGCTGTCGTATCTGAAGATTCAGCTTGCCATGCTTGGCACGCACGCGCGTCAGCTGTCTGAAGCGGCGCAAAATACTGATGCCAATGCTGACGGCAGCACCGATGGGCAAAGTGTGGCACAGTCAAGCGACAGCCTATTACAAGTGCTGACACAGGCGCGCACTGGGCTTGATAGCGCTTATACACAGCTAAGAGAGCTGTTGGTCACTTTCCGTTTAAAAATCGCATCAGGCAGCTTCGATCACGCCATCGAGCAAGCGTGTGATGAGTTCGCGGCTAAGGGCAATTTTCAAATCACGCTTGATAATCGTATCCTAAGCCAAAACCTAAGCGCAGGTGAGCAGATTGATTTATTACAAATCACCCGTGAAGCACTGTCGAACATTCAGCGTCATGCGCACGCCAAGCAAGTTTCTGTCCAGCTATATCAGCAGTCGGATGATACAGGTCAGCGCGTGCATCTGCAGATCAGCGATGATGGCGTGGGCTTGTCTAAGCACGCAGGCGGTCAGCAGCATCATGGGCTCAAGATCATGCTAGAGCGCACCCACAGCTTAGGCGGTGAATTTCAGATCCGTGATAACGCGCCATCGGGCACGATTGTTAAGATTTGCTTTTTGCCGAAGTTTTATGAAAGAATGAATTGCTGAATTATTTTATTAATTTTATTGATAATATATTGACATTATCTCGACTAAGTTTAGCCAAATTTACATATCGTTTAAATTTATATCAGTTTAAGGATTTTTCCATGACCCTAAAAATCTTCACCGCTGCCGGTCCTGCGCGTCTATTGCTTGTCGATGATCATCCGATGCTGCGCCGCGGCTTGGCGGATTTATTAAGCCTAGAAAAAGATGTGCAAGTCATCGCCGAAGCCAATCACGGTGCGGAAGCTTTGGAGGTTTTGGCGGAGCAGTCGGTGGATTTGGTGATCTTGGATCACAGTATGCCGGTGCTAAACGGCATCGAGACGCTCAAAAAGATCCGCGAGCTTGGGCTTGAGACTAAGGTTTTGTTATTCACCGTATCGGATAACAGCAAAGATGTCCAAGACGCGCTGCAGCTGGGCGTCGATGGTTATTTACTTAAGGACATGGAGCCTGAAGAGATCATCACCGATGTGCGCAAGATTCTGCGTGGGGAGCTGGTGATCAGTCCAAGCCTTGCGCCAATCCTGGCCCAAGCGATGCGAAAACCTGTGCAAGCTGACAGCGGCTATGAGCTGACAGAACGCGAAGTGCAAGTGGCGCAGATGATCGCCCAAGGCATGAGCAATAAGATGATCGGCAATAAGCTTGGTATCGCCGAATCGACGGTGAAGGTTCATGTTAAGCATATCTTGGGCAAAATCGGTCTGCGTACGCGTGTCGAGATCGCGGTCTGGGCGGTGGGACAGTATCAATTATAAGCCCTGCATACACCCAAAGTAGTAGTAATCCGACACAAACCCTGCCCATGGGGTTATAGGGGCGTTTGCCGAACTTTGTTATAGTAGTGCCATACCCATCACCGAGGCAACGCCCATAAGTTCACTGTCATGAAAAAGTCAATCCACACCCCATCTGCAGCCCTTGCAGAGCATCGCTTGTCTGGTTCTGTTTTTCATCATAGTGAATTGACCCCTGATCATCTGACGGATCATTTTCATCGTAAGCTGACTTATCTGCGCTTATCTGTGACCGATTTTTGTAATTTTCGCTGCAATTATTGTCTGCCGAACGGTTATCAAGGTAAGCGACCTGATAACGAATTGACCTTAGATGAAATTTCAACCTTGTTCACAGGCTTCGCTGCGCTTGGCACGACCAAGGTGCGTCTTACTGGTGGCGAGCCATCGGTGCGCCGTGATTTACCCAACATCATCGCCCTTGCCAAATCCACTGCAGGCATTCAGACCGCGTGCATCAGCTCAAATGGCTATAAGCTTGGCAAGCACCTATCGGCTTGGCGCAGCGCAGGACTGGATAAGCTGAACATCAGCATTGATAGCTTTGATCCTGCCATTTTCCATCAGATCACAGGACATGACAGCTTGCCACAGCTGCTACATGACATTGATAAGCTGCTTGATACTACTGATATCTCATTGAAATTAAATGGGATTTTGATGGCGGACACTGCTTATGATAATCTGATGGCAGCTCTTGATTTCATCAAAGATCGTCCTGTCGCTTACCGCTTTATCGAGTTCATGCAGACATCGGACAACAGTCAGCTGTTTTTTGCGCAGCACGCAAGCAGTCAGCACATCAAATCCTACTTACAAGAGCATGGCTGGGCGGCGACGGCGCGCCCTACAGATGGCGGCCCTGCGATCGAATACAGACACCCTGATTATCTGGGCAAGATTGGCTTGATTGAGCCGTATGCGCCGCGTTTTTGTGATAATTGCAATCGCTTGCGCGTCAGCAGTCTTGGCAAAGTGCATCTGTGCCTGTTCGATCACCAAAATTATGACATCCGCCCTTATCTGAGCGCAGGCGATACCGATGGCTTGATCGGTGCGCTGCAAGGCTTGATGCCAATCAAACCTGAACATCACCACCTACACAGTGCCGATAGCGGTATCATGCGTAATCTGTCGATGGTTGGCGGTTGATTGCTTTGCCAATTGACTTTGCCATCATCTTTGCCACTTATTTATTATTGTAAAAATCTCAATCAAGGAAAATCACCATGTGCGAACTGTGCAATGACCCAAATCACAAACCAGAGACCAAAAAAGCCGACAAGCCTTTTGTACCGCTAAATATCGCGGTGCTGACGGTGTCGGATACGCGGACGCTTGATGAAGATATATCGGGCAAATATCTGGCGGATGGTCTAATCGCTGCAGGTCATACGCTGATCGATCGCAAACTTACCACTGATGATGTCTATCAAATCCGCGCGGTAGTGAGTGCATGGATCGCCGATCCGAATGTCAATGCCGTCATCACCACAGGCGGTACGGGTTTTTATCATCGTGATAATATGCCTGAAGCGCTGTCGGTACTGTTTGATAAAGAAGTGCAAGGCTTTGGCGAGATGTTCCGTCATTTGTCTTATGGCGAAATCGGTATGTCCACGCTACAGTCGCGCGCGGTGGCAGGCATGGCGAACAGTACGGTGATTTTCTGCTTACCAGGTTCGACAGGTGCGTGCCGTACGGGTTGGGAAGGCATCATCAAAGACCAACTGGATAATCGCACGCGTCCGTGCAACTTCGTGCCGCATCTGCTGCGCGAAAATCCATCGCACTAAGCCTGCCAAAGGCTTAAGCCCTATGCAGCCATCTGCCGCCGTAATCCTAGCAGGGGGACAGTCCAGCCGTATGGGACAGCCCAAGGCACTGCTGCCCTTGCCTGATGGTAAGACCGTGCTTGATCATCATCTATGCCACGCACAGGTGCTCGGCTGTCCTGTATTGCTTGCTGATAATGGCAAAAACTTCAGCAAGCAATCATCAGTGCAGACGATCAGCGACCATCTGCCGAGCGATACCGATGGCAAAGGTGCAGGTGCGCTGTCTGCCATCTGCGGCGCGATGAAATATGTGATGAAAAATCCAACCACAGCAGATGGCTATCTGCTTATCATCAGCTGCGATAGTCTTATCAAGGCGGATCGGCTGTTTGTACATTTACAAGACAAGCTTTCACAAACATCTGTGAATAATGATGAGCAAAACGATACGCACGCTCTGCCCTACGATGTGATCTATCTGAAAGATCATAAGGATTATCCACTGCTTGGACTGTATCATACGCGACTTCTGCCAAGCTTGATGGCGTATCTGGATGCAGGCGAGCGTTCGGTGATGCGGTTTTTGGCTGATCAGCGTACTGCGACTGTCACTGTGCCGAGTGCGTGGCGGCAGTTAGTGAATTTTAATACTTTACAAGATTTTCATTTGGCTTTACAAGCATATCATTGATAACTTAATCTAATAAATATACTCATGACAGATCATACAGCACACACTCACACCCTAAGTCATCTGGATAAAGATGGCAACATTACCATGGTCGATGTCGGTGACAAGGTCGCAACCACGCGCACCGCCACCGCCACAGGCAAGGTGATTTTTCCATCGGATATCTATCAAGCGATCAAGCAAACCGATGGACAGACTAAAAAAGGCAACATCACCGCCACCGCGCACATCGCAGGTATCATGGCGGGTAAAAAAACCCATGAACTCATCCCGCTATGCCACGCCCTACCACTTGACACCATTAAGATGAGCTTTATTTATGATGATGAAATGTGCGCGATCATCGTCACTGCCACTGCGAAGGTTACGCACAAGACAGGCGTAGAGATGGAAAGCTTGACTGCGGTATCTGTGGCGTGCTTGACCGTCTATGACATGACCAAGGCACTAAGCCATGACATCACCATCAGTGATATTTGCCTTGTCAATAAAACTGGGGGAAAGTCTGATTATGTCAAATAATGTAACAATCACCGTGCTGTATTTCGCAAGCTTAGCCGAGATCGTACAGCGTGATGAAGAAGTGCTGACTGTCGATAGCGGTGATCTTATTAAGATTTATCAAGATTTAAGCGATCGCTATGGCTTTACACTTAGCCAAGATGAGCTTGCTGTGGCGATCAATCATCACATCGCCGATTGGCATACACCTGCAAATGATGGTGATGTTATTGCTTTTATTCCACCTGTGGCAGGGGGCTGATATGCGACTACACCAAGGATCATCAGTTATCACATTAAGTCATGATGACGCGTATCAGACTGCCATTACTGATGGCTTTGCGCTGATGGATACGCCGATTAATGAAACTGTGCTTAAAAAATCTCTACTCGATGGTAGCTGTGGTGCACTTGCGACCTTTGAAGGTTGGGTGCGTAATCACAACAATGCTCGCCCTGTCGATCGGCTGACTTATTATGGCTATGAACAGCTTGCACTCAATCAAGGCAAGCTTTTGATCAAGAAAGCCAAAGCCAAATTTGACATCGAACACGCCGTCGCCATGCACCGCATCGGTGATCTTGCCATCGGTGATATGGCGGTGTGGATCGGCGTGACGGCACACCATCGCTACCCTGCTTTTGATGCGTGTCGCTGGCTACTAGACGCGATCAAAGCTGAGATTCCTGTGTGGAAACAAGAGTTCTACACTGACAGCGATGAGAGTCTGTGGCTGTCGAATAATGGCTGATCAATGGGTTAAGACGATGGCGCGAATGGCTTGGATGATGGCGGCGATGGTGCTAGCTGCTTGTACGCAGTCTGATGGCGCGCGTAATGATGGAGAAGATAGCCTGACCGTCTTTGCGCCAGTGAGCCTTGCCAATGCCATCGATGAGATCAATGCCATCTATCAAGCCCAAAACGGCATCAGCATTCACACATCATATGCATCATCAGGCACGCTTGCCAAGCAAATCGAAAATCACGCCCCTGCCGATGTCTTTATCTCAGCGGATACGGCGTGGATGGCGTATTTGGCTGATAAGAAAGCTTTGGCAAATCAGGCTTATCATCAGCTACTGTCCAATCGGCTTGTGCTCATCACCCCAAAAAATCACCCGACCACTGTGCCAATCGCCGATGATGGCAGCTTCGATGTTGCTGTCTTTCGTGGTAAGCTGTGTATCGGTAATACTGATAGCGTCCCTGCAGGCAGATATGCCAAGCAGACCTTGAGCCACTTGGGAATGTGGCAGGCATTGACGCCCAAGCTTGTCGAGACCGAAGATGTCAGACAGGCGCTGACTTTCGTCGATAAAGGCGAGTGCGAGCTTGGCATCGTCTATGCCACCGATGTCGCGGCATCTGATCGCGTAAGCGTGGTGGCGCGATTTGCTACTGACAGCCACGATCCGATCATCTATCCTGTGGCGATGGTAAGTGGGCGTGATGCTACTTTGCAGTATGTGGATTTTTTATCAAGTAAGCAAGCGCAGGCGATTTATCATAAATACGGCTTTGTGGTGCTGCCATGATGGGTCTAAGCCATGACGAATGGCAAGTGATCGCGCTGTCGTGCAAGATCGCTTTGAGTAGTCTTACTATCAGTATTCTGCCTGCGCTACTGATGGGTTATGTGCTTGCGCGTAAGGAATTTTTTGGTAAGTCTTTGCTTGAGACGCTTGTATTTTTGCCCTTGGTATTGCCGCCTGTCGTACCAGGGTATTTGCTCTTGATTACCTTCGGCAGTCAAGGCGTGCTTGGGCAGTATTTAGCCAAGATCGGCATGACTTTGGCTTTTGATTGGAAAGGTGCGGTCTTGGCAAGTAGCGTGATGGGCTTTCCCTTGATGGTGCAGTCGGTGCGTCTTGCCATTGAACTTGTGGATAGACGGCTTGAGATCGCGGGGATGACTTTGGGCGCAAGTCGCTTGCAGGTATTTTTTGGCATTACCCTGCCTTTGGCAAAAACTGGGATCTTGGTCGGTGCAATGCTTGCCTTTTGTCGTAGCCTTGGTGAGTTTGGCGCGACCATCACCTTCGTGGGGAATATCGCAGGACAGACGCGCACCTTGCCTTTGGCGATCTACAGTCTACTACAGCAGCCCAATGGCGATGAGAAAATCTTACGCTTAATGCTCATCAGCATCGCGGTGGCGTTCGTCGCGATGTGGCTTGCGCAGTGGTATAACCGTATCCAAAAAACAAGGCTAGGACGATGAGTTTTAATTGTCAATTCACCCTAGAGTTGGGTAGATTCATGCTCGATGTCGATCTGTGTAGCTCTGCACAAGTCATCGGACTATACGGCGCATCAGGCACGGGCAAGACCAGCATTCTGCACGCGATCGCAGGCATTCACACACCGCGATCAGGCATCATCAGTATCGATGATCAAGTGTGGTTCGACGCCCAAACGCGCACCAATATTCCCATCCAAAGCCGCCGCACAGGACTTGTATTCCAAGACGCACAGCTATTTCCCCACAAAAGCGTGATGGATAATCTGCTCTATGGCTATCGCAATATCACTTTAAGTGAACAAAAATTCCACCCTGATGAGATTGTTCAATTATTAAAATTAGAACACTTGACTAAGCGGATGCCTGCCAAACTCTCTGGCGGTGAAAAGCAGCGCGTTGCCCTAGGTCGCGCCCTGCTGTATTCGCCGCGACTTTTACTATTAGATGAGCCGTTATCGGCATTGGATGGTGCGCATAAGGCTGAGATTTTGCCATTTTTCCAAACTGTGATCGACAGCACCGACATTCCTATGCTGTATGTCAGCCATGACAAGGCAGAGATCGAACGGCTGACAGATGAGATTTATTATCTATAAAGTGGCATTTTGGTGTCATTATCCCCTACCCCATCCTGTGTGAAACTGTGCTACAATACCGCCACCGAACCTTTAGGCTACAAAGGAAGCACCATGCCGTTTTACGCAATCAAATCATCAAAAAAACGCCCGAGCATTCAGCCTGCGTTGGGCGGACGAAACCAGCGAAAAAGCCGAAAGCCAAACCTTTTGGAATGAGTTTTTCGCCATCTTTGAAGCTGGGCTCAAAAAGCTCAAAGGCTCACAAGGTTTCATCGATGTATTTTGGCGTGATAAGCTGATCTGCGAACAGAAATCTCGCGGTCAAGATCTCAATAAAGCCTATCTGCAAGCCATCGACTATCTATAAGCCACCGCCAAAGTCGCGCGCGAAGATCTGCCGCGCTATGTCATCACTTGTGATTTTGAGTGGTTGCATTTGTATGACTTGGAAGCTGATACGCCTGAGATGATGCAGACCATTATTCAAGTTTGCCGATTAGCCGATCATATTCATCTATTTGGCTTCATGCGTGACTCAGTTAGCCAAATGCGCCTAGAAGAACAAGCCAACATCATCGCCGCATTAACGCAAGCTCATAAAAATTTAGATTTGGCAGTGGACAAAGCCTATCGTAAAGAAAAGTTTAAAGATGAAGCCGAGCGAGTGGCGTTTTTGTTTGAGCGTTATGGGGAGATGGCTTGACCCATCACGCCCAATCAAACACTTCGATCATCACCTGATCGCCTGCTGCCACACCTGTGCAGTCTTCATCTAGGACGATCAGGCAGTTGGCTTGTGATAGTTGCTTGATGCGGTGCGAGTCTTGGGCACTGGCGGATGACACCACCAAGCTATGTTCACCCTGCTCAAAGTATCCGCGCTGATATTCGCGCCGCCCTGCGTTTTTCTTGATCGCATTGGCAGATTGTGCAGATAATCTTAAAATCTGTGGTGGATCAATCGCACCTAATGCCTGCCACAGTGCAGGACGCACGAAGTTGATACAGCCGACCACGGTGGAGAGTGGATTGCCTGGTAATCCAAAATACAGCACCGTGCGATCACCATCACCAAATTCCCCAAAGACAAAGGGCTTACCCGGTTTCATCGCCACTTTATAGTGATTGATTTTACCAAGACTATCAACCACTTGGGTCAAAAAATCATAATCACCCACCGACACCCCAGCACTGGAGATGATGACATCGCACTCCTTGATGGCGCGCGCAACTGTCTGCATGGTGGCATCGAGTGTGTCTTTGGTGATGCCATAGTCTTTGATGGTGATTGGCAGCTTTTGCAATAATGCCTTGAGTGTCGGTGTGTTCGAATTATAAATCTGTGCTAAATTATCCAGTGAATTACCAATGGCAACCAGCTCATCCCCTGTGGCGATGATCCCCACCACAAGTGGCGCATAGACAGCCACGGCATTATAGCCCATACTGGCAAGCAGACTGACATCACTGGGGTTTAGGCGTTTGCCTGTGTGCAGCAGCACATCACCGCGGCTGATCTCTTCACCTTGGCGGCGGATGTTCGCGCCGATGGCGGCGGATTTGGTGAGTGTGATTTGATAGGGTTTGCTTTTATCCAGTGTGTCTTTGATGTCTGTGAAGTTGGTATTTTCTTGCATTACCACCGTATCGCACGCGCTTGGCACGACTGCACCTGTGAAGATGCGTACGCCTTGATTGGCTTTCAGATCGCCTACGAACGGCGCACCTGCACACGATTCACCGATGATCTCATGCATACTGCCATCACCAAGATCACTACCATGAGCAAACGCAAAGCCGTCCATTGCCGATAGGTTTTGGCGTGGGATATCCAGATGGGCTGTGATGTCTGTCGCCAGTATGTGATGGCAGGCATCATCAAGCGCGATACGCATCGTCTGACGAGCTGATAAAGGATTATCTATGGCGGTATAGGCAGCGACACGCTCGCTGATGGCTTGTTTTAATTGATTGACACTGATCATATTCACCTACTTATTAGCCACGATAGACATTTTCTTCGTTCATGCTAAGCTCGATGCCGACGATGTCTGCTTTTTTACTTAGTTCAAATAAATAATCGCACAGGCTGTGGTGAAATGACTGCTGCTTGAGCTGATTTTCGATCATCGGATACGCACCATCGAAATCAAGTTGCTTGCCGTCTTGTCTGTCCAGCACTTCGACGATATGCACACCATAGCGTGTCTCGATCGGATTGACGCCGACACCCACAGGCAGCGCGAATACTGCTTTTTCGAACTCAGGCACAGTGCTGCCTTTTTGGATCACGCCAAGCTCGCCGCCATCTTCTTTGGATGGACACGCCGAGTAGCGACGCGCAAATTCAATAAAATCACTGTCACGGCTTGTGCTTTGGCTAAGTGTGGTGATGATTTCACTGGCTTGTTTTTTTAGCTGTAGTCGCTCTTCGCCTTCTTCGGGCGGGCTGCTCAGCAGGATATGGCGCACTTTCATGATCGGCGGTGTAATAAACTGCGCGCGATTGGCGTCATAGTACTGCTGACAGATGGCGCGATCAGGCGTTTTGGCGTGGACTTGTTGTTCGATGAGTGCGGCGATCGCGGATTCTTCGTCCGCTTTCCATGCGTCATCGCCCTGCTGCTTGGCGACTTCTTGGCGCAGTAGCTCGCGCACGACTAGGGCTTGAGCGGCTAGATACAGCGCGTCTTCTTGGCTTTTGGCAGGATGATACTGGGTCTCTGCAGCGATGGCAGATTCTGGGATTGCTACGCCATTGACACTGATTTTTGGCAGGGTTTGGCGACTGGATGCGATCAGATTGCTGTGATTGGATTTTTCTTCGCTGAGTGCTTTTTTGATGAATTCAGCATCTGATGATGGCTTGGTCAGATCATCTGAAGTCGGCATGATACGAATGCCGTCATCGTCTTCGACAAGCCCAATCGGTGTAAATTCTTCGACGGTATGCGTCTGTTCGTGCTCACCTGCACAGCCACATGAGCCACCGCCGCAGCCACCTGTGGTAGGCTTAGTGTCGGTCTTGTCTGCTGACGGTGTAAAAGTGCCAACGCTCATACATTTCCCCTTAAGATTGATGATAAGCCATTATCAAGGATGGGTGCAGATTTTGCCATACTTCTTTGGGGGAATGTGGGCGGATTTATCGCCTATTTGACATCAGGATGGCTGGCGTGATAAATCGCTAATAGCTGCACATCATCCAAAATCCGCTCAATCACTGGATATACTTGCCGCTCTTCATAGCGAATGTGCGCCGTCAAGGCATCGGCTAAGGCATGCAGGTCTGTCAAGCTTGGATCAGTAGTATGTCGAAGTTTATCCATATCGCGATGCTCCCCTTGCATCTGGGCGATCAGTGCCATCGCGTCTGAATCACCGCTGTCAGTGACGAACTGTGCGATCAGCCCATCTTCGATGGCAAAGTGCTGCTGCATCTGCTGATCAAGATATGCCGTGATCGCTTGCCAATGTGTGTGAATCTCATTAGGATCTTGGCAATGTCTTGCATGATTGGCAAGCGCCAAGCCTAAATGATGTTCGCGAGATAAAGGCTGTAGATAAGGATGGCGTTTCATGCGTTGTCCTTGGGGTTTATAAGATGATGATTTTGTTATTTTAGCTCAAAAACTGATACGGCTTTGGTGTTTTGGCTTAATAACTTGATTCAATAATTTATCCTAATAATTTACCATAATTTCATAATAAACTGCCATAAAAAAACCACAAAGGCAAGGATGCGTAAGCCTTTGTGGTCAGTGGTGGAGCTGATAGCGTTTATTATTATAGTTATTCTTGGTGGTTTATTGTGCTTTTTTCTGACGCACGATTTGATAATTGCGACCCAAATACCAAATCGGTGCAGAAATGATATGCACAAGGCGCGTGAATGGGAACAGTAAAATGATGGTAATCCCCAATGCCACATGCAGCTGATACACAAGACCGATGTCATGCAGCTGATTGAGCGCGTGTACAGGGCGCAAAATCGTGATGTTCTGCACCCAGCTTGACAGCGCGACCATCACCGAGCCATCCATATGCTGAGTCGATGCCACGATCGTGCCTAGGCCAAGATTCAGCTGAATGAACAAGATCACCAAAATCATCTTATCAGCGAAGCTAGAAGTATGGCTGATGCGCGGATCGGTAAAGCGGCGGATTAGAAGCATGGCAAGACCAATCCAGCACAGTACACCCATCACACCACCTGCGACCATCGCCAGTAGCTGCTTATGCTCGGTGCTGATGAAATGATGATAAATCGCAGCAGGTGTCATCATACCGACAAAATGCCCAAGCAAAATGCCAATGATGCCGATGTGAAATAGGTTACTTGCGATGCGCATACCTTTGTCATTGAGCATTTGGCTTGAGCCGGTTTTCCATGAATACTGCGACAGATCAAAGCGTGCCCAAGTGCCGATCACGCACACAGCCAAGGCAATATAAGGATACACGCCAAAAACAAAAATCTGTAGCCAATTAAGATGATCAAGCCCCATTGATGCGGCGGTTACGGCAGTTGTCATAGGTTCACCCCTTTATCACGGTTGGTGCGAGTATTCGGTTTGTCAAAGCCGACCCAATGTACAGGGATTTCGGCGTTTTTATTAGCGGTTTGCGCCAAGGTTTCAGCGACGCGCTGATTGACTTGGTTGCTTGGGCAGCGGTCTTGTTGTTCGGCGGACAAAAAGTCCACCACTTCTTCTTCCCATGCCTGATCGATGGCATCCATCGTCGTGTCATCGGCGATTTTGCCCATCTTGGCAAGCTCATCATCGATGACACTCAAGGGCTTGCCTGCAATCTGTAGCAGTGCTTTAAATAAGCTGGCATAGGCGCTGTTTTTGTCAATCAAACGCGCAGCAAGCACGGTCAGGATATGACTGATATCAGCGATGTCCATGCGAATCTGCATGGTGTCATCGGTTTGGCTTGCTTGATATGCCAAAAACTCAAGATACATCGGCAGATAGTCAGGCAGCTCTTTGATGCCAATCTCAAAGCCTGCCGCTTCATACTGCGCCATCAGATCGACCATCGCCTGCCCACGGTCACGGCTCTCGCCATGTACATGCTCGAACAGCCACAATGACAAGTTACGACCGCGTTCAAATAAGCCATCATAACGCGACTGCGCTTCGATGCTGCCCATGCTGCCAAGCTCATCGATGAACTTGGCAATCTCGGCGCGTACTTCAGGGCTGATCAGCTTCGATGTCATTACAAGCTTGCGACACTCCGCCAGATGATCATCACCAAACAGCACATCATCAGGATAATCCAGTAGAACGCTGATGACTTTTAATAATTTAAAATCCATCTTAGCTCTCCCAAGTCTGTACCGTCTCGATCATCTCGCGGCGATTGGTTTTCTTTTGTCCAAACATATTGACATCATTACTGCCGCCACAGCCTTCACCAAAGCTAAAGCCGCAGCCATTTTTCTCAGCAAAGACATCGCTCATCGCTTCTTCGCGGTGTGCTGTCGGAATGACGAAACGATCTTCATAATTGGCAATCGCAAGATAGCGATACATCTCATCGACTTGGGTTTTGGTCAAGCCCACAGACTCAAGCACGGCGGTGGCGTCTTGTTTCTCAACCAGCTCCAGACGCTTATAAGAGCGCATGGCAAGTAGGCGTTTTAGTGCCAATTTCACTGGGGCTTCATCGCCTGCGGTGAGCATATTGGCAAGGTATTTAAGCGGAATGCGTAGGCTATCGACATCAGGGATTAAGCCATCCATACCCACCTGCCCTGCTTCGGCGGCGTTTTGGATTGGAGATAGTGGCGGTACATACCATACCATCGGCAAGGTGCGATATTCTGGGTGTAGTGGCAGTGCCAATTTCCAATCCATCGCAAGCTTATACACAGGTGATTTTTGAGCAGATTCAATGACTGACATCGGCACGCCGTCTTTTAGCGCTTGCTCGATGACTTTTGGATCATTTGGGTCCAAGAATACATCAAGCTGTGCTTGGTATAGGTCTTTTTCGTTTGGCGTACTTGCCGCTTCTTTAATCTTGTCAGCATCATACAGTAGCACACCAAGATAGCGGATACGACCGACACAAGTCTCAGAGCAGATGGTCGGCTGACCTGATTCGATGCGTGGATAGCAGAAAATACATTTTTCAGATTTGCCTGATTTCCAGTTATAATAAATTTTCTTATAAGGGCAACCAGAGATACACATACGCCAGCCGCGGCATTTTTCTTGGTCGATCAAGACAATGCCATCTTCTTCACGCTTATAGATCGCCCCTGATGGACAAGACGCCACACAAGTTGGGTTCAAGCAATGCTCGCACAGACGCGGCAAGTACATCATAAAGGTGTTTTCGTATTGACCGTAGATATCGGCTTGGATATTGTCAAAGTTCTTATCAATACGGCGTTTTTCAAACTCTGAGCCTAGGATCTCTTCCCAGTTCGGGCCCCATTCAATCTTTTGCATACGCTTGCCAGTGATCAGAGAGCGCGGGCGGGCGATCGGCTGATGTTCGCTGATCGGCGCGGTGTGCAGATGCTGATAATCAAAGTCAAACGGCTCATAGTAGTCGTCTAAAGTTGGCAAATCAGGGTTGGCAAAGATATTGGCAAGAATGCGGAATTTGCCGCCAATTTTTGGATTGATTGAGCCATCGGCGTTACGAATCCAGCCGCCTTTCCACTTGTCTTGGTTTTCCCATTCTTTAGGAAAGCCGATACCGGGCTTAGATTCGACATTATTAAACCATGCGTATTCCATGCCTTCACGGCTGGTCCAGACATTTTTACAAGTAACAGAACAAGTATGGCAACCGATACACTTGTCTAGGTTTAGCACCATACCCACTTGTGAACGAATTTTCATCTTAATTTCCTTGACCTAGCGTTTGCTTGGTAATTTTTGGTATTGTTCAATCAACAGACTGTAGGGTGTACGCACCATTAAGATTTAGGGTTTTGAAGGTGCATGCAACGCACCCTACACCAAAATTTATTAAAATCTATAATTTTAACAATACCAACTGTTTAAGTTATTGTATCCCCTTTGACAAGGCTTGATTATCCTGCCAAAGGGTCTTGCCCATCAGTCAATGGTAGTAGGCAGCGGCTGTGGCAGGCTGTCATCAGGCTTGCCTTCTAGCCAGTCGATGTTCGCCATCTTGCGCACGACGACGAATTCATCGCGGTTGCAGCCGACTGTACCATAGTAGTTAAAGCCATAAGACTGCTGTGCATAACCGCCAATCATGTGCGTCGGCTTTAAGATCGCGCGCGTCACTGAGTTGTGGATACCGCCACGCGTGCCTGAGTTCTCAGAACCAGGGATATTCACAAGCTTCTCTTGGGCGTGGTACATCATGGTCATGCCTTCTTTGACACGCTGAGAGACGACAGCACGCGCGGTGATCGCACCATTGGCATTGAACACTTCGATCCAGTCATTATCGACGATGCCTGCTTTTTTAGCGTCGATCTCACTCATCCACACAATCGGGCCGCCGCGGCTTAGGGTCAGCATCAATAGGTTTTCTGAATAAGTTGAGTGGATGCCCCATTTTTGGTGCGGTGTTAGGAAGTTTAGCACCACTTCTTTATTGCCATTAGACTGATAGCGTGTCAAGCCTTCGATCGCTTGGGTGTCGATCGGTGGGCGATACTGCTGCATCTGCTCGCCGAACGCCTGCATCCAAGGGTGATCTTGGTAGAATTGCTGACGGCCTGTGATCGTACGCCAAGGAATCAGCTCATGCACATTGGTGTAGCCTGCGTTGTAGCTGACCTTTTCAGATTCTAGACCTGACCAAGTTGGGCTTGAGATGATCTTACGCGGCTGAGCGACGATGTCGCGGAAGCGGATTTTCTCGTGTTCGCTTGACTTGGCTAGGTGCGTATGATCACGACCTGTGTTTTTGGACAAATCTGCCCAAGCTTTCACCGCCACATGACCGTTGGTCTCAGGGGCAAGCATTAAGATCGTCTCGGCAGCATCGACTGCAGTGTCAATGCGTGGGCGACCTTTGGCGACACCATCAGCGACGGTGTAGTTTAGGTCTGCCAAGTGGTGCACTTCTTCTTTGGTATCCCAGTTGATGCCTTTTGAGCCATTGCCAAGCGTATCCATCAAGCCGCCCAATGAAGTGAACTTCTCATAAGTGGCAGGATAATCACGCTCCACCACCTTGATGTGTGGGCAGTTGATACCTGGAATTGGACGCTCGCCTGCAGTTTTCCAGTCTGTGCCACCAAATGGCTGCGCCAATTCAGCTGGGCTGTCGTGCTGCATCGGCAAGGTGACGATGTCGGTCTCTACGCCCAAGTGCCCATCGGTTAATTCTGAGAATTTCTTGGCGATGCCTTTATAAATTTCCCAGTCGGTCTTTGATTCCCAAGCAGGGTCAGTCGCCGCGGTCAATGGATGGATAAATGGATGCATATCTGATGTGTTCATGTCATCTTTTTCGTACCAAGTCGCGGTTGGCAGCACGATATCAGAATACAGACAAGTTGATGACATACGGAAATCTAGCGTCGTGACCAAGTCTAGCTTGCCAGTTGCGCCAGTTGGCTCAAAATCAATCTCAGTTGGGCGAATGCCATCATGAATGGTCTCATCGCCTAGGATACCGTGCTTAGTACCAAGTAGATAATGCAGCATATATTCATGCCCTTTGCCTGATGAACCTAGCAGATTTGAGCGCCAGATGAATAGGTTTCTTGGGAAGTTGGCAGGATTATCAGGGCTTTCGGCAGCGAAGCGGATTGAACCATTTTCCAGACCATCAACCACATAATTTTCAGCATTGCCTGACGCCTTGGCAGCACGACCGATGGCAAGTGGGTTTTGGTTCAGCTGTGGTGCTGATGGTAGCCACCCTGCACGCTCGGCGCGGATGTTGTAGTCAAGCATATGCTCAGGGAACTGTGACTTATCCGCGTGCGGTGATAGAATCTCGTGCGCTGACACTTTCTCATGACGCCATTGGCTTGAGTGATTATAAAAGAAGCTTGTGCCATTCATATGACGCGGCGGACGATGCCAGTCCAAGCCAAATGCCAAGGGTGCCCAACCTGTTTGCGGACGCAATTTTTCTTGACCGACATAATGCGCCCAGCCACCGCCAGACTGACCGATACAGCCGCACAGAATGAGCATATTGATCACGCCGCGGTAGTTCATGTCCATGTGATACCAGTGGTTCATGCCCGCGCCGATGATGATCATCGATTTGCCGTGGGTTTTGTGTGCATTTTCAGCGAACTCGCGGGCGATTTGGATGACTTTTTCGCGAGATACGCCTGTGATGGCTTCTTGCCAAGCTGGTGTGCCTGCCACAGTTGCATCATTATAATCATCGGTGACATGATCGCCGCCGATGCCATTATCCACGCCAAGGTTCGCTAGCATCAGATCAAATACAGTGACGACTTTGGCGGTTTCGCCATTGGCAAGGGTTAAGGTGCGACAAGGCAGGGTTTTGTATTGAATGTCATCGCCTTTGGCAGAAGTGAAGTACGGATGCTCACCGCCACCGAAGTAGTCAAGACCGACTTCCACCGTTTCGCCTGAGCCTTTTTGCGAAAGCTGTAGGGTAACTTCGCTGTTGTTCGTGCCTTCTTTATTTTCAAGATTCCAGCGACCAGATTCGCCCCAACGATAGCCGATAGAACCAATCGGAGAGACGAGTTCACCGTTTTGGTCAAGGGCGATGGTTTTCCATTCTGGGTTGTTTTCTTGACCAAGATTATCCACAAGGTCAGACGCACGAAGAAAACGCCCTGCACGAGCTGATTTGCCTTCACCTTCTACCATCACAAGCATTGGCAAGTCAGTATAACGGCGTGCATAGTCAAGGAAATAATCGCTTGGCTGTTTTAGATAAAACTCTTTGATAATCACATGGCAGAACGCTTGGGCAAGGGCTGCGTCCGTGCCTTGTTTTGGGTTTAGCCATAGGTCGCATAGCTTGGCGATTTCAGCATAGTCAGGCGTGATGGCGACAGTTTTTGTGCCTTTGTAACGCACTTCGGTGAAGAAATGCGCATCAGGGGTACGCGTCTGCGGTACATTTGAACCCCATGCGATGATGTAGTCTGAATTATACCAGTCGGCAGCTTCAGGGACATCAGTCTGCTCACCCCAAGTCATTGGGCTGGCAGGCGGTAGATCGCAATACCAGTCATAGAATGACAAGCACACACCGCCAATCAGCGACAGATAACGGCTGCCTGCCGCATAGCTGACCATACTCATCGCAGGAATTGGCGAGAAGCCGATGATGCGGTCAGGGCCGAAGGTTTTGGCGGTATAGACATTGGCAGCGGCGATGATCTCTAGTACTTCATTCCAGCTAGAGCGCACAAAGCCGCCCAAGCCGCGTTTAGATTTATACGCTTGGGTCTTGGTAGGATCGGTGACGATGCTTGCCCATGCGTCCACAGGATCTTTGTGCTTGCCTTTGGCTTCGCGCCATAGTTTGAGCAGGGGTTTACGCACTTTTGGGTATTTTAGGCGGTTTGCCGAATACATATACCAGCTATAGCTTGCACCGCGTGGGCAGCCGCGTGGTTCGTGGTTTGGCAGGTCAGGACGGGTGCGCGGATAGTCGGTTTGTTGAGTCTCCCAAGTCACCAAGCCATTTTTGACATAGATTTTCCACGAGCATGAGCCTGTACAGTTTACGCCGTGTGTTGAGCGGACGATTTTGTCATATTGCCAGCGATTGCGGTAGAAATTTTCCCAATCGCGACTTTCATCACGGACTTCACCATGTCCGTCTGCGTATTCGCCAGTTTTTTTCTTAAAGAAACGAAATTGGTCGAGTAAATGGCTCATCTTGCTTTCCTCGTTGTGATAAAAATGCTGCATTGGCAGATGCCAAGCCAAGTTTTATTATAAAGTGTGACTAATCAGCCAGCCATCGCCTAGACGGCTACAGCTAGATACTTCTTTGGGTGTAGTTGGGTGGTTTTGACTTGATTAGAATCAATAATTTTTAGCCAATTGATAAGTTTATTCATCATTATCCACATTCCTAGTGATGAAAATTATCACCCCACCCTTTAATGTGAATACACAAACGCCGATGCCAGCTGCTCGGTATCACTGATACTCACGCCCAGATCGTGAATGCGCCCATCGTGCATATCATAGATCCAGCCATGCACGGCAAGTTTATCGCCGCGGTACCATGCGTTTTGGACGATGGTGGTGTGGCAGACATTGGTGACTTGGCGTTTGACATTGATTTGGCACAGTAAGTTCAGCTCTTCATCACCGCTAAGACCTTCAAATTCATCGCGGTACTGATAGCGCATTCCTTTTAGCGGTCTGAGCCAATTATCGATCAAGCCAAACTCTTCTTGGCTGAGTGCCGCCTTGACACCGCCACAGCCATAATGTCCGCAGACGATGATGTGCTCGACTTTCAGTACATCGACCGCGTACTGCAGCACGGATAATAGGTTCATGTCCGTTGAGACCACCATATTTGCGACATTGCGGTGCACGAACAGCTCCCCTGGCATCACGCCCACCACTTCATTGGCAGGCACGCGGCTGTCTGAGCAGCCGATCCATAGGTATTTGGGCGATTGGGCTTTGGACAGCTTGGGGAAATACTCAGGATCACGCGCACTCAGTGACTCTGCCCAGTATTGATTATTGGCTAATAAATCAGTTAATGATGTATTCATGGTAATTCCAAAATGGCTTTGGTTGGCTTGGTGATCATGAGCATAAAATAAAGCGCGATCATCTGCCATGCCCTAAAAGGTCAAAAACCTAGCCAAAAGTAGTAAACGCCCCGCCGCTGCTTGCCACCTAAGCACACTTAGCAGGCGTGGTGGGATTTTTTACAATAACTCATCTTTAAGCACTATGAATGACAAGGGCTGTGAATGGGTGAATTGATGGACTATCTGATGGGCTGTGTATCGCTATGAAAAAACTGTTCGATGATCAAAAAACCGCGTATCTGGAGCGACTGTGCCGCCATCCACTTTTGGCAGGTGTCAATAAGCAGGCGTTGCTATCCGTGCTTAGCATTCATCATTATCCAAAAAATAGCTTGATTTATCTGCAGTATGACAAGGTGCGCTATGTGTATTTCTTGCTCGATGGCGCGATCAACTGTTATCGTCAGCAGCCTAATGGTCAAGAAAGTCTGATAGCAAGCTTTGATACGCGTATGGATACATCGCAGCAGACGCTGATGATCAATGAAAGCCTGCCAACTGTGCAGCACAGCTTATCAATACCATCTGACCATACGCCTTATAGCCAGTACAGTTTATCAGCACAGCAAGACAGCCATCAGCTTACTGCTAAGGCAGCGCAATCAAGCTTTGTGGCATTATTGCCGATCAGCGAACTGGGTAAAATGATTGATTTAGGCGGTGTGTTCTTGTGGTATGGCGCGCAGATGCACAGGCAGCTATCGACGCAGTATCTGTTGTATGATTTATTGAGTCTAAAGACCGCGCAGGCGAAGGTGGCATATTATTTGCTGGCTTATGCAGATGCCAAAGGTGTGGTGACGGTGACGGTCAATCAGAAGAATTTGGCAGGATTGTTGGGCTTGCGTGCTGAGACATTGAGCCGTACTTTACGCATTTTGATGGTGAAGAAAATCATTGATACGCACGCACAGGGTTTTGTGATTTTGGATGAGAAAATCTTGGCTGTTATCGTTGAACAATAAGCATTCAAGCAGCAGTAAATTAGTAATTTTTTCTAAAATATAAAAAAGCATCTTATGATAAGATGCTTTTTTGTTGTGGTGCTTGTAAGCAATCACACTTCAACCGCCATTGCCAATCCCATACCGCCACCGACACATAAGGTTGCAACCCCTTTGGATTTGCCCGAGCGTTTAAGTTCGTGGATTAAGCTGACCAAAATACGGCAACCTGATGCACCGATTGGGTGTCCGATGGCGATTGCTCCGCCATTGACATTGACCTTATCGTTAGGCAAGCCTAATTCTTTGGCAACGCCTAAGGCTTGAGCGGAAAATGCTTCATTGGCTTCAAATAAATCCACATCGGCAATACTCCAACCTGCTTTTTGTAAGGCAACTTGCACCGCTGATACAGGCCCTAGTCCCATGACTTCAGGCTCAATACCAGTCGCACTATACGAAACGATTTTTGCCAAAATCGGCAAGCCCAATGCTTTGGCACGGCTTTCGCTCATCAGTAGCACGGCGGAGGCACCGTCATTTAAACCTGAGGCATTGCCTGCGGTTACTGTGCCATCTTTTTTAAAGGCTGGTTTTAGTTTGGATAAACCTTCAGCTGTCGTATTTGACTTGATGTATTCATCTTTATTCACAATAATAGGGTCGCCTTTGCGTTGTGGTACGGCAACTGGGGTAATTTCGCTGACAAATTTGCCATCTGCTTGAGCCTTAGTCGCTTTTTGTTGTGATGACAAGGCAAATGCGTCTTGTTCTTCACGGCTGATATTTAAGCGTTCAGCAATATTTTCAGCAGTAATGCCCATATGATAGCCGTGATAAACATCCGTCAAGCCGTCCGCCACCATGCTATCGGTGAGCGTACCATTGCCCATTTTTACGCCATCACGCATTCGTATAAAATGCGGACTTTGCGACATGGATTCTTGACCGCCTGCAATGACGATGTCGGCATCACCACATAAAATTGCTTGTACACCCATTTGCACGGCTTTTAAACCCGAACCACACACCACATTGACCGTTGTAGCTGGAGTGGTTACAGGCAATCCTGCAAACATTCCTGCTTGACGGGCTGGATTTTGTCCTACACCTGCAGTCAAGACATTGCCCATAATCACTTCGCTGATTTGTTCAGCTTTTAACCCTGTTTCTTGTAAAATATCGCTGATGACTGCCTGCCCCAGTTGTGGTGCGGTTAGGCTTGATAATGAGCCTAAAAATGAACCGACTGGCGTGCGTTTGGCAGAAACGATAACAACTGAATTTGACATGATAGTTCCTTTTTTAATTATTGAATAATGCTAACGCCTGTTTTGCTTTGCAATTCATCAAAACTTACACCATCTGCCAATTCCACCAGTTTCAGCCCATCTTTGGTAATGTCCAAAACCGCTAAATCGGTAATGATACGATGTACCACTTTTTTGCCTGTCAATGGTAATTCGCATTGTGGTTTGATTTTGAATGCTCCGTTTTTGGCGTTGTGTTCCATCAGCACAATCACTCGTTGCACACCTGCGACCAAGTCCATCGCTCCGCCCATGCCTTTGACCATTTTACCGGGTATCATCCAGTTGGCAAGGTCGCCAAATTCTGACACTTCCATCGCTCCTAAAATCGCCAAATTGACTTTTCCGCCACGAATCATCGCAAAGGATTGACTGCTACTAAAGAAGCTCGCCCCTGTTTGTGTGGTAACGGTTTGTTTGCCTGCGTTGATTAAATCAGGGTCAAGTTCGTCTTCGGTTGGGAATGCTCCAATGCCAAGCAAGCCATTTTCTGACTGGAGCATGACATTGACACCGTCAGGAATGTAGTTGGCGACCAAAGTCGGTAAGCCAATACCCAAATTGACATAAAAACCATCTTGTAATTCTTGGCTGGCACGCTGTGCCATTTGCTCTCTTGTCCACGCCATGATTATTCTCCTAATTTTAAATTATGCTTGACGAATGGTGCGTTGTTCAATGCGCTTTTCTGGATTGGCATTTACCACAATGCGATGCACATAAATGCCCGGCAAGTGAATGCTATCAGGGTCTAACTCGCCCACTTCTACCAATTCTTCCACTTCTACAATGGTGATTTTGCCTGCGGTAGCAACATCTGGGTTGAAGTTGCGAGCGGTTTTACGGAAAATTAAATTGCCTGCTTTGTCAGCCTTCCACGCTTTAACGAGCGATACATCAGCCACAAGCGAGCGTTCCAGCACATACTCAACGCCATCAAATTCACGCACTTCTTTACCTTCGGCAACTTGTGTACCCACGCCTGTTTTGGTGAAAAAGGCTGGAATGCCCGCACCGCCAGCACGCAATTTTTCGGCTAATGTGCCTTGTGGTGTAAGTTCCACTTCCAATTCGCCTGATAAAAATTGGCGTTCAAATTCTTTATTTTCACCGACATAAGAGGCAATCATCTTTTTGATTTGGCGAGTTTGTAAAAGTAAGCCTAAGCCAAAATCGTCCACGCCTGCGTTATTGCTAATACAAGTCAAGCCTGTAACGCCACTCTCACGCAAAGCACTGATTAAACTCTCTGGAATGCCACATAACCCAAAACCACCGACTGCGATGGTTTGGTTGTTGGCAACCACGCCTTGCAAGGCAGATACCGCATTGTCATATACTTTACTCATAATCATTCCTTAGGTTGTTGTTAAACATAGTATGGTAATTATTCATACATTTCAATAAATTTGGCGTAGGGTGCGTTGTATGCACCTTTAAAATACTCCATCTTAATGGTGCGCGGGACGCACCTACCGTATCTTGATTTAACAGTACAAAAAAAATTAAGCCAAGAAAAAGAACGCCCCACAAATCAAAACACCTGAATACGCCAAAGCAATCAAACAATAGCCCATGATGGAGCGAGCGTCAAGCCCCACAATGCCCAACAGTGGCAATGCCCAAAACGGCTGAATCATATTCGTCCACGCATCACCCCAAGCGATTGCCATTGCCGAAACCACAGGCTCTACACCAAGCTGTACACCAGCTGGTAGCATAATTGGACCTTGTACTGCCCATTGACCACCGCCCGATGGCACAAAGACATTAACCAGTCCAGCACTCAAAAATGCAAGCATGGGGAAAGTCTCTTGGTTACAGCGACAATGGCTTGTTTTGGGCTTTTGACTTTGGCGGCGATATTGTCCAAAAACCGCCCCACAATCGGTGCTTTGGCAAGTACATGACCTGTTACCAAAATCAGTGCCATCTGCATAGAAAAGCCAAGTAGCGACCACAGCCCATCGCCCCAAAATTTGGCAGCGGTGAAGATGCTTTGGCCAGTCAAGATCATCGCAGCGGCAAATACTGCGACAGTAAGAATGATACAAAATACGAACGGTGATGGCAGATAGCTTTTGACCAGTTTCACCGAGAGATTGGTAATCGCTTGAAACATTGTCACTTCCCTTTGCGGCGTTCAATTCCTTATGTGGAAAACCGCGTATCTATTGTTATTTTATACGGCATCCGATTTCAACGATTGTAATCGTTTCGAATGCCAAAATCAATGTTTATTGCAATTTCATCAAAAATTTAGAATCAATCAGTCAAACCCAAATAAACGGTCGCCAAAGTCAGCGACCGCTCTTTTTAGGACAAGACATGCACCAACCACAGCGCCATACTTGGCATAAAGGCAAGCGCGACGATGCGGATCAAATCCGAGCACAGAAACGGCAGCACACCTTTATAAGTTTCTTTCATCGGCACATCTTTGGCAAGGCTATTGATGACAAAGATATTCATGCCCACAGGCGGTGTGATCAAGCCAATCTCAACCACCATCAAGGCAAGCACGCCAAACCAAATCGCCTTATCGGTTGGGTTTAGCCCCCACAGATCCAGACCCATGATGATTGGGAAAAACACAGGAATGGTCAATAGAATCATCGACAAGCTATCCATCACGCAACCAAGCACGATATAGATGATGATCATGGCAAATAGCACGGTCAATGGTGACATACCGCTATTGATCACCCAGTCAGCAAGTGCAGCAGGCATCTGTGAGATGGCGAAAAATGCATTCAGCAGATCAGCACCGATTAGGATCAAAAAGATCATGGCTGTCGATGAAGCGGTATCTAGCAGTGCTTGCATAAAGCCTTCTTTGGTCAGCTCACGCGTCACTAAGGCAAGTAAAGCCACCGCCACCGTACCGATCGCCGCTGCTTCTGTTGGCGTAAAGATACCACCATAGATACCACCGATCACAGTCACGAACACTGCGACCACAGGCCATACACCTTTTAATAAGGTGAATCGCTCGCCCCAGCTCATCTTCGGCATGGCAGGGCCACTGTTTGGCACTAGGCGCACATAGATGGCAATGGCAAGCATATAGCCAAGCATGGCGATCAAACCGGGGACTAATGCCGCCATGAACATTGCTGAGACATTTTGTTCGGTTAAGACAGCATAAATCACCAGTACCACCGATGGCGGGATCAAAATCCCCAAAGTACCACCCGCTGCAAGTGCACCCGTTGATAATGCATCCGAATAATTGGCGCGCTTAAGCTCTGGTAAGGCAACTTGTCCCATGGTGGCGGCAGTGGCAAGTGACGAACCGCAAATCGCCCCAAAGCCTGCACACGCGCCGACCGCACTGATCGCCGCCCCACCACGATAATGCCCCAAAAAAGCATTGGCAGATTGGAAAAGTCGCTTGGATAAGCCACCACGCGATGCTAAGTTACCCATCAATAAAAACAATGGCACAACGGACAAATCATAGACCGAAAAACGCGCAAACGGCATCCCTTTTAGGTAGCTTAATAACGGCACCCATCCTGCGACCATCACATAGCCGATACCGCCTGCAATAAGCATTGCAACGCCAATATGAATACGAAAAACCAACAGCAGAATGGTAAAAGCACCCATTCCAAGTCCGATCATCATTGGATCCATCTTATTATTCCTTATCCTTATTTGACAGCGTTGCCATAATCACGAAAAAACTGCCATGCTGTATAAAATGATGTCAATGCCAGTAGGAAAAACCCTGGTGCGATGGTTAGGTGCGCCCACCATTCAGGCATACCCAGAATCATCGTCGTTGTGCCGTTTTTGTAGGCGGTGATGCCCCCAAAATAACTGCGCCACATCAGCACCAGTGAACACGCGCCCAATAAAATCGCCGCGATGATGTCTAAGTATTTGCGCACAGCCATCGGTGCTTTTAGGGTAAAAAAATCAACAATCACATGGGCTTTTTTCATCTGTCCATAAGGCAGAAAAGCCGCAATCGCCCACGCACAGCCCAGTTGCACCAGCTCCACATCACCTTTGATCGGTGCAGAAAATAGCGCGCGGCCGATGACGCTTGCGGTCGAAATCACACAAATCGCCACCAAAATGACGATGCCGCCCATCGCAGACAGCTTCGACCACGCCATCAAGAACCGACCCACCGCATCCTTTGGTGTATCATTGCGCACTTCAATCTCAAATGCTTCAGACATATCATTCCCTTTTTTGTTATTGTAAGATTGATTGGCAGTCAGTTTGGCTTGTGATTGATCATAAGCTGATTAAATTCACTTAATCGCTTACCAAACTCACTGCCATTGTAGGTGATTATTTGGCAGCGGCGGCGACCAGTTCTTTGGCGCGATTGACCATCGCTTGACCGTCATAGCCCTTGGCATTCATCTCGCTGATCCAGTCGCTTTCGACTTTTTTCGCCGCTTCTTCAAAACGCTTAACTTCAGCACTGTCAATGGTGTTAATCGTATTACCATTATCCACCGCGTGCGCGCGTGCTGGCGCAAGCTCATCATCCCATGCCTTACCGATGCTCGCTGAGAAATCCGCACCAGAGTTATCATCGATGATTTTTTTCAGATTGTCAGGCAAGCTGTCATAACGCTGCTTATTCATTGCGATGGTGAATAAGGTGCTGTATAGCACAGGATCAGGCTCGTTGATCTCTGAATGGTATTTGGTCATCTCGTGCAGTTTAAGCGTTGGCACGACTTCCCAAGGCAGCACATAGCCATCGACCACGCCTTTTGACAGTGAATCGGTCAAGCTTGGCAAAGGTAGGCTCACTGGTGTTGCACCATAAGCTTCTAGCATCTTATTGGTAAGGCGTGTCGGCGCGCGCAGTTTTAGACCTTTTAAATCTTCGATTTTGGTGATTGGGCGGATATTGTTGTGGAATTGACCGCGATCATGGACATTGAATGCCAATGGTTTTAGATTGGCGAAATCTTTTTGACCAAATTCTTCATAGATCTGCCACGCCACACGGCTGCTGCTTTCGGCATCGCGCGTCAAAAACGGCAGCTCCATCACTTCCATGCTTGGGAAGCGACCTGCATTATTACCTGGTAAGCTAAAGACGATGTCAGCCACGCCATCCATCACCTGATCGAACAGCTGCTGCGGTGTGCCGCCAAGCTGCATGGCAGGATAAAATTGGCAAACCATCTGACCTTGTGACTGTTGTTCGATTGTTTGGCACCAAGGCTCAAGCACCTTTTTTTGTGCCATGGCAGTCGCTGGCCAAAAATGCGAGACTTTAAGAACGACCTTTTCGCCTGATGCCGCTGACGGTGCGGTTGCAACATCTTCCGTGCACCCTGCCATTGCTAGTGCTGCCAATACCAGTGCGGTTGCTTTTAGTTTCATGTGATACTCCTGCGTGAAATTGATGCCAAATGGCATTCCTTGATAAACATCGTGCGAAATTTCAGGCTTAGGTTTTTGCCCTTGTTTGGTATTAAACCTGTTTTTTGGTAAAATTTACAGCGGTTTTTTCTGATTTATTTATACAAAATCGCAATAAATTCATTGCATTTTTGGGATTACAATACCCTTGTGTCATAATACTGCATAAAAATTGTCGAAATTTTATCAAAATGACGCATAATTTTTGTGATATCTGGCATGGTTGTACAAGATTTTTTAATTTCAATGATAATTCTTCAAAGGAATGATTATGCAAAATGTACTTCATAATCGTCGTCCGCTGTATATGGCGGTGGGGCTTGCGATGTCGCTGGCTGCCCACACTGCTTATGCTGCTGATGGCGCGACAACGCAGCAGCCGAATATCCTTGTCATCATGGCAGATGATATGGGTTGGTCAGACATTCAGCCATTTGGCGGTGAGATTGATACGCCATATTTGGATGAGCTTGCCAAAGAAGGTGTAAGCTTCAGTAACTTTTTCGTCTCGCCTTTTTCATCACCGAGTCGCGCGATGTTCCTAACGGGTGCAGATCCGCATGAAGTGGGGCTTGGCAATATCCGTGAGCTGAATAAACCTGAACAGAACAAAGCACCGAACTATGTCGGTCACTTGACGGATAATGCAGTGACGCTGGCGCAGCGGCTTAAGAATGCAGGTTATTACACCATTTTATCAGGCAAATGGCATCTGGGTCGCAAGATCGAAAATCAGCCTAATGCATGGGGCTTTACCGATGCCTTTGCTTTATTAAACGGTGAAGCGAACAACTACCGCTATCAAGATAAGTTCGATTCTCCTGATGGGCGCGATCTGTACAGTCATAATGGCGAAGATGTGCAGTTGCCTGATGGCGCATTTTCTACTGATTTTTATACCGATTATCTGATTGATCATTTATCAAAACAACAAGGCAAGCCGTTCTTTGCTTATTTGGCATATACCGCGCCGCACTCACCGCTACAAGCACCGCAGGCGTATATTGACAAATATCAAGGTCGCTATACCGATGGCCCACAGGCGCTGGCTGATCAGCGATTTGATAAGCTAAAATCCTTAGGTCTGGTCAATGACATAGCCAAGCCACATCCGCTCATCGGCGTGCCTGAGTGGGATAGTCTAAGTGATGATGAGCGCGCGGTAGAATCCAAGCGTATGCAGCTGTATGCGGCGATGGTCGATAATATGGATCATAATATCGGGCGCGTGATGGATTATCTAAAATCCACAGGTCAATATGACAACACAGTGATCGTGTTCTTGTCAGATAATGGTGCAGCAGGCGCATCTCGCGAAAAATCAGGCAGATGGGGCGGCTGGATCGGCCAATCTCGTGATAACAGCTTTGATAATCTTGGTAAGGCAAGCAGCTATGTTTCGACAGGATTGGGCTGGGCGCAGGCATCGATGTCGCCCTTTGCTTATTATAAGGGCTTCACGACCGATGGTGGCATCCGTTCGCCTTTGATTATCAAAGCACCGAATGCTAAAGCAGGCGCGATCGAAGGACGGTTCAATACACTAAAAGATCTTGCGCCGACTTTACTGGATCTAGCAGGTGTCAGTAAAGCCACGCCCGTGGGTAAAACACCGCTACAAGGCAAAAGCCTGATCGATCAACTTGCCAAGCCACAAGCTGCCCAAACAGGTCCGATGACCGCTGAGATCTTAGAGATGAACGGCAACCGTCAAGTGCGCAAAGGGAATTTTAAGGCGACATATTACAGCCCTATCCCATATGGTCTGCCACCTGAAGCGATGGATACCGATATCGGACGCTGGAAGCTGTATGATGTGATGGCAGATCCGGGTGAGACGACGAACATCGCCAAAGAGTATCCACAAATCCTAAATGAGCTGGTCAAAGAGTATGAAGCGTATTCTCAGCGCGTCAGCGTGGTGGAATTAAGCCCAACTAACCCAACCTTTTCTGATTGATAGATCTTTGAGTGATAACACCATTGGGGATATCTATGACAAGCAGTCAAACCCAAGCGCAAAAGCAGCAGTCTGCTGTTTTTGCGTTTCATACTATGATCAAACCCAGCGGCTCGCAGTGCAATATCGACTGCGAGTATTGCTTTTATTTACATAAAGAAAATCTACTACACCAGCCCAAGCAGCCACGCATGAGTGACGCGGTGCTACAGGCGCACATCAAGCAGTACATTGATGCGCAGACAGCTGACGAAGTGATGTTTACTTGGCAAGGTGGCGAGCCGACCTTGATGGGGCTTGAATTTTATAAAAAAGTCGTCGCTTATCAAAAGCAGTTTGCCAAGCCCAATCAACGCATCGTCAATGACATTCAGACCAATGGACTACTCATCGATGATGCATGGTGCGAATTTTTGAAGCAACATGATTTCTTGGTTGGCATCTCGATCGATGGGCAAGCAGCATATCACGATCAGATGCGCCGTGCCAAAAATGGCAAGCCGACTTTTGACTATGTCATGCGTGCCATCAGGCTTTTGCACCAGTATCAGATTCCTTTTCATGCGCTGTGCGTGGTCAATCATTATAATGCTTGTGCACCGCTTGAAGTGTATCGCTTTTTGCGCGATGAAGTTCGCCCGCGCATGATTCAGTTTCTGCCTGCGGTCGAGCCTTTGGATTTTACCAAGTCTGCCACCGCTTATATTCGCCCAAACTCGGATAAGCGTATCACCATACGCCCTGCTGCTGTGACCGACTGGTCGGTATCGGCTGATGATTGGGGCAGATTTTTGGTGGAGATTTGGCAAGAATGGCTGGAGCGTGATTTTGGTCAAGTGTTTGTTGATCAATTTGAAAATACCATCTCGCAGGCGTTTGGCTTGGGTGCGCAAAAATGCACCACCGCACCGATCTGTGGTAAGGCACTTGCCATTGAGCATAATGGCGATGTCTATAGCTGCGATCATTTTGCTTATCCTGAATATCGCTTGGGCAATATCTTGGACATCGAAGAAGGTAAGCTTGCTTTTAGTCAGCAGCAGGCAAGTTTTGGTTATGCCAAGCATCTAAACCTGCCCAGTGATTGTAAAGAGTGCCAATTTTTGAAATTATGCTGGGGTGAATGCCCAAAGAATCGCTTCATCAAAGATAATGATGGCGGCACACGGCTCAATTATCTGTGCCATGGGCTAAAGGCGTATTATGCGCAAGTGGCTAAAGATCTACCACAGATTCATGCCAAGATGCTAAATAATGCTAAAAGGTAAGTTTGATTGTGTAGGGTGCGTTCAATGCACCATCAATTCATAAGATATTGATTTTTAAATTAAATTTTTATCGGCTATCTGATGATGTGCACGATACACCTATACTTGTTAATTTATCAACCCTTAAATTCAAACCCAACAAAAAATCAGCCACTGAACATGGCTGATTTTATTTGATTGGATTAAGCGGTTATCAAATCGCTTTGACCGTGTTTTCGATCGTGCCGAAGATATTATTGCCATCTTTGTCGAACATCTCGACGCGCACCACATCGCCATTGGCCATGAATGGAGTTTGTGGCTTGCCTTCGATGGCTTCATACATACGCAGCTCAGCTAGGCAGCAGTAGCCGACACCGCCGTGCTCGACGCTTGAACCCCATAGGCTGTCTTGCTTGTTTGACACTGTGCCTGAGCCGATGATCGTACCTGCGGCAAGATTACGCGTCTTGGCAGCATGGGCGACAAGCTGACCGAAGTTAAAGGTCATGTCCGTGCCAGCATTTGGGCGACCGAATAAATTGTTATTCAGATGTACCACCAGTGGCAAGTGCAGCTTGGCATCATCTGACCAGTCTTCTAGCTCATCTGGTGTGACCGCCACAGGGCTAAATGCCGATGCAGGCTTACTTTGGAAGAAGCCAAAGCCCTTAGCAAGCTCAGCGGGGATCAGATTGCGCAGTGACACATCGTTCACCAGCATCACTAGGCGGATTTGCTTAGCGGCTTCTTCTGCGCTGCTGCCCAATGCGACTTTACCTGTCACCACAGTCACTTCCGCTTCCATGTCGATGCCCCACTCTTCTTTAGCATAGATCTCATCGCGTGGGCCGATGAAGCTGTCCGAACCACCTTGATACATTAGTGGATCTTCATAAAAAGACTCAGGCACTTGTGAATTACGCGCCTTACGCACCAGCTCCACATGGTTCAGATACGCTGAGCCGTCCGCCCATTGATAGGCGCGTGGCAGTGGTGAATGGCAAGCGGTTTGGTCAAAGGCATCGCCCTGCTTGCTGTCGTTAAGCTCTTGATATACGGCTTTTAGCTTCGGTGCAGCTTCATCCCAGTTGTCCAGTGCTGCTTGTAGTGTCGGTGCGATGTCAGCGACTTCACGGCAGATACTCAGATCACGGCTTACGACTACCAAAGTACCATCCAGACCGCCTTTTTTTAGTGTTGCTAGTTTCATAAGTTTTTTCCTTGTTGTTAATTAAAATTTATAAAAAATCAAAAAAGTCATCAAAAATCACAAGCCAAAATCACACTTCAGGTGGCTCAGTGCCATCATGCACCCAGCGCGCGTGCTGTGGGGCTTTTTTGGTCACTGCCCATTCATTGAGCATGTCCCACTTGACTTTATCGAGCGCTTTTGCCATCTTATCGGTGGTGACATCACAAGCAAGCTCGATGCGATGACCGTTTGGATCGAAGCAATAAATCGAATGGAACAGTGTGTGATTGACAGGGCCAAGTACATCCACGCCGCCTGCGATCAGCTTTTCTTTGGTGGCAAGTAGCGTATCCATGTCCTTGACTTTCAGTGCCAAATGCTGTGTCCAAAGTGGCGTATTCTCATCGCGACCCATTTCAGGCTTGGTTGGCAACTCAAAGAATGCTAGAATATTACCTGCACCTGTGTCCAAAAAAATGTGCATATACGGATCAGGCTCGCCAGTGGACGGTACTTTGTCTTCGGCGATGGCGAGCACAAAGCCCATGTCTAGATGTTTTTGGTACCACTCGACGGTTTCTTTTGCATCTTTACAGCGGTATGCGACATGGTGAACGCCTTGGGTGATTGACATAATTATACTCCTTTATAAAAAAAATCAGCTTAAGCCATGTGCTTGGGTTGTGTGTTCAACCTTAGGTGTATTTCACCAAAAATCAGGCAAAAGGTAAAACGGTATTTTCTTAATTATTTATCGCGATTTGTGATAAGTATTGACAACAAAAAGAGCAAGGATCATGAATTTAAATAATGTCACGCTAAAACAACTGCGCGCCTTCAAGGCAGTGGCAGAGACAGGCAGTTTCACCAAGGCAGCAGAAAGCCTGCATTTGACCCAGTCGGCATTGAGTGGCTTGATCAAGGATTTTGAGACGACGCTGTCACTGCGGCTGTTCGATCGTACCACGCGCAAGCTGTCCTTGTCGGTCGCAGGTCAGCACATTTATCCGATGGCGACCAAGATTTTATATGATGTCGAGACCATGGCGACAGAAGTCGGACGCCTAAAAGCATTAGAAAGTGGCGTGGTGAATATCGCTGTCAGTCAGCAGCTTGCCGCGGCGATTTTGCCCAAGGTGATGGCAGAATTTGTCACCGCTTATCCGAATATCAAAGTCTCGGTCAAAGACTGTTCAGTCGATGCGGTGATCAGTGCGGTGGCATCTGGTGAAGTGGATTTTGGCATCGCACCTGCGCGTAATATCAGTGACAGCCTATCATCTGAGATGCTGTTCGATTTGCCGTTTTATGCGGTGATGCCACAAGCGCACCCTTTGACCAAGCGCGACTCGGTCGAATGGAAAGACCTAAAACACGAAAAGTTGATCACCATGGCAGGCGTGTTCAGTGATCTACTCAGCGATGAGCTGCCCGAAGAAGAAGCGCAAATGGTGAAAAACTCCGCATATCAAGTGAACTTTTTGACCACGGCATTTAGCATGGTAAACCAAAACTTGGGCGTAACCTTATGCCTGCCCTATTCACGCGCCCGTGTCGCCCAAAACGGACTAGAAATGCGCGTCCTAACTGCACCACGCATCACGCGCGCATCGTATCTGTATCGCTTGCGCGGACGGGCGTTCAGTGATGCGGCACATAAGTTTTATGTGGTTTTGTGCCAGCATTTACAGAGTAATGATTATACTTAATTAATCAAAATACAAATATCCCACAAAAATGCCCAAACCGATGATGGCTTGGGCATTTTGTTTGGTGTGATGGCTTAGAATGCGATACGCAAGCCGACATTCGCCGATTGGCTGTCATAGCCTGACTGCCACTGACCTTGATAAGTCGCTGAGACTTGAGCCCGTGGTGTCAGCTGATAGGTTGCGCCCACCCCTGCGATACCGATCGTGCGACCGATTTCGCGGCTGCGTGTGCTGAAGCGCCCATCATGATCAACAAAGCCTGCGCTAATGAAGCTTGCCGCATCGCCGCTTTCATAGCCCGCGGCAAGCTTACCAGTTAGAACAAGCTTTGGTGTGATCGCTTGATTGAACTTAGCACCGATGGTACTGCGCACACTCTCAAAGCTTTGTTTATCCACAGTCAGATCATACACCCCTGCGCCTGTTTCGCGATAGCCATCAGCGCGCACGCGTGCATAGTCGAATGCCACAAATGGCGTGATGTTACGATCGCTGGTACCGATGCGGTATTCCGCGCCGATGCCTGCATTGACGGTATTGGCTTGATAATCTGATTTCGCTACAGAATTGGTCAGCGTGTTCAGATGGCGTTCACCATCGATATCACTGCGACCGATGGCAGCTTGACCATACAGGCGGGTTGCGTCATTTGCATAGTGATCAGCATAGATGATCGCTTGCTTAGACTTGGCGGTCAGCTGATGATTCGCGCGTCCGCGGCTGTCTGCATCGCTGTGTACATAAGACACCGCGACACCGACACGCGTCTGATCGAGCATGGTATCGATACCTGTCACCACGCCGTATTCATCGTTGTTATAGCCCAGCGCGCCTGTGTCATCAGCATCAAGCGTGCTGCTCTTGCCGATCACTTTCGCCCAGAAGGCACGATCACGGTTAATATCTGTATCAAAAATCACTCCCAATGCCTGTGTATTAGCATCATGAACAATACGATTGCCTGCACCCATCATCAGTGGCTCAAGCTCGCTGACTGCTTGTGATAATTTGGCAGAATCAAAATTCACCGTATCACTAAGCAGTGCATCAGACAGTGCTGAACCATCTGCCACGACACCATCTAGGAAGCTTGCCAATGACAGCGTATCGGTATTGTTGTTTTCATTGACCGCAGTCACGAAGTTCACATCACGCACTGATGGCACTGGCTCAGGCTCTGGCTGTGGTGTTGGTTCAACTGGCTTCGGCTCTGGCTGTTTCGGTTCTTCTGCAGGTGGCTGTGGCTCGGTTTTTGGTGGCTCTGGCTGAACATCAGGCTTAGCAGGCGTTTCTTCCACTGGTGGCGCAACTGGTGGTGTCGGCTCAGGCTGCACAGGCTCAACAGGATCGGTCGGTACAACAGGCTGCGGCTCAACAGGTTTTGGTTCAGGTTTTGGTTCAACCACTGGCGGTACTTCAGGCGTTTGTGGTTCTTCAGGCTTAACCAAAGTGAGATGAACTTTATTTGGATCGGAATAATCCGCATAAAAAGTCACCAAAGGACTGTTATCAGTCACTTGCTTGAATTGCCCTACTAGTTTTTCTGCAGTGATGACATCTTTCCATACCGCAGATTTGTCGGTGTTGTTTATCAACTCTTGTGTAAGAACAACAAACTCGCCATTACTGATGTCAGCAGTGCCGTTAAAGACAAATTTGCCATACGGGTCAGCATTGGGATCAATAACATCATCAGCATCGACCCATTCATTCTGTTTTTGATCAAAATAATCAAAATCAAATAGGGTAACGCCCAAGCGATCACCTGCTTTCATTGTATAGTCGCCATTAACTTTGAGCACACCTTCAGAGACGATTGTATCGCCCTGCCAGCCCATAGATGCGCTATCGATCTCTAAAGTACCCATACCAGTTTTTGTAAATCCAACATTTGGGCGGGATGTCTCATATAAATCACCTTTGGCAGTGCCAACATTTCCCACCAAGCGTGCGTTTGGATTGATTCTGACATAATGTGGTTCTATAGCCGCATTGCCATTGATATCAGTGTAATCTGCATCAACTTGGAATAGTACACCGCCTGCACCAAGCTCAATTGGGGTTGTACTATCAAATCCTGCAAAGAAATTATTCTCACTGCGAGCGCTATCAATCAATGATGCGTTATCGATTTTTACAGTAGCTTTGCCCTTTGGATTTCTAACGATATTGCCCACATGAAAAATAGAATTATTGTCAATGATTAGCGTACCTTGACCTTCATTACCAACGGTAACCGTATCATTAAAATCCACCGCTGCATTATCAACCGTAAGCACGCCTTGTGAGCCTGCTTTATTTGCGATAATGACATTTTGGACATCGGTCAAGATTGACCATCCGTTGTTTTCTGAGTTTTTTGCAGTAAAAGTGCCAGTACCTTCATCGCCGACAATTAGATTGTCAGCAAAGATTTTGATATAGCGATCTTCAACATTTTCTTGGTCAAGCGTAACACTGCCTACACCTGCTTTGGTTTTTCCCAAAATCATGTTCCCTGCAGAAACGCTACCGCTTTTTAAATCAATGATGCCATGACCTTCATTACCTACGATCAAGTCTTGGGTGGTGCGCACACCAGTGATAAAAGATCCAATATCGACAGCAGATGTGATGGTGCCTTGAGATCCTTGTTTATTACCTAAAATGATGCCTTGATCGGAGATCAAATATCCTTTTTGGGCATTGATAGTCGCAGAGCCGCTATCACCGATAATCGTTTGTCCTGCGACCTGAATATGGTTATCCGATCCCCATGAAGTGGTCGATTCATTTTCTTTGCCCAAAGTGATGGTGTTGCCTTTACTGACAGCATTAACACCTGCGATCAAGTCTTTACCGACAATAATCTCACCACGCTGCGAGAAAGCAACATGGCCGACTCCATTAACACCGACTAATAGATTTTCAGCGATCGTCGCTTTTGGGGATGTTGCATGGGCACTAAAGGCTGCCACATCAGTGACGGACAAAGTACCTCGAGAGCCTGATGACTGACCTAGAGTGATCGATGCGGCTTTTATTTCAGGTGAGACGATGGTAAGCGTGCCATCAGTAGATTTGGCGTTTTGATTAGTAACGGTTAGACTGGCAGTCGTCGTGTCGCCAATGATGGTATTTTGATAATTAACAACTGTGCGATGGCCATCAACCGTATCGGTACCTGCGATGATGTGTGGATTATCAGTGATTGTGGTACTAGAAGTATAATCCACCGCCATCGCTGATGAGCTTGCCATCACAGCACCGACCAAAGCCATAGTCTTAAACGACTTACTTTTGCCTTTACTGCGTGCCAATTCACTCACACACTGCCATACGCCTGTGGCATGGTTAAAAATCACTCGATAAGCACGATTCATAATATGATCCTTTGATGATAAAACCTTGCTGAATTGCAACAAAACCTATCTGTATCTTATCAAATAACCGAATCACTTAGCAAGTAAAAAACAGCTATTGTCAATTCTAACAATAGCTGTTTGTACCATTTCGCCTGTTTATGAACGATAATCGGCGTTAATCTTCACATAGTCATAAGATAAATCGCAGGTATAAACGGTATCTGTGGCATCACCACGCCCAAGCTCAATGTGTACAGTGATCTCAGGACGCTTCATCACCTCACTGCCACGCGCTTCGGTGTAGCCATCTGCCAATCCACCACGCTCACAGATGGATACTTCATCGAGTGCGACATTGACACGGCTTTGATCAAGTTCAATACCTGCATAGCCGACCGCTGCTAGGATGCGACCCCAGTTCGGATCAGAGGCAAAAAACGCCGTCTTGACCAATGGTGAATGTGCAACTGCATAAGCGACATCAGCACACTCATTGGTGTCTTTACCGCCAGTGACTTTGACCGTGATGAACTTGGTTGCCCCTTCGCCATCACGCACAATCAGCGTCGCCAAGCGGATAAACACACGCTCAAGTGCAGCATAAAACTCGCCAAACTGCGGATGGTTCTCGCCAATCTCACCGGCTGTGCCTGTGGCAATCAGCGTACAGCAGTCATTGGTCGATGTATCGCCATCGATGGTGATGCGATTGAATGAGGCATTAGTCAGCTTGATGAGCATGGACTGAAGCACAGCTTGATCAATCTTGGCATCAGTCGCCACAAAGCCAAGCATCGTCGCCATGTTTGGGCGAATCATCCCTGCACCCTTTGAGATGCCTGTGATGTGATAATCCACGCCATCAATGCTCACCTTCTCACTAGCAATCTTCGGGATAGTATCAGTCGTACAGATACCATGTGCTGCATCCAGCCAGTTATTTTCGGACAAATCTGCCAAAGCATTATCCAGCCCTAATATGATTTTATCACTAGGTAGGGTCTCACCGATGACACCAGTTGAGTAGGGTAAGATTTGCTCGATACTCACACCAGCTTTATTTGCCAAGGCATTACAAGTGGCAAGCGCACGCTCGATACCATCAGCACCTGTTGCGGCATTGGCATTGCCAGTATTGATGAGTAGATGTGTAGGTACTGTATTTGCAATGTGCTTACGAAGTACTTGCACAGGTGCGGCACAGAACTGATTTTGGGTGGTGACCGTTGCCACGCTCGCCCCTTTTGCAATCTCAAACACCACCAAATCACGGCGGTCGGCATATCGCACGTGCGCCTTGGTCGTGCCGATTTTGACACCAAAAATTGGATAAATCGTCTGCGGAATACTAATATCACCGACTGCCATAACATCACTCCATGTTGCTAAATTACAAAACCGACTGCGATATTCACTATTTATCGCTGATAGTCATCTAAAAATTGTCGTCAAAAAATGGCTGATTTATAATCAATTGAGATAATCCTAACCATCGCTCAATTGACAAACCACCATGACAAAACCCATTACAAATCAAACTTCGCCCAAATCGGTGCATGATCCGATGGCTTGTCCATGCCACGAATATCATAGCTGATGCCAGCATCGATACAGTCGGCTTTTAGTCCATCGGTGCACAATATATGGTCGATACGAAGTCCACGCTTAGGCGTATCCTCAAAGCCACGAGAGCGGTAATCAAACCAGCTAAATTCATCAGCAGCATCTGGACGGAACAAACGATAAGTATCGCTTAGACCTGTCGCCATCAAGGCTTGATACCAGTCTCGCTCTTCGGGCAAAAATGAACAAGTCCCCTTGGCAAGCCAGCGTTTGGCATTGACTTCACCGATACCGACATCGATATCCAGTGGCGAGATATTCATATCACCCATGATGACAAGCTCACGCCCTGCCGTGGTCAGCTCATTGATATAGCGGTTCAAATCTGCATAAAATGCACGCTTCATGGGAAATTTGGTCTCATGGCTACGGTTTTCGCCTTGGGGGAAATAGCCATTAATCACATCCACCACACGACCATCGAAATCGTAGCGTGCATGAATCAAGCGACGCTGTGCCTCAGCATCACCAAACGGAAAGCCTTTTTGCACAAAAATCGGTGCCGTCTTTGATACCAGTGCCACACCATAATGCGACTTTTGCCCAAAAAATTCCACATGATAGCCAAGCTCACTTGCCATCTCGAGTGGAAACGCTTCATCATGCACTTTGGTTTCTTGTAATCCGATGATATCTGCGTTCAAGCTTTCTTTGACGGCTTGTAGCTGATGTGGTCTGGCTCGAAGCCCATTGATATTAAAACTGACAAATGTGGTCATCATAAAACGCCTAACAACATAAAATTTCTGACTATTGTAACAATTTTTTGGGATAAATGGCGAAAATTTTTTTGTGTTGTGATGACTTTGGTGATTGTTATCTTACCGTGCTTGGCACTACCACCAAGTCATGAAAAGGTGTACAATAGTAAGCCAATCGATGCGAAGACTTGGCAGATTATCAAGGAATTTATGATGGCTATTTATCAAAAAAACTACAAGGTCTATATCAATCATACCGACGCAGGCGGGATTGTCTATCATGCCAATCATCTCACCTTTTTTGAAAATTGTCGCCGTGATTGGTTGGCGTCCTTAGGCTATGATGGCTACTTTTTTGATTTATCCGAGGATGGTGATAGTACGGCGAATACGCATGGTCAAGGCGGTGCGGTGCATTTTGTGGTCAGTCAAGCTGATCTTCGCTACATCACGCCGCTTTTGGTTGATGATGAGCTGACGGTGACGGTCTCAAGCCTTATTGTGAAGCCAGCCAGTTTGATTCTTGAGCAGCATATCTATCGTCCAAACACCGATAAGCCTGCCACCACAGGCATGATCACACTTGCGTGCGTGCGTAATGATGGCAAGGCAATTCGCCCTTATCGCTTACCGCAGAAGTTTGCCGATCTGATGAAATCGCTTGTGTGATCATCGTATGAATATAAGCTTATCTACAGATACCGATCAAGCATTATTACAATTTGATGGTATCAGTATCACACATGAAGATAAAGTATTGCTAAATAATGCCACAGGGACAATCACGCGCCAATCCTTGATCGTGCTATGTGGTCAATCAGGCTCGGGCAAGTCGTTGTTATTATCAGCCTTGGCAAATCAGCTGCCGCATTTTGGGCAGGTGTCATTGTATGATCGTGGGCATATTTTATCGCAGCACACCACAGAGCCTACCCAGTGGCGCGCCAAAATCGCCCTACTGACGCAGACGCCTGTGATGATCGATGGCACAGTGCTTGATAATCTTGCTCTGCCTTTTACTTTTAAGCAGTATAAAGATCGCAACTTTGATCAGGCGTGGTGCGTCGCGCGCCTAGCTGAATTTGGCAAGCCATCAGATTTTATCCATCAAGACATCGCAAATTTATCTGGTGGCGAGCGGCAGATTGTGCACTTTTTACGCACTTTGCAATTAAATCCTGCCTTACTGCTGCTTGATGAACCGACTGCCGCGCTTGATGATGTCACCGCTCGGGTGCTGTGGCAGATGGTGCAGGCGTGGCTATCTGCCGATCCGATGCGTGCCGTACTTGCCATCAGTCATCGTAAGGATGAGCAAGTGTACGCGACACAAATTTGGCAGATGGCAGATGGCTGCTTGGCGGTGCGTACATGACTTTGACATTCATTGATGTATTGATCTCTGCAAGCTTGGTACTGGTCGCCATTATTGTGTCGTGGTGGCTGAAACTTGGGCTTGCGCGCACGCTGATTGTAGCCAGTATTCGCACAATTGTTCAGCTAAGCTTAATTGGCTTGATCTTAGCTTGGGTGTTCGCGCGCGAATCGATGGTCGAAGTGCTGACGATTTTATCGTTGATGACCATCATCGCTGCCATTTCTGCTAAGAACCGTGTTAAAAAACCTTATCAAGGTTTGTTTATCGATACGCTTATTGCGCTTGGTGTGGCGACTTTTGCGGTGACATTGGTGGCGATGCTGCTGATTTTACAGGTATCACCATGGTATGCGCCGCAGTATATCATTCCGATTTTGGGCTTGATATTAGGCAATTCACTGACGGCGATTTCGCTGACCACAGGTCGGCTGATTGAGCATCTGCATGAGCAGCAAAGCCAAATCCGCACTCTACTTGCTCTATCCGCCACGCCTTTTGAAGCGTGTCATCGGGCCATGGCGACAGCCATCAGTGCAGGGATGCTGCCGACGATTAACTCGATGATGGTTGTGGGATTAGTCAGCTTACCAGGGATGATGACAGGTCAAATTCTAGCGGGTGCAAATCCGACGCAGGCGGTGCGCTATCAGATTGTGACGATGTTTTTGATTTGTGCGGGCAGTACGATTTCTTGTACGCTGTCGGCGGTGTTTGTGATACGGCGGTTTTTTGACAAGCAAGATCGCTTGGTTATACCTAAGTAAGTTGGGTTATAAAAATAAAGCGTATGCCATCACATACGCTTTATTTTTGGCTAAATTACTGCCCTTGCAAGCGTTTGACTTCATCGATCAGTCTTTGAAGCTGTGCTTCATAGCTGCCATCATTCGGGTTTTGGGTGCGTGGTGAGTTTTGGGCTTTATCATCACTTGGTTCGCTTTGATTGCGTGCGCTCAGTGATGGGCGTTCGGCTAGGACGATGTCCAGCATCAATTCTTGACCATCGCGCTTGATGGTGGCTTTCACTGTCGTACCAGGTGATTTTTGGGCGATCAGATTGACAAGGCTTGCATCATTAGACAGCACTATATCATCGATCTGCAGCAGGACATCGCCTGATTGTAGCCCTGCTTGCGCCGCTGGACTGTCTGGGAATACGCGCGCCACAGTCAAGCCCTTTGGCGTCTCAAGTGCAGTCGGATCATCGCTTGAGCGCGCAAACTCAATGCCAATCCAGCCACGGCTGACATAGCCCTTACTGATCAAATCATTCATCACTTTTGCGACCGTCGATGTCGGAATGGCAAAGCCAATCCCCATTGAGCCACCAGAGCGAGAGTAGATGGCAGTATTGATACCGATCAAGGCACCATTGGCATCAACCAGTGCACCGCCTGAATTACCGGGGTTGATGGCGGCATCAGTTTGGATAAATTCTTCAAAGGCACTCACGCCAATCCCTGCGCGCCCTGTGGCTGAAATGATGCCTTGGGTGACGGTTTGCCCCACGCCAAACGGATTGCCGATGGCAAGTGCGACATCGCCCACTTCGATGGTTTGCTCACGAAATGCCATCGGCACAAGGTCATTTCGCTCAACTTTAATCACCGCCAAATCACTTTCGACATCACGACCCACGACACTTGCTCGTGCTTTTGAACCATCATTGAACACGATGACAATCTCATCAGCCCCTTCGATGACATGGGCATTGGTGATGATATAACCATCTTTTGAGACGATCACGCCTGAGCCTAGGCTATTACCCTGCTGCAGCTGATCGCCATAATAGCGTTCTAGATACTGCTGAAGTGCAGGATCATCGGCGAACTGGCGTCTGATATCTTGGGTGGTATAGATATTGACCACAGACTGAGCGGCGGTTTTGACCGCTGATTGATAAGAGCTGATTGGGCTGGCAGCATCAGGCAGATTGCGAGCTTCTGCAATCTTAGGCTGCCATACTGGTTGCTGCTCTACTTGGGCGGCATTTGCGGTCTCAAGGCTTGTACGAGTGCTTTGTAATTGGTCATAGACAAGCCATAGCACAGCCGCCAGCGCAATGGCAAGCAGCCACGGTAAAATCGCCCAAGCGCTAAAGCCAGATTGGGTGTGTTTTTTCATATAATAATCCTTATAAGACCTTGTAATTTTTATTGCTAAATTAAGACGGTGTGCGATGCAAGTATAGCAATATTTGCCAAACGCAATTTTACTATGCATCAGAAAATGGTAATGATTTTTTCAAAAAATTTTGCGCAATTATATCACCACTTGATGCCCAAAAGATAATGATATTGTGCCAAATAATTGCACCGATACAACAAAGTCGCTACAATAGCCAAAACTTGCTACAAATTTAGTGAATAATAAGGAAAACCCCATGACCACCCTAAGCGCACAAGAGCTGACCCAATTTTGTGATGAGTATTTACAAACTGCCAATTTCAGTGATTATTGCCCCAATGGACTGCAGATAGACGGTGATCGCAAGATTGGCAAAATCATCACAGGCGTGACGGCATGCCAAGCGCTGATTGATACGGCGATTGCACAAGACGCTCAAGCAATTTTGGTGCATCATGGTTATTTTTGGAAAGGTGAGCCTGCGCCACTGGTCGGCATGAAAGGCAAGCGTGTGCGTACTTTGATGCAGCATGGCATCTCATTGATCGCCTATCATCTGCCACTGGATGCGCATCCGATTATTGGTAATAATGCGGTGCTTGCTGATGAGCTTGATCTACAAATTGTCGGTGCATTGTATCCACATGAGAAGTACCCTGTGGGTAATATCGCTACCACTGCGCCGATTTCAGCACAAGCTTTCGCCGATAAAATCAGTAAAGTCCTAGGTCGTGCGCCATTATATATTGGCAATGATCCAAGCCGTACTTTGCACAAGATTGGGCTGTGTACAGGCGGTGCGCAGGATATGATCGAGCAGGCATATGCGATGGGTTGTGATACTTTTATCTCGGGTGAAGTCAGCGAGCGCACCACGCATTTTGCGCGCGAGATGGACATTGATTATTTTGCTGCAGGGCATCACGCCACAGAGCGCGGCGGTATCCGTAAGCTTGGCGAGCTGATCGCTGATAGACTTGGCGTGGCGGTGACATTTGTCGATGTGGATAATCCGGTGTGATCACCCTTGCGCGAATCATTTGATAAAAACTGTGCGGCGCATCTAAGTACAAAATTTAACTTGACAACACAGTGCGTGCGCGTTCTAAAATTGATTATAGCATTTTACTGTGTAATATTATTTTATAAATATAAATAATTAGGTAGAATTTGGGGTAAATTTGCTGATTACTGTCAATTTTTGATCAGATTATTGTAAAATTGTGTTGTCGTGCATTGCGATTTTTGGGATTTTTTTGCATAGTATGATGAGTTAAAAACGCTTAAAGTAAAGCAAAACTTACTTATCAGTGATCTATGAGCCAAAATTCACAACTACCCAAACGCGACAAATCCGCTTACCGCCCGACACCAAAACGGGTGGTGTTTCGTCGTGATCTGGAGACAGGTAAATGGGCATGGATCAAAAATCGCTTATTTTTCCCCATCCAAACTCACGCCCAAGCCTTGTACCGCAAGCTTGAAGGTTATCGCCAAACCCATCCACAGTACTATGTGCGCACGGCTTTTGCTGCCGTGATCGGTGCGCTGATCATCATCCCCGCCATCGGTATCATTCAGCATGACCCTGCGATCAAAGCAAAAGTAATTCGTGGGATCGATAGTTTGACCCAAAATAAAGTGCTGACATTGGCGGCGGTGACTGGTCGCAGTACAGTCTATGATGAAGATGGGCTAATGCATGGCTTTGGCTATGATGTTGCGCGGCAGTATGCCAGCCATTTGGGCGTGGAGCTGCGCGTGATTAAGTTCGATGATGCCAATGCGGTGCTGTCGGCGATGCATTCAGGTGATGTGGATTTGGTATTATTAAGCCAATCTAATATCGTTAGCGAACAATCCGCCAAGCTGCCCATCAGTCCTTTGGCGTGCAGCGACAGTGAGCGCGCGATTTTTGCAGGTGCAGGCATTGATGCGGATTTGGTTTTCGTCAGCCAAGCAGATAGTGATATCGTCAGTAATGTCACGCAGTTTCTGTGCGATGATGAATTTCAAGAAGATTTAAGTTATTTAGCTAAATTTCATGATGATACGCTGCTTGATAATGCCTATAATGCACAGCATTTTGCTGATGCGATCCAAAAACTGCCGCTGTATGAATACGGTTTTCGCTTGAGTGCCAAAGAGTTCAATCATGATTGGCAGCTGCTTGCGATGATTGGTTATCAAGAATCGCACCTAAATGCCAATGCCGTCTCGCCAACAGGCGTGCAAGGGATCATGATGCTCACCCAAGACACCGCCAAAGCAATGGGCGTAAAAAACCGTAATGATGCTGCACAAAGTATCCGCGGCGGCGCGAAATATCTAAGCCAACTACAATCGCAATTTCAAGACATTCCCGAAGTGGATCGCTTGTGGTTCGTGCTTGCGGCGTATAATATGGGTCCAAATGCTGTGCGTCAGATTCAGTCACGCCTAAGCGAATCGGGTAAAGATCCGAATCTGTGGCTGAATTTCTATGCTTATCTACATAAAAACGCCGCGAAAAACTCGCGCTATCGTCAGTGCATCACCTATGTGACCAATATCCGCACTTATTTAGAAGCGATCAAAAAACACAATGCCAATGCGTGATTGATGGTTTTCTCATTAACATCACAATTTAAATTCAAGATTAATACCCAAAAAAAATTAAGCCTGTCATCATCATGATACAGGCTTAATTTTTTGCCAAACTTATTTATTCGGCACAGTCAGTACTTGACCGATTTGTAGATTTGCCGTCGGTTCGATGTTGTTCATCTTGGCAAGTTCTTGAGCGCTGATGCCATAACGGCGCGCCAATGAGATCAAGCCATCACCTGCCTTGACGGTGTAAGTTGTGGTGTTTTTTGGCACACGCAGTCGCTGACCGACCAGTAGATTGGCATTGGTTGCAAGGTTATTGGCACTGGCAAGCTCTTGGATCGACACCCCAAAACGCGATGCCAATGCAGTCAAGCTCTCACCTGCTTTCACCGTGTAGCTATCGGTTGTGGCAGTGCTTGTATTGTTACTTGCAGCTTTTGGCGTTGGCGCAGGCGCAGTCTTAGCAGGCTGTACAGGCGCTGCCGCCCCATTTGGTAGTTTTAGCACTTGACCGATCAAGACATTATCAGTCACTGATAAACCATTTTCAGCAGCTAGGGCTTGTAGGCTGACATTATATTTGCGAGCAATGACGGTCAAGCCTTCCCCTGCAACTACTTTATGCGTGGCGGGATTATTGTTTGAAGAAGCATTGCTTGCTGTCGTTGATGGTGCTGCTGCAGGTTTGGTTGGTACAGCTTGTGGCTTGACTTTACCAGCGACAAGCCATAACTTTTGACCGATTAAAATCCCTGAATCTACAGGCAGATTATTAAAGCTTGCTAATTGACCCACTGTCAAACCATTTGCCGCTGCCACCGAAGTTAGGCTATCGCCTGCACGGACGGTGTAGCTTTCGGGTTTGTTCTCGGCTTTACTTTCTGCCTTGCTCTCGGTTTTGTTTTCAACTTTTGGTGCAGCGGCTTTAGCGGTTTGTACAGGCGCTGCCGCTCCATTTGGTAGTTTTAGCACTTGACCGATCAAGACATTATCAGTCACTGATAAACCATTTTCAGCAGCTAGGGCTTGTAGGCTGACATTATATTTGCGAGCAATGACGGTCAAGCCTTCCCCTGCAACTACTTTATGCGTGGCGGGATTATTGTTTGAAGAAGCATTGCTTGCTGTCGTTGATGGTGCTGCTGTAGGTTTGGTTGGTACAGCTTGTGGCTTGACTTTACCAGCGACAAGCCATAACTTTTGACCGATTAAAATCCCTGAATCTACAGGCAGATTATTAAAGCTTGCTAATTGACCCACTGTCAAACCATTTGCCGCTGCCACCGAAGTTAGGCTATCGCCTGCACGGACGGTGTAGCTTTCGGGTTTGGCGGCAGGTTTTGGTGTAGGTTCAGGCGCTGTTGCTGCAGGTTTTGGCGCAAGCGCAGGCTTAGGTGCAGCCGCTTGCACAGGCTCAGGTCGGCTTGGTGCAGATGGCTGGGTGTTTTGGGTTTGTACCGATGGGCTAAAGCCATCCATGTCATCATCAACAACTGATGGCGGTACATCATCATCCGCTGCAATCACCGCGCTTTGACCTAAGACAGGCTGCTCAGCTGCCACTTGTGCAGGCTGAGTGATGCTTTGGGCAGGTGGCAGTGGCGTAGGTGTAGGTGCAGGCTTGGCAGCAGGGCTGCCTGCGAATCGGATGGTTTTGGTTTCACCACGCGCATCAAGTACCGATTGACCGGTTTGGATGGCGTCTAGCTGAATGTTGCCATCGGCTGGGCTGACAGGTTGAACGGTGTTTTTGGTTTCGGTTTTGATTTGTTCAGCGATGAAGTCGCGTTCAGCTTTACTCAGTGCAGGCTCTTGGACGATGGTGTTGTTTGCCGTGACTTTGGCGATGGTGGTTGGCAAAGTATTTGCCAAGATCAGCTCTTGCTGTGATTGGGTATTTGCCTTGGTGTTGCCTGATTTTGGCACGACGAAATCAATGCTTTGTGCCGGTGCGGTTGCGACATAATCACCACCAAAGCCAAAGCCTTTTAGCGCAGATAATTTGGCATCTGTCGATGATGGCACGCTATCAGGAATGACGATGCGGTTTGGACCCATTTCATCAACCGTTTGGCTCAGTAGCGCTGGGTTTAGTAGGCGCAGTTCATCGACGGCGATACCTGTGACCGATGAGACTTCAGCCAAGCTTACGCCATAATTGACAGGTACGGTACGAAAGTGGTTGTGGTTGGCGATCGCAGGTAGGCTGACACCATAGCTGTTTGGTTCTTTGACGATTTGCGCCACTGCCAAAAAGCGCGGCACATAGTTCATGGTTTCGGTCGGCAGTTTCAATGACCAATAATCGGTGGGCAAGCCCTGCTCTTGGTTAGCTTTGATCGCACGAGAAATACGCCCCGGTCCTGCGTTATAGGCAGCCAGTGCCAGCTCCCACGAGCCGAACTGATTATACAGGCTTGTCAAAAAGTCATAAGCAGCGCGCGTAGATTCGATGACATCGCGGCGACCATCATAGCTTGAGCTTTGGTTCAGACCATAGATACGGCCTGTGCTTGGGATAAACTGCCACAGACCAGCGGCGGCGGCATTACTGGTGGCGGTCGGATCGTATGAACTTTCGATGATCGGCAATAGCGCCAATTCAGATGGAATGCCGCGGCGTTCTGCTTCGGCGACGGTGTGATGTAGATAACGCGATGCGCGTGCTGTTAGGCGATCTAGATAACTTTGGCGAGAATAGAACCATGATTTCTGCGCTTCGATGCGTGCATTGCTGCGATCAGGCATACGATAGCCACGGCGGATGCGCTCCCACAAGTTACCATAGCGCGATACTGCCAATTCATCACCTTCCACCATCGACATATCGGTGGCTTGTAGCAGATCTTCGAGCGCATCGAGCATCTGCGGATCAAGCACGCCTGTATAAGCAGTATTGTCAGTCTTGGCTGAGTTGCCCTGCACCATCTTGGTGCTGGTCGGCTGAGTTGATGAAGTTGGTGCGCTACTACACGCTGCCAAAATACAAGATGAAATGGCAATACTTAAAGGCTTAACTAAACGGCTTTTTTTGGGACTTGTTGGGCGTGTCATCACTTATCCTTTATCATCAAACTCAGCAAAAATCACGGGATGAGCGTATCATCTACAAAAAGCTCAATAATGCCTTATTTTGACAATTTTATCAACCGCTAGACAAGGATAAATGATCAATAACCGCGCGATATTAACACAAATACACGCGCGGTAAATATTGCGTAAGAATTAGGATAGTGATGTTATTTCAATGATTTTGGTATATCGCTATGCCAAACCATCAATCAACCGTCACTTGTGCAACCGATCTTAGCAACACAGTATTGCCATCAAGCTGTGAGAGTGTCGCTCGTGATGATGTTTTGATGGTGACAGGTTTGCCTGCTTGCGTCCAAGTCTCGGTGGTTATTACTTGTGCGCGGGCTTGATTACCTGTGATCACCACATCGCTGATGCTGATTTGGTAGCGATAATTAGTGGCTTTTGCCCAGCTTTTTTGTAGCATTTGCAAGTAGCCATCTTTGTTTAGACTGGTGGTTTTGTTGTTTCTTGATAAAGAAATGATGGCATCATCGGCGATCAGCTTAGAGATTTGACCAATATTTTGGCTATTGGCAGCGGTGCGCATGGTGGCCGCAAAGCTTGTCACATCGCGTTCGCTCATCGCATAAGCAGGGGTACTGATTAAGCTTTGTGCGCCAAGTGCAGTGATGAATACGCCAAGACCCAAGCCCTTGCCAAGATTTTTGCCTGATAATTTACTTAAGCTGCCAATTGCCGCAGTCAATAAGCTGGCATTCACAGTTTGTTTTAAAAATTGACGGGTACTTTGTTTCATAAAAAGCCCTTGTTAATCGGTGGATGATGGGCAAAATTTTTCGCCCTATCGGCTTAATACCACAATAGCAAGCCAAACTTAAGCAACGATGGCTAATTGTAACATTTTGTTGCAAATTTGGGAAGTCTGTGTGCAAAAATTTATTGACCACAAATTCTCTGCCTACAGAACAGCAAAAAAGGGACATTGCTGCCCCTTTTATTTAAGATGATTTATCTTCGCTGATTTCTTGTTCGCTGTCGTCTTGTTCAAGCTTTGCGCCCAAGCGTGCCATACGGCGATCCATCAGCTGATGCGCCAAGGCTTGCATATCATCGACGCGGTCAAATTCATCGACAATCTCAAGTCCAAGCAGCGTCTCTAGCACATCTTCAAGACTCACTAAGCCTTTGACTTCACCAAATTCACCGACCGCCAGTGCAATATGCACGCGCTCTTTAAGCATCAAGTCCAATAGATCGAACAATTTCATCTTGGCAAACACAAAGTTAATATCGCGTTTAAACTGCTTAATCGGTGTGTGAATGCCTTGATTTGCCTTGGCGATGAGTAAGTCAGACTTCAGCACAAAGCCTGTGGCATTGTCCAAATCTTCATCATAAATCGGAAAGCGCGAGAATGGTAGCTTTGGGTGTAAAGCAAGCACTTCACCGACAGTCATGTTCTCATCAAAAGCCATCACCACCGAGCGCGGGCTAACGATGTCTTCGACATTGATCACGCCTAGCGCCAATGAGTTTTTGATGATACGAGTCTCAAGCGCGCTCATCTGACCTGAGCTTTCGCCTTGGGTGGCAAGTGCCAAAAATTCATGACGATTAAAGCCGCTTTCTTGATGACCCTTGGTCAAAAAACGCGAGATTTTCTCAGTGATCCAAATGATCGGCATTAGTAGCCAGTTGATCGCACGCACATAATAAGCAACAGGCGTGGCAAATCGACGCCAATAAGTCGTGCCAAGCGTCTTTGGAATGATCTCAGTACCGATCAAAATCACCAAAGTCAGTACACCACTGAATACCCCGAACCACACATCACCAAAGACGATGACCGCTTGTGCGCCTGCGCCCAATGAACCCAGCGTGTGCGCTACGGTATTAAGCGTCAAAATCGCTGAGATTGACTTTTCGATATTGTCAATTTTTACTTCTTTTAAGAGCGCGGCGATTTTTGGGCGATCTTCTTGTAGCGTATCGATGTATGACGGTGTCATCGTCAAAAGCACCGCTTCTGATACCGAACACACAAAAGAGACAATGAGCGATAAAGAAATGAAAAAAATCAATAAAATCAAATTGATCGGCGTACCACCAAGCTCAAAGCTTGCGTGTGCTGCCATCGGCATGATGGCGATCAGCACGCAACAAATTACGGCAAAATATGATGAGTGTAAAGGTCGCTGTCGGGGCATAAAAATTATATGATAACCAAAATTATCGCTCATATTAAGTGAAAATGCGCATAACTGCAAGCATAGTTTTGTGAATATCTGTCAAGCTGCGCTGAAAATACTGCCACTTCTAGGTAAATTGTGCTATTATAGCGGTTATTTTTCATTCGTATTTGTCGGCTTTGGGCGATTGATGGTGCGATCGCGGTGCATTTGCGCCAAGTTTATTGCCATTGATACTGATCATTGACGATCATTTTAAGTTTTCATACATTTTTAATACGCATTGTAGGAGTTTTTATGCTAGATTTATTCATCACAGCGGCACACGCCAGCGCAGGCGCACCAGCAGGTCAGCAATCACTATTGATGAACCTGTTAATCCCTGTAGCATTTTTTGCGATTTTTTATTTCTTGATCATCCGCCCACAGTCTAAGCGCAACAAGCAACACAAAGCGATGGTTGATGGCTTGGCAGCAGGTAACGAAGTGGTATTTGCTGGCGGTTTGATTGGTAAAATCAAAAAAGTCGAAGGCGATTATGCTGTCATCAGCCTAGGCACCACCGAAGTGAAGATCCAAAAAGCTAGCGTCTTGATGGTTCTGCCTGCTGGTACTGTTGATAATATCTGATCCATCGTAATGCCCAAACTGTAAGCTTAATCTTGGATTTGTCTTGCAGTTTTGGGTTGTTTTTATTTTTGCAGTGACATCATTTGTGTAATATTATTCAGATTATTACAATAAATAAAATATAAACACTGCACAATCATTAAGAAATCCCTATGCACTACCCTGCTTGGAAATACATACTCATCGCAGTGGTGCTTGCTTTTTGTAGCATTTTTGCACTACCGAATTTATACCCTGATGAGCCAGCCGTACAGATCACCGGTGCGACTGCAGGCACTGAGCTGACTGATGCTGTCTTGACGCAAGCCCAAAGCGCGCTTAGTAATGCCGGTCTTGAGCATCATGGCGGCAGTTTTGAGAATAACAGCGCATTGGTTCGCCTAAAAACCCCAGAAGATCAGCTAAAAGCACAAGAAGTGTTGCGCCGTGATCTGGGCGAGAACTATGTCGTCGCACTTAACCTTGCGCAGACCACGCCAGAATGGCTAAAAAACCTTGGCGCAAAGCCGATGAAACTGGGTCTGGACTTGCGTGGCGGTGTACGCTTCGTGCTTGAAGTAGATATGGCAAAAGCCCTAGAGCAGCGCCTAGCGACCGCAAGCCAAGAAGCGCGCCGTACTTTGCGTTCCAATCAAATCCCTGTTGCCAGTTTGCGCACCACTGCCAATGGTATGGTGCTGACTTTCACCAGTAATGAAGAACGCAGTCGCGCCCAAAGTGTCTTACAAAACACCATGGGGCTTGACTTTGCCCTGCGTCCTTATATGGATGCCCAAGGTGCTGCGCTGGAGCTAACTTATACCGAAGCGAAGCTGAACGAGATCAATGAATACGCGGTTAGCCAAAACTTGACCACGCTAAGAAATCGTATCAATGAGCTTGGCGTCGCTGAAGCCTTGGTACAAACTCAAGGCGCGAACCGTATCGTCGTTGAGCTACCCGGTGTCCAAGATACCGCAGAAGCAAAGCGTGTCTTGGGTCGTACCGCAAACCTAGAGTTTCGCATGGTCAGCGATCAAGCGGCGACTTATAGCGGCGTGGGTATTCCACCTGCAGGTACAGAAATATTCCCATTTGGTGAGCTAAACGGTCCGCCTGTGCTGCTTGAGCGCCAAGCCATCATCACCGGTGAGCGCGTACAAGGTGCACAGCCGGGCCTTGACCAAAATGGTATGCCGCAAGTTGCCATCACGCTAGATACTGCTGGCGGCCGCTTGATGCAAAACGCCACGCGTACCGCGATCGGCAAGCCAATGGCAGTGCTGTTCATCGAACATAAGCAAAAAGTCAGCTATGAAACTGACCCTGCGACAGGCGAACAAAAAGAAATCCGCACCCCTTATACCGAAAGCCGCGTGATCAACCAAGCGACCATTCAAGCGGTATTGGGTTCGCAGTTTGTCATCACAGGTCTAAACAGTGATGCTGAAGCGGGTGAGCTTGCCCTACTGCTACGCTCTGGTGCGTTGGCTGCGCCGATGTATTTTGTTGAAGAGCGCACCATCGGTCCGTCATTGGGTCAAGAAAACATCGATAAAGGTCTGCTATCAACGCAGATCGGCTATCTGCTGGTATTCTTGTGGATGGTGATTTTCTATCGTTTCTTTGGTGTGGTTGCCAATATTGCGCTGGCATTCAATGTGATTATGATGGTCGCGATCATGTCGCTACTGGGTTCGTCATTGACGCTACCAGGTATTGCGGGTATTGTTTTGACCATCGGTATGGCGGTCGATGCTAATGTGTTGATTTTTGAGCGTATTCGTGAAGAGCTTGCCAATGGTGTGCGTGCCAAAAACGCCATCGCTGCAGGTTTTGATCGCGCCTTTAGCTCGATTGTCGATGCCAACATCACCACGCTATTGATCGCCTTTATCTTGTTCGCCATCGGTACAGGTCCGATTAAGGGCTTTGCGGTGACATTGGCAATTGGTAACATCACATCGCTATTTACCGCCATCGTGGTGACGCGTGCGATCATCCATCTGTGGTATGGCTATCGTAAGAATGTGACTAAACTGAGCATTGGTTAGGAGTTGACAGATGAGTAATGAAAATAACCCAATCGACCCTACCACGCCATCAGCTGACGGTAGCTCTGTGCGCCGTCGCCGTGGTCCGCGTCGTGATGGCAAAGGCTCAAATGCACTTGCCAACCAACAAGCCCTAGCCGATCAAGCGATCATCAGCGAACAGACTGACGATGCTGCCGAAAAAGCAGGCGGTATCAAGCTGATCGCCAATCAGCGCATCATTCCGTTTTTGAAAATCGAAAAACCGATGATGTTGATCTCCTTGCTGCTTGTCGTGGCAAGTATCATCGCCATCGTGGTTAAGGGTCTAAACTTCGGTCTGGACTTCACAGGCGGTGTCTCAGCTGATGTGCGCTATGAACATTCGGTTGAGCAGGTGCAAGTTGTCGATGCCTTGGCAAAAAATAGCTTTAATGATGCGGTTGTGCAGTATTTGGGCACGAACCAAGAGCTATTGATCCGCCTACCACCCCAAGAAGGCAGCCCTGACGGCTTGACCGCAGTACTGGATAAGGCATTGGATTTACCAAATAACCTTGCCACCGTTGATAATATCAACATCATCGGTAGCCAAGTCGGTAATGAAATTTATCTAAATTCATTATTGGCACTTGCGATGGCATTGGGCATGATGCTTGTGTATATCTCAATCCGCTTTCAATTCAAGCTTGCCATGGGTGCGATGCTGTCTCTGTTCCATGACGCGGTCGTCGTCGTCGGTATTTTTGCGATTTTCGGCTTACCGTTTGACTTGACTGTCTTGGCTGCGGTACTTGCTCTGATCGGTTATTCGGTGAACGATACCATCGTCGTCTATGACCGTATCCGTGAGAATTTCCGCCGTGTGCGTGGCTTATCGCCGCGTGAAGTAGTCGATTTGTCATTGACCGAAACTTTGCGCCGTACGATCATGACCAGTGGTACTGTACTTGTCGTGGTCATTGCCATGCTATTCCTTGGTGGTGATGGCTTATACTGGTTCTCGTTCGCGCTATTGATTGGCTTGATCGCTGGTACTTATTCATCGATCTATATCGCAAGCTCAATCCCACTGATGATGGGTCTATCACGCGAAGATTTCGTGGTGAAAGTCAAGCCGGAATTTGCCGAAGAAGAAGTGATTTTTGCTGATCCAGAATTACAAAACAGTAAAGACTGATCGGCAGATTATCCGCAATACGCTCAAGGTTTTTGGGCGTATTTTTTTGTACCAAACTTGTGATGATGGCTCAAATCGGCTATGATGGTTTTTTTTAAAAAACCAATTGACAGAGTACATCATCATGACCACACAAAACAGTCCAAATGCCAAGCATCACCTATCAAATATCGTCGTCTATTGCGGATCAAACTTCGGCAATGATCCAAGCTTTTATGCAGCGGCGGTCGCAACGGGCAAGGCAATTGCCGAACGCGGTGCGCGCCTAATTTATGGTGGTGGTAATGTCGGCTTGATGGGCGTGGTCGCTGATAGTGTGCTTGAACACGACGGTGAAGTCATTGGTATTATCCCTAAGTTTTTAAAAGATAAAGAAGTGGCGCACACGAAGCTGACTGAGCTTGTGATCACTGACTGCATGGCAGAGCGCAAGCTTGCGATGATTCATCGTGGCGATGCGTTTATCGCCCTACCTGGTGGCATCGGCACTTATGAAGAGCTGTTCGAAGTGCTATCATTATTACAGCTGAAGCAGCACGCGCATCCGATCGGTGTGCTCAATATCAATGGTTTTTTTGACCCACTACTTGCCATGCTTAAAGCCACCGCTAAAGCAGGCTTTATGCCGATGGCAAATGTCTCACTGCTGTGCGTGGCGGATGATATTGATGCATTGCTGGCACAGATGCAGCAGTTTGAGTTCGTTGATAGCCAAAAATGGGTCAAGCCTGCTTGGATGACAGATGATAAAATCGTGCCAAGTTTTATTGATAAAATCGACTGATCTACCATCAAATACGCGCACAAGGATGATTTTACGGTGAATTTTGTGAAATTTTTGACAATTTGTACCAAAATATTACAAAAAACACTTGCAATAAAATAAAACGAATGTACACTATAGATATCTGATTTTTTGCGCCAATCATCTTATGCATTAATAAGTGTTTTTACGATTGGGCGCTCATAAATTGTAGCGATTGCTAACTTTTAAACATTTTTAGAGAAGGTGATGTGATGGACATCAAAAAAATTCGTGAATTAGTGGATTTGATGGAAGAAAAAGACCTATTAACCCTAGAATACGGTCATGATGATAATTACATCAGCCTAACGCGTAATACTGCGGTGCAGACGGTTGCTGTACCACAAGTTGCCGCCGCTCCTGCTACTGCCCCGAGCGCTCCTGTTGCCAAGACTCCTGCAGGTAAAGTAGAAACTTCACCGATGGTTGGTGTGTTCTATTCTGCACCAAGCCCAAATGATCCACCATTTGTCAAAGTCGGTCAAAAAGTCGAAGCTGGTGACACCTTGGGCATCATCGAAGCGATGAAAATCATGAATCCACTAGAAGCCACCCAAAGCGGCATCATCGAAGAGATTTTGGTTAGCAATGCTGAAGTGGTCGAATTTGGTCAGCCTGTCATCCGCTACAAAGCCTAACAGGATATCACCATGATTAAAAAACTGCTCATTGCCAACCGTGGCGAGATTGCGCTGCGCATCGTGCGTGCCTGTAAGCAGCTTGGCATTGCGACGGTGGGCGTGTACTCGACCGCTGATAAAGATCTGATGCATTTGCGCTTTGTTGATGAAGCGGTCTGCATCGGTAACGCACCATCGACCCAAAGCTATCTGGATATGAATGCCCTACTGGCTGCAGCTGAAGTCACAGGCGCTGATGCCATCCACCCTGGTTATGGCTTTTTGTCAGAGAATGCAGAATTCGCTGAAAAAGTCGAAGAAGCGGGTTTGACATTCGTTGGTCCACACCCTGAGCACATTCGCTTGATGGGTAATAAGGTCTCAGCGATCAATGCCATGAAAGATGCTGGCGTACCGACCGTACCAGGCTCGGTGGGTGCGGTGACTTTGGGCAATGCCGAAGAGCAAGCACGCAAGATCGGTTTTCCGCTGATCGTCAAGGCTGCTGCTGGAGGCGGTGGTCGTGGTATGCGCGTGGTGGAACGCTTTGAAGAGCTGATCAATCAAGTCCAAGCCGCCAAAACCGAAGCCCAAAGCGCCTTTGGTGATGACACTGTGTATATGGAGCGTTTTTTGAAAAATCCGCGCCATGTCGAAGTGCAAGTCTTGGGCGATGGTAATGGCAATGCGCTGCACCTGTTTGATCGTGACTGCTCGCTACAGCGCCGCCATCAAAAAGTGCTGGAAGAAGCCCCTGCCCCAGATATTCCTGATGATGTGCGCACACCGATTCTAGAAGCGTGCGTGCGTGCGTGCGAACAGATCGGCTATCGCGGTGCAGGTACTTTTGAATTCTTGTACGAAGATGGTCAATTTTTCTTCATTGAGATGAATACGCGCGTGCAGGTCGAGCACCCTGTGACCGAGATGATCACAGGTATTGATATTGTCGTTGAGCAGCTGAAAATCGCTGCAGGCTATGGCTTATCTTATCATCAAGATGAGATCGCCATCCGCGGTCATGCCATCGAATGCCGTATCAATGCCGAAGATCCAAAGACCTTTATGCCATCACCAGGTAAAATCGGTCAGCTATTCACGCCGAGTGGTTCAGGTATTCGTTTTGATTCGCACTTGTATCAAGGCTACACGATTCCAAGCTACTATGACTCATTGATCGGTAAGCTGATCTGTCATGCACAGACGCGTCGCCAAGCGATCGCCAAGACCTTGCATGCATTGGATGAATTGGTTGTCGAAGGCATTAAGACCAATATTCCACTGCACCGCGATGTGATTTTAAAAGATGAAGCGTTTTGTGAAGAAGCGCAAAACATTCATTATCTGGAAAATCATATGCTCAATGCCGACAAGCCCAAAAAGCCTGCCAAAGATCCCTTGGCATAATCGCATATAAATCATCAACAGTCAGTGTCGATCACTGGCTGTTTTTCATATCTTTTATATAATAAAAAAGCTGTGATGTTGAACCGCACCCCAAAAGTTAGACAACCTTTGGGGTGTTTTTATGACCAAATACACAATTGACTTTAAACTTGAAGTCATTGATCATTATTTAACAGGACATAGTTACCACAACACAGCCAACTCTTTTGGTATTAAACGCTCTATTGTCCAAAACTGGGTGAGACTCTACCAAACTCATGGTGTTGATGGTATTCGTATCAGAAAGAGCAAAGCTAGTTATTCACCAGAATTCAAACACACTGCAGTATTACAACTACTTGCTGGTAAATCCATACGCACTTTGGCGATTGAATTAAATATCAGCAACCCAAGTGTGCTGTTTCAATGGTTAAAAGCCTATCAAACTCATGGTATCATGGGACTATATCCCAAACCCAAAGGTAGAAAATCTGTGCCTAAAACCAGCAAAGCAAAGCAAACATCCAAACCTGATGAACAAAAGACCCAAGCTGAATTGATTGCTGAATTACAACACTTACGCATGGAGAATGACATCTTAAAAAAGTTAGAAGCCTTGGAGCGTCAGCAAAGAAAAAGCAAATCATCATCAATAAAATCACAGTGATTGATGAGCTAAGGCAGATTTATCCATTAAAACAATTACTGACTTATCTTGGTGTTGCCAAAGCAACCTTTTATTATCACTTAAAGCAATTCAAGCAAAAGGATAAACATCAAGACATCAAAGATGCAATCAAAAAGATATATCACACCCATCAAGGCAGATATGGCTATCGCAGAATCACCCTTGCCTTAAAACAGTTAGGCTTTGTCATCAATCATAAAAAAGTGTGGCGACTGATGAACCAAATGGGACTGAAAGCACGGATTCGCTCTAAACGCAGATTTAGTGCTTATCAGGGTAAGGTGGGTAAAATCGCTGATAATGTACTCAAGCGTGATTTTAAAGCAGATCGACCCAACCAAAAATGGGCGACTGATGTCACTGAGTTTAAAGTGTTGGATAAACAAGGTAATGTCAAAAAGCTTTACTTGTCTCCCATCATGGATTTGTTTAATGGAGAAATTGTTAGCTATCAGATGCACAGTAGCCCAAATTATGGCTTGGTTGCCAAGATGCTTGATCAGGCACTAAAGCGACTGCAAGCAGATGATAATGCTGGCAACGATAGCAGCAAACCACAATTGATTCTGCATTCAGATCAAGGCTGGCACTACCAAATGCAAAATTATCAACAAACCTTAAAAGACAACAACATCATTCAAAGTATGTCAAGAAAGGGCAATTGCTTGGATAATGCGGTGATAGAAAGCTTCTTTGGCACATTAAAAGAAGAAATCTTCTTTCATGACAAACATCAAAGAAGATTTACCTCCATTGATGAGCTTAAACAAGCGATTGATGAGTACATCCATTACTACAATCATGATAGAATAAAGATTAAGGGGCTGTACTAGATTAGCCTAAATCCCACACCATCTTCTCAATACTTTAAGCTGATTAGATGGTGTACCATAGTTAAAACGAAACTCACATTCTTTGATAAAAAGATGAAAGTGTTTCTTGTCAATGCCATTGTACTTTCTTAAAACACGCTTGGCTTGCGACCAGAAATTCTCAATGCCGTTGATGTGATTATGGTCTTTTGCAAATTCTTTGGAATGGTTAATTCTAAAATGCTTAAAATCACTTACATCAAGAGCATTATAGCTTTTGTAGCAGTCTGTATAAACAATACTATCAGGCTTGATTTTGCTTGTGATGATAGGCATTAGCGTGTTAGTCTTGGTGTCTTTAACCACAACCACAAAGACTTTACCGTTGCGTTTTAAAAGACCGAAAACAGCTGTTTTACTACCAGCGCCACGACCACGCTTGCCTTTGTGAATGCCGCCAAAATAGCTTTCATCAAGCTCTATTTCGCCATCAAACAATTCTTTAGCCTCAAGATTAAGATGGTATTCTATCACAAGTCTGATTTTATGATAGAATAAAGCTGCTGAATTTGGGTGTATTTGTAGTAAATCAGCTGCCGAACGAGCAGTAACTTCAAGTACAAAAAATTCAAGCAGTCTTTTTTGTACTTTTTTACTTAGTTTACAATGGGTTATCTTCATAAAACTAGTATAACATGAGAGTTATTCTAGTACAGCCCCAAGATTAAACTAAAAGGACTAAGTCCTGTAAAATACAGGCGCTTAGTCCTTGACCAAACCACTTAATTTAAACCTAGTCCTTAATCTTAACTTTGTCTAAGATTTGGGGGTCGGTTCATGATGGGTGCATTTTTTATATCATGATTTTAAGTTTCAAAAAGTATTGTAAATTCAAATCAAAACACGCTATTTTTTCTGCTGGGTTTTTACATCTTGTACATCTTGTACATCTTGTACAAGATGATGATTTGAGGTTTTTACAGCTGATTTATACATACGCCAACCCATAATCGCCACAATCATTCCACTTACAAAAATCAAACAACCATCATGGCAAGTCAATGACAAATCTTCTCAAATGCAAAATTATATGTTATTGTTTTTATTTATTAATTTATTATAATGATGGCTACATTTTTATATTGAATAAATCTTACTATTTGCAGCATTTTGTGGTTTAATATCACTTTCTAAAAACTTGGTATTTTTTGTTACATATCGGCAGTGCCGAAACGAATCATGCCACACAGTGCCGATGTGATTTGGCAGCGCCGACACATTGAGCGTTTCATAATTAAAACCGAGACTTCATCATGACTGCAACAATTACTGCACCAGAATTTGTCCGTCACCAAGCCCTGATTGATTGGGTTGCCCAAATCGCCGCATTAACCAAACCTGCTCATATCGAGTGGTGCGATGGTTCAGAAGAAGAAAACCAACGCCTGATCGATTTAATGATCGCAGGTGGCACCATGATCAAGCTGAACGAAGAAAAGCACCCAAATTCTTATTTGGCATTTTCTGATCCATCAGATGTTGCTCGTGTTGAAGATCGCACCTTTATCTGCTCAGCCAATAAAGAAGATGCAGGCGCAACCAACAACTGGGAAGATCCAGCAGTAATGCGTGCTAAGCTAAACGGTCTATTCGACGGCTGTATGGTTGGTCGTACCATGTATGTCGTGCCATTTAGCATGGGTCCACTAGGCAGCCACATTGCCCACATCGGTATCGAAATCACCGACTCGCCTTATGTCGTTGTCAGTATGCGCAAGATGGCGCGCATGGGCAAGGCAGTCTATGATGTACTGGGTACAGATGGTGAATTTGTACCTTGTGTGCATTCAGTTGGTAAGCCATTGGCAGAAGGTGAGCAAGATGTTGCATGGCCTTGTAATGATGATAAATACATTGTCCATTATCCAGAAACTCGTGAAATTTGGTCATATGGTTCAGGCTACGGCGGCAATGCCCTGCTTGGCAAAAAATGCCTAGCCCTGCGCATCGCATCAGCCATGGGTCGTGAGCAAGGTTGGCTTGCTGAGCATATGCTAATCCTAGGCGTGACCAACCCAGAAGGCAAAAAACACTACATCGCTGCCGCATTCCCATCAGCGTGTGGTAAGACTAACTTTGCCATGCTTATCCCGCCAGCAGGCTATGAAGGCTGGAAAGTTGAAACGGTCGGTGATGACATCGCATGGATCAAGCCATCAGCAGACGGCAAGCTATACGCCATCAACCCAGAAGCAGGCTTCTTTGGTGTCGCACCAGGCACGAACACCAAGACCAACTCAAACTGCATGAGCACGCTGGTTTCTGATGTTATCTACACCAATGTCGCCGTGACCGAAGATGGCGAAGTCTGGTGGGAAGGCAAAACCAAAGAAGTCCCAGCAAACCTAACCAACTGGAAACGCGAGCCACACACAGGCGAAGAGCGCGCTGCGCATGCCAATGCTCGCTTTACCGTTGCTGCTGCACAATGCCCATCGATCGACCCACAATGGGAAAATCCTGAAGGCGTGCCAATCTCTGCATTCATCTTCGGCGGTCGCCGTGCTGATACTGTGCCATTAGTTTCTGAAGCCTTTGACTGGGTGGATGGCGTATATAAAGCAGCAACCATGGGTTCTGAGACTACTGCTGCTGCCACTGGTGCGCAAGGTGTCGTCCGCCGCGACCCATTTGCAATGCTGCCATTTGCAGGGTACAACATGGCAGACTACTTCAACCATTGGCTAGAAATGGGTGAAAGCATCGGCGCCAAAGCCGCAGCCGCTGGCAACAGCCTACCAAAAATGTTCAAAGTAAACTGGTTCCGCCGTGATGAAAATGGCGACTTCGTATGGCCAGGCTTTGGTCAAAATATGCGCGTGCTACAGTGGATCATCGAACGCTGTGAAGGTAAAGCAAACGCAGTACAAACCCCAATTGGTCTAGTACCAACTTATGAAGATATCAACTGGGATCAATCAGATTTCAGCAAAGCACAATTTGATTTGGTGACCAGCCAAGACAAAGATCAGTGGATCAAAGAGCTAGAAAGCCATGCTGAGCTGTTCGAAAAACTGGGCGAGCGTATGCCACAAGCACTAAAAGCACACAATGCTAAGCTTAAGTCAGATGTGCAAGCATCTTAATCTTTAATGCCATAAAAAATCCCCGAGGTTTTATAACTTCGGGGATTTTTTATGGCAGAATCATCAACTGACTTACACTCAAAACCGCAAAAAATTTATCTAAACAACAAAATCCTTACCCAAATACACCTTACGCACCAGCTCATTGCTTAAGATCTCATCACTGCTGCCTTCAGCAATGATCGTACCTTCTGAGACGATATACGCCTTTTGGCAAATAGATAAAGTCTCGCGTACATTATGATCGGTAATCAGCACACCTATGCCACGCGCGCGCAAGGCTTCAATCACCTGCATGATATCACCGACCGAGATCGGATCAACGCCAGCAAAGGGCTCATCCAGCAAAATAAATTTCGGATTTGACGCTAAGCAGCGGGCAATCTCACAGCGACGGCGCTCACCGCCCGACACGCTCATACCCAATGAATGACGCACATGCTCAAGGTGAAATTCCGCCATTAGCTTTTCAAGCTCGGCAGTCTGCGCAGCTTTATCCAAATCCTTGCGCGTCTGCAGAATCGCCATGATGTTTTGTTCGATGGTCAATTTACGAAAAATCGATGCTTCCTGCGGCAAATAGCCAATACCCTGCGCCGCACGCTCGTGCATGGCCTTTTTGGAAATATCAGTATCACCAAACAGCACCTGACCGCGATCCATCGGCACAAGACCAATAACCATATAAAAGCTTGTGGTCTTACCAGCACCATTTGGCCCTAGAATCCCGACCACTTGCCCCTGCTCAATCTCGAACGACACATCTTTGACCACCCAACGCTGACCATAGCGCTTGCCAAGATGTCGCATACTCAAGGTCGTCACATCACACCCCGATGATTAGCGAATACCGCGCTGATTGGTATCAGAATTTGGTGGGAATATCAGTTCCACACGGCGACCTTGACCACCATTGGCTTCGACATCCCCATCTTTTAGGCTATAGCGAATGACATTACCCGAAAAGCTCGAACCTGCTTGGGTCAGCTTAGCATTACCTGTCAATGTCACGATGCCTGATACCGCATCATAGTCGATGCGATTGGCCTGACCTTTTGCCAAGCCTTTTTCTTGAGTGATGATCTGCTGCATCGTCGCAGGACGACCTGTCGCCACCGCAGAGTTGATACTGCGATTGCGAGTGTTAAGATTTACTGTCAAATTATCAGCAGCAATCTTTAGCGTGCCTTGCTCGATGGTGACATTGCCCGAATAAGTGGTCACACCTGTGCGCTCGCTATAAGTAGCACGGTCAGCCAATAGACGGATCGGCTGATTGGCATCTGATGGCAATGCACTGGCAATCATCGGCGCAACCGCCAACGCAGTCAAAAAGCTAAACTTGGCAATCAGTGGTTTGATATGCATATTAAACCTTAAAATTGTATAAAAAAATCAATCAGTTAGAATAATGGTTTGTCTTGGCGCTTTGGTGCATTGAACAGCACATCGATCTTATGAAATTCATAATCGCCCGTATTTAAATCAGCGGTATACCCTTGTGCCTTAAAGCTGTCTGTACCTTGAGTGACGGTCAATGACTCTTGGCTATTAAGCTTACGATCACGCGTATTGCCTGCTAAGCTATTGCCAACAATCACCATTTCAGGTTTGTCCGCTGTCGCTGCACGCACCATTTTAAAGCCATTCTTAAGATTTAGCGCACCTGTCTGCTGATCAAAAGTCGCTCGCTCAGCGGTCAGAGTGTAATTCTCACCCTGTGGTGGTTGCCAATTGATGGTCGCGCCCACCATCTCATCTTCACCTTGGGCATTTTGTACCAAAGAATCAGCGGTCAGGGTATATTCGGTTTCGCCAGTTTCAGGATTGGTCTGCACCGCTTGGATACCAGTGACTTCATAATTATTAGTCGCCGTCACTTCAGGCAAGGCAGGCTTGATCTCGCTGTCTTCTTGATAATAAAACCACGCTGCGACCGCCAACGCCATGATACCAAGTACGCTTAAAATGCGAAAATTCATCGCGCATCCTTATTGAAATTTGGCGATAAAGGCATCGTAATGACCTTGTGCGTGCAAAATCAGTTCACACGCTTCACGCACCGCGCCATTGCCACCTGCCTTGGTAGTGACAAAATCCGCCACCGCTTGCGTCTCAGCACAGCCATTTGGTACACTAAAGCCCAAACCTGCTTCACGCACCGCTTTTAAATCAGGCAGATCATCACCCATATAAGCACATTCGCTTAAGTCTAGGTTTAATTCATCAGCCAAGCTTGATAATGCTGTGAATTTATCATCGCGTCCTTGGATTAGGTGCTTGATGCCCAATTCACGCGCACGGCGTTCCACCATCGGTGATGTGCGCCCCGTGATGATGGCAAGCTCAATGCCAAAATCTTGCAGAGCCTTTAGCCCCACACCGTCTTGCACATAAAATGCCTTAGTCTCAACATCATAGGAGTTATAAATGATCTTGCCATCAGATAAGATGCCATCGACATCCATAGCAAACAGCTTGATATTTTTGGCTTTTTGTAAAATAACTTCGTTCATGACAAATCCTAGCTAACGCCTGCTTTTAGCACATCGTGAATGCTGATCACCCCCGCCAAATGCTGATCATCAAGCACCAACAATTGGCTGATGGCATTTTCGTTCATCACCGTCAAGGCGTCCGATGCGCGCGTTTCTTTGGCGATGGATTTTGGTGTTTTGGTCATTAGATCACTGATCTGCGCCGACAGATCAGTATTTTGAGCCAATTTACGGCGCAAATCACCATCGGTAAAAATACCCACCACTTCATCACTGGCATTGACGACAATCGCAAGACCCAAGCGACCACCAGTCATCACAAGTAGCGTATCGTTTAGGCTTGCATCATCACGCACCACAGGCAGATTATCCGTATGCATGATGTCCTGTACACGGGTCAGCAGCTTACGACCCAATGCCCCAGCAGGGTGTGATAAGGCAAAATCATTACTGGTAAAACCGCGCGCGTGCAGTAGCGCTACCGCCAACGCATCACCCAGTGCCAAGGTCGCCGTCGTGCTCGATGTCGGTGCAAGCCCAAGCGGGCAGGCTTCTTCTGAACGACCCAAGGTCAAAGCAATATCTGCTGAACGCGGCAAAATCCCACGCTTATCACGGCTGATGCTAATGAGCGGAATACCAAGCTGCTTGACCACAGGTAGTAGCATACGAATCTCATCAGACTCGCCAGAGTTAGAAATCGCAATCAGCACATCGCCTTTGACAAGCATACCAAGATCGCCATGCCCAGCTTCCCCTGGATGCATAAAAAACGCAGGCGTCCCTGTCGATGCAAAAGTCGCAGCGATCTTGCGCCCGATATGACCCGACTTGCCCATACCTGTGACCACCACACGCCCAGAGCAGGATAAAATAGCTTGGCAAGCTTCGGTAAATCGCTCATCAAGCTCATCAATCAGCAAATCCAACGCGTGCTGCTCGGTGCGAATCGCCGTGATCGCTTCTTTGATAAAATCATGATCTTGTGATGCAGTTGTGTTCATATAGCAAGTAGCCCAATTTGATCATAAATACAGCCAAAACCGTGTCAAAACACACAGTTTAATTGTGCTATGATAGCATATTTGCCGTGCAGTTTGTCAGAATTTATGGCAAATTTTGGCTTTGATAACCAAATTTAACAAAGTCAATCAAGGCGTTATCAAAACAGCCAAACCATCATACACAAAGCTAATCCATTCATTACTTTTGTCGTCAATTTTGCACTAAACAATTTATCATAAATAAAAAACTCGCAACCATATCAGCTGCGAGTTCGATAAAACTTGATGGCGATCAGCTTTCAAATTCTTCATCTTCGCCGAATTTTTCATCAGCTTTGGCATCAAAACCTTGGCGGTTAAAACTGCGCACATCAGTATTTTCAAATGCCTTACCATCAAAGCCACGCTCTTCAAAGCCCTGACGGTCAAAACCTTGGCGTTCAAAGCCCATGCCAGTAGATGCGCTACGGTCAAAGCCTGATTGCATACCACCCATACCGCCTTGATAACCCATACTGCTACGCTCAAAGCCTTGTCGCTCAAAGCCCGCTTGTGGCGTACGAGTAAAGCCACCTTGTGGGCGCGTGCCGCCTTGATAGCCACCCATCGCACCACGGTCAAAGCCTTGACGCTCAAAGCCGCTGCCTTGATAAGTGCCACTGCTCATCACACCGACATTTGATGCAGGATAGCCACCAGCAGGTGCAGAACCCCCTTCTGAACGCGGATTGCGCGTTGGTACGACGGTAGAAATGGCGTGTTTATACACCATTTGGCTAACAGTATTTTTTAGCAAAACAACATATTGGTCAAATGACTCAATTTGACCCTGTAACTTAATACCATTGACCAAAAAAATTGACACAGGAATGCGATCTTTGCGCAGCGCATTCAAAAATGGATCTTGTAAGGTTTGTCCTTTTGACATATGAATCTCCACAAAAATAGCCAAGCAATGCAAAGAATGGCTCTTAGATTATTGCAATTGCAAGAAATGTGTTTGTACTTGTTTTATACTATCAAATGAAGCGATGCTGATATGCTTTATTGTTGGATTTTCCATCAAGGCAAGCTGCTTAAGCCAAGTATATTGGCGCTTTGCCAACTGCCTTGTTGCATATAATGCCTTATTTTTCATATCTTTACAAGATACTTCATCGGCATTTATGAGATTTTTTTGTGATTTTTTATCAGTTTTACTTGCATCATGTATTTTCTGCATATCATTATTTAAAATTTGTTGAGCAAAAGTTGCTAAACCAGAATGATTTACAATCGCAGGATGCGCCGTCACTGCCAGATATTCCAGCACCTGCCGATAACCCACGCAGCGCATCGATGGCATATCCGCGGTCAGAGCTGGATATTTGTTAAGCAAGCCAACCACTTCATCAACAAAGCCATCTGCCCACATGATCTCAAGCCGCCGCTCGATCCGCTCATGCAGCCAAGCACGATCAGGTGTCACGACGATGCCGTACCACTGCCATTTTGGGTCGTGACTTAGGGCGACTTTTGGTGTGGCTTGCCAAGTACTCATCGGTACGCCTGTCTGTAGATGCACTTCGACCGCGCGAGTGATGCGCTGCGTGTCTGTTGGCTTAAGCTTTTCACAAATCACAGGGTCATGCTTCATCAGATACTGATAAATGGCATCATTGCCTTCTTCATCCAGCCATGCTTTGACTTTATCACGAACCGACTGGTCGGTTTCTGGCACGCTAGAAATGCCGTCAAACAACGCCATATAGTACATCATCGTACCACCGACCAATAGTGGAATCTTGCCCCGCTGATGAATTTCATGAATCAGTCGCTCGACATCCGCCACAAAATTCGCCACACTATAGGTCTTGGTCGGAGAAATGATATCCACCAGATGATGGGGGAATTGGGCAAGCTCATCGGCAGTTGGCTTGGCAGTGCCGATATTCATACCTTGATAAATCAATGCACTATCCACCGACACAAGCTCAAATCGCCCTGTCTGATACAGTCTAAACGCCAAATCCGTCTTACCACTGGCGGTCGGCGACATCAGACACACGACACTATTGTTGGGCAAATCTTGATAATGCGGTAGTGATGACATTTATGAAGCCTTGATAAATTCAAGCACACGGCAATCATCTGCTTGACGAGTCAAATCAATCAGATAATCAGGCTTTGGCAGATTTGATTCGGCACGGCTCGCCCATTCGATGATGACAAGGCTATCATGCTCATCAAAATATTCAAAAAATCCAATATAATCAAGCTCTTCTGGGTCATTGAGTCGGTATAAATCGGCATGATAAACCGGCTTGATGCCTGTTTTTGTTTGGATTTGATAAGGTTCAACGAGTGTATAAGTCGGGCTTTTGACTGCACCAGTATGCCCCATGGCTTGCAGCCAATAGCGAGTCAGCGTCGTCTTACCCGCACCCAAATCCCCTGACAGCCACACACTGCCCGTCAGATTCATATCAGCCAGCTGCTGGGCAAAAGCCGCAGTATCAGTTTCATTTTTTAGGATAATTTTCATATGCTCAAACTTGGACTTGCAAATCCACAGAGGGATTGATGAATGGCTTGCCTGCTTTTAGCTTATCATACATCATTGGATCGCCCCATTCTGCCTTGACCTGTTCACTAAATTCAAAGCCAGCCAAATCAAGCTTGCCCATTTGTTCATTGGTGACATCATCGCCAAAGCACTGTGCATAGCCTGTCGCCGTCTCATGGACGATAACCGAGTGTACATGGACATCTTGCTCGCCATTTTGCATTTGCGTTTGTTTTAAGATGGCGTCTGCCCAAAAGAAAATCACACGGCTAAATTGCTCAGCTGACGGTGATACAGGTAAGCTCACCCAGCGTGCACTAAAGTCTTTGCAAGCTTGTATATAGCTTGGATCATCCTTATCCCAAAAAGTGATGGCATGATCAAAGCTGTCAATGATGTCTTTGATATTACCCTTAAGTAGCCCAAAATCATAGACCATCTGCCCATGATCCAAGCGATGCGCTTCCAAGATCAGCTCAACTTGATAGCTATGCCCATGAATGGAGCGTTTGCAGCGATCGGATGAGCAGTTGCGGACGATGTGAGCATTTTCGAATTTAAACAGTTTGCGAATACGCATGAGATGCCTTTATTATTTTGATCATATGATTTTTATTATAGCATAAATTTTCATAGCGACATAAAAAACGCACCCAAGTTGGGGCTTGAGTGCGTCATCTGCGCTGCGTTTATCATGCAAATTCCAACAAGCGATCGCCGTCTTTATCGATAATGCGAGTTGGCAAGCCCATTTGATTCAGTAGATTGATGAATGGGCGCGCATCAAGCTCTTCGACATTGACCATCGTGCCGACATTCCACTCACCTGTCGCGATCAAAATTGCCGCTGCAACCGGTGGCACGCCTGCCGTATAAGAGATACCCTGACTACCAACTTCACGATAAGCTTCTTCGTGATCAGCGATATTATAAATAAAAATCTCGCCATCGACGCCGTCTTTTTTGCCCTTGACCTTGTTGCCGATACAGGTTTTGCCTTTATAATTGGGCGCAAGGCTTGCTGGATCCGGTAGGACTGCTTTGACCACTTTTAATGGCACAACTTCCAAACCTTCGGCGGTTTTGACAGGTTGTTCTGACAATAGACCTAAGTTTTTTAGTACGCCAAAGACATTCATATAATGCTCGCCAAACCCCATCCAAAAGCGGATATTTGGCACATTTAGGTTCTTGTGCAATGAATGCAGCTCGTCATGCCCTGATAGGTAGCTGTTTTGGACGCCGACTACAGGTAGATCATCCGTGCGTTTGACTTCAAACATCTGATTGGTTTGCCATTGGCTATTTTGCCAAGAATAAACGACACCAGTAAATTCACGGAAATTAATTTCAGGATCAAAATTGGTGGCAAAATATTTGCCATGACTGCCAGCATTGATATCAATAATATCAATATCTGTGACAGTATCTGTATCAAAATACTCTACACCCAAGCGTGCATAGGCATTCACCACACCCGGGTCAAATCCGATACCCAAAATCGCTGTCACGCCTGCCTTCTTAAAGGCGTCACGCTTTTTCCACTCGTAATTCTCATACCACGGTGGCGCTTCGCAAATCTTGGTCGGATCTTCATAAATCGCCGTATCCAAATAATGTGCACCTGTCTCAATACATGCATCCATCACACTCATATTGACAAATGGTGAGCCGACATTGATGACGATATGCACATCAATCGCACGAATCAACTGTACAAGCTGCTCGGTGTCCAAGGCATCGACAGCGTGTGTATGCAAGATGGCATCTTTTTTAAAACTGCCCTTTTCGGCGACGCTATTAGCAATCGCATCGCATTTTTCTTTGGTGCGCGATGCAATATGAATCTCGCCAAAAACATCATTTGCCATCGCGCATTTGTGTGCCACGACTTGTGCGACGCCACCAGCGCCAATAATCAAAACATTCGGTTGAGTCATGATAAATCCTCCTTTATGCTTAAAAAACTAAGCAAAATCAATATTATGCATGAATTAAAAAGGAAGACTTCAAGGAAAATCCATGCACCCAACATCCATCAATACTTGCAAAATCACAAGCATGACAAAGCTTAGAATAATAACGAGTATTTGGTGATTTTTCAACCATTAAATAAAAATATGTCTATTTTCGTTACCATGGAAAATAAACCAACTCTTTTAACTTTTGATACATCAACAAGTCCTCCATATTGCGCGTCTGTTCATACTTTGTTTTAAAGTAATGACATAGCCCAAAAATATTATCAGCATCCAAATTCAACTTGGAAGTCTCAAAGCCAAAAGGCATGGTTCTATATCCATCCATCGCCAAAACTACACTTACGAACCGCTCTTGGATAAAGGCACGCATCGGTGCTGGATCAGTCATATAGCGTGTGTTCTGGCGCAACATTCGCCCAATCTCGCTTTGATCGTTTTCAACCAATGCATAAAACTGATTGGCAATTTTTTGCCATTGTTGCCAATATCGTTTTTTGGCAATGACATAATTACAAAATGCCGAATTATAGTTGGTAGAAATCATGGATTTTAAATCGAGAAAAACGCCCATTTTCCGTAAGGACAATTGCATTAAACTTAAAAACCCAGGATGATTTCGCTCCCCTTGATAAAAAACATTCTGATGGTAAGTTAATGAATTAAATCCGACTGATGATAAAAACACATCTACACGATTACCATCGACATCAATAGCATGGCGCTGAATTATTTGATGCAAATCCTTGCCACACACTCCTGTTTTTTCAAAAAACTTCGGTGATAAAAAGCCGTAATAAGTATCATCATCCAGTTCATGCGTGTTCAAAAACTGCAACATCGGATAAAATTCATACCACTCTTTTGGGCCATGCGTGTTATCCAATGGTATAAAATCAGGGTCTAGCGACTGCCTAGTCGCCTCATTATAATAAATCTGATAGATCTCAATTTTTGGTGTATTCATGAATTATTTCACACTTATGACAAGCTATTTTTATAATCATCATAATCAAACTGGCGCTGCACGACCACTTCGCCATCTTGACGGATAATGACAATTGACGGCATATCGACGCCATTAAACCAGTTTTTCTTCACCATGGTATAAGCAGCGGCATTGCCAAAGACGACTTTATCCCCGATTTGTAGCGGTTCATCCAGTGTATAATCGCCAAAAATATCCCCTGCCAAGCATGACTTGCCATAGATACGCACCGCCGTCTCATTCGCTGTCACGCCATCAAAATCACCTCCTTTAATATCATAAGCAGTATCATTGACATAAGCAAGCGGTGACGACTGACGATAAATTAGCAAATCTAACATATGTGCTTCGATAGATGCATCCACCACCGCCAAAGGCTTACCATTATGCAAAGTGTCAAGCACGCTCGTTACCAGCACTGCCCCTTGGTGCACTGATGCTTCACCAGGCTCTAGATAGATCTGTACGCCGTATTTGGTGGCAAAATCTTTAAGTCGATTGGCAAATTTATCTAAAGGATATTCAGGATCAATAAAGTGAATACCACCACCAAAACTCACCCAATCAAGCCGATGAAACAGCTCGCCAAATCGCCCTTCGATATCTGACAGACTTTGGCTAAACGCCTCAAAATCGGCATTTTCGCAGTTATTATGAATCATCACGCCACTGATGCTATCCGCCACTGCCATAATCGCCTCAACATCATGCTCACCAAGTCGGCTAAAAGGCCTGGCAGGGTCAGCAATGATGAATGATGAATTACTGGTTTGCGGATTCAATCTTAGACCGACAGGGATGTGTTTGGCGGCAGCTTTTTTGCCAAAGCGAGCCAATTGATTAAATGAATTAAAAATAATCTTATCGGCATACTCGAGCACTTCATCAATCTCATGCTCACTATAAGCAACGCTATAAGCGTGCGTCTCGCCACCAAAGCATTCTTTGCCAAGGCGAACTTCTTTTAAAGATGATGATGTTGTGCCGTGCAGATATGGCTTCATCGACTCAAACACGCCCCAAGTGGCAAAGCATTTGAGCGCAAGCAATGCCTTAGCACCGCTGGCTTGGCATAGCTTTTCGGTGATGGCAAGGTTATCAATAATGGCTCGCTCATCGAGTAGATAATACGGTGTGGGCAGTTTGGCAAGGGTTTGTTTTTGGTCGTCCGTTAAGCGGTCAAAAAATCGCACGGTCATGGGCTTTTTCCTAAAATCTTGTTTGCAATTTTGGTATTTTAACAAAATTTTGCAACGATGGCTGAATTTTTATATCAATGATAACAACGAAAATACATGGCGATAGGCATCTGATTTTTTATCCAAACTTAACGGATAAGCCCGTGATGATGACGGTAAGCGGTATAAAGTGATGGGCTTTTGACCGATTTTTAGACCCACTGATTGCCCAACTTTTGGTGCTGTAGCAGCATAAGTATCGCACAAAATTTGCGTGGCTTTTTCGCCTGTGGTGATGATACTGGTGCAATTTGGCAATTTATCTAGAATGCCTGCAATATCCATCGGCGTGATAACTTCTAGAAATTTATCCGAGGCGTTGTTTTGTAGGCGTTTGATTTGATACGCAGTATCGCTGATGGCAATACCCGTATCGGCGAGAAATTGCTCAATCTTGTCTTGATAAAAGCTTTTGTCCGCAGTATTGATAAAGCGATCTTTATCATCAAAAAACACCAAGCCCATAATCCGCCAAAAGTCATTATTAAAATTGGGGTAATAAAATGGCATTTTCCAGCGTGTTTGCGGTGGTGGAAAACTCCCCAAAATCAGCACTTGGCTATTTGGCGGAGTAAATGGGGATAATGGATGGGTTTCGATGGTCATGTGTATTTCACCATCAATTCTTTCAATGCCAACATCGTATCACGCACTTTCATCGCCTCTTCAAATTTTAGCTCTCGAGATAGTGCTTGCATTTGTTTTTCTAGGCGGGCGATTTCTTTGGCGAGTAGCTTGGGCGAATGCAAAATGCTTTCGTCCACACCTTGCAGCGCTTCGGATAACACAATGCGTACCACTTCGGTATTTTCATCTTCACCAGTATCAATCTTATCAGTGATTTGACGCGTGGCGGATTTTGGGGTGATGCCATGCTCGGTGTTATAGGCGATTTGCTTGGCGCGGCGGCGTTCGGTCTCTTCCATCGCGCGGTGCATACTTGGGGTGATACTGTCAGCATATAAAATGGCTTTACCATTGACATGACGAGCGGCACGCCCGATGGTCTGAATAAGCGAACGCTCTGAGCGCAAAAAACCTTCCTTATCAGCATCAAAAATCGCCACCAAGCTCACCTCAGGCATATCCAAGCCCTCACGAAGCAGGTTAATCCCCACCAGTACATCATGCACACCTGTGCGTAGCTCGTGGATGATCTTCATCCGCTCCACCGTGTCGATGTCTGAATGCAGATAGGCGACCTTGATGCCGTATTCTTTTAGGTAGCTGGTCAAATCCTCTGCCATGCGTTTGGTCAGTACGGTAATCAGCACTCGCTCATCCACTGCCTTACGCAAGTTAATCTCACCCAGCACATCATCCACCTGTGTCAATACAGGTCGTATCTCCAGCACAGGGTCCACAAGCCCTGTCGGACGCACCACCTGCTCGACGATTTGTTCGGATTTTTCAAGCTCGTATTGGGCAGGCGTAGCGGATACATAGATGGTGGATGGGGCGATACGCTCCCACTCTTCAAACTTCATCGGACGGTTATCCATCGCACTGGGCAGACGAAAACCATACTGCACAAGCGTCTCTTTACGGCTTCTATCGCCCTTGTACATCGCCCCAATCTGCGGTACAGTCACATGACTTTCGTCAATAAATAGCAGTGCATCTGGTGGAATATAGTCAAATAAGGTCGGCGGTGCCTCGCCTGCGGGTCGGCCTGACAGATGGCGAGAATAGTTCTCAATGCCGTTACAATAGCCAAGCTGCTGAATCATCTCAAGGTCATACTGCGTACGCTCTTTGATACGCTGTGCTTCTATCAGTTTGTCATTAGCACGAAAATAGTCCAATCGCTCGGCAAGCTCAGCTTTGATGGTCTCGGATGCTTCCATCAATTTATCTTTGGGCGTGACATAGTGCGATTTTGGATAAATGGTGATGCGTGGCACAGACTTGATATTTTTGCCCGTCAATGGATCAAACCAAGTGATTTTTTCCACTTCATCATCAAACATGGCAATACGCACCGCCAAAGATTCACTTTCGGCAGGATAAATGTCCAAAGTCTCGCCACGAATGCGATAAGTACCCCGCCCAAAATCCAGCTCATTGCGCTCGTATTGTAGCTCAACAAGTCGCTTGATGATGGCATTGCGATCCACGCGATCACCCACGACGATATGGAGCAGCATTTTTAGATAACTTTCTGGGTCGCCTAGACCATAAATGGCAGACACTGATGCAATGATAATCGCATCACGCCGCTCAAGCAGTGCTCGTGTGGCGGACAGTCGCATCTGGTCAATATGGTCATTGATGGCACTGTCTTTTTCAATAAAAGTGTCAGAAGCTGGTACATAGGCTTCAGGCTGATAATAGTCATAATAACTGACAAAATACTCCACAGCATTATGCGGAAAAAACGCCTTAAACTCGCCATACAGCTGAGCTGCCAAAGTCTTATTATGCGCCATAATAATCGCAGGTCGCCCACACTCGGCGATGACCTTTGCCATCGTGTATGTCTTGCCAGAGCCTGTCACCCCAAGTAGCAGCTGCCCTGTCATGCCAGAGTTTACCCCCTTGACAAGACTGGCAATCGCGGTCGGCTGATCGCCTGATGGCTCAAATTCTGTCACCATATCAAAGGCACGGCTGCTGATTTGGGTGCCCGAGGCATTGACGCCTGTTAATTGGGCTTCGTCTTGGAGCTGTTTGGCAAGCTGATTGGTCTGAATGTCTGCTCGGGTGATTGGTTGTCGCATGGTGGTGATCTTAGATAGAATTTGGGGATAATATGGTGGCAAATGCTGTGGATTTAAAGTGCCATTGAATAAAGCAAAAGACTTTAAGCTTAACAAAAAACCTTCCAAGCACACACTTAGAAGGTTTTTATCAAATATCAAACAGCAATTAGCGACGATATGCCAATTCAGTCATGATATTTTCAGAATCTGACCAGCGGTTGGCACTGTTTGACGCACCTAGCTGCACGATGATCGTTGGGTGATTGTTGATATTGGTTTCCATCACGACGCTGTAACCTGCTTCGCGGATGTAGCCTGTTTTTTGTACGCCGATTGGATAGTTACCTTCGCGCACCAGACGGTTGGTATTATTGCCTTTATAAGTGCGGTCGCCTGATTGGTAGTTGGCAATATAAAAGTCATACTGCGGTGCAGTTGAGAAGTTGCGGATGCTGTGATAACGCGGATCGCTGTTCACAGCTTTCATCATAGTGATCAAATCGCGCGCCGATGAGCGGTTACGCGGATCCAGACCTGAAGTATCGCTGAAAGTCGTCTGATACATACCCATTTCTTGCGCCTTGCGGTTCATCGCTGCGATGAAAGTATCATAACCACCTGGATAAGTACGACCCAATGCCTTAGCAGCTGGGTTCTCAGAGCGCATCAGCATCATCAGCAAAAACTCAGAGCGCGTCATGCGATCGCCTGCTTTTAGGCGTGTACTGGCTTGCTTAGCGCCGACCAAATCCGATGGAATGATGGTAATTTCTTCACGCATATCCAGCTGCGCATCCAAGATCACCATGGCGGTCATCACCTTACTGATCGATGCGATCGAACGCTGCTCATCGGCATTTTTGGCATAAAGCAACTGATTTGATTGCAAATCAAACACCGCCACCGCTTCAGAGCGTGGTGATAGCATCAACTGATCACTGCTAAAACCGTAGCCTGAATAGTTGCTCGCGCTGTTGTAGCTTGTGCCATAGTTGGTCACAGGCTTAGCAGCAGGTGCGCTACCTGCTGGCACGACGCTGACAGTTTGGCTTTGGTTGATCTGTGGGGCTGGCGCAGGCGTGGTGGTGTAGCTAGGCGCAGGCTCATAGGCTTCGCTATAGCTTGGGGTTTGGGGGATTTGCACATAAGGATTTTGTGTGCTGACCACTGCCGCGCTTGATGTGCTGACAGTTTTTGATTGGCTACTATCCACCACAAAAGCGTGCGCGCCTGAGCTTGCCATCAGTGCCAGCATCATCGCATAATGCTTATTCAATCGTTTGCCAAAATGGGTGTTTTTCATGGGATTTCCTTTAAAAATGAACAAGGCAACAGCAGTGTCCCAACAGACGCGTTGCGCCTTCGGTTCAAACATCAAAATCAAATCAATAAATCAAAAGAAATATTGATACCACTAAATTTTTATTATGCTTGTGCCATGCCAACCATCAATCTACACAGCGGCAGATCAACTGTGGCGGCGCGGTATCAATGGGTTTGCTCGTCATTTGCACCAATCCAATACGCGCCTTGCCTACAGCTTTATTGTAGCACATTTTTAGAGTGGTGCAGTCGCCAACTGCTCAAAAAACCATCAATTGTCACCAAAAACCCGTCTCCAGTCCTAATTTTTATAAAAATTTCGCAAATAATAAAATAAAGGAAAGGTTGTCGCAACATTTTGTGCCAATTTTGATCAGCAGCGGTTTGAACTTGCATAAATGCCAAGCAAACACATAGAATATTTATGTCCGTTTTGTTATAATACAAGTCCAAAATTTAAATGAAATAGGTACAACAATAATGATAAAAGTCTTGGTGGCAGATGATCATGATTTGGTGCGCATGGGCATCACGCATATGTTGGGCGATAATCCTGAGATCGATGTCGTCGGCGAAGCGGATAATGGTGAGAGCGCGGTCATCCTTGCCAAAACACTCAAGCCTGATGTGATTTTGCTTGATGTCAATATGCCCAATATCGATGGTGTCGAAGCCACCCGCCGCATTAAGCAGTCCAATGCCAGTGTGAAAGTTTTGGCAGTATCGAGCCTTTCGGCACAGCCCTATCCATCAATGCTACTCAAAGCAGGTGTAGATGGCTATATCACCAAAGGCACGCCGCTGGATGAGATGATCCGCGCGATCAAAAAAGTGCATTCAGGCTCGCGCTATTTTAGTCACGATGTTGCAGAACAGCTTGCTGAGACTGTGCTTGGCGAACAAGCCGAATCGCCGTTTGACAGTTTATCAGAGCGTGAAAAGCAAGTGGCGATGATGGTGGTCAATTGCCAAAGCACCCAAGAGATCGCCGATCAGCTGTTCGTCAGCGCCAAGACGGTCAATACTTATCGTTATCGTATTTTTGAGAAATTGGGCATCGATAGCGATGTGAAGCTTACACACCTTGCCATTCGTCATGGCTTGATTCAGGCGAATTGATTTTTTATTTTAAAACAAAAAGCACCCAAATTGAACCGCACCCCAAAAGTTAGACAACCTTTGGGGTGTTTTTATGACCAAATACACAATTGACTTTAAACTTGAAGTCATTGATCATTATTTAACAGGACATAGTTACCACAACACAGCCAACTCTTTTGGTATTAAACGCTCTATTGTCCAAAACTGGGTGAGACTCTACCAAACTCATGGTGTTGATGGTATTCGTATCAGAAAGAGCAAAGCTAGTTATTCACCAGAATTCAAACACACTGCAGTATTACAACTACTTGCTGGTAAATCCATACGCACTTTGGCGATTGAATTAAATATCAGCAACCCAAGTGTGCTGTTTCAATGGTTAAAAGCTTATCAAACTCATGGTATCATGGGACTGACTCCTAAACCCAAAGGCAGGCAATCTATGCTAAAGACCAGCAAAGCAAGCCAAACATCCAAACTTGATGAACAAAAGACCCATGCTGAATTGATTGCTGAATTACAACACTTACGCATGGAGAATGACATCTTAAAAAAGTTAGAAGCCTTGGAGCGTCAGCAAAGAAAAAGCAAATCATCATCAATAAAATCACAGTGATTGACGAGCTAAGGCAGATTTATCCATTAAAACAATTACTGACTTATCTTGGTGTTGCCAAAGCAACCTTTTATTATCACTTAAAGCAATTCAAGCAAAAGGATAAACATCAAGACATCAAAGATGCAATCAAAAAGATATATCACACCCATCAAGGCAGATATGGCTATCGCAGAATCACCCTTGCCTTAAAACAGTTAGGCTTTGTCATCAATCATAAAAAAGTGTGGCGACTGATGAACCAAATGGGACTGAAAGCACGGATTCGCTCTAAACGCAGATTTAGTGCTTATCAGGGTAAGGTGGGTAAAATCGCTGATAATGTACTCAAGCGTGATTTTAAAGCAGATCGACCCAACCAAAAATGGGCGACTGATGTCACTGAGTTTAAAGTGTTGGATAAACAAGGTAATGTCAAAAAGCTTTACTTGTCTCCCATCATGGATTTGTTTAATGGAGAAATTGTTAGCTATCAGATGCACAGTAGCCCAAATTATGGCTTGGTTGCCAAGATGCTTGATCAGGCACTAAAGCGACTGCAAGCAGATGATAATGCTGGCAACGATAGCAGCAAACCACAATTGATTCTGCATTCAGATCAAGGCTGGCACTACCAAATGCAAAATTATCAACAAACCTTAAAAGACAACAACATCATTCAAAGTATGTCAAGAAAGGGTAATTGCTTGGATAATGCGGTGATAGAAAGCTTCTTTGGCACATTAAAAGAAGAAATCTTCTTTCATGACAAACATCAAAGAAGATTTACCTCCATTGATGAGCTTAAACAAGCGATTGATGAGTACATCCATTACTACAATCATGATAGAATAAAGATTAAACTAAAAGGACTAAGTCCTGTAAAATACAGGCGCTTAGTCCTTGACCAAACCACTTAATTTAAACCTAGTCCTTAATCTTAACTTTGTCTAAGATTTGGGGGTCGGTTCATGTTACTCACAGCTTTTGTTTGGTTGATTATAAACCTAAGGCGTATCAGGTGCATCATCAAGATCGGGTTCGTCAGGAATGACTTCCATCTCATCATATGGCAACTCATAATCTGCACCATCATCAGCTGCCGCGCCAATGCCTGTAGTCATCGCGATCATTGCTTTAAGATAGCGGTTATCCCCTTCTTTTAATCGTGCAAACAGATCATTGCCATATTCGAATAGATTGACACTGTTGGCATCATTCGGCATACGATGCGCCGATGGCAAGCGCGCAAAGGTATCGTGCATCACTGGAATGATGGTGGTAAAGCTATCCACCACCAGTGGCGTGCTAGATGTTTGCGTTTGATCACCAAGATAATAACGCTGATGCATCCATTGCAGCCCTTTGCCCTGCAGTCCATAGTGCGACACTGGCGCGTATGCTGATGACTTGCTTTGGGTTTGGGTTTGATTTTGTGTGCTTGCCATATAGCCATCCATCACTTGTGCCAAATATGACAGCAGTACATGGATCATGGTTCGGCTATTGAGCTTGACTTCTTCATCTGCGGTGATGTCAGTCGGCGGCTCGCCTGTGATTTGATTGATGATGATACGGCTTTCACCTTCTTCGATGGTGCGCTCAGGCGGCATGAATACCGCTTGATATTCAGGGATGGCTTCGATGATGGCATTGTACAAGGTATCGGCAAAGATATAGTCAGCGAAGTTTTTCGCCTGCATGCTTGGCTGTGCGCGGATAATCCGATCGCTACCAGTGATTATCTGAAGCTGTGCATCGGTCAGCTGCTCACGCAGATGTGGTAAATTGATCAGTGAATCTGCATTCGTCCAAGTGAATGATGATGTATCCAAGCTATAAAAGCTTTGTTTTTTGGCATCCAATAGCCCTTGCAAGAATTTTTTATAAAAATCTTTTGGCAAACTGTCATCATTCAGCGGAATTTTTAGCCATTTATTATGCCAAGCTGTGCCAAGCTCTTTATCAAGCACTTGGCTATTAATCAGTGCCAAATGATCCGCCCATAGGTACAGATCGCCTTTTTTTAGGTCAAAATACATCGGCTGAATGATGCGCGCTTGTAGGTTTTTGCTCTGATATTCAGCGATGGGCAAGATGGTGATATGACCTGCCAACGGCTGATAATTCCCCATCACTTCAATGCGACTTGGCTTAATCAAGTAAGCATCAGTCAGCGCTGCTTTTTTGGCGTCTAATGCGCTGTGTTTGGCGGCAGGCTGCTCACTGTGCGCTTGATAAGCATCAAAAAATTGGTCAAATTGTGCATCGATTGGCAATTGAGTATTTTTTTCAAAAAACCCATCAGTGTCAAATTCTGCCGCTTCAGCTTGGGTTTGACATTCGTTAAACTGTGCCTTGAAAGCATCCAGTTTATCTTGATATGCCGATGCGTCTAAGTTTTCGATATCCACACCTGCTGCCTGTAGCTGCTTAAGCCATGCGATATAAGCAGTATCATGCACTTGCTCGCAGTTTGTGGCATCGGTGGTAGTGCCAGCAGTCGCCAAGGCATCGCGCTGCATGGCATTGTTCACAGCGATATCGGTTCGATAGCCGAACGATGTGCGCAGCTGCGACTGTATGGCATTGCCAAGTGCATCTTGGGCGTTGATGGGCTGTGCGATATTTGCTTGATGATTTGTAATCTGTGTCGTAGCGCAGCCTGATAACGCCGCCAATGACAAGCACAGATTAAAGGTTTTTAACGATGTTTTCATAAGATATCCTACTTAAATGTGCTTGAATTATTTTGGCTCTTGACCGCTCTGTTCTGTATGCGACTCCTCCATCGCTTCAACGCAAGCATAATAAGTGCTTAAAATTACATCAAGCTCTGCGCCGTCGTTAAGCTGTTGATCAAATTGCGCATCACAGTGATTTGGCTCAACATAGCTTGCGCGCTGCTGTGCTGCTAGGCGTGCCAGTTTATTTTCTTGGCGAATATTGGCAAGCCATGCATTACCGTCTTTGGCATCACCAGTGAAACTTTGGGCAAGCTTATCAGCATAGGCATGACGGAACGGCTGATCGCTGTAGCGCGTCTGACCGATGGTCTGTAGGCTGACATTGAGCATCGGCTGCTTGATCGCCTGCACTGACTGCATTCCGATCATGCGTCCGCGACTGTCAAGATAATAATATATTGAGCCGTTAAAATTCATCGGCAGCACTGATTCGACAAGCGCAAAGATACTGCCCAAATCATCGCTGTGATAGCCTTGATTGATCAATAGCCAATCATCGATCGCTTGCTTGATTTTGCTAGCATCAAACTTACCTTGCGCAGTGTATTTATCAGGATGAGCATCGACATAGGCTTTGAGTTCATTTGCCAAAATCTTAAGGGCAACGCCAGCCTGCTTGCCCATGGCTTTGCTGTCAAAATTCAGCTTAATCACCGAACTTGCGCCCAGCTCTTTGGCATAGGCATCGTGGTGTGCGTCCACAGGGGTGAATGATTCACTGTCAAACTCCGCCAAGCTCTGCACAAGGCTACGATTCAGCGCATCATAGACCACAGACATCGGCAGCACGCCATCGAGCGTTTTTGGCAGGCTAAAGCGCATCAAACCATTGGGAATCTCTTGTGGTAACGGCGTGTGTTGTGGCGCGATGAACGCCATCAATGGCAATGCTGCCGACACATCTACCACCGCACGATCATGTTCAAAGTCCAGTGACATAGGCAGCTGCACCGACTGATCCAAGGCAGCAGAATGATAATCCAGTGCCATCAGCATATCGATTTTACGCGCAGCAGGTACATGATGACTCAGCACGGTGATGGTGGAATTGTCGTATTGATATAGGTTTTTGGCATCTAGTTGTGCTTGGCTTTGTTTCATATATTCAAGCATTGCCGACATCAGATTGCCATACAGACCTGCGGGCAACTGCTCTGTCGGCACATTGATTGGTAAGTCATCTGCTGAGATGTCGCCTTTGTACGGCGTATTGGCGGTTTTCATTTTTTTATAATGATCAAACCATGAACTCGATGCCGATACAGTATTCGTATCCGTTTCAGTGATCGCATCATCTTCTGCATTAACTGACCAAGCATCATAATCAGTATCCACCCCACCATCATCCATACCAATATCTGTATCGTGCTGTGCATCTTGTGCGGATTTGTATTCAATCGTCTTAAGCGCAGTCGTCCAAACAGGATCAGCGCCCGCATCGATGCTGTCAGGTGTATGCAAGGCATGGACACGATTGTGATAAGTAGATAGCGCATAGCGTTCTTGGGCTAGATGCGCGCGCATGGCATCAAGTAGCGTGGCTTTGGCATAATTGGCGGTAGAGCTGGCATTATCAGCAAATGGCAAATTGCTTGGCTTTGGCGCGTCGGCAGTCATTGCCGCACTTTGACACGCGCTTAAAATGGTGGCAGTTAGGCAGAGTACGCCCATTTTTGGCACAAAAGATCGCTTGGCAGAGCGCAAGAGTTGAGTAAACATAAAAAGTCCATTGGATGTTTAAAGTTTCATCATTTTAACATCTTTTTGTATCCTAGCCAATCAAACACCGCAAAAATCATAAAATACAAAAAAACCCCGATTGCAATCAGGGTTTTAAATAGTCTATTACTCAAGTTTTAGATAAACTTAGTAATCACACGCAGTGGCAGATATTTCATCCCAAGACCAATCGGCAGCCACGGCCAAGCAGGGACATAAGCTTCATCGACTTTGGTCTCGATTGCTTTGATGATGACTTCTGCGCCTTCTTCTTCTTCGACTTCAAATGGCAAGTATTTTGCGCCGATGTTCAAATCGGTGCGCACATAACCAGGGTAGATCGTCGATACGGTAATCGGTAATTTTTCTTTGATCATGTCTGCGCGGATACCTTCAGCAAGGCTTGCAAGACCCGCCTTGGCAGCGGCATAAGTGGTCAGATGGCGTGGCAAGCCGCGCACCGCCGACATACTTGAGATGACCACCAACTGACCGCTATTTTGCGCGCGGAAAATCTGCATTGCCGCTTCACACTGCGCGATGGCGGCGATGAAATTGGTCTCAGCGGTCGCGCGATTGATGTTAAATCGTCCATGACCAATCACGCGGCTATCACCCACCCCTGCATTGACGATGATTTTATCAATCGTGCCGATCTCTTTGGCGAATGCGTCAAATACGGTGAAAATCTCATCATACTGGGTCACATCCAATCGCTTGGTATGCACCTTAACGCCATATTCTGCTTCAAGCTCGACTTTGAGTGCGTCCAGACGCTCAAGGCGGCGCGCACAAATCGCCAAATCATAGCCCAAAAATGCAAACTTACGCGCCATCATCGCACCCAAGCCACTGCTTGCGCCTGTGATCAGTACGCATTTGCCCGTGCCGATACCGCGAATGTCGTTCAAGTCTTTGATTTTGCTGAATTGATTGGCGATTTTACGACCCAATTTATCCGCACGACCAAATAGTTCTTCTAATTTTTTCATTAAATACTCAAATGCAAAAAAATCGCTATTTTAGCACAATTTTTGTGCTTGCCAATGTGAAATTATGGACGGTTCAGTTTGCTGATGGCGTGATTTGCCGTTTGCAAAGTCTTATCAAACACGCTAGAGATGCTGCTGCTCACTTGATCAGCTAGACCCAATTTTTCTGCCAAAGTAGGCTTACTGCGTGAGTGCAATGCAAAGACATTGTGCGTTTTCATTTTCTCGAGCAAATACGCATCTGATGTACCGATCTCATCACACAGACCCAAGTTTTTGGCATCTTCACCGAACCAAATCTCACCTGTGGCGATTTTATCGACATCAAGACTTGGGCGGTGCTTGGCGACAAATGCCTTAAATAGCTCATGAATACGGTCAATGTCCGCTTGATATTTGGCGCGGTCTTCATCAGTATTTTCGCCAAACATCGTCACAGTACGCTTATATTCGCCTGCAGTGAATTGCTCAAAATGAACATCGTGCTTTTTTAACACTTCATGAAAATTGGGCAGCTGACTGACCACGCCAACTGAGCCAAGCACGCCAAAATCACTGGCGATGATTTTATCGGCAGTACACGCCATCATATAGCCGCCACTGGCTGCGATTTTATCGACGCAGATGGTCAAGGTCAGCCCCGCTTGCTTAAGGCGCGCCAATTGCGCTGCCGCCAGACCATAGCTTGATACTTGACCGCCACCACTTTCTAGGCGCAAGACCACTTCATCACCTGCTTTAGCAATGCTGATGACCGTGCTGATCTCTTCGCGCAGATGCGCTACGGCACTTGCCTTAATATCACCGTCAAAATCAAGCACATAGATGGTTTTATCATCTTTGCCATCAAGCGGTGTTTCTTTTTTATGTGCTTTTTCTTTGAGTAATTTTTTTAGTTTGCACAGCGGATTATCGGTCGTATCATCGCCGTGGCTGATGATTTCGCCAAATTGCTTTTGCGAGCGTTCTTGGTTCTTATTTAGGTGAATCAGTTGTAGCTCAACAGGTTTTTTGGCTGAATGAAATAGCATAGGTTTTCCAATGGGTTTTTTCAATATTAATAACTTGATAAGCACAATTTATGGTGGTGATACGCGCAGATTTAAAGGCATATTACAAAAGTAAACAAAACACGCAACACCGCCATTTTTGATCTATTTATCGCGATCAAGGTTTTTTAGGCCGACGCCACGCAAGCGACCTTTATTATCAATGTCTCGGACGATCAGCGACCAATGATCATTTAGGCGCACGGTATCACCTTTAACAGGTTCGGTGCTGAATTGTCCAAGCATGAACTCTTCGATGGTTTGGTTCTGTGCTGCAGTCAAACGCTCGATCAGCTCATCATCGACACCGCTTAGGCCTGTGACTTGTGGCGCAACCGTAAAGACATCAAGCGCACTGGCAACAGGCGGTAGGCGTGATAATTTGTTATTATTGGCAAGTGAGCGCGTGGCAAGATTATAAAACGGCAAATCTGAAATCAGCACATGGGGCGACAGCAGCCAATCGCCATAAAACTCGCTGTTCTTTTGGTATTGCGTCGCCGAGTTATTGAAAATCTTGGCAATGCTTGCCGCATAATCACCACGCAGCGCGTACCAAACGACATCGCCTGTTTTTAGGATGGTTTCATCATTGACCGACAGCAGTCGCTCATTACGCACGACGGCAAATACCGAAATGTCGTTCGAATTGACCTTGCTTGAGATGCCTTGTGGATGACGGCCGATGGCAAATGCCCCCGGTTTGACTTCAAATTCATACAAGGTAATATTCGCCTGATCACCGACCCAAATTTCATGTTCTGCCTTGGGCGCATTGTCCGTCGGTACCCACACGCGAAACAGTCGCGACATCATCGGAATGCTCGTACCTTGGGCAAGTAGCGATAAAATCACCACGCCAAAGGTAATGTTAAACGCCAAATCCGCACCAGGTACTTGCATGGTCACAGGAATGATCGCAAGGGTAATCGGCACTGCCCCGCGCAGACCCACCCATGAGATAAAGCTGATCTCACGAAAGCCAAAACGAAACGGCAGCAGCGATGATGCCACCGCGAACGGACGCGCGATGAATAGCAAAAATAGGAAAATCAATAGCGAATAATGCCATACTTCAAGGATACTTGATGGCTTAACAAGCAAGCCTAATACCACGAACAGCACCGCTTGTGACAGCCATGCAAAGCTATCCATAACACGAAGCACATGTTCTGTGGCGCGTACTTTGGTATTGCCAATGACCACACCAGCAAGATACACCGCCAAAAAGCCTGAGCCGCCAAGCAAGTTCGTCGCCCCAAAAATCGCCATCCCTGCCGACATGATTAAGATGGCATACATACCATCAGCAAGATGGACTTTTGGCAATAGGCGCGACAATGCCCAACCTGCCACTAAGCCTGAGATTAAGCCGATACCAATTTGGCTGATCAGCATCAGCACCAAATCGCCGATGCCTTGACTGGTTGGATCAAGATTCAGCGCAATCATCGCTGTAACAAGCAAGATCGCCAAGGGGTCGTTTGCGCCCGATTCGATCTCAAGCGTGGCTTGCACACGGTCATTGAGCTTGACACCGCCATGACGAAGCAGTGAGAAAACTGCCGCCGCGTCCGTTGAGCCGACGATCGCCGCCATCAATACGCCCAACCTCCAATCGACACCAAGCAGCCATGTGGCGAACACACCAAGCACCGCCACGGTTGCAAGTACACCCCAGCTTGCCAAAGTCACCGCAGGCTTAAGCCCCACACGGAACGAATGCAAAGAAGTGCGCAAACCACCATCAAGCAAAATACACGCCAATGCCGCCTGACCGATGAAGTTGGCAAGATTATAATCGGCAAACTGAATGCCCATCACCCCTTCTTCGCCAGCAAGCATCCCCACTGCCAAAAAGAACAGTAACAACGGTACGCCCAATCGCGCGGATAAGGTGCTGGTCATGATACTGATAAAAATCAATATCGATGCGACGACATAAAAGATATTTAAGGTACCCATCGATGGCGGTATTCCTATCGGCTTAATAAAATATTAATAAAAAATAAGGAAAAGTAATTTTTTGTTCGGTGTAAAAAACACAACAATAACAACAGTTAAGCACTCAATTAAGTCATCATTGACACAACAGTCAAAACTTCTTTCAATCCTATCACAGCTTGAGTAAATAGACTACTAATAAATTAAAGTTTTTTAAAATTTTTCGGCGAAAAATTGATCAGATGAGCCATATCACAGGATAAGAACAAAACAGCATTGCAATTTGAGATAAAAATCCATCAACAGCGGCAAATTGATGATATTTTTGTTAAAAATTAAAAAAATCCACACAAGATTACTTGCACCAATGCCGATAACAAGGCATAATGTATGGTTTGACAACAACTTAATTTTCATGGTGATTTTTGCTGTGCATTGATGGATATTGATGCGATTTTGGCAAATCACTGTTTTATTTTTTAAGGCAAATTTCTATGATGCGTAGCACTTATTGCGGTCAGGTGACCGAAGCATTGATTGATCAAACCATTACCATCGCAGGCTGGGTACATCGTCGTCGTGACCACGGTGGCGTAATTTTCCTAGATATGCGTGATCGTGAAGGCTTGTTGCAAGTGGTGATCGACCCTGACACCCCTGAAGCATTTGCTACTGCTGATGCTGCGCGTTCTGAATATTTGCTAAAAATCACTGGTCGTGTGCGCCGCCGCTATGAAGGCACTGAGAACCCAAACATGACCAGCGGTCAAGTTGAGCTTTTGGGTAAAGAGATTGAGCTACTTGCCAAAGCTGACACCCCACCATTCCCATTGAACGATGATAATATCACCGTCTCTGAAGAGCTGCGCCTAAAATACCGCTTCCTAGATATGCGCCGTCCAGAGATGCAAGAGCGCATGAAATTCCGCGCCAAGGCAACTTCAACCATCCGCCGCTATCTTGACGATCATGGCTTTTTGGATGTAGAAACCCCTGTTTTGACCCGTGCAACTCCTGAAGGTGCGCGTGACTACCTAGTGCCATCGCGTACGCGTCCAGGTAATTTCTTCGCTCTACCACAGTCGCCACAGCTATTTAAGCAGCTATTGATGGTGGCAGGTTTTGACCGTTATTATCAAATCGCTAAGTGCTTCCGCGATGAAGACTTGCGCGCGGATCGTCAGCCAGAATTTACTCAGGTGGATATCGAGACTTCATTCCTATCAGATGACGAGATCATGGATATCGCTGAAGGCTTGACCAAAGATCTGTTCAAAACCATGCTGAACATCGAATTTGACACCTTCCCACGCATGACTTATGCCGATGCAATGCGCGACTATGCGTCTGATAAGCCTGATTTGCGCATTCCATTGAAATTGGTCGATGTTGCTGACATCATGCAGTCTGTTGAATTCAAAGTATTCTCAGGTCCAGCCCAAGATCCAAAAGGCCGTGTGGCTGCCCTACGCGTACCAAATGGTGCGGAAATGAGCCGTAAGCAAATCGATGACTACACCAAATTTGTCGGTATTTATGGCGCCAAAGGCTTGGCATATATCAAAGTCAATGATGCCACCAAAATCAACAACGGCGTCGATCAAGAATCAGGCCTACAATCACCAATCATCAAAAACATGACCGATGAAGTGCTTGTTGAATTGATCCGCCGCACCGAAGCACAAACTGGCGACATCATCTTCTTTGGTGCGGACAAAGCCAAAGTTGTCAATGATGCCATGGGTGCATTGCGTGTGAAAATCGGTACTGATTTGAATATGTTTACCTGTGAGTGGGCGCCGCTATGGGTTGTTGATTTCCCAATGTTTGAAGAAACTGACGATGGCAAATGGACTTCGGTTCACCACCCATTCACTCGTCCAAAAGGCTCAGTTGAAGAGCTGAAAAACAGCCCAGAAACCGCACTGTCAATCGCTTATGATATGGTGCTAAACGGTACTGAGATCGGTGGTGGTTCACTGCGTATCAATACCGTCGAGATGCAAGAAGCAGTCTTTGATGCACTAGGCATCTCAAAAGAAGAAGCTGAACTGAAATTTAAGTTCCTGATGGATGCCCTACGCTTTGGTGCACCACCACATGGTGGCTTGGCATTTGGCTTGGATCGCTTGATCATGCTGATGGTGGGCGCAAGCTCAATCCGTGATGTGATTGCCTTCCCGAAAACCAAAACTGCTGACTGTCCATTGACCGAAGCCCCTGCTGCTGTTGATAATAAGCAGCTGCGCGAGCTGGGCATTCGTATCCGCGAAAAAGAAAAATCAGAATAATTACTGATGTCTTTGGGTTTTATTAAGTACATACCGCTGCCAATCCTAAATGGATTGGTGGCTGTTGCTACTTATGTATGCCATACTTTTAATCTTAGCATCTATCGCAGTATCAATGCCAATCTGATATTGGTCGATCCAACGATGGATGCCCATCTGCGTGCAGCGACTGCCAAACGCATCTTAAGAAACCAACTACAAAACACCCTAAGCAGCGCACTGTGCTGGGCGCATCCACCTGAATGGTCCATCCAACAAATCACCAAAATCCATAACCGCGAAGTGCTAGAAGCTGGCTTTGCCAATGACAAAGGTATGCTGATCATCGTGCCGCACCTAGGCGTGTGGGAGATGATGAATGCATGGGTCAGCCAATACGGTGCTTTGACCATCATGTATAAACCTGTCAAAAATCCCAAGATTGACGCGTTTATGCGTGCAAGCCGTGAACGCATTGATGCAAGCTTAGTACCGACCGATGCCACTGGTGTAAAGGCGATTTTTAAGACACTCAAAGACAGCGGCTTTAGTGTGCTGCTGCCTGATCATGTGCCTGATCCATCTGGTGGCGTGGTTGTGCCGTTTTTTGGTATTGAAACCATGACCAGTACGCTTGCATCCAAGCTTGCTGCCAAGACAGGCTGCGCCTTGGTTGGCTTAAGCTGTGTCAAGCGCAGTGACGGTGATGGCTATGAGATGTTCTGCGATGCGCTCACTGATACCGATTTGTATCATAAAGATCCAGAGATTGCGACAAGTGCGCTCAATCGTGCGATGGAGCAGATGATTCATCGCCACTTCGAGCAGTATATGTGGGGCTATCGTCGCTTTAAACATACACCGCTGGCGCTCAATCCCTATCTGCTTGCGCCTGATGAGCTTCACGCGCTCGCCATCCAACTTAAGCAACGAACCAAGGAATGTCATGACTGATACCAACTACATCATCTGCATGAAATGGGGTACCAAATACGGGCCAGAATATGTCAATCGCCTGTACAATATGGTCGCGCGTAACATCACCCTGCCCTTTACCATGGTGTGCCTGACCGATGATTCGACAGGTATCCGCGATGAAGTGGTTTGCCATCCCATTCCTGAACTGAATCTGCCAAGCAACATCCCTGAGCGCGGTTGGAAAAAACTCACCACTTTTAAGCCTGATTTATATGGTCTAAAAGGTACGGCGCTGTTTTTGGACATTGACATTGTCATCATTGGCAATATCGATGCGTTCTTCACTCATCAGGCTGAGCATGATGACAGTGTGATGATCATTCGTGACTGGAAAAAGCCGTGGCGCATGGTGGGCAATAGCTCAGTATATCGCTTTAAGGTAGGCTACAATACTTATCCGCACTTACTTGAACATTTTGAAAATAATTTTGAAAAAATTCGCAGTGAAGTGCGCCATGAGCAAGCCTTTTTATCCAATTATCTGCGTGAGCATCACCACCTAGAATACTGGGATCCGACATGGTGTGTCAGCTTTAAATATCATTGCCTGCACAAGATTCCTTTGGCATATTTTCTACCACCGAAAAAACCTACCGATGCCAAAATCGTCATTTTTCATGGTGAAATTAATCCGCCCGATGCCATCAAAGGCGGTGGCGGTAAATGGTATCGCTATGTCTTGCCAAGTGCCTGGATTAAGGATGCGTGGCAGTAGTTTGATGGTTTGATATTTATAATTGTTTGATTTTAAACAAGATTTGTGGGGATGTATTGCATACGCCTAGGATGATTTTGCTTGAACTTAAACTAACCACACACAGACTTCGTGCATAAATAAAGGGTGTATCAAACACCCTTTTTAGTGCCTATGGCTTATTTAAACATATCGCCTTGGCGGTTTTTCTTAACATAATCAATCATGCAATCGCGCAACAGCTGGCTTGCGGTGCGGTTATTGGCTTTGGCGGCTTTTTTAAATTGCTCTACCAAATTTTTATCAACACGCATATTAAAAGTGGTCATTTCATCGTGTTTGTCTGACATGCGACTGCTCCAAGAACTCATAAAAATTGCCAATTATACAGGCTAAATATACACCTTGCAAGGACAAAATATATTTAAATTTCTAAACAATAGGTTTACGACGATAAAACAAAATCCCTGGAATGGACAATCCTAGCACCAATGCTGAAATCACAAAAATCGCATCGAAAAAATAGCGCATCATCAGCACAAACAGCTCCATACTAAAGCCAAAATAGCCAATTTGCACCATGCTCACCATTGCCTTATACGCGGTGATCCCTGGCATCATGCAGATTAAGCTTGGCACGATCAGCGCCTTAGGCGGCAGCTTACACTGCTGGGCATAATACACGCCCAAAAAGCTGCCTACCATCGCACCAAAAAAGGTCGCCACCGCCAAATGAATCTCAAAGGCAAGCATCACATATTTGATACCGACACCGAGCGCCGTCACCAATAGCGCATGGCGGATGTATGCTTTTGGTAAGGTGAACATCAAGCACCAACCGATGGTGATGATGCACGATAAGGCGATTTTTTCGAGCAAATCAAACAGCATCACAGCCCCCAATGCGGAATTTGCAATAAAATCAGCGCAATGACAATGCCCACACACGCCGATAAGGTCAGCATCGTGGCGAACATCCAACGCCCCACGCCCATATTGATATAGCCCTTTAGGATGTCAGACAGCGCATTGATGATGGGAAAGCCTGGTACGAGCAGCAAAATGCTTGATGCCACAGCGATGTCGCCATTATCGCCAAGCTGCATAAAATAAGTCAGCGCACCAAGGACGGTTGCGACAAATGCCGTGATAATGACCACGACAAAAGGATTGAAATGATGCGCGGATAAATACATCTTGGTGCGCATCGCCACAAAGCCTGCGACCAAAGTCACCGCCGCAATCGGTAAATCACCGCCATTTAAATACGCAAAGCACGCACAAGACAAGCCGACAAACAGCGACATCACATTATTCGGATAGGCAAATCGCCCCATGTTATCCAAGGCGGCATCGGTATCGGCGATCAGCTTATCCTGCTCATCACTGGTTAGAATGCTTAACTGCGCACCCTTTTTCTGCTCAGCTTGCAGAACCACCTGCTGAATATTGACCAAAATGCTGACATTGATGCCTTGATGCACAGTATTTCGCACAGTGGTGATGCAGCGGCCTTGATACAGCGTCGTCAAAGTCACGGCATTGAACGATAGACCGCACTCCACCCCATCGACACCAAGCGCGACGCCAAGCCGCTTAGTCAGATCGACCACAACAGCCGACTCGCCGCCATATTGCATCAGTAGCAGTGCGCAGCGGATGCACAATCGCGTGATACGCTGCTGCTGTTGGTAAGTGATGCGCGCTGTTGCCTTGCCATCATTGAATAGGACAGCAGGCACAGTGCCATCGGCAAGAGTATCAACCAAGCCTGTGTAAGCTGTTTGGCTATCGGCAGAATTATCAAGGGGTGCACTGGTATTCATAAGCTTAGTTAATGCTTATTGCTTTATAGTAAGTCATTGAATAAATCGCACAATTTACTGATCAAAAGCATGGCATCATCATCGCTCAGATTCAGTGCAGGCAGCAGACGAATGACATTGCCGCCGGTGACATTGATGATTAGGTGGTGCTGATCTCGCGCGATATCGACTGCTTTTGACAGATCGACACCGTCAGGCATCGCAAAGCCAATCATCATACCACGACCACGCGCGCTGACACCTTTATCGGCAAACTTATCCAGTATCGCTTGGCGGATTTTGTCACCTTGCGTGGTGGCGTTGTTCATCACATCGGCAGTCAGCTGCTCATAGACAGCGCAGACCACGCGGCTGCCAAGCGCTGTGCCGCCATAGGTTGAGCCATGACTGCCTGCGCCAAACAGCCCCACCGCCTTAGCACTGACCATGCACGCACCAATCGGAAAGCCATTGCCAAGCCCCTTAGCGGTGGTCAGCACATCAGGCTTGATACTGCTATATTGATAAGCAAAATATTTGCCCGTGCGTCCGTTGCCCGTTTGCACTTCGTCCAGCATCAACAGCCAGCCGTTATCATTGCAGATTTTAGCAAGTTTTTCTAAATAATCATCAGGTGGTGTATGAAGACCGCCTTCACCTTGGATTGGCTCGACCAGCACCGCGCAGATATCCGCATCATCACTTAGTGCTGCGACCGCATCGGCATCGCCAAATGGCACGCGCACAAAGTCATCATCTAGGGTGTAAAAGCCTGCGCGCGCCTTAGGATTGGCAGTGGCTGAGACGCTCAGCAGCGTGCGACCGTGGAATGAATTTTCCATCACCACCACTTTTGGGCGTGCCTTACCTTGGTTATGTGCATACAAACGCGCCAATTTTAGAGCGCATTCATTGGCTTCAGCGCCAGAGTTAGCAAAGAAAACTTGCTCCATGCCAGCAGCTGCGCACAGCACATCGGCAGCTTTTTCTTGCCAATCGATGGTGTATAGATTGCTTGTGTGGACGATTTGCCCTGCTTGCTCAGTGATGGCAGCAGTGATGGCAGGATGACAATGCCCAAGACCGCAGACGGCGATGCCAGTTAGCGCATCCAAATAAGCTGTGCCATCAGCAGTGTATAGATACGCACCTTCACCACGCACAAAGCTGATCGGCTGACGGGCATAAGTTGGCATGATATGGCTCATGATTAATTCCTTATATTGTAAATTTTTACTTAATAGTTATTCGATAATTCACCGCTGAACGGTTCATCTTCGGCGGCGATTTTATATTCTTCTGATGCCCATGCGCCAAGGTCAATCAGCTTGCACCGCTTGGAACAAAATGGCTTATGCGGATTATCCGTCCAAGTCGTCGGTGCTTGGCAGCGCGGGCAAGGATAAGTGGGCTGACTCATAATGACTTCCAAAGAAAATTTAAGCTTATTTTAGCACAAAAACCTGTGAAGATAAGCGATGACAAGGACTTTTTTGACCATTTTTCAGCCCCATCAATTCTACAATTAGTATGTACAAATTGTATAAATTTTGCCAATTATTCATAAATTATCTGCATAATCAGCCAAATTTTGCATATTTATCATAATTTCTTATTTTATAATCACTATTTATAAAATAATACATGACAGACATAAATTTGCAAGTTATAATGTTGTCGCTGATAAATTTACCCCGTCATTGAGCTGATGTGGTGATGACGGATGGATTTCACCGATTATAAGGAAGTTTTTGTGAGTAATTCTGAAAGTATCGATCAAGCGCAGACCGCCAAAAGCTATCGCGAGCTACACAAGCCAAGCAGCGCCTTTGAGTCGCGCGATGACTATCTGAAGCATGAATTGCAAATCATGCAGCCCAAACGCTGGCGGATCAATCTGCCTTTCCGTGATTATCGTTTCGAGTTTGAAGACGCCATTCCTGCGATGGCAGGTACGATTGGCAAGATCGTCATGGTTGGCGCGATGGCGGCGGCGTTTGCCGCACCATTGGGTTTAGGTGATGCTTTTGTACTAGAAAATGTGCGTTATGAGCTGCTGATTTCGGCATTTTTTGTGCTGCTGCTGTCAGGATTTTTATTGCCAACGGCGAACTTGCCTGGTACGCATGGTCCGCTAATTCCCTTGATTCCGCTTGTGGTCGCGGCAGGCGGTCATCCGTTGGCATTTGGTCTGCTGATTGGTGTGTTTGGGATTTTATTGGGTGTGTTTAAAGGCGGTTCACTGCTTGCGCGCTTGACCAGTAATGGCGTGGCAGGTGGCTTGCTTTTGTATTTAGGCTTTGTTGGCTTGATTGCACAGGTCAAAAATATGATGGCTTGGGCGGAAAATATCGGACTGCCACATTTGTCTTTTATCATTATTCTTGCGACGATTGTGATGTATGCCCTGCTTGAACATTGGCAAAAACGCTGGCTTGCCGTACCAATTGGCTGTGCGCTTGCAGGTATCATTGCCTTTGTATTTGGTGCGCCGTTTGAATTTAAGACCGCACCCGGTTTGCCGCCGCTTAATCCTGCTTATTGGTGGGGTGAAGACACGGGCTGGACATTAGGATTGCCTGATCTTAAAAGCTTTGTGGTGGTGTTTCCTTTTGCGGTCTTGGCAGTGGCAATGTGGTCGCCTGATTTTCTGGGACATCAAGTATTCCAAAAAATCAGCTATCCGCCTCGCTCTGAGCGCACACACATGAACATCGACGATACCATGATCAGCTGCTCGACACGCCAAGCGGTCGGCTCGCTATTAGGCGGTGCAAACTTTGCATCATCATGGGGGACTTACATCGTCCCTGCGGCGATCGCCAAGCGTCCGATTCCTGCTGGTGCGATTTTGACCGCGCTGTTTTGTATCATTGCCAGTATTTGGGGTTATCCGATGGATTTGGCAATTTGGCAGCCTGTCTTGTCGGTGGCGCTGATTGTGGCGGTATTTGTACCGCTACTTGAAGCAGGCATGGAGATGACGCGTAAGGGCAAAACCACACAATCAGCGGCGATTGTCGTCTTTGCATCTGCTTTGGTCAATCCTGTGTTCGGTTGGTCATTGACCATGCTGCTTGATAACTTGGGATTGATCGGCGATAAGGCGCGCAGCGTTGATTTGGGATTAAGTGGTCGTGTCATTATTCCACTAGTCAGCTTCGTGGTGCTGTGCGCTGTGATGGCGGCTGTCGGTATGTTCCCTGGTATTCCTGCACTACTGCCACAATTTCGTGTATAAGAATAGTCAAACAAATTTGTAATAAGACAAGGAAAGCGAACAAAGTTGTACAAGCAGTACTATAAGTGAGTTTGACGCAAGTATTATTTCAAAGTTGGCAGGCTATTTTAAAAAAAAATTCTCCACCATCACCGTCATTATTGGCGGTGATTTTCTTATAATTCATTAAAAGGTATCAAACTCATCCATTATGATAAAATAGCTTTTGAAAGATAAAAATCCAAACCCAAGCCAATAAAAAAAGACCTTGTATAATTACAAGGTCTTTTTAATCAAACCAACACTTATTTTTTGAAGTGTGCTTCTAGTACTTCTAGGCATTTTTGAGCTTTTACTGGGGTTTGCTCTTTTGATGCAGTTACTGCGCTAATGGTCAATGCAGGTAGGTCGTACTCAGGTAGTACCACGACCAATTTACCAGCAGCGATCAGATCTTTTGCCATCACTTCATTGGTTTTTAGGATGCCGTAGCCTTCACAAGCTAGGTTCAATGCGATATTAGCATTGTTGCTGTATAGGCGCGCGCTGATGCGAACATTGGTTTTTTCGCCATTTTTGCGGAATTCTAGGTTTTCAGTAGATTTTTCGCTGCACAGTACGACATCGTGCGTGCTCAGTTGTTTTGGTGCATCGATGGCTTCACGACCTGCCAAGTAGCTTGGCGCTGCGACCAGTACTTGCTTAACTGATGCCAATGCAGTGCCTTGGTTGCCTTCTGATAGCACAAGCGCAAGATCAATGCGATCTTCGATCATGTCAGCGTTGTCGCGTGAGATTAGGTTTAGGCTTAGGTTGTCATGCTCAGCAAGCCATGAAGACAATGCTGGTAGTAGGTAGTTTTTGGCAAGCTCAGGGGTGGTGGCGATGCGTAGGCTGCCTGAGATCTCATCTTTTAGCTGAATGACGCTGTCACGACCTTGCTCAGCGGCTTTCACCATTTGTACAGCAGCGTTGTACAGGCTTTCACCAGCTTCAGATAGGCTCAGCTTGCGCGTAGAGCGATGCAGTAGCGATACGCCTAGATCTGTCTCTAGAGAGCGGATTTGTTGGCTGACCGCGCTGGTGGTAATGCCCAGTTCCTTGGCAGCGCCACTGAATGAACCGTGACGAACAACACTGGCAAATACTGCCATACTACGAAGATTGTCTAACATAATGATCACCTTGAGTTCGTTGCTTATTTGAGATAGTTAGTATAAACTCAAACCCTTTAATTGTAAAGTAAAGATTATAAGAATGTGTTAATTTTTCAGCACAATCATGCGAAAAAGGAAGCTATTATAACGGACAAACTGACTTTTTGACAACTAAAAAATGACTTTTCGGTCAGTATTTTTTTATTATCCTAAAGTGCCCTTTTCTTGTCTGTGCCATCCTAAATAGCCTATTTAGAAATACTTTTTATCACTAAATCACTATTTTGTCAATCAAAAATTTGCATATTCTACTAAAAAATCCTTTTTGCAATAGTTGCGTATAAATCCATTTGCACTCTAGCAAGATTAGGTGATATTGTTGTAATATTTCTTAATATTAGTGTATGACTGTACTCTTTTGATGTGTACAAATTTTGTACACTGATCAGTCAATTTTTCGCCCTATTCATCTAGGTTTAATTTCGAATTCATCAGCACATTGGCATCTGGGCTGATGAACCCTGCTTGCCACAGATAATCAATCACAGGACTGTGCAGCAGCTGTGTTTGCGCATCGATGCTAAGCTGCGCTTGGCGGTCGGCTTGACGCTGAATCGGGATTAATGCACTCACTGATTCATCGACATCCATCTTATCTGACAGCGTAATTTCATGAAAATGCTCGGCAAATTTACGCTTAGCACTCTCAAAGCTGATCTCAGCTTGTGGCGAATCCACAGATACGATCAGCTGGCTGTCACCATCGATCTGTCCTGTCATCACACTTTGGCTCAGCAGCGCCAACTCATCAGGATTAAAAATCTCGCGATCACGCACCAGATACAGCCAATAATCCCACTTCTCAGCTGTCCAATCGCCAGTCAGCTCCACCGCATTTGGTAATAGACGCTCCGCCATCTGATTGCGCGTCATGGCGACACTTGGCAGTGGTGTATTATGATCGCATTGGGTGATAGCTTGGCTTTGGTTGTCAAGATTATCATCAATGCTGTGGTTATCACTTGGTGCGCTATCATCAGTCGATTGATCTTGTGGATTGGCATCATCCACGATACGCTGCACACTCAATGATGGTTCGGCATTTAGCTGATTTATCGCTTCTTCGCTATCTGCACTGTTGATGGTTTGTAAGTTCTCAGCTTGAGTTCCTGCATCCGTGATGTCAGTATTTTGTAAAGTATCTGTATGCGCAATGTCGTTATCAGATGATTCGGGCAAATCTATATCACTTCCACCCCCTTCAATATCACTGCTTGCTACTTCATTGACATTGTGCAAATTATCGGCAGATGGCTCGGTAATGTGTGATTGCGCATCTTCTGGTAAATTTTCCACATCATCGCCATCGCCATCGCCATCGCCATCCATGGTAGCGTACATCGGCTGTGCGTGACTATCATCTATTGGTGGTACTTGCGCGGCTGTATTGGTCTCTGATGGCGCAGTTTCAGAGACCGCTGTTTCGATTGCTGTTTGCAGATTGACATCATCATGATTTGGCACGGTATCAGTATGCGAATCCAGTGTATCAATATGACTTGGTGTGCTGATTTCACTTGGTGTACTTGCTTTATTTGGCATTACCACTTCATCGTGCGACAAAGGACGAAATGCCAATAAGCGCAAAATCGCCATCTCCAGTGCCTGCATCGGTGTACTGGCTAGGCGGATCCCATCACGGCTTTTGATCAAGATCTCATAATACAGCTGCAGCACATCGCCGCTGATTTGGCTTGCCAATGCTTTTAGTCGCTCGGCATCCACATCATTCATATCAAGTGGTGTCTGTGGTAGTACCTGCAGCATTGCCATCTGATGAATGCTGTCAATCAGCTCATCAAATACCGCTGCCGCATCGACCATTTTGGCGCGCATGGTGGCGATTTGCTCAGCGACCGCCGCCCGATCATCGGCGCAAACCGCCCCAATCAGCGCATAGACATCGGTGCTATTTACCAGTCCAAGCATCTCACCGACTGTCTCATCGCTGATTTTCCCACCACCAAAGGCAATCGCCTGATCGGTCAGTGACAGCGCATCACGCACCGATCCTTTGGCGGCATTGGCAAGCTGCCAAATCGCAGGCTCGGTAAATGCAATCGATTCCGCCGATAAGACCTTGCTCAAATGCTCAGCAAGCAATGCTTGTGGCATCGGACGCAGCACAAACTGCAAGCAGCGTGAAATGATGGTAATCGGCAGCTTTTGTGGATCGGTGGTGGCAAATAAGAATTTGACATGCTCAGGCGGCTCTTCCAAGGTCTTTAAAAGCGCGTTGAACGAATGCGTCGAAAGCATATGCACTTCGTCAATCAGATAGACCTTGTAGCGACCTTGCACAGGCGCATAGGGGACATTTTCAAGTAAATCGCGCGTATCTTCGACCTTGGTGCGGCTGGCTGCATCAATCTCAATCAAGTCCAAAAATCGCCCTGCATCAATCGATTGGCAGGTGTCACACACCCCACATGGCGTGCTTGTGATGCCTGTTTCGCAATTGAGACACTTGGCAAGAATGCGCGCAATCGTCGTCTTGCCCACGCCGCGCGTCCCTGTGAACAGATAAGCATGGTGCAATCTGCCCGTGTCGATGGCGTTGGCAAGCGCACTTGAGACATGGGTTTGACCCAAAAGCTCGCTGAAGTTTTTGGGTCGATATTTTCTTGCTAGAACTTGATATTGCTCAGTCATAATTTAGTAAAAGTCAATAATCTAAAAACGATTAGGGGTACTTGGATTGCTAAAATTGGTCGCAGGATCATAATCACAGATCAGCTGATTGCCTTTGGCATCTTCGGTGATGACATATTTTTGCCCTGTGCGGTTGAGTCGATTGATCAGCCGTTGATAAAAGCCCATAAAGCCTGTTTTCGGCTCATTAGGATTGTGATAAAAGGCATTGATCACCGCAGGTAAGCCAAGCCCGCTGACCACACCAGACAGCAGTACAACAATGAAAGTATAACCGATCAAGACATTGTTATACTCACGAATCGCAGGAATGTTCGCCACCGCCAAAATCAGCGCAAGTGAAATACCGCCACGCACACCGCCCCATGATAAAATCAGCAAACTGCCATTATAAGCGTTCTTTCGCACCGATGGAAAAAAAGCAAAAGAGACGAAGTTAGCAATAAATCGCGCGCAATGCAGCAGCACGAATGCCACCACACCACCGATGACGATACTGGTGCTTAAGTCCAAAATAAATAGCTCAAGCCCAATTAAGGTAAATAAGAAAGAATTAATAATGCCTTCGATGGTATGCCAAAAATGATTGATGTCTTCGATGTCGGTTTGGCTGATGATTTGTTGCCAGCGATTACCAACGATCAAACCTGCCACTACACAAGCGATCGGCGCAGATGCTTCAGCATACAGTGCCACGAGATAAGAGCCTGCCGCAAGTAATGCCGTGATCAAGATCAGCGACTCCATTTCGTTTTTGCCCTTGAGCAAGTACAAAGCACTGCGCCCAAAGACCACACCGATAATCACCGCCACTGCCACTTCGTACAATAGATGTTCGATGACGCCAAACAGATGAAACTCGCCGCCTTGGATGACACGCAAAATCGTCATAAAAATCGCGATACACATCGCATCATTGAACAGCGACTCGCCTTCTAGTTTCACCATCAGATGTCGCGGTGCTTTAATAGAACTTAAAACGCCTTTAACACCAATCGGATCGGTTGCACCCAATGCCGAGCCAAGCAGCAGTAGCATGATCAAAGGCACAGCATGACCTGTCAGTGCTTGATAACCGTACAGCATCACCCCAAAGACGATCGCACATAGCAGCAAGGCGATACTTGCCAAAATGCCGATTTGTTTCCAGTAATGCTTAAGGTCAGAGATTTGGAATTTAAGAGCGGATGAAGTCAGAATAAAACAAATCACGCCATTGATCAAAAAATCGTAAAACTTGATGTTGCGAACGGTTTCTTCGATGGCGGCGATGTTGATATTGATGAACTGATTGCCGTTCAGTAAGGTGGCAAGCCATTGTAGAATAAATACCAATACGGCTGAAACAATCGGCACGCCAATGGCTTGGGGTAAGCCCAAAATGCGCTTGTTAAATAAAGTTGTGGTGATGGACACGATACAAACGATCGCAAAAATCTCAAGAAAGATAAAACTACCCATACAGCCCTTCTTTATAATCTAGCAAGAATCTAGCAAGCGCAATTGGTAAATTTGGCGTCTGTATATCGATCACAGCAGACGCCAAAGCTTGGGAAAGTAGAGTTTATTTTTGACGCATATGCGGGAACAAAATCACATCACGAATGCTCGGCGCATCAGCAAATAGCATCACTAAGCGGTCAATACCGATGCCCTCACCTGCTGTCGGTGGCAAGCCATACTCAAGCGCTTCGATAAAGTCAGCATCATAATGCATCGCTTCATCATCGCCAGCGTCTTTTTCGGCGACTTGCGCTTGGAAGCGTTCGGCTTGGTCGATTGGGTCATTAAGCTCACTAAAGCCATTGGCAAGCTCACGGCCACCGATAAAGAACTCAAAACGATCCGTGATGTGCGGATTGTGATCATTACGGCGTGCCAGTGGCGATGTCTCAGCAGGATATTCAGTGATGAATGTCGGCTGACGAAGCTTTGATTCGACCGTTTCTTCAAAGACGATGGTCTGCAACTTACCTAAGCCAAAGCCTGGCTTAACTTCCTCTTTAAGCACTTCTTTGACAAATTTTGCCAAAAACTCACGGTCATTGACATTGTCAGGCGTAAAGCTTGGGTTATGCTCAAGAATGGCATCGAACATTGAGATTTTCTTAAAAGGACCTTTGAAGCTAAATACTTCGCCTTGATACGGTACGTCGGTCGTGCCAAGAATATCGATGGCAAGTTTTTCAAGCATATTTTCGGTCAATGCCATCAAATCTTTGTAATCGGCATACGCTTGATAAAACTCAATCATGGTAAATTCAGGATTGTGGCGGGTTGAAACACCTTCGTTACGGAAGTTACGGTTGATTTCAAAGACTCGCTCAAAGCCCCCGACTACCAAGCGTTTTAGGTATAATTCTGGTGCGATACGCAAAAACAGTGGCATATCCAGTGCATTGTGATGTGTCTCAAATGGACGTGCTGATGCACCACCTGGGATGACGTGCATCATCGGCGTTTCGACTTCCATAAAGCGTTCTTTGGTCAGAAACTCACGAATGCCTGCGACGACTTTTGCACGGATTTCAAAGGTACGCTTGGTTTCTTCATTGACAATCAAATCTAAATAACGCTGACGGTATTTGACTTCGGTATCAGTCAAGCCGTGGAATTTGTCAGGTAATGGGCGTAGCGATTTAGTCAATAGCTCAAAGTCTTCTAGGTGGATGTACAAATCCCCCTTACCAGAGCGGCCGATATAGCCTGTTGCAGCCACGATATCACCCAAATCGAGTGATTTGATGGTTTCTAGCGTCTCGCTTGGCAAGCCTTTACGATCGACATACAGCTGGATGCGACCAGTCATATCTTGGATGACGATGAATGAGCCACGGTTTAGCATCACACGGCCAGCGACTTTGGCATAGACTTTGTCGCCTGCTTCGATGGTTGCCTTGTCCACGCCATCAAATTGATTTTGTAGATCTTGGCAATAATCTTCACGCTTAAAGGTGTTTGGATAAGCAGTTTTGCCCTGCTCGGCTGCCTTTTCTTGTAAGGCTTGTAGTTTGGCGTGGCGTTGGGCAATTAGGTCGTTTTCTGAGATTTGTTCGGTGTTGTTGTGTTCAGTCATGATAAATCCGCTGATGATGTGAAAGCTTATGCTATGAAATTAACAAAAAAAATTTCGCCTATTGTAACATAAAGGCGGTCAATTTTTCATTAAGAATTTGCAAGTTTCGCCCATACATAACCCATGTATTTGTTTATGAATTTTAATTTGGTTAATGTTGCTTATTGCCCCAATAATGACTGCCAACACTGTCATGACGCGCCAATGCTGATGTAGCAAGCAAATATGCACAAGTAATCAGATTATGCAGCTCAATATTGGAAATATCGGTGCAACTAAAGTCTGGGCGTCGAATCATCCAAGGAGTCAAGCGATCTATCAGTGTACGTATTTGTTCAGGATACCGCACAATACCCAAGGCTGACTGAACTTCGTGTTTTACCATAGATTTAGTCAGTGTAGCTTTTGATGTTTTGTTGCTTTGTAAGAACGATGGACAGTTTGGATTTCGCTGAACAATATGCCAAGATTCTAAAGCTTGTATTTTTTGCCAAGGCTTATGTTGAATATATCTATCCAAAATATCATCCGCAATGCGTTGCGCAATCACAACACATTCCAATAAAGAATTACTTGCCAAACGATTTGCACCATGCAACCCTGTGCAAGCAACTTCCCCAACTGCGTATAGATGCATGATATCGGTACAACCCTTCGTATCAGTCAGCACGCCACCACAAAAATAATGCTGTACAGGAGTTACTGGAATTGGCATAGTACAAATATCAATACCTTGATTTTGACACATGGTGGCAATTGTTGAAAAATGCGAATGAATAAACTTTTGAGAGCGGTGACGAATATCTAAATAAATGCGCTTACCTGTACTCATCTGATGATAAGCAATACTTCGCGCTACAATATCTCTGGGTGCAAGTTCGGCTCTATGATCATAGCTTGGCATAAAGCGACAGCCGTCAGCATCAATTAACACCGCTCCTTCGCCACGCAATGCTTCGGAAATCAAAAAAGTCCGTTCTTGTTGAGTAGGCATTGCAAGTCCTGTAGGATGAAACTGCACAAATTCGCAATTTGCTAAGCGACACCCTGCCCAATATGCCATAGCAAACCCATCGCCTGTGCATACTGTTGGACTTGTGGTGTGGTGATACACCTGTCCTGCACCACCTGTTGCCAATACAGTATAAGATGCAAAGAAAGTATGATTTTGATGATTAATTTGACATTCCACACCCATACACCGTCCATTGTCAATACACAAAGACAGAACAAAACACTGCTCAATAACGGTAATATGTGGTGATTGATCAATCTTTGTCAGTAACGCCTGCATGATGGTTTGCCCTGTATGGTCAGCACAATGATATATGCGCCGCTTACAATGTCCACCCTCTTGGGTTAAATGCATCCGCCCATTTGCTTCTTGATCAAAAGTAACTGCATGACTCATCAGCCAATTAATAGCATCTTGCCCTTTACTGAGAATTAATCGTACTGCAGATTCATCACAGAGCCCAGCTCCTGCTAGCAGTGTGTCTTGTACATGAGATTCGATTGATTCTGGTATTGATGTAGCTGCAGCAATGCCACCTTGCGCAAGACAACTGGCATTATCACGCAGTGTGGATTTGCATAAGATGGCTACTTGTAAATCAGTCGGCAAGCTAAGCGCTGTTGCAAGTGCTGCCAAGCCATTGCCAATAATTAATACATCATAGTTAGTACCTGCACAATTATCGATGTCATTATTCATTATACTTGCCCCAAACCATGTATTGATGTTGTGTTTTTTAAAGTTTTTGCAAAACTCAGCATTCTATCAAGTGGCTGTTTGGCTTTTCTGACTAACTGATCATCGAGAATAATTTCACCTTTACCATTTTTCAGCACATCATAAATGCCTTGTAATTCATTCATAGCCATCCAAGGGCAAAATGCGCAGCTTTTACAGGTTGCGCTTTCTCCGGCAGTAGGTGCAGCAATAAAAGTCTTGCATGGTGCCAATTTTTGCATTTCATGCAAAATTCCAAGATCGGTCGCGACAATCAAAGTTGTTTCATCACGGCAGACTGCCGCATCGATCAATTGACTGGTTGAACCGACCACATCAGCCAAAAGAACTACCGATTCAGGTGCTTCAGGGTGAACCAAAGTTGCTGCATTGGGGTACTCTGTTTGCAATTGACTTAGTTCCAGAGCCTTAAATTCATCGTGAACTAGGCATGAGCCTTGCCAAAGCAGCATATCGGCACCAGTTAGACGCGCAAGATAGCCGCCCAAATGCCGATCAGGACCCCATAGAATTTTCTTACCTTGAGCATGTAAATATGCGATCAAATCTACTGCTATAGCACTTGTTACCACCCAATCAGCACGCGCCTTCACTTCAGCACTGGTATTGGCATAAACCACAACTTCACGATCGGGATTTTCATCACAAAATTGTGTAAAAACATCAACAGGACAACCCAAATCTAATGAGCAAGTTGCTTGCAAATCAGGCATGAGCACTGTTTTATTTGGGCTTAATATTTTGGCACTTTCCCCCATAAATCGCACTCCTGCAACGATTAGCGTGTCGGCAGGATGCTCTGCCGCAAATTGCGCCATTTGCAATGAATCGCCCACCATGCCACCTGTTTGTATAGCAAGCTCTTTAATATCGGCATTGACATAATAATGCGCCACCAATACAGCATTTTTTTGAGCAAGCAGCATTTTGATTTGTTCGATGTACCACTGTTTTTGGGTAGATTCAAGCTCTGATGGTACCTTTGCCCATGCTTGTTGTGTGCTACACTGCATCGTTGGCGCGTGTGCTGATGGTAAATCATAATCGATACGCGTAATATTTGTACTGACAGACATTGACCAAATCCTTCTTTAAAATTACAAAATAAGAACAAAAGCATGTTTTTCAAATATATGCTCAAATTGAGTATATATTTTTGACTATTATGCTCATTTTGAGTATAATGTAAAGCACTTTTTGAAAATTTATATCATTGCAATGGTATTTGCCTTGGGTGTTTGTAATTTTGTCCAATGTTTTTTAAAATAGACCAAATAAATAATCGTATGGACAATTATTATGCAAACCATCCAGAGGATAAAAACCTTTGATAATTCAACGCACGGCATTGTTGAGTTGGTGACAGTCTTGGTGGCAGTAACCGATAACACAGCGCGCGTATTGACCGTAACAGATGGTCACGAACTACCAAGTGGTGCGCTCAGCCCCATTCACCATTCCTTGCAAGCGGGTGTCAGAGATTGGGTGCATAAACAAACTGCCCAGCCTATGGGTTATGTTGAGCAGCTTTATACATTTGTTGATACCCATAGACAGAACCAAGATGGCTTACCAGTGTTATATGTGAGCTATTTAGGTTTGGTTAATGAGGCACAAGATTTGGCAGCAGATGCAATATGGTGTGACTGGTATCAGTATTTTCCTTGGGAAGATACACGCTGCACCACTTGGCAAGCTCGTATTGAATATATCTTGCAAGCACTCAAGCACTGGGCGGATAATGCCCCAAGTCGTGTTCAGTCCAATAAGCGCCACCAGCGCATACAGATAGTTTGGGGTACTGGCACATATACATGGATGGATGATATGGTGTTATTGCGTTACGAGATGCTTTATGAAGCAGGATTAATTACTGAATCGCCGACGCTATTGCAAGGGTTTGATATTGGACAAACGGGCATTTATATGAACAAAAATCATCGTCGCGTACTTGCAACGGCATTAGCAAGATTACGCGCCAAGATCAAATATCGCCCTGTGATTTTTGAATTAATGCCTGAACAATTTACTTTACTTGCGTTACAAAAAAGCATCGAGACATTGACAGGGTGTACTTTGCACAAACAAAATTTTCGCCGACAAATCTTTCATCAAGCATTGATCGAGCCTTGTTCTAAAGATACGGTCGGTATGCGTGGGCGTCCAGCGCAGCTATATCGCTTCAAAGATAATGTCTTGCTTGAGCGTTCATTGTCCAGCACCAGGTTGCCTGTAAGTAAATAATCACCGGTGACAATTTGTTAATTTAGGGAGAAGATGATGGCAAATAAGAAAAAAACCGTTCGCACAGCAAAAGCAATTTTTTCATTGCCTGATGTAATGATTACACCCATCATACAACTGGCACTGGCTGAAGACTTAGGTAGGCGTGGTGACATTACCAGTCAGGCGATTATTCCAGTAGGCACTAAGGCGAAACTGGCAATCGTCAGCCGTGAAGATGGCATACTCGCCGGTATGGATTTGGCACGATTGTCATTCACCTTATGCGACCCCAAAATCAAATTTAAGACCAAGGCACAAGATGGTGACCGTATTCAGACTGGACAAGTTTTGGCGATTGTTAAAGGGGATGCTCACGCATTATTGCAAGCTGAGCGTGTGGCGCTGAATTTTTTGACTCACTTAAGCGGCATCGCCAGCCAAACCGCCATTGCTGTCGCCCAAGTGGCACACACCAAGACCAAAATCACTTGCACACGCAAAACCATACCATTGCTGCGCAGCCTACAAAAATATGCCGTGCGTGTTGGTGGTGGTTGCAATCATCGTATGGGATTGGATGATGCCATCTTGATCAAGGATAATCATTTGATTTATGTTGATTCTTTGACCAATGCAATTTATCGTGCTAAACATGCTGCAGGGCATTTGATCGCTGTCGAAGTTGAAGTTGATACCTTGGAGCAGTTGCAACAAGCACTAGATGCGGGCGCAACCTTTGTGCTGTTGGACAATATGGATGATGCTACACTACAACAAGCAGTAATGATGTGTCAGGGTCGTGCCAAGACTGAGGCTTCTGGTGGTATTACCTTAGAGCGCATCAAAACGATAGCAGAACATGGTGTAGACTATATTGCCCTAGGTTATTTGACACATACAGTGAAAAATCTAGATATTGGACTTGATTACTTGGTTAAATAAACCCAAACACCCTTGCACCAAAAACAAAAAACCGCTATGATGAGTTAAACCTTACTTGAAACAAGGAGTCTGTGATGAGTACCAAAACTGTCGGCGTGCCTTATCGTATCTTACGCGATGATGTGCAAGCGATTTTGATCGATGTTCAAGAAAAATTAACCCCGCACATTTATGATCACGAAGCTATTACGGATAAAATGGCGATCCTTATCCAAGGCTTACAAGCACTTGGCGTGCCTGTGATGCTGAACGAACAGTACAAAAAAGGCTTGGGAGAGACCATCGCCAAGCTATATGATGTGCTGGATGAATCCAATCGCGAAAGCTTTGAGAAGGTGAGCTTTAGCGTCTGTGACAATCCGCCATCTTGGGCGCATATCGTCCGCCAAAACCGCCGTATCGCGCTGCTATTTGGCATTGAGACTCATGTCTGCGTCCTACAAACCGCCCTTGATCTACTTGATAACGGAATACAGCCTGTGATCATCGCTGATGCGGTCGGCTCACGCAATCCGTATGACAAAAAAATCGCCCTTCGCCGTATGCGCCGCGCTGGTGCGGTGATTACAACCACCGAAGCGATTTTATTTGAACTGCTTCGTGGTGCGGATGATCCTGCGTTTAAGACGATTTCTAAATTGGTCAAATAAATCATTTGGCCAAACACACAAATCAAACAAATCGCCGACAGTAATGACTATCGGCGATTTTTAAGTCTAATTATTTTCAAAATAATTATCAAATTCCCATCTAGCAAAAGTGCCAATCTGCATGGCAAGCTGATACCAACTATCACCTGTGGCATAACAAATGTATCTTTCAATGATTTGTTTGATTTTATTGTAATCAAAGTGATTGACAATCAGATAACTACATCCCATCACACCATAACATTCATCAGCTAACTGAGATAGATAAGCTGGCGTACAAATAGTTAGATAAAAATCATCACCACCAATTTTACCATCAACACCAATAACCAAGCGCAAATCCAAAGCAAATTCACCTGATGGCTTTGGATGCAACTCAGATAATGCTTCAGATGTTTCTTCAACAATAATCGCTTTTAGCTGTGCTTTCATGAATACCCCCTAATAATAAAGCGACCCAAATAGCCGCTTTATAATTAATGCATCATTCACCACTAACACTTGCCATCAGATCCGCTTGATGCTCACGCAATAAGCTGTCTAATAGCTCAGTCAAATCCCCTTCCATGATCGCATCGAGCTTATATAATGTCAAGTTGATGCGATGATCCGTCATGCGACCCTGTGGGAAATTGTAAGTACGGATGCGTTCTGAGCGATCGCCCGAACCGACCAAATTGCGACGCATATCACTGGTGGCATCAATCTGCGCTTGGACTTTGGCTTGCTGAATACGTGCGACCAGCATTTTCATCGCCTTTTCTTTGTTGGCGTGCTGACTGCGCTCTTGTTGGCATTCGGCGACCACACCTGTTGGAATGTGGGTGATGCGCACGGCAGAATCGGTGGTATTGACATGCTGACCGCCTGCGCCGCTTGAGCGATAGGTATCGATACGCAAATCTGCTGGATTGATTTCAACCGTATCATCAATCTCAATCTCTGGCATCACCGCCACCGTACACGCTGAGGTATGCACTCGCCCTTGTGACTCAGTGGCTGGTACTCGCTGTACACGGTGTGCACCGCTTTCAAACTTCAGGCGACCATAGACATCGATGCCAGAGATACGGCTGATGATTTCTTTATAACCGCCATGCTCGCCTTCGTTGGCGGATAGGACTTCAACTTGCCAACCTTGCGACTGGGCGTATTTTTGGTACATACGGAACAAATCACCGCTAAAAATCGCCGCTTCATCACCGCCTGTACCCGCACGAATCTCAAGAAAGGCAGGGACTTTGTCATTAGGATCTTTAGGTAACATCAAGATGTTCAGATGTTCGCCCAAAGTCTCAATGCGCGCTTTGGCATCGTCAATCTCTTCAGCCGCCATCTCTTTCATATCAGGATCGGACAATAGCTCTTGGGCAGTGGCAAGGTCTTCTTCAGCTTGCAAAAACTTCTGCCAAGTCTCGGTAATCTCGCCAAGATCGCTATGCTCCATCGATAGCGCGCGAAATTTCTTATTATCGCCAATCACTTCAGGGTCGGATAACAGCGCGGTCACTTCCTCAAAACGATCAACCATCTGATCTAGGCGATGGCGTAGGGATTCTTTAATCATAAGTATAAATTTGTCTGATAAAAATAAGCCCTATTTTGCCACAAATCCGTATTTTTTGCATAAATATTTCACCGCTAATTTACCGAGCTGATTTATAATAACCGCAAATTTTACGCCCATGTACACCATGCCAATTCCAAATAAACCCACCAAAATCCTACTCATCGGCGCTGAATGCACAGGCAAATCCACGCTTGCCGCTGCTTTAGCGCAGCGTTATCAAGGCGTGATTGTCCCTGAGTATTTGCGACTATTTTTGGATACAAAGCCACAAGGTTATGTCTGTACTTTTGATGATATTGTACCGATTGCACAGGCGCAAATCAAACTTGAAAATAATGCTATGCAAGCTAATGATAAGCTGATTATTTGTGATACTTCAGTGATTTTATTGGCGATATATAGTCAGTGGTATTTTGGACAAGTGGCGGATGAGCTATGGGATATGATCAATACGCTCAGCTACGATGCGATCTTTGTGACTGATGATATTGGTATCACATGGGTGGCGGATGGACAGCGCGATTTGCCGCATGGCAGACATCTGATGCGTGATGAGATTATTAAGACTTTAGAAAAATTGGGCTTAAGCTTTGTGCCTATCACAGGATCGGTAGATAGCAGAATGGCACAAGTAGCCAATTATCTTGGGCTTTAAAAAAAAATTAGCTCCCAACAAAAAAATCGGGCTTAGATACAAACCCGATTTTTCTTAATTCTTAAACAGCTATCACAAACAGCCATCACACTTTTTTAACAATCACCGAACCGATCGAATAACCTGCGCCAAACGATGAAATCACACACAGATCACCCGATGCCACACCATCTTGGCGATCGTGGAATGCAATGATTGGGCTTGCTGAGCTGGTATTGCCATAATCAGCGATGACCACAGGGGCGATGTCTTTGTCCGCATCTTTACCCATCACGGTGCGCAGAATCAGATCAATCATATTGATGTTGGCTTGGTGCAGCCACATACGCTTGATTTGTGCAGGTTCGATGCCATTTTCGCTCAGATGTGTACTGATGGTCTCAGCGACTTTTGGGCAAACTTCGCGAAAGACTTTGCGCCCTTCTTGCAAAAATAGGCTTTTGGTTACAGGCTCATTGATGTCGCTGTACATCGGCACACCTGATGCCAAGGACTCTGAGCGATCCATAAAGCCGTATTCGCTCGTGATATTGGTCGAAAATTGGGTAATCAGCTTGGTGCTGATGATTTCATAGCCTTTTGGCGTATCCAGCTCTTCGATGATGGTCGCTGCAGCGATGTCACCAAAGATAAAGTGGCTATCACGATTACGCCAGTTGAGATGTCCTGATGTGATCTCGACATTCACCACCGCCACACGCTTGGCAAGTCCTGCCTTAATATTACCCACCGCCTGCGCGATACCAAAAGTCGCCGCAGAACACGCCACATTCATGTCATAAGCAAAGCCATGCGTCATGCCGACAGCGTGCTGAATCTCGATGGCGATCGCAGGCATGGCGCGCTGAAAATTCGAACACGCACAAATCACGCCGTCCAAGTCATCAGCATTCAAGCCAGCATTGGCAAGGGCTTTATTCAAAGCATCCGCACCCATCTCTGCCATGATAGACAGCTCTTCGCCAAGCTTACGCGCAGGGAAAATCGGCGCCATGATGTTTGGGTCTAGCACGCCTTTTTTCTCGACCACATAGCGCGAGCGAATACCTGATGCTTTTTCGATAAACTCAGCGCTAGAATGCTGCAAAGCGACCTTTTCGCCTGCTGCGATGGCATCGGCGTGCTCGGCATTATAATTATCCACATAAGTATTAAAAGTCGCCACTAGCTCTTCATTGCTGATTTTATTGGCGGGAATGTGTAGTCCTGTTGCGGTGATGCAAATGGTCATAAAGACTCCTTAAATTTGTTGCCCTGCGCGGTTGCACGGCTCATATTTCTTTTTGCCATTTTAGCACAAATAAATGTAACAAGTTGTAAAAAAATACAGTTGTTTACATAAATATTTAATGACTTGGTCAAAATGCTTGTACTTTCGTAAACTTATCCGCACTCTTTAACAGCAAATTTGCCAAAAATCTTCATCAAACACACTTATTTGGTAGTTAGATTCGCCCAAACTTTTTCAAGTCGCTTGGCAGATACAGGCGATAGCGTCTTCATCGGCTGAGCAAATAGATTAATACGGTACTCTTCGACCAGCCAACGATATTCGGCAAATTTCGCCTGATGCACCACCGTCGCCAGTCGCTCCATATGCACATCAAGCTGATAAACCGCATCAAGATCCGCATCCAAATTATGCACCAATCGATCAAGGCGGATATTCAGCGCTTGCAGGTAACGCGGATACTGCTTCCAGTATTGATATTCGCTGCGATAGATGAAATTGGTAAGCTGAAGATCATCAAGCTGATCTTCAATATCTTCGATGCTCTCGCCAAAAATCTCTTGATCCAGCATTAATAGCTTACCGCGCGCGGTCTGCCATGCGGTGTAGATGTCTTTGAGTGTTTTTAGCACCGACTGCCCCACAAGCAAAAACTGCCCCAAAATCAGCTCAGCGGTATGTACAAACTCAGTCCCATCCATCGGCAAATGCTCAATCAGCCACGCATTTTTATCAGTAATCAGCCCTGCGATTAGACTTCGTGCGTGCGTGGCTTCTTCGCTGATTGGCTGTTTATCAAAGTTATAAGCATGCTGATATAGACAGGCTTGTAATGTCGCATCTACGACGATGGTTTTTAGTTTTTCTAAATCTCCAAGCGGCGCAAAGGCAAGTTTAAAGGCTTTATCAATCTGCCCTGTCAGCTGCTTTTGTTTCGCGCCAAGCTTAGCTTTAATCAATGCCAAAACGCCTGAGCGATGGGTGCTGAGCGCCGTGCCAAGCTCGGTAAATACAGCGATTGATACCGCTGTACCCGTTTTGTCTGCTTGCAGTGCCGAAAATTCCTGCATGACAATGCCTGATGTGTGCTTGGATTTGATAAAATGAAAATATTCAGGAAAATCCGTGTGTAAACCCTGCTCCACCGCGACACTTTGGCTTGTGCTGGCGCGATGGCGTGCTTGTAGGCGCAAAAGATCACGGCTTTTGTCAATCACGCGGTTTTTGTCATCCAGCACACATACTAAAGGCCGCAGATAATCTTCAACCTTGTCAGGGGCGAAGTCATTGGGATTGGTGCGCACGCCTAAACTTAATAAAGCTTGGCTTAATTGATCAAGCAGACCTGCCTGTGCTTTTGGATTTAGCTTATCAAAAATTTTAGCACAAGTATCAGGTATCGGCACGATTTGACGGCGGATTTCTTTGGGTAAAGTTTTTAATAATTGCAGCACCAATTCATATCGCCACCCTGCAATGCCCCAAAGAAGTGCCACAGAATCAAGCTGCGCTAACGCCTTAATCGGCACGCGCACGGTCACACCATCATCATCACTGGCAGGATCAAAGACATAAGACAGTGGTAATTTCACCCCGCCTAAGTACCAACTTTCGGGGAATTGGCGGCTGTCATCGACCGATTCATTCAAGACGTCATCATCGCTAAAGTGCAAGAAATTTGGCGTCTTATTCTCAGCATCATGATAGAATTCTTCAAAGCTTTTGCTGCTGGCGATATGACTTGGGATACGAGCATCATAAAATTGATACAAGCTTTCTTCATCGACGAGCAAATCACGGCGGCGCATCTTATCTTCAATGCGTTCGATTTCTTTGATTTTATTGGCATTATCGCTTAAAAATGCCAAATTAGTACCAAACTGATTGGCAACCAATGCATCACGGATAAAAATCTCGCGCGCCTGAGCCAAATCGATTTGCTCATAATTCACAAGCTCTTTGGCAATGACAATCAAGCCAAATAAGCTGATTTGCGCATAAGCACGCACACGCCCTGCTTTTTTTGACCAATGCGGTTCAAAATAATGATATTTCAGCAGATTTGGCGCAGCAGAAATGATCCACTCAGGTTCGATTTTTGCCAAGCAGCGCATATAGACTTGCGAAGTCTCCACCACTTCAAAAGCCATCACCCACTGCACACCTTTTTTGTGCAGGGTGCTGGCAGGGAAAATGCGCGATTTTTGGCTGCGCGCCATCAGATATTCGCCGATGTTCTCGGTCTTGTGCGCCACAAAGGACAATAACGCGGTCAAAAGCGCGCGGTGAATATTGGCATAATGTGCCGCTTGGCGATCTTTTGGCGCGTTGGCAATTTTTAGTTTTTCTTTTAAATTTACCAGTGCTTGCTTGGGATTTTTGCCTTGAGCTTGGCGCGTTTGATTAGTTTTGGATATAGATAAGCGTACGCCTTTTTTAGTATCGATTTTGGTATCATTACCATCAGATACAGCGGTATCGGTAGGCGTATTGATAACAAAGCCCATCTCAGCGACCATCTCGGTCAGCTGGCGATGTGTTTTTTGCCATTCACGGATGCGTGGATGGCTCAAATAGTGCTTTTTGGCAAAATTACGGCGCCCATTACTGGATAAAATTTGATGATCATTGGTGGGATGTTTGTCAAATAAAGCTTGGAATAATTCAAGATAAAATAAAAAGTCCGAATCATCACGGTGGAATAAGGCGTGCTTTTGATCGGCTTGCATTTGCTTATTCATTGGGCGTTCGCGCACATCTTGCACTGCCAAGGCAGAGACGATGATCAGCATATCGTGCAGGCAGTCGAAAGTATCGCCAGCGATCAGCATACGCGCAAGTCGCGGATCAATCGGCATTTTTGCCATTTGCTGACCGATTTTGGTTAGGTTGCCTTCTTGCGCGCGTCCTTTTTTGGCGCGGGTTTTGGTGTAGGCAGTATCATCAAGCGCGCCCAGTTCGATGAGCAGTTTACGACCATCATTGACAAGGCGCAAATCAGGCGGTGTGATAAAATCAAAAGAATCAACATCACCAAGTCGCAACCGCTCCATCTGTAGTATGACGGACGCAAGGTTGGTTCTTAGAATCTCAGGTTCGGTAAACTCAGGACGACTGTTAAAATCTTCTTCAGAGTATAATCGAATACATACCCCTGCTGCCACACGACCACAGCGACCTTTACGCTGATTTGCCGCCGCTTGACTGATCGCTTCGATCGGCAGGCGCTGGATGCGCGAGCGGTAGTTGTATCGCGAAATACGCGCAAAGCCAAGATCAATCACATAGCGGATGTTCGGTACGGTCAGTGCGGTTTCAGCGACATTGGTGGCGATGATGATGCGTCGTCCTTTGCCATTTGGTGAGAAAATCCGCTGCTGCTCGGCATAGCTTTGGCGCGCAAACAATGGCAAAATCTCGGTATGTGCAGGCGCATAACTGTTTAAAATATCTTGTAAATCACGGATTTCAGCTTCGGTAGCGGCAAAGATCAGAATATCGGCTTGATCAGGATGACCTTTGGCACGCGCATCATCAAAGCATTCATTCACCGCCGCAGTCAGCGCACGCGGCAGATTATCTTCGATGTCATCAAATGCATCATCATCTTGGCTTTTGATAATCATATCGGTCAAAGGCCGGTAGCGCACTTCCACGGGGTAGCTGCGACCTTCGACGACGAACACAGGCGCAGGCATACCACCGACCGCGAAATACTCGGCAAATCGCTGGGTGTCAAGTGTCGCTGATGTGATGATGACCTTTAGATCGGGACGCTTGGGCAATAGCCGCTTCAGATAACCCATGATAAAATCAATGTTTAGGCTGCGTTCATGCGCTTCATCGATGATGATGGTGTCATAATTTGCCAAAAATTTATCCGAGCCAAGCTCTGCTAACAAAATACCATCAGTCATCAGCTTGACGATCGAATGCTTACCGCCTTCTTCTGTGAAGCGAATCTTAAAACTCACCGTACGCCCAAGCTCTTCGCCAAGCTCTTCAGCGATACGCGTCGCCACCGATCGTGCTGCCAATCGCCGTGGCTGCGTGTGTCCGATTTGTCCTGTGATGCCACACCCTGCCAGCATCGCAAGCTTAGGCAGCTGTGTGGTCTTACCCGAGCCTGTCTCTCCTGCGATGATCACCACTTGATGATCGCGAATCGCTTGGATTAAGGTCTCAGCTTCTGCGGTGACAGGCAGATCGTGATTAAGCTTAGCGAATAAATCAGCAGGGATACTTTGCTGCCGCGCTTGTACTTTGGCAGATGAGCGCGCAGTGATCTCATCATGACGCGCTTGTTTTTTGAGCTTGTCATCTCCATGAGCAGATTTGATTTCTTTACGAAGTTTTTCTAAATAATATCGATCTTTGGCAAGTACGGGTGCGGTATTTGAAACTTGGGCAGAATTTGGCTGAGTGGTCATGGGCTGTTTTTTAATAGATATTTATATAAACGCACTATTGTAATGAAATTTTTGTCATCGTGCAATTTTTGCTGTGCTTAAGCTGTGTGGCGACTTTTATGGCAGCTTTTTATGCAGCTTTTATGGCAACTTTGGCGACTGATCAAACTATCCTTGTCGTCTATTTTCAAGCTTTTAATACCAACCATCAATAAACTTATGTTATAATCACGGTAATTTTAACAATTAAAACGATTTTATTATGAACCAATCCATCAGTATTCTTGGGCTTATCACTGGGGCAAGTTTGGTCGTGCAGCTAGTGATGGCGGTTTTGCTCTTATTATCCATCCTAAGCTGGGTGCTGATTTTTCATCTCGGTGCTAAGCTTGGCGGCGCTTCGCGATTTGATGCGCGTTTTGAAGATTGGTTTTGGACAGATTCGATTAACAAGCAATTTGCCACAGTGACCAAAGAAACTGAGCGCACGGCACTCGAAGCAGTGTTTTATGATGGGTATAAAAGGGCTGCCGATCTGCCAAATGCTGAGCAAGCCGACATCGCTGAGCGTGAGCTAAAAGTGGCACTTGGGCGTGAGCAAAACCGCCTAGAGCAAGGCCTAGCACCGCTTGCCAGTATCGGTTCGGTATCGCCTTATATCGGTCTTTTTGGCACGGTGTGGGGCATTATGAATGCCTTTATTGGCTTGGGTCAAGCTCAGTCGGTAAGTCTTGCGACGGTCGCGCCAAGCATTGCTGAAGCTTTGATTGCGACCGCATTAGGTCTATTTGCTGCGATTCCTGCAAGCCTTGCGTACAATTATTTTACCGCCAAGGCAAATAGCATCTATGAGCGACGCGCTTTGTTCTGTGAATCTCTGATTTCTGCCTTACTTGCCAAGCGATAAGTGGTGAGAATATGAGCAAACGCCACAGTTCTTTTGCACGCAGCACCAAGCCGCTTAATGCCGAGATGAATGTCGTGCCTTATATCGATGTCATGCTGGTGCTGTTGGTGATTTTTATGGTGACGGCGCCGATGCTGGCTACAGGGGTTGATGTGTCTTTGCCAAAAGAAGAGACTAAGCCTGTGACCCAAAGCGATGCGCTGCCTGTGATTGTGACGATTAAAAATGATGGCGCGCTGTTTGTCAGTCATAAAGATGCCATCGATGAGCCGCTTGATGATGCTCAGCTTGATGCGCTGTTACGCAAGATGCATGGCGATAATCCAGAGCTACAAGTCATGGTCAATGCCGATGCGGACAATCCTTATCATCAAATCATGCACATCATGGCACTGATCCAAAATGCAGGCGTATCACAGGTGAGTCTGCTTAGCGAGTCGGCGAAATAAGGGGCGCGTATGGCACAGTCTTATACCCTGCCAATCTTGGCAAGTGTCGTCATCCATGCGATGATTGTTATTGCCATCGCTGCGCCACTGATTGCGCCATCTGATGCCGATACGGGCATTGCCACCACTTTGGTGAGCCAAGATGATTTGGCAGCAGCACAAAAAGCCTTGCAAGATCACCACAAACAAAGCCAGCAGTCTGCAAAATCCGCACAGACAACGCAAGTATCCAGTGCAGATAAAGCACTGATGGCTCGCTATCAGTCAGATAATCCTTATCAAACCAATCGCGTGGTCAATTCCACCACGCAAATCGCTTCATCAAGCACGCCATCTGATACAGGCACAGATATCAGTACTTTTGATACCTTTACCGATACGACAAGCGCGCCATCAGCCGATGATCAATTGGCATCATCTGTGAGTGTTGGTGATCATGCACAAACAACTGGTGCAGGCACAGCAAACGCTACACCGACCGTTGATAAGCTTGCTGTACAACAAGCCGCCTATCGCCGTATCGAATCAGCATGGAAATCGCAGCCCAAGCAGCCCAATCAATCCATGCAATTTGTCGTGCGTTTTGATGATGCAGGCAATGTCGCTGGCATTGATTTTGGTGCAGGCGATCCTGATCTTAAGCCATCGATTCGTGCCGCTGTCAGTGCTGCCGCCCCTTATCGCGAATTGGCTGGCGTGGTCAGTCGCATGACCTTTGAATTTAGAACCGAGACTTTGATTTTTGATGAACCAAAAGATGACAATGACGCACAAGCGCCGAATTGATCATTGGTTTTTGAGTATGATTATGAAAAAATTGACCCTACTGACCGCTGCACTGCTGAGTGTATCGATGAGCCAAATGGCAAGCGCTAATGATGATAAAGTCTGGACGGTGACGCAGCAAATCGCCCAAAGTACGCAGCGCGTCGCCGTTTTACCGTTCATCGGTAATAACGCTCTGTCATCTGCCATCACCGCTAAGCTTGACACAACCGAACTTGGCGCAACCCAAAATAATCTGCCGCAGCAGACCAATAATAGCAATGAGATCTTGTCCAATCTGAATGCATGGCGCAATCAGGGCTTTGGCTATGTGGTCATCGGTCAAGCGCATTCAATCGCAGGCGGAAAGACCGCCATCACTTATGAAGTCATCGATGCGATCAATGGCAAAAGCCTGGGCGGCGCACAGACACACATCACCGATAGTAACCCAAGCGCGATCAATCGCACATCAGCGCAGCTTAGTGACAAGATTTATCAAGCCATCACAGGTCAAGCATCGGATTTTGGCTCAAAGATCGCTTATGTCGAGAACACAGGCACGCCATCTGCACCGATCGCCACGCTAAAAATCATCGACAGCGACGGGCAAAACGCGCGCACTTTATACACGGTCAATGGCTCAATCCTAACGCCAACTTTCTCCCCTAATGGCAGTCAGCTTGCCTATAGCGTGCAGCGTCAAAATGGCTTGCCAGTGATCCAAATCCAATCGGTCAATGGTGGCGAGAGCCGTGTGGTGACACCGTTTTGGGGGCATAATCTTGCACCAAGCTTCAGCCCAGATGGCACAAGCATTCTATTCTCAGGCAGTCATGAGAATAACGATCCCAATATTTACCGCCTAAATTTAAGCCTAAATACTCTTGAGCGATTGACCAATTTAAACGGTGCGGAAAACTCGCCCAATTATCTGCCGAACAATCAAGGCTTTATCTTTACTGCTGATCAGGGCAGTCGCCGCCAAGGATTATACCGCCAAAATTTCGGTAGCCAAACCGCGACACCGCTGATCGCCAACGCCACCAATCCGCGCCTAAGTCATGATGGCTCAAAAATCGTCTATGTCGCAGGCTCACGCATCGTCATTGCCAATACTCAAGGCAAAACCGAGCAAAGCTTTGCTGCATCAGGCACTGAGATCTCAGCCAGCTTATCGCCATCTGGCAATCAGCTAGTATATGCGCTCAGTCAAGGCAAGCAAAGTCAGCTGATGATTAGAAATCTGCACAATAACAGCACGCGCACCATCGCCACCACAGGGCAAGTGCGCGATCCGATTTGGTCAAAATAAGTGACAAAGCTCAATAAAGTAAATCTGGGTAACAGCGTGCGTCAATCAACATTTACTAAAATATCTGCATCTGCCATCATGGTGATGATACTTACAGGCTGTCAGCATATCCAAGTGACGCGCAGTCCTTTGCCCATCACACTACACCCTGTCACAGCGCCGATGCAGGCAACGCATCATAGCGAGCATATGACATTGCCCCAAAAAAATAAACCCAAACCAAGCCAAGCAGAACAGCTAAGACACGCGTATCTGCTTGAAGATTGGTTTTAGGTTTATTAGAATTTTTAAATTATTTTTGCGCTGTCCTTGCCAAGTGTTCACCAAACCAAATCGCGGTATCAATATCCCCTTGGCACGGTGTCACTTCAGGTGGTGCATCAAGCGACTGTGTCATAAGACCTAAAAAACTGCTTAAACGGTTCAAATCGGTCTCATTACTACCTGTCGGCAATAATGGCAAGCCAATCCAACTCATGCCGTGCTGCATGGCAAATAAGCAAAACTGCTGTAATACCGCCAATTTGTCACCGCTTAGCCCGCCTGAGTTAGCAAAGCCTGCCGCCCATTTGCCCTGCCAAGCGCGGCTAAGCCATCGCTTAGATGTGCTGTCCATGAATGCCTTAAATTCTGCTGTCGTGCTGCCCATATATACCGCACTGCCGAACACCAAGACATCCGCGCCATCCATCATTGCCCAGTCATCATCACTAAGCTTGCTGATATCGATCGGATAAGCACTGCCAACACGCGCAACCCCTTGTGCAATGGCGTGTGCCACACGGCGAGTGTGTCCATAATTAGAATGATAAATGATGGCGATTTTTGGCGCATTTTCGGTTAAGATGGTCATTTTTTTCTACATTTATCCTTATTAATGATTAAACTTTTGCTACGATCATCGCCATGCGACCGGTGGCAGGCTTGGCAGCATGAGTTTGGGCGCGATATGAGTATAAATTGGCGTCTTGATAGCTGCAAGCGACGCTGTCATTTATCACGCTGATGCCAAGATGTTCAAGCTCAAGGCGCGCCAGTTTTACAATATCAATTTTTACTTTATCTTGACAATCTGATGCGATGATGATGGTATCAAACAGCGCATCAAAGTTTAAACCAACAAGCTTTTGATCGCTAATTTGCGTGCAGATCCGTACCGCAAGCGCATGATCAATCTCATAAGCAGCTTGAGAAATACACGCGCCGATGATGGCTTTGGAATTTGTCATCGGATTTAGTTTGACAAAGCTTTTAGCAATAATGCCATTGACCAAACCCTGCCAACCTGCGTGAATACAGGCAATGCCATCATTGGCATCACCAAAAATCACCACTGGCACACAATCAGCCGTCATGATCGCAAGCGCCTGCCCCGCTTGATGGCTGATCAGCGCATCGGCAGAATGTGCGCTAAGTGTGCTTGCTACATCATCCACATCAATGACGGTATCGCCATGCACTTGATTGAGCCAATAGATATGATCAATCCTAGATTGTGTAGATTGATTTAACTGATCTAAGAGTGCAGCACGGCGCAATAATACAGCAGATGGCTTATCTTTAACATGAAGTCCCAAGTTAAATTCACCATACAGATCAGCTTGGTCAAATTTATCAAATTCACCTGCGTGCGTCTGCGCGATAAAGATGCCATCATCTTGATAAAGCTGGGTCATCAGCACACTGATTGGCGGTGTAGTTGTCATCTTATTCATTGTAATTATAAATTTATACTAACTAATAAAAAAAATCATTCTGCTTCAAAGGCATCTATCAGTGCTTGCATATCATCAGGCAGTGGCGCAAAAAATTTCATCAACTCACCTGTGACAGGATGCGTAAAGCCCAGCGTATGCGCGTGCAGGGCTTGGCGTGGGAAACTGGCAAGCTGTGCGCGCATATCCGCACTTAAACCTGCGCGCGGTGATGTGCCATAGACCTTATCACCGACCAGCGGATGCCCCACGGACGATAGATGGACGCGGATTTGGTGGGTGCGTCCTGTTTCTAGCTGTACATCGCATAGGCTGTATCGCTCATGTAGCGCGGTTGCCTTGATGATGTGCGTAACGGCAGGTTTGCCTGTGTCTTTGATCGCCATCTTGGTGCGCTGTGTGCTGTGCCGACCGATCGGCGCATCGATGCGCGCATGGCGCATGATCTCATGGGGTGCTCCCAGTACAATACATTGATAATGACGATAGACAGTTTTATCTTTAAGCTGATCTATCAAATCCAACTGCGCTGATTTACTACGCGCCACGACCAATAGCCCTGTAGTATCCTTATCAATCCGATGTACCAATCCTGCGCGCGGCAGATGTGCCGACTCTGGATAATGATACAGCAGCGCATTGACAAGCGTGCCTGTGCGATTGCCTGCACCAGGATGTACGACCAAACCTGCAGGCTTATTAATCACCAAGACATCATCATCTTCATAGATGACATCCAGCGCGATATTTTCGGGCAAATCTTCAGAATGATTTTCAAGTACCGCTGATAAAACAAGCTGATCCCCTACCTTGACCGCGTGCTTAGGCTTGACACTTTGTCCATTGACCAAAAGATCGCCTGACTCGATGAATTTTTGTAAATTGGCACGCGAAAACTCAGTAAATACGGTGCTTGCAAGCTTATCAAGGCGCATCCCTGATTCATTGGCTGCGACGGTATGTGTCAGCACTTGAGCGGCTTTATCATGCTCAAGCTCAAGATGATCACCATCATCACTATCAATCAGCGATTCATCAGTGGCATCAGGCATCGCGGTTTCGTATTGTTCTACACTCATGTCAGATCTTGGATTGTTCATTAAATAAAACCTAATACTTTAACATACTTTTAACTATCGCGCCACTGTAACGCAATTATTAGCGCGCCTTCTTTTATTACGCAAGTTTTACATTTGGTTATAATTTGCTGTCTGTGAGCGTTTTGATAAGTTTTGGGCATCGGTTTCATTGTTTTGGCTGATAAATCATGCTAAACTAGCGAAAATTTATTGCGTAATGGCAATGCCAATTGTATGAGGAAACCATGAAAGCAAACGCCTTAAAAATTGCGATGACTGCTGTACTGGCAGGCAGTGTATTGACTGGCTGTGCCAGCATGAGCGGTCTGTTCGGCACCAAGAAAAAAGACGATGTCATCACCACAGCTGACAAGACCGAACAGCAATATTATGACTACGCCCAAGAATCCATCGCCAAATCACACAATAATGAAGCGGTGATCGCGCTGAATAATATCCGCACTTTCTACCCCACGGGTCGCTTGGCAGAACAGGCATTGCTTGATTTAATCTATGTGCAGTATCAACAAGGCAACTATGAAGCCGTGACCCAAAGCACCGCCGAATACATTCGCCTGTACCCAACCAGTCGTAACATTGACTACGCATTGTATGTGCAAGGCGTGACCAATATGAACGGTGCGCCAAAAGGCCCGCGCCTATATCGTGTCAATCAAGCCGAGCGCAACACTGCCTATCTGCGCCTAGCTTTCCAAGATTTTCAATCTTTGGTAAACAATTACCCGAACAGTACCTATGCAGCCGATGCCGCACAGCGTATGGTGGCGATTTATAATGCCTTGGCAGAAAATGAACTGGTCGCCGCGCGTTGGTACATCAAGCGTGATGCAATGGTCGCTGCTGCCAACCGCGCCAAGTGGGTGTTCCAATACTTCCCGCAGTCAGAATCTGTGCCTGAAGCGGTGGCGATCCTTGCCTATACCAATGAGCAGCTGGGCTTGACAGAGACCGCCAATGAGTACAAAACTCTGCTACAGATTAACTATCCACAATATCTGAGCAATGATGGCACGGTTCGCCTAAGCGGTACAGGCGCAAAAACCACTGCCCAAAAAGTACTATCAGCCATCAGCTTTGGTAAATTGGGTCGTGCAAGCGATGCCCCTGCCTTTGAAGGTCAGTATGCAGGTCAAACGCGCACCCAGAGTATCCGCCAAGCACAAGCCCTGCGCCTACCTGAGACCAATGAATCGAAAATCGAATCATCAAATAATTCATTGATCCCAGAAAATCAGCGCCGCTTGCCAAACCTAAGCCTAGGCTTGCCATCAGACACAGATACAGGCAATGTGAATAACATTCCGCACTAATCCTACTGATGTGATGCAGATAAAACGGCAACTGTTTGCCGTTTTATTTTTGTCCGGATGATAATTTGTGCTACAATGCATTGATCTTATTCACCAAAAAACCAAGATAAAAAGATGCGCATTTCTGAATCCATCATCGAACAGCTGAACAGCCAAGCCGATCTGGTCGGCATGATTCGAAAGCACACGACGCTTAAGCCTGCTGGTCGTGAGTTCAAGGGCTGCTGTCCGTTTCATGGAGAGAAGACGCCGTCATTTTATGTCAATCCAGAAACCAATCTGTACTACTGTTTTGGCTGTCATGCCAAGGGTAATCCGATCACTTTTTTAAAGGAATATGAACGCTTAAGCTTTATGGAAGCGGTCAAGTATCTGTCTGAACAGACAGGCATCGAGTTGCCCAAAGACGACAATCACGCCAAAAAAACGCGCTATGCCAAGAAAAAAACCGATTCATCGCCCCATCCATATGCACCAAATGGGGAAAATCCTGTGCCGATTGCACCACCTGCACCGCCACAGCCCATCGCTGGCAATATGCCGATTCAGGATAATGCTTGGCAAAATCCGCCACAGCCTGCACCTGCATATTTACCCCAAAACGCCCAAGAACCACAAGGCGATTTGTACCAATTACTTGAAAATATTTGCCAGTATTATCAATTTATGCTGAATAATACCCCAAAGGCAAAACAGTATTTTCTGGATCGCGGCATTAGCGAAGAGAGCATCACAACTTTTCGCTTGGGCTATGCGCCTGAAGGCTGGCAGCATTTAGAATCGGTATTTTCTGAAGACATCGAAGGCTTAAAGATCTTAGGTCTGGTGCGTCAATCACAAAAAGGTCGCGATTTTGATTTATTGCGCAATCGCGTGATTTTTCCGATTAAAGATAAGCAAGGTCGCGTGGTTGGGTTCGCTGGGCGTAGTCTTGGTGATGAGACGCCTAAATACATCAACTCAAGCGAATCGCCAATTTTCCAAAAGCAGCACATTCTATATGGTATGTATGAAGCGCGCCAACAAAAAGCGAGCGAATATCTGATGGTCGAAGGCTATATGGATGTGATCGCGCTGTATCAAGCAGGGATTTTTGGTGCGGTCGCACCAATGGGTACGGCAGCGAACGAGACGCAAATCGCCACTTTGCTGCGCTATCATGACAGTCTAACTTTGTGCTTTGATGGTGATGGCGCAGGTCAAAAGGCAGCATGGCGCACGATGGAAGTGGCTGCACCTGTACTCACCGATGGCAAGACGCTGAAATTCTTATTATTGCCTGATCAGCACGACCCCGACAGCTTTTTGCGTCAGCATGGCGCGGCTGCCATGCAAGATGAACTGAAAAAATCATTAAGCTTATCTGAGTATATTTTTCAAGCATTGAGCGCGCGATTTGACCTTGATAAACCTGAACAAAAAGCCGCTGCAATGGCGCAATTGCGTAGTTTTTGTGAATTATTCCCCAAAGGCTCAAGCCTAAGATGGTGGCTTAATAGCGATATTTACCAAAAAATCAAAGCTGTCGGACGCAGCACCACATCACGGTTTAACAAGGTTGATCGCGCCAATTACACCATCAATAGCCAAGACCCTACCTTGCAGCTAAGCCTATGCTTATTATCGCAGCCACAGATCTTGGCGGATGACCCACTAGATCGACTGATCCATGCTGCACAGCTGCATAAGGTGCACGAGCAGTTTGCCGGTCATCTTGCGCGGCAGGATTTGACATCGCCACCGTTACCGACTTGGGCATCGCTAAACGCCCCCTTACTCAGTCAGATTATTGAGATTGCTAAATCAATGATTCAGAGCAAATTACAATTCGACACCGAGCAGGCAGCACATTTTATCATCGCTGCCCTACCGATGGAATTACAAGATTTACTTAAAAAACACTGGGTGGAATTTGCCAAAGCGACCAAACGCCACAATATGCAGAATCTATCGCCTTTATTCAATGAGATCTTGGGCAATGTCATCATCAAGCATCTAGAGCAGCAGATGGGTAGCTGCCAAAATCTGGTGCTGTCCGAGATTCACAAACGCCGATTGCAGCAGCTGAAACACTGGAATGCACAAACCAATCGCTCGGCACTGGCGGAGATTTTTGATAAGTCATTGTGATGGCGTTGCCATATCTGCCATTTAAGATGATTATTAAGTGCAAATCACCACAGAGCCTTGCTTTTGTGCTACTTGTCCCAATGATTCACAATGATTGATTTGTCGTGCTTGATGTGCATAAAATCCCGCCACAAAGCTTACAGCGCATAAAATCAGCACAAGCAGCTTTGTACCCATGCCTTGTAAGATTACAGGTTTGTTGGGCTGTGCTGAAGGTTCGTTTGGTGCAGGCTTATTTTGTGAAGTTGTCATAAACAATTTTACTCTTAAATGATTTATCAAAGCTAATAAAAAAAGCCAGTATCAAATTGAACCGCACCCCAAAAGTTAGACAGCCTTTGGGGTGTTTTTATGACCAAATACACAATGGACTTTAAACTGTCCGTCATTCAACATTATTTAACAGGACATAGTTACAATCAGACAGCCAAATTTTTTGGCATAGAAAGCTCTATCATCCAAAACTGGGTGAGACTCTACCAAACTCATGGGATTGATGGCATTCGCCCAAGAACAAGCAAAGCCAGTTATTCACCAGCATTTAAACACACAGCAGTATTACAATTACTCTCTGGCAAATCTATGCCAACAGTTGCCACTGAATTAAACATCAGTAGCCCAAGTGTGCTCTTTCAATGGTTAAAAGCTTATCAAACTCATGGTATCATGGGACTTACTCCCAAACCTAAAGGCAGAAGACCTATGAGCAAATCAACCAATAAATCAGATAAAGTAGCCAAAGCAACGAAAACAAGCAAAGTAGCTAAAACAGCCAAGGTGGACAGGACAGATAAAACACTAACCAATGAACACGCCGAGTTACTCAGACGCATTCAATATCTAGAAGCTGAGAATGCTTATCTAAAAAAGCTCGATGCCTTAATTCGTCAAAAACACAACGCATCATCACCCAAGAAAAAGTGATGATTGTGCAAGAATTAAGGCAAACCTATCTGATTGATGATTTGCTTAACGTGTCACACTTACCAAGAAGTACTTTTTACTATCATCTAAAACAATTAAGCAGACCTGAGCAAGACACTGTTATCAAAGATAAAATCCAAAACATCTACCACGCTCACAAAGGCAGATATGGCTATCGGCGTATTACCCTAGCACTAAAGCAGTTAGGCTTTGTTATCAATCATAAAAAAGTGCAACGGCTAATGCACGAGCTTGGGCTTAAAGCAGTAATTCGTCGTAAGCGAAGCAAACACAGCACTTACCGTGGACGAGTAGGCAAAATCGCTACCAATGTCTTAAACCGTGATTTTAAAGCAGACAAGCCCAATCATAAATGGGCAACAGATGTCACTGAGTTTAAAATACAAAGCAAAACTTATGATGGCGGTATCAAAGAGCAAAAGCTGTATTTATCACCCATCATTGATTTGTATAATGGTGAGATCATTAGCTACAGTATCAAAGACAGACCGACTTATGAGTTAGTGCAAGACATGCTACACAAAGCCATAACAACGCTAACTGGTGATGACAAACCCATCTTGCATTCTGACCAAGGCTGGCATTATCAAATGAGCAATTACCAACAAACCTTAAAAGACAATGACATTATCCAAAGTATGTCAAGAAAAGGTAACTGCTTGGATAATGCAGTGATAGAGAGTTTCTTTGGGACATTAAAAGAAGAGATATTTTATGAGAAAACTAAATTCACTTCACCAGATGAGCTTAGAAAAGTGATTGATGAGTACATTCACTACTACAACCATGATAGAATAAAGAGCAAATTAAAAGGACTGAGTCCTGTACAATACAGAACTCAGTCCTTGATGAAACCTTAACCGTTAATCTTAGTGTCTAAGAATTGGGGGTCGGTTCAAATCTGGCTTTTTTAGCATTTGGTCAAATGAGACGGATTATACATTCTCATCATCGACAGTCACTATGGTAACTTCGATATCATCAATATCATCCGCTTCTTCATGCTCAACGCACGCCATACCAACCAAGGTCTCTTCATCGGCGATACGGATCAGTTTCACACCTTGTGCATTACGCCCTGCTGTGGCGATTTGGGCAACTGGAGTACGCACCAATGTGCCTTTGTCCGAGATCAAAATCACATCTTCATCACCAGTCACGGCAATCGCCTTGACCAACTGACCATTACGCTCGGAAGTCTTGATGGCGATGACGCCCTTACCGCCACGGCCTTTGGTTGGGTAATCGTCAATCGGGGTGCGTTTGCCAAAGCCATTTTCACACGCACATAAGATCTCACCAGCGGTCGGTGCAACAACAAGCGATACCACACGGCTAACAGCAAAGCCATCGGTATCATCACTGTCGTCTTCGACAATCTCTTCATCATCACCCAGTGCCAATAGATTGACACGCATACCACGCACACCCTTGGCGACACGGCTCATCGCACGGATGCTGTCTTCTTTAAAGCGAATTGCCTTACCTTCATTGCTAAATAGCATGATTTCTTGGTTGCCATCGGTGATTGCGACTCCAATCAGTGTATCACCTTCTGCCAAATCAATCGCACGAAGGCCATTGGCACGCAGATTGGCAAACTGTGACAACGCCACACGCTTCACCGTACCTGATGCTGTGGCAAAGAACACAAAGCTGTTTTCATCTTTTAAATCAGTAACTGGTAAAATCGCCGTCACTGTTTCTTCAGGCTCAAGATTGATCAAATTTACCAATGGACGACCTTTTGAACCGCGGCTGGCGATCGGAATCTCAAAGCCACGCAAGCCAAACACGCGACCAGTATTGGTAAAGCACATGATATGCGCGTGCGTACTGGTAACAAGCATATGCTCAATCACATCATCTTCTTTCATTGCGGTGGCTGAACGGCCTTTACCGCCACGCTTTTGGGCTTGATAATCACTGATTGGCTGCGTCTTGGCATAGCCTGTGTGTGAGACGGTAAGGACAACAGTTTGTTCTGGAATCAGATCTTCACGGTTGAAGTCATGTCGCGCATCGACGATATCTGTGCGACGCTCGTCACCAAATTCATCACGAATCTCAATCAGCTCACTACGCACGACACCCATCAGTACATCAAAGTCATTCAAAATCAGCTCAAGACGAGCAATCTCGGCCAAGATTTCTTGATATTCACCCGTCAGCTTATCCTGCTCTAGACCTGTCAAGCGATGTAGCTGCATATCCAAGATGGCATTGACCTGCTCAGGCGATAGACGATAGCGTGTGTTATTGTCAATCAAGCCATAAGGCGCATTCAGATCCTCACCCTCGATATACTCAGGGCGAATCGAGCTGGCACCAGCTGCCTCAAGCATCGCCACCACGCCACCTGACTGCCAAGTACGCTCAAGTAATCTTTCGCGCGCTTCAGCTCTATTTGATGACTGCTTGATGGTCTCAATGACTTCATCAATATTGGCAAGCGCAATGGTCAGACCTTCGAGCAAATGCCCACGAGCCAAGGCTTTGTTCAATTCAAAAATGGTGCGACGTGTCACGACTTCTTGGCGATGACGGATGAATGCCGCCACCAAATCACGCAAAGTCATCAGCTTAGGCTGACCATTATCCAGTGCCACCATATTGATGCTAAAGCTTGACTCTAGCGGTGTCTGGGTGAATAGATTGTTGACCATGACTTCCGAATTTTCGCCACGACGTAAATCAATCACGACTCGCACACCTTCTTTGTCCGATTCGTCACGAATCTCGCTAATGCCTTCGATTTTTTTGGCATTGACCAAGTCAGCGATGTGCTTAATCAGATTTGCCTTATTGACCTGATAAGGAATCTCAGTAAAGACAATGCGTTCACGGTCTTTGTTTGCACCGCTATCGCTCATCGGCTCAATGTGATAGCGACCACGGATGTGCAGACGACCCTTGCCCGTGCGATACGCATCAATGATGCCGCTACGACCATAGATGATACCACCCGTCGGGAAATCTGGGCCTGAAATATGGGTAATCAGCTCATCTGTCGAGATATTTGGATTGTCAGCATAAGCAAGGCAGGCGTTTAGCACTTCGGTGAGATTGTGCGGTGCCATATTGGTCGCCATACCCACGGCGATACCTGCTGCACCGTTGACCAGTAGATTTGGGATACGAGCAGGCAGAACGCTTGGCATCTTCATAGAGCCGTCGTAGTTATCTTCCCAATCGACGGTATCTTTGTCCAGATCAGCAAGCATACGATGCGTCAGCTTCTGCATCTTCATCTCGGTATAACGCATCGCCGCTGGTGGATCTCCATCCATCGAACCGAAGTTACCCTGACCATTGACCAGCATATAGCGTAGGCTGAAATCCTGTGCCATACGCACGATGGCATCATAGACAGCGATGTCGCCGTGTGGGTGGTATTTACCGATGACATCACCGACCACACGGGCAGATTTTAGGTATTTTTTGTTATAATCGTTGCCCAGCTCATGCATGGCGTACAAGATACGGCGATGCACAGGCTTGAGTCCGTCACGCACATCTGGCAATGCACGAGAGACAATGACGCTCATGGCGTAGTCTAAATATGACCGCTTTAACTCATCGACAATACCAATCGGACTGACTGAATCACTCATAAAAATCCTTTGAAAATCACTGGGAAAGTACCCGAAAATTTAACGAGTTATTATAGCATAAATTGGCAAAAAATTGTGAATTTTGTTGCAATTATCGATATTGGTTTTGATAGAAATTTTACCCAATGAATACCAAGGCATTCTAGCCATCAAAGACTAAACCGACCAATAAAAAAGCACAGACTGTAATCTGTGCTTTTTTGGGTATGAAAATGGTCAATTACCAAGCCTGTGCCAATGCTGACAACGCGCCTTTTAGCATCGCTGAGACAGTGCTGTTACAGGTGCCGATGCCTGAGTAGATTTGACCATCGACAGACAGCTGAATGTAAGCGGCGGCAGCATTGTGCGTTTGGTTGTCCTTGCCGTCATCGCTGTCGCTTTGTGCTGTTTGGCTGATGGCGTGTTCGGCATAGTTGGTGACATGGATTTGCTTGCCAGTTGCTTTGACAAGTCCATCGATGAACGCTGACAATGCACCGTTGCCTTGACCGATGACTTCAAACACTTCGGTCGGTGCTGCCACTTGACCTTGGAATGTCACTTCACCGCCTTTGTTGTTGATGGTGTAGTCGCTCAATCGGAAAGTATCTTGAGATAGATAAGTTTGGGTGAAGATTTCCAAAAGCTCTTCAGTTTTTAGCTCACGCGCCAAGCTTTCGGCTTGGGATTGCACCACGCGCGCAAAGTCAATCTGCGTCCAGCGTGGCAAATTAAAGCCATAATGACGCTGTAGAATATACGCTGCACCACCCTTGCCTGACTGGCTATTAATACGCACGACATCTTGGTAGCCACGACCGATGTGCAATGGATCGATTGGCAAATACGCCACATCCCAGTGATTATCTGTCTCTTTGTGCGATTCGTTATAATCCAGTGATTTTTTGATGGCATCTTGGTGTGAGCCACTAAATGCAGTGAACACAAGCTCGCCGACATACGGATGGCGTGGATGTACTGGCAAATTATTGCACTCAGTGACGATTTGCACCATTTCGCTGACTTGGCTAAAATCAAGCTCAGGATCGACGCCTTGGGTATATAGGTTCATCGCCATCACTAGGATGTCCATATTACCCGTACGCTCACCATTGCCAAGTAGTGTGCCTTCGATACGATCAGCACCTGCCATCAAGCCAAGCTCGGACGCTGCCACTGCACAACCACGGTCATTGTGCGTGTGTAGGCTGATGATGACGTGCTCTCGTTGCTTAAGATGACGGCAGAAATATTCCACTTGGTCGGCATAGATGTTTGGTGTGCTGGCTTCGACAGTGGCAGGTAGATTTAGGATGACCGCTTGTCCGTTTTGCGGTTGCCACACTTCACAAACAGCATCACACACTTTGACCGCATAGTCGGTCTCGGTTTGGCTGAAGCTCTCTGGGCTGTATTGGAACACCCATTCGGTATCTGGATAATTTTTTGCCTTGTCGCGAAGCATCGTCGCCCCTGCGATGGCGATTTGTTTGATTTCTTCTTTGTCCATCTTATAGACTTTGTCTCGTTGGACTTTTGAAGTTGAGTTATACACATGGACGATGGCACGGCGAGCACCTTGTAGCGCTTCAAAAGTACGCTCAATCAAATGCTCACGCGCCTGTACCAATACTTGCAAAGTCACATCTTCAGGCACATGACCTTCTTCGATCAATCGACGGGTAAAATCGAATTCGACTTGTGCCGCAGAAGGAAAACCAATCTCAATTTCTTTAAAACCGATATCAATAAGCAATTTAAAGAATTTTAATTTTTGCTCAATATTCATCGGATCGATCAAGGCTTGGTTGCCATCACGCAAATCAACACTCGCCCAAATCGGTGCCTTAGTAATGGTCTTATCTGGCCAAGTACGGTCAGTTAGCTTGGGTGCAAATTCAAAAGGGCGATATTTGGTAAAATCAAATGCAGGATTTTTTGGGGTAATATGTGGCATGATGGCTCCAAATTAAAAGCAAATTAATCGTAATTTTTGATGCTTGGTATCATAACAAATTTAGTATAGCAATTTTTACCTATTTTTGCATTATTTTTAGCATCAATGAGTACAAATCACTAATTTTTTGATAATATATAGTGAAATTCACTCATTTTAAGAGATTTATCAGTTATGGCAACCGCCCAAGACATCGTGACACTTGATGGCATCGATCGTAAGATTTTACGGATTTTAACAAACAATGCACGAGCATCCATCAGCGAGATCAGCGAAATCATCAACCTATCCGCCACGCCCACCATCCGCCGTATCAAACGGCTTGAAGAGCTTGGCATCATCACAGGCTATCATGCACACACCGACCCTGCCACACTGGGCTATACGCTGTCGGTCTATGTGGCGGTGAGCATGGATAAACATACCGCTGAGCGTTTTGGCGAATTTGAAAGCCAAGTTCGCACCTTTGATGAAGTGGTCAGTTGTAGCGTCGTCACGGGTCGTAGTGAAGATTATCTACTCAAGGTCTTGGTCAAAGATATGCGTCATTATGAAGAATTTCTACTACACAGGCTTAGTAAAATTGATGGCGTCAGTCAGCTACACACCAGTTTTGAGCTGCGAGAAGTATTTAGCCGTTCAGCGGTGTAGCTTAAATATGGTTTGGATGGATATAAAATCTACAACAAAACCACCCGATGACACACAGCATCAATCACTTCTCGATCATGACTGATCAGTAAGATTGCCGTGGCTTTTTCTTGGTTGATTTTACGCAGTAATGCCAAAAATTGTGCCGTAGCAATGCGATCGAGCATGGTGGTCGGCTCATCAAGGATTAAGAGACCGGGTCTTGCCAGTAAAGCACGAACAATGCACAGGCGTTGGCATTCACCACCAGAAATCTCGTGCGGTAGTTTTGATAGCACATTTGGCAATAAACCACACAACTCAAGCAATTCAGATATCATCGGCATCACAGCGGTACTTCGTCCACCATCCACCGCTTCAAGCAGACTGTCTAAGATTGTTAAATATGGATTAAAACTTGAACGGACTTCTTGCATGACAAGCTGTGTTTGTTTTCGTAAACTTCTAAGCTTTGTGCCGCGAAATTTACTGATGTCATCGCCATTGATGATGATTTGACCTGCTATAGTTAATCGTGGATCTAGGCGCGTGATCGCGCGCGCAAGGCTTGATTTACCATGCCCAGAGCCTCCCATCAATCCGATGATTTCGCCATGATTGATGTGAAAATCTGGAATATTGATACTATAAGTGCTACGCGTCCAAAATTTTTGATAAGATAATCTTAGATTTTGAACGGTTAAGATATTTTTATCAGTGGTATGATAAATGATAGGTTTGCCAAAATCCGCTGCCAATAACTGCCTACCCAATGAATGTGCACGCACTTGATTGATAGCACCAATAAAACACTGCGATTGATCCATCACCAACAAGCGATCACAATGTGCCACAAGACTTGGCAAATCATGACTGATTAGTACCAAAGCCATGTCCTGCGTGCGCACGATAGATACCAGTAGTTTTAAAATTTCATCTTTTAGCTCAGCATCCAACGCACCTGTCGGTTCATCGGCGATGATGATTTGTGGCTGTAGGGCAAGCACCTGTGCAACACTAATGCGACGCGCTTCACCGCCTGACAGCTCATGCGGATAACGGCGCAGAAACCCACTGGGATTAGGCAGCTGCGCAAGCTTTAGCAGTCTTATCATCTCATCACGCCAAGCAGATTTTGGCAACGCTCCTTTAGATTGACTGCGAAAAATCCGCTCAAAGCTTTGCGCCACTGTGTGCGTCGGGCTAAATACCGCTTTTGGCTCTTGAAAAATATAGCCAATCCGTTTACCACGCACCGCAGCAAACACCCCATCATCGCCCTGCTTGGCTATGTCAATCACTTGTCCATCAATGCTGACTTGCTCAGCTTGTACAGCAAATGACTTGGGCAATAGTCCTAACAAGGAGAGCATCAGGCTTGTCTTACCCATACCCGAACGCCCTGAGATGCCGAAGATTTCACCGCTTGGTATTGATAAGCTTAGCTTATCAATAATAGTTTTATTATGATTTTCACTATTAAGATAAATTGATAAATTTTTAATACTTATCAAACCAGGCTTAGTGCTTGATGTCAAATGCATTGCGCAGCCCTTCCCCAATAAAAATCAACAACGACAGCACCACAGCAAGCACCACAAAGCCTGATAACACCAAATGCGGCGCATCCAGATGGTTCTTGCCTTGTGCCAATAATTCACCCAAACTTGCTGTGCCCACAGGCAAGCCCAAACCAAGAAAATCAAGCGTCGTCAAAGCAGAAATATTCATCACCATCACAAAGGGCAGCTGCGACAGCACAAGTAAAATCGTACTTGGCAAAATATGGCGCAGCATGATACGCACAGGATGAATGCCAAGGTTTTGCGCAGCTGTCACATAGCCTTCACGGCGCATTTTCATAAAATGCACCCGCGTCATCGGCACAAGCGTCAGCCACCCAAAACTCAATAATAGCAAAAACAGCACCTGCGTCGATGGCACAAAAATACTGGCAAGAATTATCAACACAAAAAGCTGAGGCAGACCAATCCAAATCTCAAGCAGCCTTTGACCTAATAAATCAGCCACGCCGCCAAAATAACCCATCACCGCACCGACAAGCACACCAATCATCGAACCGATCACACTCAAACCAATACCAAATAGCAAAGATACACGCAGTGCGTACAAAATTCGCGCAAGCACATCACGCCCCACATCATCTGTACCAAGCGGATGGCTCATACTTGGCGCGCTCGGGTGTGGCGTATCCGCATCTAATACAAGGCTATATTCACCATAAGGCAGTGGCGCAGATATTATATAGCCATGCTTATTAATCATCGCCTGCACCGCTGGATCTTGGTAATCGGCACTGGTCTCAAATACCCCGCCAAAAGTAGTCTCAGGATAATTATGAATGATCGGCGAATACAGCGAATTTTGATAAGATACCAATAGTGGTTTATCGTTAGCGATCAGTGGTGCACCTAATGATAATACAAAAATGATTATAAAGATAAACAATGAAATCACAGCTAGCTTCTGCTTGCGAAATCTTGCCCAGCGTGTGCGATATTGCGATTGATCGAGTGAAAAATGCTGCGCCATCATCACCGCCCAAAGTCCACGCGTGGATCAAGCCATTGATACAACAAATCAAAAACAAGCTGCACCACCATGCCAATCAAGGTAAAGACATACAAGATGCCAAACATCAGTGGATAATCACGCTGCATCACCGCATCAAAAGCCAATCTACCAAGCCCATCAATGCCAAAAATCACTTCAATCAGAAAATTACCCGAAAACAGCACGCCGATCACCGCCATTGGTAAATTGGCAGCAACTGGCAATAAAGCATTTTTTAGAACTTGTGAATAAATCAGGCGGCTTCGGCTGATGCCTTGGGCCTGCATGGCAAAGACGTAAGGGGATTGTACTTGTGATAAAATGCTGAACTTGGTCAAATACGCAATGCCTGCGATAGAGCCAACACTACTTGCCAAGACAGGTAAGGTGAGATGCCAAAGCAAATCTTTAATTTTATTAAATAAACTTAACTCATAAAAATTTGCCGACATGATGCCCTGCATGGGAAAAATGCGCCAAAATTCATTGCCTGCGAACAGCACAAGCAAAAGCAGTGCCAGCATAAACACAGGCAAAGCGTGCAGCACGGCAAGCAGCAGCGTGGTCAGCGTATCAGTCAGCGAACCATGCCGACGCGCCTTATGCACCCCAAGCCACACACCCATGCCATACATCACAATCAGGCTAAGCGCGCCAAACAGTAGCGTAATGGGGAGTTTTTGGGTGATCAAATCAAGCACCGCCTGCCCTTGAAAAAATGATTGCCCAAGATCAAAGCGCGCAAATTGCGATAGCATCAGCCAAAATCGCTCAACCACAGGCAAATCAAAGCCAAATCGCGTATTTAGTTCAGCAAGCATCTCAGGACTTAGACCGCTTGCCCCTTGATAATTGATCGTGGCAAGCTGAAAGCCTTGTGCGGATAGTGCTTGCTGCTCGGCTTGGATTTTGGCAAGTTGCTGCTCAAGCGGCCCACCGGGTGCAATTTGTACGATGGCAAAATTGATTAGCAAAATGACAAAAAGCGTCGGTATCATTAGCAGAATACGATTAGTCAAATAATGCACGATAATCCCTTAGGCTGTTAAGTGAGAATACAATATCGATGAACCAATCGCAACTAGCACCAAGCCACCTGCAATCATCGCGCCCTTGCCGAATCGCTCGCCCAATTGTCGTCCCAGATACAAGCCAATCGTCGCCATCGTCGTCGTCGCAAGACCAATCATCAGTGCTGCAAGCCAAATATTAACTTCCAAAAAGGCAAGCGATACGCCCACGACCATCGCATCAATACTGGTGGCAATCGCCGTGATGAACAGCCAAATCCCCGTACGATTCGGCGCATCGTCATCATCGTCATCACTCCAAATCGCTTCATAAATACAGCGTATACCAAGGATGGTCAATAATGTAAAGCCAATCCAATGATCGACGCTTGCCATCCACTGCTGCGCTACCATGCCAAGTAGCCAACCCAAAATCGGCGCGATCGCTTCCACCACGCCAAATACCAAGCCATGCTTGATCGCCTTGGTAAAAGTCATGCCGCGCGCTGCCGCACCTTTGGCGATGGCGACCGAAAAGGCATCCATCGACATACCAAAAGCCAGGACAATCAGGGCAAACCAACTCATATTTTACTCAATATTATTTATTTAAATTAAAAATTATTCTTGGATTCTCTCAGCCAAGTGAACACTGCAAGTGGTGAGCTGTCTGTTAAGTTATTTTTCATGGCGATTTGTTTTGCTTTATCAGCATTGCAAGCTTGGATAAAGACATTGCAGTCCTTTTCATGATCTAGGCTCACAGGCAAGCTGATGCCACCATCTGCTAAAGTTTTGCTCACTTGATCATACATCTTATCAATCTGTGGCAAATCACCATCTACTGCCACCGCCTTGGCAAATCGTAAATTTGACAGCGTATATTCATGCGCAGGATAAAATAGCGTATTATCAGATAGGGTCAAATAGCGCTGAAAACTTGCGAACAGCTGCTCGATCGTCCCTGTAAATACGCGTCCACAACCACCGCTGAACAGTGTATCGCCGCAGAACACGCGCATAGCACCGTCGATTTGCACAAGATAGCTGATGTGGCTATCCGTATGTCCAAAGCTTTGCCACACAGCAAACTTAAGTCCAAGCACCGTGACGATATCACCTTCATCGACTGCATTGGCTTGGGCTACACCGTGATGACTATGTGCGTACAATACACAGTCTTTGTATTTATCCATCAAAGCTGCCACGCCACCGATATGATCATTATGATGATGAGTAATTAAAATGGCTTGTAGGTTTAGTTGATGATCTTGTAAAAATGTCTCAACTTCTGCTGCCGAACCTGGATCAATAATCACCGCTTGATCATCGCGAACGATCACCCAAATATAATTATCATCAAAAGCCTTAATCGCGTGTATTTGATAAGTTTTCATAAACAATTCCAAATAGTATTTTTATTCTTACTGTGCATCATACCACCAATAATCCAGCCCAATACTGCTCGTCGGCAAGCGATTTGGGTGCTGATAGCCGTGATAATACATGACATCGGTGGAGTTTTTCCCATACCATGGTATCATATATTCGCCCGCGAGCAGAAGCCGATCAAGCACTTTGGCATAGATTTCGACATCGTGGCGCGTGGTAGCTTGGGCAAGCTTTGTGATGATGGCATCGATGGCGTGGCTTTTGATGCCGATGGTGTTTTGATTACCCATTTCATCAGCCGCTGCCGACCCCCACAGATACGCCTGCTCCGCCCCCGGTGCATTGCCCTGCATGAAGCTGTCGATGATCATGTCAAAGTCAAATGCTCGCTTGCGCGCAAGATAGCTGGCATTGTCCATGCGGCGAATACTGGCGTCAAACCCAAGCCTTTGTAAGTTTTTCACATAAGGCAATAAAATCGCTTGGTGCTTATCATCAGCCACCAAAATCTCAATACTGACCACCTTGCCTTGCTGATCGATCAATTGTCCATTTTGATAACCAAACCCAGCTTGCAAGAGCAATTGCCGCGCTTTGAGCAAATTATCACGATTGATGCCATCGCCTGCGGATACTGGCTGAGTAGGCACACCATCAAGTGCTGATTGTTCAATTTCACTTAAAGGTAATGATTGTAAAATCACCAACTCTTCTGCTGAAGGCTTGCCCTTGGCGGCGATGCTTGAGCCATAAAAATAGCTATTAAGCCGCTGATATTCACCGTATAATAATTGCGCATTTACCCATTCAAAATCAAAAGCCAAATTCAGCGCGCGACGCACGCGAATATCGCCAAATTTCGCCTTGCGTAAGTTGATCACCAAGCCCTGCATTAAGACAGGATTTTGATTGCTTAGTTCTGCTTTAATAATCGGTAAATTATTTTGCTTAGGATCAAAGCTTGCCCAACGCTTAATATCAGCTTCTGTGCGAAACTGATATTGCCCTGATTTGAACGCTTCGAACGCCACCGCTTCATCGGCAAAGTACTGATATTCAATGGCATCGAAGTTGAACCGCCCACGATTGACCATCACATCATCACCCCAATAATTGGCATCGCGCACATAGCGAATGCGGCGTGATGGCTCAGCAATATCAAGCCGATATGCACCACTGCCCAAGAGCGGTGTCAGACTTGACTGACTAAAGCGCGCATCAATGTCTTTTTTGGCAAAAATCGGCATCAAACCCACCGTCATGCCAAGATCAGCTGATGCACCCTCATCAAAATAAAACTTCACGCGATGCTGATCTAGTGTCTCGATGGCGATGATACCGCCCAAAAATGATCGCCACGACATCAAGCCATTTGTTAAGATATGCTCAAAAGTAGCCTTGACATCATCAGCCGTGACTGCACTACCATCCCAGAATCTTGCCTTTTGATGGATATGATAAATGATCCAGCTTTTATCATCAGGATTGTGCATGACTTTCTTGGCAAGCTGCGGATATAGCACAAAGGCTTCATCAAGCGATCCTGCCATCAAGGTATCATACAGATAAAAAGTCCCTGTCGCTGGCACGCCTTGATCAATAAAGCTATTAACGCTGTTAAACATCCCGATGGCAGGCATTGACAGCACGCCACCTTTAGGCGCATTCGGATTGGCATAGGGCAGATGGGTCGCGTCAGCATATTGCACGCTATTATTCACCGTAAGCGTCGTCGTGGTGATGACACCATCTGCCAAGTGGCTATGCTTTTGGGCATCGCTTAGATTTGCAGCGTCCAATCGCTTGACAGCGACTGATTGCACAGCTTGCCCACTATTACCATCAGTATCGCTACAAGCTACCAAGCACGGAAGCAAATATACGGTCAGCAAACATGGCAAAAACCACGAACCTACCTTGCAGGTTCGTGGCTGTTGTCCATATCGCTGAAATAATGGCATATTAAGTTAAAGTTAATAATATCAGCCGTGCTTACGCTCAAACTCTGCCATAAAGCTGACCAACGCCTGCACTTGCTCAAGGGTGATAGCATTATAGATACTAGCGCGCATACCGCCGACGACGCGGTGACCTTTTAGGTTTAATAAGCCTGCCGCCTTGCTTTCTTCCAAGAATAGCTTATCAAGATTGCTATCCGCCAATTGGAAAGGCACATTCATGATAGAGCGGTGCACAGGATTGACTTTATTGGTATAAAAATCGCTGCCATCGATGGCATCATACAGCGCTTTTGCCTTGGCACGATTGACCTTGGCGATCGCATCCACACCGCCTTGCTCAAGCAGCCATTCAAACACCAAGCCTGATAGATACCACGCATAGGTCGATGGCGTGTTCAGCATTGAATCATTTTCAAATTGATTTTTATAATTCATCACATTTGGGCACCAAGGGCTTGCCTGCTCAAGCAAATCCTTACGCACGATGACCAATGTCAGACCTGCAGGGCCAATGTTCTTTTGCGCCCCTGCATAAATCATGCCAAACTGATTCACATCAACAGGCTCTGACAAGATGCACGACGACATATCAGCGACAATCGGCGCGTTCACCTGTGGCACATCAAAGATCTGCACACCATGAATGGTCTCATTTGGGCAATAGTGAAAATAGCTTGCGCCATCGCTTAGCTGCCAAGTATCAAACGCTGGCACATCGCTGCCATCACCTTGCGCGACCAAGTTTACCTTGCCAAGACCCAATGCTTCATAGCGCTTGGCTTCTTTATATGCCTTGGCTGACCACGCACCAGTATCCAAATAATCCGCTGTGCCATTATTTAGCAAATTTAAAGGAATACTAGAAAATTGCAGCGCCGCACCACCTTGTAAAAACAGCACAGCATATTCATCACTGATATTCATCAGCTTACGCAAATTGGCTTCGGCACGCTCAGCCATCTCGATATAATCAGCACTGCGATGGCTCAGCTCCATCACCGATGCGCCAATGCCTTGCCAATCAAGCATCTCAGCTTGGGCGCGCTCAAGCACAGCTGTCGGCATACTGGCAGGACCTGCACAAAAATTCGCTAAACGGGTCATGAAAATATCCTTAATCTGGGTGAAAAATTCTACTTATTCTAGCATGAAATGCATAAGCTTTGGCAAAGAATTTACTGGCAATTTACTTGAATTGCTCTATTTATCGATCAACCAATCAGACTGATATGACCAAAGGCATTAGGTGTGTAATAATTGCCAAAATTGTTTTTTTAGCTGCGGATCATTTTGCATAGCATTTAAGGAATATTGATGATTAATTTGTTTAAACATACTTAATTCATCCAAGTTTAAGCACGATGGCAACGCGGTCAATACCGCCAATTTATCCACCTGTGGGCTTTTTAGGCGCAGCCCAAAAATAAATCCCTTGAAACCGCTGTTCACCGCCGACAGCTGATTGGCAAACGGATCATCATCAAAAGACGGATAATGCATCTCACGCATCGCAAACGCGCCTTGCTGACTTTTATTGAGCGCGGCAGTCAGCGATTGCCAAGTAGTAAGCTCTGCACTGTCAAGATCGGTGTGATCGATCAACACCATCCAATCACAATAGCTAAACGCTTGCAGATGAAATTTAATGGTGTCGATAAACAAGTCTGCGGCATCGCTTGGTTGTGTGGTGTTTGTGCTTTTAGAATTACTGGTATCTTGGGCGGTGTTTTGGATGATATCTTGATTTGTACTGATTTTTTTTGCCAATTTATCAAGATAAGACGACACTTCAGTATAAGATACAGCATTTGGGCGTGCTGAAGCCTGCTCTTTTCTTGTCTTATTATCTACGCTTAAGTTATTCTTAATTATCTGTGCTGATTGTGCTGAAGTTGTTGTCTGATGATTTTCTTGTTTAAGTCCAACAGCTGGCATGATGCGCATCGTCGGCTGTGTACGATTCGCCCACAGCACAAGCTCCAATTGATCATAGATCAAACGATTCTGAGATAACACAGATGACGACTGTCGCATGACTATTCAACCCATCGCATAAGCACAAAAAATAGCCTTATAGCTTACACCAAATTGATGATTTTTGCCAAATTTTTCATCAATTTCCGTGCGCGCTATCATGCAATTTATCAATAAATTATCGATAAATCACCCAAAATCCCCGAAAAAACTACACAAAATGAACAAAACAGTCATTTTTTGTGCCAATTTACCCTTGTATTTTCGAAAAATGGTGCTAATATAAGATTGTAAAAAAATGTTTTGATCAATGGCTTATTGAGCATCGCCAAAAATGTAACAAAATGTGGCATAAATTTGGCAATGTTTTACAAGTCAAAAACTGTGTACAAACTGATTGAAGTCTTTGCTTTATTGTAGTTTGTGTCATTTTTAAACCCCGATCATCTTGTTTGTAAGTTGGATGACTTGGGATAATGTAAACTTACTTGTTATTAATACTTTTACAATGGTATTGATACTTGATAGTAGCGACTTTATTTCGTTATTGATGACGCTCGTTGGCAAGTAGCCATATAAAGCTTTCAACACTAAAGAGGCAACCATGAAAACAGTTGGCAAATCTTTGTTTGGATTCACACTAATCGCCAGTGCTAGTTTCTGCGCTTATGCAGGTGATTCAAACCCAACGAACATCGACAATGTCCTAGAGCAGCTGACCGCACAGCATAATAATGCATCGCGCTTGGTAAAAACTGCTCGCCAACCTGCATCATTGGCACTAAACAGCCCATTGATGGCACAAAGTGCTAAAAATGCCAAAAAAGCAGATTCAGACACTCCTGTTCTAGAAAAACTCACCGCTGTTGCTTCTAGTACTGTCAATAAATTCAAGCAAACTGGCTTGGCTTCATGGTATGGTCGTCAGTTCCATGGTCGCAAGACTGCAAGTGGCGAAACTTTTGATATGAATGCCATGACCGCCGCACACAGCTCATTGCCAATGAACTGCTATGTTCGCGTCACTAACCGTGACAATGGCAAATCTGTCGTAGTGAAAATCAACGATCGCCCATCATCAGGCAGCAGCGCGCTGAGTCTATCTTATGGTGCTGCTAAAGCCATCGGCATGACAGGCAATGTCGGCAATGTCACCATCGAGCGCATCGACTGATGATAGCTTGACCAATTTTATGCCTTACCCCCTGTTTGTGATCAACTGGGGGTAAAATTTTGCTCATGAATTTGTAATTTTACCAATAAAAAACCGATGATTTGACTCATCGGTTTGACATATGAAGTTTTTGGTATTTAAAAATCACTTCAACACGGTCAAAGGATCGACATAGACATTGTTACGCGCAACACGGAACTCAAATAAGGCAACACCGCCGCGCTGAGCTTTCATACCGGCGATGCGCTGTCCTTGATTGACAGCATCGCCTGATTTGACGCGCGCATCTTTGATATACACATAGCTAGAGACGAAGCCGTCGGTATGCTGAATTAGGATCGTTGATTCTGCCACGCTGTCTTTATCGACATGAATCACTGTGCCTGCGCGCGCTGCGTTGATGGCATCGCCTTCTTTGCCTGAGAACCACATCCCGTTCGATGAGACCATTTGTCCATTGATGTTATGCGTGCCGAAACGGCGTACGACAGGGTTGCTTGTGCCGACAGGATAGCGGAACTGCATCACGCCTGAGCTGCCTGTGGCAAATGGTGCGGTACTGGCTGTTGGTGCAGCGATGGTTGGCGGTGTACGCGGTGCTGGCTGTGGTGCAACGGTCGGCGTGGTGGTGCGCGTTGTCGTTTGGGTGGTTTGGGTTTGGGCGCGTGGCGTTGTGCTGCTGCGCGTATTGCGATCGCGTGCGCTGACACTGCCTGTCCATAGCGTCAGCCATTGCCCTGTGTAGATGGTGTAATTACTGTTCAAATTATTCATACGACCGATTTCGCGCCAGTCTAATCCATAACGCTGTGCAATCTTACCCACAGTATCGCCTTGCTTGACTTGATAGCGATTTGGCACGCCCTTTTTGTCCGTGATGACTTGAGTGCTGCGCGATGAGCCGCCTTGACCTGTTGAGCTGTTATAACTGGGCTTGCTGGCGCACCCTGCTAAAACACAAGCCATCAAAACCGTCGCCGTCGTTGCCATCTTCATCGAATGAGCCGACTGAGTCACTGCGCGCATTGTTTTCTCCACATCACTTTTTATTAAAATAACACAAAAAATCAAATCTTTATCCAAACGCCGATGGCTGTCAAAATCATAACCTAGCATTGGTTCGGTATTGTAACATGATGATCAATAACACAAAACCCGCCAAATGGCAGGTTTTGTATCTTTTTGTCAATTTGTTTTACAGCTTTTCAACTATATGGCTTCACGCTTGTGTCGCAACTGGTGCTGTCAGTGCAGGATCTTTTTGCTTCACCAAAGCGTACGCCACGCCTGTCAGTACACTACCTGCTGCGATCGCCACCAGATACATCAAGGCATGATTGACCGCACCAGGGATTAATAACACGAACACACCACCATGCGGTGCAACCAAAGTAATGTCGAACAACGCCACCAATGCACCAGTCAGCACGCCGCCTGCGATACAGCATGGGATGACGCGCACAGGGTCTTTGGCAGCGAATGGGATCGCCCCTTCAGAAATAAAGCATGCACCAAGCACCATCGCCGCTTTACCAGCATTGCGCTCGTTATCGGTGAATTTTTTGGCAGCCAAGATGGTGGCAATACCGATACCGATCGCAGGTACCATACCCCCTGCCATCGCTGCCGCCATCGGAAAATAGCTTTCTGATGTCAATAAGCCCACCGAGAAGGCATAAGCAGCTTTGTTGATTGGACCACCCAAATCAACACACATCATGCCTGCCAAAATCATGCCCAAAATCACCGCATTCGCCGTACCCATATTGGCAAGGAAATGCTCCATTTGGTTTAATAGATAAGCAACAGGCGCGCCGATGACATAATACATCGCAAGACCAACCACTAGGCTACTTAATAATGGAATAATTAAAATCGGCTTCAATGCTTCCATCGTTACAGGCAGCTTCAGCTGTTTGGCAAGAAATAATGACACATAACCTGCCAAAAAGCCTGCCGCGATACCGCCCAAAAAGCCTGCGCCCAGTGTGCCAGCCAGTGCGCCACCGATCAGACCTGCCGCCAAACCTGGACGATCGGCGATCGAATAGGCGATATAACCTGATAATAAAGGCACCATCAAGCCAAAAGCAGCTTTACCTGTACCCATCAGAGCCGCCGCCAATGAACCTTCTTGTTCAAAGGCATTGATACCAAAGACAAACGACAGCGCGATTAACAAACCACCTGCCACGACCATCGGCAACATATATGACACCCCTGTCAAAAGGTGTTTATAGACGCCTGCTTTTTGGGTGCTTGCGCCATCGGTTTTATCAGCACTTGCTGATTTGGCACTTGCCAATAATTGCGCGGTACTGATGGCATCATCGAATGCTTTATCGGTCTGCTTGAGCGCCACGCCTGTACCACAGCGATAGACTTTTTTACCAACAAATCGATCGGTATTGACTTCGATGTCTGTCGCCAAAATCACAAAATCTGCGCGATCAATGCTGTCTTGGGTTAAGATATTTTTTGCACCCACAGAACCTTGGGTTTCGACATCAATGCTATAGCCGCGACGCTCAGCACCAAGCTTCAGCGCATCTGCCGCCATAAAGGTATGTGCAACACCTGTTGGGCAAGCGGTGATTGCCACAAAATGTAGTGGCTTATCAGTGGCTGTGCTTGTCGGTGCAGTTTGATTATTAAAAATTTGCTGAAAATAGCTATCTGTAAAAGCACTGCCATCATGCTCATTAGCATTAATCACGATGCCATCTTGGCGTGCTGATGCATGATCAGCGATAAAAATACGCTGTGCATCAGATGCGCTATCTGCATCGATGATGGTCGCGCTGATGCCTTGTTGCAGCAAGCTTTGCTGAAGTTTTTTTGCCAATAATACGCCATGCGCTGATGTGCTGATGACGCTGATGGCGACTGCTTGGGGAAGTGGATTTTGCATTGAAAAATCCTTAACAATAAATGAAAAATAATCTTGTTTAACTGATGATAAATTTATCTAATATTTGGCTGTGCCAATCGTCACTGAATTTGTACTTGCGCGATCAATGATTGCAACTCATCGGTATTGGGCACACCAAAACCAACGATACTCACCGCGTGCGCTGATAATGCCACCGCTTGACGCAAAACAGCACTAGGATCAGCATCGGATAATAGCCCAAAAATCATGCCCGCAACCAAAGTATCACCAGCACCAACTGTGCTTTGTACCTGCATCACTGGGGGCTTAGCAACCAAAACTTGGTCGCGATGCAGCCAATTGACACCATGCGCACCCATCGAAATCACAATGTGCTCAATATTGGTATTCAGATCGGCGAACAGTGTGCGCTGCGCATCCAAAGTATCTGCCTGCACACCAAAAGCATCCGCCAATTCATCTTCATTGGGCTTGATCAGCCATAGCGGATGGTTGATTGCGATTTTTAGCGCATCACCACTGACATCGACAGCAACTCGATCATTGACATCAGTTAAAATCTGTAGTAACTCTTGAAAATCGTCTAGTGAGAATCCAGACGGCAAACTACCCGCAACAAGCACTGCATCACAAGTTTTGGCAAGCGTGCCTACTTGATCGAACAAGGCTTGAATATCTGATGCGCCCACGATAAAGCCTTTGCCATTGACATCAGTTGTTGTGCCGTCATCGACAAGCTTGACATTGGTGCGCGTCTCGCCTGCCACGCTGATAAAATTGTCGTGCAAGATATCGCCGCGTGTAGTTTTTTGGCTGAATAATTTCTTAAAAATCGCATCATTATCCGCGCCCAAAAACCCAGTCGCATGGCAAGTCAGCCCAAGTTCGCTCAGCACTTGCGCCGAATTGAGCGCCTTGCCCGCTGCATCGACTTGGACACGGCTTGCGCGATTGACTTCACCCAGTGTCAGCTGATCAACCGTCATGGTCATGTCAATCGCAGGGTTTAGTGTGATGCACAAAACTGACTTACTCATGCATCACCATCCATCGACAAAGCGCGCACTTCGCTTGCTGTTTGGCACTCTAGGGCGCGTGTGGCAAGGTTCTGTGCTGCTCTAAAGCTCAGCGTACGCACCAAGGCTTTGGTCAAGGCGATGCTTGAGCCTGACATCGATAATTCATCGACGCCTAAGCCAAGCAAAATCGGCACAGCTTTTGGATCACTGGCAAGCTCACCACAGACGCCGACCCATTTGCCATGCTTGTGCGCCGCTTCGACAGTCATTGAGATCAAGCGCAAAATACTTGGGTGCAAACCGTCAGCATCCTTAGATAATAAAGGATGACCGCGGTCAATCGCCAACACATACTGTGTCAAATCATTCGTACCGACACTGAAAAAGTCCACTTCGCGCGCCAACTGATCTGCCATTACTGCCGCGCTTGGTACTTCTAGCATGATGCCAACTTGTAGCTTATCATGTGGATACTCTGCCAATACTTCATCAAGAATTGCGCGCGCCGCTCGCCACTCTTCGATGCGACCGATCATCGGTAACATAATACGCAGATCGCGACCTTTTGACGCTAGGATCAATGCGGTTAATTGATCGCGTAAAAATTCAGGACGACTTAACAATAATCGCACGCCGCGCAAGCCAAGAAATGGGTTTTCTTCGCTTGGCATCGGTAGATATGGCAACGCCTTATCCCCACCGATATCAAGCAAGCGCACCACCAATGGGCGACCATCCAGCGCATCAAAAACTTGTTCATAATCAGCGATTTGTGTCTTAACATCAGGTACTTGTGAATGCGACATGAATACAAGCTCGGTGCGCAATAGCCCCACGCCTTCAGCACCATTTGCCACGGCATTGGCAGTATCACTGACATTGCCGATGTTCGCAGCGATCTCAATTTGATGACCATCTGTCGTGATCGCAGGTTCGCTCGCGTACTGTAATGCTAAGCGTTTTTGTTCGCGGCGTTCGATTTGTGCTTGTTGGCAATCTTGGATCAAAGTTTGGCTTGGCTCAACCACGAACCAGCCTTCACCGCCATCCAGCAGTACAGGCGTGCCATTATCAATTGATAACACGCCTTGACCTGCACCAACCAAAGCAGGAATACCCAAAGCGCGCGCCACGATGGCACTGTGCGAGCTTGCACCGCCCACTGCAGTGATGATACCTGCCACACGCGTAGGATCAAGACTTGCCACATCCGATGGTACAAGGTCTTCTTTGATCAGCACATACGGATTATCAGGCGCGCTTGGTGGGATTTTGCCAAGCAGTTTGTACATTACTTTTGTGCCGACATCGCGCAAATCTTGGGCGCGCTCAGCCATCAGTGCATTATTTAGCGATGCTTGAGTTTTTGCCAATTGTTCGATAAACGCGTGCCACGCCGCTGGTGCTGATTGCCCTTCATCGATGCCATCTTTTGCGCCATAGACCACTTCTTCATCTTCTAGTAATGCGATGTGCGCGGTGAAAATCTGCGCAATGTCAGCATTGGTCGCACTGGCAACCAGTCCTTTTAGATCGAACTTCACAGCATTGATCGCAGCGATGAGTTTCGACATCTCTTCAGATGGCAGCTGCCCTGTCAGTGGATAGCTTAGGCGTTCGACTTTCGGCGTATAAGCTTCACCGACCGCCAAGCCATGTGATGCACTGACCGCAGGCGTCTTAGTGCCATAGGCAATGATGTCTTGGCTTGGCATAACTTGCAGCGGATTCGTCGCTGTGCGTGCAGCTTGTACATTCTCGCCAAGACCTGCTTGCACCGCGGCGATCAGCTTCGGCAGATGTGCCACTGCATCGGTATTGGTTTCGCCGATGAAAGTTAGGGTTTGACCTTTTTGTGCACCCAATGACAGCAAGCGCGTTAGGCTTTTGGCTGAGACGAACTCACCGTCATCGACAGCGACTTTAATTTCGCCTGCGACAAGCTTGGCAAGGTCAGATAACGCCGTGGCAGGACGCGCGTGCAAGCCATGCTCATTCATCAGCACGACGCTTTCTCTTGGCCAATCAGCTTGTGATTCGATGCCAAGCAGATTATGCACCGCCGTGCGATTGCCTGTTTGTAGCGCTTGGATCAGATTTTCATCGATCAATGCGTCAAGTAGCCATAATAATTTGGCACGATCAATGCTCGGTGTCGCACTGATCACCGCCAGCGCTTCACGCGCATTGGCAACCAATGCCATCGCCGATTCTTTGACCGCAGGATTCTCTAGTACCACACAGTGCATGGCGTGGCTCAGTGCCGTCGGCTGATGTGCTGGCATCAGTAGCGATGTGATCATGCCTTGTGATTTTAGTAGTGTTAAGCCCTGTAGATACAGCTCATCGATTTGACTTGCGGCACTATCAGTTTTGATCAGGTTGTCCTGTAGCAGCAAGCTTGATTTGGTGACTAGCGCATTGACAATATCATCGGCTGTCTTAGCATCGCGAATCTGCTCGCTGATGTCATCACCAAGCGCGCGCGTCAAGCTCTGTAAAATCTGCAAATGCTCATCAGACTGTGCCGCGATCACCACCGCTAGATACACTACATCACCTGCATCATTCCACACCACGCCATCAGGAAAATGCACCAAGCGCACACCTGTCTGCAAAATGCTGCTGCGTGAATTGGGCGTGCCGTGCGGAATGGCGATGCCCTGCCCTAAGTAGGTCGATGATTGATTTTCACGATCTTTTAGACCTTGTAAATAGTCAAGCTGCGTCAATCCATCGGCGTGTAAAATCTCACTGAGCACCAGCAGTGCTTCATCTTTGGTGCGGGCAGTCGCCTGCATACGCACATTATCAGCGGTTAGGCTAAGCATTGTCACTTTTCGTTACTCTATCAGTCGTCATGCCTTGGGCAATTCTTTGGTAAAATTAGTGTTACATTATTTCAAATAACTTATAAATTATTCAAAAACGGGTGATTTTAGCATATTTTTCATCGAAGGTTAATGCAGGTTTTGTAATTGTTGAGTTTGAACATGAAAAAAGACAAATTCTAAGCTTAGAATTTGTCTTGGATTTGCTTTTTGTAAAATTTGGCTTAATAGTCGCCATCAGCATATCAGCCAAGCAGTGGCTTTGCCATCGCCAAATACAAAATACCCACATACCCCACCGCAGCGATCATCATGCCCGCTTTGGCTTGTGATGGCTGTACAGCTTGATTACGCAGTGCTTTGATGATTGCTGATACCGCAACAACCAGCAGTACAAGCTTAGCGATCGCCCAATGCTGCACGCCCGCCACTTGATACAGCTGCCAAAACAACCACAAGCCTGTCAGCATCAGCAGCGTATAGATCAGATGGCTTGCCCCTGTGATCATCGCCGATCGCTTGGCGGTCTTACCCATCCAAATCGGCAGCGCTTGACACACAAAAATGATGAGCGTCAGCACCGCAAGTAGCATATGAAAATGTTTCATCACGCGCCTTATTCGTAGATCACTTCTAGAATTTCAAACTCAGCCACACCGCTTGGGGTTTGGATTTTGGCTTCGTCGCCTTCTGATTTGCCGATCAGACCACGCGCGATCGGTGAATTGACCGAGATTTTACCAGTTTTAAAATCCGCTTCATCATCGCCGACGATCTTGTAGCGGCGTTTTGCGCCATCGTCAAGGTTCTCAAGCTCAACTGTCACGCCAAACACCACACGACCATCTTGTGGCAATTTGGTCGGATCAATCACCTGCGCACCGCCAAGCTTCGCTTCGATGTCACGAATGCGTGCTTCGCACAGACCTTGCTGTTCGCGTGCGGCGTGGTACTCGGCATTTTCTTTTAGGTCGCCATGTTCGCGCGCTTCAGCGATGGCGATGGTGATGCGTGGGCGTTCTACAGTTTTAAGTTGCTTAAGCTCTTCTTCAAGCGCTTGGTGTCCTTGCGGGGTCATCGGATAGCGTTGCATAACTTTTCCTTGCAGTCTCACTCTGTGAAATCAAAATTAAAAATCAAATGCAAAAAAGCTTGCCAAACTTTCATCTGGCAAGGCTTTAGATTTCGTTAATTGTCCGCTATTGTACTTGGTTTTTTAAAAATTGCAAGCGATTTGATGTGCGCAGTTTGTAACTGATTTTGGCTTAATTTTAATGTGTTCGGTTAAGTGCGATAAGCGTTCAAAATCGCTTGTTTTAGTTGCAGATACGCCGCCGATTGTACAAAATCATCATCTTGTGGCAAACAAAAATGATTCGCCAACACTGCAGGAGCACCCTTTAAGACATAAATTTCATCGGATAATTGTATCGCTTCATCGATGTCATGAGTGATGAGCAGACAAGTTAAGCCTTGTTTTTGGCGAAACTGCGTGAACCAGTCATACATCTCGGTCTTAGTCACGAAATCCAATGCCGAAAACGGCTCATCAAGCAGCATCAGATCGGCATTGGATAGATAAGTGCGTAGCAATGCCGCGCGCTGGCGCTGACCGCCTGAGAGCTGATGGGGAAATTTATCCGTCAAGCCATCTAGCCCAAAGATTGGTAATAATGGCTCAATCTGCGATCGTATCTGCACTTTGTCTTTACCTTGTAAAGTCAATGGCAGTGCAATATTGTCATAAACGCGTTTAAACGACAGCAGCAAGTCTTTTTGTAGCATATAGCCAACTTGCCCTGTTAGACCTGTGTGCTCCATCCCATCGATCAGCACCTGCCCTGTACTTGGGCGCAACAAGCCTGCTGCGATGTCAAACAGTGTCGTCTTGCCCACACCGCTTGTGCCGATGATGCTCACCACCGATCGCGGCATCACTGACAGTGTCAGATGCTCAAAAATCGCTACGCCATCACTGCCAAATCGATGGCTGATGTCATCTAGCTGTAGTTTTGGTACAGACGATACTGGCGACATCATTGCATTATGGCAAATAGTCATTGGTCACGCCTGCTTGTGGTGGCAGCGGCTTATCTGTCAAGCCCTGCGCATTCACCCAGCCAAAGAACCGATCCCAACGCGCATAGTCAAATCGCCCCCAATCGCCTTGATCATCCAGATATAAACCAGACAGATAAGCTTGGCTTTGCTTAGCAAGCTCAGGATTGATCTCAGGCGCGTGCCTGAGTAGGATTTCGGCACTTTGTTCAGGATTGTTGGCAGCGTACAGATAGCCTTCTTTGATCGCGGCTAAGGCTTTTTTGTATTTGTCTGGCTGCTCTTTGAGCGCATCGGTATTGGCGATGAGAATCGGAGAATAATAGTCAAAAACAGGGTTTGCGTCTTTTAGATAAAAAAACTTCGTATCCACACCTTTGATCTTGGCGTGAATGCCGTCCCAACCATAATAGGCTAGGATAAAATCAAACTGATCCATGCGCAGCGCCATCGTCGCGTCAGTCGCTTCACCAGGGATTTTGTTCAATGGCGCACCGACCACCGCCGCCACTGTCGCATCATCGATCGGATCTTCCCATGTCGAATATCGCCTGCCATGCAGATCTTGCGGTGTGTTCGCGCCCAAGCTTGCCAAAGATAATAACCCTGCGCTGTTATGCTGAGTGATGGCAGCAATCGCGGTAATTGGCTCGCCTTTGTTCAATCGCTTGACCATATTTGGCTGAAAATACACACCCAAATCTGCACGATGATTGGCAACCAATGTCGATGTGCTGTCTTCGCTTGGTTGTACGATTGTGGCATCGATGCCTTGCTTGGCAAAATAGCCATTTTCGATCGCGACATACAACCCTGTGTGATTGGTATTCGGCGTCCAATCAAGCGCAATCACCAACGGCTCAAGCGTCTTGCCATCGGCGCTGACAGCGGGTTTGTCTTGGCAGGCGCTCAAGGTAGCCATCGCCAATAACAGCGCGGCAGGTTTTAGCCAAGTGGTGGGTTTTAAGCCTGTTTTTTTACCGATAAATTTCATCATCATTACACTTAAATTTATAAAATTACTTAACAAATTGATACGCCATCACGCGTTTTTCACACCATTTGACCAGTGCGATTAACAATAAAGTCAAGCAACTGATCAAAAAAATCACCGCAAACATATTATCAAGCTCATACGATTTGCGCACACGCGTCATATACACGCCAAGCCCATGATAACCGCCAAGCCACTCTGCCACCACCGCTGATATTAAGGCATAGCTTAAAGCAACTTTTAATCCTGTAAAAAAATATCCCATCGCCGACGGTATCTTTAGGTGGCGATAAGTCTGATAAGTCGTGGCATTCATCGAGCGAAACAGATTGAGCGCATCAGCACTCACCGAACGATAGCCATCAAGCAGCGCAATGGTCATCGGGAAAAATACCGACAGCACCACCAGTACCACTTTTGGCGCGATACCGTAGCCAAGCCAAATCACCAATAGCGGTGCAATCGCGATCGTTGGGATGGTTTGATTCAGTAGCAGTAGCGGATAGACACTTTGGCGAAAAATGCGCGACAAATCCATCAAAATCGACAGCACAAAGCTGAGCAACAGCCCAATCAGTGTACCGATAAACGCCGTCGCAAGCGTATATTTGGCGTGCATGGCAAGCAGCGGCGCATCATCGATCAGCGCCTGTATGATCTGCCATGGGCTTGGCAGCAAATAATCAGGCACAAGTCCCGCACCAATCACCGCTTGCCACAGCACAAGCAAAGCCAGCACCAGCGCATAATGCCGTGCATAGTGGCGAATCAGACGAAATGGGCGAATGGTCATGATGGGTAGCTTAGCGATTGGTGAAAATGGCGATAAAATTGTGCCATTTTAGCATATTTGTCCCAGCTTTATGCATAAGTTTATCATAGCTTTGTAACTGCTAAATATCATGGTACAAAAACAAAACCCCAAACGGCTTTTTGGCTTGGGGTTTTGGAGTTTAAGATTTACGATTCGATTAAAGTTGGCGCTTAATATCAAACTTCAATCAAGCACTTGGCGCATCAGGCTGATTGGCAGGTGCAGCTTGGATAAAGGCATCTAGGCTTTGGCAATTTGTCACAATGCGATTAATGGTTGGATATGCGCTCAAATCCACTTCAAAGCGCTTGGCATTGAACACCTGTGGCACCAAGCAGCAGTCCGCCATCGTTGGCGTATCACCATAACAAAACTGCCCTGCGTGCTTGTTTAATTCTGCTTCTAGCGCGCGAAATCCTTCGTGAATCCAGTGTGCATACCATGCATTTTTTGTCGCTTCATCGACACCCAACTCACCTGTCAGATATTTTAGCACGCGTAAATTATTCAATGGATGAATCTCACAAGCGATCAGTTGACTAAGACTGCGCACGATAGCGCGCCCATCACGATCACTTGGCAGCAGTGGCACAGATGAATCAAGCTCATCAAGATATTCGATGATCGCAAGTGACTGCGCCAACACCATGCTGCCTGCTGTGCTGTCAATCTCAAGGCTTGGCACCAACCCTTGGGGATTTTTGGCAGTATAATCAGCGTCTTTTTGTTCCGATTTAACCAAGTTTATAGGGATGATATCGGCGGATAATCCCTTTAGATTGAGTGCGATACGCACGCGATAAGATGCTGAACTGCGAAAATAAGAATATAGTTTCATACGCATTCCTTTTGACATATCCAATCATTCTACTAACAAATCCCAAAGCACTCCCAAGCTTTGAAACCCATCAAATTGATAGCAATACTATATCAAAAAATCACCACTTCATAACCCACAAAAACTGATAAATATTGCAAAAAAAACCATATATCAGTGATGTAAACTTCATATTGCTTATTTTGCTTGCGATGGCAGCTTGGTAATGGTAAAGCCTGTAAATCCAAAAATCAGCGTCAAGACAAAGCATAGATAACAAAAGAACGCATACGGCACATAGTCAATCACAGGCATGCCAAATGTCCCTGCAAAAAAAGCCCCCATACACGCCCCACGGCACAAGCGGATTGATGACCATGCCTGCATCTTCAATGGTACGAGATAGGTTTTTTGGATGTAAGCCCAGCCGCTTGTATTCAGGCAAAAAAACGCATTGCCTGATAATAATAAGCTTAAATACTGCTCACCGACCAAGACATTGATGCCCAAGGATGTGAATGCTGTCGCTGCCACACCACGACTGGCTTTGGTGAGAATGTGGCGCATCCCATCAAGCAGCGCAGGCAAAATACCCAAGCCCTGTCGCCACACCGCCAATCATCTTATCTTGCATGGCGTCAAATGTCAGACCTTTGACAAATCCAAACACAAGTAAGCCCAAAATCACCAAAAGCAGCGATAAATGCGGCACCCAACCCCATGCAATCATCGTCACCGATAGCACAGCCACCATCACGCCTGCCATCACCACCGCTTGAGTCGGGCTGATGGTCAATAATGTCGTGGTTTTATCATTCATATCCATATCCTTACAACTTCATGGATGAAAATTTTGCCTAATGAGATTATCAACAAATTTATAAAAATTTTGATTTTCAAACCCCATCAGACTTTGGTTGAAAAATTTAAAACAACCATCAAGCACAGCAAAACGGCACAGTGGTTATTTTAACAATCATCAACCATCATCCCTAATTGTAACACAGTTAATCCCTTGATTTTAAAAACAAAAAAACCGCTTGGCAAATACTCACCAAGCGGCCTGATGACCAATTATTTAGCGGCATCGACATCCAAAGCACCACGGCGGATCTGATCTCGCTCAAGGCTCTCAAACAGCGCCTTAAAGTTACCCTCACCAAAGCCCTCGCGATAATCGCCTTTACGCTGAATAAATTCAAAGAATACCGGGCCAAGTGCTGTTTCTGAGAAAATCTGCAATAATAGGCGTGGCTGACCGCCTTCGGTCGTACCATCAAGCAAAATGCCACGAGATTGTAGTGCTTTGACATCTTCTCCATGATTTGGTAGGCGTTCATCAAGCATCTCATAATAGGCATCATTAGGCGCAGTCATCAGCGGAATGCCAGCGGCTCTGAGCTTATCAATCGCACCAAGCAAATCATCGGTCAATAACGCAATATGCTGAATACCCTCACCGCCGAACGCCATCAGATACTCTTCAATCTGACCGCCGCCTTGCTTGGACTCTTCGTTCAATGGGATGCGAATCAAGCCATCTGGTGCAGTCATCGCACGACTGGTCAATCCCGTGTATTCGCCTTTGATGTCAAAATAGCGAATTTCTTGGAAATTGAACAGTTTTTCATAAAACTTCGCCCAATAATCCATCCGCCCACGATAGACATTGTGCGTCAGATGATCCACCACCGAAAAGCCATAACCGACCGGATGGCGATCCACCCCTTCGATGAATTCAAAATCAATATCATAAATCGATTTGCCATCCTCATAGCGGTCAATCAAATACAAGGGTGCACCACCGATGCCCTTGATCGCAGGCAGGCGAAGCTCCATCACCGATGTCGGAATCTGTACAGGTTGAGCACCAAGCTCAATAGCACGCTGATACGCAAACTGCGAATCACGCACCCGAAACGCCATACCGCACGCCGAAGGTCCATGCTCATTGGCAAAGTACATCGCCTCAGACTTCGGCTCACGATTGACGATAAAATTAATGCCGCCTTGACGGTACAGTAGCACATCTTTTGAGCGATGCTTGGCAACGAGCGTAAAGCCCATTTTTTCAAACAGTGGCTCAAGCACATTTGGTGTCGGACTTGCAAATTCTACAAATTCAAAGCCACACAATCCCATTGGGTTTTCGAATAAATCTGCCATAATCATTCCTTGGTTGGTTCAAAAAATAAATCCCTCGATACTTGTAAAGGATATGTGCCTTATCTTAAAATAGCGCAAGCTTATGCACAAATTGATTTTTTCTTGAATTTATCGGATTTTACCATGAATATCACCTTTCGCCAGCTCAAAGCCTTTGTCAGCGTCGCTCGTCACAAAAGCTTTACCAAAGCCGCCGATGAGCTGCACTTGACTCAGTCATCATTGAGCGGACTGATCAAAGAGATGGAAAATCAGCTGGATACTCGGCTATTTGACCGCACCACACGGCAGATGCATCTATCAGAAGCAGGCGAGCGACTTTTACCCCATGCCCTACGAGTTATCCATGATATGCAGGTACTGGGTAATGAGATTGCCGACCTCAAGGACTTTCATCAAGGCAAAGTGCGCATCGCAGCACCACAGCAGCTTGCCGCATCTGCCATGCCTGAGCTGATTAAGCAGTTTAAACAGGCTTATCCAGATATTCAGGTCAATCTGATTGATTGCTCTGTCGAAGATGTCATTAACTCGGTGCAGACATTAGAAGCGGATCTGGGCGTTGGTCCTGCGTTTGCTTATCATACCGATTTGTCAGCGACTGAGCTGTTTTCATCGCCATTTCGCTTGGTGGTACGCCCTGATCACCCCTTGGCATCTCGCTCTGATTTGACTTGGAGTGAGATGAGCGATGGCGAATTAATCACCTTACAAGAGCCATTTGCCAACTATATCGCCGATCATCTGCCACTTGATATCAGTACTAAGGTATTTCGCAGTGATTATGAAGTCAATTTTTTATCCACGGCACTTGGTATGGTCAAGCAAGGCTTGGGTATGACAATGGCACTGGGCTATGCCAAAGCTTGGGTCGATGAACAGAACCTTGTCATGGTGCCCATCAGCGAACCACAAATCAGCTACAAATTTTTGTTATACAAACATCGCTATCGCTCAACTTCTCCTGCTGTCATGGCGTTTGAAGCGTTTTTGATTAACTATAGTAAAGTATGGCATGATTCGGTTGGGTAAATTAATAATTGTTTTTAAAATAATTATTAATTATATTGAAAATACCCAAAAATACCATACTCTTGGGCATGGTTTAACCTGCTCTAGGTAATAAAATGCGGTAGCTTATTGGCAATACAATTCGTGAAGCTGAGTGATGAGCTGTACTACTTTTTGATCTGCCACACAATAATAAACATACTTGCCCTGTCTTTGGGTGTGAACAATCCCTGAGTTACGCAAAATCCCCAACTGCTGCGATAGCGTTGGCTGTGTCACGCCAGTCAAGACTTCAATCTCACCGACATTAAGAACACCCCCACCAAGTACGCAAACAATCTTCAGTCGCTCAGGATTGGCAAGTATTTTGAGCACATCCATGACCCGTGGTAAAGCGTCAAAATTTATATCTTTATCAAACGGTTTGGATTTGTTATTTTGATCCATTGAAATCCTCAAGAGGTAGTTGGGCTATAAGCTTGGCATATTTTAACATATTTACCGTTAAAATCGACTATCATTATATAATTTTATATATTATAATAAAATAAATTGTTGTGAATTAGGAATTGAAATGCATCCGTTTTTATTAGCTCTACTTGGTGGTGTGATGATTGGCTCAGCGACTGTCGGCTACCTGCATACCACTGGTAAAGTCGTTGGCATCAGTGGCATGATTGCAACTTTGCCCAAAACCAAAATCAGCCCTGCCTTATTTTTTCTGATCGGTATTGGTTTATCTGCCCTATTGGCATCGATGTTTGGCTGGATAACTATAGATGACATCATCCTGACAGACTCAACTGGTCTGCTCATCATAGCAGGCGTGCTGGTAGGTTTGGGCACACGGCTCGGCTCAGGCTGCACAAGCGGTCATGGTATCTGCGGCATTGCACGACTATCCTTGCGATCAGTGGTAGCGACATTGACTTTTATGACAGCAGGGATATTGACCGTGTTTATGATGCGATTATTGGCTATAGTGGTGTAGGTGCATGATGAGTCAATTGATCAAAAACATCTTAGCGCTTGGATTTGGACTCTTGTTTGGTGCAGGTTTACTAGTGTCTGGTATGGCAAATCCCGCCAAAGTCATCGGTTTTTTGGATATATTTGGTACATGGGATCCCAGCCTTGCTTTTGTCATGGCAGGTGCGATTGGGGTTGCCATATTGCCATTTAGCCTTGCCAAACGACAAGCACATACGCTGATGGGTGAAACTTTCAGCTTGCCGACGGCAACCGTCATCGATGCTCGGCTGATTATTGGTGCGATGCTGTTTGGTGTTGGTTGGGGCTTGGTGGGGATTTGTCCTGCACCTGCGATCAGCCTAGTGGGTCTGGGTCAACTGCAATCACTGTATTTTATGTTGCCAATGCTGATAACCATGTCTCTGCATGATATTCTCAATATAGGATAATCAGATGATTATTAAAGAGTTTTTTGATAAAGATAGTCAAACCTTTAGCTATGTTGCCGCTGATGACACAAGTGGTATCTGTGCCATCATTGATAGTGTGCTTGGCTTTGATATGCCGAGTGCTCGCACTGATACCACACTTGCCGATGACATCATCGCCTATATCAATGCACAAGCATGGACGGTGGCATGGCATCTTGAGACGCATATTCATGCCGATCATCTAAGTGCTGCCAGTTATCTGAAATCAAAACTTGGTGGCAAAATCGCCATCAGTCATCGCATTGATGAAGTACAAAGTATCTTTGGTGAGATTTATCATCTGGATTTTAAGTCCGCCAATGCAATGATGGGGTTTGATTATTTTTTTGAAGACGATGAGTACTTTAACATTGGCACACTGCCCGCTCGAGCACTTGCCACACCGGGTCATACACCAGCATGCATGAGCTATTGGATTGATGATGCTGTCTTTGTTGGTGATACGCTATTTATGCCAGACTATGGCACAGCTCGTTGTGATTTTCCTAAGGGCAGTAGCCGTGCTTTGTATCAATCTATCCAAAAACTCTACCAGCTGCCCGATGACACCACCGTCTATCTGTGCCATGACTATCTACCACCGTCACGGCAAGCGTTTGCCTTCAAAACCACCATCGGCGAACAAAAGCAGCACAACATCCATGCCAATATCACCATCAGCCAAGATGAATTCGTTGCCATGCGTGATGCCAAAGATCGCACCCTAGCCATGCCTAAGCTACTTTTGCCATCCATTCAGTTCAATTTGCAAGCGGGTAATTTGCCACAAGCAGAGGATAATGACATCAGCTATCTTAAGATTCCGTTGAATCAGTTTAGATAAATCTGTCTTGTTTGTCATTTATATCAAGCAGCAGCTGGAATTAATCTAAGCTGCTGCTTTATTTTGAGGATTCTTGTGATGCAAAGAACCTTAAGCAAGTGTAAATTTTATGATTTATTATGTAAAAATAACAAATAATCAAGAATTATGACAAAAATTTAACTTGCCATAATCGGATGAAATCAGTATATTAAGTTATCACTTGTTCATTCAGTTAATTTCACATGTGCTGCAAGTGGTGGGTTAATACACACTGTTTATGGTGTATTTTAAATGGAAAGCGGTTACATGATAACGGAATTTATCATTTAACTGAGCTAATTTCAAAGGAGTTGTTATGGCGTTTAAGCAAATTCAAGACTACACCCGTGGTTTTTATATCCCTTGCGTTTCTTTATTTGGTGCAGGTTGCGTCCAAGAGATTGGCGAACAAGCCAAAAATTTGGGTGCAAAAAAAGCATTAATTGTTACTGACCAAGGTCTGCACAAAGCTGGTGTTGCCGATACCATCGCCGAGCATCTAAAAAAAGCCAATGTGGATAGCCATATTTATTCAGGTGCCGAACCCAACCCAACTGACAAAAATGTTCATGATGGCGTGGATGTATTTAACGATCAAGGTTGTGATTTTATTGTTTCCTTGGGTGGTGGCTCATCGCACGACTGTGCCAAAGGCATTGGGCTGGTAACAGCAGGCGGCGGCAATATCCGAGATTATGAAGGACTGGATAAAAGCAGCGTACCGATGACGCCACTGATTTCTGTCAATACCACCGCTGGCACAGCGTCTGAAATGACCCGTTTTTGTATTATTACCAATACCGATACGCATGTAAAGATGGCGATTGTTGACTGGCGTTGCACGCCATTGATCGCTATTAACGATCCTCGCTTATTGGTGCCCAAGCCTGCTTCACTGACAGCGGCAACTGGTATGGATGCATTGACGCACGCCATAGAAGCGTATGTATCAACCGATGCCACGCCAATTACTGATGCTTGTGCCGAAAAAGCCATCGTCATGATCCAAAAATGGCTGCGTCAAGCGGTGGCTAATGGCGAAAATATTGAAGCAAGAGAAGCGATGAGTTATGCCCAATATTTGGCAGGTATGGCATTTAATAATGCATCACTGGGCTATGTACATGCGATGGCACACCAACTTGGTGGATTTTATAATTTACCGCATGGCGTGTGTAATGCCGTATTATTGCCACATGTATGTGAATTCAACCTCATCGCCGCACCTGAACGCTATGCTGCCATCGCCGAGCTTCTTGGTGTTGACACTTATGGACTGACACCGATGCAAGCAGGCTATGCTGCCATTGATGCCATCAAGGACTTGGCGGCCGATGTTGGCATTCCAAATGGTCTGACGAAACTGGGCGTCAAAGAGCAGGATTTGGATGTCATGGCAACCAATGCCCAAAATGATGCTTGTATGCTAACCAATCCAAGAAAAGCCACGCATGCACAAGTTGTGGAAATCTTTAAAGCAGCAATGTAGAGCATCAAATATTCATAAGCCAAGCTAAGAGCCTGCACCCCAAACGCTTAAGATAAGCCTTTGGGGTGTTTTATTCATCCAAATACCACCCTATCCGTCAATCTCAAACGCTTGATAAATCGCATCATCTAGTCTATCTACCGCAATGATGGTGATACCTGCAAACTGACGACTGCCTGCTTGTGGAGCGTTGGCTCTGGGGACGATGGCATGGGTAAAGCCGTGTTTCATGGCTTCTTTTAGGCGTTCTTGACCGTTTGGCACAGGGCGAATCTCCCCTGACAGACCTACCTCACCAAATACGCACAGACGATTTGGTAAAGCTTTTTCACGGATGCTGGATGCACAGGCGAGCAATACCGCCAAATCCGAGCCTGTCTCCATCACCTTGACACCACCGACGACATTAACATAGACATCCATGCCACTGGTATGAATGCCACCATGACGGTGCATGACTGCCAAGAGCATGGAAAGACGCTGATAATCCAGACCCAGTGCCATACGCCGTGGCTGAGCTTGCGAGCTATCCACCAAGGCTTGCACTTCAACCAGTAGCGGACGAGTGCCTTCACGGCTCACCATCACCACCGAACCTGCGATGGGCTTATCATAACGACTTAAAAATATCGCCGATGGGTTGGCAACTTCTTTTAGCCCCGTATCCGTCATGCCAAAGATGCCCAGTTCATTGACCGCCCCAAAACGGTTCTTCACCGCACGAATCATACGAAAGCGACTGTCCGATTCCCCTTCAAAATACAGCACCGTATCCACCATATGCTCAAGCACTCTTGGACCAGCAAGTGCCCCTTCTTTGGTCACATGACCCACCAAAAACAGCGCTGTGCCTGTCTGCTTGGCATAGCGAGTCAAAATCGCCGCCGACTCACGAATCTGTGCCACACCCCCGGGTGCGGACTGTATCATCTCAGTAAATAGCGTCTGAATCGAATCAATCACCGCAATGGCAGGCTGCTCTGCGGTCAACGCCATACAGATGGTATCGACATTGGTCTCAGCCAGCACTCGCAAGCGGTCAGTCGGTAAGCCCAATCGCTTGGCGCGCATCGCCACCTGTGACAGACTCTCTTCACCAGTGATATAAAGCGCAGAGCCTGACAGGCTGTCACTTGCTGCCATATTAATGGCAGTTTGCAATAGAATCGTCGATTTGCCAATCCCTGGATCACCGCCAATCAGTACCACCGACCCTGCCACAAGTCCGCCACCCAGTACACGGTCAAACTCACCAATCCCTGTCGGCATCCGAGTCTCAAGCGTCACGCCGACATTATCCAGCGTCATCACGCCACTGGTTGCCCCTGCATAGTTGGCAGTCTTACGGGGTGTAGCTACTGTACTGCTTGATTTTTTGGTGTGATGTGGTAAGGCAGTGTTAGGCGCTTCGATCAGTGTATTCCACTCACCGCAGTCAGTACATTGCCCTGCCCATTTGCCATACATCGCACCGCAATTTTGGCAGACATAGCTAGATTTGGCCTTTGCCATGAATTTTTCCTATGGTATATCAATGATAAATTGGCAAATTGTAGCATTTTTAGGGATTTTTGGACAAGGTTTTACATAACACGGCCCAAACAAAAAAGCCCAAATCTATGATTTGAGCTTTATACCTAATTCAAGCGTCAGTGATTTAGCTATAATGCGCCGGCTCTTCGTCATAGACGTGTGCGTGCCAAAAATTCGCCTGACGCTGAACCACACTTGCGATCGCTGCATGAATCATGGCTTGTCCGACCATGCGCACATCCATACCAAGCATTTCTTTGACTTTATCCGAAAACTCGATACTCACAAGCATCTCATCACTACCCATCTCTCGCAGCACCATCACGCCTTGCTCATTTTCGACAAATTCCAGCATCGTTTCTTGCGCAAGCTGACGATTTCTTGATTTGCCTTTGGTTTGTGTGTCAGACTTTTTACGGCGTGTGCGTTTTTTGGGTGCGTCGGTTTCTGCCTGAGACTGCTCTGCTTTGACATCGGTATCGACATCGGAAGCAGTATTTTCACCATCAGCGACTTTTTTACGACGCGTGCGTTTTTTTGGTGTGGTTTCGGCTTGATCAGCGCCCGCTAAAGCTGATTGATCATTTTGTGCTGCATTAGCATCAGTATCAGCATCAGCAGTTTTTTTGCGTCGCGTACGGCGTTTTTTTGGTGCATCATTGGCAGCCAAAGGCGATGGCACGCCAAGCCCTTCTGCCATTTTCTCGACAATCTGTGGATCAATGCGTTCAGCGATCGCCATCGCCAGTGCATCGGTGACTTTAGGATTGGCACCAAACTCCATTTCCATAAAAAACAACTCATGCAGCACCGCCAGCGCGTCATCATCGCTCAGATCCGCACTGCACAAATCACTGATCATCTGCAGACGCTCAGCGATGGTTAAGTCTTGCCATTCTTGTAATTGTTCGGTATTGTACATATCTTTGTTGTTTTTCCTAGCCAATTTGTCCTATTTATAAGGCTTATTTTGAGATTTTCAAGCTCATCGCCAGTAGCGAAGCTTTGCCATCATAAATAAAAACGCCACAAACATCCCCAAATAATACGCCATCTTGATATCAAAGCTATCATCACGCCATTTCATCGGCATCGCCACGAGTGCTGTACACGCAGGGATGATAATCAAGCAAACCAGCCAATTTTCAAGTACGTGCAGCCACCCTTCCAGCCCACCATAACGCAGACCCGATAGCCCAATCAATAGGCAAGAAAGAATCAGTAAGAAAATCAATCCCTTGGGTATGCCGACTGGCGTAATCGCATCAGGAATCAGCTTGTTAATCATCAGCTATACACCCCCATAATGGATAATAATGCCACCACTGACAATAGCCAGCCAAGTGTCAAAGCATTGCGTGGATGAATCGATGCCTTGCCCATTTTATTCATCCCGACACTACCAAGCCACATCAGCACAGGCAATACGATGACAAAAAACGGCACAACCACCATCGCATGACGCATCACCGCAGCCACATCATCACCGAACATCAAGCGAAAGCCATAGCCTGCTATACTCAGCAAGATACTCGCCAAGCAAAGCCCGATGGTGAAACTCATCGGTACAACGCTTTTTTGTCCGCTCATCAAGCACCTACCTTGGCAAGCTCAGCACGCATCGCATCGATGACTGCTTTATAATCAGGCTGATTAAAAATCGCACTACCTGCAACAAACATATCCGCACCCGCTTCAGCGATCGCACGAATATTGGCAACATTGACACCGCCATCAACTTCTAGGCGAATATCACGACCACTAGCATCGATACGCTGACGCACTTCTTTGAGTTTATTGAGCGTGCCATTGATGAATTTTTGACCGCCAAAGCCAGGGTTTACGCTCATCAATAGAATTTGATCCACTTTATCAATGGTATAATCCAAATAATGTAGCGGCGTGGCAGGATTGAATACCAAGCCACACTTAGCACCGCCATCTTTGATCAGCTGTAAGCTGCGATCGATGTGCTGAGTCGCTTCGGGGTGAAAGGTGATGATATCCGCTCCAGCTTTTAAAAACTCTTCAATCATACGATCCACAGGCGATACCATCAGATGCACATCAATGGGTGCGGTAATGCCGTAGTCTTTGAGCGCTTGGCAAACCATCGCACCAAAGGTCAGATTGGGTACATAATGATTGTCCATCACATCAAAATGTACCACATCAGCACCAGCATCCATCACGGCTTTGACATCATCGCCAAGACGGGCAAAATCAGCTGAAAGAATCGATGGTGCAATCAAAAAAGGCTTGGTCATAATCAGTTTTCCAAAATAATGATAAATTTCGCTTATGATACCAAATTTATACCCAAACGAAAAGAAATTCAGCACAAACAAAAACGGCTTGGCAATGAGCCAAACCGTTTTCGTGTGTCATCGACGGATTATTTTGCTTGATAAGCAAGTTTCACACCAGCGATAAAGCCGTCATTATCCGTGAATTCACCCACATGCGCGCCAGTCGGCAGCTGCGCGGTTGCATCACCGAATTTCAGATATTTACCGCCTACTGACACTGACCATTCTGGGGTCACATTATACTTAGCACCCAGACCAAAGCTCCAGTAGCCTTCGATTGGGCCTAGAGAAGTTGCTGGGTTGCCTGCGCCTGAGTCATAGCCCACTGCGCCCGATACTGCCAGTTTGTCGCTTAGCTTTTTACCCAAGCCCACTTCAGCTGACCATTGGTCTTTTGAATAGCTGACGATTGGCAAGCCATTTGGATAAGCGGTTGGGTTAGACATACGCGCTGCATCTGAATAAGTTGGCGGCGTGATGTTAAAGTCTGACCATGGCACATAGCGTACTTTGGCAGTCAATAGCGTGGTTGGATTGACACCTGTTTGGAAGTCAAGGTTTACCGACTCTGGTAGTTTTACTTTAAAGTTACGACCTGTGGTTGGCTCGATACCGCGCAATGCCAAGTTCGGGAAAGTCTCAGCCATGTGCGTTTCGTGCTCGATCTCAGAGCGATAAGTCAGTGCTGCTTTTAGAGCGATCTCAGGCTTGCTATAAGCAATACCTGCTACCCAACCCACATCAGTATCAGTACTCATGCGTGCATCATAACCTTGTGAACCTTGATAAGTCACACCGCGCAGATGTACTTGACCATTTAGGCGTTGAATCGCTGGACCGCCGTAGATTTGGAAATTGCGCTTTTCACCAAATTTAGCACCGACCAAAGCAGTAACATTGTTGGTACGAATTTCTACATTAGTGCCTTCACCATTAGTGGCTTCAGCAAGCCCTGCTGCTTTGATAGCAGTCCCTAAATCAGTAGCAGCTTTCTTAACACCGTCTAAATCCTTTGCTCCTGTTGCTTCTAATAACGCAGCTTCACCCGCTGACAAATTTTTATTTACAAGAGCCAGGCCGCCTTCAACCTGTTTTAATTGCTCATTCAAAGCCAAAGCGGTTGCATCAGCACCTGCGGCTTTTGCTTGAGCAATACCAGCAGTTAATAAAGATTGCTTTTGTTCTAGATCGGCAATCCTGCCATTTGCCATTTCGATACTCGCTAAGCCATCTTGCAACTTGCCTAGATTAGCTTGAGCATCTGCTATGGTTGTAGCCTTTCCACCGGTTAATGCTGCAATGGTAGCATCAGCCCCTTGACCAACAAAGTTATTGTCGCCGTGATATTCGACCGCTGCACCAAATGGCTCATCATACAACACACCAACACTAAAGCGATCATTGATATCGCCTTTGACACCGAAACGGAAAAAGTCATACGCTTCAGCCGCGTCACCCACACTGTTACCACTGGTGTCTTTACCAGTCACATCAGCGTCGATATAGGTATAAACCGCTTCCGCATAAGTGCCATCTTGTAAAAATGCAGTCACATCTTGACCTGAACGATCTAAGCCTGCCGCTTGGGCGGTGGTCGCTGCCAATCCTGCAACGACAGCCAGGCTTAGTGCTTTATAGCCAAATGATACAGTCATATTAATCTCCAATAAAAGTTCCCTAAAAACAAAACGCGCCATATTCCTTTAGTTCGGCAGCCGTCTTGTCTTTCGTATGTTAAAACAAAACAAAACGCAACACAAGCGAAAAAATGCACAAATTCAAGAAATAGTTTGAAATTTTTGAATACTGATTCGTCATTGCTCGCAATTTGGACACCATCACTTATGCGCAGCTTATGTATATTAATAATGCGGCGGCTTATCAGCAAGCAGATCAAATGGTGCAATGCCCACTTCATCTTTGGTGGTTACTTGCTGATACACAAGGCGCAATTGGTCTTGTAAATCGGTCAATTGGCGGTCTTGGCGCGCGATGACATCGTTAAGCTTATCGCACATATCTTCCAAAAAACTGATACGCGTCTGCAGCTCTATCAGTGCGTCTTCTACACTGTGATCAGCATGGGTTGTCTTTGGCATAAATTACTCTGATAAATGACTTTTAATCACCACTAAAGGCGAAAACATGGGTAAATTGACCGCTTATTTTACGCTATTTTGCACAAAATCGTCACAATTTTTCGCACAAATCACCGCCAAAGTTTGATATGATAAAAGGTTGAACGACAATTTTTATAAATTATGACGATTGATTAATTATTATGGCACTGATTCAATTAAAAAATATCCATTTGGCTTTTGGAGTTGCGCCGATTTTAGATGGCGTGAATTTTAGCCTTGAGCCGTTTGAACGCGTGTGTTTGATTGGGCGAAATGGCGAAGGCAAATCGACGCTGTTTAAGCTCATCACAGGGGAGCTGCATGCGGATGATGGTGAAGTTTTGATTAAAGATGGCACAAAAATTGCCATGCTTGCCCAAGATGTCCCCAATCAATCAGCGCGCGTCTTGGATGTGGTGATGGGTGGCAATCCACAAATCGCCGATGCGCTCAAAGCCTATCATGCGGCGAGCGATGCGTGCGGCCTTGGTGATAACAAGGCTTGTGATGAGATGAGTCATCTACAGCATACTTTAGATGTGCTACACGGTTGGGACTTTGAACGAAAAGCGCGCGCCATCATTGATAGCATGGGGCTTGATGCTGATGCTGAGCTGTCAGAATTATCAGGTGGTCGTAAGCGCCGTGTACTATTGGCTCGCGCGCTGGTGACCGAGCCTGATGTGCTGCTGCTTGATGAGCCGACCAACCATCTCGACATCGAAAGCATTGATTGGCTAGAAGATTTCTTATTAAACGAACGCTTAACAGTGCTATTCATCACCCACGATCGTAAATTCGTCGATAAACTTGCCACGCGCATCATTGAGCTTGATCGTGGTCAGCTGTCAAGCTACGATGTCAATCAAGGCTCAGGCGGCTATGCACGCTACCAAGAGCTTAAAGAACAAGAGCTTGCCAGTGAACAAAAAAGCTTTGCTGAATTTGATAAAAAACTTGCCCAAGAAGAAGCATGGATTCGTCAAGGCATCAAGGCGCGCCGCACGCGTAATGAAGGTCGCGTCCGTGCTTTAAAGGCAATGCGTGAAGAGCGCAAAGCACGCCGTGATGTCGTCGGCAATGTCAGCCTTGCCCAAAATACCGCTGAAAAATCAGGCAAAATCATCTGTGAAGTCAATCACTTAACGCTAGAATACGACAATAAAATTCTGCTCAAAGAATTTAGCACCCTGCTACTTCGTGGCGATAAAGTTGGTATTATCGGCAAAAACGGCGTGGGCAAAACCACTTTAATCAAGACCATCTTAGGACTTGATGAATCGGCGATCAAGGCCGGCAAGATCAAGCTTGGCACGAATCTGAACATCGCTTTTTTTGATCAGCTCAAAGATGATCTTGACCCTGAAAAATCCGTGGCGGACAATGTGTCTGAAGGCTCAGACCATGTCGAAGTCGCGGGTCGCAAGACGCATATTTTAGGCTATCTACAAGATTTTCTATTCACGCCAAACCGCGCTCGCACCCCTGTCAAAGCACTATCAGGCGGTGAAAAAGCGCGCGTTCTACTCGCCAAACTCTTGCTACAGCCTGCCAATGTACTGGTGCTTGACGAGCCGACCAATGACCTTGACATGGCGACGCTTGAGCTATTAGAAGACTTTGTGGTGAACTTTGAAGGCACGGTGCTACTCATCAGCCACGATCGCGCCTTTATGGACAATGTGGTGACGCAGACTTGGGTATTTGACACTGACAAGCACGGCGATGGCGTGGTGCGCGAATATGTCGGCGGTTATGAAGATTATTTGGTGCAGCATGAGCGGTTTTTGGCAGCCAATCCCAAGCCTGCCAAACCTGCGGATAAAACTGAAGCAAAACCCGACAACCAAACTGCAGCCCCCAAACCTGCTGCCAAAGCCGACACCACCCAAAAGCGTAAGCTGTCTTATAAAGAGCAGCGCGAACTTGACAGCCTGCCTGATGAGATCGCCGCGCTAGAAGCTGAACAAGCCGAACTTTCTACCAAATTAGAAGATGGCAGCTGGTTCACCACCGACCTTGCAGCAGCGACAGCAGCAAGCGAGCGATTGGGCGCGATTGATGAAGAATTACTTCACAAACTAGAACGCTGGGACGAACTTGAGAGCATTGCAAAATGAGCTGCAGATCTACAAATTCATGCGGTAATACCCCGACGCCCACATCGACCAAAGGCGCGGTAAAACTGACGGACAATCACAAGCAAACCAACCTTGCCAAGCCATTGCCGTTTCAGTGGTCGTTTTTGCACCCGCGCTATTGGGGCATTTGGTGCGCGATACTGCTGCTTTTGCCTTTGATTTATCTGCCGCTGCGCGTGCAGTTTATGATCGGTAAAGCCATCGGCAAGCTTGTGCATCGCCTTGCCAAACGCCGCGTCAAGGACACGATGACCAATCTGCGCCTAGCTTTTCCCAATAAAAGCGATGATGAACGCGCGCAAATCACCCGCCAAGTGTTCATCAATCAAGGCATCGGTATCTTTGAAAGCCTATGTGCTTGGTATCGCCCGAATGTCTTTATCAAAAGCTTTAGCATCTCAGGTCTGCAGCACCTAGTACGCGCGCAGCAGGACGGCAAAGCGGTGATTTTGTTAGGCGGACACTATACCACGCTTGATCTGGGCGGTCGTTTATGCACACAGTTTTTTGGTGCAGATTGTGTGTATCGCTGCCAAAATAATCCACTGTTTGAGTGGTTTATTTATAACGCGCGTCGTCGGATTTTTGATGAGCAAATCTCAAGCCGCGATATGAAAAAGCTGATTTCACGCATCAAAGCTGGTCGCGTGATTTGGTACTCACCTGATCAAGATTTTGGGCTAGAAAATGGTGTGATGGCGACATTTTTTGGCGTACCTGCCGCGACCATCACCGCACAGCGCCGCCTTGCCAAGATGGGTGATAAAGCCAATCCGCCTGCGGTGCTGATGATGGATATGGTGCGCCAAACGCCCGATCACATTCCATCAGGTCGCCGTCCGCATTATCACATCAGCCTAAGCCCTGCACTGACTGATTATCCATCGGCGGACGAAGTGGCAGATGCCGAACGCGTCAATCGTTTGATTGAACAGAATATCTTAAAAGATATCAGCCAGTGGATGTGGTTTCACCGCCGCTACAAGAACCAAGCCGATGGCACAAAATATTATTCATGATTGATTGTATATTTTAAATTATTTATAAATAAACTTAGGAGAACACTATGTTTCGCACACTTTTGGGTGGTAAAATTCACCGCGCTACCGTCACCGAAGCCAATTTAAATTATGTCGGTAGCATCACCATTGATGTCGATTTGCTAGACGCTGCTGGAATTTTGGTCAATGAAAAGGTGAGCATCGTCAATAATAACAACGGCGAACGCTTTGAAACTTATACCATCGCAGGCGAACGCGGCAGCGGCGTGGTATGCCTAAATGGTGCAGCCGCGCGCAAGGTACAAGCAGGTGATATCGTCATCATCATGTCTTATGTTATGATGAGTGATGAACAGGCACAGACTCATAAGCCCAATGTTGTCTTGGTCGATGGGCATAACCACATCACATCAGTGATGCATTACGAGCCTGCCAATACAGTTTGGTAATTATTTAAATTTGGTAAATAATGTATTATGTCAAAACTTTTGCACAAATTGGCAGTCGGTCTAAAAACTCACCCCTATGAGAGCGAAGTTCCGACACCCCAAGAAATCTTTGAGCGTGCATCTAAGGTGATCTTGCACCAAGATACTGCACTCAAACAGCTTGCCAGTGCGATCCATACGCAGTTATTAGCCATCGAAAATCAACAAAAATACAACGCCCGCTGGCTGTTATATGATCAGCTTCGGACGCAAAAAGACAAGTTGGAGCTATCAGGTGATGCCACGCGCTATTCACCGCCCAGGCCCACTGGCACAAAGCAGCCGCCGATCTTCTTGACAGGCGGTACAGGTAGCGGCAAGACGCATTTGGTCAAGCAGCTGTGCCAAATGTTTGACATCAATTTTATCATCGTCGATTCTACCCATCTCAGCCCTGCCAGCTATCGCGGCACAAACTTGGTGCATGTCGGCAAACGGCTAAAAGCGATGGCTGAGAATGACGCTGTCAAGCTGCGCCACTCCGTGGTGTTCTTTGATGAATTTGATAAACTTTTCGCCACAGATGCCAGAGATCAGCATGGACAATATCGACGAACTTTGGCGATGGAAATGTTAAGTATTATTGAAGGAACAGCACCTTTTCCTACAGATGATAACGCATCTTTTGACAGCTCAAATCTGCTGTTCATTCTAGGTGGTAGCTTTGCACAGCACTTCAGACCGAACCAAAGCATCGGCTTTACCCAAGAGATCGCCGCACCCAGTGATGGCAAAAAATTCGTCCCCACAAGCCTGAAAAGCCTTGCAGAGTTTGGCTTGCCTGATGAGTTGATCGGTCGCATGGGCAAGATCATCATCATGAGTCCGCTTGATCACAGTATGCTCACGGACATCTTTTTAAACAGTCCGATATCGCCTTTTGTACAAGTACAAACTCAGCTTAAGCGGTATAATTGTAAATTAGTATTGGCAGATGATTTTTTAGATTTATTGATTAAAAACAACCAAAAATCCATCGATCAGTTTGGTGTGCGCGGGCTGTACCAAAGCTTTACCAGTCTAGATCAGCTAAGCGAAATACTATATCAAGCCGCCAGCCAAAAAGACATCGATGAGACACGCTGCTATTATCTGATGATTGATGATTATGATTGTTTTTATGAAATTGATGACTATGATGAAGTCATTGATCCAGACACGCTGGCACAAGTCGAACATATCATTGAGCTGAATAGCTATCGCATTTCAGATCCTGATGATGATATTCCGTTTTAAGACCAATTTTAAGATTGCTTAGTGCGGTAGATTATCGCGTTATTTTGCAGCCATGACCAAATCCGCCATAATACGCGCATCATGCGTGTCCAATGCTTGTAAGCCTGCCACCACACCTGCCCGATTTTCATCAGACTTATTTTGACTCAGTTTAAAAGCCGCCTTGATATCAACGATATCAAACTCAATCGCCACCAATGCCTTGCACATGGTTTGGATAAAATTATCAGGCGCATCACTCAGCTGCCACGGCTGATGATCGGGTGCTTGATTGGCAAGCTTTTCTTCAAAAAAGTCCGTTGTCTTTGCCAAGATTTCTACCGCACCCACGCCATCGACTATCTTTGGCTGTGCGGTGATATGCACCGCTTGATAATTATAAGTCGGCACTTCTTTATGCGTGGCAGCCTTGCTTGGATACCAGTTTGGGCTGATATAATGACTCGCCCCTGTAAATACGATCAGCCAAGGCATATCAGTATGTTGCCACATATCATTGGCGCGTGCAACATGAGTGATCAGTCGCTCACCTTTCTCATCATTGACATAAATCACAGGCACATGGCTAGCAACAGGTACGCCATTGGCACTTGTGATGATGGTTGCCAATGGATGATTTTTGATCAAATCAACAATAGCTGATTGATCAGTTTGGCTAAATGATCTTGGAATAAACATCACCACTCCATTTTTAGTCTAATAAAAAAGCCGCGACCTGTCTTAATCCTTGTAGATCATGATTTTTGAACGGTAGGCGTGCATTGCTTGGCTGCCACTTGCCATCGACACACACCGCCAAGATGTCCAAATCCATCGCCACTTGATAATCGTACTCGGCGCATTTTTTGGCTGGATCACGACCGCATAGCCGCTCGATGGTTTTAAGCTTAATTTCTATGTCTGTATAATTAACAGTCTGTGTAAGTACAATATACGCACAAGAATTATGATAGATGCGTTTACTGCGCCCTGTGAAATCGCGCCCTGATATTATATCAGACATCATTACCTTCCCAAGCTGACTGAGCGCATCGGTTGCACAGGCAAAAGCTGCTTCGGCATCATGATTACTACCAAGCGCGATGACGATTTCGCTAACCTGCTTATCGCTCATACAGCTGCCCTGCGGACGATTTTTACACCGACGCTTTTGGCTGCCTTGATGGCGTTCGGCTTATGGATGGTGAGCGTGATTTGACTGCATGGATAATGGCGTAGTACATGATCAGCAATCTTATCTGCTAAGGTCTCAAGCAGTTCAGCCTGAATCTCGTGGCATAGCCGCTCCATGTCTTCACAGACGGTTTTATAATTGATCACATGCGCCACATCATCATCCTTGATGGCGTGCGTCATGTCACAGACCATCTCAGCATCGATGATCAGCTGCTGTTTGATGGCGCGCTCCCACGAATACACGCCGATCAAAGTGTTAATTTGCAAACCTTCAATAAAAACAATATCACTCATCTGTCATCCTGCCGTCGATTTGCGTTGTTTGTTCAGCAAATCCACACTAAAAATCAATAATGCCAACCAAATCAGACCAAATACCACGATATTTTGGAGCGTAAATGGCTCTTGGTACAAAAACACCGCCAATAAAAATACAATACTTGGCGTTAAATATCCCATGAAGCTTAGTAAAGTAAAACTTACCATCTTGGTGGATTTATTATAAAGCAATAGCGGAATCAGCGTGATCGGCCCTGAAAGCATCAATAACCAAATGTCATGCGACAGCCACAAATCAAGGCTTGAGCTTGCCACGCTTGCTTGCGACAGCCACAACAGACAAATCGGCAACAGCAGCGCCGTCTCAAGAAACAAGCCATCAATGGCATCAAACGGTGTCTGCCGCTGCAAAATCCCATAGATGCTAAAGCTTAATGCCAGAAGCAAACTCACCCACGGCAAGCCGCCAAGCCACACTACCTGGATGCCAACCGCGATGGCGGCAAGCAGCACGGCGATTTTTTGTAGTTTTCTTAATTTTTCTTTCAAAAAAACCAATGATAACGCCACGCCCATCAGCGGATTAATAAAATAGCCAAGACTGGCTTCCAGCACTTGATCGTGCGTCACCGCCCACACATAAGTCAGCCAATTGGTCCCAATCAGCAGTGCAGCAATGAAAGTCAAAGCAAGCCACTTGGGATTGTGGCGAATCACCCCAAGCCATGCCGTGCGGCGCGTAACCAGTAAGAACACTGCAAGCAGCACAAAAGTCCACACCACGCGATGCGCGATGACTTCGACGGCATCATAATGGCTTAACTCTTTAAAATATAAGGGGAAATTACCCCATAACAAAAAAGCCACCAAAGCGGTGATGATGCCTTGGGTGGTAGTCTTGACCGTTTTGGTTGGCTGATTCACGATGTATTTTCCTTATTGACCCACCACCATTTGACGATACAAACAGTGATGAGCTCATGGGTCAATCATCAAGCACAAATCATATCTCAATGAATGAAATATAAAGAGGGTTATTTCACATCAATGCTTAGACCGACCGAATTGGCAAGTTCGGCAAAGTTTGGAAAACTGGTATTGACCGTCTCAGTACCTTGGATGATGATCTCATCAGATGCACGAGCCGATGCCACCGCAAAGCTCATGGCAATGCGATGGTCATGATGCGATTCAATCACACCACCGCCAAAGATGGCATTACGCTCGCCTGCCACACCACGACCTTGGATGATGATGCCATCTTCTAGGACAGTTGATTCTACGCCCAAAGTCGCCAAACCATCTGCCATCACTGCAATACGGTCAGATTCTTTGACTCTGAGTTCTTTGGCACCAGTCAGCTTGGTTGTACCTGTGGCACAGCTGGCTGCGACAAACAGTACAGGAAATTCATCAATCGCTAGCGGCACGAGATGCTCAGGAATATCAATGCCGTGCAAATCCGATGGCTTAACAGTAATATCAGCGATTGGCTCGCCGCCGACGATGGTTTCGTTAGTCACTGTGATGTCAGCACCCATTAGCTTTAGGATGTCAATCACACCAGTACGAGTTGGATTCATGCCGACTTTTTGGATGGTCAAGCCTTCACCACCACCGATTGCACCCAGCACCATAAAAAATGCCGCACTTGAGATATCAGCAGGTACGATGATATCCGTCGCTGTCAAGCGTCCGCCACCTGTCACTGTGATGACATTACCATCAGTGTGTACAGGATAACCAAAGGCGTTCAGCATACGCTCAGTATGGTCACGGCTGACTTCAGGCTCACGGATGGTGGTCGTGCCATTTGCCCAAAGTGATGCCAAGATCAAGCATGACTTAATCTGTGCTGATGCCACAGGCAAGGTATAATCAATCGCTGTCAATGACTGCGAACCTGTGATTGATAGCGGTGCTGTACCTTTTTCGCCTGTCGATTGGATCACAGCACCCATCTCACGCAGTGGCTTTGCGACACGCTCCATCGGACGCTTAGATAGGCTTACATCCCCAGTCATGACACTGTCAAAGCGTTGAGCAGATAAAATCCCTGCCAATAGACGCATACTTGTGCCTGAGTTGCCCATATACAACGGCTCTTTTGGTGCTTGTAAGCCATCGATACCTACGCCATGAATGGTAACTTTATCGCCATCGCGTTCGATTTTGACACCCATATCAGCAAATGCCTGTAAGGTCGCCAGTGCATCTTCACCTTGCAAAAAACCGCTCACATGAGTCACGCCATCAGCAAGCGAGCCAAACATGATACTGCGATGTGAAATAGATTTATCCCCTGGTACGGTGATGGTACCTGCAATGTGGTTTTGGGGGCGGATATGGTAGCTTTGACTCATAATCGTGTCCTTGATGGCATCGGTTGTGATGATGCTATTGGGTTTGTGTGTGGATTTTTTGGCAAGCATATGCCCAAAATGACGGCGTGCATGGCGAGAGGTCGCCAGCCAATCAAGTAATTTTTCTGAATTTTGTGTCTCGATAATTTCTTTAAATTCATTCAGATGTTGTTGAAACTCATTTAGAGAGTTGAGCAGTGCTGATTTATTGGCGATAAAAATATCATGCCACATCACAGGATGACTGGCGGCAATGCGACTAAAGTCACGAAAGCCCCCTGCGGCATAACGAAAAATATCCAAATTATCATCATGGCTTGCCAGCTGATGCGTCAAGCTAAACGCCAATAAATGCGGCAAATGACTAGTATAAGCCAAAATCTCATCATGACGCTTGGCATCCATCTCGATGACATCAGCACCCACGCCTTGCCATAGCTGACGCAGCTTTGCAAGTCGTGTCAAATCCGTACTGTCTGTCGGGCATAGTATCAGTTTATGCTGTACAAACAGCTCGCCATTTCTGGCATGAAAGCCTGAGTTCTCAGCACCTGCAATCGGATGCCCACCGATAAAATGATGATGGTCGCCAAAAACTTCATCAGCAAGTGCTGCAACACTTTGCTTAGTGCTACCAACATCGCTGATTAGACAGTCTGCATCCAAGACACCTGCATCCATCGCCGTTTTGAGCGAGTGCATCACAGATGCCATCGCCTTGACAGGTACAGCAATCACCACGATATCCGCACCCTTGACAGCTTTGTCAATCTGGGTGCTACCATCAGCAATCACACCAGCATTGATGGCGTCTTTGATGCTTGTGGCGTTGGTATCCATTGCAGTGATTTTACCGACGAGCGGTGTACTGCGACGCTGATTGGCATTATGCACCGCCTGCACCAGCGACGCACCAATCAGCCCAAGCCCAATCACGCACAGATGGGCAAATAGCGGCTTTGTCATCTCATCCATTGGTGATATTTCCCGATTTGACTGATGATAATTTGCATTAAAATAATCACTCAATTCTTAACAAAAACTAAGAGATATCATCAATTATAATACGGCTTTTGGATAAGAACCCAGCACTCGCAAATCCTTGACCAATGGGCGAATATCTTCGATAGCAGCAGCCACATGAGCATCACTGATATGGCCATTCATGTCAATAAAGAACACATAAGCCCATTTGTTCGGACGCTCTGGACGAGTCTCGATACTGGTCATCGATACGCCATGGCGACGCAGCGGCTCAAGAATCTCAATCAACGCACCTGCTTTATCAGGACTTGAGACCATGATTGATGTCTTATCCGCGCCAGATGCACCGACATCTTCACGACCAATGATCAAAAATCTCGTGGTGTTATTTGGATTATCTTCGATATTTTCGTGTAGCTTGTGTAGGCCGTATTCTGCCACTGCCACATCCCCTGCAATAGCAGCTGAATGCCATTCATTTTGGATACGGCGAGCCGCTTCGCCATTACTTGATACTGCGATACGCTCCACACTTGGGAAATTGACATCCAGCCAATGACGGCATTGTGCCAAGGCTTGCTGATGCGCATAGATGCAGCTTAAGTTTTTCACCTTCGTATGCTCAGCGACCAAAAAATTATGATGGATAGGTAGCTCCACTTCACCGATGATTTTTAGGCTAGAGCCAAGGAATGCATCTAGGGTATGATTGACCACACCTTCTGATGAGTTCTCAACTGGCACGACGCCATACATCGCACTGCCTGATTCAACTTCACGAAACACATCCGTGATGGTGGCAAGTGATACGGTGGTCGCCGCCTTGCCAAAATGCTTCAGTGCTGCTGCATGAGTGAATGTACCCACAGGCCCTAGATATGCCACTTTTTGTGGTGCTTCTAGCTCAAGGCATACCGACATGATTTCACGGAATAAGCGAGCCATCTTCTCGCCTGATAATGGGCCTTCGTTACGCGCCATCACCGCTTTTAGCACTTGAGCTTCACGCTCAGGACGATAAAAAATCGGATGATCTTCATGGTTCTTTTTGGCGATGGCGACTTTTTGGGCGACTTTTGCACGCTCATTGATCAAGGTTTGAATTTGTTCGTCGATGCTATCAATTTGATTGCGGTAGCTTTTGATTTCGTCTGTATTAATCGGCAAGGTTGGCGTTTCGCTCATGACAGCTTCCTTTTTAAATCAACATAAATATGTCAATGATACACGATTTTTATGTTTTGGTGTAGTGATTTTGGCAAACTTTCTTTTATAATCGTTTTAGCCGATACGACAGCGCACCACGGCGATACAAAGGTGTTATTCAATCGATTGATATAAGAATTGACTGCCAATCATATCAAAACCAGTAGCGAAAATCGCCCAAATGTGCTACTTTTAACCCACCTTTTAGACCATTGAGAGTTTTTATGAATAGCTTAGAACAATTATCACAGCTCACCACCATCGTCGCCGATACCGGTGATCTATCTGCCATTGCCCGCCTAAAGCCTGTTGATGCCACCACCAACCCAAGCCTGATTACCGCCGCCTTTGCCAGTGGCGAACATGATGAATTATTAAGCCAAATCAAAGGCTTGGATACTGATACCGCCATTGATACGCTGACCGTGGCACTGGGTCATCAAATCAGCACTCTGATCCAAGGCCGTGTCTCTACCGAAGTGGATGCACGCCTATCGTTTGACACTGATGCCACCATCGCCAAAGCTTATGATTATATCGATCGCTATGCCAAACTTGGCGTCGATAAAGAGCGAGTACTGATCAAAATCGCATCCACTTGGCAAGGTATCAAAGCCGCCGAACAGCTTGAAAAACAAGGCATCCACTGCAACCTAACTCTGCTATTTACTGATGCCCAAGCCCGTGCGTGTGCGGATGCTGGCGTAACTTTGATTTCGCCATTTGTCGGTCGTATCACCGATTGGCAAAAAGCACACGAAAACCGCCAAGACATCGCCATCGGTGAAGATATGGGCGTAAACTCTGTAAAGTCGATTTATCAATTTTATAAATCACACGGCTACCACACCCAAGTGATGGGGGCAAGCTTTCGCAGTATCGAACAAATCATCGCGTTGGCAGGTTGCGATTTATTGACCATCTCGCCTGCCCTACTCGATGAATTGGCAAACAGTCAACTACCTGTCACAAAACAGCTTATCCAAAATAGCGAAATCAGCAGCAAGCCAACACCGCTAAGCCAAGCTGACTTTGAGCAAGCCCAAGAGTCGCATCCGCTAAACTCTCTACTGATTAAGGGGATTGATGGCTTTGTCGCTGCTCGTGAAAAGTTGGTCGAGCAATTGGCAGGTTTATAAATCAAGCCAACTTCAAAACCGTTTGTGCTAACTAGTGCAAGCGGTTTTTTCTTGATTTGGTAAATAGTTAATGATACTATCTTAATTATTAAGCCATCATAAGGAAATTATCATGCTAAAACCTGCTATCATTGCACTTGCACTATTAACCGCTACCAACCCTGCTTTGGCAAAAGCACAAAAATTACCGTTTGTTGGCACTCGTCATTTTAATATTGCAGGCGGTATGGATACTTGGGAAAGCATTACCATCACAAAAAAGGGTAATGTAACTGTTAAAGCTGAAGCTGGGTCATCAATCACGCTTTATAAAGGAAAATATAAAAATCTACTACCAATGGAAGGCGGTGAGTATTATTACCAAATTAAGGGTAATACAATCCGTATGCTAGATAAGAACAAAAAATTAGATTATTCTTGTGAGTATTCAGTAGATCGAGTAAATCCAGATAGTTCAGCGTGCGTTCTCACACTGTCAAACTTTGATTAACTTTTAAAATTCAAAAATTTTACTTGCAAAATTTCGATACATCTGTAAACTAATCATCTGATGATTGTTACCCAGCATTGTGCCAGTCCAAGATTGGCACAATCAAGGCACTAAGGTGAATTATGAAAAAATATCAATGTATCGTCTGCGGCTGGATTTATGACGAAGAGCTTGGCTGTCCAGAAGAAGGTCTTGCCCCTGGCACTCGCTGGGAAGATATTCCTGAAGACTGGCTATGTCCTGAGTGCGGTGTCGGTAAAGCCGACTTTGAAATGGTCGAAATCTAATCAATCGCCATGATTCGCGAAACACCTTTTCACACACAGCCAAATGCCATACCCGACGGTTGGCAGAAATTCGGTGATATCCACTGGTATCCATCAGATCTCTCCGAGCATCTGTATCAAGCCATCATTGATATCGGTGATGGCATACAGCTATGTGTCGAAGCTGGGGGCAATCCTGAGCATCCGCCGATGATTTTTGTGACTGGGCTTGGTTCGCAGATGCTGTTTTGGTCGGACAGTTTTCTGAAGCTGTTTATTGATGCTGGTTTTTTTGTGATTCGCTTTGACAACCGAGATACGGGACTGTCAAGCAAAATCCAAATCGAAGGCCTACCACGGCTCAATAAGCTCAAAATGATGCTCAAGGTGCAAGCAGGTCTGTCCAATAAAGGCGAGCAAGTACCCTATACACTCACCGACATGGCAGAAGATGTGGCGCGACTGATTAAGACCATGCATCTATCTGAAGTCAATCTCATCGGTGCATCAATGGGCGGTATGATTGCCCAAATCGTCGCTGCTCGCTACCCAAAATACATCAAAAATCTCACCCTGCTATTTTCGACTGCCAACCGTGCGTTTTTGCGACCGCCCAATCCTAAGCAGTTCATGACCTTTGTGCGTCGCCCCGAGAGCCATTCGGAGCGTGATATGGTGCGTCATAGCGTGTGGTTCATGACAGCAGTTGGTTCACCAGGGCATCTTGACATCAAAGGCACGCGTGCCATCGCTGAGAAACGCTATCAACGCAATTTCCATCCGCTAGGTGTGGCACAGCAATTGACCGCAATTTTGGCATCAGGGTCGATTTTGAAATTCACCAAACAAATCAGAGCCAATACCTTGGTGATTCATGGCGATAAAGATGGCTTGGTTGCGCCAAGTCATGGTAAGTTTCTTGCCAAAGTCATTCCCAATGCGCATTTTGTCTTGGTCAGTGGCATGGGGCATGATTTGCCTGCTTATTATCATCCTTATCTTGCTAATCTGATTAGTAATCATTGTAAATAATAAAAAATTATTATAAAGCCACTGTTTATTTTGGCTTACTTTTCGCTTGCTTTTAGCTTGATTTAGAGTGCGGCAGTTTGTTATGATGTGGCAAATTATCACTGACAAACACGCCAAAATAAGGATGAGCAATGAAACAAATCAGCTTTCAAGACGGCAAAAGGACCCCTATCGCCAATATCTACTGCATCGGTCGCAGCTATGCAGAGCACATCAGCGAACTTGGCAATACACCGACAGGCGAGCCTGTAGTATTTATGAAGCCGACCACTTCATTAAGCCAAGCGAATAGCTTGACCTTGCCGACATTTTCTGATGACATTCATCATGAAGTGGAGCTTGTGGTATATATCGGGCAGGATGTCGCAGATGATGCCACGCCGACACTTGAGTGTATCGCAGGCTATGGCGTGGGTCTGGATTTAACCGCGCGAGACATTCAATCAAATCTTAAAAATAAAGGCTTGCCGTGGTCGCTTGCCAAAGGCTTTCGTGATGCAGCATGGCTATCTCCTTTGACACAAGGCATTCCTGATATTTGCACGCTGTATTTATCGGTCAATAATGAAATCCGCCAACATGACAGCACCGATAAGATGCTGTTTGATGTGCTGTATCAATTAAAATTTCTACACAAGTACTTTGGCTTAAGACAAGGCGATTTGATTTATACAGGCACACCAAAAGGTGTGGGCAAATTGGTCAGCGGTGATCAGCTTGTGGTGAAATTAGATGATGATGTGTATCATTTGACCATGAAATAATATCCACTATCGCACTCTGCACAGATTAACTCTGTGCAGATTTTTGTTTTTTTATTGGCGAAATTTTGTTAAAATATTGCCAACTTTTCTTAGTCTTTTTGGGGTCGTTATGAATATTTTAGTTTTGGGTACTGGTGGTCGCGAACACGCATTGGCATGGGCTTGCGCCAAAGACAACCGCGTCAATACTGTCTATGTCGCACGCGGTAATGCCGGTACAGATATTGAAGATAAACTTACTAATATTGATTTGGATGTCAGCAATCACGCAGCTGTCATTGAATTTTGTCAAAATAATAACATCGCCTTTGTCGTCGTCGGTCCTGAAGCGCCACTGGTCGCAGGCATTGTCGATGATCTGCGCGCGGCCAATATCGGTGTCTGGGGCCCGACCAAATACTGTGCACAGCTTGAAGGTTCAAAGGCATTTGCCAAAAACTTTATGCAAAAGCATGGTATCCCAACCGCTTTTTATGAAGTTTTCACCGAGATCACCCCTGCCAAGGCGTTCGTTGAGAAAAATGGCGCGCCAATCGTCATCAAAGCCGATGGCCTAGCCGCAGGTAAAGGTGTCATCGTCGCCATGACCGAACAAGAAGCGTTTGATGCCATCGATGATATGCTATCGGGCAATAAGTTTGGCGATGCGGGCAGTCGCGTGGTGATTGAGCAGTTCTTGGCAGGCGAAGAAGCGTCATTCATCTGCATGATCGATGGTGACAACATTTTGCCGATGGCTACAAGCCAAGATCACAAGCGCATTTTTGAAGGTGATACAGGCGCGAACACTGGCGGTATGGGTGCGTATTCACCCGCACCAGTGGTCACCGCTGATGTGCATGACAAGGTCATCGAGCGTGTGATTCGCCCTGTCGTCGATGCGATGAAAACCAACGGTACGCCTTATACAGGCTTTTTGTACGCGGGTCTGATGATCAATGAAAACAACGACCCATATGTCATTGAGTTCAACTGCCGATTCGGCGACCCTGAGACCCAGCCGATCATGATGCGCCTAGAAAGCTCATTGGTTGAGCTGATCGAAGCAGGTCTAAAAGGCGCGCTGCCTGCCAGTGCAAATTGGTCAGAAAAAGTCGCGCTTGGTGTGGTCTTGGCAAGCCGTGGCTATCCAGAATCGAGCTCAAAAGGCGATATTATCACAGGGCTTGGCAATGACACAGACAGCCTAAAAGTCTTCCACGCAGGCACAAAAAAGCAAGGCGACAACATCGTCACTGATGGCGGTCGCGTGCTGTGCATCACAGCATTGGCAGATGATATCGCCAATGCCCAAAAAGATGCTTTGGCGGCGATTGCTGACATCAGTTTCGATGGCATGCAATACCGTCGTGACATCGGTTGGCGCGCGATTAATCGCTGATTGATTATTTTATCTAAACAAAAAAGATGGCAGATTTTGCCATCTTTTTTGTTTATGCACATTCTACATCTTGTTCAATCTATCACGCCAAGCTTGCCCATCCCACGCATCTTGTAGGATTTGCTTAATATCATCAATATCCGATTCGGCATGATTATAAATGATCGCCCCATCATTGATGGCTTTTTGGCTGATTTCATCAAATTGATCTTGACTCACCGTCATGCATTCTTGCAGCGTGCGTGGCAACCCTGTACGCGCATACATCTCATCACGCAGCTGTAAGATGGTATCAATGGCAGCTTTGGCACGCTGATTTGGCGATGTCTTGACATACACTTCATGATTGGTCAATGGCAAGAGTAGCTGTGCGATCCGCGCTTGATCGGTTGATAGATTATACGCCAGCACATAAGGTAAAAACACATTCATGCACATCCCATGCGGCAGATGTGCCACCGCACCCAAGGCATGACCCAAAGCGTGCACAAGCCCCACCATCGAATTAGAAAATGCAATGCCTGCCATCGTTGCCGCTTGAGCAATGTGAAGCCTGCCTTCACTATCAGATGGACGCTCTAGCACTGGCAGCAGATGTTGGCTGATTTTCTCAATCGCAGCGACAGCATACGCATCACTGATGGGATTGTGCGCAAGCCCTGTATAAGCTTCAATCGCGTGCGTCAGTGCATCCATCGCAGTCATCGCTGTGACTTTCGGCGGCAGTGTCAAGGTCATGCGCGGATCGATGATCGCCGCATTGGGGAAGAGATGGTAAGAGACGAACGCAATTTTTTGTTGGCGCACGGTATCAGAGACCACCGCCACCATCGTCACTTCCGAGCCTGTGCCTGCCGTCGTCGGAATGACCAATAAGGGCTTGAGCGACTGCGCCAAATTATGCGCACCTGCAAACTGCATCAGATCATCACTGCCTGTACTCACCAAGATATTGGCAAGCTTCGCCGTATCCATCACCGAGCCGCCGCCCACTGCCAAGATCGCTTGGCAATGATGCGCGCGGTACAGCCTGCTGACTTCATCAATCACCGCAAGGCTTGAGTCGCTCGGCACTTGATCATAAATACAAGTAATCGCGCGACCTGCAGCAGCAAACACATCCATGATAATCGCAAGCAGTCCATGCTCACGCACCCCCGCATCCGTCACAACCATCAGCCGCTCCACGCCAAGCAGCTCAAGCTCAAAAGGAATATTCTCAAGCGCACTAGACCCTGCAATCAGCTTAACAGGACAATAAAATTCATAATACTCTTTCATATCAGATCCTTTGATGATTGTTAAGATTATTTTGTCAATGAAACGATCAATTTGCCATAAATTCGCAATGCCAAATTCAGCTTTTGGGCAAGGCTCAGCTGCTTAGGATAGACTTTAATCGCTCGGCGCGCCAGTGCTTTTGGCAAAATCACACTCTCTAAGCGGTTCAAACATCGCACCAAAGTCACCGCACAGCCAAGATCACCATCGACCACCATGTGATTGGCTGCAAATGCCGCCGCGGTGCTTTTTTGAAACGATAGCACTTGATAAGCATATGCCAAGTGCTTAAAGCGAATGTGTAGTAGCTGATGCTTTGGTACGGCTTTTAGATATGATTCATCAAAGTCTGTCACGCGCGCTAGGCTTTTGCCACCGCCATCTGATGCAGGTGTAATCTTGAGCGCAAAGCCTAAATTTGTCCCATAAATACTCATCGCAATCACCAATCCATCAGGCAGCGCACTGATTTCATCCAAGATTACGGTATCAATACGACTTGCCAATACCAAACTGCGTGAGACGATGTCAAACATCATCGCCACATAGCGACTTTGAGCTTTGGTGCTTGCGTTTGGCTGTACCTTGTCTATCATGCTGGGCGAAAGATTGGATGATGGTAAATTCATGGCAACTTCCTGTGTTTTATAATTAAGTTATTTTAATTAATTACTACTTTTTTAAAAACAATTTTTCAATCCAAGCTAGTGCAGGTTTTTCATGAAATGGTGGTAAAATCAGCCGCAGTCCAAATATCTTTGGCATCGTCATCACAGAGCGCGCATGACTAAAACTATAAAACCCTTCTGGCCCGTGATACTTGCCCATGCCCGATGCACCTACCCCACCAAATGGCAAATCATCTTGGGCAACATGGGTCAGCACGCTATTGACACCAAAATGTCCCGAATGCGTACGGCTTGCCACCAACTGCGCGCGACGCTTGTCATAGTCAAAATAATACAGCGCAAGTGGTCTATTGCCTGCATTGATCCGATCGATCGCCGCATCCATGTCATCATATTCAATGATCGGTAAAATCGGCCCAAAAATCTCATCAGTCATCACCGTCATCTCATCGCTGACATTTGTGATTATTGTTGGGGCAATCTTGCGCATAGCAGACAGCGCATCATCAGATTCTTCAGCGGGATTAATCACAGTGACGGTCGCGCCTTTTTGTTTAGCATCATTAATAAATCCAAACAGTTTATCAAACTGCCGATCATGAATGATGCTGGTATAATCATCATTATAAATAAGGCTTGGATACATCTTACTCACTTGCGCGCGATAAAGGCTGACAAACTCATCGACCTTGCCGCGCGGTAAATACAGATGATCAGGCGCAACACAAGTTTGCCCTGCGTTCCAAAGCTTACCAAACGCCACACGCTCAGCCACATCGGTAAGCGGCATCGATGGATGGACAATCACAGGAGATTTACCGCCCAGCTCCAAAATCACAGGGGTTAAATTTGCCGCCGCTTGCTGCATCACTTTTCGCCCAACCACGCTTGATCCTGTGAAGATCAGCTTATCAAAAGGCAGGCAGCCGAACGCCTTGGCAAGTGCATCATCAGCATGATTACCAGCATCTGTGATGACTGCCACTTGAGTAGCATCAAAAGTATCGCTAATAATTTTGTGCAGAACTTGTCCAAAATGGTATGATGCCGCCGACAGCTTAATCATCGCCACATTACCCGCAGCAAGTGCGCAAACGAGCGGTGAAATCGCGAGCAACAAAGGATAATTCCAAGGCACAATGATACCAATCACACCATAAGGCTGATACGCCACCGCGCCTGTGGCAGGCTGATGCAATAGGCTGATGTGGCGTTTTTGCGGCTTCATCCATGCGGCAAGATGCTTTTGGTAATATTTGATATGCTCAATACAAGTGAGTAACTCGCCGATTTTCGTTTCGGCAAAGCTGCGATTGCCATAGTCTTGATGAATGGCGGCGGTGATGGTGTCTTGATAGATTAATAAGGCAGACTTAAGTTTCTCAAGCCAAATCAGCCGCTCACTTGCTGTCGGCATGGGGTTTTGTTGATAGGCGCGTTGTTGAGCGGTGAAAATTTCGTGCAGCGCGTGAATGCTTGTCATGGCCATCCCTTTTGGCAAATCCTAATAGCATTATACAAAGCCCTACGCCATGCGCGTAACCATTAAAAGCATAGAAACTGGCTGAAACCTTGGCGTTGACCGCGTTTTGTACGCATCAGTTTATAAAGGTGTCAAATTTAGCAAAATTTGCTATAATGCAAAAATTTAGCAATAAGCAATAAAACAATGACCCAACCAATCGACAAGCTCAAAACTTCTCCGTTTGCGCGCCGCCTATCCATCGCCAAAACTTCGCTCAACATCGGCAAAAACTGGGCAAAATCCAGTGTCGGCAGCCTGTTTATGAGTCAAGAACAGCGAGCCAATGCCAAACACGCCCTACTCCAAGAACAAGCGGATTATTTGGTGAGTGAGCTTGGCAAACTCAAAGGCTCAGTGGTCAAGGTAGGTCAGATGCTTGCATTATACGGCGAACATTTTTTGCCGCCACAGGTGCTTGATGCACTGCACACACTTGATGCCAACACCACGCCGCTGGCTTGGCACATCATTTATGATGCCATCAAGGCAGAGCTTGGTGAGCGCGTTAGTGATTTTGAGATTGAGCGCGCGCCGATTGGCACAGCAAGCCTAGCCCAAGTACATAAGGCGGTGCACAAATATACTGGCCGTGAAGTCGTGCTAAAAGTCCAATACCCCGGTGTGGCGCAGTCGATTGATTCAGACCTTTCTATTTTTAAGCATTTATTAAAAATTACCAATGCTGTGCCACAGACCAAGGCACTGGATGCATGGTTTGGTGAGATCGGTGAGCTTCTGCATCGCGAAGTGGATTACACACTCGAAGCCAACACCACCAAGCGCTTTGCAGGCTATCTTGCGGATGATCCACGCTATGTCGTGCCGACGATTTATGATAATTACAGTACGCCACGCTTGATTTGCATGAGTTTTGAGCATGGCGTATCGCTCAATGATGATACGCTAAAACAACTACCTCAAGATCGTAAAAATGCCTTAGGTCAAGCCGCCATCGAAGTGGTCATCCGTGAGTTATTCGAGTGGGGTGAGATGCAGACCGACCCGAATTTTGGGAATTATTTGGTACGATTTGAAGATGGCATTGATAAGCTAATCTTATTAGATTTCGGTGCGATTAAACAGTTTGACCCACATCTACTGACCATCGCGCGCGGTCTGATCACCGCAGGCTACAGCCAAGATAAAGATGCGATGATGACGGCGATGACGGGTTATAATTTTTTTGATAAGCTCACTGGCAAGCCAAAATCTGACATGGCGGATGTGTTTTTGATGGCGTGCGAGCCTTTTGCTCAAGCGGCGCGATTGAACGCTGTTCATGATGGCAATTCGCCACACCTAGATGCCGATGGTCGCTATATTTGGGCGGAGAGCGATCTGTATGCGCGCGTGATGACGACTGCCAAAAATGGTATGCAATCGCTAGAATTCACCCTACCACCCAAAGAAATGATGTTCATCAGCCGTAAATTTATCGGTGCTTATGCTCTGCTTGTGGCACTGGATGCGCGCACCGATGCTGATGGATTGGTTGGGAAGTTTGCACAATCTTAAAACCGAAATATTGCTCATTCAAATCAAAATCATCCGCAGGCATATACAATACGCCTCTACAAATCTATTTTAAAATCAAATCGTTGTAAATCATTCTATCTGTTTAAAATATATCAATGAATGATTATAAAGCAAATTGACTACAACACCAAAAACAAGCCGTTTAACAATTTTTGCTAAACGGCTTTTTGCTATATTTTGGTTTGATTATGGGCTTATTTGTGGTTTAATCCCAAAAAATCCACCACCCCTTGCCCTGCTGCTCGCCCTGTGGCAAAGCACGCCGTTAATAAATAACCCCCTGTTGGCGCATCCCAATCAAGCATCTCTCCGCAGCAAAACACCCCTGCACAAGATTTTAGTTGCAAATCATCACCGACTGCCGCGCGCTTGATACCACCACCTGTGCTGATGGCTTCATTCATCGGTCGAAAGCCTGTGCAGTGAATGGCAAGCTGTTTGATATGATTTGCCATTTTATTTAAATCCGACCAGTCGGTTTTATTTGTGCATTCACGCAATAAAGCAATTTTTACCGCATCCAGTCCGCATTTTTTTAATAAAGTATTGAGTGATTGTTTTTTGTTTTTATGAAATATTTTTAAAATATCATCTGACGATTTATCGGGTAATAAATCCAAAAATAGTATAAATCCATCTGCCGACTGAGCCGCACGCATATCACTGTTCAGTCGATAAATCAGCCCTGATTCCAGCCCATAATGACTGATGATGATATCGCCTTGATGGCGATGATCGGTATTCACCCATGCAGTGACGCGCTTAAGCGGCTGCCCAAAATGATCTGCCATAAAAGCCGACCAATCTCGTAAAATACCGACATTACTGGCGTATAAAGAGCTTAACTCAGATGGATCAAACCACGCCTGCCACGCACTATCACTACCAAGTGCCGCATACGAGCCGCCGCCGCAAGCCACGATCACTGCATCAAATTGCTTAGTAAACTGCTCAAGCACCACGCCTTTATTATCCATCACTTCAAAGGCAATATGGCGATCGTGTAGTAAAGTCGCGCGATATCGATAATGAAATTTTACTTGATAATCATTCAGACGATTAAGCCATGCGCGCACAAGCTTGGACGCTTTCATTTCTACAGGGAAAATCCGTCCCGTCGAACCGACATAGCTCTCAATGCCCAAACTGGCCATCCATGCGCGAATATCATCAGCGCCAAAGCTTCGCACAAATGGCGCGATCCACTCGCTGGGCGTATAGCGCGTGATAAATTGCTCAATCGGTTCATTATGCGAAATGTTCAGACCCGTTTTACCTGCCATCAAAATCTTGCGCGCAGCGGTTGGTTTTTGGTCATAAACAGACACATCGACATCATAGCCTGACAGCACTTCTGCCGCCATCAAGCCTGCCGCGCCTGCGCCGATGATCGCTACTTGTTTTCTCATTTTATGCGTATATTATTTAGTATATATAAAATATCAAACCAACAAATCAGCTGTATAATCATCAAAGCGCGTGCAATAATTTTCAGGCTTAGTAATGATTAGCTCTTGGCAATGCTCACCGCGCGCCAAGTATTTAATCTCAAAATGCGTACGCGCCGAATCTGCTGCAATGCTTGATTTGACAAAAGGCAGCTGCCATGTGTCAGTTAATAAATCCGCCGCTTCATCAATATAGATTTCGATATTACTGGCAAGCGTGATGGTCGCACCTGCTTTCATTCTGGATAATAAAAACTCAAAAAACGGCATATTCAGCCAGCGTTGATTTTTGTTATGCGGTTCAGGATTGGGATAAAGCAAAAACACACCGTCTAAGCAATTCGGCTTCAGTAATTTTGCAGTAAAAGCGATGGCATCTGCATGGATATTAAGTAGATTTTCTAATGAGTTATCAGCAAGTTTATCAAATGATGCAAACTTCTCACTGGTGCGCTCAACAGCGATCAATCGCTTATCAGGATTGGCAGCGGCAAATAGCAAAGCGTGCTTGCCCTTACCTGCACCGATTTCTAAAAATAGCGGTGTATCTTGTGATTGCCATGTATGTATTTTATCCATATCTTGTGATGACAAAGATTTTGGCGCGTGCAAATATTCAGGATGAAATAAGCGTGTGAATTGGTGGCTGACTTGCTGTTGCATAAGAATAATCGATGGCTAAAAAGATGCATTATAGCAGATGGCGTGGGTTTTTGGGGAAATGATGTGGCAGCCGTGCCAATCACTATAAAGATGGCATCTTGACCATCAGCACAAGAAACGCTGCCACCATCCTGCGCACTGGTACAGCGGTGATGGTATCTGAAGCCAAACAGCAGTTTATCCGTGACAATCCTGACTTGGTCACTGGCATTCGTATCATTGCCACGCTGGATTTGCGCACAAGTCCGATTTGCCGACATCTTGACCCTGAAATCATGCCAATTGATAAGGCGCAATATCCGCCATATCACTACAATTGCCGCTCAAATTTCCAATTGGTATTCAAAGGCGAAAAACAGTCTGATAAACGCGCCAGTATGAACGGTGAGACGGACAATGTCAGCTATTTTGACTGGCTAAAATCTCAATCAAAAGATGTAAAGAGAGCCAATCTGTTTGATAAAATGAGTGCTGAGCGATTCAAGAGTTACAACTTGATAAAAACTTTGAGCCATTGACGCTTAAAGAGATTGAGAAAATCGCACCAGAATTTTTTAGCACAAAACCTGTTGCAAAACTTAGTGATGGTGAAACGATTGATAAATGGCTGTCATCGTATTATCGAAATAATGCCAAAAATGCCTACATTGGTATTAATAAAGCTGAATTTAAGTTAAGTTATGAGCAATTTGCATCAATCTATCACTACACAGGTAGCGGTTATGAAAAACTAAATGCTTATCTTAATGGTGTAAAAGAGATTGACTCAGAGGCAGAAGTTTTGTTTAATAGTGTTAAGTCTCTACTAAATCAAAGCTTGGAGCAGTTACCCAAGGCTCGTGAAAAGCGATTATATCGTTGGCTAAACTTATCCAATGAGTTGCTAGAGCAATATCAGGTTGGCAAAGAGATTAAATTACCTGCTTTTACAAGCACAACCTATGATAAAGACAAAAAATTGACTTGAACTCAAATTCAAATGTGCGTTTGGTTATCGTCCATAAAACAGGCAAAAAAATTGAACGGTTCAGTCAGCATACACATGAAAAAGAAGTGTTGTTGCCTGCTGACACCAAACATGTGGTACAATCATCTAAGCGAAAGAAAAAAGATGGGATTAGCTACATTGAAATTGAGCTTTTAGAGATAACAGAATGAATGCATTGCAAATGCTACAATTAGCACGAGCTACTGATAGCCAAGAACATACGGTTTTCAATTTGCCTTTAGATCAACAAAAAGCATTGGCAAAACAGATGAAGTTTGATGACTTTAGCCAATGGAAAAAACAAGTACAGGCGTATATTGAGACTTTATCGAATGAAGAAGAAGATGATGATGATATTGAGGTCATGACTGCACGCCAATACCTTGATCAATATCCACCTGATGAACAGTATGCGGCTGCTTGTTATTTGGCACGCGTATATGGCAATGATATGGATGTAAAAGTTGTTTTGAAACAAGCAGGATTTGCAGACAATTACATTGCTCAAATATCCCCATAATAGAATTTTTTTGATTAGCCTTGCTTTTGCAGGGCTTTTTTATTGGAGTAATCATGTTAGATTTTAATATCAATGAAGAAAGATTTAACAATTTAGATGAAAAGCTACAAGGCTTTTATCAAAAGCAAAACGATGGCGGTTATCAGCCGGCCATCAATGGCTTGCCAAGCGTGGATGGGCTAAAAAAACAAGAATACTGAGCTACTGGGCGAGATGAAAAAAGAGCGTGAATTACGCACCCAGTTAGAAGAACAGCTTGCCAATTTTGAAGTAGCAGTTGTTTTAATCCAAGCCTTTGCCTTGACAAACCCCACAAAACATTCGCACTTCATCGCTTGATGCTTTATAATAAAGCAAATTTTTCAATCAACCGAGCATCATGACATACCCGATTATCGCATACACCGACGGCGCGTGCAAAGGCAATGGACAGGCGCAAGCAGCAGCTGGTGGCTATGGCGTACATTTGCAATTTGCCAATGGTGATGTGCACAATCTGTGGGGCGGCGAGCCTGACACCACCAACAACCGCATGGAGCTGATGGCGGCGATAGTCGCACTTGAAAGCACCCCTGCCGACACACCGATCCAAATTTGGACAGATTCAGGCTATGTCAAAGATGGCATCACCAAATGGATCGTCAATTGGAAAGCGCGCGGCTGGAAAAAAGCCGACGGCAAGCCTGTATTAAATCTTGAACTGTGGCAACGACTGGACAACCTAACCCAAAATCGCCATATCGACTGGCAATGGATCAAAGGTCATGCAGGTCATGCAGGCAATGAAATGGCGGATAAACTTGCCAATTTGGGCGTCAATGGCAGCGGCGATGAGCTGATTAGTTCTACCAATTCTGCACAACAAACCCAATGCAATCATGAAGAAAATCTATATAATAATGATCAAAATCATATGACAACATCCACGCAATCCGCCCCAAAATTAAGCGATCATAACACCGTCCAAAATCCTGCTTATGATGGTGATACCAGTCGCGCCAATCCTGATTTTTGGCCAATTCTACCCAAGCCTGTCAATCGCGGTATGCCAAATCGTCAGCTAATCATGGATACGGAGACCACAGGTTTTTATGATCAAGGCGGTGATCGCATCGTGGAAGTGGGTATCATTGAACTGGTGGATCGTAAGTTCACGGGCAATCAGCTGCATGTGTATATCAATCCTGAAAAGCAGATGGATGAAGATGTCATCCGCGTTCACGGCATTAGTAATGAGTTTGTCGCGGATAAGCCGAAGTTTGCAGAAGTTGCGCAGATGGTTTATGACTTTATGATTGGCAGTGAAGTCATCGCGCACAATGCTGCTTTCGATATGCGCTTTTTGGACATGGAGTTTACAAAGGCAGGCTTACCAGACTTTTTACAATCCATTACCATCACCGACTCGCTCGCCCTTGCCAAGCAGCTGTATCCGGGGCAAAAAAACTCCCTTGACGCACTGCGCATACGCCTAGGTGTCGGCAATCAAGACCGTACTTTCCACGGGGCTTTGCTTGACTCTGAGATCTTGGCTGAAGTTTATTTGGCGATGACGGCAGGTCAGATGAGCTTTGCGATGGAAGATGAGCGCAAAGACACCGAAAGCATCGGCGAAGATGTACAGTTTAATAATTTAGCCAATCTTGCTAATCTTTTGGTCAGATCGCACAGCGATACCACTGCTGATCAAGCATGGCGTGATAAGGTGCTGTCATGATCAGCCTGTGGATCATTGATCGCGATGCACTACTGTGCCACGATGGTGCGCCCTTTGTGCTGATGCTTGATCAAGCCCCGAAAGGTGCGATAAGCCTAGGCTTTGGCGAGACGCATCAAGCGCACTACGAGCCGACAGTACCGCTTGACCCCTTGCCTGTGACACACGCGCTAGATGCACAGATCGCCTGTGATCTTGGACTGATTTTCCCTTATGGCGATGGCTATGATGGTAAATCGGTGCAAAATCTGCGCACGGTTAGCTTTCGAGAATTGTTAAATTTATTTGATCAATCGACCCTGCATATCATCAGCCGTGCCATTATGCTGGTGCAATGGCAAAATGATCACGCCTACTGCTCACGCTGCGGCACTAAGACGATAAATCACGCACAAGGTGAGCACGCCAAAGTCTGCCCAAAATGCCGCCATCATGCTTATCCGCGCGTCCAGCCTTGCGTCATCACTGCCATCACGCGCACTCATCCACAGACAGGCAAGCCACAGATTTTATTGGCACTGCATCATCGCCACCGTACAAATGGTGTCTATGGCTTGATCGCAGGATTCGTCGAAGTGGGTGAAACACTGGAGATGGCGGCAAAGCGTGAAGCATTTGAAGAAGTGGGTGTGCGCATTGATCAGCTTGAGTACATCCATTCACAGCCTTGGCCATATCCAAGTAATCTGATGACAGGCTTTATCGCACGCTTCCAAAGTGGTGAGATTCGTGTACAAGCAGGTGAGATCAGCGATGCTAAATTTTTTGATTTGGATGATTTGCCAAGCATCCCAAAAGCAGGTACGATCGCTCACGAGCTGATCCAACATGTCATTGCGCGCTATTCATGATTAATTTATCTAAACAATATACCGATTTATGAGCATCACCGATCGCCTAACCGACTTACCTGTACTTTTTCACCCTTTGGCATTATCCGAGCTTGACGACGCCAAACGCATCGCCATCGCCCAAATCGATGCTGTTCTGCCACAGACCCAGTGCGGATTGTGCGGTCATCACGATGGCTGCCTGCCGTATGCGCATGGCATCGTCACAGGCGCTGACGCCATTAATCTGTGCGTACCTGGTGGGCAAGCCGTCACCGATGCCATCGCCAAGATCATGGATGTTAAGCCGCTACCTGCCAGCCAAAGCAAATGGCGCACCGATCCTGCCACCTTACGCCCCATCGAAGTGCGCGCCATCATCAGCGAATCCGACTGCATCGGCTGCACCAAGTGCATCCCCGCCTGCCCTGTCGATGCCATCATCGGCACTGCCAAGCATATGCACAGCATCATCACCGATCTGTGTACTGGCTGCGAGCTGTGCCTTGCTCCTTGTCCTGTTGATTGTATTGACTTGGTCGAATACCCACGCCACATCGACGATGATGAGCGCATCGAAGAACAAGCCCACTTGCGCAAACGCTATCACCACCACCTAAACCGCGTCGCCAAGACCATCGAAGATGGCACAAAGCCTGTGGTCAGCATCATCGAATCACAGATGGTCAATGTGCTACATAGCAGCGACACCCCCGTGATCGATGAAACCACTGCCAAAAATACCATCGCCGCCGCCAAACTGCGCACGCAAATCAAAAAACTGAACAAACAATTGACAGCGCACCCAAGTGATGATTTGACTGCCAAGCTCGATGCGCTCAATGCACAGCTTACCGAACTTGAGAGTAGCCCATGACCCCAAAGCACGACAGCACCTTGGCGCACCAACGCCTTGAGATGATTGCACAGCTAGAATCACAGCAGTTCATCTTCGCCCAAGACCCAAAGCCCATCACCGATGCGCTTAAGTTCGATACCACGCCTGCTTATGATCGGCTATTTATCCGCGCCGAGAAGATTGATAGTAATCATAAGCTGCTTGATGCACTCACCACCACCCAAGATGCCATCGGTGCATCGGTGCGACTGATTTATGGGGTGTATTTTGTATTGGGTTTACTGGGTGTGGCAGGTGTATTGGGTGCAGGTGTTGTTAATTTTTTCTACATTATCATCGCGCTATTAGGTTGGCACACACTTTCGCTTTTGTGGTGGTTTGTTGGACTTATACGCCCAAAAAATAGCTTATTTGAACGCGCCATTGAGCGTATCACGATTCATAACCCCATTTACAAGCACCTAACCCATGACAATGACAGCGTTCATAAGGCTGCACTTGCCGTGATGATCAAGACCATCGCCCCTGTACGCCGTTGGTATCTGTCGGCGCGTCTGCATGGTGCTTGGTTGGCTGGGCTGTTTGGCAGTTTGCTTGGTTTATTGGGATTGTTTTTGTTTCGTCGTTATGGCTTTGGCTTTGAGTCCACTTTGCTTGATGATACGCATTTTTATCAGCTGCTTGGCGTGATCGGCTACATTCCTGCCAAACTTGGACTGACCCTGCCTACCGCTACTGACAGCACGCCTGCGCAGTTTGCATACTTAGTGATGGCGTGTATTGTGCTGTATGGCATTGTGCCGCGAGCCCTTGCCTATGCATTTTGTCAAGCTCGTGCCAAGTTAAGCTTTACCATCGACACTGGTGCGCCCTATTATGCCAAGCTGCTTGACCAATTTCGCCAAAGCGTGATCGACACTGATGATTATCAAGCCAGCCCTATCCTAGATACGCAGCCGATACAGTATCCGCGCCACACAGCGTTAATCAAAGCAGCACTTGAGCGTGCAGACAGTGCAAACCAAATGACGGCGCAGTGCTCACAAGACATCGGCGTGATTGATAGTAAAGATGAGATTTTGGCGGCGGTGGCATTGTGCAATCACAAGCAAGCACAGCTGTATCTTGGTATCGATACCAGTACACCACCTGATCGTGGTATTTTAAGAAAAATTAAATTATTGCAAGCGATTGACTTGGGCTTTATCGTCTGCTTTATTGGTAAAGACACCCATCTCACCGCTTGGCAGGCAGTAATGCAAGAAAATGGCATTTTGGTGATCGATGAATAATTGCCAAGCACCAAACAAAAAAAACCACTTAATCGCTTAATTAAGTGGTTTTTGCTTATCTATAAGCGAAATCATCATTCACTCACAAAAGCAATCTTTTTCAAGCCTGCATCTGAAGCTGCGCCTAGCACCTGCGCGACCATATCATATTTACCCGCTTTATCCGCACGCAGATTGATCTGTGGGTTTTGTCCTGCTTGCGCTTGCTCACCGAATCGGCGCGACAGCTCATCTAGGCTCACAGGCTCTTTATCCCAATAAATCTGACTGTTGGCATCGATACTGATTTGTAGTACTTGTGGTGGCGCGTCATTGATGCTGCTTGTTGCTTTTGGCAGATCCAACGGAATGGTCGGGTTCATCACCGTCGCCGTCACCAGAAAAATAATCATCAGCACCAGCATGATGTCAATGAGCGGAATTAGATTCATCTCATTCATGCCTTGGTCTTGGTTATCACCCAATTCAAAAGCCATACCGCCCCCTTATTGTGCAGTTTTTGCCAAGATTTGATGCGCGGTATCATTGGCAATGTGCAGTGCTTTTTTGTTCAAGCGCATCGCCACATTATAAAAAATCACCGCAGGAATCGCCACCGCCAAGCCAAGACCTGTCATGATCAGCGCTTCACCGACAGGGCCTGCGACCTGCGCAAGACCTGCTTGACCGCTCGCACCGATACTGGCAAGCGCGTGGAAAATGCCCCACACCGTGCCGAACAAACCAATGAACGGCGCGATCGATGCCGTCGTACCAAGCACAGGCAAGCCCTGCTCAAGCTGATAACGATGGCGCGCGATGTGCTGCAGCAGCTTTTGTTCGGTGATCATCTTTTTTTGGTTAAAATCCAAACCGCTCAGATCATTATCCGCCATGGCACTGGTTAGATCTTGGCTGATGGTGTCGGCACTGCGGCGCGAATTGAGCACGCGCATGATACCAATCACCCACGATGCCAATGACAGCACAAGCAGTACAAAAAACAAAGTCTTGCTCACCGCATCAGTATGCGACCAATAAAATGCAAAATCCATAATTAATTACCTATTTTATATGATTTATAAATTTATAATAACAAATTGCTATGATAAGTTGATGTTAATTGGTAAAGTTGCTGTACCTGACAGCGTATTATTACCCTTTTTAAATGGCTTTAAGCGTGCACGCTTGATCTCGCGGACGATGTCACGATCCAGCTGCTTATCACCTGTGGAGACGCCGCTGACCGCAGTGATACGCCCTTTATCATCGATGGTCAAGGTCGCTGTGGTACTGACATTGCCTGTGATTTTATTAGAATTTACATTGACAAAATTCGGCTTACGCGCCCAGCTGGCATTAGAAATCGTGCCCAAATCCTGACCGCCGATGACACCGCCTTGGTTGTCTTTATCATCTTTACCGCCTTTGTCGTTTTGGGTTTTGTCATCTTTGCCATCACCTTGCTTGCCTGTACCTTGGGCAGCTTTGGCTCGGGCAGCTGCTTGCGCTTTGGCATGCGCTTCAGCATCTTTGCGCACTTGTTCAGCTTTATCGCGTTCGGCTTGTTCTCTTTGAGCTTTTTCTTGGGCAAGTTTGGCTTGGCGTGCCGCTTCTTTCTCAGCCGCTTCACGCGCTGCTTGGGCTTGCTGCTCGCGAGTGCGCTGTTCTGCTTGCTGTCGTGCCAATTCTTGGGCTTGTCTTTGCTTTTCTTCTTCTAGGCGTGCGCGCTCTTGTGCTTCAAATGCCGCTTGCTCAGCTTGTCTTTGAAGTAAGATTTTTTCTTGATCAACCACAGGTTTTTGTGGCGCAGGTTCGGATTTTGACTCAAGCTTAGGTTCAGGCTTTGGCTCATTCACAAGCTTGGGCGTAGGCTTGAAGACTTGCGGTGGCACAACTAGCTTTGGCGGCGTAACCGCTTGTGGCTGTGCCGCACCCTCACTCATTTGGCGTGCCGCTTGCTGCTTGACAGGTTTAGGCGTCTCGATCGGTGTCAGATCTGGCGACTCTTCATTATTGATAATGAGCTTTTCGGGTTCCGGCTTGATAAACTCAATCTCAAGCGGCGGTGTGATTTTTGACGGTGTCAAAATCTTCATCTGCATCGTTGCGATACCAAGACCTGCCACCCCATGCAATACCAAGGCGACAGCCAACGCCACAGCTTTGGTTTTATTTGTCGAATCCAACACGAAACTCACCCATTTTGACCAATTCGGCAATTATTCTTGTATGTTTAATAATATAAATAAAAACGATAACGATTATCAATCATCATATTATAATTTGATTTTCAAAAAATTCAATCACTTTTCGCACAAATTGACATTTTTTCTCAATAAATAATCGTTCTCATCAATATGTAATAGTATAACATTTAAAATCAATTACGACAAATTTTTCTGCAACCATTTGACCAAATCCTACACATTTGTTAGCATGAAATAATGATTTTTATCGCATTACTGTTTTAAGGAAATTTGCCATGAACTCACCAAAACTTGCGCTTGCCTGCTGTATTCTTGCGCTCAGTGCGTGCAGTCAGCCGAACACGAGCGCCACTTTACCTGCCAATAAAGACACGCTGGTGATCATCAATGGCGCAGAGCCAAGCTCGCTTGATCCACAGCTGTCCCAAGACACGCACGGTTCGGCAATCATTCGGCAGATGTTCGAAGGCTTGGTGACGACCGATGCCACAGGCAAAACCGTGCCTGCACTGGCGACATCGTGGCACAGTGATGATCACAAGACTTGGACTTTCACCCTACGCGATGCCAACTGGTCAAATGGCGAACCGATCCGCGCGGATGATGTCGTCTTTGCACTGCGCCGCTTGGTCGATCCTGCCACTGCATCGCCGTATGCGAGTTATTTGGCGGATGCCAAGGTGGTCAATGCGCATGAAATCACCGAAGCTAAGCTGCCCCGCGATCAGCTTGGTGTACGCGCGCTCAATGATAAAACCGTCGAGATTCGCCTACTTGAAGCCGTGCCGTACTTTGTCGATATGCTTGCGCTGCCTGTGACCTACCCTGTACCACAAAAGGTCGTTGAGCAATTTGGCGAAAAATGGCTCAATCCTGAGCACATCGTCGTCAGTGGTGCATATCGCTTGAGCGAATGGACGATTGGCAGCCATATCAAGCTTGAGCGCAATTTGGCTTATTATGACAATGCCAAAACACAGATTGACAAGGTGCAATTTTTACCCATCACTGCCCAAAATGGTCTGAATCGCTATCTGGCAGGTGAAGCGGATATCGCGCCCGTCCCTGGTGAGCAGCTTGAGAAAATCAAAGCCGATCTACCAAGCGAAATCCACACCGCGCCCAAGCTGTGCACCTTTTATCTAGAACCGAACATCGCCGCCGCACCGCTCAATGACACACGCATTCGCCAAGCGCTGTCGATGACGGTGATGCGCGATCCGTTGGTCAAGGCGCTAAAGCGTGGTGAAGTGCCGACTTATCAGCTGACACCGAGCGCCACTCAAGGTATGGGCGAAATCAGTCCTGAGTGGACAAAGCTGGATCAAGACAAGCGCAATCAGCAAGCACAAGCCTTATTGGCGCAGGCGGGATACAGCACCGCCAATCCTTTGAGGTTTGAATTTTTGTACGCGACCAGTGAAACTGGCAAGATGCTATCAAGCGCGGTCGCTGCCATGTGGAAACAAAATCTCAATGGCGCAGTCGATGTCACGCAGAATAATCAAGAGTGGAAAGCCTTCTTGGATAGTAAAAATCAAGGCAAATACACCATCACGCTGTCAGGCTGGTGCGCGGATTATAATGAACCATCCAGCTTTTTAAATCTGCTAAAAACTGGCAATAGCAATAACACGGGCAAATACAGCAATGCCCAATACGATGCCCTGCTTGCCAGTACACTCAGTGATCATGCTGATGCCGCCGCGCGCACCCAAGCCTACACCCAAGTTGAGATACTCATCAGCCAAGATACTGCGGTCATTCCGCTATTTTCAGCATTGAGCGTGCGACTGGTCAAGCCTTATGTATCAGGTTTTTCTAATGATGATCCATTGGATAATTATCTGATCAAAGATTTATCATTTAAGCCTTAATATTATGCATAAAAAATCGCCAGTTCATCATCAAACTGGCGATTTTATTGATTAGAAAATTTGCATGATCATCGTGTGGATTATCATGCAAATTATGCGCAAGGTAACATTACAAAGCAGCCAGTACCGCCTCACCCATCTTTGAGCATGAAACGAGCGTTGTGCCATCTTCATAGATATCCGCAGTACGCAGACCCTGCTCAAGCACTTTGCCAACAGCATCTTCTACTTGCTTGGCGCGTGCTTCATCGCCCAGGCTATAGCGAAGTAGCATGGCAAGCGACAAAATGGTCGCCAGTGGATTTGCCTTATCTTGACCTGCGATATCAGGTGCTGAACCATGACTAGGCTCATATAGACCTTTGCCATGTTCGTCAAGGCTTGCTGATGGCAGCATACCGATAGAGCCTGTCAGCATCGATGCTTGGTCAGATAGGATATCGCCAAAGATATTACCTGTAGCAATCACATCAAATTGCTTCGGCGCTTTGACCAATTGCATTGCGGCATTATCCACATACATATGGCTCAACTCGACATCTGGATAATTTTTTGCCATTTCGGTAAAGATTTCTTTCCACAATTCGGTCGCTTCAAGCACATTTGCCTTATCGACAGAACACAGCTTTTTGCCGCGTTTTTGTGCCGCTTCGAACGACACTTTGGCAATACGGCGAATCTCACTCTCAGAGTATTTCATGGTGTTAAAGCCTTCACGCTCGCCGTTTTCAAGCGTACGAATACCGCGTGGCTCACCAAAATAAATGTCACCCGTCAGTTCACGCACGATGAGAATATCAAGCCCTGCCACAACTTCAGGCTTTAGGGTGGATGCGTTGGCAAGCTCTTTATAAAGAATCGCTGGGCGTAAATTGGCAAATAAATTCAAGTCCTTACGAATGGCAAGTAGCCCACGCTCAGGACGCAGTGGACGCTCTAAATTGTCATATTGTGGCGAGCCAACCGCACCCAGCAGTACAGCGTCTGCTTTTCGCACAACTTCTTGAGTCTCGGCAGGATATGGCGAGCCATAGGCATCATAGGCTTCACCGCCCAATTTGGCGTATTCATAAGTGACATCTAAGCCATCAGCAATCAGTTTATCTAGCACTTTCACCGCTTGGGCAACGATTTCAGGTCCGATACCGTCACCGTTTAAAATTGCAATGTGTTTGGTCATTGTTATTTCCTTAAAATTAAAACAAGTTAAGGGCGAAAACCACCCTTAACTCTCAACTGACAATTATGCCAAATCCTTAAACACCCACGGTCTATCCGCACGGGCTTTTTCTTCAAAGGCACGAATGCTATCGCTGTCTTGCAAGGTCAAACCAATATCGTCCAAACCATTTAACAAACAATGTTTACGAAATGCGTCCACTTCAAAATGATATTCTTTACCTGATGGCGAAACGACTTTTTGGTTTTCCAAATCAACGGTTAAGGTAAAACCCACATTTGCTTCACAGTCTTTAAATAGCTCATCAACTTCGCTTTCAGTTAAGATGACAGGCAACATACCGTTTTTAAAGCTATTATTAAAGAAAATATCGGCATAGCTTGGGGCAATAACGGTACGGAATCCATATTCATTTAATGCCCAAGGCGCGTGTTCACGGCTTGAACCACAACCAAAATTACTGCGAGTCAGCAAAATGGTTGCCCCTTGATAACGCTCTTGGTTGAGCACAAAGTCAGGATTTTTTGGGCGTTTAGCAATATCTTGTCCCAAATAGCCTTCATCAAGGTAGCGTAATTCATCAAATAAATTATCGCCAAAACCTGTGCGCTTAATGGATTTTAAAAACTGTTTTGGGATAATTAAATCCGTATCAACATTGGCACGGTCAAGTGGTGCAACAATGCCTGTTTCAATGGTGTATTTTTTCATAATCTTATCCCCTTAAAAACTTCTCACATCGACAAAATGCCCTGCAATCGCTGCTGCCGCTGCCATCGCTGGACTCACCAGATGCGTACGACCGCCATTACCTTGACGACCTTCAAAGTTACGGTTACTGGTGCTGGCACAATGTTCGCCTGCTTGTAATTTATCGGCATTCATCGCAAGGCACATTGAGCAACCCGGTTCACGCCACTCAAAACCTGCATCGATAAAGATTTTATCTAATCCTTCTTCTTCTGCTTGTTTTTTCACCAAACCAGACCCCGGAACAACCATCGCTTGTTTAATGGTATCAGCAACTTTACGTCCTTTAACCACTTCAGCCGCCGCACGGATATCTTCAATGCGTGAATTGGTGCAAGAGCCAATAAATACTCGGTCAAGTTGAATATCAGCAAGGGATTGTCCTGCCGTTAAACCCATATATTGATAAGCACGCGTCCAGTCATTTTTTTGTACATCGTCTTTTGCTTGCTCAAGAGTTGGTACGTTTTGCGTTACTGGAATGACCATTTCAGGTGATGTTCCCCATGAGACTTGTGGTTCAATGTCTTCACCATTCATCACAATCACGGTATCAAAATGGGCATCATCATCTGAATGTAAGGTGTTCCAATATGCTACGGCTTTATCCCACTCAGCACCTGTTGGCGCATACGGACGACCCTTAACGTATTCAATGGTTTTTTCATCAACAGCAACTAAGCCGACTCTTGCTCCGCCTTCGATTGCCATATTACAAACGGTCATGCGTCCTTCAATAGACATATCACGGAAGACTTGTCCGCCAAATTCAATGGCGTGTCCTGTTCCGCCTGCTGTACCAATTTTACCAATGATAGCGAGTACCACATCTTTAGGGGTAACGCCTTTGCCAAGTTTGCCGTCCACACGCACCAGCATATTTTTCATTTTCTTTTGGACTAGGCATTGTGTCGCTAAAACGTGTTCAACTTCACTGGTACCAATACCATGAGCAAGACAACCAAATGCACCATGTGTTGCAGTATGGCTATCACCACAGACAACGGTCATTCCCGGTAAGGTCAAGCCTTGTTCTGGCCCTACCACATGGACGATACCTTGACGAATGTCATTAATGGTAAATTCAGTGATGTTGAATTTTTGGCAATTTTCGTCCAAAGTTTGTACTTGAATGCGTGAAGTTTCATCTTTGATTCCGCTTACGCCTTCGCTACGCTCTTTGGCAGATGTCGGAACATTGTGGTCAGGTGTTGCCACATTTGCCGATAAACGCCAAGGCTTGCGACCTGCAAGCTCTAAGCCTTCAAAGGCTTGTGGTGATGTTACTTCGTGTAATAATTGGCGGTCAATGTAAATTAAGCTTGAGCCATCATCGCGGCTTGCCACCAAGTGATCATCCCAAAGTTTATCATAAAGCGTTCTGCCTGCCATTTTGCACTCCTAAATGGTTGGTAATTTAAAATTAATAAATAATCAAACTTAGCATTATCATGGAAAATTAAATACAAATCAACATCATGTCAATCACAACTTTGCTGTATGCGGTATGCGCATCATCCAATGGCACAGCAATTCATCCGCCACAATCATTAGCTATAGTTTAATAGATATACGCAATTATAGCAAAAATAAATCCATAATTATAATTTATTATTTTTATGTATTTAATAACCTTTTGGAATTGATAAACCTGCCGATCATTGCGCGGTTGTACTTTTTGTGTTATTTTATGATAAGGTTTATAAATTTCAATGAAACTTGTACAACTTGCGATAACCAGTCCAAATCCATTGATTTGATTTATAAACTGTTCATTATTCTTAAAGGAATAGCCATGCTATATTTGGTTTCTGCGATTTTGATCGCACTTGTTTTTGTGATTAGTTTTATCATTGTACGAAAAATCGCCAATCAGCACGCCGAAAAACTCGTCACACGCATCTGTGCTGTTGGTTTTGTACTACAGATCATTGTCAATTGGCTTTTCTTAGGCGCAGGCATGGTGCACAACCCTTTTGCCGAGCAGGCATCTGTTGAGCAGACAAGTATTGCCTTTTTAATCTTGTGCTTGGTCAGCATTTTCTGCTATGGCTCGCTGTTGCTGATTTTATATAAAGCACATGAATTTTATCATGATTGATCGCCAATATGTCATCAAGCAGTCAATAAATAGACCGATGTCTCTCATTTGCTATTTCCAAGAAATTATCATTGCAAAACTTTTTGGAATATATTAAGCTATTCATAGGAAAATATGGTGAATTAACCAAATAATCAATCAGCCAACTTGCATTGACTTGGTATGGCTAAGCCACTGCAGGCAATTGATCATACCGTTAATCACCGCTGTCTTTGCCCTGTGCAAATTTAGGATGATACTATGAATACGACCAACCTTGCCACTTTCGTCGCCGTTATGCAAACAGGTAGCATCTCAGGCGCTGCCGAAAAGCTGTACATCACCCAACCTGCGGTGAGTAAACGCATCAAAAATCTTGAAGATGAATTTGGCACGGTGCTATTTGACACCGTGGGTCGCAGCATCATCCCTACTGCTGCAGCACATGATTTATTGCCGTTTGTGCGTCGTTGGCTCGATGATTATGAAGCGTGCAAAGCCAGCCTGCAGCACGCCAAAGAAGTAGCATCGGGTCGCTTAGTCATCGGTACAAGTCATCACATTGGCTTACATCACCTTGCACCTGTGCTAAAAAGATTTATCCAAACTTATCCTGCGGTACAGCTCGAAGTGCGGTTTGTTGATTCTGAAGAAGCGCATAAAGCAGTGCTCGAAGGTGAGATCGCCCTTGCCTTTTTGACACTACCACCGACCTTTGATCGCAGGCTCAATTACCACACACTGTGGAGCGATCCTTTATATTTCGTCACAGGGACACTAAGCCCACTTGCCCAAAAATCCAAAGTCAGCCTACTGCAGCTTGCGCATTATCCTGCGATTTTACCTGCGGCGAATACTTTCACCAGTCAGATCACCTTGGCAGAATTTGCCAAGCACAATCTGCGTCCATATGCGACGATGAGCACCAATCCATTGGAATCTATCCGCATGCTTGTGTCGGTGGGTTTGGGTTGGTCGGTACTGCCTGAGACTTTGATTAATCAGGATTTGATTAAAATTGATATGGCAGAAAATATCGAACTTCAGCGGCATTTGGGCGTGGTGACCAATCCGAATTTGACGCGCTCAGCCAGTATGCAGGCGCTCTTATCGATGTTGTCGATTGATGACAAATCCGATAATCCAGTGTTGTTATAGCCTGTCAACTTTGAAATAATACTCAAGTCAAACTGACTTGTAGCACTACTTGTACAACTTCGCTCATTTTTTAGCTCTTTTCAAATTTGTTTGATTATATCATTAATCACTTAGAAAAACAGATGAAAAAAAATACCAATGTCGTCAATATACGCATTGGTATTTTTATAAAATTTAACTTTTAAAGCCAGATTTTAAAAACTTAAAACCCTGACAATTGGCGTAACGCTGCTTTTAATAAAGCTTGGGTGGTCGCTACATCATCAGATTGTGCTGCTTTGATCGCAGCTTGAGCTTCTTTTTCTTTATAACCAAGGCTGATCAAGGCACTTTCCACTTCAGCAATGATTTGCATCGGATTGGCTGATGTGGTATCGGCAAACAAACCATCGCTTGGCTCTGCACTCATATCACTAAATTCTGCCAATTTGCCCTTTAAATCAAGAATGATGCGCTGAGCGGTTTTTTTACCGATACCCGGTACGCGCACCAAGGCGACATCATTATCTTGATCGACCGCGCGTTTGATTTCGCTTGCGGTTAAGGTTGAGAGCATGGCAACTGCCATTTTTGCGCCCACACCATTGATTTTAATCAATTTACGAAACACATCGCGGTCTTGCTTATCAATAAAGCCAAACAAGCTGTGCGCATCTTCGCGCACCACCAGATGTGTATAAACACTGATGTGATTGCCCAAAATCAATTGGCAAAAAGACGGGATCGGCAATTCAATCTCATAGCCCACCCCACCTGCTGTCATCACGCAAGCGACAGGCGCATTCAGCGAATGCACCTGCCCTGTAATCATGCCGATCATTTATTTATAATACCCGACCATCGACTCTAGGCTGATTGGGCGGATCTTGCTGGCATTACCCGCTGCGCCAAAGGCTTCATAGCGTGCCACACAGATCTCTTCCATCGCTTTCATCGATGCTGCTAAGTATTTACGCGGATCAAATTCAGCAGGATGCTCGTTCATGAACTTACGAATCGCACCAGTAGATGCTAGGCGCAGGTCGGTATCGATGTTGATTTTACGCACGCCGTGCTTGATGGCATCGACCAACTGCTCAACTGGCACGCCATAAGTTTCACCGATAGCACCGCCGTTTTCGTTGATGATTTTTAGCCATTCTTGTGGCACTGAGCTTGAGCCATGCATGACAAGATGGGTGTTTGGCAGTGCTTCGTGAATTTCTTTGATGCGATCGATCGCTAGGATGTCACCTGTTGGTGGGCGCGTGAATTTGTACGCACCATGTGAAGTACCGACAGCAATAGCAAGCGCATCGACATTGGTATCAGCGACAAACTGACGCGCTTCTTCGACAGAAGTCAATAGCTGACTGTGGTCAAGCACACCTTCTGCACCCACGCCGTCTTCTTCGCCCGCCATACCAGTCTCAAGACTACCTAGACAGCCGATTTCGCCTTCGACAGACACGCCACACGCATGAGCCATTTTCACGACTTCGCGAGTCACGCTGACATTATAGTCATAATCTGCTGGGGTTTTGCCGTCTTCTTTTAACGAGCCATCCATCATCACTGAGCTAAAACCAAGCTGAATTGAGCGTTGGCACACTGCAGGACTAGTGCCATGGTCTTGGTGCATAACCACAGGAATGTGTGGCCACTCTTCGATAGCTGATAGGATTAGATGACGCAAAAATGGCGCGCCTGCGTATTTGCGCGCACCTGCCGATGCCTGCACGATAACCGGTGAATCGGTCTTGTCCGCTGCCATCATGATGGCGCGCATCTGCTCAAGGTTATTGACATTAAATGCCGGCAAGCCATAAGCGTGCTCACCTGCATGATCCAGTAGTTGGCGTAGTGAAACCAGTGCCATGAGTATCTCCCAAATTGGTTTAGAATGTGTCCGAAATTTTAGGTCATTTTCAGTGCTGATTATAGCAAAATTTTAGCCGCAATGCACTGCAAGTTTGTATAACTGCATAAAAAAACAGCATTGACAAACGCCGTTTATCAATGCTGTTTTGCCAATCTATGATCAGCTTAGTATTTTTGATCTTCAGGAACTTTCGCTTCTGCGGTATCAGCGCTTGCTTCTGCAGTTGCTGTCGCTTCATTGGCAGGCGCAATTTCTTGTGCAGCCGCTTCTGCTTCTTGTGCTACTTGCTCAGTAGCTGGTGCTTCAGCCGCTTTTTCTTCTTGCTTTGAGCAGGCTGCCAGTGCCAATGCAGCCACTGCTGCAACCAATGCGATCTTTTTCATAATTAATCTCTCTTGTTGATTGCCTGTCCGATGCAGGATTAGTTATTGACACACGATAGTTTAGCTTGCAAACGCAAATTTGACAAGTGCAATAGCCAATATGCAACAAAAAGTAACAAAGGCTTGAGTAACGCGTGTCAATACTAATTAATTGTTGCTCTGCTCTAACGCAGCAATCGCAGGCAAGGTCTTACCTTCGACGAACTCAAGGAACGCGCCGCCGCCTGTTGATAGGTAGCTGACATCGTCTGCTACTTGATATTTATCAATCGCTGCCAAAGTATCACCGCCACCTGCGATGCTAAAGCCCGCGCTGTCTTTGACTGCTAATGACAAAATCTTAGTACCAGTGCCAAATTTATCCACTTCAAACACGCCCACAGGGCCATTCCAAAGGATAGTCGCAGCGTTTTTAATATGATCGGCGATGATATTCGCGCTATTTTCTGAGATGTCTAGGATCATATCATTATCACCGATATCAGCGACTGACTTGACCACCGCATCCGCCTTAGCCAGCGAACCTAGAAAATCTTCAAAATCAATCTGTGATTTGTCCGCAACCACCACTTCATTTGGTAGCAGAATCTGAGTTTTGCTCATGATTTCTTTAGCGGTGTCGATCAAGTCAGGCTCGTATAGCGATGCACCGACATTCACACCTGTCGCTGCAAGGAAAGTATTGGCAATACCGCCACCGACGACGATGCTGTCACATTTATCAGCTAGGCTTAATAATACATCCAACTTGGTTGATACTTTTGAACCACCAACGATCGCAAGTACAGGCGCGGCAGGATTATCAAGCGCGCGCGATAAAGCATTCAGCTCTTCGGTCAATAGATTGCCCGAACAGACAGCTTTGCCTTGAGCAGCAGCGGCACGAATCACACCTTCGGTCGATGCTTGTGCGCGGTGCGCAGTACCAAAGGCATCCATCACAAAGACATCGCACAGATTGGCATATCGCTCAGATAGCTCTTGAGAATTTTTCTTCTCACCAACATTAAAGCGCACATTTTCAAGTAGTACAAGCTCGCCTGTCGCCACTTCTACGCCGTTTAGATAATCAGTCTCAAAGCGCACTTTGGCATCCAAATGCTTGGCAAGATACTCAGCCACAGGCGCCAAAGAATACTTTGCTTCAGGCTCGCCTTCTGTTGGGCGACCCAAATGTGACGCCACAAGCACCGCCGCACCTTGTGCCAATGCATCTTTTAGCGTCGGCAAAGCCGCTTGCAATCGCACATCACTGGTGATGACGCCATCTTTAATCGGCACATTCAAATCTTCACGAATCAATACGCGCTTGGCTGCTAAATCCAGATCTTTCATGGCGACGATAGACATACTGTATCCTTTTCTTGGCTAAAAATTGTATAAAAACTGTACAAATTTTGGGGCAAAACTATTCAATCACCCACAAATTTCGCTAAATTATAAAGAAATCAGCCAGTAGTTGCAATAATGATAAATTTAGTGAATGCTATGATAAATTTGATAAATATAATAAATGTTTGTAAAAATCACCCATTGATTTGGCAATGATCACATCGATCAGCCCTGCCCATTGGCGTGCTGCTCAAAAAATGCCATCGCCGCGCGGTTTTTACTGAGCAAATTCATCACTTCACTGCGCACAAAACCAAAGCTGTGCAAATCCGCCACACCTGATGCAAATGCAAAATTAATCATAGAAAAGCTGTGCATCATCAGTGCGTTATACCCTTTAACCGCGTGCTCATAGTCGTGCAGCAGCCGCGCGTCAAGCTTGCGGTGCTGATGTTTGTATTTATCCACGCTATCAAGTAGCGCGATGACATCTGCCAGACCTAAGTTTAGCCCCTGCCCTGCCAATGGATGCACGCCATGTGCCGCATCGCCCATCAGCCCTACGCGACCGATATGGTAGCGCGCCGCCATTTGTGCCGATAGGGGGAAGCTTGCCACCGATTCTACCTGACTGATCGCACCAAGCTCAAAGCCACTTGCCTGCTCAAGCTCATGGAGTAAAAACTGCGGATCTTGTTTAAATTTGTCTAAATAATCATACGCCAAAGCACTTGGCAGCGTCCACACCACCGATTGCCAATGACCGCCATCATCCGCGTGCAAATCCGCCAATGGCAACAGCGCCAAAGTCCCAGTCGGTAGCATCGCTTGACGGGCGGTTTGACCATGTGGCTTATCAGTATGAATGGCGCAGCAGATGGCAGTTTGATGATAATCAAGGCGCGCAAGCTCAATGCCAAGCGTCGTGCGCACCATCGAGCCGCGACCATCTGCACCAAGTACGATGCTGGCTCTGGCAGCGTACGACTGATTATCCATGACAAATCGCACCATCACACCATCACTCAGTACATCAAATGCCATGCCATCGCCTAATAATTGTGCGCCATAGCCAATGTGCAGATGATCGCTAAGCATTAAGGATTTTTGCCACAAGGCATGATCAATCACCGACGGCTCAACCATCGAACCCAAAATACTTGGATGAAGCACATCATCACCGCCGAATTTCAGCTCACCGCGCCCATCTTTTGCCCAGACCTGCATGGCGGTATAATCAGCGCGGCGCGTCATGTTCTGCCATACGCCGACGGCGTCAAACAGTGCAATGCTTGCGGTATTGAGCGCATAGACACGCGCATCTCGCTGAGCTAGCCGCTTCGCAAAATCATCCGCGCTCGGTGCAGGCTTATTATCCAACAGCAATACCGAATACTCACGCTGCGCCAAAGCGATCGCACACGCCATACCGACTGTGCCTGCACCGATGATGATAAAATCGTAATTTGTTCGTAATTTCACCAATTTATCCAAATAATCAACGAATTTATTGCTTGCTATTATAGCACTTTAATACACTTTAGGTAATCTCATAAATCTCCTTGGGACAATTGGGACAATTTACACCAAAATCCCCAAAATCTGCCCAAAAACACACTTAATACATCATTACCACACACCACCTTTAACACAAACAAAAAGAAGTAAGCCCTAGAATCTCCACCAATTCTAGGGCTTACTCCAACTTTATTTAATCACTAAGTCATTGAAATACTTAGTTATTAAATACATTAGCAGCGATAGTACAAGTCAAACTCAAGCGGGTGTACCGCTTCGTTCATCTTGTGAACTTCTTGCATTTTTAGGTCGATATAAGCATCGATCATTTCTTTTGAAAACACATCGCCTTTTAGTAGGAATGCATGATCTTCTTTAAGTGCTTTTAGGGCGGCTTCTAGGTTTTCTGCCACGGTTGGGATCAATGCTTCTTCTTCCGGTGGCAAGTCGTATAGGTTCTTATCTGCAGCCTCACCTGGGTCGATCTTATTCTCGATACCGTCGATACCCGCCATCAATAGTGCAGCAAAGCAAAGGTATGGGTTCGCTGCTGGATCTGGGAAGCGCGCTTCGATACGCACCGCTTTCGGGCTTGACACATGCGGAATACGGATCGATGCTGAGCGGTTTGATGCTGAATAAGCAAGCTTAATCGGTGCTTCAAAGTGTGGTACTAGACGCTTATAGCTGTTCACCGTTGGGTTGGTGATGGCATTCAATGCACGAGCGTGCTTGATGATACCACCGATGAAGTGTAGTGCAGTGGTTGATAGACCTGCGTATTCATCACCAGAGAAAGTGTTCACGCCATCTTTTGAGATTGACATATGCACATGCATACCTGAGCCGTTGTCACCGACGATTGGTTTTGGCATGAAGGTTGCAGTTTTGCCAAATTGGTTCGCGACATTTTGTACGACATATTTAAATTGTTGTACTTCGTCCGCTTTTTTCACTAGGGTATTGAACGATACACCGATCTCAAGCTGACTAGATGCAACTTCGTGGTGATGTACTTCCACGCGACCTTCGCCCATGATGTCTTCGATGCGATCACACATTACCGCACGCATATCGTGGTAGTGATCGACTGGTGCAGTCACCGCATAGCCACCTTTGACATGTGGACGCTGACCGTTGTTGCCCCATGCGTAGTCTTTGTTCGTTGACCATGCAGCAGCTTCTGATACGATGGTGTTGCGCGCACCTGATTGGTCGATGTCCCATTTCACTTCATCAAATACGAAGAACTCTGGCTCTGGACCGAAGAATGCAGTATCACCGATGCCAGTTGATTTTAGATAAGTTTCAGCGCGGCGAGCGATAGAGCGTGGGTCTTTTTCGTAGCCTTGTAGTGTAGCAGGCTCGATGACATCACAAGTGACCACCACAGTTGGTGCTTCAAAGAATGGATCAACATAAGCAGTCTCTGGATCAGGTAGCAAGATCATGTCAGATGCTTCGATGCCTTTCCAGCCAGCGACTGACGAGCCGTCAAACATTTTGCCATCTTCTAGAGTGTCTTCATCGACAGTATTGGCAGGGAAAGTTAGGTGTAGCTCTTTACCATGGGTGTCGGTGAAACGAAAATCCACCCATTTTGCGCCTGATGATTCGATCAAGTCAAATAGCCTGTTTGACATAATGCTCTCCTTTTTTGATATAAAAGCTTGATTTTTTAAAAGCTTGTGAAACGATGCTGAAGTGGTGAATCCAGATCAGTTCTGTTGAACAAATTGAACCAATTCACCGTCTCTTCATTGGCTTGTGAATAATGATACGCCTTTTTTTGGTAAAGGTAAAGGGTCAATCAGCAAAAATTATGCTATTATCATAAAATACTATAAATATATAAAAATTCATGATAAAACTTGCTAAAATGGATAGTTTTTCGAAGTAAATTTCTATAACTTGTTGTATTTTAATGTTTTTATTTTCATGATAAAAATTCGTTGAATATTTAATTATAAATTAAAAAGTTAAAATATCATGATATTTTCTAAATATATAAGATATTATTATTTTTACATATGTTTTTATAATTAAAAATACTGAAAATTTGGAGATTTTTCGCATCTTTCAACCTGCCTTGTTGTGGTTTTCTGATGGCAATTGACAAATTTTTGGTATAAAAAAAATCACACCATCAGTAAAATAGTGTGATTTTATAGTCGTTATCAAGTTTTCTTTCTAATCTTATCAATTTTATCAATCAATCTGGCAGATTCATCTGCGAAGTATCAGGATTTAATCCAAAATAAAACACCACCGTTGCCACAAGGCTATTGACCACGATAAACGCCCAGTCAAAGCCGTCATGATCAAGGATAAATCGCCCAATCAGCGCCGAGACACCAAGCATAATCACAAAGCAAGTGATGAGCCATGATAGAATAATCGGATGCGTGCTGGATGTAATCTCGCCTGATTTGCGCTTGGCACGCAACAGCTTAAGATTCATCATAAAAGCGATGACATAGACAATGCTACCCATCAATAAATAACCCAAAAATCCCATGATTACTCCTTGGCTGTCGCAAGTTCGACGCGCGTGTCGTCACACGGTACTTGGTAAATCGTATTGACTGCACCCATCAGCGCGACAACATAGCTGCTATCGACAAAAGGATTGGTATTAGCAACTGCACTATCGATCTGCGCCAGTGCCATCACACCATCAGGACGCGCGATGATCTCGCCGACAACATCACTCACCGATAGATTGAGCGCGTTAGTTGAGAAGTGTTTCCAACCGTCTTTCTTAGGCTGCACAAGCAGTTTCTCAGGCTGATCCCATGTATCTGACTTATCACGCCCTTCTTTCATCTGCATGACATAGTTACCATTGTCACCACTGATTTTGATCTGTGCAGGCGCACTTTGTTCGATGGTGTAGCAGCCTTGAAAATTACTGCTTGCTGCTTGGGCGGACTGAGTAGGCTCGGCAGACTTGACAGGTGCTGATGCATCGTTCGAACAGGCGGTGAGTAGTAGCGCGCCAAAGATGGCGGCAGAACAGATTTTTGGCAAAAACATAATTTTCATGGCTTAAATAAAAGTTGTCCTATTGTACTGAAGTTTGTGCGCTTTGGCTAGTGCTGCACCTGCTTGGATTTTTCAAAATTCACTAGCACATACCCTTTATTTCAAGTAAAATAAACAGATATCTTGATGGATTGTACATTGAATTTTTTAATAAAAATCCCATCACGGGCAGCTGAATCAGCCCAAATTTACAAACCCAATGATAGAGCCCAAAGCACATTATGCCACCCAGACAAAAATCCAAATTCGAACAATGGTTTTCTCTAAGCCGACACAAGCGCCGTGCTGGCAGCGATAAAGTGGCGCAAGCACTGGCAAGTGTGGATATCGCTACGCTCAAATCGACCATCATTGATGGCGATGTCCCTATTTATACCTTTGGCTCGGATAAGGATCTGCAGACACACATCGCCAATCTACGCCAAGAGTTCATCGGCAGCCCAGAGCTGGCACATTATCACGCAAGCCTAATCGTGCTGATTCGCCGTGATATTGATGCGGTGGCAAATTTCGCCAAATTCAAGGCATTGTGGCAGACTGAGCGCGATTTTTTATTACAGACATTGAACACACGATGGCTGATCTCAGCGTGCGATACTTTTATTGATTATGATGATAACGCGACGCTACAGGCGATCTTGATGAATGCGGTGGTGCTGATCAATACGCTAAAACTACAAGAAACTGAACACCTGCTGTGTGATGTGTCCTTGCGCGAGAATGAGCAAACACGCACCCAACTACAAAACGAGCGCGTCACCTTATTTGATGGCACATCAGCATTCGCCGTCGGTACCGATGACAGCATTCGCAATATGCGCTGGCGACTGGATAAAGTGTGTGGCAGCCATGAGCTTGGGCAAATCGTCATCGAAATTTTTGAGCGATTATCCAACCCAAATCACGATACGGTATATAGTCGTTTTCGCAAGCGGCACACGCGCGAACGCACACGCTGGTGGTAAGTATGAAAATTTTATTGATCAATTTGGCGACATCGACTGAGCGTTTGGCATTTCAACAAGCACAATTTGCCAAGCTTGGCTTAAGCTTCGATGTCCTGCCTGCCGTGTCGGTCAATGACATCAGTGATTCAGCGTATCAGCGTGACGCATTTGGGTGGCAGCGACCGCTTCGAAAGGTGGAGCTGGCGTGTTTTTTAAGCCACAAAAAAGCTTGGCAAACCGTGCTAGAACATGGCAAGCCCTGCCTAATCCTAGAAGATGATGCGGTACTGGTGCAGGATTTGGCGCAGCTATTACACGACATTGAGACTGCCACGCCTGTGGATACAGATTTGGTGAATTTAGAAGTGCGCAGCCGCAAAAAAATCATCAGCAAACGCCCTGCCGCATCTTTATTAGACGGTCAGTGCCAACTGTATCGCCTATATCAAGATCGTACAGGCGCTGGCAGCTATGTGTTATTCCCCACAGGTGCTGCCAAGCTGCTTGATCGACTACAGCACACCGCGCCTGCGATCGCCGATGGCTTTATCTGCGCAAGCTATGAGTTGAACAGCTATCAAACCGAACCTGCAATGATGATCCAACAAGACCAAATGCAAGCCTATGGGCTGACCGATGATCTGCGATTTGACTCGACCATCGGACGATCTGAACACCATAAGGTCGAATACCGCTCATGGACTGAAAAGCCGATCTTCAAAATGCGGCGCATCAGTGCGCAGCTACGCATGGGTATACGACAATTATCAGTGTTAAGCAAATCCGAACGAAGAATGATTCAACTGGATAAAGAGCGTTTTTGATGAAAAAAACCATTGTTTTGGCGATTTTTACCCTACAGGGCAATGGCGCTGAGCGTTTTGCATTGACGATTGCCAAGGGCTTGGTCAATGCAGGTCATGATGCGCACATTGTTTATTTTAAGCCAATCATTGATCTGCCTGTGCCAGATGGTGTGCAACTGCATCATTTTGACTATGCCAAATACCGCATTTTACCGAAATTTTGTCGTCCCAGTATCGCGGCGCGTGCTTTTGACCATTTTGTCAAGACACGCATTGGCACGCCTGATTTGGTATTATCAAATCTTTATCCTGTGGATTTAATCCTGCACAAAAGCCAATTGCCTAATGTACATCTGGTGATTCATAACACCATGAGTGCTGAATATCACCATGCAGATAAAGCAATGATCAAGCACTTACAAAGCATTTATCTTGCCAAGCCCTGCATCGGTGTCAGTCAAGGCGTGAGTGATGATTTTGTAAAATTGTTTGGTGATCAATCACAAATCCAAACCATCTACAACCCCATCGATGTGCAGACTATACAAGCTGATGCTGATACATTTGACATCGATCAGCGTAATTATTTGGTGCATGTTGGTAAATTTAAAACACAAAAACGCCATGATATATTAATCCGTGCCTATGCCAAATCTAAGCAGCTCAAGCCTTTGGTGCTTGTCGGTACAGGTGAGCTTAAAACAGAATGCGAGCAGTTGGTCAATACACTTAATCTACAGGACAAAGTGATTTTTTCAGGTTTTCAAAAAAATCCTTATCCTTGGATCAAATACGCCGATGCAATGATTTTATCATCAGACTTTGAAGGTTTGGGCTTGGTAATTTTGGAGGCGTTAGCACTTGGCACGCCTGTAATCAGCACCGACTGCCCATCGGGGCCTGCTGAGATTTTACCGATGAATAATTTGGTACCTGTACAAGATATTGATGCTTTGGCGAATAAGATTGATGAAGTATGTGAAAAACCTGTGAAGTTTCAAAGCGCTCTTCAAGAATGGTTTTACCTTGACTATGCCGCCCAAAAATATCTTAATTTGATAACACAGCACTAAAGCTTGGATAATCCATACAGCTTCATCGTCGCCAAACGCCTGCCAATATATCTACTTCTAATACAGGTACGCTTAACTTTCTGCCAAATGCTCATCTGATAAGGATGATTTCGTCCCGCAATGTCTGTATCATTCAAACATTGAAGTATGATTGGCTCTGCCAAAAAGGCCTGTCTAAGCAGGTCAGATGAGTATCGCCATGTCAGATCAATCGGATAATACATTGTTTCGCTGGTTTTGAGTAGTGATTTTGCAGCTTTTTGGGATAAAATATAGCCACTACCTAGCGCTGGTGCAAAATTGCACTCACAACAAATAAATTTATCAAAAAAATGCAATCGGTAAATCCGCCAACTACGGCGCCATTCGATCTGCCGCCATACACTGCGTGATTGCCAAAACGGTGGCCGCTCTGTCAGTTGCATGGCTTTTAGTGTGCTGAGTGCCGATTGATCAAGTCGATATGGTTCATTGGATGACAAGTTTAAAAAATCAAAGCATTGATAATGTCGTGGTTGTGACAAAAATTCAACCAATTTACGATCAATTCTAATGTCATCTTCGAGTATTAAAGCATGATCGATATCTTCATCAATCATTTTTTGCCAAATTGAACGATGAGATACCGCACAACCCATTTCGCCTTGTGTTATGGGTTTTTTAAATTGTACAATAAAACGCTCTTTATCAAATACACAAAGTTCATCATGACATAATTGCGCACCCGGAACACCCCTAATTCTCTCAAAACTCAGACCAAGCCCATCCATTTGCTGAGTAATGAAGTTCAAACGATCTGACCTGCTATCCATATTGATCACAAATATCTTCATTCATACACCATCAGAAAATACTGGAGTTTACCACTTCAAACAAACACTCAAACTGTACTAAATGCAATTTTTTTAACCAATCCATGCAAAAATACAAAATGCCATTCCACCAATTACCGCTATCAATAAAAATGGCACAAATTATACATTTTATCAATTTAGAAACATTTAAGTAATTATATTTTACACCAAATTACAATGTGCAGTCTATTAATTTTAGCGTATAATAGCAAAACTTTCTCAGTTAAATATAAACAATCTTAATTGATCAAACCAAACCAAACTAAGATCTATTTTTATTTTGGTAAACTCAATTAGCAACATTCATTTACATTAGAATAATACGGGTTTTTACATATGATCAGCACCCTTACCTTTGGACTATTTAGCAAAGAAGACACCAAAAGCTTTGTGCGTCTGATGACTTATGTCAAACCCTACAAAGCGCGTATTATTTTTGCACTTCTGGCGATCGTTGGTGTTGCCATTTCTGAAAGTTATTTGGCGGCATTTATTGCACCCTTGATCAACCAAGGCTTTGCCGCACCTGATGGCATTGCGCCGATCCAAGACGGCGATGGCTTTATTGCGACTGCCAAACACCTAAAAGACAGCTTCACCTACATGATCTGGGGGACTGAGAGCAAGGTCTGGATAGTGCCGATTTTCTTTATGGCATTGGTGATTTTTCGTGGAATTTGTCGTTTTGTCAGCCAGTATCTGATGACTTGGGTGGCGGTCGTCGCTATCAGCCATTTGCGCCGCGATATGTTTGATAAAATGCTGTCTTTGCCATCGCAGTATTATCTGGAAAATTCATCAGGTGAAGTCTTGATGAACATCGTGCAGATGGCAGAAAACTCTATCAATAACGCTAGCAATGTCTTTATCGTATTGACGCGCGATACGCTGATCGTCATTGGTTTAGTCTGTGTTTTAATCTATCTAAATTGGCAGTTGGCACTGGCAATCATGATCATGTTTCCTATCATGTCAGTCATCACGCGCTACTATCGCAATCGCCTAAAAAACATCATCAATAGCGCGCAACTATCTATCGGTACACTCAATAGCACTGTTAATGAAGTTCATCAAGGGCATCGTGTCGTCAAGCTATTTGGCGGTGAAACGCAAGCTACCAGACGCTTTGCCGGTGTCAATAGCACCATCTTACGACTGGGCAAAAAAATCATGCAAGCCACCGCAGCACGCTCTCCGATCAGCGAAGCCATCGGTTCAGCAGCATTGGCAGCGGTGATTTTTATCGCGCTATGGCAAAGCCAAAATGGCGTGACCACCATCGGTGAGTTCATGGCATTCATCGTCGCAATGATGCAGATGTTCGGTCCGATCAAAAACCTTGCCAACATCACCATTCCGATGCAGACGATGTTTTTGGCAGCAGATTCTGTCTGCGCATTCTTGGATACCGAACCTGAAAAAGACCAAGGTGACATTATGCTAATTAATGTTGCAGGAAACTTGCAATTTAGTCATGTTGATGTAAAATATCAATCAGAAAACAAAAAAGCATTGGATGATTTTAATCTATCGATCCGTGCAGGCGAAAAAGTCGCTCTGGTCGGTCGATCAGGATCGGGCAAATCTACAGCGATCAACCTACTACCGCGCTTCATCAGCCCAACTGCAGGTATGATTACCATCGATGGTGTGGATATCAATGAAGTGAAACTGGTGAATTTGCGCGCGCAGTTTTCATTGGTTTCGCAAGATGTGTTTTTGTTCGATGATACCTTGCTAGAAAATGTACGCTACTCACGCCCTGATGCCACGGAAGCCGAAGTCATGGCGGCACTTGATGCAGCTAATTTGACAGAGCTGGTTCATAAGCACCCCCAAGGACTCAATCAGCCGATCGGTGCTAATGGCGGTCAGCTCTCAGGCGGTCAGCGTCAGCGTGTCTCTATCGCGCGTGCGATTTTAAAAGATGCGCCGATTCTACTGCTTGATGAAGCAACCAGCGCTCTAGATAATGAATCGGAACGCTTGGTGCAACAAGCGCTTGAGCGACTGATGCATGGTCGTACCAGTATCATCGTCGCTCATCGACTGACTACCATCGAACAAGCCGATCGCATCATCGTCATGGATGAAGGCAAGATCATCGAACAAGGCTCACATGATGAGCTGATGGCAAAAGCTGGCTATTATGCCAAGCTTAGGAATTTGAGTACAGCTGCTCACTAGATGTTGTAACCACTTTAGGGAATATTTGTGACCAAGACCATAATACTTGTCATGCCTGCGATATCCGATTTATCGCTATTGATGAAGGATGCTCTAGAACATCTAGGCTATACAGTTCTTGATCCATTTAAATTGATCAAACCATATCGCAAGTACCCTTCCTTTTGGGCACAATGCCATGCCAAATACCGTAAGCTGTGCTTTCGTGACAGCCAAACTGGACAAAGATACAAAGAACAAGCGGCTTTTCAAGCGCTAGAAAAACACCTTCGCCATACCACTGGGGAAGTCTATGCGCTATTCATTCGCAGCGACTTATACAGCAGTGATTTTATCAAATCTGTGGCTGGCATCTGCCGAAATGGCGCTGTCGGCTATCAATTTGATGGCTTGGATCGCTACCCATCTATTTTTGATAAGATCCCCTTATTTGATCGTTTTTTTGTTTTTGACACCCAAGATGTTCAAAACAATCAATATACCCTATTACCCGCCACCAATTTTTATTTTGATCATAATATTGATCCCAATACTCGCATCGAGTATGATTTTTATTACCTAGGCGCACATCATCCATCTAGGCATCAAGTCGTTATAAACTTTGCGCAATTCATCCAAGATAAAGGTCTAAGCGCAAACCTAACCATATTTCCCTTAGGGATTCAAAACAATGCAAAGGCATATTATCCAAACCCCAATATCTCTATTTTGGATAAAATCATTCCCTTTAGTATCAATACGCAACTATCCCAAAAAGCACGCGTACTACTTGACTTTGTAATTGATGAACATAACGGCTTATCATTTCGTACCTTTGAAGCTTTGGGTTATCGCAAGAAGCTTATTACAACTAATAAAGAAATTATTCATTATGAGTTTTATCATCCAAACAATATCTTAGTTTGGGACGGTGAGAATTTTAGCAATATTGAAGAATTTCTTGAGTTGCCTTATCATGAACTACCAAATGAAATTTACCAAAAGTATAGTTTTGGTAATTGGTTACACTATGTGCTGGATAAAGAGCCTTATTTACCGATTGGTTTGCCAATTATCCACCAAGCAAAAAATACAAAAACTTTTTAACAAATCAAAGCAATGATGAACATTTCCAACAAGGGATGAAGCAATGTTGAAATTAGCACTTTTAGCAATGGTAAAAAATGAATCGGATATCATTGAGTCTTTTGTTCGCCATAATTTACAATTCGCTAATGAAATGTTTATTTTGGATAATGGCAGTACCGATAATACTTTCTTAATTCTACAACATCTCAAAGATGAAGGATTGCCCATACATCTCTTTCAGGACGCAACCACAGGTCACCAACAACAAAAACTCTCTACCAATTTGCTTCACAGCATTAAAAATCAGACTGATGCTGATGTTTTTATGTTCTTGGATGCTGATGAATTTATCTGCATTCACCCAAGCTCACCTATCTATCATCAGTCACAAGATGAGCGTAAGCAGTTTTTCACATCACAGCTTAATAAAGTTGTGCAGCGCGGTTTGTATGCCATAAAATGGTTGAATTTTCTACCCATTGATAATAATCATGATGATTATATCAACCATTTTGATGAATTTTATGAGTGTAATCAGGCGCTTTTGATTCATCAAAAGGTTATTTATGCCCGTGAATTATTGGATCAGATTACACTGTCTCAAGGCAATCACTTTTTGTATAAGAAAGACACCAATGAGCCTATTCATCAGATGGTATTTGATGATATTGCATTGGCTCACTTTCCTATTCGCTCACCAAAACAAGTCATCAATAAGATTTTAAACACCGCCATTGCAGTGAGCAGTAGAAAAATAGAAGAAGGTGAATCTTTTCACATCTTTGAAATGCAAAACAAAATCGCTGATAACAATTATCAAATCAATATTGATGAATGTCGTGAGATGGCTCGCACATATGGCATACCCCCATACTATAAAGAAGGCATTACGCATGGTTATGGCAAGGTTAACTCAGCATATACTATACAGTTAAAGTATTTACATCTTAATAACCTGAACGCTATTCATTCTTTGAGAATTGCGGCAGAAAACGCCGTCAAAAAATCCCAACATTTAGAAACCCTGCTTGAAGAAGGACAACTTAGCCTAGCTAGCAAAGATCATGAATTAAAAGCATTAAAAGCCACTTTAGATGAAGCATCAAGATCTGCGTCTAAAGAAAATCAGCAACTCAATCATCGGTTAGTTCAGCTTCAGGACAGCCAAGCACAGTACAAGCGTTTATTGCTTATTAGATTGCTTAAGCCATTTATTAAACTAGAGCAAGGCTTACACTCACTTAATCGCTATCGCAAAGCGTTTCGTATCCTGATGCGTGAAAAAGGTAGTTTTGGTAAAGCTTATCAAACAATAAGACGATATTACAAAGCCCACGGTTTTAAGCCTACTAAGGCATTTTTAAAAGATATCTTATACAAACAAAGTGGTAGCACCAATTATTGGATAGCTCAGACAGATAAAGAATTCAATCTGTCTGATGGCTTAGTGATTCTCACCACAAAACACACCCATTATATCGCCAAACTAATTGCAAATGCTCTTAAAAAAATTGATATTAATAGTAGTATTATATTTGAAAAGCCAAGCGCAGGTTATACTGATCAATGGCATATAGTCATCTGTCCGCAAATCTTTGAAAGTCTGCCACAGCATTATATCGCCTTTCAAATGGAGCAAAGCGTTTCAAGCAGATGGTTTACCGAAGACTATTTCAATAGACTTAAAAATGCTCGCTTTGTTTTTGACTATTCTCTTACCAATATTGAATATTTGCATAATCATGAAATTCCATTTGGTCAATTATACTATATGCCCATTGGGACACTATCAGAGACTAAATCAGATACCACTGTAGCACAAACTAGCTATGAATATGATGTTGCATTTTATGGCGATCCAAATTGTGATAGGAGAAAAGCATTCTTACAAAAACTTCAAGAACATTTTAATGTGAAAGTTATTTCTGAAGTCTTTGGTGATGAGTTGCATAATGAATTAAAAAAAGCCAAAATTATTGTCAATATTCATTATTATGAAAATGCACTGTTAGAAACAACAAGGCTGTATGAGTGTTTGTCGCTAGGAAAGCTTGTTGTTTCTGAAAAAGGTAGCGATCAAGATGAGCATGAAGAATTAAGTGGTATTATTGATTTTACCGATGTAGATGACATAGATGCAATGATTAGACGAATTCGTCATTGGCTAAACTCACCTAGCGAATTTGATATAAGACTAAAAGATATTATCAATTTTAAAAATCAAACCACTAAATTTGACTTTTATTTTTACAGATTTTTATTAGCACAAGACCTGCTAGACTTTGATAAATTTTATGAACTTTGTGCGAACTACATCAAGCCAATGGGTGACTTTTGGTGTTTAAGTCTGCCAGAATCTACATTGCGCCGCAAAGACTTTATCAAAGACAATCAATATGATATTTGGCTATTTACAGGGCTTAGACATCATATCGGCTGGATTGGTTGCGGTCTTAGCTATAAATTTATGATGAAAAAAGCAGAAGAGCTTGGCTTATCCCAAGTTGCTATCTGCGAAGATGATGTATTATTTTATGAAAATTTTAAAACCCGCTATGCTGATGTGATAGACACATTAAAAAATACGCACCATTATTGGGATGTATTTTCAGGTCTGATTGCGGATTTATCAGATGATACATCTATTTCTAACTCCGAAATAACATCACAACAAGAAGAGTTTTATGCCTTAAATAAACTGGTAAGCATGGTGTTTAATATTTACAATAAATCAAGTTATGCTAAAATATATCAATGGAGTCATATTAATCGCTCTGTCAATAACACTATTGACCGATACATTGAAAATCATGGTGGCATTAAAGGTTTGGTTATATCTCCGTATTTAGTCGGACATAAAGAAGATTTGGATTCCACATTATGGGGATTTAACAATGCAACCTATAGAGAAATGATTGAAAATAGTCAAAAACTACTTGATGAGAAAATTAATCAATTAAAAAATTCACACAAGGAAACCCCATGAATATCCTAATCACAGGCGGTGCAGGCTTTATCGGTTCAGCAGTGGTTCGCCATATTTTACAAACAACCGAGCATCAAGTGTTAAATGTGGACAAATTGACTTATGCAGGCAATTTAGAATCGTTATTGCCTGTATCTGACAATCCACGCTACCAATTTAGCCAAACAGATATTTGTAATCGTGCAGAAATTGAGCGATTGTTTAATGAATTTGCTCCAGATATCATTATGCACTTAGCGGCAGAAAGTCATGTAGACCGCTCTATTACGGGTTCAAGCGAATTTATTCAAACCAATATTATTGGTACTTATACCCTATTAGAAGTCGCTCGTCATTATTATCATAGTTTAAGCGATGATAAAAAGGCAACATTCCGTTTCCATCATATTTCAACCGATGAAGTGTATGGCGATTTGGAAGGGACAGACGATTTGTTTCTTGAGACCACACCTTATGCTCCAAGTTCACCATATTCCGCCAGTAAAGCCAGTTCTGACCATTTAGTGCGAGCATGGCACCGTACGTATGGCTTGCCTGTGGTGATTACCAATTGTTCAAATAATTACGGACCTTATCATTTCCCTGAAAAATTAATTCCATTAATGATTTTAAATGCGTTAAATGGCAAGCCTTTACCTGTATATGGCAATGGATTACAAATCCGTGATTGGCTCTATGTAGAAGACCATGCTCGTGCCTTATTTTTAGTGGCAACCACGGCAAAAGTCGGTGAAACTTACAATATTGGCGGACATAATGAGCAGAAAAATATTGATGTGGTCAAAGCCATTTGTGAATTATTAGAAGAGCTTGCACCAAATAAACCGACAGGTGTTGCTCAATATGCAGATTTAATTACTTATGTCAAAGACCGCCCTGGACATGATTTACGCTACGCCATTGATGCTAGTAAAATTGGGACAGATTTAGGCTGGACACCACAAGAAACCTTTGCTACAGGCTTGCGTAAAACCGTGCAATGGTATTTGGATAATCAAGAATGGGTCGGGCACGTTCAAAGTGGTGAATACCAAAACTGGATTAACAAGCAATATCAATAAGCCATAACAAGGTTAAACGATGAAAATTTTACTTTTAGGTAAAAATGGTCAAGTCGGTTGGGAATTAGACAGAAGTTTACAACCTTTAGGACAAGTCTATGCCCTAGACCGCCATAGCAATGCTGATGGTTTATGTGGCGATGTGGCGAATTTTGATGCGATGACACACGTATTTCAGCAAATTCGCCCTGATATTGTGGTTAATGCAACAGCCTATACTGCGGTTGATAAAGCCGAAACTGATACCGTGCAAGCAGAGTTAATTAACCATTTGGCTGTAAAACATTTGGCAGAATTAGCAAAACAACATCAAGCCCTATTGATACATTATTCAACCGATTATGTGTTTGATGGTACAGGCGAAACTGCTTGGACAGAAGAAGATAGCACGGGCCCTATCAATGTGTATGGGCAAACTAAGCGTCAAGGCGAACTTGCACTTGAACAAAGCGGAGCAAACTTTATCAACCTTCGCACCAGTTGGGTCTATGGCACACATGGCAATAATTTTATCAAAACCATGTTAAAACTGGGAGCAAGCCGTGAAACGCTCGGAATTATTGCTGACCAAATTGGCAGCCCAACAGGGGCAAGTTTGATTGCAGACATTACCGCCCAAATTATTCGCCAATATCAGCTGAACTCTGCAAGTATTGAGATGGGGCATTACCATCTTGCACCACAAGGCGAATGTTCATGGTATGACTATGCTAAGTTTATTTTTGACGTGGCTCGCGAAAAGGGAGCGGACTTAATGGTAAAACAAGTCAATGCCATTGGCACAGCGGATTACCCAACCCCTGCAAAGCGTCCACACAATTCACGACTTAATACCAGCAAATTACAACGCAATTTTTCATTACATTTACCACATTGGCAACAAGGCGTTCGCCAAGTGCTTGGAGAACTGATTCATGGCAACTAAAAACCGTAAAGGCATTATCCTGGCAGGCGGGTCAGGCACTCGCCTATACCCAATCACCATGGGAACATCAAAACAATTATTGCCAATTTATGATAAACCGATGATTTATTATCCATTATCGGTGCTGATGTTGGCAGGTATTCAAGAAATTTTGATTATTTCAACGCCTGAAGATTTACCAAATTTTGAAAAATTACTGGGAACAGGTGAAGAGATTGGCTTAAAATTATCCTACAAAGTTCAACCAAGCCCAGATGGTTTGGCTCAAGCCTTTATTTTAGGTGAAGAATTTATTGGCAATGATAATGTTTGCTTAATTTTGGGTGATAATATTTTCTACGGTCAGCATTTTAGCGAACAATTACGCCGTGCATCAGCACAAGAAACTGGAGCGACCGTATTTGGCTACTATGTGAATGACCCAGAGCGTTTTGGCGTGGTAGAATTTGATAAAAATGGCAAAGCCTTAAGCATTGAAGAAAAACCTGCTGAGCCAAAATCACATTATGCCGTAACTGGACTTTATTTTTATGACAATGATGTGGTAGAAATCGCCAAAAATATCAAACCTTCGCATCGCGGTGAATTAGAAATCACTGATGTTAATAATGTGTATTTACAAAAAGATACGCTTAATGTTGAATTGCTCGGGCGTGGTTTTGCTTGGCTAGATACAGGAACGCACGACTCATTGCTTGATGCAAGCCGATTTGTACAAACCATTGAGCATCGACAAGGTTTAAAAGTCGCGTGTTTAGAAGAAATTGCCTATGCTAATGGTTGGATAAATGATGAACAACTATTGGCACGAGCAGAGTTTTTTAAGAAAACAGGCTACGGACAATATTTATTAAAATTACATAAAGAACACAATGGTTAAGGTGCGAACATGAACGTCATAGAAACTAAAATCCCCGAACTATTGATTTTTGAACCACGTGTTTTTGCTGATGAGCGTGGTTGGTTTATGGAAAGTTTTAACCAAAATGTATTTGAAAAAGCACTCAAAGAACGTGGTTTTGATGTGCCAACCTTTGTACAAGATAACCATTCCATGTCATCAAAAGGTGTGTTGCGTGGATTGCATTATCAAATTGAACCTTATGCCCAAGGAAAATTGGTGCGTGTAGTGCAAGGTCGTGCCTTTGATGTGGCGGTGGATATTCGTAAAAACTCGCCAACCTTTGGGCAATGGGTCGGTGTGGAACTAAATGCAACAAACCATCGCCAATTTTGGATACCTGCAGGCTTTGCTCATGGCTTTGTTGCTTTAGAAGATAATACCCAATTTTTGTATAAAACCACAAACTTTTATCATAAAGATAGTGAGCGAAGTATCGTGTGGAATGATGAAACGATTGGCATTGATTGGCAAATTGATGGATTGATGTTAAATATCAACGAAAAGGATAGAATGGCAAGCACGCTTAATGATGCAGAACTACTTTAGAACTAATTTTTTACCAATTTAAGGAAATCCCATGCAACTGATCAAATACACCGCCGTCATCCTAGCCATCTTTACACTGACCGCCTGCGCCGCTGGTATTGGCTTTAGCCCAACAGGTAGCGTGATGGTCGGCGTCGGCAGCTAATAATATTGTGGCGAATTAAAGGCTTTGACATACCTTGATGATTGATAATCAACCAAAGCCATCTTGATATATCGCTGATTTTATGTCAATTGACAGCCCATTGGCATCATAGAATAAGCATCATAATAAGAAAATATCACAAAGAAACTTTGTAGGAATTTTTATGAAACTACTTCCGATGAGTGCGATCATCGCAACCAGTCTAAGCTTGATGGCGTGCCAAAGTAGCACAGCATTACAAAGTAGCAAAACCACTGCCACGCCTGCCATTACCGCCGCTAAGCAAGACAGAACACAAGGCATTTATCAAACCAAACTTGACAATGGCTTGCGCGTCATCATCAAAACTGATGCTCGCGCGCCGATCGTGATGACGCAGATTTGGTACGATGTCGGCAGCAGCGATGAACCAATGGGCAAAGGCGGCATGTCGCACTTTTTGGAGCATATGATGTTCAAGGACGCCAAGGGCATCAACCATGATGATTATCAGCGGCTGATCAGTCATTTTGGCGGCACAACCAATGCTTTTACCAGTTTTGATTACACGGCGTATTATGAAAGCCTGCCTGCCAATCAGTTTCCGCTCGCGCTACAAATCGAAGCCAATCGCATGAAAAATCTACTATTGACCGCCGATGAAGCCGCAACTGAAAAACAAGTCATCAAAGAAGAACGCCGCCTACGCACCGATGACAATCCCCTTGCCAAAGCGTACGAAATCTTCAATCAGATGGCGCAGCCTGATGCTCCACAAGGTCGCCCGATTATCGGCAGTATGGATGATATTGATGGCTTGAGTTTAGAAGATTTACAAAATTGGTATCGAACTTGGTATGCGCCAAATAACGCCGTACTGGTGCTCGTCGGTGATGTCACGCCTGATCAAGCCATGCCGTGGGTGCATAAATACTTCGATACACTCACCCCATCTACCCTGCCTGAGCGTGTAAGCCTATCGCAGCCAAGCTATCGCGGCTATCAAAACGCCACCACTGAGCAAGCTGTGCAAGTGCCGAGCCTGTTGATGGGCTTTAATGTCCCAAGCCTAGGCAGTAAGCACAATGCCCAAGATACTTATGCGCTATCCTTATTCTCCGATGTTGCTGATGGTGGGCTGTCAGCTCACTTCGAGACCAATCTTATTCGTAAGAAAAACTTATTAAATAGTGTCGGTATCAGCTACAGTATGGTCGGTCGCGGTGATGAACTATTCACCATCCAAGCCACACCCAAAGACGGTGTCAGCCTAGAACAAGCCGAAGCAGCGATCCTAGAAGAATTACAAAACATCAGTCAAGGTGAAATCAGCAATGATGAGCTTAAACGCGGACAGACAAACCTAGTCTCAGGCTTGATCTTTGGTAATGATAGCGTCGCCAATCAAGCGGTGAGCCTAGGCGCACTGGCAAGTCAAGGGCTGCCGATTGACACCTATGACACCCTACCTGCTAAGCTTGCCGCGATCAGCAAAGCCGATATTCAGCGTGCTGGTAAGGCGTATTTGACGCGTGATAATTTGACCACCTTATACATCGTGCCGCAAGCCAAATAATAAAAACACACGGAATATTCGCATGAAATTATTAAGTAAAATGAATCAAGTAAGCGTGGCAATTTTGGCGGTAGTGGCATTACACAGCCCAATGGTTCACGCCAATCAAGCGCATCAAACTGCCTTAACAGACACAAGTTTGACACTGGCAAGTGATAGCATTATTGACAGTATTAATCAGCTTGGTGATTTGGATTTTCAGCCGCCAAGCTCGCAGCGATTTCATACCGATGATGGCGTCGCTGTGGTTTTTACACCTTTGCACCAGTTACCGATCGTCGATGTCAGCATCAATTTCTACGCAGGCTCAGCAGCTGATGAGATAATCCGTGATGATAGCTTTGGTATCGCCAACATGACCGCCACCATGCTGACTCAAGGAGCAGGCGTGCTTGACGAAGAGGCTTTTATCGCCAAAAAAGAGATGCTTGGCATTGAGCTTGGCAGCGGCATCACCAAAGACAGTCTGTCTTTATCAATGCGTAGCTTATCTGACCCCGCCACCTTACAAAACGGCACTCAGCTTCTCACCCAAGTACTGAGCGCGCCACGCTTTGATACCGCAGTGCTTGAGCGCAACAAAACGCGACTGATTACAAGCCTAAAACAAAGCAAGCAAAACCCTGCCTATGTCGCATCACTTGCCTACACCCACGCATTGTACGGCAACCACCCTTATGGGCACGCAAGCACAGGCGATGAGCAAAGTGTCGCTGCCTTGACGCGTGATGACTTGCAAGCTTTTCAAAAGAAATTCTTAACAAAAGACAATGCACAAATCATCATCACAGGCGATCTTAGTACAGATGGCGCAAAGCAGCTTGCCAATCAAATCGCACACAGCCTGCCAAATGGCAAATCCTATCAAGGCACTATCAGTGAGCCTGCCAAACCTACTGCACGCCACATTCACATCGATCATGACAGTAGCCAAACCCAAATCATCATCGGACATTTGGCCCCAAAAGATGACAGCAGCAGTCAAGCGCGCCAAGCTTTTAGCGATTTATCACTGGGTAATGAAATCTTGGCAGGATCGGATTTTAACGCGCGGCTGATGAACACCATTCGCGAACAAAAAGGCTATACCTATGGCATCTACGGCGGGGTGGAGCGACTGCAAGCAGCAGGCAGTTATGCAATTCGCTTTTCTACCCAAGGCGATAAAGCGCGCGATGCCATCAAAGATACGCTTGATATTATTACAGATACGCTAAACAATGGCGTGACAACTGATGAGCTTGAATTGGTCAGATTGGGTAACAAAAACAGCTTTCCAGACATTTTCTCAAGCAATGCATCGATCCACAAGACCATCAGCGGTTTGGCATTCATCGGTTATCCTGATGACCATCTTGCCACGCGCCTGCAGCGACTGGATAATGCCACTTTAGACTCGGTCAATCGAGCGCTCAAAGACACGGTTCATCCATCGGATTTTATCATCATTACTGTGGGTAAGATCAAACCTGATTTGAGTGATATTATCAGCACAAATCAGCCCAAATAGTGAGAACTTGTCCGTCACACACTGGCAGATTTTTTGTGCTATACTTGCTGACATTTTTAAGCAATCAGCAAGGATGTAGTCATGCATGAATTTTGTACTTACAATATCGCACCGACCGATCTGACCATGACGGTGCTGATGACGCCTGATATGGCGAACTTTTCGGGCAATGTGCATGGTGGCGCAATCCTAAAGCTACTTGACCAAGTGGCTTATGCCTGTGCCAGTCGGTATTCGGCAAGCTATGTGGTGACTTTGTCCGTTGATCAAGTGATTTTTAAAGAGCCGATTTATGTCGGTGAGTTGGTGACTTTTTTGGCGCGTGTCAATTATGTCGGCACAACATCGATGGAAGTCGGCATCCGCGTCGAAGCTGAAAATATCCAAACGCGCACCGTCCGCCATACCAACAGTTGCTATTTTAGCATGGTGGCTGTCGATGAAAATCGCAAACCCAAAGCCGTGCCACCCCTAGATCTGAGTGATGAGATTGCCAAGCATCGCTTCGAGATGGCGAAAAAGCGTAAAGAATTGCGCCTAGAACTACAAACACACGAATGGTAATATGACACACAATACATTGACCACCCTAAGCGTGATCGGACATACCAATGTCGGCAAGACTTCCCTACTACGCACTTTGCTGCGCGATAGTAGCTTTGGCGAAGTGGCGAACGCATCAGCCACCACGCGCCATGTCGCCGCGGTGGATATCTTGGGTGCTGATCACCGCGCCTTGATCACCTTGCACGATACCCCAGGGCTAGAAGATGCTACGGGCGTGATGGATTATCTGCAAGATCATACCGATGGGCGCGCGGATGGCGTGGAGCGACTGCAAGCATTTTTGCGCGCAGTGGCAGATAAAGATAATCGGCTTGATGGCGATTTTAGCCAAGAAGCCAAAGTCATCAAAAGCCTGATCGATGCTGACATCGCCTTATATGTCATCGATGCGCGCGAGCCTGTACTGTCCAAGTACAAAGACGAGCTTGCGATCTTGGCAAGCTCAGGCACGCCGATTTTACCTGTGTTTAATTTCATTCATCAAGGTCAAGACAATATGCCACACTGGCGCGAAATGCTCTCGCGTCGCGCACTGCATATCGCTTGCAGCTTTGATACGGTGGCGTTTGATTTTGATAATGAAATGGCACTATGGGCGAATCTTGCCAAGCTGCGTAATGACGATGTCAATATCATTACTTTGCAAAATGAGCGCAAAGACGCTTGGCAAAATATGCTTGAACAAGGTAGCTTATTGATCGCTGATTTTCTGGTCAATGTCGCCGCCTTTAGCCAAAAAATCGATGAAGATGACGACCCTGCACCGACCTTGACACGAATGCAGAATGCCGTACGCCAAGCCGAAACCATCCTGCACCACGAACTGCTCGAACTGTACCGCTTTTATCATCTAGATATCGAGCAGCAGGATGTCGGTATCGGCAGCCAAGCGCAAGATCCATTCGACAGCGCGCTACTTACCCACTATGGCATTCGCACCGCAGGCGGCAGTGTCACAGGAATGCTGATCGGTGCAGGCATTGATGTGGCAACTTTGGGCGCAAGTCTTGGTCTAGGCACTGCCATCGGTGGCGTGCTTGGCGGCATTTTACCAAATACCAACGCCATCAAAGACAAAGCCATGGGTATTCAGACGCTTAGTATTGATGCACCCACTTTGACCCTGCTTGCAGCGCGTGCGCAAAATCTACATCACCACCTGCGCCATCGCGGTCATGCCAGTGTCGATATCATCTCAACCAGTGGCGATACTCTACCTTGGCAAAGTGACAAACTGCCAAGTGCGCTTAAAAAAGCCCGAACCCACCCCAATTACTCAAGTCTAGATGGCGCTTATCATGATAAAACAGCACTACGCAGTGAGTTTGCTGATGCTGTGGCGGTGAAATTGATTGAGCATTTGCATTCATTGAACTGAAACTTTTTAAATCACAAACACAAAAAATCCCAGCCAATTCTATCGGCTGGGATTTGTTAATTTTTATAAATTATTTTTCTAACAAATGATCAATACTGAAACGACCTGCACCATGCACAGTTAATAATAAAAAGCCACCCGCTAAGTGAACCGCACCCCAAAAGTTAGACAGCCTTTGGGGTGTTTTTATGACCAAATACACAATGGACTTTAAACTGTCCGTCATTCAACATTATTTAACAGGACATAGTTACAATCAGACAGCCAAATTTTTTGGCATAGAAAGCTCTATCATCCAAAACTGGGTGAGACTCTACCAAACTCATGGGATTGATGGCATTCGCCCAAGAACAAGCAAAGCCAGTTATTCACCAGCATTTAAACACACAGCAGTATTACAATTACTCTCTGGCAAATCTATGCCAACAGTTGCCACTGAATTAAACATCAGTAGCCCAAGTGTGCTCTTTCAATGGTTAAAAGCTTATCAAACTCATGGTATCATGGGACTTACTCCCAAACCTAAAGGCAGAAGACCTATGAGCAAATCAACCAATAAATCAGATAAAGTAGCCAAAGCAACGAAAACAAGCAAAGTAGCTAAAACAGCCAAGGTGGACAGGACAGATAAAACACTAACCAATGAACACGCCGAGTTACTCAGACGCATTCAATATCTAGAAGCTGAGAATGCTTATCTAAAAAAGCTCGATGCCTTAATTCGTCAAAAACACAACGCATCATCACCCAAGAAAAAGTGATGATTGTGCAAGAATTAAGGCAAACCTATCTGATTGATGATTTGCTTAACGTGTCACACTTACCAAGAAGTACTTTTTACTATCATCTAAAACAATTAAGCAGACCTGAGCAAGACACTGTTATCAAAGATAAAATCCAAAACATCTACCACGCTCACAAAGGCAGATATGGCTATCGGCGTATTACCCTAGCACTAAAGCAGTTAGGCTTTGTTATCAATCATAAAAAAGTGCAACGGCTAATGCACGAGCTTGGGCTTAAAGCAGTAATTCGTCGTAAGCGAAGCAAACACAGCACTTACCGTGGACGAGTAGGCAAAATCGCTACCAATGTCTTAAACCGTGATTTTAAAGCAGACAAGCCCAATCATAAATGGGCAACAGATGTCACTGAGTTTAAAATACAAAGCAAAACTTATGATGGCGGTATCAAAGAGCAAAAGCTGTATTTATCCGCCATTATGTAGCACCTGCACAAAACCACCTCCAAAAAAAACAGCCAAATGGCTGTTTTTATTTGTGAATGTAGCTGATTATTCAAGGTTTTGTTGATTTGCTGCCCATAAATATTTCACTTCTCCACGTTTTGAACCAATTTTACTGACAACACCATCATTGATTAAAAAATTCAGCGCATTGCGAGCGGCTTTTAGGTGTTTGGCGGTGATTCCTATGGGCTCTTGGTTTGATTGTGGTTGGTTGTCAAGTGACACTGCCTGTTCTGTAATCTCATTGGCGGATAAGGGCTGTGTTGCTTGCTTAAGCACCTGTACAACAAGGGTTTTAATGCTTTGATTAAATGCCGAACTCCTCAGTTTTGGTAAGTGTTCTATCTCACCCATGATGTAAGCTGCTTGGGTGAGAATGCTGATTTGTTGATCGATATCTTGGATTTGCTTAAGTAAAGCTTGCTTGTGTTTATTTAGGAGATTGATTTTGTTGGCGATACCGCTTGTGACATGAGATTGAGCCATATATACCCCAGTGATGAATTGTTATTTATCGTAGTTTATCGTAAGTTATCGCAATCTATCGCAATCATAAAACTACGCTGCCAAAGTTTCGACGCGCTTTTTATTGCCTTGCCAATAACCACGCCAATCATCAGAAGGCAAACTGGTTAAGCATTTGGATACCACATCATTAAAAATAACACCATTACTAAGACGGCGAGTATCTTCACGATAAGCTACTTCATTGGCGTATTCGTATAGGTAGGTATTGTTCATTTTGTGAACTTGCCCGTAGTACATGCGCTTAAAGCGACTAAAATAGCTTTCTGCTAAGTTATTGGTCACACCAGCATCAGAGCGATATTCCTTTTGGTGGTTGACGCGCTTTAGGTCATGAAAATAAATCAGGTTGTCATAAGCGGGGCTTTCATCGGTATGGATGGTACTGCCTTTGGCAATATGTTTATTGGCAAGATTATTAACAACTTTGCTGTTTTCAGACTTAGCAACAAAAGCAATGGTGTTTCTTGCGCCGATTTGCTTGGCGTCTTGTTTATCATCTTGCTTGGCAAAACTATCTCGCATAACCAAAATCGCACGCTTTAGCGGGTTCTCATGTTGCTTTAAGCGTCTATCAACACGCTCACTCTTTTTATTTTTGGGTTTTTGACTAGAATGGACATAAGTGGCATCCATATGCACAATACCGCTCAGCTGCATCGCTTCACGCTGCTTATGTACCTTTAGAGCTTCTTTGATTTTATGTAGCAGTACAAAAGCGGTTTTATATTGCACATTTAAGTCACGAGCAATCTGTAGTGCTGAGATACCCTTAGCAGCATTGACATATAAGCTACAGGCAAACAGAATATCACGAAGCGGCAATTTGTGATGAGCAAACAAAGTGCCTGCTGTGACTGAAAAGCGATAGTTGCAGTGTTTACACTGCCATTGATGACGTGTTTTAATGAAATAGGCTTGGTGTTTCTCGCCACAACGAGGGCATGCTACCTCTCCACCTGCGCTCCAATGCAACTTCTTCATTGTCATCACCGCCTCATATTCACTCATGCGAGCAATAGCAATCGGTGATAGATTGCGTGCTTCGGCAGAGAGCAGGAAGTGTTGGGGCATGGTGTTCTCCAATATAAATATATCGTATATGATGATTATATACCAAGAACCAAACTTTGACAAGTATAAAAATATCGTTTATAATGAAAAAAATTGTTAAATGATTTTTCTGGTACGTATCCATGAATAAAGAAACACAAGCCTTGTGGCGAAATAAAGCCAAAGGCATTCTAAAGTCTGAGATTGCACTACGAAATCTTAGTTATGCCGATGTCGTTGAAAAACTCAAAGAAATTGGTATTGAAGAAACGCCCCAAAACCTAAGCAACAAAATCACTCGAGGTGCTTTTGGGGCTGATTTTATGTTGCAGGTATTAACTGCGATTGGATGCACCGACCTTAAAATTATTTGATAAATTAGATATCGGTAATCACAAAAAAATTCTTGATTAAATTATAAGGAACTGCAATGCTCCAGCACAGCACAGCACAGCACAGCACAGCACAGCACAGCACAGCACAGCACAGCACAGCACAGCACAAGTGTAACGCTTTTAACATCAGCCTTGCAAGTAATTGGGGGTTGATGTGAGCAATACTAAGCTGAGTGAAACCATAACTGAGAATATCTTTAGGACCCACTATGGAGTTGGTACGTTTATTGAGAAATCCGCCATTCCTAGTTATTATGGTTTTTTATCAAAAAATGGTACGGACAAAGAGGGTTACCCTGATTTTTTCAAAGATGTGGAAGGTTTAGATTATGCTATTGTAGTTGAAGCAAAAGCTGTCAAGCATTCAGAAGCGGAATCTGACATACAATTTTACATGGCAAATAATAAAATCAATAAAGATTTGATAGGCATCGCCGTCTCAGGACAAGATGCTAGTCAGGTCAAAGTATCTTACTTTTACAAATTAAAAGGTTCAGAACAAATATTGCCTTTTAAAATTAAAGACAGTCTCATATCTCTTGAATCGCTGCACGAAAAGTTTCTAAAGCATAAAAATGGTGAGTTTATCAGTGAAGACGAATTAATATGTGTTTTAAAAGAGCTCAATGAGACTTTCCATGCTGAAAATAAGATACGGGATACGGATCGAAGTTTATTTTTTTCAGGCTTAATGATAGCTTTGACAAATAATAATTTTCGAAGTATATACCAGAACATCGCCGCCCCCTCCAAAGAAGAATTATCATCAGTTAAAGTCGCTGTTTTGGAGGCACATCATTTGAATAAGGCAATTATTGAAGCCATCACCAAACAACTGGAATCAAAAATCAATAATTTATCAAAAGAGTTTAGTTGGGCTGATAAGTTCTCATTTATTAAAACTATCGATTATTCTTTAGAAGAATATAAAAATATTATTCAAAAAATTGAACAAAAAATATATACCCCTTACACTTTGGATGAAAAACAAGATATTTTAGGAAAAGCCTATAAAATATTTTTATCTAGAGCAGGCAGTGCGGAAAATAAAAATATTATCCTAACACCAGACCACATCAAAGGCTTGATGATTAAATTGGCTCGTCTAAACATTAATGATGTGGTGTTGGATACTTGTACTGGCAGTGGCGGCTTTCTTATGGACGCTATGGAAAAGCTAATAAACCTGGCTAATGATAACGATGAAATCATAGAAAGGATAAAGGAAAAACAACTTATTGGGTTTGAAGTGGATTCGGTCCTGTTTGCACTTGCCTGTTCTAATATGTTCTTACACGGCGATGGCAAAACAAACCTTCTTTACCGCTCCAGCTTATTACAAGACAGCAGTGAAAATATTGTTAACAGCACTGACAAAGATTTGTTAGACTATATTAGAAAATTAAAGCCGACTAAATGTATCATAAATCCACCTTATGAAAACAAAAATCCGATATTGTTCACCAAACAAGCTTTAGAGTATCTTGAACCAAACGGCAGGTTAATTATCATCATGCCGACACCAACTTTAACCAAAAACCAGAGGTCAGGAGGAATAACCCATGATATCTTAAAGATAGCGAAATTAGATTTTGTTATAAAAATGCCGATGAATATATTTTCTGAGCAAAAACGAACGGTGAATACCTCTATTTTTGGCTTTACAAAAACACCACACGATACAGACGATGAAGTGCTGTTTTATCACCTTAAAGAGGATGGTTTAGTTAGCGTTCAACATAAGGGTAGAGTGGATAAATTTAACAAATGGAATGATATTGAGAGTCAAATTATTAATACTGTTAATAACTCAAAAGAAATTGATGGAGTAAGTGAAAAGAGAAAGATTTACAAAGAAAATGTTTTAATAGCGTCTGGTGTTCAAAATACCAAAAACAGTCATTACAAGTTGGTTAAGATATCAGACTTGTTCAATATTGAAACTGGCTCTCTGGCAAGTGACAATAGCGAGGATGGCGAATACGACTTTATTACTGCATCATCCGAATGGAAAAAACATTCTGACTTTACACATGACTGCGAGGCAATTGTATACGCTGTAAAGGCAGCGGGCTCTTTAGGTAGAACACATTATGTAAATGGTAAATTTATTGCGAGTAATTTATGCTTAATCCTAACGCCGAAAAGTAACGACTATCCAGTAAATTTGGAATTTTACAACGTGTATTTTTCATCCATTAGAGAAAGAATTGTATCGGACCTAGCGGATGGCTCATCAAAGCTAACAATAGGCGACACTGTGTTTTCGGAGTATTTGATAGAATACATCCCCAAAGATGAGCAAGATGCGTATGTACAGGATTATATAGTTAGCTATAATGAATTAGCAAGACAACTATACGATGCAGAGCAAAGAATGCAACGAGGAATTGAAAATATACTAGCCGTCAAACCGAAAAAGATTGGGTAAATCATCCTTGTTTTTTAAACAATTGTTTTGTGCAAGTGCTACATAATGGCGTATTTATCACCCATCATTGATTTGTATAATGGTGAGATCATTAGCTACAGTATCAAAGACAGACCGACTTATGAGTTAGTGCAAGACATGCTACACAAAGCCATAACAACGCTAACTGGTGATGACAAACCCATCTTGCATTCTGACCAAGGCTGGCATTATCAAATGAGCAATTACCAACAAACCTTAAAAGACAATGACATTATCCAAAGTATGTCAAGAAAAGGTAACTGCTTGGATAATGCAGTGATAGAGAGTTTCTTTGGGACATTAAAAGAAGAGATATTTTATGAGAAAACTAAATTCACTTCACCAGATGAGCTTAGAAAAGTGATTGATGAGTACATTCACTACTACAACCATGATAGAATAAAGAGCAAATTAAAAGGACTGAGTCCTGTACAATACAGAACTCAGTCCTTGATGAAACCTTAACCGTTAATCTTAGTGTCTAAGAATTGGGGGTCGGTTCAAAGCCGAAATTTTTCATAAAGTTATTGGCATCGTCCGCACCTGCATGAAACAAGATCGCTGACAAGATACAATACACCGCCATAAATACTGCGATCACGCGCGTCTGAAAGCCGAATAATATCGCCAAACCGCCGCCCAATTCCAGCAAAATCACCAAAGGCAGCAATGATGATGGCAAGCCCACCGTTCCCATGTAAGCAGCGACCGCGTCATAATTGACAACCTTGCCCCAACCAGATACGAAAAACAACCACAACAGCAAAGCGCGGCATAATAAATTGACCAAATGACCTAAGTTAGTGTTTTCAAAGGCATTTTTAAAGCTTACATTGGGATTAAACATGGTGACAACTCCTTTTATTATTTTGCTGTCGATTTGATGTGTTCATTATAGTAATTTTGCGTGATGGTAAACAGCGCGCATTTGACAAAAACGCTTTGCATTTTTGCAAAATTCACTCCTTCACCAAACTCAGCCGCTCGCCCTCAAATAGCTCCATATCAGGTGCTAAAGTCACCATAAAGCGATCGAAGTACAGCAGCTGTTTGACCAAGAGCGCAAAGTCTCTGGGGAAATGAATGCCGTGGCGTTTGCCGATTTCTACCATTTCAAGCATCATCGCATTTAGGCCATCATTGCCTTCTGCGCCGATTTGTGCGGGCTTGGGCGGCTGACCGTAGGCATTTGGCGTGATTTTGCCAAGTATTTTTTGTAAATCATCAGCCAAGCGATCGATATCTATCTTACCCGCCCGATGCGTCATACCGATGGCGACCATCGCCTGTGCCATGCCGCGATAGTCATTGATTTGCAGGCTCTGTACCAAGCCAAAACACGCCTGCAAGCTGCTTGGAGCAATCTGCCCCATCAAGCCAAAATCTAAAAAGGCAATGCGTCCATCATTAAGCAGCATCAGATTGCCCGCGTGCAAATCAGCGTGAAACTCGCCCGTCATCATCAATGATAAAAACCAAGTGTCTAACACATCACTCATGATCTGCTTGCTGTCGCGCCCTGCTGTACCATCCCAAATCAAACTCTCATCGATCAAAGACTTGCCCATGAGTAGATCCATCACCAGCACTTTTTTGGTCGATAGCGCGTGATGTACCGTCGGTGCGGTGACTTTGTCATTACCCACTTGCTTTAGATGTGCCAAGAATTTATCAATATGCGCACTTTCGGCAAGAAAATCAGTCTCGGCAAGCATTCGCGCGCGCATCTCATCGACGATCGGCGCAAGGCTTGCTGCTTTTAAATTTGGCACAACTTTTTCTAAGGCCCAAAACGCGCCATACAGCACGCTTAAATCGGTGTGCATAATGGTATCAACATCAGGCTTTTGTACCTTGAGCGCGACCTGCCGTCCATCAGCAAGCACCGCCTTATGCACCTGTGCGATACTTGCCGATGCCAAAGGCACAGGATCAATATAAGAAAAAATATCGCCAAGCCCACGACTGTCAGTCTCAAGCTCATCGATCAGTACCTGACGAATCTTGGCAAAAGGCACAGGCGTGGTCTGATCTAGGCAGCCTTGGAACGCCAGTACATATTCACGCGGAAAAATCGATGGTGTACTGGCAATAAACTGCCCAAGCTTGATATAAGTCACACCCATCTGCTCAAAGGCTTCGCGCAGCAACTGCGCATCCATCTTATCGCCCTTTGCCACGCGCAAGGCGGATAAGCCTGCGACACTGGCGGTTTTTTGTAGGCGTGATAAGGCATTGACACCGTGACTGAGCTGTTTTTTGGCGAAATTCAGTGGATTTTTGGGCAATAATTTTGGCATAATGGTTTAAAATTTTTGATGATTTAATTGATATAAATTTATTAATTACTCAGCCGAACACACAGGACAGTTGACATCTTGGCTAAAGCTTAGCTGTTTTAATGATAAAGTCGCGCCTTGCCACAGCAGCAATTTACCTGCAATGGGATTGACACCCCTACCAAGAAAATCCAGCGCCACTTGCGCCGCCATCGCGCCAATCACCGCCACCGTACTTGCCAAGACGCCAGAAGTCGCGCAAGTCATCTCATCACCATCATCATCGCCGAACACACAGCGATAGCAGCCTGTTTGCTCAGTATAAAGCGCGATTTGCCCAACCTGTGCGATGGCAGAAGTCGATAGCAGCGGCAAGTTTTGGCTTCTTGTGTATCGATTTAATAAATCACGCACGGCAAAATTATCCGTACAATCAATCACCAAATCCGTCTTGCCAACCAGCTTACAGATATTGTCCGCGCTGATACGCTCGGTGATGGTAGTGATGGCGATGTATTCATTGTGATGAGATAGTGCAGACTTTGCACAGACGGATTTGGGCTTGCCGATATCAAGGGTTGTGTATAGGCTTTGTCTTTGTAAGTTACTGACATCGACAACATCATCATCAATCAATGTCAGCTGCCCCACACCTGCACGCACCAAAGTCTGCGCCACAGGACAGCCAAGTCCGCCCATGCCGACGATGATGGCATGGCTGTTTTTTAGGCAAATTTGCGCATCGATATCCCAGCCATCAAGTAGGATTTGCCGTGAATATCGCATCAGTTCGTCATCGGATAGCGCATCAGCCGTAGTCATGATTTTTTTCCGTTTTTATAATTTATTACTTAATTATTTTAATAAAACCCATCGTCATGCGATCATTGCCGCCATAATCTTGAATGGTGGCAACTTGGGTAAAGCCTGCATCTTCAAAAATCTTACGCACCGCCGCACCTTGGTCATAGCCATGCTCAATCAATAGCGCGCCGCCTGCGTTCAAATGTGCACCTGCGCCTGTAACGATGGTCATAATATCACCAAGTCCTGCATCATCGGCGACCAGTGCGCTAATCGGCTCATGGTGAAGATCCGCCAGATGCGCATCAGTTTTATCGATATAAGGTGGATTACTGACGATGATGTCAAATCGCTCCGTAACCGCCGTGTACCAATCCGACTGTAGCAGCGTGCAGTTATCAGCGGCAAGTGATTTGGCATTGGCGCGCGCCACTTGTAATGCCCCATCAGAAAAATCCACCGCCCACACCTGCGATGATGGCAGCTCTTTTGCCAAAGTAATCGCGATACAGCCTGTACCTGTACCAAGGTCTAAAATCTTAGGCGTGCTTGCCGCCTTGTCATCATGATAAAGCCTTAGCACAGTCTCAATCAAAATCTCAGTATCAGCGCGTGGTATCAGCGTGTGTGCATTGACCGCAAAATCACGCCCCCAAAAGCCCTGAGAACCCACCAAATATGCCAACGGCTCGCCCGCCATCATGCGCACGATGCCATCATTGAGTCGTTTCGCCTGCTCAATGCTTGGCACAAAATCGCCATCAGTGATCAAAAAACTGGACGGCTGATCAATCACCGCAAGCAGCCAGCCATTGAGCCAATGCAAAGGCAATTTGTCATTACTTATCGATGCAAACACCTGCCGAATCTCTGCGATTGACAGGTGTGTCACATCAGGTGCGCTTAAGGTTTGTGGATTTTGCACCGTCATTCACCGATTTTTGGCTGCTCGATATCGATGTGCTTATTGACCAGATAAATCAATAGCAGCACAGGAATACCGACCAAGAAAGTAAAACCAAAGAAAAAAGCATAGCTTGTGGCATCAACGATTGCGCCTGAATAGCCACCGATCAATTTTGGCGCTAAAGTCATCAATGATGAAAACAGCGCGTATTGCACCGCAGTAAAGCGAATCGATGTCAAGGCAGACAAGAAAGCGATAAACACCGCACTGGCAAGGCCTGCCGCTAAGTTATCCACCACCACTGCCGTGTACATCATCGGCACGGTCGGCGTCATAAATAGCAGGATAAATAGCAAGTTGGTCGCGCAGGCTAAAATCGCACCCACGGTCATTGCTTTCATGATATTCATCTTCTGAGCAAGCCAGCCACCGATAAAGCCACCGCCGATACTTGCTACGACACCGACCAGTTTTACTGCATTGGCAATCTGTGTCTTGCTAAAGCCAAGATCTTGGTAGAAGATGTTTGAGATATTGCCCGCGATGACATCACTGATGCGATACAGCCCGATCAAAGCAAGCAGCAGCATCGCTTTTTTGCCATAGCGTGCAAAAAAGTCCGCCACAGGCTCAACCCAAGTTTTCATCGCCACCGCTTGAGCGACGATGCCGACTTTTACCAGTAGCCAGCCAACCACTGCAAAGGCAATAATACTGCTGATAAACTGCACACAGCCGTACAAAAACCCTGCCAGCACGCTCTCAGTCTCAGGCAACATACCACCGACAATGCGATAAGTGAAAATAAAGCCAAGCACAGACAAAATAAAGACAATCACCAAGCGAAGATAGTCGGTAGTCTCAGAAGTCATCGGCTTGATGGCGACCTTCGGCTCGCGGATCACAAGCGTCGTCACTACGCCAATCAGCATCACCGCCGCCATGATCAGATAAGTTTTTTGCCATGCGGCATAATTATACGCATCCATCGCCGAGCCGAAATAATCCGCCAAATACAGCGCGCCTGCACCCGAGACGATCATGCCGATGCGATAACCCGCCACATAAGTCGCAGACAGTGCAGGCTGCATATCCGCAGGTGCAGCTTCGATACGATACGCATCGATCACGATGTCTTGGGATGCAGACGAAAAGCCAAGTAATACCGCGCCTGCCGCCATCACTGACAGCATCGCATCGCTGCCTTGTGGATTGGTCATCGCCATCAATACTAGGGCTGTGATGATCAAAATCTGCGTGAGTAGCAGCCAGCCGCGACGACGACCCAACCAGCGCGTCAAAACAGGCAACGGCAGCGCATCGACAAGCGGCGCCCAAATGAACTTGAACGAATAACCAAGCGCCGCCCAGCTAAACATCGTCACAGTCGCGCGATCAATGCCTGCTTCACGCAGCCACAGCCCTAGGCTTGAAAACACCAGCAAAATCGGAATACCTGCCGCAAAGCCCAAAAAAGCAAGCGCCAACGCCTGCGGATTAAAATAAGCCTTGCTAAAGGCCTGCCAAGCACTCAGCTGTGCTGTTTGATCTTGTGTACCGCTCATCTGTGCCCACTTATCTATCAACCGCCAAGCCATAAACTTGCGGTAAAAAATTGATTCAAATTGTTCATTTTACCGCATTTTGGCAAAATTTTCATGATTTTCACAATTAATTGATCATCAATCTATCCTTTTTGATAAAAATTGGGTATCATGAGCAAAATTTATTTTCCTTGTTTGATCAGAGTTTTTATGGCAATTGATATCGTTATTAATCAGCGACATTTACAAATCCAATTAAAACAACTTGAAACTGTCTGGCATACGGTGGTGAATGGCTATAATCTTAGCCAAGCTGCCGAGCTATTACACACCAGTCAATCAAGCCTATCTAAGCAAATCGCCGCACTGGAAAATCAGCTTAAGACCGATGTTTTTACGCGTCAAGGCAAGCGATTGACAGGTTTGACACCGATTGGTAAGGCGTTATTGCCACACATTGAAGCGATTTTTGCTGAGATTCGTACGATTGAGAACCTAAGCCTTGATTTTAATAATGCACAAGCAGGCACGCTCACGGTCGCAACCACACACACCCAAGCGCGCTATGTACTGCCGCAGATTGTCAAAGAATTTCGCCAAAAGTTCGATAAAGTCAATCTAGTGCTACAACAAGCCGATCCTGAGACCATTGCACAGATGGTGATTCGCGGACAGGCGGATATTGGTATCGCGACCGAATCGCTGCTGAATAACGATGTGCTGCGCTGTCATCGCTATTACGACTGGTCGCATGTGGTGATTGTGCCGCGCGATCATGAATTGGCGGAGTTTGCCGATCAGATGGATGCGGTGGATTTGCCGACTTTGGCAAGCTATCCGATTGTCACTTATCATGGTGGCTTTACAGGTCGTGGCGCGATTGACCGCACTTTTGCGCAAGCAGGCTTTGCCCCTGATATTGTGCTTGCCGCGCTTGACTCAGATGTCATCAGCACCTATGTCTCAGCAGGGCTTGGTATCGGCATCATCGCAGAGATGGCATATCAGCCCAAGCATTATCCCGATTTGGTGGCGATCCCTGTCAGTTATTTTGGCAGATTTACCAGTTGGATCGCAGTGCGTGATGACAGCGAAATTCGCAAATTTGGGCATGAATTTATCAAGCTGTGCCAGGCTCAATTTGACCAAAATTCTTAAAAATACATTCATAAATTTGGGCGTAATCTGCGCCCTTTTTTTATTGCTTATGATGTATGAAAAATCCCCCAAGTATATGAACCGACCCCCAAATCTTAGACAAAGTTAAGATTAAGGACTAGGTTTAAATTAAGTGGTTTGATCAAGGACTAAGCGCCTGTATTTTACAGGACTTAGTCCTTTTAGTTTAATCTTTATTCTATCATGATTGTAGTAATGGATGTACTCATCAATCGCTTGTTTAAGCTCATCAATGGAGGTAAATCTTCTTTGATGTTTGTCATGAAAGAAGATTTCTTCTTTTAATGTGCCAAAGAAGCTTTCTATCACCGCATTATCCAAGCAATTGCCCTTTCTTGACATACTTTGAATGATGTTGTTGTCTTTTAAGGTTTGTTGATAATTTTGCATTTGGTAGTGCCAGCCTTGATCTGAATGCAGAATCAATTGTGGTTTGCTGCTATCGTTGCCAGCATTATCATCTGCTTGCAGTCGCTTTAGTGCCTGATCAAGCATCTTGGCAACCAAGCCATAATTTGGGCTACTGTGCATCTGATAGCTAACAATTTCTCCATTAAACAAATCCATGATGGGAGACAAGTAAAGCTTTTTGACATTACCTTGTTTATCCAACACTTTAAACTCAGTGACATCAGTCGCCCATTTTTGGTTGGGTCGATCTGCTTTAAAATCACGCTTGAGTACATTATCAGCGATTTTACCCACCTTACCCTGATAAGCACTAAATCTGCGTTTAGAGCGAATCCGTGCTTTCAGTCCCATTTGGTTCATCAGTCGCCACACTTTTTTATGATTGATGACAAAGCCTAACTGTTTTAAGGCAAGGGTGATTCTGCGATAGCCATATCTGCCTTGATGGGTGTGATATATCTTTTTGATTGCATCTTTGATGTCTTGATGTTTATCCTTTTGCTTGAATTGCTTTAAGTGATAATAAAAGGTTGCTTTGGCAACACCAAGATAAGTCAGTAATTGTTTTAATGGATAAATCTGCCTTAGCTCGTCAATCACTGTGATTTTATTGATGATGATTTGCTTTTTCTTTGCTGACGCTCCAAGGCTTCTAACTTTTTTAAGATGTCATTCTCCATGCGTAAGTGTTGTAATTCAGCAATCAATTCAGCATGGGTCTTTTGTTCATCAAGTTTGGATGTTTGGCTTGCTTTGCTGGTCTTTAGCATAGATTGCCTGCCTTTGGGTTTAGGAGTCAGTCCCATGATACCATGAGTTTGATAAGCTTTTAACCATTGAAACAGCACACTTGGGTTACTGATATTTAATTCAATCGCCAAAGTGCGTATGGATTTACCAGCAAGTAGTTGTAATACTGCAGTGTGTTTGAATTCTGGTGAATAACTAGCTTTGCTCTTTCTGATACGAATACCATCAACACCATGAGTTTGGTAGAGTCTCACCCAGTTTTGGACAATAGAGCGTTTAATACCAAAAGAGTTGGCTGTGTTGTGGTAACTATGTCCTGTTAAATAATGATCAATGACTTCAAGTTTAAAGTCAATTGTGTATTTGGTCATAAAAACACCCCAAAGGTTAGGGTCTAACTTTTGGGGTGCGGTTCAATAACTTAGGGGATTTTGGTGATCACGATACTGGATCGTTGAACTTATGCCAAGAACACATACGCCCAGATGGTGACGACGACGATGGCAACTAGGTTCAGCCACCAGCCGACCTTCATCATATCGCGCTGCTTGACATGACCTGTACCCATCACGATCGCGTTCGGCGGTGTCGCCACAGGCATCATAAAGGCACACGATGCACCGATACCGATGACCATGATCAGCACTTCAGGTGGCAGACCAAGCTGCACACCGATCGGTGCGAACAATGGCACAAGCAGTGCTGCCGAAGCTGTGTTACTGGTGAACTCGGTCAAGAAGATGATGAATGCAGCAATCACAAAGATAACCAATAGCGGTGATGCGCCTGACAAAGCCACTGAAATGCTTTGACCCAGTACTTCTGACGCACCAGTGTTTTTCATGATGTCAGACAGTGCGATACCACCACCGAACAGCATCAATACGCCCCAGTCGGTGTTGTCCGAGACTTGTTTCCAGCTGACCAGACCTAGCAGCAATACAGCCACTGCAGCGAATAATGCGACCACAGTATCAGGCTGTTTGAACGCGAACATCTCGCCCAATTGCTTACCAAAAATCCAGCTTAGCGCAGTGATAGCAAAAATAACCATTGTAAGGATGCGTGGCAATGTCCATTCGATTTTC